>NZ_JH414504.1:0-49186 GCF_000238075.1 Oribacterium asaccharolyticum ACB7
ACGCGAGCTGGGTTCAGAACGTCGTGAGACAGTTCGGTCCCTATCCGGCGCGGGCGTAGGATATTTGAGAGGATCTGTCCTTAGTACGAGAGGACCGGGATGGACTGACCTCTGCTGAACCTGTTGGGAATCAATCCCATCGCAGGGTAGGCAAGTTGGGAATGGATAAACGCTGAAGGCATCTAAGCGTGAAGCCAACCTCAAGATGAGATATCCCATCGCAAGAGTAAGACCCCTTGAAGAGAACGAGGTAGATAGGGCTGAGGTGTAAGTGCTGCAAAGCATTCAGCTGACAGCTACTAATAGGTCGAGGGCTTATCCAATGCGTCTGATTGATATGTTTTACTGCTAGAGTTATTTCTTTGATATGTTGTTTTTCTGAAGAAAGGTAGTTGCTAGGGAATTAGACTCTAGGGATTACTGAGTACGCAGTTAACTATATGCTTCTACTAAAGAAGCAGGTACGAGATGGCCCGGTGGCTCAGTTGGTTAGAGCGCCGCCCTGTCACGGCGGAGGTCGACGGTTCGAATCCGTTCCGGGTCGTTCATTCATAGAAGTTGTTTCGTTTTTATCGAAACGGCTTCTTTTTTTGTTTATAGCGAGTTTTTACATAAATTTTGAACTATGGTTTAATAAGGATAAAGTTTTGCAAACGAGATATCGCACGCTACGCGCACAATACTTGTTAAGAATAAAAATAATATATACATATATTAACCAGAACATAAAGTACTCACTTATTGTAATGAAATACTGGCAAATTTTTAAGCTTATAATCATAAAATTATGTGCAATTTATAGAATTGTTCTTGAATTTATACGATAAAGCTGGTATGATTCATCAAGTAATAGTTCATATTCTTACAGTTCATACAATGACTCCCCGTTAAGGGATCAAATAAGGAGGAATGTAAATGAAAAAAAGAAATTTAGCGCTGATGACAGCTGCCTTGGTTTTGGCTCTTACTGCCTGTGGCGGCGGATCTTCTTCTGAAACGAAGGTTTCCGGAGAAACGGATAAGGCTGAGACAACCAAAGCGGATGAAGGAAAGTCCGAGGAAAAGAAGTCTTCCGCAGGGAAAGAACTTCGTCTTGTCAACGGTAAAATCGAGGTTGATGCACAGCTGAAGGAACTGGCAGCCGCTTATGAGAAGGAGACCGGTGTGAAGGTGAACATCGAGTCCATGGGTGGCGGTATTGACATTCAGGGTACATTAAAAGGATATTTCCAGGCTGATAATATGCCGGATATCTTTGTAAACGGTGGAGATACGGATTTTAAGAACTGGGAAGGCCATCTTGTTGATATGTCTAATGAAAAGTGGGTTTCCGATACAGAAGCCGCTTATAAGGATAAAGATGGTAAGGTAGTAGGTTTCCCGTATACAACGGAGGCTATCGGTCTTGCGTATAATGCGGATGTTTTGGAGAAGGCGGGAATTGATCCGAAATCCATTACCGGCCCGGATTCTATGAAGAAGGCTTTTGAAACCTTAGACAGCAAGAAGGATGAACTCGGACTTACTGCAGTTGTCGGTTATGTTGCCGAGGCTACAAACCTTTATTGGTCTACCGGTAATCACCTCTTCGGTGTTTATGAGGATGGCGGATTAAAGAGAGACGATACGAAGTATTTTGACCTTCTCGAACAGGGTAAGATTGATAAAGATCGTTTCTCCAAGTATGCGGATATGGTTGAGCTTTTCAATAAGTATGCAGATCCCGCACTTCTTGTTTCTGGAACATATGACCAGCAGATTCAGAACTTCTCTGCCGGAAAGTATGCTTTCGTGACACAGGGTTCCTGGATTGGGGCAACCATGACAAACGATGATAAGGAGCAGTATGAGGCTGCCGGCAAGTTTAAAGTCGGAATGATTCCTTATGCATTTGAAGAGGGAATCGATACCATTCAGACAAACTCTCCGTCTTGGTGGGCTGTATTTGATAACGACAACAAGGAAGAGGCTTTAAAGTTCTTGCAGTGGGTTTCCGAGGATGAAGGACAGAAGATTTTGGTTGAGAAGGCCGGTTTTGTAAGTCCGTTCAAGTCCATCAGCTATGTGGCAGATGATCCGTTTGCACAGACGATTACCGACTACACAAAGGCAGGAAAGACTTCTGCTTGGCACTGGCTTGGAAACAAGGAAGGTCTTGCGCAGAATGCACTTGGTGTAGTTTACCAGGATTTTGCTTCCGGAAATCTGGATAAAGCTAAGTTTGTAGATACTGTAGAGAAGGTTGTTGCACAGTACTATGCCGGATAATCTTACTTTAGATTTCACTTGCATTCTAAGAGGAGTTTCCAGTAGAATGTGACTACAGAGTTTGCTGTAGTGCAATCACACAAGGCTGTGCAGAACAGCACTATAAGGTGAAGAAGCGGGGCAGCATTATGCTGCCCCATTTTTTAGAAGGGGGAACCATGAAAGGACGAGATACAAGATTAGAGTCCAATTTTTTACTGATACTGGGGGCTGTACTCATGTTTGCTGCTCTCTTCTTTGCATTCACTATAAAGGCAAATTATAGTGGTGCAATGAAAACCATTGCAAATTTAAGAGGAACGCTGTTGGTTTGCGGAGCTATTTTGTTTTTTTTCGGTCTTTATAAAATACCGAGTACTGCACATCATCGAAAGATTGTGTATTTTATTTTTCTATTCCCCCTGCTTTTTGCTTTTTTTATTACCGTTATCATTCCTCTTGTTTTGGGAATTGGATATTCTTTTACAGATTGGACTGGAATTCGTTTTACGAAGGTGGTAGGGGTTCAAAACTATTTGAAAATGTTCCATGATCCGGCATTTATTTGGTCGGTTCTTATCACTTTTGTTTTTGTATTGTTGAATGTTATTCTCATTAATATTGTTGGTTTTTGTCTGGCTTTACTTTGCACTTCAAAGCTTAGAGGAGTTGCTTTTTTCCGTGCGGCATATTTCCTCCCGAATCTGATTGGAGGAATTGTTCTCGGCTATATCTGGCAGTTTGTATTCAACAATGTTCTGATGAGTTATATTAAATTTTCCATGCTGTCGAGTACGAAGACGGCGATGCTTGCGATTATCATCGTCTATATCTGGCAGTATGGAGGATATATTATGTTAATCTATGTGACCGGCCTTACGCAGATACCGGGAGATGTCTTGGAAGCGGCCTCCATTGATGGGGCAAGTGCTTTGCAGACACTCTTTAAGGTGAAGATTCCCATGATTGCGTCAACGGTTACCATCTGCACTTTCTTGACTTTAACTTCCGCTTTTAAGCAGTTTGATGTCAATATGGCCTTGACCAATGGTGCCGGATCCGTACCGGACTTTATGGGGGCCTACTTATCCAACGGTACACAGATGCTGGCTTTGAACATTTACAATACTGCGATTGCAAAAAATAATTTTGCCGTTGCGCAGGCCAAGGCGGTTCTGTTCTTTATTATTCTGGCTGTGATTTCTTTGATTCAGGTGCGAATCAGTAACAGTAGAGAGGTGGAAATGTAATGAATAGTACAAGAAAAGGGAAAAGTTTAGTTCTGGGAATCGTGGGAACTTTTATTGCACTCTACGTTTTGTTCCCCTTCTATCTGGTTGTTATGAATGCCTTTAAGAAGCAGACGGATATTGTAGCGGATCCCGTTCGTTTTCGCGGAGTGAGTTTCGCCCAGTTACTTAAGAATCTGAACTCCGTCATACACAACTCCAACTTTAACTTCTGGTATGCCTTTGGGACTTCTACCGTGATTACCATTGTATCTTTGGTTCTTCTCGTTTTGTTTGGCAGTATGGCGGCATGGGTAATCAGCAGAAATCATAAGAAGACTTGGGCCACTGTAATTTACATGGTATTTATTGCTTCGATGATTATTCCGTTCCAAGTGGTTATGCTTCCGCTTGTATCCACTTTCCGTGATGTCGGTAAGTTCATTGGAATCAGTATGTTACAATCTGTACAGGGGATTGTATTTGCTTATCTTGGTTTTGGCGGTGCAATGACGGTATTTATCCTGACAGGATTTATCAAGGGGATTCCTTATGAATTGGAGGAGGCGGCTGCGATTGACGGATGCTCTCCGGAAGGAACCTTCTTTAAGATTATTTTCCCGCTTTTAAGACCGATTATTACGACGGTAACGATTTTAAACGGAATGTGGATTTGGAACGACTATCTTCTTCCGTCTCTGATGCTTGGACAAAACGGAAAGGTAAAGACGCTCCCCGTTGCCGTGCAGGCCTTTGTAGGTTCTTATGTAAAACAGTGGGATCTCATTCTTTCGGCTGCACTGCTTGCCATTTTACCTATGATTATCGTTTTCCTGATTGGACAGAAGCAGATTATGAGCGGAATGGTTGAGGGAGCGGTAAAAGGCTAAAGGAAGAAGAGGGTTCTTATGGTAAGAATTAAAGATATTGCGAAATTGGCAAATGTAAGTCCCTCTACCGTGTCCAATGTCATTCATAAAAGAAAAGAGAAAGTCAGTCCTGAAATCTATAATCGGGTAGAGAAAATACTGGAAGAAGAACAGTATGTTACCCATATGGGAGCCCGCATGCTATCTGCCAAGGGCTCCAGGCTCGTTGCGCTTATTCTGGCGTATAAACGAATCGAGAAAGAGAGTATAGTGGAAGACCCGTTTGTGTCTTCCGTAATCGGTGCTGTGCAACTTGCTTTACAGGAAAAAGGGTATTTCCTTCTACTCTACAGCAATCCGGACATGGAAGACTGTGTAAAGATATCCCGCGAATGGAATGTGGACGGGATTATTCTTCTTGGAGCAAAGCGAGAAGGGTATTACAAGATGAAAAATAGTCTCTCCGTACCGGTCGTTTCCATTGATACGCCATTTTCCGCTACAGATGCCGAATATACCAATATCGGATTAGAGGATTTTGAGGCTGCAAAAGAGATGACCAGGTATCTGTTTTCAATGGGACACCGAAAGATTGCCTTTTTCTCTCTGACAGAAGGCGGAGAACTTCTCGAGAAGCACTATATTGATAGCGAAAGATATAGAGGATTTAAAGAGGCGATGGAAGAGGAAGGCCTTGTTGCCGAAGGCTGGCATAATTTGTCTTTTGTAGAGGAAATCAGAAAAAAACAATATTTTTCTTTTTATGAAGAAAACTTTTTTCATGCGACGGCGTTGTTTTTTACGGCGGACATTATGGCACTTGAGATGATGCGCTTTTGTATGGATAGAGGAATTTCCATTCCGGAGAAACTGTCCGTCGTAGGATTTGACGGAATCAAAGCAGGGCGTTGCATGCATCCGATGCTCACTACGATGGAACAGGACAGTGCCGAGAAGGGAAGAAAAGCGGTAAAAGAATTGCTTTTCTTACTTGAAGAGGGGAAAGGCGATTATAAGAACATTCGCCTTCCGGTTCATCTTTTTATAGGGGAGACAGTGGCGAGAATCTAGTGAGAGTGCTGTTTGTTGCGCATTTTATCAATGTAGAGGAGTGGATGATGAAAAAAGCATGGTGGAAAGAATCGGTTGTATACCAGATTTATCCGAGAAGTTTCTGTGATAGCAATGGGGACGGTATCGGGGATTTAAACGGAATTACTTCTAAGCTCGATTATCTGAAGGAACTCGGCATTGATGTGATTTGGTTGTCTCCCGTCTATCGCTCTCCCAACGATGACAACGGCTATGATATTTCCGATTATGAGGATATCATGGAAGACTTCGGAAGTATGGCGGACTTCGACCGTTTACTGAAGAGCGCGCATGAGAAGGGACTGAAGATTGTGATGGATCTTGTGGTGAATCACACGAGTGATGAGCACGCGTGGTTCCTCGAGTCCCGGAAAAATGCGGAAAATGAGAAGCGGGATTACTATATCTGGAGAAAGGGAAGAAAGCTTAATGAAGTTTCCCCCGAAGAGCGGAAGCAATTTGCTTCCGATGTAGTGGAGTATAAGGGAGAGAAGTTCCTTCCACCGAACAACTGGGGTTCCTTCTTCTCCGGCCCTGCCTGGGGATTCTCGGAAGAGACAGGGGAGTTTTATTTGCATCTTTTTTCGAAGAAGCAGCCGGATCTCAACTGGGAAAATGAGAGAGTACGGAAAGAAGTTTTCGATATGATGAACCGTTGGTGTGAGAAGGGAATCGACGGTTTCCGTATGGATGTGATTTCCCTGATTTCGAAGCCGGAAGGATTGCCGAATCAGCCTATTCCGACCGGTGCCATCTATGGGGATGCAGGACAGATTTGTGCAAACGGGCCGCACGTCCATGCGTATCTGAAAGAGATGAACCGGAAAGTGCTTTCTCACTATGATTTAATTACGGTAGGAGAAACCGCAGGCGTCACCTTGGAGGAAGCAAAGAAATATGCCAATTCCGACGGAACAGAGCTCAACATGGTTTTCCAGTTTGAGCACGTCAGCTTGGATGACAATCCGAAATATGGCTTTAAGTGGAATACGGAGAAGATGTCTCTGGTTTCTTTGAAGAAGAATCTTACGAAGTGGCAGAACGGTTTATATGAGGTAGGCTGGAACAGTATTTTCTTCTGTAACCATGACCAGCCGCGTATTGTTTCCCGTCTCGGAAATGACAGTGATTTATACAGGGAGCGTTCGGCAAAGTGTATTGCCACCTTCCTTCACATGATGCAGGGAACGCCTTACGTATATCAGGGAGAAGAACTCGGCATGAGCAATTATCCGTTTCAGGACTTGTCGGAGTTCCGGGATCTCGAGAGTATCAATGCTTTCCACGAACTGACCGAGAAAGCCCATTTGGATCCTGCAGAACTTTTCCCGATGATTGCTTTTAAGAGCAGGGACAATGCACGTACACCGATGCAGTGGGATGATTCCGAGAATGCCGGATTTACAAGCGCGACCCCTTGGATCAAAGTGAATCCCAACTATAAGAAAGTGAATGCGAAGGAAGAACTTGCGAGAGCGGATTCCGTTTTCCACTATTATCAGAAATTGATTTCTCTTCGTCATCACTCTGGTTTGATTGTTTATGGCGACTTCCGTCTTCTGGAAGAGGAGGATCCGAATCTCTTTATCTATGAAAGACATCTGGACGGAAAAGCGCTCCTCTGTGTATGCAATGTTTCGGAGAAAGAAAGAGAGTATACGCCTCCCGCAGAGTTTCAGAAAGGACAAGTACTGATTCAGAATATTCCGGATAGGGATGTGCGTGCCGGGAAACTTGCACCGTATGAGGCCTATGTTTTGGCAGTAGAATAAGGAACTTTGTATAGGATGAACCGATGTGAGAAGGAAATCAACGGTTTCTGTATAGTAGAAAGGGAGAAGGAATGAAAAAAGAGTGGTGGCAGGAGAAGGTCGCTTATCAGATTTATCCGAAAAGTTTTAAGGATACGAAGGGGAATGGAATTGGAGACATCAAGGGAATTATTGAAAAACTCGATTATTTAAAGGAACTCGGAATCGATATCATCTGGATTTCTCCCTGCTTTCTGTCCCCTCTTGCCGACCAGGGCTATGATATTGCGGATTACTACAAGATTGATCCGCGATTCGGCTCCAATGAAGACATGGAGGAGCTGATTTCCGAGGCGAAGAAGAGGGATATGTATATTCTCCTGGACCTTGTGGTAAACCATTGCAGTGATGAGCATGAGTGGTTTCGGAAGGCGGTAGCGGATCCGAAGGGACCTTTCGCCAAGTATTTTTACTTTGAAGAGGGAGTAGACGGGCACGAGCCGAACAACTGGCGTTCCTATTTCGGCGGATCGGTTTGGGAAAAGGTGGAAGGAACGGAGAACACCTACTATCTGCATCTTTTCCACAAGAAGCAGCCGGACTTAAATTGGGAGAATCCGGAACTCAGAGAAGAAATCTATAAGATGATTAACTGGTGGCTGGACAAGGGCATAGCCGGTTTCCGTATCGATGCTATTCTGAACATTAAGAAAGTTTTCCCGCTTCGCGGGCATGATTTTCCGGTGGATCGGGATGACGGACTGAGCAATTGTACAAGAATGATCACGGAAGCGGAGGGAATCGGTGATTTTCTCGGAGAAATGCGAGATCGTTGCTTTAAGCCGCACCATGCTTTTTCCGTTGGAGAAGTTTTTAATGAGACGGAAGCGCAGATTCCGGAGTTTATCGGAGAAAACGGCTATTTTTCCTCGATGTTTGATTTTCGTGCGCATTCCAGTGCCCGGTCGGAACTTGGCTGGTATGATGCCGGTATCGTGACCCCGAATATGTATCGGGATGCCTGCTTTCTGACGCAGAAACTTGTAAACCCCGTAGGATTTATCTCTACGATTATTGAGAATCATGATGAACCCAGAGGCGTGAGCTTCTATATTCCGAAGGAAGATTTATCCGAGAAGGCAAAGAAGTTCCTTGCTACGATGCAGATGCTGCAAAGAGGCCTTCCCTTTATCTACCAGGGGCAGGAAATCGGCATGGAAAATGTGGTTCTTACGTCCATTCGGGAGGTGGATGACATCAGCACCCTGGATGAATACGAAGTCTGTCTTCGGGAAGGGTTCTCGGAAGAGGAAGCGCTCCGGATTGTGAACCGCTATTCCAGAGACAATGCACGTACACCGGTGCAATGGGACAGCAGTAAGAATGCAGGATTTACGACAGGAACGCCCTGGCTTCCGCTAAACCCGAATTACAAAAAGATCAATGTAGCACAGCAGGAGAAAGACCCCGAATCCGTTTTAAGCTACTATAAGAAACTGACTGCATTAAGGAAGAACCCGGAGTATAAAGAGACAATGGTTTATGGAGACTTTGTTCCCTTTATGGCGGATGAAGATCGCCTGATGGCGTTCTATAGAAAAGGGGAGAAAACCCTCCTCATTCTCGGAAACTACCGGAAAGAAGAACGGGAACTCGAGCTTCCCGCTCCGGTGAAGAAGCTTGTCCTTTCCAATACGGAACCGCGAATCACAGGGCGGAAGATTGTTCTTTCCGGTTATGAAGCGACTATTTTGGAAGTATAGATTGTTATCGATTACAAAAAGGGAAGCTGTTGTTTTATGACTGTGCAGGTTCGTTCCGGGGTAATCTGAACCCGTGGGTACTTGCGAAAAACAAAGGAACTGCAGTTTTTCGCTTAGTATCCCCTACTGGGCGAGGTTAGCGGGAGCGTGCCCCGGTAGGACCTGCACAGCAATTAAGAGCCATTTAGCTTTATTGTTATAATTTCCAAAATAATTCCCCAAAAAGCGTGAAGACACAGTATCTTCACGCTTTTACCATTTTTAAAACATATTTTCCTCCTAGTATAGCACTCGTTAAGAGAGAAAAAGAGGGAGCTTCTTAAAAGGAGAGGCTTCAAAAAATAAGTGGATAAAGAGGAGGTATCAATATGAATAGAGGAAGAAAGTTTGCAGGGCTTGTTTTATCGGCTATGCTCTTCGGAACGGTAGCAGGAGGCACGATGGTAGGGGTAAATGCTCTATCCGACCAGTATCGTTCGGGGGTTCTTGCACAGGCGTCCAATGATGCGGGAGCCACAGTTTTTGGGGAGAATGCATCGAAGAACGATTCGCAGGGGAGCAGTGCACAGCAGTTAAATGCATCTTCCGCAAATAAGACTGCGGAGACAAGCGGGAGTGTTTCGGAAATTGCCAAAAATGCCATGCCCGAGGTGGTTTCCATTACCAATACCATTCGTTATCAGCAATACGGCTATACCATTTTCGGGCAGAGTGGGGAACAGGAGGCTGCTGCAAGCGGTTCCGGTGTCATTATCGGAAAAAATGATACGGAGCTTCTGATTGTGACGAACAATCATGTAGTGGAGGATTCTACCGCGCTTTCCGTACAGTTTGTAGATGGAAAATCTTATGATGCGGAGATTAAGGGAACGGACAGTGATGTCGATCTTGCCGTGATTGCCATTCCGCTTTCCTCCCTCTCCAAGGAGACCTTAAACAGCATTAGCTTTGCAAAATATGGCGATTCGGACAGTGTCAATGTCGGAGATCAGGTGGTTGCTATCGGAAATGCATTAGGCTACGGCCAATCTGTAACGACCGGCATTATATCGGCTAAGAACAGAGACATTTCTACAGAGGGCGGGACGGAATCCGGTCTTTTGCAGACGGATGCGGCCATCAATCCCGGTAATTCCGGCGGAGCGCTTCTCAATATGAACGGGGAATTAATCGGCATCAATGTGGCAAAGTATTCCGATACTACAGTAGAGGGAATGGGATACTCTATTCCGTCGAAGAAGGTAAAGGAAATCGTGGAAGGTCTTTCCCAAAAAACGACCAGATCAAAGGTTAGTCAGGATGAAAAAGGCTATATCGGTATCCAAGGAAAAACGGTGGACAGCAGTATTGCGGAAGCCTACAACATGCCGAAGGGAATTTACATCTATAAACTCTTAACAGGAGAGGGAACGGATAATTCCGCTCTGCAGGAGAAGGACATCATTACAAAGTTTGACGGACAGTCTGTAGACAGTCTGGAAGAACTTTCCGGCCTTCTTTCCCGCTATAAGGCAGGAGAAAAGGTAGAGGTAACGGTACAGAGACTTTCCGGAAAGGGAGAGTATCAGGAGAAGACCGTTACGGTAACCCTGGGGAAGAATAGTCAAAATCCGGTGAAGGGTTAAGCAATACTCCTCGATTTCCGAATAGTGGAATTTAACAGTGTGTGAAAAAAAGTGTGTGTAAAAAAATGTGTGTGTGAAAAAAGCTGTAATTGGATTGCAACTGCCTTCATAATTTGCTAGTATTACAAATTATCGCTAAGAAAAACGGCTGTTAGTAAAAGCAAAAAGAAGGTTTAGAAAGATGGAAGAAGCTCATTGGAAAGGAACAGAAAAGACACGACGGTTCCTTTTCATGGGCTTTTTTTCTTTGCTTATTTTATCCATAGGTTTTTTTATCGGGATGGGAGATTCCCTGGCCGGTGCCAAAAAACGGGATAAGGCGGCGCTTTCTTCCGTTTCGGGAGGATTAGCCGGAAAGAAAGAGACGTTTCATGAGTTCCTCTCTTACAGGAACGTTTCCTATCCTTCCGTTTATCCGAATCATTTTTATGATGCCTATGTTTATCCTTCCAATAGGCGGGGGGAGGTTCTTGGAACGATTATCTATATCCATGGAGGAGGTTTTGTTTCCGGAACAAAAGACATTGCCGGGGAAAATCCCTATTTTCTTACCTGGCTCAGGGCGGGCTTTCAGGTGATTTCCATAGATTATGCACTGGCGCCGGATTATCCCTATCCGACGGCGCTACATCAAATTTCTTATTGTGTGGAAGAACTTTTAAGACTGAAGGACAGTTTGGGAATAGACGAGAGAAAACTCATTTTTATGGGAGACAGTGCCGGAGCAAGTCTTGCCGGTCAGTTTATTTTAACGCAAGTGAATAAAGGGTATGGGAAGATGCTCGGGATTTCTCCGTTTATGGCTAAAAAAGGTGCTAAGATTTGTGCATTTATCTCTTTATCCGGCTTACTGGACGGTACGCGTTATCATAAGACGGGACTTCAGGAAAATGATGCCGCTTTTCTTTCCTGGGGACAGGCTTATTTTCGGGATAAAAAATTTTACAGCGGAAAAAAAGCCGAAGAAACCAAACTGGAGGATTACCTGACAAAGGCTTTTCCACCTACTTTTTTGACGGACGGGAATATAGGTTCGTTTCGGAATCAGGCGGAAGATTTCAAGGGAAAATGCCGTGCTTTGGGAATTCCGGTATATACTTATTTTCCGGACGGAGAAATTCCGCATGATTATGAACTTCGGGCAGGTTCCGAAGAAGCTGAAAAATCTTTGGAGAAACAAATTCATTTTGCGCGTTTTCTTCTTTCCTGAAACGGGAATGCTTTTCAAGCCGGCATTCCTATTGTATAATCTTCCCTATGATTAAAGACATTCAAAAACAATTAAATCATTTACAGGTGCTGTTAGATGCTGCGGTCTTAGCATTTTCTTACGCTTTTGCGTGGTACTTTGCCATAAAAAATCCGATTTTTCCTGAGGGGCACGGGGTGCTTTCACCCAGGTTTTATTTTTCTGTCATGATTCCGCTTATTCCGGCCTATTTATTCCTGTATTGGATTTTGAGACTGTATAAACCGATGCGGACGATAAGGATGAAGACTGCCTTTTTCCGAATCCTGCAGAGTAATTCCGTGGGACTTCTTCTTTCCGCATCCATTCTTTTCGCTTTTCGTAAAAGCGGCTATTTTGAACATTACTCCACAAGGATGCTGGGCTTTTTTTATGTTTTCTCGATTTTCTTCACCACGGCGGAAAGATACTTTTTACGGAAAGTTCTCTCCGCACTGCGGAAGAATGGTTTTAATCAGAAACATATTATTTTGGTGGGATTTTCTCCGGTTTCGGATCGCTTCATTGATCTTTGCAAGAAAAATCCGGATTGGGGCTACCATATTTACGGTGTTGTGGATGACCTGGCAGAACCGGGGGCGTCTTACAGGGGAATTTCCGTAATAGGCGGAATTAAGATGCTCGGAGATTTGCTTTCTACGAATACGATTGATGAAATTGCCATCACCTTGCCGCTGGCGGCTTACGAGAAGCTTCCCGGTATTGTTTCGACTTGTGAAAAGTCGGGAGTACATACAAAGTTTATTCCGGACTATCAGCAATTTATTCATTCCAAGCCGATTGCAGAGGATATGGACGGCTTACCGATTATTAATATTCGAAATGTACCCCTGACCGATCCGATGAATGCCATCTTGAAGCGTTGGATCGATATTTTCGGTTCTCTGGTGGGAATTGTTCTTTTCGGCCCATTGATGCTTGTTGTAGCTGCTCTCATTAAGTTGAGCTCTCCGGGACCCATTATTTTTAAACAGGAGAGGGTAGGCTTACACAACAGACCTTTTATGATGTATAAGTTCCGCTCTATGGGAGTGCAGAAGGCGGAAGAGGAGAAGAAGGCATGGACGGTGAAGGGAGATCCCAGAGTTACTTGGATTGGGAAAATTATCCGAAAAACTTCCATTGATGAATTGCCGCAGTTCTTTAATGTTTTAAAAGGAGATATGTCTCTGATCGGTCCGAGACCGGAAAGAACGCAGTTTGTGGAAATGTTTAAAGAGCAGATTCCCCGTTATATGATTAAGCATCAGGTTCGTCCCGGTATGACGGGGTGGGCACAGGTGAACGGCTTTCGGGGTGATACATCCATTACCGGCAGAATTCAATGTGATTTATGGTATATCGAGAACTGGAGCTTAAGTCTGGACATTAAAATCCTTTTTTTAACGCTATGGAAAGGATTTGTTAACAAAAATGCCTATTAATTCTGTCGCATTTTGTGGTATGATACCTTATCGTTCATTTTGCGGTAGCAGGGATAAGGATTAGGAAAGCTCTTTTAAAAGGATGATGAGGCAGACAGGCTTTCGGATATCCGAAAAAGAGAACTCTTGGGAGGTAGACTTTGGCATTAGAGCAGAATAGGGGGAGTAGAAAGCCCCATGGCGAGCTACTTAAGGAAAAGACGGAAAAAGCAAAGCAGATAGAAGCAGGGAAACGCGCATCTTATATTGTGACCCTTCCGGAAGAAAAAAGGGAAGAAAAGAAGGAAACGAAAAGGAAGATTGACAATCTGGATGTTCTGCAGATGAATACGGCAAGAGATATAGAAGGCGAGCTGGATGAGGTCTACAGTAAGAAAGAGAAAAGAAAGAAGTCTCTTTGGAAGAAGATTCTTCTTCTCTCCGTGATTGAAATTCTGACCTTGGTGATGATTGTTTGTGCGGGTTATGTGGTTCGTTACATGAATATCAAGCCGGAAGTGCAATTCAACATCAAAAATGTCAAGAATCAAAACATTGACGTGACAAAGCAGGAGCAAATGCAGGGCTATTGGACCATTGCCGTTTTTGGTGTAGACAGTCGTGACGGCGGTGTCGGAAGAGGAGCAAATGCCGATGTGCAGCTCATTGTATGTATTGACAGAGCGACCGGTGCGGTGAAACTGGCATCCGTCTTTAGAGATACTTATTTAAACCTTGCAGCAGGATCCCGCTTTGCAAAGATTAACGAAGCCTATGCAGACGGCGGCCCCGAGCAGGCGGTTGCCGCATTAAATAAAAATTTGGATTTGGATATTGAGCATTATGCAACCTTTAACTGGCGTGCGGTTGCCGACGTGATTACGATGCTTGGCGGCGTGGATATCGATATCACGGAAAAAGAATTCAAATATATGAATGCTTATATTCATGAGACCAGTATTGAATCAAAGGTCAATGTAAAGAATCCTGCCGCGGAATATATTAAAAAACCGGGGATGCAGCATCTGGACGGTGTACAGGCTGTGGCTTATGCAAGACTCCGTTATATGGATGACGACTTTACAAGAACAAAGAGGCAGAGAGAAGTGATTTCTCAGGTGCTGGATAAGGCGAAGAAGGCGGATCTGGCGACACTGACCAATGTTATTGACACCGTTCTTCCGCAAATTGCCTTTAATGTGGATGTTGGGGATATTTTGGAACTAGCTAAAGGTGTCAACAAGTACAATATTGTCGGTTCGGAAGGATTCCCCTATGACTTGCGTACGCAGATGATGGGGAAGAAGGGAGACTGCGTTATTCCGCTTTCTTTAGCTTCCAACGTGACAAAGCTCCATGAGTATCTCTTCGGCGATGAGAATTACAAGCCGAGTTCGGCAGTTTGGACCTTTAGCGATAAGATTGCGTCCGATGCACAAAGTTATAAGAACGGAGGCGGTGAAGAAGGCTCGAAGAAGAAGTCCAAGCACAGTGATGATGAGGACGAGGAGACAAAGAAGAGCGAAACAAAGAAAAAGAAGGGAGAATCCGAATCCGAGTCCGAGTCTGAGACCAAGAAAAAGAAGGCGGAAACCGATGCGGACGGAAATCTCATAGAGACTACAAAATCTTCCGGCGGTAAGAAGGAAACAGAGGAAAGCAAGTCCGGAAAGAGTACGGAGGAAAGTAAATCGCAAGGCCCGACTTCAGAAACGAAGACGACTGGTGAGGAAACGAAGAAGAATAGCGAAGAAAGCAAAAAATCCGAAACTGCTTCTCAGGAGCCCAGTATCGGAAAGGGGCCGGATGAGGCCACCGGCAGTGACGATAACGGTCCCGGAAATATTGTAGAATAGCAAGAGAAGATGCTTTTTGCATGGTACTTGCAGGGAATAAAAAGAAGAGTAAGCAAGTGTCGCAGGAAAATAGCTGACACTTGCTTCTTGCAAAATGAAGAAAAATAAAGAACACAGGAAAAGCGGAGAAGAATCATGGACGCAGTAGCAGTGAAAGTGCAGACAAAGGAAGAAAGAGATTTTTACAGGATAGCGGAAGGAATCAGTCTCCTTTACCTCGGAGTCATCTTCCTGATTTATCCCTTTTATTTTAGAAACGGATATTTTGATATTTTACAGGCTAAGTTCAGTTTTTTCTGGATTTCTTCTTTAGCTTATTCAGCGATTATGACGCTTTTTCTTCTTTTATATGCTTTTACGCTGAAGAAAGAAGAAAGAAGCCGGATTTATACGAAATTGTTTTTTAGAGTGGAGGATGGAAGAAAGAAGCTTTTTCTCCCTACGGATGTTTTTTTTCTGATTTTAATTGCAATTTATTGCATTTCCATGTTTCTTTCGGGCTATATTTATGAGACCTGGTGGGGAAGCACGGGAAGGTTTATGGGAACTTTTACCTGGCTCTTATTGTTTTTGGATTATTTTTTCTTAACGCGCTTCTATCACTTTAAGAAGGGACATCTTGTGATTTTTTCCCTTTCCGTTTTCTTACAGGCCTGCTGGGGAATTAGTGATTTCTTTTGGATGAATCTTTTCCATTTTTTTGATGGTGTGGATAATAAAGGTCTGTGGTCTACCTTTGCGGGCGGAGTGGGAAATATTAACGGCTATACTTCCCTGATGATCAGCTATACAGGGCTTTATGCCGGTCTTTATCTTAAGGGAAAAGATGGAAAGTGGAGCCTGCTTTTTCTTCTGATGTATATGTTTACCTTGCTTGCTGCCATGTACGGGATGAGTGATAACGCGGTATTCGCCCTTTTTGTGCTTTTCCTGGCGCTTCCCTTTTTCTGTTTTCGAAAAAAAGAGGTTCTGCTTCAATGCATAGACCTGTATCTTGCATTTTTCCTGACAATGAAGCTCGCTGTATATCTGATTCCCGCGGAAGGGACATCCTATGAGCTGGGAGATAAGGGGTTCTTCTTGCAGCTTGGCTATACTGCCCTTCCTTTTTTGGCCATTCCTGTTCTGGGACTGCTTCGGCTTCTTGTGATGAAGCTTCGGGATGAAGCGGTGCAGAAGCTTTTACGGCCGCTGTATTACGCCTTATTTTGTTTCATCCTGTGCGGAGTTATTTTTGTATTTTATGATGCCAATGTTTCGCATAAGCTTGCTTTTCTTGCTAATTACAGAAATTATTTTCTTTTTGATGATGCCTGGGGATCGGGAAGAGGTTTCATCTGGAAGATGGGGCTGGACTTTTTTATGAACAAAATGCCTTTGTGGCAGAGAATCTTCGGATACGGACCGGACAGCTATTATATGCTGACCAACGACCACTATAAGTTTGAAGTCAGTCAAAGTGCCTTTGGCGCGATTGATAATATCCACAATGAGTATCTCAATATTCTGCTGACCATAGGAATGGCCGGATTGATTGCCTATTTTCTTTTTATATTCTTCTCCTTAAAGACGCTTTGGGAGAAGGATCGGGAAGGGGAGGAGAGTTTTTCCGGAACCGTCTTTCCTTTTGCGACAGGAATAGCCCTTCTCTGCTATCTGGGACAGGCAGTCATCAATATTGCAGTGCCTATTGTTTTACCGATTGTTTTTATTCTGTTTTTCTTAGGGCTCGGCACAAAGTGTCGGGCGCAGGAGTGCTCGGATGGTACTGCCTCCTAGGGAATAGAGTGATTTTTTGATTCTTTATATAGAAAGAGGAAAGCAGCCTCTTTTCAGGCGAAAGAAGCGGGACTGTTCCGATGGTTTATCGGAACAGTCCCGCTTCTTCTCTATCTCTTTATGATTTCTAAGCTGAATTTTCTTTGGAAGATGATGCTAACGAAAATCGTTCAACTTTTATTCTTCCGGCTCAATCAGACCGTAACTCTTTGCCTTACGCTTATAAACAACATTGACTTTTCCGGTATCTCCGTTTAAGAAAACGAAGAAGTTGTGTCCTAAGAGCTCCATCTGTAAGCATGCTTCTTCCGGTGTCATGGGTTTTAAATCAATCTGCTTTGTACGAACGATTTTGATTTCTTCCTCATCATAGCTTTCCTGTTCTTCCAGGAATTCCGGAGTGAAAGAGGAGGACTGATGTCTGGCTACCAGCTTATCCTTGTACTTTCGAATCTGTCTTTCCAGAACATCTACGACAAGGTCGATGGACTGGTACATATCCTCGGTAGATTCTTCGGCACGGATTACGCTGCCCTTCACAGGAATGGTAACCTCAATTTTCTGCAAATCCTTCTGCGTGGAAAGGGTTACGTTGCAAGGGGTATCCGCCTGGAAAAACTTATCGAGTTTTCCGAGCTTCTTCTCCACCATATTCTTTAACCCTTCTGTGAGACTAATGGTTCTTCCTGTAATGCTAAATTTCATAAACGAATCCTTCCTTTCTTTTTCTTTTAAGAAGAAGATTCTTCTTGTACATAGTATAGCATTTTCTATAAAAAATGGAAACAAAATCCAAAGTTTAAAGAGGAATTTCACAAAGAATTCACGATTGAAAAGCTTTGATTTTCACAGCATTTTCACTGCTTCTTCCTTGCTAAAGAACGGGACTAATGGTAAACTCTATGAGTTATAGATTTATACAATGCCATACTACTGCTGTATGGAGAAGGAGTATAGAAGAATGAATCTTTTTGAAAGAGTATTTGGAACGCATTCTAGTAGAGAGTTGAAGCTGATACAACCGAAGGTAGATAAAATCCTTTCTTTACAGGAAACTATGGCGGCAATGTCTGATGAGGATTTAAAGGCACAGACGGGAAAATTCAAGGAGAGATTGTCTCAAGGAGAAAGCCTGGACGATCTCCTGCCCGAAGCTTTTGCAACGGTAAGGGAAGCGGCTAAGAGAGTACTCGGTATGGAGCACTTTCCGGTACAGCTCATTGGTGGCGTGGTACTCCATCAGGGACGAATCGCGGAGATGAGAACCGGTGAAGGAAAGACCTTGGTTTCTACCTGTCCGGCTTATCTTAATGCCTTAAAAGGCGAAGGCGTACACATCGTAACGGTAAACGATTACCTTGCCAAGCGTGACTCGGAATGGATGGGACAGGTGCATCGTTTCCTTGGACTCACTGTAGGAACGGTTTTAAATGAAATGTCTACAGAGGATCGTCAGGCGGCCTATGCTTGCGACATTACTTATGTAACAAATAATGAACTCGGATTTGACTATCTTCGTGACAACATGGCGATTTACAAGAATCAACAGGTTTTACGAGGCTTAAATTATTGTATTATCGACGAGGTGGACTCCGTTTTAATCGATGAGGCGAGAACACCGCTCATTATTTCGGGACAGTCTGGAAAGTCTACAAAGCTCTATGAACTTTGTGACATTTTGGCCAGACAACTTGAAAGAGGAGAGGAATCCGCCGAGTTTTCCAAGATTAATGCGATTTTAGGAGAGGAAATCGAAGAAAGCGGAGACTTTATCGTTAATGAAAAGGAAAAGACCGTAAATCTGACTCAGCAGGGTGTGGAAAAGGTGGAGAAATATTTCCATATCAATAACCTTGCGGATGCGGAGAATCTGGAGATTCAGCATAATATTATCCTTGCGCTTCGCGCCAACTACTTGATGTTTAAAGACAAGGATTATGTGGTAAAGGATGACGAGGTTTTGATTGTCGATGAATTTACCGGTCGTATTATGAACGGAAGACGGTATTCTGACGGACTGCACCAGGCGATTGAAGCGAAGGAACATGTGAAGGTAAAGAGAGAGTCCAGAACACTGGCAACCATCACCTTCCAGAACTTCTTTAACAAGTTCAAGAAGAAGGCCGGAATGACCGGTACGGCACAGACCGAGGAGAAGGAGTTTAGAAATATTTACTCCATGGACGTTATTCAGATTCCGACAAACAGACCGGTACAGAGAGTGGATCTCGACGATGCGGTATATAAGTCCAAGAAGGAGAAGTTCCAGGCGGTTGTGGATGAGATTGAGGCGATTCATGAGACCGGCGCACCCGTACTGGTCGGTACGATTGCCATTGAGACCTCCGAACTTCTTTCCGGTATGCTTAAAAGACGCGGCATCAAGCACAATGTCTTAAATGCGAAGTTCCATGAGCAGGAAGCGGCAATCATTGCGGAGGCAGGTGTACACGGTGCAGTAACCATTGCGACCAACATGGCCGGTCGTGGTACGGATATTAAGTTGGATGAGGAATCGAGAGCTGCAGGCGGTCTTCATATCGTGGGTACGGAAAGACATGAGTCCAGACGTATTGACAATCAGCTCCGCGGTCGTGCGGGAAGACAGGGAGACCCCGGACAGTCGCAGTTCTTCCTTTCCTTGGAAGATGATTTGATGCGTCTTTTCGGTTCCGAGCGCCTGATGGGGATGTTCGAAGCTCTGGGCGTTCCCGATGGAGAGCAGATTCATCACAAGATGCTTTCCAATGCGATTGAGAAGGCTCAGCAGAAGATTGAGTTAAATAACTACGGTATCCGTGAGAATCTCCTGAAATATGATGAAGTAAACAATGACCAGAGAGACGTGGTTTATGCGGAAAGAGAGAAGGTACTCGAGGGAGACAATATGCGTCCTCTCATTACCCGCTTTATTACCGATATCGTGGATTTCTATGTCAATGAAAATATTGTGGACAGCGACAGCCCGAAGGAGTGGGACTTCCAGGGATTAAATGATACGTTGATGCAGATTATTCCGTTAGGGAAGCTGAATTTTTCTGAGGAAGAATTCGAGCATATGACCAGAGATGAGCTTGCACAGAAGTTGAAGGAAAGGGCGATTCGTCTCTACGAGGAAAAAGAAGCGGAGTTCCCGAATCCGGAGCAGATGCGAGAGGCGGAACGCGTTATCCTCTTAAAGGTTATGGACCAGAAGTGGATGAGCCACATCGACGATATGGACATTCTCCGTGACGGAATCGGTCTGCAGGCTTACGGTCAGAAGGATCCGCTTGTAGAGTACAAGATTGCCGGCTATGAGATGTTCCAGGAGATGATGAGAAGTATACAGGAAGAGACAGTGCGTGTACTCTATCAGATTAAGCTGGAACAGAAAGTGGAAAGAGAGCAGGTTGCAAAGCCTCTTGCCACCAATAGGGATGAGTCCGCGGTGAGAGCACCGAAGATGAGAGAAGGCAGAAAAATTTATCCGAATGATCCCTGTCCCTGCGGATCCGGAAAGAAGTATAAGAACTGTCATGGACAGAGTATTTATCAAAAAGAGAAGTAATAACGGTTTAGTAGTAAGAGAATAATCGGGAACAAGAAGGAAAGGAGCCTCTGTGATTGAATTTGAGCAATTCAAATCGGAATTAAATACGAAGGAAGAGCCGCTTAAACAATTAGAGCAGGCTCTGGACCTGGACAACAAGAAAAAAAGAATTGCAGAGCTGGACAGAATGATGGAAGAGCCGGATTTCTGGGCGGATGCGGAAAAGGGAAATAAGCTATCCACGGAGGCAAGCCATTTAAAGGATGAGGTGGAAGGCTTTTTAAAGCTGAAGGAAGACTACGAGGATATCGACGCCTTGATTCAGATGGGAAAAGAAGAAGAGGATGCCTCCGTGATTCCGGAAATCAAAGAGATGCTTGCCCGTTTTTCGGAAGAACTGGAAAACATGAACACGACGCTTCTTCTTTCGGGAGAGTATGACAGTATGAATGTCATTCTCCGCTTAAATGCCGGAGCAGGCGGGACTGAGGCGAACGACTGGGCGGGAATTCTTTACAGGATGTATACCCGTTGGGCGGAGCGCCACGGATTTTCCGTAAAGATTCTGGACTATCTGGATGGAGATGAGGCGGGGATTAAGTCTGTCACCATGGAAGTGGTGGGGCAGTATGCCTACGGTTATCTTCGCTCGGAGTCGGGGATTCATCGACTGGTACGGATTTCTCCCTTCAATGCGCAGGGAAAGAGGCAAACCTCCTTTGTTTCCTGCGACGTGATGCCGGATATTGAGACGGATATTGATATTGAAGTGAGAGAAGAAGACATTAAGATGGAGGTTTTTCGTGCCTCCGGTGCCGGCGGACAGCATATTAACAAGACTTCTTCCGCAGTGCGTTTGATACATATTCCAACTGGCTTTGTGGTAGCCTGTCAGGAAGAACGTTCTCAGATTCAAAACAAAAATAAGGCGATGCAGATGCTGAAAACAAAGCTTTATTTAAAGGAGAAAGAAGAGCAGGAAGCAAAGCTTGCCGGCATTCGGGGAGAAGTGAAGGATAACGGCTGGGGCTCTCAGATCCGTTCTTATGTTTTGCAGCCCTACAGAATGGTGAAGGATCTCCGTACCGGAGAAGAGACGGGGAATACCGATGCGGTATTGGACGGAGATATCGACCGATTTATTACGGCCTATTTAAAATGGATGCAGCTTGGATGTCCGGACAGAAAAGTTTCCGGAAATGATTAGAGAAAAGGGGTGAGGCATGAAGATTGCCATTATGGGATTCGGGACAGTTGGATCCGGAGTAAAAGAAGTATTGGAATTAAACCGCGAACAAGTAGAGAAAAAGGGCGGAGACAAGATTGAAATCAAGTATATTTTGGCGCGAAGAGAGCATATTCCCGGCGTTCCAGATGAGCTCATCACGACGGACTTTTCCGTGATTGAAAAGGATCCCGAAGTAGAGCTTGTGGTGGAGGCAATAGGCGGCATCCATCCTGCTTATGAATATATCATGAGTTGTCTGGAAAAAGGGAAGCATGTGGTAAGCTCCAATAAGGCGGTAGTGGATGCCTGCGGGTCGAAGCTTATGCGTACGGCAAAGGAGCATAACTGTAATTTCTACTTTGAAGCGTCCGTAGGGGGCGGAATTCCGGTTATTCGTACCCTCTATCATAATTATGCAGGGGAAAATGTGACGGAGATTACCGGTATTTTAAACGGAACCAGTAATTTCATCTTAAGTAAAATGAAGGATGAGGGCTCCACCTTTGCCGATACCTTGAAAGAAGCACAGCGCCTCGGCTATGCGGAAAAAGACCCGTCCGCCGATGTGGATGGCTTTGATACCTCCAGAAAAACCGCGATTCTTCTTTCCATGTCTTCCGGCATGCGTTGCCGTCACGAAGATATTCATACGGAAGGCATCCGGGAAATTTCGGATATGGATATGGCCTATGCAAAGCAAATGGATTACCATATTCGCCTTTTAGGCTCCGTAGAGACAGTGGAGGACAAATACTTTGCCTATGTTGCGCCCATTATGGTGGGAAAGGATGATCCGCTTTACTTTGTAAACGGAGTATATAACGGCATTCGTATTGTGGGAAATTGTCTGGGCAATACCATGCTTTACGGCAAAGGCGCAGGGAAGCTTCCGACAGCCAGTGCAGTGGTTTCCGATATTATTGCGGCGGCAAGGCATAAGAATCATTTTCAGGGAATCGGCTGGTCGGAGAAGATGATTGAAATTGAGCCGATGGGCTCCAACGCTTTCCGGTATTTTCTTCGTATTGAGGGAACAGCTGAGGGGATTCAGAAGGAACTTAAGTCTTACTTCCTGGATGGGGGAGAAGCGCTTAAGCCAATCGTATTGAAGGGCAGACAGGATGAGTTTGCCATCGTATCCGACATTTTATTTGAAGAAGATTTCTTAGCAAGGCTGAGAGGCTTTGAGGAAGAGACGGGAAGAAGAGTCTTCCATTTCATTCGCATGAAGGGAATGACGGAGGAATAAAGAAAAGGGCTAAAAAGAGAGGACTTCTTCTTTTTCTAGCCCATTTTTTCATAAAGAATACAGGAAAGAAGGAAACGAGGCCCAAGAAGGCTGTAAGTTTCTGCCTAATCCTTGGTTGAAGAGGGAAAAAGGCAAGCCATAAAAGCAAAGAGGAAGAAATAATGGAAATTTGGGAAAGCGAAAGGGAAGAGGAGAGCTTTCAGCTGGCAAAGAAGCTTGGAGAAAAAGCGAAAAAAGGAGATATCTACTGTCTTGAAGGAGAGCTCGGAACAGGAAAGACGGTTTTTGCGAAGGGCTTTGCGAAGGGACTTGAGATAGAGGAAATTGTGGATTCTCCGACCTTTACCATTGTGAAAGAGTATCAGGGAAGAGAAAAGCTTTACCACTTCGATGTTTATCGAATTGAGGATGTTGAGGAACTGCAGGAAATCGGCTTTTCGGAAATGATTAGCGGTGACGCGGTTTGTCTTATCGAGTGGGCGAGTCGGATTGAGGAAGAAATTCCGGAAAATGCCAAGTGGATTAGCATAGAAAAGGACTTGGAAAAAGGCTTCGACTACAGAAGGATTTGTATGGGAGAAAGAAAATGATCAGTTTAGGAATCGATGCTTCCGGAAAAGTGGCAGGCGCAGCACTTGTTCGGGATGGAGAGCTTCTTGGAGAGATTACGCTTTGCCTCGGACTTACCCATTCGGAAACCCTCCTTCCTGCCTGTATTTCCCTCTTAGAGCAGGCGAAGGTTTCCGTCGAGGAAATTGATTTGATTGCCTGCACGAAGGGGCCGGGATCTTTTACTGGACTGCGTATTGCCGCTGCTACGGCAAAGGGGCTTGCCTTAGCAAGAAGCATTCCGATTCTCGGTATCAGCACCTTGGAGATGCTGAAGGAAAACTTAAGCTATATTCCGCTTCCGATCCATGTGATACTGGATGCCAGAAGAGGGCAGGTCTATACAGCCTCCTTTCTCGGGGGTCAATGTATCCGCACAGAGCAGGCTTGTTCTCTTTCAGAAGTACTGGAATTTGCGCAGTCTTTAGAGGGAAAACAGATTTTCCTCGGTGACGGCGTGCTTCGTTATAAGGAAGAGATTTATGCCGCTTTAGGAGAAGAAAGACTGATTTTCCCGGAAGGCTCTTCTCTTTTACAAAGAGCTTCTTCTCTTACGCTTTTAGCGGAAAAGAAGTGGAATGCGGGAGAGAGAGAAGTATTTCATCTTGAGTATTTACGAAAGCCGCAGGCAGAGCGCCAGAAAGAGGCGGGAGAGCTGAAGGATTTTCAGATTATTGAGGAAGAGTGTGCGGAAAGGGTTGGCAAGACGGAAGATCGACTGAGCGCGAAAAATTATCCGGTCTAGCAGGTATGTAGAGGAGGGAAAATGCTGTTTCGGGAAATGCAAGAGGCGGATTTGGAAGAGATCCTTGCGTTGGATCGGGAAATTTTTCGCTCCATGGCATACAGCGAGAAAGATTTTCTCTATGCGATTTCCGGAAAATTCGATAAGGCGATTGTTCTTGTTGAGGAAGAAGAAATCATAGCCTACGGCATTTTTCGTCTGCTCGGTACGGAAGCGGAGCTGGAGAGCATTGCAGTGAGAGAAGCGCATAGAGGAAAAGGCTATGGGCGCCTGCTTCTGGAAGAATTTCTGCGTATTGGAAAAAAGGAAGGCGTAGGAAAGGTATTTTTAGAGGTGAGAGAGGGGAATCTCCCGGGAAGAGGCCTATATGAGGCGATGGGCTTTCAGAACTTCGGAAGAAGAAAGGACTACTACCGGGATCCTGTAGAGGATGCTCTTCTTATGGAAAGGATTATAGAGTAAATGCTGGAATTAAGTTTACTGGGAACCGGAGGCATGATGCCGCTTCCGAAGAGGTGGCTCACGAGCCTTATGGCGCGCTGCAATGGCTCCAGTCTTTTGATAGATTGCGGTGAGGGAACGCAGATAGCCATGCGCGAAAAGGGCTGGAGTCCCTATCCGATCGATACGATTTGCTTCACGCATTATCATGCGGATCATATCTCGGGACTACCGGGAATGCTTCTCAGCATGGGAAATGCGGAGAGAACAAAGCCTGTTCGCCTGATTGGTCCCAAGGGGTTAAAGAGAGTGGTGGACGGTCTTAGAATGATTGCCCCGGAACTGCCTTTTTCTTTGGAATATGTGGAAATTACGGGAGAAGTGGAAAAGCTTCAGTCGGAAAGCTTTGTCATAGAAGCCTTCAAGGTGCAACACAGTATTCCCTGCTACGGCTACCGTCTTTCGATTCCGAGAAAGGGAAAATTTTCCGTGGAAAGAGCGGAGGAGCAGGGGATTCCGCTTCGGTGCTGGAACAGACTGCAGCATGGAGAAGCGGTGGAATGGGAAGGCAGGATTTTCACCCCCGATATGGTGATGGGAGAGGCGCGAAAGGGCATTTCCGTAGTGTACTGTACGGACACAAGACCGGTCCCGAGAATTTCCGAGATGGCTAAGGGGGCGGACTTATTTATCTGCGAAGGGATGTACGGCGAAGAGGATAAGGCCGGTAATGCCAAAAAACATAAGCATATGACCATGGAAGAGGCGGCGAGGCTCGGAAGAGAGGCAATGCCGAAAGAGATGTGGCTTACCCATTATTCTCCGTCCGAGCTTTATCCCGAGCAATATAAGGACAAGTTCAAGGATATTTTTCCGGTCAAGTTTGCAAAGGACGGTTGGAGCCGGGAAATCCTTTTTGAAGATTAGTTTTTGGAGGAAAAAATGCAGGACATACTGCTTTTAGGAATAGAAACAAGCTGTGACGAAACTGCGGCAGCCGTAGTGAAAAACGGAAGAGAGGTGCTTTCCAATGTAATCTCTTCTCAAGTAGCGCTTCATGCGGAATTCGGCGGTGTGGTGCCGGAGATTGCTTCAAGAAATCATCTGGAGAAAATAGATGAGGTCATTCGGCTTGCAGTGAAAGAGGCGGGAATAGGCTTTTCCGACTTGTCGGGGATTTCCGTTACGGTGGGACCGGGACTTGTCGGAGCCCTGCTTGTCGGTGTTTCCGAGGCAAAAGCCCTATCCTACGCTCTTAAAAAGCCGCTCATTCCCGTGCATCATATTGAGGGGCATATTGCGGCAAATTATATTTCTCATGCGGATTGTCAGCCGCCCTTTGTCTGTCTTGTGGCAAGCGGCGGACACAGTCATTTGCTTCTCGTGGAGGATTACGGGAAAATCAAAATCTTCGGAAGAACGAGAGATGACGCCGCGGGAGAGGCCTTTGACAAGGTGGCTCGTGCGGTGGGGCTCGGATACCCCGGCGGACCGAAGCTGGAAAAGATGGCAAAGGAAGGGAATCCCGATGCCTTTCATTTTCCGACGGCGAAAATGGAAGACTCTCCCTATGACTTCAGCTTTTCCGGTGTCAAATCCGCGGTTTTAAACGAGATGAACAGGAAGAAGATGCTTTCCGAGGAAGTGCATGTGGCGGACCTCTGTGCTTCTTTTCAGGAAAATGTAACGGAGGTGCTTTCGGAAAAGGCTATTCTCCTCTGCAAAGATCTCGGCGTTTCCCGGCTGGCCATTGCCGGCGGAGTCTCCGCAAACGGAAAGCTTCGGGAGAAAATGCAGGAAAAGGCGGAGAAGGAAGGAATTTCTTTTTACTCTCCGAAGATTATTCTCTGCACCGACAATGCGGCCATGATTGCGGCAGCAGGCTATTACGAGTGGAAGAACGGAAACTTTGCCGACTATTCGGTAAATGCCTATCCCTCCCTGTCCCTCACGGAGGGCTAAGCCGGCAGAGGGTGCGGGGCAGGAATGTCGTTCCGTAAAAAGAGATGCCTATACTGTCTTGTAAAGGGAGAAGAGATTCTGCTCTATGAAGGGAGAAGGATAGACTGTTCAAATAGACCAAGAAGAGCCATTCAATAAAATGGAAAGCAAGTATTTGTGAATAGGCCGGGGAGAAGAAAGAATGGAAGAAAAAAAGAAAGCCGTAACGGCCGTAATCCTTATGGCGGGCTCCGGAAAGCGGATGCACACGGAGGAAAAAAAGCAGTTTCTGCCTTTTCACGGGAAACCTCTCTTTTATGCTTCGGTAGAGCGGTTTCTCGCTTGGGAAAGGTGTAAAGAGCTTCTTCTGATTGTTGGCGCGGAAGATCAGGAGCGGGTAGAGAAAATGATTGAAACAGAGGGCTGGCGGAAAAAGAAGAATGTTCGCGCGATAAAGGGTGGAGAAGAGCGTTTTGATTCGGTCTATCGGGCAATCTTATACATGGAAAGAGGGAAGCAAAAGGAGAATGCAGTTCCTGCTCAGGCGGAAGAGACGGTTTTTATTCATGATGCGGCTCGCCCGTTTTTCACAGTGGATTTATTGGAAAGATTGTATCGGGAAAGCCGGATTGCAAAAGCTGTCATTCCCGGTCTTCCTGTGAAAGACACAATTAAACTGGTAGAGGATGGGGTTGTTCGGGAAAGTCTAGAACGAAATTTACTCTATTCCGTTCAAACGCCTCAGGCTTTTACTTTCCCGTTACTTCTTTCCGCCTATCAGAAATTTCTGGCTGAGCGGGATCTCTATAAAAAGAAAATCACCGATGATGCCATGGTTATCGAGCTTTTTTCCGAGGAGAAGGTAAAACTTGTTCCGGGCGAAGAGAAGAATCAAAAAATCACAGTGCAAGAAGATATACAGCTTTTGTATAATTGACCTATAAAATAAGACTTTTTAATTTTTCGACTTTACAATCTTAAAAAACACTCTTAAAATAAGCATATAATTATCGTAAATTTTATAAAGGACAATAAGGAAGAGAAGATGAAGACGAAGATTTATGTACAAATGTTAGGTGGATTTTCCTTAAGCATCGGAGAGAAAAAGCTGGATTTGGGGACAAACAATAAGGCTAACTTTTTGAAGTTGTCTGAAATTGTTTTTTTAAGAGGCTTGGGCGGTGTGTCCAAGAGAGATTTGATTGACGGTGTTTTTGGGCATAAGGCTCTTCTGGATGAAAATAACAGCTTGAACAATCTTCTTCATCAGGCCAGAACACAGCTCAAGAAAGCGGGTATGCCCGGGAAAAAAATCATCGACGGGAAAAGGGGCGTGTATGCACCGGAATATGATCCGAACTATGATTATGTTTTGGATGTGCATGAGTTCGAGGATATTTGCTTAAAAGCGAAAAATGAAAAAAAGCCGGAGAAGAAGTTTTCCTATTATCAGCAGGCTTTTGCGCTTTATAAGGGAGAGCTCCTTCCTGAGTTTGCTACGGATTACTGGGTTATCTTGGAGAGCGTTCGCTTAAAGAGATTGTATGATGATGTGGTAGACTTTCTGGGAGAGTATTTTAAAGAGCAGGAAGACTATGAATCCCTTTTTGAAATCTATGACAAGGCCAACAAAATTTATCCGGATAACGGATGGCAGATTGAGATGATTGATGCCTTGATTTTAAAGAAGGATTACAAGACGGCATACGAGCTTTACACGAAGTGTGCGCATTACTATCAGGATGAATTGGAAGTACCCATTCCGGAAGCGCTTCGCTCCTGCTATGAAAGACTTTCCGACAATGTCCGTGTGGTAACCGACGATATTCGCCAGATTCAGGCCAATATTGTCCGTAAGGATGAGAAACTGAAGAGTGAGATGGGTGCCAGAAAAATGGGGGCTTACCTTTGTCCGTTCACCAGTTTTATTGACATCTATCACGTTTTAAGACGAAATCTGGAGAGAAGAGGCTCTTCCATCTTCATGATGCTTTGCACACTGGTGGACTATGAGGGAAAGCCGATTCAGAACCAGGAAAAGCTGAATGCGAGAGCGGAGATTCTCGAGCAATCTCTTTCCGAGGGCTTAAGAAAAGGAGATGTTTACACCAAGTATTCTTCTTCTCAGTACTTGATTTTACTGATCGGAACAAAGAGAGAGGACTGCGCGATTATTTACCAGAGAATTTCCAGAAGAGTAAAGGAACTTGCCGGTTCCAGAGCAGAATTCCGTTACAGAATTGTATCTCTTGCCGAGATTCCGGGAATTTTGGAAAGAAATAATCAGCTTGAAGAGTAAGAAGTAAAGTAATATAGAGTATTAAATAAATTGATGTCTTGAAAGAATTTAATACTTGACACGAATCCATGGTTTTGATACAATTTCCTCTGTTCAGCAAGCGTGCGTAGCTCAGCTGGATAGAGCGTCTGGCTACGGACCAGAAGGTCGTGGGTTCGAATCCTGTCGCACGCATAAAGACTCTTCCTTATCGAAGAGTCTTTTTTTATTCTTAACAAGTGGCTAAGGCGAAGCCTGAGACATCTTGTTCATAACGAGTATTGCTCACGGAGTGTGCGTCATTTCGTTTTTTTAGACTATAGAATACAGGAGTAAAAATACTTGCATTTTTGTTTTGCCTATGCTAAAATGCTGAAAGTATTTCTGTTGTGACTTGGAGGGGGGCAAGCTTAGGCTTGCTCCTTTTCATGATAAGGGGCGGATTTGCTCCTATCAGCATGGATGAAACGGGGTATTGCATGGAAGTAGAGAGAACAAAATCGTATTTAGAAGAGATTCTTCCGGGAATGGGCTATATCTTGGATAGTGTAACCTTCACTGAGGAGGCCGGAACCCATTATCTTCGTGCCTTTATTTACAGACAGGATGAGGAAGATATGACAGTGAACGACTGTGCAATGGTTTCCAGAAGGCTGTCCAAGTGGCTGGATAAAGAAGACTTTATTGCTGAGGAGTATATTCTGGAGGTTTGCTCCTTGGGATTCAAGGATAATCCTTCGGAAGGCGATGAACTGTACAGTGAAGAAATCGGCGAAGAAACGGATGAAGAAATCGTCGAAGAAACGGATGAAGAGGAATAGAACATTTAAACATAGCATAGTAGATAGAATTCTTTTCGGGACGGAAAAGAAGGGGGAGTAAAGCAATGAATAATGATGAACTGCGCTTGGCACTGGATATGTTGGAAAAGGAAAAGGGAATTTCAAAGCAGGCGATTATTGAAGCAATTGAGCTGTCTTTACAGACTGCGTGTAAAAATCACTTCGGCTCTGCTGACAATGTCAGAGTCAGCATGAATCCGGAAACTGCACAATTTTCTCTGCTTGCGGATAAGACGGTTGTCGAAGTTGTAGGGGATCCCAACACCCAGATCAGTTTAGAGGATGCCAGAGCGATTGATGCGGGGTATGAGCCGGGAGACACGGTACAGGTTCCGATTGACTCCAAATCCTTCAGCCGTATTGCTGCACAGAATGCAAAAGGAGTTATAGTACAGAAGATTCGTGAGGAAGAGAGAAAGATTCTGTATGAAGAGTACTATTCCATGGCAAAACAAGTGGTATCGGGTGTTGTGGAGAAGGATACGGGAAGAGCCTTGATTGTAAATCTCGGGAAGGTAGACGGCTACCTTGGAGAAGGAGAGCAGATTAAGGGAGAGAAGATCCTTCCGAATCAGAGAATCAAAGTTTATGTGGTAGAGGTCAAGGATAATCCGAAGGGACCGAAGGTGATGTTGTCCAGAACACATCCGGAGCTGGTTAGAAAGCTTTTCTTTGACGAGGTTTCTGAACTTAGAGAAGGAATCGTGGAAATTAAAGCCATTTCCAGAGAAGCGGGATCCCGTACGAAGATGGCAGTCTTATCGCATGATGATGATGTGGATGCGGTAGGTGCATGTGTAGGATTAAACGGAAGCAGAGTGAACACCATTGTAGAGGAGTTAAGAGGAGAGAAGATAGATATCATCAATTATGATGAGAACCCTGCTTACCTCATTGAGAATGCATTGTCTCCTGCAAAGGTAATCGCCGTGATTGCGGATCAGGATAATAAGGATGCTTTGGTGATTGTTCCGGATAATCAATTGTCTTTGGCTATCGGTAAGGAAGGACAAAATGCCCGTCTTGCCGCAAAGCTTACCAACTATAAGATTGATATCAAGTCCGAGTCTCAGGCTCAGGAGCAGGGAATCTTTGATGAAATGGGAATCGATTATCACGGAGAAAGTGATTCCGATACAGAGGACTATGAGCAAGGATCCTATGAGGATGAGGAGTTAGAGTAAATTCCGTAAGACGATGACCGGGAGGAAAAATGAAAGTAGAACCTTTACGTTCTTGCATCGGCTGCAATGAAAAAAAATCCAAAAAAGAACTTCTCCGTATCGTGCGGGAAGAAGGCGGAACATATTCCGTAGATGTCAGCGGTAGAAAGAACGGTCGGGGAGCTTATCTTTGTCCCATGCTTTCCTGCTTGGAAAAAGCGGAAAAACGAAAAGCTTTTTTCAGAGCTTTTAAGGAGAATATTCCGGAAGACAGCTTAAAGAAGCTGAGAGAGGAAATTGAAGAAATTGCAAAATAGAATGTACGGATTAATCGGTCTGGCCATGAAGGCGGGAAAGATTAAGGCAGGAGAGTTTTCTGTGGAAAAATCCATTAAGCAAGGGAAAGCCCGTGTTGTACTGGTTGCCGGGGATGCTTCGGAGAATACGATAAAAAAGTTTGAAAACAGTTGTTTTCATTACAAGATTCCATTTTTTCGAGTTGGAACCAAGGAAGAGCTGGGAAAAATCATCGGTAAGGAAATGCGTTCTTCTCTATCAATAGAGGATGAAGGCTTCGGAGAGAGAATAATCGGTTTTATGAATGGAGGGAATGCGGATGTTAGAGGAGAATAAAGCAAAGGGAAGTACGGAGAATAAAGAGGAAGGGACAGTCAAGAAGAAAAAATTGGCTGTAGTTTTTCATTCTCAAAATTCTGTCAATCATAAAAATCACCCTCTGAGCGGGAAATTTTCTGATAAGGCAAAGAAAGCCAAGGAACAGGAAAAGAAAGAGGATGAGAAGAAGTCTCCCAACGGAAGACCGCTTCCTCCGGGAACGGCAAGGGTTACTCCGCTCAAGACCTTAAATGCAATCCAGAAAAAGAAGGCGGAAGAGGAGAAGAAGCTCGAAGAGGAGAGACTCCTTCAGGAGCAAAAGGAAAGAGAAGAAGCGGCAAAGAGAGAAGCGGAAGAAGCGGCAAAGAAGGCCGTAGAAGAAAAGGCGGAGACTGTAGAAAAGCCGATGAAACCCAAGGTCAATAAACTCTCCGGTATTGTTGCCCATGCCGTTTCCAAAGATGGCGGAGAAAAGAGTTTTGACAAGGAAAGAGCAGAGCGCAGAAGCTCCGCTTTTCCAAAGACAGACAGAAAGCCCGGTTTTGCAAAAGATTTCTCGAAGGACAAGGATTTTTCCAAGGACGGAGACAGAAGGTCTTTTGACGGAGGAAGAGGCAAGGCTCAGGCGGCAAAGAAGCCCGCAGCACAGTCCTTTGCACCGGAAATTGTGGAGAAGCAGAGCCGTGTGAAGCACGATGCGGTAAAGCCTGCAAAGAAGACCTACGGGAACAAGAGCTTTGAAAATGAGAAGGCAACGATTTCTCAGAAGAACAGAGCACAAAGAAAGCAGAATAAGTACGGAGCAACGCAGTCTTATGAAAGAGATGATCAGGTTAAGGTAAAGAAGACCGGAAAAGGTGCCTTTATTAAGCCGGAAGTAGTAAAAACGGTAGAAGAAACCATCAAGTCTATCACTCTTCCTGAAGTGATTACCATTAAAGAGTTGGCGGAAAAGATGAAGCAGAAGTCTGCCGATATCATCAAGAAGCTCTTCTTAAAAGGACAGATTGTCACATTGAACACCGAACTTTCCTATGAAGAAGCGGAGAATATTGCAGTAGAATACGACATCCTTTGCGAAATGGAAGAAAAGGTTGATGTGATTGCGGAGCTGGTGCAGGATTCCGAGGTCGATGAGGAGAAGGATTTGGAGCCCCGTCCCCCTGTCGTTGTTGTTATGGGACACGTCGATCACGGTAAGACGTCCATTCTGGACGCGATTCGAAACACCAATGTGACCAGCAGGGAGCATGGCGGCATTACACAGTCTATCGGTGCTTATCAGGTTTCCGTCAAGGTGAACGGTGAGTCGAGAGTCGTTACGTTCTTGGATACCCCCGGACATGAGGCATTTACCGCTATGCGTATGCGTGGAGCACAGTCGACGGATATTGCCGTACTGGTTGTGGCTGCCGATGACGGAATTAAGCCGCAGACGATAGAGGCAATTAACCATGCCAAGGCTGCCAACACCGAGATTATTGTGGCCATCAATAAGATTGATAAACCTACGGCAAATGTAGAGAAGGTAAAGCAGGAGCTTATGGCTTATGATTTGGTTGCGGAAGATTATGGCGGAAGTACCATCTGTTGCCCCGTATCCGCGAAAACCGGAGAAGGTTTGGAAAATCTTTTGGAAAATATCGCCTTGCAGGCGGATGTTTTGGAACTCAAGGCCAATCCGAACCGTAAAGCCTATGGCGTAGTGATTGAGGCGGAGCTCGATAAGGGTAGAGGTTCCGTTGCCCGTCTTTTGGTACAGAAGGGTACACTTCATGTCGGGGATGTTGTGGCTGTAGGATCCGCCTTCGGTAAGGTTCGTGCCATGATTGACGACAAGGGAAGACGAATCAAGAAGGCAACGCCATCCATGCCGGTTGAGATTTTGGGACTGAATTCCGTGCCGAATGCCGGAGAAATCTTCCAAGTGAAGGATAATGAAAAAGAGGCGAAAGCCTATGCGGATACCTTTGTTTCCGAAGGAAAGCAGAGAATGGTGGAAGAGTCCAGAAAGAAAGTCAGCCTGGATGCACTCTTTGACCAGATTAAGGCAGGTGAGCTGAAGGATCTTCCGATAGTGCTTAAGGCTGATGTACAAGGTTCCGTTGAGGCGGTTCGCGATTCCTTGCAGAAGATTCAGAATGAGGAAGTACAGGTTAAGGTGATTCATTCCGGCGTAGGTGCCATCAATGAGTCCGATATTAATCTTGCCATTGCATCCAATGCGATTGTTATCGGATTTGATGTGAAGCCCGATGCTACAGCGAAGGATATTGCCGAAAGAGAAAATGTAGACGTGCGTCTCTACAACATTATTTATAAGGCAATTGAAGATATTGAACTGGCGATGAAGGGTATGCTTGCTCCTGTCTTTGAGGAGAAGGTCATCGGTCATGCTGAAGTACGGATGATCTTTAAGTCCTCCGGAGTAGGGGTGATTGCCGGATCCTTTGTTACGGACGGTAAGGTACAAAGAGGAGCAAAGGCGCGTCTTACAAGAGACGGCGAGCAGCTCTTTGACGGAAATATTGCTTCCGTAAGACACTTTAAGGATGATGTAAAGGAAGTTGGAACCAAGCAGGAATGCGGTATTGTTCTGGAAGGCTATACCGACATCCAAGAGGGAGATCAGTTAGAAGTTTATATCATGGAAGAAGTAAAGAGATAAAAGAAGGCTGTGAAAGAAGGATATCTTTACTCTTTCACAGCTTTTTCGTTCTCAACAAGCGGCTGAGGAGAATACGGAGGCATCTTGTCAAGAACGAAATCACTTGCGAAGCGCGTTATCTCGTTCGTTCTGATGTGAATAAGGAAGAGGTGAAGCTTGAAAAGGCAAAGTTTTAAGAATCAAAGAAGAAATGAAGATGTACGGAGAAATCTGTCCGTTCTGATTCGGAACGAAGTAAAGGACAGTCGTGTATCTCCTTTTTGTGATGTGACTGGGGTGGATTTAACACCTGATTTACAGTATTGCAAGGTCTATGTTTCCTGTCTTGGAAGTGAAGAGAGTCTGGGGAAGACCATTGAAGGCTTGAAGGCTGCTGCCGGATTTTTAAGAAGAGAATTGGCACAAAGCTTAAATCTTCGTCATACTCCTGAATTACAATTTGTTCCGGATCATTCTGTAGAGTACGGTTCCCGTATGGATGCCTTGATAAATAAGGTGAAACTGGAAGATGAGGCACGTCCTGTCGGGGAGGCTGTTAATCAAGAGAATCGTTATAAAGAAGAGGATGAATAGAGAGGGGAAAAATGAGAGAAGCTTTAGATAGCCTTTTTGAAAAGGCAAAAACAATCTGTATTTTAGGGCATACTCGCCCGGATGGAGATTGCCTGGGGTCTACCTTGGGGTGGAAGAATTATCTTAAGACTCGTTTTCCGGAAAAAGCAGTGACGGTTTTTTTGATGGAGGCCAACTCCAAGTTTTCTTATCTTCCGGGATTTTCGGAGATTCGGCACGACATCCCGAAGGATGAATTTGACTTGGCTTTAATCTGTGATTGCGGAGGATATGACAGATTGGGAGAATACGGGCGACTCGCGAAAAATGCGAAAGAACGCTATGTGGTGGATCATCATATTACGAGTAGCGGAGAAGAGTTTCCCTATCATACCATCCTGCCCGATGCATCCAGCACCTGCGAAATCAGCTTTGATTTAATGGATGAACGGTATTTTACAAAGGAAGTGGCGACCTGTATCTATACCGGAATTATTCATGACACCGGTGTCTTTAAGTATACATCTACAAGTTCCCATACGATGGAGATTGCAGGAAAATGCATGGATAAGGGGATCGCCTTTTCCTCGATTATTGATGACGGTTTCTTTATGAAGACGGTCAACCAGCAGCGTGTTACGGGAAAAGTGCTTTTAGACGGAAGACTCTATATGGAGGATCGGATTTTCGCCTCTTCTCTCAGCATGAAAGACATGGAAAGTTTTTCCGTGGATCAGAAAGATGTGGATGGTATTGTCAGCGTCCTTCGGGAAACAAAAGAGGTGGACGGCGTGATTTTCCTCTATGAGGTTGGGAATAATACCTATAAGGTGAGCCTTCGCTCGAACAATACGGCGCTGGATGTTTCCGCTGTGGCAGCCCATTTTTCCGGAGGCGGGCATAAGATGGCGGCAGGTTGCAGCTTGAAAGGTGATGTAGCGTCGATTTTGGAAAAGATTATAGCGGAACTCAGAAAGCAGATGGATGCGCCGGACTTTCCGAGCAATAAGCAGTAATAAATAAGGAATCTTGATTTATAAGTAAGAATCAATAGGCTATTTTTCACAAGGAGAAGATAAGGGTATAGTAAGTACAGATTATGGATGGAATCATCAATGTCAATAAAGAAGCGGGGATGACGAGCTTTGACGTGCTCCGAGCTTTAAAAAAAATTCTCCGTGAAAAGAAAATGGGACATGCCGGCACCTTGGATCCTATGGCTGAAGGGGTGCTTCTTGTTTGTGTGGGAAAGGCGACCAAGCTGGTAGACAGCCTTATGAGTGAAGTGAAGGTTTATCGGGCGGAGCTCCTCCTCGGCGTAGAGACGGATACGGAGGACAGTACGGGAAAGCGCTTATCGGAAGAGGAGAATTGTGTTACCAAAGAAGAAGTTCTATCCGCCTTCCATTCTCTTCTTGGAAAAAGAGAGCAGATTCCCCCCATGTACAGCGCCAAGAAGGTAGAGGGGAAGCGGCTTTACAGTATGGCAAGAGAAGGAATCGTGATAGAGAGAAAGCCTTCTCTGATTGAAATTTTCTCCATAGAGCTCCTTTCCCTTACAGAACCGGAACCTTTCGAAGGACTTTCCTGCCGGGGAAAGCACCAAAGAATCTCTTTCCGTGTAAAAAGCTCGAAAGGCACTTATATTCGCACACTTTGTACGGAAATAGGAGAAAAGCTCGGAACGAAGGCTTGTATGTCGGCGCTTACCCGGGAAGAGGTCGGAGAATTTCACTTGAAAGAGAGTAAGACACTCTCTGAAATCGAACGGTATACGAAGGAAGGGGCGCTTTCTTCCTTTTTGAAGCCGGCTTTATACAGTAAGGTTCCGACAGTGCTGACATTCGGGAAATTTGACGGTGTGCATCTGGGACACCAAAAAATCTTTTCTTCCGTTTTCCGCATTGGAGAGGAAGAGGGCTTAAAGCCTGCAGTTCTTTCCTTTACGATGGAAAAAGAGAGCTTCTTTTTACAGGGGAGAAAAGAAATGCTTTCCACGGAGGATGAGCATTTTACCCGCTTGAAAAATGCTGGTTTCCGGGAGGTTTATCTCTATCCCTTAACGATGGAAGCAGCGCGCATGAGTCCCGAGGACTTTGTGAGAATCATTCTGATCGAAGCCTTAAAGGTGAAGCATCTTGTGGTGGGAACGGACTGCAGCTTTGGCTACCAGGGAGCAGGGAATGTAGAGTTTCTGAAAAATCTGCAGGGAAAATATGATTTTAGCCTGACGGTGGTGGATAAAGTGCTGACGACGAACTCTGCCGGAGAGGAGGTGGAAATTTCAAGCTCCTATATCCGAAAGTCCCTGGAAGAGGGAAGGGTGGAAGAAGCGGCAGCTCTTCTCGGACGACCCTACAGCATCAATGGAACCGTAGTGCACGGGAAGGCTATCGGAAGAAGCCTGTCCTTTCCGACAGCGAACATTTTCCCGAGAGAAGGGAAGCTCATCCCGAAGGAAGGCGTGTATTATACAAGGGTGATGGTCCTGGGAGAAGAATACGATGCGATGACGAACATCGGAAGAAACCCCAGTATTTCCGCAGAGAATCCCTTGACAATCGAAAGCCACCTTCTTAACTTTGATAAGGAGATTTACGGTGAAAAGATTCGAATCAGCTTTTTAGAGAGGATTCGGGAGCAAAAGCGTTTTCCGAATCTGGATGCTTTGAAAGCACAGCTAAAGGAGGATTTGCTTACTGTAGAGCAATTCCGAAAAAGGCGGACTTAAACTTGTGAGTCCAGGACTTGAACTTGTGAGTCCAGGACTTGAACTTGTGACTCCCGGAAAACCTTGACAGCGGAAGGGATATACAGTATCATACTTTCTCGTGAAAAGGCTTATTGTACTTTTTCACGGAGAGATTTTCCGAAAAGGGAAATCCCGGAAACTTTTATGACGCGAAGACGTAGCAAAGCGCGCTCCGACGCTTGTTCCGTTTTTCGTGAGAGTTGCGTAGAGCGCAAAGAAGGAGAAAAAATGATTACAAAAGAGAAGAAAGCAGAGTTGGTTGCTAAGTACGGAAGAAAGCCCGGAGATACCGGTTCACCGGAAGTTCAGGTGGCACTTCTTACAGAGAGAATTGTAGAGCTTACCGAGCACTTAAAGAGCAATCCGAAGGATCATCACAGCAGACGCGGACTTTTGATGATGGTTGGTCACAGAAGAGGACTTCTTGACTACTTAAAGAAGACAGACTTAAACGGATACAGAGCTTTGATCGAGAAGCTGGGTATCAGAAAGTAAGAAACTTTCAGGGCAGAGGGGGTTATCCCTTCTGCCCTGTTTTGCTTAATCCGCCCCTTGCGGCGACTTCTTCCCTTTAGTATAATGATTTATCAGTTATTTCATCAAAATTTTCCTTTGGAAGGCAACCGAGATCACTGAAAAATAGACGAGTTTCGTAGCTTTTTCAGTGCTTTTGGGGCTTCCGAAGGAAAGAAGAAAAAAAGGAGGCTTTATGTACAAAAGTTATTCAATGGAACTGGCAGGGAGAATGCTCACGGTAGATGTGGACAGGGTCTGTGCACAAAGTAATGGAGCGGTTATGATGCACTATGGAGATACTACCGTGCTTTCTACCTGTACCGCATCGGAGAAACCCAGAGACGGCATCGATTTCTTTCCTCTTTCCGTAGAGTATGAAGAGAAGATGTATGCTGTCGGAAAGTTCCCCGGCGGCTTTAAGAAGAGAGAAGGAAGAGCCAGTGACAATGCGATTCTCACGGCAAGAGTCATAGACCGCCCGATGCGTCCGCTGTTCCCGAAGGACTATAGAAATGATGTTCTTTTAAACAACACTGTTTTATCCGTGGACCAGGATGCTTCTCCGGAACTTCTTGCGATGCTTGGCTCTTCTCTTGCAACAGCAATCTCCGATGTACCCTTTGACGGCCCCTGTGCAACGACGCAGGTGGGCATGATTGCCGGGGAGTTTATTCTGAACCCGGGAAATGGAGAGAAGGCGGTTTCCGACCTGCTCCTCACGGTTGCTTCGACAAAAGAGAAGGTCATCATGATTGAAGCCGGTGCGAATGAGCTTCCGGAAGAAAAGATGATTGAGGCAATTTATCTTGCGCATGAGACAAACCAGCAGATTATCGGCTTCTTCGAGAGCATCATCGCAGAGTGCGGAAAAGAGAAGCACAGCTATGAGTCTTCCGCCATTCCTGAGGCTGTTTTCGAGAAAATGAAAAGCGTGGTCAGTCCGGAAGAGATGGAAAAGGCGGTATTTACCGATGAGAAGCAGGAAAGAGATGCCAACATCTCCGCTCTCAGTGAGCGATTGGTAGAGGCTTTTCAGGATGACGAGGAAGCGCTTGCGATTCTTCCGGATGCTATTTACCAGTACGAGAAGAAGACGGTTCGGAAAATGATCTTGAAGGATCATAAGAGACCGGATGGCAGAGCAATTGACCAGATTCGTCCGTTGGAGGCGGAGGTGGATTTGCTTCCCAGAGTTCATGGTTCCGCCATGTTTAAGAGAGGACAAACGCAGATTTTAAATGTGACCACCCTTGCTCCGCTTTCCGAGGTACAGAAGGTAGAGGGGATGAATGAATTTGAGACGGAGAAGCGCTATCTTCACCAGTACAACTTCCCGGGATATTCCGTAGGAGAGGCAAAGGCTTCCAGAGGTCCCGGAAGAAGAGAAATCGGACATGGTGCCCTCGCAGAGAAGGCCTTGATTCCGGTGCTTCCTCCTGTAGAGGAGTTCCCCTATGCCATTCGTTCCGTTTCCGAGACGATGGAGTCCAACGGTTCCACTTCCATGGCTTCCACCTGCGCATCCTGCATGTCCTTGATGGCTGCCGGTGTTCCAATCAGAAAGCCGGTTGCGGGCATCTCCTGCGGTCTGGTTACCGGAGAGACGGACGAGGATTATCTGGTACTCACCGATATTCAGGGTCTTGAGGATTTCTTCGGCGATATGGACTTTAAGGTAACGGGAACAAGAGACGGAATTACAGCAATCCAGATGGATATCAAGATCCACGGTTTAACCCGTCCTATCGTGGAAGAGGCGATTAAGAGAGCCAGAGAGGCAAGACTCTTTATTATGGACGGTGTTATGAAGGATGCGATTGCCGAGCCGAGAAAAGAGCTTTCTCCCTATGCACCGAAGATTATTACCTTACAGATTGAGACCGACAAGATTGGAGATGTTATCGGTAAGCAGGGGAAGACGATTACCGCCATTATCGAGGAGACCGGTGCAAAGATTGATATTGATGACAACGGCATGGTATCTATCTCCGGAATCGACCTCGCGGCATTAGAGAGAGCAAAGGAGATTATCCTTTCCATCGTAAATGATATTGAACCGGGTCAGATTTTAGAGGGAACCGTAGTACGCATGATGAACTTCGGCGCTTTCGTACAGCTCAGCCCGACTAAGGACGGTATGGTACACATTTCCAAGCTTTCCGATAAGAGAGTGAATGAAGTTGAGGATGTTGTGCATATCGGAGACAAAGTTCGTGTAAAGGTGATTGAGGTGGATAAGATGGGAAGAATCAACCTTTCCATGAGACCGCAGGATTTAGCAGAATAATTTAAGTTAGGGGGCTTTTATGAAAATCAGGACCAGATATGCGCCTTCCCCCACCGGAAGGATGCATGTAGGGAATCTTCGTACAGGCATGTACGCCTATTTGATTGCCAAGCATGAGGGAGGAGATTTCCTTCTTCGCATAGAAGATACAGACCAGGAAAGAGAAGTGGAGGGGGCTGTGGAGATTATCCGCAGAACCCTGGAAGAGACGGGGCTTTTTTGGGATGAAGGTCCGGACAATCCCGGCTCCTGCGGCCCCTATGTGCAGTCCGAGCGTGTGAAGACCGGCATTTATATGCAGTATGCCAAGGAACTTGTGGAAAAGGGAGAAGCTTATTACTGCTTCTGCGACAAGGAACGGCTTGAGTCTTTAAAGACGGAGGTAAACGGGGAAATCCTCATGCACTATGACAAGCACTGTCTTTCCCTTTCGAAAGAAGAGATAGAGGAGAAGCTTGCAGCAGGTCTTCCCTATGTAATCCGGCAGAATAACCCGACAGAGGGGACAACGATCTTCCATGACGAGCTTTACGGGGATGTTACTGTAGAAAATACGGAACTGGATGACATGGTGCTGATTAAGTCCGACGGCTTCCCGACCTATAATTTTGCAAATGTCGTGGACGACCATTTAATGGGGATTACCCATGTTGTTCGCGGAAATGAGTATCTTTCCTCCAGCCCGAAGTATCAGAGACTCTATGATGCCTTCGGCTGGGAATCCCCGAAACTCGTGCATTGTCCTTTGATTACGGATGAGAATCATAAGAAGCTCTCCAAGCGTTCCGGGCACTCCTCCTTTGAGGACTTGATTGACCAGGGCTTTGTGCCGGAAGCAGTTGTGAACTTTGTTGCGCTTCTTGGCTGGAGTCCGGAAGGAAATGAAGAGATTCTTTCTTTAGAGGATCTCGTTCGGGAGTTTGATTATCACAGAATTTCGAAGAGCCCTGCCGTCTTTGATATGGGAAAGCTTCGTTGGATGAACGGAGAGTATATTAAGAAGATGGACTTCGATAAGTTCTATGAGAGAGCATACCCTTATTTGAAGGAGGCTGCCGGGGAGAAGGTGGATTTAAAGAAAATTGCCGAGATGGTGAAGAGCCGTATTGAGATTTTCCCGGATATTCCGGAGCATGTAGACTTCTTTAAGGCAGTGCCGGAGTACGCCCTTTCTCTCTATCAGAATAAGAAGGCGAAGACAACAGAGGAGAATTCTTTACAGCTTTTAAAAGAGGTTCTTCCTCTTTTGGAGCAGGAAACGGATTACAGCAATGACCGCCTCTACAGCCTTTTACAGGAGTTCAGTACGGAAAAAGGCTATAAGACGGGATTCACCATGTGGCCGATTCGGATTGCCCTTTCCGGAAAAATGATGACGCCGGCAGGAGCGACAGAGATTCTCTCCGTACTCGGAAAAGAGGAGTCTCTTGGCAGACTGAAAAAGGCCGTAGCCAGATTAGAAGCAAACGCATAAAGAAAGAAAAGTAAAAGTGGTTGCGTAAGGTGTAAGAACTGAGGCGAACGCTTAAAGTAAGTAAATGAGGTTGAATTATGGAAAGAGAAGAATTTTTAGAAAGATACAGACATTCCATTGCCCATGTTTTAGCAAAGGCAATGATTGAGCTTTACGGGGAAGAGGTACAGTATGCCATTGGACCGCAGATTGAAGACGGCGCATACTATGATTTCTGGATTCCGAAGAGTTTAACAGAGGAAGATTTTCCGACAATTGAAAATAAGATGCGGGAAATCATTAAGAGAAGAGAACCTTGGACAAGGGAAGAGCTCTCCAGAGAAGATGCTTTGAAGCTTTTTGCAAAGCAGAAGTTCAAGAAGGAATTAATCGAAGACCTTCCGGATGGAGAGGTGATTTCCGTGTATCATACCGGAGATGACTTTGTAGATCTTTGCCGGGGACCCCATGTAGAGAATTCTCAGGAACTGATGAATGTGGCTTTCCAGGTAAAGTCCGTTTCCGGAGCATACTGGAGAGGAGATGAGCATAGAGATCAGTTGCAGAGAGTTTACCTTTTTGTTTATCCGGATAAGAATGCTTTGAAGGAACATTTGAAGTGGTTACAGGAAGCGCAGGAAAGAGATCATAAGAAGCTCGGAAAGGAACTTGACCTCTTTATGTTCGACGAGACTGCACCGGGTATGCCTTACTGGCTTCCGAGAGGCTGGAAGATGTATCAGGCGCTGCTCCAGTATTCCAGAGAGGTACAAAGAAGACATGGCTATACGGAGATTTCCGCACCGCTCATTAACAATAAGAAGCTGTGGTTGATTTCCGGTCACTGGGCACATTACATCAATAACATGTTTATGGTACCGGGAGTTTCGGGGTGGTTGAAGGCGGATGCAGACCTTTCCGGCGTGATGGAGAACCCGAATGACACGAGTCTTCCGGAGAAGACGGTGAAGATTCAGGCCGGTTCCGTAATTTACAATCGTGAAAATCTCGATACCATGGCAGCAAAGCCGATGAACTGTCCGAATGCCATGCTGACTTACAAGAGAAGAAATCGTTCCTATAAGGAGTTACCGATTCGTTATTCCGAGTACGATGTTCTGCACAGAAAAGAGAAATCCGGCCAGATGAACGGACTTTTCCGTGTGCAGGAGTTCCGGCAGGATGACGACCATACTTTTGTTATGGAGTCCCAGATTGAGGCGGAAATTGCCGATATTATCTCCATTGCGGATGAAATATACAAGACCTTCGGTGTAAGCTACCGTGCAGAGCTTTCCACAAGACCGGAGGACTTTATGGGAGACATTGAGGTTTGGGACAGAGCAGAGGCTGCTTTAAAGAAGATTCTGACCGATAAATACGGGGAAGGCGGTTTTGAGATCAATGAGGGTGATGGTGCCTTCTATGGTCCGAAAATCGACCTCCAGATTAAGGATGCTCTTGGAAGAGAGTGGCAGTGCGGAACAGTACAGCTTGACTTCCAGCTTCCGCACAACTTCGGTTGTTCCTTCCAGAATGCGGAGGGTGAGCAGGAGATGCCGGTTGTGCTGCACCGTGCGATTTATGGCTCCTTGGAAAGATTCATCGGGATTATAATAGAGAACTTTAAGGGAAGCTTCCCGTTCTGGCTTTCTCCGGAGCAGGTGGGTATTGTACCGATCCGGGAGGAGCACAACGCGTACGCAAAGAAAGTTTATGACGCTCTTTCCGAGATGGGAATTCGTACCGAGGTGGACTACACGGACAAGAATATGAAGGAGAAAATCAAGACCTACAAGAACTATAAGGATCCGTATATCCTTGTTCTGGGAGATAAGGAAATGGCGGAAAATACCGTTTCCATCAATATGAGAGGCTCCAATAAACAGGTTAACAATGTTCCTTTGGATGCATTTTTAAAAGTTTGTGCGAAGATGCAGAAAGAACATACTTTGGAGCTTACAGATGATTTTTCCTAAAAAGATGATTTTGGGCTAAGAGAAGAAATCTTCTATATAGCTCCTATTCCGAATCTGTATAGTAGAATTACGGCATTTTCTTGCGAAAGTGAGAAAGCCGCGATAAAATAGCAAACATTATAAAAGAGATTTTTCTTTATACTTTTACGCATGTATAAAGAGAAATCTTTTTTATTTTCTTTATATCCCGTCCATATCGGGAATAGGGGAAGAGCTATTTGGAATAGGACAATGCAAAAGAGGAGGCATGTCCGAGAGGAGGATTGTATGAGAGTATTAGAAAAGTTGAGTGATTTTGTGAGTAAGTGGATGGCACTGATTGTGATTCTCGTGGCCGCCATTTCTCTCTTTTTTCCGTCTAGCGTATCTTTTATTAAGACAGCATGGATTAATACCTTACTCGGCATCGTCATGTTTGGAATGGGGCTTACTCTGAAACCGTCGGATTTTACGGATGTCTTTAAGAGACCGAAAGATGTCATCATCGGGGCAGTGGCACAGTTTACCCTGATGCCATTATTGGCTTTTCTTCTTACCAAGGTATTTCGTCTTTCACCGGAACTTGCGATTGGTGTGATTCTTGTGGGAACCTGCCCGGGGGGAACGTCATCAAATGTTATGACCTATCTTTCCAAGGGAGATGTTGCCCTTTCGGTTTGCATGACTTCCGTATCCACCATTCTGGCACCTTTTATGACACCGCTTCTTACGCTACTCTATGCCGGAAAGACAGTAGATGTACAGGTGGTCGGGATGTTTATTTCCGTTATTAAAGTGGTTCTTGTGCCGATTATTCTCGGAATTGTGGTGAATCGTTTCTTTAGCAAGGTAACGGAGAAAGCGGTAAAAGCACTTCCTTTAATTTCCACAACTGCGATTGTCCTGATTATTGCGGCGGTGGTTTCCGTGAACTCTGCCCGAATCATGCAGAACGGTCTTCTGATTGTTTGTGTGGTTATCTGCCACAATGTATTGGGGTACCTCACCGGTTACCTTGCAGCAAGAGCGCTGAAGCTGGATACCACGAAGTGTCGTGCCATTTCCATTGAAGTGGGTATGCAGAACTCCGGGCTTGCGACGAGCCTTGCGGCAACCCACTTTGCTCAGTACCCTCTCGCAACGGTTCCGGGAGCGGTCTTCTCCGTATGGCATAATATTTCGGGAGCAATTCTTGCCAATATTTTTAACTATAGCTCCAAGCACGGCGGAAAGATTTGAGCAGAAGAGCATGCTCGCGTGTTTTCTTTAAAATACAGTTTAATTTTGAAATATTCCTAAATTGAGTTTTTGTTGTAGTATTATGGATGAGTTGCGTTATTCTTAGCGTATTTCAGGAGGATTGAATGAATAGTGATCATGTAAGGGAAGGCGTGCAACAGGCGCCACATAGAAGTTTATTTAATGCCTTGGGCTATACCAAGGAAGAAATGAAGAAGCCGATGATCGGCGTGGTATGTTCCTACAATGAAATTGTTCCCGGACATATCAATCTGGATAAGATTTGTGAGGCGGTGAAAATGGGCATTGCCGAAGCGGGCGGTCTTCCGGTGGAATTTCCGGCGATTGCGGTCTGCGACGGGATTGCCATGGGACATGTGGGCATGAAGTATTCTCTTGTGACAAGAGATCTGATTGCGGATTCCACGGAATGTATGGCGAAGGCACACCAGTTCGACGGCCTTGTGATGATTCCGAACTGTGACAAGAATGTGCCGGGACTCCTTATGGCGGCAGCCCGTGTCAATGTACCGACCGTCTTTGTTTCAGGCGGACCCATGCTTGCCGGAAAGGTACATGGAAAGAAGCGTTCTTTATCCGCCATGTTTGAAGCGGTAGGAGAGTATGAGGCCGGAAAAATAGGCATGGAAGAACTCAAACTCTACGAGGAAAATGTCTGTCCTACCTGTGGTTCCTGCTCGGGGATGTACACTGCAAACTCCATGAACTGCTTAAGTGAAGTCATCGGTATGGCACTTCCCGGAAACGGAACGATTCCGGCGGTGTATTCGGCTCGTATTCGGCTCGCAAAGCAGGCCGGATATGCGATTATGCATTTGTTGAAGGAAAATATCCGTCCACGAGACATCATGACGAAAAACAGTTTTGAAAATGCTCTGCGTGTGGATATGGCTCTCGGTTGCTCTACGAATACAATGCTGCATCTTCCGGCAATAGCCCATGAATGCGGCATTAACCTGGATATGGAATATGCCAACCAAATTTCCGATACGACACCGAATCTCTGCCATTTAGCACCTGCCGGTCCCGCCTATATGGAGGACTTAAATGAAGCCGGCGGTATCTCTGCAGTCATGAAGGAGCTGTCGAAGAAAAATCTTCTGCATTTGGACGGTATTACGGTTACGGGGGCAACAACGGGAGAAAATATCGAAAGGGCGAGAAATCTGGACGAAGAGATTATTCGTCCTATCGAAAATCCCTTTATGCCAAACGGAGGCATTGCCGTTTTAAAGGGAAACCTCGCCCCGGATACCGGTGTGGTAAAGCGTTCCGCTGTAGCGCCCGAAATGATGGTTCACGAAGGTCCGGCGAGGGTGTTTGACTGTGAGGACGATGCGATTGTTGCCATTAAAGGCGGAAAAATTCATCCCGGGGATGTGGTCGTGATTCGTTATGAAGGACCGAAGGGCGGTCCGGGAATGCGCGAGATGTTAAACCCCACCTCCGCCATCATGGGAATGGGACTCGGCAGTACCGTTGCACTTATTACCGATGGCCGATTCTCCGGCGCATCCCGTGGTGCTTCTATTGGTCATGTTTCTCCGGAAGCGGCTGTCGGCGGACCGATTGCTTTGGTAGAAGAAGGCGATATTATTTCCATTGATATTCCAAAAAATAAGCTCGATATGAAGGTTTCGGAGGAAGAGTTGGAAAGAAGAAGAAAACTTTGGAAACCCAGAAAACCGAAGGTGACGGAGGGCTATCTTCTTCGCTATCAGGCATTGGTTACCAGCGGAAACAGAGGGGCGATTTTGGAGCTCCCGAAGGGCTGGAATTAAATCTTGCATATTTAGCCAAATCGTGTACACTAAAAGAGGTATATACAAGAGAGTATACCTCTTTTTTCGTGTTGTAGGAGGAGAACACATCCACGGAAAAGCGAGTATCACGGAGCAAACGGAAAGGATTCATGGAGTTTGTTTCCGGAAAAAACAGAAAAAATGCAGCAGGGGACGGACTCGAATAGAATTTGCCTTGTATTCATACTACTTTAAGGAGAGAAGGGTAAACACGAGGACAGATTATGAAAAGTAGGGACGGAAATCGTCTTTTTAGGCTAAGTCTACTTTCGGCAGGAATGGTATTTCTGCTTATTTTTGTTGTTTTCGTTTTAAAATCCTGGAAATTTTATTTTCATTCCATGCCTAAAGACTGGGCAGTTCAGAAAGATAGGCAGGAGACGGAAGAAGAGGAAGGGCAAGGGGGGCGGATTTCTTCCAAAAATATCCTCTTTATAAGCTCCGATGCCGCTTCGGAAGAGATTTTTCAGAGACAGATTGAGGGCGTGAGAGCTGTTCTGGACGGAACGGAGACTCATTTAGACAGCTTTCATGTGCGATCTTATTCATCGGATGACGAGAGAGATGCTACAGATTTTTATGCCGATATGAATGCCTATCTGCAAAAAAAGGGAATTATATATGATGGAGTTCTTGTAGGAGATGATAGAAGCTTAAGCTTGGTAAAGCAATACAAGGACAGCCTTTTCCCGGACATTCCACTGATTTTCTTCTCCATCCGGGATCAGGAGCTGGCTAAGAGCGTCAGTAAAAACAGCAAGATGACCGGGTACTATATGTTTTCTTATATGAAGGAAACCTTGGATCTGGCTACAGCCTTGCAAGTGAGGGCTAAATCTATTCTGGCAATATACGATAACAGTTACTTGGGGGCAGAAGAGAGAGAAGAGTTTTTATCTCTTCAGGATCAATTTCCGGATTATCGCTTCGAGGGAATTAATTTTTCCCAATTAAGCAGAGAAGAGTTCATTCAGTCAATAGAGAATTTAGACGAAGAGAGTATTCTCCTGTACCTTTATGCAGGCGAAGATGAGGATGGAAACCGTTATCCAAGAAGTCAGATCACGAAGCTTCTTTTATCGAAGGTCAGTACACCTCTCTACGGACATGCCATGGATGAGGAGATTCCCGGATTTTTAGGGGGGAGAATCGTGGATTATCGTCTGATGGCGGAAGACGCCACGCTTTTACTGACAGAGATTCTTTCCAATAGAGTGAAGATTGAAGAACAACCTGTTACGGAAGACAGTCCGGGGACTCTGTACGTAAGTGACAGGGTGCTTACCGCTTACCGCTTATCCGGGAAAAAATTGCCTAGGGGATGCGAGATTAAGGGTGGAATTCAAGACATCTGGAGGAAATACAGGGATATCGTTATCATTGCATCGCTTCCGTTCCTTTCCCTTTTCCTTTTCTCGCTCTATTTTGTTTTAAGCAGAATGCGCAGCAGGAGTTTATTCAAAGTTTTGGAAGAAGAAAATGACCGTCTGCTTTACGAGCAAGACCAGCTTGCTCATAAGTTGCGCTATGATTATCTCACGGAATTGTTGAACCGACAGGCTGCTCTTTCCAATATGGAGGAGTTGTTGAAAAACAGCAAGGAATTCAGTTGTGTCCTGGTAGATATTGATAATCTGAAAGAATTAAATGAATTAAGAGGCTATGAGACGGGAGACTTATATCTTTCTGCAGTCGCCAATCGATTAAAGAAGATGGAAAGAGACTACGGTGCGGTGGCCTCACGCTACGGCGGAGATGAATTTTTGATTGTTTTTCCCCGGGCAATTCTGCAAGAAGATTCCTTGGAAATTAAAGAGATACAGGCGGCGTTTTATCGTTCGATAACCGTGTCCGGGGAAACAGTCTATATGAAAGCGTCCGGCGGAGTTGCCTGCTCGGAGGGCAATGCCAATCCGAAGGAGGTCGTTATGTCCGCGGGGATTGCACTTAGTGCGGCCAAGACAAAGGGTAATAGAGTAAAGATTTTGTCAGTTGATAAAGAAATAAAAAGAGAGTAATCATTAATCCTTTGATACAATGGTTTCGACTAAAAAACTATGCAAAGGAGACTACTCTCATGGATATTGTAGCACTATTAGAGGTTTTGGTAAAAGGTTTACTTGATGCAGAGAACAAATTTTTTGAAAATCCTAAGGACTTTAGTTCTCTGGAGAGGTCTGTGAAAAGCTCTACAGAGGCTTTTTCTGCTTCTTTCTTGGGTGAAGTTCTTTCAAGAATGAACTCAATGCTTAGTGATTGCGGAGCCAGAAAAGAGCGTTTTAACATTCAGAGGGTCGATAAGCGGACGCTGATTACCTCTGTTGGAGATGTGGTGTTTTGATTGTACGTATTTCAAGAGGAAAGCAGAGCAAGGAGGTCACTCATACTTGCTGGAAGAACTTATAGGGTTGATTCTCATGAGCGGTTTAGTG
>NZ_JH414504.1:49926-221708 GCF_000238075.1 Oribacterium asaccharolyticum ACB7
GACAAGATGAGTAAGCTAAGGTGTTATGAGAGAAACTATGGAAGAGAGAAGCTTCTTCAGTTGGTGCGGATAGGTCGAGAAGAAAGAAAGCTGGAAGCGACCGGAACAGAAGGGATAAGTGTAAAGGAAATAAGACTTAGAGATGTGTTAAAAGAGCACTATGATGCGTCAAAGAAATATATAGATGGGCTCCATGCATCAATTCCGGGAGAAACGGTTAAGAAGACTTTCTCCATACGGAACCACCTCCGTTTATTATAAAATTTTGACATGACATAAAAATGATAATAAGATAATTGAAAAGTTGAGGACCTATATCAAGGTGTATTTTTGAAGCTCGTTAACTGACAGTAAGTTTACTCCATCACAAAGGGTAAGAATCATTTTGTCTTCTATACGGACGAGTTACGATACAGAAAAGAAAAGATCAATCAAATTTTAAAAATGGTTGAAAGAGCGATTCAACAAAATGCCTTTTATATGGTTTATCAACCGCAGGTAGAGTGTAAGGGAAGAAAAATTGTGGGATTTGAGTCACTTCTTCGCATTCGGAATGAGGCGTGCTCTCCGGACCAGTTTATTCCGGTTGCAGAGCAATACGGTTATATTACCAAACTTGGAAAGATTGCAGTGGAACAGGTTGTAAGACAATTGGCCAGATGGAAGGATGAAGGCAGGACACTTTGCCCCATTTCGATTAATTTCAGCAGCTATCAGATTTATGATGATGATTTTGTGGACTTCCTTCTCTATCAAATGGAGAGACACGGGATTCCTCATGAATATGTGGTTTTGGAGATTACGGAGAGCATTCTCTTCGAAGAATCCAAACAGACCAAAGCGGTTTTTAAAAGACTGGTAGAAGAGGGAATAGAGTTACATCTGGATGACTTCGGAACGGGCTATAGCAGCTTTGCCTATCTTCCCTATATTCCTTTAAATACAGTAAAAATGGATAAGTCTATTGTGGATAACTTTCTTTCCTCCAATGGGGATGTGGTTCGAAATTTAATCAGCATTGTCCATGATCTGGGAATGGTTGTTATTGTAGAGGGAGTAGAGGAAGAGTGGCAGTACGAAAAGTTGGTAGAGTACGGATGTGACAGAATACAGGGCTATCTTTTTGGCGGTCCGGTACTTGCGACAGAGATATCTTAAAATATTAAAAATGGAATATCGCTTTATCGACTTAATACTATATATTGCACAAAAAAATAGAAAATAAAAGAATATTATTATGCACTTTGATTTTATTAAGAGAATAAAGTAGCATTTAATTGAAATATTCTTAAATTGTGCTAGACTGGATAAGCGAATTCTTAATGATTAAGAATTGAATTGGAGAAGAAGAACATACTGTTGGATTTTAATTGCTTTTTAATGAAAGCAAGAAGGAGTAGAAAGATGAAGCGAAAAAGAAAATTGCTAGCCATCTTGATGGCCGTAGCTATGGCTTGGCAGGGTTTATCCCTTGCACAGGCGGAGGAGCTGGGAAGTTCCGGCGTCGCATCGGAGAGTACCCTTCCCTCAACCTCTGAGAGCAGCGGTGTTCCTTCTGAGGAAGATATAAGGGCTGCTCAGGCAAAAAGCGAGGAAGCCAAGGTACAGGAAGCCGGAGAAGCTCAGACTATGGCGCTAAACGCACAAGGTGCAACTGCAACGGAAAACAGTAAATCGATTGCAGTCAATATTACTGATGCATCTTATACCGATAAGGACGGAAATCCTTACAACGGTTCAGGAGTACACAACCATAGTTTTCTCGGAATCAAGGTAGCTTATTCGATTCCGGATGGTGAGAGTCCCAAGGCCGGGGATAAAACAAGTATTAAGTTCCCGGATTCCTTTACGGGATTACAGTCGGAAGACTTCCCCATCACGGACGGAGGAGAGTTGGTTGCGACGGCTCATTATGATGCACAGAGCAATACCATGGTTTTAACCTACAGTTCATTTGTAGAGAGAAAGAGCAATATCAAGGTGAATTTCCGTCTTTCCGTGCAGGTTAACTCTGCCGTGGAGCCCAATCCGAAGGATATCACGGGAAATCTTACCATAAATGGAAGCAATACTTTTGCAATTTCCGGAAAAGTCCATTACACCGGGATTGAGAAAGATAGCGATTTTGAGTTGGTAAAGGATGCCAATCAGACTTTGGATGAGGCTACGGATCCACAGACAGGCAATAAGATCAAGCTGGTTCGGTACCGTATTTTAATAAATCTTGGAGAAGCAAGAACCAATCTGACCTTAACGGATGCTTTGGGAGACGGTGCATTTTCTTATTATGTAGACGATTCTCATCCTGTATCGGTTCGGAAAGGTGTATGGGAAAGAGGAAGTTTTTCGGGAACAAAGTGGAATCCCGATCCCATTAACGGAAAGCATTGGGATTTAAGGAATGATACAAAGACAGACGGGGCGCCTCATATTACGGCAATTGAGAAGGAATTTAAGCAGTCCGCTCCCGGAAAGAAGAGTTTTCAGCTTCATCTTGGCAATGTGAAGGCCGAAGAAGGCTATGAGATTTTCTACTACGCGAAGTTTGACGGTATTCCCAAGACGAATTTTGATTATAAGAATAATATTGAAGTGAATTCCGACGGAACTTCCGGCGGGCCGAAGAGAGCTAAGTATGATTTGTATGTAAAGAACTCCGGCGGTTCCGGCAGCGGTGAGAATTATGTTCTCAATATCAAGAAGGTAAATGAGGACGGAGAAGCCCTGAAGGGTGCAAAATTTGCCATTGCCAACAGTGAGAACCTTTTGGTTGCACAGGTGACGACCAATGAGAACGGAGAAGCCAGTGTTGGAGATCTTTTAAAGGATAATTATACGGTGCAGGAGATTGCTGCTCCACAGGGATATATTCTTTCCAATGAAAAATATACCGTGTCGGCGGATAGCTTTGATGCATCCAATACAGCACTTCTTAAGGTTACCAATGTAAAATCCGGACAAAAGAGAAGTGTGGAAGTCACGAAAAAGTGGGTTGATGCCGGCAACAAAGCACAGTTAAGACCCAATAAAGTAACCGTAGAATTGCTTCGTAACGGAGAGGCTACCGGAGATACACTTGATTTAAGCCAGGATAATGCTTGGAAGGCTGCTTTTACGGATTTGCCCAAGTACGATGACAATAGTAAGTTATTCAACTATAGTATTCGCGAAAAGGCGGTAGAGGGCTACAGCCCGGCTGTTTCCGGAACACAGGGACTCGGCTTTACCGTGACGAATACCATCAATACGAAGATTTCCATTCCTGTTACCAAGGTTTGGAACGGAAAGGGAGACCATCCCGCTTCCGTCAAGGTGCGTTTGCTTGCAAATGGAAAGGAAATAGCATCTCAACTTCTTTCCGATGCCAACAATTGGCAATACACTTTTGTGAATCTGGAGAGAAGCAAGGACGGACAGCCGATTCAATACACTGTAACGGAGGATGCTGTTCCGGGATTTAGTAGCAGCATTTCCGGTGATGCCAATTCCGGATACGGTTTTGTATTCACCAATACAAAGCTTAAGCCAAACGACCCGGGAAATTCCGGAAACGGAGGAAATGGCGGTGGAAATAACGGCGGCGGAAACAACGGTGGCGGAAACAACGGTGGAAACAATGGAGGTACAAGTCCTTCGGTTAAACCGGGCAGTAAGAATCCGTCTTCCGTATTAGGAGACTCTCGTAATGCTTCCACGACGACTCCGGATGCCAAAGCCCAGGTAAAAGGTCAGGTAAAAGGTGAGGGAAGAGATCCGGAGAGTAAAGAACCGGAAGTGGAGAGAGATACAAAGACCTCCGATCAGAGTAGAGCTTTACAGTATCTCTTACTCTTTGCCGTATCGGCTTGCGGATTGGTAGGCTATCTTTATAACGATAAGAAAAAGAAAGCATAAAAGTAAGATAGAATGAAAAAGAGAAACTTGCGGGTCTTCCTGTAAGGAGACCGGAAAAACGATAAGACGTCAGATTCAATACGATTTGGATCTGACGTCTTTTTTGTGTTCTTAACGAGGAACGCTTGCGGAGCATTGCGGTATTATGTCGGAAATGCGGTTTATAGGACAAAACGTGTTGATGAAAACCGGGATTATAGGACAAAACGTGTTGATAAAAACCGCTCTACAGCTAGATAAATAGTATCCGGAATCCGCCGGGATTATAATTCGTTATAATGACCTTCATATATAAATAGTTTATTGAATCTAATTTATAGTTAGTATATACTAACTATGTATTATTCTTGAAAATTATTTTGTATGAGGAGGAAATCATGAAAAGAAAAAGAGTGAAGGGGAAAAGTTGTTTGGGAGCTTTTCTCTTCTTGTCCTGTGCTTTGAGTACCATGGGCTATGCCGGAACATGGAAAAATACCGGGAAGAATTGGCAATATTTGGCAGAGAGCGGAGACGCACAAAAAGGCTGGCTTTTGGATAGCGGAACTTGGTACTTTTTGGATGAAAATACCGGTGTATTGAAGGATAAATGGCTTTTTTATCAGGGGAAATGGTACTTCTTAAATCCGCAGTCTGACGGGAGCCGCGGAAAAATGCTTAGCGGCTGGCAGTGGGTTGACGGCTACTGCTATTTTCTAAAAGAGGATGGGGAGCTCCTCCTGTCTGCGATTACTCCGGATGGTTATCAGGTAAATGAATTAGGACAGTGGGTTTCGGAAGACGGAAAAGCAATCCATATAGAAGGAAAGGGATACTCTACTAAGGCAGTGGAAGAGGAAAATAAAAATCCGGTGGTTGCGGGAGCTTCCAGAGCAGTTCCCGGAGGGAGCGGCTCGCAAGGAAGACGGGGAGGCTCCGGTTCCGGGGGAGGCGGTCTGGGAGGAGCTTCTGCGGTAAGTCCTGCTGTGCCAAAAGAGGAGAAGAAAGAGATGGGGAATGCGCAGGAAGAGTCCAATAAGAAAGAAAATCCTGCAGAGCCACCGAAGGAAGAGAAAAAGCCGGAGGAGAAGAAAGAGAACTCGAAGGAAAATGAAGGCGGAAAAGAGAGCGAGCTTTCCAAGCTTACAGTGACTTCTGTTACGGAACTTGCCGCTGTCTCTATTGAACAGGGAAGAAGCTATTATGACAATGAGTTACCGACAAAGCTGGAATTAAATCTCAGCAATGGTAAGAAGGTAGAAGTTTCCATTCTTTCCATCGATAAGCAAAATGTAAAAACCTGGCAGCCCGGAGAATATCTTTTAAAAGTGAACTACAACCTTCCGGAAGGTGTAGAAGGAGAAAAACCGGAAGTATCGCTACGCTTCATTGTACGGAAAAAGAGCAATTTTACTTTAGAAAAAGAGGAATATGATGTTTCAGAGGATGTAGTCTTGCAGTTCCATGAAGATCAATTGGAAGAGGGAGATACGATCCATCTTGAAGCAGGTAAGTCGGAGGAGGACTATTACTACAAGGAGCTTACGGAGGGCAGGGAGTATGAAACGGATTATGAGAATAACAGCGTTATTTTGCATTCCGATGCCTTACTGAAAAAACTATATTCTTCCGTGTATAAGGACGGAAAGCTTTCCGGATCGAAAAAAGTCTATTTGGATATCAGCAGAAAAAAGAAGGGGCAAATCGGCTTAAGTTCTTACGCCTTACATTTTACGTATCGCCATGCAGAGAAAAAGGATGAGAAAGAGGATTCTAAGAAAGAGAATTTGATAGAGGCACATCCGGGCGGAGGTGTGACTTCCTTTACGCAAAGAAGAGAAGATCTGCGATTCCCCTTCTATCATGGGAATTACGAATCATTGGATTTTGGGAAAATCGGGCAGATTCGATTCTATGTAGATGGTAGCAAGGAAGAATTGACAGGGCTTAAGTTGTTCAAGGGATATGCTAACGAGGATGTGCCCGAGGACGGGTACGAGGCGATTCTCGTCTTGCCGTTTTCGACAGTGCAAGAAAAGCTGCAAGACAATCAGATCAGGATCTATGGAGAGGGAGGCGGCTACAAGATTGCGCCCTTCACCATTAGTTATGAAAAGGAATAGCGCTTTTTAATTCTTGAAAAGGGGAAGCTATGAGAAATATTTTCAGAAAATGGATAAGCGGCATTCTGGTAATGCTGCTTATATTGGGGAATGTGGCTTATACGGGGGCATTCTCTTCCTATGCGGCGATAGAAGAAAGTGAAATCGCAAAGATTATAGGAGAGCAGAAAGGCCCCTATGATGTCATGATTCGTCTCGATTATTTTGGCGCGGACAAAGATGCTTTAAGCAGAAAAGAAAAGGCGGAAAGAGCACAGAAAGAGCTTTTAGCTTATTTATCGGAAGAAAAAGAGAACGGCAACGTTGAAAAATATGAGGCCTTTTATATTGCTAACGGCGTACATGCCGTTGTGGAAAAGGCGGAGGTCTTATATGAAATTGCAAAGCAGGAAAATGTCATTGCCGTTACGCCCAATCAAAGAATAAAACTCATTCGACCTGTGGAAGAGGAAAAAAAATCCAGGAAGAAGAGGGAAATCTTTGAGCCGGATGAAAGAAGAATTGAGTGGGGCGTTTCCATGGTGCATGGAGATAAAGTCTGGGAAGAATATCAGATTACCGGGAAGGGGGTTACCGTAGGAATCATTGATACGGGGGTGAATTATAAGCTACCGGCAATCAAGAAAAATTACAAGGGTTACGATGAAACAAGCGGAAAGTTTGACAAATCCTACTATAAAGATTTTGTGGATGGTCTGCCGGAGCCTATGGCGGATCACGTCAACGATCACGGTACGCATGTAGCCGGAACCATTACCGGTGCGGAAGGAGAAAATTTGAACCGCATAGGTGTAGCGCCGGGGGCAAAATTCATCAGTGCAAGAGCAATTAATGATCAGGGCGGTGAAACCAGTAATCTGCTTGCTGCGGCGGAATGGATGCTGGAGCAAAAGCCAGATGTGATTAACAATTCCTGGGGAGGGGACAGCGACGACAATCGCTGGTTCTATGATATTGCCGAAGCCTGGAAGGAAGCCGGAATTGTAGGCGTTTTTGCTGCCGGAAATCAAAGCGGAAGGGAAGGCGTTCCCGGACTTGGCACAGTGGCAAATCCGGGCAATATGTTAAATGTCCTTACGGTAGGAGCGGTAGATATCCATAAGAAATTGGGGACTTTCTCGAAGAAAGGCCCCTCAGCCTTTGATGATACGAAGAAAATCATTAAACCGGAGTTGGTTGCACCGGGAGTACAGGTGCGTTCTTTGGACGCTACCGGAAATTATGTTTCCTGGAATGGTACCAGTATGGCAACACCCCATGTAGTCGGCGTCGTTGCTTTGCTTAGGGAAGCAAATCCGAATCTTTCTGTGGAAGAGATTATTTCTCTGTTGGAATCTACGGCAGAACCGCTTTCCGATGCACAATATAAAGACAGTCCTAATATGGCTTACGGCTACGGCCTGGTCAATGCCTATGATGCCGTCTCTAAGATCAAAGGAAAAGCTATCGGAAAAATCTATGGAAAGATTTTAAAAGAGGGGCAGGACCATACTGCCGCAACAGGTGAAGCGGAGTCGGAGAAAGAAGCTTATCTGGGAAGAGATTATCGGGTGAGTGCACTGCTTAAGGACGATGTTTCGATTCGTGAAGCTAAGGCTTATTTTAGCTTTAATGATGAGACGGAAGAACAAAGCATTGCGTTAAACTTACAGAGCGGCATTCAAAATGACGGAATCTATACGGGAGAAATTCAAGCGGAACTTCTGAAAGAGGGAGTCATGCATCTTCGCATTGCAGCCACGGACTTCGCCGGTAATGTTACGGAAATCAGACAGGAGGTTTCCGTGCATCCGGGGGCAAGTCTTCCGTGGGACTTTGATTTTGAAAAGGATTTGTCCGGCTTCCTTCTGAAGGGAAATTGGGCGCTTTCCAAGAGAGAATCCTCGAAAGAACCGACACTTCCGGATGGCAGTACCCAATATATCGGAATCGACGGAGGCTCTCCCATCTTTACAGCAAGCGTAGAAAGCTCCCTGGAATTACCGCCAATGGATTTCAGTGCATTTTCCAAAGGAGATAACTTATGTCTTACGGCGGATGTGTACAATTCTTTCCAAGGAATTTGTCGTGCGGAAATTCAGGCAAGATTGGCTTCCGAAAAGGAATGGAAGACGGTTTACCAAACGGTTTTAAGACCGGATATTACGGAAAGATCCTGGGAAAGAAACAGCTATTCTTTGGCGGAATATGCCGGAGCGGGAGAACCCGTATTGCTGCGCTTTTATTTCCTGGGAAGAGGAGAAGGCGCAGGATGGTATTTGGATAATCTGCATATCGGGCTTGGAGATACCCTTCCTCCGAAAAAGGTGGAAGGGCTGAAGGCTGAAATGGAGGAAAGGGGGATTCGTCTCCGTTTCACCATGAACGAAGAGACGGATATGAAAGAATACGCCATAGAGAAAAAGGCTTCGGGAGAGGAGGAATTTCGGGAAATTGCAATTCTTCCGCAGGGCTTTAAGAAGAAATTTATAGATGAGAAGGGCGTAAAAACACACTATGAAATGTCTTATTTGGATGAAGATGTTTTGGAAGGAGAAAGCTATAGCTATCGGATTATTGCAAGAGATTTGTCGGGAAATGAAAGTGAAAGCTCCAAGACGCTTAAGGTAAAATACGGAAGCTTAAGAAGCAATGTTTCCTATAATTTTGATGATGAGGATGGCGGTTTTCAGCCGGAGACCCTGCAGTACAATATCAATGATTGGGAGCATGGCAAGATAGCGCTTCCTGCCGATTGGATGGAGAAGACCCTATTATATCGGAATGTTTACGAAGGTCTTATGGTTAATCAGACCGGCGTATGGGGGACGGTCCTGAACGGTCCGATGAGTCACGGTTTTACAGTGAAGCAGGATGCGGTTCTTTTGATGCCTTCCTTTACAGTGGAAAAAGGGGATTATTTTTACTTTGACAGTTTCTCCGTTCGTAGCAATATCGACCAGAACATCAGTTTCACGGTGGAAATACAAAAGGAGGGAGAGGACAGCTTTGCCACACTGTTCAGTAAAGAAAAGATACAGGGCTTTTCTGCACCGCAGCAGTGGCATACCTTATCCCAAAGTCTTGATTCCTACGTGGGGGAAACGGTGCAGGTTCGTTTCAGAGTGCAGGCTGACGGAGGGCTCCGAGATGAGTATAACGTTGGTTGGTATATTGACAATGTCTATGTGGGAGAAAAAAAGAACTCCACAGAGAATAGTAATATTGCAACAAACACTACAATAACAGAGTCGGAAAAAGACGAAATTAATGCTGCCTCAGATACGGATTCGGCCGGTTTTTCCGCTGAAAACGAAGGTCTTTTTGCTTCCGATGAGGAAAGCTCCATTGACAATGTAGAGGGGTATGCTGAAAAAGAACAGCAGGGAATTCCGCTGGAGGCAAAAATTGAGGTCCTGGAAAGCGGCAAATATACCATGGCCAGTGTTCTGGACGGAAGCTATTCGCTGGAGCATGCGGTAAACAATCCGGAAGAGCCCTTTACTGTGGAGGTTTCCGCCTATGGCTATGAGACGGAAGTGAAAAAAATAGATTTAAGCAAGAATCCGGTGCAGGAGTACAACTTCCTTTTAAAAGAAAAGAAAAGGTCCGAAATTCGCGGAAAGGTACTGGATAAGGACGGACATTCCTTGAAAGGAGTCAGCCTACAGTTATTGGAGGATTCCCGTCTTCCGCGCGCGGAAACGAATGAAGAAGGGACATTCCTCATTCAGCAGGCCTATACCGGAGCCTATACTCTGAAGGTCTATAAGAAAGGATACCTTCCGAAAGAAATAAGCATTCAGCTTGGAGAGGAGGCTTTGGAACTCCCAAGTATTGTTCTTAATGAAGAATCGAAAGATGGGAAAGAAGCGGAAACGGATTACGGTTTTCAAGTGGAAGAAAAGAACGGAGCATATGATACAATTCATTTTCTAAACGGAATGAAGGGCAGTGCTGTACGTTTTCAGGCCCCCTTTAAGGGTGCTGTCTTAAAGTCTGCAAAGCTTTTCCTGGTCAATAACAGCTATTACAACGGAAACCATATCGAAATCGGCGTTTTAGGATATGATACGGAAAAACGTTTACGGGAACTTGCCCCCTTTAGAGACTATGGGAATTATAGCAAGAATGCCTGGAACGAAATTGATCTCAGTGAATATCAGATTAAGCGGAATGAGCCTCTTTACATTGCAACAAGCTATAAAACCGCTTTGTCGGACAGTTTGGGACTGTATTATGATGTAAATGCCAAAGAAGAGGCAAAGAAGAGAAGCTATGTTTATGACGGCGCTTTTACCGAGACTTCCGCGTTGCAGGGAGTCGGTGCGTTTGCCATAAAAGCAACTTGGACTTATCCGGAAGGTGCAGAGAAGAATCCGGAAACGGAGGTGGATGACAGCTCAAACAATACCGGAGGAGATATTCATCCCATCGTAGAAGAAGATTTTGACTTTGATGATGCGACACAGACCATTATAAAATACAACGGAAAGAATCCGGAGGTGCTCATTCCGAAAACCATTCGGGGTGTTGCGGTAAAACACATCGGAGAGGGAGCCTTTAACAAAATCAATCAGGAATATGAGACAAAGATCAAATCGCTGATTGTCCCGGAGGGTGTTGAGACAATCGGAAAGGATGCATTTAAAAATAATCGTCTGGAAAAAGTCAGACTTCCGGAAAGCTTAAGTGAAATCGGAGAAGCTGCTTTTCAATTTCAATATAAAGACAGCGGAACGGATAAAACAGACTTTTCAATCAATATTCCAAAGGGTGTGAAAGCCATTCACAAAAATACTTTTTCTTCAGCGGGAAGTCCTCTTTTAGTGACCTCAGCGGATGGGCTGGAAAAAATTGAAAAAGATGCTTTTTCTTACAATAAAGAGGTGGAGATTCATGCAGACAAGCTGCAAGAAATAGAGGAAGGTGCCTTTGGCGTGGATAAAAGGGCGATTTTCTCTTATGCAAAAGTTTTTACCAAAGAAGACAGCGCTTTACAGTCCAAAGATGGAGAATATCTGATTAATCCTACCTTTGTGAATCTCACTGCGATAGACGCCAAGGATTCGGAAAAAGTATTAAGGAGAAGCGTAGTGTACGGTCCGGGAAATAGTACAGGCTACGGACGAAATCAAGAGGTAAAGGCATTTTATCGGATGGGAGAAACAGCCAGGATAGAAGCGGAAGATTTTAAAAAGGGAGGACAAGACTATACCAGCGTGGAAGAAGCGAAAGAAATGACGCTAGGCAAGCAAAACAGTCTTAGCTTCCAATACTACCTTTTGTCTATGCAGCTTCGCCTTCCGATTCTGGATTCGGATCGGAATCTTCCCGGCTTTACCCTACCCTCCGGAAAAGTAAAGTTGATTCAAGAGAAGAATGAGGGCGGTACCGTTACACAGGATGAGGTTAAGGCAAATGAGGATGGATTCTTTGCCCTGCCGCTCCCTGCCTTATCGGAAGGAGACAAAATCATTCTGTCCGTAAACGGTAAAAAGCCATCCGAATATGTAGTAGAGAAGACCCCGAACAAAAAGTACGTCGTAGAAAAAGGAAAGCTGCTTCGTTATCTCGGAGAAGAGAAGGCATTGCAGATTCCGACCTCCTTCAGTACTGCGGGAGATATAACGGAGATTGGCGACTTTGCCTTTTATGAGAAGAGCCTGGATACGGTGGAAATTCCGGTGAAGGTAAATACTATCGGCGCGGGTGCTTTTATGAATAGCGGTTTGCACAGCTTTAGCTTTGCGGCGGAAAATGTTAATTTGGCTGCACTTCGCATCATTAAGGAATATGCTTTTAAAAACAACAAACTGCAGTCTATTGAGGCTCTTCCGGAACTGACGCACGTTATTCAGAAAAAGGCCTTTGAAAACAATGCCTTGGAAAAGCTGGTGCTTAGTAAATATCTGGGGCACGTTGGGGAAGCCGCTTTTAAGAACAACAAAATCAAAACCATTTCCATTCTGGGTAACATAGAGGAACTGGGGAGAGAAGCCTTTATGAACAATGAACTTACTTCCGTACAATTCCTTGAGCCGCAAAATGCGAAAGAAGATATGGAAGGGGTGAGCCATCTCGAAGAAGCTGTCTTTGCCAACAATGCCATAAAGGAAGTTGAGCTGGGAAAAAGCATTAAAACAGTGGATGACACGGCATTTCTCGGAAATCGGGGCGGACTGCCGACCCTAAAAACGGATGCGGAGGGCATTACGGCAACAAAGACGTATGATGTACTGCGTTCCGACGGTACTCTCTTAAGTCTGGAGAAAAAAGAAGATTCGGAAGGCAAGAAAGAAGACTCACAGAAAGAAGAGAAGAAGGATTCCAAAGATAAGCCGTCCGGTACTGCCGGAAGACCCTCTCGAGGATCCGGTAGTGCGGGGAGATCGTCTAATGCATCCGGAAGCAGCGGAGGAAACGGGAAGGTTCCGCAGGTATTGGGAGTGGCAAAAGACTTATCCGAAGCATCGTCTGCGGATACCTTACCGAAGAATTACCAAGGAGAAGTAAAGCTGCTCTATGGAAAAAGAGTTCCTTCCCAAGTTGTGGATCCGATTTGGGTTATGAACTTCCGTAACCATCGTTATATGCTTGTAAACCAAGAAGGAGAATTTTATAAAAATGCTTGGGTTTTGGTTTTCCGGCACAGTGTAACGGAAAAAACGAACGGTCTGCCTTATGCATGGTATCATTTTGATGAAAACGGGATGATGCAGACCGGCTGGTTTGAAGAAGCGGGGAATCGGTATTATTTCTCCGAAGAGGAAGGGGCGGACATCGGCGTCATGCTTACGAAGAATCAGGAGATTCACGGAAAAAACTATTCCTTTGAAGAAAGTTTTGGCTCACAAATGGGACAGCTTTTATCCGGTGGATAACGGGGAAGGATGATTTTCGAAGGATTCTTTTGGAGAAAAAGAGAGAAGAGGCGAGGCGAAAACGGTCTTTGCCTCTTCTTTCTTGTCAGATATTTCATTCTTCAGTAGAATGAAAAGAAAAAATGCAAAAGTAGGATTATGAAAGGGAAAATCATGGAAGAACGTATAGGAATCTTGGTATTTGGAGCAGTTTTTGTGGATATTAAGGGCTATCCCTTTTCTTTATACAGAGCGGATGGAAGAAATGCGGGCAAAGTCGTTAAAGTTCACGGCGGAGTCAGCCGAAATATTGTAGAGGACATTGCCAATGTGGAATTGAGACCGACCTTTATTTCTGTTGTGGATGAGGACGGGATAGGGGAGGAAGTCGTTCAGAAACTGACTCGCCACAAGGTAAATACCCGCTTCATCAAGCGGATTAGTGGAGGGCTTGGGACTTGGCTTGCTATTTTTGATACGGAAGGAGAACTGATGGGCTCCATTTCGCAACGCCCCGATCTATCCAGTCTCGAAGAGGTAATCCGAGAAGAAGGAGATTATTTATTTTCCCGCTGTGACAGTGTCATAATAGAAATTGATATGGATTCCAAGCTTCTGAAACTGATTTTTAACCTGGCTGAAAAATATCATAAAAAGGTGTATGCGGCGGTATCCAATATGTCTATTGCACTGGAGAGAAGAGACTTGTTGAAAACAACGGCTTGTATTGTTTGCAATCAACAGGAAGCGGGAATGCTCTTTTCGGAGGAATTTGAGAATATGGGCCTCGAAGAGAAACTTTCTTCACTCTCTTCGCTGGTGGTGAAAGCACAATTTCCGCAGATGATTATGACTTTGGGTTCCGAGGGGGCAATCTATGCGGAACAAAACGGGAATGCCGGGCACTGTAAGGCCAAGAAGGTGCATGTAATCGATACTGCGGGTGCGGGAGATGCCTTTTTTGCCGGAGTGGCCATGGGATTGACTTATGGGAAGAACTTAATGGAGGCCTGTGAAATCGGAACCAAGCTTGCAGCTTCCGTCGTTGGCACTTCCGAGAATGTGAATCCCCGTTATCTTCCGGAAGAACTCGGATTGGAAAGTCTTACGGAATAGATGGAAATGTAGAATGAGCAGTCCGAAGAGAGGGGAGGAAAGAGAAGGAAGGAAAGAGAAGGAAGGGATAGATTGCTGCAAAGTGTTGATAGAGTGGGAGAGGAGAAATAGTGAACCAGATACTTTTACTTTCGGGAGTTGTCATTATTCTCAGCGTATTTTTACATAAGCTTTCCATGAAGATGGGTGTACCGGTTTTGCTCGCCTTTCTTTTACTGGGAATTGTGTTTGGGATAGATGGCGTTTTTAAGATTCATTTTGAAAATTTTGAACTTTCGGGTTCTGTCTGTAGCTTCGGACTGATCTTTATCATGTTTTCGGGAGGCTTCGGCACAAACTGGAAGGAAGCAAAGTTTGTGGCTGGAGAGGCTGTTCTTTTATCGAGTCTTGGCGTAGTATTTACCGCCTTATCGGTAGCCGCTTTTTGTACTCTGCTTCTTCATATGGAGTTCTCCTGGGGACTGCTTCTCGGCTCGCTCATCGCCTCAACCGATGCGGCATCCGTCTTCTCTATCCTTCGTTCCAGAAGACTGAGCTTAAAGGACAGGACGGCATCCCTGCTGGAATTTGAATCAGGGAGCAATGACCCGATGGCTTATATGATGACGCTTCTTTCCCTGGAACTTGTACAGGGAACCGTGAAAATCTCCGAGATGCTCAGTATGCTTTTCTTGCAAATTGTCCTTGGGCTTTTGATTGGAGGAGTTATCGCTTTCTTCGCTATATATATGATGAAGAAGGTTGCGGTTTTGACGGATGGATTTGAACTGATTTTTGTACTGGGCGCAGTACTTCTTTCTTACGCGCTTTCCACTTCGCTTGGAGGAAACGGTTATCTTGCCGTCTATCTTACCGGCATCATTTTGGGAAATCAGAAAATCAAGCAGAAGAAAGAGATGGTACAGTTTTTTGATGCTTTAACGGGAATCATGCAAATGCTGCTCTTTTTTCTTTTGGGCTTGCTTTCGACTCCTTCCCGTCTTCCGGGAGTGGCCTTCAATGCAATAGGAATTTTTCTTTTCCTAACCTTTGTCGGAAGACCGATGGTTGTCTTTACTCTGATGCATTTCTTTCCTGCCTCCGGAAATAAGAAGCTTCTTCTTTCTTTTGCGGGATTAAGGGGAGCGGCCTCCATCGTTTTTGCAATATTGGCGGTAGAAACGGTGGGAAGAGGAGATTATATCTATCACTTGATTTTCCTCATCGTTTTACTGTCTATCTTACTGCAGGGTTCCTTTCTTCCCAAGGTTTCCGAGAAGTTAGATATGATTGATGCGGAAGGGGATGTTATGAAGACCTTCACGGATTATACGGAGGAAAAAGAAGTACAGTTTATTGAATTTCAGGTTCCGAAAGGGCATTCCTGGGCAGGGGAGAAAATAAAGGATATTCGTATGCCGCCTGAAACAATGGTGATTCTTTTGGAGAGAGACGGAAAAAAGGACATTCCGAATGGAGATACCGAAATCCTGGTAGGAGACAGAGTGGTGATAGCTTCGGCAAAACCGGCACTCAGTTCCGACCTGGAGATTATAGAGCTTGAGGTGGATTACGGCAGTATCTATGCCGAAAAGAGAATTGCGGAGATTCCAAGAGATGATTCTGAACGCGTGATGCTGATAGAAAGGGGAGAGGAAGTCCTCATCCCCCGCGGGGATACCTTGATTCAAGTCGGAGATGTACTGGTTATGTACAGACTGAAAAAAGGATAAAGCAGTGAAAAAAAGGATAAAGCTGTTTTACTCCAAGGCTCTTTGCAAGGCTTCAATTTCCTCGGCGCTGAGCCTTCTGTAATCGCCCGGAGCAAGGTTTTCATCCAGCACTACCTTGCCCATAGAGAGACGCTTTAACTTCGTCACGACATAGTTTTCGGAAAGAGCAAGGAACATTTTTTTGATTTGATGGAACTTTCCTTCGGTGATAATGATCTCTATGGCGGTTTTTTCTTTCTCCGCGCTAAGGATTCTTACCTTAGCCGGCTCCGCAATCAAATCCTTGTCATATTGTATGCCGAAACGTAGAGGTGCTATATCTGAATCTTCCAGAAGAACGGGAATTTCGATATAGTACCTTTTTTCTATGTGGTTTTTAGGAGAAAGCAGCGTGTGGGCCAGCTGTCCGTCGTTCATGATGAGAATCAGCCCTTCACTGTCTTTATCCAGTCTTCCCACAGGAAAAAGATCTTTTCTGTGTTTTTCCGTAATCAGATCCAATACGGTTTTCTGCTTTCGATCTTCGGTGGAAGACAGGACGCCAATCGGTTTATTCATCATATAATAGGAAAACTCTTCATAACAAACTTCTTCTTCACGATAGGAAACAGAGGCATGTAAAGGTACGGAGAAACTGGAGTCTCGGATGATTTCACCGTTTACACGGACAAGCCCTTTGCGAATCTCTTTTTTGATATCCGAGCGGCTTGCAAGCCCCATATCGGATAAATATTTGTCTAGTCGCATACTTCACCCTCCTCAAGCTTTCTACGAATGGGGATTCCGTTCACTTCCAGATTGTCGGAGATGGGCAGAAGCAGGTATTCTTTCCCGTCAATCATCCGGCTTTCCAAAATAGCGGAGATTTCATTTTTGATTTTAAATTGCAGATTTTCCGATTTTAACTCTAAATTCTTATCGACTAAATTTTCAGCGTAAAAGGCGGAATCGTTTTCTCCGAGACAGTTGTCATAGAGTGCGGAAAAATTGGCCAGTCCTTCTTCGCTTGCGCCGGCATTTTCCAAAAGTTGCTTTACCCGGGATTTGGAAAGGCTTTGTTCCTTTTCCTCTTCTTTGCTTTGCTCCTTTATCTCCTGTAATTCTTCTTGCAAAAGGCGAATATTTTCAAAATTACAATCCTTTTTTAAAACCTCCTGTACCAGTGTGGAAAACTGCATTTTCTGCTCTTTTTCACCGTAAGGAAGTCCGATACCGAAGAGCTCCTCTGTGATAGAGTCCAGCCCCTCTTCCCGTTTTTTTGTTCGATATAGGAGAGAGTGGATGTCGGCTCCTCTCTCATGAAAAGCAGGATAGAGGAAGGAAATCTCCGGTTTTTGCACCACGAAATCTTCCGACCGGGCAATAAAACTGTCTTTCTCCTTATCAAAGCACAGCCCTTCTTTTAATAGATTGACCGGGCAGAGGAGAAAAAGAGTAAAACGATATACGGTATCGGAAGCATCTTCCAAACTTAAGCCGTCCGAGGTTTTTTTAGGGACGTCATAAATTCCATGCGCAAGAATCAGGAGTTTTTTACCCGGAACAGAGTAGATTTCATTTATTTTTTGAAAGAAACTTTCAGAAAGCGCTTCTTCTTTGAGCTCCGATTCATTTAAACGAAAGAGTGCATCCTGCTTTCCGCCTTCCTCCTCTTCCTTTAGAGGAAATTCCAGGGTATAAAGCTCGCGACCGAATTTTCCGGAGAGCGAACGCTTAAAGAGCTCGCAGTACTTAAATACTTCATTATCTTCCAGAGCATAAAAGGAATCGGAAAAACGGGAGAGGACTTCTCCCTCTTCATTGATAAAACAAGTTCTTATTCGGTCAATCCGGCAGTCTTCCTTTTTAAAACATTTTTTGATTTCATTGATCCCTTTTTTGTCCATGCTGTTCCTTCCTATCTCTTTTCTTCCTACTTATCAGTCTGTTTTTTCCTTGCATGGATAGTATTGTAATAAAAACGAAAGAGGGCTACAAGAAAATAATTTGTATATATTTTAAAACTCATTCTGAAAAGTCGGAAAAAATGTGCTATAGTAGGGAAGTATCATTGCAAGAAATAGAAGGACTTTAAGCATGGCGGATAAACGTAAGTTGGGTAGCGGAGAGAAAAAGTTTCGAGATAGAAGTCAAAATTATAAATCCAGTAGAAATGTACATTCCAATATAAAGAGAAAAAGAGTTCTGACAGAAGAAGAAAAGCGGATTCTGATGCGGAGGAGAGCAAGAAGGAAAAGGCAGGCGGAGCAAAAGAAGGCGAGAATCATCTTTGCTCTTGCTCTTGTGTTTTGTCTTTTTGTTGTTTTCCAGGTTTTTGCCATGGCTTTTCGTTTTATTGAGAAAAGTCGGAAAGCCCAGAAAGAAGAATCGGTAACCGTTGTAGAGAGCAGTGTGGAAAGCAGTCCGGCAGAGTCTACCGAGGAGAGCACGGAAGAGGAAAGTCCGAGTGAAGGAGAGACAAATGCAGAGGGAATGGTTTTCTCCGGAGGACGTTATATTGATCCGAGTAAGCCGATGGTTGCACTTACCTTTGATGACGGTCCCGATGTGCAAGTAGACGGGGTCCTCATGGATGAGTTAGAAAAGGTGAACGGAAGAGCCACTTTCTTTGTAGTGGGGCAGAGAGTTGAGAAATTTCCGGAAGATATAAAAAACACGGTAGAGCGCGGGCATGAAATCGGAAATCATTCCTATGACCATGATATTCATTTGAGCAGTAAGGGTCAGGATTATATCCGAAATGAGTTCGATAAAACGGATGATGCGGTAGAGAAGGCTGCCGGTGTGCGCCCGGCTTTGGTTCGACTTCCGGGAGGAAATATCAGTAATGATGTCAAGGCAGTTGTCAAGAAACCTCTTATTTTCTGGTCTATCGATACGGAAGACTGGCGCTCTCGGGATGCGGTGAAGACACAAAACAGTATTCTTTCTCAAGTTAAGGACGGAGATATCGTGCTGATGCACGCCTTGTACCTTTCCACGGCACAGGCTTGCAAGACGGTTATTCCGGAGTTGCATGCCAGAGGGTATCAGCTCGTTACGGTTTCCGAGCTGATCCATTTCCGCGGACAGAATGTGCAAGGCGGAAACGGAGTACAGTACAAGAACTTTCCGCCTATTGAAACAGCGGCGGCGGAGAGCAGCACGGCAAGCAGTGTATCGGAAACAGTCAAGGAAACAAGTGTGCAGAGCAGTTTGCAGAGTGTAAAAGAGAGCAGTAAGTCGAGCGAAACGAAAAAAGAAACAAAGAGCACAAAGACTGCAAGTAAGAGTACGGAAAGTAAGAGCAATACGGAAGCCACGAAGGAAAGCGGAAATATTGTAGAGAATCCAGGCATAGCGACGGAAAGTAAAACGGCAGAGAAGTCTACAAAGGAAAGTGCAGGCAATATAGCCGGCGCTATTGATGCGGAGGATCCGCAGTAAAAGCGAAAGCGGGATGTACCTGTTTTTCAGTGCAAATCGGTTTCGTAAATTGCTTAAAGGAAATAAAAAAACTACTGCAGAAAGTGAACACCATGGATTTTAAAGGGTATGACAAAAAAATACAGGAAATAATCGAGCTTGTAGAAAAGCAATATACCTTATTTGATGAAGAAATTTTTCACAACTTGGGCTTGCTTTTAGGGATTGCGGAAGAGCTCGAAGACGATGCATTGGCAGGCTATGTTTATTATCAACTTGCCGATGCTTATTATAGTTTTCATTTTGATGTGGAAGGAATGCAGAAGTACCTGTCCCTGGGCATCAAGGTACAGCAGGAAGCACAAGATTTTACCCTTCTGGCCAAGTCCTACAATCTCCTCGGTATTACGGAATTTTTACGGGGAAACTTCGGCCTGGCATTTGATTACTATATGTCCGCCCTGGACTATTGTAAGTCTTTGACTACCAAAGACAGCGGTCTCCTCGGCATCATCAATTCCAACATCGCCCGACTGTTTTTTATGCTGAATGATTATGATCACGGAAGATTTTATGCGGAAGAAGCGCTGTATGAAATCAGCGGAAATATCGTAGACAGCAGTTATGTTTCGAATATGATCAGCATCTATACCTTCTTGGGTAACATTTACCTTAGTAGAAACAGAGATGTGCATGCCGCCCAGGCTTGTATGGAATCCCTCATGGAAATCGCCAGAAATTCCGGATATGAGCGGGAACTCTTAAGCAGTGTGGATATTCTGACCTTTTCCATTCGTCTTGCCCATTACGGGAATAAAATAACGGAAAGAGATATGCTGATTCGCCGTTTCTCCGACAAAGAATTGCTATCCGCACTTCGGACCAATATGATGGAAGATGTATGCGATTTGGCGGATTTTTTCCTGGAAATTGATAAGGTGGAAGAGAGCAGGAAGGTTCTGGAGCTTTTGGAAGCAAAACTCTCCGAAATTAATCTTCCGGAGATTGAGAAACGTTTCATAGAATCTAAAATTCGATATTTTGAAAAATGCGGAGATTTGGAAAAAAGAAACGAAACCTCTTACCATTTCTATTCGCTGATGAAACAGCAGGAGATGGAAAAGATATCCGCCTTTCTTTTTGCACTGGGAATCAGACAAGACCTGGAGGATTTAAAAGAGCAGAATGCCTTTATGGAGGAAGAAAATGTTCGTCTTACAAAGAAGGCGGAATATGATGAACTTACAGGTCTGCCTAACCGCTACCATTTAAGCGATTTTTCCGACGCGGCCTTTGAAAGAGCCTATAATGGGAGGACGCCCTTTGCACTCGAAATGGTGGATGTGGATTACTTTAAACAATATAATGATTTTTACGGACACCAAAAGGGAGATGAGTGCCTGAAGCTCGTAGCGGGAGAGATTAAGAAGCTTTGTCAAAAGCATCCCGGCATTTATGCCGCCCGTTACGGAGGAGATGAATTTGTCCTTATCTACGAAAACATGCAGGATGAAGAAGTTCTCCGTTATGCTAAGGAGCTGGGAGATGGAGTTAAAGCATTAAATCTGCAACACTCTGAAAAAGAGGGAGGCGTAGTGACGATTTCCCAGGGAATTCGAAACTCGATTCCGTCCAAGAAGAACAGGGTTTGGGACTATACTTTCTCGGCTGACACCGCTCTTTATCAAGTTAAATCGAAAGAAAGAGGCGGAATCAAGTTGATTCATAAGGCGAAATTGGAAGGGGAGCGAATGTACGTCTAATCGCTCCTCATTCTTTTGATTGCTTTTGTGATTGTACCGCCTCCGACTACGAGCTCTCCGTCATAGAGTACGACAGCCTGCCCTGTGGCCACGGCACGTTCCGGGGCTGCAAAGCGAACGAGAACGGTTCCGTCTTCTTTCACGGAAACGAAAGCCGGCACAGGCTTTGCGTTATAACGGGTTTTTACGGTAACGGCATATTCTTCCTTCGGCGCATCCATACTGATCCAGTTAAAGTCATTCGCTTCTAAGGCCTCGGAATAGAGACCTTCTCCGGTAGTCAGGATGACTTGATTTTTTTTCAAATCTTTTCCGGCAACATACATGGGGTGTTTTAGGGCCAGACCGAGGCCCTTTCTCTGTCCTATAGTATAACGGACGATGCCTTTGTGCTTTCCGAGTTTATTTCCTTCTTCATCTACGAAGTGTCCTTTCGGATAGGGTTTTCCACGGAATTTTTCGAGGAAATCTCCGTAATCGCCGCTTGTTACAAAACAGATGTCTTGAGAATCCGGCTTATCGGCATTGTAGAAACCGTTTTTTTCCGCAATGGCGCGAACTTCTTCTTTCGTTTCAAATTCTCCCAGCGGAAACATACTGTGCTTAAGCTGCTCCTGATTTAAGAAGTAAAGCACGTAGCTTTGATCCTTTTTTTCATCCTTTGCTTTTAAAAGAAGATAGCGCTTTTTTTCTTCGTCATAGCGAATTCTGGCGTAATGTCCGGTCACGATAACATCACAACCCAGTTCTTCCCCTTTTTTGTACAATTTTTCATGCTTCATAAAACGATTGCAGCGAATACAGGGGTTGGGAGTGCCTCCATTTTCATAAGTCTCCACAAAGGGGAGAATGACCTTCTTCTGAAAGTCATCTTTGAAATTCAGGACATAGTAAGGGATGGAAAGAGTGGAAGCCACCTGTCTGGCATCTTCCACATCCTCTAAGGTACAGCAGGTCCGGCTTCTACAAGCCTGTCCCGTTTCACTGTCATATAATTTCATGGTTATGCCGATACAGTCATAGCCTTTTTCTTTCATAAGCAGGGCGGCAACCGAGCTGTCTACCCCGCCGCTCATGGCGATTAATGCCTTTTTCATAATTCTTTCCTTTATCTTCCGTTGTTTCTCCTTATTCTAGCTTTTATAAAAGATCTTTACAAGATTTTGAAAATCGAATCTTTTCACAGAAAAACTTTGTATATCCCTTCTCACTATGTTAAAATTCAAGGCAGTGTGCAATAAAATCTCTTAAAAAGGGGGAAATGATGAAAGGAATTATTCTTGCAGGAGGTTCGGGAACCAGACTCTATCCATTAACCAGAGTGACTTCCAAGCAACTTCTACCGATTTATGATAAACCCATGATTTATTATCCGCTTTCCGTGCTGATGGATGCCGGAATTCGGGATGTTTTGATTATTTCCACACCGGTGGATACGCCGCGTTTTAAGGAGCTTCTCGGGGACGGTTCTTCCCTTGGTATGAACCTGGATTATGCCGTACAGGAAAGTCCGGACGGATTGGCGCAGGCTTTTATTATTGGAGAGGAATTCATCGGAAATGATAAGGTAGCCATGATTTTGGGAGACAATATCTTCTCCGGATACGGCTTTAAGGAGATTCTGAAGAAGGCGGTGGCGAAGGAAAGCGGTGCGACCGTTTTCGGTTACTATGTGGACGATCCGGAGCGTTTCGGTATCGTGGAGTTTGACGGGAGCGGAAAGGCTATCTCTATTGAGGAAAAACCGGAGAAGCCGAAGTCGAACTATTGCGTGACAGGCCTGTATTTCTATGATAACCGTGTAGTGGACTATGCGAAGAATTTAAAGCCCTCTAAGAGAGGAGAACTGGAAATTACCGACTTAAACCGCATTTATCTGGAAAATGGAGAACTGGATGTGGCTCTTCTCGGGAAGGGTTTCACCTGGTTAGATACCGGAACGCAGGAGTCTCTTGTGGATGCGACCAATTTCGTTTACACCGTGGAAACCCACGAGCACAGAAAAATTGCCTGCCTCGAAGAGATAGCCTATAAGAACGGCTGGATCAGCAGAGAAAAGGTATTGGAGGCTTACGAGCTTTATAAGAAAAATGAGTACGGTAAATATCTTAAGGACGTTTTAGACGGAAAATACATAGAATAAAGAAATTGATTTACGGAAGAATAATAGCGTGAATCTAAGGAGGAAAGATGAAAACAATCGTGACCGGCGGAGCCGGATTTATCGGCGGAAACTTTATGCATTTTGTTGTCAATGCCTATCCGGAGGAAGAGTGGATCTGCCTGGATAAGCTGACTTATGCAGGAAATCTGGAAACGCTTAAGCCCCTGGAAGGAAAGAAGAACTACAAGTTTGTAAAGGGGGACATTGCGGATAGAGAATTTATCTTTGACTTATTTCGTACGGAAAAGCCGGACAGAGTGATTAACTTTGCTGCGGAATCCCATGTGGACCGCTCCTTAAAGGATCCGGAGCTTTTCCTGCGCACGAATGTATTAGGCACCGTTTGCCTTATGGATGCTTGCAGAGAGTTCGGTATCGAGCGTTATCATCAGGTTTCTACGGATGAGGTTTACGGAGATTTACCGCTTGACAGAACAGATCTCTTCTTCAATGAGAACTATCCTATTAAGACTTCTTCTCCTTATTCTTCTTCCAAGGGAAGTGCAGACCTCTTTGTTTTGGCGTATCACAGAACCTTCGGGCTTCCGGTTACCATTTCCCGTTGCTCGAACAACTACGGTCCCTATCATTTCCCGGAGAAGCTGATTCCGCTTGTGATTTCCAGAGCCTTAAATGACGAAAGCATTCCGGTTTACGGTAAGGGAGAAAATGTTCGTGACTGGCTCTATGTGACGGATCATTGTAAGGCAATCGACCTTATCGTAAGAAAGGGAAAGGTTGGAGAAGTTTACAACGTGGGCGGACACAACGAGAGAACGAATCTCGAAGTGGTAAAAACCATTTTAAAGGCACTCAATAAGCCTGAATCTTTGATTACGTATGTGACGGACAGACCCGGTCATGATATGCGTTACGCCATTGATCCGACGAAGCTTGAGACGGAACTAGGTTGGAAACCGGAGTATACCTTTGATACAGGAATTCCCGTAACGATTGACTGGTACCTGAAGAATAAGGACTGGTGGGAACATATCATTTCCGGAGAGTATCAGGAGTATTATAAGAAGCAGTACGGAGAAGAGGGATAAAATGAAGATTTTTGTCACCGGTGTAAACGGACAGCTCGGCCATGATGTGATGAATACGCTATATCGAAGAGGAATATCCGCAATTGGATCGGATATCAAGGAGAACTACTGCGGGGTGGAGGACGGCAGTCCCGCCTGCACGATGCCTTATATCGGTCTGGACCTCTGTGATGAGGAAAAGACGAGAAAGGTGATTTCCGAGCTGGAAATCGACGCGATGATTCACTGTGCGGCTTGGACGGCAGTGGATGCTGCGGAGGATATTGAAAATCGGGCTATTGTGGAGAAAATAAACGGTGAAGTTCCGGGATTGCTTGCCAAGATCATGAAGGAACGAGACGGAAAAATGCTCTACCTTTCCACGGATTATGTTTTTTCAGGAGAAGGAACAGAGCCCTGGAAGCCGGATGAGAAAGATTTTAATCCCATCAATGTCTACGGAAAGACGAAGCTTATGGGCGAGGAAAGGATTCGGGAAGTTTTAGAAAAATACTTCATTATTCGGATTGCCTGGGTTTTCGGCTTGAACGGAAAGAATTTTATTAAGACAATGTTGAATGTCGGAAAAAGCCATGAGGAAGTCCGCGTAGTGAACGACCAGATCGGGAATCCGACTTATACTCTGGATTTAGCGGAACTTTTGGTGGACATGATTTGCACGGAAAAGTATGGCAACTATCACGCAACCAATGAAGGAGAGTATATTTCCTGGTATGATTTTACAAAGGAAATCTATAGACAGGCAGGCTTAAGCACGAAAGTCCTTCCGGTCAGCACCGAAGAATACGGACTGAGTAAGGCAAGGCGTCCGAAGAACTCTCGACTGGATAAGACAAAGCTTAAGGAGCAGGGCTTTACACCGCTTCCCGATTGGAAGGATGCTTTATCTCGTTATTTAAAGGCCTTAGCCACGGAAGAAGGATGCTAGAGATGGCATAGCGGTGTTTTGCTAAGCTAAGACTTTGAAGAAACAGCTATCCCGGGAGAAAAATTGCATTATAAAGAGATTCGGGAGAAATCCCGAATTTTTTTATGGGAAAAGTTTATCGGAAAGAAAGACATAAAAGCGACACAAAATGGAGTTATAAAAAAGAGAGGCTTTTTATTTTAGAAAGTATTTTAGAAAGAATCGAGTCTGTTCAAAATGCTTGGCGGCTCGCTACTGGAATGATGTGGATAAAAGTTCTGTGTGAAAACAGAGGCAGGAGGGAAAAGATGGGAAAATATTTTGGAACAGACGGTTATCGTGGAGAGGCTAACGTGGATTTGACGGCGGATGACGCCTTTAAGGTGGGAAAGTTCTTGGCCTATTATTTTTCGAACAAAGGCACAAAGGAGTGCCGTATTGTCATCGGTAAGGATACCAGACGCTCCAGCTATATGTTTGAGTATGCACTTTCTGCAGGAATTACCGCTGCAGGGGCTGACGCGTATCTGATGCATGTCACCACCACGCCTTCCGTAAGCTATATTGTTCGTTCCGAAGATTTTTCCTGCGGAGTCATGATTTCCGCCTCCCATAATCCTTTCTATGACAACGGTCTTAAGGTCATCAATGAAAATGGAGAAAAGGTTTCCGATGATTTTATTGCGGAAATTGAAGCCTATCTGGATGGAGAAACCAAGGAAGTTCCTTTAGCTACCGGGGATAAGATTGGAAGAACCGTGGATTTTGCCGCAGGAAGAAACCGCTATATCGGCTATCTGATTTCCTTGGCTACCCGTTCCTTTAAGGGAAAGAAGATTGCTTTGGACTGTGCCAACGGTTCCGCATCCTCCTGCGCCAAGGCGGTGTTTGATGCTCTGGGGGCGGATACCCATGTGCTTTCCAACAATCCCAACGGCTATAACATTAATGAGAACTGCGGTTCCACCCACATGGAAGCCTTACAGAATTACGTAAGGAACAGTGATTGTGAAATCGGCTTTGCCTATGACGGTGATGCGGATCGTTGCCTCTGCGTAGACAGTGACGGAGAATTGGTGGATGGAGATCAGATTCTCTATCTTTGCGGAAAGAATATGCGGGATAAGGGACAGTTAAAGGACAATAAGATTGTTACCACCATTATGTCCAATTTTGGTCTTTACAAGGCTTTGGATGCGGTAGGACTTTCTTATGAAAAGACCAAGGTAGGGGACCGTTATGTCTATGAGAATATGGCAGAAAACGGTTATTCTCTGGGAGGAGAGCAGTCCGGACACATCATCTTTATGAGACATGCCACTACCGGAGATGGAATTCTTACCAGTATTAAGCTGATGGAAGTGCTTTTAGAGGAAAAGAAGAGCCTGAAGGAAGCTTTGGCAGACTATCAGCGCTTTCCACAGGTTTTAAAGAATGTACGGGTGAAGGATAAGCTTTTGGTGGAGCAGAATGAAACCGTACAGGAGGCAGTGAAGAAGGTGGAGGAAAGCCTGGGAGAGGATGGAAGAATTCTCCTCCGTGCTTCCGGAACAGAGCCTTTGATTCGTGTCATGGTGGAGGCCTCCAAGGAAGAGCTTTGTGAGAAGTATGTAGAGGAAGTTATAGCTGTTATGAAAAAGGCAGGACTAGTCCTTTCCTAAGTTTATTGATAGAGTAAAAGGAAGTCCTGCAGAGCCTGGAAAAGCTTGTTTGGCAGTACAGGGTAGACTCAAAATAAGAAGTAAGTAAGAGTAGTAGTGGAAAAATACAATAGGAGGTAAGAATGGATCAGGTAAAACGTTACAGAAAATTTCCGATTTTCCGTTATCCGGAAAGAACTTGGATGGATCAGGAAATCACTAAAGCACCGATTTGGTGTTCTGTGGATTTAAGGGATGGAAACCAGGCCCTTGTGGATCCCATGACCGTAGAAGAAAAGGTGGAATTTTTCCAGCTTCTTTGCAAGCTTGGTTTTAAGGAGATTGAAGTAGGCTTTCCTGCCGCCTCCCAGATAGAATTTGATTATTTACGGACTTTGGTGGAGAAGAATCTGATTCCGGATGATGTTACGGTTCAGGTTTTGGTACAGTGTAGAGAAGAACTTTTGGAAAGAAGCTTCCAGGCTCTTCAAGGAGTAAAGAAGGCCATTGTCCATATTTATAATTCTACCTCCGTATTGCAAAGAGATGTGGTTTTCGGAAAGTCCAGAGAGGAGATTACCGCCATTGCCCTTTCCGCTGTAGAGATGGTGAAGCGTCACGAGAAGGATTTTTCCGGAGAGCTTCGTCTGGAGTATTCTCCGGAAAGCTTTACCGGAACGGAGATGGATTATGCTTTGGAAATCTGTAATGCGGTGATTTCCGCCTGGGGTACTAAGGCGGGAAGGGAGATTATCATTAACCTGCCTAATACCGTAGAGATGCATAGCCCCAATGTCTATGCGGATCAGATTGAGTTTATGTCCAAAAATATGAAGGAAAGGGAGCATGTGATTCTTTCCGTGCATCCCCATAATGATAGAGGAGAGGGCATTGCCTCCGCAGAGCTGGCCCTTCTTGCCGGAGCACAAAGAGTCGAGGGAACCCTTTTTGGAAATGGAGAAAGAACCGGAAATGTCGATATTTTAACCCTGGCTTATAACCTTTTCTCCCACGGCATCGACCCCAAGCTGAATCTGGAAAATATTCGGGAGATTCAAGAGGTCTACGAGCGTTGCACGAAGATGCATATCCCGGAGAGACATCCTTATGCGGGGAAATTGGTTTTTACCGCATTCTCCGGTTCTCATCAGGATGCGATTAATAAGGGGCTTCAGGCCATGAAGGAGAGAAAGTCTCTAATCTGGGAAGTACCTTATCTTCCGATTGATCCGGCGGATATCGGAAGAGAATATGAGCCGGTTGTCCGTATCAACTCCCAGTCCGGTAAGGGCGGTGTGGCCTTTATTTTGGATTTCCAGTACGGCTATAAGCTTCCGAAGGGGATGCAGAGAGAGTTTGCGGACTATATCCAGAGCATTTCCGAAAAAGAAGGGGAGGTTAGCCCCGAACGGATTTTGGAGGTTTTCTTAGCGGAATATGTAGAGGCGAAGGAACCGCTTCTTTTTAAAAACCTTCGTTCCATGGACATGGAAAATGAGAAAGAGCACTATGTCAGCTTTGTGCAGTTAAGCTTTGAAAATAAGGGAATATTGAAAGAAATCTCCGCAAGCGGATCAGGACCGATTGATGCGGTGGCGAACGCCTTACAGAAAGAACTGAAAAAGGAGTTTGAGGTTATTGACTACAGTGAGCATGCTTTGAGCTCCGCATCCTCCGCGAAGGCGGTTTCTTACATCCATTTACAGGATAAAGCGTCCGGAAAGATGACTTACGGCGTGGGAATTTCCTCTAACATTACCCGTTCCTCCGTCCGTGCCCTGTTCAGTGCAATAAACAGACTGTACTATTAAAAGAGCTTTTGTGAGATACAGTAAAATATCTATTAAATATTTGTAAGGCTTCAAACGGTGGCACGTTCTCGCTAGCTTCGCCTGACTGAGCAATGAGCTTTGAATCCCATTACTACCTGTTTAAAGCCTTACAGATGTTTTGCTTATATGATTTTCTTAAACTCTTACTTGTCTCCGTCTGTTTCGTTCAGAAAGGTATACAAAGCAGTTTTTCAGGAGTCTCCACTCCAAGGCGATATATCGCGTGAAGGGGATTCCTCGGAAATCTGCTTTTTTCATGCCTTTTCTCTCTTTAAGACCGCGCATAATCCCCCTTCTATAGGCTTTTCCGTAGCCCTTTTTTTGGAAGTAGAGAGCCTTAATCAAAAAGCCAAGAAGGAAGGGGAGAAAGTTTACGATTTTTAGGAGAAACGGAAAGTTCTTATATAAGAGGAAGATAGAATTTCTTGCGGAAAGCTCTACTTTAAAGTCACTATATTTTCCGCCGCTGGTACCGGAGCCTACATGCTTACAGATTGCACTCGGGCAGTAGTAAATGCTGTAGCCGTAAAGCTGCGCGCGAAAGGAGATATCGACATCTTCCAGATAGGCGAAGTGCTTTTCATCAAAAAGCCCGGTCTTATCCAGTGCGGAGATAGAGTAGAGTGCAGCTCCCGCACAGGCGGAGAAAACCTTTTCCGTCTTGTTCCAGTTTTCTACGCGGTCTTCCAAGCCTCTCTGAAAGGGAAAGCCGAGGAGACAAAGCTCGTCACCGGCATCGTCCATGAGCCTCTCGTCATGCATTTTTATCATCTTGGAAGAAAGGGCAAAAACCTTCTCTCCCTTCGCTTCTTTTTCCGCCATAAAACGGACAAGATTTTCCACGAAACGGGGGTCCACCTCGGTGTCGTTGTTTAAAAGAAGGGCATAGTCCGCTCCATGCTCCTTCGCATATAGAATACCTTGGTTTACAGCCTTGGCAAAGCCGTAGTTTTCTTTGTTTTCCAAAAGGAAAATTCGCTCGGGCTCCTTTTCGATGTATTCTTTTATTACGGGGATACTTCCATCCGAAGACGCATTGTCCACAAAGAGAATAGAAAAGTCTTTCGTGCTTTGCCGTTCTAACGCCTGCATACACTTTTCCAGAAAATGCTTTCCGTTGTAATTGGGGATAATCACTACTGTTTTCATATCTTCAAATACCTCGATAGATTGCTATTTTATCTTAAGAAATCAAAAGCGCATTAAACGTAAAAAACCTTATCACAAATCGGAGAAAAGTGCCAGTCGACATTTCGGATTACTCCGGTCAATGCTTCTCCACTTTTTCCCATCCTTTTTCCCATCCTTTTTACATCTCCTTATTACCTATTTGTAAGATGCTTCCAATTTTTCCGGCATTTACATTTTCCTGCGCTTACTATAAAATTGAACAATCTTTACGGTGAGGAAAGGAACAATAGAAATTCATGGAACAAAAGCGGATTTCCTTTATGGAAAATGATGTACTTTGGAATGCGCTCGGGAGCATGATGTATGCGCTTGCTTCCATGATTTTGGCTTTTTTTGTTCTGCGTCTTCTCGGGGAAAAGGAGGGAGGCATCTTCGGATTCGGCTATTCCACCCTGGGACAGCAGTTTTTTATTCTGGCTTATTTCGGCATTCGTCCTTTTCATATTACGGATATGCGGGGAGAATTTTCCTTTCGGGAATATCTGGGATTTCGGAACCTAAGCACAGCACTTTCCGTTTTCATTGCTTTACTCTTTCTTCTTTATCAGTATCTGGAGGGGAATTATACGGCAGAGAAGAGTGCTATCCTGTTTTTTCTTTGCCTGTACAAAATCTTAGACGGCTACGTAGATGTTTATGAGTCGGAACTGCAAAGAAGAGGAAAGCTTTACAAGACAGGACAGTCTCTCTTCTTCAGAACTCTCTTTGCCGTAGTTCTTCTACTCATTACACTGCTACTCACAAAAAATCTGTTTCTCGGCGTGATTCTTATGAATCTTTGCCAGCTTTTTTGCTTTTATTTCTTCTGTCTTTCTCCGCTAAAGAAAACTGTTGCGATAGGAGAGGAGAGGCGTTTTAGCTTTGAAGCGGGAAAGAGACTCATTATGGAGAGCTTTTTTCTCTTTATTTCGGTTTTTTTGGACTTCTATGTGTTTTCGTCCTCCAAGTATGCCGTAGATGCGGTAATGGGTTCCTCGTTTTCCGGGATTTACAACCTCCTCTTTATGCCCAGTAATTTCATCTATCTGCTGGCAAATTTCATCATTCGGCCGGCTCTTCCGAGACTCGCCGCGCTTTGGCAGGAAGGAAAGACCGGGGATTTCAGGAAAGAAGAAGGCAGTCTTATGAAGAAGGTACTCCTGCTTTCCTTTGTTCTTCTTATCTTAGCGGTACTTCTCTCTCCTCTTGCACTTTGGATTCTGGAGAGACTTCTCGGAGAGACTTTTTACGGGAAAATGACGGCAGAGCGCTTTTCTTTCTGCCTCCTCATTTTGGGAGGCTGTTTCTATGCCCTTGCGAATCTTGAGTACTATCTTCTTGTGACAAAGAGAAGGCAGAAGAAGATTTTTGCAGGCTATCTTATCGCTTCCGTTCTCTCTTTTCTCACAGCGGATTATATGCTTGAGAGCGGAGGATTTTTCTTCGGTTCATTGCAATTTGCGGGGATGATGCTCTTTCTCTTCCTTTTTTTCTTCCTCTCTGAAAAAACAGGAAAGGGCTAGAAAGTGGAGTCTGTAGGGGTAGAAAGTGGAGTCTTTCTTTTCATTCCGGCTTAGGCATGGTAAAATAGGCTCATTGATTTTTTATCAAGTCAGATAGGGCCTTAATAGTTGAGAGAGTGTCCTACTCAGAAAGGACACTGAACTTGCATTTTGAATATAGATTTTGCATTGTTATGCAATAGGGAATTGGAATAGTGTAGGCGGATGACAGATTGTTTTAGGCAGGACAGTCCGGAAGAGGCTGTCCTTAGAGAAGAAAATAGAAGAGAGAAGGAGAACGAAAGGCGGCAGGGAGGGAGAGAAACGCTCCCCTCTTTTGATGTCTTGATTCCGACCTATAAGCCGGGAGAGAAATTTCGTGCCCTGCTTTCGGCGTTGGAAGAGCAGGAGTTCCCTCCGGCAAAGATCATTATTGTGAATACCGAGGAACGATATTTCCCAAAAGAGCTTTTAGAAGGAAGGAAAGTGGAAGTCTCGCTCCATCACATAAAAAGAGAGGACTTTGATCATGCCTATGCGAGAAATCTCGCGGCCTCCTTTTCCGATGCGGAGTATTTTTTATCGATGACCGATGATGCGGTGCCGGCGGATAAAAAGCTCACAAAAGAACTGCTTACGGCTTTTTCTTGGGACAATCGTATCGCCGAGGTATACGCAAGACAGCTTTGTACGAAGGACAGTTCCTTTGATGAAGTGCTCTCCAGAAGCTTTAACTATGGGGATAAAGTGGAAATAAAGGGAATAGAGGATGTGAAAAGACTCGGTATTAAGTGTTTTTTTGCTTCCAATGTCTGCTGTATGTATAAAAAAGCGGTGTTTCGGGAACTTCAAGGCTTCCAATCGCCTACCATCTTTAACGAGGATATGATTTTTGCGGCAAGGGCGGAAAAGGCAGGGTATAAGGTCGCTTATAATCCTTTGGCAAGGGTTTACCATTCTCATCATTACTCGGCAGGACAGCAGTTTAGAAGAAACTTTGACCTGGGGGTGTCTCATAGGGATTTTCCGGAGATTTTTTCTCTTGTGCCGCCTGAGAAGGAAGGGATGAAGATGTTCAGGCAAAATGCAAAAACGCTTGTTTCCGAGGGGAAGGCCCTTCTTCTTGTTCCTCTCTTTTTCAGGACGGGAGCACGTTTTCTCGGCTATAAGGCAGGAAAGAAATATCCGGTACTGCCGCGAATTTTAAGAAATGCCATTACTTTAAATCCTCAGTATTTTGAAAAAAAGGAAGAGAAGTCGTAAGTTACGGAGAGTGATGGAAGACGAAGACGATAGAGGACGGTAGAATACGATAAAAGATAATACGATAAAGATAATACGATAAAAGGTGATGGAAGGCGATAAAAGGCGATAGAGAACGATAGAGGGCGAAGAAGATAGGCACTCTATCCGTGAACCGGAAAGGATAAGATTTGATTAGTCTCTTAAAAGAAATAAAACGAAAGCGAAAGATGATTTTAGACCTGGCAAGAGCCGACTTTAAAAAGCGCTTTGTGGGCTCCTACTTTGGCGTGGTTTGGATGCTGATTCAGCCACTCGTGACTATTGCGATATACGCCTTTATCTTCGGCCCCTACGGCTTTAAGTCCAGTCCGCCGGTTCCGAATGTAAGCTATACTCTTTGGCTGATTCCGGGTATCGTTCCCTGGTTTTTCTTCTCCGAAGTGATGAATATGAACACGGGAATTCTGCAGGAGTACCATTATCTGGTAAAAAAGGTGGTTTTTCCGATAGAGCTTTTACCCGTGATTAAGCTTTTAAGCTGTACTCTGGTGCATGGCTTCTTCCTTCTGGTGATGTTTTTATTTTATCTCTTCAGCGGAAAAATGCTGCAGCTGACTTGGCTACAGGTTCTCTATTATTCTTTTGCTGCAGCAATGTTTGGCCTGGGGCTCAGTTACTTTACTTCCGCGATTTCCGTGTTTTTTAAGGATATGCAGCAGATTGTGGCAATTGTATTGCAGTTCGGTATCTGGATGGTGCCGATTATGTACGATGAGCTTCTTTTTACCAATAAGGCGCCCTGGCTAAAGATATTCTTTAAAATCAATCCTTTTTACTATATTGTGGCGGGGTATCGTGATTCGATGATTACGGGAAATTATTTCTTTGAAAGGCCGGGACTGACTCTTTATTTTTGGCTGGTAACGCTCTTTCTTTTATTCGTGGGATTGCGGTTCTTCCGAAAGCTGCGCCCTCACTTTTCAGATGTTTTATAGGAGGAAATCATGATAGCGCTTATTCGAGTGGGACTTTTGCTCTTTGGATTTTTAGGGCTGGGAAGTCTTCGTTTACTTTTTATCCGAAAAAAGGAGAGGACGAGAGAAAGAGACCTGGAGTGCCTTTCTATCGTGCAGGGAAGGCTGAAGGCCATTTTAAAGATATGCAAGGTGGAAGTCCATGCCGAAGGCTTGGAAAATATTCCAAAGGACGAGGCCGTGCTTTTTGTAGGAAATCATCGTTCCTACTTTGATATTGTCGTCGGTTACAGCCTTTTAAACAATGTGACCGGTTTTATTTCCAAGGATGACTTAACGAGGATCCCGAACTTGAAACTTTGGATGGAAGAGCTTCACTGTCTTTTCCTGGACAGGGATAATCTGAAGCAGAATTTGAAGGTGATTATTGAAGCGATTCAGGAAATAAAACGCGGAATCTCCTTTTGGATTTATCCTGAGGGGACAAGGACAAAGGGAGAGAGTGAAGAGGATATGCTTCCCTTTAAGAAGGGATCCTTTAAGCTTGCCGAGAAAACCGGCTGTAAAATTATTCCCGTAGCCATGATTAATACCAGAAAGATTTTCGAAGAGCAATTTCCGCTTCTGAAAAGCACGAAGGTTTATGTGCGATTCGGGGAGCCTATTCTTCTTTCAGCGCTATCCGAGGAAGAGAAAACGCACATCGACAAATATGCGGAAGAGCAAGTTCTTTCCATGATCCGGGATTTGAAAGAGATAGAGCGGAAAGAGCTGGAAAGTAACGAGCAATAAGGGGATATGGAGGAATCAATGGGACTGGAAGAGATTCGGAAGGAACTGGATACGATCGACCGGGAAATCGTTCAACTTTTTCAGAAAAGAATGGATCTTTCCATAGAAGTTGCTAAAGATAAGGCAAAGACGGGAAAGGCAGTCTTCGACGGAAAAAGAGAGGAAGAAAAATTAAACAGTATTTCGGATATGGTAGGAGATCCGCTATTAAAAACGCCGGCCAGAGAACTGTTCCGGGGCTTAATGACTCTTTCCAGAAGAAGACAGCTTCAATACCTTTCCGAAATTGGACACAAGTCGGATTTTTCCTTTCGGGAAGTCGGGGAACTTTCTTTTTCGGGGAAAAAATTAGCCGCACAGGGCGTGAAATGGTCTTATTCTTATCTTGCCGGAAGAGTATTTTTCCAAGAGGATTCCATAGAATTTGTAGAGCATTTTCAGGACGTGTTGGAGGCTGTCCAATCAGGAAAGGCGGATTACGGAATCCTCCCCATGGACAATTCCACCTATGGCATGGTGCAGGACAACTATGACCTTTTAAGTCGCTATGAAGAGCTTTCCGTATTAAAAGAAATTAATTACCCCGTTTCGCATTGTCTTTGCAGCGCCGGGGACTACAGGACGGAAGAAATCAGGAAGGTCTACTCTCACCCACAGGCCCTTGCCCAGTGCAGGGAATTTTTCAAAGAATATCCTTTTATGGAAAAAATAGCGGACTTGAATACGGCGATTGCCGCAAAGAAACTTGCAGAGACAAAAGAGGAGTACGCCGCCGTCTTATGCAGCAGACCGGCAGCAGAGTATTATGGTCTTCGAATCCTGCAAGACGGAGTGAGCAGTAAAGAAAATACCACCCGATTTTTCCTGATAGGAAAAGAGAAGATTTACACGAAGGATGCCGATAAATTGACGATGATTCTCTGGGCGGCGAATCAGGCGGGAAGTCTTTATCATGTGCTGGGGGATTTCACCTGGAACGGTTTGTCTCTCAGTATGATTCAAAGCAGACCTGTGGGAGACAAAGCCTTTTCCTACCTTTTCTTTGTGGATGTAAGCGGAAATCTTTCCGAGCCGGAGATGGAAAATGCCTTAAGTGCGTTGAAAGAAGAGGGAGTACAATTCAGGATACTGGGGAATTACTTACCCTGTAAAGTAAAGAATTCGTGAATTAAACGGGAAAGACTTGCCATTTCAGTCAAAAATTAGGTAAACTGAAGCGATCCATAGAAAGTCAGACAGACGAGGAGGACTCTTATGCCACAGATTAATATATTGGTTGTTGATGATGAAAAAGAGATTGCCGAGCTGGTAGAAATCTATTTGGTTTCTGACGGCTATAAGGTTTTTAAAGCTTATAATGCGGAAGAGGGGTTGAAAATTCTTTCGGAGGAAGAGATTCATCTGGTTCTTCTGGATGTCATGATGCCGGGAATGAGTGGTCTTGAAATGTGCAGAAAGATCCGGGAAAGCTCCAATATTCCGGTGATTATGTTATCTGCGAAGTCCGAGGATTTGGATAAGATTGTCGGTCTTACCGGCGGTGCGGACGATTATGTTACAAAGCCGTTTAATCCCCTGGAGCTTACGGCAAGAGTCAAGTCTCAGCTTCGCCGCTATACACAACTGAATCCGAATGCCGGCACGAACTATATCAATAACGAAATCAATATTCGGAATATGCATATCAATAAGGATAACCATAAGGTGATTATTGATGAGGAAGAAATTAAATTGACACCGATTGAATTTGATATTCTTTTCCTCTTGGCTTCTCACCCCGGTAAGGTTTTCTCTACGGATGAAATCTTTGAAAAGGTATGGAACGAGAAGGTCTATGAAGCCAACAATACCGTTATGGTGCATATCCGGAGGCTTCGCGGAAAGATGAAGGAAGACCAGAGGGAAGATAAGATTATTACTACGGTTTGGGGCGTAGGCTATAAGATTGAGAAATAGGAGTGTGTGAGGTGAATCAGGAAAGAGCACCTCACCATTTCGGTAGAGGGTATATGATGCAGGTTCTTCTCCATGTGGGAATGTCTGCTATTTTTGCGGGTGTAGTGGAATGTTTTCTGGTTTTTAACATCAGTTCCTATACCAGCTATCTTTATCAAATGGGAAATGATCATCCCATGGTACAGAGCTTTGCTTTTGCCAGTGTGGTAAGCATCCTGCTTTTTGTACTTTTGGGCATCGTTATTTTTACGCTCTGCTTTCTTTTTCTGCAAAGGAAGACGGCAAGAGATATTGAAACTTTGGCGCAGGCGGTAAAGCAGATTTCCGCGGGAGATTTCAATACGGACATTTCCATTTCCGGAGAGGGAGAAATAGCCCATATTGCGGAGAGCATTCGTATGATGGAAGAAGAACTTTCGCGTCATATTGAAATGGAAAAGAGTAATGAGCAGTCGAAGACGGATTTAATTACCAATATTGCGCATGATTTGCGAACCCCGCTGACTTCTATTTTGGGATATCTTGATTTAATCAAAAACAATCAATCCGCGAATGACGAGATGAAAGCGCATTACCTGGAAATTGTTTACAATAAGGCTCTTCGCTTACAAAAGTTAATCGAAGAGCTTTTTGGCTTTACCAAACTATCCTATGGAAAAATGAATATGAAGCTCATTACCTTGGACTTGGTACAGCTTCTCTCTCAGCTCTTGGAGGAAAACTATCCGAATTTTGAAAAAAATGATTTGAGCTGTGATTTCAGCTCCAATGTAAAGTCGCTGTACATTGATGGAGACGGGGATCTTCTTTTCCGTTTGTTTGACAATTTAATCAGTAATGCCATCAAGTACGGTGCCGAAGGAAAGATGATCAAGCTTCGACTTAGAAAAGAAAAGCAATTTGTACGGGTTACGGTCTTGAATTTCGGCTACATCATTCCGGAAAAAGAACTGCCCTTGCTTTTTGATAAATTTTACCGTGTGGAGTCCTCTCGTTCCCTTAGTACCGGCGGAACGGGACTCGGGCTGGCAATTGTAAAGAATATTGCGGAAATGCATCATGGCTATGTGGAAGCGAAGTCAGACCTTTCCGGTACGCGGTTTATTGTTACCCTGCCACTCGAGTATCGGGATGAAAAGGTCCCCTTTGAGGGGGGAAAGAATCCGGAAGACAAAGAGAAGAAAAAGGCGTCTGAAGGACAAGGAGGAATGGAAAAGGGCTATTCCAAAGTTTTACAGGACAAGCGAAAGCGGAAGAAAAAAAGAGGCGGAAGAGAGGAAGATGCTTTTGAAAAATCGTAGTTTTCTATTTATCTTTTTTTGTTTGTTTTTTCTTTTTTCGATAAAAAGCTATAGTGAGAATCTGAATTTAAGTCTGCAATACGGGATTCAAAATACCGCAAAAGCGGGACGGAGTCTGCCCTTGCAGATTACGGTTGAAAATGCGGAGGAAAGCACCTTTTCCGGAAGTTTAAAGATGATTCTCGCTGAATCGGGAAAGCATATTGTGGAGTTCTCTTTTCCGCTCGTAGTGGAGGGGAAAAGCGTAAAAGAAATTGAGAAAAGCTTTATGTTACCCACGGGGGTGAATCAGCTGCTCTTAACGGTAGAGAACCTTTCTTCCGAACAAATTGCCTATAGACGTGTGGGATTGGATATTTCCGGGTCGGATGCGGAGCTTCTGATTGGCTCCCTGTCGCAAAACGGAGATACCATCAGCTTTTTACAGAATGCCAGAGTCAACGAAGGACTTCTAAAAACCAGAGTAATCAGCTTTACCGGAGACAGCTTTCCCAAGGAGGAAACGGACCTTTATCTCCTGGACTTACTTCTGATTCGTGATTTTGATCTTTTTAATTTGGATAAACAGCAACGAGACAGTTTAAAGCATTATGTTGAGCATGGCGGAGTGCTTTTGTTTTCTTTGTCGGAAAACGGCATGCAGACGCTTTCCGAAGATTTTTCATCCTATTTGGAAACACCTCTGGATTTTCAAGAGCGAACCCTTTTTCTCGCCAAGGAAAATGAAGGCGGAGAGGAAGAGGGGGAATCCTTGCTGGCTTCTCCGGTTTATTTAAAAGGAGGAAGAGAAGGAGCCTTTTCAGAGGGAAAAGCCTATCTTTCGGTTTATCCGATGGGGAACGGACTTTTGGCCGTGCTGGGCTATGATGTATTAAAATTGGAGCGTTACGCTACGGAAGATAGTGATTATGTAGGAAAGCTTTTTCTGGAAATCTATGGCCAGAATCGTTTAAATACACTTTCTATTTCCGCATCGGAAAGAAGCCTGAAACAGTACTGGGACTTGGAAGAATTGATGAACCTTTCGGATTTATCTAAGCTTCCCTCCATTCCGCTGTATTTTTGTATTCTGCTACTCTACCTTATCGTAGTGGGGCCCGGACTGTATTTTTTTCTGCGTTCTCAAAATTCACTTCGTGTCTATAGACCGAGCATTGCCCTAATTTCTCTTTTTATGGTGCTGTTTATTTGGGTGCTTGGAATGGGAACCCGGATTAACGACAGCTTTATTTCTTATGTAAAGTTACTGCAACTGACGAAAGACAGTGTGGATGAGGAAAATTATATCAACTTCCGCTCCCCGAAAGAGCGTAACTTCTCCATGGAGATTCAGCCTGAGTATACCGTAAATCCTATCTTGAAAGGCGTGGATTATACAGGGGACTTAAGCGGCTTGGTGAAGGATTCGGGAGTGACTCGTACGGAAGTTTTACAGGAGAGAGACAAGTCTGCTATTGTCATTCATAAAGGTAGCGCGTTCAGTCCGCACTATTTCCTTTTGAACAAAAAGATACCGAATGATATCGGACAAATCGAAGGGAAAGTAAGTTATTTTTCGGGAGAGTTGTCCGGTAAAATTATAAATAATACGAACTATGTTCTTTCCGATGCTTTTATTCTCTTGTATGGAAGGGTAATCAAGCTGGGGAAACTGGAAAAGGGACAGTCCATTGATGTCAGCATTGCCGAATCCATGCCTATGCCGGTGGGAGATTTTGATTATCTGAGTAATGCCCTTTTTACCGGAAACAGCAAAAACTTTATTCGTTTTATTTTGTCGGAGCAGATTCATTCTTATTTTCCGGATGCACGTTTTTATGCTTTAGCAAGAGAAGACGGAGTCAGCTTTACAGAAAACGGAGAAGGGGACAAAAAAATAGACAGGAAGAATTTTGAAAAATACGGTTTCAGCATTGTGAATGCGTCCCTTGAGCTTAGTAGGGAGAAAGACGGTATTATAGAGTATAGCGCACTTTCGAGAGATCCTTCTGTTGATAGTGGAGAGTTTGATATGGCAACCAATACCATGAATCCCATGATCCCTTTGGAAATCCGTTATAATTTGGGGGAAGAGGAGCAAATCAGCGGAATTTCCTTTGAAATCATGGACATTTCCGGGAATAGCCTGTTAGCGAATTTTCAGGGAGATATGGCGATTTATAACAACAGCACGGGAGGTTACGACAGTATAGGAAGAAAGGAGGGAGTTTTAAGCGGAGATCGACTAAAGAAATATTTGACAGAAAAAAATGAATTGAAACTTCGCTTTGTTGCCAAAGAGTCAACGGCATCTCCTGAAATCAGACAATTGCTTCCCATGATAACCGTCAGCGCAAGGGAGGGGAGCGAATGATTCGATTTACAAATGTAAAGAAGAGCTTCGGAAACTACCTTGTTTTGGAAGATTTCTCACTGGAAGTGGAAACGGGACAGGTTTTTGGACTTTTGGGACTCTCCGACTCAGGGAAAACTACGGTATGTAAGCTTCTTACGGGGCTTTTGGCTTTGGATTCCGGAGAGATTCTGGTGGATGATATGAAAGCGGGTACCGGCGTCAGACGATTAAAAAGACGCTTGGGATATGTTCCGCAGGTCATGGGCTCTTATCCTAAAATGACTGTTTTTGAATTTTTACATTTTTTTGCATCCTGCTATCATCTGGAGGAAAGTAAAATAAGGGGAAGGATTCATATGCTCTTGGAACTTGCGGGAATTCGTTCCTGGGAGAATAGTCCTATGGAGGTCCTTCCGCGTGCCGTGATGCAGAAACTATCCATTGTGCGTGCCATGTTACACGAGCCGAAGATTCTGGTTTTGGACGATCCGATGATGTCTTTGGATCTACGGACCGTAGCGGAAATCAAGGAAATTCTTTTGGACTATGCCGAGGACGGAAGGACGGTATTTTTGACCGGTTCGGCACTGGGAGACTTTTCGGACCTCTGTACACATCTTAGCTTTTTGCATCAAGGAAGGGTAATCAGAAAAGGGGCGGTATCCAGAATATTTCAGGAAATCAGTGCTCAAAATCCGATTGTGATTCAGGTAGAGGGAAAGCGTACAGCTTTACTGAGTCTCTTAAAGGAAGATCATCGGGTGAAGTCGATCAGCCTTATGGAAAATGAGATTCATATTCAATTTAAAGGGGATGCCAGGGAAGAGGCGGAGCTCCTGAAAAAGATAGTGGATGCCGGCATTTTATTGCATTCCTTCTACAGGGAGGCGGGCAATATGGAAAATATCCTCGGAAAGGAAGATAAGGGAGAAAGGAGCCTGTTTTCATATGAATGAAAATCCGATTTGGACGAAAGATAATATGCTTTCCGATCGAAGTCTGTTTATGCCGATGCTGATTTCTTTTACCAATCTGGTTTTACTGATTTTGTTTATTGCAAATCTCTACTATATCTCTTTAAACGGATTGCAAACCGGCGAGATTCGGTATGCCGGTTTTCTGCAGATTTATTATTTGGTGGCAGCAGGGCTTTTTCTTTTTCTTTTGCTCTTAGCCCCAGCGATTACCGTATCCAGTTTGAGCACAGAAGAGGAAGAACATATGCTGGAACTTCTTTTGGAAACGGATTTGGACAGTAGAAGCATCATTTTCGGGAAGCTCTTTTCCGAGTTAAGTACTTTGGGAACGCTGCTTTTGTCCACCTTACCTTTTCTGGCAACCGTATTTATTTACGGAGGTGTGTCGAATTATTATTTATGCCTGTATTTTCTCGGATACGGGATATCCTGTGTCTTTTTAAGTTCGTTGGGCATTGCCTGCAGCGGCCTGGCAAAAAACAGTGTATATGCAACGATTTTTGCTTACGGAATCAGTTTTTTGCTGTATGGATTGCTTTTTTACGGGCTTTTCAGTCTGCAAAAGAACAGTTATTTCATTTATGCGACCATCCTTTCTTTCATTCTTTTGGGCTTGTTGAGTCTGCTCTGCCTCACCATAGGGAGAAAAACTTTGGACAAGCGCTATAACGGAAGAAATCTATAGTTTACAAAGGGAATGAATTAAGCTATTCTTTTTTCAAAATGAAAAGAAGGGGAAGACAGAAACCCTGCTATATAAGGGAAGTTTAGAGTAAAGGAGAGAAGAATGAATTATCAATCTACCAGAGGCGGAGAAAGAGGAGTGAGTCCCTCCTTGGCTATTGTAAAGGGACTTGCGAAAGACGGAGGACTGTTTGTTCCAAGTGAGATCCCCTCTCTTCCCTTGTCTGTTAGAGAACTTTCGGAGTTGAGTTATCAGGACCTGGCCTATGAGATTATGAAGTTGTATTTTACCGATTTTACCGAGGAGGAGCTTCGATACTGTATAAGTAGTGCCTATGATACAAAATTTGATACGGAAGAGATTGCTCCGGTGGTAAAGAAGGGGGAGTACTATTATCTGGAACTTTTCCATGGAAGAACGCTGGCATTTAAAGATATGGCGCTTTCTATCCTGCCTTATCTTTTGAAGGTCAGTACACAAAAAAATGATATTCGGGAAAAAATTGTGATTTTAACAGCAACCTCCGGAGATACCGGTAAGGCTGCGCTGGAGGGCTTCTCCGATGTGGAAAATACGGAAATTATCGTATTTTACCCGAAAGACGGTGTTTCCAGTTTCCAGGAGCAGCAAATGAAGGTGCAAAGAGGAAAAAATACGCATGTGGCTGCTATTTTAGGGAATTTTGATGATGCGCAAAGCGGTGTTAAGCAGATTTTTGCAGATGAAGAGTATAAGGCGGAGCTTTTAAAACAGGGCTATCGTTTGTCTTCTGCAAACTCGATTAATATTGGACGTTTGGTCCCGCAGATTGTGTACTATGTCTATGCTTACGGGCAACTCTTAAAGCGTGGAGAGCTTTCTTCCGGAGAGGAGCTCGCCATTTCCGTTCCGACGGGGAATTTCGGGAATATTTTAGCGGCTTATTTTGCAAAGAAGATGGGGCTTCCGCTTGGAACATTGATTTGTGCGTCCAATGAAAATCGGGTTCTGACAGACTTTTTCCATACCGGAGTATATGATAAGAATCGCCCGTTCCATGTGACAAGTTCTCCTTCTATGGATATTTTGATTTCTTCCAATTTGGAGAGACTGCTTTATACGGTTCATGCGGATGAAAAGGATGTTGCTTCCTACATGGAGGACTTACGGGAAAGAGGCAGGTATCAGGTTTCCGAAAATATTGAACAGAAGCTGGATGGAGAGTTTTACAGCGGTTCGGCAAGGGATGGCGAAGCCAGTGTAACTATTTTTCAGTGTTTTAAAGATTGCGCTTATATCTTGGATCCGCATACGGCAGTTGCAAAGTTTGTGGCGGACAATTATAGCTATAAAAGAGGAAAACAGGGGAAAACGCTTATTGTTTCTACGGCAAGTCCCTATAAATTCGCTCAGACCGTGCTGAAGGCTTTGAAGGAGCCGGTTCCGGAAGATGTATTCTCCGCTATTCGTGCCGTTTCTGAACTTTCGGGAGAGAAAATTCCGGATGCAGTGTTAGAAGTTATGGAAGGGGAAGTCAGACACAATACGGTTTGTATGGTGAAGGATATGAAGCTGACGATTTCACATTTCTTACTTTCCTAAGAATCAAAATTGTGCTACACTCACTCCGTATTGGAAAGATAAAGGAGAGAGCGGATTAGTTTTCCGTTTAAGGAGGGAAAAAATGCTGGTAAATGCAAAAGAGATGTTGGATAAGGCGTTAGAGGGACATTATGCAGTACCTCATTTCAATATCAATAACTTGGAGTGGACCAAGGCTGTTCTTCTGGCTTGTGAAGAGGTGAAGTCTCCCGTTATTCTCGGTGTGTCGGAAGGTGCCGGAAAGTATATGTGCGGCTTTGAAACCGTTACCGCCATGGTAAAGGCAATGGATAAGAGTTTGGGAATTACCGTTCCTGTAGCTTTGCATTTGGATCACGGTAGCTATGACGGATGTTTGGCTTGTATTAAGGCAGGATTTACTTCCATCATGTTTGACGGATCTCATTTCGGAATCGAAGAGAATGTTGAAAAGACAAAGGAACTGGTTGCTACGGCGCATAAGGCGGGAATGTCCATTGAGGCTGAGGTCGGTGCTATCGGCGGAGAGGAAGACGGCGTTGTCGGCATGGGAGAATGTGCCGATCCGCAGGAATGTAAGAAGATTGCAGATTTGGGCGTAGACTTCCTGGCTGCAGGAATCGGAAATATTCACGGGATTTATCCGGAGAACTGGCAGGGGCTTTCCTTCGAAACTTTGGCAGCCATTAAGGCGGCTATCGGAGAGAACTTACCCTTGGTTCTGCATGGCGGTTCCGGCATTCCGGATGACCAGATTAAGAAAGCCATTTCTTTAGGTGTGTCAAAAATCAATGTCAATACAGAGTTGCAGCTTGTCTTTGCCAAGGCAACAAGAGAATATATTGAAGCAGGTTCCGACAAGAAGGGTAAGGGATACGATCCCAGAAAGCTTTTAAAGCCCGGTTTTGATGCAATTATCGAAGAGTGTAAGGCGAAGATTGCCCTTTTCGGATGTGCAAATAAGGCGTAAGCGTTATTTTATACGAAATCATGATTTTATCTTTGATTTTTTGCGGTGTTGAAAAAATCTGTTTTCATATTGCAAAATATTCATTCTTATTGCATGCCGTGCGCGAAGCGTACGGCATCTCCTTTATAAAGATACTGACAGGAAAAGGAAGGAAAAGGCATGGATAATTTTTCAAAAAATGTTTTTCATGACGGAATGATGCGGGAGAGACTTCCGAAAAATGTCTATGTGAAATTGAAAAAGGCTATTCAAGAGGGAAATTCCTTAAGTCTTGAGCTTGCGGACGCCGTAGCACAGGGTATGAAGGAGTGGGCAATTGAGCAGGGAGCTACGCATTATACGCATTGGTTTCAGCCTTTGACGGGTATTACGGCGGAAAAACATGAAGCCTTCTTAAGCCCTGTGGGGGAAGGAAAGGTGATGCTTGAATTTTCCGGTAAGGAGCTGGTTCGTTCGGAAGCCGATGCCTCCTCTTTTCCATCAGGAGGTCTTCGGGCCACTTTTGAAGCAAGAGGCTATACGGTTTGGGATTGTACGAGTCCGGCCTTTTTAAGAAGAGAGGGAGAGACGGTTACACTTTGTATTCCCACTGCTTTCTGCTCTTATACCGGAGAAGCATTGGATAAAAAAACGCCTTTACTTCGCTCTATGGAAGCGATTAATCGGGAGGCACTACGTATTTTACGCCTGTTCGGCAATACCGGAAGTCGCTATGTAAAGCCCTCTGTAGGGGCGGAACAGGAGTATTTTCTCATAGATCGGGAAAAATACTTGAAAAGGAAGGATCTGGTTTATACCGGAAGAACACTTTTCGGCAGTATGCCGGCAAAGGGCCAGGAGCTCGATGATCATTACTACGGCATTATCCGAAAGAGAGTAGCTGAATTTATGCGGGACTTGGATGAGGAACTTTGGAGCCTCGGAGTACCGGTAAAGACGGAACATAATGAGGTTGCACCTTCCCAGCATGAGCTGGCTGTGGTTTATGAAGAGGCCAATATTTCTCTCGATCACAATCAACTGGTTATGGAAAGCCTGAAAAAGGTAGCTTCCCGACATGGTCTGGAGTGTCTTCTGCACGAAAAACCGTTTTCCGGTGTGAATGGATCCGGAAAACATAACAATTGGTCCCTTACCACGGATGACGGCATCAATCTGATGAATCCGGGGGAAAGTCCCCACGAAAATATACAGTTCCTTCTGGTACTCGCTTGTGTACTTGCTGCAGTGGATACACACAGTGAGCTTCTTCGTATGTCTGCTGCCAATGTCGGAAACGATCATCGTCTGGGAGCTGATGAAGCACCGCCCGCGATTATTTCCTGCTTTATCGGAAGCCAGTTGCAGGGTGTGGTGGAGCAACTCATTGGAACAGGTTATGCGACGGCGTCTCAAAAGGGGAGAAGTTTAACGATGGGAGTGCGGGCGCTTCCGAATGTTCTCGCTGATGATACGGACCGAAACAGAACCTCTCCCTTTGCTTTTACCGGAAACAAGTTTGAATTCCGTATGCTGGGCTCCTCCGATTCCATTGCAAGTGCCAATATTATCTTAAACACGATTACGGCAGAGCAGTTCCAAAAGGCTGCAGACTTTCTGGAGAAGCAGGAAAATTTCCAGCTTGCGGTGCATGATTATATTAAGGAGCTTCTCACCAAGCATGAAAGAATTATTTTCAATGGAAACGGCTATGCGAAGGAGTGGATAGAAGAGGCCGAAAGAAGAGGCCTTCCGAACCTTTCCTCGACGGTACAGGCTTTTTCCGCTCTCAGTAAGAAAGAGGCTATTGCGCTTTTTTCCAAGTTTTCCATTTATACCGAGTCTGAACTTCTGAGTAGAGAGCGGGTTGAGTATGAACATTATACGAAGGTGATTCATATTGAGGCGAGAGCCATGGTGAACATCAGCGGGAAACAGATTATTCCTGCAGCGGTTCAATATGTGGAGAAGTTGGCCTCCGCCCTTAAGCTTGTGCGAGAGGTTTCGAAGACTGCATCGACTTATGCGGAAGAGCGATTGTTGAATGAGACTTCCTCTCTTTTGGAGGAGATAGATAGACGGCGGGAAGAACTTTTAAGCAAATTGGAAAACTCCGGAGAAGGTGTTTCAGAGAAAGAAAAGGCTTTTTATGCCTATGAGACGATTGTTCCGGCTATGCAGGCACTCAGAAAGCCTTGTGATATTCTGGAAACCATTATGGATAAGAGCCTTTGGCCCTTCCCGAGTTATGGAGACCTCTTGTATGAGGTGTCTGAAATTTAGAAGCCATAACCTGAAAACGGGATTTTGAAAAAATGAGCTATCTTGTGTTTTAGCATGCTGTTTTGCTATGCGTAAACGCAGAAAATGAAAGTAGTACAGGACAAAAGCCTTCTTTTTTGTTATCATATTGTTCATGAAATATTATTGTTGTTTGAAAATGAACAGAATGGTTTAGGACATAGAAAAGGAGAAGAGATGAATTCCTGTGCTATTTTATTGCGAAATATTATGGAAAATCCTGATTTTAGCCAAAGACAGTTGGCAGAGAGAACAGGAATGTCGCTCGGGAAAGTGAATCGTTGTCTGAAAGATTGGGAAGAACAAGGCTATTTAAAAAAAGCAAATGAATCCAAAGTAGAAGGCCGTTCCGTAAAGCAAAATGCCACCGAAAAACAGAGCCATGCAGAAAACCGAATTAAAAAGGGGCAGTCACGAATGCTTACGGAAAAAGGAAAGGCTTTTTTAGAGGCGAATAAGGTAGATGCGGCTCTTATCCTGGCGGCAGGCTTCGGTTCCCGCTTTGTGCCCTTAACTTATGAATGCCCGAAGGGACTCCTGGAGGTCTTCGGCGAAAGAATGGTAGAGCGGCAGATTAAGCAGCTTCATGAGGTAGGAATTTACGACATTACCATTGTTGTTGGCTATCTGAAGGAAAAATTCGACTACTTAATTGATGCCTACGGAGTAAAGCTTTTGTATAATCCGGAGTATTCTGTGAAGAATACGCTCGGGACACTTTATCATGCGAGAAAAGCCATGGAGGGGAAGAACTTTTATATCCTTTCTTCCGATAACTGGATGCGGGAAAATATGTACCATAGCGTGGAACCCCTTTCCTGGTATGCGGCGAGCTTTATGGAGGGAGAGACCAAGGAGTGGGTTTTACATTGCGCGAAGGACGGACAAATTAAAAGTGTAGAGGTTGGAGGAGAAAATGCCTATTGTATGTACGGCCCGGTATTTCTGAAGAAAGAATTCTTTTCCGCCTTCCTGCCTTACCTGGAGGAATACTACCATAAACCGGGAACGGAAGACTTTTACTGGGAAGATGTCCTTCGCCTGGCCTTAAAACATTTACCTCCGATTTATCGGAATGAGCAGAAGGATGGACAGATTTACGAATTTGAAAATCTGGAAGAGTTACGTGCCTTCGATGAGAAATACAATCACAGTTCCGGTTCGGAAGCCATGGAACTGATATCTGCCGTTTTCCATATTCCTGAGTGCGAAATTGTGAAGCTTCGCTGTCTGAAGGCCGGTATGACCAATCAATCCTTCCTTTTTCGGATCCATAAAGAGAGTAGGAATAAGGACTATGCCGGAAAGGACTTTATCTGCCGCATCCCGGGAGTGGGAACGGGGAAGCTCATTAATCGAAAAGAAGAGGAAGAAATTTACCGCATTGTGAAGGATTTGCATATTACCGAGGAGCTCCTCTACTTTAATCCGGAAAACGGTTATAAAATTTCTCGCTACTATGAAGAGGCAAGAAATGCGGACTTTTCAAAGCAGGAAGAGAGAAGAGCCTGCATGAAGCAGTTACTGAAACTTCATGAGGGAAAGAAAACAGTGGGTCATCCCTTCTCTTTAAGGGAAAGATTAGCGTATTATGAAGCGATTTGTTTGGAAGGAGGGGGAGAAATTCCCTATCAGGATTACGAAAAAATAAAGCCGGATAGAGAAAAAATGCTTTCGTTTACGGAGAAATCCAATCCGCCTCTTTGTCTTTGTCATATTGACGCGGTACAGGACAACTTCATTTTCACAAAAGAGGGCGTGAAAATGATTGACTGGGAATATGCAGGTATGGCGGATCCTTTACTGGATATTGCGATGGGAGCAATTTATTCCTATATGGACTTTCAAGAAGCGAAGAGCTTGCTGGAGGACTATCTCTTAGCGGCAGAAGAGGCGAAAGTGGCAGAACCTCTGCTTCTTCACGGCAGAACGAAAGAACAACTGGAAAAACTTCTCGTTGCTTACATGGGGCTTTCCGGTCTCCTTTGGAGCCTGTGGTGCGCCTATAAGATGCGAAAGGGGCAGGAATTCGGAGAATACAGCTTGAAAATGCTTCGTTACTTTAAGGAGGCAAAGAAAACTTTGGGACTGTAAAAGATTTTTTATGTAAAACGGGATATCGTGTATAGGCGCACGATATCTCGTTTTGCAAACTTTAGAAGCTTATAGTAAGGCTGAAAAAGGTCGATGAAAAAGAGAATTCTATTTACTAAAAGCAAAATTAAGAACAATTATTTATCTTGTTTTTCTTTGGAAAAGAAGTAAAATAGATTATAAGAGCAGAAATGCTTAAGAGCGATTAAAATTCAAGGAGGATTCCCATGGCAAAAACAATTTTAGTAGGAGCAAATCACGCAGGAACGGCCTGCGCCAACACCATTCTGTCTTATCCCAATCAGGAGCTTACCATTTATGACCAAAACAGCAACATTTCCTTTTTGGGATGTGGAATGGCACTCTGGATTGGAGAGCAGATTCATTCGGGAGACGGTTTGTTTTATGCAAAGCCCGAGAATTTCCTGGCAAAGGGAGCAAAGGTAAACATGGAATCACAGGTCCTTTCCGTGGATTACGACAAGAAGACTGTGAAGGTACAGCTTAAAGACGGACAGGTGATTGAAGATCACTACGACAATTTGGTTTTTGCTACAGGATCTATCCCCAACAGAATCCCGGTAAAGGGCTTTGACTTGGAGAATGTGCAGATGGTAAAGCTTTATCAAAATGCCGAGGAAGTCATTGAAAAACTGAAGAACAAGGGCGAGTTCAAGAAGGTATGTGTCCTGGGAGGAGGCTATATCGGTGTGGAGCTTGCAGAAGCCTTCCAGCGTCTTGGCTTGGAAGTAACCTTAATCGATATGGTGGATCGTATTCTTGCAGGCTATTTTGATGCTCCCTTCTCCGATGAGTTAAAGAACAGAATGGAAGAGCACGGCATTAAGCTTGCTTTGGGTGAGAAGGTAGAAGAGTTCTTAGGAGAAGGTAAGGTATCCGGCGTTAAGACCGATAAGGGCGTATATGATGCGGATATGGTAATCTGTGCTGTGGGCTTCAGACCGAATGCAAGCTTAGGAGCGGACCACTTAAAGCTGTATGCAAACGGCGCTTATCTGGTAAACAGAAAGCAGCAGACCAGCGATCCTTCCGTTTATGCCATCGGAGACTGTGCAAGCCTTTATGACAATGCAAGAGGCAGAGAAAACTATATAGCCTTGGCGACCAATGCTGTACGTTCCGGCGTTGTGGCAGGACATAACATTTGCGGAACACCTGTAGAAAGCTTAGGTGTTCAGGGCTCCAGTGCTTTGGGAATCTACGGCTATAAGCTCTCCTGCACCGGACTTTCCTTAGCGGCGGCGGAGAGAGAAGGCATGTCTGTATCCTATGAGGATTATGAGGACACGCAGTTCCCTGCCTTCATGGAAGTGGAGAATCCGAAGGTCAAGATTCGAATCGTCTACAAGAAGGATGATAAGAAGATTGTGGGCTGCCAGTTAGGATCCAGCTACGATGCAACTGCCATTATTCATTTCTTCTCTCTGGCTATTCAGAAGGGATTGACCATGCCGGAGCTTCCCTTGGTGGATCTGTTCTTTATGCCGCACTTTAATCAGCCGTATAACTATGTAACCATGGCAGGCTTGCAGTGGCTTAATAAAGAGTTGGGCTTAAAGGGCTAAGATTCCCATTGTGCTGAAAGAAAAAATAATTCGCGGTATTTTTTATAAATATACTATACCTAAAAATGCTCAGACTCTTTACGTCTGAGCATTTTTTCTTGAAACATTTTTGGAAGGAAAGAACTTGAAAATAGAAAAAAGCATTAAAAGGAGAAAAAATTCGTATAATTGTTAAGGAAAAGTAAGAGCTTAGTATAGAAATTTGAAAGCAAGCTATGCTATAGTTTAGAAAAGACGAAAATGGGCAGTTTTCTAAGGAAAAAGAGAGCTGCTTTTTTCATAGCCTTGTAATGAATCCGCTTTAAAGGGAGGAAAATATGAATTTAGGAAAAAGATTCGGTTTGAAAGCATTGGCGTTAGGACTTTGCATCGCCAGTCTTTCGATGACGGCTTTAGCCGCAGGTTGGGGACAGGAAAAAGGAAAATATTATTTCATTGATCCGAAGAATAATGAAAAGGTTAGCGGAAAGTGGATCCACACTTCCTCCGGGTACTATTATATCGGTGCAGATACCTATATGGTGACCGGCTGGAAGAAGATCAATAATTCTTGGCATTATTTTCGCCCGTCGGGACTGATGGTGACCGGCTGGAGAGAGGTGGACAAGCTGTGGTATTATCTGAAGTCCGATGGAACCATGCAGACCGGTTGGTTAAAATTACAGAAGGACGGGAAGGATGTCTGGTATTATCTGAAGGCTTCCGGAGCGATGGCAACGGGCTGGAGAAAGATTTCCGACAAATGGTATTACTTTAATCCGGAAGACGGTTCTTTAGTGATGCAGAAATGGCTTAAGATTTCCGATAAGTGGTATTACTTCGGTTCTGACGGTGCAATGCAGAGCGGTTGGTTGAATCTGAATGGAGAGTACTACTATCTTTCCTCGGCGAATGGCAATATGGAAACCGGTTGGAAGACCGATACCGACGGAAACAAGTACTACATGGATTTAGGAAACGGAAAGATGTCTACCGGCTGGAAGCAGATAGAGAATGCTTGGTATTATTTCTTAAATAACGGAAAGATGGTAAAAGGTTGGCTGAAAGAGAAGGGTCATTATTACTATCTGGAAGACGGCAAGATGCTGGCAAACACCACGGTAACCTTGGACGGACGCAGTTTCAGCTTTAATGAATACGGTGTATGTACTTCGGATACTTCCAATCTGAACTTTACAGAGGCAAATACCCAGAATAACAACAATAACAACAGCAATAGCAACAACAGTCAGGGGCCAGGAGCGGCAGGACCCGGCGTGACCGGTCCCGGAGGAAACAGCAGTACCGAATCAAATACGAGTCCGAACCCAAGCGCAAACCAGAGCAGTTCTGATGGACCGAGTGCGCAGGGACCGTCCGGAACGAGTCCCAACGCTTCTTCCGGCGGAACAATACAGCCGGGAAGTACTACCGGACCGCAATAAATATGCTTTAGAGAAAAAAGAGGCTTGCCCTCTTTTTTTCTATGTAATAAAATTTCTTCACATAAAGGGTACAGAGAAGCTGGGAGGAACTGCATATGCTGGACGATTATATGGAAGCAAAAAAATTGGGAGATCGAGCTTACAGAAATGCTCTTCTTTTCGGACAGGCGCCGTATCTGGAGGCCTTGGACGAGAAACTGGGAAAAGAGGATATACAGGGCGAAAATGTCTTGGGGCTGTTGGAAATTCCCTTGCAAGATATAGCCGGCACGAAAACCAAGGCCAGACAGCAATCCTTTGCCAGAAATTTTATGCCGATACTCAGTCCTAAAACGGAATTTGCTTCGAAGTGGGCCAATCTTTTCGATTCCATTACGGAGGAAGGGGTTCGGGAACCTATTCTGGTCTATGAGTATATGTATCGGTTTTATGTACAGGAAGGAAATAAGCGTGTTTCCGTAAGCCGGTACAATAAGGCGGTTTCCATTCCGGCAAAGGTTATTCGAATCTTGCCGAAGCGAACGGAAGAGAAGGAGAATAAGCTGTATTATGAGTTTGTGGATTTTTATAAATCTTCCGGACTCTACGGCATTTACTTTTCGGAGCCGGGAGCTTATGAGCGTTTTTCTCAGTTTTTGGGAATGAAAAATGGAGAAATTTGGTCTTCCGAACTCTGCAAGGATGTGCGTGCGGCATTCTCCCGTTTTTCGGATTTATACTTTGCGATGGGGGGAAGAAGGCTGGAAAACACGGTGGGGGATGCCTTTTTTCTTTATATTTCGGTATATGGAATTCATTCCATTTTGGAAAATGCTACGGATAAAATTCGAGAAAATCTGGAAAAGATCTGGAACGAATTTAAGAAATCGGCCGGAGAAGTGGTTTTGATACAAAATCCGGAGGAAATGAAGAAGGAAAGCAATTTCTTCACCGTTTTTTCGGGAGGAAGTTTATCCGGTGCGAAAAAAGAGTTAAAAATAGCCTTTTTATACGAAAGAAGTGTAGCAAGCTCTACCTGGGCTTATGCACATGAACTCGGAAGAAACTATATCCAGGATCGATTTAAAGAACAGGTAGAGAGTAGAGCCATGGAAAACTGCAGTACGGATGAAGAGGTCCGTGCGGCAATTGAAGAGGCTGTCACTTGGGGAGCCAGACTCATTTTTACGACCGCTCCTTTTATGGCGCAGGAGAGTATTAAAATGGCACTTAAGTATCCGGATGTTTCTATCTTAAATTGTTCGGTTAATACTTCTTATAATTCTATCAGGACCTATTATGGCAGAATGTATGAGGCCAAGTTCCTTATGGGGGCGCTTGCCGCCTCCGTTTCGGATGGAAATGATTTAGGCTATGTGGAACAGTTCCCTCTTTACGGTACACTGGCGAATGTCAACGCCTTTGCCATCGGAGCGCAATTTATTAATCCCTGGAGCAGAGTTCACCTGTCCTGGAGCGGTTTACAGAATGCGGATTGGAAGGCTGTCTTTCAGTCTAAGGGCATTCACGTGATTTCGGGGCCGGAGTTCGCAAAGCCTTCCGAGCGTAGTAGAGAGTTCGGCTTGTATTTAAATTTAGACGGGGAAGTACAATCCAATATTGCGGTTTCTATCTACAACTGGGGAAGGTATTATGAATTGATTTTACATTCCTTCTTGGAAGGCTCCTACCATAGTAACAATCTGGCAAAAAGTTATAGTGCGCTAAACTATTATTACGGTTTAAAAGAGGGGGTAATCGATGTGATTCTTTCTCGAAACCTGAGCTACTCTTCGAAGAAACTGGTGTCTATCTTGGAAAAAGAAATTAAGGAAGGAAGCCTCTTGCCATTTTCCGGAGAAATTCACAGTCAGCGGGAAAAAATCCATAGCGAGGGGACAGAGAGTCTGGAAATGGAAGAAATTGTGGATATGCGTTGGTTAAATGACAATGTTTTGGGAGAAATTCCTCCTTTGGAATCTTTTACGAAGGAATCACAGGAAGCTATACTTTCAGGAGGATTCCTATTATGAAAATTCTTTGCATAGCGGATGAAGAGAACAGAGGCCTTTGGGACCATTTTCAGAAAGAAAAACTGGAGGGAATTGACCTGATTCTCTCTGCAGGAGATTTGAGTTCGGACTATCTGCAGTTTTTGGTTACCATGGGGCGAGCCCCGCTTCTCTATGTACATGGAAATCATGATGAGTCCTATTCGTTTAAGCCTCCCCTGGGTTGCGAGTCGGTAGAGGACCGAGTATATGATTTTAAAGGTTTGCGCATTTTGGGGCTGGGAGGTGCTCCATGGTATAAACCGGGAAGCTTTATGTATTCGGAAGATGAGATGAAAAGGCGGATTAACAAAGTGAAAAAGGACATTTTGTTAAAAAACGGCTTTGATATTCTGCTTACCCATTCGCCGGTACGAGGTTACGGAGATATGGAAGATCCTGCTCATAGGGGTTTTTGTGCTTTTGAAGAATTATTGCAGAAGTACAAACCCAAATATATGATTCACGGGCATGTTCACGGGAATTACGGCAGTGCTTTTAAGCGGGAGCTTCAGCACAGTAGCGGGACGAGGATCATCAATGCTTATGATAAGTTTGTATTGGATATCGAAGAGCACGAGTATCCGAGGGAGGGAAAGACAGGTTCCCTTCTCTATGATTTATACAAGCAAATGAAGGGAAAGAAGGAGTAAAGTAAGCTATGATTGAAAATGATTGGGCGGAAAAGCTGCAGGGAGAGTACAAAAAGCCTTATTACCGAAAGCTATACAATACGGTCGTAAGGGAATATAAGGAACAACAGGTTTTTCCGAAAAGCGGAGATATTTTCAAAGCCTATGATCTTTGCCCCTTTCACAAGCTGAAGGTTGTTATTCTTGGGCAGGATCCTTATCACAATGTAGGACAGGCGCAGGGATTGTCCTTTTCCGTACAGAAAGGGATTGCTCTTCCCCCTTCCTTACAAAATATTTTCAAAGAGCTGCAGGATGACCTTTCTTATCCGATTCCAAAGAGCGGAGACTTGAGTCACTGGGCTGAGCAGGGCGTTCTGCTGTTAAATACCGTCCTCACGGTACGTGCCCATCAGGCTTTTTCTCATAGAGGAATAGGCTGGGAGGAGTTTACCGATGCCACGATAAGAGCAATAGAGGAAAAGGAAGAGCCGGTGGTCTATATTCTTTGGGGAAGCCCCGCGCAAAAGAAGAGAGCTATGATTCACCAGAAGAAAAGGCTGATTTTAACAGCGCCGCATCCCAGCCCATTGAGTGCATATCGCGGATTTTTCGGCTCCAGGCCTTTTTCAAAATGCAATGCCTATCTGGAACAGGAGGGGCTTAGTCCGATAGATTGGCGTTTATCGGATGAGTAGTGCCGAGGGAAGCATTTTCAATTTTGCAGGATTATACGGTAGTCCGTGTTTTACGGTTTGATACGGAAGATTTTGTTTTAAGGAGTTTTATGAATATTGTTGAATTTTTAAAAGTTATTGTATTTTCCTTGGTAGAGGGCTTTACCGAGTGGCTTCCGATTTCTTCTACGGGGCACTTGATTCTTTTACAGAATATCATTCCTCTGGCAGGGACAAAGGAGTTTTTTTCCACCTTTGAAGTTTTAATACAGCTAGGCGCTGTTATGGCTGTTGTACAGGAATTCTTCTTCCGTCTCTGGCCCTTCGGAAAGAGAAAGAAGAGTGGAGGAATCTACCTGAAGGAAGAAAAGGTGATTCTGATTGGAAAAGTTCTTTTGGCTTGCCTTCCGGCGGCTGTTTTCGGTCTACTCTTGGATGATTTTCTGGATCAATATCTCTACAACGGTTTTGTCGTATCTCTGATGCTGATTCTCTACGGCGTATTTTTTATTGTTTTGGAGCAGAGAAATGCAAGCCGCAAATTTGCGTTCAACAGGGTTGAAGATTTACCCTGGACACTTTGTCTCGAAATCGGTCTTTTTCAGTGTCTGGCCCTAATTCCCGGTACTTCCCGTTCAGGGGCAACCATTATCGGAGCCATGCTGTTATCGGTAGGGAGAGTTGCGGCAACGGAGTTTTCCTTTTTCTTAAGTGTTCCCGTTATGGCAGGAGCAAGCCTCTTGAAACTCATAAAGCACGGCGGTCATTTTTCGGGAATGGAGTGGTTTACACTTCTGCTTTCCATGGTTTTGGCATATCTTGTCAGCTTGTACTGCATTCGATTCCTGCTTCGTTATATTCGAAGTCATGACTTTAAAATTTTCGGCTACTATCGGATTATCTTTGGCGGCATTATGCTGATGTGGTTTTTGGTTTCCCGTTTTCTCCTGTAAGAAAACCGTAATAGCACTGTAATGGAAAGGGGCTTGTATCTCTTTTGGGGAATCGGTATCTTTATAAAGAAGAATAAGGAAAACATAACCATAGGAAAGAGGGATAAAATGAAGGGAAGAGCGATAGTAGTCGGTCTTATGCTTTCTGCAGTGCTTTCAATACAAAGTTTTGCAGCGACGGAGATAGGCTTGAATTTAAATTGGAAATATGCAAAGAATGCGAAAATCAATACAGGAAAGGCAATTCTTTATACATCGGACAGTAAGAATCCGAAGAAGATTACGATTGCCGTAAATGCCGGACACGGAACAAAGGGAGGAGAGAAGGTCAGAACCCTTTGCCACCCGGATGGAACAAGGAAGGTTACGGGCGGAACCAATGCTGCAGGCTCTACGACGGCTTTGGCGGTATCTTCCGGGATGACCTTTAAGGACGGCACCAAAGAAGCTACGGTTACCGGCCAGATGGGGCATATTTTTGCGAAAAAACTCTTGGATGCCGGATATGATGTTTTACTCATTCGTGACGGTGATGATGTACAGCTGGATAATGTTGCCAGAACCGTTTTAGCTAACAATAAGGCGGATGCACACATTGCCTTACACTGGGATTCCACGGAAAAAGATAAAGGCGCATTTTTTATGTCCGTTCCCGACTCCTTAAAGAAGATGGAGCCGGTTGCTTCTCACTGGGAAAGTCATGAAAAGCTGGGAGAAAGTTTAATTGCCGGCTTAAAGGGAAAAGGGGTAAAGATTTTCTCAAGCGGCAGTATGGATATGGATTTAACACAGACCTCCTATTCGACGGTTCCTTCCGTTGACATTGAACTTGGAGATAAGATTTCGGATCACAGCGAAAAGCAGCTGAATCTTCTTGGAGATGCTTTGGTGGACGGAGTCAATAAGTATTACGGCTTTACATCTTAAGCTTTTTGAAAAGGAAATTCTTAAGAGCCTTGAAGAAAACTTCTTTGAGGCTCTTTTTCTTATATTTTTTCAGAACTGTGTCGAAAGACAAAAGAACGGAAAAAGCTAATCGATTTTTGTTTAGAGAAGATCGTCCCAAAATCTTGTAAGATTTTGCTTTCATTTATTCTTTCTAAAAGGAGGATAGCAAGACGCTTCGGTATTTCGAAAGGATGGAAAGCCGCGCTCAAAGTGATATTTCTCCTTCTATTGTAAAAAGCTGGCTTTTGTGGAGGGACCATGAAGGGACCATTATCCAAGGATGGATATAGGGTAGTGCTATAGGAATAGTATGCTCTATGCCATAAAGGGCAGCTTTTTTTCTTTTAGAGAATTCGCTTTTTTCTTTTTCGGAACTAGTTCTTGTATTTTCAAAAAAGCGTTTGTATACTAAGCCAAGGTGTCATTAGACAGCAGGGCTTATTTTTTTGGGAGAAAAGAGTCTATCCTGTGGAGAAGGGTGAGGAAGGTTTATGAGTTATCTTTCTAGTTTATTCAGCCTCTTTGGGGGCTTGGGTATGTTTTTGTACGGCATGACCGTGATGAGCGACGGTATGCAGAAGGCGGCCAGTTCCAAAATGTCCAAATTCTTAAATATTGTAACGGAAAATCGCGTTATGGCGGTTATTTTGGGAGCTGGCATTACAGCCCTGGTGCAGTCTTCTTCTGCAACTACCGTTATGGTGGTCGGCTTTGTTAATGCCGGTATTCTCAATCTTTCTCAATCCGTTGGTATTATTATGGGCGCCAATATCGGAACGACCATTACTGCATGGATGGTATCTTTGACACAGGTGTCCGGTTCCGCCTTGAGTATTTTCAAGCCGGAGTTTTTTGCTCCGCTACTCGTGGGGTTCGGCTCTTTTCGCCTGCTTTTCGGAAAAAAAGGAAACGATGATCTTCTTGCGGACTTCTGCGTCGGTGTGGGGCTTATTTTTATTGGACTTGAATTTATGAGTTCCGCCGTATCGCCTTATGCCAATTCCCCCGTTTTTTCCAGGGCATTTCAGATTATGGGAGGAAATCCGATTCTGGGTATTCTTACCGGAGCGGTTGTCACCGGGCTGATTCAGTCCTCCGCGGCTTCCGTATCCATTTTACAGACCTTGGCTCTTTCCGGGGCGGTACCGAGAGTGGCAGGCTTTTACATTACTCTGGGACAGAATATCGGTACCTGTGTTACCGCAATGATTTCCTCTGCCGGAGCCTCCAGGACCGCGAAGAGGGCGGCTATGATTCACTTACTTTTCAACGTGACCGGTGCAGTACTCTTTGGAATCCTCATCTTTTTAATGAGTTTGCCTTTTGCAAGCTTTTTTCAGGGACGCTTAAGTCCGGTCGAGATTTCCATGTTTCACACCATTTTTAATATCAGCTGCACAATCGTGCTCTATCCTTTTGCCGATCTTTTGGTGGCTCTTTCCGGCAAGCTTGTTTTGGAGACAAAGAAGGATAAGGAAGAGGCTGAAAATCCGAATCATTATACGGAAGTGGAGAAAAGCCTTATTCAGCATCTTGACCTACGTATTTTGGAATCTCCGGCAATTGCCATTGCGGCCGCAAAGTCGGAAGTTGTCAATATGGCACGGATTACGGAAGAAAATATTCATCATGCCACAGATATTCTTTTAGAAGAGAAAACAGAAGAAATCCCGGAGATTTTTAAACAGGAAAAGGTAATTGACAATATGCAAAAGCTCCTGACCGAGTACTTGATTCATATCGGAAATTTATCCTTAAATGAAATGCAGAAATTGGAAGTGAACAATATGTTCAATACCATTACGGATATAGAACGTGCGGGAGACCATGCTGAAAATATTGCGGAGCAGGCAAAGTTCGCGGAGGAGCATGCCATTTCCTTCTCGGAAATCGGACAGGACGATATTCGTAAGATTTCGAAGACGGTTGTAGAATCTTTCCATGCCAGTATAGAGGCCTTTGAGAAAAATGATTTGGATATGGTTGTGAAGACAGCACACTTGGAAGATCAGGTGGACGAGATGGAAGAGGATATGAGGGAAACGCATATCGAGCGTCTGAATTCTGGAGCCTGCGCCCCACAGGCAGGAGTGGTGTTCTTGGATGTCATCTCCGATTTGGAACGCATCTCCGACCATGCGGACAATATCGCCGGCTATGTAAAGGCGATGATTTAAAGTGTTTCCCGCTTTTGTGATTAAATATTTTTAAAAAGTAAGTATTTTTATGTGCAGAATCTTTCTATAGGAGATTCTGCATTTCTTTTTATGAAAAAAGGGTGAAATTTTTAACAAATGCAATAATTTCCCTTGAAAAAATAAGCTTCGTGCAATAGAATAGACGCTGTTATGTGAGAGAGGATTCGAAGAACGGATTTTCTCATTATAAGAGGAAAATTCACAAATAATTAGGAGGAAAAGGAATATGGCAGTTAAAGTAGCGATTAATGGATTTGGTCGTATTGGACGTTTGGCATTCCGTCAGATGTTTGATCATGAGGGGACAGAGATTGTTGCTATCAATGATTTAACCGATCCTAAGATGCTTGCTCACCTTTTGAAATATGATTCTTCTCAGGGAAGATATAAGTATTGCGATAGTGTTGTGGCCGGCGAGGACTACATCGAGGTTAAGGGAAAGAAAATTAAGATTTACAAGGAGGCTGATGCTTCCAAGTTACCTTGGGGACAGCTTTCCGTAGACGTAGTTTTAGAGTGTACCGGTTTCTATACTTCCAAAGAGAAGTCCGAGGCACACATTAAGGCAGGTGCTAAGAAGGTTGTTATTTCCGCTCCGGCAGGAAATGATCTCCCGACTATCGTTTACAATGTTAACCATGAAATCTTAAAGGCAGAGGACAACATCATCTCTGCTGCATCCTGCACAACCAACTGCTTAGCTCCTATGGCTAAGGCTTTAAATGATTTTGCTCCGATTCAGTCTGGAATCATGGCAACCATTCATGCTTATACAGGTGACCAGATGCTTCTTGACGGCCCGCACAGAAAGGGTGATTTAAGAAGAGCAAGAGCCGGCGCTGTAAATATCGTTCCGAACTCTACCGGTGCAGCTAAGGCTATCGGCCTTGTTATTCCGGAGTTAAACGGAAAGCTGATCGGATCCGCACAGAGAGTTCCGGTTCCGACAGGTTCCACGACTATGCTTTTTGCAGTGGTAAAGTCCTCCAAGGAAGTAACGAAGGAGAGCATCAACGCTGCTATGAAGGCTGCTTCCGATCCTGAGACCTACGGATACACAGAGGATGAAGTTGTTTCCAGCGATATCGTTGGAATGACCTACGGTTCTCTCTTTGATGCGACCCAGACCATGGTTTCCAAGGTTGGAGACGATCTCTATGAGGTTCAGGTAGTTTCATGGTATGACAATGAGAATTCCTATACTTCTCAGATGGTTCGCACCATTAAGTACTTCGAGAAGTTTGTAAAGTAATTGAGTTATAAATTAAAAATTATATTGTAAAGCTATGCGGGGAAGCCGCCGGAGTGTGTGCTCCGGCGGTTTTCCCTTTATTACGGGGGCTATACGAGAGGTTACAGGCTCCCGCCAATAGGAAAGGGGAATGATATGGCAGAATTAAACAAAAAGTCGGTAGATGATATTTCTGTAAAAGGAAAAAGAGTGCTTTGTCGTTGTGACTTCAATGTTCCTTTAAAGGATGGGAAGATTACCGATGAAAATAGACTTGTAGCAGCGCTTCCCACAATTAAGAAGCTTATTTCCGATGGTGGCAAGGTCATTCTTTGTTCTCACTTAGGAAAGCCGAAGGGTGAGCCGAAGCCGGAATTATCTCTGGCTCCCGTAGCAAAGCGTCTTTCCGAGCTTTTGGGACAGCCCGTTCTTTTTGCAAAGGACGACAATGTAGTAGGAGAGAATGCGAAGAAGGCTGTTTCCGAAATGAAGGATGGAGACGTTATTCTTTTAGAGAATACCCGTTACAGAGCGGAGGAGACCAAGAATGGGGAAGCATTCTCCAAAGAACTGGCTTCTCTTGCAGATGTTTTCGTAAATGATGCTTTCGGTACCGCGCATAGAGCACACTGCTCCAATGTGGGTGTAACCGAGTTTATTGACGGACCCGCTGTGGTTGGCTACCTGATGGAGAAGGAGATTCGTTTCCTCGGTCAGGCGGTAGAGAACCCGGTTCGTCCCTTCGTGGCTATCCTCGGCGGTGCAAAGGTTTCCGATAAGCTTGCGGTAATCGACAATCTCTTAGAGAAGTGCGATACTTTGATTATTGGCGGCGGTATGGCATTCACTTTTGTAAAGGCACAGGGCTATGAAATCGGAAAGTCTTTAGTGGACGACGAGAAGCTTCAGTACTGTAAGGATATGCTTGCAAAGGCAAAGGAAAAGGGCTGCGAGATTTTACTTCCTGTAGACGCGGTTTGCGCTTCCGCATTCCCGGATCCGATTGATGACAAGAATCTTCCGGTTAAGACCGTGGATATCAATGCCATTCCTGCAGATATGTTGGGACTCGATATCGGACCGAAGACACAGGAGCTTTTTGCGAATGCTGTAAAGACTGCAAAGACTGTGGTTTGGAACGGACCTATGGGTGTATTTGAGAACCCGATTCTTGCACAGGGAACCATCGCGGTTGCAAAGGCCCTTGCTGAGACGGATGCAACAACTATTATTGGTGGTGGAGACAGTGCTGCGGCAGTGAATACTTTGGGATTCGGAGACAAGATGACACACATTTCCACGGGCGGCGGTGCTTCTCTGGAATTCTTGGAAGGTAAGGAGCTTCCGGGGGTAGCAGCTGCAAACAATAAGTAGGTCTTAGCTGATAAGAGACAGCGTATAAATTATCGTGAGCAGTTTGAAAACGGAGTCCAAGTAATTTAAGTATAGTTTGGAGAAAAAAATGAGAAAAAAAATTATTGCCGGAAACTGGAAGATGAATATGACAATTACGGAGGCGAAAGCTCTCTGTGATACCTTGATTCCGATTTCCAATACGGATGAGGTGGACGTGGTCTTCTGCGTTCCGTCCATTGACATTTCTACTGTAGTGGAGAAGGTAAAGGGCACAGATATCTCTGTTGGAGCGGAGAACCTCTACTTTGAGGATAAGGGAGCCTATACCGGAGAAATCTCCGCTGATATGCTGGTGGATGCCGGAGTGAAATATGTTATCATGGGACATTCCGAGAGAAGAGGCTATTTCCATGAGACCGATGCCGATATCAATAAGAAGGCGAAGAAAGCTCTGGAAAAAGGACTTACTCCGATTATTTGTTGCGGAGAGAGTCTTGAGCAGAGAGAAATGGGAATCTATTTCGAGTGGATTGCAATGCAGATTAAGGCGGCATTCCAGGGGATTTCCGCAGCGGATGCGGCTAAGTGTGTGATTGCTTACGAGCCGATTTGGGCTATCGGAACAGGCAAGACGGCAACGGCAGAGCAGGCGGAAGAGGTTTGCGGTTATATCCGTAAGGTAATAGAAGAGGTTTACAACAAAGAAACTGCAGAGAAGATTCGAATTCAGTACGGCGGATCCATGAACAGTGGAAACTGCAAAGAACTTCTTTCCAAGCCGAATATAGACGGCGGTTTGATCGGCGGCGCTTCCCTAAAGGAAGAGTTTGCGAAGATTGTGCATTATAACGCGTAGGAAGCACAACGCATAGTAAGCAATATACGTTCGAAAAGAAGAAAGGAAAAGGGACTGTGGCATTCCACAGTCCCTTTTCCTTTCTCTCATGAGTTTTGAAACAGCGATATTTAAAATAATTTTTTCCTTTTATTCTTCTTTCAGCCGGAAACGTTCTACCAACACATTCATCTTATTGGCCTGACCGGTCAGTTCTTCAGAGGCTGCTGCACTCTGCTCCGCTGTGGCGGAATTTGCCTGTACCACGGAAGAAATCTGCTGTAAGCCTTGATTCAAAGAAGTAATTCCTTTCAAATCTTTATCGGAAGCGGAAGAAATCTGTTCAATTAAGGTATTGACCTCTTCCGTACTCTTCGAAACGGAATGTAAGGATTCCGCTGTTTCTTCGGTAATTCTTGCTCCCTTTTCCACTGCTTCAATGGTTTCTTCAATCAGCAAGCCTGTATTTTGAGCAGCTTTTGCGGATTTCTGAGCAAGATTTCCTACCTCATCCGCAACTACGGCAAAGCCCTTTCCGGCAGCGCCTGCTCTTGCCGCCTCAATAGCGGCATTCAAGGAAAGGATATTCGTTTGGAAGGCAATATCATCGATGGTCTTGATGATTTTACTGATTTCATTGGACTTTGCGGTAATATCATTCATGGCCTTCCGCATTTCTTCCATCTTCTCATTGGACTGCAGTACAGCCGTACCGGCTTCTCCCTGCAATTTAAATGCCTCTCCTGCGGTTTTTGTAGAGGCTTGAATAGAGTGAGAAATATCCTGCATATTGGCGGATAACTCTTCGATAGAAGAAGCCTGTTCCGTTGCGCCTTGTGATAAGCTTTGCGCTCCGGTGTTTACCTGCTCCGCACTTCTTAATACCTGCACGGAAGAGGAATGTACTTCCTGCAAGGTTTTATTCATATCGCTTTGGATATTTTTCAAACTTTCCAAGAGCGGTGCATAATCTCCGATATAGTCTTCGCTTTCCAGATTTTCGGTAAAGTTTCCGCCTGCCATGGCTTCTAAGCGGTCTCTCAGATCAAATACAATCTTTTTGCTTCTTCCGATAACCTCAGAAATGCTGTAAGAAAGTTCTCCGATTTCATCCTGATTAGGATAATGAATTTCCACATCAAAATTTCCGTTAGCCACTTCTTTCCCCGCGTCACTGATCTTTCGCAATGGCTTTAAGGCTTTGGAAATCCGGACAAAATTGATAATCTGAACCAGCATAAAAATTATGACTTCCGATAAAATCAGTGCGAATAATAGTTGATTTTTCTCCTGGTCAAAATGGGGGATAGTCATAGCGGTCTGCACCCACCAATTAACCCCTTCAATTTCCAACGGCACATAGTAGCGAACCTGGCTGTCTCTTTGGAAAAATGCTTCTTTACTTTGCATCTTCTCCACCAACATATCACTATATTTCTGACCAATAAGGTTTCCTAAGTTCTTTCCCTTGGCATCCGGGTTATTGCTGTAGACAAAGTTGTTGTGATTGTCTAAAACATCAAAGAACACATTTTCATAGCCAAGAGTACTCATATCCAACTCGTTAAAAACTTCAGTGGAAATTTCCGTGGTTACGATTCCTAAGAATCGATCTCCGTCCAGAATTGGAACAGTCATATAGAAGCTGCTTTTTCCGGTATCCGGATTTTCAATGGGAAGCGTTGCGGAAGCCGCTTTGCTATTCTGTGTCTCCTTATAAAAATCTTGTGTACCGTAGACCTCATAGGGAACCATAGAGAATTTATCTCCATCCGTATCATAGCGAAGAGAGTAATTAACATTTTCCTTGGAAAATGCTCCCGGCTCCAACAGTAAAGCCTGACTGACAATTCCCAGGTTATTTTTCGAGAACCACCGCATGGTATTCATTAAATAATACTCTTCCTCCGCTTCGGGAATCGTGAGAGGGGCACTGACTCCGTCCACTGCACTTTTTCCGCTAAGGGATGAATCTCCGCTATCTTCTTTTTGAAAGTTGACAAAGCTGTCCGCCAAAGATTGCATGGTGGTACTGGTGTTTACCGTGATTTTATTTACTCTGCCGGCATTCAGGTTAGAAAGAGCATTCATATTTTGCTCATTCTTCTTATTAAATGCTGCACTGGCTACCGACAAAATAAAAGCGGTCATCATCGCAAATAAGAAAAGCATGATAATACCTAAGCTTAAAGAGATTCTTCCGCTTAAGGAATGACTTCGTTTCTTTCTCTTTTCTTGTCTAAGCCCTGTTGTTTGTGCATCGTGTTTTTTCATTGTTCCTTCACCTCTTCTGTAGAAAATTCCATTTTTCTTACCATTTTGATTTATTTATATCGGCAAAAAAAGATGGTCCAATAATTTAATAGATTTATCTATTTTGCAGTTTTTTTCTTGCTTTTTGAAGAGAGTGGAGAAAAGGGCGTTGGGTGTTTTTCTCCTGCATCGGAAAATCCTCCGTGACAAAATTTGCCTTCAAAATTATATTTATTCGAGAAAAAGTCGAAAATACTCGGAAAGGAAAACAGGATGCTTGCGGATAAAAAGAAGATTATTTACGGGAGGGATTCCATGTTGCATTATCGATTTGCGGAAGAAAAAGATTTACAGGACTGCGTAGAATTGCTCACGGATTCTTTTTTTGACTATCCGTATTTTTCCAATTTTATTGAAGAAAATGAAAAACGAAGAGACTTCGTGCGTTCTATTCAAAGCATTGCTGTTGGAATTTACTATGGAAAGCAAAGGATGATGCTTGCGGAGGAGAACGGGGAAATCCTTGCCGTTGCAGCTATTCAAAGCCCTCGAGACAAGGGCGTGGAGTGGAAAGACTATGTTTCCAAGAAGGCATTGCAAACCTTTCTGATTGGTGGGATTTTCAAAACCTTAGCCTGGATTTCCATGACGGAAAAAGCGGAGAAGGTGATTCATAGCCAACGGAAGCCGTATTGGTATTTAGGTTCATTGGCGGTGAAAAATAACCGAAGAGGAGAAGGCATCGGAGGAAGATTCTTAAAAGAAGGAGTTATCCCTTATGTGGCCGGGGAAGGTGGAGAGCAGTTTACTCTGCTGACCAATACGGAAAGCAATGCCCGCTTTTATGAAAAAGCAGGATTTTCTCTGCTTTCCTATGAAGAACTCCAAACTCCGAAAAAACGAATGGGGAATTGGAGTTATTGTATGGATGTACGAACTGAAAGAGGAATCGTTGCTTAAACGAGATATCACACGCTTTGCGAGCGATACTCGTTATGAAAAAGGTATCTCAGATTTCGTCTACGCCACTTGTTAAGAATAAAGAAGAAAAGGGACACCTCAGATGAAGTGTCCCTTTTTAGTCTTGACAAGTATTGAATTTATTTTTCCCAAGGAAGTTCGGGCTTTCCGAAATGGCCGTAGGAGGAAACCAAATTATAGTCAACATTTAACAGGTCTAAACGAGAAATAATTCCCTTCGGTGTCAGGTCGTAGCTGTCCAAAACGGAACGCCAGATATTTCCTGCGGGCTCTTTTTCCGTGCCGAAGCAATCCAGATAAAGAGATACCGGCTCGGCTACCCCGATGGCGTAGGCAAGCTGTACTTCACAGCGATTGGCTCTTCCGGAAGAGACAATGTCCCTGGCAACCTTTCTTGCCATATAAGCTGCGGAACGGTCTACTTTGGAGGGATCCTTTCCGGAGAAAGCGCCGCCGCCGTGGTGGGCTGCTCCGCCGTAGGTATCGGCAATGATTTTTCTTCCCGTTAAACCGGAATCGGCAAAAGAAGAGCCCAAAACAAAGCGACCGGTTGGGTTCACCAAAACATGGAAATCGGTGTTCAGGCTCATTTCCTCGGCGGTTTCCTGCATGATTTTTTCGATGATGGCACGCACTTCTTTTAAGCTGACCGACTCGCTGTGCTGGCTGGAAATGAGGAAGGTATCAATTCTGTGCTCCTTATAGTCAAAGCTGACCTGCGCTTTGGCATCCGGCTTTAAGATAGCAAAATCATTGGACAGATTAAAGCTCTGCAGCTTCTGTAAAGCTCGCGTGGAAAGCACATAGGGAAGCGGAAGCATTTCTTCACTTTCTTTTGTAGCATAGCCGAACATCATCCCCTGATCGCCGGCGCCGTCGTGATCTACGCCCATGGCAATGTCGGGAGATTGAGCGGAAATCAGTTCTTGTACTTTGTAATTCTCCAATTCTTTCAGTCCGATTTTACGAAGAACATCCATTACCAGTTTCTGATAATCCGGAATATAGGTGGATGTAATTTCTCCAAGGATAATGATGTCGTAATCCTTAATACAGACTTCTGCGGCAATTCTTGCCTTTTTATCGTGGGAAAGAATATCGGTCACAATGGCATCACTAATCTGGTCACAGATTTTATCGGGATGTCCGTTAGATACTTGTTCTGATGAAAATAACATATTTTTCCTTTCTTGCCTTAGGGCAATAGCATAATGAACACTTTTTGCACAGGAATCCTGGCAATAAAAAAGCCATTGGGCGACGCCAATGGTTCATATCAAATCTTATTGATCGAAACAACTGCTTCGCTCAGGTTAGCACCTTCCTTTACAAGGGGTTGCTGCGGTTTCATCGCTCCTATGTAGCTCCACCGTCTCTGAATAAGGTATTAAATTGTGATGGTATAGTAGCTAAAACAAAGTTTCTTGTCAATAAACTTTCGACATATTTTAGAAATATATAAATCGTTTTTTCTCTTCTATAGCAATATGTGGAAGCACTGTTGGATGTCTTTATCTTTTCCTATAATGAAAAGACTCTCCCCTTCTCGGAAACGATAGTCCGGACCCAGAGTGACATTGACTTCATCATTGCTTTTCACAGCAATAATATTGACTTTGAATTTTTTTCGAACATCGATTTCTCCGATGGACTTTCCCGTCCAATCCTTTGGTAAAGCAATTTCAAAAACGGCAAAGTCTTTGCTGACCTGAATGTAATCCAGGACGTTTTCCGAACTGCATTGAACAGCGGTGAGGTTTCCGACGAGCTTTTCCGGATAAACGACGGCATCGGCTCCGTTTCTCAAGAGAAATTTTTCCTGTAAATCTCTGGCGGCACGGGAAACTACTTTGTTTGCCCCCAGTTCCTTTAAATGGGAGGTGACTTCCAAAGATGCTAAAAAGTCAGTTCCAATCGCTACAATGCAGACATCGAAATTGGAAACACCCAGAGACTTTAAGAATTCCTGATTACTTGCATCTCCGATTTCCGCATTGGTAACATGGGGGAGGGCGGCTTTTACCCGTTCCTCACTGCTGTCCACTCCGAGAACCTGAATATGCATTTCATTCAACTTTTTTGCCACGTGTAAACCGAAACGCCCTAAGCCGATAATCAAAATTTGTTTCATACTTTCTCCTTTAACGACAATGCTATTTTATTGATTAATCCGATAATTCCATTTTCTTCAAAAGACTTTCTTATCCGACAATTACATTTTCTTCTACAAGTTTTCCCTTGTTTGGATTGGCATTGGGAAAGACGGCATAAATCAGGCAGAGCCCGCCGACTCGCCCTATATACATCAGGGAAATGAGCACCACATGGGAAACAGGACTGAGCTTGGGAGTAATTCCCAGAGTGAGTCCAACGGTGGCAATAGCACTGGCGGTTTCAAAGCTGGTGGTGAGTAAAGGCAAGTTTTCATGAAGGCTGATAAATATTCCCGAAAGAACGCATAAACAAATGTACATAAAGGCAATCGTTGTGGCATTTCGGATGACCTCTCCGGGAATAGTCCTTCCAAAGGCTTCTGTGCGGGAATTGTTTCTAAAGATAGCTACCGAAGTTAAAAATAGAACAGTCATTGTGGTAATTTTCATGCCGCCTCCGGTGCTTCCCGGTGCTGCCCCCACAAGCATCAGCAGAGTTTGTAAAAATATACCGCTGTCGGAGAATTTACTGAAATCCACCGTGTTAAAACCTGCGGTTCTGGGAGTTACGGCAGTAAAGAAAGAGGCGAGAATTCGACTTTCCATGGGCATCCCCCCGAACTCGACAAAGAAGTAGAACAGTGCAGGGAGAAGGACAAGAAAGATTGTAGTAGAAAGTATGATTTTACTTTGCAAGCGATAGCGATGAAGGTTCCCTTTATTTTTGGCAATATCCTGCCAGGTCATAAAGCCTAAGCCTCCGAGGAGAATTAAGGCCATAATGCTGAGGTTCACAATAGGGTTTTCCGCATAGTCGGTGAGGGAGGAATAGGGGGATTTGATGCCCATTAGATCGAAACCCGCATTACAAAAAGCGGATACGGAATGGAAAATACTATACCAAAGACCTCTTCTCCATCCGAATTCGGGAATGAATTGCGTTGCAAGAAGGATAGCGAAGAAGAACTCTATCACTCCGGTCCATTTCAGGAGAAAAATCAACATTTTCATAATTCCGCCCTGGGAACTTATGGAAATGGAATTGGCCAGCGTATTTCTTTGAGAATATCCGATTCTTTTTCCGGATAAAAGGATGAGGGAGCTTACAGCTACCGCTACGCCGAGTCCGCCAATTTGAATGAGGATAAGAATGACCACCTGCCCGAAGAAAGACCAGTGCACGGCGGTATCGTATACAATTAAACCGGTGACACAGGAGGCGGAGGTAGAGGTAAAGAGTGCATTTAAAAAAGGGGTATAAACACTCTCATTGCTTGAAATCGGCAACATCAATAAGAAGGCGCCGAAGAGAATTAAAGCGGCAAAGCCCAATATAATTTTTTGAAAATAATTTAATCGAAAAAATCTCATCCCTTTATGACTCCGTTCTTTTAACTCATTTCGATTCTTATCATATTTTAAAAAACATTCCGGTTTATTTTGGAAATGGGATAGAACTGTTTATAGGTATAATATTGAGAATTATAGTCTTTTCCCGGGTAAATGGGAAGTCCTGTGCAGTAGAATTAATTTCATGAAAAATCAGGGAAGAATTATGCGCAATTCTTTTCATATTGCTGAAAATATGATACTCTAAATCGGTAATCATGCAGGACATGATACAAACCGGATGAAACAAGTAAAGGAGAGATTCTATGGGATTATTAAGAGCTGCGGAGACATCCTTCAAGACCCTGTTGGGAGATCAGTGGAGAGAGTACTTTTATTGTAATTCGTTAGATAATGATACTTTGATTGTAAAGGGAGAGAAGAGAGTCGGCGAAAAGAGTTCCAATACAAAGGGGGCGGAGAACATTATTTCCAATGGAGCCCTTATTGCGGTAAATGACGGTCAGTGTATGATTATCGTGGAACAGGGGGCTATCGTAGAAGTTTGTGCGGAACCCGGTGAATTTGTATTTGACAGCTCAACGGAGCCCAGTATTTTTTACGGAAATTTGGGAGAAAATCTTGTAAACAGTTTTAAAACCTTCGTGAAGCGTTTTTCTTTTGGCGGAGATACGGCAAAGGATCAGAGAATCTACTATTTTAATACTAAAGAGATATTGGGAAATAAGTACGGTACAACGAATCCTATTCCGTTCCGTGTATACGATAAGAATATTGATCTCGATATGGAAATTGCCCTTCGTGCACATGGAGAGTTTAGCTTCCGTATGATGGATCCCATTCTTTTCTATAAAAATATTGCGGGAAATGTGGAGAATTCTTACAAGAAATCGGAGATAGAGTCTCAGCTTCGTTCAGAGCTCCTGACCAAATTGCAGCCCGCTTTTGCTCGCATTGCCGAGACCGGTGTGCGCTATTATCAGATTACCGCACATACGGATGAGCTTGGACAGATTTTAAATGAAATGCTTTCCAAGAGCTGGGGAAAACATTACGGCTTGGAAATCACTGCATTCGGTATGAGTTCCGTTACCGCTCCGGAAGAAGATGTGGAGAAGATTAAGGAACTGCAGAAAAATGCCGTATTCCGGAATCCGACCATGGCGGCTGCAAACCTTACCTCCGCACAGGCAGATGCTATGCGTGCGGCGGCAAGTAATGAAAATGCAGGTCCTATGATGGCCTTTGCAGGGATGAATATTGCGAACCAAGCCGGCGGCTTTAATGCGGGAAATCTCTATGCCATGGGAGCCAATCAAAACGGAGCGCAGGGAAGTTCTGCGGGGAACGGCGCTGCATCGGCAGGAAATCCTTCTGCACAGGCAGAGGCATCTCAGGCTGCTGTTGGATGGACTTGTACAAAGTGCGGGCATGAACACAACCTTGGAAAGTTCTGCTCCGAGTGCGGTACCGCAAAGGAAGAGGAGTGGATTTGCCCCGAGTGCGGACATGCCGGAAATCTCGGAAAGTTCTGTTCCGAATGCGGACATAAAAAAGAATAGAGTCTAATGCCCTGCAGAAGTGATTTTGCCGGGCATTTTTCGTAAGACGAACGCTGTAAGTAAAATCTTAAACGAGATACCTAATGCTCCGCGAGTGATACCGGTTTAGAATAAAACTGTTCACGATGCAGGGCGAAAAAACGGGAGAACAATATGGGAGAAAGATTGGGATGGCTTTCCCCTCTCGGGGATTTTTATGAAACGGACTGGGGAAAGCACGGTGAGGAAGCGGAGTGTATCTTGCAAAAAATCGGTTTGTATGCCTCTTTTTCAAAACAAACGGTTCTGAATGCGGGGGATTATTTGAGTGGAAGAGGATACTTACTCTTACATAATCCCAGCAGAAAAAAACTGATGATTACTCATCTTTGCCCTTTGAGTGATAAACAAAGGGACTTTTTATACGGCTATTTTTATGATTTGGGAGAAAAGGCGGAAGCGGAAAAATATTTGGATTAAAGAATTACTTGGATTAAGGAAATATTGCTTTACGCCGATGTAAAAGTGGAGTAAAATCTGCCTTTATTAATTCATAACGAATATCATAGGAAAAGCAAGTGATATCCGCTTAAGAATTTGCCGTTTGCCGAGCTTGTAATCTCCCATTTTTGGGAGACTTTTTACTTGGAAACGGAAAGAACACATGAACAGAGGAGGAGAAGGATGGCATTAATTATTCCTGAGCATTATGATCCTCGTCTCTCTGTGAGAGAGACGCAGGAAGCAATAAAGTATATTCGTGATACTTTCCAAAAGGAATTCGGGAAAGAGATGAATCTGTCTCGTATTTCCGCACCCTTATTTGTGGAAAAGAGTTCCGGTTTAAATGACAACTTAAACGGAGTGGAAAGACCGGTGTCGTTTGACGTACCTTGGAATCCGGAAGAGACGATAGAGGTCGTTCATTCTTTGGCAAAATGGAAAAGGCTTGCCTTAAAGCGCTATCATTTCGAAGTGGGAGAAGGGCTCTACACCAATATGAATGCTATTCGTAGAGATGAGGACTTGGATAATCTTCACAGCGTTTATGTGGATCAGTGGGATTGGGAAAGAGTAATCTCCAAAGAAGAGAGAAATGAAGAAATGCTGCGGGAAACGGTTCGCAATATTTTCCGGATTATAAAGCATATGGAGCATGAAGTCTGGTATAAATATCCGCAGGCGGTAAAAAAACTGCCGGAAGATATCTATTTTATAGACTCTGAAGAACTTTTACAGAAATATCCGACTTTGAGTGCAAAGGAAAGAGAGAATGCCATCACAAAAGAGCATGGCTGTGTCTTTATTCAGAAAATCGGAGATAAGTTAAGTAACGGAGAGCCGCATGACGGAAGAGCACCGGACTATGATGACTGGAACTTAAACGGAGATATTCTATTCTGGTTTGAGCCGCTAAATTGTGCTTTGGAGATTTCTTCCATGGGAATTCGTGTGGATGAAGAGTCTCTACGGAGACAGCTTGCACTCTCCCACAAAGAGGAAAGGGCGGCGCTTCCCTATCACAGGATGCTTTTAGAAGGAAAACTTCCCCTTACTATTGGAGGAGGTATCGGGCAGAGCAGACTTTGTATGTTACTTCTCGAACGTGCACATATCGGAGAGGTGCAAGCTTCTATTTGGCCGGAAGAGATGCGGGAAGAGTGCGAAAGGCACAATATGATTCTGTTGTAAAAAAGAGATATCGCAGGCTTTACGCACGATACTCGTTATGCACAAGATGTCTCAGGCTACGCCTGCGCCACTTGTTAAGAATTACAGCCTGTTCTGTCTCGTTTAGACACGAGACAGAACAGGCTGTGTGCTGTCATAATCAATTTTTGATGCCTACCGCTTCTTTTGCCAGGCCATCGGCCATTTCATTAAAATATATTCCGCTATGGGCAGGAACCTTAAAAAATTCCAGCCTTATTTTTTTTTCTGCAGTTTTCATATAGTCACGATACTCTCTTGTTTTTTCTTTATTGCATTTCCATTCTTCTTTTGCCCAAGCGGAAATCCCTCGGTAGTCATGAAAAATGGTCAGGGAGGAAAGTCCCTTTTCCAAAGTGAGTTCCACAGCGCGCATTGCTCCGAGGATTTCTCCGGAAACGTTGCGCATTTCCAGAAAGGCGTCATCACTTCCGCTTCCCCTATGTTTAGAAAGAATACCGTTTTTTTCTATCAAAACTACACCATAGCCATAAACTCCGGGTTCTTTTTGGAAGCTCCCGTCTACAAAGGCCAGTGCATCCGTATTGAATTTCCGGAGTAAACATTCCGCCTGTTCTTCCTCCGGAACTTGCTTCTCTCCCGAAAGGATGGAAAGAAGCTCTGCATTTTTATCCGAGCAGGAGGAGGTTTTAGAAATTGAAAAAGACACGGAAGGAGAAAGTGGGATTTCGGATCCTCCGCGCAGATATTGTTCCGCCTCTTCCCTTGTTTTCCACTTTTTGTATATTGCACCGGGAAAGCCGTGCACCTGGTTTTTGCAGTCCTCCCAATTTAGATAGATTCCCGGATTTTTTCCGATTTTAACTGCATAATAAGCTCCCAAAAAATACCTCCTCACTGGACATGCTGAAATCCTTTAGCCTTGCAAGCTACCGCTTTGTAGCTTCGGTTGTGGAAGATGTCATACTGCATTATACTATAAGCTGTTATAAAAGGGAAAAAGAGCGGAGGCCTGAGATGAAGAAAAAGATAAAAGCTGTTTTTTTTGATCTGGACGGGACATTGGTGAATACTTTAGCCAGTTTAAAGAAAACGATGGATTTAAGCATGGAACATTTTGCATTAGAAGGGGTGAGCCTTCAGGAGACCCGTTTTTTTGTCGGAACAGGCTATAGAAAATTTGTAGAAAAAGCATTGGCTAAGAATGCCGATAAAAAATACCGAGAAGCGGAAAAGTGGGAAGAGAAGGACGAAGAGAAGGCCATGGATCTCGATATGGAAGGGGATGAGATTATGGGACTCTACGATGAGGTATGTGAATACTATGCCTCCATTTTCCCGGAAAATTCCACCTACCGGGCAGAAGCCTATCCCGGAGTGAAAGAATGCATAGCGGCTTTAAAAGAGAAGGGGATTCAGATTGCCTGTATTACCAATAAATCCAAGGAAGTGGCGGAGCAGGTACTTTCCGCCGTCTTCCCGAAAAATTTCTTTTCTCTCATCATAGGGGATGACGGAAAAATGCCTTTAAAACCGGATAAAGCTCCACTCCTGAAAGCTTGTGAGGAACTTGGAATCACGAAGGATGAAGCAGTCATGGTGGGAGATACAAAAACGGACCTCGATGCGGCAAAGAATGCGGAAATGAGCAGAATCGGTTGTCTCTACGGTTTCCGTGACAAGAAAGAATTAGTAGAACACGGAGCGGAGTATTTGGTAGAGGATGGTTTTGCCTTGCTTCGTGTATTGGAGGAGGAATTTGAACCGGGATAAGTCTCGGGAAAATTGTGAAAGAAAAATGAAGTTTAGGACATGGGGTTAGCGATTGCTTACTTATCGTGCTATAATACCGAAAGTTTGCTTTATGCAATGTTGTTTTTTGGGTGATGGAAAAGGAGGAGTTATGACACAGATAGATATTATTTCCGGCTTTTTGGGAGCAGGAAAAACTACATTTATACAGAAGCTTTTACAGGAATCCTTAAAGGGAGAGAATGTTGTTCTGATTGAAAATGAATTCGGAGAGATCGGAATTGACAGCGGCTTTTTAAAGAATTCCGGAATTGAAATACGGGAGATGAATCAAGGATGCATCTGTTGCTCTTTAGTGGGAGATTTTGAGACTTCCTTAAAGGAGGTAATTGAGACCTATAAGCCGGACAGAATCCTTATTGAGCCGTCCGGAGTGGGGAAGCTCTCCGATATTCTTTCTGCAGTAAAGACCGTATCGGCAAATCTTCCCGTGCACTTGGATGGGGCGGTAACCGTTGTGGATTCTACCAAGGCAAAACTCTATAACAAGAACTTTGGAGAGTTCTTTGATGATCAGATTCGCTATGCAACCAGCATTGTTTTGTCCAGAACGGATATTGCGACGGAGGAAAAAGTGGAAGAAGCTATTCGGATTGTTCGCGCTTTGAATCCGAAGGCCAATCTGATTACTACCGCCATTAAAGAGCTTTCCGGCGAGAAACTCCTCGAAATCATTGGGCAGGAAGAAAACTTGGAAGAAGCTCTTCTTCAGGAAGTGAAGGAAAAAGCACATCATCATGAGCATCATCACCATCACCATGATGGCGATTGCGGTTGCCACCACGAACATGAGGAACATGAGCATCATCACGAGCACCACTTTGGAAATGAAGAGGAACATTGCTGCTGTTGTGGCGGAGCTTATGATGACGAGGATGAGGAAGAGTCCTTAGAACATGAGCATCATGACGAGCACTGCGCTTGCAGTCACGATCATGAGCATGAGCATCATGACGATCATTGTTCTTGCAGCCATGACCATCATGACCATCATGACCATGAACATCATCATCATCACGGAGAGCATTGTTCTTGCGGGCATGACCATGATGCCGATGAAATCTTTGACAGCATCGGGGTAGAAGTATTTAAGAAAGTTTCTCGTGCAAGGCTGGAGGAGATTTTGGAAGAGATGGCGGAAGGTTCATCTTACGGCGGCATTGTTCGTGCAAAAGGGATGTTGCAGCTGGAAGACGGGAAGTGGGTGAACTTCGATATGGTACCGGAACAGGTCGAAATTCGTGACGGAGAGCCGGAGAATATCGGAAAGTTTGTAGTTATCGGAACGGAGCTGGAAAAGGAAAAGATTAAGGCACTGTTTACAGCATAAAAGGAGTAATATGGGGGAAAATTATCAAGGAGACGGAATTCCGGTATTTTTGATTAACGGATTTCTGGAGAGCGGAAAAACCAGCTTTATTCAATACACTATGAATCAGGAGTATTTTCAAACCAACGGAAATACTTTGCTTCTGATCTGTGAAGAGGGGGAAAAGGAATATGACCCGATAGAACTTGCAAAACTCCACACCACTCCAATCTATATGAAGGATATCACGGACTTTCAAGAGGAGAAGCTGAGAAAGCTTACGGATACCTATAAGCCTGAGCGAATCCTGATTGAGTGGAACGGGATGTGGAATCAAGATGACCTGTATGGCGGACCGATGAGCGAGGCAGTGCTTTCGGAACAGCAAAACAGAGAGCCGAAATATACCGTCTCGATGCCTAAGGAATGGTTTCTTTATCAGGTGATTACCATTGTGGACGGCAGTACTTTAAAAATGTACCTTTCCAACATGCGCTCTTTCCTGGGGCAGATGCTTCGCAATGCAGAACTTTGCATTGTGAATCGTTGTGATAATTTATCGAATGAGGAAATGATCGACTATAGAAGAAAACTTCGAGCCATGGGACAGAATGCCATGATTATGTTGGAGGATAAAAATGGTGAAATTCCGCAGTCCGCTCTGCCGGAAGAGCTGCCCTACGATCTGAATCAGGAAAAGATAGCGATTGCGGACACCGATTACGGAACCTGGTTTTTGGATTGTATGGACAATCCGGAACGTTATCTCGGAAAAGAGCTTTCCTTTACCGCTATGGTTTTAAAGCGGAAAAATATGCCTGAGGATGAGTTTATACCGGGAAGAATGGCCATGACCTGCTGTGCACAGGATATGAGTTTTCTGGGCTTCATTTGTAAGGGAAATAAGGATATGCTTTCCGCCTTTTCTACAAGAGATTGGGTGAAAGTGACGGTGAAGGTCGCTTTGGAAGAAAGGGAAGAATACCATGGTGTCGGACCTGTATTGAAACTGGTGGATATCGTTCGAACAGGGGAGATTTCGGAACCGGTAAATTTCTAGAAACAGCGAGTAAAGAGGAAATGATTATTTTGTAATTCTTCCGAATTCCCAAGTAATTTTAAGAATAAGTAAAGAAACTATTGTTAATTTAAAGTGATTTATGTATAATTCATGGGGGTTTGTTGGAGCATAACGGATTGTGCGAGGACAGCTTTCATTCATAACGAGCATCGCTCGCAAAGCGTGTGGCATCTCGTTTAGGACATTGGATTTATCTTCAGAAGGGAATGGAGATATTCCGCTATTTTATCATTTTGGAGGATTGAAATATGGATAATGCTTTTTCGATGATTTTGGCAGGTGGAGTAATCATTCTTGTACTCGTCTTTGCAATCTTGATTGCTTTTTATGTATTGGAGTCTATGGCTTTATATACTATTGCAAAGAATAACGGACAGCAGGATAAGGCGGTTCTTGCTTGGATTCCCTTTATCAACCAGGGATTTTACGGATTTTTGGCAGGAGATCAGAATATCTTCGGAACGACGGTACAGGGAACCATCTTGGGTATTTTGATGATTGTTTTCCCGATTCTCACTTCCAGATTAAATGGCTTTTTGTTCTACGTTGTAGCGCTTTGCGGTATTGCGGTAGCTTATTTTACTTTGCTCGGTCTGTATAAGAAATTGAACAACTCCGGTGATCCTACAGTTATGGCTGTTGTTTCCGCAATTCTTCCGCCGGTTCGTATTATCTATGTTTTCGTTCATAGAAATGATACTTTAACCGAAGAGGGAGAAGTAGTAGGCTAAGCTTTTAGAGCTTTTTCTCTAAATCTGTTGCATGTCGCTTTTTAAGAGGGCATGTATTTATTCGAAAATAGTTTTAAAAAAGACACTGAGGCTGTTTTGTCCTTGAATCCGATGGGAGAGGGCGATAAGATACAAAAAGCCCGGTGTTTTTTTTTATGAAAGTCCGGAAATGCGGACATGAGCTGGAGGAAGTATGGTTTCGGAAACGGTAAGTCAAATTGAAAATGAACTTCGTGTATGGAGTTTTCAGAATTTCGGGAATGGCATTGCCTTAGGTCTAGGCCGTTTTATGGGGAAGCTTTTATTCGCGCTCCTGATTTTTATGATTGGAAGATATTGTATCAGAAAAGTCATGAAATTCCTTCCCAAGCTAAGATTTTTGGAAAGAGTCAATCCAACAATCAGGCCTTTTTTTCTGAAATCGATTCGTTTTATCCTGTACTTTTTCTTGGGCATCAGTTGCATCGGAATCTTGGGTATTCCAATGGCTTCCGTGATTACTTTACTGGCTTCCGCCGGAGTTGCAGTCGGCTTGGCCATGCAGGGCTCCCTATCCAATCTTGCAGGGGGAATCATGTTACTTCTGTTCCGACCTTTTCAGGTAAATGATTATATTAAGAGTGGTACGGATGAAGGGACTGTACAGGAAGTCAGTGTTTTCTACACCATCATTCTTTCACCGGATAATAAAAAAATATCGATTCCAAACGGAAATTTGATGAACAGCAACATCATTAACTATAGCTCTGAAGCCCAGCGCAGGGTGGATCTTATTTTTTCGGTGGCAAGAGAAGAGGATGTTGAACGTGTTGAGAAAGTTCTCAAGTCTGCGATTGAAGGCGATGCTCGTATTTTGCATAAACCGGAGCCTTTCTTCGGAATTGCCGAGGTGAAGAGTGATTCCTTGAACTTTGCCATTCGTGTATGGGTGGATACCAAGCGATATTGGGATGTCTATAATACTTTGAATAAGCGGGTAATGATTGCCTTTTATCGGGAAAATATTGCTATGCCGAACACAAAGCTGAAAACAGTTTCCCCTGAAACGGAATAAAATGTTTTCCCTTCTCTCTTTCTCTGTTATACTGTCCTTTATACAGAGAATCCGAGAGGGTTTTCTTATGAATTAGGAGGTAGAGATGGACGAAAAGGAAATTAAGGCCCGTTTGAAAATGGCTGAGGGGCTTCGAAATAGTATCCTGGCATTTTCCGATCACAGAGATCAGGAACATTTGAATCTGGTGTTTCAAGCGATGGAGGAGCTGGTTTTAAAAGCAGGCGGTTTACTCCTTGCAGCGGATCCTGCCGGAGAGAAAGAGGGACAGCAGCAGATTACGCTTAAGTTTCTGAAATCGGAAGATGGGAAGAGTTTTGCTGCGGTATTTACGGATGAGGAGGAGAAGAGAGGGGATGATGCGGAGAATGCCAATGCGCTACTTCTCCCTGCAGGAGAACTCTTAAATATTGTAGCAAATCATCCTACAGCGGATGGTCTGGTTATCAACCCGTTCAGCAACAGTTTTATTATGCAGAAGGAAGCGATTCAAGCTTTATACAACAAGATTCGTACCGACAGTGTTGAGGAAAAATTGAAAGACAGCGTTGGAATCAGTCAGGCGATTTCCCAATATTACGAAGAACAACAGAAATATACGGAATCGGAAATGCCGGAGGAGATGAGAAGAGCCGGGATTGAAAAGGTTCTTCAAGCGTTCTTACAGGGAATGGAGAAAAATGCACAGCTCTTGGTTGCCATTGTTCCACCGGAGAAAAAAGAAGGGGAAGTTATGGATGGGCAGGTGCTTTTTAATCACCTGAGTACAAGCGATGGAAGAGACGCTATTGCAGTCTTTACCTCTGGGGAAGAGGTACGAAAAAATAAGGAAGCAACAGCGGCTATTGCAATGCCCGTTATAGAAGTCTTGAAAGCGGCTGTCCATATTTCCGAACTGGGAAAGATGGACGGCATGATTATTAATCCCTGGTCTCAATCCTTCTTTTTGAGTCTGAATCTCATTAAGTGGCTTGTGGATGCAAGGGAAAGAAGAGACAAGCTGAGTAAGGAAAATGAAGAAAAGAAGAGCTTGACCAAAGATCTTTCTCAAAATATGATTTTCTCTTCTTTAATCGGAGGAAGTCTCGGACTGGCAAAAGAAAGAGCATTGATAGAGAAACCGCCTTTTGGAAAAGAAGCTTTTTCTTTCAGACCGACCATAAACAGTATTGTTCTTTCGGAATTCCACAGTTTGAATACGGAGAAGCGTCTTTCTCTGCAGGATATCATGGAAAAGATGTATGATTGGAAGTCCAAAGGAAGCTATCTTTTGGACGGACGGGTAGAAGACAGTGTAGAGGCGATTGAAGCGGCTATCATGCACTATGCAACCGGAAAGAAACCGGGAGAACTGGGATCGGATCTTGCCGATGATTCCGTGCTTTGCCGAATCTTACCGTTTTCTCTCCTCCTTTGCAGGAGACTTCACCAGTTTAGCGATTTAGACAGGGCTATGCTGCATGATAATGCAAAACTGACTCATAATAACCCGGTAGCACTTCTCATGGCAGAGCTTTACTCCTACATTTTACGGAATCTGGTGCTTCATATCGGCGGTGAAAGTTTGGAAGAAGAGCTTTCTGCAGCGGCGTCTTATGTGGGACTTTTCTATGAAGAGGCGGAAGCGGAAGACGAAGAAGAAGCAAGAATGAATGAAGAGGCAAAAGAACAGCATAGAGAGGATGTCAAGGACTACGATTTGCTTGTTGCTGAATATGATCGTCTTCTTCCTTTTATGAATGTAGAAGAAATAAAAGCCAAGAAGGAAGAGGAATTGGTTTTAGACGGCAGTGCGGAGCATAGTTTATATGCGGCACTTTGGGTGTTGCTACATACGGCATCTTATCAGGAGGCTGTAGAGAAGGCTGTGGAGCTTTCCGGCGGGAAGAATTTGCCGATTCTGGTGTCCACCCTGGCTGCAGCGCATTACGGTTTTACGGCCATTCCGAAGGACTGGCTAGAGAACTTGTCCGGAAGAGAAGAGGCTTATGAACTTGCCATGGAATGGCAACAAAGATGGCTGAATTAGAATAGCCCGGATTGAAAAAATAGGAGTAAAAAACCGTGCAGGCTTTGCTGATTGAGCAAGGTTCTGCACGGTTTTAGATTCATAATGAGTATCGTTAGCGAAGCAGTCGGTATCTTGTTCATAACGAATATCACTCGCGGAGTGTGTGGTATCTCGTTTAAGACATGACCTTTTCGCTTACGGTTTTTACGCTGACTTTATTCTCGTTCGTGTCTATATTGAGTTCAATTTTATCTTCATCATATTCTATTGCGTCAATATGCTCGTCGGAACTATCGTTTTCCTCTTCGATGACGGACTTCTTTTTCTTGTCCTCCTCAATCTTCATTTGCATAGCGCGCATGTTTACGGCTAAAGAGTACATCTTGGGGTCCTTTTCCCTTAAGAAGTTCAGGTCCTTTGGACTGACAGCCTTTCCGCTACCATAGAGAAGAGTGATTTTTAGGACGTTCATTTGTACCTTAAATGCTTCATTTGCCGCTTCAGCCTGTTCCTTTCCTTCTGAAGCTTGCTTTAAAGCATCACTGAACTTGGACTTTAACTCATTAAATTTTTTAACATCTTCGGCTATTTTTTTAAAATCCTTTTTTTCCTGTTCTGTGAGAATAATCTTTTTGCCATTTACCTCAACATAACCGTCTTCGGCGATACTCGTTAAATCGTCGGGACTTTCAAATGTGATTTTCCAATTTCTTTGGTTTTTATCCTCTTTCAGCACTGCTGAGAAAGAGCTGTTCACCGATACGGATTCTCCCTCACCCGTAATCTCCGGTGTTTTTGCTTTCTCTACATGGCTTTTATACCCTTCACTTAGTGTGAAAGTATCTTTCTTTTGCAGGATGCGGAATTCTGCCGTTTTATACTCTCCATTTTGGCTATATCCGATAACCTTCTTATCAATCTGCTTGTAGAGAGAACCTTGTCCTCTGTTTACTCCTTGAATGCCCATCTTAGTCTCCTTTATAAACATCCATTTTATAAAGTATATCGGCAAAGTAAGAATTTCTTATTAAAGTCAAAAATAATTGTTTCTACAAAGAGGAAAAGTTTTGCTTGACGAATGAGAAAAATAGATTATACTACCATACAAGACTTGAATATAGGACATAGATAAATAAGTCCTAATATAAGGAGGGGGAAATATGAAGGCAAAAGCAAAGAGCGGAGCGTTACTCGGGGCGGCATTCCTCATGGCAACATCGGCTATCGGGCCGGGCTTTTTAACACAGACGGCAAAGTTTACAGGTGATTTTAAAGGGAGTTTCGGCTTCGTTATCCTGATTTCCGTTATTCTTTCCGCTATTGCCCAGTTAAATATCTGGCGAGTGCTTTGCGTAAGCGGGATGAGAGGGCAGGATGTCGGAAACCGTTTGCTTCCGGGACTGGGATACTTCATTTCCTTTCTGATTGTTCTTGGCGGTCTGGTCTTTAATATTGGAAATGTTGGCGGAGGGGCTCTCGGTATTCAAACTACCTTGGGAATTCCGGTGCAGATTTCCTACTTTATTGCTGGAGGACTGGCCGTACTTGTTTTCCTCTCCAAAGATGCTAAGGGGATTATGGATAAGCTCGTAAAGATTCTGGGCGGTATCATGATAGTGGTTATCCTTGTAGTCATTTTCATTGTAAAGCCTCCTATTGCGACAGCGGTAAAGAACAGCTTTGTTCCGGATGCGAAGCTCGGTACTTTGGTGCCGGCAATACTGACACTCCTTGGCGGCACGGTTGGCGGATATATCACTTTTGCCGGTGCACACAGACTGATTGATGCAGGGGTTACCGGAGAGGGAAAACTGAAGGACATTCAGTATTCCGCAGTTATGGGCATGATTGTGGCAGCGATTGTTCGTATTCTTTTATTTCTTGCGGTGCTCGGTGTAGTGGTAAAAGGAGTGACTTTAGACGCGGGAAATCCTGCAGCGGATGCTTTCTTCCAGGGGGCAGGAGAAATCGGAAGACGCTTCTCCGGACTGGTGCTTACCTGTGCGGCTATTACGTCCATCATCGGTGCGGCCTATACTTCCGTCAGTTTCTTAAAGACTTTCTCTCCGAAGATAGCGGAGAAGGAAAATCTTTGGACTATCGTCTTTATTGTGATTTCCACTTTAGTTATGGCCTTCCTCGGAAAGCCGGCAACTCTCCTTGTTTTGGCGGGAGCTTTAAACGGACTTATCTTACCGGTAACCCTTGGTGTATGTCTTGTGGCTTCACAGAATAAGAAGATTGTGGGAGAGAACTATAAGCATCCGAAACTGCTTTTTATCTTAGGTATTGTGGTTGTTGTACTTGCAGCCTATGTAGGCATTCGTTCTCTTTCGGCATTGAAATTATTCTAAAAGCATTGAAATTATTCTAAAAGCATTGAAAATAATCTAAAAGATTAAATAATACAAAAGATTGAACTGTATTTTGCAGACAAATTTGGTTTATAATGAGTGCCGTACGAAATCGTACGGCAGCTCGCTTGTAGGGGAAATATACTTAATGTAAAGCGAAAGCAAGAAGCGCGCGGCAATACGATTGTGCATAGAAGTTTATTTTCCCCAAAAAACGAAAATAGATCGGTGTTTTTACAGTATGAAGATGGATATGGATTAAGAAGGAAAATATATGGAAAAGGTAAGAGTGGTAGCGGCAGGGGATTCCGCAATTCTGATTCTTTTTAAACAGGAAATCAGTGAAGAAGTGAATCGTGCTATCAGTGCTACGGTACAACTGATAAAGATGCAACAGATTGAAGGCATTGTGGATATGATTCCGGCATATGCGTCCCTTCTTGTGGAGTATAATCCCTTGGTAATTCGCTATGAGGAGCTATATAAGAGACTGCACTCCATTGTGAAAATGGACACACAGGTCGAGAGCCTAGAAAAGAAGATTTGGGAGATTCCTGTCTGCTACGGCGGGGAATTCGGACCGGATCTTAGCTTTGTTGCGGAAAATTCCGGCTATTCCGTGGAAGAAGTGATTGAAAGACATTCCCGGGATGCGTATCTAATTTATATGCTCGGTTTTCTGCCGGGCTTTACCTACCTCGGGGGCTTGGAGGAAAAGCTTCACACCAAGCGACTCGATAATCCGAGACTCTGTATTCCGGCGGGATCTGTCGGGATTGGAGGCTCTCAGACCGGGGTATATCCCGTGGATTCTCCCGGAGGCTGGCGCTTAATTGGAAAGACGCCGGTAAAGATGTATAATCCGGCAAAACAGGATCCGATCCTCACAAGAGCGGGAGAATACATTCGTTTCTGCCCCATTTCCCTTAAGGAATATCGGGAGATTGAAGAGGCAGTGGCGAAGGATGAGTATGAAGTAAAGTGGTATAAGGGGGAGTAAAATGGGATTTCGAGTAATTAAAGGAGGACTTCTTACCACGGTGCAGGACTTAGGGCGAACCGGATTTCAGGCGCAGGGCTTTAATGTAAACGGCGTCATGGATAGAAGAGCCTTCCGTATTGCAAACCTCCTACTGGACAATCCGGAAAATGAGGCAGTTTTAGAGTGTACTTTAATCGGGCCTACACTGGAGTTTACGGCTCCCATGATTATTTCCATAACGGGAGGGGACTTCCGTCCCGAGTTAAATGACGAGAAGATCCCTATGTATACCGCAATTTATGTTGCGGAAGGGGATGTCTTAAAAATCGGCTCCGCAAGAACCGGGAGAACCTGCTATATCGCCTTTTCCAATTATCTGAAGGTGCCCGTTGTGATGGGTTCCCGTTCCACAAACTTGAAATGCCAAATAGGGGGATTTAAGGGAAGAAAGCTGGAAGACGGCGACTTTATTGAAACCCGTATCAACAGAAGAATTTACCTCCCAAGTTTTCTCTCAAGAACGCTTCCGCTCAAAGAATATGAGGAAGATAAGGTAAAGATTCGCGTGGTCATGGGACCGGAGGAAGAGGTATTTTCCAAAAAGGGAATCCGGAGCTTCCTCGAAACAGAGTTTACGGTCGGTGCGGAATTTGACCGTATGGGGATGCGTCTGGAGGGAAGCTTTATCGAAACAAAGCGCGGTTCGGATATTATCTCCGACGGTATTGCCCTTGGCTCCATACAGGTGCCTTCCCACGGAAAACCGATTATCCTTCTTGCGGATCGGCAGACAACCGGAGGCTACGGAAAGATAGCGACAGTCATTTCTGTGGATTTACCGAAGCTTGTGCAGAGAAGAATGGACGATAAGATTCGTTTTGAGGCGGTGAGTGTGCAGGAAGCACAGAAGCTTATGCTACAGGAGGAACGGGAGCTGCAGGAGATGCGAAAGGCAATCCATAAGCCCTGTAAGGAAGTGCTCGAATGCAGATTGGCTGCAAAGAGATTATCCATGCTGTTCGGATAGGATAGCTTTACGATAAGGAGAGTAGAATGTTGGATTTAGAAAAGTTAGAAGGACTGGTTAAGATTATGGAGGGCTCCACCTTAAACACCATGTCCATTAAAGACGGCGATTTTAAGATTATGATGAGTAAGCTGGATAATCCTCCTGTTATTGCGGGAAGCGGAGTGGTGAGCAGCATCAGCGCAGTCAGCAGCGACAGCAGTGCAAGCAATTCTTCTACGGAGAATGCCGAGGAGGAAAATGAAGTGCATATCACAAGTCCAATTGTGGGAACCTTTTACTCCGCTAAGGGCCCGACCATCCCGGCCTTTGTTAAGGTAGGCGACACCGTAAAGGCGGGCGATACCGTCTGTATCTTGGAAGCTATGAAAATGATGAATGAAATCACGGCGGATTTCGATTGTGAAATCGAAGCGGTACTGGTTTCCAACGAGCAGAAGGTGGAATACGGACAGCCTTTATTCCGTGTGAGAAAGCTGTAAGAGCGCTGAAAGGAACAGCTTTAGACTTGTACTACAGCTTTAAAGGAGGAAAAGGTGTTTAAACGAGTTTTAGTGGCAAATCGAGGAGAGATTGCGGTTCGGGTCATCCGGGCGCTTCGCGCTCTTTCCGTGTCCTCCGTTGCGGTTTATTCCAAGGAGGACCAGGACGCGCTTCACAGTCGTCTTGCGGACGAAAGAGTGTGTATCGGAGAGGGCTCGGCAAGAAACTCCTATTTAAATATGGATACGATTTTAACCGTGGCGAAGAATATGGGCTGTGATGCCATTCATCCCGGCTACGGTTTTCTTTCGGAAAATGCAGGCTTTGCTAAAAAATGTGAAGAAAACGGCATAGTCTTTATCGGGCCGACTGCGGAAGTGATTGATTCTATGGGGAATAAATCACAGGCGAGAGCGAAGATGCGGGAAGCCGGTGTGCCGGTGGTTCCCGGTTCCTTATCCGTTCTTTATGATGTGAAGGAGGCCTTAGGGGAAGCCAAGAAAATGGGCTTTCCGGTCATGATTAAGGCAAGCTCGGGCGGCGGTGGAAAGGGAATGCGGGAGTGCTTCGGAGAGGAGGACTTTGAAAAGGACTTTCTCACTGCGCAAAGAGAGTCTGCAAATGCCTTTTCGGATGATGCGATGTATTTGGAAAAGCTGATTTTAGAGCCTCGTCATGTCGAAGTGCAGATTATGGGGGACAATTTCGGAAATGTTGTTGCTCTCGGGGAAAGAGACTGCTCCATACAGAGAAATCACCAGAAGCTTGTCGAGGAATCTCCCTCGCCGATTGTCAGTCAGGAAACGAGAAAGAAGATGATGGAGGCAGCCGTCAAGGCGGCAAAGTCCGTGCAGTACACCGGAGCAGGCACCATTGAATTTATCATGGATAAGAGCGGGGAGTTCTATTTTATGGAAATGAATACCCGTATCCAGGTGGAGCACGGCGTTACGGAGCTGCTCACGAACACAGACCTTGTCATGGAGCAGATTAGAGTTGCGGCAGGAGAGCCCTTGAGCCTTAAACAGGAAGAGATTCCCTTCCTTGGACACAGCATAGAGTGCAGAATCAATGCGGAAATTCCGGAGAAAAACTTTATGCCCAGTCCCGGTAAAATCACGGCGTTACACCTTCCGGGCGGAAACGGGGTGCGTGTCGATACCGCGCTGTACACCGGCTACAACATTCCGATGGAGTACGACTCCATGATTGCCAAGGTGCTGGTGCTGGGACGAAATCGGGATGAGGCGATTCGGAAAATGAAGGTTGCTCTCGAGGAAATGCTGGTCCTCGGTGTGGAGACGAATCTCGATTTTCAATATAAGATTATGCAGTCTGAGGCTTTCCGGGAGGGAAAGGTCGATACCGGTTTCGTAGAGCGTTTTATGCTTTCGGGAAAGTAGGAGAAGATGAAGGTTGACTTAAATGCAGATGTAGGAGAGTCCTACGGAAGATATACCTTGGGACTCGATGAAGAGCTGATTCCGCTGATTTCTTCGGCAAATATTGCCTGCGGCTTTCATGCGGGAGATCCCGTTGTGCTGGAAAAGACGGTTGGAATCTGTGAAAAGGCGGGAACCGCAATCGGTGCACACCCGGGTTTTCCGGATTTGCAGGGCTTCGGCAGAAGAAATATGAATTTAAGCGTAAAAGAAGTGAAGGCGATGATGCTTTACCAGATTGGGGCGGTAGATGCTTTTTTGCATAAAAATGGCGGAAAGCTTCAGCATGTAAAACCGCACGGCGCCCTCTACAATATGGCGGCAAAGGAGGAAAGTCTCGCAAAAGCCATTTGTGAAGCGGTTCTGGAATACGATAAGAGCCTCATTATTCTTGCACAAAGCTCCGGCGCCCTTTATAAAGAGGCTGTAAAGCTAGGTCTTCCTGTTCGTGCGGAGGTCTTTATGGATAGAGCCTACGAAGAGGACGGCAGCCTTGTGGCAAGAAGCAAGGAAGGGGCGATGATTACCGATGAAAACCTTGCCATTGAGCGTGTGCTTTCCATGATTTTAAAAGGGAAAGTGCAGGCTATCAGCGGAAAGGAAATCCCCATACAGGCGGATTCCGTCTGCGTTCACGGGGACGGAGAGAAAGCCCTCCTTTTTGTGAAGAAGCTTAGGGCAGCCCTTATGGAAAACGGGGTGGAGATAAGGAAGCTTTGTGAGTAAAAGCGAAGATTTAAATGCATTTAGAGGAAAAGGCATCCGTAAGGGTGCTTTTTTTATGCTGTAAGTTTACAAGCTAAGTAGATGAAAAAAGTTGAGTAGACAAAAAAATGCGGCTTGTCGCAAAAAGCAGGAATTCCACATTGACGATAAGGAATTATAACCGATAAAATAGGAGTAAAATGTGGCTGATGAAAAAAATAGAGAGGTACTAAAATATCTATTCAAGGAATAAGGAAGGATTTAAACAAATTAATTTTGAAAAGAGTTCTGTGAGAAACAGGAGATTGATTTCAATACTTTAGAAAAGAATGGCACAATAACGGAAAGGATGATTAAAACCATGGCTAAAAATAAAACTACTGAAAAGGCACTTAATATAGATAGTATTCTTTTTAATTGTAGAGATTATTTGCGTGCTGCACGTAATTCAGGTTCGTTTTTTGAAAAGAGAGACATGATGCTCACTCTTGTATTCTTGAGATTTATAGGAGAAAAATATGAAGATGGTATAGAAGCTCTTCGTAAAACTCTGATTGAGCAAGGACTTGACCCTGATGATGAAAATATCAGGGCTGCCTTTTTTGATGATGCTACTTTTGCAGATGGAACATATAACCTTCCCTTGGAAGCGAGATGGTCAACAATCATTAATACACCTGCACCAAAACTTAATGTTGCACTGGATACGGCGCTGTCAAGACTTGAAGAGGAGGATCCTCAGCTTAAAGGCTGCTTTATCAAGGGTACATTTACTACCAGAAATTTAGCGCCTAATGATATTAAAAAGATTGTTGATGAGGTAAATAAAATCAGTCATAAGGAATTTGGAGCTGAAAAGGATTTGATTGGATACGTATACGAATATTTCCTTAAGGAGTTTGCAGTAAATGCAACGAAGGAAGAAGGTGAGTTCTATACCCCTCATGACGTAGTTCAACTTATAGCAGCTATGATTGAGCCTTTTGAAGGTACTCTTTATGACCCTGCTTGCGGTTCCGGTGGTATGTTCATTCAGAGTGCAGAACTGGTAAAATCAAAACAAGGAAACCTTAACAGCATTAATATCTATGGACAAGAAAAGGAACCTGCAACATATCGTCTTGCTAAAATGAATCTGGCACTACGTGGTATCAGTCATAATCTTGGTGGAGAAAGTGACTCATCCTTTACGCATGATTTACATAAAGGATTGTCTTTCAATTACATCATGGCAAATCCGCCTTTCAACCTGAAGGGCTGGTATGATGAAAATTTAAAGACTGATCCGAGATGGGCAGATTATGTTACTCCTCCTGAAAGTAATGCAAACTATGCTTGGATTTTACATATTCTTTCTCACTTAAAGACTTCCGATGGTGTGGCAGGTTTTCTGCTTGCGAATGGCGCATTGAATGATAGCGATACATTAGAAATTCGTAAAAGATTGATACAAAAGGATAAGATTGAAGCTATTGTAGTTCTTCCCAGAGAATTATTTATTACAACAGACATCAGTGTAACATTATGGATTTTAAATCAGAACAAAAAAGGTGGTAAATATCATGGCAGGAATCTCCGTAATCGTGAGCATGAAATCCTGTTTATGGATTTACGCCAGTGGAGTGAAAATGCTGTTAAGGGGGAGAATAAAAAGAAGGTTCGCTTGGTTAGTGAACAAATCGAGCGTGCAGCTGATATCTATCATACCTGGCAGTGTGAAGGTACAAATGGTACAAAATACGAAGAGCCTGAACTTTACCGCAGTGTCGGAATCAATGAGCTTGAAGAAAAGGGATGGGCACTTACACCAAGTAAATATATCGAGTTCATTGACCATGACTTAGAGATTGACTATGAAAAGGAAATGGCAAGAATTCAATCCGAAATGCAGGAAATTATGAAACAGGAAAAGAAATCCCAGCAGATGCTGGAAGATGCATTTAGGAGGATTGGTTATGGGATTGACTAAATATAAACTTGGAGAATTGATCGAGCAGTCTGATATTCGTAATTCAGCTAATGAATTGTCAGTTAATGATGTAAGAGGTATCTCGACAGGAAAAGAGTTCATAGAAACAAAGGCAAATATGGACGGGGTAAGTACTCTATCTTATAAAATAGTGCATGAAGATGAATTTGCTTATGTGGCAGATACTTCCAGACGTGGAGAAAAAATTGCACTTGCATATAATAGTACTACGGATAGAATTCTAATCTCCTCAATATACACTGTGTTTTATGTAAAAAGAAAAGATTTGATATTATCCGAATATCTCTTCATGTATTTCAAACGTCCTGAATTTGACAGATTTTCAAGATTTAATTCATGGGGGTCGGCTAGAGAGACATTCGATTGGGATGAATTCTGTGACATAGAAATTAAACTCCCTCCCCTTGAGGTTCAGCAAAAATATGTTGATGTTTATGACGCGATGCTTTCAAATCATCAAAGCTATGAATGTGGTTTAGAGAATTTAAAACTTGTATGCGACGCTTACATAGAGGATTTGAGAAGAGAGATACCTATCGAGGCTATCGGTCCGTATATCAAGTCCGTAGAGATTAAAAATGAGAATGAAAAATATGGAGTAGATAGGATCAAAGGAATTTCAAATAAGAAGGAATTTATTGAGACAAAGGCTAATACTAGCGATCTATCAACTAAAAAATATAACATTGTACCAGAATACTGTTTTGCTTTTAATCCAAATACAGCGCGTATGGGAGATCAGTTTTGTATTGCATTAAACAAAAAAATGGATGATATACTTGTTTCAGCAATATATCCAGTTTTTTGTGTTTCAAATGTCAACAAATTAATTCCAGAATATTTAATGATGTTTTTTGGAAGAGACCAATTTGATAGATATGTTAGATTTAATTCATGGGGATCTGCAAGAGAAACATTTAATTATAGTGATATAGAGAATGTGGAAATTCCTATTCCTAGCATTGACATACAAGAATCAATCATCAGCATTTTCAATTGCTATATTGAAAGAAAAGAAATTAATGAAAAGCTTAAAGAACAAATAAAAAATATGTGCCCTATTTTAATTAAGGGTTCTATCGAGGAAGGAAGAACAACAAAGGGGTAGTCTATGGCAAAGCTAAAGGAATATTGCGGTCATTACTGTGAGTCTGAATATGAGTATGCCTTTATCGGATTTTTGGAAGCAGAAGGCTGGGAGTATATCTCAGGCAATAATATACAACGTATCAATAAAAGAGATGTATTGATTGCTGACGATTTCCAAAAGTTTATCTCTGATACAAATCCTGAACTTACAGAGGATGAGGTTATACAGATTTTTGATAATGTTCGTCTTGTCGGTGCAGAGAGTGATTTTGCTACCTTACATAAGGTTTATGGCTGGATTGTTGACGGTATTCAGTTTACATTGCAAGACGGTACGGTAAAAATGGTATCTCTTATAGATTTTGAGAATCCCGGTAATAATATCTTCCATGTTGTTAATCAGTTTACGGTTGAGTATACAAATAACGGACAAAAGGAAAACCGTAGACCGGATGTGCTGTTATTTGTGAATGGTATGCCCTTGTGTGTCATAGAACTGAAAAATCCTGCCGATGCTCATGCAACAGTCTATGATGCATGGGAACAGATTACTATTCGTTATTGGAGAGATATTCCACATTTATTACACTACTGCCCATTAGCTTGTATCTCAGACGGAGTTAAAACAAGACTTGGCACGGTGCGTACGCCTTATGAGCATTTTTATGCTTGGAGGCGTGTGAATGACGGTGACCAAGTTTCGACCTTGCCATTTGCAGAAACAGAAACAATGATCAAGGGAGTGTATTCACCGGTAAGATTTTTAGAAATTTTCAGAGATTATATTTATTTTCAAGACAGCATTTATGATAGTGCGGAAGTGGAAATAGTATGTAGATATCCCCAGTTTTTTGCGTCCAAGCTTCTAAAACAGAGCATAGTCAATTCTGTCGTTACTAAAAGTGGTAAAGGCGGAACATACTTTGGCGCCACAGGATGCGGTAAAACATATACCATGGCATTCCTTGCCCGTCAGCTTGCTCTTAGATGCTCTAATATTCCGGAAATCGGTTCACCCACAATTATTCTAATTGTGGATCGAGAGGAATTACAAAAACAAGGAGCAAAGTTATTTACCAAGAGTAAAGAGTTTTTAAATCTTGGAGAAGTATCTGTTGTGAAAAACCGAGCACAGTTAAGACAGGAGCTTGGCGCAAGACAGAGCGGTGGATTTTATATTTGTACTATTCAGAAGTTCTGCGACAGAGAAGAGGATAAAATCGGTCTGATTAATGATCGTAAAAATATTGTGTGCTTTTCTGATGAAGCCCATAGAACACAATTGGAACATTCTAAAAAGATACAGTTTAGCAAAGATACCGATGAAAACATGAAGGCAATGCTATCAAAACCCTACGCAAAGGTATTGAAAGAGGCGTTTCCACAGGCAACATTTGTAGGTTTCACAGGAACACCTATTGCTGAAACTTATCAGACCTTTGGTGATGAAATTGATAGATACACAATGGATCAAGCTGTTGCTGACGGTCTTACCGTTTCCATTAAGTATCATCCTCGCATTGCAAAGGTATTGTTGGATACGAAAAAAGCTAAGGAAATTGAAGATTACTATAAACTATGTGCTGATGATGGCGCAACATATGATGATATTGAAGCAAGTAAACGTGCTATGAGTTCTATTGAAGTAATACTCGCAGAACCGTCACGACTGGAAAGACTTGCTACTGATATTTATGACCATTATACGGCATCCTGTGATGCTGATCCGGATAGGGTTCAAAAAGCAATGATTGTATGCTCAAGCAGAAAGATTGCGTATTCCCTTCTTTTGAAATTCAAGGAAAAATATCCTGAATGGCTTGAAGAAAAGAAAACGCCGGAAGGAGTTAAGGTAACAGAGGAGGAATTGAAAGCATTAAAACCTATGCCGTTTATAGCTATGGTGTCCAGTGTAGGAAGCAACGATGAATCTGAGATGTATAACTACCTTGGAGGAGTGAAAAATGATAAACGTTCTGAAGAAATGGATATAGCTTTTAAGCAGGAAAAATCTAACTTTCATATTGTAATTGTAGTGGATATGTGGATTACAGGGTTTGATGTTCCGTCACTTACCTATTTATACAATGATAAACCTTTAAAGAAACATTTGCTGATCCAGACCATTAGCCGCGTAAATAGAAAATATCCCGGCAAGGATTATGGCATGATTATCGACTACATAGGTATTCGTAATAATATGCGTGAAGCCATGAAGATTTATGGTGGAGATACTTCTGTTGCACCTACATCAGATGATGTTGAACAAGCTACCTCTGTCTTTAGAGAAGAACTTGAAGTACTTAAATCGTTGTTTAGTGATTATAATTTGGCTCCCTTCTTGAACCCTGAGTGTAATCCCTTTGAAAGATATAAATTACTTGCCAAAGCGGCTGAGTATATTTTTGCTTCCACAGAGGTTTTGCATACGGAAGGCGCTGTAAAAAACAATCAGGTTTCTTTTATGACGTATTTTTTGAAAACGGTCAAGAGAATGAGAGGTGCCTTTGATATTTGTCAACCGTCAGGTAATCTTGGAGAAGAAGAATCTGCTCTTGCTCAGTGCTTTATTGCTATAGCAGGCTTTGTGCGTAAAATGAGTGGGACAAGCGATGTCGATGCGGATACCATGAATCGTGTAGTTTCAAAAATGGTGGAAGAAGCATTGAAATACAATCAGGTAGAAAGTGTTCTTGAAAGCGGTGAGGAAGAAGATATCTTCTCTCCGGAATATTTTGAGAAGTTATCTGATGTGAAAATGCCGGCAACAAAGCTGGAATTGCTTGTCAAAATGCTTCGAAAGCAGATTAAGGAGTATAGCAAAGTTAATCAGTTGGCAGCAAAGTCTTTTCAAGAGATGCTGGAAAAGACCATTGCTGAATATCATGAAAGAAGAAAGCACCTTACTGCCGAAGAAGCCGGAGCAACTCAGGAAACAGCTTCAGAAGATATTATCAAGGCTGCAACTGAGCAAGCTTTAGAAATCCTTCGTCAAATGAATGAAGATAGAGAGAGTTTCCGTAAGATAGGATTAACTTTTGAAGAAAAGGCATTCTATGACATTTTGATTGCTCTTCGTGACCAACATAATTTTGAATATGGCGAAGATAAAGAGATTGATGGAATTTTGATTAATGATAAGTGTAAGTCTCTTGCCAAAAAAGTTAAGGAAATTATAGATACGAAGTCCTCATTTGCAGACTGGCTTAATAACCAGAATGTTCGTAATCAATTAAAGCTTGATATAAAAATTTGTTTGATTAAGAATGGCTATCCGCCACAGTACAGCCCGGAAGTTTTTAATAAGGTGATGGAGCAGGTGGAAAACTTTGAGGAGCATTCAGAGGCTAAATCTGAAAATAATGTTTTGCCCTTTGCTTATCCGCTTGAAGAACAAAAACATACAAGAGTAGCAGAGAGTACTGTTTCTTCTCATGATAAGAAGATAGCTGATTAGATTAAGGAAGGGGAATGTAGTATGTTTGGCTTTACATATGATACTTGGAATCAGATTTGTCAAATGTATTTTAAATTAAGTCATGGTAGTAAAAAAGCATATTTACAGTGGTTTCCTTTTTCAAAGATTACAAAAAAAGATGAAGAGTATATATCAAGTGAAGAATTTTTTAAAAAGTATATAGAAAATGCTGCATTTGTATTATTTCCTGAAGCAATGCACCAATCAGAAAACTTTCTGCAAAAAGGAGACGGAAGCTTTAGAGATTCTAGTCTTTTGTCCCCTATACTTTATTTAGTAATCCAATCTATTGGGAAAGAAATATCGAAGTATTATCAACCTGCAAGGAATGTGAGCATTAATGTTTATTATGCAGGGAATTTCGAGTATATGCGTGCAAAATATAAAAAAGATTATGATGAATTCTATAAATCAATAAATACTTATATTTCTGGATGTCAATATTTTATTAAGACTGATATAACAAACTTTTTTTCCAATATTAATTTGGATATTCTTATCAAGCAAATTGATAAGAGAAGCAATGTAGGAGAAACGCATTTTACAGCCACTCAGTTTAAAATGATAAAAGAATTATTTTTATATTGTGGAGATGGGAAATTTCCAACGATAGAAAATAGTATTGCTTCATCATACTTGGCAACAGTTATATATATGGATGACATTGATAATCGAATATATCAATTTATTAAAGATAAAATAAAAGTAATTACATCGTTCAAAATTATTAGATATGTTGATGATATGTATATATTGATAGATTCTAAATATAGCATAGATAACTTGCGTGACATATATAATCAGATTAGAAATGAGTATTCTTCTATCTTGAAAGAGTACGGATTATCACTTAATACTAAGAAGTGTTGTTTGAAATCTACTATGGAAATCAAACATGAATTAATAAAATCTAAGTATGATGAATCTTTTTATGAAATTTATCATGATGTTGAAGAGTTGTTTGACGGTGGTTTTCAAGCTTTTTTAGATAGTCTTTTGCTGGAACTTAAAAAGGGCTGTATAGATGTTGAGAGTTATAATGATTTGCTTAATCAAAATTTTAGTAGAGATGAAATAGAGTTTACTCCTATAGAAATATATAATCATTATATTTATGAATGCGAGGATGTACTTCAAGATGAAAAAGTCATATCTACGATATGTGAAATAATCAAGACAGATGTTTCTTTTCTTAGCTTGGATCCGAAGCGACTAACTATTATGATAATGAAGACTAAGAGTGAAAAGGCCATTAAAACTTTACTTAATCAGTTGTTTAAGCGTAATCGGAGTGGACTCTGGAATTCGTATGACACATCCATTGCTATTTCTTATTTAATTCAAAGTGAATTTAGACATATTGATTTACTTGAGGTTTTAAATAAGAATAGTCCTAAGCTTAAAAACTATTATTTTTATTGTTGTGAAAATAGCTTTTTACCCATAATTCGTAATGATAGAATAAATAAGTATCTAAGAATTTTAGACGACGATTGGATAGCTTTCTTTCTGTATTTCATGTATTGGGTAGAAAGAAAACGACATAATACGTTGGCAGAATATGCCTTTTATAAAAATTTCTTTGATAGATTCACTGCTGATATGGCGTTTTTTTATAAATACGACCCAAATAGTAAAAAACCAAATTATAAATCGTTTTATAAAGAACAAGCATTGAAGGAATTTTATAAGGAAATAGATAAAGCTGATATGATAATAAAGCAGGCACATTCTTTTCGAAATGCTAATCCATTAGCTCATGCGTCAGCAGAGTTACTTAATAATTTTAAAACAAAAGACATAAAAACAAGTATTGAAGATTTACAGTCATTAATAGATTTTAAAATAAAACATAGTTCATAAACAAAACTATTACTATAATACTTGAGCATGCACGTTAACCACACAGGGGTAATTCTGATTGTGTACTTAAGTTCATATGTCGACCAAATCGTCTATTTCGAATCCACAGTGACAATTTATTTTAAAAATATATTTTTATTATTTATATATTTCATTTTGAATGAATTTCTAAATAGTCTAGGAGGATGCGAAGAGTATAGCATGAATATAGATTTGATACGGATTGAAAAAGGAATAAACAGAGACAAAAGAATAAAATAGGGGTAAAAGAAGGAGTGTAAAGCATGGAATTACTGGATTACTTACAATGGAGAAACGATGTACCTTTGTCCATTTCCCCCTTTAATGAGGTGGACAATGTCATCTTTTCCTATCTTTCCTATATTGATTTTCGGGATTTGAAGGAGGACTGGAATGGATTTTTTGATTTAAGAGATTTGTTCCGGGATTTTTGTGAAAAGCATTCCTTGGAAGAAATCGAGACCACAGGAGAGTTTACAGAGCGGGCGCCCCTCTTACTGAAAGAAATGATGGAAGGGGAACGCTTTTCTGATACTAAGGTCGGCTATTATGCGGAAGATTTTGACAAGGACAAGGTGAAGCAATTTGCAGCCCTTGTGTTTCTCTTACCCGACGGCAGAAATTATATTTCTTTCCGCGGAACGGATAAGACGATTACCGGCTGGAAAGAAGATTTTCTCATGAGCTGCCAATCGGAAACTGCAGGCGCTAAAGAGGCAGTAGCGTATTTTAACAAGATTGCTCCCGTTTTGGAGGGAGAGCTTATCTTGGGGGGACACTCGAAAGGTGGAAACTTTGCCATGTATGCAGCTGCTTTTTGCGAGGCTGAGTACAAGGAGCGTATTGTGCAAGTTTATAATAATGACGGCCCCGGCTTTCGAGAGGAAGTGATTCAGACTCCGGAATTTCAGGAGATTTTACCGAAAATTAGTACCATTGCGCCGCAAAGCTCCATTATAGGGCAACTTCTGTCCAATCCGGCAAAGCAACATGTGATTCATAGTACGGCAAAGGGCATTTTACAACATGATGCCATGACCTGGGAAGCGGAAAAGGATGCTCTTGTCTCTTCTGAACTGGATGAGCTTAGTGAGTACACGAAAACCACCTTGGGAAGCTGGCTGGAAAGCATGGACGATGAAAGCAGAGAATCCCTTTGTACTACAGCATTTTCCCTGATTGAAAGTACAAAGTCGGAGACCTTTATAGAGTTTTCCGGAAATTTAATGAAAAACATGGAAACCATCTGGAAGGAGATGGGAAAGCTTCCGGAAGAGAAGAAAAAAGAAATCATGAATGCTTTAAGCAATTTGATGGAAAGCAGTAAACAAGCCGCCGTTTCCCAGATCAAAAGCGGCGGGCAGACGGTGATCAGTCAACTACAGAGCAGCGGGCAGGCGCTACTAAGTCAGGTGCAAACCGGCGGTCATGCGGCCATTAGTCAGGTGATGGGAAAGACAAAGGAGGAAGGAGGGAAGGTGTAGAGGATTTATATATAATCCACAATATCTTGCCTAAAATTTATAGAAAGTGAGAAGATATGGCTGAGTTGAGTATATCAAAAGAAAGACTACATTATACAATTGATCTCCTTATTACTATGGCGGTAGAAGAAATATCGGTATTCACCGGAAAAGATAGCAAAGAAGTCTTAGCAGACTTCCTTGCTTCCAAGACGGGAAAAGCCTTGTATGATGATACAACAAAACTTTGGTGGACCGGCCCCTCCTATATAGCGGAAATGTATTTGGAGGAGGTTACTGCAAAGCAAGAAGTTTTACCGTGCACCTGCGAGAGTATGAAAAAAACAAGGTAAAGAAAATCCGCCAGGCTGAATGATGGCGGATTTTTTTGAAAGGACAGATTATTTTACCGCTTACTCATAAGATTTCAATTCGTCTAAAAATTCCTTGTAATCCTCATCAGACCAATAAAATGTTAATTCTTCTTCGGTAAAATCGTCAGCTTTTTCAGTCATAAAATGGTCTCCTATATCATAATCAAACCTTCTTAGAACTGCCTCTGCAAATTCCCTAAAAAACATGCCAATTCCTGTTATAACATTTTTATCTTCAACAATTCCTTTGTGAATAAAGTTTTCCTTCTCTATAAAATCAAAAGTATCTGTCATCTGCATAAAATATCCCGCAGTAAATTTTTTATCTTTGAGAACTCCTGATTTAGATAACAAGATTGGAGAAGATGAAATTGCTGCAAACACAGTTCCAAAATCAATGCCTTCTCTCAGAAAATCAATCAGTTTTTCATCATACAATGCGGGTAATGGATTCATGGTTCCGGGCAAAATTAAACAATCGTAATTTTTTGCTTTTATATTTCCAATAATTTTAGTCGGTCTAATGACAAAGCCTTCCTCGCTTAAATATTCCTGATCTTCGCTTGCAATAAAATCAAGTTTTTCACCAAACCACACTGTTAATGCAGATGTTAGACAAGTTATTTCTTGTAAAGAAAAATCAGGATATAAGATTACTGCAAACTTTTTCATTTATGTCCTCCTCTAACTTCTAATTTGTATTTCATAATCTTCTCACCTTATTGACCTGCAGTCAATCAGCATCCTTTTCGTAATATTTGGATACGCTGGCAAAGCTTGCCTCCCATAAAAAAGAAGCAAAGTTTTATTATGCGTTATTTTCGGAAAGCCTGTTTGATAGTGTCTTCATAGACACGGTCGAATAGGCTTTGATTTTTTTTTGAAAAAGATGTAATAAAATAATTGACAACAAAATTCGAACGTACTATATTGAGCATGTCAAAGATATAATAAATAAAATTACAACAAAGACTGATCCAAAACTATTACAAAGCTTTGACAAGACTGAAAAAGTAAAGTTTAGAAAATCACAGTCTAAGAAACCAAAGAAAAATAGTGTATAGAGGAAAGCATCCTCGGAAAGGAAAGAATCATGGCAAAGATCGCGGTTGTAGCAGCAAACGGAAAAGCAGCAAAGAAAATCATTACAGAGGCAGTAAACAGAGGTTTTGAAGTAACAGCATTTGGAAGAAGGGCGGAAAATGATACGGATGCCAAGAACTATATCCAAAAAGATATTTTTGATCTTACAAGAGAGGACTTAAAGGGATATGATGCAGTGGTAGATGCTTTTGGCGCATGGACAGCTGAAACCCTTCCTCTTCATAGCAAGACAACACAGCACTTGGCGGACATTCTCTCCGGCACAGATGTAAGACTTTTGGTGGTAGGAGGAGCCGGATCTCTTTATGTAAATCCGGAGCATACGATTCAAGTAGCAGACGGGGAGAACTTCCCGGAAGCATTTAAGCCTCTTGCGCAGGCCATGGCAGCAGCGCTTTCCGAGCTTAGAAAGAGAAAGGATGTAAAGTGGACCTACATCAGTCCTGCGGCGGATTTCCAGGCAGAGGGAGAGAGAAGCGGAAAGTATATCCTTGCCGGAGAAGAGTTTACATTAAATCCCGCCGGAGAGTCTGTGATTTCTTATGCAGACTATGCCATTGCTATGGTAGATGAAATCGAATCCGGAAAGCATATTCAGGAAAGAATTTCCGTAGTAGGAGCGTAGTTCTAAAGTTAAATCATAGAAAGGAGCGGTACCCATGTTTTTCTTTAATAGAAATACCATACAGCATCCCAGGGAAAATATTCCCTACGAAGAGCAAGTTCGTAAATTAAAGGAAAAAATTCAAAATGCGGAGGCTATTGTACTGGGTGCCGGCTCCGGACTATCTACGGCAGCGGGTTTAACCTATAGCGGAGAGCGTTTTCACAAATATTTCTTTGACTTTGCTAAAAAATATCCTATTCAAGATATCTACTCCGGGGGTTTCTTTCCCTTTGAAAGTCCTGAGGGATTTTGGGCTTGGTGGAGTCGTCATATTTACTTTAATCGATACGTTGATGCCCCCTCGGATGTTTACGGAAATCTCAAAAAGATTGTAGAGGGAAAGGATTACTTTGTCTTAACCACCAATGTGGATCATCAGTTTCAAAGAGCAGGATTTGAAAAGGAAAGACTCTTTTACACTCAGGGAGATTACGGACTTTTTCAAAGCTCCCGCCCTACATTGGCGAAGACTTATGATAATCAGGAAATTGTGGAGAAAATGTTGGAAGCCCAGGGCTTTGTCCGGGATAATGCGGGGATTTTTCAGCTGCCGGAGGATAAGAAGCTGAAAATGTCTATTCCCACGGATCTTATTCCCATTTGCCCGGATGATGGACTCCCCATGGCTATGAATCTACGGGTGGATGAAAACTTTGTGGAGGATGCAGGCTGGAAAATGGCGGCAAAACGCTATCAGGATTTTCTGCATAGTCATAAGGGAAAGCATGTCTTATACTGGGAGCTTGGAGTAGGGATGAATACCCCTGTGATTATAAAATTCCCCTTTTGGCGATATACCGATGAGAATCCCAATGCTTACTACGCCTGTCTGAATCTGGGAGAGGCGGGATGCAGTAGGGAAATTTCGGATAGAAGCATTTGCCTGAATGCAGACATTGGTCAGGTACTTAGAGATCTGTTGAAGATGGATTCGGTATAGCTAGAGAGAGTTTATAGCAAAGGCTTGCTTTAAGGTATTATATCTAGCAGAACTGCAATGCTGTCATTGAGAATTTTTTCCATAGGGAAGCTTTGAAAGGAGGAGCACAATGAATCAAAGTGAAAGAAGGATATGGCTGATTCAAGAATTGCAAAAGGAAATGCCGGAGTATGCCCATTATCCGATTCCGAAAACTTCGGAAGAACAGTGGAGACTCCTCCGTGGACTTTTCAACGTGAGAAGCCCTAAGGAAGCTTCAGAGGACTTTCTGAAAATGCAGGATACTTTTTTACAGGAAATTACCCGTGAAAAGGGGATAGTGGATGGGGATAGTTTGGAAGCCACAGCCCTGGACCGGAGACTCGTGCTTTGGCAAGGAGATATCAGTACATTGAAGGTGGATGCCATTGTCAATGCCTGTAACAGTGCTTTGCTGGGCTGCTTTATTCCGAACCACAACTGCATTGACAATGTGGAGCACAGCATGGCAGGGGTGCAGATGCGCTATGCCTGTTTTCGGCAAATGCAGGAGCAGGGCCATGAGGAAGCCACCGGCCAATGTAAGATTACGCCGGGCTATAATCTTCCGGCAAAATATGTACTTCATACCGTTGGACCGATCGTGCAGGGAGAACTGACAGAGAAAGAAATGGAAGAGCTTAAATCCTGCTATCGGGCGTGCCTTACGAAGGCTACGGAAGCAAAATGTAAGTCTGTTGCTTTCTGCTGTATTTCCACCGGCGTATTTATGTTTCCCAAGGACAAGGCGGCAGAGATTGCGGTAAGTACGGTAAGGGAATGGCTGGATGCGCATCCTGAAAGTACCGTGGAAAGGGTTATTTTCAATGTCTTTACTGATGAGGACAAAGGGATTTATGAAGAGTTGTTAAAAGGATAGGGGTGCGAAGGAGAAATATAAGGGAAGAATAAGCGAGGGAAAAAGAAGATTAAATCTATCCCAAATAAGCTTGCAAAGCCATGATGTAAAATGTAAAATTACATCATGGCTTTTTGCTCATTGGAAGGTGATGTAGACAAAGCTTGTAATATGTAGACAAAGTCTGTGATAAGGATACAAATTCAAATCCGTCTGCTGCTGGACTTTCATCGGGAGCATAATGGAGATTAGATATAATTTTTTTAGGAGGATTTATGCAGGTTTCAACCAAATTTACCATTGCCTTACACATATTAATTGCGGTGAAATACTTTGAAGAAGAATATAAACTAACCAGCGATTTTCTCTCCGCCAGTATCGGCAGTAACCCGGTAATTATTCGAAACATTATGTCTCAGCTTCGGGAAGCGGGAATCATCGAAATTAAACGTGGTCCTGGAGGAATGCATATTACAAGAGATTTAAAGGATATTTCTTTTTTAGACATCTATCAGGCGGTGGAAACCAGCGGGCAGGGAGAGCTTTTCAACTTTCATGAGAAGCCAAACCCCAACTGCCCCGTAGGAAAAAATATTCATAGGATCTTAGATGAGAGTCTTTTGGAAGTGCAGAAAAAGTTTGAAGAAGAACTGAAAAAGCATTCCGTGGCAGAGGTGTATGAGAGGATGGATAGAAAATAATTAAGTCATCGCGTCAATAGAAACTATCTGTATTTATTCCGGAGATTCATACGTAAAGCGTATATTTTTTCGTTGTTTGCTTCGTAAAGGAATGATAGAATACTTTCAAAAGATGAAAAAAATTATAGTTTTGAAAGTGGGTGAATGATGAAGATTATAGAAAGATCAACTTATTTAAAGAGACTTATTCGCCTGCAAGGCACTCCGGATATTAAAATTATTACAGGATTAAGAAGATCAGGAAAATCAGAGCTTTTGAGAAGCTATATGCAGTGGCTTAGAAAAAATGTGAAAAGCTTGAATATCATTTATATAGACTTTGCGGATTTAAAATACGAAGGATTAAAAAGCTATAAGTCTTTATATGATTATATTGAAGAGGCTTATCAAACGGAGACTTTGAATGTTGTTATGGTGGACGAGGTTCAGTTTTGTAAGCAGTTTGAACTAGCTATCAACAGCTTATACAATAGTCGAAAATATGATATTTATCTTACCGGCTCTAATGCATTTTTACTAAGCTCTGATTTGTCTACACTATTTACAGGTAGATTTATAGAGATTCCTATATTTCCTTTTAGTCTGTCGGAGTATTGTACATACTATGATTTCAAGAGAACTGATACGCAAATTCTTCAAAACTATCTCGTGGAAGGAGGATTGGCAGGAGCATACATTTACAGGGACAAAGAAGATCAAGTATCTTATATAAAAGATGTATATCAAAGTGTTATTAAGAGGGATTTGTTGGATAAGTATGGCATAAAAGAAGAAGCTCTTTTAGACTCTTTAACGGATTATTTGATGGATAATGTTTCCAATCTTACCTCTGCCAGCAAAATAAGTACTTTTTTCAAGCAAAATGGGTATGAAACAAATCACATTACAATTGGAAATTATTTAAAGTACTTATGTAGTGCGTATATGTTTTACAAAGTAAAGCGATATGATATTCGTGGAAAGAAATATCTGGAAACATCCGATAAATACTATCTTAGTGATTTAGGATTTCGTTATGCCATACTAGGTAGTAGAAATATGGATTATGGAAGGGCTTATGAGAACCTTGTTGCGTTAGAATTAATGCGAAGAGGATATGATATTTATGTAGGAAAATTATATCAAAAGGAAATTGATTTTGTTGCGATGAAGCAAAGCGAAAAAATATATATTCAAGTTTCAGACAATATTTCTGAACAGATAACCTTAGCAAGAGAGTTAGCTCCGCTAAAGTCAATTAAAGATTCTTATCCTAAAATTCTTATAGCGAATACAGGACATGAAGAGTATGACATTGATGGTATAAAAATATTGAACCTTAGTGACTGGATGCTTAAAGCATAAAAATTTTCCCCCGGAATCTAAAAATATTCTCCCTTTTCTTTCTTTTTAAATCTTTTAGAATGAAAGAAAAGGGATATTTTAGATTGTGCAAAAGAGGCGAATATGGGGAACAGTTTGGTTCAAATGAAGAATATAGCCAAGTCTTTTTCCGGTACCAAGGTTTTGAAGGGCGTGAATCTGGAATTAGGTCATGGAGAGATTTTGGCGCTCTTAGGAGAGAACGGTGCAGGAAAATCCACTTTAATGAAGATTCTCAGTGGAATCTACAGTAAAGACAGCGGAGAAATCTATTTAGATGGAGAGCTTTGCCATTTTCAAAATCCTAAGGAGGCTCAGAATAAGGGCGTTGCCATCATTCATCAGGAGATGAACCTGTGTAATGATTTAAGTGTAAGTGAAAATATCTTCCTGGGTAGAGAAGTAATGGAAGGCTTAAGTCTAAATCATAAAAAGATGGATGAGGAAGCCCAGAAGATTTTGGATGATTTGGGCATCAGCATGAAGTCTACGGAGTTAGCGGGGGATCTGAAGGTATCGGAACAACAGATGGTGGAGATTGCTAAGGCTCTTTCTCAAAATGCCAAAGTTCTCATTATGGACGAGCCCACATCCGCCTTGAGCAGAAAGGAAATTGAGGACCTTTTCCGGGTAATTCGAAAGCTAAGGGATGAGGGGAGAGGAATTATCTATATTTCTCATAGGTTGGATGAGCTTCGGGCGATTGCGGACAAGGTCAGTATATTACGAGACGGAGAAAATGTTATCTCCGGAGATTTAAAGGATTTTTCCATTGATGACATTATCCGCCACATGGTGGGAAGAGAAATTCAGGACAAATTTCCTCGAATTCTTTGCGAAAAGGGAAAAGAAATCCTTAGGGTAGAGAATTTAAATGCCGGCCCAAAGGTAAGAGATATTTCTTTTAGCCTTTATGAAGGAGAAATCCTTGGAATTGCGGGGCTGATGGGAGCGGGAAGAACGGAGATGACCAGAGCGCTTTTCGGGGTGGATGAAAAGACTTCCGGGAAAATCTACCTTTTTGGAGAGGAAGTCAAGACAAATACACCTAAAGATAGCATAGAGCTCGGTATGGCTTTGATTCCGGAAGACAGAAGAAAAGACGGACTTTGTACGGATTTAAGCATACGAGAGAATATATCCCTTCCTAATCTGGACAGCATGAAAAATTCTTTAGGAGTTCTATCTAAGGAATTAGAGTTGAAAATTAGTGAGGATACCATAAAAAGCTTGAATGTTAAAGCTAAGGACCGGGAAATGATTTCCAAGAATCTTTCCGGAGGAAATCAACAGAAGGTGGTTTTAGGCAAATGGTTGGTAAGAAATCCTAAGGTAATCCTTTTTGATGAACCCACTAGAGGAATCGATATCGGAGCCAAAGTGGAAATTTATCAAATTATGAATGAACTGAAGAAGAAGGGAGTAGGTGTTCTCTTTATTTCTTCGGAAATGGAAGAAGTGCTGGGAATGTCCGATCGAATCTTGATATTCTGTGATGGGAGAATCACAGGGGAATTAAGTCGGGAAGAGGCAAATCAGGAAAATATTTTGAAGTTTGCAACAAGGTATGAAGAAAAGGTATAAGCGAGGTAATCAGTTACGGAGAAAAGGGCTTAGCTAAGAAAAGCGGGAGTATCAGGCTTGAAAAATATCTGTTTTGCGGGGAGTGAAAATGAAAAACAAAGTAAAAGAAATACTGAGAATCAGAGGAATGAGAGGAGCAATTACTGCCTTTGTGGGGCTAGTAATCATTTACGTTGTTTTCGGATGTATCAATGACAAGGTCTTTTCTTTACAAAACAACTTAAATCTTCTTCGTTCCATGGCAAAGTATTTACTCATCGGAATCGGACAAAGCTTTGTCATGATTACCGGAAATATTGACTTATCCATCGGTTCCGTGGTGGGCATGAGTGCCATGGTGACCGCAAGCTTGATGACAAGAGGAGTGCCTATTATGGTAGCCCTGTTGGTCAGCCTCCTGATTGGCCTTATTATCGGATATGTGAACGGAGAATTGGTAGGAAAGTTCCAGATGCCTCCTTTTATTGCCACCCTGGGAACCATGTTTGTGGCAAGAGGCATTGCTTATCTGGTCAACGGAAACCGAAACACGGATAACATTGCCAGCATCTTAGGAAAGGATCAAGGTAAACTTTTTCAGGATGCCTTTTACTACGGAAAGATTCTGGGCATCTACACGACCTTCTGGATTGCCTTTTTGATTTTCCTGATTTTCAGTTTTATCTTAGGGAAAACCAAACTGGGAAGGCATATCTATGCTGTTGGCTCCAATAAAGAAGCTTCCAGATTATCCGGTGTGGATATTGTTTCCGTAATCAAGAAAACTTACCTGATTTCCGCATTTTGCTCTGTGATTGTAGGATATATCCTCTGCGCACAGGCCGGAATGGGAAATATGGAAGCCGGAAATATGTACGAAATGTACGGTGTTGCAGCAGGTGTAATCGGAGGAGTATCTCCTCTTGGAGGCTCCGGTCTCTTACTGGGAACCTTCCAGGGAGCACTGCTTTGGCAGACCTTGGAAAATGGTTTGAACATGGTGGGAGCGCAGGTAGGTATTCAGCGAATTGTAATCGGTGTAATTGTGGTACTGGCAGTACTCATGGATGTCTTGGTTCGAAACGGAAATTTGTTTTCCAAGAAGAATAAGCAGTAAGTGAGGATTGCTATAATATAGAAAGAGAGGAAAACATTATGAAAAAGAAACTGATTTTGCTTGCTGCACTTTTATCCGCTGCAATGCTCTTCGGCTGTACTTCGGATAAGCAGGATGCTAAGGACACTACTGCGGCAGTGACGGAAGGAACTACAGCAGCAGGAGAGGAAAAGGCTACGGAGGAAAAGGCGGAGAACAGTGGAGAGACAACAGTAAAGGCTGATAAGCCTTATAAACTGGCTCTTATTACTATGGATTCTCTTGACCAGCATTGGGTTACCTTAAATGAAGGCGCTCAGGCGGAAGCAAAGCTCGTTGGCGTGGAAGTAAAGTTTATGTCTCCGGATACCAAGGATGACTCCAAGCAGATTGAGTGTGTAAACAATGCCGTTGCAGGCGGCGTAGACGGAATTATGATTGCAGCAAACGGACCGGATGCGATTTCTGCTTCTTTAAAGGAAGCACAAGCACAGGGAATCAAAATTGTTTATGTGGATTCTCCTGCCAATGTAGATGCTGAAGCTAGTTTTGCAACAAATAACAAACAAGGTGGAAAGACTGCCGGAGAAGAGATGAAAAAAGCTTTGGAAGCACAAGGGATTACCAAGGGAAATATCGGTGTAATCAGTACCAATGCTTCTACTCAGTCTACAGTAGACCGTGATAACGGATTCCGTGAGGCTTTTGAAGGATCGGATTTTACCATTGAAGAAACGCAGTATTGTGACGGAGATGCTGCGAAGGCACAGACTATTGCGGAAAACTATATTACCAAAGGAGTTGTGGGGATTTTTGGAGGAAATGAAGGTTCAACTGTAGGAATCGGAAATGCTATTAAGGCTTCCGGCGACAATAAGATTGTTGGTGTAGGTTTTGATAAGTCCGATAATATTAAGAGCTTAATTCAGGATGGATATCTTCTTTGCACCATGGCACAGAACCCGGATGTCATGGGTAAGATGGGTGTGGATGCATTAGTAGAATCTCTGAATGGAAAAGATTTAAAGGGTGAGACCGTAGATACCGGAGTATCTGTTTTAAATAAGGATAACCTTAAGTAAGCTTTAACAAAAGAAACAGGAAGGCGGCTTTTAGAATAATCTGAAGCCGCTTTTCTTGCATGAATTGAAGAAAAAAGAGGGACGCATGGAGAAATATTATTTAGGCTTTGATTTAGGAGGAACAAAATCTGCTGTCATTTTGGGAAGAGATGCTGGAGGCCCCATAGAAATTTTGAAAAGGGAGGCAATTCCAACTTTTCAGGGAAACAGAAGTCCTTTGGAAACGATAGAATGCCTCTGCAAGATAGGAGAAGCCTTCCTTTTAGAAAAAAATATCCAACTTCAATCCACAGGAGCCAGCTGCGGTGGGCCATTAGATGAAGAAAAAGGACTGATTCTATCGCCACCAAATCTTCCCGGCTATGATGAGATTCCTATAAAGCGTATTTTAGAAGATAGATTTCAAGTTCCTTCTTTTTTGGAAAATGATGCCAATGCCTGCGCCCTTTGTGAGTGGAGATTTGGAGCAGGTCAGGGAACAAAGAACATGATTTTTTTGACTTTTGGAACAGGGATGGGGGCCGGACTGATTTTGAATGGAAGTTTATATCGGGGAAGTTCCGGAATGGCAGGAGAAGTAGGACATATCCGTCTTTCCAAGGGTGGTTCCTTCGGTTACGGGAAAGAAGGCTCTTTTGAAGGATTTTGCTCCGGAAATGGCATTAAAGAGATGGCAAGGAGGATGTATAAAGAAAGAGAAGAGGGCAGTTTGGAAGAACAGGACAAAGGCATCACAGACTTTACCGTAAAAAACCTGGCTTCTTTAGTAAAAGGCGGTTCTCCCTTTGCCAGGTCGGTATTTGATCGTTCTGCCTATTATTTGGGAAGAGGCCTTGCCTTACTTATTGATATTCTAAATCCGGAATGTATCGTGATAGGCAGTATTTATGAGAGATGCGAAGCTTTATTTAAAGAAAAAGTAGAGGCAGTAATTCGGGAAGAATGTTTTACAGAAAGTGTAAACTTATGTAAAATAGAAAAATCAAAACTTAGTGATAATATCGGAGATTATGCGGCTCTTTCTGTTGCTATGGAAGTCCAAGGATTTGGAGCAGTTCCAAGTGGGACAAGGAAAAAAAACAAGGACTATCTCAATAAATACTAACGCAAGCACAAGTATAAAATAGGCTAAAGTGACTTATCAGCCTATTTATGATATAATATATCTTAACAATAAAACGGATAAGGGGTAATAATATGGCAATTTCTTATAAACCATTATGGCACTTATTGGTAGAAAGAGAAATGAACAAAGAAGACTTAAAAAGAGCTGCAAACATAACAAGTAACATAGTTTCTAGAATGAGCAAAAACTCTTATGTGAACTTAGAATCATTAGAAAAGATTTGCCTGGCATTGGATTGCAGAATTGAAGATGTTATAGAAATTCATAGAAATGAGGTGGAATAAAATGAAGAAAATATTTTTTAGAAAGGAGGAAATAAAGTGAGTCAAGAAAATAAGATAAATCAATCTTGCTGAGGTTCAATACAAAAAACCACTGGTACAGTGGAAGAAAAAGCAAATTGCCCCAAATGTCACAAAATAGGAGAAAAGGTTAAGAATATAACTGTAAAGCATATGGTATCAGAAAACCTTATGGGAAAGGTTGTAGATGAAGAAACTTACTATTTATGTATGAATGAAGATTGTGATGTCGTGTATTATAACTTAAACAATGAAAGAGTTTTTTATAAGGAAGATGTAAAAGTTCCTATATGGTTTAAAAAGGATGCAAATCCCAAATATATATGCTATTGCAACCAAGTTACAGAGCAACAAATTATAAACGCTGTTTTAGATGATGGTGCAAAGAATATTAAAGATATTATTAGACTTACAGGGGCAATGAAAAATGGAAAGTGCGAAATTAACAATCCTTTGGGAAAATGCTGTAGTCCTTTTATTCAAGAAACCATCAATAAGGCATTAAAAGGCTATAAATGTAATATAGAAGAGCAAACTTATAGTATGAAAAGGCTTGACGTAGAAGATGAAAGTTAAGGAAACAGGAATGAGAGTCTTGATAGCGGATGATGAAGAACGAATTTGCGAGTTGATTCAGTTTTTGGGTGATTTTCAGGAGGAAGGCATGGAATGTCTCCCCTTTGCAAAGACGGGAAAAGAGGCTTTGGAAAGGGTGGAGAAAGAACTTCCGGAGCTTTTGATTACGGATATTAAGATGCCCGTTTTTTCAGGACTGGATATAGCCAAAGAAATTGCCAGAAAGAAACTTCCTACCAAGGTTATTATTATTTCCGCCTATTCAGACTTTTCCTATGCCAAGGAGGGAATACAGGCAGGGGTGTCGGACTATCTGTTAAAACCGATTAAGAAAAAGGAACTGCAGGAAAGCGTTCGGAAGATTAAGGAAGAATTGACTGGGCCAAGTCTGGAAACCATGATGAAAGATATGCCTTGCTCTCATTTGGTTTCTTTGTCTAAAAAGTATATTGACCGACATTTTGAGGAGAATATCGGTTTGGAGGAAGTGGCAGAGTATTGTAAGGTCAGCGCCTCTTATTTAAGCACACAGTTTAAGAAGGAATTGTCGCTTGGTGTCAATAAGTATATTTCAGGGCTTCGAATGGAAAGAGCCAAGCTGCTTTTGGCAGAGACCAATTTGAGTATTACGGAAATTGCCTCCCAACTGTTTTATTATGATACAAAATATTTTTCCAAATGTTTTTTTGAGAAAATGGGAATGAATCCCAAGGACTATAGGAATTCCTTACATGAAAATCGGAGTGAGTAAGACAGAACATAAATCGAAATCGGGACAAGGCTTAGTAAGAGCAGAGAAGAATGGTCTGAGTTCCTTATCCTCTCGCCTTCTTCGACTGTATGCTCTAACGCTGGCTTTATTTTTGTTATCTATTTTTATTATTTACCTACTGCTCGCAACAGGAGGCAGCTTCTTTCAGACGGGAATGAAACTGCTTCTTCTGGGGCTTCTATGTCTTTGTATATTGACACTTGCTTATTTTTATTATGACGTTCTCAGACCTTATAAAAGGTATCAGTCCACACTGCGAAGAGTCCTGGAGGGTTATAGCGAAGTGCAGGAATTGCAGGAGCTTCCGGTTTATCTGACAGAGGAAAGTCATGAAGAATACCATTATATTTCAGAAATCCTCAGTGCCAATAAAATTATAGAAGAAGGGGAAAAACTGGCCTATATACAAAACCTGCAAAACCAGATGAATCCTCATTTTCTCTATAATATTCTGGAAAATATTCGCTCGGAAAGTCTTTTAAACGGATTGGAGTCAGTAGCAAACATGGCAGAGCTTTTGGGTGATTTCTATCGTTATACCATTTCCCAGGAGGAGAACTTTGTTTCTTTAAAAGAGGAACTGGACAATACGGAAGTATATTTTCAAATTCAACGATTTCGTTTTTCTAAAAAACTGGAACTGGAAGTGAAGGTGCAAGAGGATTTGTTATCGCTAAAAGTACCAAGAATCTTATTGCAACCTATCGTGGAAAATAGTATTGTGCATGGTTTAGAGGGAAGAGAAACCGGAGGAAAGGTAGGGATTTCCATTAGCCGCAGTAATCGGCATGTTTATATTCAAGTCTCTGATGATGGCATCGGCATAGAGGAGGAGAAGCTAAGACAGATAAATGAAGATCTTCGGAATATCCGTAGAGGATTTCAAGGAGGTGTAGTGGGAAAAAGGGATATGGGGAAGGCCGGAATGGGAGTTTCTCTCCTGAATATTCAGGAAAGAATCCATTTGCTCTACGGACGGGAATACGGTTTATATTTGCAGTCCTTAGAAAATGCCGGAACGGATGTGTGCATGGTACTTCCCCGAAAACTTTCCGTAAAGCAAGAAGAGGAAAGTTTTATCAGTGAAAGTCTGAATCTTTTGTCCGAGGAAGAAAATGCTTTGATTATTAACACAATCAGTACTAAAGAGCCGGAAAAAGAAGAACTTCTCTTTGCTTTAGAGCTGTATCTGTCCGAGGGAACTCAATTTTCTGTAGAAAATCTATCCTTTCAGCTTTTTTCCGGAGAAAGCCTGATGCTTTTGTCTTTGGACAAACCTATTCCCAAGGACTTGGTCGTAGCCTTGAACGCTGAGAAAGAGTTGTATTACGGTTGTGTAAAGTCCTATGAGAGCATGATGAAAACTGTTCCGAAGGTCTGGATGGTAGGTGATGGTAGCTCTTTAATAGAGGGGCAGAATGTGCTTTCTAATCTTTTTGTCTATCAGCCGGAATATCCACATTTTCTCCTTCGAAATAAAGAATTGATTACAGGATATAAAGACTTGTTTCCGGAACTTTCCAAAGAAATTCCTTATCAAGAGCAGGTAGAAAATTTGGAAGAAAAACAGAGAATCTTAGTGGAAATCATGAAAGGAATGATTGCCGGCGCCAGAGTCTTTGCTTTATGGGAAGTCCATCTGGGGAAAGAGGAGGAGACAGAGCTTTATGCCTATATAGAAAAATGGAAGAAAGAAGGCCATGCCTTTTTGTTTTTCTCTTCTAAGCCTTCGGATGCTGAAAAGCCCTGTGAGCGATTGGGGATCTGGAAGGAGGGGAGAATATTGAAGATAATTACTAACTCACAGTAAAGGAGTCTTTTACTTTGGCAAAACGAAACACATTGATACTCTTCGCTTGCTGAGTCCGGAGTATTGCGGTATTTTATACGGGGATTGGGGCTTCACTCTTTCTTGCAGGAGTCCTTTTCGGCTATCCATTTTTGAAAATGTAAAGAGGGTAAAGATTGGAGGAATTATGCAGTATCAAATTATAGGAGATAACGATTGTCCCATCTTGGAAATCTACTTAAATGCAGGGGAAGCGGTGAAAATCGAACGCGGTTCCATGGCCTATATGTGCGGTGTGGAATTACAGGGGAAAATGAATTCCGGCTCAAACGGAGGCGGTCTTGGAGGTCTACTTAGTGCCGTGGGAAGAAGTATTGCTAGCGGAGAAAGTATGTTTATTACCGAAGCAAGAGGCGTGATGAACGGCGGAAGAATCGGTGTGGCTCCCGCCATTCCCGGGAAAATTGTTTGCTTACCGATTGGAGAAAAGCAGTATCGCTTAAATACGGGGGCCTTTTTGGCAGGAGATTATTCTGTAGGATATGCCATGAAGATGCAGGATATCGGGAAAGCTTTTTTTGGCGGTACAGGAGGACTTTTCGTGATGGAAACGGAAGGGCAGGGCGATGTTTTTGTCAATGCTTTCGGAGACCTTTTAGAGCTGGAAGTGCATCCGGATTGTCCGATGACCATTGACAATGACCATGTGGTAGCGTGGGATAGAAATCTGGACTATCATATTTCCGTGGCTTCCGGAACCTTTGGCTTTACCACCGGAGAGGGTCTCGTAAACCGTTTTGTAGGAGAAGGAAAGGTGTATATTCAGACTAGAAACTTAAGCAGTCTGGCTTCCGCTTTGCCTCTTGCCAGAATGAATAAAAATAGCGGAAAAGGCGGATTTTCGTTCTAGCTTGATTTTTCCTGTCAGAGAACGCCCGGCATAGCAAAAGAGAATCGGTAAAGCCGATTCTCTTTTTTACAAATCCATTTTATGAATTTCTTAGATTATTATAAGGACTGTGCTTATTGACAAAGGAGCGCAGAGTGTTAAAATATGAAAACGGTTTTCATTTTAAGGCAAAGAAAATGTGAAAATGACGGAGGAAGTATGGCTGAAAAAACCATTTATAAAACCCAACATAAAGAGGAGCTTTTATCCTACCTTTCTACTTGTCCCGGTATGCACTTTACGGTGTCGGATCTGGTTTCTCATTTTCGGGAGGAGGGAAAACCAATCGGCACAACCACGGTTTATCGACAGTTGGAGCGACTGTGCGAAAAAGGAGTGGTAAACAAATACATCATCGACCAGAACAGTCCGGCTTGCTTTGAGTATGTCGGAGAAGGGGAAAAGGCGGAGGAAGCCCATTCCTGTTTTCATTGCAAGTGCAATGTCTGCGGGAAACTCATTCACTTACACTGCCATGACCTTGAGGGGATGATGCAACACCTCCTTACGCACCACGGTTTTCACTGGGATTCCAAGAAAACGGTCTTCTACGGATTATGTGCAGACTGTGCCAAGAAAGAGGAGCAGAACAAACTATAGTATTTTCAAGAAAGGAGCCTCAAGATGAGACTGAAAAAATGCATTTTGGCGGGAGGAATCTTGCTTTCCACTGCCGTACTGTTTGCCTGTGGAAACAAGAGCGGTAAAGAAGCGGAGACAACAGCCGCTGCTGTAACAACCGATGCGGAAAAGAGTATGGAAACCGAAAAAAGTACGGATAAGCCCACAGAAGGAAAAAAGTTACAGATTGTGACCACAAATTTCCCCTCCTATGATTTTGCCCGTGCCATTACCAAAGAAGATGCGGATGTTACCATGCTGGTTAAGCCGGGTGCGGAAACGCACAGTTTTGAACCGAGTCCGCAGGACATTATCACCATTCAGAATGCGGATCTCTTTATCTATACCGGGGGAGACAGCGACGAATGGGTAGACGGAATTCTGGAATCCGTGCAGAATAAAAATTTCCATGTGTTTAAGATGATGGATGCCGTAAATCTCATCGAAGAAGAGACGGTAGAAGGCATGCAGGAAGAAGAGCATGAGCATGACCATGCGGATGCAGACCATGCGAATGAGGAAGCAGACCATGACCATGAAAAAGCGGATCAGGCTGAAGAGCATGAAGAGGAAGGTCCGGAAATGGATGAGCATGTTTGGACTTCCCCGAAAAATGCCATTACCATTGTAGAAAAGCTGGAAGAGACTCTTTCCGGACTTGATGAGAGCCATAAAGAGAACTTCAAGGCAAACAGTGACTCCTATGTCAAGGAACTTGAGGAGCTGGATAAGAGTTTTAAGGAAGTAGTGGACAGCGGAAAGAGAAAAGAAATCATTGTGGCGGATCGTTTCCCCTTTGCTTATTTCTGTAAGGAATACGGCTTAAGCTACTTTGCCGCTTTTCCGGGATGCTCAACCGATACCCAGCCGTCTGCAGCAACCATTGCTTTCTTAACGGATAAGGTTAAGGAAGATAAGATTCCGGTTGTTTTCCATATCGAAATGGGAAATGAGGATATGGTCAATGCCATCAGTAAAGATACCGGGGCAAAGAAGCTGCTGCTTAATTCCGTGCACAATGTGACAGACAGCGATTTTAAGGCAGGAAAGACCTATGTGGATCTGATGAAGCCGAATGTGGAAGCTTTAAAGGAGGCGTTAAACTAGATGTCCTATATATCCCTTAACAATGTTGGATTTTCCTACGAGGGAAAGACGGTATTGTCCGATATTCATTTCTCCGTAGAAAAAGGCGACTACCTTTGTATTGTTGGGGAAAACGGCGCAGGAAAAAGTACCCTTTTGAAGGGACTTTTGGGCTTAAAGAAAGCGAGTGAGGGGAGCATTGTCTTCGGAGACGGTTTGAAGGCAAATGAAATCGGCTACCTTCCCCAGCAAACCGAAAGCCAAAAGGATTTTCCCGCCAGCTGTTATGAGGTAGTAGAGTCGGGTAGATTAAATAAACTTTCGTTTTTCCTTTTTATTCGAAAGGAAGATAAGAAGAGCGTGGAAGACGCTATGGAGTACTTAAAGGTGACAGGTCTTAAGAAGTCTTGCTTCAGAGACCTGTCCGGCGGACAACGGCAGAGGGTTCTTTTAGCAAGAGCCCTCTGTGCCAGCGAAAAACTCCTCGTGGTGGATGAGCCGGTTGCCGGACTGGATCCTCTCGCACAGAAAGAGCTCTATGAAATGCTCGATAAGTTAAATAAAGAAAAGGGGATGACCATTATCATGGTTTCTCATGATGTGAAGGAAGTGGTGCAGCGTGCAAAAACCATTCTGCACCTTGACCGTACACAGCGCTTTTTCGGAAGTGCAGAGGACTATCTTTCCTCGAAGTGGGGGAAACTTTTGGTAAAGGAGGAAGAAAATGCTTAATTCTTTACTGAAAATGTTCCAGTACGACTTTATGATTCGTGCTCTTGTGGTCGGAGGTCTGGTTTCTTTGTGTTCCGCCCTTCTTGGAACAAGCCTTGTTTTAAAACGGTATTCCATGATTGGAGACGGTCTTTCCCATGTGGGCTTTGCGTCATTGGCCATAGCTTATGCCCTTAATTTCGCACCGATGTCGGTATCCATTCCGGTCTGTGTAGTGGCGGCATTTTTCCTCCTGCAGCTGGAAGAGAGCTCCAAAATAAAGGGGGACGCGGCTACGGCACTGCTCTGCAGCGGGGCTTTGGCTGTCGGTGTTATGACGATATCCCTAACCTCCGGAATGAATACGGATGTGTGCAACTATATGTTCGGATCCATTTTGGCCATCAGCCCTTCGGATCTTAGGCTTTCCGTCGTCCTTTCCATAGTGGTTTTATTCTTATATATTGTGTTTTATCCGCGGATTTTTGCGGTTACTTTTGATGAGAGTTTTGCGAAGGCCAGCGGTACCAATACACGCTTTTACAATATGGTTTTGGCACTTCTTACCTCCATTACCATTGTGCTCGGAATGCGCATGATGGGAACCTTGCTGATTTCCAGCTTGATCGTATTCCCTTCCATTACGGCGATGCGGGTATGCAAGAACTTCCTTTCGACGATTCTTGTAGCGGCGCTTCTTTCGCTCTTCGGTTTTATTGTCGGAATCAGTCTGTCCTTTTTGCACAGTATTCCTACAGGAGCGTCCATTGTTATTGTAGATATGATTTTGTTCTTCCTATTCTTAGGCCTTGAGATGCTGCGGAACAGAAAGAGTTAGGAGGAAAAATGAGGAATAAGGAGCAGAAGAATCGGAAAAGACATCCGATAGCAACGGAATTTTTCTGTTTGACTCGGCTTTACTTAAGGAAAACGGCGTATATTCTCTTTTCTCTTTTGTGTTTTTCTTTTGTTTTGACATCCTGCAAAAAGGAAAATAATGTGAGGAAATTACAAGATAAGAGCACGGAGGCAAGCGGATCATCCGTTTCGGAAGAAGAGGCTCTGTCCATGGCTAAGGATTTGGAAAGTCTGGAGCAAAAAGAGCAGGAGTCACTGGATAAGGAGTATGGTTCCAAAGATGACTCATCGACCGAGGCGGAAGCAAATGAAAATGCATCCGATGCAAAATCCGGAGAGAAGTCTCCCGACGGGAAGACGGAAGGGGAGGAAGAATCATATCCCTATGAGGATTATCCCTATGACCCGAAGGAAGACAGGGGAAAGGTAAACCTGGATAAGCCGGATATCGTAGTGGGAGACAAGCACTATGCAACGCAGATTAATGACTGGTATATGAACTTTCAAGATTATGAGGGGAAGACGGTCAGTATTGACGGCTATTACATGAACTTCGGGGGGTATACTCTGGTCGGAAGAATGGGACCGTCTTGTCCCTATTGTACCGGCGGCTATGTAAATTTTGAATTTAAAACGGACTTGGATTTGTCTAAGCTGAAATCAGAAGAATCCTGGATTCGTGTAAAAGGGATTCTTCGAAAAGGGAAGTATTCCATTTCGAACGATCTTTCTCAACTTATCTACTATATTGAAGCCCTGGATGTGGAAGAGCTTCCGGAGGTGGGGGTAGATACGGTGACGGACTAAAACATGGCGAGAATTGGTGACTTCGTTTATTCGACTTAAACGGATAAGCGAAAAAAGACAGTATTTGAAGAAGGACAGTGCTAGTCTAAAATCGGCAAATATTCCTCAATGGGAATGGTTTTCTCACCATGGTTTTTCTCTTGAAAAGCATCTAAAATAGAATTTATTTTCTGAAGGGTCCATTCTCCGGCGGAAAGAAAATTTTTCACCTGCAAATATTTTCCGATAAACAGAGAAGAGAAAAGGTCTCCGGTACCCCCAAGATTCAATTTTCTTTCTGTATAGGGGAGAGTATGAAATTCCTTTGTACTTTCTTCATAAAGGAAAATACAGGGCATTTCATCGATTTTCATGCTGGTGATACAGATATTTTTTGCACCTTTTTGAGCTAAAGAATAAATCAACTCTTTTGCTTCATCCAAGTTAAAATTATCCGGAACGGTTTTGAGGTCTGCCAGGAGGCAGGCCTCTGTTTTATTCGGGAAAATACAATCGGCGACCTGCATGAGCTGTTTTCTGCTTTCAATGTCCTTTTTTTGAAGGCCGTTATAAAGTTTTCCGTGATCCGCCATAATGGGATCGAAGAAGATATAGCTTCCTTTTTCTTTTTCCTCTTTTGCAAATTGGTAAATTTGATTTACCTGTGCATTTCCGAGGACAAAGCCGATAAAAAGTGCGGAAAAAGAAAAGCCGAGTTCTTTCCAAACGGAGAGGCTATGAAAGAGGTATTCTGTCGTATCCAGTATTTCCGCCTTTCCGTAATTTAAGGTATTCGATACCAGGGCAGTCGGAAGGGAAAAGACATCATAATGGAGCTTACCCAGTACGGCAGAGGCCATTCTAAGTGCCACCGTACCGTAGGAGGGAAAATCGCTTAAGAGCAGGATGGGCACATTTTTATTCTGAACGAGGGTCGCTTGCGACGCCTGCGCTATCTCATTAATATCTTTTTGCATGGTTCTATCTCCGTTTATGAATGATTATATTGCGAGAGTGCAAAAATATCTTCTGCTTAATCAAAGATTATAGGAAGCTGAATGCAGTGTAAAGAGTATAGCGCATTTTTATAAAAATATACCAGTTCCCAATATGGACAAATCATTTCTTAATCTTGACATTTTGGTACGAAAGATTAAAGTAGAAACAAAGAAACAAAGAAACAAAGAAACAAAGAAACAAAGAAACAAAGAAACAAAGAAACAAAGATTATATTTGGAGTAAGAGGGAAGAATATGAAAACGATTATGGATAGGAAAGCAAGCGAAGTGAAAAAGCTCAGTATTTCCCCTAAAAGGCAAATTACCATTCCCCAAAAGTTTTATACGCAACTGGGGTTTTCGCGTGGCGCAGAGTGCGAGATACGTGGAAAAGAGTTGATTCTACGTCCGCTTCAGGAGAATGGAGGAGAGTTTGCGGAAGAAATCCTTTCGGATTTGATTAAAGAGGGGTTTTCCGGTGAGGAACTCTTGCGAGCTTTTCGAAGTAGGCAGAAGCAAATTCGTCCGGCGGTGGAAGAGATGCTGAAGGAAGCGAAGAGAGTTGCTGAAGATAAAGTACCTTACTATACCATGCAAGAGGTGTTTGGAGAGAGGGGAGAAAAATAGGAATGCCGGAGCTTCGATTTCTTCCCGCAGCGGGTAAATATCTTAAAAAGTTAAAAGATAAAGGCTTAAAAGAAAAGTTTCACGAGGCTATCCAAACAATTTTAGAGAACCCATTCGTTGGAGAAGCAAAGAAAGGGGACCTGGAGGGGATATTCTGTCAGGATATATTTTATAATAAGACAAATTATGAGTTAGCTTATGCGGTTTATCAAGAAGAAGCTCAGATTATTATTGTTATTATGGCAGGAACTCGTGAAAATTTTTATGATAGTTTAAAGAGGTATAGGAAATAAGGATTTTTATCATTTTCTATTATTTATAGCGTATTCAAATAGTGTCTCGGATTCATCGGATAATCCATTCTATATTGCAAGAAAATCCGGCTTAGAAATCAATGTCAGATATAACTATAATTACTATATGGACTGTGGGACTAAAACGGAAAATCATAACCACCCCGGTTGACGGGTGGTTATGATTTAATGGTAATAGATTGCAATTTATCATGTGTTGGGAAAATATCTTAAAATTATCGTGCAATGTATTGCATATTTCGTGCAATGTATTTATTATTTACATAAATGCATAAGGAAAGAAGAGGAAGATATGGCAAAATCAACGACTAATATCAGCATTCGCATGGATAGTGAGTTAAAGGCGGAGGCGGAATCGCTCTTTAATGAATTGGGAATGAATCTTACAACAGCTTTCAATATATTTGTTCGACAATCTCTTCGAGAGGGGGGGATTCCGTTTGATGTGAATCTTCGTGTACCCAATAAAGAGACAATGGCTGCCATTGCCGAAGCGGAAAGGATTGCAAAAGATTCTGCTGTTAAAGGCTATACGGATTTGGATGAATTATTCGCTGATTTAAAAAGATGAAAGAAAGCAAACTGACCGTTAAGTTAACGACAATATTTAAAAAAGATTATAAGATGGCAATGAAGCTATAAGTTATACAAGCTATACCGACAATCTATGGCAGAGGGAGGAGAAACTCCCTCTGTCTTCGTTTACACATCTCCTCTTCTGTGTTAGAGTAAAGCCTTGCAAGAGGAAAAGGAGGGTATTTATGAAGAAAAAATTACTGGTAACTCTTGGTTTGGCATCCGTGCTTGCTTTAGCGGCTTGTTCCAAGCCTGCGGAGAAGGCGGAAAGTAAGGGAGATGAAAGTATTTCCGCGGAAGAAAAAGGAACGGAAGCCAAGGCAGAAGAAAAGACGGAGGAAAAGGGAGAAACCGGGGAGGAAAAAACCTATAAAGTAGGAATTTTAAAGTTTATGGACCATCCTTCACTCAATCAGATTGAGGACAGCCTTTGCACAGAGCTGGACAGTCTTTCCAAGGACGGCGTAAAGTACGAGTATAAGGAGTACAAATTAAACGGGCAGGGCGATGCCTCTGTACTAAACCAGATGACGGCACAGCTTCTTGCAGATAAGGTGGATGTTATTGTTCCGATTGCCACTCCTGCAGTACAGGTGGTACAGTCCGCTACGGAAGGGAAGAATGTTCCCGTCGTTTTCTCCGCAGTATCGGATCCGGTTTCCGCAAAGCTTGTCAAGTCCATGGAAGAGCCGGGCGGTATGATTACCGGAACTTCCGACTATTTGAATACGGATGCCATTATGAATTTGATTTTTGCGGCAAATAAGGATGCAAAGAAAATTGGACTGCTCTACTCAAAGAGTGAGGACTCTTCCAAGGCTCCTATTGAAGACGCAAAGAAATTCTTAGCGGATAAGGGTGTGGAAGTGGTAGAAAAGACCGGAACGACTACCGATGAAGTAAATCAGGCAGTGGATGCTCTCATTGCAGAAAAGGTGGATGCGATTTTCACTCCGACGGATAACACCATCCAGAAAGCGGAGCTCAGCTTCTATGAGAAATTGCAAAAGGCGAAGATTCCTCACTACGGCGGAGCCGATTCCTTTGCTTTAAACGGTGCTTTTGCCGGCTACGGTGTAGACTATGTACAGCTCGGAAAGGCAACAGCGGATATGGTGGATGAGGTTTTACACGGCGGAAAAGAAACGGCAACGCTTCCTGTACAGACCTTTGACAACGGTATTGCGACTGTGAATACCGATACAGCGGAAAAACTCGGCTTTTCCATGGATGAGTTAAAGGAAGTCTTTAAGCCCTACTGCACAAAGGTAGAAGAAATCAAGACCAATCAGGAATTTGCAAAATAAATTTTTACACGAAATTCTGTACGGAGAAGATAGCACTGCTATCTTGATAAGTAGTACAGGATGAATTTGAGAACAATTTTTATGCCGAAGCGGAGTGGATAACGAGGCTTCGGCATTCGAGTAACATTAAATAAATTCGAGTAACATCAAGTAAATTCAAGTAGAATAAGTAGGATGAGTATGGCTGAATTTTTTACGATAGGAATTATTAAGACTGCTTTGGAAATCGGGCTTATTTATGCGCTGGTTGCTATGGCCCTTTTTATTTCCTACAGTATCTTAAATATCGCGGATCTTTCCACGGACGGATCCTTTACGCTCGGTACTGCGGTATCGGCAGTGTTTACGATTTCCGGGCATCCCATACTGGGAATTTTTATGGCAATGCTTTCCGGCTCTCTTTCGGGCTTTTGCACCGCTTTTTTGCAAACGACGCTCGGAATTGAAAGTATCCTTGCCGGAATCATTGTGAATACCGGGCTTTACACCATTAACCTTGCAGTAATGGGCTTTTCCTCGAATCTTTCCATATTTGGAACGGACACGGTATTTACCCTGTTTGCAGGGGAAAATCCCTTCCTTTCCGAGTGGGGAACGCTGATTCTCCTTCTTCTTATTTTACTGGTAGTGGCTTTTGCTTTACGTTGGTTCTTCGGAACGGGGCTCGGGCTTTCCATTCGTGCAACGGGAGACAGTCCGGCTATGGTACGGGCATCTTCCATTAACCCTGCATTTACGATTACGGTAGGACTCTGTCTTTCCAATGCCTTAACCGGTCTTTCCGGAGCTTTGATTGCTCAGTACAATAAAGCCTCGGATATCAACTTGGGAAACGGTATGGTCACGGTAGCGCTTGCTTCTCTTGTAATCGGAGAGACGCTTTTCGGGAAGAGAAAGCTTCTTGGAAGAATCCTCGGGGTTATCGGCGGAGCGATTCTTTATCGTTTGGTCATTGCTCTTGCACTTCGCCTGCGTGTTCCGACAGAAGCTTTTAAGCTGGTCAGCGCTTTAATTGTTGCTCTTGCGATTTCTTCCACAAGAATCAAAGAGCTTTTCCACTACGCAAAGCTCAGAAGAAACGCGATGCGGGAAAGGGGAGAAAATGCTTGATTTAAAGAATATTTCCAAAACCTTTAATCCGAATACCATTCACGAGAAAAAGGCACTGGAAAACCTTTCTTTGCACCTTGATAAGGGAGATTTTGCGACCATTGTAGGAAGTAACGGGGCGGGAAAGTCCACCCTTTTTAATGCCATTTCGGGCTCTTTCCTTTTAGACAAGGGCAGTGTTATTTTGGAAGGAAGGGATATCACTTTCTTACAGGAGCATAAGAGAAGTGCCTTTATCGGAAGGCTTTTTCAGGATCCCTTGATGGGTACGGCTCCTCATATGAGCATTGAGGAAAATCTTTCGGTCTCCTACATCAGGGCGAGCGGTCTTTCCTTATTTTCCCGTGCGGGAAAGAAGGAGAGAGCCTACTTTAGAGAGCAACTAAGTCTTCTTGATATGGGATTGGAAGATCGAATGAATCACCCTGTAGGTCTTCTTTCCGGAGGACAGAGACAGGCACTCACACTTTTAATGGCGACCATGGTTACGCCGAAGATTCTGCTTCTTGATGAGCATACGGCGGCACTGGATCCGGGAACCGCGGAAAAGGTGCTTTCGCTCACAAAAAGAATTGTTGCGGAGCGGGAAATCACCTGCCTTATGATTACTCACAATATGCATCAGGCACTGGAGCTTGGAAACAGAACCTTAATGATGGACAGCGGAAAAATCGTTCTGGATCTTTCCGGAGAAGAAAGAGAGCATCTCACGGTGGATATGCTTCTTCGGAAGTTTTCCGAGAAGGCGGGGAAGGCTTTGGATAACGACCGTATTTTACTGTCCTAAGAAGAGAATCCGGAAACAAGAGAGAAGAAGATTTCTGTAAAAAGTGAAAAAGGTAGAGGATAAAGTAAAAAGGAGGCAGTTCAGCACGTAGAGACAATTTTTTAGCTGTGCGACTGCCTTTTCTGTATTATAATAAGAAAAACAATACCGCTAGCAATGTAGGAGGCGAATATGCTTACAAAAAAACTGGTTATTACGATTGGAAGACAGTATGGTTCCGGAGGCCGCACTGTAGGAAAAAACTTGGCAGAATCTTTGGGCATTCCTTTCTATGATGAGGAAATCTTGCGTATTACTTCCGAAAAGACGGCAATCGGAGAGCAGTACTTCCGTTTGGCGGACGAGAAGGCGGGAAGTAATCTCCTATACAAGATTGTGGATTCTTTAAAACCGAGACTTGGAAAGCCGAGTCTTGAAGAGGACATCGTGAGTCCCGAGAACCTCTTTCGTTTCCAAAGTCAGGTTGTGGTGGAACTTGCGGAGCAGGAGAACTGTATTATTGCAGGACGCTGTGCCAATGTAATCTTACGGGAAGCGAAGAAAGAACATGTGGATTTCTTTGTTTATGCGGATATGGAGAAGCGTATCGAAAGAACCATGGATTACTGTAAGGTGGATGAAGAAGAGGCAAAGAAGCGTATCAAGAAGATTGACCGGGAAAGAAGAGAGTATCATAAGTATTACACCGGAGAGGACTGGATGAAGGTGGATAATTATGACTTGATGATTAATGCTTCCCGTATTGATTACCGGGAAATGGAAGTACTCATGCGGAATTATTTGGAAATGAAGGGGTATCTTAAGTGATTGCGAAGCTCTATGGAGTAGGAAGAGTGTTAAAGGGGAAGCTTTGTGTTCCGGGGGACAAGAGTATTTCCCATAGGGCGATTATGTTTTCATCTCTTGTGAAGGGAAAAACAGTGGTAGAGGGCTTTCTTCCTTCCGAAGACTGTCTCTCTACTATGGATATCTTTCAGAAACTCGGTGTTTCCATAGAAAGAGAAGGTACAAAACTGATAATCGAGGGAAAGGGTATGGAGGCTTTAGAGGCGCCTGCCGACTCTCTTTATTGCGGAAATTCCGGAACAACCATGCGCCTTATGGCGGGAATCCTTTCCGGACAGACTTTTTCTTCCGTACTTTTCGGAGATGAGAGTCTGGAAAAACGTCCTATGGGGAGAGTGCTGACCCCTTTATCAAAGATGGGAGCCAAGATTTCCGCGGAAGGAGAAAAATGCACTGCGCCCTTAAAGATAGAAGGCAGTGCACTTAAGGGGATTTCTTATGAAAGCCCCATCGCTTCCGCACAGGTAAAGTCTGCCTTACTTTTGGCGTCTCTTTATGCAAAAGGGGAGACGGTCTATACGGAGCCTTCTCTTTCACGGGATCACACGGAGAGATTGCTTTCTGCGATGGGAGCGGATATTGAGACAAAAATCCTGGAAGACGGAAAAGCCGAGATTCATTTAAGACCGGGAAAAGCCTTGCAATCCATTCCGGGAATTTTTTCCGTCCCGGGAGACATTTCCTCCGCAGCCTACTTTATGGCGGCCTGCTTCTTCCTGCCCGGCTCCGAAATACTTTTAGAAAATGTCGGCCTAAATGAAAGCCGGAGCGGAATCCTGGACGTTCTTTCCAATATGGGTGCGAAATTTCAAACTTTAAATAAAAAGACGATAGGGGGAGAAGAGAGAGGAGATGTTCTCTTTACTTACGGAAAACTTCGCGGTGCGGAAATTGCAGGTTCTCTTATCCCAAGACTCATAGATGAGCTGCCGATTCTTGCCGTACTCGCTACAATTGCGGAAGGAGAAACCGTAATTCAGAATGCGGAGGAACTGAAGGTGAAGGAAAGTAACCGCATAAGAGCGGTGGTGGAGAATCTTAACCGTCTCGGAATTCCTTGTGAAGAAACGGAAGACGGCATGCGAATTTACGGACAGGGCGGTATTTTTCCTTTAAAGGGAAAGCGAATTCCAAGCTTTAAAGACCATCGCATTGCCATGAGCTTTGCCGTGCTCGGACTTCTTTGTCCGAAGGAAAGTCCTATGGAGATTGAAGATGCGGAGTGCATTTCCATTTCCTATCCGTCATTTTTCAAAGATTTAGAAAATTTGCTTGACGGAAATCCTACGGTATGCTAGAATTCGCTAGTCGGTTTCAAATCGACTAAGGCGAATTGGTCAAGAGGTTAAGACGCAGCCCTCTCACGGCTGAATCCCGGGTTCGATTCCCGGATTCGTCATATCCCGAGCGGTGCTCGGGATTTTTTTTATATAAAAATCGGAGGATTGTAATGATTTCTTATAAGAATATTCTGTTTGATATGGGAAATGTCTTGGTAACCTATAACCCGGAATGGGTTATCCGGCACTATACGGAAGATGAGGAATTGATTCGAGAGGTAAAGAACATTGTCTTTAACTCGCAGGAGTGGTTTTTACTGGATGCCGGACTCATAGAGGAAGAAAAGGCTGAGAGCAACTGGATGGAAAGGCTTAGTTCCGATAAGGCAAGAGAACTCGCCCATCTTTCTTTTCAGAATTGGCACCTATATAATATGAAGGTCATTCCGGGGACAGCGGAAATGATTCGTGCTTTAAAGGAAAACGGAAAAGAAATCTATTTGCTTTCCAATGCCTCCATGCGTCTCCTTTCCATTTATAAGGAAGTGATTCCTGCAGTGGAGTGCTTTTCCGGTATTTTTTATTCTGCAGCACATAAGTGTGTAAAGCCGCAGGACATCATCTATGAGCGCTTTTTAAAGGAATACAGCTTAAAACCTTCGGATTGCTTTTTTATTGATGATTTGGAGGAAAATATTTCTGCAGCGAAGGCGGTCGGTATTTCCGGAGCCGTGATGAAAAGCAGAACGGCAAAAGAAACAGCGGAAATTTTAGGTTTGAATATAGGAGTATAGTTTGAAGACAATTTTTCCGATAAAAGACTACAAAAGCGGGAATCATACAGTTCCCCTCATTGAATCTCCTCTTTTACAGGAAATTAGAGGACTTCGACACGGCTTTTCCACGAGGAAAGGCGGTGTTTCGAAAGAACATCTTTCTTCTCTGAATTTAGGCTTCAATTTGGGAGATGAAAGGGAGAAAGTTTTAGAAAATTTTCGTATTTTAGGAAGTCTTTTTGAAGCGAAGCCGGAAGATTTTGTGCTTACACAGCAAACACACAGTGTAAATGCCCGCCACGTAGGAAGGGAAGACCGAGGAAAGGGCATTTTCCGAGAAAGGGATTACACGGATGTGGATGCCCTAATGACCGATGAAGAGGGCGTGATTTTGAGCGCTTTTTCTGCGGATTGTGTGCCGATACTTTTCTACGATAAAGGACATAGAGCCATCGCCTCCTGTCATAGCGGCTGGAGAGGAACGCACGGAAGGATTTTGGCACGCGTGATAGAGGCAATGCAAAGAGAATTTTCTTCCAAACCTGAGGAAATCTACATTGCAATCGGACCGAGTATCTGTAAGAATTGCTATGAGGTGTCAGAGGATGTGGGAGAAGCATTTTTGGACGCTTTTCCTGCACTAAAGGAAATGGCAAAAAATGATTCCCCCATTGAACGGGTTTCCAAAGAAAAGTTCCACATTGATTTATGGGAATTAAATCGTTGGATTGCGCTCGAAAATTCGATTCCCGCAGAAAATATTTCCGTCAGCGGTTACTGCACGATGGAAAGACCTGATTTGTTTTTTTCTCACCGATACAGTCAGGGAAAAAGAGGGGTACAGGGAGCGTTTATCGGACTAAGTGAGGTGTAAAACGGTTCATGGCTTGTAAAAACAGGTAGCTTACTATGAAGAAGAGAAAGAGTAAAAACAGAATTCGAAGAATAGGCTTACTGCTTTTGTTTGCGAGCCTTTTTTTGTGTTCTTGCAGGCATTCCTCCGAAAAGGAAAAAGCCAGTGCGTCCGTCTTATCCCCGAGCGAAATGGGAGGAGATTCGGACAAGGCGAGTGATTCGGAGCTGAAGTTTAAGCTTGATGAGAAAATTAAGACAGAGCAGGAAGAGGCACTCGCTAAATACCAAAATTTAGGTCTGGTACAATGCGATTCTTACATTAATTTTCGTTCGGATACCAATGAAAATGATATTCGAAATATCATCGGTCTTTTGCGAAATGGCGCCGGTGTGGAAGTACTGGATGCCAATCCGGAAGGAAAAGACGGTTGGGCGAAGGTGCGTTCCGGCGGCCTGGAGGGATATATTGCAAAACAATATCTTCTGGAAGGGGAAGAGGCGAGGAAAAAAGCCTGTGATTTTATGGCACCGAGGGTGACCATTTTAGCTGACAAACTTCGTATTCGTTCCACACCGGAAAAAATAGAGGGAAATACGCTTTCCTCCTGTGCTAAAGGGGAGCGTTACATTGTACTGAGTCGAAGCGGAAAAGATTATCTGAAGATTTTTACGGATACCATTGAAGGAGTGGAAGAAGCTTATATTTCCTCCAAGTCGGAGAATGTCCGTCTGGAATATGGGCTCGATGAAGCAAGAAGCTTAAATCTCCGCCAGAAAGTCCTGAATCTGTATGACAATTTGGGCGTTTCCAAGGCACAGGATTATATTAATATTCGTTCGAGTCCCGAGGATAAAGGAATAGAGAATATCATCGGTAAGTTTCCGAGCTTTGCGGGAGCAAATATTCTTTCCGAAGAAAACGGGTGGTTAAAAATAGAGTCCGGGGGGATTACGGGCTATGTGAAGGCGGAACTTGTAGCAAGAGGGAAGGAAGCGGAAAACCTTGCATTGGAACATGCTACGGTAATGGCGATTGTGAATACCGATGCCTTGAATGTTCGCTCCAATCCGGACTTAAACTCATCAGCCTGGACAAAAATTACGAGAGACCAAAGATATTCCGTGGTGAATCAGTTGGACGGTTGGGTGCAGCTTGATTTGGACTCCGGTGATGATGAGGATGGAGAACAGGGGGCCTTTGTCTCAACAAGAGACAATAATGTTTCCGTGAGCTATGCTCTCTATGAGGCAATCAGCTATCGCCCGGCACAGGACAGGGCAAACCAGGCGGCCAAGAGAAGGAGTGATTTAGTGAATTTTGCCTGCCAGTTTGTAGGAAATCCCTATGTATGGGGAGGAACCTCTCTTACGCGCGGTTGTGATTGTTCCGGATTTACACAGACGATTATGAGTAAATACGGTGTATCTCTTCCGAGAGTGTCCAGGGAACAGGCTAAAACCGGAATAAAAGTAAGCAGTGAAAACATTAAACCCGGTGATTTGATTTTCTATGCGAACCGCAGAGGAGTGATAAACCATGTAGGCATCTATATCGGAAACGGCCAGGTCGTAAATGCCGCATCCCGTCGTTCCGGGATTCGGATTTATCGTTGGAATTACAGAACACCGGTAGCGATTCGAAATGTACTCGGAGAATAGAGACTTCCATTGATACAAGGCGTTAAATGATAGAAAGGATAAAAGATGGAGAATTATATACTCTCTTGTTGTTCTACCATGGATTTAAGAAAGGGCTGGGCGGAGGAACGGGGCGTCAACCTGATTTATGCGAAGTTTTTCCTGGAGGGAGAGGAGTTCCGGGATGATTTTTATGAGTCCATCTCGCAGGATAAGCTCTTTGAACAGATGCTTTCCGGTGAAAAAAGCCAGACAACACAGGTGAATACCGAGGAATATATCGGTAGTTTCCGAAAATATTTAGAACAGGGCCAGGACATTTTTCATATCTGTCTCTCCAGTGGGGTATCCGGAACCTTTAATTCCTGTCACATTGCAAAGGACATTTTACTGGAAGAATTCCCGGAGCGAAAAATCGAAATCGTGGATTCCTTAATGGCTTCTTGCGGTTACGGACTTTTAGTGGATAAGGCCTGTGAGCTGAAAAAGCAAGGCTTGGATATGGAAACACTTCGCATAGAAGTGGAAAAATGGAGAAATCGCCTTCACGGCTATTTCTTTACTTCCGACCTTCGCTTCTTTATCCAAGGCGGAAGAGTCAGTAAGGCGGCAGGCTTTATTGGCGGACTGCTTAAAATTTGTCCGGTTTTAAAGATTACGGAAGAGGGAAAGCTGAAGCCCATCGAGAAAGCCCGTGGGAAGAAGCAGGCTATGGAAAACATTCTTTCCAAGATGGAGAAGGAAGGGTATCTTTCTACTGAAAAGTGCTTTATCAGTCACTCGGCTTGTCCTCTGGATGCGAAGAAACTTGCGGAAAGTATTCGAGACCGCTTTCATCCCGAGGGAAACATTGAAATCTTTGATATCGGCGGAACGATTGCCTGTCATACCGGTCCCGGAACGGTATCCAGCTTTTTCTTCGGAAAAGAAAAGGCATAGAACTAAAACGATTTGCAGAAACGGAAGTCATACAGCTATAGAAACGAAGTCATGCAGTAGGAATACTGTGTCACTTCGTTTTTTTTCCTCCCCGTAAAAGCAGGTGATATTTCATTTACAAAACAAATGTTTTGTTATATTATACAGGACAAAGGAGAGAAGCAATGGAAGAGAAAGAGTCCTGTGGAATTATGGCTATCGATTTAAAGTCTTTTTATGCTTCCTGTGAGTGTGTGGAAAGGGGCTTGGATTCGATGGATGCCTATCTTGTGGTGGCAGACGGCGGAAGAACGGAAAAGACCATCTGCCTTGCGGTGAGCCCTGCTTTAAAGAACTTCGGAATTCCCGGAAGACCGAGACTTTTTGAGGTGATTGAGAGAGTTAAGGAAATTAACTATCAAAGGAAGTGGAAGACGGAAGAGAGAAGGCTGGTGGGAAGCTCCTGCCTGGATTCCGACTTGAAGGCTTATTCTTTTTTGGCTCTTTCTTATATTACGGCACCTCCCAGAATGGCTCTGTACATGGAGTACAGCAGAAGAATTTATGAAATTTATCTGCGTTTTGTGTCCAGAGAGGATATTCATGTTTATTCCGTAGACGAGGTGTTCATTGATTTACGCCCCTATGAGAAAATTTATCGGAAGAGTGCGGAAGAGCTTGCGGCAGAAATTGCGAGGACGGTATATGGGGAAATGGGAATTGTCGCCACGGTGGGTTTGGGAGAGAATTTGTACTTGGCAAAGGTTGCGATGGATATTCTGGCGAAGCATTTAAAGACGACGGAAGATGGGCTTCGCCTGGCAAAGCTCACAGAACGCAGCTACCGAAGAGAACTTTGGGGGTATCGTCCGATTCGAGATTTTTGGCGAATCGGAAGAGGAACGGCAGAAAAGCTGGAAAGTTATGGAATCTATACCATGGGAGATATCGCGTTAGCCTCTCTTTCCAGGGAAGAAAAAAAGCAGAATCAGACACTGCTTTATAAGCTTTTCGGCATACAGGCGGAATATCTTATCGATCATGCCTGGGGGTATGAACCTTGCAGAATTGCCGATATTCATGCTTTGCAGGCAAAACGAAAGAGTCTTAGCTCGGGGCAGGTCCTGCCCTGTCCCTACGATTTTCAAAAAGGAAGAATTGTTGCGGAGGAGATGGCGGAGGCCTTGGCCTATGAGCTGAAAGAGAAAGGGCTTTGTACAGAATTGGTACAGCTTTCGATTTCCTTCGACGGGGAAAATGTAGGAGAGTCTTATGCCGGAGAGAAGCGGAAAAATCATTATGGGAAGTTTGTTCCCAGAGGAGTACATGGACTGCGTCACCTGATGGAACGAAGTAATCGGGAGAAAGAGATTACGGAGGCGATTTTATCTATCTATGATGAAATCATGGACAGACGATTGTCCATCCGAAAGCTTTCTTTGTCTTTTGAAGATATTTCTCCCGTTAAGAAAGAGAAGCTCGGTCAAGTGGATCTCTTTACCTATTGCAGGGAGAAAGAAGAGAATGAGAAAAAAGAAGAGGGATGCGGTAAAGGAATCTTGCAAGAGCGTTTTCCGGATAGGGAAGAGCGTGTGAGGGAGGCTTCCCTACAGCTTATGCAGAAGTATGGAAAGAATGCGGTATTAAAAGCCTATCAATATCTGGACGGGGCGAGGGGCAGAGAGCGAAATAAACAGATAGGAGGACACAGCAGTGGAATATAGGAAAAGAGAAGTTGCCGAAACGGAAGCCATAGGGAGGATGGAGCTTGCCCGGCAAATGGAATCCGTAGGGAGAACGGAGCTTGCCGGGAAAACGAAAAGAAATAAGAGGATAGAGCGAAAAAATACGGAGCCCATGAAGCAATGCGGAAAATACAGTACGATTCTAAGTCATCCATATCCTTTCCCACTCTGTCGGCAGAGGGTCGATTTATCCCATAGAGCGGTACAATTTTTTTCTTTTGCGGCATTAAAGGGCTATGAGGAGATGATAGAGGAATAAATTCATTTTCTCCGGGAAAGTAAATTTATTTTCATTCTTGACATATACCCTATGGGGGTATATTATACCTTCTGAAAGGATAGCTCGAGAAGTTCCTTTCCCGAAAGAAAAGCGGCTTTCATAAATTGCTTTATGCTATAGATAGGAGGGTAAATGAAAAAATATACAGTGACCGGGATGTCTTGTGCAGCCTGTCAGACAAGGGTGGAAAAGGCCGTGCAGAAAGTGCCGGGGGTAAAATCTTGTTCGGTTTCTCTGCTTACCAACAGTTTGGCAGTGGAAGGAGAGGTTTCGGAAACAGCCGTGCAGGAAGCGGTGGAGAAAGCCGGATATGGCTTTATATCCGATACGAAGTCGGAAGCACAGAAGGAAGATGCTTTGGAAGACCGAGAAACTCCAAAGCTAAAAAAGCGTTTTTTGCAGTCTCTTGTTTTTTTACTTGTTCTTATGACGCTGTCTATGGGGCCGATGCTTTTTCATTTTTCCTTACCGGCAGTTTTACGCTATCCCGGAATTCTTGCTCTTACGGAAATGTTGCTTGCCATTATCGTAATGCTGATTAACAAGAAATTTTTCACTTCGGGCTTCTCTGCCTTATTTCGGCTCGCTCCCAATATGGACAGTCTGGTAGCCTTAGGCTCCTCGGCTTCATTCCTTTATTCTTTGGGCGTTCTCTATGGGATAAACTATTATTTGGAACTGGGAAATGCGGAAATGGCACATCAAATAGGGCATCATCTTTACTTTGAGACGGCAGCGATGATTCCTACCCTGATTACTCTGGGAAAGATGTTGGAATCGATTTCAAAGGGAAGAACCACGAGTGCTCTAAAAGGGCTGATGGATCTAAGTCCCAAGACCGCTGTGCTTTTAAAAGACGGCGTAGAGAAGACGGTGTCTGTTGATGATGTAGCGGTTGGAGATGTTTTTGCGGTGAAGCCCGGGGAACAGATTCCCGTGGACGGGCTGATTCTCTCCGGACGTACGGCGATAGATGAGTCGGCACTTACGGGAGAATCGATTCCGGCGGATAAAGAAGAGGGAGACAAGATTTCTGCGGGAACCTTGAATCGATCGGGATATATCACGGCGAAAGCGGTTCGTATCGGAAAGGATACAAGTCTTTCACAGATTATCGAAATGGTGTCCGATGCCGCCGCAACGAAGGCCCCCATTGCCCGCATTGCGGACAAAATTTCCGCTGTTTTTGTTCCTTTTGTCATGGGAATTGCACTCCTTACTTTTCTCGTTGTGCTGGGAAGCGGAGCGGAATTTTCCACGGCACTTTCCCGAGGAGTGGCGGTTCTTGTCATCAGCTGTCCCTGTGCACTGGGGCTTGCGACGCCCGTTGCGATTATGGTAGGAAACGGTGTTGGGGCAAAAAACGGTATTCTTTTTAAAACGGCATCTTCTTTGGAAGAAGCGGGAAGAGTGGAAATCATTGCCTTGGACAAGACCGGAACCGTGACAAACGGAACTCCGGTAGTCACCGATATAGTTCCGGTTCGGGAAGAGAAGAAAGAGGAACTTTTAAAGCTTGCTGTTTCGATAGAAAAGAATTCCGAACATCCGCTTGCCAAGGCAATACAGAGCTATGGGGAGCAAAACGGAATTTCTCCTTATCCGGTAGAAGATTTTCAAGCCATGGCCGGGCACGGTATCACGGCAAGTTATGGGGGAGAGAAAATCATTGCTTGCTCGGAAGGGTATTTACGGGAGCATTTCCCGGTGAAAGAGGAATTTTTAGAAAATCTGAATGTCCTTTCCGCAGAGGGTAAGACCAATCTGTTTTTCCTAAGAGGAGAAGAGCTTTTGGGTGCCATCTCCGTAGCGGACAGTTTGAAGACGGACGCAAAGGAAGGGATTGAAGAGCTTAAGAAACAGGGTGTCTTTACGGTTATGTTGACGGGAGATCGGAAGAATACGGCGGAGGCGATAGCAAAGGAAGCAGGGGTGGATTTAGTGATTGCCGAAGTCCTTCCGGACGGTAAGGAAGAAGTCATCAGGAAGCTGCAGGAATTCGGAAAGGTAGCGATGGTGGGAGACGGCATTAATGATGCGATTGCTTTAACCAGAGCGGATTTGGGAATCGCCATCGGAGCGGGAACGGATGTAGCGATTGATGCGGCGGATATTGTACTGATGAAGTCAAATGTTTCGGATATTCCGAGGAGTATTCGACTCTCCCGCGCCACGATTCACAACATCCATGAGAATTTATTCTGGGCATTTTTTTACAATGTAATCTGCATTCCCCTTGCGGCAGGATTTTATTCAGCCGTATTTCACTGGAATTTTGAAATGAACCCGATGGTTGGAGCTTTAGCCATGAGTTTATCCAGTGTGACGGTTTGCCTGAATGCCCTTCGTTTGAATTTATTTTCCATAAAAGACACGAAGAAGGACAGGAAAAAGGGGATTGGAGAAGAAAAGAGACAGGCGATTTTGGCGGAATTTTCCCAAAAGGGAACGGCAATAAAAAATCAAAGTGAAAATACGGAAAATCAGGAGGAAAAAAGAATGGAAAAGAAAATGGAAATTACGGGAATGATGTGCGGGCATTGTGAGGCCAGAGTAAAGAAGGCTTTAGAAGCAGTCAGCGGGGTGGATCATGCGGAAGTAAGCCATGAGAACGGAACAGCCACCGTTTTTCTGAAGGAAGAAGTGGACAATGCGACTCTGAAAGCGGCAGTAGAGGCACAGGATTACGGTGTTACAAATATTGAATAAGGTAGGGAATGCATGGAAAAATGTCACTGCGCCGAGAGAAAAAAGCTGAAGCCTCGGAATGAGGCGGAGAAAAAGGCATTAATATCCCGATTAAATCGAATGGAGGGGCAGATTAAGGGGATTCGGAACATGCTGCTGGAAGATCGATACTGTGTGGATATTATCACGCAGGTCAGTTCGGTTTCCTCAGCCCTAAAGGCCTTCAGTAAAGAACTTTTACAGAGACACATTTCGAGCTGTGTAGTGGAAGAGATTCAGGACGGAAAGGAAGATGCGGTAGAGGAACTTTGCGAACTGATTAAAAAGATTATGTAGTAGAAAGAAGGCTCTGGAAGAAGAACTTATTCTGAAAGGAATCGGTGTGATTCCAAAAGAAAAGAAAAAGAGAAGTATTCTTGAAGATTTTCATACTTTAAACACAAAAGGACTTTATACTGCCGTGTATAGAGTTCTTTTTTTGAACAGATAGACAGAAAGCAATAAAGTAAGGAGAATTACGGATGGATAATAAAAACTCATTTCCGAACTTTGACGATTTTTTTTCGAATAGACAAAATCACAACAAACAGGGAAATAATGGGAATAGACAGACGCCTTTTCTATTCTATGTTTTTGTGGCGTTAATCATCACTTTACTCTTAAACAGTTTTGTGATTCCCGCTATCAAGCAGGCCAGAATTGAAAGCAGTACCTATTCCGACTTCCAACAGGCGGTAGAAAACAAGGAAGTTAAGGCGGTTGAACTTGGGGAGAACAGCATTAAGTACGAAGTGGAGAAGGATGGAAAAACGACCATTTACAGTACGACCAGAATAAAGAATGAATTTACCGAAGCGCAGATTTTAAGTGAACTTACCAAGCAGGGCGTAAAATATAATGAAACCCTTCCGGTAGAAAATAATTTTCTCCTGAATTTCATTTTTTCCTGGGTGATTCCCTTGCTTCTCTTTATGGCTGTCGGAAGTTGGTTGTCAAAGCGAATGACTTCCGCAATGGGCAACATGGGAGGCGGCGGCTTCGGACTGGGCGGTTTCGGGAAATCCAATGCAAGAGAGTATGAGAAGAAAGACGACAGCATTCGTTTTAGGGATGTAGCCGGAGAAGATGAGGCGAAAGAACTTCTTACGGAAATGGTGGATTATCTCAACAATCCGGACAAATATTCGAAGATTGGTGCGAAAATTCCAAAAGGAGCCCTCTTGGTAGGCCCTCCCGGAACCGGTAAGACTATGCTTGCGAAAGCGGTAGCCGGAGAGGCGGGGGTTCCGTTCTTCTCCATTTCCGGTTCGGAGTTTGTGGAAATGTTTGTCGGCATGGGTGCAGCAAAGGTGCGAGATCTCTTCGATCAGGCAAAGAAGAAGTCCCCCTGTATCATCTTTATCGATGAGATTGATGCCATCGGTAAGAAGAGAGGTGCAGGCGGTTTAGGGGGCAATGACGAGAGAGAACAGACCTTAAACCAGCTTCTTACGGAAATGGACGGGTTTGACAGTTCAAAGGCAATCATCCTTTTGGCGGCAACCAACCAGCCGGACCAGTTGGATCCGGCACTGCTTCGCCCCGGCCGTTTTGACAGAAGAGTTCCGGTGGAGTTACCGGATTTCCAGGGAAGAGTGGATATCTTAAAGGTACATGCGAAGAAGATTAAAATGTCCGACAATGTGAATCTGGAAGCCATAGCGAAGGCTGCTCCCGGTGCCTCCGGTGCAGAGCTTGCCAACATCATCAATGAGGCGGCGCTTCGTGCAGTTCGTGCCGGCAGAGAGAGGGTGATTCAGTCTGATCTTGAAGAGTCCATTGAAGTGGTTATTGCGGGATATCAGAAGAAAAATAAGGTTATGACGGATAAGGAGAAGTTGATTGTTTCTTATCATGAAGTCGGCCATGCTCTGGTAGCGGCGCTGCAGAAGGATTCCGCTCCGGTGCACAAGATTACCATTATTCCGAGAACATCGGGAGCTTTGGGCTATACCATGCAGGTAGAGGAAGAAGGGAACCATTATCTTTACTCCAGAGAAGAGCTGGAAAATGAAATTGCAACACTTACCGGAGGGCGTTGTGCGGAGGAACTTATTTTCCATACCTGTACCACCGGTGCGGCAAATGATATTGAGCGTGCGACAAAGTCGGCAAGAGCGATGATTACCCGTTACGGAATGGCAGACAGCATCGGTATGGTTGCCATGGAACAGTTGCATAACCAGTATCTTGGCGGCGATGCGACGCTTACGGTTTCTCCCGAAACGCAGACCAAGATAGATGAAATGGTTGTGGAGCTGGTCAAGAAGCAACACGATAAGGCTTATAAACTCTTGGAGGAAAATATCACAAAGTTGCACGAGATTACAAAGTTCCTCTATGAGAGAGAAACCATTTCCGGGGAAGAATTTATGGAGATTCTAAACCGTAAGGAGGTAGATCCTTCTGTGGTAGCAAGGGTGGAAGACTAGACAGGATTTTCCGGCGGAAGAGCGCTACATTGTAGTGATATAAAAGAAATGCCGTATTCTTTGATACGGCGTTTCCCGTAAATAAAAGGATTACAAGGGCATGTGTCTGTTTCGGGATTTAACAAGAGACAGGCATGACCTTGTAGTCCTTTTTGCTTTATAGGCATTTTGTGTAGAAGAAAAAATCCCTTTTATCTTTTCGAAAATATGTTAAAGTGAAAATATACTATAGAAGCGTAAGAATAGAACAAATTGAATAAAGATGGTTTGTATACAGAAAAATAGTTCGAGAAGATTTCATAGAAGAGCGGGGAGAAATTATGAAAAAAGACTTGGATTATCTTCGTTTGCTGGCAAAATCCTTTCCCACTGCGAATCAGGCAGCGGCGGAGATAATCAACTTGAAAGCAATTTGTGCCCTTCCCAAGGGAACGGAGTATTTTTTTTCTGACCTTCATGGAGAAAGTGAAGCCTTTATTTTTCTTATGCGGTCGGCTTCCGGTGTAATTCGCGATAAGATTTCGGAAATATTTTCCCATTTTCTTCCGGAGGAAGAACAGCTTCGTCTGGCTAATTTGATTTACTATCCGAGAGAAACTTTTTTGAATCGAAAAAACGCCTTTATTGAAGACAAGGAATGGCAGAAGATTACCATTCATCGATTGACGGCCCTTTGTCTGAAAATTGCATCCAAGTATACCCGCTCTAAGGTAAGGAAGAAACTTCCGAAGGAATTTGCCTATGCGATTGATGAACTTTTACATGATGAAGAGGAAGATACGAAGCTTTATCATAAGGAGATTTTACATGGAATTTTGGATGTCAATCGAGGCAGGGAATTTATTATTGCCCTTTGCGAATTGATTCAGAATCTAAGTATAGATAGTCTGCATATTATCGGAGATATTTTTGACAGAGGACCGCATCCGGATCTCATTATGGAAGAACTGATGTGCTTCCATGATGTGGATATTCAGTGGGGAAACCATGATGTGGATTGGATGGGAGCCTTTGCAGGAAATCCCGCCTGCATTGCCAATGTGCTTCGCATTGCCACTTCCTATAACAGCTTCGATGTTTTAGAGGACGGTTATGGAATCAATCTCCGCCCTCTATCGATGTTCGCGCAAGAAATCTACGGAGAGGATCCCTGTACATGCTTTTATCCGCATCTTTGGGATAAAAATATTGCCGATTCGGTGGAGCCGGAGCTCGCTGCAAAAATGTGCAAAACCATCAGTGTGATAATGTGGAAGGAGGAGGGGCAGCTTATTCGGAGACATCCGGAGTATGGTTTGGAACATAGGATGCTTCTTCATAAAATGGACCTGGAAAAGAAGGTGGTGGAGGTCGAGGGAAAAATCTATCCTTTAAGGGACTGCTTTTTCCCGACGATAGATTGGACAGATCCCTATGCACTCTCGAAAAAAGAAAAAGAGCTCATGGATACGCTCGTCTATAGTTTTACGCATTCCAAAATGCTGAAAAAGCATATGGATTTTTTCTTTACCCATGGTTCCATGTATAAAATTGTAAATCACAATATTCTTTACCATGGATGCATTCCGATGACGGAAGAGGGAGATTTTCTCTCCATCTCGACGAGAGACGGAGAGGTCTTCGGAAGGCATCTTATGGACTATTGCGAACAAAAGTGCATAGAAGCATATTTTATGAATCGTGATTTGGATCCGAACGGAAAACTTTATGCAACGGATTTTTTCTGGTATCTTTGGTGTGGACCGAAGTCACCTCTTTTCGGAAAAGATAAAATGTGTACCTTTGAACACTATTTCATTGCCGATTCGGAAAGTTATCAGGAAAACTACAATGCCTACTATAAGTGGATTGAAAAGGAAAGCTATGTAGATAAAATCATTGAGGAATTTCGTGAAAATCCGGAACTTTCTCATATTATAAACGGGCATGTCCCGGTAAAAAGCAAACAAGGAGAAAGTCCGATTAAGGCTTCCGGAAAGCTTTTTATGATTGACGGAGGAATTTCTAAGGCGTATCATTCTAAAACCGGGATTGCAGGATACACCTTGATTTATGATTCTAAACATCTTTCCCTTGCGGAGCATAAAGATTTTCAAAAGGGAGAAGAAAATACACCGGATATTCGAGTTGTGGAAAGAATGAAGAGCAGAATACGCATTGCCGAGACGGATAAGGGAACGGAACTCCGGCAGCAGATGGAAGATTTATGGGATTTACTGAAGGCTTACGGAAACGGAGATTTAAAGGAAAGCCTGCGAGAAGTATAAAAGGCAGAAAAGAGGAAGTATGGGAAAAAAGACAGTGATGGTGGATTTGACCAAGGGAAATCCGATGAGCCTCATCATCGGATTTGCTTTGCCTATGTTTTTGGGAACATTGTTTCAACAGTTTTACAGTATGGTGGATACGATTATCGTAGGAAAGCTTCTCGGCTTAAATGCTTTGGCGGGTGTCGGTTCCACAGGGGCAATCAGCTTTATGATTAACGGTTTTGTTATAGGACTTTGTTCCGGTTTTGCTATTCCGGTAGCGCAGAAGTTCGGCGCCAAACAGGAAAGTAAACTTCGGAAGTATGTGGGAAACCTGCTCTGGCTCAGCATTATATTTTCCATTGTCATGACGGCTTTGATTGCCTTGGCGACCGATGGGATACTCCGCTTTATGAATACGCCGGAAGAAACCTTCTCTTATGCTTTTGACTATATTTTTATTATCTTCCTGGGCATACCGACCACCTTTTTATATAATATGACGAGTTCCACAATCCGTGCTCTCGGAGATTCGAAGACTCCGCTCTATTTCTTGATCTTTGCTGCCGTGTTAAATATTATTTTGGACTATCTCAGCATTCGTTATTGGGGCTTCGGGGTGGACGGTCCGGCCTATGCTACGGTAATTTCTCAGCTTCTTTCCGGTCTTTTGTGCCTTTTCTATATGAAAAAGAAGTTTCCTATTTTACATTTTAAAAAAGGGGAACTCAGACTGGAAAAGCATTATTACAAAAGACTCTTGTTTATCGGTGTGCCGATGGGATTACAATACAGTATTACGGCGATCGGCTCCGTAGTTCTGCAGACGGCGGTAAACGGTTTGGGTGCGGCTCCGATGGCGGCAATTACAGCAGGGCAGAGAATCAGCGGATTTTGTTGTTGTGTTTTTGATGCCTTGGGGGCAACTATGGCAACTTATGCCGGACAAAACTCGGGAGCAAGAGAATATAAGCGGATTGACAGAGGGCTTTGGGACGCAACAAAGATAGGCAGTATTTATGCTGTTTTGATTTGCATTCTTCTCGTCCTGTTCGGAGGAGAAATTCCGAAAATCTTTATTGACGGCAAGGAACGAGAAGTGCTGGCTATGACAAAACAATTTCTGGTAGCCAATTCCCTCTTTTTTATTCCGCTGGTTTTTGTAAACTGTTGGCGTTTCACCATTCAGGGAATGGGCTTTTCCGGCTTTGCGATGCTTGCGGGAGTGAGTGAAATGATAGCGCGTTCTCTGGTGGCCTTTATTTTTATTCCAATATTCGGCTATATTGCAGCTTGCTATGCTTCTCCGCTGGCGTGGCTTTTCGCGGACATTTTTTTGGTGCCGGCGTTTTATAGCTGCCTAAAGAAACTGAAGAGTAAAACGAGTGTGATTTAGACCGGGAGAAAATATGGCAGCAAGTATTCTAAATGTGGAAAATGCTTCAAAAAGCTTTCAAAATAAAGTTTTATTTCAGGACGCAAACTTCTATATGCAGGAAGGAGAAAAGGTAGCCCTAATCGGGAAGAACGGGGGCGGAAAGTCCACTCTTCTTCGTGTAATTGCGGGAGAAGAGGAACTCGACCGGGGAACGGTTGTAAAGAAACGGAATTTAAAAATTGCCTACCTTCCTCAAGAAACAAAATTTCCGGAAGAGGAGTCGGTTTTACAAGCTCTTATCAAGCATTTTTCGATACAGAACACGGTAGAAGAGAAGGAAGCCTTCGGGAAAAAGGTCATGCAGGAACTGGGGCTTTTGGAGTATGATGCCCCCTGTAAGACGCTTTCCGGCGGACAGAAAAAGCAGCTTGCTCTTCTTTCCGTTTTAAATGTGGAGCCGGACTTACTGCTTCTGGACGAGCCGACCAACCATATTGATGAAGAGGTGAGCGAGTGGCTGGAGGGAAAACTTTCTCAGTTTAAGGGAAGTATTCTTTTGGTCAGCCACGACCGCTATTTTTTGGACACGGTTTGTAACCGCATTGTGGAACTGGAGAGAGAAGGCTTTATTTCCTATGACTGCAAATATGATGCATACCTTGAGGAAAAGGCGAACCGGCTTTCCGCAGAGGTGGCAAAGGAGCGGGCAAGACAAAACCTTCTAAGAAAGGAGCTTGCCTGGGTTAGAAGAGGGGCCAAGGCGAGAAGTACCAAGCAGAAGGCCAGGTTGGATCGTTACGAGAAGCTTTCTAAGATGCACGGACCTACGGAGGAGGAAGAGTTAAATTTATCTTCCATCTATACCAGACTTGGAAAATCTACTATTTTCCTAAAGGATATTTGTAAAAGCTATGAGGAGAAGTGCCTGTTTTCCCATTTTTCCTATAACTTTCTTCGGAATGACCGAATTGGCATTATCGGGAAAAACGGAGTGGGAAAGTCTACACTCATGAAGGTGATCCTCGGAGAAATTACTCCGGATTCCGGTACGGTGGAAATCGGACAGACCGTACGGATTGCTTATTTTCGACAGGAAAATGAAGAGCTGAACGACGAGGAGCGTGTGATTGACAGCATTAAGGAAATTGCCGATTATCTTCCTACGACAGAAGGTTTGATTTCCGCGGCACAGATGGCGGAACGCTTTCTTTTTACACCGGAAATGCAGTTTGCTCCGATTGGGAAGCTTTCCGGCGGAGAAAAAAGGAGGCTTTATCTTCTTCGGATTCTGATGTCTGCACCGAATGTGCTTTTTTTGGACGAGCCGACCAATGACCTCGATATCGCAAGCCTTATGGTTTTAGAGGATTTTTTAGACCATTTTTCCGGAATTGTCCTTATGATCAGCCATGACCGCTATTTTCTGGACAGAACGGTAAATCGTCTTTTCGCTTTTCAGGAAAACGGAAGGATTCGTCAGTTTGAAGGAGGATACACGGACTACCAGGTAGCGCTGCTTTCCGAGAGTCTTTCGGAAGAAGGGCGAGGCGGAAAGGAAAGTTTGGAAAGTACGAAAGGAAACAAGAACGGGAACAGGAACGGAATGAACGGAAAGGACGGGGAAGAGGCGGATAAACAAGCGGGGACGGAGTCCGGCGGGAAATCCCGGAGAAAAGAACGGGCGTTGAAGATGAGCTACCGTGAACAGAAGGACTATGAGACGATAGAAGAAGAAATCGGAAAGCTCGAGGAAAAAATAGAGGAATTGGATAGACAGAGTGTAGAGAATGCAAGAGATTTTGTTCGTTTGCAGGAATTACAGAAGGAAAAGGAAGAAGCGGAACGTCTGCTCAGTGAAAAATGGGAAAGATGGGAATATCTTTCGGACTTAGCGGAAAGAATAGAGACAGGAGAAAAAAGACTCGATTGACTTTGTCTTTAATTTATGTTAACAATGCTACTATAGTTTTAGCATAGAATTAAAGGAGAAGAGTCTATGTATTCGGTTGCCATTGTAAGTCCGGAGAAGTCTCTGGAACCAATAGAAAAGGTGATTCAGGACAAGAGTTTTGAATGTCATTTTTATCCCTATATTTATACCCACCTCAGTGACATTGACAAGATCTATGAGGACTGTCGGAAGAAGTGTGATGTGATTTTCTTTTCAGGGGAACTTGGCTATCATTATATTCTGAAAAAGTTTCCGGATATCCGGATACCTTGTGCTTTTACGGCGTATGAACCAATCGATGTTTTATCGATTTTTTTGCAATTTCAGATCGAACACAAGGATATTCCTCTGAATCGTGTATTTTGTGATTTTTTGACCGAAACCAATCATTACATGGGTGTAAGCAAGTATATTCAGGAGGAAGAACGCCCCTATTTTTACAAAGACAGTCAATATGATTATAAGCATATTACGGAGTATGCCAAGAAGCTCTGGGATAAGGGCAAAATAGACATGATTTTATCCCGCAGCATCAATAATCTTAAACGTCTGGATGAATTAAAAATACCCTATGTAGCGGTATTTCCCAATGAAGAAATGATTCGGAACTCCATACAACATGCCTTGGATGATTTGCGTCTAAGTACCATTGTGGAAGAGAAAACTTTGTCCGTTTTATTGCGTCTGCCTTTCTCGGAGGAAGTTGATAAAGATGAGAAGGAATTTAGAGAGGCGCAGGTCTATCAGTTTTTAACGGCATACAGAAAGGCGAAACATCTTCATTTTTCTATTGAAAAAGGTTTTAATCAGTTCGCCGTGAGTGCGGAGATTTCGATGGATGCGGAGATTTTTCCCATTTTGGAAGAAATTCTAAACCAATGCAGAAAAAATCTGAATTTTCCATTCCGTCTGGGAATGGGACTGAGCACTTCCATGGAAAGAAGCCGTTATTATGCCGAGAGAGCATTGATGGAAAGCAATCACTATAGCAGAAATGATGCTTTCTTTATGGAGGAAGAAGGAAAGATTACGGGACCACTTTCTCAGGAACTCCGTTTGGTGTATAACTATAAGAATGAGAAGGCACTTCAGTTTGCAAAAGCACAGGGAATCCATGAAAGTAATATTTTAAAGCTGATTGGACTTTATGAACAGGCTCCGGAAAAAGCCTTCAATGCACAAAGTTTAGCTGAGCTTTTAGGGATTACTTCTCGCTCAGCGAGCCGGATTTTGGCAAAGCTTTTACAACTGCGTCTTATCCGGGAAGGGGTAATCGAAGAGAAAAAAAATTCCGGAATAGAGAAAAAGATGCGCCATGGCAGGCCGGCTTTGCACTTTCACTTTGTGAAGGAAAATTTTGAGGCAAGCTTTTTGTGAGAAAGTGGAACGAGTAGGAGTTTATGGCAAGAAAACAAAAGACAAAGAGAACAACGAGTAGAAAGAAGCAGGCAGAACGAAACATTGTGACGGATTCGAAAATCAGGGAGGAGATAGTGCTGATTATCACCTGCCTGTTTTCCGTCCTGCTTTTTTTCAGCAATTTGGGATTTTGCGGCTTTTTGGGAGAAATTTTAGTTAAAATACAGTTTTTCTTTTTTGGAACGTTTGCTTTTTTGTTTCCTTTTCTTCTTCTTTTTTTACTGCTTTTTTTTATGGCACAGAGGGAAAATCCAACGGTTTATCGCAGAATCTTTTCTATCATCATTTTTTATCTTTTTCTGGAAAGCTTTATCGGAACGATATTTTTGGGGAAAGAAATTCCCTTTGACTTCAACTCTTTATTGGATGGGGGTGGAGTACTGGGGAATGGAATCCTCTTTCTTTTGTCCCGGATTTTAGGGAAGTTGGGAGCGCTTTTTGTTCTTTTCTTTTTGCTTCTTCTCTCTCTTGTTTTTATTACGGAAAAACCGATAGTCAGTTTGTTTACGGCGTATTCCGTCCGTACTGCGGAAAAGGCGGGGCGCAAAGCAAAGGAGGACATCCGACGGATTTCGGAGAATGCGAAAGAGGCACTGCGGGAGCGCCGAGAAAAAAGGGAACAAAGAGAGGCGAGAGGAGTGGATTTTTCCGCGACGGATTTTCATCTGGAAGATTTTGTAGAGGAAAGTAAGGACAACGCCGGAATCCCGTTTAAAGTGATGCGGGAAGAGGGAGGATTCTCCTTTGAAGAGCTGGATTTAACAAGAGGCTTGGGGGAATCTTCAGACAATCGGAAGGATGAAGAGTTCAGCGAGCGGGAAGGCGGCAGACCGGAAGAGAACAGCATAGTGGAAAATGGCAGTTTTACACTAAAGGAAGATATACTCGAATCCCCAATGACTATAGAGGAAAGAGGAAGGTCGCGAAAGCGGAAAACGGAAGAGGATTCGGATCTGAAAAAAAGACTTCTGGAACAGGATTCTTCCACAAGGGTGGTGGAGACGGCATCCGGCGGAAGAATTGCATCCGATATGGAAAAATTGCAGGAGAGAATTGCGGAAAAGAAAGAGGAACAGGAAATAAACCCTGTGCAGGAAACGCCTCCTTATTATTTTCCGCCGCTCTCTCTTTTGAAGTGCTCTAAAGACAAGCATGCCGGCGAGAAAAATGAAATAGAAAAGAATGCCAGAACTTTGCAGGAAACCTTGAAAAGTTTTGGAATCAGTGTCAGTATCACCAATGTTTCCGTAGGCCCTTCCGTGACCCGTTATGAATTACAGCCGGAACAGGGCGTGAAGCTGGCAAAAATTGTATCCTTAAGCAATGATATCAAGATGCGTCTTGCTGCAGCGGATATTCGAATTGAAGCGCCAATACCGGGAAAATCCGCAGTAGGGATAGAAGTGCCGAATAAGAACAGTCAGGTTGTGTACTTAGGAGATATTCTCTCTTCTGAGGAATTTCAAAAGAATACAATGCGTCTTGCCTTCGGCGTAGGAAAAGATATCGCGGGGAAGGTGGTTGTGACAGACATTGCAAAAATGCCGCATCTTTTGGTAGCGGGAGCCACCGGCGCGGGAAAATCCGTTTCCATTAACACTTTGATTATGTCCATCCTATACAAATATAGTCCGGAAGAGGTCAGAATGATTATGGTGGACCCGAAGGTTGTGGAATTACAGGTCTATAACGGCATTCCGCATCTCCTGATTCCGGTCGTAACCGATCCGAAGAAGGCGGCACAGGCACTGAACTGGGCTGTTGCGGAAATGACTAACCGCTACAAAAAATTTGCCAATTTTGCGGTGCGCGACTTGGCGGGGTACAATGAAAAAATTCGGAAAATGTCTAAAGAGGAGAGAGAAAAGGAGGGAGTGGACGTTTTACCGCAGATTATCATCATTATCGATGAGCTTGCGGATTTGATGATGGTTTCCGCACAGGAGGTTGAGGATGCCATTGTGCGCTTAACCCAGCTTGCCAGAGCCTGCGGAATGCATTTGATTATTGCGACACAAAGACCGTCGGTAAACGTCATTACCGGTTTGATTAAGGCAAATGTTCCTTCCCGAATTGCTTTTTCCGTGAGCAGCGGTGTAGATTCCAGAACCATTATTGATATGAATGGTGCCGAGAAACTCTTGGGCAAGGGAGATATGCTTTTCTTCCCGCAGAATCTGCCGAAGCCTATTCGTGTGCAGGGTGCCTTCGTATCCGATGAGGAAGTCGGAAAGGTTACGGATTTCCTGAAAAATCAAGGAACGGTAGAATACAACGAACGCATTATAGACAGCATTGAACAGGGTGAGAGCGGCAATACGGCGGAGGCGTCTTCATCCGACCGGGATGAACTCTTTATCGATGCCGCCAGAACGGTAATCGATACGGAGAAGGCCAGCATCGGATTTTTACAGAGAAGATTCAGAATTGGCTTTAATCGTGCGGCCCGCATTATGGACCAGCTGGCAGAGGCCCATATTGTAGGAGAAGAGGAAGGAACAAAGGCAAGACAGATTTTGATGAGCGAGGAAGAGTTCGAGGCGAACTTTGTAAATAAGGGGGAATAAAAATGAAATCTGATTTGGAAATTGCGCAGGAGAGAGAGTTGTTGAACATTACGGATGTTGCGGCAAAATACGGCATCCCGGAGGAAGAGCTTGAACTATATGGAAAATATAAGGCCAAGCTTTCTCCTTCGGTTTATAGAAAAAAGGAAGAAAGAGAAGGACGGAAAATTGATTTTGGTGACGGCCATTAATCCCACGCCCTTAGGGGAGGGAAAAACAACGGTTTCTGTCGGTCTTACCGATGCCTTAAATCGTCTGGGAAAGAAAACAACTGTTGCCCTTCGTGAACCGAGCCTGGGTCCCTGCTTCGGAGTTAAAGGAGGAGCAGCCGGAGGCGGCTATGCCCAGGTCGTTCCCATGGAAGATTTGAATCTTCACTTTACCGGGGATTTTCATGCCATTACGGCGGCGAATAACCTTCTTGCCGCCATGCTGGACAACCATATCCAACAGGGAAATGCCTTGGATATCGATTTGAAGCGCATTCAATGGAAACGCTGTGTGGATATGAATGACAGGGTGCTCCGCAACGTCACTGTTGGCTTAGGCGGTCCCGGAGACGGTGTTGTCAGAGAAGACCATTTCATTATCACAGTGGCATCTGAAATTATGGCTATTCTTTGCTTAAGTAAGGATATAGAGGATTTAAAGGAAAGACTATCCCGTATCATTGTAGCTTACAACAGGAAGGGAGAACCGGTACGGGCAAAAGAGCTCCATGCTGTCGGTTCGATGGCGGTTCTTCTAAAGGATGCCATGAAACCGAATATCGTGCAGACTTTGGAAGGGAATATGGCACTTGTGCATGGCGGTCCCTTTGCCAATATCGCTCACGGCTGTAATTCTATTATGGCAACAAAATATGCTTTGAAGCTTTCCGACATCGTGGTGACGGAAGCCGGATTCGGGGCAGACCTCGGTGCTGAAAAGTTTTTTGACATTACCTGCCAGCTTGGAGACTTAAAACCGGATTGTGCCGTGATTGTCGCAACGGTTCGTGCTCTAAAGTATAATGGCGGAATGGAAAAGAATGCTCTTTTGGAAGAGAATCTCGAAGCCCTGGAAAAGGGAATTGTCAATTTGGAAAAACATATTGAAAATGTACAGAAGTATGGTCTTCCGGTAGTTGTGTCCATAAACCGCTTTGCTTCGGATTCGAAGAATGAACTGAATTTTATTGCACAATTCTGTGAGAAAAAGCAGGTCGGTTTTGCCATTACGGAGGTTCACGGAAAAGGTGGAGCGGGCGGAGAGGCGCTGGGGAAGGAAGTTCTGAAGCAACTGGATAAAGCCGCCGCCTTCCAGCCCGTGCAGACACTGAGTCTTTCCTTGGAAGAAAAGATAGGAAAGGTGGCAAAGGAAATTTACGGTGCTAAGGATGTAAACTACAGTCCTAAGGCTAAAAAGGAGCTGGAAAAGCTTTCTTTACTGGGCTTTTCGGAATGTCCGGTCTGTATGGCAAAAACCCAGTACAGCCTTTCGGATAACCCGGCTTTACTGGGAAGACCGGAGGGATTTACCCTGCAGGTAAAAGACCTTTATGTTTCCGCCGGGGCGGGCTTTGTAGTTGTTCTCACCGGAGATATTATGACGATGCCGGGCTTACCGAAGGTGCCTGCGGCAGAACGGATAGACCTTATTGACGGGAAAATTATCGGGCTTTCCTAAGAGGATGCCTGTCAGAAGAGAGCGGAAAGAAGGAAATAAAATGTCTCAGTGGATAGATGCCTTAACAGCCTGCCGGGTTCTTTTGGGGGATCCGACAAAGGAAGAATTACAGAGTATTTCTTATGACTCCAGAAAAGCGAAGGCGGGAGATTTATTTCTCTGCCTGAAAGGAACGAAACTGGATTCTCATGACAAGATTCCGGAGCTGATTGCTTCCGGCGTTCGAATTTTTGTAGTGGAAAAAGAACTGGAAGAATTGCATTTAGCGGATGCGGAGCGAGATAAGCTTTGTATTGTGAAAGTAGAAAACGGGAGGGAGGCGCTTGCAGAACTATCAGCTTTTTATTTTCACTATCCGTCAAGAGAGATGCTGATGATCGGGATCACCGGGACGAAGGGAAAAACCACCACTGCAAGCATGGTGCGGAGCATTTTGGAAGAAGGCGGATATCGCACCGGGCTTATTGGAACAACCGGAATTGATTATGCGGGAATTCATGAAGAAAGCAGAAACACTACACCTGAATCTTATACGCTTCAGGAAACTTTTCGGAAGATGAGAGAAAAGGGTTGCACTGCAGTGGTAATGGAAGCCTCTTCCCAGGGTTTCAAAATGCATAGAACAGATGAAATTCTGTTTGACTACGGCATTTTCACCAATATTGAAGAAGACCATATCGGTGAAAATGAACACAAGGATTTTGCAGAGTATAAATATTATAAGTCCTGCATTTTTAAGCAGTCGAAGATAGGGCTTGTCAATCGCGACGCCAATTTTGCGGAAGAATTTTTGGAAAATGCCCCCTGTCCCTGTTACACCTTTGCCCTGGAGAACATGGCGGATTTTCAAGCGAAAGAAATTGAGAATTTACGGCAGGACGACTTCATCGGAACCTGCTTTACCTTCCTGCATGGAGAAGTAAAGGAACGCATTTTCAACCATCTTCCCGGAGCCTATAATGTATATAACGCTCTGGCAGCGGTTTCTTTAGCGTGTCTTTTGAAGATTCCGATGGAGAAGATAAAGCATGCTCTTTCCAAGATTAAAGTGAACGGACGTATGGAGGTTGTTCTGCAGAGAGACGGACATACGGTGATTGTGGACTATGCACATAATGCGATGGGAATGAAGAACCTTTTGCAAACGCTTCGCTCCTATAATCCGGGCCGCTTAATCGTGGTTTTCGGCTGTGGCGGAAATCGTTCTAAAGATAGAAGATACGGGATGGGAGAAGTTGCAGGCGAAATGGCGGATTTCAGTATTTTGACCGCAGACAATTCCCGTTATGAAAAGACGGAAGACATTATTGCCGATATTGAAAGTACCTTGTCGAAAAAAAGCTCCGCTTACATTGCCATTCCGGACAGAAGAGAGGCCATTGCCTATGCTTTAGCACATGCAAAGCGTGGAGATCTTATTGCTGTAATCGGAAAGGGACATGAGGAATACAATGAGGTTAACGGGCAGTTGACACACTTTGTGGATCGGGAAGTGATTCTGGAAGAAGCGGATAAATTGGCGGAGAAAAAATAGAATGGATTTTGAAAAACTCTTCTTAGCAATAGAAAAAATCGTAGTGGATTCCCGGGAGGATTGCTCTTCTGCACTTTTTGTGCCCATTCGGGGAGAAAAAGTAGACGGACATCACTTTATCCCGATGGCAATCAGCCATGGAGCAAAAGAAATCTTCACGGAGGAGGACTTTTCCGATTTGGGAAAGCAGTATCCGGATGTACATTTTCACAGGGTGGAGAATACCCTGGCAGCGCTCCAGGATTTTGGTGCATATTGCCGAAGGAGGTATAGGGGAAAACTCATCGGCGTTACGGGATCCGTCGGAAAAACGACCACAAGAGAAATGATTGCCACGGCTCTTTCTTCCGAAAAAACGGTATTCCAAACAAAAGGAAACGCCAATTCCCAGATTGGTGTTCCGATTACACTTTTTCATATGGCCAAAGAAGAGAGGGAAATCAGTGTTATTGAGATGGGCGTATCGATTCCCGGAGAGATGGAGAAGTTGGCACGAATGGCCAGTGTGGACATGGCCGTCTTTACCAATATCGGCACTGCCCATCTTGAAAATATGCAGACAAAAGAGAACACCTGTTTTGAGAAGATGCATATTCTTATGGGAGAAAATAGAACGGTTGGTCTCTACCTTCCGAAGAAAGATCCGATTCTCTCTGTTCTGGATGAGAAAAAAATCTATGAAATGGGATTTTTGGGTGGAAAGCGGGAGGACAGGGAAGGCTCTGTAAAAGGAAGTTCAGAGAAAGAAGAGAGAATTCATCTCAAGTTATCTTTCTATGAAAAGGCCAATATTCCGCTTTCCGTTCCGGGAGAACATATGCAGGAAAATGCGGGAATTGCCTTACTGCTTTCGAAAGAGCTCGGGGTTTCAGAAGAAGCGGCAAAAAAAGCGCTTTTCACTTTTACGGGACTACCCGGGAGAGGTGAGAAAATTCAGACGAAGAAGGGAATTACTATTCTGGATGACAGCTATAATGCTTCTCCCGATTCCATGAAGGCCAGTCTCCATGTTCTTTCTGCAGAAAAGGGAGGAAGGAAAATAGCGGTTCTGGGAGATATGAATGAATTGGGAAGAGATGAATTGCTTTTACATAGAGAAATAGGAGAAGAACTTCGAAAGCTTTCTATTGATGTACTTTTTACGTTGGGAGAAAAATCGAAAGAAATATGGAAGGGTTTGGGCGAAAAGAAAATTCCGGGAGAAGCCTGTACTTCTCTTTCCGCTTTGACGGAGGCAGTAAAGGATGAAGTAAGGGCGGGTGACACGGTTTTGTTTAAAGCCTCCCATTCGCTCTCCTTATCAACGGTTATTAACAAGCTTTTGGAAGAGGAATAAGGAGTTGATTTGTACGCAGAGGTCATTGTAGACATAAGCCATGAGGCAATTGATAAGAGTTTTAGTTATAGGATTCCCGAGGACATGGTTCTCCATGTCGGGGATCCTGTTTTAGTTCCTTTTGGAAGAGGAAAGAAAAAAGCTTATGTCTTGTCCATTCATGAAAGGGTTTGTTTTCCGGAAGAAAAAATCAAGGATATTGATTCCGTTTTAGATAAGGAATTTTCCGTTGAGGAAGAGCTTCTTTCTTTGGCTGTTTGGATGAGCAGGGAATATGGAACCGGCTTAAACCAATGCTTAAAGACGGTTATTCCGGTAAAGAAAAAAGTCAAAAAGAGGGGAAAAGCTACCAAACTTTTGTGGAAAGCGGAGGAGGCTCCTCTTTCTCTTACAAAAGAGCAGGCAAATGTCCTGGAAGGAATCAAACTTGCCTTCTCCAAGGGCGAGAAGGCTGCCCTATTGTTTGGGGTGACCGGTTCGGGAAAAACAGAAGTTTATCTCAAACTGATGGAAGAAATCATCCGGAAAGGAAAAGAAGTGATTTTTCTGATTCCGGAGATTTCTCTGAGTTTTCAAACCCGCTCTCGTATAGAAAAACGCTTTCCGGGACTCGTTTCAGTACTTCATTCTAAAATGAGTCAGGGAGAACGGGCAGAAAGCATGGAAAAGTGTCGCTCCGGTGAAGTGAAGATTCTTATGGGACCGCGTTCCGCCCTTTTTGCTCCGTTTTCGAATTTAGGACTGATCATTATGGATGAGGAGCAGGACAGGTCATACAAATCGGAACAGGCACCGCGTTATGAGACACGAGACGTTATACGAAAGAGAGGAGAATTGTCTTCCTGCCCGGTTCTCTTTGGTTCCGCTACCCCTTCCGTGCAGCTTTTTTCCGAGGTGGAGAAGGGAAACCTGCCCTGTTTTTGTTTGCATAATCGAGCGGTAGAAGGAAGTACTTTACCGAAGATGCAAGTAGTGGATATGAGAAAGGAGCTGGAAGAGGGAAATCGCTCTATTTTTTCTCGGGTGTTGGAAGGGAAAATTCAGGAAAGGCTGGACAGAGGAGAGCAGGTGATGCTCTTTATGAACCGAAGAGGGTATGCGCCCTTTGTGAGTTGCAGAAAATGCGGAGAAGCACTTCGTTGCCCACACTGTGATGTAAGCTTGAATCTGCATAAAAACGGAATTCTGCAGTGCCATTACTGCGGTTATCAAACAAATCTTCCGAAGATTTGTCCGAACTGTAAGAGTAAATATCTCGCAGCCTTTGGAACCGGAACGGAAAAATTGGAAAGCATCTGTCATAGTATATTTCCAAAGGCCGGAATTCTCAGGATGGATCGGGACAGTACCGGTAAAAAAGGAAAGTATGAAGAGATTCTGCAAGCATTTTCGGAAGAAAAGGCGGATATTCTTCTGGGGACACAAATGATTGTAAAGGGACATGATTTTCAGAAGGTGACTTTGGTCGGAATCATTGCAGTGGATCAGATTCTTTTGGATTCCGACTTTCAGGCCGGAGAATGGGCTTATCAGTTGATTACCCAGGTTTCAGGGAGGGCCGGACGCGGAGAAAGAGCCGGAGAAGTGCTTATCCAAAGCTATCAGCCGGATCATCCGCTACTGGAACTTGCCCTTAAGCAGGACTACCTGTCTTTTTACAAGGAGGAAAAGAACTATAGAAAACGACTCTCTTATCCTCCTTTTTCCGTTATGCTGGCTATGCAATGCATTTATACGGAAGAAGCTTATCTGGACTATATTCTCGGAAAGCTTATGCCCAGAGTACAGGAAAGGATAAGAGACGGAGGGGGAGAAACCTATGGTCCTTTCCCGGCTACCGTCTATAAAATAAAAGATAAGTTTAGGAAAATTATCTATATTAAGCATAGTAATCATGATATAATTTTGCAGCTAAGGGACTATTTTATACAAGAATTAAAGCAGGAAGATAAGAGAAATTTGATTTTGCTACAGTTTGATCTTCTATAGCAGGGTCCGTATTATTTGAAAATAAACACATTGAAAGGGGATAAAATGGCTATTCGTTCCATAAGAACCATAGGAGATCCGATTTTAGAAAAGAAAACCAAGCCGGTAAAGGAAATGACCGACCGCATAAAGGACTTGATTTCCGATATGTTTGAAACGATGTATGAGGCGAACGGAGTGGGTCTGGCCGCTCCGCAGGTAGGAATTTTAAAACAGCTTTTTGTTGTGGACATCGGAGACGGAAAGCAGTATGTGGCAATTAATCCGGAGATTACGACCCTGGGAGAAGAAATGCAAACAGGAGAGGAGGGATGCCTTTCCGTTCCGGGAAAAGAAGGAGTGGTAACTCGCCCCATGCGTATTCTCATGAAGGCCCTCAATCAGAATATGGAGGAGTATGAACTGGAAGCAAGCGGCTTCTTAGCCAGAGCCTTTATGCATGAGAATGATCACTTACAGGGAATACTCTATACCGAAAAAGTGGAGGGTGAGCTTGAAGATGTTGTGTATGAAGAGCTCGACGAGGAGGAGCAGATTTGAAAATAGTCTTTTTGGGAACGCCTGATTTTGCAGTAGAGAGTCTGGAAGCTTTAGAGGCAGCAGGTCATGAAATTGCCCTGGTCATCAGTCAGGAAGATAAGGCCAAGGGAAGAAAAGCCATTGTTGAGAAAACTCCGGTAAAGCTGGCTGCAGAGAGGCTCGGCCTTCCGGTTCAATCGGTTCACCGTTTAAGAACGGATGAAGACTGCATCCGAAGAATCAGAGAAATTGCACCTGATTTTATTGTGGTATCCGCTTTTGGCCAGATTCTTCCGAAGGAAGTATTGGATATTCCAAGATTTGGGGCAATCAATATTCATGCGTCTCTCCTTCCGAAGTACAGAGGGGCGTCTCCGATTCAGCAGGCTGTTTTAGACGGAGAAAAGGAGAGCGGTATCACAACGATGCTTATGGCGGAAGGCCTGGATACGGGAGACATTCTCTTACAGGAAAAGCTGCCTTTAGACAGGAAGGAGACGGCGGACAGTCTCTTCCAAAAGCTTGCCGAACTTTCGAAAACCTGCATTGTAAAGACTTTGGAGGGATTTTCCAAAGGAGAAATTCATCCTGTAGCGCAGGAGGATGAAAAGGCAAGCCTTACAGGTATCATAAAAAAGAGGGACGGCTTTATTAACTGGAACAGAGAGGCGTCCTATATTGAAAGAATGGTAAGAGCTTATACACCTTGGCCGAATGCCGTGAGTATCCTTCCGAACGGGAAAACTTTTAAAATCTGGCAGGCGGATGCAGTGAATAAGCCGGACGAGGAAATGCTGAGTTTGGGGAAAATACAGAGAGGAGATATAGAGCATTTTCTGGGAGATAACTTTAAAGAAGAGTATATTCCGACGGACGGAGCGGGAGGACTCTTTTGTTCCAAGAATAAGCAAAAGCTGTTTTTTTCTACAGGAAAGTCTTTTCTGGAAATCACGGAGCTACAGGTAGAAGGAAAAAAACGGATGGCGACTTCGGATTTTCTCAGAGGCTATAGCGGAAAAGCGGAATAGTTTTGAAGCTTTATATATTGCAGAGGGGAATAGCTCGCGAAATTTGATGGGATGAGCATCCTATCGGAGACAAGTTCTCGTTTTTTGGAACAAAGTCAAAAGGAGTTATGGTGGAAAGAAAAAAGAGAGAAAGGCTAAGCGGTAAAAAAACGCAGGGAGACTGGAAAAAGAGGCTGGCAGAGTCTAAAACGGCAACTCCCTGTATCCATAAAAAAACGGAGAGAGAAGCAGTTTTGGAACTGCTTTGTTCTGTTTTTACGGGGGGAGAATTCTTGCACCTTGCCTTAAGAAAGCTTTTTTCGGAAGAATCTTATTTTGATACACGTTCAAGAGCCTTCATCACCCGCTTGAGTAGAGGAATACTGGAACGTTATATCCAGATCGATTACTTCCTTTCACTCTATTCCAATACTCCTTTACGGAAAATGAAGCCTGTTCTCTTGCAGGTTCTGCGGCTTTCCGTATACCAGCTTCTTTTTCTGGATAAAATTCCGCCGCACGCCGCCATTAATGAAGGTTTGAACTACCTAAAGAAAAGAAAATTGCAGGGCCTCGTACCCTTTGCCAATGCTATTTTACGGAAAATAGCACAGGATAAAGAGCAGCTTCTTCAGAAATTAGAGCAGGAATACAGAGAAGATGCGATTGGAGCAGCTCTTCCGGAGGAGATTTTTGCATTTTTAAAGAGAGATTACGGAGTGGAGGAGACACTTCGAATAGCAAAAAGCTTCTTGTCCTCCGATGCTGGTTTTTATATTCGAAATGAAGCCGGAGAGGGAGAAAAAGTACTGGGGAATATCATGGAGGAAGAACGTTTTCTCTCCGGAGAGGTGAGCATTCAGGATTTTTCTTCGCAGGAGGTGGGAAGGATTGCTCATTTACGAGAGGGAAGCAGAGTCTTGGATTGTTGCAGCGCTCCCGGCGGAAAGGCTTGCCATATGGCGAGTCGATTGAAAGGAAGCGGAATGGTCTATGCCAGGGATGAAAAATCGGATAAGCTACATTATATTGAGGAAAATCGAGAAAGATTGCATCTTGAAAATATGGAGATAGAAGCCTGGGATGCGAGAAAACCGGATTCCCGATTTGCAAAGGAAGAGGACAAACTGGATGTGGTTCTTTGTGATGCACCCTGCTCGGGACTCGGCGTCATCGGGAAAAAAGCGGATCTTAGACTGCATTTTTCTAAAGAAGGAGTAAAATCTTTACAAAGCTTGCAAAGAGAAATTCTTAGTACGGTACAGAGCTATGTGAAGAGGGGAGGACAACTGATTTACTCCACCTGCACATTAAGCAGGGAGGAAAATGAAGAAAACCGAGACTTTATTTTAAAATCCTTTCCTTTTCGTCTGGAAACGGAAAAGAAATTTCTCCCGGGAGAGCCGGGAGACGGCTTCTACTATGCCAGCTTTATTCGAACGGAGGAAACGGGACAGCCATGCAAAGTTTAAGAGATTTGGAAGAAAAGGAAGTAGAGGCTTGGGTGTTGGAACATCATTTTCCCAGGTATAGGGCGGAACAGATTTTTCGCTGGGTACAGGAGAAGGATGTAACGGATTTTTCGGAAATGGAAAATCTTCCCAAAGATCTCAGGCAAGCCTTGCGTGAAGAATTCAGCCTTGCCCTTCCGGAACTTTACCGTCGTTATACTTCCAAACTGGATGAAACGGAAAAATTTCTTTTTACACTCGCAGACGGACATCGAATTGAAGCGGTGTTTATGGCTTATCACCACGGGAACACTGCGTGTATTTCCACGCAGGTGGGTTGCAGGATGGGATGCGCGTTTTGTGCATCGACGCTATCAGGCCTCGCAAGAAATTGCAGCTCCGGAGAAATGCTCGGGCAAATTGTTGCGATAGAGCATCTTACGGGGAAAAAGATTTCCAATGTTGTGCTGATGGGATCGGGAGAACCCTTGGATAACTATATGGAAGTACTTCGCTTTATTCACCTTCTTAGCGGGAAAATCGGCAGAAATATATCGCAGAGAAATATAACTCTTTCTACCTGCGGAATTGTACCGAGAATTTTGGAGCTTGCAGAGGAAAAACTGGGCATCACGCTGGCGCTTAGTCTGCATGCGGCAACGGATGAAAAACGAAAGAAAATTATGCCGATTGCCAATCGTTATGCTTTGTCCGATGTGATGGAAGCGGTTCGCTTTTATTTCAAAAAGACGGGAAGAAGAATTAGCTTTGAGTATGCTCTGGTCTTCGGCGTAAATGACGGGGAAGAGGATATACGGGAGCTGAGTGGACTTTTAAAGAAGAAAGGGGAGCATTTTCCCGCACATGTAAATTTAATTCCCGTGAATCCCATTAAGGAAAGAGATTTTACCGCGCCGGATCGAAAAAAAATCAATCGTTTTAAAGAAGGGCTTGAAAAGCAGGGAATAACTTGTACCATTAGAAGGGAGATGGGCGCGGATATTTCCGGTGCATGCGGGCAGCTGCGAAGAGATGCGGAAATGGAAGAGAAGGAGGATTGATGCAGTTTTTTGCGAAAACGGATCAAGGGAAAATGAGAAAAATGAATCAGGACTTCCTTTTTGCAACGAAGGAGGGACTGGGAGTATTTCCCAACCTTTTTTTGTTGGCTGACGGCATGGGAGGACATAAGGCGGGAGATTATGCTTCCCGTTATCTGGTGGAAAGCTTAGTTTCCTATCTTGGAGAGATGAAAGAGGAATCCCCTATACGGTGCTTGGATTTGGGAATCAATAGAATGAATAGGGAGCTTTTTTGCCTTTCCCAAAATAATGGAAATCTTCGAGGAATGGGGAGTACTCTTGTTACCGCCTATGTAGAAGACCGTGTGTTGTTTGTTTCCAATGTGGGAGACAGTAGGGCCTATCTTTTTCGAAAAAGTCGTTTGAAACAGCTCACAAGAGACCATAGTTATGTGGAAGAAATGATTGAAAGAGGAAAGATGATTCGCGGTTCGAGAGAATATCTGAGTTATAAAAATTATATTACCCGGGCTGTGGGTGTAGAAGAACAGCTGGCGGTGGATTATTTTGAAGAAGAATTGGAAGATGGAGACCTGTTTTTTCTTTGTTCGGACGGATTAAGCAATATGGTGGATTATGAAAGCATGGTACAGGTGCTGAAAGATGATGCGAGTTTAGAGGAGAAGGGACAGGCCTTGATTGATTTGGCAAATATCAATGGCGGAAAAGACAATATAGCCTTGATTCTTGTTGATCCCTTTGGAAAGGAGTAGGGAAATATGAAGATTGAAAAGGATACCCTGCTTCAGGAACGATACAGGATAGAAGGTCTGATCGGCGAAGGCGGGATGAGTTACGTCTATAAAGCAAAGGATATTAAACTCGGAAGAATTGTGGCGTTGAAGGTTTTGAAGGATGAGTTTGCGGGAGATGCAGAATTTGTAAACAAATTTCAAAATGAAGCAAAAGCGGCAGCCAAATTGAATCACTTGAATATTGTTTCCACCTTTGACACGGTTGATGAAGGGGATTTGCACTTTATCGTTATGGAACTTGTCGAGGGGATAACTTTAAAGAACTTTATCCAAAGAAAGGGGAAAATTGCGGAGAGAGAAGCAATCGGGATAGCATTGCAGTTGATTGACGGCATAGACCTCGCTCACAAGATGGGGATTGTCCATCGTGACATTAAACCCCAAAACATCATTGTAAGTACGGAAGGTGTTGTTAAAATTGCCGACTTCGGTATTGCAAGAGCAGCCAGTCAGGAAACGGTTAACACGGCTGTAATGGGGTCTGTGCACTACATTTCTCCGGAACAGGCTCGTTTAGGGGTAAGCGATGCGAGGTCGGATATTTACTCCTTCTCCTGTACGCTCTATGAGATGTTGACCGGAAAAGTGCCCTATGCGGGAGAAAACTCCATGGCAGTTGTATTTTCACACCTGGAAGATCCGATTCCCAGAGTTCGAGACAGTGTAAAAGAAATATCCAAGGCTCTGGATTATATCGTTTGGAGAGGAATGCAGAAAAAGGCTTCCCTTCGTTATCAAAGTATAGCGGATATGGGAGAAGATTTACGTCTTGCGCTGGAGGATCCGGATGGAAGCTTTCTTTCCGAGAGAGAGGACGATGGAGGAAAAGGAGTCTTCGGAAGAAACGGATTGGACCAGGGAATCAGTAATCTCTACAAAGGCCTGGCTATTGCATCGGTTATTTTGATTGTAGGAGTATTTCTCTTTTTGGGATATAAGGTGGTGGGACTTCTCCGTTCCGTGCAAAGCATTTCCTCTGACGAAACAAAGCTTACGGAGAAGACTACGGAAGACAGTACGCAGGTTGCTATTACGATTTCCGCATTGGACAGCTTGCTGCCGGGAATTATCGGAAAGACAATCCCCGAAGCGGAAGATATTTTGAAGAATTATGATATTCGCCTTTATGAAGATAAGGCGGAGTTTTCCGATGAATATGAGGAAGGGCAAATTATCTCTTACCCCGGTGGACAATATAACAGCCATAGTCGTATTTATGTAACTCTTTCCAAAGGAAGTAAAGATTTGGAGTTTTATGACCCCAAAAATCCGGAAGATTTGTCCTCTTTGCAAAAGATGTCTATTGCAGAGCTGGAGCGGAAATTACAGGATAGAAACATTCAGTACAGCATCAAGGAAGAAGCCTCCGATACAGTTCCTGCAGGCTATGTGATTCGAACCAACAAAGCCGGTACAAAAGATGCCGGAGCCTTGGAAATCACGGTCAGTACCGGAGCTGCCAGCAATTTGGTGGCAGTTCCCGACCTTGTCGGTATGACGGAAGATGAGGCGGTTTTAGCGATACAGTCTGAGGGGCTGGTAGTAGGAACAATCACTTATGTTTCCGGTACGTCGGTGGATGCGGATTATGTGCTTAGCCAGAGTATTCTGAGCGGTACTATGGTGGAGCAGGGACAGGCTGTTTCCCTTACCGTAATCAGAGGGCAGAGTTCCAAGCCTTCCACCTCTACGGAAAAGGCATGGGTTTCCAGCATTAATCAAAGTGTGAGCATAGGAAGCGGAGGACCCGGTGTTCAAGGGACCGTTTTGGTTGTTGTTTATCTGATTCAGGAAATTGATGGAGAAAGTCGTTATACTACCATACAGTCTGCCAGATCTTATGCCCTGGGCAGTGAGATGCAGCTGAGCATCAACCGGATTGTAGGGGCTACCGGGCTTTCCAAGGGAACCATAGAGGTAGTCGATGCGGAAAATGATCGCGTACTGGCCTCCTTCGACTTGGAATTCCACCCGGAGGGTTAGTATGATAGGAAAAATCATCAAAGGCGTAGGCGGATTTTACTATGTGCACACGAAGGACGGGGTATACGAATGTCATGCCAAAGGTGCTTTTCGCAATAAAAAGGAGAGACCTTTGGTTGGCGACAGGGTCGAGTTTTCGGAAGTTCCGGACAGTGAAAAGGAACACACAGGCCATATTTTACGTATACTGGAAAGAAAAAATGAACTCATTCGACCTTTGGTCAGTAATATTGATCAGGCAGTGCTTCTCTTTGCCGTAAAAAATCCGGCTCCGTCTTTTCCCCTTATAGACCGGTTTCTTTTACATCTTCTGGTGAAAGAGATTCCCTGTCTCTTGTTCTTTAATAAGAAAGACCTCTTGACTAGGGAAGACGGTGATTTTATAGAAGAAATAAAGGAAATTTACAAAAAAGCGGAGCTCCCCGTTTATTTTCTGCAAGGAAACAGCGCGGAGGATAAGAATAGAATTCTTTCTCTTTTAAAAGGGAAGACGACAGTGTTTTCCGGCCCGTCCGGTGTAGGAAAATCGACCATGATTAACTCCCTCCTCGGAGAGGAAAAGATGGAAACGGGCGGGCTTTCCGAGAAGATAGCAAGAGGAAAAAATACGACAAGACATGCTGAGTTTTTCGCTTTGGATGAGGACAGTTATGTTTTGGATACACCGGGCTTTACTTCCCTTTTTCCTCCGGAAATCAGCCCGGAGAATCTTCGCTATTTTTATCCGGAGTTTGAAGCCTACAGAAAAGACTGCCATTATAACAGCTGCGTTCATATCGGAGAGAGAAAAACGGATTGTGCAGTAAAACGGGCAGTTTTGGAAGGAAAGATTTCGGCTGTTCGCTATGAGAGTTATAAAAAACTTTACCAAGAGTTAATAGAAGAAGGCAGGCAGTAAGCAGAAAGAAGGTGCAAAAGATGAAAAACAGACTGTCTCCATCTGTCCTTGCGGCGGATTTCGGAGCGTTAAGAGAAGATCTTTATTTAGCGGAAGAGGCGGGAGCCGAGAGTTTTCATTTTGACATTATGGATGGACATTTCGTGCCCAACCTTTCCTACGGTTTAAGTCTTGTTTCCGCTTTGAGAAAGAACTCCAAGGCATTTTTTGACGTGCATCTTATGGTGGACAATCCGGACTTTTATTTTCCGCTGTGTAAGGAAGCCGGAGCGGACAGAGTCAGTTTTCATGTGGAAGCGACTCCACATATTGACCGCTCCCTTCATGCGATAAGAGAACTTGGGATGGAGGCGGGGGTGGCTCTAAATCCGGCAACTCCTCTTTCCTCTTTGGATGAAATTTTACCTATTTTAAGTTATGTGCTTCTTATGAGTGTGAATCCGGGATTTGGGGGACAAAAGTTTATTCCTTATAGCCTGGATAAGGTAAAACGGCTTAGAAAGTTGGCGGAGGCACGAGGATTTGATTTGGAAATCGGCATAGATGGCGGCGTGGGATTGCAAAATATTCGGGATATTCTGGACAACGGGGCGAACTTTATTATTGCCGGCTCTTCCGTATTCTCCAAAAAAGAGGAAGTCGGAGAGAGTGTGAGACAGTTCAATCGTTTTATTCGGAAAAATTGATTTTTCTGCAATACAAGGCAGTGGCTTGAAAAAGCTATCGTATCAGTTTATATTTAAAAGAACGACAAACCGGAATAAGCGTATTCCATACGGGAAAATGCAATACTCGATAGGAAAAGAAGGGGGCAGTATGCTGGATATTAAATTTATTAGAGAAAATCCTGATCTGGTTAAGGAAAATATCAAGAAGAAATTTCAGGATGAGAAATTGAATCTTGTGGATGAAGTAATTAATTTGGATGTAGAAGCCAGAAAAGTACAGATGGAAGCCGATGAATTAAGAAGTAAGAAAAACCAGGTTTCCAAGCAGATTGGCGCCCTTATGGCTAAAGGAGAAAAGGAAGAAGCGGAGAAGGTAAAGGAAGAAGTTGCCGCTTTCTCCAAAAGACTTTCCGAATTGGAAGAGAAGGAGCCCATGTTGCAGGAAGAGATTCTGAAACGCATGATGGTGATTCCGAATATGATTGATCCGTCTGTACCCATTGGAAAGGATGATAGCTGTAATGTGGAAAATGAACGCTTTGGAGAGCCGCTTGTTCCGGATTTTCCCATTCCCTACCATGCAGACATTATGGAGAGTTTTGGCGGTTTGGATATGGATGCTGCAGGACGTGTTGCAGGAAACGGTTTCTATTATTTGGTGGGGGATATGGCAAGATTGCATTCTGCAGTCCTCTCCTATGCGAGAGATTTCATGATTGACAGAGGCTTTACCTATGTTATTCCACCCTATATGATTCGTTCCAAGGTGGTGGACGGTGTAATGTCCTTTGCCGAAATGGATGCCATGATGTATAAGATTGAAGGAGAAGATCTCTATTTAATCGGTACTTCGGAGCACTCCATGATCGGAAGATTTATCGATCAGATTTTACCCGCAGCCTCTCTTCCCTTAACGTTGACATCCTATTCTCCCTGCTTCCGAAAAGAGAAGGGGTCTCACGGAATTGAAGAAAGAGGGGTTTACCGCATTCATCAGTTTGAGAAGCAGGAAATGATTGTGGTTTGTGAGCCGGAAGATGCGATGAACTGGTATCAGAAGCTGTGGCAGAATACGGTGGATTTCTTTAGAAGCCTGGATATCCCGGTCAGAACTCTGGAATGTTGTTCGGGAGACCTTGCTGACTTGAAGGTAAAGTCCTGTGACGTGGAGGCTTGGTCTCCAAGACAAAAGAAGTATTTTGAGGTAGGATCCTGCTCAAACTTAGGGGATGCACAGGCGAGACGCTTGAAGATTCGTGTGAAGGGAGAGGATGGAAAGAATCATTTGGCCTTTACCTTAAACAATACCTGCGTAGCTCCACCCAGAATGCTGATTGCCTTTCTTGAAAACCATTTGCAAGAGGATGGAACGGTAACGATTCCAAAGGCATTGCAAGCTTATATGGGAGGAAAGGAAGTTTTAGTTCCGAAGTATAATTCCGTTGAAAAAGAGAGAAAAGCTTAGTTTTGTACCTGCTCGCTCATTTTCCATAAAATGAAAGCGGAAAAGTAAATAATCTGTAACGGAGAAGCCGTTCTTTCTGTCATAAAGAGAGAACGGCTTTTTTCTTATAAAATGCAGTTTTTAAAAAAGATATAAGGAAGTAAGAAAGAGATTTATTGATAATTTTTCGCCTATCCTCTATACTTTTAGAAATAGTGCCATACTTGCCTAGCTTAGAAAGGAAAAATATGGAACCAATCATTTCCGTGAGGAATTTGAAGAAAGTTTTCAAAATTGGAGACAATGATGTCCCGGCACTAAACGGTCTGGACTTTGATATCTATCAGGGTGAATTCATTGCCATAGTGGGAACCTCCGGATCGGGCAAATCCACTTGTTTAAATATGTTGGCAGGATTGGAGAAACCCAGTGAAGGAGAGATTCACATCGTCGGGGAAGCCATAGAGAAGATGAGTGAGTCGGAACTTGTCAGTTTCCGCAGAAATCATGTGGGATTTATTTTTCAAAGCTACAACCTGATTCCTTTTTTAAATGCTGTGGAAAATGTCGCTCTGCCGCTTATGTTTCGCGGCGTGGATAAGGAAGAGAGAAATAAAGAGGCCCTGCATTATCTGGAACTTATGAATATTGCGAAAGAAGCGGAACATACGCCGAATCAGATGTCCGGAGGACAGCAACAAAGAGTGGGGATAGCTAGAGCCTTGGTTATTAATCCGGAAATCATCTTTGCGGATGAGCCGACCGGAAACCTGGATTCCCATACCACGGAAGAGGTGCTGAGCCTGATGAGAAAGATTGTGGAGGAACAGAAAAAAACCTTGATTATGGTTACGCATGATCCCCATATTGCATCCTGGTCCGACAGGCAGCTTCGAATCGTAGACGGCAGAATTGTAGAAACGGTGCTCCGGGAAGGAAGCGCCATAGAAGAAGAAATTTTAGCGAATAACGGAAAACGCCCCTATACAGTGGTGCATCCTTTAAAAAATGAGGTGAAGAATGATGAAAGAGAATAGAAAAAGAAGAAAAGCAGGGGAAGGAGTAAGAGCATTCCTGAGAACTACGATACGAAGCAGTGCGGTTTTCTTCTTGTCTTTTACTATGCTTTTTCTCTTCTGCTTTGAAAGGCATGCCTATGCATCCTATGTCAATACAAACTTAAATACCTTTTTTCATGATCCGCAGGACATTCCTACAGGATATCCCGGCCAGGAGATGGAGATTAAGGTAAGAGTAGGTTATAACGGAGTTAACGGTTTGGCCAACCCGAATACCGATGAAATCAAGAATGTTCGTGTTCGTCTGTCCAATGACCAAAGCTACCTGACAACAAAGAACAGTCCTACCAGAACGAATAAAGACAATCCTTATAAAAATGCCGGCGATGACGATGAGCAGGGAGAGGCACAGAAGGATGCTTGGGATGAGGGCTATAAGGCGGGAAAGAACAATGCCTATAAAAACGGATTAAATTATGTTTATCCCGTGGACGGCGGCGTCTATCCCTTTGAAGTGAATGCTTCTCTTTTCACACAGGAAAAAACGTTAGCTTCTCTAAAAAAAGGAGAGTATCAGGAGCTGACCTTTAAGGTTAATGTTCGTGCGGATGCCCTGAAGATGAAAGACGGTGCGGGAAATACCAGCGACGGCTATTTCGGTGTTCCTTTTACCATTTGGTATACCGATGGAAACGGACAGGAGCAAAACAGAACCGAGTTTGTCAATGTGTTTATTACCGAAAGCGGAGAAGTCAAGAATTCCGGTACGAAAATATTGGAGAAAACTTTTGTTGTGGGAGAGAATCAGTTGACCCCGACGGGAAATTATCCGACACCGATGAATTTTTCCGTAAATTTCAGAAACCAGAGTAAGAATACTCTCTATGATGTTAAAGTGAAGTTTAACACGGCACTCGCTGAGAAAGAAACCGTACAGCTTACAGAAAATCCGAAGTCGGAAGCACAAAAGGATTTTCCCTTTGCCATTAATGAGGCAAATTATGACCGGGATTTTGCCGTGGTAAAACCCGGAGAAACCGTAAGCCCGAGCTATTCCATGGCAATCAAATCCAATACGGCAAGCGGCTATTATCCGCTTTCCTATACGGTAAGCTACAAGGTGGCACCGGGAGCAAATGTTTCTGTCAGCGATACGTATTCCTTCTATGTTAACGTGCGCAATTCCACGATGATTCAGGTGGATAAGGAAAAATTGGGTGATTTCAACGCCAATGACAGAACAAAGGCAAGACTCATAGTCAGTGCCTATCGTACGGAACCGGAGAAGGTTTATGCCGGACAGGATTTTAAGCTTTATTTGACGATGAAAAATGCTTCGACTTCCATCGCGGCTAGCAATATTCTTTTTACTTTAACTTCCGAGAAAAGTCAGGATGCCGCCGTGTTTGCTATCGCTGACGGAGCCAATTCCTTTGTGGTCAATTCTCTCGCGGCCGGAGCGGAAACGGAACTGACTTTAACCGTGAAGGCGAACGCCGGTGTGGATCCGAAGTCCTATGTGATGAGTATCAATGAGAAATATGATTCTCCGGACTTTAAGAATGCGGAAGAAAAGGTGGATATTGATATTCCTGTAAACCAGACGGCGCGCATGGGATTCTCCAACTTTAGCGTAACACCGGAGTCCGTGAGTGTAGGAAGCGAATCCAATGCGATGTTCGGCATCAATAATACCGGTAAGGTTATCCTCTATAATGTACAGGCTATATTCCAGAGTGATTACATTAAAAAGGCAACAGCGTATGTAGGAAACATTAAGCCCGGTGAAACCGGAAATGTGGATGTGATGCTTTCTGCCGTGAAGGCAACGGGTGGTGACGATACGATTCCGGTAGAAATTCAGTACGAAGATGTAAACGGTAATAAATTTACCGAGAAAACGGAAATCAACTTGACGATTACGGAACAGGCCGAGACTCTTCCGGGAGATTCCATGGATAATGTACCCAATTCACGGATACCCGAAAATCATACTTCGTCCGTTCCCTTAGCGGTAGGCGCTGTTGTAGCTGCCCTTATCCTTTGCGGAATCGTTGTAAAGATAAAGAAAAAAGGAAAGAATAAATAATGAAGATGCAGGACTTATTTCTTCTGGCTTTTTCCAATCTGCGAAGAAGAAAAATCAGGACCTTACTCACTGTGCTCGGTGTAGTGATTGGAACGGCATCTATCGTAGTCATGGTGAGTCTGGGGCTGGGAATGAGCGAAAGTCTTTTACGTTCGTTTCAAAGTTCCGGCTCTCTTACCAAGATTAATATCACAAACTACGGCGGTATGGGAACGAATGCCAAAAATAAGGTGGAGCTCACGGATGAAAGCATTCAGTCCTTTGAATCCATCCCTCATGTTATTGGGACCTCACCTTCCTTGGAAGTGTATGTCACGGCAAAGGTGGGAGCGCTGCAGGGAGATTTCAGTTTGAGAGGAGTTTCACAGGCCTATTTTCAGCAAATGAAGCTGAAGGAAGGGACTTATCCGAAGAAGGGTGACGCCGAGCTGAGTCTTATTTACGGAAATACGGTGGCAGGTTCCTTTCATAAGGGAAACAACTGGGACAAAGAATATTCCATAGATCCGATGAAGGATACTCTTTTCTATATATTCCCGGAAGCGCAGGATAACAGTAAACCCGGCACGGCCCAAACGCAAGGCGAACAGAATAAACCGCAAAAAAAGTACATCATTAAGACTTCCGGAGTGATGGAAGGCAGTGCAGAAGATTATAGTGAAGATTCCAGCTATGTTTATGCAGACCTGGACAGCCTAAAGGCTTTCCTAAAGAAGATTTATAAGAAAAATCTGGTGCCTGATCCGAAAACCGGAAAGAATGGAAAGCCTCTTCGTTATTATTCTTATGACCAGGCCTATGTCTTTGTGGATGATATGAATAATGTTGCCGCTGTGCAAAAGCAAATCACGGATATGGGCTATTCCTGCTATTCTCAGGTGGAGTGGTTAAAGCAGGCGCAGGAACAAATCAAGACGACACAGCTTGTTTTGGGCGGAATCGGTGCGGTTTCCCTCCTTGTTGCGGCAATCGGCATCATGAATACGATGATGATGTCTATTTTCGAACGAACCAAGGAAATCGGTGTTATGAAGGTTCTGGGCTGTGATATGGGGGATATTCGTAATATGTTTCTTACGGAATCGGCCTTAATCGGAATCCTTGGAGGCATAGTCGGAATAGTGTTAAGCTATGGCGTGTCTTTTATCATTAATTTTCTTTCCTCAGGCGGAGGAGAAATGGTGGACAGCTATACCGGAGGAGGTGGCGGAAATATCTCTACTATACCTCTTTGGCTTGCCGGTTTTGCCATTATTTTTGCCATGCTTGTCGGAATGCTGTCCGGTTACTTCCCCTCAGTCCGTGCCATGAAGCTGAGTCCGCTTGCAGCAATTCGAAATGAATAAATCGAGTCTTGTTTCATGAATGGGAAAATGATACAATTTTCCCATTCTTTTTGTATATGGAGAAAGGGAAAATTTATGCTTAAAATTGCGAAATTCGGAGGCAGTTCCTGCGCCAGCAGCGAACAGTTTGAAAAAGTAAAAAATATTGTGATGGCAGACCGGGATAGGAAGTATATTGTGGTTTCCGCACCGGGAAAAAGAAACGGTAAGGATACCAAGGTTACCGATTTATTTATTTCCCTATATGAAGCCGTGCAGAAAAAGAAGGGAATCGAGGAAATTGTAGAAAAGATTAAAAGACGATATCAGGAAATTATAGAAGGCTTATCTTTGTCTATTTCTTTGGAGGACGATTTTTCGGAAATTGTGAGAAGACTTATGGAGGGGGACAGCTTGGATTATGCCGCTTCTCGTGGAGAATATTTAAATGCCCGTGTCATGGCGGAATACCTCGGATTTCCTTTTATCGATGCGGAACGGCTGATCTTCTTTTCCGGAGATTCCTGTGACTTTAAAAAGACGGAGGAGGTGGCAAAGTCTGTCCTTTCTTCTGTGGAATATGCTGTTATTCCCGGTTTCTATGGGGTAAATGAAAACGGAGAAGTGGTAACCTTTAGTAGAGGCGGTTCCGATGTGACCGGCTCTCTCATTGCCGCGGCGGTTTATGCGGATTTATATGAAAACTGGACCGATGTTTCGGGATTCCTTGTCTCCGATCCGCATATTGTGGAGAAACCGGAGGTGATTGATTACATCACTTACAGAGAACTGCGCGAGTTAAGCTATATGGGTGCCGGTGTATTGCATGAAGACGCTATTTTCCCGGTAAGAAAAGAGGGGATTCCCATCCAGATCAAGAATACCAATGCGCCGGAGGATCATGGTACGATGATTGTGGCGAATACCTTAAAAAAGCCCCGTTTCATCATTACCGGAATTGCGGGAAAGAAGAATTTTTGTTCTATCAATATTGAGAAAGCCATGATGAATGCGGAAATCGGCTTTATCCGGAAGGTGCTTTCCGTAATTGAAGAAAATGGCATTTCCGTAGAACATACACCGTCCGGAATTGACACCTTAACGCTTTTTATTCATCAGGAGGAGTTGGAGTCTCACGAGCAAAAGGTATTGCAAGGGATTCAGAGGGCTGTGAATCCGGATCTAATTGAATTGGAATCGGATCTTGCTCTGATTGCGGTTGTGGGAAGAGGAATGAAGTCCTCCCGCGGTGTTGCCGGAAGGATTTTCTCGGCTCTTGCGCATGAATACATCAACATTAAGATGATTGACCAGGGTTCATCCGAGTACAATATCATCATCGGCGTGAAGAACGAAAATTTCGAAGCGGCGATCCGGGCTATTTATAATATGTTTGTGCTTTCCGCCCTGCCGACTAAGAAATAGATAGTGATATGGAATGACAGAAAGTAAACCGGTAAGGGATGAAGATGCGGTTAACAAACTTAAAGGGAGTCAAGGAAAAGTCCGAAAAAGGAAGGAATGCAAAGGGAGAAAAGTGGATATTATCGTAGTTGGCGGAGGGCCGGCAGGCATGATGGCGGCCATTTCCGCAAAGCAACATAAGAAGAATGCTGAAGTTCTTTTAATTGAGAAAAATGAAAAGCTCGGGAAAAAGCTTTTCATCACCGGAAAAGGGAGAGGAAATCTGACCAACAGCTGTGAAGAAGAGCAGTTTTTTTCCCATTTTCTCAGAAATCCGCGCTTTATCTACCCAGCCTTTCGTGCCCTTTCCAATCGGGACTTGATGGATTTTATGGAGAAAAACGGCTGTCCCTTAAAGGAAGAAAGGGGAGGCAGAATTTTCCCCGTCAGCGATAAGGCCTACTCCTTAACCGATGCCCTGAAATTTGCCTTAAAAAAACTTGGTGTCAAGGTAGAATGCGACCGGACTTTGAAGACAGTGAAGAGAAAAGAGGATGGCTTTCTTTGTAATATTGGAGGAGAGGAAGTTTTTACCAAGAAGCTGATTCTTGCTACGGGAGGCCTTTCCTATCCCTCTACCGGTTCTACCGGAGACGGCTATCGTTTTGCGAAGGAGTTCTCTATTCCCGTCACCAAGCTTTATCCCTCTCTGGTCAAAATGGAGGTTTTGGAAGAGGATATTTTCTCTCTTTCCGGACTTAAGCTAAAGCATATTACTGCAACGGTAGAGGATGAAAAAGGAAAGGTTTACGGAAAAAAGACGGGAGAACTCTATTTTCAAAAGGACTCCGTGCTGGGCCCGACCGTGCTCTCCCTTTCCGCGGAACTTTCTCCTATGATTCACGAATCCCCTATGGGGGCTTTTGTCCTCGTTATCGATTTAAAAGGAGAAATGGAGGACTTTGACAGAACTTTCCTTTCAGAATGCGAAAAAAGAGGAAAGGAGAGTTTGAAAGATTTGATTCAAGAAAAGCTTCCGAAACAGCTATTTTTAAGCTTCTGTAAACGCTTGGAAAAAGAGGGGGTCGCTTTGGGAAAAAGGGCTTCGGAAAGTAAAAAAGAAGAACGGAAAAAGATTTTAAAGCTCTTTCATCATTTTCGTTTTACGATTGCCGCAACAGGTAGTTTTAAGGAAGCAATAGTTACCATAGGGGGGATAGATGTGAAGGCTCTTTCCAAGAAAACCATGGAGGCGAAGAGCGTAGCGGGATTGTATTTTGCCGGAGAAATCATTGATGCAGACGCCTATACAGGCGGTTACAATATGCAGATTGCCTTTTCCACGGGATACCTTGCCGGAAAGTCTGCGGCAGAGGCTCTTGCTATATTGCAGTAGAAGTGAAAGGAGAAAAAATGCCCTATTCAATTGCTATTGACGGTCCTGCAGGTGCGGGAAAGTCGACCATTGCCAAAGCGCTTGCGAAAAGCTTGGGCTACTATTATGTGGACACGGGGGCTCTATACAGGGGCCTTGCCTTCGGTCTTTTGCAAAAAGGAGTTCCCTTTCAGAATGAAAAGGCTGTGGAAGAGGAAATCAAAGGAATCCATGTAGAGCTTCTTTATGAAAACGGAGTGCAAAAGGTGCTATGCAACGGAGTGGACTGTAGTGCTCTTATTCGTACTTCGGAAATAGGGGAGGGGGCTTCCGTGATTTCACAATATGCCTCCGTTCGAGAAAAACTCCTGGATTTACAGCGCAATGTGGCAAGGCAACATTCTTGCGTGATGGATGGAAGAGATATCGGCTCCGTGGTCCTGCCCGATGCCAATAAAAAGTTCTTCCTGACTGCCTCTCCGGAAGTGCGTGCAAGACGAAGAACGCTGGAATTTCAACAAAAAGGAGAATCTGCGAACTACGAATCCGTTCTGGAAGAAGTAAAGAAAAGGGATGAGAGAGATATGAGTCGCGCTGTAGCGCCTTTAAAGCAGGTGGAGGATGCGATTTTAATTGACAGCTCCGGCTTGAACATTGAGGAAGTAGTGGATAAAATGCTCGCTTATTGCGTGGGAAGTGAGGCATAAGATGGCGGTTGTCCTGGCAAAAAGTGCAGGATTCTGTTTTGGTGTGGAAAGAGCGGTGGATGCGGTATACCGTGTTTTGGAGGAAGAGGAGAAAAAAAATCCGAAGGACCGTCTTCCCATTTATACTTACGGGGCTATTGTACATAATGAAAAAATAGTGGAGAATCTGGAAAGCCGCGGAGTTCATGTGCTGAAGAGCAAAGAAGAATTAAAAGCGCTTGAGCAAGGAATTGTTGTGATTCGGGCGCATGGCGTCGGAAAAGATATTTATGAGCTTTTGGAAAAAAGAGGACTGAAAATAGTGGACAGTTCCTGCCCCTTTGTACGAAAGATTCAGAAATTGGTTGCCGAGCACAGCAAAGCCGGAGAATCGGTAATCGTTATGGGGGATCCCGAGCATCCGGAAATTCAGGGCATTCTCGGATGGGGAGATGGTGATGTTACGGCGTTAAAAGGGATAGAAGAGGTTTTGTGCTTACCCGACGGAAACGGAAAAAAGATTTTTGTTGTGGCACAGACCACTTTCCATATTGATAAATTCAAAACAGTTCTTGAAACTTTTAAAAAAAAGGGGTATCATACATCTGTTATCAATACGATTTGCAACGCAACTTTCGAACGGCAGTCAGAAGCAAAGGAATTAGCTGGTAAGTCCGATGCCATGGTGGTTATCGGTGGAAGCAGTTCATCTAACACGAAGAAGTTATATGAGATATGCAAGGCGATTTGTCCTAATACCCAGCTGATACAAACGGTGAAAGATCTCAAATTCAACTCGGATGAAGCGATTCGCAACGTAGGTATCACAGCAGGGGCAAGCACCCCAAAAGAAATTATAGAGGAGGTTCTAACTTATGTCAGAAATGAGTTTTGAACAATTGCTTGAAGAATCATTAAAATCGGTTCATGCAGGAGAAATCGTTACAGGAACAGTCATCAGCGTAAAGCCGGATGAGATTGCACTGAACATCGGGTACAAGTCCGATGGAATCATGACCAGAAGTGATTACAGTGCCGACAATCAGTTGGATCTTACTACCGTTGTAAAGGTGGGAGATGAGATTGAATGTAAGGTAAAGAAGGTCAATGACGGGGAAGGACAGGTTATCCTTTCTCACAGAGACGCTTTACAGTCTAAAGCTTCCGAGGAGTTGAGAAAGGCTTTCGAAGAGAATGCAATCCTTACAGGAAAGGTTGTTCAGGTAGTTAAGGGCGGATTGAATGTGGAGGTGGACGGAGCAAGAATTTTCGTTCCCGCATCTTTGGTATCCGACAGCTTCGAGAGAGATTTAAATAAATACCAGGGACAGGATATTCAATTTGTTATTACGGAGTTCAATCCTGCGAAGAGAAGAATCATCGGTGATAGAAAGCAGATTATGTCTGCACAGAAGAAGGAACAGCATGACAAGCTTTTCTCCGAGTTAAAAGAAGGAGATACTCGTACCGGTGTGGTTAAGAACCTTACCGACTTCGGTGCCTTTATCGACCTTGGCGGAGCAGATGGACTTCTTCACATCTCCGAGATGAGCTGGGGAAGAATTGAAAATCCGAAGAAGCTCTTTAAGCCGGGACAGGAAGTAGAAGTTTTGGTTAAGGAAATCAGCGGAGAGAGAATTGCGCTGACCAGAAAGTTCCCGAATGAGAATCCGTGGAAGGATGCGGAAAGTAAGTATGCTGTAGGGGAGATTGTAAAGGGAAAGGTTGCCAGAATGACCGACTTCGGTGCATTCATCGAGTTGGACAAGGGCATCGATGCACTTTTGCACGTTTCTCAGATTTCCAAGGATCATGTAAACAAGCCGTCCGACGTGCTTGAGCCGGGTCAGGAAATTGAGGCAAGAGTGGTTGATCTCGATGTAGATAACCACAAGATTTCTCTTTCCATCAAGGCTCTTCTTCCGGAAGAAGAGGAAGATACGGCTGATGTAGATGTATCCGCTGTCAGTGAAGAAGAGTAATCCACCGGGATTTCTTAAACAAGCGATGCGTTTATCTTGCAATATCATGAATGAAAGGCTGGGCTTAGCTCAGCCTTTTTTAGTATGACGGGCATGCCGTCAATCTGTGGTGCAAGTCCACAAGGGGCGTAGTTGCCGACGAACCCCATAGCGACTCCCAAGGTTTACATCGCGAGGTGTAGGCGAGAAGAAGGGATAGCGAAATCGTAGCCTGACGAACAGAAACCTGATATTAAGGCGTTTACGGCGGATGAGCTGGCTAAAAGCAGCAAAGTCCAAAAGGCAACCGTAACCCGTAGGCGTAAATCAGGCAGGTAGACGAGGAAAGACTGGCAGGCTTATCCCGTGAGGTCTCACAGACGAGGAAACTCGCCGTAGCAACAACGAACTGTGAGAAGTCAGCAGAAGCCGTAGTAGGTATGATTCTGAAATGGATGATACCGAAGGGCTGAACAAGGTAACTGT
>NZ_JH414504.1:222094-292331 GCF_000238075.1 Oribacterium asaccharolyticum ACB7
ATGGAAATGTAGAGCGCACCAAGACTCGATTGTAAAAATAAAGCGCAGGCTAAAAGAACTGACCTGTAGGAAAACGCCTGGAAAAGTAAGGGAGAAGATAGAGAAAATCAATCAGGTAACAAGAGGATGGATTAACTATTATGCCCTTGGCTCCATGAAAACAGCGATGACAGCGATTGACGCACATTTACGGACAAGGCTTCGGGTTATTATTTGGAAGCGGTGGAAAGTACCAAAGAAGCGACAGTGGGGCTTGCAGAAACTGGGAATAGGCAAGGACCTTGCGAGGCTAACCTCATACTGTGGTGACCGCTACCAATGGGTTGTCACGAAGACGTGTGTTGTAAGAGCAATCTCTGAGGAAGTGCTTGCGAAAGCAGGACTAATAAGTTGTCTCGAATATTATAATAAGCGTCATGCCTTGAAGTTATGTTGAACCGCCGTATGCCGAACGGCACGTACTGGTGGTGTGAGAGGGGGATTAAATTCCCCCTACTCGATTATAGTGTGGCTTTCAGCTGATTTATTAAAGAGGGAAAATATGGGAGTGGAAATTGAGAGGAAGTGGCTTGTTACAGAAGAAAGTTTAAGTAAGGAGCAGACTATCCGGAAAGATGAATTAGATTATTCGGATATGGAACAGGGGTACTTGTGCAGAAATCCTGTTGTTCGCATTCGAAAAGCAAAGTACAAGGATGGGCGTACAGAGTTTATCCTTTGCTATAAGGGAAAGGGTTTATTGGAAAGAGAGGAGTATAATCTTCCTCTCACAGAAGAAGCCTATTTTATGCTGAGAGGGAAAATAGAGGGAAGGCTCATTGAAAAGCGTAGATATCGGATTCCATACGGAAAGTATTGTATAGAATGGGATATTTTCAAAGCTGATTTAAAAGGATTAATGTATGCTGAAGTAGAATTTCCGTCCGGAGAGGAAGCACTAGCTTTTCATCCTCCCTCTTGGTTTTCACGAGAACTGACAGGAGAAGCCGGATACAGCAATGCGGATTTGGCTTTTCAATAGAAGCGGAAAAGTTATGATTAAATTCCTGACGAGATGCAGGATTTTTCCTCTTTTTCTTGCAAGAATGCAGTGAAAATGCTATACTTGTCCCTCGAAAGCTCTGCCGGTGGCGGAGTCCGGCAGAACGAGAATTTGGACGCGGATTAAGCGAACTGCTCGTTATAAAAGAAAATTTGTTTGGAGGTATGCGCAATGAGCGTAAAAGTAGAAAATCTTGAGAAGAGTATGGCTAAGCTTACCGTTACGGTAGCGGCACAGGAATTTGAAGAGGCAGTAGAGAAGGCTTATCAGAGAACAAAGTCTCGTTATAATGTTCCGGGATTTCGTAAGGGAAAAGCTACAAGGAAGATGATTGAAAAGACCTATGGTGCGCAGGTTTTCTATGATACAGCTTTAAATGAGGTTTTAGACCGTCGTTATCCCGAGGCGGCAAAAGAGTCCGGCTTAGACATTGTATCCCGTCCTGAAATTGAAATTTCTGAAATTGCGGAAGGTAAGGATTTGGTATTTACGGCAACCGTTGCCGTTCGCCCGGAGGTAAAACTCGGTGAATATTTCGGTGTAGAGGCTGAGAAGGCGGATGTTTCCGTTTCCGCAAAGGAAGTAACGGAGAGATTAAACAAAGAGTTGGAAAAGAATGCAAGAATGATTGATGTCGATCGTGCTATCAAGAAGAACGACATTGCCACCATCGATTTTGTAGGTTCCGTTAACGGTAAGGAATTTGCCGGAGGAAGAGGCGAGGATTATCCTCTTACCATCGGTTCCGGTACTTTTATTCCCGGATTTGAAGATCAGCTCATCGGGGTGAAGGCCGGAGAAAGCGTAGATGTAAAGGTTACCTTCCCGGAAAACTACGGTGCAAAGGAGCTTGCTGGTAAAGAAGCTGTCTTCAAAGTAACGGTTAAGCTGGTAAAGGAAAAGCAGGTTCCGAAGGCGGATGACGAGTTTGCGGCTGAGGTTTCCGAGTTTGAAACCTTAGACGAGTTCAAGAAGGATTTAAAGAAGCAGATTAAGGAAGAAAAGGAAAAGAGAGCTACATCCGAAGTGGAAAATAACGTCATTGCCAAGGTGGTGGAGAATGCTACAGTTGAGCTTCCCGAGCCTATGGTGGCTACGCAGTTGGATCAGATGTTCTATGATTACGGAAGACGTATGGAACAGCAGGGAATTCCTATGGAGCAGTATATGCAGATTACAGGATTGACTCCGGCTGCGTTAAAGGAACAGATGAGAGAATCCGCTATTGCAAACATCAAGAATTCTTTGGTTCTCGATGCAATTCAGAAGAAGGAAGGCATTGAGGTTTCGGAGGAGAAGCTTGAGGAAGAACTGCAGAGAATCAGTGATCAATATCGTATGAAAAAAGAGGATTTTGTTAAGACAATCACTGATTCGCAGAAGGAATCCATCAAAAGAGAATTGAATATTCAAGCGACAATTGACGCTTTGGTTTCCAAGGCAAAGCTTGTAAAACCGGAAAAGAAGTCCAAGAAAGAAGAAAAGGCTGAGAAAGAAGAGGCATAATTTTGCTTTTCTTTTGAACTTAACTAAAAAAGAAGTAATGTGTGCCTTGTTCACGATGCTTATTATGAACATACGTCCATGCACTTTACGGTGGGCGGGAAAAGACAGTCGGGAATTTTTCGACTGTCTTTTTCTTAAACTATGGGTTTATAGGGGGATTATTTTTTCTGTGCTAAGATAAGACAGGTACACTATAAGGAGGTAAAAATGAAAGAATATACATTTCCACAAAATATAACTACGATACCCTATGTCATTCAGTCTACCAGCAGAGGAGAGCGTTCTTATGATATTTTCTCCAGACTGCTGAATGAGCGTATTGTTTTTCTGGGAGATGAGGTGAACAGTGATACTGCATCTCTTGTGATTGCTCAGCTTCTTTTCTTGGAGTCAGAGGATCCGGATAAGGATATTTCCCTCTATATTAATTCTCCGGGAGGTTCCGTTACGGCAGGAATGGGAATCTATGACACTATGCAGTACATCAAGTGTGATGTTTCGACCATCTGTGTCGGTATGGCCGCATCTATGGGTGCGTTTCTTCTTGCGGGCGGGACAAAGGGAAAGAGAATGATTCTTCCCAATGCGGAGGTTATGATTCATCAGCCCTCCGGAGGTGCCCAAGGACAGGCTACTGAGATTCAAATTACTGCGGAATGGATTTTAAGAACCAAGAAGAACTTAGCGAAAATTCTCGCAGAAAACTGTAAACAGCCGTTTGAAAAGGTGCTGGCGGATACGGAAAGAGATTACTGGATGACTGCGGAGCAGGCTTTGGAGTACGGCCTCGTGGATCATATTTTTGAGAAGCGCAGTAAGAATGAAGATTCCAAGGAGAAAAAATAAGATATGGCTATGAAACCGGATGATAAAGTAAGATGTTCCTTTTGCGGGAAATCGTCCAAACAAGTCAGGAAAATGATTGCCGGCTTGAACAATACCTATATTTGCGATGAGTGTGTCGAGCTTTGCCAGGAAATCTTTGATGAAGAAATGGGGGGAGAAGCATCGGGAGGAGAAATTTCGGATTTACACCTCCTGAAGCCCAGAGAAATCAAAGAATTTTTGGATGAATATGTGATTGGACAGGAGGAGGCCAAGAAGGTTCTTTCCGTTGCCGTTTACAATCACTATAAGCGAATCATGTCTAAGGTTAGGGATATTGATGTACAAAAGTCCAATATTCTGATGATTGGACCGACCGGAACGGGAAAAACCTATCTTGCACAGACTTTGGCCAAGATTTTGGGCGTTCCCTTTGCCATTGCCGATGCAACAGCTTTGACCGAAGCCGGCTATGTGGGAGAGGATGTTGAAAATATCCTTTTAAAGCTGATTCAGGCTGCGGACTATGATGTTGCCCGTGCGGAAATCGGAATCATTTACATCGATGAAATTGATAAGATTACGAAGAAGTCGGAAAATGTTTCCATTACCCGAGATGTTTCCGGTGAGGGTGTGCAACAGGCTCTCCTTAAGATTTTGGAGGGAACCGTTGCTTCTGTTCCTCCTCAGGGAGGGAGAAAGCATCCTCAGCAGGAGCTTATTCAGATTGATACTACGAACATTCTCTTTATTTGCGGCGGTGCTTTTGATGGATTGGAGCACATCATTGAGAAGAGAATTGCGTCCGGATCGATTGGCTTTGGCGCGGAGATTGTAGAGAAAAACAGAAATAATTATGACGATATTTTAAAGCAGGTTCAGCCGGAAGATCTTACCAAATTTGGTCTGATACCGGAATTTATCGGTCGAGTTCCCGTGGACGTGGAGCTTTCCAGTCATGATGTGGACAGCTTGAAGCGTATCCTAACTACTCCGAAGAATGCTTTGGTGAAGCAGTATCAAAAGCTCTTTGAGATGGATGGGGTAGATCTTCATTTTAGCGATGATGCTATTTCCGCCATTGCAGAAAAGGCGGTACAGCGGAAAACCGGAGCAAGAGGACTTCGTTCCATCATGGAAGGTATGATGACGGAAATCATGTATGACATTCCTTCTGATGAAGCAATTTGTGATGTGGAAATCACGAAAGACGTTGTGGAAGATGGAGCAAAACCGCTGATTACAAAGGATGAAACAAAGCGCAGAGAACGCTATGAACTCTTTCAGGCAAGCAATAAGGAAAGCTTAAAAGAGAAAAAGGCGTCTAAGAAAAGAGGATAATATGGTAATCCGTTCTGTTGAGCTTCCCTTTGTCTGTGGAGTGAAGTCGACTTTACCGAAGACAGGGAGACCGGAATTTGTTCTTGCAGGGCGTTCTAATGTGGGAAAATCATCTTTTATCAATGCCCTGGTGGAAAGAAAGTCTTTTGCCAGAACCTCTTCTACTCCCGGAAAAACCAGAACCATTAATTTTTATAATGTGAACGACAGCTTTTATCTGGTTGATCTTCCCGGCTATGGATATGCGAAGACCGGTCCTGTTGAACAGGAAAAGTGGGACAGAATGATTCGTCGTTACTTGGAAAGCGGAGAAGATATTGAAGAAGTCGTTCTCCTTCTGGATGCAAGGCGGATTCCGAATGAAAAAGATTTACAGATGTTTTCCTGGATTCTTTCCACTACCGGTTATGAACCAATAGTAGTAATCACCAAGATGGATAAACTGAAGCGTTCCGAGCGGGCAAAGGCTTTAAAAGAGATTCGGGCAAAGCTTGGAGCAAGTAAAGAATGCATGATGATTCCGTTTTCTTCGGAAACGAAAGAGGGAAGAATAGAATTTCTCGACCTGGTAGAAAAGATATTGGAAACAGAAGAGGCTGAGAAAGAAATTGCAGAAAAAGAGCAAGAAAAGAATTGACAAGAGATGCTTTTCTTGCTAGAATTACACAGTCTTATGACAGGAAAGTAGGTATCCACCTCACCTCGGCAGAAAGCTGACCCGGGTTTAAATTGATTATTTACTCTGTATATTTTCAATGGTGGATTGGCTTTCAATCCACCATATTTTTTGTGGAAATGCTATTTATAGCAGAGCACTAAGGTGAGTGAAAGATTTCACAGGATTATCGTACGGGAGTGCGATATCTCGTTCACCGGAAACCGGAGATTTTAGTACAGAGAGGAGCTTATGGCAGCTAAAAAGAATGCGGAATTGGAAATTAACGAGCAGATAAGGGACAAAGAAGTCAGAGTTATCGGGGCTGAAGGAGAACAGCTTGGTGTTATGCCTGTTCGAGAAGCACAGCAGTTGGCACACGATGCGGATTTAGACCTCATTAAGATTGCGGCGACGGCAACCCCTCCTGTAGTTCGTATTGCGGACTACGGAAAGTATCGTTATGAACTTTTGCGCAAGGAAAAAGAGGCCAGAAAGAACCAGCATACTACAGAGTTGAAAGAGATTCGTATGACACCGAACATTGATACCAATGATTTGAATACGAAGCTTGCTGCAGCTCGGAAGTTCTTGGAAAAGGGAAACAAGGTAAAGATTGCTCTGCGTTTCCGTGGAAGAGAGATGTCCAGAATGAATCAGTCCAAGTATATCCTGGATGATTTTGGAGAGAAGCTTTCCGACATCGCGATTGTAGATAAGTCTGCTAAGGTTGAAGGAAGAAATATGGCAGTGGTTTTAAGCCCTAAAAAGTAAATTCACAGGAGGCAAATATGGCAAAGTTAAAGCTGAAAACAAAGAGAGCTGCAAAGAAGCGCTTTAAGTTAACCGGTACAGGCAAGTTAGTAAGAAATAAGGCATTTAAGTCTCATATCCTTACCAAGAAGTCTACGAAGAGAAAGAGAAACTTGAGAAAAGACATCGTAGTTGACCATACCAACGAAAAGGTAATGAAGAAGATTCTTCCTTATCTGTAAAGTGTGAGTAGAATAGGAGGATGAAATGAGAATTAAAGGTGGTTTAAACGCAAAGAAAAAGCATAATCGTGTATTAAAATTAGCTAAGGGCTATAGAGGCGCAAGATCCAAGCAGTATAGAATTGCTAAGCAGAGTGTTATGCGTGCTCTTACAGAGGCTTACAAGGGACGTAAGGAAAGAAAGAGACAGTTCAGACAGCTCTGGATTGCCAGAATCAATGCTGCAGCAAGATTAAACGGTCTTTCCTACTCGAAGCTCATGTTTGGATTAAAGAGCGCAGGCATCGAGATGAACAGAAAGATGCTTTCCGAAGTTGCTATTGCCGATCCGGAAGGATTTAAGGCATTGTGCGACAGCGCAAAGGCTAAATTATAAGAAAAATGACTGTCTATCTGTGACAGTGAAGAACGAGTTCTTCTTCGCTTAACAGGAGATTTATTGTAAGTAAGAATAAGATGCCGGGACATGGTTCTCGGTATCTTTTTTTAGTAAAATTGAGAGAGAGTATGCATTATTTTGATTTCGCAAGACAGGCATACCATACCGAGAATCCGATATCTTAGAATAGCTTTAGATAAAGTGGATTAGTTCCGGAATAGATAGTGTATTCAAATAAATGTAACATTTTATGAAAAAACACAATAATTCTATTTCTTGCGTTCTTGTTTAAAAGTTTTTATAATGGCAGGGTTGTTTTGAACTGTCTTGTTTTCTTTTTTAGAAGACAAGATAAGTTATAGGAAAACAAGAGAAGTTAGGAGAAAAGAGGGGGGTTAAGATGAAGAAGAACTATGGAAAGATACTTCTTTCTGCCACACTGTTAGCAACTGCATTTTCTGCCTGCAGTAATGCAAAAAAGGCGGAGACAAGTGCTGTAAGTAGTGAGAAGACTACAGAAGCGACAAGTGAGAAAGCACAGGAGACGGAGAAGGCAAAGGAAACGGAAAAGGCTGGAGAGAAAGAAGCTGTGGATATTTCTTCTGTAAAGGAGGAGACTGTCTATGTTTCTGCCGATTATGTTAAAGCTTTACTGGATTCCGGAAAAGATGTGAAGGTTTTAGAAGCTGCTTGGGGTCCTGTGGACGCGGATAAAGATTACAATAAGGCGCATATTCCCGGAGCTTTTCACGTCAATACGGACGATATCGAGGAAGAAAAGACATGGAACTTCCGTAGTCCGGAAGAGATTGAGAAACTCTTAAAGAACTATGGCATCACGAAAGATACTGTTGTTGTGACCTATGGAAATACGCCGGAAAATACGGCTGATGACAGACTGGCAGCTGTTCTTCTCTGGGCCGGTGTAGAAGATGTGAAGAATTTAAGCGGAGGTATCGACGCATGGGTTAAGGCAGGTTTTGAGACAGAGAAACAGGTCAATGAGCCCGTTGCAACGAATGAAGATTTCGGCGTAAAGATTCCGGCACATCCCGAGTATGTTCTTAGCATTGATGAAGTAAAAGAGAAGATGAAGGACGATGCAAAGTTTAAACTTGTCAGCATTCGTTCCAAGGATGAGTTTTTAGGAAAGACTTCCGGTTATTCCTATATTGATAGAGCCGGTGAGCCTTTAGGTGCTGTATGGGGACACGATACCGATGACGGATCCTATAACAATGCGGACGGTACGGTAGTTGACCTTGCAAAGCTCGAAGAATATCTTGGGGAAAGCGGACTTTCTCTTGAGAAAAACGATATCGCTTTCTACTGCGGTACAGGTTGGAGAGCTTCCGTTCCCTTCCTGATTGCCCACGAGAACGGCTTTAAGAATGCCTACCTCTATGATGGCGGTTGGTTCCAGTGGCAGATGGATCCGGAGAACAAGGTTCAGCTTGGTGAGCCGGGCTCTTCCGATTATAAGGAAGTGCAGGTTAAGGATCTTCCTACGGATAAGGCGGCAAAGAAATAAACAGACGAGATAGCACAGAAAGTAGAGGCAGTTTAAGACTTTCTGTGCTATTTTATAAGGATGAAAATGAGAAAAATAGTACTGTTAATCATACAAAAGATTTTCCTATTGGGAACAATACTCATGCTTCTTGCGCTTTACATTCTTCGCTATTTTACAATGCGAAAAATGGGCATGGCGCGCTATATGGTCTACTTTCGAGAGAAATGGAGCGGAAAAGAGCTGGGATACTTTTCCCTCTTACAGTGGAGTGTTTTAGTGATTTTACTGCTTCTTACTTTAGCCCTTTTTCTTATTATAAAGAGACTTTTCTTCTGTTTCAAGGGAAAAATTTTAAGAGAGAGGGGAGAAAAAGAGGCTTTTCCGCTTTTCCCCGTTTCTTACAGTGCAGTGCTTATCCTGTATTCTTTTCTTTACTTTTTTTCTCTTGTGGGATCTCCCGGAAGAGAATATACGGCAAGCCTTATTGTGCATGTCCTTATGCAGATTTTTTCCGTGCTATTCCTCTCGACATATTTAAGGAAGGGGACTCGGCATGAAAAATAAAAAGCTTTGGATTTTTCTTTTTTTCCTTCTTCTCTTTTTACTCGCCTTATTTTTTCTTCCGGTAAAAGAGATTTTTCAGGGAAATGTTCTTCGTTTCTTGCAGGACAAAGCGGAGGAAAATTTTATTTTTTCCGCGCTTATCTATGTCGTGCTTTGTGCCCTAGCAGGAGCTTTTTTGGCTCTGCCCGGAATTACTTATGCACTTATCGCGGGGACAGTCTTTCATGCTTTTTGGGGAACGATACTCTGCGCTCTTTCCGCCAGCATTTCCGCAGGAATCTCTTTTCTTATGGGTAGATACTTTCTCCATGATGCCATTAAGCCTAAACTGGAGAAGAATCCTTACATAAAGAAATATTTTTTTTCGGGTGAGAAGCGGAATCTCTTACTTCTCCTCTTTTTGACGAGAACCATACCGGTTTTTCCCTTTAACCTGCAGAACTATGCTTACGGTATCACGGATATCCCCTTTTCTCTTTATTTCATATCGAGCTTCCTTTTTATGATTCCGGGGACGGCAATGTATACCGTAGCCTTTGCCGGTCTTACGGAGAAGAAGAATCCCATGCTTTACTTCGGGATTTCGCTCGGGATTTTAGTATTGCTTCTTCTGGCTTCTTTTCTCTTCAAAAAGAAAAATGTAGTAGAAAATGGTAGCAAGGTAGCGAAAAATAGAGAAAGAAATTATAGCAAGGAAAAAGAAAAATGAAGAAGGAAATTCATAAAAGAGTGGAAGAATGCATCCATTGCAATGCCTGTAAGAGGAAGTGCAAGTTTTTAACAAAATACGATATTTGTATAGGAGACAGCGAGAAGCTGAAAGCACTTGCCTATCACTGCTATCTTTGCGGAGAATGTACCCGGGTTTGCCCGAAGGGGATTGACGGAAGGGGCATTATTCTCGACTACCGAAAGGAAGAGGTGAAAGAAGGCAAGTACGGCTTAAAAAAAAGGGGCTACAGCGGTATTCTTTTGGAAAAAAAGAACTATCTTTTTCAAAATCATAGAAAGGCGAAGGGCTGTAAAACTGTTCTTTTTCCCGGCTGCAATTTTCCGGCCTATTATCCGAAAACCTTAGATAAGCTGGTTGCACTGCTACAGAAGGAGGGGATTGAACCCTACTACGATTGCTGCGGGAAACCGATTGAAGAGCTGGGTCTTACGAAGGAAGCGGAAGCAATCTTCACACGGCTAAATCAGGATTTTAAAAGACGTGGAATTGAAGAAATTATACTTGTTTGCCCAAACTGTTTTTATCACTTTGGGAATAAGCTCAATGTAAAAATAACCACTATTTATGAGAAGCTTTCTGCATTAAATATTGGAAAAAAGCTATCTACGGAAGAGTACGAATGCTTTTTCCCCTGTCCCGACAGAGAGGATAAACGATGGCTTCCGAAGCTTTCTCCTTTTCTTTCGGGAGAGCTTTCCGAAAAGAAAAATTTGCAGTGCTGCGGTATGGGAGGTTGTGCCTTCATTCAGGAACCTATGCTTTCCAGGGAAATGGCGGAAAGTCGGCCGAAGGAGAAGAAGCTCATCAGCTACTGTGCAACCTGTATTGGGCAGTTTGCAAGATTTGGAGAGAGCGAGCATTTTCTGCCCCTTATTCTGGAAACAGGAGAAAAAGCGGATTACAGTCACTCCTTTTGGAACCGGCTTAAGCACAAGTTTTATTAAGGGGATAAAGACAAGAGAAAAAAGAGTGGAGACATAGATGGAGATGAGAAGTCGAAAGGAGCAAAGAAAATGCTAACGAAAGTAAACAAGATGTCTAAGGCTCCGACTGCGTCACCTGTTGAGAATAAGATATTGCACGCTCTAAAAGCGCTTTTTGCTAAGCCCCAAACATCGAAGCAGGCTCTTATACTCTTTACGAGGCTTCCGATTGCCGGGAAGACGAAGACCAGATTGATTCCGTATCTTCAGGAGAAAGGAGCAAGGGATATACACCTTGCTTTGCTCCAAGATTTTGCGAAGCTCTATCGGAACTTCCATCGAAAGGAGAAAGAGGTCAAGCTCTTTCTCTTTTTCTCCTCCGCTACTGCTAATGAAATAGTAGAGGGCGCATTTGACTCGGGGAAAAAAGAAAGTAATAAAGAACAAGAGGGAAGAAACGAAGGTATTGCAGAAATGAAGATACTCAGAAAGCTCTTTCCCGATGCCGAGTTCGTTCCGCAGGAGGGAGAAGACATTTTCAGGAAAATGGAAAATGCTTTTCTCTATACTTTTCAAGAGGGCTACAGCTTTTCTTATCTTGTCGGAGCGGATATCCCGTTTCTCTCCGAAGATGGCTTTTGTAAAGTCTTTTCTGCAGGGCGATCCGGTAAAAATGCACTGGGGGAGAGCCTTGACGGAGGATATTACGGAATCGGTTTACAGAGCAGGGTAGAGAAGTCCGACCTGGATAAGATATTTTCCCCCGGCAAGAAAAGAAATGGAAGAAAAGAAAATATGGAGCAGAATAGTATAGAGAAGTCGGAATCTGCGGAAACGGAAAAGCAGGAAGTCGATATTTTCGAATACACAAAAACGGCTCTCTATGCTACCGGCATTCCACTTCTCCTCTTAAAGAAAAGAAGAGACATTGATGACAGGGAAGATATCGCGGCCTATAGACAGATCATTCCCTATAACAAAGCTCTGCAGGACTCCTTTATCGGGAGAGAAATTCTAAGACAGGCGAAGATTTCCATTATCATTCCCTGCTATAAGGAGGGAGATACGCTTTCTAAAATGGAAGAGCAACTTCGTCCATATAAGAAGCAGGCGGAGATTCTTTTTGCTGACGGCGGGGAAAATCATTTTTCCGGAGAGTACAAGGTCGTGTCTTGCCCGAAAGGGAGAGCGAAGCAGATGAATAGCGCGGCAAAGGAGGCAAGCGGGGATATTTTATTCTTCCTGCACTGCGACTCCATTTTACCGAAGGGCTTTTTGGAAGAAATCCGAGAAGCTCTACGAAAAACACCGGTGGCATGCTTCGGTATTCGTTTTAAACCGTCTTCTCCCCTTATGACCATTTGCAGCTTCATCAGTAATCACAGAGTTTATGACAGGAAGGTGATGTTTGGTGACCAAGGGATTTTCCTAGGAAGAGAGCTTTTTTTTCAAATGGGCGGCTTTCCGGATCTTCCCTTAATGGAGGATTATCAGTTTTCACTAAACTTAAAAAGCCGGGGAATTCCCATGGGGCTTTGCAAGAAGAGATTGATTACCAGCGAAAGGCGATTTAGCGGAAGCTTTTTTCATAAGCTACTTATTATGTGGAAAATGAATCGCCTTCGGGCAAGATACAGAAAGGGAGAGGAAATCGATGCACTTGCAAAAGAATATAGAGACATTCGATAAAGAGCCGGATTTACTGGAGAGAATTTTGGAGAGAGCCTATAGAGAGGCTTTGCATCTTCCTATGGAAGTCACAGAGGAATACGAGTTTTTGGCAAGGGGCGAGTACAACGAAAACTTTGTCTTTACCCATCCGGAAAGCGGAAAAAGATATGTTTTACGAGTCAATCACGGCTCGCAAATGCATCTAAAAAAGCAGATTTCCTACGAGGCACATGCTCTTTCGCTTCTCGAAAAAAGTGGGAGAGTTCCCAAGGTCTATTATGTAGAGGAAAAGGGCGATAAGGGCATTCTTCTTATGGATTTTTTGGAGGGTAGGGCGCTTCGCTATGAAACGGATCTTTCCGTTGCAGGGCAAATCCTTGCGGATATCCACTGTACGAAGTATGAGAGAGAAAAGGATTGGGGAGAACTTCGACTCCTTTCTCCGGAAAATCCTCTGTATGCGATGCTGTCAGAATCGGCATCCTTATTAAGAAGCTATGAGCTAAGCCCATTTAAGGAGGATTCCGTTTATGAGCGTTGTCATGCTCTTTGGGAAAAAGTCGTGAATCTCGAAGAAAAATATGCCAAAACCCTTTCTTCCAAAGATTTTTGTATCATTAATACCGAATTAAATTCCGGAAATTTTTTGATTCAGGATGAAGAAAAAAACTTTGAGGAAAAATCAGAGACGGATATAAGCAGTCATCTTATCGACTGGGAAAAACCGCTTTATGCGCATTTTGCACAGGATCTCGGACATTTCCTCGCTCCGACTACCAGCTTTTGGAAGACGGATTGTATTCTTTATGAAAAGGATAGAGATCTGTTCTTTCATGCTTATAAGGAAGCTTTGGCAGGAAGAAGGAACTTTTCCGGTATAGAAGAGAAGACCGAGCTCTTTATCCTCTTTAATTGCATAAGAGGGCTTTCCTGGTGTGCCTATGCCTACGCCGAATATCAAAAAGGACGAGATATTCAAAATGAAGATACCTTCCGTAAAATCAAAGAGTATCTTACGGATCCGTTTTTATCTTCTGTGGAAGAATTGTTTCGGGAGTCTCGGACATAAAATTGATCGGGATTCCTATTTATCAATCTTTTCGATGAATAGAGACGATTATTTTAAATCATAATCTGTAATAAAAGGAATAATTGTTCTTATTTTTTAAAATATATGATAAAATACAGAACTGTTGTATGCAATTTAGACACAATAAGGAGGACATTATGAAAAAGAAAAGTTTGGCATTAGTAGCATTCCTTGCTATGGGAATTTCTCTTACTGCCTGCGGAAACGGCGGCAGCACAAAGACGGAGACTAAGCAGGAGACTTCAGCAGCTTCCGAGGGAAGTGAGAAGGCAGAAGAGACAAAAGAGGAGAAGACGGACAGCGGCAAAGCGGAAGTAAAAGAAATGAAGGGCGATGCCATTAAGAAGATTGTAGAAGATAAGAAGGAAAAAGAGAACTATATGATTGTTGATGTTCGTAGTCCTGAAGAGTATGCTGCAGGACATATCAACTTTGCAATCAATATGCCGATTGATACTTTTAAGGACAATGTTTCCAGAATTGAAGACTGGAAAGATAAGAATGTTATTGTATACTGTAATTCCGGAAAGAAGTCAGGAGAAGCTGCGGAGATTCTTGTTTCCAACGGTTTTACCAAGGTGTTTAACGGAGAAGGTGTAAAGAAGTTCTCTTATGATTTAAAGACTTTTGGAAACATCCGTGGTTCTGAACTTATGGAGCAGGCAAAGGACGCCCTTGTAGTGGATGCAAGAGAGGCTAAGGACTATGAGGCGGGACACTTTGCTACTGCTGTCAATGTCAATGCCGATGATCCGGCAACCATCGACGCAATTCTTCCGGATGACAAAAACGCCTTAATCATTACCCATTGCTATTCCGGTAACCGCTCCGCTGTAGCCGCAGAGTATATTGCAAGCAAGGGTTATACCAATGTATGGAACTGCTTAGACGGCACCAAGGAAATCGAGTACGATTTTTCCAAGGGAGATAAGTAATGACTAAAAAATCTTTCCTTAGAGACAGGATTCTTCTGTTTATTGGAGTGATTGTAGTCGCGGCTCTATACTTTTTATATGCACCGTTTAGAGATTTCTTGAAGGAAGTCTTCCGTGTTTTCGCCACGGGAGACTTTCAAAAGCTTAAGGACTTTGTGGCCTCTTACGGGCCCTATGCTGCGGCTATTTCCTTCCTGCTCATGGTTTTACAGTCCGTTGTAGCACCGCTTCCCGCCTTTTTAATTACCTTTGCGAATGCTGCACTGTTCGGCTTTTGGAAGGGAGCTTTACTTTCCTGGAGCAGTGCCATGGTCGGTGCTGCACTTTGCTTCTTTATTGCAAGGACTTTGGGAAGAGAGCCGGTAGAGAAGCTGACCTCCAAGGGAGCATTAAAGAACATTGACGAATTTTTTGAGAGGCATGGTAAGCAAAGTATTTTAATCGCCAGACTGCTTCCCTTTATTTCCTTTGATATTGTAAGTTATGCCGCAGGCTTAAGCTCCGTATCCTTCTTGGGATTCTGGGTGGCAACAGGTCTTGGGCAGCTTCCGGCAACCCTGGTTTATTCCTATGTAGGAGGATTTTTGACAGGAGGAGCAAAGCTTCTTGTCACCGGACTATTAATTCTCTTTGCACTGGCCTTTCTGATCGGCCTCGCTAAGCAGCTTTATACGGAAAGACAGAAGAGTAAGGAAAAACAGAATCAAAATATAGGATAAATAAAGAATAAGGAGTAGAAAGAGTATGAAAAAGGATGTACGAATGATTTCTCGCCTTACAGCAATGGCTATGGCAGGAGTGCTCGCTTTATCCGCTTGTGGCGGAAAGAAAGCGGAAACTTCCACTACTACGGCGAAGGCGGAGGAAACAAAAGCAGTAGGAGAGAGTAAGGCGGAAGAGAAGGCAGAGGAGAAGGCGGAAGAAAGCGGTTCGGAAGCCTTTGATAAGCTTGTAGAGGAAGCCAAGGGGCAGACTGTAAATTTCTACGGTTGGGGCGGAGATGACCATTTAAACCAGTGGTTGGACGGCTTTTATGCAGAGTATTTGAAGAAGAATTATGACATCACCCTGAATCGTGTTCCCATGGGGATTGAAGATATTTTGACCCAGCTTTCCGCAGAGAAGAAGGTCGGCACTGCAGAATCCGATATTGACATGATCTGGATTAACGGAGAGAACTTTAAGACGGCAAAGGAAAACGATTATCTTTATGGTCCGTTTACAGCGGATTTGCCGAACTTTAAGGAGTATATCAATCAGGATGATCCGGAAACCAAGACGGACTTCTCTTATCCGATTGACGGCTATGAAGCACCCTACGGTAAGGCACAGCTTGTTTTATACGGAGACAGCAAGGTTGGAGAGTTCCCGAAGAATACCGCGGAGCTTTTGGAATTCGCGAAAGCACATCCCGGAAAGATTACCTATCCGGCACTTCCCGACTTTACCGGTTCCGCCTTTGTCCGTAATGTAATCTATGATATTGTGGGAGTAGAGCAGTTCCAGACTGTTAAGGAAGATAAGGAAGCGGTAAGAGAACTTGTTAAGCCGGCAATGGAGTACTTGAAGGAGCTTGCTCCTTACCTTTGGAAGGAAGGAAAGACCTATCCGGAGTCTGCACCGACGATGATGAATATGTATTCCGACGGAGAACTCATCATGGGCATGAGCTATTCCGCATACATCGTGGCAAACGGCATTCAGGACGGCAGCTTCTCCCCCGATACGAAGACCTTCCTTTTCGACAAGGGAACAATCGGAAACACGAACTACATTGCTATTTCCAAGAATGCAAAGCACAGAGCTGCCGCAGAAGTGGCAATCAATGCGATGATGGCTCCGGAAGTACAGTTAAACCGCTATAAGACCTTAAAGACCATTCCGGTGCTCGACAATGCCAAGCTTTCTAAAGAGGTGCAGGACGAATTCTCCAAGGTGGATCTCGGAGAGGGCGTTCTTCCGCAGAGTGAGCTTTTAAGTAAGCGACTTCCGGAAATGCCTGCGGGGCTGGTTCCGATTATCGAGGAAATCTGGCAGGAAGAAGTTGCAGGAAAGTAAAATGAAAAAGAATTTCTCCTTTCTTTATCTCTTGCCGCAGCTTTTCTTTACATGGCTCTTCTTACTGGCTTTGTTTTTGGGGCTTTGGGATAGCTTTACTGTTGAGGGACATGTTAGTATAGCGCATTATAAGGAGATTTTTACTAGAGGGGATACGCTCCCCTCTATTTTCTATACATTACGGATTTCCTTTTTATCCTCCCTTTTTACGCTCCTTCTTGCGATTCTTTGTTCTTTTCTGATTTTACATTTTTCGGAAAATTGGGACAGCTTAAAGTCGATATTGCAGCTTGCGATTATTATGCCGCATAGCTTGGTAGCGCTTTTTCTGCTCTTTTTCCTTTCGCAAAACGGATTTATGGCAAGGATTTTTTATGCGTTAAAACTGATTTCCGACCAAAGTGCTTTTCCGGAGTTCGTCTATGACCGTTTTGGAGTAGGGGTAATCCTTGGTTACATCTGGAAGGAATTACCCTTTATGCTTTTTTTCGCTTTACCGCTTGCCTATTCGGTAGACGGAAAGTTGGGAGAAGCCGCGAGAACCATGGGAGCGAGTCCCTTATACAGCTTCTTTTTTATTACGCTGCCTTTATCGATTCGGCAGTATCTTGCGGCTTTTTTTATTATTTTCTCCTTCTCCTTCGGAAGCTTTGATCTTCCCTATCTTCTTGGGAATACAACGGAGAGGGCACTCAGCGTCCTGGCCTATCAGGAACTGCAAAGGGGGTTTATGAATCGTCCGACTGCACTAAGCTATAATGGAATCATGCTTCTTTTTTCGCTCCTGCTTTCCTTCTTTTATTTCCGCTTTTTACCGAAGAAGAAAGGATAACTATGCTAGTAAAGAAAGATCCGGCGTATCAGCTTATACGTATGCTGTTTCTGTTTTCAATTGTTTTTCCTTTTCTGGTCCTTCTTTTACTGAGCTTCTCCGAGCGTTACACCTGGCCCGGGATACTTCCCGGAAACTATTCTTTAAGAGCGATTCGGAGTATACTCTTTCAAAGAAAGGCTCTATTTTTTAATTGCCTCTTCAGCATATTTTTTTCCGTCATGGTGTCTTTATGCACTATAATGGCTGCCTATTGCACCGCAAAATGGCAAAGTGAACACAAAGAGAGTAGTTTGCTTTCTTTTTGTATATTCCTTCCTTTTATGATTCCGTCTTCGGTTTTTGCCATGGGCGCACAGATTCTTTTCCTGCGCCTTCCCTTTAAAAATGCCTACCTTTCAGTCTTTTTATCGCACGTGCTGTACAGCCTGCCGTATGCAACAACTTATCTTACGGAGGGAATGCGAAATAACATCAAACGTTTGGAGGAGCAGGGAAGAGTATTCGGGGCAAGCGGCTTCTATTTGCTGTTTAAGGTGACAATTCCCTTGCTCTTTCCTTACCTCATTCCCGCATTTATGATGTCCTTTATTCTTTCCATGAGCCAGTACATCTTAACGGTGCTTCTTGGCGGAGGGAAGCTGAAGACTTTAAGTCTTATTATGGTGCCCTTTATTCAGAGCGGAGAAAGAAATCTTGCAAGTGTTTACGGACTGCTCTTTTTACTGAGCAGTTTCCTGCTCTTTCTTCTTATGGAAATGCTTTTGCGAGGCTTAAAAAGGAGGGAAAAAGTATGTTGAAAATAGAAAATCTGAATGTGTACTTGGAAGGAAGCCCTATTGTAAAAGACTGCTCCTTAGAAATAAAAAAAGGCGAAATCTTTAGTCTTCTCGGTGTCAGCGGCTGTGGGAAGAGTACCTTGATTAAAGCTGTACTGGGGCTCATTCCGAGTTCTTCGGGGAGCGTTTTTCTGAACGGAAGAGATCTGACTGCGCTTCCTCCCGAAAAAAGAGATTGTACGGTGGTCTTTCAGGACCTTCGTTTATTTCCGCACCTTACGGTTGGAGAAAATATTGCCTTTCCTCTGCATTTTCAAAAAAAGAACAAGACGGAAGAACGGAAAATAGTAGAAGAGCTTCTTTCTCTTGTTAGTCTTGAAGGTTTTTCAAAGAGAACGATAGAAAGTCTTTCCGGAGGGCAGAAGCAGAGGGTGGCCATTGCGAGAGCACTTGCCCAGAATGCGGAACTGCTTCTCCTCGATGAGCCGTTTTCGTCTTTGGACCCGAATCTTCGAAAGGAAATGGGAGAGCTTATTCTTCATTTGCGGGAGAAGAGAGGCCTTTCCGTTTTGCTTGTCACCCATGACCATGAGGAAGCCCTGCGCCTTTCCGACCGCATTGCTTTAATGAAAGAGGGAGAAATTCTGCAATGCGGAAGAGGGGAAGAGCTATTCTATGCCCCGAAAACCGTCTATGCGGCAAAATTTATGGGGGAAGCCAACTTCCTTCCCGGAAGGGTGGAAAAAGGAGAATTTAAAACGGATTTTCTTTCTTTTGTGACGGAAAAACCGGACGGAGAGTATTCTCTTTTCCTAAGGGAGAGACAGCTCAAGTTTCAGAAGGCATCGGGAGCTCTGCAAAAATCAGATGCGGAAGAGATGCATTTTCCGGAAGAAGCAATCGATTCAAGGGAAAAAGCGCAAGCTTATAGCAGCGCCTCTCTTTTCTATCCGATAAGCTCCCAGTGTATTGGAGACAGCTGGAGAGTTTTTTGGGAAAATGAAAACGGTCTTGTTCTTCACAATTTATCGGACAGACCGCAGGAAATAGAGCAAGTTCCGTATAGGATGGTACTGCAAGCGGAAAAGGGAGTTATTCTATTTTCTAAAGAAGAACTTTTGGAGGACTAAAGGTGGAAACAAAAAAGATAAAAACCGAAAAGACAGAAACAGAAAAAACGGAAATGCAAAATAGAGCAAGGCAAAACGAAAATAAGCGAAAAATCATTTTCGACTGCGACAACACCATGGGAATCCCGGGCTGTGATATGGATGACGGACTATGTCTCCTCTATCTTCTCGGAAGAGAGGACATCGAGCTTCTGGCCGTCAGTGCCAGCTTTGGAAACAACCGAACCAAGGTCGTTTATGAAAACACAAGGACGATGCTTAGGGAAAGAAATAGAGAGGATATTCCCTTATGGCTTGGAGGCTTAAAGCCGGAAGACTGGGACTCGGAAAGCTCCCGGAATCTTGTAAAGCTTGCCAGAGAGTATCCTCATGAAATTGATTTGATTGTGACCGGCTCTCTAACGAATATTGCAGGAGCCTTTGTTTTGGATCCGGAATTTTTTAGTCTAATTAAAGGAATGTACTTTATGGGAGGAATTACCGCACCGCTCATTTTTGAAAAGAAGGAAATGAAGGAGCTCAATTTCTCCGTAGACTATAAGGCATCTACCCTCGTTTTGCAAAACGGAGAGAATCTCCATATCATTACGGGAAATGCCAGCCTTGCCGTTATGACCTCTTATTCCGATTTCAAAGAGAGACTTGAAAATTCAAGCCTTGGCCAATATATTTTAAAAAAGGAGAGTGATTGGTTCGCCTATAACGACAGGGAGTACGGTATCAAAGGATTTTACAACTGGGATATGACGACCGTCCTCTATTATTTTTATCCGGAACTTTTTTTTAGAAAAAAGAAAAAGATTCTTATTACGGAAGAGAATTTGAAAAGAGGATACTTGGAAGAGAGTCTGAAAACAGGCTGTTCGGAAGAAAAAGACTTAGGAAGAGAACTTTACTTTGGAGAAATTAGGGAAAAAGAGGAAGTAAAGCGGAAGATGCTGGAGGCCTTTGCTTAGCAAAGAAGCTTAAGATTTTAACATAGAAGGAGCACAGTATGTCTACATTACAATTCGTTTTCGGGGCAAGCGGGTCGGGTAAGACGGAGTTTTGTATTCGGAAGGCCTTGGAAGAGGCAGGAAAAGATTTAAATCACAATGTCTACTACCTCGTTCCGGAGCAGGATACCCTTGCCATGCAGAAAAGAATTGTAATGCATGAAAACAATAAGGGAAAAGGAATCATAAATCTCGATGTGCTGAGCTTCCAAAGGCTCTATTACGCCAGTTTTTCACATAGGAACAAACCGGTGCCGAAGGCTCTCGATGAGATGGGAAAAGTCATGGTGCTTTCCCTCGTGGCGGAAAAATACAATCGAAATCTGCATTATTTTCAGGGAGAAATCGATAAACCGGGGTTTCTCGAGGAAGCGAAGTCTCTTATTTCGGAATGTATGCAATATGGGATAAGCCCGGAGAATCTAAGCAACTGCGCGCTTAAGTCCGTTAAAAAGCTGACAGGAGCAAAGCTCCATGATATGGCGCTTCTTTATGCGGGCTTTTTAAACTGGCTTTTGGAACACGGGAAATATACCGAGGAAGGGATTCAAGACCTTGCTTTAGAGCAGGTTTTACAGGATCCGAATTACAAAAATGCGACTTTTCTTTTGGACGGCTTTACCGGTTTTACCGTTTCCGAGCTCAGATGTCTTGAAATCCTTATGGAAGGAGAGAATAACATCCTGATTTCTCTGGAAATTCGCAGTCGGGAAGAGGGAAATCTCTATGAGAAGGGAGATATGTCTTCTCTTTTTTACCTGACAAAGGATGCAGTAAAGGAAGTAGAGGAGCTTGCCTTAAAACTGAACGTAAAAGTCCTCCCTGCGATTAATGTAAATCTTTATGACAGCATTAGCGGAGAGAGACGGAAAGAGGGTGAGGTCTATCCTCGCTTTGAAAAAATACCGGCGCTTCAGAAAATCTGCGATGACTATGCGTATGGAAAGGCGGAAGTAGAGAGAGCCAGCAGAGGGCAGGAAAAAAGGGACGTTAAATCCTTCGAAAAGACGGAGCAAGAAGAGGAGCAAAAAGAGAAGCAGATTCGACCTTTCGGGATTACGCTTCGCGAATGCCCGAATATTCTAAGAGAGGTGGAGGAAGCGGCAGTAGAGATTCGCGCTCTCGTAAAGGATGAGGGCTATCGCTATCGGGATATTGCTGTGATTGTTCCGGATTCGGAAAGCTATCGGGACATTTTATTTAGAAAATGGAAGGATTTGGAAATTCCCTTTTTTCTGGAGGAGGATATCAAGCTTATGGATTCTCCTTACGGGAAGGTGCTTCGGAGTGCTCTTTTGGTCCTCGAAAAGGGCTTCCTTTTTGATACGGTATTTCGCTATCTTCGTGCCTTTCCTTATCGGGGAGCCGGGGAAGAAGAGCTGGTGGACCGATGGGAAAATATTGCAAGAGAAAGAGGATTGAAAGGGCTTCCGGCCTTTTCTTCCTTACTAAAACCGGAGGAAGACGAGACAGAGGAAGAAAAAGAAGAGAGAACGTATAAAAAGAAAGTAGAGGATTATCAGGCGTATTGGGATTTAACCTGCCTCTTCACTTTTTATGAGAGAAACAGGAAAAGTGCGGAGAAAGGTTTAGTTCTTAAGGACAGGATAGACAGTTTGTCCGAACTTCTGGAAAAAACGGATTTGGAAAACAGGCTTTTAGAATCACTTTCCTTTCTCTCGGAAGAAGGCATGGAAAACAGGGAGGAGAGCTTTGAAAAGAGCATAGGAATCATTTTGGAAATGATGGAAAAAATGAGGGAAAGTCTCGGCGAAATTTCCATTTCGAAAAAATCTTTCGGAAAGCTCTTTGATCTTGCATTTTCTCTGGAAAAATTAAGACAGATACCGGCAACACTGGATCAAGTTGTGGTCGGAGATTTACGGCGCTCCCGTTTTCACAATCCGAAGGCCTTTTTATTCTTGGGATTAAGCTCGGAATTTCTTCCGAAAGGAATGGGGAAGAAGATTATTTTCACGGAAAAAGAAAGAGAATTTTTACGGGAGAGCGGATACCGGCTTTCTCCGCTTTCCTGGGAGGAAAGTTATATTGAGAAATATTATGTGTATAAGGCTTTTCTTACGCCGAAAGAAAGGCTCTATTTGTCGTACCCGAGAACGCTTCGAAACGGAAAAAGCGGAAAAGCTTCACCCTATCTGAAAGAGCTCTTTCCGCTTTTCCCGGACTTGAAAATCATCTATTCCGGCAAGGAAAAACTTCCGATTTATAATGGAAAGAGAGCCTTGGAAGAGTTAGTTGAAGAACTTCCTAAACAATGCACAGGAAATAGCCTTTTCTTACAGAAAGAAGAGATTCTTCATCGCTTTAAAACAGAGAGTTTTCGGCTCTTACAGTATTTATGGAACAGGGAAGAATATCGCGAGGCAGTGGAGCGAATACTGAAGGGGATTTTCTTTGAAAATACGGAAGAGCGTATCTCGAAGGAGATGAGTCTGGCACTCTATGGAGAAATCCTGAAGGGCTCTGTAAGTCGGATGGAAGTCTTTTATTCCTGCCCGTATGCCCATTTTCTGCAATATGGCCTGAATCTTAAGGATAGAAAAACAAGTGAAGTACAGGCCTTTACTATCGGAAATCTCTATCACAGAATGCTGGAGCTTTTCTTCAAGAAGCTGATGAGAAGGAAGGATATGGAGGAGGCTTTCGGAGAAAAGCTGGAAGAAATTTTAAACGAGGTTTTAGAGGAACTTTGGCAGGATCCGGAATTCAGTCTCTTCCTTTCCGGCGGAAGAAATGAATATTTACGGATGAAGCTTCAGAAAAATGGAAGAAGAATCCTTTGGGCGCTCGGAAAGCAGCTTTTGGGCGGAGATTTCAGGCCGAAAGCTGTGGAAGAAGAGTTCAAAATGGAAGAGGAGGGACTGCAGCTTCGGGGAAGAATAGACCGGGTGGACGAATATCTGTCAGAGGATCGGAAAACGCTCTTTTTGAAGGTCATCGATTATAAGAGCGGAAAGAAAGCGTTTTCTTTGAAAAATCTTTTCGCAGGACTGGATTTACAGCTTCCGCTTTATATGGATTATGTTCTGCAAAGGGAAAAAGAGAAAAATCCGAATCGGGAAGTGCTTCCTTCGGCGCTTTTCTATTTTACCATGGAGAACCCCGTCATTCCTTATGATAAGGACAGTGATCCCGATAAGGAGCGTTTAAAGGCGTTTAAACCGTCCGGGCTTGTGAATTTCTCCGAAGAGAGTCTTTCGCATCTGGAAAAGAGGGAAGAGGAAAGCCTTCTACTTCCCGTGCAGTGTAAAAACGGCGAGGTTGAGGAAAAAGGAGCGGCTGTTTCTTCCGAAAAGTTGGAAGCTCTTTTGGCATTTGCCAAGAAGGAAATGCTTGAAGGCGCTAAACGCATTAAAGAGGGAGAGAAAGGCATTTCCCCGATAAGAAAAGAGGGGGATATTACTTCTTGCAGCTACTGCCCTTATCACAGTATCTGCGGTTTTGATGAGGATATCCCGAACTTCCGATACCGGAGTCCCGATTCTCGAACAGACGAAGAACTCTGGGAAGAGATTCTGAAGAAGACAGAGGAAGAAATAGAGGAGAGCGATACGGGGGAAGAAAAAACGCTAATCCGTGCGAAAGATGCGAAGAACATCGAGACGAGAAAGGAGGATGGCGATGAGTAAATGGACAAAGGAACAAAGTGAAGTCATTTCCCACAGAAAAGGGAACTTATTGGTTTCCGCTGCAGCCGGTTCCGGAAAAACCGCAGTACTGGTAGAGCATGTTATTGACCGTCTCCTTGATAAAGAGCATCCGCTGAGCCTCTCTTCCGTGGTGCTTATGACCTTTACGGAAGCTGCCGCGTCAGAAATGAAGGAAAGAATCAAGGCACGCCTAAAGGAAGCCTTTTTAGAAAGCAGGGATCCGCATATTGAACGAGAAATAGCGGAACTTCCGAATGCAAATATCAGTACCATTGATGCCTTTTGCAAGAGACTGATACAGGAAAACTACACGAGTCTTAAGATTGAACCGAATTTCCGTATCGGAGAGAAAAATGAGCTTGCACTCCTGCAAGAAGATATTGTAGAAGAGCTTTTAGAAGAGGAATACGGTAAGAAGGAGGAAAGCTTTCTTTCTTTTGTAGACCGCTATTCCACGGGAAAACAGGATAAGGGAATACAGGAGATTATTTTAAAGCTGTATTACCTTGCTATTGCCAGTCCCTTTCCGGAAAAGTATCTGAAGACGCTTTCCGAGAACAGCAGCAGTGCTTGGAAAAACTATCTCCTCGCGAGCATCAGGAAGCGAGTGGAGGAAGCGATAGAAACGCTTAGGGAGGCTATCCGGATTTGTTCAGAAGAGGGGGGGCCTTCCGAGTATCTTGTGACGGTGGAGGAAGATTATCAAAGCCTTTTAAGAGTAAAGGCAATCCGGTCTTCTCAAAAAGAAAATACGGAAGAGATTTTGGAAAGGAAAGAGAGCGAAAGTGGCGGAGAAGCAGCGAAGCTTTTAGAGAAAGCAGAGGAGATTTTAGAGAAATCAGAGGAGGCAGGGGCTATTCTTCGCCGTACAATTGAAGAAATACAGACGATTTCCTTTAGCCGCATAAAGAATTCCAGGGCGGAGAGAAAAGAGGAGGTTAAAGGTAGAAGAAACGCGGTAAAGGCGCTCGTACAGAAATGGCAGAAAAACTATATTCTGATTCCTGAGGAGATAGAAGAAAAGGCGGAAACAGAGGGAAAAACTTTATTGCAGGAGGCAATCCGTCTTACCCTTCTGTTCCATGCGCGTTATCAAAAAGAAAAGCTGGAACGAAATATTCTGGATTTTTCGGATCTTGAACATTTTGCGCTAAAACTTCTCTATACGGAAAAAGACGGTGCGCTTCACTTCAGCGCCCTTGCGGACGAATTGGCACAGGAATATACGGAGATTCTCGTAGATGAGTATCAGGATTCCAATATGGTGCAGGAATATCTTGTGTCTGCCTTATCCAAAGAACGCTTTTCGGAGGGGAATGTCTTTCAGGTCGGAGATGTAAAACAGAGTATTTACCGCTTTCGTATGGCAAGACCGGAGCTCTTCCTTCGGAAATATTATGATGAAAGCTATCCCAAAATCTTTTTGCAGAAGAATTTCCGTTCCTTAAAAGGCGTTATCGATGCGGTAAATGCCTGTTTTTTCCGTATCATGAAAAAGGAACTCGGCGGAATCGAGTATGATAGGGACAGCAGTCTTTTTCAGGGGAGAGAAGAAAAGGAAGATACGGACTCTCAGACAGAGCTTCTCCTTTTGGAAAAGGAAGAGAACAAGCCCGAAAAAAAGAAAGGGGAACAAACAGAGGAAGAAAAGGCGAAAGGCAAGAAGGAGGAAAAGCAAGGAGAAAAGGGCGGAGAGGCCGGCTTAGAGAAGGAGACCGACCTGCAGTTAGAGTGCCGTATGATTGCTTCCCGTGTGAAGGAATTGCATAAAAAGAATATACAGTATAAGGACATGGTTATTCTGCTTCGCTCCCCGAAGAAAGTGGCAAAAGAGATGGTGGACATCTTTTCCGAGGAGGGAATCCCGAGCTTTGCGGTGAGTTCGGACGGTTACTACTCGCAGGTTGAGGTGGAGACGGTTCTTGCCATGCTTTCCATTATCGATAACCCGAAGCAGGATATTCCGCTTGCCGCCGTTCTTCATTCAGCTATGTTTCACTTTACGGATGAGGAGCTTTGCAGCTTAAAAATCGCGTACGGAAGCCTTTCCGAGGCACTCTGCATTTCTTTGGAGGCTATTGCCGATGGAAATATCGGTAGTGAAAATGTATGTAGTGGAAATAAACCCAGTGAAACTATTACCGGCAAAAATCTATGGAGTGGAAATACACGCAGTGAAACTATTTCCGGTGAAAATATATGCAGTGAAAAAGAGAATCCATTGCAGGTACAACCGCCGCTTGACCAAGCGCTCTTTGAGAAATGGAAGGATTTTTGCATGAAACTGGAGCGCTATAGAAGGCTTTCCCGAAATCTTCGCGTTCATGAGCTTTTAACCCTTCTTTATGAGGAAACTTCTTACTATCTTTACGTTTCGGCGCTTCCCATGGGAGAGAAGAGAAGGGCAAACCTCGACCAACTGATTGAGGATGCTCTGCAGTTTGAAAAGGGGAGCTTCAGCGGGCTGTTCTATTTCATTCGTTATATCGAAAAGGCAAAGCAGAAGGAGTATGACGAGGGAGAGGCGAATATTTATTCGGAAAATGATGACCTTCTTCGTATTATGTCCATTCATCAGTCGAAGGGCTTGCAATTCAAGGTGGTTTTTCTTTCTTCCATACAAAAAAATTTCAACAAGCAGGATTTACGAGAGTCCATCCTGCTCGATGAAGAGCTCGGTATGGCATCGCCCTATCTCGATCAGGAAACAAGGATTAAATACCCTTCTTTACAGCTTAGCGCCATAAAGGAAAAAATGGAGGAAGAAAATCAGGCGGAGGAGCTTAGATTGCTCTACGTTGCGATGACAAGAGCGGAAGAAAAGCTCATTATGACGGGAGTGATAAAAAACCTTGCTTCTTATCTGGAAAAGCACCCGGTGAACGAAGACATTAAGACGGAAGAGATAAAAAGGGCGAATTCTTATTTGGATTTTATTATGCTGGCCTTTTCAAGAAGCTTTACTGAGAGTTTGGAAAACCCGCTCGTGAAACTGCGTACATTTACAAGAGAAGCCCTTTCTGAAAAGAAAGAGAAAGAGGAAGGAGAAAAGTTTTCCTTTAAAGACACGCTATATTCTTATTTAGCGGAAAAATGCGAAAAAACCGTGGAAGAAGAGGAGTGGGATAAGGATTTTTCTTACCGATATCCACATGAGGAAAGTACGCATCTCTATCCGAAGTATGCCGTCTCCCTCTTAAAGAAGCAGGCGATTGAGGCAGTAAAGGAACAAGGGGATAAAGAGGGTGAAACGGGAGGAGAAAGCGAAGGGCTTAGCGAGGCGGAAAAAAGTGGAAAAAATCGGCAAGTGTATGAAAGAAATACGGAAAAAAGAGAGAAGGGTCTCGGGGCGAAAATCGGAGACAGTTTTCACCATGCACTTGCCCTTTTTGACTACACTAAAGGCTTGGAACAACTTCCCGCTATCTTAGGCGAGGAAGAACTGAGTCTTTTAAACAAAGAGCAGTTTCAGACTTTTCTTTCCTCAAGCCTTGGAGAATGTTTTAAAAAAGCGTATCGGGAAAAACGACTTTTCCGGGAGAAGCATTTTATGAGGGCACTACCTTATCATTCTTTATTTCCGGAAAGGGCGGAAGAGGATGAAGTGCTTTTACAGGGAATTATCGATGCTTTTATTGTGGAGGATGACGGAATTATTCTTGTGGACTATAAGACGGACCGTGTTAAGAGCGAAGAAGAGTTGAAAGAAAGGTATCGAAAGCAAATTATGCTCTACAGCGATGCCCTGGAAGCCATTCTCGGAAAAAAGGTAAAGAGAAGAGTGCTCTATTCTTTTTATCTTGGGAAGGAAGTGGAGCTTTTGCCCCGGGAGGATATGGCGAGAATTCCGGATTGACGGAGGGGGCATCCTAGAGTAAACTAGAGCCTTAAAGTATTGTGAATGGTCGCTGCCGGGAAACCGGGAGAGGAAAGTCCGGGCTTCACAGAGCAGGATGCCTGATAACGTCAGGTTGAGGCGACTCACAGGAAAGTGCAACAGAAAATAACCGCCGTTTTTACGGTAAGGGTGAAAAGGCGATGTAAGAGATCACCGGTTCTCCGGTAACGGAGAATGCTATGTAAACCCCATCCGAAGCAAGGTCAACAGAGGGCATAAGGCTGCTCGTCTGCTCTCGGGTAGACCGCTTGAGGCTTGTGGCGACATAAGTCCTAGATAGATGACCATTTTAAACATAACCCGGCTTATAGCAATACTTTAGCCCCCTCTTTCGAGGGGGCTTTTTTTCTTAGCTATTACGGCCGTAGGCAAAGTGCAGAATGGCTTATTTTTATTCTTCAATCTCGACTTTTTCCATAATTACTTTATTGACCGGAGCATCTTGAAAACCTGTTTCTACGGAAGCGATTTCGTCAACCGTATCGAGCCCTTCAATCACCTTCCCAAAGGCGGCATATTCCCCATCCAAGTGAGGAGCATCCTCATGCATAATGAAGAATTGGGAGCCTGCAGAGTTCGGATCAAAGGCTCTTGCCATGGAAATTACTCCACGTTCATGTTTAAGGTCATTTTTTACGCCGTTAGAGCGAAATTCTCCTTTGATTTTATATCCGGGACCGCCTGTGCCGTTTCCGGAAGGGTCACCGCCCTGAATCATAAAGCCCGGGATAATGCGGTGAAAGGTCAGGCCGTTATAAAAGCCTTTTTTTACCAAATCCAGAAAATTTTCCACCGTAACGGGAGCAATTTCAGGATATAATTCTAAGCGAATAGTCTTGCCACTATCCATGGTAATTCGTACAATAGGATTAGCCATTTTAGTTCTCCTTTTATTTACACGATAATGATAACAAGGGGATTGTAACAGCTTTCAAGCTAATACACAAGAAAGACTCATGGGAAAGCTTGGATTTAGATGGATAAGGGGAGTAAAGAGAATTAATGGATGAAGCTTGTGGCTTTTCTTACCGCTCTTGCGAACTCTGTGGAAGAGCATGCAAAGTAAATAGAGAAGAGGGACAAAGGGGCTTTTGTAAGGCCGGAACAAGTATGCACATCGGGCGTGCTGCAGCACATTTTTGGGAGGAACCTTGCCTTAGCGGAACAAAGGGGAGCGGAACCATTTTTTTTTCCTCCTGCGGGCTCTCCTGTGTATATTGTCAAAACCAAATGCTTTCTCGAAAAGAGTCGGGGAAAGAACTCGGTGTAGAAGAACTGGTGGAATTATTTTATCAACTGGAAGCAGAAGGATGTCATAATATCAATTTTGTGACACCGGAGCATTACAGTCCGGGGGTTCGAGAAGCTATGGTTCTTGCTCGTGAGAAAGGCTTCTCACTGCCCTTTGTTTGGAACTCTTCGGGCTATCAAAGCGCTCGGACTCTAAAAGCATTGGAAGGGCTGGTTGACATTTACCTCATGGATTTCAAATACTGGGAGGGGAGTCTGGCTGAGCGCTATTCAAAAGCAAAAAATTATCCGGAAATCGCAAAGGAAGCTTTGGAAGAAGTCATTCGACAATGTCCGGAGCTCTGTTATCGGGACGGATTATTAAAAAAAGGAGTGATATTACGACATTTACTTCTTCCGGGACAGGTTTATCAGGGAAAACGGATATTAAAATATAGTTTTTGTCGATATGGAAATCATATACTATATAGTCTTCTTTCACAGTATACTCCTTTTGGAGCATTAGATTGTTTCCCGGAAATAAACAGGAAGGTCTTCGGAAAAGAATATCAAAGGCTTGTGGATTATGCCCTTTCTTTGGGAATAGAAAAGGCTTTCATTCAAGAGGGAGAAAGTGCAAAAGAAAGCTTTATACCGGATTTTTGTGTTTAGAATTTAGCTTTTAAGGAGAAAAAACTAAATGATTAATTTTACAGTAGGCCCGGTGACGGCATCAGAGGAGGTTCTCTCTATCGGAACGGAACAGCTGCCCTATTTCAGGACGGCAGAGTTCTCCGAAATTATGCTGGAAAATGAAAAATACATCCTGAAGTACAGTAAGGCAGGAAGAAATGCTCGGGCTGTCTTTATGACTTGCTCCAGTACAGGTTCTATGGAAGCTGTCATAATGAACTGTTTTACCAAGAGGGATAAACTATTAGTCATTAATGGAGGGAACTTTGGACAGCGTTTTGCCGATCTTTGTGAAATCCATGAAATTCCCTATGTTTCGATTGCACTTGAATATGGAAAAAAGCTGCGAAAAGAAAAGCTTTATGAATATGACGGACAGGATTTCACGGGACTTCTTGTCAATGTAGATGAAACCTCTACAGGGGTTTTATATGATGTCGAAATGCTTGGTGAATTTTGCGAGAAGAATCATTTATTTTTTGTCTGCGATTGCGTTTCCTCTTTTTTAGCGGATTCTTTCGACATGGAAAAGCTTAAGGCGGATATCATGATTACCGGTTCGCAAAAGGTTCTGGCCTGTCCTCCGGGGATTTCTATTATCGTTTTTTCTGAAAAAGCGGTAGAGAGAGTGAATTGTCTGAAAACAAGAAGTATGTACTTTAATTTAAAGTCCATGCTGAAAGATCAGGAGAGAGGGCAGACACCCTTTACTCCGGCGGTCGGAATTCTACTGCAGATTAATGTAAGACTTAAGGAGATTGAGAGACTGGGCGGTGTAGATAAAGAAGTGGAAAGAGTAGCCCTCCAGGCAAAGGATTTTCGGGAGAAAATAAAGGGACTGCCATTTATGCTTATCTCAGAAAGTCCTGCCAATGCGGTAACTCCTTTGCATCCGCTTTCCGCCAATGCCTATGAAATTGTTCTTCGCTTGAAAGAAGAGTACGGAATTTGGGTTTGCCCGAATGGAGGAGAGTTAAGAGACTATCTTTTCCGTGTAGGGCATATCGGAGCATTGAGCCATGAGGATAACAGCACTTTGGTGAAGGCCTTCCAAGATTTAAAGTTGCGCGGGCTATTATAGTGGAAAGGAAAATAAGATGATACTGGCACTGGACGCGGGAACAACGAGTACAAGAGCAATCCTTTTTAATGAGGAGGGACAGTCCGTTGCGACCGCACAAAAGGAATTTCCGCAGTACTATCCGAAGGCGGGCTATGTAGAGCATCATGGAAATGAAATTTGGCAGGCACAACTTGCGGCTGCCAGAGAAGCAGTGGAGAAGTCCGGAGTTGCTTCTTCCGAAATCAAGGCTATCGGCATTACGAACCAGAGAGAAACGACTCTGGTTTGGGATCGGGAAACAGGTCTGCCTATTTATCCGGCCATTGTTTGGCAGTGTAGACGAACAACGGAAATGATTGAGAAAATGACAAAGGAAAATCCCTCCGTCATACAACTTATTAAGGAAAAAACGGGTTTGGTTTTTGATCCTTATTTTTCCGCAACCAAGCTTTCCTGGATTCTGGATCATGTAAAAGGGGCCCGGGAAAGGGCGGAAAAGGGAGAACTCTGCTTTGGAACGGTGGATACCTGGCTGATATTTAATTTAAGCAAAAGGAAATGTTTTGCTACCGATTATAGTAATGCGAGCAGAACGCTTTTATTTAATATACATAGCCTTGAATGGGATGCGGAGCTTTGCGAGCTTTTCCGGATTCCTAAGTGTATGCTTCCGGAGGTTCGCCCTTCTTCTTCCTTTTTCGGGGAGACGGACGAAGAATATTTCGGAAGAAAAATTCCAATTTGCGGAGTGGCAGGAGACCAACAGGCTGCTCTTTTCGGACAATGCTGCTTCCAAAAAGGGGATGTGAAAAATACCTATGGCACAGGTTGCTTTATGCTTATGAATACAGGAGAAGACTGCGTTCCTTCTCATCATGGCCTGCTCAGTACCATTGCCTGGGGCATTAACGATAAGGTTTACTATGCATTAGAGGGCTCTGTCTACGTTGCAGGAGCCGTGATTCAGTGGTTAAGGGATGAATTGCATCTTCTGGATGATTCCCGAGATTCGGAATATTTTGCCACGAAGGTGGAAGATACACATGGGTGCTATATCGTACCTGCTTTTACAGGATTGGGAGCACCATATTGGGACCCGGAGGCAAGAGGCTCCATTACCGGTCTTACCCGGGGAGTGAATAAAAACCATATTATTCGGGCAGCCTTGGAATCAATTGCCTTTCAGAGCAGAGACCTCTTAAATGCCATGGAGCAGGATACCGGACAAAGACTGAGAAGCCTTAGGGTGGATGGAGGTGCTTCCGGAAATAACTTCCTTATGCAATTCCAGGCGGATATCATGCAGGCCTCGGTTATTCGTCCGTCCTGTGTTGAAACCACAGCCTTGGGGGCGGCGTATCTTGCAGGTCTTTATTGCGGTTTTTATCCATCGATGAAGAGTCTGGAGGAAAGGCATCATGTGGAGATGGAGTTCTTCCCGAAAATCCTTCGTGAGGAGAGGGAAAAGAAACTTTTGGAGTGGGAAAATGCTTTAAAGGCCAGCTTGACCGGTGTAAATGGAGATAGATTAGGATAAGGGAGAGACGAGATAAAATGCAAGTAACCAATACTACCTGCACAGTGTGCAGAAGACATTGCTTTGTCAGTGTGGAACATGACGATCATGAGGTTTTTGCCGTTTACGGCAATTCCTGCCACAGAGGAAAGGAAGCGGCTATAGAGGAAGCCCTAGCAAAGGAAAAGAAATTTTTCGGAGAAATCAAAATAATCGGGGATAAAGAACTCCTTCCCGTACGAACCGAAGGATTGATTCCCAAAGAGAAATTTGCTGAAGCCGAAGAATTCTGTAAAAACTTCCGCATCCCAAAGCCCATCCGGATCGGAGATGTCCTTGTGGAAAACTTTTTAAATACAGGAGTGCACTTGATTTCCCTGAAGACTGTGTCATAAAAAGCTTGGAGTCGAAAAATATATCTGTAGATTTTCATACTGTATGGCTCTGAAAAGGGGCAATCTGAGCCCGTGGGTACTTGCGAAAAACAAATGAAATGCAGTTTTTCGCTTAGTATCCCCTACGTGGCGAGGTTAGCGAGAGCGTGCCCCGATTCCGAGCCATACAGTGTGGAAAAGTGTATTTTTTTCGACTCCATGTTTTTTTTCTATAATCCTATAAAATTACTAGGAATACTATTGTCACAACAAAGCTACTGCTTTATAATGCGTGAAATGTAAGAGAGGGAGAGAAATTACAATAAATAATACTCAACTTTCTGCTTAGTGGATTATGGAATATTCATATCGCTTAAGAGAGGGCGGTATAGTAGATGGAGGAATTATGGCAGATTTGCTGGACGTCAAAAATTTATCTGTTTCCGTAGAGGAAAAGGCAATACTCGATGCGATTAATTTAACTATAAATAAAGGAGAAACCCATGTTTTAATGGGACCGAACGGGGCAGGAAAATCTACACTTGGAAATGCCATTATGGGAAACCCCCGCTATACCATTACAGGGGGCAATCTTTTTTTTAACGGAGAGAATATTACGGCAGAGCCGGTAGATAAGAGGGCGAAGAGAGGGATTTTCCTTTCCTTCCAAAACCCCTTGGAGGTACCGGGCGTGAGCCTCGGTAACTTTATCCGTTCCGCTATGGAAGAAAGATTCGGAAAGAGAATCCGTCTTTGGGACTTCCGTAAGGAGCTGAAAGCCTCCATGGATATCTTGGGAATGGACCATAGTTATGCGGAAAGAGACTTAAATGTCGGATTTTCGGGTGGAGAGAAGAAGAAAGCCGAGATTTTACAGCTTCTTATGCTAAAGCCGGAGCTCGCCATTCTCGATGAAACCGATTCCGGTCTTGACGTGGATGCGGTTCGTACGGTGTCTGAAGGCATAAAGGCATATCAGAAAAACATGGACGGTGCGCTTCTTATCATTACACACTCCACCAGAATCCTGGAAGCGCTTAATGTAGACAAGACGCATGTTATCATAAACGGAAGAATCAAGGCTACCGGGGACGGAAGTCTTGTCAATAAAATTAATGATGAGGGCTTTGAGTCCTTCTTAGAGGGTTAAAGTATGGCAAAAGACAGAGCAATAGTAGAAGACATTGATCGCTCCCTCTATGATTTTCGCTATGAGGAAAAAGAAGGAGAATTCTATAAGATAAAAGAGGGATTGACCGAGGATATCGTTCTTGAGATTTCCGAGAAGAAAAACGATCCTGAGTGGATGCGGGATTTTCGTTTAAAATCCTTAGAGATTTACCATAAGGCGGAAATGCCGAACTGGGGACCGGATATTTCAGGCCTCAATGTAGACAATATCGTAACTTATGTGAAACCGAATACGGAAATGTCTCAGACCTGGGAAGAGGTGCCGGAAGATATCAAGAATACCTTCGAGAAGCTCGGGATTCCGGAAGCGGAAAGAAAGAGTCTTGCCGGCGTTGGTGCGCAGTATGACTCCGAGCTGGTTTATCATAATCTGCAGGAAGAGGTGGCAAGACAGGGGGTTATCTATACCGATATCGAGTCTGCGCTTCACGGTCCTTACGGGAAAATGATTGAAGAGCACTTCATGAAACTGGTGCCACCGACAGATCATAAGTTTGCCGCGCTTCACGGGGCGGTTTGGTCGGGCGGATCCTTCGTTTATGTTCCGAAGGGAGTCAATGTGGAAATTCCCCTGCAGTCCTATTTCCGCTTAAATGCGAAGGGAGCAGGTCAGTTTGAGCATACCCTGATTATTGTGGACGAGGGTGCACAGCTTCATTTTATTGAAGGCTGCTCCGCACCGAAATATAATGTGGCCAATCTTCATGCAGGTTGCGTGGAGCTCTTTGTCGGGAAAAATGCAAAGCTTCGTTATTCCACCATCGAGAACTGGTCCAAGAATATGTATAACCTGAATACAAAGAGAGCAAAGGTAGAGGAGAACGGGATTATGGAATGGGTTTCCGGCTCTTTCGGTTCTCATGTTTCCTATCTCTACCCGATGACGATTTTAAAGGGAGACAATGCACGTTCCCAGTTTACGGGGGTAACCTTTGCCGGAAAGGGACAGAACCTGGATACCGGAGCAAAGATGGTGCATATCGGTAAAGACACCAGCTCCTTTATCAATACCCGTTCGATTTCGAAGGGGGGCGGCATTTCCACTTATCGCTCCGCTGTGGTGATTCAGAATCAGGCAAAGAATGCGAAGTCTGCCGTTTCCTGTCAGTCCTTGATGCTGGATGACGAGTCCCGTTCCGATACCGTACCGGCTATCGATGTGCGTACCAACAAAGCCGACGTAGGACACGAGGCGAAGATTGGAAGAATTTCCGACGATGCGGTTTTCTACCTGATGAGCAGAGGAATCTCGGAAGAGGAGGCGAAGTCCCTTATCGTAAGCGGCTTTGCGGACTCGGTTTCCAAGGAGCTTCCCTTAGAGTATGCGGTGGAAATGAACAATTTGATTCGTTTGGAAATGGTTGGAGCCATCGGCTAGGAAGGAGGATAGGATGAAAGAGAATCAATTTATAATCAATAAAATGCCTGTGCCTACCTTCCGCTGGTTGAAAATGAACGAGGCAAAGCTTGAAATACCGGGAGAACTTACTGCCTATCAGCCGTCTGTAGAAGGAAAGCTTCCGGAAAGAATAGAGAAAGAGAATGACTTTTCCGGTAGCATGAGTACGGCACTGGACGATTTTTTCCGGGAGGAAAGACTTCCCGTACAGTCCTTTGTGTTAAGAGAAGGCGTGGAGAGCCCTGACTATATTCGTATGCATTTTCAAAACGGAGAAAATGCGGTGGAGCACTCCGCCTACTGTTTTACGGTAGAAGAAGGGGCAAGACTGAAGCTCTTTTTGGCGATTGAATCCTTGGAAGAGTCCAAGAATATGGCTTTTTTGCAGGAAAAGTTCTTGCTTAAGAAAAATGCCAAGTTGGACCTTGTTGTTGCTGTAAAGAATGCGAAGGATTTTGCACACTTGCAGGATTTCTCCTTTGTTTTGGAGGAAAAAGCGAAGCTGAAACTGACTTCCCTTCTTCTTTCAGGAAAGAGCCATCATATTTCCTATCAGATTGATTTAAACGGAGATAAGTCCGAGGCGGAACTGCATCTGGATTATGTGCTCTCTCAAAAAGAAAAAGCGGATTTCAATCTCGTTGTGAATCACAGGGGGAAAAAGACGATTTCCAATATCGTGGCTGACGGTGTGCTGCGGGAAGATGCGGTGAAGATCTTCCGCGGTACGATTGACCTAAAGCACGGAGCAAAGGGCGCTTCCGGTACGGAACAGGAAAATGTGCTTCTTATGGATGACTCTGTAGTGAATCAGACGATTCCCGTTATTCTTTGCGATGAGGATGATGTGGAAGGAAATCACGGGGCAAGTATCGGAAGACTTGATGAAGAGAGTCTTTTCTATATGCAAAGCCGCGGTCTTTCTTTGGAAGCGGCTTATGAGCTGGTTGCGGAAGCCCGTATGGAAAATGCGATTCACAGTATTATGGATAAAAGAGTAGAAGAGTATATAGAAGAAGAACTTCGGGGAATGAGGAGTGAGGAGGAATGATGGAAGATAGAGAAAAAAAGATTGAAGAGATAAAGAGGGATTTTCCTATTTTTCAGAGTGGAAGATTCTTTTATCTGGACAATGCTGCCACTACGCAGAAACCGCACTGTGTGATGGAGGCAATGAAGCAGTATTACGAGACGGAAAATGCCAATCCTTTACGAGGACTCTACGAGCTTTCCCTTAAGGCTACTGAAGCCTATGAGAGGGCAAGAGTAAGCGTGCAGAAATTTCTAAATGCCAAAAGTCCGGAGGAAATTATTTTTGTACGAAATGCTTCAGAAGGCTTGAATTTAGTGGCACAAAGTTATGGACGCGCATTTCTGAAAGAGGGGGACGAGGTCCTGATTACCATCATGGAGCACCACAGTAACCTGATTCCCTGGCAGCAGGTTGCAAAAGAAAAAGGGGCTAAGCTCACCTTCCTGGAGCCGAATGAAGAGGGGCTCATTACACTGGAAAGCTTTAAACAGGCACTGAACGATAAGGTGAAGATTGTAGCGATGGCGGAGGTTTCCAATGTTCTTGGGAACCGTCAGGATATCGAGACTTTTGTAAAGCTTACGCATGAGAAAAATGCTATTTTTGTTTGTGACGGCGCTCAGTCCGTGCCGCACAGAAAAGTGGATGTGCAAGAGATGGATGTGGACTTTTTGGCCTTTTCCGGTCATAAGGTTTACGGGCCGATGGGCATCGGTGCAGTTTACGGAAAGAAAGAATTGCTGGAAAAGATGCCACCTTTCCTCTTTGGCGGAGAGATGATTGAATATGTTACGAAGGAAGACGCCACTTGGGCGGAACTTCCCCATAAATTTGAAGCCGGCACTGTAAATGTTGGCGGAGCGGTAGGCCTCGCCGCGGCGATTCACTATGTGGAAAAGCTGGGATTTTCCTTTATTGAAGAAAGAGAAAAAGAACTCTCGGTCTATCTTATGGAAGGGATGCGGGAAATTCCGCATGTGCACATTTTGGGATCCGAGAAGGGCGAAAATCACCACGGAATCATGACCTTTACGGTTGATGGGGTGCATCCTCATGATATCGCGGAGATTATGGATTCTCATAAGGTTTGTATCCGCGCCGGACACCACTGTGCTCAGCCTCTTATGAAATTCTTGGGGACGCCAAGTACCAGTAGGGTGAGCCTTGGTTTATACAATACCAAAGAGGATGTAGATGCCTTTTTGGCTACTTTAAAGACAATCAGAGGAGCAATGGGATATGGCGAATAACACCTATTACAACGAGATCTTAACGGAGCATAATATTCGGCCCCTCCATAAATATAAGATGGAGGGTGCGGATTTTTCGCTGGAAGGAGTGAATCCGAGCTGTGGTGACGATATTGTTCTTTACTTGAAACTTGATCAGGATGAAAAAATTGTGGAAGCCAGTTTTGACGGAGACGGTTGTGCCATTTCTCAAGCGAGCAGTGACATCATGTGTGACCTGATTATCGGAAAGAAGAAGGATGAGGCTCTTCGTCTTTCCGAGATTTTCCTTCGGATGATTCGGGGAAAGATCACGGAAGAAGAGAAGGAAGAGCTGGAAGAGGCGGGGATTCTCGAGGATATTTCCCATATGCCGGCCCGTGTGAAGTGTGCGGTTTTGGCATGGCGAACCATGGATGAAATTTTTCAGGACGCTGCCGAAGGAAAGATTGACAAGTATAGCGGAAAGTTTGATTAAAACCATAGTTTGATTCATTTATAAGTGATTAACTTGTTTTTTACCTCAAGATGAAGCCAGTGACACAGACCTGTTTGATTTTTCAATTTAGGACAGTTTGATTTTATAATAAACTGCTTGCTTTTTAGAGAATCTTGTGTTAAGCTAAGCAAGCTGTTTTTGACGAGGTGTGATAATGGTAGTCGGCCAGCCTGGAAAGTTGGTGCTCACGTACGTGGGTTGTGGGTTCAAGTCCCATCCTCGTCGCTATTTTGGAAGTCTAGGATTTAAGCCAATCGGCTTAAAAACCTAGACTTTCTGCATGTCTACAAGCTTTTATTTCAAGCAGTAGTACTTCCCTATAAAGCAGTAAAATTGTATATGTGGTGACCACGAAAGTGACCACGAATTTCTATGCTTTTTTCAGAGCTTTTCCGATGTGCTTTAAATACTTTTTAGAGTTGGATTTTAGGTCTTCATCCAGCGCTTTTCTGTAAATATTTTTCATCACGCTATCAGATTTCCAACCACCTAATGTAAGAATAATAGAGTCGGGTATGCCTAGCGTATGTGCCTTAGATGCAAAAAATGACCGTAAGCGATGTATTCCGAACCGAGGTAGACCAAGGTTAGCCTCAACTCGTAACATGACCTCATAGGGGCGTTTAAGGTGTCCCTCGTAGATGTGGCCTTGTTCTCGAATCCTTTTAGCAAGCTCTGTAGGAATGGGAACCTTACGATTACTCTTTTCAGTCTTTGTAAATTTCTGAATGATCCAATCGCCGTCAGAGGTTTGAACTTTTGCCTTATTTATTGTGATGATATTATCGTCTGATAAATCATCGATAGTCAAAGCTCCAATCTCAGACCGTCTGAGACCCATTGTGGCAAGATACAAAGGTACCCAGTGTTTCCGGTATTTAGGAACCCTGTCTATTTCAGCAAATAACGCCTGTACCTCCGCTTCAGATGGAGTATAGATATCGGTTCTCTCTTTTCTAGGTAATTTGGTTCTCACTACAAATTCGGGCCGGAATTCCTTAAGCACGGAAACAATGAGCCCATGCCTGTTGTAAATCGTCTTAGGCTTAGCTTTATCCACCATGTTATTTATGACCTTTGTTATATCGTGTTGCTCTATCTCATAGAATGGTAAACCCGTGAAAGAATCCGGAATGCCTTTTAGTGTGGCTTTATACCCTCGTACCGTACTGGCAGAGAGGACTTTTTCTTTAGAATCAATATATTCATTTGCAAAGTCAAGAAATGAGCCTTCTTTCTTTCCCTTGTTATTCTTTTTAATCTCATCACTATATTCCTGGATTAGGCGAGCCTCTTCCTGCTTTGTGGGTTTCCGATCCGTAGTGATAGAGTACTTCTTTCTGTTTATGGTGAAGCGGATTCTATAGTGACCGCTTTTCAATTTTTCTATGGCCATAGTATCCCTCCTGCTTAAAAATTGGCAAACTAAATAAAAGGTTGATGTAAGGTCCCTGTCTACTTATCTTTCAAGTTATAATCATTAAGGTCGACATCGATGAGACGAATAGATGGAGCGTTAACACCTAAATCGCTTAAGTAGGCAGCAGGATCTATTTTGTCGAGAGGAGAGGGCACAGGGAAAGCTTCTCCGTCTTCTCTTAAGCCTTTGGGCTGTAAAGCAAGGCAGTCCTCAGCCATAGCTATAGCATCGTCCAGATCGTCTCCGCAGGTGGCCACATCAAAATCAGGGAATAAAACCGAGAATCTTCCGCTGTCGTCCTTATGAAATATTGCCGGATAAATGTATTTCATGTTTTTATCCTCCTACTTTCTCCAGTAAAGCCTCCTGCAGTACCTGGGAGAAGTTTATGCCTTGTGCCAGAGCTTTCTCATTTAGCCACTCCGGAATAGTAAGGGTTTTCTTTATAGCCTTATTCAAATTCTGCTTTCTATATCTTTCTGTATCACAGGAGATAAAGTTTTGGAATTCTCCTGCTTCTAAAGAAAGACTTTTAGACGGTGCCGGAATGGCCAAGCCTTTATCTTCATAGCTAACTAGTGTCATGGCCAAAACATCTTCTGCCATATAGAGGGCGTCTCCTAAATCGTCTCCACAAGTGTAGCAGCTTTCCAAGTCGGGGAAGTTTACGGAAAACTGTCCGTTGTCTTCTGGGGTAAAAACTGCAGGATAAACGTATTTCATATATTTTCTCCTTCCGGAAGAGGGGCTATCTCAGCCCCGCATCCTTTAAAATTCTGTTTAGCGTTCCGGTTGCTATCTCTTTCGATTGGTGCCTCGGTAGTCTGAAGCTTTTCCCTGTGATTTCGCTGTACCATTCGTCATGCTCTTTGCCATGCTCTACTAGGTAGCAACCATTTTTCTTCAAGAGTTTACTTAGTTCTGAAACTTTCATTTTCTTTCTCCTCTCTTAATACATATTATACACGTGCAATATACGTATGTCAAGAGAAATAAAAAAATACCCCTAGTTTCGTCGCTGATCAGGCGACTACTTCTAGGGGTGTTGTTATGGACTCATGGTCGGCGAGCTTACAGTTCGCTTAAACGCTAATTCGATTGCATGAGTATACAGCGCATTTCTGCCTGTGCCTATATTATCGGCTAAAAACGTATAAATTACAATACAAGAAAACAGTACTCTTAGTTTAACAAGCGTTTTTCCCAATCGATTGGAAATCCAATATGTTTGAGTTTTATATCATTCTTATACTTTTTAATGAGTGTAACAATATGGTGCCCTACAGAATTATTCCATTCTTCCGGGATAGGATAAAGCAACTTTAATGTGTAAATCTGTGTGAAAAGTCGACGATCATTAGCAGTGTTGTCACCATTTGGATAGCTGGGAAGCGATGAAAACTTCCAATTGTATAATCGCGAATAGTGCGCGCATCGGTTTCGCAAATCGGTTGCGCAACGTAGCCACCCGCTTAATTTCTCATAATGGAGATGGATTAAGGTGGTATTTAGCTCTTTTTTATCTTCTGTTTTCATTCCGGAGTAAAACTGTGATAACGTACCAAAAGAGAAGTAGTCAACGATAACCCAAAAAGGTAAGTCTTTTCCGTAGTTACGGAAGTGGTGTATAACAACCGGGGATCTGCTGTTATTCTGCTTGCATTTTTCAATTTCTTTTAGAAAAGTTTCGTGGTCAAACTTTTCGCTAAAATTTTGATTGTTTAAATATCCTAGCGGAGAGTATTTCAACGAAAAATAATGTGCAATTCTTGTTCTCATACTTACTTCTATTTTTTCAAGTGTTTTTTGTAAAATGGATCGCATTTCAGAATCAAATTCATATATTGAGGCAACAGTGGAGAATTGCAATTCGTTATCACATAGGTTTGAGTTAGTGTTTAAAAAAGGAAATATATACCCAGAGATTCTGTAGTAATTGACATTTGTTAGAAAAGATATTGTGGAATCATCTGGAATAATATTTCTTGACTTTAAAATATCTATTTGCTCTTGGAATTCTTTTGCGGGCTTTATACTTTTAAACAAAAAATGGCCTCCCTTGGGACACATTGCGAAGAGGTGTGGGAGGTACTGTCACGTGATAATTTACCACCTACCTATGCCTGTGTCAATTAATATCTACATTTTTGTGAAATATAGTTACCGTATTATGCAATTCTACTTCCTATTAGTTCCTTTTGTCCAGTCCGACGTACTATTTCCTGAGGCCTGAACGAATCGTTCACCCCTATAGAAAAATTTTATAGCTTAGCCCTATTTAAACACAAGAACAAACGTTCTATAATATGATTATCGCTATCTTAGTTGTGCAGCAGGGGAGAGGTTATGAAGGATGAAATCATTGCTTTACTCAGTGGGCTGTCAGAGGGTGAATTAAGAAGGATCTATATATTCATTCTCCACTTCCTAGGCGGGCATTAGTCCCGTCTTTTTTCTTGCTCTTTTGCGGCAAAGATTTTCACTACTTTCTCGAGTAAGCCCCACTCATCTGAATTAAGTTCTGCAAGTGTTGAGATAAATCGTTTTCTAAAATCATTGGATTCTAGGGATAGAGCGTCACTCATAAAAGCTACAACCCATTTTTCTTCACGATCTTCGGTATACATACTACCCTCGCCAGTGCGGAGCCATGTTTCTGATACGGAAAATATTCTACATATTAGGGAGATAGCGGAGCCACTAGGTTCAGTTCTTCCCGTTTCATATCCAGCGATATTGTTTCTACTTATTTTTAATCTATCTGCAAATTCTTGCTGTGTAAGTTTTTCTGCTTTTCTTAACTTTTTAAGTCTATCTTTAAATCCCATGCTCGAAACCACTTCCCAGGCAGGCATTAGTCCTGTCTTTTTTCTTGCTCTTTTGCAAATAATTCTTTTGCCTTTTCTTCTATAAATCTCCATTCGTCAACGGAAAGAGAGGACAACATGGATATAAAGCGTTTTCTAAAATCTTCCGTTTCTGCGGCTAACACATCGCCCATAAAGGCGGCAATCTGTTCTTCTCTTGCTGTATCAGAGAACATTTCCCCTTCCCCTGTACGGAGCCATGTTTCCGATACGGAGAATGTTCTACAGATAAGGGAAATGACTGACTCCGAAGGTTCAGACCTTCCAATATCATAATTAGAGATTGTGCTTCTTTTAATTTTCAATGCATCTGCAAACTCTTGTTGCGTTAGATTTTTCGCTATTCTTAATTCTCTTACTCTATCGCTAATCTTCATAACCACACCTTCTTTCTACGCATGAGTATATAAGAGGGGAAATAAATCGTCAAGAATAAAATGCGTTATAAACGCAAAAAGTTATTGACAAATGCGTTTATACAGCTTAATATTGCGATATAAACGCAAAATAAAGCGTAATCGTTACATGAGAAAGAAGGTGATAGCAAAAATGGATTCTACAGTTTCGGCAACAGAGAAGGACATACTGAAAACATTTAAAGAAATCCTCCCGAAAATGGACAGAGAAAGCAAAGCTTACCTGCTCGGCTACGGAGAAGGTTACAAGAAGAAAGCGGAAGAAGCTGAAAAGGAACAAGCAGATGAGGGGGAAGAGGAGCAACAATGACCCCGGAAAAGTTCAATAAGCTACAAAGCAAGGCGTGGGTGCTCGTTATGGAACACCTAAAGTACCTTGATTCAGAAGAAAAGGGATCCGCGAGCTGTAAGGATAGAATTTCTAGTATTACAGAAGTGGACCGAATCGAAACAGCGGAAACACTATTTAGTGAAGCTGCTTTATTTCAATGCATGGCGGATGAACTTTGTAATGCTGCTATTCGGAGAGAAAAGATAGAAAAGGAGAAACAAAATGACTCACTACAAAGTTAAAGCGACTATAGAAGTCGAGTACGATGCCATCCGTTCCGACAAAACATCAAGTGCTTGGGAAGAAGCAGAAAGCAGAATCAGCGCCGCGCTTTCAAGACTTAAATTCTTATCAGCTTGTGAATTCAAAAAAGTAGAAGTGCAGATGGAAGACTACTAAAAAGGAGGACATAGCGTGAAAGAAGTAACTATCAAGATTGATGATGAAATATATGGCTTTTACAAGAGTTTGGGTGGGGACTTTGAGAAGTCAGTAGAAGAGACTATATCCCTAGCCGTATGGAACCATTACATGCAGGAGTATGAAGAGGAAATCCTCGACTTTAACACTGCACTAAGAGAGGGCAGAGGGGGTGAAGGTGAAATCTAAAAAGAAAATGGAGTTACCGATGTGCAAGATCAGTAACCCCTCAAACTTAAACCAAAATATTTAGTTCGTGCCTAGTATAGCACGGACAGGAAGAGAGAAGCAAGTTTGGCAGCAGGATAAAGAAAGGAAAATGAAAATGGAAGAACACAGAAATTATAAGATATGCATTGAAGATTGGACGGAAACGAGAGAATTTTCCACACTTTTTGAAACACTTCATGAGGCAGAAAGGGAGGCTAAAGAAAGAAAGCTTAATGCTGAGATTTCCATAAGCATCAAGCTTTTTAAGAGTAAGGTTAGTTTTAGATAGTTTCTAAATACGAAATTTTCTCAGTTAGTACATAAACGGTTTTATCACCATAAAAGCAATAACTTTGACAGGGCAGAAATTCAAAACTTTTTTCGGTGGTACCTAGAGTGGTTGATTCACGCTCATTGATACCTTTTAGCTGCGTGATTCGGTAAATTTTGTGAATTTCAATGCTGTTACCGTCTGTCAAATGAATGGTTATATCCATCGTTCTTCCTCCTTTCTTATGTATTTAGCTACGGCAATAGCTATAAAACGACTATAAAGCGTTCCGGGAGGAAAGAACAATAAAGAGATTTTATATCTAGGAGAGTAAAAAAATGAGAGTTTACATAGACATTAGTCAGTCAGCCTTTACGCACTTCTCAAACGAAGCAAAGGAGCAAGGAATACTGGTTAGGACATTGATTGCAGGAGAGGTGGAAGCGCTTTACTGCAATGCTCTTGAAGAAAAGTGGAGAGAAGAAGACTTCGAGGAAGAACTAAAAAGCGAAAGAAGACGGGAAGAGGAGGACTATGAGTGATGCAATATTCAATATTCGAGATTGCGAAGGCCTTACGACTTAGCCCGCAAGAATACCAGAAAAAACTTGATAATAATACCCTAAATCTTGGACAAATTACGATTGTGTCTAAATGTATGGGGATCACTCCGGAACAAACCGCTAAGATGTTTTTTCCTAGATTTATGTACCGGAAGAGTTTGATAAAGAGAAACGGAGGTGCTTTATGCCACTTGTAAAGCTGGATAAAAATTACCAGGCTGAAATGCTTGATAGAGAAGTAAGAAAGCGGAAAGCCGAGTTCAGGATAACAAACCGAGATATGGCCGGCTGGCTTGGAGTGTCCGAGCGGGGGCTTGTTTATAAAAGAAAGTATGGAACGTACACGCTGAAAGATCTAAGCATTATATTTGACCGTTTTCAGTTCCCAATTGAGACAATAGGAAAGGTGTTTAGGAAGGCATAGGACGATGAAGATAGTTTCAAGAGGGCTGTTAGGTATAAATATATTTTTCTTTATGACAGTTGTATCTGCGTTAGATTGTGAAGCAATTCCCGCCACGACTCTTGTTGAATGTATGTTATTAAGCATGATTCTCGGAGTATTGCTAGTCTATTACATAGACTTATTAAATTATGATGAGAAGAGGAGGCGCAGTAAAGCACGTGAAAGCAAGAGGAAGGTTAACAAATGTACAAGTCCCGTTCAGAGCAAAATATCCGGTTATATCCTTCGAGATACAAGCAGATCCAGAGGACTTAGAAAAGTACATTGATAAGGATTTAGATATAAATTTTTCCAAGCACAGAAGACACCGTAGCCTTGATGCAAATGCTTGTCTTTGGGCTTGTATCGGAGACATTGCAAAGGTGCTGCATCAAGACGCTTGGGAAGTTTACCTCCTTATGATTGAGAGGTATGGAAAATTCACTCATATCCTTGTTAGGCCGGAGGTGGTAGAGGCGGTCAGAGCTCAGTGGAGGGAGACAAAAATAGTAGGAGAAACAACAGTAGACGGAAACCCAATGATACAAATGCTTTGTTACTTCGGTTCAAGCACATATAACAGTGCGGAGTTTGCCAGCTTACTTGACGGAGTAATATCCGAGATGAAAGAAATGGGGTTAGAAACGCCGCCTTCGGAGGAAATGAGAGCGCTCATTGCTGAATTGGAAAGGAAGAGGTAGAAATCATTGAAAATCGAAAACTTTGAGGAAGCATTCAAAGGAATCATAGCCGGACTCGACTATTTAACCATAAAGAAACTGGAGTACGAGTTTAGGCGATGGGAAAACGGTCTAGGGCCAAAACTTAAACTAAGTGAAAATGAAATTTTGACTTTAAATTATATCAAGGATAAAGCGAAGAAATGCTAGGGGGTAGCAAATGGCAATAACAACGATAGAAAAAGAATCTTATATGCTTTATAGGGGCTGGAATCCTTTGTTTGAGAACCTGCCAAAGGAACAGCTTGGGGAGTTGTTTTATGCGATTTGTTGTTACCAGAGCGGAAAAGAATACACGATAGAGAATCCGTTGATTAAGGGCGTGTTTGAAATGGTGCTAATGCAGTTTCAAAAGGATGAAGCAAGCTACAAGGAAAAGTGTGAAGCAAAAGCCAAAAACGGGAAAAAGGGAGCAGAAAGTAGATGGCAGGACAATGGCAAGTGCCAAACAGAAGAAAATACAGATGATTCAGAGAATGGCAAAAATGGCAAGTGTCATTCTGAAGATGGCAAAAATGGCAAGTGCTATTTTCGCCATACCGAGGAAAAAAACGAAATGGCAAAAATGGCTATAGAGGAAGAGGAAGAGGATAAGGAAGAGGTAGAGGAGGTACCTACGGTACCAAAAAAGAGAGAGGCGCGTAAACGCTCCTCCACTCCCTCTGTCGACGAGGTTCGCGAATACTGCTTTGAGAGGGGGAATGGCGTGGATGCTGAAACCTTCGTGGATTTTTATGCCTCAAAAGGCTGGAAGGTAGGGAATGCGCCTATGAAGGACTGGAAGGCAGCAGTCCGAACGTGGGAGAAACGAGATAACCGTGCTGCACCGAGGGCAAAGCCAATAGACACGAATGATTATTTGCTTGGAATCATCGAGGGAGGTAGTGCATCATGACAAAGGCAGAGGTTGCGAAACTGATTTATGTCGTAAAAGCGACGTATCCTTCGCCATTTCAAAAATACACAACGCAGGACCTTGAAAACATGATATCCGCATGGATTATGGTCATGTCAGACTATACATACGAGCAAGCTTCGGCAGGGCTTAAGGTGTATTTGTCGAGCGATACGAAAGGTTTTCCACCTTCTCCCGGGCAGATAGTTGACAACATCCTGAAGATTAGCAGTCCGCCTGTGTACGAGCTCAATGGCATGGAAGCCTGGAGCGTAGTCAGAAAGGCCATGCAAAACAGTGCGTACAACGCCGAAGAAGAGTTTGAAAAATTGCCAAAGGCTTGCCAAAGGGCGATAGGGAGTGCAAGCAATCTCCGGGAAATGGGACAGCTGAAAGTTGAGGTTGTGGAGACTGTGGAACAGTCGAATTTTATAAAGGCGTACAACACCTACAAGGAGCGTGAACGTGAGGATTCAAAGATTCCAAGCGAAATCAAAGCCTTGATAGATAAAGCCATATCTGAGAAAAGAGCGCTTGAAACGAGACCTATGTGTGAACTGGAGGCAAGATGAAAAGCATAATTCCGGGAGAAGATGACAAGAGATGCTTTATCTGCCAGAAATACGGGCCGGAACATGTCCATCATTGCTTGCATGGCCCATATAGATGGCTTGCAGATAAATACGGTTTAACGGTGCACTTATGTGTTTCTTGCCACATGCTGTTGCATGACAAGGGAAGATATGACAGGGAACTGGAGGCACTGGCACAAGAAGCATTTGAAAGTAAATATAGTCATGAGGAATTCATGCAGATATTTCAAAAAAATTGGAGGTAGTACATGAATCATATTTGTTTAATTGGCAGACTTACTGCGGATCCGGAGGTTAGGTACACGCAAGGAGAAAAGCCTATGGCTGTGGCAAGATATACCCTTGCTGTAGATAGACCGAGGAGAGCAGAAGGGCAGCAGGCTGCTGATTTCATTCGTTGCGTGGCCTTTGGAAATACTGCAGAATTTGCTGAAAAGTATCTCCATAAGGGGAATAAGATCGCTTTAGAGGGGCGCATTCAAACAGGAAGCTATGACGACAAAGATGGAAAAAAGGTTTACACAACGGATGTAATCGTAAATCATCACTCTTTCTGCGAGAGTGCAGGAAATGCACCTTCAAAATCCATCACCACGGATGAGAACGGCTTTATGTCGATTCCCGACGGACTGGAAGATGACGGACTACCGTTTAACTAATTTAACAAGTGTAAACCAATAGTTGATAGTTCAAAAAGAAAGGGGCAGGGTTGGCGCCGCAATACTATAGTTCCCCTTTTGAGGCATGAAAAAATTAACGGTAAATGAATTGTTTGCAGGGATCGGAGCATTCCGAAAGGCATTAATCAATCAAAATATCCCGCATGAAATTGTTGGGATAAGCGAGATAGACAAGTATGCGATTAAGTCATACGAAGCGATGTACGGAGAAACGAGGAACTACGGGGATATAAGCAAGATAGAACGACTGGACTATGCGGATCTATGGACTTATGGCTTTCCTTGTCAAGATATATCCTTGGCCGGAGATATGAAAGGTATAGTCAAGGGAGAGACGAGAAGCGGTCTGCTCCATGAGGTGGAAAGGCTTTTGGAAGTGGCGAAGGAAGAAGGTACGCTGCCTAAGTTCTTGATAATGGAGAATGTGAAAAATCTTGTGTCAAAGAAGTTTATAGGGGATTTCCAAAGATGGATAGACAAGCTTTCTGACCTTGGTTATACGACTGAGTGGAAAGTGCTTATAGCTTCTGATTATGGGATTCCACAGAGAAGAGAACGAGTGTTTGCAGTATCTGTAAGAAAGGATAGGGGGGGGTACAGCTTCCCGGAACCTATGCCGCTTGAAAAGAAATTCAGAGATTTATTGGAGGAAGAAGTAGAGGAAAAGTATTTCCTAAAATCGGAAACATTTGAATATCTAAAAAGCCACTCTGAAGAGTGCAAAGGAAAAGGTTATGGGTTTCGGTTTTCTCCTGTCGTAAGAGATGAATGTGAGATTGCAAAAACAATTACTACAGAGATTGGAAAGATAAGAATGGATGATAATTTCATTCAGGAAAAGACTTGTAAGCAAGTAGGGAAGCTTGTGGGGGACAAGTGGAAAACGCAACATGAACGATCGAGCCGTGTATGGGGAACTGATTCGCTTTGTCCAACTCTAACAACTTGTACCGGTGGGGGGCAAGAGGTAAAAATCATTGTTCCGGAAGCCACAAAGAAAGGCTATGCCGTAGCAGAAAAGGGCGATTCTATAGATATAGCCTATATCAATCAAAACAAGCGCAGGGCACGGGTTGACAAAGAACGGGCACACACGATAACCACTTCCCCGCAGATTGGAACGCTTACGAATCATGGCGTGCGGAAATTAACGCCTAGAGAGTGCTGGCGACTTATGGGATTTACTGATAGTGATTTTGATAAGGCACGGGCGGTTTGTAGTGACACACAACTTTATAAGCAGGCAGGAAATAGTATTGTGGTAAATGTTCTTGAGGAGATACTAAAGAAACTTGTCCGAATTAATTGATTGCGGAAGGAGAAACATGAGAAGTTTTCAAGAGTTCAAGTGGCTGTCAACGCCATTCACAGAGGAAGAAGCAAAGGCCGTGAAGAAGGCTTTTGAGCAAGTGTCTTTGAGAGAACCGCTATTCATGGAGGACGAGTGGAAGTGGAGCAAAGAAAAGACTCTTGATTGGTGGAGAAGAAAAGAGGTGCAAGCCAATGAGAAACTACAATGAATTTAAGGACTATTTGAAGCAGAGAACTGACACTTCGAACAACGACTTCCGCAGAAGATGCCTTGTTGAATGCTTGGATGACTATATGGATGAACTTTTAGACCGTAGAAACATCCACGAATCCGATAGCGAAGAGTACAGGAAGCTTGAAAAGCGAAGGGTAGAACTTAGTAAGCTGATTGAGGTTATAAGCGAGGAAAGGCGACTGGCGAAGCTATACAAAATGCCTTGATAAAAACAAGGAATCGAGGTGGGGGTAAATGAAAAAAAGAATGCGATATATTTGCGAAATGTGTGGAACTGGATATTCCACAAAGGAAGAGGCAGAAGGATGTGAAGCATTACACGAGAAGAATGTAAAACTTACTAAGTTTGAGTATGTGTATGGCATGGTAATGCCTAAGTATGTGTATGTTGAAAATGCGGATGGAACAATTAAAGCGAGATATAACTTAATCGGAATCATGGATTCACGCAATACAGGCAAGAACTAAAGAGGTGGAAGAATGAAAAAAATAGAGACGTATCAATGCGAGCTATGCGGAACGGAATATAAAGACAAGAAACAAGCGCAAGCGTGTGAACGAGGACACAAGAAAAATCTTAGAGTAGCGGGAAAAGAATATAGCGAAAACGATAAATATGGATTTCCTGAATTTGTTACAGTGGCGAGTGAAGAACCTTCTCTTTCGGCCGTGTATCAATATAGCAGACTGACGGATGAAAGTTTTTATGGGGGTAATCATGAATGAGAATATAAAAGACCTTTTAAGATTGATAGAAGAACATCCCGATTTACCCGTTATCCCTGTAGTGGGGCAAGATATAGTCGCTGACTGTACAGGCGAATGGGTGGCAAGTTTCGGGAAAGCGGAAGTAAAGAAGATGTGCATATACGGGGAAAATGTGGTTTTTCGAGAGGATAAAAACGCCATTAAAACTGTAGAGGCACTAGAACTTGAAGGGCTGACCGAAGGACTAACGAGAGAGGAAAGCATAGAAAAGCTAACCGGGTATCTTGATGAACTAGACTGGTTGGAAGCAATCATAGTACACATAGAAACCCCGATAGTAAATATTCCGGATAATACGGAAAAGATTTACGAGTAATAGAATGGAATGCTGATGAAATGAAAAGAGCAAAACTGCAGCAGGATTAGAAAATATTTAAACATCGATTCGAATTTTTACTTAGAATTTAACAAGTAAGAAAGGTGGAGAAATGACACTTGATGATTATGCTTTATTGATTTCTCTATGCATCCTATTATCGGGGTTAGCGCTGTTGAGTTTTTGGTTTTTAATCAATATCAGGAGGTGAGCGTGACTAAAGAACAGCTCAAGAAGTATAGTCGAGAAAAAAGCAGTATTAAACTTCTTACAGATGAACTAGAACAGATGTGCGGAGAAACAGTCCATGACTACGGATACGACTATACGAAGGGATTCAAACATATCATCCATCTTGAGGGTTTCAATCAGAAACTCTACAATCAGAGACTTGCAAGACTATCTGAGATAAAAAAAAGAGTAGAAAAGACGGAAAGGTGGATTGAGTCCTTGGAGGATGACCGGCTTAGGTTTGTAATCCGCAGCAGGTATTCAGAGGATAGGTCATGGAAATGGATAGCAAAAAAACTTTCAAGTGTTTCAGAAGACTATGTGAGGATAATGATTCATGACAAATACTTTGAAAGGAATAAAAATAATTCGGAAAATTCGGTTTATTCGGAAAATTCGGATTACAATAACAATGGAGAAGTTGACTGAACAAACCTCCTTTATATCCATATGGGGCCGTCCTTTGCAAACAAAAGGATGGCTCCAATTTTTATACCCGGAAGGAGGAGCCATGAAAAAGCTATGCCCTATATGCGGTAAACTTCACAGCTTAGGAGAAACTTGTAAGCCGTATGTTCGTATGACGGATAAGCTGACAGAGCAGAGAAGGTTCAGAAACTCTACTGCATGGAAGAAGAAGCGAGAGGAGATTAAAGAAAGAGACAAGTATCTATGTGTGTATTGTTTGCAGGTGGACAGAGTAATTACTAGAGACAGCTTAGAAGTTCATCACATAGTAAAGATATCTGCTAGTGAAGAAGGTAAGCTTAAGGATGAGAATCTTATTACACTTTGCAGATACCATCACGAGATGGCAGAGAAGAATATGATAAGTAAAGAGGAGTTATACAGCTTAGTTAACAAGGTGGAGCACGGTGAAGGGGTACCCCCCTGGGGTTGACAATAATAAATTTATTAAAAATTAAGCACCGACGCCCCACCTTTCTTCACAACAATTATTATTTCAGGGGGATTTTGTGGAACTACACAGTTTTAAAATAGATGATTTGATACCGTACGAAAAAAACCCGAGAAATAATGACCAGGCTGTTCAATATGTTGCGAACTCTATAAAAGAGTTTGGTTTTCAGGTGCCGATAGTAATAGATAAACACAATGTTATTGTAGCCGGGCATACACGTCTAAAAGCCGCAAAGCTTTTGAAAATGTCAGAAGTACCATGCATAAGAGCTGATAATCTTTCAGATGAGCAGGTAAAGGCATTTCGCATAGCAGATAACTCCGTATCTGAAATAGCTACTTGGAATGAGGACTTACTAAGGATTGAGTTAGAAGATATTAGTCTTAATGCTACAGATTTTGGTATTGAAGTTCCGGAAATTGAACTGGAACCGATAAAGACAGAGATTAGCGAAGAGGGATATTTTGGTGATGAGAGGGAAAGAACAAATCGAGGGTATAATCTTGATTTACAAAGTAGATGCGATTTTACAAAAGACTACTGGCAGATGCCAATAATTTATAATAATGATTTTGTTCCGGACGATTTGATAGGTTTTAACTATGCAAGAACATCGGAGCAAAAAGATCTTGGAATACATTTCTATTTAGATGATTATCAGTTTGAAAGGGTTTGGAACTGTCCGGAAAAGTATGTTGACATGTTCAAGGAGTACGATTGCATATTGAGCCCTGATTTTAGCCTGTATTCTGATATGCCACTAGCTATGAAAGTCTGGAATGTATATAGATCAAGACTTCTTGGAGCATATTACCAATCTAACGGGATACCGGTTATTCCTACAATATCGTGGGCGGAAAAGGAAACTTTTGATTTTTGTTTTAAGGGAATCCCGAGAGAATCTATCTTATCCATCAGCACAATAGGAGTGAAGCAGAATAAGGACGCTATGAGGATTTGGTTAGAGGGTGTAAAAGAAATGTTGAAGGTACTTAATCCTAAAACAATCCTTATATACGGCGGAAAAATTCCTTTTGATTTTGGAGATAGAGAGACAATCTATTTTAATAATAAAGTTACTGAAAATTGGAAAATAAAGAGGTAAAATGATGGGAGGGAGAGGTGCAGGAAGTTCGTTAAGGACTGTGCGCTTAGGTGGAGGTTCATCCGGAGCAAGCCAGTTTTCTAAGGGACTAGGGTTCCAAAATTATGATTCTTTAAAGGATGCGCTAGGAGTAAAAGGACGCCCGTTTAGTATTGAGGACAGTGCTGAAGGGGCTAATCCACACTATGATAATTCTCTAACGTATAAAGAATTTAACTTAAATTGCCAGAGGTGCGTTGTTGCTTATGAAGGAAGACGTAGAGGATATGATGTAACTGCTCAGCCTACTTATGAAGGTGATACCTTGAGTCACTCCTTCGCAGTAGGTGACAAGCATTTTGGAAATTGGCAAGGGGCTTTTCAGAATATGAAGTCTGAGAATGTAAGTTCCAATAGTCCACAGATTGCAAGAAGAAAATTGGAAAAGAAAATGAGCTCCTATGGAGATGGTACTCGTGGAATTGTATCCGTCGTATGGAAAGATGGTAGTGCGGGACATGTCTTCAATGTTGAGCAGGTAAAAGGTAAGACCTTGTATATAGATTCTCAAATAGGGGGTAAGTACGAAGCGACTAATTTATACAAAAACATTCAAACCGATAAGGTATTCTTTTTCAGAACAGATAATTTAAGATTTTCAGATAGAGCTAAAAAGTCAATTACTAAAGATAAATGGTAGAAGGAGGACGTAGAATGATAAAGTACGAAGATGCTTTAGCTATTGCAAAAAGTGTTAAGACTCATTCGATAACAAAGTGCACTGAGTATACAGATGCGTATGTATTTGCAGAGACTTTCCCGGAAGGAGTCATACACGTAGGAGGGAATCACTCTCCAGTTGTGGTTTTGAAGGAGACAGGACAACCAATTTCTATGCCGGCTTATGTTATAGGTTACGGAGGGATTCTGGACGAGAAGTTTATAAAAGAGATTAAGCTTTAAGCATCCCCAGGGGTGCTTTTTTGATGGAGAATTATATGGGACAGAAACTTAATTTAGAGCAACAAGCAAAAGAAATACTTCGAATAGCGGAGGAAAGTGGAGTGCAATCTCACTTTTTTTTCCTTACAACATTTAAGAGATATCAAGTGCAACTTAGTATTTTGAGTGACTTGGAGAACACCATAAAAGACGATGGTTCTTTGGTGACGAAAGAGTATGTAAAAGGACGGGAAAATGTTTACACGCATCCTGCAGTTTCAGAGTACAATCGAACAACTGACTCAGCAAACAGAACAGTACAAACCCTTATGAAGATTATTAAGGACTTAGGAAAAGAGCAGGATGATGAAGAGGAAGAAGACCCACTTATGAAGTTGTTAAATGGTGGTGATAATGAATGATAGAAAACAAAGCGTATCTGTACTGCAAGAAGGCAGTCAAAGAGAACACTACCCCTAAGTTTGTGAAGCTCCAGATGAAGGACTTCATGCGAATATGCGAAGGGAAAGATAAGAAGTATAAAATTAGTGAAAAGAAGCTAAAACAACTGAGCAGACTTCTGAAACTCCTAAATATGCCAAAAGGTCTAAAAGCCGGGCAGTCTCTGTACGAATGTACTTGTGGCTACCAATGGCTTTTTTATATTGCGATTTTTTGCGTTGTTTACCGTGAGAATGAGGAGAAAAGGCGATATGAAACCGGGCTTTTGGAGATATGTCGTAAGAATTTTAAGACTTACACGGTGGCAACAATCTTTATTTTGTTGCTTCTCACTGAACCGCAGTTTTCAAAATTCTTTAGCGTGGCACCGGATGGTAGCTTATCAAGAGAGATAAGGGAGGCTATATCGGAGACTGTACGTTCTTCTCCCCAAGTGTACATCTATAAAGGCGTGAAGCGATTCAAGCTTTTGCGAGATTATATCAGCTTTAAGCCTTTTAGCTCGGTTTATACACCTCTTTCCTTTTCCACAAGCAGAATGGATGGGCGTCTGCCTAATGCTTTCTGTGCGGATGAGGTGGGAGCTCTGCCTACAATCTATCCTTTGGAGGCTATGCGTTCTGGTCAACTAAATATCTTGAACAAGTTGGGATTTGTTATCTCTACGAAGTACCCGACAATAGATAATCCATTTGAGGAGGAGGTTAGCTATTCTAAGAAAGTTCTAAATGGACTTGTTGAGGACGAAACATGGTTTTCACTCCTGTATGAACCGGACAATACGAAGGAATGGGAAACAAATGACTTAATTCTAAAGCAAGCGAATCCGGTAGCCCTGGAAATTCCTGAGATATGGGAGGATTTGCTTAAAAAGCGCACAAGGGCAATAGCAACGGCAAAGGCAAGAGAAAATTTCGTTACTAAGCATTGCAATATCATTTACCAAGGGGTAGGGACGGAAAGTTATATAGATGTTAAAGATGTGCAAGCTTGCAGGGTGGAATCTATTGATTGGACCGGTAAAGAGGTCTATTTAGGACTGGATTTATCAGAATCAAATGATAATACATCTGTTTCTATGGTTGCGATAGATAACGAGACAATTTCTGCTAAGTCATTCGCCTTCATTCCGGAAGAACGGATAGAGGAGAAGGCGGCAGCGGAGCGTGTGGACTATCGAAATCTGTGTAAAACAGAGCATGTCTTTACTTGTGGAGACAGGGTAATAGATTACACCTTCATAGAGGACTTTATCCTATCTCTTGAAGAGAAATACGGCGTGACAGTAATGGAAGTGGGTTTCGACCGGTGGAATGCCCTGTCTACAGCACAAAAGTTGGAAAAAGAAGGATTTCAGATGATAGAGCTTAAGCAGCATTCATCGGTTTTACACCCGGCAACTAAGTTCTTGAAAGAGAAAATTTTGAAAAAGGAATTTGCTTATGAGAGTAATCCGCTTTTGGAGATTAACTTTCAGAATGCTAAGTGTGTTTATGACACAAACAAAAATCAATATGTAAACAAGAAAAAGTCAAACGGCAAGGTAGATATGGTGGTTTCCCTTATCAATGCCGTATGCCTATTGCAAAGAAGCGACACAGGCAATGACTTTGTAGCACAGGTTATTTAGGAGGGTGGTATGTGGCCATTTAAAAGAAAAGCCGAGGAGATTAGAGCAGATACAGCTGCAGTATCCGGAGATGCACTGCTTAAAGCATTGGTGTCAGACCCGAAAATTAACAAAGAACAGGCAATGCAGATTCCTGCAGTATCTGCTTGTGTAAATTTGATTACTGGAACGGTGGCTATGATTCCTTTTAGGCTTTATAAGGTGGATAATGACAAGATTAAGCTTTCTGAGGAAAGAGACGATCAGAGAGTCGGGCTTTTAAATATTGATCCAGGAGATACGCTGGATGCTTTTCAGATGAAACGCTCACTCATCGAAGATTATCTGCTGGATGAGGGTGGGTATGCATATATTGAAAGAAGAGGGAACAAAGTAAAAAGCCTACGTTATGTGGACCCATCAAATATTGGATTTAGCTATAATGCAGACCCGATATTTAAGGACTACAAACTCCTTGTAGGAGGTAAGCAGTACTATCCTCACGAATTTATTAAGCTACTAAGACGGACAAGAGATGGGCATAGAAGTATCAGCGTAGTAGAAGAGAACTCCGAACCTTTTTCTATTGCCTACCAGACGATGCGCTTTCAAAACAAAATGCTGAAAACTGGAGGTGCTAAGAAGGGCTTTGTGAAATCCCAGAAAAAGTTAAGTCAGGAAGCCTTGGACTTTTTAAAGAGTGCTTGGAAGCGGATGTTTTCAGAAGATGACTCTGAAAATGTGGTGATTTTGAATGACGGCTTGGAGTTCCAAGAAAGTTCCGCCACACCTGCAGAAATGCAGTTGCACGAGAATATTGCCTCTTCTACGAGGCAGATATGCCAGATTTTTGGCGTGCCGTACCAACTTATCAGCCGTGATAGTACGCCGTCCGAGGAGGATAGAATCATATTTTTACAATATTGCATTCAGCCGATTCTTTCAGAGATTGAGACGGCTTTAAATAGAGATTTCCTGCTTGAATCTGAAAAAGGAACTCTTAAATGGGCGGCAGATACATCAGAACTCACTAAGGCAGATGTATTAAAGCGCTACCAATCCTACGAAATCGCAAGTAAGAATGGTTTTATGCAGATTGATGAAATCCGATTCAAGGAAAATATGGAGCCTCTGGGACTAGACTTTGTAAAACTCGGCCTTCAAGATGTTCTGTATTATCCGAAGGAAAAAGTAACCTTTGTTCCAAACATGAACCAGGTAGGGGGAATCGAGATTGCAAAGGAAGACAGAGAAAGACTACTAAGAAAGGAGAAAGAAGAAAAGGATGAGAATTCAGATACGGAGTGATTCCGTAGAAATTGAAGGCTATGTAAACGCCGTAGGAAGAGATTCCAGACCTATGAAAGATAGAAGCACCGGAGAACGATTTGTTGAACAAATTGTTCCCGGTGTTTTTACTAGGGCGCTTACAAGAAATGATGTGGATCTCTTGCTAAACCATGACCAGGAAAGAGTTCTTGGAAGTACAAAGACAAACCTTGAGCTTACTGAGGATTCAATCGGCCTGAAAGCGCGGGCTATAGTCACTGATAAAGAGGTGATTGAAAAAGCAAGATCAGGAAAGCTAAGAGGCTGGTCATTTGGATTCTATGACAGAGATTCACGGAATGAGGATGTTAAAGAAGGCCTGAAGCGCCGCTATGTCGAGGATATGGACCTTAAAGAGGTTTCTATCATTGATGACAGGAAGCTTCCTTGTTACGAGGGCACATTAATTAGTGCCCGTGCAGATGAGGTTATTCAAGGCGAGGTCTTGGAAACCAGAGCAGAAATAACAGAAACTCCAAAGCTTGATAGCTATTGGGAAAGAATTAACCATTTAGGAAAGGATTAAAAGAATGAACGAAAAGATGAAAGCATTACAGGAGCAGAGAAACGCAGCAGTTGAGGAATTAAAGGCGCTTACCGGAAAGGTAGAGGCCGAGGTTAGGGCTTTTACTGATGAAGAGAACGCAAAGTTCAATGAGTTAGAGAAGAAAGTAAAGGATTTAGATTCCTCTATCGAGATGCTGGAAAGAGCCCAAAAGTACGAGTTTAAGGAGCCGGCACAGGCTTCTGAGGACAAGGCAAAGGTGAATACGGAGGCAAAGGAGCTTAGAGCCTTTGAAAGCTATATCCGAGGAGTTGTTCTGGAGGAAAGAGCAGACAATCTTACTTCCGGAGACAATGGAGCTGTGATTCCTAAGTCTATCGCCAACAAAATCATCAAGAAAGTACATGACATTTCTCCGGTGTTCAGCAAGGCTACACGATACAACGTGAAAGGAGAACTAAATGTTCCATATTACCCGGCTGATTCTAAGGATATCCAGATGACTTATGTTGAGGAGTTTGTAGAGTTAGAGTCTTCTTCCGGAAAGTTCGGAACTATCTCCTTAAAGGGCTTCCTAGCTGGAGCTTTGACTAAGGTATCTAAGAGCCTTATCAATAATTCCAACTTCGATATTGTTTCTTTCGTGGTTGATGCTATGGCTGAAACGATATCTCGCTGGGTAGAAGGACAGCTCCTTAAGGGAACTACCGGCAAGGTTGACGGCATGATTAAGGGAATTACCCAGACTGTTACTACGAAGGCAGTAAATAAGGTAGATGCGGATGACTTAATTCAGCTGCAGGAATCTATCCCGGATGCTTATCAGGGAGAAGCTTGCTGGATTATGACTAAGAACACTAGAACAGCTCTCCGCCAGTTAAAGGATAATAACGGGCAGTATATTCTTAATCAGGATGCAACCACTAAGTGGGGATACATTTTGTTTGGTAAGCCTGTTTATGCATCTGAAAATATGGATGAGGTGGCTACAGGGAAAAATGCCATCATTTATGGCGATTTATCCGGCCTTGGGGTTAAGCTTTCTGAGGAAATGGAGATTGAGGTTCTTAGAGAGAAGTTTGCTACTCAGCATGCGGTGGGTGTTGTTGCTTGGATGGAGTTTGATGCCAAGGTGGAGAATGCACAGAAACTTGCAAAGCTTACTGTGAAGTAAGAATTTGACTTATAGAGGCGTGCTTTTGGTGCATGGTAAGAAAGTTTAGTAAAGCCTAAAGCACGTCTAATATTTTAGTTCTGCATACTCTGAAAGGGGGAGGAATGAAAGTAAGCGAATTAACATTACCGGTTATCGCGAATTATTGCCGTATTATGGATGACGACGTATCCGATAGCGAGAATTTATCTTTGGAAGCCATGAAAATTGCGGCAATATCTTATGCGAGATCTTATACAGGGCTTAGCGACTTGGAAATGGAGAGGCACGAGGATATTACGATTGCGATTCTTACCCTCATCGCGGATATGTATGACAATCGCTCCATGATTGTGGATAAGAATAATGTTAACCGTACAGCTGAAATTATCCTCTCCATGCATGCGAAGAATCTTCTTCCTGGAGGTGCAAGTGATGGCAATTAATGCGGGAAGGCTTAGGAAGGTCATCTCGGTCTACCGTTACGAAGAGTCGGAAAATTTCGTAGGATCTACAGTGACGAGGTTGATTCCGGTAAAAAAGCTCTACGGAGAGATTCGCCCGGTAAGAGGAAGTGAATATACAGAGTATTACAAGGAATATCACACTTTATCCGTTAAAATAACGCTCCGTTTCTGGGAGGGGTTAAAACCTACGGATATTCTCGTGTATAAAGACCGGCAGTTCATAATCCAGTCGATTATTAATCCTCTGGAGGAGAACTATATCGTCGAGTGTATGTGCACGGAGAAGAGGGAAAAGGAGATAGCCTATGAGTGATGCCTTGGATATCAATTTTCATGGGCTTGATAAGGATTTTCAAAGCATTATAGACCAATTTCCGGAAGAATCTGAAAAGTATCTCCGGGAGCAGGCAAACAAGTGGAAGAAAGATTGCAACGAAAAAGGCTATAAAAATTACACTAGTGGGAAGAAGCCGATTCCGAAAAGCTGGAAGATTGAGATGGAAAAGGACCTTTTGTACCGTGCAACAGCAGTGTCTGTAACAAATAAGAGCCCTTTATTCCACTTGCTTGAGAATGGTCATAGAAAATGGCTGTTCGGCCATGACACAGGAGGGTTTGTTCCGGGAAAGCATTATGCGGAACGAACGAGAGAGGAATTTGGAGACAGCTTTGGAGAAAACACGGACAAATTTGTCGCTAAAGCACTGAAGAGGCATAATTTATGATTGAATTATTAGAAGTGAAAAAGTCTTGTAATGCTGCGCTGAAAGTGGCCTTTCCCGATTTTAAGATTTATGGAACCGACGTAAGAGAAGGCTTGAAGCTTCCCTCTTTTTATACGGAAATCGTGCCATATACGCTTAACTATGAATCCTTAAATCTTGTTCGGCAGACCTGCGGATACAAAATAACCTTACTTGAAAAAACACCAAATGAAGAATTAGAGCTTTCCGTATTTGAAAAGATCCGGAAAGCTTTTCATTTAAAGGTGAGAATTAAGGACAAGCTGGTAACTGTGGAAAGTGTGGAGTTTGACTACATCGGCGCGGAAAATAATATTTTTCAGATTACCGTGCGTTTTCAGTGGTTTGATTCCATAGCGGTAGAAAAGAAAGAAGAGACTGTAAAAGAGTTGATTGTGAGAGGAGTAGAGAATGAGTAAATTAAAATCTCCGGAAGTAAACATTAGCTTCGTTGAGAAAGGGGAGTCCGCAATTCAAAGAGGCGAGAGAGGAATTGTAGCCTTAGGATTACAGGATAAGACGAAAATAGATCCGTTTACGGTATTTTCTGTTACGGATATCCCGAAAGCTTTAAGCGAGACAAATGCACAGTACGTAAAGGACGCCTTGCAGGGCTATGTAACGTCTCCGAGAAAAATCCTTGTTTATGTGATGCAGGGTGGAGCAGATAAGGTAAATGCCGAGTACACAGCAATGCTTAAATACTTTGCACAGAATCGATTTGATTATCTGGCCATTCCGACAGTTAAGACAGACGGGAAGACAAATGAGGTAGTTACCTGGATTAAGAATCTTAGAATCGAGCAGAAGTTAAAGCGTAAGGTTGTTCTTCCGGAAGTGCTAGGAGATAGCGAGGGAATTATTAATGTAAATGCGAGTCTTACTCGTCCGGATGGAACGGTGCTTACTCCAGAACAGGTAACACCGAGAATTGCCGGTCTTATTTGTGGCACACCTTTGAGTATTTCTATTACCTATGCACCGCTTAAAGATTTCATTGACTGCCAGCGCTTTACCAAACAGGAAGCGGATGAAGCAGTAGGAGCCGGAAAGCTTATCTTTATGTATGACGGTGAAAAGGTAAAGGTCAACAGGGGTGTAAACTCTTTAACTACTACAAATGAGTTGAAGGGAGATAGCTTTAAGAAAATTAAGATTGTGGAAATCATGGATATGATTTACGAGGATATCCGGAGGGCTTGGGAAGATACCTATGTCGGGAGATACGCAAATACTTATGATAATAAATGCTTGCTTATTACCGCCATTAACTCCTATTTTTCCGGACTGATTCGGTCCAATCTGCTTTCTAAGGGCGAGTGCTATCTGGACCTTGACGGGCAGAGAGATTATTTAAAGCAGCAGGGTAAGGATGTAAACAATCTTTCAGAGCAAGATCTAAAAGAAGAGAATACCGGATCCAGAGTCTTCTTAAGAGCGAATATTTCCATTTTGGATGCTATGGAAGATATGGACTTGGAGATCTATTTGTAAGAAAGGAGAAAAGATGGAAGGTTTTGTATCTGATCAGGTCATTAACGGTACCTGGGGAGAACTTTGGGTTGATGACACTTATATGGCGGAGGTTACTTCTTTTAAGCTGGAAATCAATGCGAAGTATACGCCAATTTCCAGAGCAAGAAGCCTTATGAATGGGCAGAAGCTTACCGAGGTAGAGGCAAAAGGAGAAGTTAAGCTACACAAGATTTCGTCTTTCCTTGCCAAGAAAGTTTCTGACGGCCTGAAGAATGGTAAGGTTCCGAATTTCAAGATTATTTCTAAGCTTGCGGATCCGGCAGGGCTTGGTACGGAGAGAGTTGTGGCATATGGCTGCAAATTTGATAAGGCAATCCTTGCGAACTGGGAGCACGGAAAGAACGCAGAAGAGTCCTACAGCTTCACTTGTGAGGATTGGGATTATATTGATGCCATTTAGGAGGAAAGTATGGAGGAGTTTAAAAGTATATATAAGATACTTGCTATTCTCCATATGTCTATGGATTTCGAGGAGTGGGACAAGAATCTTTTGTCCCATGAATCCTTGAATCTTTCATTTCCTAAGTGGTCAAGAATTATGAGTATGCTGCTTAAAGAGGGGTATATTTCCGGAGGAGAGATGATTGAGAGTGTTGAGGGCTTTTATCCTAGAATAAAGCTTATAAGACCGGAGATAACCTTAAAGGGCTTAGAGTATCTTGAGGAGAACAGCTTGATGAAGGAAGCGATAAGACTGATTCAAGGCGATTCAAATATTGTGAAATGGGAGGAAATATGAGTTTAACGCAAAAACTTTTACAGATTGATAGAGGACAGTTTCAGAAGGAAGAGTTTCTGGAAGTAAAGGCAAAGAAACTAAGCGAGATTACGGGAGAAGAGGTTGTGCTTAAGTTTCGCGCGCTTTCCGGAAAAGAATATACATCCATTGCATCCACAGCCGTGAGAGACAAGGGTGGGGTGGATTATTCAAAGGCTTATGATGTAAACGCTTTGATGATTTGTGAAGCCCTTATGGAACCCAGCCTTAAAGATAAAGAACTGCAAAAACATTTTGGAGTAGCCAGTCCTAAGGACTTGGCTTTTTTATTTTTCCCCGGAATGGAGCTGACAGTCCTTGCTGATAAGGTTACAAAGTTCTCCGGCTTTCTGGAAGAGGATGAAGTTAAAGAAGTAAAAAACTAATTGAGTCCGACAGCGAAACTAACGCGATGTATTGGCTTTTCCGCCTACATCACTGGAAGCCGTCGGACTTCTTTAATCTGGGATATGGAGAGAAGCGGATTGTACACGCATTCCTTCAGGTAGAGATGGAACAGAGGAGTAAAGAATGGCAAACAGAACTGTAGACGTAACGCTAAGGCTGGTAGATAAGTTTACCGGAGGAATCCAGAAATCGCTTAAATCTATAACTGCTATGGATAAGAATACTGCAAGAATTGCCGGAGATATACAAAAAGCCGGTGATTCCATAGCAAATACTGGAACAGCAATTACTGCAGCAGTTACAGTTCCGATTGTCGGTGCGGGGATTGCAGCAGTAAAAACTGCAGCGGATTTTGAAAGTTCCATGAGTGGTGTTAAAGCTATAATGGGTGAGAAGTGGGACGACAGCCTAACAGAACAGGCGAAGCACCTCGGCGCAACGACGGCATGGACCGCTAGAGAAGTCGGGGAGGCTATGCAGTATACCGCTATGGCCGGTTGGGATGCCAAACAGAACATGGAAGGTCTAAACGGTATTCTTTCAGCAGCGAGTGCCGGAGGGATAGGCCTAGCAGAGGCTACCGATGTCATGGTTGGTGCACTTGCAGGATTCGGAGAAGGTGCGGATCAGGCAGAGAAGTACGCAGATATCATGACTGCAACTTTCACGAATACAAAGACGGATATGCTTGGCCTCGGGGAATCCTATAAATACGTCGGTTCTCTTGCCGGAACACTCGGCTATGATTTTGCGGAAGTCAATACGGCAATCGGTATCATGGGAAATGCTTCTATTGACGGCTCTCAAGCTGGTACGACTCTTAGAACAGCGCTTCTTAATATGACAGGTGACTCTAAAGAAGTGAAAAAAGCAATGGGAGAACTGGGGATCTCCATGACGAACAGTGACGGCACGATGAAATCCTTTTCCGATGTTATGCATGATATGAAGAAAGGATTTTCGGGACTTACCGAAGAAGGAAAGCTTTTCTATGCAAACCAAATCTTCGGGAAAACTGCCACGGCAGGAATGCTTGCTGTAATCAATTCCACTGATGACGCCTATGACAGCCTCGAAAGAAGTATCAAAGGCGCGAGCGGTGCAGCAGGAGAGGCAGCCTCCGGGAGACTCGATAACCTAAATGGACAGCTGACGCTTCTTAAGTCAGCTATTGAGGGTATAGCTATTCGAATCGGTGATTTTATACTTCCCTACTTAAAACAGTTTGTAGAATGGGCGCAAAAACTCGCGGATAAGCTGAATAGCATGAGTGACGAACAGCTGAAGGCTGTACTCAAAAATATCGCCTTAGTAGCCAGTATAGGGCCTATGCTAATTGCATTCGGAAAACTGGTTAAAATAGTCGGTATTGTCATTAAAGTGTTTGCCCTTGTCTCAAAAGCTGGCGGTTTTATAGCTGTAATTACCGGCCCGGTTGGGTTAGTAATTGCAGCAATTTTAGTTTTAATCGGCATAGTGCTTTTAGTGCGGAAACATTTTGATGTTTTTAAACAGGCGCTAAGTAAGTTTAGTCCGGTATTTGAAAATATCATGGTTCATTTGAACGGCATTAAAGATACGGTATTAGCCGGCTGGGAGGCCATAAGTCCCGTATTGGGAATGTTCATTAATTGGCTCGGTGAAAGACTTGTTGCCTCAATAGGAGTAACGATAGGACTGATTTCTAGTGTTGTTGAGATCGTAGTTGGTGTTGTTGAAGGAATTATAAAAATTATTGGCGGAATCATAGAGTTCCTCGTAGGTGTATTTACCGGAGATTGGGAAAAAGCCTGGAAGGGTGTACAAGACGTGGTTGAAGGTATATTCACGGCCATATTTTCATTCATTAGCGGAATTATTAATGGAATAATAGGAGCGGTCAAAAATGTCATTGATGCTATAGGCAGTATCGTAGTCCCAAATAGTGGAGAAACCGGAACTGCAACCGCAACGACAGTCCCGAAGATGGCTGGTGGTACTATGAACTGGACAGGCGGACTTGTTCAAGTTAGCGAACGCGGAGGAGAAATCATAGACCTTCCTAGTGGATCTCGGATTTATCCCCATGACCAGTCTGTTGCTATGGCGAGAGCTGAGGGACGCAGAATGACTAGCACTAGTATATCGGTAAATGTCAGCGGGAATAATTTCACAGTTCGCGAAGAAGCGGACATCAATAAAATAGGTGATGCGATAGCGAGAAAATTGTCTATGGCTATAAGTAATAGAGGGGAGTGGACATTCAGTGGAAATATGGCTTAACAATATATCTATTCCGGTACTGCCCTCCGAATATCAGGTTCAGAGTTCGCAGAACAATCAGAGTGAAACTATCATAGGAATTGGAGAGGTTTCTTTGAAGGGGAAAAGGAACTTGATGACGGTTTCTTTCAGTTCCTTTTTTCCGCTCCGAAGAAATTCCTCATATTGCAGGAGAGGTAGCATTCTTAAACCACTGCAGTATGTGGATGCAATCGAGAGGATGAAGCAGACGGGTACCGTTAAGCTAGTCATTACAGGAAGCCCCATAAGAATGGACTGTACCATAGAATCTTTCGAATGGGGAGAGAATGACGGCACAGGTGATATTTTTTACTCAATCAGCTTTAAAGAGTACCGAAATGTTGGTGCTTCAAAGTCTTCTGTTGCCCAAGATGGCCTCGGAGAAAGTGCTCCGCCAGCGGATGGAGCAAACCAAGAAACGGCCCGTACCGTGCCAAAAGTTAGCACACAAGAGTATATAGTGAAAAAGGGAGACACGCTTACTTCTATCGCAAAGCGATTAACCGGCTCCTCCAACTGGAAGCCAATCTATACTGCTAACCGTGCAGTAATAGGGGGAAATCCTAATCGGATTAAAGTAGGGCAAAAGCTTGTTATTCCGGGAGGGTAAGAATGACAGTAACACTAATAAAAGATAGCGGGCAGTATTCCATCCCTGTATCTAAGGTTGAGTGGAGCGGGTCTGCAAGCCAAGCTTCTCGGGAACTGTCCTTTGACCTGATTAATGCTCCTAATGACAGCTTTGATATACCGAAGGTGTCTACCGGAGATTTTGTTAGTTTCTCTTATAACGGGGAAGAAGTGTTCTATGGACAAATATTTGGAGTGGAACGGAGCTCTAATATAGGGACGATTACCTACACGGCTTACGACATGATGAAGAATCTGCTGGAGAGCACCGGGCAGTACAATTTCAAGAATTTAACTGCAGAAGGGATAGCAAAGCAAGTTCTCGACGATATGCAGATACCAATAAGACATTTACACCCTACCGGCGTGAACATCCCCTCTTTTCTTTGTGATGATAAAGGAATCTATGAAATCATCATGGGAGCCTATACAAAGGCTCACCAGGTAACAAAAGATAAATACTTCCCAATGATTTATAAAAGAGGCTTTGCGGTCTATAAGACGGAATGGAGTGTAAGGAACTTTATCCTATCTGAATCAGAAAATATTACAGCTGCAAGCCTTACGGAAACAATGGAAACCATCGTGAACAGGGTTAAAATTTACGATGAAAAAGGGAAGCAAATAGGCGAGATAAAAGATGATGGATCTATAAAGAAGTACGGTGTTTTCCAGAAGATTTTCAAGAAGGAAGAAAAGGATACAGTGCAATCCGCTAATGCTCTTATGAGCGTACAGCCAAAGCAAGAGATAAAGATAAGTGCCTTAGGAGATATTAATTGCTTAAGCTGTTATTTTGTAAATGTTAAGGATTCCTCTACGGGGCTTAACGGAAAATACTGGATCAGTGCTGACCGCCATAGTTTTGACGGGGAAAAATACACGATGGAGCTTGATATCTGCTTTGATTCCGTTATGGATGAGAAAAGCTTTGATGAAAAGAAAGAGGATAAACATGTGGGAAAACACTCTGGCAAATCTGCTTCCAAAGGACGAGGGAAGAAAAGAGTTAAAGCTGGCGACGATGACCGGGGAAGATTCTTTAAGTCTGGGAAAGTTGGAGCTCCGGAAGGAGGATCTGTTAGTAAGCCAGCATCTAATAGGCCGTTTGTGCGTGGAAGCAATAATGCAGTCGCCAAGTAATGGGGGGTCTTGCACAGATAAGAGTAAATATTTGGATAAATTGAAAGCCGGAGATACCGTCCTTGTCTATCAACTTTCTGATTCCAAATTCGTGATAATTGATAAGGTGGTGAGTTTATGAGCCTTTTACCTTCTTTTTATGACGTAAAAGAAAACCTGACAGCGAATGAATATTTTCCGAGAGAATACGAAATAGATTTTACGGAGAACCGTCTTACCGGACGAATTGTGGAGGGGCTGGATGCAATCCGTATGTGGGTGTGGTGCTGTATGCATACGGAGCGTTTCCGCTATGCTCTTTACTCTTGGCAGTATGGCGTGTCACTAGAGAAGTATCTTGGGCAGACTACTACGGAAGAGTATCTGGAAGCCGACAGCAGGGCGGAGATAGAAGAAGCTTTAAAAATCCATCCCTATATCACGGGAGTGGACGATTTCCAAGTAAGTAAGAACGGAACAAAGCTAAAAATCAAGCTTACAGTAAAGACAAAACTGGGAAAAATTGAGGTGTCTGAGAATGTATGAGAATCAAACAATGGAAACAATACTCGGGAGAATGCTCTCCAGGGTGGAAGGGGATATCGATAAGCAAGAGGGGTCTTTGCTGCATACTTCTAATGCTTTAGCAGCTATTGAGCTTGCCACTCTTTATACGGAGCTCGATTGGATGCTGAGACAAGCCTTTACCGATACGGCGGATAGAGAGTTTGTCATTATGAGGGCGAAAGACAGAGGAATCACGCCTGAACCGGCTACCAAAGCAATCCTTAGAGTGAGCTCCACGCCGTCAGAGGTTGAAATCCCTATTGGGGAACGTTTTACAGGAGACACGGCAAATTACAAAGTGATAGAGAAGATGGATTCAGGATCCTATAAGGTTGAGTGTGAGGAGCCTGGAATAGTTGGAAACAAAACCTACGGAAAGATTATTCCCATCGGCTATATCGATAAGCTGGAAGAAGTGAATATCTCCGAGCTGCTTATCCCCGGAGAAGACGAAGAAAGCACGGAAAGCCTAAGAGAAAGATTCTTTAACTCCTATAAATCCGTGGCTTTCGGGGGAAACAAAGATGATTACGTTGATAAAGTTCTCGCCCTTCACGGTGTCGGTGCGTGTAGGGTGAAAAGAATCCCCGGGAACGATGTGGGTAAAGACGCTATCAAGCCTCCTGAAGGGACTGAAGCATGGATAAAAGGTCTATCCGGAAGTGAAGATAAAAAGAAGTGGCTAAGCCTTGTATATGAGCTGATACAGAAGAGCGCCCTGTCTTTAGGTGGAAGTGTCTCGGTTAAAGTACTGGATACCACTTTTGCAAAAGCAAGTACGGAGCTCATCCGACAAGTACAGGAAAAAATAGATCCTTTACACGGTGAAGGGTACGGCCTTGCACCTATCGGGCACACCGTCCTTGTGGGGGCACCACAGGAGAAAGAGATTGCTATATTGGGGCAGTTTACCTTCGCCAGCGGATATAGCTTTTCTGCACTGGAAAGCCAGATTAAAGAGACGATAGAAAAGTACATGCTGGAGCTTCGGAAGGCTTGGGCCGAGGAAAATGCGGTAGTTCGACATGTACAGATTACTGCAAGGCTACTAGCTATTGAGGGTGTTGTGGATATCAAAAACACGAAAATTAACGGAAGTGCAGATAATCTAAACCTTACAGAGGATGAAATACCGGTGCTAAAGACCGTTTCGGAGGGATAAATGGAAAATACGGATTTATTAGTAAATCTTCCGGAGTTCCTGAAAGCAGTAAAAGACTTTCAAGCTGTGGGTAAGAGTGAAAATCCGGAATTTACTCTTATATGGCTAAAAGCAGAGACGTGGCTAAAGGACAGATTTATATCTTCTATGACGGAAGACGGTCTTTCAAAAATGGAAGAGTTTCTCCGCATTCGCCCTTTAGACAGCGATACCGAGGAGGATAGAAGACAAAGGCTTCTCGCTATCGAAAATAAAGCACTTCCTTACACACTACGAAAGTTAAAAGAGGTATTAGGGAACACGAGCGGGGAAGGAAACACGGATGTGCTGGTGGAGGGATTCTCAGTTACTATTCCCGTTAAGCTTGCGAGTCTTAGATCACTCGATTTCATAAGAGAGACCGCAGAGCAGATGATACCAATGAATATGCACTTTGAAATTCATGTTATTTATAACCGTTGGAGGAATTTCAGCAAAAAAACTTGGGAAGAAATGAAATCGTGCACATGGGAAGATGCTCATCAAAATGAGAAGTGGCAGAAAGGAGTATCATGACGCAAACAGAAAACTTGAAATTAAACAAGCCCGATAAAACGGATTTTATAGATATAGAAAAGCTTAATGAAAACATGGATAAGATAGATGGCGCTTTAAAAGCCGCGCTATCTGTCGCGAATACTAAAGAATCGCTTGTCACACTTTCGGCCAGCAACTGGTCTTCCTCTGCACCATATAGCCAAAAGGTAGCTGTGTCAACGGTCAAGGCCTCTGACTCCGTATCTATGGGAAAGGCGCACACGAAGACATCCAGTCCTTCTGACATTGAGACCTATGACGAGATGGCGGGACTGATTACTAGCGCAGAGGTTACAGATGGCTTCGTGACCTTCTATTGTGCAGTAGAGAAGCCGACAGCTGATTTCAAGGTCAAATTAAAGGGGGGTAAGTAATGAGTAGTGTTTTTATACCTCTCGGCGGTGCCGGAGGAAAGAGCCGTGGTGATAAGGTGTTCATGGATGAAAGTTACACTCATCTAAAATTGGGAGACACTGCAAGCATGGCTCTCCCTCTTCCGGCAGGCGTTTATAAAAAATTCAAGCCGGAGAGAGCAGATGATGATTTACCGGAGTCTATCACATCGTCCGGAGACGGGAAAAATGCTGTTATTGTTCTGGAAGACAAGCTTCTCAAAAAGATGGCTCTGGAAGCCTTCGGAATCGCTTCGATAACAAATTTTAGTTTGTCCATGTACGCTCATCGACAAGTCCGGCTTACATGGGCGAAACCGAGCGAGGGCTTGTTTAGTGGTATACATTTTGTCTTCAAGTATGACAGTATGCCGACGAGTGAGACAGACGGTTTTATGGTTTATGACAGCGCCGATGTGCACTATGAAACGCCAAAACTTGAGGAAAGAGAGCTGTATGTAAGAGCGTACAGCTACGTCACGGTAAAAGACGGTAGGTGGTATGACGAAGGGAAAGTAAGTGCTCGAATCACCGTAACAGGAATCAGCGGTTCGGTAACTCTAGGTGTAGGTGCCGGCGTATGGACCGTACCAGACAAGGTGGACAAAATTCGATATATTCTTGTTGGACAAGGCGGTGCAGGAAATGATGGTGGGCGTAATTATTGGAATACCGGAGCTGGTGGCGGTGGTGGTTATTTTGTTACGGGGTACATGAATGTAACACCCGGACAGCAACTAAACTATGTAGTACCATCTTATCAAGAAGGACTTTTCCATACCATTGGTAATACCATTGTTGATGGAGTAAACTTACTGTCAGTTAACGAGCTTCAAAAATACACCTTGATATAGGTCCTCAACTTTTCAATTATCTTATTATCATTTTTATGTCATGTCAAAATTTTATAATAAACGGAGGTGGTTCCGTATGGAGAAAGTCTTCTTAACCGTTTCTCCCGGAATTGATGCATGGAGCCCATCTATATATTTCTTTGACGCATCATAGTGCTCTTTTAACACATCTCTAAGTCTTATTTCCTTTACACTTATCCCTTCTGTTCCGGTCGCTTCCAGCTTTCTTTCTTCTCGACCTATCCGCACCAACTGAAGAA
>NZ_JH414504.1:292885-723971 GCF_000238075.1 Oribacterium asaccharolyticum ACB7
CTCATGAGAATCCAACCCTATAAGTTCTTCCAGCAAGTATGAGTGACCTCCTTGCTCTGCTTTCCTCTTGAAATACGTACAATCAAACACCACATCTCCAACAGAGGTAATCAGCGTCCGCTTATCGACCCTCTGAATGTTAAAACGCTCTTTTCTGGCTCCGCAATCACTAAGCATTGAGTTCATTCTTGAAAGAACTTCACCCAAGAAAGAAGCAGAAAAAGCCTCTGTAGAGCTTTTCACAGACCTCTCCAGAGAACTAAAGTCCTTAGGATTTTCAAAAAATTTGTTCTCTGCATCAAGTAAACCTTTTACCAAAACCTCTAATAGTGCTACAATATCCATGAGAGTAGTCTCCTTTGCATAGTTTTTTAGTCGAAACCATTGTATCAAAGGATTAATGATTACTCTCTTTTTATTTCTTTATCAACTGACAAAATCTTTACTCTATTACCATTGTTTCCAATGAAAAATATTCGGATTATTATAAACAGAAGAATATCCCCGGACTTGACACTGTTTTTTCTGGAATAAGAGCGCAACACGGGAAACCGGGTTTGACGTATATTGCTATCTCAGATACTACAGAGATTTACGGAGGTGATGGCGGCTCCGGTGGTGGAGGAGGACTTGGTGGAGCAGGAGGAACAGATGGTTCTGATGGCTCTAGTGGCGGTACATATCCACACGGATATAGAAGGAAGCCGGTTATCGGAGTTGCCGGAAAGGGTTCCCATGTAAGTACTAGAGGATTTAATGGCGTTTTGTACTCCTCCGGTGGCGCCGGTGGTTCATATGCGGCTGGAAACACTGGTAAATATGGTACAAACGGCTTAGGTGAAGGTGGCGGAGGAGCTGGCGGAAGTTCGGTACTTACTCATGGTGGCGGTGGCGGCACCGGCTGTATTTACATAGCGTGGGGCAGCCTAATGAATGATGGCACTTAATAACTAAAACATTATTGACTTCTTTTGTTGTCTGTATTATTCTGTAATACAGAAAGAGAGGTGTGCTCATGACTATTTCACTAAGATTATCTGATGAAGATGAAAAGCTTTTTAAATCCTACGCAAAGAGTAATCGTATGACTCTGTCCGAATTTATCCGTAACACCGTTCTTGAGCGAATTGAAGACGAGTACGATTTGAAGGTATACAGAGAAGCCGTAGACGATTTCAAGAAAGACTCTACCACTTATACGCTTGATGAAATGAAGGAAAGATTGGGGCTTGAATAATGTATCGATTGGTCTTTAGTAAAAAAGCATTTAAGGACATAAAGAAACTCGATAAGCATACTCAACAGCTCATCATCAATTGGTTAGAGAAAAATATCGACAACACAGACAATCCTAGAGCTAAAGGAAAAGGCTTGGTGGGAGATAAAGGTGGACAGTGGCGGTATCGGATAGGGGATTACAGAGTGATTTGTGAGATACTAGACAAAGAAGTCATAGTGTATGCTTTGTCGGTCGGACACCGAAGCGAGATTTACAACTAAATATTTACTACAGTCCTACGGAGGAAGTCTTTAATAGGCTTCCTCTTTTTATATATCAAAAAGAGAGGAGAAAAAATGAAAAGAGATTTTGCACTAATCAAGCCTAATGCAGAGACGGGCGAGCATGAGGTGATGACAATCACCTTATTTGACAATCCAACCGAGGCAGACATGGCCGCACGAGCGATTTACGGAGCGACAGCTTATGCTAAGGAATCTTCGCAGTATGATGTTCAGCTCCCGGCAATCGTAAAGGAAGGCACTTTCTACAACTACAAAATGAAAGAGCTGAGAGGCGAAGACGGAAAGCTTTCTTTCGTCCGTGTCGGTGAGACTCCGGCAGAGTACATCCCGACACCGGCAGAGCAGATTGCAGAGCTGAAGAAGCGGAATGAGGAGTTGGAGGAAGTACTAGACCAGCTTGTACTTAAGAGTTTAGGAGGTGCATAAGTATTATGTTTGAGTATCTAAAAAGGATGGCAGGACGAGGAAAACTCAATAAAAGAATCCTAGACAAAGTTGTGTCCGAGGGATGGATTACCAAGGAGCAAGAAGCTGAGATTCTAAAAATTGCAGCAGAGGCAAATGAGGAAGGAGGCAAGGGAAATGAATGATAGATTTTAATACGTTGTTCAGCCTTATGGATTTAAATACCGTTCTTGCATCGCTTTGTTGGATTACCGCAGGGATTTTTACACTGGCGCAGAAGTATGCTCCGCAAGGGAAAAAGCCCTGGAGCATCCTGCTTTCCTTCATAGGGAGAGAGATAAATGCTGACATAATTCAGACACAAAAGGAGATGTCTGAAAGAATTGATGCTCTTGACAAAAAGCTCGAGAGTATCCAGCAGGATATGTCAGATAGAATTGACGCCCTTGATGAAAAGATAGTGAACACGGATAAGAAGCTTGACAAAAACGTAGCTATTTCTGCACGGGTTAGGATTCTTCGGTTTGGTGATGAACTGCAAGAGGAGAAAAAGCCTAGCAAGGGGCGGTTTGACCAAGCACTAGCGGATATTAATGAGTATGAAGAATATTGTGTAAAGCACTCAGATTTTAAAAACGGTATTACAGAACCGACAAGTGGCTTTATCAAAGAGCAGTATCAAGAGAGACTTAGAAAGCATGATTTTTCACGGTAGAAAGAGAGGAAAAGAAAATGGATTTTGGAATCACAAGTGTAGTTGGTATTACAGTCATCGCATACCTCGTAGGTATGGGATGGAAAGCGGCAGATACGCTTAATGACAAGTACATCCCTGTCGTATGCGGTGTTATCGGAGCGGTCTTAGGCGTTATCGCCATGATGACAATGCCCGATTTCCCGGCAAAAGATGTTATCAATGCGGTCGCAATCGGTATTGTTTCCGGTTTGGCCAGCACGGGAGCGAATCAGCTTGGTAAGCAACTGTTTTAATTTGAGTTTGGCCAACATTGAAAAAATTATTGAAGTCATGATGTTGGCCCGTAAGACTGGGAGCCACTTTCAAGGAATTTGAGTTTGGCCAACATTGAAAAAATTGTTTTTAAGAGAGGAGAAAGATTATGATTAAGAGAAAAGCAAGTTGGACGTATGACGGAATCAAAAAGGATAGCAAGAATCAGACTGTGCCTGTACCGAGCAAGGGTGCTGTAGATAACAGCAGAAGTCCTCTTGGCTACAATCACGGAGTCGGAGAGGAGGATAAGGGACACGGCCCGGGAGTGACACCGAATCCGGATAAAACCACCGGTCCGGGTGTCGGATTGACAGGTGCTACGGTGGACACCTCTCCGAGTCCTGTTCCGAGAAAGAGATAAGGAAAACAGCAACCATTAGGGGCAGTACAGAAATGTATTGCCCTTTTTTAATTTATGGAGTTGAGAAAAGTTGAGAAGAGTTGAGAAACTTTAAGATAGTTTCTCATTCAGAAAGGACAAAACATGAATCCATATCAAAGAGGACAAAGGGCGCTCTGTGGAGATTATTTCAAATTTACACCTGATGGAGCAGGACGCTTTAAAAGAGCAGGGCGCTGGCATAAGCAGCCGCAGAAAGGGGATGTTATTTTCTATTTCAGCGAAGCACTGGGGCGAATCGGCCATACCGGTGTGGTTGACGAAGTGCCATTACCTGATTTAGCTGCAGTTGAAGGGAACACCTCCAGCGCAGACAAGGATAGAAACGGCGGAGAGTGCCGGAAAAAGATTTATCGGAATTTCAAAGTAGGCGATAGGTCTTGGCCGTGCGGCTTTGGTAGACCTATTTTTGATGATGAGACTTGCACCGTAGAAGAGTTCCTAGAAGTGGTTAGAGGGGAAATCGGTTACGAAGAGAAGGCTACCCCGCGGAACCTTGAGGATAAACACGCCAATCGAGGAAAGAATAATTACACTAAGTACGGACTATGGTATAACCACGGAAAGGTTATCTCCGAGCCGTGGTGCGGAGAGCTTGTAAGCTGGTGCTTCTATCAAGCCTGTAAGCTACATCAAGAGAGGAAAGCTTCCGCAGTGCAGCAGGAGCCCAGTTTAGAGGGTTGGAAACAGCAACAGGATAAATGGCTGTACTACAAGGACAATGCGCCTGTATGTGGCAAATTTGAATATATCAGCGGTCGCTGGTATGTGTTCGATGATGCCGGCTTTATGATTAAGGGCTGGTTCAAGTCCGTAGAAGGCTGGTACTACCTTGGAGAGGACGGAGCTATGCTTTCCGGGCAGTGGTTGCAGGATAAAGGCAAGTGGTACTATTTAACTAAGTCCGGCTTAATGGCAACCACTGCCAAAGTCAGAAAAGCGAAGGGTGATGGCTATGACTTTGTAGGTGCAGATGGAGTGTACGATCCTGTGAAATCTATTCTAATAGGAAGAGACAGCCATATCGAAGTGGTGGAATAATCTTACACAAAATGGGGTAAAAATATGACCAAGGTGACCACGAAATTGACCACGAATTTGAAAAAGTTAGAGTTTTAGCCACGCTAGAGCCTTTTTGAGTGGGTTCAAGTCCCATCCTCGTCGCTAAAGGCTCTAGGTTCTTATGTTTTTAAGGATTTGGAGCTTTTTTTATGCAATTTTTTCGATTCTATTCGATATTTCTTTTCAATATACCGAAATACGATATAATAAGAATAGCCGGGAGAAAGGAGGATGCATATGCTGGAATATTTGAACTTAAAGTTGGATGGACTGGGCGTAGGGGAAAGTTCTTTGAACATTTGGATGAAGAACGGTCGACTAAGATACTCCTATGATTCTGCAACGCAAGAAGACGGTCCTGCAATGATTTTGAACGTTTCCAGAGAGCGTGCGTCTTACTTTTTAAAAAACCTGGAGAACTTGAATCTTTATCGTTGGAAAGAACAATATTTTGGAGAGAAGAAAGAGAAGCGAAGGGAGATTTCCGCGCTTTCTTCTCGCTGGTATCTTCTGTATAAGGAGGTTGATAAGGAGGCAAGAGAGTTTCAGGGCTTAAACGATTTCCCTAAAGAGTGGGAAAGCCTGATGAGCTTAATTGCAGATCTTACGGTAGACATGGATTGTCTCCGCTTTAATGAACTTTCTGCATTCAGTCTGGATGTAAGGGACTGTCGCGAACAGATTTTATGGAATCCGCTTAGTAAGGAAGAAAATTCTGTAGAGGTAGAATATCAAGAGTTTTTGCAGATTTCCAGAACAAACAAGAAATTGATATACCAGCAGTACATTAACAATATTTTCACGGTAAAGCACGAGTACAATATACCCAACATAGTGGATTATCTGTTGGGAAATATAGAACGTTATTTTTCTACTTTTTCTGAAAAGGAGCAGGAAGATGCCGGAGAGGCATCGTCAAAGGTGATAATCAGCCTGTATTTTCAGAATGGTACAAAGCGAGTCCTGAGAAGAACTTATGACCGATACGGGTTACCGGATGATTGGGATGATTTTTTGGATGATTTTCGGAAAACGCTGGCATATCATGGAGTTTTCGGGATCCTATTTGATTCCGGATTGTATCATCACGGTGTGAAGGAAGAGGAATACATTTATCTTTCCTGTATCTTTGAACCCAATGGGAAGACTTATTATTACAGGAGTAAAGAGGATAATTTGTCCATTGGAGATTTTGTTCTGGTTCCCAGCACTAAGCAGGAAAATGCGGAAACGGTAGTCATGATTTCAGAGATTATGTATTGTAAAAAAGAGGATGTACCGTATCCTTTGGAGAAGACGAAGTTTATCGTGCGAAAGATAGACGACGGCGGGTTCTATAATTTCTTATCACAGAATAATCCGGATGAAGAAGCATAGAAAAGCTTCTTAGAAGGAGAGCAAGTGATTATTTTAATTGATTTTGAAAATACGCATGCCAGCGGCTTTCAAGGTGTAGAATACTTGGATGAGAAAGATACGTTGGTTGTGTATTACAGTGACGAAAATTCAGCGGTAAGCAAGGGTCTGGTTGAGGATTTAAGACAAAAAAATGTGCATGTCAGAATGGTTAAGCTTTTAAAACAACACAGTAATGCCTTGGATATGTATATTGCCTCTACCACGGGGATGTTTCTGGATACGGGAGAAAAAATCTGCATTGTCTCAAAGGACAGAGGTTATGCCGCGGTGAGAGATTTTTGGCACAGCTTAAGAGGCGCGGAAATTCTTTTGGGAGAAACCATAGAGGAATGTTTCTTAAATTCCGTAGCAAATGATGATGAAAGAATCCGAAGAGCAAAGGACCGGAGTCAAAAAGCACTGCTGACGGAATCCTTTGAAACGATGAATAATATTCCTACCAGGCCAACTTTAAGCAGAAGCAATTATTGGAGAAGAAAAAAACAGATTAACTATGATTTAAGCAAACATTTGGCACCGGTCGAAATTTTGCCGAATCCTTTGGCAAAGCCGGAACAGGAAAACGGATATTCCGTGGAGGAAACGGAACTCGTCGACCTGGTGGAGGAAATCAAAGAAGAGCTGGCCTTAAAGAGGAATAGGGAAGAGGAGGATTCTTTTATTTTGGAATCTACTCCGGATGCGGTTTCGGATGGTTCCGAAGCTATAAAAGAAGAAATGAAGGAAGAGGGGCATATTGAGGATAAAACGGAAAGCATTCCGGAAATAAAGCATGAAAGTTTCCGAAATGACAATCCTCAGCTTATGCGCAGGGAGATGAAAAAGAACGACAATCAAGTTCGTTTTGTTTATGATCCTGTGAAGAAGGCTATGATGAAAGTGGAAGAGACGGAACCCCTGGCTTCTTCGGAAGAAAGAGAAGAGAATCATTCCCCTGTAAGCAATTTGGAACTTTCCGGTGAACATGTCGAATCGGCTCGGACTCACCCTGAGGATGTCCATGAAGAACATAAGAAGAGAAATAATCGAAGAAGAGGCGGACGGAAGAAGGAAACAGAAAAAAAGCTGTCTATAAGCAGGGAAAAGGAAGAGGAAAAGAAGGATAAGCAAGTTAAGACTGCCCCAAAGGATGAGGTAAAAGAAGAGCAGTCTGTAGTGGCTAAGCAGGACATAGAAAAAGAAAAGCAGGTGTCGGAAAGCAAAAAGGATGCTGCAAAAGGAAAGCGGCCTCAGGCAAGAAAGAAAGGCGTAGAGAAAGAAAAGAAGCCTGCATCGACCAAGAAGGGTACAAAGAAAGAAACAAAAGTTGCATCCCAAAAGCAAGAGGCGGAAGAGAAGCAAACAGAGACAACGACTGAAAATAGGATAAAGCAAGAAGAAAAGGCGGAAGGAAATAAAGAGAATACTGAAAAAAGAAGCAGGAGAAGAAGCAATACACAAAAGAGTAAAAAAAAGGAAGAGGGTTTGAACGTTCAAGAGAGTACAAGTGCTGAACCTGTAGAGAAGAGTAAGGAGTAGAAAAGAAGAAGCGAGTATCGGGTGAAAAACCTGCAATACTCGCTTTTCCTTTTTCTACTCATAACGAGTATCGCTCGCAAAGCGTGCGTTATCTCGTTTGAAGCTTTAAATTTCGAATTAAGTTTTGAAAATCATCGGGCAGAGGAATTTCAAAATTTTTTCCGGATAGTGGATATAAAGCATTGTTTTCCTGGATTTCCGGAAAACTGAGGGAATAGGCGTGTAAGAGTTGTCGATGAATGCCTTTTTTTCGATATTCCCTGTTTATTCCTTGCTCGCCATATTTCTCATCACCTAGAATGGGATGTTTCAGAAAGGCAAGCTGACTACGAATTTGATGTGTTTTTCCCGTTATCAACTGAATGGAGAGAAGTGAAAACAGCTGTTCCCGATCCCGGTATTTTTGAATAGCGGAAAAGTCCGCACGAATGTGTTCTCCTTCCCCTTCTTGCACCTGTATCACCTTATTGATTTTAGAATTCTTTCGGATAAAGCTTTCCTGTAAGCCGTCTTCCCGAAAATCGCCTACGACAAGCGCCTGATACCGCTTTTGAATTTTGTGCTCCTGAATCAATCTGCCTAAATTCTGTGAGGCTGTCAAAGTTTTTCCAAACAGAATCAGCCCGGAGGTATTACGATCCAATCGGTTGGCTATACCCGGACGAAAGGTTTCCCTTGTTTCGCTGCTTTGTTCTCCTTTATCCAAAAGATAGGAGGAAAGTAGCGAATTTACGGATAAAGTGGACTTCGCGTCATTTTCGGATAAAAGCCCGGCAGGCTTATTGAAAACAATGAGGTTTTGATCTTCGTACACGATAAACTTCTTGTAGAAGTCGCTCCAAATGCCTTCTTCCACTCTCGGCAACGAACATAGCTTTTGTAGGCTTTCTTCACTAAAGTAGAGTTGAACTTTATCTCCGAAAGATAAAAGTTCCTTTCCGTTTGCTTTTTTCCCGTTTAAAAGAATATTCTTTTTCCGTAGCATTTTATAGAGAAATGCATCGTTCTGCCCTTTAAAAAATTTTTGTAGAAGCTTTAAGAGCTTTTGCTCTTTTTCATTTTCCGAAACCAAAATTTCGCGCATGTGTCACCTATATAGCTTTCTAAGAAGCAGTAAGAGAAACTCGTCAGGAATTATTTGAGAAAGAACATAAAAAACCTTCATAGGAAAACCGTAGATGGAAAGCGGTCGATCCAGAACGCTGTCCACCAGGGCGGTCTTGGCTACTTTCTTGGGATTGGCCATAAAGAAGGATTTGATTGCTTTTAACTTACTCTCATTTCCGGCTACAGAGAAAAAGGCGGTGTCAACCGGACCGGGACAAACTGTGGTAACGCCGATTTCTTTTTGCTTCAGTTCCTCTCTTAAAGAAAGAGAAAAGGAGTAGACATAGGCTTTTGTTGCGGCATAAACGGAAAATTCTCTTTGGGGTAAAAAAGCGGCAGCGGAAGCAAATTGGATAATTCTGGATTTTCTTCTCATGTAAGGAAGGGAATAGAGGGTGAATGCTGTCAGTGCTTTTATGTTTAAATCAATCATATTTAGTTGCGCTTCAGAAGAAAGACTGCAAGCCTCCCCCAGTTTTCCGAAACCGGCGGCATTCACCAAAAAAAGAATTTTGGGATTTTCTTTTCTCAAAGTTTCTTTATATTGAGAAAGGCTTTCCTTTTTTGTTAAATCATAAGGAAAAATCTTCACTTTTCGAAAGAATAGATGAGATAGCTCGTCTAAGGCGGACTTATTCCGTGAAAAGAACCAAAATTCCTGAATTGCCGGAATCCGGTCCTGTAATAAAAGACAAAGTTCTCTTCCGATACCGGAACTCGCGCCGTTAATCACTGCAACATTCATAGTATACCTCTAAAGTATCCCCGATTTATGTAAGCAAAACGGAAACAGCCTTCGCATAGGAAGCGGGGAAATCTTGTAAAAAACATGCATGAACTAAGATACAATCACTTATATAGCAAAAAATCCTAAAAAATACAAAGTACTTTTTAGGATTTCTCTTCTGCGGGAGATGGGACTTGAACCCACACGCCCAACCGGACACAAGATCCTTAGTCTTGCCTGTCTGCCATTCCAGCACTCCCGCGCAACAGAGTGATACTAACATAATGTTGCTCTATATGCAAGAACTTTTTTTGAAAAAGATATGCAATCAAGAGATATAAAGAAAGTATTAAATTCTTAATTGTGATAGATAGAATATTTTTATTTGACTTCTTTTCATCTGCTGCATAGTCTTGTGATAGAAGTGTTTCAGAAAGTTCTTAAGTTAAATCGTTTCGTTGTAAAACAGTTTCATCTTCCGAAATATTCCATATTGATTTCTTTCTATTCAAGTATTCAGAAAAATCTGCTTTTTTCTATGCAAAGCATTCAGAAAAATCTACTTCTTTGTATTAGACCATTTAGAAAAATTCCGAATAAAGTATTTTGGCACATAAACTATTATAGACTTGTTTCTTTTTCGTTTTAAAGCTTTCCAATTCCAAAGATTCAAAAAGCTTTTTCAATTCTTTTTCTACATTTTACTCCACGTATTTCCAATTCATAAATAAGGAGGCTGCTATGTTGGCAAATGTTTACTCGGCCGGTCTTATTGGACTGAATGCCTGTCTTTTTTCAGTTCAAGTGGACGAATGCAATGGCTTACCCCGCTCTATTATTGTGGGAAATGTATCGCCGTCTGTTCGGGAAGGTTTGGAAAGAGCCATTATTGCTTTGAAAAATAATGGTTTTGACTTACCTCCCAAAAAAATAACCATTAATATTCAACCGGCAGATGTCAGAAAAAACGGAACTTCTTTTGATTTTGCGATTCTTGCAGGCATGTTTATTGCAACGAACGTAAAAGAAAATCCTTATCAGAATTATGCCTTTCTGGGAGAACTTGGATTGGATGGAGAAATTAAGCATATTCCCGGAGTACTTCCCATGACTCTGGCTATGGAAGAAGCAGGGATAGAAGGGGTATTTGTGGGAAAGGAGGATGAAAAAGAGGCTTTACATTGTAAGAAATTGAAAATCATTGCCCTATCGTGTGTTCGGGAATGGATAAAAATTCTATATCCCTTTTTGATTAAAAAACCATCTCTAAACAGCTTGGAAATGAAGTTGAAAGGAAGTCGAAAAATTGAGGTCAAGAAGTCCTGTATTTCACAAAATCAAACGAAGAAGATTTGTATGGGTTTTCCACTTTCCGCTAAAGATAATAAAGTACAAAAGGAGATTGCCGACTTTAGTGACATTGCCGGGCAAGAAGCGGGAATTCGCGCTTGTGTCATTGCTGCTGCCGGTATGCATGCCATGCTTTTTTCGGGACCTGCCGGCAGTGGAAAAAGTATGTTGGCAAGACGGATTCCCGGGATTTTGCCGAAGCTTTCCGAAGAAGAAAAGCTGGAGGTAAGTAAAATTTATTCTATTGCCGGTGACTTATCCGGAGAAGAGGGACTCCTTCAAGAAAGACCTTTTCGCGCGCCTCATACAGCTATTAGTCAAAATACCCTTTTGGGTGGGATGGTAGGGGGGAACTTGGTACCGGGTGAACTTGCACTCGCTACGAAGGGAGTTCTGTTTTTGGATGAGTTGCCTCTCTTTCGTAAGGAAACCATAGAGGCTCTACGTAGCCCTTTAGAGGAAAAGGAGGTTGTACTGCATCGTTTGCAGCAAGTGTTTTCCTATAAAGTGGATTGTATTTTGGTTGCTGCGATGAATCCTTGCCCCTGCGGCTTTTTTCCGGACAGAAATCGCTGTCACTGTACACCCGGGCAGATCCGTGCCTATCAAAGGGGAATTTCCAAGCCGATTTTGGAGAGAATTGATATTTCTTTGGAATTGCCTCCGGTAGCCTTGGAAAATGCCTTGGGAAAAGAGAAGAAGTTTTCTTCGGAAGAATTGAGCAAACAGGTTATTGAAGCAAGAAGAAGACAAAATGAGCGCTTCAAGGCAGAGGAATACATAGAGTGGAATAGTCAGATGGGGCCTTCGGAGCTGGAAAAATACTGCTTTCTCGGCAAGAAGGAAGAAGACTTTATGAAAAAGGTTTTTGCATTAAAAAACTTGTCAATGAGAACCTATCACAAGGTATTAAAGGTGGCAAGAACCATAGCGGATGTCGATGGAAAAGAGGACATTACTGTAGAACATTTGGCGGAAGCGGTAAGTTATCGAATTGTAGAGGAAAATTTATACTAAGGGGGAAAATATGCGGGAAATCTTAGCGATGGAAGAAGACTTTCCGGAAAGACTTAGAGAGATACCGGATAGCCCGAAATGTATTTATCTGATAGGGAATCTGCCTGAAAAGAAAGAACCGACGGTTGGTATTATCGGGGCAAGAAACGGAACGGAATATGGGAAAAAAGTTGCTTTGAGTCTTGCGCGGGAGCTTGTCGCTTACGGTATAGGAATAGTTAGCGGGATGGCTTACGGAATTGACAGTGCAGCACATAGAGGGGCATTGGAGGGAGGCGGGAAAACCTATGCGGTTTTGGGTTCCGGTGCTGATGTTTGTTATCCTGCGGTCAATCAAAAGCTCTATGAGGAAATTGCAAAGACGGGAGGGATTATTAGTGAGTATGCACCCGGGGCCCCTCCTCTACCCCATCATTTTGTTGAAAGAAATCGTTTGATTGCCGGTTTATCCGACGTTCTGATTGTGGTTGAGGCAAGGGAACGTTCCGGCACATTTATCACCGTGGATCGTGCATTGGAACAGGGGAAACAGGTTTTTGCGGTACCCGGTAGGATTAGCGATGCGCTCTCCAAGGGGTGTAATAAATTGCTTATGGAGGGAGCGGGAATCTGTCTGTCCCAAGCGGATATCCTGCATTGCTTTTCTATAGAAGCAGGAGAGAAGAAGCAAGCGGAAATCCATTTGAATGAAGAAGAAAATAGGGTTTATCAGGCCTTACGCTTGGACGGAAAACATATTGATTGTTTGGCAAAGGAATTAAAGATGTCCGTAGAAAAGCTGTATCCCATATTGATTGGACTTGAACTTTCGGGCTATTGTGAGTCTAAAGGGAATACATATTCCCGTAGAAGTTTGTAAGGAAAAACATCTTAGCCTTGCAATTTTTTTCTTCATCGTTTATATTGTCCACGTTTTTATAAGAAAAAGGAACGGAATAGGAGGAGAGGCTTTTCATGGCAGATAACTTAATTATTGTAGAGTCTCCGGCAAAAGTTAAAACAATAAGCAAGTTTTTGGGAAAATCATACACGATTGACGCAACAATGGGGCACTTGATTGACATGCCCAAGAGTTCCCTCGGAGTGGACGTGGAGAATCACTATGAACCGAAATACATTACCATTCGAGGAAAAGGGGATCTCTTAAGTAAGTTAAAAAAGGAAGCAAAGAAAGCCGATAAGATTTACTTGGCAACCGACCCGGATCGTGAAGGCGAAGCGATTAGCTGGCATTTGCAAAATGAGCTCCTGAAAGATGAGAAGAATAAAAAGAAGATTTCTCGTATTAGTTTCAATGAAATTACAAAAAATGCAGTGAAAAACGCCTTAAAAAATCCGAGAGAAATCGATATGAATCTGGTTAACGCACAGCAGGCCAGAAGAGTAATGGATCGTTTGGTGGGATATACCATCAGTCCTTTGCTTTGGCAAAAGATTCGAAAGGGGCTTTCTGCAGGAAGAGTTCAGTCCGTAGCGCTGAAAATGATTTGTGACAGAGAAGCAGAGATTGCAGCCTTCGTGCCCGAGGAATATTGGACGCTTGAAGCAGCCTTCAACGTTGGAAAGAAGACGCTTGAAGCAAGCTTTTACGGAAAAGAAAAGCGAATTCCTTTAGATAAGGAAGAAACGGTCAGTGCTATTATAAAGGAAATCGGAAAGAATAAGCTTACTGTAGTCGAAAAAAAACAGGGAGAGAGGCGGAAAAAAGCCCCCCTGCCTTTTACGACATCCACTTTGCAGCAGGAAGCGGCAAAGCTCCTGTCTTTTCCGACCCAGAAGACCATGCGTATTGCACAGAAGCTATACGAGGGTGTAAATGTGAAGGGGAGAGGTGTTGTAGGTCTTATTACGTACTTAAGAACCGATTCTACCCGTATTTCGGAGGAGGCGCAGCAGGCGGTTCTGGAAAAAATTCGAACAGAGTATGGCGAGGACTATTGCCAAAAGAAGAACAGAGAAGAAAAGACGGATGTAAAGATTCAGGATGCACACGAAGCAATTCGTCCAAGCTACCTGGAAATTACACCCTTTGAGGCAAAAGACAGTCTGGAAAAGGATGAATACAAATTATATCAATTGATTTATAAGCGTTTTGTAGCCTCCAGAATGGAGAGTGCGGTTTATCAGACGGAGACCATCATGCTTTCCGCAAAAGACTATATTTTTACCTTGAGCGGAAGTAAGCTGCTTTTTGACGGTTTTCTTGCGGTATATATGTCCGAGGAGGATAAGGCGGAAAAAAATGTAATGCTTCCGGCCATGGAAGTAGGAGATTCCTTCTCGGTAAAGGAATGGATAAAGGAACAGCATTTTACACAAGCTCCCGCACACTTTACGGAGGCATCGCTTGTTAAAGCGTTGGAAGAAGGCGGAATAGGCAGGCCCTCAACCTATGCTCCTACAATCGCTACCCTACTTTTAAGACGTTATGTTACGAAAGAAAAGAAAAATATCTTTGTTACGGAGCTCGGCAATGCAGTAAATGAGATGATGTCTCAAAATTTTCCGACGATTGTAGATAAGGCTTTTACCGCAAACCTGGAGTCATTACTGGATTCTGTGAGTGTGGGAGATACACAGTGGAAGACGATTATAGAGAATTTTTATCCGGATCTTTCCACTGCTGTCGAGAAAGCCAGAGAAGAAGTCAGTAAGGTGGACATAAAAGAAGAAGAAACAGATGTTATTTGTGATAAGTGCGGACGAAAGATGGTCTTAAAATACGGTCCCCACGGAAAATTCCTTGCTTGTCCCGGTTTTCCTGAATGTAAGAATACAAAACCCTATGTGGAGTATGCCGGATTCCTATGTCCTACTTGCGGGGCGGAGTGCGTAAAGAAGAGAAGCAAAAAGGGAAGGATTTTCTATTCCTGCTCTCGATATCCGGAATGTGAGTATATGACCTGGCAAAAACCGAAGGATGCCGTAAGCGGTGAGAAAAAAGAAGGAGAAATCATGGCGTAAAATCCCTTGCAAAGCCGAGACTATTTTGTTATAGTAGTCTCTGCGTCTTTTTAAGGCGAGTTTTTTACTGCCAATTTTAGGCTGCAAGACCGGATTGATGAGTTTGTTTGGTTTTGCAAGAAAATGAACACCCTATATAAAAAACCGACGGTGTCTTTTAAGATGATTTCGGTGTGCACACAGTGTATAGGGGAAGAGAAACCAAGGAGGTATAAAATGAGTGCAATTGGAATGAAGCAGTTACTGGAGGCCGGTGTACATTTTGGACATCAGACAAGAAGATGGAACCCCAAGATGGCTCCTTACATCTACACAGAGAGAAACGGAATCCACATTATTGATTTACAGAAGACTGTAAAGTTGGTGGATGACGCTTACAACGCTCTTTCTCAGATCGTTGCAAACGGCGGAACCGTTCTTTTCGTAGGAACTAAGAAGCAGGCTCAGGATGCTGTAAAGGCAGAGGCTCTTCGTTGCGGAGAGTTCTATGTAAATGAGCGTTGGCTCGGCGGAATGCTTACGAACTTTAAGACCATCCGTTCCAGAATCCAGAGATTAAAGGATATCGAGAAGATGGCTGAGGATGGAACATTCGATGTTCTTCCGAAGAAGGAAGTTACCCTTTTAAAGAAGGAGTGGGCTAAGCTTGAGGCAAACTTGGGCGGAATTAAGGATATGAAGAGAACTCCGGATGCGATTTTTGTTATCGATCCGAAGAAAGAGAAGATTTGCATTCAGGAGGCGCATTCTTTAGGAATCACTCTTTTCGGTATTGCGGATACCAATGCGGATCCTGAAGAGCTGGATTATATCATTCCGGGAAATGATGATGCTATTCGTGCTATTAAGCTGATTGTTGCCAAGATGGCGGATGCCGTTATCGAGGCAAAGCAGGGCGATATGACGGAAGAAGAGGCTGCTTTAGCCAGCAGTGAAGAGAACTTCTCCGAAGAGGAAGCATAAGGACTATGAATCTCCCTTCTGCACTTTGCTTTTGGCTTAATGCAGAAGGGTTTGTTTATTCATAAAGAATGTATAAGTCTCGTTTCATTTAAAAAGGAGGAAAGTAACATGGCAGAAATTACGGCTGCATTGGTAAAAGAGTTAAGAGATATAACCGGAGCGGGAATGATGGCTTGTAAGAAGGCTCTTACCGCTACGGATGGAGATATGGACAAGGCTGTAGATTATTTGAGAGAGCAGGGACTTGCCGGAGCGGAGAAGAAGGCAGGAAGAATTGCTGCTGAGGGTGTTTCCTTTACAAAGCTTTCCGCGGACGGAAAGAGCGGCGTGGTTGTAGAAGTAAATGCCGAGACGGATTTCGTTGCGAAGAATGAGAAATTCCGTAATTTCGTGGATGAAGTTGCTGCACAGGCTCTCACCAGTAATGCGAAGGATATCGAGTCTTTCCTTGCTGAGAAGTGGGCTCTTGATCCATCCAAAACCGTTTCCGAGCAGCTTTCCACTACGATTTCCGTAATCGGAGAGAATATGAACATTCGTCGCTTCGAGAAGCTGGAAGAGCAGAACGGTCTTGTACAGGATTATGTTCACTCCGGCGGAAGAATCGGTGTACTTCTTCAGGTGAAGTCCTCTGTAGTCAATGATGCGATTAAGGAAATGGCTAAGAATGTAGCCATGCAGATTGCTGCATTGAATCCGAAGTACATCACTCGTGCTGAAGTGGATCAGGATTATTTGAAGAATGAGAAGGAAATCCTTCTTGCTGCTGCAAAGAATGAAAAGCCGAACGCTCCGGAGAAGGTTTTACTCGGTATGGTTGAGGGAAGACTGAACAAGGAGTTAAAGGAAGTTTGCCTTGTAGATCAGGTTTACGTTCGTGCAGAGGACGGAAAGCAGACTGTAGGGCAGTATGTAGAGAGCGTTGCCAAGCAGGCGGGAGCGGAGCTTTCCTTAGTTCGTTTTGTTCGTTTTGAGACCGGTGAAGGACTCGAGAAGAAGAATGAAGACTTCGCTGCAGAGGTTGCTGCGCAGATGAAGTAAGACTTAGAGTCAGGCGATATCGAGCCGAATTTGCTCTTTGTCTTATTGAATTCGTAAAAAAAGGGGGGATTTTCCCCCTCTTTTTTAGGGAGTAGTAAGTTCCCAGATAAAAAAGGAGTGGAATTATGAAAAAAAGACTTGTTTTGACAACAGCAGCGATTCTTTCTTTGGGATTGCTGGCATCTTGCGGCGGAAAAAAGGCCGAGGAGACAACGGCTAAGGCTGAAACAACTGCAGCAGCAACGGAAAAAGCCGGAGAGACCACTGCAGCTGCAACAGAGGCTGAAAAGGCAAAGTCCGATTTAGGCGGAGAGCTGAATATTGTAGCAACTTCCGAGGACTATAAGAAGCTTTTTGATAAGTTCACGGAGGAGACCGGAATTAAGACCAACTTGCTTTCCAAGTCTTCCGGAGACGTGCTTAGTCAGCTGAAGGCGGAAGGCGGAACACCGTCTGCGGATGTTTGGTTTGGCGGCGGAATCGATGCTTTTATGAGCGCAAAGGACAACGGCCTTTTAGAGAAAATTGATTTGGACAGTGCAAATGATTTTGCTACAGGTTATGTAGATCCGGATCACTACTGGTATACAAAGGGCGTTACCGTTGTCGGCTTTATCGTAAATGATGAGCTTTTAAAGTCCAAGAATCTGGAAGCACCGAAGACTTGGGACGATCTTACCAATGCTTCTTACAAGGATGAGGTTTTGATGTCCAACCCTGCCGTATCCGGAACAAACTACGGTGTGGTAAATGCCATGTTACAGAAGAAGGGCGAAGAGGAAGGATGGAAGTATTTCACTGCTTTAAATGAGAATGTAAAGTACTATTCCAAGAGAGGCGCAGACCCCAAAGAGAAGACTGCTCAGGGCGAAGTAGCTATCGGTATCACCCCGATGGATAAGAAGGTAGAGAAGCTTGCGACAGAGAAAAACTGTTCTTTAGTCTATCCGGAAGACGGAATTCCCTATGTTCCGGAAGGAGTAGCCGTATTTAAGGGGGCAAGCAATGTAGAGCAGGCAAAGGAATTCTTAAACTGGTTGTATAACAGTGAGGATAACTTGAAGGAGCTGGCTGAAATCGACGGAAAGGATACCATTAAGGTGGTTCTTCCCAAGCTTTCGAATGTTGAGCTTTCCTTTGATACCGCAAAGCTTATGAAAGAGGATTTATCTCTTTTCGGTTCTCAGAGAGACAGCATCTTAAAGAAATGGGAGACTCTTGCCGGTTCCAAGAACGAGGCTTAAGAGATGGCATTTTTGCAAAGAAAAAGGGTGGATTTATCCACCCTTTTTTCAAAAGATAAGCATTCAGACTTTCATACTAAGGAATACGGAAATCCATTCTTTTGGATTTTTGTTTTTTTATTGTGTTTTCCCTTGGTATTATTTATTGTATATCCGACTCTGCTCCTGTTTATCCGAGCGTTTCAAGGAGATAACGGTTTTGCGGTTTTTTCGGATGTTTTAAAAAGATATCGTCTTGCATTTTGGAACAGTATAGAAAGTTCTTTTTTTTCCGCGTTTCTCTCCACGATACTCGCTTTTTTCTTGGCGTACGGGATTTTACAGCTTAAATCCAATATACAAAGAATCTGCTTAATCATCCTGTCCATCAGCCTAGTGTCTCCCCCTTTCATTTCTTCCCTGTCTTTTATCAGCTTATATGGGAGAAGAGGACTTATCAGCTATAGACTTCTCAAACTTTCTCTGGATCCCTACAATAAATATGGTGTGATAGGGATGCAAAGCCTGCATTTTACCTGTTTAAATATTTTGTTTTTTATCCATGCCTTACGCGCTATGGACGGGAAATTATTTTATAGTGCAAGAGATTTGGGAGCCGGTCCTTTATCTATAGTAAAGGATATTGTTTTGCCACTTCTCAGACCTGCCTTTTTAGCAAGCTTTTTTATCAGTTTTCTGAGAGCCTTGGCAGACTTCGGTACTCCCATTATTATCGGTGGAAGATATAGTACCCTGGCTTCGGAGATTTATCTGCAGTTAATCGGATATTCCGATTTTCAAAAGACAGCGGTGATGAACATTCTTTTACTTTTCCCTGCTCTCTTTTCTTTTTATTTCTACAGAAGAGCCATGGAGCAGAGCGATAAGTGGAACGGAGAACAAAAGGGAAGAACCCGTCCGGACTTTCCAGCAAATTTTCTGATCAGAACAGTGCTTTCTATTTTGTTATGCTTATTCTTTTTGTTTGAATGTTTGCAATATCTCTCTATTTTTCTTTACGGCTTCCTCCGATTCGATCAAGGCGAGGTGCATTTTACTTTGGAAAATATGGGAGAGCTGTTTCAATACAACCTTTCTACGATGTATTTAACACTGGCTTTGTCTGTAATAACCGGCTTTTTCGGAAGTTTCTTTTCCTTTGTTTTGGCCTATATTGTGGAGAGAAAGCTTCCGTTCGGTAAGAAAACAATTGATTTTGTTCTGTCCCTGCCTTATCTTTTGCCCGGAACCTGCTTTGGCCTCGCTTATATTCTCGCCTTTAATAAAGCCCCTTTTCGACTTACGGGAACGGTATGGATTATTCTTTTTTCCCTGATTTTTCGTCAGATGCCGCTCGGGAGTCGTATGGCATCAGCAGCAATCAGTTCCTTGCCGAAAAATATGGAAAGAGCGGGGAGAGACTTGGGAGCAAACCCGATAAGAGTCTTTTTGGACATTCTGTTTCCGATTCTTCTTCCAAGCTTTCTATCCTCAGTCTATAATCAGTTTACGCAAAGCCTGACTACAATGGGAGCGGTTATCTTTCTGATTTCAGCGAAATATAAGGTGCTGGTTTATACGCTTTTCGACGCCATTAATCGAGGCAGTTATAATGTGGCGTCGTTGATATCCGGCATAATGATTCTACTGTCTCTGGCTTTTTATTTGCTTTTGGAGGGATGTAGATTTTTAGCAAAGAACAGATATTAAGAAAGAACGGGGGTCTTATGAGCAGAAATGAAATACCGGCTTCTCAATATACGAAAGCAATCGGAAATATAGTGGCAAACATGGATGGAATTTCCTTCCGCTATGGAAAAAAAGAGCCTTATGTATTGGAGAACTTTTCTTTGTCCATTGAAGAGGGGGAGATATTTTGCCTTTTGGGAGAGTCAGGCTGTGGAAAAACAACTTGCTTGCAAATTTTGGGCGGTTTTATTTTTCCGGAATGCGGGAAAGTTACTATAGCGGGGGTGGATTATAGCAGGATTCCGCCGGAAAAACGTCCCGTAGCTACCGTTTTTCAGTCCTACGCTCTTTTTCCGCATTTTTCCGTAATGGAAAATGTGGTATACGGATTGAAGCAGAAGGGAATGAAAAAAAAGACCAGAGAAGATTTAGGAGAGAAATATCTTTCTCTTGTTGGCCTTTCGGGTTACGAAAGTCGAAATGTAACAGAATTAAGCGGAGGACAGCAGCAAAGGGTTGCTCTTGCCAGATCTTTGGCGATTGAGCCGAAATTGCTTCTTCTGGATGAACCTTTAAGTAACTTGGATGCGGGGCTTCGTCAGAAAATTCGTGAAGAATTAAAAATATTGCAAAAGAAACTGGGAATTTCCATGCTTTTTGTAACCCATGATCAAGAAGAGGCTATGGGGCTTGCAAATCGTATCGGTATTATGCGGGAAGGAAAAATACTGCAGATAGGGAGTGGAGAAGATCTTTACCGCAGACCGGTCAGTGACTATGTGCGAGATTTCTTCGGAGAAAGCAACCGTATTTCCTATCAAGGGAAGGACTATATACTTCGTCCGGAGGAAATCGGGATGAAAAATGAAAAGGCTTCCGTACCCTCCCTTTCCGGTGAATTGGGGAAGGAAGAAAATGAAGTCATCTTGGAAGCTACCGTTCTTACCGTGCAATTCCTTGCAATACTGAAGCAATATTATGTAGAGTGGGAAGGACAAAGAATAAAGGTGAAAATTTCTTCTCGCGCTCCTTTTGAAGAAGGAGAGCGCGTTAAGTTGTTTTTTCACAGATTGGAGGAATCATGATTTACTTGGATAATGCGGCAACGAGTCAGAAAAAACCACAGGCGGTTTATGACGCCGTGCTTTATGCCATGGGACATATGGGGAATGCAGGGCGTGCCACGCATGCGGCTTCTCACGGCAGTTCCAAAACCGTTTTTGATACAAGAGCACTTCTGACAAAGTTTTTTCACGGAGACAAGATCTCCAACTGTATCTTTACAAAAAATTCTACGGAAAGTTTGAATATTGCCATTCAAGGGAGTTTGAAAGCCGGAGACCATGTGATTACAACGGTCATGGAACACAATTCGGTTTTGCGTCCGCTTTATGCCATGGAAAAAAGAGGAGTGGAATTATCCTTTTTGCAGTATACGGAAGAGAAAGGCTTGGACTATGACAGTTTGGATTCCCTCCTACAGAAAAATACCAAAGCAATTGTCTGTACCCATGCTTCCAACCTTACCGGGGATATGGTGGACCTGGAGAGGATGGGAGAGTTTGCAAAGAAACACGGACTCCTCTTCATTGTGGATGCATCGCAGACGGCAGGGGTTTATGCAATAGACTGTACAAAGTGGGGAATTTCCATTCTTTGCTTTACCGGACATAAGTCTCTTTTGGGACCGCAGGGAACGGGAGGCATGATTATTGCACCCGGTGTGGAAATCGCACCTCTTAGCTTTGGCGGTACCGGAGTAGAAACCTATAATCCGGAAATGCCCTTGGAAAATCCCAATCATTTAGAAGCCGGAACCTTGAATGGGCACGGGATTGCCGGACTTCATGCCGGAGTGGAATATATTCTGGAGACAGGCATAGATAAGATTCGCAGTATAGAACTGGAGCTTATGGAAAGGATGTACACCGGAATAGTACATCTTCCCGGAATTCGAATCTATGGCAATTTTAAAACCGGGAAGCGCTGTCCCATTCTCAATTTAAATTTATATGACTATGATTCTGCAGTGGTTAGCGATGAGCTTTTTACAAGATTTTCCATAGCGACGCGTTCAGGCGGACACTGCGCTCCGTTGATGCATGAAGCACTAAAGAATGTGAACCAAGGCTCTGTTCGTTTTAGCTTTTCTCACTTTAATACAAAGGAAGAAGTGGATCAGACCATTGAAGCGTTAAGAATTCTCTCCGAAGAAGGATAAAGATGAAAGAAAATACCAATAAATCTCCGGTTTTATTGCGTTTTCACATTAGACAAATGAATTAAAACTCATTATAGTTTAAGGAGTTTGGACTTGATATTACGCATCTGTTGATGGAAAGGAGCGGTACATGAATAAAAAACTGAATTGCATGGGGATGGCTTGTCCTTTGCCTGTAGTAGAGGCTAAAAAGGCGATTGATGCTATGGAAGAAGACGGAATTCTGGAAGTTGAGGTAGATAATCAGACCAGTGTGGAAAATCTTCGTCGTCTGGCAGGAAAGTATGATTTTACGGTGGCGAGTGAAAGCCTTTCCGATAGTCATTTTTTGGTAAAGATGGAAGTCAAGAAAGAGCATGCCTTAAAGGGGAAGGACGAGGGAACCTGCACCGTGGTATTTTCATCCGATAAGATGGGTGAGGGAGAGGAAGAACTCGGAAAAACTTTAATTAAGTCCTTTATTTTTGCTTTGAGTAATGTGGATCCGCTTCCGACCGCTATGGTTTTCTATAATAGAGGAGCTTATCTTACTTCCGAGGATTCTCCGGTTCTTGCCGATTTAAAGAATCTCGAGAAGGCGGGAGTTAAGATTATGACCTGTGGACTTTGCGCAGATTACTATAAGATAAAGGAGAAGCTGGGAGTCGGCATCATTTCCAATATGTATGAGATTGTGGAAACACAGATGCAGTCCCAAAAGATTATTAAGCCGTAATGAGAGAAAAAAAATTACAATTTATATTGAGTTTCAAAAATACCGTGGATGCCTTGGAAATGGAACAAATCGGACAGAAAAGAAATCTTCCGGGGCGCCTGATTCCGCTTCCGTCCGTGATTTCCGCGGGATGCGGACTGGCGTGGACTACGGAGCCTGAGAATAGAGAATTAACCCTTTCCGTCATAAAAGAAGAGGGACTGGAGCCGGCTTCCATGCATGAAATCGTTTTTTAAACGCTTCGGGGTTTGACAGTTTCTCTTTCCTATGATACTATTTTATCCGTTCGCTTTGGAGGTGGATAGGTACCTGGTGAGCCTCCTGGTCTTCAAAACCAGTGTTGGGCGCGTAGAGCGTCCTAGGTGAGTTCGATTCTCACACGCCTTCGCCAAATATCCCGGTAAGTTTACCGTTATAGAAGCTGTCCGTTTTCGGGCGGCTTTTTCTTTATCTAAGAGATAACGTGTGCTATCCATACGGTATTTCGTTTCCTATAAATATTGCAAGAAATGCGGTATTTTGCCTTTGTTAATGTTACATTGTGAAAAAAGTATAAGAATGAGGGAATCCATGAAAATACTAAGTATTTTAGCCCAAAAACCGAGCAGTACCGGGTCCGGTATTTTTTTAACGGAACTCCTGAAGAATTTTCAAAAGATGGGAGAAAAGCAGGCCGTGCTTTACGGCATCGCGAAAGAGGATAAATTGCCTGAGTTTACCGATGTGGAAAGTTATCCTGTATACTATGAATCCGAAGACTTGCCGTTTGCGGTTCTTGGGATGAGTGATGAAATGCCTTATAAAAGTACACGCTATCGTGATATGACACCGGAGATGCTGATGCAGTTTAAGGAAGCCTTTCTCAGGAAAGTAAAAGAAGCCGTGGAGCATTTTCAACCGGATATCATTTTGTGTCATCATCTCTATCTCTTAACAGCAATCATCAGGGAAGCCTTTCCAAGTATTCCGGTTTACGGATTTTGTCATAATACGGATCTTCGGCAGATGGAAAAACATGAATTGATGCGAGATTTTATCAAGGAAAATATACAAAGATTGGATCGCATCTATACTCCTAAGGATGCACAAAAAAAAGAGGTCATGCGGATTTACGGAGTTGAGTCTGCACGAATTCAGAATATTGCTGTCGGCTATAATGCAGAGCGTTTCCACCTTCCGCATGAGAATACCGTATTACGAGACGGGATAGAGAGGCGAAAAGAGATTATTCTGCCATCCGGTGAAAAGTTGCAAAAAGAATATAGTACGGATCTTCTTTTTGCAGGAAAGCTTGGGGAAAAGAAGGGGGTATTTTCCTTACTTCGAGCGGTAGAAATGCTGTACAAGGAGAACAAAAACATTCGTTTATTTCTGGCCGGAGACAACGGAAATACAGTGGAAAAAGAGGCGGTTTATGCTTTGAGAAAGAAATGCAGCTATCCGCTTTATTTTCTGGGGCGTTTAGAACAGGAAGAGCTTGTAAAGTATTATCAGTTTTCCGATGTCTTCACCTTGCCGTCTTTCTTTGATGCTGTACCCCTGACCGCTTTAGAAGCTTTGGCTTGCGGAAATAAGGCGGTATTAAGCGGCCTGGACGGTTTGGAAGAATTTTTCCGGGAAAATTGTCCGGATGCTCCGGTTTTCTTTGCGGAACTGCCGGAAATGGTCAATCAGGACGAGATGCGTGAGGAGGACCAAACTCTATTTGAAAAGCGATTAGAGGAAGTGATACAGAGGGCAATCGTGTATCACTATAGTAAAATGGCATCCCTTTCCCATCTGTCGTGGCTTTCGATCTGCAAAAAAATCATAGAGAAAGCTTAAATTGAACTTATTTATTTTAAGAAATTGTTATGAAATAATTCTTTTTATTGACTTTCTCTATTACTGCAGTAAAATAATTATTTGGAAAAGAAATAAATGGGAGGGTATTTTCCGTACCTTCCCATAAATGTTAGTAAGGGGGAAAGATGAGCGAGATTAAACTGACATCAATGACGAAGCTATCCGGTTGAGCGGCCAAAATAGGTCCCAAGACCCTTGCTCAGGTTGTGAGTAAGTTACCGAAATTTGATTTTGATCCCAAAGTTTTAGTCGGCTTGGATACATCGGATGATGCCGCTGTGTATGAATTGACCGATGAACTTGCCATGATACAGACTGTGGATTTTTTTACGCCGATAGTGGATGACCCGTATATGTTCGGGCAGATTGCCGCTGCAAATGCCTTGTCGGATGTCTATGCCATGGGAGGCATTCCCAAGTTGGCACTCAATATTGTGGGATTTCCGAACTGCCTTTCCCCGGATGTGTTGTCTGAAATCATGAAGGGAGGAGCCGACAAGGTTATGGAAGCCGGAGCCATCCTGATTGGCGGACATTCCATCCAGAATGATGAGCCTTTTTACGGCCTTTGTGTTTCGGGGCTGATTCATCCGTCCAAAGTTTTGAAGAATTATGGTGCTAAACCGGGGGATGTCCTTATTTTAACCAAGCAAATCGGAACAGGCATTATCAATACGGCTGCGAAGGTTTCATTGGCCGACAGTCGTGCGATAGAGGAGGCGACTACCGTTATGGCGAGCTTAAACAGAAAACCGAAGGAAGTGATGGATCGATTTTCGGTACATGCCTGTACGGATATCACCGGATTTGGCCTTTTAGGCCACAGTCTTGAAATGGCGGAGGCAAGCAAGGTTAGTTTTCTTTTGCACAAAAAGGATATTCCGTTTATTGCGGAAAGCTTGGAGTATGCAGAGATGGGACTGGTTCCCGCAGGGGCACATGAAAACAGAAAATTCCAAGAGGAGAAGGTAGAGTTTAAGGGAATAGATACTGCATTTCAGGATATTCTTTTTGATCCGCAATCCTCCGGAGGCCTACTGTACAGTGTCCCGAAGGAAGAAAAGGATGCGGTACTGGAAGCGCTGTGTAAGGCGGATCTTCCAACTCGTTTTTCTTGTATAGGTGAAGTGGTAGAGTTTTCGGGAAAGAATATTTTTGTGGATTAAGGCTTAAACGTGTTTAAACAGGGCATTTGTGCCATTAATAAATAATCATAACCCGCAACAGAAGGAGAGGCAGAATGAACATCAAACAATTAGAGGCATTTGTTCGGATTGTGAAGAACAAGAGCTTTTCTCAAACTGCAAAAGAATTGTATCTGACACAACCGACGGTCAGCTCTTATATCAGCAGTTTAGAGGAAGACCTTGGAGTGCAACTTTTTACCAGAACCACGAAAGAAGTGCATACCACAAGTGAAGGGGAACAGATTTATCTCTATGCCAAGGATATTGTGAATCTTTCGAATAAAATTCGAAATGCGTTTAAAGAAGAACAAAAGGATGATATTAATGAAATCGTGATTTCTTCCTCCAGTATTCCGGGGCAGTATTTACTTCCGGGAATGCTTGCCAATTTCAGTAAGCGTTATCCCAGTACGGAATTTCGGGTACATGAGACAGATAGCAAAGGAGCAGTCAGTGATGTTGCGGAGCATCGTGCAGACATCGGCTTCTGCGGGACGATTGTCCCGAAGATGGCTTGTACGTTCCTTCCTTTTTATGAGGATGAACTCATTTTGATTACACCGAATACTCCGTACTATCAGAAGAAGAAGGACAGTAAGGATCTCAGTTTTCTTGCACAGGCGGATTTTGTGATGCGAGAACAAGGATCCGGTACCAAACAGGAAGCCTTGAAGATTTTACAGCAAAACGGCATGAATTTGGACAATATGAAGGTGGTAGCCCGCTTTGCGAATACCGGTGCGGTACTTCTTTCCGTGAAAGAAGGTGTAGGGGTTGCTATTGTTTCTAAGCTTGCCGCACGTTCGGAGATTAAAAATCAGGAAGTACTGGACTTTCCTTTACAGGAAGGCGGTTACTTCAGAAAAATATACATGGTCAGCAATTCCAATTATCCCTTAAGTAAAAGAGCAAAGCTTTTTATGCAAATGATTCAAAATCATGTGGATAAAAGAAAAATATTGTAGTTCGTATGAATGGAATTCCGAAGTTTCTACAAGAGGAGAGAATCTTATTGATTGTAATTGCTTGTCAAGGCACTGTGCTTACTCGGAGGAAAAATGAAACAAAACTACAAGCTTCTGCTTAGCTATGACGGTTCACGATACTTTGGCTTTGAAAGACAGAAGGATCAGGAATTGACCATACAGGGGAAATTGGAGGCGGTGCTCACGGCAATGCCCAGAAACGATACAGATCGGGTGGAGACTTTTTCTGCAGGACGGACGGATGCCGGTGTGCATGCCAGGGGAATGTGTTGCCACGTATTTTTGGACACGGACTTCTCCGAAGAAGAAATACAGAACTATTGTAATCATTATCTTCCGGAGGATATTGCGGTTCATTCCCTTAAAAAAGCAAGTGAACGGTTTCACGCCAGGTATCTTGCAACAGGAAAAATCTATCGTTATTCCTGCCATACCGGCAAAAACAAAGAGGTTTTCGAAAGAAAGTACCTTTATCATCTGGAGGAAGAACCGGATATCGCAGCAATGCAAAAGGCGGCGGAGTTTCTTATCGGAGAGAAGGATTTTAAGTCTTTTTGCGGAAATCCGAAGATGAAGAAGTCTACGGTAAGGAAGATTTTCAATATTGACATCAAAAAGAACGGCTCTGTGTTACGCTTTTATTTTCACGGAAGCGGATTTTTGCAATATCAAATCAGAATCATGGTGGGAACCCTTTTGGAAGTGGGATTCCATAAAAGAAAAGCGGAAGAGGTGGAAGAGATTCTTTTGGCAAAAGACAGAACGAGAGCGGGGTATACCGCTCCGGCCAAGGGCCTATGTCTTATGAAAGTGGAATATGATTAGTCTGTCAAGACGGCGGGGGTTCTTCCTTTAACTATTCGGTACATTTTAATTCTTAACAAGTGGCTAAGGCGAAGCCTGAGACATCTTGTTTGCAACCGGGAAACAGACATAAAAGGAGATTTTTTTGAAAAAACAAATTTTACTATCCCTTGGAGTTTCATTACTCAGTATGATCTCTCTGGTTTTATTGGTTCTGACCTTTATGGAAGGCCGTTTTTTTCCGGGAACTATGGTAAATCAGGTCGATCTTTCTCTTATGAAACGGGAGGAGGCTGCTGCTTACTTTTCCAAGTGGAAGCGGGACGAGTTCAAGCTTTATATCATGGATAAGGACGGGAATTCGGAAGCATTGGAAGGGAAGGATATTCATTTAAGCTATGAGCCTGATTTTTCAGAGATTCCGAAATTAGATTCGTTTTATATTCTGTTTTCTCTCGGAAAAAAGAAAGACTATCCTTTAAAAGGAAAGCTGCAATATGATGAGAGTGCCTTAGAGGAGTATGTGAAGAATTATGCGGCTTCACATAGTACGGAAGAAGCGCCGAGAGCGATGTTTTTAAGCGGATATGTACCGGGAGCGGGATATTTGCTCGGTGCAGAGAGGCCGGGCGGGAAAATCTCTGAAGAAGCGCTTCAAAATGCTATAAAGTCCGCCATTGCAGAAGGAAAAAATCAAATTAAATTGGCAGATGCCGGAGTTTACCCGAAGGCGGAAAACGCGGAAAACCTGGAGAATCTTAAAGAGGAGAAGAACAACGCCCTTCCCGGAATCATTCGATATAATTTTTCGGGTGAAGTGATAGAACTGAATAGCGATACTACGCTGAGTTGGTTTAAAGACGGCGGAACGGAACTGGATATCGGCCGGGTGAAGCAGTATGTGAAAAATTTGAAAAATTATACCGACACCAGCGGAACAGAGAGAAGCTTTCTGACAGAGGATGGCAGAATCTTATCCTTGGGCGGAAAATACGGCTTTTCTTTATCGGAAAAGAAGGAAATAAAAAAACTGACGGATAGTCTTCTTATGAGAGAAAACATTATTCGGGATGCGGAATATGATATGGTTGCGCTTGCCCGCGGTGCAGAAGATATCGGGAATACTTATGTTGAAGTGGATATCGGAAGACAAAAGATATTCTACTATGAGGACGGTGTTTTACAGCTCAGTTCCGATTGTGTTACCGGAAACCTGGCAAGACGAAACGGTACTCCGGACGGAATTTATGCTTTAAGTTATAAGGCTAAAAATGCGACCTTAAAGGGACCGGATTATGAGACGAAAGTCAATTACTGGATGCCTTTTAACCGGGGAATCGGATTCCATGACGCTTTATGGAGAAATCGTTTTGGTGGAAAGATTTATCAAAATGCCGGTTCGCACGGTTGCATTAATCTGCCTTTTTCCAGTGCAGAGAATTTGTACCAAAAGGTTTATCAAGGAATTCCTGTAGTTTGTCATTTTTAAAGAAAGAGCAGAGGGGGATTGTGGAAGAAATACAGCAAAAGCAGAGAGAGGAAGAGAAGAAATCCTACGGGAAGAAAAGAAAAAGCCTTTTAGGGATTTTTTTAACGGTTCTCCCTCTCATTTTAGGCGCCCTTGTCGTATTTTTGCTTTACCGCTACGGAAAGCAAGTAATCAGAGAACGGGATACGCATAACGAGGCTTTGATCCATGAGGCGGCACAGGCGCCTTCCGATGCAGACTATAGCGGGGCATTATTTGAAAAACTGAAAAATGGAGAAGAACTTCGAATCCTTCTTTTAGGAGATGGAGATCTTCATTCCGACTCCGTAAGCCTTACGGCACTCAAAAGCAAACTGGAAAAGGACTCTGGCGGAAAAATCGTTTTTGAAGAAGCTGAGCTTCCGGATAATGCAACTTCTCTTTCAGGCTATCTTATTCTGAAAGGTGAGGGGAGTGGCACGAATCTTTCTTCCAATCCGGATTTGATTGTTCTTTCTTTTGGCAATTATGATGAGCCCTATACCTTTCCTTATTACTATGAATTACTTCTTAGGACAGTGATGGAGAACTATTCCGAGGCATCCATCCTTCCGATTATTTCCTATAAAGCGCTGAGCCCGGAGGGCTATAGCAAGGATAATGCCATGGTTCTGCAGAATATCAGTAGCCATTATGGCATAGAGCCCCTGAATTTTGCAGCGGTTTTGGCAAAGCAGGAAGAGCATCCCGATTCCGTTATGGAAAATCAGGAAGAATTTCAACGCTTTCAGGAAAAATACTTTGTATCGGCCATGATTTCCGCTATGGAAACGGTAAAGAAGGGTGAAGAGGCGTCACCGATTAATCCTATTTTAGAAGAGGGTAGGGAGTGCATAGCGATTCCCAGGTCTTTGTGGAAGGATTATGGGACGACAGCCCTGCTTCTTTCTGAAGAAGAATTGGAAAAACTATCCTTAAAGGGGAGACATGGGATGCTGGCTTTATCTACTGCATTACATGCAGGAGAAAATAAAGGAAATCTCTATGTAGACGGTATTTTGGAGGGAAATTATTCTTTAACAGGAGAATCCTACCTGGGCATTCTTTCAAGAGATGTCAGTATGCGACAGCAATGTATCTTGAACTTTGAGACGGAAGAAGAAAAAAATAATTTTCAAAGTCTTTACTTTCTCTCTCCGATACCGCTGGAAAAAGGATTAAAAAACGGGACAGTATTACCGTTACCTGAAATTACAGCGGAAAGTAGCCAAGAGATGCCTTCCGAAACAGCCGTTCCGGAAGAAAGCAGTACCGATAGGCAAACGCAGGAAAAAAATTCCGATGCAGAGAATAAAGTGGAAGAGAAAACAAATACAATGGAAGGAAGTACGGAAGAACTGATCGGCATTTATGATGGAGATGCCCATTCATAAGGAATATCTTTCGTAAAGTCTGCGGAACTCTTATGAAGCCTATCCGTGAAACATACGGAGTTCATTTATCGGAGATAAAAGATGTATGATGAAGAAATTCGGGAGGAACTGTTCTTCTTTCTGGAAGAGAGATATGGAAAGAGCCGGGTAATCGAGGAAAAGGTAATCGGAAAGGCACGAGCAGACTGTGTACTGATTACGGAAAACGCTTTTATCGGAGTGGAAATAAAATCCGACCATGATACATATCAAAGGCTTTCCGAGCAAGTAAAACAGTATAATTCTTTTTTTGACTACAATATTCTTGTTGTAGGAACAAAGCATGCACACAGTGCCAAGGATCATGTCCCTCCGTTTTGGGGAATTATCACGGTAGAGGAGGTGGAGGGAAAAGCGGATTTCTATCCATTAAGAAAAGAAGAACGAAATCCTTATCGTGACTACGCAAAGAAAGGAAGCCTGCTTTGGAAAGAAGAACTTGTTTCCATTCTGAAAAAGTTTGGCTTTCCTCTTTACAGGCAAAAGTCCAAAAAAGTTCAGTTTTCCTATTTAAAAGAGAGATTATCCGAGGAAGAACTGGACCGGGAGATGTCTTTTCAGCTTTTAGAACGGACATATCCGGAGGGAGAGGCTCTGTGGACACAAAAAAAGAGAAGGAGAAGAAAACGTAAGCCCAATTTACTGGTTAGCCATGTTTTAAAGCGAAAAAAACAGAAAAGATAAAGCGGAAGGGTAAGGATTGCACTCTGCCCTTCTTTTTTGTATAGTTAGGAAGGTGATTTTTGGCAAAGAGAGAGGGAATAGCAAATGGATGAGTTGGAAATAATGCAAAGCTTAAAGGTGAAGTTTCAAGAGCTTTTTGGAGACAGCGAAAACGCCCGTTTCTTTTTTGCTCCCGGAAGAGTGAATTTAATAGGGGAGCATACGGATTATAATGGCGGTCATGTTTTTCCCTGTGCCCTTTCCATGGGAACGTATGCATGTGTAAAGAAAAGACAGGACGGGCTCTTCCGCTTTTATTCCTTGAATGTTGAAAGCGCAGGCGTGATTATCGCTGATGAAAATAGTTTTCAACCCCTGGAGGATAAGCAGTGGGCGAGTTATTTAAAGGGCGTGATTTGGGCATTTCGGAAGAGAGGATATAGCCTTCCGGAAGGACTTGACGTGGTTTTATATGGCAATATCCCAAATGGCTCAGGATTATCTTCCTCCGCGTCGCTGGAAGTTTTAATGGGGACGATTTTAAAAGAATTTTACGGACTCAGCGTAAGTTTTCCGGAGATTGCCTTAATCGGACAATACAGTGAAAACAATTACAACGGTATGAACTGCGGTATTATGGATCAATTTGCCTCTGCAATGGGAAAGAAGGATCATGCCATTTTCCTCGATACGGCAAGCCTGGAATTCAGTTATGCTCCGCTTGTTTTAACGGAGTATGCCCTTATTATTACCAATACGAACAAAAAACATAAACTCATCGGTTCCGCTTACAACGATAGAAGAAGAGAATCCGAGGAGGCTTTGGAAATATTACAACAGTTTGCGGAGATTAAAACTTTAGGGGATTTATCGGATGAGGAATTTTTCCGTTTGGAGGAAAAAATCAAGGATCCGATTATACGGAAAAGAGCCAAGCATGCCGTACTGGAGAACAATCGTACCATTGCTGCAAAGAAGGCCTTGGAAGAAGGAAATTATATCGAGTTTGGAAGACTGATGAATCTTTCCCATGTTTCTCTCCGGGATGACTATGAGGTATCCTGTGAAGAATCGGATCTTCTTTGTGAGACGGCATGGTCTCTCCCTTATGTTCTGGGCTCTCGTATGACCGGTGGAGGCTTCGGAGGCTGTACTGTATCCTTGGTAAAGCGCGATAAAATTAAGGACTTTGAAGAAGAACTTCAGAAGGTGTACGAGCCGAAAATCGGTTATCCCTGCAGCTTCTATGAGGCGGAGATAGCAGACGGACCGAGAGAACTAAACTTTTAAAATGTGCTGCGTTTGACGATAAAAGGGTAGAAATAGAATTTTAACGGATTGAAAAGGAGAAGAGAATGAAGATTTTAGTATCCGGAGGAGCGGGTTATATCGGGTCTCACACACTGATTGAACTTTTGGAAAGCGGCTATGAGGTAGTGGCCTTTGACAATTTCTATAATTCCAGCCCTAAGGCGATTGAGAGAGTTAAGGAAATTACAGGGAAGGATTTTGCTTTTTACGAAGCGGACATGCTGGATAAGGAAGCCTTGAGAAAGATTTTTAAGGAGCATCCGGATATTTCCGCAACGATTCATTTTGCCGGATTGAAGGCGGTGGGAGAGTCTGTGGCTAAGCCGATTCTTTACTACCATGACAATTTCCTCGGAACCTTGAATCTTGTAGAAGTGATGGACGAGGCGGGATGCAAGAATATTATTTTCTCTTCCTCCGCAACCGTTTACGGAGACCCTGCAGAGATTCCCATTACGGAAAATTGCCCGAAAGGAACCTGTACCAATCCTTATGGCTGGACCAAGTGGGTACAGGAACAGATTTTAACCGATTTACAGAAGGCAAAGCCGGAGTGGAATGTTATCCTGCTTCGCTATTTTAATCCGATTGGCGCCCATATTTCCGGAAAAATAGGGGAAGACCCCAAGGGAATTCCGAATAACCTCCTTCCCTATGTGGCAAAGGTCGCATCCGGCGCTCTGGAAAAGGTGCATGTTTACGGAAACGACTACGATACAAAGGACGGCACCGGAGTCCGCGATTATATCCATGTAGTGGACCTTGCAAAAGGCCATGTGAAGGCAATCGAGAGATTGGCAAAGAATGACGGTGTCTTTGTTTGCAACCTCGGAACCGGAAAGGGATACTCCGTTTTAGAGATCATCCATGCCTTTGAAAAAGCCTCAGGAAAAGAAATTCCTTACGTAATTGACGGAAGAAGAGCAGGAGATATTGCGACCTGTTATTCCAGCCCGGAAAAAGCGGAGAAGGAACTGAACTGGCGCGCGGAAAAAGGAATCGAAGAAATGTGTGAAGACGCGTGGCGCTGGCAGTCGAGGAATCCAAACGGCTATAATTCTTGATAGAGGATAAAAAGAAAGACGGCCTTCAAGGATGTTTTTAGTGAAGGCTCATCTTTTTATGCAGAAGAATTTTGCTTAGAAGGAAAAGAACAGCATGTGAGGCATACGAGGTGCCGCTTTTTACATGGCGGTATTTCATGCATAATTGCAAAAGCACGATATACGTTTAGCAGCAAGGAGCAGGAATGGAAGAAGTTTTAGAACAGCTTTTAGCGTACGGAGAATATACCGGTTTAATAGAGAAGGAAGATACAATCTACTGCTACAACAGTCTGGCAGGTCTTCTTGCCTTTGAACCTAAGGCTTGTAACGAAGAACATATCAAAGAAGAAATTAAAAAAATCAAAAAGGAAGAGTTGGAATCCGGAGAATATCTGGAGATAGTTTTACAAGAAATCTTGGAATATGCCTTGACAAAAGGCATAATAGAAGACGACAGTACGGTGACAAAGGATCTTTTTGATACACGGGTTATGGGAATTCTGACAGACAGACCATCCAATATCCAAAGCAGATTTTTTGAGAAATACAGTAGTTCTCCGAAGGAGGCTACCGAATATTTTTATAAGTTCAGTCAGGATAATGACTATATCCGCCGCTATCGTATTAAAAAAGACATTCGTTATAAGGTAGAGAGTCCATACGGGGAACTGGATATCACGATTAACTTAAGTAAGCCCGAAAAGGATCCGAAGAAGATTGCTCTTCTGGGAAAAACGGTTTCTCACTCCTATCCTGCCTGCATGCTTTGCAAGGAAAGTGAGGGGTATTTCGGGCGTCTTGATTTTCCGGCAAGAGAAAATCATAGAATTATCCCCGTAAAGCTTTCCGGAGAAAATTTTTATTTTCAGTATTCTCCCTATGTGTACTACAACGAGCATTGCATTGTTTTCCACGAAGAGCATAAGCCGATGAAGATAGATTCTGCTGTTTTCGGAAAGCTCTTCTCCTTTGTGGAGCAGTTCCCACACTATTTCCTGGGCTCCAATGCAGACCTTCCTATTGTGGGCGGTTCCATTCTTTCTCATGAGCACTTTCAGGGTGGAAACTATTCTTTCCCTATGGAAAAGGCGGGGCTACGGGAGGAGTTTAGTCTGGAGAAATTTCCTGATTTACAGTTCGGGATTGTCAACTGGCCGATGTCCGTTATCCGTTTAAGCGGAAAAGATAAGGAACGCTGTGCTGAGGCAGCAAGCTTTATTTTAGATCGATTCCGAAGCTATAGCGATGAAAGCCTTTCCATTCTTTCCCATACGGGAGACACGCCGCACAACACGATTACCCCGATAGCGAGAAAGCGCGGAGAGCTTTTTGAGCTGGATCTGGTGCTTCGAAATAACAGGACGACAGAGGAGCATCCTTTGGGGCTTTTCCATCCTCATGAGGAGCGGCATCATATCAAGAAGGAAAATATCGGCTTAATAGAGGTTATGGGGCTTGCCGTTTTACCGGCCAGACTTCGTACGGAGCTTTCCAATCTGGGAGAAGCGATTTTGGAAAATAGAGAAATCTCTTCCGATCCCGTTCTCGGAAAGCATTACAACTTTTCTCAAGAAATCCGGAAAAAATATCAAAACATTACCAAGGACACAGTGGAAGAAATAGTAAGAGCAGAGGTCGGAAAGGTATTCCTCATGGTACTTCGTGATGCCGGAATCTTTAAAGAAGATGAGGCGGGAAAAGAAGGATTCAGAAGATTTATTGCAAGTCTTTCCTAAATATGCAATTATAAATGGATCTGTAAAAAAACTTCTTTATGCTATGGAGGTCCGTTGCGGGGCACGCTCTCGCTAACCTCGCAACGGACCTCCATAGCACTAAAAACGTCATTTTTATTTTTTTATATCCCATTTATGATTACATTTTCCTAAGGAGCAATACCATTTTTGTTAAATCACGATAGAAGCGGTTTGGATAGTTAAAGGAGCAAGATGGCAAAGAATTACAATGCAGACAGTATTACGGTTTTGGAGGGCTTAGAGGCTGTACGAAGAAGACCGGGAATGTATATCGGTTCCATCGGGAGTCGGGGCTTAAATCATTTAATTTACGAAATTTTAGACAATTCCGTGGATGAGCACCTGGCCGGTTACGGAACGGAAATCGATGTAACACTCGGAAAAGACGGCTCCTGTACGATTCGTGATAAGGGTAGAGGAATCCCGGTAGACCGCCATCAAAAGGGAATTTCCGCGGAAAGAATTGTGATGACTACCCTACATGCCGGCGGAAAGTTTGACAACTCAAGTTATAAAACTTCCGGTGGTCTGCACGGTGTAGGCTCTTCCGTTGTCAATGCTTTATCAAAATATATGCGTGTTCGGGTTTTTCAGGACGGAAAAATCTATGAGGATGAATACAGCAGGGGCATACCTACGAAAGAGCTTGTAGACGGCCTTCTTCCGGTAGTCGGAAAGACCAGAGAGACGGGAACGGAAACCTGTTTCATCCCGGACGATATGATTTTTGAGAAGACGCGCTTTAAGGAGGATTGGCTGAAATCCCGCCTGCATGAGACGGCTTACTTAAACCCGAATCTGCATCTCTTCTTTAGAGACGAAAGAGGAGATGAGCCGGTAGAAATCGAGTATTACGAGCCAAATGGGATTGTTTCCTTTGTGGAAGAGCTGGTAAAGGATTCCGAGAAGGCGGTGACTCCCGTAATTTATTTTAAAGGAAAGAGTGAGAAAACCGAGCTCGAGTGTGCTTTTCAGTTTACGGACAGCTTTGAGGAAAATATTCTGGGATTTTGTAACGGGATTTACACCGTAGAGGGCGGAACCCATATTGTGGGCTTTAAAACGAAGTTCTTGCAGCTTATCAACGGCTATGCAAGACAGCTTGGTGTTTTAAAGGAGAAGGACCAGAATTTTACCGGGGCGGACAGCAGAAACGGTATGGTGGCCGTGCTTTCCGTGAAATACCCGGAGCCTGTTTTTGAAGGACAGACGAAGACGAAGCTTGCTTCTTTGGAGGCAGCCAAAGAGGTTTCCCAGATTACGGGAGAGGAGCTCGAGCGTTTCTTTGACCGCAATGTGGAAATCGTAAAGGCGATTCTTGCCTGTGCGGAGAAATCCGCAAAAATCAGAAAGCAGGAGGAAAGGGCCAAGGTCAATCTTCTTTCCAAGTCAAAGTACAGTTTTGACTCAAACGGAAAGCTTGCGAACTGCATTTCCAAAAATGCGGAAGAATGTGAGATTTTCATCGTGGAGGGAGACAGTGCGGGCGGTTCGGCAAAGACTTCCCGAAACCGTCACACACAGGCTATCCTTCCCCTACGAGGCAAAATCTTAAATGTGGAGAAGGCTTCCATGGATAAGGTTCTTGCCAATGCGGAAATTAAGACGATGATCAATGCCTTTGGCTGCGGTTTTTCTGAGGGCTATGGCAATGACTTTGATATAACAAAGCTTCGATACCATAAGATTATTCTGATGACGGATGCCGATGTCGACGGCAGTCATATTGATACCCTGCTCCTGACCTTCTTCTACCGCTTTATGCCGGAGCTTATTCAGGAAGGGCATATCTATGTTTCCATGCCGCCTCTCTATCTTGTGAGTCCGATAAAAAAGACAGAGAAGCCGCAGTATCTCTATGACGAAAGAGCTTTAACGGAGTATCAGAAGAAGCACGGCACGGAAGGCTATGATTTGAAGCGCTTTAAGGGACTGGGAGAAATGAATCCGAAGGAACTTTGGGACACGACTTTAAACCCGGAAAACCGAGTGTTAAAGCGGGTGGAAATAGAGGATGCCAAGCTTGCTTCTCAGGTTACCACCATGCTTATGGGGGCTGAAGTGGCACCTAGAAGAGAATTTATATTTACGCACGCAAGAGAAGCGGAAATCGATACATAGAATAAAGGATAAAATATGGCAGAACAAATCTTAAGCACGGAATATTCCGAGGAGATGCAGAAATCTTACTTAGACTATTCCATGAGCGTTATAACGAGCAGAGCCGTTCCGGATATCCGGGACGGCTTAAAGCCGGTGCAAAGAAGGGTGCTTTTCGATATGGGAGAGCTTCGCGTCTTCCATGACCGCCCGACCTTAAAGTCCGCAAGAATCTGCGGTGATACCATGGGTAAATATCATCCGCACGGAGACAGCTCGATTTACGAAACCTTGGTCGTGATGGCGCAGGATTTTAAGCGTATGCAGGCACTTATCGAGGGACAGGGAAACTTCGGATCCATTGAAGGAGATTCCGCAGCGGCTCCCAGATATACGGAGGCAAGACTGGAAGCCTTTACGGAAAAAGCCATGCTTGAGGACCTAAGCCTTTCCGTGCCGTTTCAGCCAAACTATGATGGGAAGCTCCTTGAGCCGGAGGTTCTTCCCGCAAAGATTCCGTATTTTCTTTTAAACGGTTCCGAGGGAATCGCGGTAGGCATGACCACCTCTACTCCCTCTCACAATCTGGCGGAGCTGATCAACCTGATTCTCGCCTACATGAAAAATCCGGAGATGAGCTTGGAAGAAATGCTTCGCATCATGCCGGGACCGGACTTTCCTACGGGAGGAATGGTTGCCAATAAAGATGATTTAGCGGAAATCTACGCTACGGGACAGGGAAAGCTTCGTCTTCGCGGGAAGCTCGTTTTTGAGAAAAAACAGGGAAAAAACGATAGAGACAAGCTCGTCATTACGGAAATTCCGTATACTATGGTCGGTGCCGGAATCAGTAAGTTTATGCAGGACGTCGCAGGTCTTTGCGATGAGAAGAAGATTACGGATATTACGGATATATCGAACCAGTCCGGAGAGCAGGGGATTCGCATTGTCCTTGAATTAAAGAGCAATGCGGACATAGAGAAGATTGAAAATATTCTCTACAAGAAAACCAAACTCGAGGACAGCTTTCCGGTCAATATGCTGGCTATCGCAAAGGGCAGGCCGGAAACCCTTTCCTTAAAGCGTGTCTTGGAAGAGTATCTTTCCTTCCAGGAGGAGCGGATTCATTCCAAGTTCGGAAAACTTCTGGAAAAGGAAGAGAAGAAAAAGGAAATTGAAGAAGGACTCATTAAGGCAGTGGATGTGATTGATGCCATTATTGCCCTTCTTCGCGGTGCAAAGAGCCAAAAGGAAGCGAAGATTGCCCTGATGCAGGGAGACAGTTCGGTTCTGCAATTAAAGGACAGGGATCTCATTTTCCTAAAGGATATTGAGAGCTTTTCCTTTAGCGAAGTGCAGGCGCAGGCCATTCTCGACATGCGACTTTCGAAGCTCATCGGCTTGGAAATTTTGTCTCTGCAAAAGTCCTATAGAGAAACCTTGAAAAATATAAAGAACTATAAGGCGATTGTATCTTCCAAGGAAGTGCTGTATAAGCATCTTGAGGAAGAGCTCCTTTCTATTCGAGAGGAGTTCGGAAGAAAGAGAAGGACGGAGATTCGGAACGCGGAAGAAGCCGTTTATGATGAAAATGCCATTGAAGAAATGGATCTTTTCTTTGTGCAGGATCGCTTCGGCTACGGAAAGCTTTTGGAGCCGCAGGTTTACCAGAGAAATAAGGAAAGCATAGAGGCGGATTATCCCTTTATTCTTTCCTGTAAGAATACGGATCGTCTACTCTTCTTTACGAGTGAGGGGAATCTCCATCAGGTTAAGGTTTTGGACTATCCCTTGGCAAAATTCAAGGATAAGGGTATCCCCCTGGATAACCTCAGTAAATTCTCCTCGGATAAGGAGATTGTGCTTTCCGTATTTGCAAAGACTGCGCTTTTACAGGAAACCTTACTTTTCTTAAGCAGAAACGGTTATGGAAAAAGGGTAGAGGGCGCGGAATTCGATACGCAAAATCGTCTGGTGCAGGCAACGAAGCTGGTGGATGACAGTTTAGTAGCTGTCCTTCCCGTAAAGGCGGAGGAACAGCTCGTTTTGGAGTCCGAGGATTCCTTCTTCCTGCGTTTCCCGGTAGAGGAGCTTCCTGTGCAGAAAAAGACCGCAAGGGGCGTCTGTGCCATGAGCCTTAGGAAGGGAGACAGCGTAAAGTCGGTTTACCTTCTTTCCGAGCAGACTGAGTTGAAGCTTTCCGGAAAAAATCTGTCCTTGTCGAGACTGAAGCTCGCAAAGCGCGGAGGAAAAGGGGCAAAACACAGTTAAAGGGATTTTCTCTTTAGAGGGAGCATGATACAATAAAAAAGTTGGCATACTGAAGTTAACGAAAAATGATAAAAGGTTCAAGCGTAAAAGCAGTATTGTTTAAAGCTTGCAGGGCAATCTTTTGCAAAGTATAGCCGTGTAAAGTAAAAATGTAAGAAGTATAGAAAGAGGGATAAAATGGAAAAATTTAAAGTAGGAATATTAGGAGCAACCGGAATGGTGGGGCAGAGATTTGCCACACTTTTAGAGAATCACCCCTGGTTTGAATTAGCTTGCCTTGCGGCCTCTCCCCGTTCCAAGGGAAAGACCTATGAGGAGGCTGTGGGAGATAAGTGGAAGTTGGACATTCCGATGCCCGAGTCCGTCAAGAAGATGGTTGTGAAGGATGTTTCCGATATTGAGTCTGTTAAGGAAGGTCTTGATTTCGTATTTTCCGCAGTGGATATGAATAAGGAGGAAATCTTGGCCATTGAGGAAGCCTATGCGAAGGCGGAACTTCCGGTGGTTTCCAACAACTCCGCACACCGTTGGACAGAGGATGTTCCGATGGTTGTGCCGGAGATTAATCCGGAGCATTACAAAATTATAGAAAGACAGAGAAAGCGTTTAGGAACCAAGAAGGGATTTATTGCTGTAAAGCCGAACTGTTCCATTCAGTCTTATACCCCGGCCTTTGCGGCATGGATGGAATTTGAGCCGTATCAGGCTGTGATTTCAACCTATCAGGCGATTTCCGGAGCGGGAAAGAATTTTGAGACCTGGCCGGAGATGGTAGGAAATATTATTCCTTATATCGGCGGAGAGGAAGAAAAGTCCGAGAGAGAGCCTCTGCGTGTTCTTGGTACCCTTACTGAGAAGGGGATTGCCTTGAAAGAGGATCTCGTTATCAGTGCACAGTGTATTCGTGTTCCCGTGTTAAACGGCCACACGGCTACCGTTTCGGTCTCTTTTAGAAAGAAACCGACTAAGGAAGAGTTGATTTCCGCGCTTAGAAACTATAAGGGACTTCCGCAGGAGAGAAATTTACCCTCCGCCCCGAAGCATTTTATTCAATATTTAGAGGAGGATAATCGTCCTTCCGTTTTGGAAGATGTAAATTATGAAAAAGGAATGGGTGTGTCTATCGGACGATTAAGAGAAGACCATCTTTTTGACTATAAGTTTGTCGGTCTTAGCCACAATACCTTAAGAGGTGCTGCGGGAGGCGGTGTGCTTTCTGCAGAAATGCTGGTGGAACTCGGTTATATTACAAAATAAAGACAGGAGGATGCAGGGAAAGAAAGAGACTAAATCATGGGATTTTTCTTTTCTTGCATCCTCTTTTTTATCATTCATTTCGGAATTTTCGTACTGCAATTTTAGGATTTCGTAAAATGGTTCAGGAAAACAGAAGGAGGAGCGCATGAAGGTTCAAAAATTGGGACATTTTGTGGACGGAAGAGAGGTTCATCTTTTTACGATGGAAAATAAAAACGGAGTCAAGGCAAGTTTTACCGACCTTGGCGGAGTTTGGCTTTCTCTCCTTTTTCCGAACCGGAGCGGGAAAGAACTTGACCTTCTGCTATCTGTTGAAAACTGGGAAGATATTATGGAAAATCCCGGCCACATGGGAGAAGTAGTGGGACGAAACTGCAATCGTATTGCCGGGGGAATGTTCAACCTGAACAACAAGTTGTATCGTCTTTTCTTAAACGACGGACAGTACAGTAACTGTCACTCCGGTCCCGATTATTATGGAAGGCGCCTCTTTACAGTAAAGGAGAAAGGGGAAAATACTCTGACGCTGGCTTTATTTTCACAGGATATGGATCAAGGCTTCCCGGGAGACTTGGATTTTTCCGTACGCTATACTTTGACAGACGATAATGAAGTGAAAATCCGTTATAAGGGACTTTCCAATAAAGATACCATCATGAACTTTACCAATCATGCCTATTTTAACCTGATGGGACATGATTTCGGTTCTCTTTCCGAGCATGAAATTTGCATCCATGCGGACAGCTACACGCCTTCCGATTCTCATCTGATTCCTACAGGAGAAATTTGCGCAGTAGACGGAACTGCCTTTGACTTTAGGACAGAGAAAGCGATGCTCGATACGAAACGTCTTAAGAATGAGCTGAAAGCAGTTGGGGGCTACGACCACAATTTCTGTATAAGAGACTATGACGGAACACTCCGCTGTGCTGCCGAAGTATTCTGCAAGAAGTCCGGTATTGCCATGGAAGTGGAGACGGACTGCCCGGGAATTCAGTTTTACACCGGAAATTTTATGGCTGCGGAAGATCTTGGAAAGGGGGGCTGTGACTATGGAAAGCATAGCGGCTTTTGCCTGGAAACGCAGTTCTACCCCGATGCGATAAATAAGCCGAATTTTCCGTCTCCGGTTGTAAAAGCGGGAGTAGTGTATAAGTCTGAAACAATCTATCGTTTCTTTAGAAGATTAATTTAAAATGAAAAAATTATTCATTGCGGAGAAGCCTTCCGTTGCCAAGCAGTTTGCGGAAGCACTGGGAGTGGCAACAGGAGGAGGAAACCGCGGCTATTTGGAAAATCAGGACTATATCTTTACCTGGTGTGTGGGACACCTCATCAGTATGAGTTATCCGGAAAAATACGATGAGGAGCTTAAGAAGTGGAAGATGGAATCACTTCCCTTTATTCCGAAGGAGTATCTCTACGAGGTAATCCCCTCCGTGAAGGAGCAATTTTCCGTGGTTTCCGCCCTTTTACAGAGGAAGGACCTGGAAACCATCTATATCTGCACCGACTCGGGAAGAGAAGGAGAATATATTTATCGCCTTGTTGCTTCCCAATGTCCGGAAATTACAGCGGAAGAAAAACGGGTATGGATTGACTCCCAAACCAAGGAAGAAATTCTTCGGGGAATTCGAGAGGCGAAGGCGAAGACCGCCTATGACAGGCTGGGAACGGCCGCTTATCTTAGGGCTAAGGAAGACTATCTTATGGGAATCAATTTCTCCCGTGTGCTGACCCTCCGCTTTGGAAGAGAGCTTGCGAGAGCACTCGGCAAGGAAAAATCCACCGTTATCGCAGTGGGAAGAGTGATGAGCTGCGTCCTCGCCATGATTGTGCAGAGAGAAATGGAGATTCGCGCCTTTCAAAAGACGAGCTTCTGGAAAGTCATCGGAGATTTCAGTTTGGACGGGGAAAGTGTAGCCCTTTCCTGTGAATTTCGAGGAAAGGAAGAGGGTAAGTACTATAGAGAGTCCGACTTATATAAAAATATGGGCTTTCTACAGGAAGAAAAAGCGAAGGCTTTCCAGGAACTCTTTAAGCCCTATCCACGGGAAGGGATAATTACAAGTTTGGAAAAGAAAAAAGAAGTCAAGAATCCGCCCCTTCTTTTTAACCTTGCGGAACTCCAAAACGAATGTGCCAAGATTTTAAAAATCAGTCCGGATGATACCTTAAAGCTTGTGCAGGAGCTCTATGAAAAGAAGCTTTGCACTTATCCAAGAACGGATGCGAGGGTGCTTTCCACTGCGGTTTCCAAGGAAATAGAGAAAAATATCCACGGCCTTTCCGCCTTTCCGCAGTACCTTTCCTTTGCAAAGGATATCTTGGAACGAAAAAGTTATAGCGGTATCGCTAAGACGAAGTATTGTGACGACAAAAAAATCACCGATCACTATGCCATTATTCCGACCGGGCAGGGAAGAGCCCAGTACAATAGTTTGGGAACGCTTCAAAAGAAGGTCTTTGATTTTATTGTTCGTCGCTTTCTCTCCATTTTTTATCCTTCTGCAGAGTACAAAAAGTACAATCTTTCTATTACGGTTTTAGGGGAAGAGTTTTTAGCAAGTGAAAAGCGGCTTGAAAAACCGGGTTACCTTCAGCTCTATGAAAAAAGCATAGAGAAGGAAGAAAAGGAAGGAGATTCGGAAAATGAGGAGGATGAAGAGAACCGAGTAAGCGGCCTCTCTGGCCTTTCCGGCTTAAAAAAAGGTTCTAAAGTTTATCTTATGAATACCGCCTTAAAGGAGGGAGAAACCTCTCCTCCGAAACGCTATACTTCAGGAACAATGATTCTTGCCATGGAAAACGCGGGAAAGCTGATAGAGGATGAGTCTCTAAGGGAACAGATTAAAGGCTCCGGAATCGGAACTTCCGCAACGCGTGCAGGGATTCTTACCAAGCTGGAAAAGAATGAATATATTTGTTTGGATAAGAAGAACCAACAGCTTTCTCCGAGCCTTTTAGGGGAGAAAATTGTGCGGATTCTCTGGAACTCTATTCCCTCACTTTTAAATCCGACCCTCACTGCTTCTTGGGAAAAGGGACTTTCCTATGTGGAAGAGGGAAAGATAGAAGAGAAAGAGTATATGGATAAACTCGAAGATTTTGTACGGAAAAACACGGAAAAGGTAAAGTTATCTTAAAATAAGTAGAAAGGAAAATATGAAAAAGGAAGCTTGTACAACAAAGAAACTTTTTCCCGAGCTGAAAGCACCCTATGACAGCTTGTTACAGGATACGCTCTATCCCTGGGAGGCACTTCCGAAGATTAAGGCCTGGATTAAAGAAGTGCAGAAAAGCCTACCGGAGGACTTTAACGAAGTAAAGCCGGGGGTATTTATCCATAAGACGGTAAAGCTTTACCCGAACGTCTATCTGGGAGAGAATATTATCCTTATGGAAGATTGTGAGCTTAGGCCGGGGGCTTTTTTACGGGAAAATGTCTTTGCGGGAGCCGGATCTGTGCTCGGAAACAGCTGTGAATTTAAAAACGCGGTACTTTTCCCACACGTGCAGACTCCGCATTATAACTATGTCGGAGACTCCATTCTGGGGGAATATTCTCATCTGGGAGCAGGGGCACTGACCTCCAATGTGAAATCGGATAAGACACTGCTCATACTGCATTTTGAAGACGGGGAGATAGAAACCGGTCTTAAAAAGTTCGGGGTTATCCTTTCCGATCATGTGGAAGTGGGGTGTCAAAGTGTTTTAAATCCGGGAACAATTATTTTTTCCCATACGAATATCTATCCATTGTCCGCCGTAAGGGGTATAATACCCGGTGGCTCAATCTATAAAGACAAGAATACGCTTGTAAAGAAGAGAGGAGAGGAATAGCAATGAATCAATTTGGTGAAAATGTATTTATTTTGGACCACCCGCTGATTACCCATAAAATCTCCATATTAAGAGATAAAAACACCGGGACCAATGAATTCCGTCAACTGGTGGAAGAAATTGCCATGCTTATGGGCTTTGTAGCACTTTCGGATCTTCCGATGACCAAGGTTCCGGTGGAGACACCGATTGAAACGGCGGATACCTATGTGATTGCAGGAAGAAAGCTTGCTATTGTACCTATCCTTCGTGCAGGTCTCGGCATGGTTTCCGGACTGACAGCCTTGGTGCCTTCCGCAAAGATTGGACATATCGGTCTTTACAGAGATGAAACCACGCATAAGCCGGTAGAATATTTCTGTAAGCTTCCGAACCCGATTGAAGAGAGAATTATCGTGGTTTGCGATCCGATGCTCGCAACAGGCGGTTCCGGTGTAGATGCCATTAATCTCATTAAAAAGCATGGCGGAAAGAAGATTAAGTTTGTATGCATCATCGCGGCACCGGAAGGGGTAAAGAAGCTTCATGAAGAGCATCCCGATGTGCAGATTTATGTTGGAAATTTAGACAGAGAATTGAATAAAAATGCCTACATCTGTCCGGGACTTGGAGATGCGGGAGATAGAATTTTCGGAACGAAATAAACTTAGCCTACGGAGACTGAGCATTTTCCTGATAAGAGTTCCGCTTCTAAAAGAACTCTTATCAGATGTGAGTTTCGAGTATTGCCGTCCATACTTGGTAGAAACAAAAAAGAGGAAAGAATCTTCTTTCCTCTTTCAAAATGCCGCTGGCCGGACTTGAACCGGCACGGTTTCCCGCTTGATTTTGAGTCAAGTGCGTCTGCCATTCCGCCACAGCGGCAAGCGCTATAAAGATTAGCACATTTATTTTTTTTTGCAAGTATTGTTTTTGGAGAAGTATTTTGTGGAAAGAGACTTGCCATTATTTTACCATAGGAGTGTATAGTGAACTGTTTAGAGGCTAGAAAATATATCTATGATTTCGTGCAGGGAAACTGGGAAGAGGATAGGCTGGAGGACTTTTTGCAACATATTAAAACTTGCCCGGATTGCAAGGAAGAATTGCGTGTGACACATATGATTTATCATGGCTTAAGAAGTCTGGATGGGAAGGAAAATATGCCGGTGGACCGATCCTACCGTAAAATGGAAGAAGAAGCGGAACATTTTCTTCGCTTGGGACATTTCTTTTCTGCAGTGAGAATTAGCTCGGAAACGCTTGTTTTTTGGGCACTGTTTTTTTCTTTATTCTATTTTATTCTAGGCTATTTGCCCTTGATTTTTCGATAAAACAGAACTTCTGACAGTTCATTTTCGTACAGAGTAGGAGGATTCTTTGAAGCAGAATAAATTGTTGTTAATCGACGGCCACAGCATCTTATCCAGGGCCTTTTACGGCGTACCGATTTTGAGTAATCATGAGGGAATACCCACAAACGGTGTTTTTGGATTTTTAAACATTTTCTTTAAAGAATTGGAATTGGAAGAGGCGGAGCATGTTGCTGTCGCCTTTGATATGCCTGTGCCGACCTTTAGACATAAGATGTTCTCCGACTACAAGGGGACGAGGAAATCCATGCCGGAAGAATTGAAGCAGCAGGTTCCGATTTTGCAGGAGCTTCTTACTGCCATGAATGTTCCCATTTTAACCATGGAAGGTTATGAAGCAGACGATATCCTGGGAACGGTTGCCAAAAGAATGCAGGAAGAAGGAAAGGAAGTCACCATTGTTTCCGGAGATCGAGACCTTCTTCAGCTTTCTGATGAGCATATCAAGATTTCCCTTCCGAAGACGGCAAAGGGAGAGACCAATATTTACAACTACTACCCGAAGGATGTGGAAGAGGAGTGGGGAGTCAGTCCAAAGGAGTTTATTGACTTAAAAGCTCTTATGGGGGACAGCTCCGATAATATTCCGGGGGTTCCCGGTATGGGAGAAAAAACGGCAACGTGGATTATTGCAAAGTATCACAGTATTGAAAATGCCCTTGCTCATACGGATGACCCGGAATTCAAGGTACCCAGAAAGCCAAAAGCGGCAGAGGATTTAAAGACACATTTTGAGCTTGCGAAGTTATCAAAAGAGCTTGCGACCATCTGCCTAGATGCCCCGATTGCTTTTCGTTTCGAGGATGCCAAGTTGGAAAACTATGCGAATGCGAAGAGTCTCGAACTTGTGAAGAAATGGGAGTTCCGCTCTCTGATTCCCCGTTTTTCTTCGGAAAATACAGAGGAAAGTCCTGCTTTTCAGTTAAAGCCATGGAAGGATGTCACGGATCCTTATCTTTTTCAGATTGTCGTAAAGGACGCTGTAAAGCAGGGAGAGATAGGTCTTATTTTAGCGGAGGAAGAAGAGAAGATGCTCTATCTCGCACTTTCCGAGGAACGTTTATACCGTGTTCCGCTCCGTATGGCTGAGGAGAAACTTTCGGAGCTTTTTGAGGCCTGTAAGATTTATACATTAGAAAGTAAGAAAGAGATGCACCTCCATGAGATATTCACGGAAGGAGAGGTCTATGATTTGGCCATTGCGGCCTATCTACTAAATCCTCTGAAAGAGTCTTATTTCTATGATGATTTGGCAAGAGACTATCTTTCTCTTATTTTACCCGGGAAAAAAGAACTGAAAGACCGCCGGGAAGAGGGAATCTATCAGGCACTCATCGCCCTAAAGGCAAAGGACAGTATTTTCTCTAAATTAAAGGAAGAGGGGCAGTGGGAGCTCTATGAGAAGATTGAACTGCCGCTTGCCAGAACGCTTTATTCTATGGAAAAGACCGGTATTTTGGTCGACAAGGAAGAGCTTCTTTCCTATGGAAAGGTTCTAAAAGAAAAAATTGACGAGTTGCAGAAGGAAATATATGCCATGGCGGGAGAAGAGTTTAACATCAACTCTCCCCAGCAGCTCGGTGTGATTTTATTTGAAAAAATGGGAATACCCGGCGGAAAGAAGACGAAGACGGGCTATTCCACGGCGGTGGACGTACTGGAAAAGCTTTCGGAGGACTATCCGATTGTGGCGAAGGTGATGGAATACCGTACCTATGCGAAGCTGAATTCAACCTATGCGGAGGGTTTACTGAACTATATCGGGGAAGACTCTCGTATACACGGCGTATTCCAACAGACGGTTACGGCAACAGGAAGACTTTCTTCTACGGACCCGAACTTACAGAATATTCCGATCCGAACCGAAATGGGAAGACATTTCCGCTCCGTATTTATTCCCAAGGAGGGCTGCGTATTTTTGGATGCAGATTACTCCCAGATTGAACTTCGTATCCTGGCTGCGCTTTCCAAGGACGAAAAACTGATTGAAGCTTATCGTATGGATAGAGATATTCATAAGGTTACCGCGTCCCAGGTTTTCCATGTGCCACTTGATGAAGTAACGGATGAATTAAGAAGAAACGCAAAGGCGGTTAACTTCGGCATTGTCTACGGCATTTCCGCTTTCGGACTTTCAGAGGGCTTAAGTATAGGACGGGCCGATGCAAAGGAATATATTGAGCGCTATTTTACGACCTATCCGAAGGTAAAGGAGTATTTGGATTCGGAAATAGCCTTTGCAAGGGAAAACGGATATGTGAAGACCGTTTTCGGAAGACGCCGCCCAATCCCCGAGATTCATGCTTCCAACTTTATGCGAAGAAGCTTCAGTGAACGGGTAGCTATGAACTCTCCGATTCAGGGCACGGCTGCGGATATGATGAAGGTAGCTATGAATGCAGTTTATGAGGAACTTAAAAGAAAAGAACTAAAGAGCGAAATTGTCTTACAGGTTCACGATGAGCTTCTTTTGGAGGTACCGGAGGAAGAGCTTGATGAGGTAAGAGAAATTCTGGTTTCCTCCATGGAAAATGCCTTGACTCTTCCGGTTCCCTTCCTTGTGGAAGCGAAGACCGGGAAAAATTGGGAGGAAGCACACTAATGGAAATCGATAAGAAGGATATTCTTCCGCTAAGCTTTTTAAAAAAATCTCCCTATACGGGATCCTTTCAAGGGATACGCTATCGCATTGAAAAACAAGAGGAAGGAGAAGGCAAATCGCTTCTTGTCTATACTTGGCCTGAGCCCTATGCCTTTTTGCATACGCCGGAGGAAGCGAAAGAGAAGAAAAGTTTCCCCTTTTCTGAAGAAGGTCTTGAAGAGATACGCCTGTATCTGAGCAGTTTAGGGAATGAGTAGGAGTATTTTGTTTTAATGGAAAAGAACGGAAAATCCAAAAAGAATATTTTGGCTGTAATAGGTGGAATGGGCAGCGGGAAAAGCACGGTGCTTTCCGTTTTAGAGCGCGAAGGGCAGTATGAAAGACTGGAAATGGACCGGCTGGCAAAGAACTGCTATCTGGATAGCGTTTTCTTAAAGCAGCTGTCTTCCGTGCTTCCAAAAGATGTTTTTACCGAGAAGGGGGAATTAAACTTTCCTCTTTTTCGTGCTCTTCTTCTAAAGGATGAATCCTATAGAAAGTCGGTGGAGGAAAGAGTTCATCCGCTTGTCTTTCACATGGCTGCGCAGGCTATTTACAAGGCAAGAAAAGAAGGAAAGAAGCTTGCCGTAGAGACGGCCCTTCCGAATGAAGCCTTTTTATCTCTTTGTGACGCCGTGCTTTACGTGGATTGTCCATTTGCTACGCGACTTTCCCGTCTTACAAAGAATCGCGGATATAAAAGGGAGGAGGCGGAAAGAATGATGAAGGCACAGGACATTGAAAAGTATAAGGAAAAAGCGGATTTTGTGCTTTTCAATGATGGAAACAGAGAAAGGACAGAGGATGCGATTCGCCAGTTTATCCAGCGGTTCTGATGGAAACGCAAGCTATATCGGGACGGAAGAGGCACACATTTTAATCGATTGCGGAGTGGGGATTCGAACCATAGAGGCAGGACTTAAGGCCTTGGATTTATCCTTACAAGACATCGATGCCATTTTCCTTACCCATGAGCACTTTGATCATATTAAGGCGCTGGGGAGTATTCTCAGGAAGCAGGAAATCCCGGTTTATGCGAGCCTCGGAACATTGCAGGGAACCTTGCTTTGTAAGAGTTTAAAGGATTTTCCGAAGGAACTTTTGAACCCGATTTTAACCGACCGAAAATGGAGCATAAAAGACCTCGATTTATTCCCTTTCAGTATTCATCATGACACCAGAGAACCGCTTGCGTACCGTGCAGAGTCAGGAGAGAAGCATTGCGCCATTGCTACAGACCTCGGAAGCTATGATGAGTATACAATCAAACATTTGAGAGATACGGATGTCCTCCTTTTGGAGGCGAACCACGATATTGAAATGCTGGAAAAGGGACCCTATCCCCTGGAACTGAAACGCAGAATTCTTTCGGACTTCGGACACCTTTCCAATGAAAGCAGTGCGACCCTTCTGGAAAAGGTAGCCGGGAGTACCCTGAGACAGGTCTTTTTAGGGCATTTGAGCAAAGAAAATAATACTCCGGAGCTTGCTTTACAAACGATTCGGGAGAAGATTTCGGAAAACGACTTACCGATTACCGTAGCAAAGCACGGGGAGATTTCTACAATTGTAGAATGGTAGATAAAGTAAAACTATTGCACGATATCAAGGAAAGGGTTTTTCGAAAATGATAAACGGGAAAAAGGTAGTAGGCGTAGTCACCGAGTTCAATCCTTTTCATGACGGACACGCCTATTTTTTACAGGAAATCAGAAAAAAATATGCTGCGGATTATATTGTTGCCGTGATGTCCGGAGACTTTGTGCAAAGAGGAGAACCGGCTTTCCTCTCGAAATGGGAAAGGGCAAAGCAGGCCCTTAAGAAGGGTGTGGACCTTCTTATTCAGCTTCCTGTCCTTTTTTCGCTTTCAGGGAGTCTTGACTTTGCTTATGGGAGTGTCAAGATTCTTTCCGAACTTGGTTTTATCGATCAAATTGTTTTCGGGTCGGAATGCGGAGACTTGGAAAGACTTAGGGAGACTGCCACATTTTTACGGAATGAAGAGGAAAATCCCGAGTATCGAGCGAAGTTTAAAGAATACCTTGCAGAAGGAGACAGCTATCCGAAAGCCAGGGAAAAGGCATTAAGTCTATATTATCCCGGAGAAATCCTACCCAATGACAATCTTGGCATTGCTTATTTAATGGCAGCAGACATATTGAAAAGTCGGATGGAATTCGGCGTAATACAAAGAAACCCCGCCTTTTCCTCCGCCCATGCAATACGAAATGAAAAAAGGGAAAAAGCGAAGAATGAAATTTCTGCATTACAAAGTGGGAAAAAGCGGGATAACGTCCTTATTTCGGGAAAGGAGGAATCTGCGGACGGAAGAGAAGCCTATGGAGACATGGAGTCTTTAAAGGAGTTCCTCTTATACAGGATTCTCGAGTTGGAAAGAGAAGGGCAGAGTCTGTCTTCTTTTTTGGATATTAGTGCGGACCTTGAACAGCGCATTTTAAAAATGATAAGAGAAGGCGGTGCATTACGAGGAAAAGAAAGTACAGTGGAAAGTTTTATACAGAGTCTGAAAGGAAAAAACTACACCTATTCCCGAGTGAGCAGGGCTCTCTTGCATGTCCTTCTCCATATTCGAGAAGAGGATATGAAACAGGCTAAAGCGGAAAAAAGTCCCTACTTTAGGATTCTCGGTTGTAGTAAAAGGGCGGAAGTACTGCTTTCTTATTTGCCGGAGAATTCTATTTTTCGTCTTGGACACAGTCTTCGGGAAAATTCCGGATTAAAAGACAATTATATGATGAAAATAGACCTGTTCGGAAGAAAAATCTATCAGGCAATTTTACTTGGAACGGAAGAGGAATATCGTGAGTTTTTTCTAAAAATATGATAGGATAAATGGAATAAAAAATGCCCCAATTATAGGCTAAAGGGAAAAACAGGTCTTTAGGACTTGGAAGAGTAGGATTAAGCAGAGAGGAATTGCCTTATGAAACTGATTTATGCGATTATCAGAAATGACAATGAAGATGATGTGATTCAGGCTTTGATGCAGGAACATTTTGTGGTAACCAGACTGTCAACAACAGGAGGTTTTTTGAAAAAGGGAAATACGACGCTGATGATTGCCGTGGAAGACAGCGATGTAGATCGATGCATCGATGTCATCAAGGCACAGTGCGGAAGAAGACAGGAAATCACGGTAAATATGCCGTATTTGTCCGGCAGTTCCATCATGAACTACACAACAATGCCGATGAATGTGGAAATCGGAGGAGCAACCATCATGGTTGTGCCTTTGGAACGCTTTGAAAAATACTAGAATGTACAAAATGGTGTTATTTATAGGATTCTGTATATTTCTCTTTTTTCAAAGGAATAGCTTTGCTATAATAACAGTCAGTTTTATGAATTTCACAGGGTGACCTGTGCCATTTTTTATGAAAAAAGATGGATTCTGGAAGAAAAGAAAGAAGGAAGAATATGTCATTTATTGAAGATGTAAAAGCAAAAGCCAAGGCTAGGATGAAGACCATTGTACTCCCGGAAGCGGAGGATAAGAGAACGCTGGAGGCGGCGCAGCAGATTAAAAAAGAAGGCTTTGCGAATTTGATTCTTCTTGGGAACAAGGAAACGGTGGAAAAGGATGCCCGTAATTATGGTTTTGACGTATCCGGTATAGAGGTTGTAGACCCAAAGACTTCTCCTTCGCTGGATGATTATGTTGCCACTTTGGTGGAACTGAGAAAATCCAAGGGGATGACGGAAGAGGAGGCAAGAAAGCTCCTTACGGAGAGCAATACCTACTTTGCCGTAATGATGGTGAAAAAGGGAGATGCGGACGGTCTCGTTTCCGGTGCATGTCATTCTACTGCGGATACCCTTCGCCCCTCTTTACAAATTTTAAAAACCAAGCCCGGAACCAAGCTGGTATCCGCATTCTTTGTTATGGTTGTTCCGGATTGTCCTTATGGGGAAAATGGCACTTTTGTTTTTTCCGACTGCGGTCTAAATCAGAATCCGACAGCGGAAGAGCTTGCCGCCATTGCAGAGTCTTCTGCAGAATCTTTCCGTTTCCTTGTCGGAAAAGAGCCGAAGGTGGCCATGCTTTCCTACTCTACCATGGGATCAGCTAAGCATGATGATGTGACAAAGGTTCAGGAAGCAACGAGAATTGCAAAGGAAAACAATCCGGATTTACTTTTGGATGGCGAGTTGCAGCTGGATGCGGCACTTGTAGAATCGGTTGCTTCTTTAAAAGCACCGAATTCCAAGGTTGCAGGGCATGCCAATACTCTTATTTTCCCGAATCTGGATGCGGGAAATATCGGTTATAAGCTTGTGCAGAGACTGGCAAAGGCGGAAGCGTACGGACCCATGACACAGGGTATAGCAAGACCCGTAAATGACTTATCCAGAGGCTGCAGTGCAGAGGATATTGTGGGAGTTGTTGCCATTACCGCCGTGCAGTGTCAGCTTTACGATTAAACGTAGTCGTGTTCTTAAACGAATATCGAAACGATATTCGAAGAAAAATACATCATTTTTGGAGGTTCTATGAAAATCTTAGTAATTAACTGTGGTTCTTCTTCTCTGAAGTATCAGCTCATTGATATGGAGGGAGAGAAGGTATTGGCTAAGGGACTTTGCGAAAGAATCGGGATTCAAGGATCCCGTATGAAGCATGAAGTGCCAGGGCAAGAGGACTATATTGTAGAAACCGATATGCCGGATCATTCTGTAGCGGTAAAGTTGGTTTTTGATGCCTTAACAGGAGAGCATGGCGTCGTAAAGTCTGTTGATGAGATTAATGCAATCGGACATCGCGTTCTCCATGGAGGAAATAAATTTACCCAGAGTATCGTTGTAAATGAAGAGGTAAAGAAGGTTATCCGTGAGTGCTTTGATTTAGGACCTTTACACAATCCTGCAAACCTGATGGGAATTGAAGCTTGTGAGAAAGTTGTTCCCGGAAAGCAGAATGTGGCTGTTTTTGACACCACATTCGGAATGACCCTTCCGGAGAAGGCGTACTTCTATGCGATTCCGAAAGAGTACTATGACAAGTATGCGATTCGTCGTTACGGCTTCCATGGAACCAGCCATGCTTATGTTTCAGCAGAAACGATTCGTTTTGGCGGATTGGATCCGGAGAAGGCAAAGGTTATTGTTTGCCATTTAGGAAACGGTGCTTCCATTTCCGCCTCCATCGGTGGAAAGGCAGTGGATACTTCCATGGGACTTACCCCGCTTGAGGGTCTCATTATGGGAACTCGTTCCGGAGATATTGACGGTGCGGTAATTCAGTTTATTGCCAATCATGAGAATAAGAGTGTAGATGAAGTTCTCAATATTTTAAATAAGAAATCCGGCGTACTCGGAATGACCGGCATCTCTTCCGATTTCAGAGATATTGAACAGGCAGCCGAAAAGGGCAACCACATGGCTGAAGTAGCACTGGACGCTTTCCGTTACAGAGTTGCAAAGTATATTGGTGCTTACGCGGCCGCTATGAACGGTGTGGATGCCATTGCTTTCACCGCAGGAGTCGGAGAAAACGATAAAGTGACGAGAAGACTGGTAGTAGAGCAGTATCTCGGATACCTCGGTGCAAAGATTGATCCGGAAAGAAACGATGTAAGAGGAAAGGAGACTTTGATTTCTGCAGATGATTCCAAAGTAAAGCTCTTCCTGATTCCGACCAATGAGGAGTTGGCAATTGCAAGGGATACACAGCGTTTAACAAAGTAATCCGATAGGGAATATTTGTTAATTTCGTATTTTTTGCTTGCTTTTTATACAAAGATAGTGTATTTTATCATGAGTGTGTTTTCGACGGAGATGTTCTTACTATGGAATTTCCCGTTTAGAGTGTGGGGAAGGGCTCACACTACGATTAAAAAGCATGACCAAATCTACCGATTCCAGTTCGGTTAAGACGGGAGGTGTAAATATGTCTATTTGTCCAAAAAATAAATCATCCAAGGCCCGCAGAGACAGCAGAAGAGCAAATTGGAAGATGGGTGCAACAAACCTTGTTAAGTGCTCCAAGTGTGGTGCTTTGGTTATGCCTCATAGAGTTTGCAAGGCTTGCGGATCTTATAACAAGCGTGAGATTATCAAAGTAGAGGACTAATGAGAAGAGGAGTTTCCGTAAGGGAACTCCTTTATTCTTTCCAAGTATTGCCGTAGGGGGGAGCAATCACGCTTATAACGGGTGTTGTGCGCTTGGCTATACGGCATTTCCGTTTTTAAATTGTACTCAATTTAAAAACAGAAATTATTCCTAAAATTACTGGACTTGTGCACAATCTAATGATAATATACCAGCGAGTAATAACTCAAACACTTAAGTTTAGTATTAGAAAAGGAGAATTATCATGAAGAAATATGTATGTACAGTTTGTGGTTATATTTATGATCCGGAAGTAGGCGAAGAGGGTGCAGGTGTAGCTCCCGGAACAGCTTGGGAAGATGTTCCCGAAGATTTCCTTTGCCCGCTTTGTGGAGTAGGTAAGGATCAGTTCGAGGTTTCTGAGGATTAAGGGTAAGTTCCCAACATCTGAAAAGCTGAGAATCGATCGTGACGAGTAATCAGAGGAGTAGTGAAGATGTATTCATACAGAAAAATTACCGATGATTTAGTATATGTGGGGGTAGATGACAGAAGACTTCCTCTCTTTGAGAATCTTTTTCCTTTGGAGAGAGGAGTAAGCTATAATTCCTATCTGCTTTTAGATGAGAAGACAGCTTTGTTGGATACCTGCGATCATACAGTAGCGCATCAATTTTTGGAAAATGTTGAGCATGCTTTAGGCGGTAGAGCTCTGGATTATCTTGTAATTCATCATATGGAACCGGATCATTGCGGTTCTTTTGAGGATATTTACAGGAGATATCCGGATTTGTGTATCATTTCCAATATGAAGACATTTCAGATGCTGGAGCAGTTTTTCAGTTTTGCAATTCCGGAAAAAAACAGAATTGTAGTGAAGGACGGAGAAGAATTTTCTTTCGGAAAACATAGCTTTAAATTTCTTTTTGCACCAATGGTACATTGGCCGGAGGTTATGTTCTCTTATGATATTACCGATTCTATTCTTTTCTCAGCCGACGCATTTGGCGTTTTTGGTTGTAACAACGGTAATATTTTTGCCAGTGAACAGAATTATAAAGACAAAGATTTCGTTGATGATGCAAGACGCTACTATGCCAATATTGTTGGAAAGTATGGCCCGCAGACACAGGCTGCTTTGAAAAAGACAGGTGCTTGTTCTATTAAGATGATTTGCCCCTTGCATGGTCCGATATGGGATGAAGACCTTTCCTTTATTTTGGAGAAATATGATCTTTGGTCAAAATATCAGCCGGAAGATAAGGCTGTAGTGATTTATTATAATTCAGTTTATGGCAATACTGAATCGATAATCAATCATTTTGCTTTGGAACTCGGGACAAGAGGCGTACGGAACATTCGAATTTATGATGTTTCCAAGACGGAAGTATCTTATTTAATCGGAGAAGCTTTTCGCGCAAGCCACCTGGTATTCGGGGCAACGACTTATAACAACGGTCTTTTCCCGAAAATGGAAAATTTGCTCACGGATATGAAAAATCTGAGTGTGCAGAATCGAACGGTATCCATCATTGAGAATGGAACTTGGGCACCGCAAAGCGCTAAGTTGTTGAAGGAAATTTTAGACGGTATGAAGGGGATTACTTATCTTGCATCTCCTCTTACCGTAAAGTCCTCCACAGTGAATCGGGAAGCTTTAGAGGAACTTGCCGATAGGATAGCAAAGGACGTTTTATCCTAAATGAGTTATTGTACGAAAATTGTACGATGCCGATTATGAATAAAATTAGCTTTTGGGAAACTATCTAACGAAGAACGATTTTTCATGTTGAATGAAAGAGATAAAAATAGCCATAATGTTAAGCGTGAATGAAGCTTAAGCATTATGGCTGTTTTATTCTCAGCGAATATCGCTCACTAAGTGTGCGGTGTCTTATCTCTTGCGAAGCATGCGGTGTCTTATCTCTCGCGGAGCATGCGGTATCTCGTGTGCATTCACGCTATCCCAAAATTTCTTGTATTAGAATGTCAAAGTGGTATAATCGGACTATATTTAAGGATAAAATAGGAGGATTATGAGAGTTAAATCATATCTTTGGATTTTAATCATTCTTTTTTGCCTTCTTTCGGCTTGCGGCACAAAAGCACCTCTGAAGTATAAAGTGAACAAGACTCCTGAACTGAAGCAGTACGAATCCGAACTTGCAGAGAAGGCGGAGTTCCAAGAATCTCTGGCACAGGAAAGTATAGAAGCCAAAGAAAGGGCAGAAGAAGAGGAAAAGGCTAAAGCCGCTTTGATCTGGAAGAAACCCGCTATTAGTAAGGAAAGAAAGAAAGTAAAAGGAATTTATATTACCGATAATACAGCCGGTTCCGAACGCATGGAGGAGATTCTGTCCGGAATGAAGGGTACGGAACTGAATGCCTTGGTTATTGACATCAAAAATGATCAGGGAAGGATCAGCTACAGAATGAATAATCCGCTGGTAAAGGAATTGGGTGCGGATTTAAAGATCATTCCCGATTTACCGGCACTTTTAAAGCGCTGTCATGATGAGGGAATCTATGTGATAGCCCGCTTGGTTTGCTTTAGAGATCCTTATATTGGCTCGAAGCATCCCGAATGGATGAATCAGAAGGCTGACGGAAGTCTTTTTGAAGATAATAATGGATTAAATTGGGTAAATCCATACAAAAAAGAATACTGGGACTATCTTGCTTCCATAGCGGAAAGCTGTGCTGACGACGGTTTTGATGAAATACAGCTTGATTATGTTCGCTTCTGTACTGAAAAAAGGATGCAGGAAGTGGTCTATCCGGAAGAGGCGAAAACGGATAAAACAAAAATCATCACCGAATTTGTTCGCTTTATGGCGGACAGAATGGCGCAAAAAAAAGTTTTCTTTTCTACGGATGTTTTCGGAACGATAATTGGATCTTATGTAGACAGTATGTCTGTCGGACAGGACTATGCCGTTATGGCGGAATGTGTAGATTATATGTGCCCGATGATTTATCCGTCTCACTACGGAAACGGTAATTTCGGAATTGCTTATCCGGATACGGAGCCTTATAAAACGATTCAAGGTGCTTTGGCTGCATCACATAAGGCTCTCTTCTTGGAAGCCGGAAATCAGAGTTATCAGGCAACGGTACGTCCTTGGTTGCAGGGCTTTACGGCCTCGTATCTGCAACACTATATTTCCTATGGAAAAGAGGAAATTCGTGCTCAGATTCAGGCTGTTTATGACAGCGGATATGAAGAATGGTTAATTTGGAATGCAGCGAACAATTATAATTTTTCCGCGTTCCTTTCTAAAGAAGAGGCGGAAGTCGAGGAGAAGAGCAGAAAGGAAGTCGGCCCTCCCGTACAAATGACGCAAACGGAAGAATCATCGGAGGAAAGAAGGAATGGAGAGTAGTTCGGCATTTACAGAGGATAAAGAATTTAATATTCCAGAAGAATTAAAAAAACTCCCGAAAGCACCGGGAGTTTATTTAATGCACGGTGCAATGGATGAAATTATTTATGTTGGAAAAGCTAAAAATCTTCGGAATCGTGTAAAGCAATATTTTCAAAAATCCTATAAAAAATCCGTTAAAATTCAACAGATGGTTTCACAGATTCAAAGGTTTGAATATATCATTGTGGATTCGGAGTTGGAAGCTCTTGTTTTGGAATCGAATCTGATTAAAGAAAATAAACCGCGCTACAATACGGTTCTTAAGGATGATAAATCCTACCCGTACATTCGCTTTAGTGTAGAAGAAGACTATCCTCGTCTTTTTTTTACAAGGTCAAAACGAAATAAATTGTCTAAATATTACGGACCGTATACTTCCGTGGAACAGGTGCGTGAGGTCATTGAGCTTCTTCGAAAAACCATACATATCCGAAACTGTAACAAGGTATTTTCCGAGAAAAAGCCTTTGCCAAGACCTTGTATATATTATGATATGGGCCAATGTGATGCACCTTGCACCTTAAAGCAATCGAAAGAAGAATACAGAGCACTGATTCCGAAAGTTTCTGCTTTTTTATCCGGGAAAACAGAGGAGCTGATTCATTCTCTTCAAGAGAAAATGATGGAAGCATCAGAATGCTTGGATTTTGAAAAAGCCATGGAATACAGAGACTTGATTTCCGGAATTCATACTTTGGAGAAACGCCAGAAAATTACGGCTTTGGATGGAGAGGACAGAGACATTCTGGGAATCAGAAGAGATCATAGCGACTGTGTGATTCAGATATTTTTTGTACGAGACGGTAAAATAGTAGGGCGAGATCATAGCTTCTTAAAAATTGATGAAGAAGAGAGCGATGAGGAGATTTTATCTCTCTTTTTAAGACAGTTTTATAGCGGAACCCCTTTTCTTCCCAGAGAAATCCATCTGCCTTGTCAACTGCAGGATCAAGAAATGATAGAGGAGTGGTTAAGTGCACTGAAGGGGAAAAAAGTGCATCTTGTGAATCCTAAGCAGGGGGATCGGGAAAAATTAGTGGAGCTTGCAGGGAAAAATGCGGGAATTTTGATGCTTCGCTATGTGGAAAAGTATAGAAATGAGAAGAAGAAACAGGCCATTGCTTTGGAAGAACTCAAAGAGTTGGCTAATTTGGAAAAACTCCCCTCCCGTATTGAGTCTTATGATATTTCCAATACCTCCGGGGCTCTTACGGTCGGATCCATGGTGGTATACCAGGATGGGAAAGAAAAAACAAATGATTATCGAAAGTTTCGAATTCAATCGGTAATAGGGCAGGATGATTATGCCTCCATGCGCGAAATGCTTTATCGTCGTTTTTCTCATGGTTTGGAAGAAAAAAAGGAAAATCGAAAGCAGGATAAAAAGGATGAAATGGGTTCTTTTTCACAGTTTCCGGATTTAATCTTAATGGATGGCGGAAAAGGTCAGGTCAGTATTTGTCTATCCGTTTTGCAGGAACTCGGGATATCCATACCGGTATGCGGAATGGTGAAGGATGAGCATCATAGAACCAGAGCACTTTTGGTGGATTTTAAAGAAGTTCCCATCTCTACACATGGAGAATGCTTTAAATTCTTAACCAGAGTGCAGGATGAGGTACACCGCTTTGCCATTAGCTATCATAGGTCACTTCGCATGAAAGAGCAGGTGCATTCCCTTTTGGACGATATTAAAGGAATCGGACCCAAAAGGAAGAAGGCTCTACTTCGTAAATTCCATGATGTAGTCGGAATCAGTAAGGCAAGCTATGGAGAAATCCGTTCCATTCCGGAAATGGATGAACAGTCCAGCAGAGAAGTTCTTCGATTCTTTCAGGAGAGAAAGGATAAAGAAAAAGAAGAATTTGTGAAAGAAACGTAGAGAGACTTTTGCAGCTAAACAGAATCTTTTGGCAGAAAGTAAGATTTTGTTTTCAGATAAATTACTGGTGATTTTCGGTATTATCCTATATAAATATAAGTTATGGTATAATGCCGAAAAGAAGAGTAGTTATATGGATAGAGGAGTAATCTAGTAATGAAGGAGATTTTACTGAAACAGCATATCGGGTCGTTTGCGAAAGCTGTCGTAAAGCCGGGGGACAGAGTGAGGAGAGGAAGTCTTCTTGCCGTTCCGGAGGGGCTTGGGGCAAATGTTCATTCTTCTGTGGACGGACTGGTCAAAGAAATTAAGGAAGACCGAATCTTTGTGGAAGAATCTGTAGAGCAGTGCGATGGTTTTGAGCCGATATCGGGGAAAGACATCCTCTCTCTCATCCAAGACGCAGGAATTGTCGGAATGGGAGGGGCAGGTTTTCCTACCGCAATAAAATTAAATATAGATTTAAAAGGAGGCTATCTTCTGGTCAATGCAGCGGAGTGCGAACCTCTCCTTCAGCATAATATGAGGCAGATTTTGGAGCAGCCGGAAAAGACCCTTCGCGGGATAGACTATGCTATGCAAAGTTGCAAGGCGGCAAAGGCGGTTATTGCGATAAAGAAGAAGCATGAGGAAGAAATCAATTTGCTGCTTCGTACTCTTCCCGATTTTCCGAATATTACCCTGCATCTTCTTCCGGACCTTTATCCGATGGGGGAGGAAAGAGCGGTAGTTCGGGAAGTCCTCGGAATCTTGCTTCCGCCTACGGCACTTCCTTCCGAAGCGGGAGCCGTGGTAATCAATGTGGAAACCTGCCTTCGTATTGCGGAAGCCGTGGAAGAGAAGAAGCCTTCTTTCCTGAAAAATATTACTGTAGCGGGGAAGCTCAAGAAGGGTAAAGAATCGCAGGTCTTTATGGATATTCCGGTGGGCACTACAGTAGGAGAGCTCATTGAAATGGCAGGAGGGATAGACGGAGAGTACGGAGAAATTCTTTTAGGAGGACCTTTCACTGGAACTGCGGTTTCCCTTTCCACTCCCATTACAAAGACAAGCGGCGGGATTCTTGTTACAGAGCCATTTCCGGATCTTAAGGGAGCCAAAACGGGGGTTCTGATCTGTGCTTGCGGTGGAAACATGGACAGAATGGAAGATCTATGTAAAAAGTATAATGCTACACTTACTGCAGTCCAGGCATGTAAACAGGCGGTGGATGTACGGGGAACACTGAAATGTGAAAATCCGGGAAACTGTCCCGGTCAGGCAGCGAAGATTTTGCACTTTAAGAATAAGGGGTGCACGGATATTCTTATCGGGAATTGCAGTGATTGTACGAATACCGTTATGGGATCCGCTCCCAAGATGAATTTAACAGTACATCATCAAACCGATCATGTTCTTAAAACTGTCGGGATGGAGCCTATGCGCTACCTTACAAAATCCAAAACGGTAGAACAGCTTCCCGTAAATGAAGAGGGAAGACAGATTCCCTTTCCGGAGGAAGCAAAAAAGCAAGGTTCTTCAGGAGGAGGCGAAGAAAGGAGAGATTCCGGTACTCTCGATAAGAAAGAAGAACGAAAGTCGGATACAGAGGCATTTATAGAAGAAGGACTGTTCCATATCCGTATAGAGGAAGGGCAGGATATTCATATAGAGTTTTCATAAAAGAAAGGAAGTGTGCAATGTCAATTTCGGCAGAATATGCAGAAGAACATAAAAAAAGTCCGGCAGTCTTGTGCTGCAGGGCGGAGGAAGGAATCGTCCTTTCCCATCACAATCTCGAAGATCCGGAGATATTTGATGATTTAGTCGACCAAGGGCTTTTGAAGCTGGACGGATGTATTACGATAGAGGAGGCTTTGGGGGCAAAATTGATAAAGACCTGTGATTCACTGACCCCTCTTACGAAAGATTTAGTGCAGCTTTCCGAGAAAGAAAGAGAAGAAAAAACAGAAGAAAAAGAAGAAAGAAGAGAGGCAGGGGATAACACGGGAAATGCTGTAAGCGAAGAAAAAAATGGACAGACTTTCCTACCCGTAGGGCAGAACAGTTCTTTCGGGGGTTGCTTAAAGATTCATATCGGAGAAGGAAAGGGAATCGATATTCAGATTCCGGTAGGCGCGCTCGGGATTTCTTCCGCTACTTCTGCAGTGCAGGGAGCATTTACCTCTCCTATAGCATCTCAGCTCTCTTCCGAGAACGGGAAAAACACAGAGAAAGAGAAAAAAGAAGAGGAAATTCTTGTCCGTTCTCTTGTCAGAAAGCATTATAAGGTTACGGAGGTTAGGCGCGGTTCCGAAACAAAACTGGAAGGAACAATCCTTTTCATACGAGAAGGAATCGAAGAAGAAGCTGCAGCTTCTCAGGAACTTGTGGAGAAGCTGGAGCTGGATATTATTACACCGGCGCAGTACCACAGCTTTTCCAACACCATCATGGATGTACAGCCTATTGCGACAAAAGAGGGGGATGAGGAGCTTGGATGCGGAACAACCAGAGTCTTGGATGGCGTGGTCATGATGGTTTCCGGAACGGATTCCAACGGGGTACAAATCGGAGAATTCGGGTCTTCTGAAGGTTACCTTGATGAGAATATTATGTGGGGACGTCCCGGATGCCCGGATAAGGGAGAAATCTTCATCAAGACTAATGTGACGATTAAAGAAAAGACCAATATGGAACGTCCGGGACCCTTGGCAGCGCATGCGGCAACGGATGTCATTACCGAAGAAATCCGTAAGGCCTTAAAGAAGGCGGAGGAAAGTCTTGTTGTCGATACGGAGACCTTTAATCAGCTGAGAAGACCGGGTAAGAAGAAAGTGGTTATTGTAAAGGAAATCATGGGGCAGGGTGCTATGCATGATAACCTGCTTCTTCCGGTAGAGCCGGTAGGCGTGCTCGGAGCAAAGCCGAATGTAGACCTTGGAAATGTTCCTGTCGTGGTTTCCCCTTTGGAAGTCCTGGACGGTTGCATTCATGCTTTAACCTGTATAGGGCCGGCATCGAAGGAAATGTCCCGTCACTACTGGAGAGAGCCTTTGGTTCTGGAGGTTTTACATGATAAGGAACTGGATCTTTGCGGAGTGGTTCTTGTAGGATCTCCGCAGATTAATTCGGAAAAGTTCTATGTTTCCCGTCGTGTAGGGATGACCCTGGAAGCTATAGGCGCGGACGGCGCTTTTGTTACCACGGAGGGATTTGGAAATAACCATATCGACTTCGCAAGCCATATTGAGCAGATTGGAAAACGAGGTATTAAGGTTGTGGGGATGTCCTTCTGTGCAAATCAGGGTGCTCTCGTTGTCGGAAATAAATATATGAATGCCATGGTAGACAACAATAAATCCGAGGCCGGTATTGAAAATGAAATTCTGGCAAACAATACGCTCTGTCATGAGGATGCTATCCGTGCAATCTACATGCTTAAAGCCGAGATGTTCGGAGAGGAAATTACGAAGGCGGAAAGAAAATGGAATCCGAATGTAAAGTTGCAGAATGTTGAACTGATTTCCAATCTGAGCGGAAAACCTGTTCAACTCGTGGAGAATGAAACTTCTCTTCCCATGAGTGATAAATTTAAGGAAAAGTACCTGCAGTCCTGATGCCGAAATATACGGACAGGCTCATTTACATGGAAGGCATTATCGTGGAAGTTCACGATGGGGCGGTAGGAATTGATTTAAAGGGACGACTCGGGTACTTGAAAATCCCTATGCGCATGCTGATTTCCGACTACGAAATCAAGGTCGGACAGGAGGTGGGCTTTAACATGAGTTTTATCGAACAGCTCGGTCCTGCAGTAAATGAGAAATATGTTAGTAATATTCAAAAGCACAAAGAGCTTTAGAATATTTACATAAAATACGAAAGAAAGGAGAAAAAGATGGATTTTACAGTAGTAAAAGGGATGCAGTCTGAAATCTTTGTTCCGATAACGCCTCCTCCCGTATGGGCACCGGTTACCAAACCTCTAAAGGATATGGTTGTAGCGATTGCCACGGCGGCAGGGGTGCATCATAAGGATGATAAGAGATTTAATCTTGCCGGTGACTTCAGTTTCAGAATCATTAAGGATACGATGCCTTCTGCGGAGCTGATGGTTTCTCACGGCGGATATGACAATAGTGATGTTAACAAAGATATAAACTGTATGTTCCCCATTGACCGATTGCATGAACTTGCAAAGGATGGAGTCATTAAGGCGGTAGCGCCTGTACACATCGGCTTCATGGGCGGTGGCGGAAACCAGGAAAAATTCAAAAACGAAACCGGTCCGGCTATTGCGAAGATTTTGAAGGATGAAGGCGTGGATGCCGTAATCCTTACCGCAGGCTGAGGGACCTGTCATCGTTCTGCCGTGCTTGTGCAGAGAGCTATAGAGGAGGTTGGCATTCCCACAATCATTATCGCCGCCCTTCCTCCTGTCGTAAGACAGACCGGTAGTCCAAGAGCAGTTGCTCCTCTCGTTCCGATGGGTGCAAATGCAGGAGAGCCGAACAATAAAGAAATGCAATATCATATTGTAAAGGATACCTTGGAGCAGCTTGAGAAAATCGAGTCTGCAGGAAAGATTGTATCCCTTCCCTATGAATATATTGCGAAGGTATAAACGAAGTACCGCGTGAACCGCGAGTGATACTTGTTCAGAAGGAGGTACCGTGTACTTTACACGATATCTCCTACTCCGTGAAAAGGACTGTGAAAAATCAAAACTGTAGTTTTTTGCCATGCGGGTTTCCGACGAGCTTAGTGAAAGCACGCCGGAAAGGAACTTGCCGGCATAGTGTATTTTTGATTTTTAACGGTCTTTTTTTTGTATTCTTTAGGAGTAGCCCTTGCGAAATATAGAGCTTCTCGATTAAGCTTATTCAGTAAGGAAAATCGAGAAATATAAAAATCGAGAATAGAGAGTGATATTATGGAAGATAGAATTCTTAGAACTTTAAGCATCAAAGCTTTTCATGTTCAAGCGGCAAGAGAGGAAAAATGTTTTTCTTTGGAAAAAGAGGCGAACAATCAATATACCCTCTGTTTTGATTCTTCCGTTCCGGAAAAACTGGCAGAAAAAGAACCTTTAATCCACTCGGCCTCTCTTAAGCTTATTTCCAAAGAAGAACGACACGTTCCTATTCATTCCATTATGGACATTATTCCCATTTCCACCAAGGTACTCGGGAAAATCGGAGAGGGGATTACGCATACGCTGACCGGAATTTATCTGGTTCTTTGCGGAACGGATACGGAAGGAAACTACATTTCCGCCTTCGGAAACTCAGACGGTTTTCTGGATGAACAGATTGTCTTTGACCGTGCAGGTACACCGGGAAAGGAGGACTTGATTCTCCTTATGGATATTTGTCTTGAGGCAAGAGCCGGATATTCCCGTTCGGGACCGGATGCCTGCCACAGGATTTGTGACTCTTTTTGTCAGGAAATACGGCATGTTCTGAAAAAGCTGGACGGAAGGCATTGCACGGAAAGACATGATTATCAGGATATAGAGAGACCCGGGAAAGAAAAAGTGGTTTTAGTGAAAATGGTGAGCGGACAGGGCGCGATGTACGATACACATTTTCTCTCTCCCGAGCCTTCCGGCTATAATGGAAGTCGCTCCATTATAGAAAGCACAGGCTCTCCCGTGATTCTTTCTCCGAATGAATACCGGGACGGTGCGATACGGGCGCTGTATTAGATGCATCAATTTGACTTTACTTTTTGAAAAGAGATAGAATCGGAAGAGAAAGGAAGAAAGAAGCTTATGGGAATCGGTCCTTCTACCAAAGAAACGACTTTGCATCATTTTCGGGATCCTCTTGTGGATGAACTCTGCGACGATACGGATATCGATTTTGTCGGGGTGATTCTTGCCGGGATTCCGCAGGACAATGCCAGTAAATATTTTACGGGAGACCGTATCGGTGCGTTAGCGGAGGCGATGCGCGTTAAGGGGGCAATCGTCAGTGAAGACAGCTGGGGGAACAGCAATGTGGATTTTGCTCATGCAATAGAGGAGATCGGAAAGCGAGAGATTGCCGTGGTTGGAGTCTCTTTTGTGGGTGTGCAGGGGGCTTTTGTGGTGACAAATCGTTATATGGACAGTATTGTGGATATCAATAAGAGCGTGGAAGGCATCGAGACGAATGTGGTAGGAGAAAATAATCTTGTACGTACCGATGCCAAAAAAGCAAAGGCGCTTCTGAAATTAAAGATGCGGAAATTGAATCGATAGAAATAGAAAAATAGCATGGATATAGAAAAGAATAGGATAAAAAGCGCAGGCAAAAAATAAGGAAACAGTATGGAGGAAAGACATTATGTAATCGGCACTGCCGGACATATCGATCATGGAAAGACGGCTCTCGTGAAAGCCTTGTGCGGTTGTGATACGGACAGACTGAAAGAAGAAAAAGAAAGAGGAATGAGCATTGCATTGGGCTTTGCCTCTCTTTTACTTCCGTCCGGAAAGAAGATTTCCATAATTGATACGCCGGGACATGAAAAATTCATTCGCAGTATGGTCTCCGGTGCTATGGGAATGGATTTGGTTCTCCTTGTTGTTTCGGCAAAGGAAGGTGTCATGCCGCAGACGGAGGAGCACCTTGCGATTCTTCGTCTGCTTCAGATAAAGAAAGTCGTTTTAGTGCTTACTATGGTGGATCTTGTGGATTCCGCTCTTTTGATGAAAAGGGAAGAGGAGGTTTACACACTCTATAAAAAGTTTTTTCCTCATGAGTCGGAGCCGAAGATTTTTCCGCTATCCTCTTATACAGGGGAAGGGATTTCCGCTTTAAAAACGTATTTAAGCGAGGAAGCGGAGAAAATAGTGGGAAAGTCTTCCAAGGGAGTCTTTCGCATGCCGGTGGATAGAGTGTTTTCCGTGGCAGGTGCCGGAACCATTGTTACCGGGACGGCTCTTTCCGGTAAGATTCAAAAGGATAAGCACAGCGGAAAAAGCGGAGTAAGCGAGGAAATTCGAGAAGCCGGTGATAGCGGAGAAAGCGGGGGTGCCGCCGGAGTTTACTTACTTTATCCCGAAGAAAGAGAAGTAAAAATCCGAAATATACAGGTGCATGGGGAAGATGTGAACTCAGCCTATGCAGGAGAAAGAATCGCGCTGAATCTGCAAGGAATGGAGAAAGCAGCCTGTAAAAAAGGAGATATCATAGCGGAAAAGGGAAGCTTACAGCCAAGCTTCCTCTTAGACTGCCGTATAGAATGTATTTCCCCATTTTCCGAAATAAAGCATAATCAGCACCTGGAATTACTGATAGGGACTGCACACATTTCGTGTAAGGTCATTTTTTTGGAGGGAGAAAGGATAAAAAAAGGAGAGTCCTCTTTCGTCCAGCTACAACTTCAAGAAAAGACGGTGTCCGTTTTTCGGGAACGTTTTATTCTTAGAAATGATGCGGAGGGAGAGACACTCGGAGGAGGTCTTGTTTTGGATCCTTGTCCGAGAGGGCGCCATAGAAGGGGAAGATTTCCGCTTACATTTTTAGAAGCTTTGGAAAATGAGGGTGAAGAGGCTTTACTCGCATCTTTCTTAAAAAAGCGGAAGAGAAACTTCAGCTCTTTTACGGAATTGAAAAAACGCTTCAGCGGTTTTCCGAAAATTCAGGAAATTTTAGAGGCGGAAAAGATAAGCCACTTAGTTTCCTCCGATGCGGACAACAATACGAACAGTGTCTTCTTTACGGAAGAGAATGGGAACTCTTTCCTTTTTACGATAGAGCTGAATGGAGAACTTTTTGCTATTCTTTCCGAAGAGGAGATACTTATGCGAAAAGAAGTAGAGGATTACCTTCGTGACTTTCATAAGAAGAATCCGTATAAATTGGGGGAAAAGCCCATGGTGCTCTACAGTAAGCTCTTCTCTTCTTATAGCAAAAATACCTATAAGGCACTACTCGACAGTTGGGAAGAGAAGGGGGATTTTCGCTTCGGAGAGGAATTCATCGCCTTATCGGATTTTAAGCTGATTAAGGATGCACTGTACACGAAGATTGCCAATGCTCTTGTAAACGATATGCAAAAAGGAAAGTACAGCTTTATGAAACTTTCCGATCATTTCTGGCTTTCGGAGGAAAAAAATCGCCTTAGCGATGTTGTGGCAAGCTTGGAAAATAAGGGAACACTCGTCAAGCTGGACGGAGAATACTATACGCTCCGAAAACTCTTCGAAAACTTAAAGAATTTTTCTCTGGATAAAATGGAAAAAGAGGGAGAAATCACCATCGATGCGCTTCGGGAAGAGTTCGGAATTTCTCGAAAAAATGCGAAGCTCTTCTTCAAGGCAACGGACAGAATGGGAATAACGAAGGACAGAGGCTTTGAAAGTGCACGCTCTGTGCCATAAAGCAAAAAGGGATAGCTTTCAGCTAACTCAGTTTTAAGAAATCAGCAGGCGCGCGGTCTACGCCTTGACGAGACTCGAAGTTTGGATATACAATAAACAGCATTGTTGTAGGAAGATAGAGGTGAAACATGGCAAGATATAATCATGCACAAGTGGAAAAGAAGTGGCAGGAATTTTGGGAGAAGAATCCCATTAATCCGAAAGATGATAAGAAGGAAAAGTATTATTGTTTGGATATGTTTCCGTACCCTTCCGGCTCCGGCTTACATGTGGGACACTGGAGAGGGTATGTGATTTCCGATGCCTGGTCTCGTTACCAGTTGATTAGGGGAAAATACGTGATTCACCCCATGGGCTGGGATGCCTTCGGCCTTCCTGCGGAAAACTATGCTATCAAGATGGGCATTCATCCGTCTATTACGACCAAAAAGAATGTGGAAAATATAAAGAGGCAGCTGCAGCAGATTAACGCCATTTATGACTGGGATATGGAGCTGAACACCACGGATCCGGATTATTTTAAGTGGACACAGTGGATTTTTGTGAAAATGTTTGAGAAGGGTCTTGCTTACGAGAAAGAATTCCCAATCAACTGGTGCCCAAGCTGTAAGACCGGACTTGCGAACGAAGAGGTGGTAGACGGAAAATGCGAGCGGTGCGGAACTGCAGTGACGAAGAAAAATCTTCGCCAGTGGATGCTGAAGATTACCGCTTATGCGGACCGTTTACTCGATGATCTGGACACTCTGGACTGGCCGGAAAAGGTAAAGAAGATGCAGGCAGAGTGGATTGGTCGTTCTTACGGTGCAGAGGTGGATTTCAAGCTGGAGAACGCCGAAGAGAAGATTACCGTTTTTACCACAAGACCCGATACGCTTTACGGGGCGACCTTCCTGGTTCTTGCTCCGGAACATCCTTTGGTAAAAAAGATTACGACAGCGGAGAAGCTTCCCGAGGTAGAGGAGTATATTCAAAAAGCGGCAAATAAGTCCAATGTGGACAGAATGGCCGTTACGGATAAAGATAAGACCGGCGTCTTTACCGGGGCTTATGTTATCAATCCGATGAACGGTAAGAAGACTCCGGTTTGGATTTCCGACTATGTACTTGCCGACCACGGAACCGGTGCTATCATGTGCGTGCCTGCGCATGATTCCCGTGACTTTGCCTTTGCAAAGAAATTTAATCTTCCCATCGTCCAGGTTATTTCCAAGGACGGAAAGGAAGAGGAACTGACAGAGGCTTATACGGAAGCAAGCGGAGTAATGATTAATTCCGGCGCTTGGAACGGACAGGAATCCTCCGTATTGAAAGAAAGCGCTCCGGAAGAGATAGAGAAGAAGGGTCTCGGTAAGAAGACCGTCAGCTATAAATTAAGAGACTGGGTATTCTCCAGACAGCGTTACTGGGGAGAACCGATTCCCATCGTGCACTGCCCGAAATGTGGAAATGTTGCGGTTCCGGTTGAGGAATTGCCCTTAAAGCTTCCCGAGGTAGAGCATTATGAGCCGAGCGGAACGGGAGAATCCCCTCTTGCCGGCATTCCCGAATGGGTAAATTGTACCTGTCCGAAATGTGGCGGTAAGGCAAAGAGAGAGACGAACACGATGCCCCAGTGGGCAGGTTCTTCTTGGTACTTTATCCGTTATGTGGATAAATACAATGATAAGGAACTGATCAGCAGGGAAAAGGCGGATAAGTATCTTCCGGTGGACATGTATATCGGAGGAGTGGAGCATGCGGTGCTTCACCTGCTCTATTCCCGGTTCTGGACAAAGTTCCTCTATGACATCGGTGTAGTAGGGTTTAAGGAGCCTTTTAAAAAGCTCTTTAATCAAGGTATGATTTTAGGACCGGACGGGCAGAAGATGTCCAAGTCCATGGGGAATGTAGTTTCTCCGGATGATCTAGTGGCGGATTACGGCTGTGATGCCCTGCGTCTTTATGAACTTTTTGTCGGTCCTCCCGAGCTGGATGCAGCCTGGGACGCAAGAGGAATAGATGGCGTTTACCGTTTCTTAAACCGTTTCTATTCTCTGGTACTCGATTCAAAAGAGAAAAATGTAGCAGAGACAAAGGAGATGGTTCGCCTTCGCCATAACTTAATTCATGATATTGAGGAGCGTTTCGAAAGCTTTAACTTAAACACCGTGGTTTCCGGTTTTATGGAGTATAACAATGCTATGCTCGATATCGCTAAAAGAGAAGGGGGAATGGATTTAGAGACTTTAAAGACCTTCTCCATCTTACTGGCTCCTTTTGCACCGCATATTGCGGAGGAATGCTATCATTTATGCGGCGGAGAGACTTCCGTCTTTTCCGCAAACTGGCCGGAGTACAGCGATAAGGAAAGAGAATCGGATGAAATCAAGGTGCCGGTGCAGATTAACGGGAAAGTAAAGATTGTACTCGAGGTGCCGAAGGATATCGATAAGGAGAGTATTTTAAAAGAGGCGAAGAAAGCTCTCGGAGACAAGCTTTCCGGTGAACTTATCAAGGAAGTTTATGTTCCGGGTAAGATTGTGAATTTTGTAGTAAAAGCTTGATTCATTTTCTTACAATTTTGTGACTGACTACAGAAAGATTTTAGGAAGTTTTTCTACACAAAAAAAAATACTGTGGTATGATAAAGGGCGTCGTTTTCTGTATAGGAAACGACGCCCTTTCGTAATGAATAACGAATATCGCAACAGGCGGGGGTTATCCTTTTTTACAATGCTGTTACGGGAGAATTGTTCAAAATTTATTTCGTTTTCAGACTTTACGGAAAATGCTTATTCAATTTATTGTGGAGTCACAGGAGGATACTGTGATCTTGTTTGTATAGAAGACAGAGGATGAAATATGCTAGCCAGTCAAAGAAGATTATCAAGAGGAGTCAGTAGAGCGCAGGGAAGTTCCAGAAGTCGTAGCGCATCCTACAGCTATAATGATAGAGGAGTAAGGTCCGGGAGAGGTAGCGGAAACGGCGGAAGTGGAAGAAGACCCAATAAAAAATCTCCATTTCCTTTTGTGTTAATCGGTGTTTTGGCTATTGCCGTACTGGGTACGGGAGTTTATGCGCTGTCCCGTCCTTCTTCTCATGCGGAAGAGACGGAAAGTGCGGTAGAAACACAGGCAATCAATCCCGATGCAATTCAAAAAGATTTATATTTGGATTACTCCGCTTTCAAGAAAGATGCCGAGCTTTTAAATATGAAGGGCATGACCAAGGAGGAAGTGGAGGATTTTCTGCACAAATCCTACCAGTGGAATATTGTGATTAAAAATGCGAATCCCAATATTCAGTATTTTTCCATGCCGGAGTTTCCGGAGCATAAAGAGAATAGCAGCTCTGATGACGGAGTAGATGACCAGGGTACGGAGGAAATTGTTAAAATTGCCAATTCTCTTTCCGATGTGACCATTCGACCGGAAAAAACGGAATACAACGTTCCGGATTTGTTGGAAGACAGTATTCACGATTTTGTAGAGCAGATTTTTACGGCATACAAAGAGAGTGAGACGGTAGAAAGCAGTACGGAAGAGAGTTCCACAGAGAAAGAAAAAAAGAAAAAGAAGAAAAAAGAAGAAACTACATCGGAAACGGAAACACAGGCTCCTACAGCGGACTATGTGTTACAACTGCCGAATTTCAACGACAAGATAACGGACTATGTCAATCAGCTTGCAATTGTTTGGAAGATGGCTCCTCAAAACGGAGATATTACAAAATACAACAGATCAACCGGGGAATTTGAATTCGGAGGAACCAAGGACGGCTATGCCGTTAATGTAAGCGATACAGCCAAGAAGGTTATGGATTTGCTCGATGCAAAAGAGTTTTCCGGGGAAGTAGAGACTGTTGGTTCCGCCATTCCGGCTTCAACCGACTCTATTAAGGATAAATATAAAATTATTGCCAGCGTAACCACAAAAACAACCTCTAATCAATTGCGTAATACGAATGTCAAGCTTGCTGCAGAGGCGGTAAACGGTACGGTGTTAGAGCCCGGCGAGGAGTTTTCCTTTAATACCGTTGTCGGACAAAGAACGGCGGAGAAGGGCTATAAACCTGCAGCTGCTTACAACCAGGGAGAAGTTGTGGAAGAAGTTGGAGGAGGCGTTTGCCAGATTTCCTCTACACTTTATAACGCGGTATTTCGTGCAGGACTTACGACTACCTATAGAAGAGCGCATACCTTTGCCCCGACTTATGTTACACCGGGAACCGATGCGACCGTTTCCTGGCCGGGACCGGATTATAAATTTGTAAACAATTCCAAGCACGCTGTCGGTATTTTGGCTTGGTACAAGGATCAAACGGCTACGGTACAAATATACGGTTTGCCGGTTCTTCCGGAGGGAGTGAAGTGGGAACTGGTATCGGAGAAAGTTAAAGATTTACCTGTTCCGCAGCCTCAGATCATTACCCCTGAACAGGGCAAGGAGAGTAGCGGTTCCGCCGGATCCGAATGGCAGGCGTTCAAGGTCATTACGAAAGACGGAAAGACCGAGAAGGTGAAAGACCATTATGCCAGCTATAAAGGGCATACTCCGAAAAAATATGCGGAGGGCAGTACGGAAAGTTCCTCTGCGGCAGAGAGTCAGACCGGAAGTACGCAGGCAAGCTCTGCACAGGAAACAAAGAGTTCGGAAACGAAGCAAAGTGAGTCTAAAACCGCTGAAAATCCGGTGATTTCCAATGGACCGAGTGGAAGCAATACGGTAACGACTACAGCAGAAGACTATATTTCTCCGGGGCCGGGTTCCGATTAATAGAAGAGTATTTAAAAAGAGTATTTAAAAAGAGTATTTAAAAGAGTATTTAAAAAGAGTATTGAGCGCTTTGCGTTTGGTACTCTTTTTTTGTGAAAGTTTTGATAATTGTACTAAATAAGGAACGGAGGCAAATTCCATTGCTTTTCAAAGGGGGAATGTTATACTAATTTTCGGTATGTAAGGTCCCAAAAAGGACTTTAAGGATAATGTTTCATTTTTTTCAGGAGGGTATTTTATGGCAAGAAAAATGAAGACCATGGACGGTAACCAGGCTGCGGCTCATGCATCCTATGCGTTCTCGGAAGTGGCTGCAATTTTCCCGATTACACCTTCTTCTGTTATGCCTGAGCATGTGGATGAGTGGGCAACAGAGGGAAGACAGAACATTCTCGGGGAAACCGTTCAGGTAACGGAGATGCAGTCCGAGGCCGGTGCTGCAGGAGCAGTACACGGAGCACTCGCTGCCGGTGCTTTAACAACTACTTTTACGGCATCCCAAGGTTTGCTCCTTATGATTCCGGATATTTATAAGATTGCCGGTGAGCAGCTTCCCGGTGTTTTTGATGTATCTGCAAGAGCTGTTGCAACACATGCGCTTTCCATCTTCGGAGATCACTCCGATGTTATGGCTTGCCGTCAGACTGGTGCTGCACTGCTTTGTGAATCTTCCGTACAGGAAGTTATGGACTTAACTCCGGTTGCGCACCTTGCAGCCTTAAAGGGAAGACTTCCTTTCATTAACTTCTTCGACGGTTTCCGTACTTCTCACGAGATCCAGAAGATTGAAGAGTGGGATTATGAAGATTTGAAGGATATGGTAGATTGGGAGTATATTGATGCTTTCCGTAAGAATGCATTAAACCCGAATCACCCGGTTGAGAGAGGTTCCGCACAGAATCCGGACATTTTCTTCCAGGCAAGAGAAGCTTGCAATCCTTATTATGATGCACTTCCGGCTATTGTGCAGGAGTACATGGATAAGGTAAACAAGAAGATCGGAACAAATTATGCTTTGTTCAACTACTATGGAGCACAGGATGCAGAGCACGTTATTGTGGCTATGGGTTCTGTAAATGAGACCATTGAAGAGACCATCGATTATTTAGCGGAAAAGACCGGCGCAAAGCTTGGTTTAATCAAGGTAAGATTGTATAGACCGTTTGCAACCGATGCTTTCTTGAAGGCTATTCCGAAGACGGTAAAGACTATCTCCGTATTGGATCGTACCAAGGAGCCGGGATCTATCGGTGAGCCTTTATACTTAGATGTTGTTGCTGCACTTTCCGACAGCGAGTTTAAGGACGTGACTGTTCTTTCCGGCCGTTACGGCTTAGGTTCCAAGGACACTACTCCCGCACAGATTGTAGCTGTATACAACAACAAGGATAAGAAGAGATTCACTATCGGAATCAATGATGATGTAACCCATCTTTCTCTGGAGGTTGGGCCTTCCATCGTTACAACTCCTGCAGGAACCGTAAACTGTAAGTTCTGGGGACTGGGAGCTGATGGAACCGTTGGAGCAAACAAGAACTCCATCAAGATCATCGGTGACAATACAGATAAGTACGCACAGGCTTACTTCGATTATGATTCCAAGAAGTCCGGCGGTGTTACCATGTCTCACTTAAGATTTGGTGATAAGCCGATTAAGTCTACTTACCTGATTAAGAGAGCTGACTTCGTTGCCTGCCACAATCCTTCCTATATGACTAAGTTTAATATGGTACAAGAGCTGGTTGACGGCGGTACCTTCCTTCTGAACTGTACATGGTCCAAGGATGAGGTGGAAAAGCATATTCCGGGCCAGGTAAAGAAGTACATGGCCGAGCATAACATCAAGTTCTATGTAATCAACGGTGTTAAAATCGGTATCGAAACCGGCATGGGACCAACGCGTATCAACACGATTCTGCAGTCCGCATTCTTTACCTTAACCGGTATCATTCCGAAGGAGCAGGCTAACAAGCTCATGAAGGATGCCGCTGAGAAGACCTACGGTCGTAAGGGTGAAGATGTCGTTAAGAAGAACTGGGCTGCAATTGATGCCGGTGCCAATGCTTTTGAAGAAGTGGAAGTAAAGAAGGAATGGGCTAACTGCGCAGATGAAGGTCTTGAATTTAAGACGAAGACCGAGGGTAGAAAGGACATTCTCGACTTTGTAAACAATGTGCAGAATCATGTATCCGCTCAGGAAGGTAACAATCTTCCGGTTTCCGCTTTCACAAGCTATGTAGACGGTTCCACACCGGTTGGAACGGCTGCTTACGAAAAGCGTGGTATTGCTGTTAACGTTCCTGCATGGAATCCGGATAACTGTATTCAGTGTAACTTCTGTTCCTATGTTTGTCCTCATGCCGCAATTCGTGCTTTTGCTTATACGGAGGATGAGGCTGCAAAGGCTCCGGAAGCAGATCAGCAGAAGGCTATGAACGGAATGCCCAACTACAAGTTCGGTATCAAGGTTTCCGTAATGGATTGCGTAGGCTGCGGATCTTGTGCAAATGTATGTCCGGGTATGAAGGGCGAGAAGGCTCTTGTTATGTCCCCAATCGAGGACAATCTGGATCGTCAGAAGTACTTCGACTATGCTGTTAAGCTTCCCGAGAAGGAAGAAGTTATTGCAAAGTTTAAGGAGACTACCGTTAAGGGATCTCAGTTTAAGAAGCCGCTCTTCGAGTTCTCCGGTGCATGTCCGGGATGTGGAGAGACACCGTATGCCAAGCTCATCACACAGCTTTTCGGAGAGAGAATGTACATCAGTAATGCTACAGGATGTTCTTCTATCTGGGGTAACTCTTCTCCCTCTACACCGTATACGGTAAACGCAAAGGGACAGGGCCCGGCTTGGGATAACTCTCTCTTTGAGGACAATGCAGAGTTCGGATACGGTATGCTTCTTGCACAGAATGCGATTCGTAACCGTCTGAAGAAGCAGGTTGAAAAGCTTGTAGAAGACAATAAGGACAGCGCTGTTGTGGAAGCGGCTAAGGAATATTTGGATACCTTTGCTGTCGGTGCTACAAACGGTACCGCTACAGAGAAGCTGGTTGCTGCTTTGGAAGGAAAGACCGACGAAGTGGCTAAGGATCTTCTGAAGAATAAGGACTTCTTAGGAAAGAAGAGCCAGTGGATTTTCGGTGGTGACGGTTGGGCATATGATATCGGATTCGGCGGATTGGATCATGTTCTTGCTTCCGGAAAAGATATCAATGTTATGGTATTCGATACTGAGGTATACTCCAACACAGGCGGACAGTCTTCCAAGTCTACTCCGACCGGTGCTGTGGCACAGTTTGCTGCCGGCGGTAAGGAGACTAAGAAGAAGGATCTTGCCGGAATTGCAATGTCCTACGGCTATGTTTATGTAGCACACATCGCAATGGGTGCAGATATGGCACAGACCGTTAAGGCTATTTCCGAGGCGGAGGCATATCCGGGACCGTCTCTTATCATCGCTTACTCTCCCTGTATCAACCACGGTATCAAGAAGGGTATGGCTAAGGCACAGACCGAAGAGAAGCTTGCCGTTGAGGCCGGTTACTGGAACAACTTCCGTTTTAATCCGCTTGGCGGAGACAAGAAGTTCAGCTTAGACTCCAAGGAACCGAAGTTCGAATCTTATCAGGAATTCTTACAGGGTGAGGTTCGTTACCTTTCTCTGGCTCTGAAGAATCCGGAGAGAGCAAAGGCTTTGGACGAGATGAACGAGAAGGAAGCTAGAGAGAGATACGAGAAGTTAAAGAGATTGGTTGATTTATACAACAACTAATTGAATTACCTTTTCATTCAGATGGATTTATATTCATTAAGAGCTTTCTATGAGACCAACGTAGTTTTTCAGGGATACTCATTAAACGAGATATCGCACGCTTTGCGCACGATACTCGTTATGAATTCAAGAAAAAGGAAGGGACTTTGTTCCCTTCTTTTTTTCTTTCCTTTTTGTTCAGCTATTTTTTTAAGCATGTGACATTATCCTGAATTAATGGTAAAATGAATCGATTTCGAGTATTGAAAGGGAGGAATAGCGTGAGAAAAGCCATTGTCGCCGTAGTGGGGCGTCCTAATGTGGGAAAATCCACTCTATTTAATACAATAGCCGGAAAACAGATTTCCATCGTACAGGATACGCCGGGGGTAACAAGAGATCGTATCTATGCCGAAGCGTCCTGGTTGAATTATCATTTTACCTTGGTCGATACCGGTGGAATTGAGCCTGTTTCCGATGATATTTTACTGAAGCAAATGCGCTCTCAGGCTGAACTTGCGATTGAGACAGCAGATGTGATTATTTTTGTTACCGATGTGAGAAGCGGAGTGGTGGATGCGGACTATGAAGTGGCCAATATGCTCAGGAAGTCCAAGAAGCCGGTTGTACTCTGTGTAAATAAGGTAGACAGTGTGAAGAAGTTCGGAAATGATATTTACGAATTTTATTCTTTGGCTTTGGGAGAACCCTTTGCCGTGTCTTCCGCGAATCATATGGGAATCGGAGATTTGCTGGAGGAAGTGGTTAAACACTTTCCGAAGGAAGGGGAAGCTGAGGAAGAGGATGATCGCTTGAAGATTGCGCTCATCGGAAAACCGAATGTGGGAAAGAGCTCTCTAACCAATAAGCTTCTGGGAGAGAACCGTGTTATTGTTTCGGATATTGCCGGAACGACTCGTGATGCCATTGATACGGAAATCATTCATAATGGCGTTCCCTATGTATTCATCGATACGGCGGGGCTTCGCCGAAAGGGAAGAGTGACGGAGGAAATCGAAAGGTATTCCGTGATTCGTACCGTTTCTGCAGTAGATAGAGCAGACATATGCATTGTTTTACTGGATGCTACAGAGGGTATTACGGATGGAGATACCCGCATTGCCGGTATAGCCCATGAATCCGGAAAAGGAGTAATCCTGGCAGTCAATAAATGGGATCTTGTGGAAAAGGACGACAAGACCATGCAGGAGTTTACGAAGAAGCTTCGTGAAAAGTTTTCTTATATGGACTATGCGGAGATTCTCTTTATTTCCGCGGAAACCGGACAGCGCACACAGAAGATTTTTGAAATGGTGGACAGAATCCATGAAAATCAGGTTTTGCGCATAAAGACCGGTGTCTTAAATGAAATTATGGCGAGAGCGACTGCCATGAAGCAACCGCCTTCCGATAAAGGAAAAAGACTCAAGCTATTTTATATTACGCAGGCTTCCGTTTCGCCTCCTACCTTTGTGATTTTTGTCAATGACAGAGAGCTGATGCATTTCTCCTATACCCGTTATATTGAGAATCAGATTCGGGAGAACTTCGGTTTTAGAGGAACCCCTATACGCTTTATCATCAGAGAAAGAGGGGAAGAGAAATAAATGCCGGTACAGGAAATTTTGTTCTGCTTAGTTGTGGGTTATGCTTTCGGGAACATCCCTAACGGCTATTTGTATGCAAAAACCCAAGGAATTGATATCTATAAGGAAGGATCCGGGAATCCGGGCAGCACGAATATTCTTCGTACTCTGGGGAAAAAAGCGGGGATTACCGTGCTTCTTATGGATATTGCAAAGTGTATGCTCCCCATCTTTTTTATGGTGCTGTTATTCAAACCGGAAAATGAGGACTTAAAGAGTCTTATTCTGATGGTGACGGGTATCGGAGCAATTCTTGGACATAACTTTCCCTGTATTCCCAAGGTTAAGGGAGGAAAAGGAGTAGCCTGTACAGGGGCTCTTTTGATTGCCTTATCTCCAATCTATACACTCTGTCTCTTGCTCTTTTTTATTCTGGTTGTCCTGATTACCGGCTATGTAAGTCTGGGATCTATGCTGGCTGTTACGGTATTTTTCTTCTCTGTCGTATTGTTTGGGAAGACATCACTGCTTTTTCCTTTTTCAAATGCGGTTTATCTTCCCATGTGTGCTTTAAGTTTTCTACTTATGGCTATGCTCATTTTCCAGCATAGAGGTAATATCAAGAGACTTTTAAACGGTACGGAAAATCGTTTCGGAAAAAAGAAGAAAGAGCCGAGGGAAAAAGAACGGTAATTTTGAAAAGGAGCTTTTATGAAAATCACAGTGCTTGGTGCCGGAAGCTGGGGAACGGCCTTATCAATGACACTTTGGAAAAATGGGCATTCCGTTTACTTGTGGACACATGACGAGAAGGAAGCAAAGTACTTGGAGGAGAAGAGAAAATGCATGAATCTTCCGGATGTGGTGATTCCGAAAGAAATTGCAATTCTTACTTCTTTGGAAGAAGCGGTAAAAGAGGGGGAAGTGCTGGTTTATGCAGTACCTTCTATTTTTACAAGATCCATGGGGGAAAGAACGCTTCCCTTCGTTCGGAAGGAGCAAATCCTTGTGACCGTTTCCAAAGGAATAGAAGAGAGTACGCTCTATACCATGACGGATATTTTGGAAGAGTTTTTTCCGGAAAATAAAATTGCCGTGCTTTCCGGGCCCTCCCATGCGGAGGAGGTATCCCGCTTTATTCCGACTACCATAGTTTGTGCGTCTAAGGATGAAGAAACAGCAAGAAAGATTCAGTCTGTTTTTATCAGCGATACTTTCCGGGTTTATACCAATAAAGATGTTCTGGGAGTGGAAATCGGTGCGGCTTTAAAGAACGTCATTGCGCTTGCCGCAGGCATTGCGGATGGACTGGGTTACGGGGACAATACGATGGCGGCTTTAATTACGCGGGGAATTGCAGAAATTGCAAGGCTCGGACAGGCTATGGGATGTCATCTGGAAACTTTTGCCGGGCTTTCCGGAATTGGAGACCTGATTGTTACCTGTGCTTCCAAGCATTCCCGAAACAGGAGAGCGGGAATCTTAATCGGAAAGGGTGAGACTTATGAAGAAGCAATGAAGGAAGTCGGACAGGTAGTGGAAGGCGTGTATGCCGCAAAAGCGGCCAAAAAGCTTGGTGAAAAATATCATGTCGATCTTCCGATTGTAAAAGAAGTGAATGCGGTTCTTTTTGAGGGAAAGCCTGCCAAAGACGCAGTATCCGATTTAATGCTCAGGGATAGTCGAAGTGAAAGCCCGGCCGTCGGCTTTTAATCAATATAAAGCAAATGGAGGCTGGAAAGAATAAGCTTCAAAGCATTGCAATCATAATAGGTATTCCTTTGGGTTATAACAAGATAAATATTCCGTAAATATTGTTATAAAAAGAATTGACAAGCCGGGCAGTCTTCCCTATAATACGGAAAGATTTTAAGAATTAAGGGAGGATTGCAATGAAAAAACAAATCAGTTTTGCCTTAGCGACACTTATGGCTTTGTCCTTAGTGGCTTGTGGCGGGAATACAAAGAGTAGTAATGAAACAAGCGGTACTGCAACTGAGAAAGCGGATGCAAACGGAAAAGTTTGGAAAATCGGTTCTCAGGGACCCTTAACAGGGGGAGCGGCAGTCTATGGTAACGCTGTAGTGAACGGTGCGGAAATTGCCGTGAATGAAATCAATGCAAACGGCGGAATCAACGGCTACCAGATTGAATACAAGAAGGCCGATGATGAGCATGATCAGGAAAAGGCTATCAATGCATATAACAGCTTGAAGGACTGGGGAATGCAGTTCCTTGTAGGACCGACAACTTCTGCACCTGCTATCGCTGTAGGAACAGAGTCCGAGCCGGATAATATGTTTATTCTTTCTCCGTCGGGTTCCGCTTTGGAAGTAACTGCACCTAAGAATGTCTTCCGTGTATGCTTCTCTGATCCTGCACAAGGAGCGAAGTCTGCACAGTATATCGGTTCTCATAAGCTGGGAACCAAGATCGGTATCATTTATGATTCTTCTGACGTATATTCTACCGGTGTACATGATTCTTTCAAGGAAGAAGCTCCGAAGCAGGGATTAGAAATCGTAGCGGATGAGCAGTTTACCGCGGATTCCAACAAGGATTTCTCCACGCAGTTACAGAAGATGAAGGATTCCGGAGCGGACCTTGTTTTCTTACCCTTCTACTATACAGAGGCGGCTTTGGTTCTTACCCAGGCCAATACTATGGGATATAAGCCGACCTTCTTCGGATGTGACGGTATGGATGGAATCCTGAACGTGGAGAATTTTGATACAAAGCTTGCTGAAGGTCTGATGCTTCTGACACCGTTTGCTGCGGATGCTAAAGATGATTTGACCGTAAACTTTGTAAAGAACTACAAAGAGAAGTATAAGGATACACCGATTCAGTTTGCTGCGGATGCTTATGATGCGGTTTATGCTATTAAAGCTGCCGTTGAGAAAGCAAATCTGACACCGGACCAGAGTGTTTCCGAGTTGGGAGATGCTATGGAGAAGGCCATGACGGAGATTTCTTTAGACGGTCTTACCGGTTCCGGTATGAAGTGGGATGCTTCCGGAGATGTAGATAAAGAGCCGAAGGCTGTTATCATCAAAGACGGAGCATATGTTTCCGCAGAGTAACCCTTTGTAGAGCAAGTTCTTTATATAAAAAATTTCAGTCAGAGATTTGATTTTCGGCTTGTGTGTTTTTATGTAAATGGATAAAAGCTCCAAGATTTACGTTTTTAGCTATAAGGAAAAAGGCAATGCTTTCGCTTTGCCTTTTTCTTACTATGAAGGAGAAATTTTTCTATGATGAGTTTTATTTCATATCTTTTAAGTGGTATAAGCTTAGGCTCTGTCTATGCCATTATTGCGCTGGGCTATACCATGGTATATGGAATTGCGAAGATGCTGAATTTTGCACATGGAGACGTACTCATGGTCGGCAGCTATACGGCTTTTATTGCCTTTAATCAAATGGGCCTTCCTATTCCGCTTGCCGTGCTTCTCAGCATGGCAGTCTGCACGGCGCTCGGTGTTTTAATTGAAAGGATTGCCTATAAGCCGCTTCGAAATGCAAACGCTCTTGCAGTATTGATTACTGCCATCGGCGTTTCTTATTTGCTCCAGAATCTGGCTTTATTATTATTTAGTGCAAATCCGAAGAGCTTTACTTCTTTTGTGAAAATTTCTCCGATTAAACTTTCCGGCGGAAATCTTGTGATTTCCGGGGAGACGGTAGTAACTATTATTGTGGGGGCTTTGGTTGCGGTTTTTCTTCTCCTCTTTATCCATAAAACAAAGGCGGGACAGGCGATGCTTGCCGTTTCCGAGGATAAGGGTGCGGCTAGCCTTATGGGGGTCAATGTCAATGCGACCATTGCCATGACTTTTGCTATCGGATCCGCTCTGGCCAGTGTGGCGGGTATTCTGCTGTGCTCGGCTTATCCGAGTTTAACGCCGACTACGGGGGCAATGCCCGGTATTAAAGCCTTTGTCGCTGCAGTACTTGGAGGAATCGGATCTATTCCGGGAGCCTTTATCGGCGGCATCTTACTCGGAATTTTAGAAAACCTGTCCAAGGCTTATATTTCTTCAAAACTGTCTGACGCTATCGTGTTTTCTGTTTTAATTGTAGTTCTCCTGATTAAGCCGACCGGCATTTTAGGAAAGAAGATTATGGAGAAGGTGTAAAATGAATAAAACAAGACTAAAGCAATCGAAAGAGATTTTTCTAAACTACGGGATACTGATTCTCGTTTATCTTGTGGTACAGTTCTTTTTACAGGCCGGATCCGTTTCTTCTCTCATGAAGGGCCTTTTGGTTCCTCTCTGTATTTATTCTATCCTGGCAATCAGCTTAAACCTGGTTGTCGGAATATCCGGGGAACTTTCCCTTGGACATGCCGGCTTTATGTGTGTGGGAGCCTTTTCTTCCGCAACCTGTTCCATGCTTTTAAAGGGAAGCGGACTTCCTCCTATTTTACTTTTTTGTATCGCTCTTTTTGTCGGAGCACTTTCCGCAGGTGTTCTTGGGATTTTAATCGGGATTCCCGTACTTCGTTTGAAGGGGGACTATCTGGCTATTGTGACCCTGGCCTTCGGTGAGATTATCAAAAACCTCATTAATGCGCTTTATTTTGGCGTGGATAAGGCTGGCTGGCATTTTTCTTTAAAGGACAGTAACGCGATTTCTTTGGGCGAAGGCGGCACATGGATTATCAAGGGTGCTCAGGGAATAACCGGAACACCGAAATACAGCAATTTTACAATCGGAATGATTTTACTTATTCTTTCCATGATTTTTATTCAGCATTTTATTCACTCCAGAACAGGACGTGCAGTGATGGCGATTCGTGACAACCGCATTGCGGCGGAGAGTATCGGCCTTCCGGTAACCAAATTAAAGTTACTTTGCTTTTCTATTTCTGCAGCCTTTGCCGGTATAGCAGGTGTGCTCTATGCCCATAATTTGAGTTCTCTGCAGGCTCTTCCGAAAAACTTCGGCTATAATCAGTCCATTATGATTCTGGTTTTCGTGGTATTGGGCGGAATCGGCAATATGCGCGGATCCATTCTTGCTGCCGTAGTTTTGACCCTCCTTCCCGAGATGCTTCGTTCTTTAAATGACTATAGAATGCTGATTTATGCAGTAGTCTTAATTCTAATGATGCTCTTTACCTCCGCTCCGAGCTTTATTGCCTTTCGGAAGAACATTTTGCAGAAGTTCCGTAAAAAGGAGGTTACAGCATGAATTTATTAGAAGTAAATGCCCTCGGGATTTCCTTTGGCGGCCTGAAGGCGGTGGATAATTTTCATATTTCCGTGAAGAAAAATGAACTTTACGGCTTAATCGGACCGAACGGTGCCGGAAAAACCACGATTTTCAACCTTCTTACGGGGGTATATAAGCCAAATGCGGGAGAAATCCTTTTGAATGGAAAAAATCTGGTGGGAATGAGCTGTATTAAGATTAACCATCAGGGAGTGGCAAGAACCTTTCAGAATATTCGTTTGTTTAACAAGCTCTCTGTTTTGGACAATGTGAAAGCAGGCTATTTTGCATCTCAAAAGTACAGTTTTTTAGACGGAATATTCCGTCTTCCCAATTATTTTAAGAAAGAAAAGACCATGGATGATCTGGCTATGGACTTACTTTCCGTTTTTCACTTGGAAGACCTGGCCGGGGAATCTGCAGGAAATCTTCCCTATGGAAAACAGCGGAAGCTGGAGATTGCGAGAGCTCTTTCTACAAATCCGTGCCTCCTTCTTCTCGATGAGCCGGCTGCGGGAATGAATCCGAGTGAGACGGAAGAACTCATGGAAACGATTCGTCTTGTACGAGACCGCTTTGATATGACCGTTTTACTCATTGAGCATGATATGAAGCTTGTCTCGGGAATTTGCGACAGACTTACGGTACTCAATTTCGGACAAGTACTGGCAGAGGGAGAAACTGCTGAAGTTCTGCATGATGAAAAAGTAATTAAAGCCTATTTAGGAGAGTAGTATGGGAAAGATACTGGAAGTTAAAAATTTACATGTGCATTACGGCATGATTCATGCAATCAAGGGAATTTCCTTCCATGTGAATAAGGGAGAGATTGTCACCTTGATTGGAGCAAACGGCGCGGGAAAAACCAGTACCTTACAGACGGTTACCGGGCTGATTCCGTCTTCCTCCGGAGAAATTATCTATAATGAAAAACATATTGAAAAGGTTCCGGGACATAAGCTTGTAGAGCGGGGATTAGCCCATGTTCCGGAGGGAAGAAGAGTCTTTGCCAGTCTTTCCGTTTATCAGAACCTCATGCTGGGAGCCTATACCAGAAAAGATAAGAAAGAAATTGAAGACAGTCTGGAAATGATTTATCATCATTTTCCCAGGCTGAAAGAGAGACGAAATCAGGTAGCCGGAACGCTTTCCGGAGGAGAACAGCAGATGCTTGCGATGGGAAGAGCTCTTATGTCAAAGCCGGAAATGATTCTTCTGGATGAACCTTCTATGGGGCTTTCTCCCATTTATGTTAATGAAATCTTTTCCCTCATTCAAATGATTCACGATAGCGGTGTTACGGTGCTTTTAGTAGAGCAAAATGCGAATAAGGCGCTCATGATTGCGGATCGTGCCTATGTACTGGAAACAGGTTCCATTGCCTTGGAAGGTGATGCAAAACAACTTTTAGAAGATCCAAAGGTCAAGGCTGCCTACCTTTCGGAGTAAAAATGAGTAAAAAGAGCCTATTGCAATTTTTAATCCTTGTAGTCCTGATCATCATTTTCGGACTGTGTATAAGCCTTCTTCTTCACAGACAGTGGAAGAGAAGGCTTATGCAGTATGAAACAAAGGGAAACCCGCAACAGGTAGAAGCCCAGGAAATTCTTCCCGTGGAGGAAGAGGATATAGAGCTTTCGGAAGAAGATAGCGGCTCTTTTTTTCAAAATGAGTTTTCGAAGCTGGAGGAACTGGAGAAAGATAAGAATTGGCAAAGAGACTTGCCTTTAAGGAGACGATATGAAAAAATAGCGTCTCTGTATGATGGAGAATTGCAAAGATTGGTATCCTATTACGGAAAGCAAATTAAAGGGACAGAAAGAGATAATTTTTTTGCGGAGCAAAGTATCTTTTTAGCGGAAAGATCCAGGGAAAGTAAGAAAGAACTGAGTCAGGATAAGACGGGTGTAGAGGAAAATATAGATTACTTAAAAAAATATATTGCTTTAACGAAAATGCGCTGTAGTACCATACTGGAGAAGATATCCGCCGAAAGTGACGACTGAAGTTTTGTGTTGGAAACTATTTTTATATGAAACTAGGCAAAAGAATTGAGGATTTCATAGTGTCTGCGAGAGAAGCATTAAAAAGCTTTTTCTCGCTGTTTTTGCGTATCGGCTTGCTGTTTTTGCGTATTGCCTAAGCTTGAACTTGCCCTCTAAGTAGGGTATAATTTTGAAGTTTGAATTGAGAAAGAAAGGGATGGCTTACACGCCATTTCGTAAACGGATATAGCTTTGCTATATCTTGTTGAATATACATTTTAGAGGAGAATTTATGGAAAAATACGGTGTAAATGAATTAAGAAAGATGTTTCTGGACTATTTTAAGGAACAGGATCATCTTATTTTGAAGAGCTTTTCATTGGTTCCCCACAATGATAACAGCTTGCTTTTAATCAATTCGGGTATGGCTCCCTTAAAGCCCTATTTTACAGGACAGGAGATTCCGCCCAAGAGACGAGTTTCTACCTGCCAGAAGTGTATTCGTACCGGCGATATTGAAAATATCGGAAAAACAGCGCGTCACGGTACTTTTTTTGAGATGCTCGGGAACTTCTCTTTCGGTGATTATTTTAAGTCTGAAGCACTGCATTTTGCTTGGCAGTTCCTAACGGAACGGGTTGGGATTCCGAAGGACCGTCTCTATCCAAGTATTTACCTGGATGATGAAGAGGCTTTCCGTGTGTGGACAGAGGAACTCGGTGTTCCTGCAGACCGTGTATACCGTTTTGGAAAGGAAGACAATTTCTGGGAGCACGGTGCCGGTCCTTGCGGTCCTTGTTCGGAGATTTACTATGACCGAGGAGAGAAATACGGAACGGGTCCGGAAGATGTTATGGGCGGAGAAGGGGACCGCTTTATTGAGGTATGGAATGTTGTGTTCTCCCAGTTTAACAACGATGGCCATGGGCATTATACGGATCTGATTCAGAAAAATATTGATACCGGTATGGGACTGGAGAGACTTGCGGTAGTTTGTCAGGATGTTCCTTCCCTTTTTGATGTGGATACCAATAAGGCTATGATGGAAGAGATTGCGGAACTTTCCCATAAGCATTATCTGGAAAATAAGGAGGATGACGTTTCTTTCCGTATTATTGCCGACCATGTGAAGAGCTGTACCTTTATGGCGTCGGACGGGATTATGCCTTCCAATGAAGGAAGGGGTTATGTTTTCAGGAGATTGCTAAGAAGAGCGGCAAGGCACGGAAGAATTTTAGGCATCGAAGGTGCCTTTCTGGCCAGGCTTTCCGAGAAGGCCATTGCGCTTTCTAAGGACGGATACCCAGAACTGGAAGAGAAGAAGGATATGATTCTTCGTGTGATTTCCGAGGAAGAAGAGAGATTTAATAAGACTATTGACAACGGTCTTGCGATTCTGCAGTCCCTGATTCAGGATTTACAGAAAAAGAAAGAGAAGACGCTTTCCGGCGAGGAAGCCTTCCGCCTCTATGATACCTACGGATTCCCCTTGGATTTAACAAAGGAAATCCTGGAAGATGCCGGAATGGATCTCGATGAAGAAGCCTTCCACAAGGCTATGAAGGTACAAAAGGATACTGCCCGTGCCGCAAGAAAGACAACAAACTACATGGGCCGTGATGATATTTACCAGAATCTGGATCCGAGTATCAGTTCGGAGTTCACAGGCTACGACAGACTGGAAGAGGATGCCACGGTACAAGCTTTGGTGTTCTTATCCGACGAAGAAGGACAGGGCAAGATTTGTGAAAAAATCACAGAGGGACAGAAGGCTGCGATTATTACGGATAAAACCCCATTTTATGCCACTATGGGCGGACAGCAGGGCGATCAGGGAGAAATCACCGGAGAGAATTCTTTATTTGTGGTAGATGAAACCATTCATTTACAAGGAGGAAAGATTGCGCACCTTGGTGTAATGGAGCAGGGAGAAATCAGTGTAAAGGAAAGGGTTCATCTTTCCGTTGATGAAGAGGCCAGAAATTTAACAGCCAGAAATCATACGGCTACCCACCTTTTACAAAAGGCATTAAAAACCATTTTAGGACCGCATGTGGAGCAGGCCGGTGCTTACTATGACGATAAGCGTCTTCGTTTTGACTTTACCCACTTTGCAGCGCTCACAAAAGAGGAGCTGAAGAAAGTCGAAGAGATGGTCAATCAGGAAATTGCAAAGGGAGATTTGGTAAAGACGGAAGAAATGAGCCTGGAAGACGCAAAGAAGTCCGGTGCAATTGCGCTTTTCGGAGAAAAGTACGGAGACAAGGTACGAGTTGTTTCCGTTGGCGACTATTCTGTAGAGCTTTGCGGTGGAACCCATGTTTCTCAGTCCGGCAGCATTCAGGGCTTTAAGATTATTTCCGAACAGGGAATTGCAGCCGGTATCAGAAGAATTGAAGCGCTGACTTCTCAGAATCTTTTTGACTATTTCCAAAAGGAAGAGGAGTTGCTAAAAGAGCTGAGTTCCAAGTTAAAGTCTGACCCCGAGCATTTACTGCAAAGAGTAGAGAGCTTGGAACAGGAACTGAAATCCAGCAAGTCCGACCTTGATAAGCTTAAGGCTAAGATGGCGAAGGAGGAGATGGGTGAGATGAGTGCGGAAACAGTGAACGGATGCTCTGTCATCATTAAGGAACTACAGGGAGTGGACAGAAACGGTCTTAGAACCTTGGGAGACAGTTTGAAGGATAAGTATGAGAACGCTTTTGTACTTCTCATTTCCGTGGAGGACGGAAAACCTGTCCTTATGGCGACAGCCAGTGACGGTGCTGTAAAGAAAGGCGCTCATGCCGGAAATCTGATAAAAGAGGTTGCTGCAGTACTTGGAGGCGGTGGCGGTGGAAAACCCCAGATGGCACAGGCGGGTGGAAAGGATGTTTCCGCTATACCGCGTGCCTTAGAGAAGGCAAAGGAACTGATGCAGGCACAATTACAGGGCTGATGCATTATGGAGGAGCTTACACTCTCTTTTGAAGAAGTTGTACGGAATCTGCACTTTATACCTTATATAGAACAAGAAATTTTGAGGGCATTTTCCCGAAAAGAAAAGTGGATTCAAGAGATAGCCGAAACTGCGTATAGCGGGACAGACTCTGCCTTTCCTTTGTTGAAGAGAAGACCTTTTACAAGACTTCTGGTGCTTTGTTATTTACTTAAGACTAAGTTTTTTGATTATCAAAAGCTTGGCGCGTCAAAGGAGATAATCTGGGACACGTTCCAAGATGTCTCCGTTCGATGTAACTTGACATATCAAGCTACAGGAAAGATGGGAATCTCGAAGGAAGAAGTTCTTTGGTTCAATCATATTATCTCTACTACCATATTTAAAATCGGGGTATTGCAATATGAAATCACGAAGCTGCAGTATCCCGGTAAAGAGAAGGGTGAACCGTATATGGAAGTCTCAGTGAAAGGGAAAGCGCTTTTACTGGAAGGATGCGATGTGTTAAGCTGCCATATCCGGCATGGAGTGGAACTGAGTAGCATTGCCGTAGAAGCTTCGTTCCGGAAAGCTGCAGACTTTTTTAAAGAGCATTATCCTCATACGAACTTCAGGGCCTTTGTTTGTAGCAGCTGGCTGTTGTATCCGCCTATGCTGTCACTTTTAGGAGAAGAATCAAAAATCAGACAGTTTGCTTTGCGCTTTACGATTATAGCCTCTTGTCCCGATTGCAAGCAGGCAATGGAAAGAATCTTTTCCTACGGCTCGAAAAGTTTGCCGAAGGAAAAATGGACGAGTTTACAAGTACTCGCTATGCAAAATAAAAAGAGGCTGGGCTATGCAATGGGCGTCATCATGATGAAATCGGATGTCCAGGGTTCTCCTATTTTTCCGGGAAAGAACGGAACTCTGTGCACTCTGTGAGCAATGCCTGTTAAGAAGAATAGGGTCCTATAACTTGAAGAATAGAAAAACCGTATCCTCAAGGATACGGTTTTTCTGTTTTTAACAAGTGTCCATTGCAAAACATGCGTCAACCCGTTTTATTTATTTCCGCTTTTTCTGTGTTCTTGCTACACCGTAAAAAACGGATGCAAGGATGGAAAGTCCCAGTAAGCTTGCCCAGAGAAGAAGATGGGAAGTGTCTCCGGTGGGAGTATTTCTCTTATTCTCTTCGGCAGGCGTTCTGGATTCTCCCAGAACTGTCGGAATCTTGTCATTCTCTATGACTTCAGTCGGATTCGGAGTCTCTCTGGATTCACCGGCAACAGTCGGCGTATTCGGATTCGGTGAAGTCGGTGTAGATGGAGTAGACGGTACAGGATTTACCGGTCTACCGGGAGTGACAGGAGAGGGGGGTGTATACGGATTCGGATCGGGAGGATTCGGCCCCGGCGGTGTGGTTGTCTTCGTATTTGTAACAATGAATCCGCTTGCGGCATCTCCGCTGATAGAAGAGGTGTAACCGCTTAAAGCGACCTCGGCAACCGTATATACAATTTCATGTCCGTCGTTCTCTGCAAATCTCGGAAGGTTCGAGAAGGTATGAGTCCACTGCTCATCTTCGGTAAGAATAGCTTTGTCCTTTTCTGCGCCGTCTGCAAGGAGTTTGATTTCAACTTGATTGGCTTTCTCTCCATTCCATTTCTTTTCTACTTGTACCGTTGTCTCCGGAATATTCGTCAGAGTATAACCGCTGTTCTGATTTCCGCTAAGCAGTACAGCATAGCCTTCTATGCTTTGCTCTTTAATTGTATAGCGGTAAAGCTTTCCGTTTTCATCCCTCTTGGGAAGATTCTCAAAGTTCAGTTCCCAAACGCCATCCTTCTCCCACATGATGCCTGTACCGATTAAAGTGGGGTTATCCGGATCTTCTTCCGCCTTTCGGTAGAGTTCAACCGTAATGCTTCTCGGACGATTTGCCGCATCATCATACTTCCAGAGCTTAGTGACCTTAATATTCGTTATTTCCTTCTTTCCGGCAACGAGTCCGCCATTGGAACCGATTCCGCCGCCGCGAGTAGAAGATTTGTTTCCTTTAATGATGACCGTGGCAAGACTTTCTGCCTGTGCGTCCTCTGTTACATCGGTGTGCAATTGCATCGTCTGGAATCTGGAACCATCCAAAACCCCGGTCAACCTTGTCAGAGAAACTTCGGTGTTGTTGTTATATTTCCAGCGATACGGAGTGCCTCCAAGCATTACGGGAGAAATGGTATACGGCGGGAATCCGTTGTGTGCCCCGTAACCGAAGATACCCGATTCAATATCGATATCCTGTCCTACCGCTGCTCGGTTTCCATAAATGGCAAGGCCGTCTTTTTCAAAGATGTTCGTCGTGGATACCGGACAGGACGCATAACCACCACCGGCAATGAGCGCTTCATTATCCGTAATTAAGGCATTCTTCAGGTTTAAGACACCCTGCAGAGTCTGGCTTAAGCCGTTGACGTAGATACCGCCGCCGCCGAACATCTTATCGGAGGTACCGTATCCGGTCATTTCATTGTCCAGAATTTCTCCTGCACTGATGTTTGCAATATTGGAACCGTCTGTATCCCGTTTTTGGTTATCGGTTTGAACGAAAATGCCTCCACCGGCGGATCCGGCTTTATTTTCCTTAATAACTCCGCCGGTCATATTCAGGATGCATTTCAATCCGCCATACGGCTCATAGGAACCCAGAGAGATTCCTCCACCGCATTCCGTTGCACTGTTTCCGCTTATAACGGCATCTCCGCTTAAGTTAATTGTAGAAGACATATAGGTGCAGATACCGCCACCGGCCTCAGCATTGGTAAGGGATTTTTTACTGCGATCCATATAAGCCTTGTTGTCTTCAATTGCACCGCCGGACAGGTTCAGAACGGTATTCCGTCCTAAATAGATTCCCCCTCCCTGGTGTGCGCTGTTGTTTCGGATAATGCCGCCCGTCATATTGATGGTTCGTTTATATTCCTTATCACGATCTGTGTAAATTGCTCCTCCAAAGGCAAGCCAGTTTTCCAAATCGAGGACGATGTTGTTCTCCAGAATCGTTCCGTCCGTCACATTCAAATCTCCGTCTACGAGAAGCAGAGATTTCAAAGTAAGACGGTCGTTCAACCCGCCACCATCGACCGTGATGTCTTTCAGTGTTGCAGTCTCACCCTTCTTTACCCGTAAAAGGTAGTCACGAAAACCGGGGTTACGCATCAAAACGGCATTTGTTCCGTCCAGACTGATTTCACCGGAGATATCTACAGTACCGTTAATATAAATCGTTTCTATGTCGAGATCCGCTCCTGCGAGTTCCTTAGCTTTCTCAAAAGTTTTTACTGCATTTCCTTCCGACATTCCGTCATTTTCGTCATTTCCCGTTTCTCCGTTGAGATAGATGCTGCCCGCTTCTCGAGCGTAGGCAAACTTCATATCGGACGGAAGAAAGGATGCAGATAAGATGAATGCAAGAAAAAATACCAAAATTGCCGGTACTTCTCCTCGAACCCACTTCTTAATGAATTGGGCACAATCTGTAACCATGTAAATACCTCCTAATTTTTCTTGAATTTAATAGTTAATTCATAAATTAATAATATCATAATCTTAAAATAATACAATGATAATAATATCTAAATAAAAACATTTAATCATATGTAATTAGAAATGAAATTGTATTTATTTTTGAAAGATGTCGTGCGTCTTTTAAGTATGAAATATCTCGATTTTAGGAACTTTGTTGCTTGTTTTCTATAGTTAGGCGAGGTAAACTCTCCTTATAGGAGAGTCGTCGTATGAAAAATTATTGTAATGAACATCAGAAAATGCCTCTATACGGCATAGGACCTTTTCTGATTTTGGCCGTTGCCCTTCTTTCTTTACTGGGAATCCTCTTATCCCTTACCGTTTTATCGGGAGGAACGGTGAATGGACCGAGAAAGCTATGGTTTTATTTTGCCGCTTTTTTATTGATTTCCTCGGGATTATTGATTTGGTTTTTCGGAGCGGTGCATTCCGATGTGGATACTTATATTAAGGAAAACAGACTGAAAACCGACGGAATTTACGCATGGACAAGGAACCCCATGTATACGGGCTGGTGGTTTGTTTTAATCGGGATTCTGCTTCTTTTCCATAACCTTTGGACCCTTCCCCTGATACCCTTGCAGTGGGTGCTTTTAACGGTAGTTTTAAAGAGAACGGAGGAGCAGTGGTTAAAGGAGCTCTTCGGGGAAGAATATGAGAATTACTGCAAGAAGGTGAACAGACTGCTACCATGTAAACATAAATAAGTTCTTTAAAGGAGAAAGCGTATGATGAATCCCTTTGATATTCAGGAATGGAAACCGACAATTTGTAAGACGGAAGAAGAGTTGAAGGCTTTTTGGGAAGAACATCAGATTGCAAGAAAGAAAATCATGAAAATAAATGCCATTGGAATAGCGCTTAATCTGGATGGGTGGTCTTTAGGAGAACGCATACAGGAAACTTTAAGTTCCGCAGGCGTTTCGGATGAGCTTATGCAGAAAATGGACTGGGATTGGCATGACAATATTCAACTGAACGCCGAGTTGAAACTTTGGGAGCCAATTGTTTTTGTACTCGAGGATCGTTCCACGGTTGAGCTTATGATTTTTCCTGATGGAGTACTCGGCGTGTCCGTGAATCAGATTGATCCTGATACGACGGAAGGCACGAATCACGGGGACTGCAATGCCAATATCCTCTTTTCTGAAATACTATCCCGGAAGTGCAGAAGACCGGAATTCTATCATAGAATCAGCTATCAAGGCTCCGGTGAAGGAGAAAGCGTGCAAAGGGAGGAATATGCCTTTGTTTTTACACTGTCCGGAGACTCCGATTTGCGTTTTTTTATCCGTGCCGGGCATGATTCCGCGTATACTTGCGGTCTGAACTTCCGATATCAGTTTAATTGGGAGCAAAACATCCATAAGATTTCTTTGGGAAGAATAAACGAAGCTCTAAAGGATGTTCAGCAAATTCCAATTTTGGAAGGAACAGATTATAGCAGTTATTTTATGATTGTTCCCACAATGGCAGAAGAGCAAGAAATAGACTCTAGTTTTTCTTGGGAAACAAAAGATTATTATCAAAATGGAATAATGATAGAAGAAGATGATGTGAAATCCTTCCTATTTTATTTCTTGTATAAGTATTTTGACAAAGACTACAATAAAAAATATGCTGATAGAGATCCTTATGATAGTGTGAGATTTGAATCATACTTAGACCCGAATCTCTACAGCTACCCTGCCATGAAAGAAATGCTGCTGGAAATAGAAGAAAAGGCAAGACTCTTACAAGAGGACTTTGAAAATCCGGAACTTATCGAACTGATAGATGAATTTTCCATATCTTATTTTCTTCCGGATGAATTATGGAATTTGCCGCATCAAGAGGATTGGAATGAGGAAAAGAGAAGACAGATTATTCGGGAAAATCTTGGCATTGCACTTGATTTCTATGCTCGTTTTGTAAAAAGAGTCAGAAAGCTGATGGAAAGAAGTCCGGACTCGGATTGCATCTGCTTCACAGGACCGTAAGGGGATGTACGGACAAGCCAAACAGAAAGCTTTCCCAATTATGGGAAAGCAGAGATTCATCATGATATAAACTTACGCTAAAACTTTTTCCATGCCTTAAAAAATCATTTGACTTAAAGGAAAATTTTGCTATAATAAAGCGTAGTTTGTGCCCGAAGGGAGGTTTGGGAGTTCGCATGTCAAGTGTTATCGTAAAAGAGAACGAGTCTTTGGACAGTGCATTACGCAGATTCAAGAGAAACTGTGCTAAGGCAGGAATCCAGCAAGAAATTCGTAAGAGAGAGCATTACGAGAAGCCATCCGTTAGACGTAAGAAGAAGTCTGAAGCGGCTAGAAAGCGTAAGTTCAATTAATTCATGCGAGGCTATTGGTCTCGTTTATAGCGTAGAGATAGCCCCGATTCATTTTGAATTGGGGCTATTTCCTTCCATGAAGGAGTATAATGGCGGAGAAAGAACTGGTTTTAGACATCCCCTTAGAACATGAAATGAACATCCTGGGGGATATGGACAAATATTTACGAAAGTTACAGAGACAGTTTTCGGTGAACATCATTGACCGGGACGGTTTATTAAAGATTATCGGGGAAGAAGAAAATGCGGAAAAGACAAAAGAGGTTCTTCTTTCCCTTTTAAAGTTATCCCAAAAAGGCAATCGGATTTCCGAGCAAAATGTGGACTATGCCATTTCCCTTACCATAAAGGAAGGAAAGGCGGAGCAGCTTTTACAGCTGGAAGAGGATTTTGTGGCAAGAACCGCTCTTGGAAAGCCGGTAAAGCCGAAGACCTTGGGGCAGAAGTCCTATGTCGATAAGATTCGAAAAAATATGATTACCTTCGGTGTAGGTCCTGCCGGAACTGGGAAGACCTATCTTGCGATGGCTATGGCGATTACCGCCTTTAGAGAGGAAGAGGTTTCCCGTATTATTCTGACAAGACCTGCTATTGAAGCGGGAGAGAAGCTCGGCTTCTTACCGGGAGACCTGCAGTCGAAGGTGGACCCGTATCTTCGCCCGCTTTATGACGCCCTTTATAATATCATGGGTCCGGAGCAGTACCTTGCGAATGCCGAGAAGGGACTCATTGAAGTGGCTCCTCTTGCGTATATGAGAGGAAGAACACTGGACAATGCCTATATTATCCTTGATGAGGCGCAGAACACCACTCCTGCGCAGATGAAGATGTTTCTGACAAGAATCGGCTTCGGCTCGAAGGTGATTGTGACAGGAGACCTTACGCAGAAGGATCTGGAAGAGGGAAAGCGTTCCGGTCTGGAAGATGCCATGTTTATCTTAAAAAATGTGGAAGGAATCGCCTTTTCGGAGCTGACCAGCGAAGACGTGGTAAGGCATCCTCTTGTGCAGAGAATTGTCAATGCCTACGAGAAGGATGAGGAGAGAAAAAAGAGGGAAAACCATGCAAATCGACATAGAGTGGGAAGTAGGGAAAGAAACAAGCGTTCCGTATGAGAAGATTGCGAGAGAAATTGTGGAAGAGGCAGTGGACTTTGTCGGCTGCCCCTATGATATTTCCATTTCCGTTCTTTTTATAGAGGATGAGGAAATGCACAGGATTAACCTGGAGAATAGGGGAATCGATAAGTCTACCGATGTCCTCTCTTTTCCGATGTTCGAACTGGAGAGTCCCGGAGCTTTTACGGAGGAACTGGAAGAGGATCCCGGTAACTTTGATCCGGACAGTGGTGAGCTTCTGCTTGGAGACATTATTCTCAACTGGGACAGGGTGCTTTCACAGGCGGAAGAATACGGACACAGTGTAGAGAGAGAACTTGCCTTTTTGATTGCTCATTCCATGCTGCACCTCTTTTCCTTTGATCACATGGAAGAGGAGGAGCGAAAGGTGATGGAAGAGAAGCAGGAAGCGATTTTACAAAATAGAGGGTATCTAAGATGAGTAAGGGAAGAGGTTCTTCTAAGGCGACAGTTTCTACTAAGGCTACAGGACATAGGAATAATTTCGTACTGCAAGGCTCTCTTCTTGCCGTAGCGGGGATTTTAGTCCGCATCATCGGAATGGTTTACCGTATTCCTTTGACGGCGATTATTTCCGATGAGGGAAACGGGTATTATACCTCCGCGTTTTCCATCTATACTCTGCTCCTCATTCTTTCCAGCTATTCTATGCCTACGGCAATTTCCAAGCTGATTTCCCAAAATTTAGCCAAGAAGCAATACAGAAACACGGAGCGTGTGCTTCGCGTTTCTTTCCTGTATTCCTCCTTAATGGGGGCGGTTATGGCGTCGGTTCTTTTCTTCGGAGCGGACGGGATTGCGGAGCTTTTAAAGAAGCCTTATGCGGCCTTTGCACTTCGCGCTTTAGCCCCGACCGTTTGGATTATGGCCTACTTGGGACTTCTTCGCGGTTATTTTCAGGGAATGGGAAATATGATTCCCACTGCGATTTCACAGATCTTGGAGCAGATTGCGAATGCCGTCGTATCCGTTTTAATGGCCTATGTTTTATTTGCCAAGGGACAGCAGGCGGATTTGCTTTATAAAAATACGGAGTTTTCCTATGCCTACGGTGCAATGGGGGGAGCAATCGGAACCGGTGCGGGTGCGGGATTGGCCCTACTCTTTATGTTCCTCTTATACCGCTATCAGAGCCCTGCATTAAGAAGAAAGGCGAAGCGGGATGAGGGGCTTACGGAGAGTTATGAGCGTTCAGCGATGCTCCTTCTCTTTACCATGCTGCCGATTCTTTTTTCCAGTACGGTTTACAATATTTCTTCCGTTTTGGACGATTTTCTTTATTCCTCGATTATGACAAGCCTCGGCTCAAAAACGAAGCAGATTGTCATGGAATGGGGAATTTTCGGAGAGTACCATGTGCTCTTTAATATCCCGGTTGCCTTGGCCAATGCGCTTTCTTCGTCTTTGATACCGGCTCTTACCATGGCGGTAGCATCTCACGACAGAAAGAAAACGCTGACTCAGATTCGGGTGAGTATTCGCTTTACCCTCCTCATTGCCATTCCCTGTTCCATCGGTATGGCCGTGCTTGCGGATCCGCTTTCCCGCATGCTTTTCCCCGGGAAAAATGTACAGCTTTTAATTCAACTTACAAGAGTCGGTTCCTTTGCCGTACTGCTTTACTCGCTTTCTACGATTACGAATGCCATTTTACAGGGACTCGGGCACTTGAATCTGCCTCTTTATCACTCCATGGTTGCCCTCGTTTTACACCTTCTATCCCTGGTGCTTTTCCTCTATGCGGGTCTAGGAATCTATGGCGTCGTTTTATCGAATATTGTTTTTGCGCTGATTATGTGTTTCTTAAATCAACGTGCTATTTTCCGGCATACCCGTTTTCGGATTGATCTCTTCCGAAGTCTTGTGATGCCGATGCTTTCGGGACTGATTATGGGCGGTGCAGCCTATGTGATTTACTTTGTGATTCATATTGTGCTTCCGGAAGGCTTGAGAAAGGGAAGAGTTGGATCGGCGCTGTCTCTTCTTCCTGCTGTTTTTATCGCCATTTTGATTTACTTCTTCCTTCTTTTAAAGAGCCATACTTTGACAAGGGAAGATTTGGATGAAATGCCGATGGGCGGAAGACTGAAGCGCTTCCTGTAAAGCGGAAGACTCAAGCGCTTCCTGTAAAATGGAAGGATATAGATTTATTTATAGATTTGGGCGTATGGATACGGGCCGAGCTCGAAAAAGTGAATGAGAATACGCTCTCTAAAAAATGGTATTAATCTAAGCTTACATAAAGATGAAAAAGACTAAGGCATGAGGAATGGAATAGAATGGAGTGGAGTGGGGATGCAGGACTGTGTGATAATCGGAGGAGGAGCGGCAGGAATGGCGGCAGCGATTGCGGCGAAGCGTTCCGGCGCGCAGTCGGTTCTTCTTATAGAAAAAAATGACAGTTTAGGGAAGAAGCTTAAGCAGACGGGAAACGGCAGGTGTAATTTTACGAACCGGAATATGCAAGCCTCTTGTTTTCGTTCGGAATCTCCTACTTTTATTGAGGCTTTTTTAAAACAGTTTTCCTATGAGGACTGCCTCCGCTTTTTCCACTCTATCGGTGTTTTGGAGAAGCTGCGGGGAGACTATGTCTACCCGCATTCCGACCAGGCGAAGTCTTTGGTATTTTCTTTGGAAAATACAATGCGAGAATTAGGTGTAGAGCTGATGTGCTCTACGGAAGTAAAGGCCATTCGGAATAGTGGAAAGAAAGAGAATTCTCTTTTTGAAATCAACTGTTGTACAGAAGAAGAGCTAAAAAAAGAGAAGGCTTTCAAAGCGGAAAAAGATATAAAGCCGAAAAAAACTTTTAAACTGCAAGCGAAGAAGCTCTTAGTCTGTACAGGAGGACTTGCAATGCCAAGCTCGGGTTCTACCGGAGAGGGGTATCGTTTTGCGGAAGCACTGGGACACACTGTACTTAGCCCCTATCCGTCTCTTTGCCCGATTTATACGGAAGAGAAGTTTGTAAAAGCTTGGGCCGGTGTTCGAGTGGATACGGAGCTTAGTCTTTTTGAGGGAGAGGAGCTTCTTTTTAGAGATAGAGGGGAATTACAATGCACGGAATACGGAATTTCCGGCATTGTGGTTTTTCAGTGCAGTCGTCTAGTGCATAGCGTACTAGAAAAAAACGGAAAGGCGATGCTTTCCCTTTCCTTTTTTCCGGAGTTTAAAGAAGAGGAATTCCTTCACTTTTTACTGAAAAGAAAGGAAGAAAGAAGTGCGCAATATGGAAGAGATTTTCTTCTTGCACTCCTTCCGGATAAGCTTGTGTCCGTTCTATTCCAAAAAGCACAATTTCCCGTAGACAAAACGCTTTCCGAGATTTCCAAAGAGAAAATCGGAGAGCTTTGCAGGCTGCTTTTTCATTTTCCTTTTAAAGCAAGTAAAATAGCGGATTTCACTAAGGCGCAGTGTACTGCTGGAGGAATTTCCGTTTTGGAAGTGTATCCCGAAAGCATGGAGAGTAAGCTTTGCCCGAAGCTTTATTTTGCGGGAGAAATCCTGGATGTAGACGGACTCTGCGGGGGATATAACCTGCATTTTGCCTTTGGCTCGGGAATCCTTTCGGGAAGGGCGATGGGGAGAAGAAATGATTAGAATTTCGCAAATAAAAATGGAGCTTTTTCATAAAGAAGAGGAAATTAAGAAAGCGGCTGCCAAGCTATTACATCTGGACAGCTCCGTAATTTCCGATTTTTTGATAGAAAGACGCTCTATAGATGCCAGAAAAAAGCCGAAGCTTTACTTTGTGTATTCGGTTTATCTCAGTTTAAAAGGGGTAAATGAAGAGAAGCTTGTGAAAAAGCTTCGCTCGAAGGATATCGTTCTCACAGCACCGGTGCGATATAAAGCTCCGGAGCTTCCCTTGGAAATAGAAGGAATACCGCAGGAAGAGTATTTTCAAAAAGAAGAAAACAGGCCTGTGATTGTCGGCTTCGGACCTGCCGGTATGTTTTCCGGACTTCTCCTTGCAAGAGCAGGGCTTCGTCCCATCATTTATGAGAGAGGACAGGCTGTAGAAAAACGACAGGAAGCGGTCACAAGACTTTGGACGGAAGGAAAGCTTGATCCAAACTCCAATCCGCAGTTTGGCGAGGGAGGAGCCGGTACCTTTTCGGACGGAAAACTGAACACCTTGGTAAAGGACAGCTGCGGCCGCTCTCGTTTTGTTTTGGAAACTTTTGTTCATTACGGTGCAAAGGAAGAGATTTTATACGATGCAAAGCCTCATGTCGGAACGGATGCCCTGATTTCTATTGTTGCCTCTCTTCGAAAGGAAATAGAGAGCTTGGGTGGAGAAGTTCGTTTTGAGAGCCAATACCATTTTGAAAAGCATGAAAAAAAACCGCTCATTATTGCCATAGGGCATAGTGCAAGAGATAGCTTCCGGGAGCTTCATACGCTGGGGTATCCTATGACTGCGAAGGACTTTGCGATGGGATTTCGTGTGCAGCATGAGCAAAAGGATATAGACCTTGCGCTTTACGGAGAAATAGACGAAAAGACGAGAGCACTGCTTGGCGCAGCAAGCTATAAAATCAGTCATCACACAAAGCATAATCGAGCTTTTTACAGCTTCTGTATGTGCCCGGGGGGCTATGTCGTAAATTCCTCTTCGGAGGAAGGCGGGCTTTGCGTGAACGGGATGAGCTATAGCGGTAGAGATAGCGGAAAGGCCAACTCGGCCATTATTTTTTCCGTTTCTAAGGAAGAATACGGGGGAGAAGAGGATCCTTTAGCCGGAATTGCTCTGCAAAGGGATTTTGAAAAGAAGGCTTTTAGCTTAGCAGGAGGAAAAGTTCCTTACAGTAGGTACGACAGAATTAAAAATGTCGCAAGCGAGGAGAAAGCGCAAGAGCTTATGCTGAAAGGTGAGGGAGAGGAATGTGATATTTCGTCCCTTTTCCGGTTGGAAAACTACCCGAAATTAAGTCATTTGGAGGAGGATTTCGTGGAATCCATGGAAGCCTTCGAAAAGAAAATCAAAGGCTTTTCCAAGGGAAATACCTTGGTTTACGGTGTAGAAAGTCGTACTTCTTCTCCGCTTCGTATTCTTAGGGGAGAGGACTACAGCACTATGGGAAGGCGGATTTATCCTGCAGGAGAAGGTGCGGGATATGCCGGAGGAATCATGAGTGCCGCAATGGACGGCTTAAAGGTAGCGGAAAGTTTGATTTTGTCTTATGATAAGCAGGGGTAAAATTCATTTCATTGTTATTGCTTTGTTTTAGAAAGTATGAGAATTGGAGCACGCTCTCGCTAACCTCGCCTGACTGAGCATGGGCACGGTAGCCCATTGCTCACTTTGCTACGCAAAGCAACTTCCTTCGGAAGTTGGTCTTGTACAGTACAACTTTTCTGATGAAAAGTTTGTCCTTGTAGCAGTACTAAGCGAAAAACTGCAGTACCTTTGTTTTCCGCAAGTACCGGCGGGCTCAGATTACCCCTTGTTCCCATATCCACAAACAAAGAAAAGAATTCAGTTCTATTGTTTACATCCAATTTTTATAAGCCCGTAAGAGTATAGAGAGGAAATTTGTAGTGAAGGATTTAGTGTTTGAAGAGATAGAGAGAAATGCGCCGAAGGAGGAGCCGGCTCGGCAGCTTTATTTTATAGAGGCTCTTCGTTCTTTTGTGGAGATGAAGAAGGGTGAAGGGTACGAGGCGAAAGCCATGGTCTCGGTGATAGGATGCCAGATGTCTGCAAAGGACGGAGAGAAGCTGCAAGGTATCTTAGAAGGGGCCGGTTATCAGAGCACGGAGTCGGAAGAGGAAGCGGATGTGATTCTCTTTACGACCTGCACCGTCCGGGAAAATGCCAACCAGAAACTATATGGCAGAATCGGGCAGTTAAAGCATTTATATAAAAATAATAAAGACATGGTAATCGGGATTACCGGGTGTATGATGCAGGAAAAGGACGAGGTGGAAACCATTCAAAAGAAGTATCCGTATGTGCATCTTATTTTCGGTACGCACAATATCTATAAGCTTGCCGAGCTTCTTTTGGAGGCTTTGATTTCCAAGGAGCGAAAGGTGGAAACTTGGGAGGATACCGGTCTTATCGTGGAAAATCTCCCCTCCAAGCGGAAATATCCCTTCCGAGCATCCGTTAATATCAGCTTCGGCTGTAATAATTTCTGTACCTACTGCATCGTCCCTTATGTGCGCGGACGGGAGAAGTCCAGAGATTCGAGAGAAATCGTGAAGGAGTGCGAGGCTTTAGTTCGGGATGGCGTGAAGGAAATTATGCTGCTTGGGCAAAATGTGAACTCCTACGGCTTAGATCGAAAAGAGGAGCTTTCCTTTCCCGCGCTTCTTCGCGAGGTTGCAAAGATTCCGGGGCTTAGGAGAATCCGCTTTATGACTCCGAATCCGAAGGATTTTTCGGATGAACTCCTTTCTGTGATAAAGGAAAATGAGAACATATGTAATCATATTCACCTCCCCTTACAGTCGGGCTCCACAAACATTTTAAAGAGAATGAACCGGCATTATACGAAGGAATCTTATCTCTCCTTACTCCGTAAAATTAAGGAAAGCCTTCCGGATCTTGGACTTACCACGGATATTATTGTGGGCTTTCCGGGAGAGACGGAGGAAGACTTTCAGGATACCCTTTCCGTGGTTAGAGAGGCACAGTTTGACTCTGCCTTTACCTTCCAGTATTCGAAGCGTTCCGGAACTCCCGCTGCGAAGTGGGAAGCGGTGGATGAAAAGATTGTGGCGGAGCGTTTTCAGAGATTACTGGATACTATCCGTGAGTCCTCCAAGGAGCGCGAAGGAAAGGATCTTAGTAAGGTCATGGAGGTCCTTGTGGAAGAGCGAAATCCGGAAAGCAATATGCTGACAGGACGCCTGGAAAACAATATTTTAGTGCATTTTGAAGGCGGAGAGCGACTCCTTGGAGAGATTGTTCCGGTGAAGCTTGAAAAGTCGATGGGCTTTTACTACTACGGGAGCGTAGTCTAAGTTAGTTGATTGTTTAGCATAAACTTGCAAGCGTTTGTAGAGCTGTTTGTCAATTTTGTTTGAATAGAATTTTGAATCAATATTAAGATGTAAAGGAGTTAGGGGAATGGACGAGAGTAAGTTATCGCCAATGATGAGACAGTATTTAGACAGTAAAAAAGAATATCCCGATGCCCTGCTCTTTTACAGAATCGGGGATTTCTACGAGATGTTCTTTGACGATGCGCTAACGGCATCGAGGGAACTGGATCTGGTTTTAACCGGGAAGGACTGTGGCCTAGAGGAAAGAGCGCCCATGTGCGGTGTGCCCTATCATGCGGCTGACTCCTATGTCAGCAAATTGGTTTCTAAAGGTTATAAGGTCGCAATAGGGGAACAGGTAGAGGATCCGAAGAAAGCAAAGGGACTGGTAAAGCGGGAAATTATTAAGGTGATTACCCCGGGAACGCAGACGGAGGAAACGGCTTTAGAAGAAGGAAAAAACAATTTCCTGTTGTCTATTTATTTGGGGGAGAAAAAAAGAGGCATTGTGACGGTGGACATCACTACCGGAGAATGCTATGCGACAGCGGTGGATTCGTCTAAAGAATGTCTTGACGAGATTTCCCGCTTTTCTCCGAAGGAAATCCTGATAAATCCTTCTTTAAAAGAGGAGGAAGAGCTCTTTTCTCAGATAAACAGTCGTTTTAGTATAAGCCTTACCGAAAAGGAAGAACGGTTTTTCTCCTTAACAGAAGCGGATAAGCTGATTACGGCGCATTTTCAGTCCTCCATCATGGGACTCGGGCTTTCCGACCAGGCGGATCTTAGAAGAGCTCTAGGAGGCTGTCTTTCTTATCTTTATGACACGCAGAAGAACCTGCTCTCGCATATTCGAAAGATAGATTTTTTTCAAAATAAGGATTACATGATTGTAGACAGCTACAGTCAGAGAAACTTGGAGCTTTGGGAGACACTTCGAGAGAAAAAGAAGAGGGGAACCCTTCTTTGGGTGCTGGATTATACGAAAACGGCTATGGGAAGTCGTATGCTTCGCCATTTCCTGGAAAGACCGCTTCGGGATAAGAAGAAAATAGAAGCTAGACTCGATGCCGTGGAAGAATTCACCGGGCATTATATCGATATGGAGGAGCTTCGGGAGTATTTGGACAGCATTTACGATATAGAAAGGCTTCTTGCCCGTATCAGTCTTTCTACGGCAAATGCAAGGGATCTTCTTGCTTTAAAGCTCTCTCTTCAATATTTACCGGACATAAAAAAGGCACTTTCGCCATTCCAATCCTCGCTTCTTTCCAAAATGGGGGAGGAGATGGACTCATTAGAGGATATATACCGAAAAATTGAAGAAGAAATTGTGGAGGAGCCGCCTCTATCCGTTAAGGAGGGAGGCCTTATTAAGGCGAGCTTCAGTAAGGATGTGGAAGACTACCGAAATGCCGGAGTGAATGGAAAGGAATGGCTGCAGGAGCTGGAAGCAAGGGAAAGAGATAAAACCGGTATTAAGAATTTAAAAATCAAGTACAATCGTATCTTCGGCTATTGCTTTGAGGTCTCCAAAGCCTATCAGGGGGAAATTCCGGACTATTTTATCCGGAGACAGACTCTTGCACAGGGAGAACGCTATATCACAACGGAACTCGAGGAACTTCAAAATCGGATTCTCGGTGCGGAAGAGAAGTTAAAGGATCTGGAATATGCTCTTTTTTGTACCCTGAGAGAGGAAATTGCAGAGGAGCTTCCGAGAATACAGAAAACGGCAAGAGAGCTTGCTCATTTGGACGCCTATCTTTCTTTGGCGAAGCTAGCCATAAAAGAAAACTATGTGCGTCCCCGTCTTAGCGAGGGAGGAAGTCTCTTCATCAAAGAGGGAAGACATCCTGTAGTGGAGAAGCTCTTAGAGGAAGAGCATTTTATTCCGAATGATACCTCTTTGGAGGAAAATCAGGAGATTGCGATTATTACCGGCCCTAATATGGCGGGAAAATCCACCTATATGCGGCAGGTTGCGCTAATCGTGCTGTTATCCGCAATCGGCTCCTTTGTTCCGGCAAAAGAGGCGGAGCTTCCGATTTGCGACAGAATTTTCACCCGTGTTGGAGCATCGGACGACCTTGCGCAGGGGCAGTCGACCTTTATGGTGGAAATGAGCGAGGTCGCGAACATTTTACGAAATGCCACAAAGCAGTCCCTTCTTATTCTTGACGAAATCGGAAGAGGAACCTCGACCTTCGACGGACTATCCATTGCCTGGGCGGTTGTGGAGTATATTGCAAGACATATTCAGGCGAAGACGCTTTTTGCGACACACTACCATGAGCTTACGGAGCTGGAAGGAAAGCTGAACAATGTGAAGAATTACTGCATTGCCGTCTCCAAAAAGGACGGCGAAATCAGCTTTCTTCGGAAAATTATTCCCGGAGGTGCAGACGAAAGCTACGGTATTGATGTAGCAAAGCTTGCAGGTGTGCCGGAGGGCGTTTTAAGCCGCGCAAGAGAGATTTCCGCCTTTTTATCGGACAATGATTTTATGCAGGAAAATAAAAATATCGTTGCAAAAGAGGGCGGTTTGGAAACAGACGATAACTTGGAAAGTCAAGAAAAGCAGACAAAAAATGGTGCCTTTGAGAAAGGCGAATCAAAGAACGGTGCCTCCGGGGCAAAGCTTCTTAAGAGCTTAAATAAACTGGAGGACAAACCCGCTCTTACCGAGGGAGAAGAGGAGGTTCTTCGGAAGCTCCGGAGTATCATTCCGGAGAAAATCAGTCCCTTTGAGGCTTGCAGTCTTTTGTTTGAATTAAAGGAGCTTTTACAGTGAAAATTCATGTACTGGGAACGGATACCGTAAATCAAATAGCGGCGGGAGAAGTGATTGAGCGCCCGAGCAGTATGGTGAAAGAGCTTGTGGAAAATGCTGTCGATGCCCATGCTACGCAGATTACCGTAGAAATAAGAGGAGGCGGAATAGAATATCTTCGTGTCAGCGATAACGGAGACGGAATCGGGGAGGACGATATTGTAAATGCTTTTCTTCCCCATGCGACAAGTAAGATTCGGGGGATTTCCGATCTCAACAGTATCTTAAGCTTCGGCTTCCGTGGAGAGGCGCTGTCTTCGATTGCCGCCGTTTCCGATGTGGAGCTGATTACGAAGACGAAAGAAGATTTCTTTGCCCATAGAATACAGATTCACGGCGGAGAAAGGGGAGAGGTCGAGGAAGTTGCGGGAGTGGACGGCTCCAGCTTTATTATTCGAAACCTCTTCTTTAATGTGCCGGCAAGAAAGAAATTTTTATATAGTGAGAGTACAGAGAGTAATCGAGTGGAGGAAATGGTGGAGAAGCTTGCATTAGCGAATCACCGTGTTTCCTTTCACTTTATACGAGACGGAAAGACCCGCTTTCAGTCCATCGGTTCCCCTCGTATCGAGGATGTGGTTTACAGCATTTACGGGAAAGAACAGAGCAAGGAAAGTCTTCCTTTAGAAGGGGCGTATTATCCCTCCAAAATCACCGGTATGCCGACCGTACATATTCGGGGGATTCTTGGAAGACCGAGTATTACGAGGGCAAATCGGCAGTATGAACTCTTTTTTGTCAATGGGCGTTTTGTGCATGACGGTCTATTAAGCCGTGCCCTGGAAGACGCCTATAAACCTTTTTTAATGCAACACAAGTTTCCCTTTGCCATTCTTTTTCTGGATTTAACTCCGAATTTAGTGGATGTAAATGTTCATCCGCAGAAACTTGAGGTACGCTTTCAAAATCGTGACAGCATCTATCAGGCTGTTTTTAATTCGGTGAATAAGACGCTTTCCGAAGCAAATCTCATCGATGAGAATCCGCTCTCCGTCTTCTTGAAAGAAGAGAAAAAGAAGGTGGAATTTCAGTCGGAGCTTCTACTTCGGAAGGAGTCGGAGGAGAGGGCGCAGGGACTGACGAAGGATAGGGCGTCGGAAGTACCAAAGGATACTGAGCGTAAACAGGAGAACGAAGGCACAGAGAAGCCGGTACAGCCCGTACGTTATGAAGAATTCGATCTTACAAAAGGGCTAAATTCCATTCAGGAGGGAAGCTATTCTCAAGAAAAGAACAGTTTTGCATCAGAGAAAACTTTTACTCTGAAAGAAGATGTCGTTTCTTCGCAATCGTTTGGAGTAGACAAAGTCTTCGATACAGCTTTTCAGGAAAAGAAAAAAGATAATACACCGAGTCCTGAGAGGGAACACTTACGTAACGAAGCCAAAGAAACGAAGGAAGGGCAGGAAAGCCTGTTTACCGCCCCCTTCCTTTCGGAAGAAGCCAGACTTTCTCATAGAATTATCGGGGAAGTTTTTCAGACTTATTGGTTAATTGAGTATGGAAACAGCCTCTACATCATGGATCAGCATGCTGCACACGAGAAAATCAATTTTGAGCGTATGATGAGACGGAAGAAAGAAAAGGACGTTTTCAGTCAAAATATTATTCCGCTCTCGATTCATCTTTCTACCGGAGAAAGAGAGGTTTTAGAGGAATATAAGAAAGAATTTCTGGAGATGGGCTACCTTTGGGAGGAAGAGCCAAACGGGATTTCGCTTACGGCGATTCCTGTCGATTTTCCGACCGTGAGGCAGGAGGAAGTCCTTCTCGAGATTTTAGACGGCTTAATGGAGGATTCCGCTATCTTAGAAGGAGAGAGCATATACAATAAGATTGCCTCCATGTCCTGTAAGGCGGCTGTAAAGGGAAATCAAAAAATCTCCGTAGCGGAATGTGATACCATTTTGCAAGAACTTTTACAGCTGGAGAATCCCTTTGCCTGCCCGCATGGAAGACCCACCATTGTTGCTTTTAAGAAGCAGGATTTGGAAAAGATGTTTAAGAGAATTGTGTAATGATGTTCAAGAGAATTGTGTAATGATGTTTATATTTATTTCGAAAATTATCTTTAAGAGAATTGTGTAGAGATAGGAAAAGTGGAAGGCTATGAATCGGTATCAACAAGATAAACCGCTATTGATTCTTGCGGGACCCACTGCCGTGGGAAAAAGCGATATTTCCGTTAAAGTGGCTAAGGCCTTAGGCGGAGAATGTATTTCCGCGGATTCCATACAGGTGTACAAGGGGCTTACTATCGGATCGGGAAAGATCACGGAAGAGGAAATGGAGGGGGTTCCCCACCATCTTTTGGATATCCTGGATCCGAAGGAAGACTATGATGCCAGTGCCTTTCAATGCATGGCCAGAGAGACGGTAGAGGAAATTTACCTAAGGGAAAGACTTCCGATTTTAGTGGGCGGAACCGGTTTCTATATTCAGGCTATGCTGCGAGATATTGATTTTCAGGAAGAGGATGAAGCGGAAAAGGAAAGACTTCGAAGTAAACTCGAAAAAGAGATGGAAGAGCGGGGGAGTATAGCCTTACATGAGGAATTAAAATTGGCGGACCCGGTATCGGCAGAAGAAATTCATCCGCATAACCGGCAAAGAATTATGCGTGCTTTGGAGTATTTTTATCTTCATAAAAGTCCGATATCGAAGCATAATCGGGAGGAGAAGGAAAAAGAAGCACTCTATGACAGCCTTTTTCTGGTTCTCAATCGTAATAGAGAAGACTTATATGAGGGCATTAACGCTCGAGTGGAGAAGATGTTTCAAGACGGCCTCGTTTCGGAAGTGGAAGCTTTTTACAAAAAGGGCTATACGGAGCATTCTCCGGGTTTTAAGGGAATCGGATACAGGGAGCTTTTCCCTTATCTTCGAGGAGAATGCAGTCTTAGTGAGTGCAAAGCCCTGATTCAGCAAAATTCCAGACACTATGCAAAAAGACAGTTAACCTGGTTTAAGAGAGAAAAAAATACGATTTTTGTCGAAGCGGAAAATTTTCAAAGTCGCGAGGAGGAAGCGGAATGGATTATAGAGAAATGTATGTCGAAATGGGGATTTCTAAAGAGGTCGTAGACTACAGTGAGTCTGTGGTGAAAAGCCTTGAGGAGAGATTTAAAAGAATAGATGAAATCGCAGAGCTGAATCAATTAAAGGTGCTTGCCGCTCTGCAAAAGGCGGGGATTTCCGAGGCACATCTTACGGGAACAAACGGTTACGGTCATAATGACGCGGGAAGAGATGCTTTAGAAGAGGCCTATGCCGCCTATTTTCATACGGAGGATGCCTTGGTAAGAGGACAGATTATCTGCGGAACGCATGCCCTTGCCATTGCTTTACAGGCCAATCTTCGTCCGGGTGAGGAAATGCTTTCTCCGGTCGGAAAGCCTTACGATACTTTGGAAGAGATTATCGGGATTCGGGAATCCTTAGGTTCTTTAAAGGAATTCGGAATCCGATATAGGCAGGTGGATTTACTCCCGGACGGAGGTTTTGACTGGGAAGGCATTAAAAATGCCATCAATGAAAAAACGCGTCTTGTGGAGATCCAGCGCTCTAAGGGCTATAGTGATAGAAAAAGCTTCAGTCCGGAGGAAATCGGAGAAATCATCCGTTTTGTAAAGTCCATTAAGCCGGATCTTATTTGTATGGTGGATAATTGTTATGGTGAGTTTGTCTGTGCAGAGGAGCCTAGTGACTTCGGAGCGGATATGGTCGTTGGATCTCTCATCAAGAACCCGGGTGGCGGACTGGCTCCTATAGGAGGTTACATTGCCGGAACAAAAGCCTGCATCGAGAGATGTGCGGTTCGTCTTTATGCACCCGGACTCGGAAAAGAGCAGGGACCGTCTTTGAACTTAAATAAAGATCTCATTGAGGGATTTTTCCTTGCACCGACCGTGACCGCTTCCGCGGAAAAATCAGCGATTCTTGCCGCAAGTCTTTTTGAAAAAGTAGGTTTTTCCTGCCATCCTACGGCAGATACGAAAAGAATGGACATTATTCAGGCGATTACACTGGGCAGTAAGGAAGCACTTCTTGCCTTTTGCGAGGGCATACAGGCCGCAGCGCCTGTAGATGCCTTTGTGCGCCCTGAAGCGGATGACATGCCGGGCTATGAGGATCAGGTCGTTATGGCGGCAGGAGCTTTTGTACAGGGCTCCAGCATCGAGCTTTCCGCAGATGCTCCGATTCGTCCTCCCTTTACCGTATATTTCCAAGGCGGTTTGACCTTCCCGCATGGAAAGTATGGTGTTATTAAAGCCTTGGACACCATGTATAAAAAAGGCTTTATAAAACTTTGATGGTTTATTCTTGCTTTTACCGGAATAGGGCAGAAAGCATTTTATGCAATAAAGCTTAAGAAAAGTTTTTATGCAAAGCTTCGTTTTCGTGGTAAAATAAAACCTCTGTAGACTCCTCCATAAAAAGGAGGAAAATATGAAAGAAGAATGGAAAAACCGTCAGGATTTATTACCCAGGGAGAAGGCAAGTCAAAGGGGCTTTTCCGCCTTGAGCGATGCGGAGCTTTTAGCCCTGATTCTTCGTACAGGAAGAAAAGATGCTTCGGTTTTGGAGCTTTCCGAGGAAATTCTTCATCTAAGAGAATGTTGTAAGGGCCTTACCGGACTCATGCACTTTTCCTTGCAGGAACTTACGCAAATACAAGGAATCGGAACGACTAAGGCGGTGGAACTTCTTGCCATAGGGGAGATTGCGCGTCGGATTTGGAACAGCAGAATTCGCGATAAAGTGCAATGCTTCCGCTCCCCACATGAGGTTCTCTTATACTTCAAGGAAGAGATGCGTTACTTGGATCATGAAGAGGTTCGTGTACTGTATCTGGACACAAAAGCGAAACTCATAAAGGAACATTTTCTGGCAAAGGGAAGCGGGAATTCCGCAAGTATCTCGGGAAGAGAGCTTTTCCGGGAAGCCTTGATGGTTGCGGCCAATTGCATTATTTTAGTACACAATCATCCTTCCGGAGACCCGGAACCTTCCAAGGAAGACGAGACATTTACGGATTCGGTCAGAAGGATAGGAGAATATATGGGGATTCCCTTAGTGGACCATATTATCATTGGAGATAATCGTTATTATAGTTTTAAAGAACAGGGGAAGTTTTAGTGGAAAATAGAAGGAGCAGATACATCTTTATATTTCTTACCGTGCTCTGCATTATGATGGTGGTTCTGTCTTCCATTAAGGACGGTCTGATGAATCCCTTGAGAAATGCGGTAGGAACCGTTCTGGTTCCCATGCAATCCGGTGTGAACCGTGTCGGTAGAGGCATGTATTTGCAATGGGAAAAGCATAAAAGTCTTGTGGAAGCGGAAGCGGAGAATCAGAAATTGCAAACCAAAATCGACACGCTTACGGAAGAGAATAATATTCTAAAACAGAATGAGGAAGAGCTGCAAAGACTGCGCGAACTTTACAGCCTGGATCAGGAGTATTTACAGTACAAGAAGGTTGCGGCCAGAGTTATTGCAAAGGACTCGGAAAATTGGTTTCAGGTCTTTCGAATCGATAAAGGCTCAAAGGATGGCATCAAGGTAGATCAAAATGTCATGGCAAAGGGCGGTCTTGTGGGAATTGTCACGGATGTGGGCTTAAATTATGCCACGGTTCGTTCCATTATCGATGATGAATCCAGAGTTTCCTGTATGGGAATTCAGTCCAGTGATACCTGTATTGTAGCAGGGGATTTACGGCTGTATGAAGAAGGACGACTGCGTATCACCAATATGAAGAAAGATGCGGTGATTCAAGATGGAGACCGTATCGTAACTTCCAATATTTCTTCCAAGTTTCTTCCGGGAATCCTTGTCGGATTCGCAATTGATATAGAGGTGGATGAGAAAAGGCTGATGAAAAACGGTTATCTGATTCCGGCTGCCGATTTTACAAACTTACAGGAAGTTCTGGTGTTGACAGACAGGAAGGATGATCGCTTCCAAAAGGAGAGTAGTAACGTTGGGGAATAAATTTGTTAGAAGAAAGAAAAAACACCATACCCAATTTTTATTTTATTTTGTTCTTTTGATTCTGGCTTTTTTACTGCAAACCAGTGTATTTCCTTTGCTCCCTTTTCTTTCCGCAAGTCCAAACCTTCTTTTAATTCTCTGCTTTTCCTTCGGCTTTTATTATGGCTCCCTTCCGGGGATGCTTTACGGTTTGGCTGCAGGACTTCTTATGGACTTGTTTTATTCGGGGCCTTTCGGCTTTTATTCCCTGATTTTTGTCTTTATCGGTTATGTAAACGGATATTTTCATGCTTTTTATTACGAGGAGTACATTCAGCTTCCCTTGTTTCTTTGTGTCTTAAGCGGTTTAGCCTACCACAGCTATATTTATCTTTTACGTTTTTTGATTCGTGGAAAATGGAACCTTCCTTATTACGCTGTACATATCGTTCTTCCATCCATCGTTTTTTCGTTTTTACTGACGCTGATTATGTACCGTTTCTTCTTTAGTGCAAGCAAACAATTGGAGGAAAAAGCGCTATGATTAAAGAAATATACAGCTTGATTAAGGAACTGTTTTCCAGGCTTTTTTCATCCCGTCTTTTCGCGTTGGCTCTTATCTTTACCGGTCTTTTTTCCGTACTGGGTATCCATCTTTTTCAGATGCAGATTATGCAGGGCCGGAGCTATCTGGAAAGTCATTTGAAGAGTACCAGAAAAAATCTGGTGCTTCCGGGAACAAGAGGGAATATCTACGATAAAGACGGTAAACTGCTTGCTTACAATGAATTACAGTACAACATTACCATAGCGGATACGGGTGCTTTTAATTCGACCCCGAAGGGAATCAACAATCGAAACAGAATGTTGCATAAACTGGCCATAATCATAGAAAAATATCAGTATCCGATTTTAAGCCAGTTTAAAGTAATACTCAACGAAGACGGGAGCTTTAGTTATGCGACATCGTCCGACCAGGACAGGCTTCGGCTTCTGGCCAATGTCTTTCGTAAGGATCCCGATAAATTAAGTGAGAAGGAGCGGAACAGTACAGCGGAGGAATGCTTTGAACAGGCTAAAAAACTATATCATTTCAACAAACTGACGGACGAGAACGGAAATCCGATTTCTCTTTCGGACAGAACTGCTCTGGATATGATTGGGATTATTTATACTTTGCGCCTTACCTCGTATCAACGTTATATGAGTACAAACATTGTGGAGAATATTTCCAGAGAATGCATGGCTGAAATACTGGAGTCGAAGTATGATCTTCCCGGAGTTGACGTGGAAAATGTTTCCGTCAGAAAGTACAATTATGCGCCGTATTTATCGCATATTGTCGGATATACGGGACAGGTACAGGAAGGACAGCTGTCCGATTTAAAAAAGATTGATGATTCCTACGAGGTTAATGATATCGTGGGAGTTTGGGGACTGGAAAAAAGTGAGGATTTGATTCTCAAAGGGAAAAAAGGATATAAGGAAATGTATCTGAACAATGTGGGAAGTATTATGGAAGTGATTTCCGAAGAAAAACCCATGGCCGGAAATGATATCTATACCACTATTTCCGCAAATGATCAGATTTCCATTTATCATCTTCTGGAACAGGAACTTGCCGGAATATTATCCTCCAAGCTGACAGAAAATAATGATTTGGATCAAAGTAAGATAAAACAATCGCAACTTATGATTCCGGTAAAAGACGCCTATTATCAACTGATTAACAACAACGTCTTAAATAAGGATCATTTTTTTACAGAAGAGGCCGGTGAGGCGGAGAAGGAGATAGCTTCTCGTTTTAAGCAGAATAAGGAGGAGATGCTTTCTCAAATTGAGACCATTTTAAATGAAGAAAACGGAGGAGAACTTTCCGGACTGCCACAGGAATTGCAGGCCTACATGGTCTATATTTATGATTATCTACTCAGTAAAAAAGGAGAAATTGTTGATCCGGAAGATACAAGATACAAATCCTCTTCAGCTTATACACAATGGAAAAATGATGCCATCTCTCTTCATGATTTTCTAATGAAAGGCATTGAGGAAGGCTGGATTGATACCAGAAAGTTGTCTTTAAATACGGAGTATTCCGATACGAATGAGATTTATGCGCTTTTTGTGCAGAAAATCATGGAATATCTGCGAAGTGATGCCGGGTTTGATAAATTGCTTTATAAGTACGCTATTGCAAAACAGACCATTTCCGGAAATCTGCTTCTCCGAGCTCTTTTTGAGCAAAATGTACTGACACAGGATGATGCGTCTTACCAGGCCCTGGCTGCCGGTGATGCCCATACGGCTTTTACCTTCCTATTGGATAAAATCAGGAAAATTGAGCTTACTCCCGCACAGCTGGCTTTGGACCCCTGTAACGGTTCAGTCGTGGTAACGGATGTTAAGACCGGAAAAATCCGTGCACTTGTCACATACCCCGGTTTTGATAACAACAGAATCAGCGATGCCGCCTATTTGAAAAAATGCAATGAAGATCTTTCCCTCCCCTTATTAAACGGAGCAACACAAACACAGCTTGCACCGGGTTCATCCTTTAAGCCGATCAGTTCTATCGCTTCGCTTGAGGAAGGGGTAATCAATACCGATACAATTATTGATTGTACCGGAAAATATGAAGAAGTAACGCCGAATATTCGTTGTTGGATTTGGCCTTCTCAACACGGAAACGAGAACTTGGTAGACGGAATCAAGAATTCCTGTAACTATTTCTTTGCCGATTTGGGCCATCGTCTTGCGACGGACAGTAAGGGAAATTATAACTCAGAGCTGGGCATGGAAAGAATTCGAAAATATGCGAGTGACTTCGGTTTAAATGAGAAGTCGGGCGTGGAACTGGATGAGGCGGAACCCAGAATTTCTACGTATGACCCGGAACGTTCCGCAATGGGACAGGCCAATCATGCATTTAATGCAGCGCAGTTAGCCCGCTACATTACGGCTGTAGCAAACAGCGGTTCTCTTTATAAATTATCGATTGTGGATAAAATCAAAGATCCCCGGAATAATGCAGTAGAAGAGAGGAGTCCGGAACTTGAAAAAACCCTTTCTTATAGTGATGTGACCTGGAATGCGGTACATGAAGGGCTTAGAAAGGTGATTACCGAAGGTGTGGCAAAAAGTGTATTTATCGGACAAAATATAGCTGTGGCCGGAAAAACAGGTACTGCCCAGGAGAGAGAGGACAGAGGAAATCACGCCGTATTTGTTTCTTATGCTCCTTATGATAACCCTGAAATCTCCGTAACAGTGAATATTCCTTACGGTTATTCTTCCGGTAATGCAGCCAGCCTTGCCAATATGGTGTATGACTATTGCTTCGGAAAATTAAGTATGGACACAATCCTTTCTCGGGATGCAAGTAACATCAATTCTTTGACTGTGAGTGATTAGGATAGAGAAGATATGAAGTTGGATTACGATTTTAAACAATATGACTTTAGGCTCTTGTTTTTAATGATTTGCTTAAATACCGCCGGTGTCTTTATTGTGCGGTCCGCTATTTCTGCGGAAAGCTTTAAAGACACCTTGGTTGTGAGACAAATTATGGGGTCTTTTGTCGGCCTGTCTATGAGTATCGGTATTTCCTTGTTTGACTATAGGAAACTTTGTAAGTATTCTCCTTATCTATATGCAGCATCCATTCTGCTTTTGGCCGGTGTTCGAATATACGGAACCGCATCGGGACATGGTGCGATGAGATGGATTACGGTACCTGTTTTAGGAAAGATACAGCCTGCGGAATTTGTGAAGGTAGCCTTGATTCTATTTTTTGCGGACTATTTACAAAGGGTTAAGGAAGACATTAATACCCCTCACGGACTGCTTATGGAGGCATTATACCTACTCTTACCGGTTGGTTTGGTTTTGATTCAGCCCAATCTTTCCACGGCTATTATTATGACGGTAACCGTGTTTGCCATGACTTTTGCTTCTCCGCTTAAGTTACGCTATATTCTGGCTTTTGTCGGAATTGCGCTTATAGCTCTGGCTTTGCTTTTTTATCTTTTTTCTTCGGGATTATACGATAAGATTCCGATTTTGCAGGGATATCAAGTCAGAAGAATCCTGACCTTTTTGCACCCTGATGAGAATTCCAATGATTTTGCCCAGCAAATGTATTCCATTATGGCAATCGGGTCCGGAATGTTTAAGGGAAAGGGGCTCTTTAACCACTCCATTTTCTCCGTGAAGAACGGAAACTTTCTGGTTGAGGAAGACAATGACTTTATCTTTGCGGTAATTGGAGAAGAATTAGGATTTAGAGGGTCAATAATAATTATTATATTCTTCTTGTTGATTATTCTGGAATGTCTTATAATAGCTTACAAGGCTAAAACATTAAGCGGAAGATTAATATCTGTGGGGGTAATGGCTTGGATTGGTTTCCAAACCTATACAAATATTGCGGTTGCAACAGGACTCTTCCCTAACACGGGAATTACGCTTCCCTTCTTTTCCAGAGGCGTAAGTTCCCTGCTTTCGGTTTATTTCGGGTTGGGAATAGTCTTAAATGTTGCTTTGCAAAGAAAAACATAGGAGGAGTAGGAGATGAAAGTGGGTTTGCTTGCGCATGATTCTAAGAAGAAGCTCATGCAGAACTTTTGTATCGCTTATAGAGGAATTTTGACCAGACACGATTTATATGCAACAGGGACAACCGGAAGTTTAATACAAGAAGTGACCAACTTGAAGATCCATAAGTTTTTACCGGGAGAAACCGGCGGGGTAAGACAACTTGCTTCTCAGATTGAACAGGGAAATCTGGATATGATTATCTTCTTAAGAGACCCTTCTCCTGAAGCGGACGGGGAGACTGAACTTACAGAAGTTATTCGACTTTGTGACATGTACAATATTCCCATCGGGACGAATCTTGCTACTGCTGAGCTGTTGATTCATGCATTGGAAAGAGGAGAGTTGGAGTGGAGAAATATAGGCTAAAGTTTTTTCGCAGGAGTAGAGTCTCTACTCCTTTTTTTCTATGGTTAATTTTATTGTTGATTCTGTCTTTCTGTGTTTCTTGCGAAAGAAAACCGGAGAAAGCCTTTTCGGAAGAACAGTGTATACAAAGGCTGACTTCTCTATCCTGGGGTACGGAAGCAAATCATACCGCACAATCTTTTGCCGCAAAGCTTGCGATACCTGTGGATCAAAGCTATAACGAGCAGGAGATGGATACCGAGAGCTTTCTGCTGGTGGAAAAAAGCAATACCGTTTCCGACCGAGCTCTTTCTTATAAAAATCCATACAAGAGAGTTTATCCTGCCAGCATTACAAAATTGATGACTGCACTTGTCTGTGTGGAAACAGTTGAGGATTTAGAGCAGGAATTTGTGATTTCTTCTGCTTCATCCATAAAGGTAAGCGGGTCTTCCACCGCTTTTCTGCAGGTCGGAGAAAGTTTGAAAATTAAAGATTTACTGTATGGGATGCTACTTCCTTCCGGAAATGATGCTGCCGTTGCGGTTGCAGAAGCAAGTTGCGGTTCTGTCGATGCATTTGTGGAGAAAATGAATGAAGAGGCGGTAAAGCTTGGTGCATTGTCCTCCCATTTTACCAATCCTCACGGACTTCCGGATGAAAATCATTATACTTCTCCGTACGATATTTATTTGATTTTTCGTGCTGCAATGCAACATGAAGTTTTGCGTGAAATATTAGGAACAAAAGAGTACCAAGTTGTCTATAAAGACCGGAACGGAGCGCGAAAAACGCAGGTGTGGAAAGCGACAAATCTTTACAGTACCGGAGAAAAAGAGCTGCCGGAGGGCCTAAAAATAATGGGAGCCAAAACAGGAACGACCAAAGAAGCCGGTTATTGCCTGGCCTTGAATACAGAGAAGACGGGGAGTGATTTGGACTATTTTTCTATTGTTATGAAAGCGGATACGAAAGACATTCTTTATGAAAATATGACAAACTTGCTTGATAAGATTTCTTGAATGTACTATACTTTTTATAAGTTTTAGCAGTTTAAACGCAAGTAAAATTCTTGTTCTGTCAAGGAGGAAATGCAAATGGTTCAATTTATTGTAGGACAAAGAGGAAAAGGAAAGACAAAGCAGCTGATTGAGAAAGCGAATTCTACTGTCAAAGAAGCGAAGGGTAATGTCGATTTTCTGGATCGCTCCGCTCAACATATGTATGAACTGAATAATAAAATTCGTTTAATCAATGTAAATGAGTTTCAATTGGATTCTGAAGACGCTTTTATCGGGTTTGTTAGCGGTATTATTTCTCAAGATCATGATTTAGAATATCTTTTTCTCGACAGTTTTCTGAAATTAGCCTCTCTGGAGGGAAAGCCTATTACCGATTGCATCAGAAAGCTGGATTTGCTTTCCGATAAGTATAAAGTAAATATTGTAAGCAGCTTATCCATGAGCCCGGATGAGGTTCCTGCAGACTTAAAGGATCATATTGCGTTAGCACTTTAATTATGGCAAATAGCGGTTATTTAAAGAAAAGAAGAAGTTTTTTCAATATAGAGGGAGTAATCTTTATGATTATTGCTCTCTATATTCTTTTTAGTGTTATATCTTTTCTGAGGAGAGATCAAATTCGTTTTTATGAAGTGCGAGAAGGCAGCTTGGTTCGGGAAAATCAGTATACCGGACTGATATTGAGAGAAGAAAAAGCCTATAATGCAGTTAAAAGCGGTTATATTCATTTTACGGTATCGGAAGGCAGAAGAGTTTCCAAGGGGGCGGAGCTCTATACCTTGGATGAAACCGGAAATTTGGAAAAATATCTTTCGGATCATCCTGAGCTGCAAGAGAATTTAAGTGAACAACAAATCATGGAAATTCGAAATCGATTGGAAAGCTTCTCTCGTTCTTTTCGAGATGACGAGTTTTATTCTCTCTATGCCTTTCCTTCAGGAATGGATGGAGATAATCTGGCATTTTCCGGAGAGGATGGAATAAAGTATTTAAACAGCATTTTAAATCAGCTGGGAATTTCTTATACTGTTGAAAATGCCAAGGAGGCAGGTGTAGTGTCCTATATTTTGGACGGCTATGAAAACTGGAAAGAGGAGGATCTCTCGGCAGATACTTTTCGAAATGCCAATGGAAAGAAGGTATATATCCATGGCGGAGATCGCGTAGAGGAAGGAACGGAAATCTATAAAATCATTTCTTCTTCGAACTGGAGCCTAGTCTTTCCTTTGACGGAAGAAGAGCGGAACAGTTTGGAAAATCGTCACAAAGTAACACTTTCCTTTTCCAATCCGGATTTGGAACTTTCCGGAGAACTCTTTTTTGTTCACGGAAAAGACGGAGCGCTTTACGGAAAGGTAGAATTAAAGAATTACATAGATTATTTCCTGGAGGATCGTTTTGTCGAATTTTCTCTCAAAGAAAAGGAAGAAAGCGGACTTAAAATTCCGGCATCCGCAGTGGTTCAAAAAGAATTCTATGTTATTCCAAATGAGTTCCTGGCTGTTTCGGCAGACGGAAGCCAGGGATTTTACAGGCAGGAGAGTGACGGAAGCACTAAGTTTATTGCCACAGAGATTTATCGGAAAGATCAGCAGTTTTCCTATATCAGTATTCCTAAAGATGAAGACAGTCATGTTTTGAAAACGGGGGACGTACTACGGAAAGAGGGAAGTTCGGATTCCTATAGCATCGGCCCTACAAAATCTTTGGAAGGTGTGTATAATATTAACAAAGGATATGCTGTTTTTCGACAGATTATTCCATTGGAAAAAAATGACGAATATATTATAGTAGAGAAGAATACTTCTTCGGGAATTGAGGTTTACGATCATATTGTATTACAGGGAGATATGGTGAGTGACGGCCAACTGATCTTTCAATAGAAAATGATCGCAGGAAACTTTCTGTAGAAAATGATTGCAGGGAACTTTCAAGCTTGACTTTACTTGGAAATTGAGTAAAATTATCTTGATTAACATGGCCGATATTGGGAGATTAGTATGAGCTTTTTAAGTAACCTTATGACAAAGATGAATTTGAATAGAGACAGCGATGATGATTATGATTTAGATAATGATTATGACTTCGACGACGAGTACGAAGAAGAGGAAGAAGAAGCACCGAGAAAGCCTTCCTTCTTTGGAAGACGAGTTGATGAGGATGAAGAAGAAGCTGAACCCAAGATTCGTTTTTTCAGTAAAGCCAAGTCCAATACAAATGAAAGAAGAGCCAGCATGGAAGTTACAATGATTAAACCGAATTCCATGGGAGATGCAACAGAGATTTGCGATTATCTTCTTAGCGGAAGAGCTGTTGTTCTGAACATGGAAGGCTTACATACTGAGGTTGCACAGAGAATCATTGATATTTTGAGTGGAACAGCCTATGCCATTAACGGAAATCTGCAGAAGATTTCCACCTATATCTTTATTATCAGCCCTGAAGAAATTCATCTTTCCGGTGAATTCTCCGGTGCAGGTTTTGGAGGAGACGGGGAAGGTACTTTTGGAGCTTTGAACTTTAGATAATAAAAAGTATATAGGCATATCCCGAAAGGATATGCCTTTTTTTAATGCAAGGAGCAGATATGCGAAAGCTGGATATTTACGAGAAAGATTTTCATAGTTATTCCATTTATTTGGAGAAAAATTTTTCTGGAATTTCGGAAAAATTAAAGGAACTGGACTGCAAGGAACAGAAGGTTTTGATTGTAACGGATGACCATGTCGCTCCGCTTTATCTTAAAGAACTCGAGGATAAGATCCGTTCCTCTTTCTCGGCAATGGAATCCGTAGTGCTTCCTTCCGGGGAAGAAAATAAAACCTTATCCCATATTGCTACAATTTATGAGGCGGCAATTGCTTTCGGGTTACAACGGAAGGATTTTATGATTGCGCTTGGTGGCGGAGTAGTGGGAGATATGACGGGATTTGCTGCCGCAACCTACTTAAGGGGAATACGCTTTATTCAAATTCCGACCACCCTTCTTGCCCAGGTTGATTCTTCTATCGGAGGAAAGACAGGAGTGGACTTTCAGCATTATAAAAACATGGTTGGAGCGTTTCATATGCCCTGCCTGGTTTATTCCTCGATGCATACACTTTCTTCTCTGCCTGAACTGCAATATGCGTCAGGGATGGGAGAAATTATTAAGCATGCATTAATTCATAATCCAAAGTATCTCCCGTATTTAATGGAGCACAGACAGGGATTAATCGAAAAAGATGCGGATACCCTCTTAGAGACCATTTATCAGAGCAACAGAATCAAAAAATACTTTGTCGAAAAGGATCCTTTTGAACATGGAGACAGAAAATTCTTGAATTTTGGACATAGCTTGGGACATGCGATAGAGAAAGTTGCCGATTTCTCCTACAGTCACGGACAATGTGTGGCCTTCGGTTCCCTTATGGCACTGAGTCTTTGTGCAGGGATATCCGAGGATGAACGAAAGAGTATTGAAGAATTGATGCAAGATTTATCTTTGGAAGTCCGTTGCAAAAAAATGGATTTTGAGTCAGTCTTTTCTGCCATGAAAAAAGATAAAAAACAAAATAAAGACCATTTGCAATTTATTTTGCTGCATCATCTTTGTTCTCCTTATATTGACGAAGCTTTGGAGAAGGAAACACTGGAGCAGGCTTTTTATCGTTTTGTGGAGGACTAGATGAATAAGATTCGACGCTATTTGCTTTTTTTTATCCTTGCTGCGGTTCTTGTCGGGATGGATCAATGGACGAAGCATTGGGCCGTGAGTACGCTGAAGACCGGAACGGAAATTTCCCTCATCCCCCATACTCTTTCTCTTGTTTATGTGGAAAATCCGGGTGCCGCTTTCGGGATTTTACACGGACAGCAGGGCTTCTTTTTGTTGATTACCGTGATTGTATTGACGGGAATCTTATATGTTCTTTGGAAGCTTCCACTGCATTGTAAGGCGAAAAATTTTGAAGGGGAAAGAGTCCGGGAAAATAAAGGGAAATCTTATTATCCTCTATTTATCGCGCTTTGTTTTGTTTTTTCCGGTGCAATCGGAAACTTTATTGATAGGCAGCTTCAATCCTATGTTGTGGATTTTATTTATTTCAGTCCTATTGACTTTCCTGTTTTTAACGTAGCGGATATCTATGTTACTTGTGCTTCTTTCTTACTTGTGTATTTACTCGGGTTTTACTACAAGGAAGAAGATATGGGCTTTTTAAAAAAGACATCCAAACAAAATGAGGCGGAAAACTAATGGTTTTTATTGTTGAAGACGTCGATGCGGGAAAACGTCTGGACAGTTTTCTTGCGGAGAAAAATACTGCAAACTATACCAGATCTTTTATCGGGAAAATGATAGAGGAAAATTTGGTTCTGTACAATGGAAAGCCGTCCAAGGCTTCTACAAAGATTAAGACAGGAGACAGAATTGAACTGTTTGAAAAAGAACCGGAACCTTTGGCTGTAAAAGGGGAAGAAATTCCCTTGGAAATCGTTTATGAAGATGATGATCTGATGGTGATTAATAAGCCGAGAGGAATGGTTGTTCATCCTGCTCCCGGTCATACATCCGGGACTCTTGTCAATGCAGTGCTTTCTCACGCCGGAGAGAGTTTATCCTCCATTAACGGCGTTTTACGTCCCGGAATTGTACATAGAATTGATAAGGATACATCCGGCTTGATTTTAGTTTGTAAAAATGATTTTAGTCATAAAGCTTTGGCAAAGCAATTGGAAGAACACAGCATTACTCGTCGTTATCATGCTATTTGTTCGGGAAGATTGAAAGAAGAGCAGGGGACCGTTTCCGCTCCTATCGGTAGAGATGAAAAAAACAGAAAACAACAGGCGATAAATTACAAGCATGGAAAAGAAGCGATAACCCATTATCGGCTTTTGGAAAATCTGCAAAATGCCAGTCTTTTGGAATGCCGTTTGGAGACCGGAAGAACCCACCAGATTCGTGTACATATGAAAAGTATCGGACATCCGCTATTGGGAGATCCTTTATACGGCCCGAAAAAGAATCTTTATGCAATAAAAGGCCAGGCTCTTCATGCTATGGTTTTGGGTTTTGTTCATCCGCGAAGCGGAGAGTATATGGAATTTTCCGCAGATTATCCGGAAGATTTTCAAAAGCTTCTGAACAAACTTCGCATGATAAGATAAAAATTTTTCAAGAAATGTAATAGAAGTTTATCAAACTCTTAAAGCATAGATTTTACTTCGGTTGTAGAATAACGAAATTCAAAAAGAGAGAAGCGGAATACGGTAGAGGTAAGGGAGAAAAGAGTTTTGATTCACTTTTATAAATGGATAAAAATGAGCAAAGAGAAGTTTAAGCGGATTGGTACAAAGCAATATATCCTTGTGTTCACTTTTATTTTTCTGGGTCTTTTATATTTGAAAAATGCTTCTGCAAAAAAAGAAGAAGCACCGGTTGCCGAATCGGTACTTAGCAGTAGTACTCTACCGACTATGAAACTGTACTATGACAGAGCGGAAGATTCTTTTATAAATTACAGTCCAAAGATTGATGTTTATAATCTTTTCTATAGAAAAAAATAAGGAAGGACAATCCATAGGAGATCAATTCTATAAAGAAATGATGAGTATGGACAGTCGGTACTTGGCTTCTATCACGGATGAGGCAGGAGAAACGCCGGAAAAGGTGGCAAAAAGCCTGGGGATTAAACGTTCCCGTATTATGGGAAAATATAATCCTGCGATACAGGGAGAAAATGAAAATCGTTCCGCTTCTTATCCGGTGGCCTATTTTAAAAATATTCACTATCGATTTCTAAACGGAGACGGGCAGGAGATTGAGGATTCCAGTAATGTTAAAGACATTCTTGCCATGGCATCCGTTTATAGCTATAAGCATAATTATCTGGATATTGAGCATTTCAAGGAAATCTGTCAGGAACTCTACTTAAAGTCTCATTCCTACAGCTTATCCATCAGTCCTGTCTATTATGATGATGGCTGTGTCAATCTCAGCGCAAAAGAAGAGGCGGAAAATGCCGGAGGAAAGTCTGTAGAAGAAATTCAAAAAGAAGAAAAACAAACGGAAGGGATGGAAGAGAGTAAGAAAGATTCGACGGAGAGTGCTTCCGAGACACAGATTGGAAAGGAAGCGGAAGGTCAGGAAGAAAAATTATCGGGAAAACAAATTGAAGACGGAAATGTAGCGGAAAAAGAGAAGCCGGAAGAAACGGTTCTTTCCAATGTGTCTCTCGAATCGAGTGCTTCAACTGAAAGTACAGAGGAAAGCTCAGCTTCGGACCCCGCTGAAGAAGCAAATAAAGAAAGGAAAGAAGGGGAGAACGACAGTGCTAAAGTAAGTCCTTCTGAAATGGAAAACGGGAGTGCTAAAAAAGCAAAGAAAACAACCGAAAGTAGTGAAAAGAAGAGTTTACCGAAGAATTATTGTCCCGGCCATGTTGACTTGACGATTACGATCCAAGTCAAGAAATTTGGAGATCAAAACGGTTTGAAAGAAATCATTCTGGATTCTTTAAAAAAGGATGAGCCATTTGACAATATGCCAAGCTCCCGATGGAAGGGGTGGAATGAGGAATGCATTAATGCAGTGAATCAATTAATAGATACAGACTGGTTCAATGCATACGGTTTAAGTTTATCCACTGTTGAAACCAAGATGCCGCTTAGTGAAGAAGAAATTTCTCGCTACATGAGTATGCTGCCGGAGAATTTGAGTGCAGAACGAAAGAATGTGATATACTATGCCCTAAGCGCTGTAGGGAAGGTTCCCTATTATTATGGCGGAAAGGCAGCAAAGCAGGGATTGGATGGAAACCAATTCGGAAAAACCGTTGGTCGGGATTATAAAGGAAGAAATAAAAAGGGGCTGGATTGCTCGGGATTTGTACAATGGGCGTATTGGAGCGGCGCGGAAAATCCCCTGGATTTTGCTTCCAGTACGAAGGAACTCGTTGGAAAGGGAAATAAAATTAAACGCAGTGAATTGATTCCCGGAGATCTGGTGATTCAGCCCAGCGGGGAAAGCCATGTTGTGATGTTTTTGGCATGGACGGAAGAAGGACAAATGCTTGCCATTCATGAGAACTCTACGGCAGGAACCGTTTCCGTAGATGAGGTTTCTGCAAACTATCCTTATTACAGGAGTATTCTACCTTAGGCGTTTTGGAGCTGATTGTCCAGTCAAGCTTGTTTTTTGTGCTGTAAAGAAATAGCGATATTTTTCACTTTGAAATCAAGAAAATTTTCACTTTGGAATCAAGAAAACTGCTTGACGGAAGAAGGAAAATACTGTAGAGTAGCTTAGATGCCGCATAGCTAGGTTTAAGCAGTGTCAACTCACCAAAGCTAGCGAGTAAATTTATAGGAGGATGTCCTAAATGTATGCAGTTATTGTAAGTGGCGGAAAGCAGTACAAAGTCAGTGAAGGCGATGTAATCCGCGTAGAGAAGTTGGAAGTGGAAGAGGGAGCAAAGGTTTCCTTTGATCAGGTTCTTCTTATTAACGACGGTTCTCTGAAGATTGGTACTCCCACTGTGAAAGGTGCGAAGGTTTCCGGAACGGTTCTTCAGAACGGTAAGGGCAAGAAGGTTATTGTTTACCGTTACAAGAGAAAGTCCGGTTATCACAAGAAGAACGGTCACAGACAGCTCTTTACGGAAGTAAAGATTGACAAGATCGGTTAATTCGTAACGAGTAGGAAGTATCAAACTCGTTTATTGCAGGAAGGAGTAAAAAATGGCTCATCATAAGGGTATGGGCTCTACCAAAAACGGTAGAGATTCTAATTCAAAAAGACTTGGTGCGAAAAGAGCAGACGGACAGTTTGTAAAGGCAGGAAATATCCTGTACAAGCAAAACGGCACAAGAATTCATCCGGGTCAAAATGTAGGCTTGGGAAATGATTTCACCTTATTCGCTAAGGTTGACGGTGTTGTAAAGTTCGGCCGATTAGGTAGAGATCGTAAGCAGGTTTCTGTTCTTCCAAGGGCATAAAGAAATGTTAACCCCATGCCGGTTTCCGGTGTGGGGTTTTTTCTTCAATATAAAAGGAGCTTTTATGTTTGCTGACGTAGCAAAAATCTATGTAAGAAGCGGTAAGGGCGGAAACGGACATGTTTCCTTTCGAAGAGAGCTATTCGTACCGGCCGGAGGACCTGATGGCGGAGATGGCGGTAAGGGCGGAGATATTATCGTAGAAGTGGATGATGGTCTGAACAGCTTGGATTCTTTTCGCCATAAAACAAAATATACTGCCGGAGACGGACAGGAAGGCGATGGACGTAAAATGCACGGCAAGAACGGAAAGGACCTGATTTTAAAGGTACCTGCCGGGACGCTTTTAAAGGATGCGGAAACAGGTAAGGTGATTGCCGATATGAGCGGGGAAAACCGCAGAATTGTCCTGCTTCCGGGAGGAAAGGGCGGCTTGGGCAATATGCATTTTGCAACACCCTCTATGCAGGCTCCAAAGTTTGCTCAACCCGGGCAGGAAGCAAGAGAAATTACTCTCCGCCTGGAGCTTCGTGTGATTGCGGATGTAGGGCTTTTGGGCTTTCCGAATGTAGGAAAATCGACTCTTCTTTCCATGTGTAGTAATGCCAGACCGGAAATTGCCAACTATCATTTTACGACGTTAAATCCTCACCTTGGCGTGGTGAATTTAAAGGGAGACAGAAGCTTTGTCATGGCGGATATTCCGGGACTGATTGAGGGAGCCAGTGAAGGAGTGGGACTCGGATTTCAATTTCTTCGCCATATTCACCGCTGCCGTGTCCTTATACACCTTGTGGATGGGGCGGGATCGGAAGGAAGGGTACCCTTGGAGGATTTAAAGAGCATTCATGCCGAGTGCAAAAGCTATGATCTGGAGATTTTAAAGAAACCGATTATTGTTGCCGCAAATAAAGTAGAGCTTATTCAATCCGAGGAGCAGGAAGAAGCCCTGAAAGATTTAGAGAAGTATTGCAAGGAAATGCATTATCCTTTCTTTAAAATTTCCGCTGCAAGCAATCAGGGAATTTATCCTCTTCTGGAAGAAGCATACAAACTCTTGGAAGGAATCAGTAAAGAGGAAATGCTCTATGAAAGTGAAGTAGATCTGGAAACTCTTGGTGCGGTAGAATCCCTTCCCATCAAGTATGAGCATCCGGAAGAGGGACTCTTCCTTGTGGAGGGGCCGAAGATGGAGAAGATGCTTGGATACACCAATTTAGAGGCGGAAAAAGGATTCCTTTTCTTCCAGCGCTTTATGGTGGAACAGGGCATTATTAAAGAACTTAAAAAAATGGGCTTGAAGGAAGGCGATACCATTAAGATTTTCTCACATGAATTTGAATATTATGACGATGAAGCTGCGGATGAAAATGAGTCCGGGGAGGAAGAATGAAGTCCTATATTGTAGATAGTAAGATGCGGGCTCGTATTCGAAGTGCTGCACAAAGCATTGATCCGGTGCTTTCCGTTGGGAAAAATGCCCTTACGCCTGAGTTTACCCGTTCTGTGGAAGAATACATGGAAAAGCATGAAATCATGAAGATTAATGTGCTGAAGAACTGCGACGAAGATTTGCATGAGTTGGGAAATACTATAGCAGAGCGGTCCAATACCGAGCTGGTACAGATTATCGGAAGGAAAATAGTACTGTATAAGCCGGCAAAGGAAGAAAAGAACAGAGCCTTCTAATGGATAAGCAAAATTTATGCCTCAGTCTTTCCGATATCGAAAAAGGACTGTGCTTTCCCTCGGTTCAAAAGCTCGGAATCCTTGGCGGAAGCTTTAATCCTGTTCATTACGGGCATTTAATCTTGGGGAGAACAGCCCTAAAGGCTCTGGAAGCACAGGAATGTAAGCAATGTGAACAGGACCGGATGCCGAACGAATGCATTTTATTTTTGCCTACAGGGCTTCCTTATCATAAGGAAAACAAGGATATACTTCCTTTTTCTGCACGTTCGGAGATGCTTTACCTAGCACTGCAGGAAGAAAACCGAAAACTTGCTTTTGAACAGGGTGCCCTAACACGATTTTTCTTTTCCACAATAGAGGGAGAACGAAGCGGCAATTCTTATACCTATGATTCCGCTGTTCTTTTAAAAAAGATTTTTCCTTATGCAGAACTGTTTTTGATTATCGGAACCGATGAATTTTATACCTTGGAGAACTGGTACAAAACTGAAGAGTTAGGGAAAGTGCTCAAGTTTTTGGTAGCCAATCGAAACGGAGAAGCGGAGCAAAAAGCGCTGGAAGAAAGGACTGTATTCTTGAAGGAAGAGTACGGTCTCCAATGCACTTTCTTGGAGATGGAAAGAATAGAATATTCCAGTTCCCTTATTCGGAAACGAATTAAGGAGAAAGCTTCAATAGAAGGAATGCTTCCCGAGCCGGTAATAGAATTTATACAAAAGAATCGCTTTTATGAATAAGAAATAGGATGAAGTTTGTGTTGCCGGAGTTGGCAATTTGCGGAAATGGAATCATTGTGAAATTGTATTTTTATAGATGGCAAGAAGATTTATAGAAAAAGTCATTATTTTATGGAAAACGTCAATATTAATATTGACGTAAAAAGGAGCTTGCTTTGATAGAAGAAAAGGAATATCTGGAGAAAATCAAATCCATTCGGAAACATTTGAAAGAGCATTTACAGGATAATCGTTATGAACACTCCATCAGTGTTTCCTTTTCGGCGATAGCTCTTGCCATGGCCCATGGTTATGATTTACAGGCTGCAGAGCTTGCAGGGCTTTGCCACGACTGTGCAAAATTTATGGGAAAGAAAGAGTTAATTTCCGCTTGTGAAAGGGAGCATATCCCCCTTCTTCCGGAATATATTGCAGCTCCGCAGGTCTTGCATGGAATTTACGGTGCAACATATGCCAGAAAGCATTTTCAAATTCAGAATGAAGAGATTTTATCGGCTATCTACTACCATACTATCGGAAAACCGGCGATGAGTTTGCTGGAGAAAATAATTTATCTGGCGGATTATATTGAGGTGAGAAGAGGCTATAGGGAGGAACTGGAAGAGGTGAGAAGAGTAGCCTTTACCAATCTGGATGAGGCGATGTATTTAGCCTTATCTCAAACGATACAGTATGTCGAAGAAAAGGGACAGCCACTTTGTACGTCCTCCCTGGAGGCATTACGTTATTATCAAGCGCGGAGTGAGGAAGCGCCGGAAATGCAGTAAAATAAACGCATTGAAAAAGATAGCATACATAGAAAAACAAAAAAGCATAGGAAAGAAAATAGAGAACGGAAAGGATAAATATGGAATCAGAAGCTTTAGCAAAAAAAATCATGACTATTTTGGAGGAAAAAAAGGCCACGGATATTCTTGCTCTTGATATTTCCGAAATATCCACTTTGGCTGATTACTTTATATTGGCATCCGCTGAAAATGTAAGGCAGTTGGATGCATTGGAAGATGCGGTAGAAGAGGATGTTCGTTTAGAGGTAAATAAGGAAGGGGAGAGCAGTTCCGGTTGGATACTGATGGACTATCGAGATATTGTGGTGCATCTATTCACAAAGGAACAGAGAGCTTTTTATGATCTGGAAAAAATCTGGTCCGATGCGAAAAGAATGGAAATGTAAAGAATAGAACTATTTCCGTACAAATGTTTGCAATTTAGATTCTTTATGCTATACTTTATAAGAACAAAAGTTCGTGAGAGAGATATGAGCGAGATTGTAGAGACGAAGAACTGATTCCGGGAGGATAGCATGGGAAGACCCAAAAAAGTATATAGCATAGATAATTTAACGGAAAAACAGAAAGAAATATATGAATACATTAAGGATTGTGTGCAGAAGAGGAATTATCCCCCTTCTGTGCGGGATATTTGTGCGAAAGTCGGCTTAAAGTCCACCTCCAGTGTGTTCACTTATTTAAATGATTTGGAAAAGCTTGGCTTAATCAGAAAGGATCCTGCTCACCCGAGAGCTATCGAGATTTTAAACCGTGAAGGATTAAGCTTGGAGAGAAAGCAGAACGAGGAACAAAACAACGATTCCGGAACCGTTGATTCTTCTATAGAAAAAGATTCTTCTACAGAAAAAACGACTTCAGATGAGGAAACGGTTTCTACGGAAGCTTACGGGGAAGAGATGGCTGCCCTTCCCATTGTGGGAACAGTTGCTGCAGGAACACCGATTTTTGCCGAAGAGAATATCACCGGGAACATTCCTTTTCCCGTGAATTTACTTCCCAATCAGGAAAGTTTTATCTTGAAGGTTAAGGGAGATTCCATGATTAACATCGGTATTTTTCATGGAGATTATCTGATTGTGGCTAAGCAGAACACCTGCGCCCAGGGTGAAGTGGTTGTTGCTCTGGTGGATGACAGTGCCACGGTAAAGCGCTTTTACAAGGAAAATGGACATATTCGTTTACAACCGGAAAATGATGCCATGGATCCGATTATTGTTGAAGATTGTACCATCCTTGGTAAAGCCGTGGGATTGATTCGTCTTGGATTATAATGAGTAAAGCCTATGTTGGAAAAATGGTCTGAACCGGGTCTCGGAAAACATGTGGTGGAAAGCCTGGAGCTTAGAGTAGAGGATGAGGAAAGTTTTTTACAGATTCAGAAAGAAGTTTCAGAGCTGGATTCTCTTTTGAAAAAATATGGCATGAAGCTTTCTTTATCCCAAAATAAAGAAGAAAAGTCTATATTAAAATGGGATATCGCCTTGGACAGGTTAAAAAGAGCCGCCGGAAAGAAAAGAGATTACGGTTCTGCAAAGAAAGTTTCGGAAGTATTTCTCTACAGTAAGTTGCATAAGAGCGCTGAAGCCGCAGAATATGCCGGTGTGCAGCTCAGAACTTATCAAAGGCGAGTCAAGAAATATAAGGATGAACAGCGCTGGAACGAAGAGAATTCGTCGTTTTTTTAGACTGTTTTATCGAATTGTTCCTCGTAAAATTCGAATTCTTTGTAATTGAGTCCATGTATCTTGCAAAAAAGGAAAAAGCCATTAAAAAGGGAGAAAGCCATTTCAGCTTTCTCCTTCCTCTTTACGAAGGCGAACAACATTTCGTACGCTTCTACGTCTTTCCTCCTCTAAGGCGGCATAGTGCTTTTTTGTTGTATTTACATCGCTATGCCCGAGTACATCGGCAACAAGATAAATATCTCCGGTCTCCTGATAGAGATTTGTGCCGTAGCTGCTTCGCAGCTTATGCGGCGTAATATGCTTTAAAGGGGTGACCCTGCCGGCATATTTTTTTACCATTTTCTCTACGGAACGAACGGAAATACGCTTGTTTTGTATGGATAAGAATAAGGCTTCTTCATGTCCTGAAGCCGGAATTTTCAGCTTTCTTTCCTCTAAATAGGCGCGAAGGCCGCTTTCCACCTCATCCGAGAAGTAAATCGTGACATTCTTACCGCCTTTTCTATGAATGCGAATTCCGTTATTGTTAAAGTCTAAATCGGATAAATTTAACCCCACACACTCGGAAACACGTATCCCGGTTCCCAGCATGAGTTGCATCATGGCAAGGTCACGAACATTGTTTTTCTCATGAAATTCACGCTCTTTTTTGCTTAATTGATTTCCATTTTCCACTTCATCCAAAAACTCCGCAATTTCGCCCTGATCCATACGAATAATCTCCTCTTGAGAGAGTTTGGGGAGGGAGAGTAGAGAAGCTTTGTTGCTGCTGATTAATCCTGCCTTATAAAGGTAGTTGTAAAAGCTCTTTAAAGAAGAAATTTTCCGTTTAATACTCTTATTGTGGTTTAAAATATCGACGGTTTCCATTTCTCCGTCAGCATTTTTCTTCTTTTTGGTTCTGTACTTGAGATATTCCATATATTCCTCGAGTTCCGGTATAGAACAATTTTCCACATCTGAAACGGTAAATTGCTCTATAGAATCATGCAGTTTCAGTTCTTCCATAAGATAGGTAAAAAATACCTTCAAATCATAAGCATAGGCTATCTTTGTGCGAGACGCGGTAATCTGGTCAATTCCGCGAAAAAATACATTACAGAAAGCCGGAAGATCCTTTTGTAATTCCCTGAGTTTTAAAGTATTCTTTTTATCCAATTCCTCATGATAGGCTAAAGCCATGGTTCACCTCACATCATTTTTTAAAATAGCATTGAATATTGTAAGTCCTGATAATTCTTTTATAGATCTTTAAAGTAGCTGTTTATTTGCAATATAAAAGGCACAGCTTATTCAGCTATACCCTTATTTTAGCATATAACTATTCGTTAAACAAGAGTTTAGCGAATAGTTAGCTCAGTTTGTCTTTCTCCATGTCTTAATGGAGAATAAAATCAACATCGGAAATATTTCCAGTCTTCCAGCTAACATATCAAAAATCATGACCAGTTTTGAAAAATAAGAATACACGGAAAAATTGCTTAGCGGTCCGACTTTTCCCAGCCCCGGTCCGATATTGTTAAAGGTTGCGGAAATGGCTGAAAAGTTAGTCATAAAATCATATCCGTCAAAACTGATGAGGAATATGGAAATCATATAAATAAAGCAATATGCCATCAAATAAGTACTAACGGAACGAACCACCGCGTGATCCAGGCACTTTCCCTCCAAACGCACCTTTCGTATGGCTTCGGGATGAATAATCAAGTGCATCTCTTTTCCGAGACTTTTTAAAAGAATCAGAAGTCTCGATACCTTTAGGCCTCCTCCTGTCGATCCTGCACAGGCTCCGCAAATCATCAGGAATAAAATTATCATCTGGGACGGCACAGCCCATTCATTAAAATCCAAGGTGGAAAATCCTGTTGTGGTAATAATACTACCTACTGTGAAAAAAGCATGATGCAGAGCAAAGAGAAATCCTCTTCCGATACTCTGGAAGATATTCAAAGTGATAAATAAAGTGCTTGCCGCAATAATGATAAAATAGCCTCTGGCTTCTTCCGAATGAAATGCATCCGAAAACTTCTTCCTCTGAATCAGGTAATACACATTAAAGTTCACACCGAAAAGGATCATGAATACGGTAATTAAAAACTGGCTTAGCATGGAATAATCGGCCATTCCGGAGTTTCGAATGGCAAAGCCTCCGGTTCCCGCCGTACCGAATCCGATGCATAAGGCATCAAAAAGCGGCATTCCGGAAAGGAGAAAAATCACAATCATGATAATGGTCAGAATAAAGTAGATTTTATAAAGCGCTTTTGCCGTATCCGCTACCCTGGGAACCATTTTTGAAACTTCCGGCCCCGGAGATTCCGCCTTCATAATCATCATATTGTAGCCGCCTCCCAGAGGAAGAACGGTAAGAACCAGGACAAGTACTCCCATTCCCCCTATCCAGTGAGAGAAGGAACGCCAGAATAAGAGCCCTTTTCCGAGAGCCTCCACATCGGAAAGCACGGAAGAACCGGTTGTGGTAAAGCCGGAAACGATTTCAAATAAAGCGTCTATATAGTGAGGAATTCTCCCGGAAATAAAGAAGGGTAAAGCCCCCACCAGAGAAAGAACAACCCAGCAGGCCGCTACAATCACGAAGCCTTCTCTGGCATAAAACGCAATTTTCTTCGGTTTTTTTGCCGTTAAAATATATCCCAGTAAAATGGATGCCGCTCCAATGAAGAAAAAGCAAAGCGCAATGTCATTTTCTCTGTAAAGTAAGGAACAAATGAGCGGTAAAATCATGCTAATTCCTTCAATTTTCAGTACCCATGCCAGAATATAGACAATCATACTAAAGTTCATAATGGATTACACTCTCCTCTTCTTCCTTCTCTTCTAAGATATCTCTTAAGTCGTTATAGCCGGTATTCTTGGTAACCACGATTACGCGATCTCCCACTTTCATCATATCGGAACCATTAGGCGTGATAACTTTATGATTTCGAATGATTCCGCATATTAATACTCCGTCTTTGAAATTCATGTCGGAAAAGCTTCTATTGATTAAATCCGGGTCATTTAAAACACGGAATTCCATGGCTTCCGCTCTTCCGTCCGCAATCTTATAAAGGGTTTCCACGTTGGAGCCTTTCGAATTCTCCAAAGCACGAACATAGCGAACGATGCTGTCCGCAATAATTTGCTTGGGATAAATTACGGAACCCAAATTCATTTCACGAATGACATTTTCGAAGCTGATACGGTTTACTTTGGTCACCAGTCGGGTATCGGATAATTTTCCCGCATAAAGGGACAGCATGATATTTTCTTCATCAAAACCGGTAAGGGAACAAAAAGCATCCGTGGTTTCGATTCCCTCACGCTTTAAGAGTTCCTGGTCTATGCCGTTTCCGTTGATAATGCTGCACTCCGGAAACTCTTCCGCAAGAAACTCGCAGCGTTCCCGATTGGTTTCGATAATTTTCAGTTTTAATTTCAAATGTGTTTCTTTGCAATATTTTGCAATATAGTAGCTGACTCTTCCGCCGCCTACAATCATGCAATCCCGTACAGGCGTATATTCGAGCCCGAGTTTTAAGAAAAAGTCTGTAATATCTTTCGGAGAAGCAATAAAACTGATTTCATCTCCTGCCATAAAGCAGTCGGAACCCTTTGGAATGAGAACATCCTCTCCTCTTTCTATACAGCATACCAAGACATCCAGCCCGATTTCATTTTTAAGAGAATAAAAAGGAATGCCCACCAGCTTGCTGTTTTCCGGTACTTTTGCCCGAATTAAATCGAGCCTTCCTCGGGAAAAGCTGTCTATTTTTATAGCGGAAGGAAAACGAAGCAGTCTTTCTATTTCTCTTGCGGCTGCCATTTCCGGGTTGATAACCATAGCGAGATTTAATTCGTCTCGTAAATATTTGATTTCCGTTGTATATTGCGGATCACGGATTCTTGCGATAGTACTGCAGTGTCCTTCCTTTTTGGCAAAGAGGCAGCAAAGCATATTGACTTCATCTTGATTTGTTGCGGCAATCAGAACATCCGCATCATTAATGCCTGCTTCTCGAAGAGTTTGGGGCATTGCGCCGTTACCGTGAATTCCCATGACGTCCAGAAAGTCCACAGCATGTCGTAATTCTTTTTCGTCATTATCAATGATAGTGATGTTATGCCCTTCTTTGTTTAATTGGTCGGCTAAGTTCAGACCGACTTTACCACATCCGACTACAATAATATTCATTTCGTCTTCCTTTTTATAAATTTTTGTATTCCAATGCTATTTTTTCAATAAAATACGATACTAGTTCGGTTTTTCCAATAAAACACAACCCGACAGAGTAGGATATAAGTTTGTTTCTTTATTCCGAAGACATTTCATTTAATAATAAAATATCCTCGTTTAAAGCTTCCAAAAAGTGCACCAAAAGGTCCTTTTTTCGGTAAATACGATGTGAGCACAGAAGCTCATCATAGCGAAAACTCTTTTTACCGCCCTCTTCCATTCTCTTTGTGAAGCGAAGAAGCTCCCGAAGAGGCACATAATAGATTTCATTTCTTTCGGTAAAGGAAAGAATGATGAAGCTGATTCCGCCCTGCTTCATAAAGTCATTCATAAAAGCCATTTGGTGTGCATGAAGGTTTTGCAAGGGGAGCGAGTCCTTATGACATTCCTTGGCATCGAAACAAACAGGAATCCCCTGCACTACTCCCACATAATCCACAGTGGACTTCCGGTCAAAGTAGGCAAGGGTGATCTGCTTATGGCTCTTATCCAATTCTATAGGAGTAATCGGGGTCGGTATTTTCTGAATGAGGGCAAGGTTCTTTTCCCTATAGAGAGAAATAGTCTGGTTCAGCTCCTCTTCCAAAAGAGAGCCTCTTAGCCCTCTTGACTTCCATGTACCCATTTATCCCATTCTCCGATGATTTCATTTCCTTTAAAATAATTGATCCGCATAGCATCGCGTACTTCTTCGAGCGTAGCGTTTGTCGTTTCCTTTGCCTTTTCCGTGCCTTGATAAAGAATATCATAGACATCGGAAATGCGATTCTCCCAGAGCTTTCTTTCTTCTCTTATGGGAGAAAGCATGTTTTCCATAACCTTTAGAAGAAACTTTTTACACTTTACATCCCCGAGACCACCTCTTTTGTAGTGTTCCTTCATCTCTTCGAGATTTTGATATTCCGGAAGGAATTCAGCAAAATCTTCTTGTTTTGAAAAAGCATCGAGGTAAGTAAATACCGTATTTCCTTCAACATGACCGGGGTCTGTAATATTAATATGAGAAGGATCGGTATACATACTCATAATCTTTGTTTTAACAGTCTTTTCATCATCGGAAAGGTAAATTCCGTTTCCGAGGGACTTACTCATCTTCGCCTTTCCGTCAATTCCCGGAAGTCTTCTCTGGCTGGAATTTTTCGGAAGAAGAATCTCCGGCTCGAGAAGTACCTCTCTTTGATAAAGCTGGTTGAAGCGTCGTACGATTTCCTTCGTCTGCTCAATCATGGGAAGCTGATCTTCTCCAACCGGAACGGTTGTCGCCTTAAAGGCGGTAATGTCCGCAGCCTGTGACACCGGATAGGTAAAGAAGCCGGCAGGAAGCCCCGCCTCATTGTCATTTTCATTTTCTCCGCTATAGCCCTTCTGCTTCATTTCCGCCTTCACAGTCGGGTTACGGCTCAGTCTTTGCGTGGTAACCAGATTTAAGTAGTAGAAAGACAGGGCATGGAGCGCGGGAAGAGCCGACTGAATACAGATGGTACTCTTAGCGGGATCAATACCGACAGAAAGATAGTCCAGAGCCACTTCAATAATGTTATCTCTGATTTTCTTCGGGTTATCGTAGTTATCGGTTAAGGCCTGGTCATCCGCAATCAAAATATTGATTTCGTCATATTCCCCGGAATTTTGCAACTCCACTCTTCTTTGTAAAGATCCTACATAATGTCCAAGATGCAGTTTTCCGGTAGGTCTGTCTCCCGTTAAAATCACTTTTCTTGCCTTCTTCTTGCTATTCTCTTCCATTACCAAAACTCCTTTATTCATTAGCTAAAATGCATTTTTTATCAATTCAATTTCTTCCCCTGAAATGCAAAGTACATCAAAACGACAAGGGGTGTCATATAAGGATAAATGTCGTTTTACCAGGTATCCCTCCGCCATGGTCCGAAGAAATTGGATTTTCTTTCGACTCACGGCTTCATAGGGAGAGCTTAAGCTCCCGCTCTTTCTCCCCTTTACTTCTATAAAGCAGAGGTATTCCCCGTCTCTTGCAATAATATCCGTCTCCAAATGGTGAAAGCGCGCATTGCGCTCCAAAATACTATACCCCATTGCTTCCAAATATTCTACCGCCTTATTCTCGTACTTTTCTCCGAGAAGATGGGTATTCTTTGCCTTATTATTCTGCATTTGATTTACCTCTCTCGATAAACCGTTGTGCTATTTCTAAAGCACTGATTATTCATAGGAAAGTCTGCAAATCGAGATTGCATTCTCTTTGGCAGTTTACTCATATTTAACTGTATAAATTCTTTAAAAAACTTCTTCTGTGAATCGGACAGGGGCCGTGTGTAAGAATGGCTTCTCTATGAAGCTTTGTTCCGTAGCCCTTATGCTGCTTAAAACCGTATTCGGGATATAGTTCATCATATTCCAGCATGATATGATCCCTTGTCACCTTGGCTAAGACACTGGCCGCCGCAATGGATAAAGACTTCGCGTCGCCGTGAACAATAGCCTTCTGCGGAATCGAAATTCCCGGAATCGTCACTGCATCGTTTAGAAGAATGCGGGGACTAAGAGAAAAACGCTTCTCCATATCCTTCAGTGCCTCTCGCATAGCTTCATAGGTCGCCTGTAAGATGTTGATTTCATCGATTCTTTCCGGAGAAACGATGCCGATTCCAAAGGCAATGGCTTCTTTTTGTAATTCCTCAAAAAGCGCTTCCCTTCTTTTCTCGGACATTTTCTTCGAGTCATTTAAATAATAAAACGGATAGTCCAAGGGAATCACCGCGCAGGCGGCAACCACCGGTCCTGCCAAGGGGCCTCGTCCCGCTTCATCCACTCCTGCTATCGGACTTAAATCGAGTACTGCCCTCTCCTCTTTTCGCATTTCCTCGAGCCGAAGCTCTTCCTTTTCTCTTGCTTTATCGGTCATAAGTTTATACTTCCATTTGGCTGTCTTCTTCCCATTTCATGGGATGCTCCAGGCTGATTCTTCCCAGTCTTCCGCTTCGAAAATCGTCCAGAATGAGTCTCGATACCTTCGTGTAATCAATATCGCCACCCTTTTTGATACAGGCTCTTTTTATGGCAATGGCGTCCATTGCTTCCAAAGCTTCTTCTTTCCCTAAAAGCGTTTCTCCATAGCGGGAAACAAGGGCGGAGCCGTAATAACGGGTAAGATATTTTAGAAGATAAAAGATAAGCTCTTCTATCGGCAGTATCTCATCGTTAATAGAACCGATGAGAGCCAGATTCAAGCCCACAATCTCTCTTTCAAATTTCGGCCAGGTGATTCCCGGTGTATCGAGAAGCTGTAGATCCTTTCCGATCTTAATCCACTGTGCCCCCTTAGTGACTCCGGGCTTATTTCCGGTTTTTGCCGTTGCCTTTCCCACATAGGCGTTGATAAAGGTGGATTTCCCAACATTCGGAATGCCGAGAACCATGGCTTTGATGCTTTGAGAAAGAATCCCTTTTTGCTTCTTTCTTTCTAAAAGCTCCGCACAGCTCTCCATAATAAGCTTATTTACGCCCTTTACACTGGAACGGCTTCTGGCGTCTATTTCCATGGTATAAAAGCCCTGTTTCTGAAAGCTTTCCATAAAGCTCTTTGTTCTTCCCGGATCTGCAAGGTCGGCCTTGTTAAAAAGCATGATTCTGGCCTTGTCTTTAGCCAAAATGTCGATTTCCGGGTTACGGGAAGAGTTAGGACAACGGCTGTCTATCACTTCAATAATTGCATCGACAAGGGGCAGATCTTCTTTCATCTTTCTCTTGGCTTTTGCCATATGCCCGGGATACCACTGTATTTTCACTTCCGGCTCCTTTCTATACTATGAGCTTCATTTTCCGAAGAGGAAGCAGGCGAAACCAGACTCTTCCCCGAATCTGCGAAAAATGCACATTTCCAATATTCTGAAAACGACTGTCCTCCGAGGAATCCGTATTGTCTCCAATAAGGAAATACTCGTCTTTCCCAAGCTCTACGGGATTCTTAGCCAAACCCGGTAAAGCGATGGGAGAAATCTTTGTTGTTTCCAGAAGCTCTCCGTTAATATAGATTCTTCCATTTTGAATAATCACGGTCTCACCGGGAAGACCGACTATACGCTTCATATTATAAGACTTATCCGCTCTTTGGAACAGCACGATATCCATTCTTTTCGGCTTAATGAATCGATAGCTCAGCTCATCAATAAGAACCGTATCACCTGTGGAAAGTGCGGGCTCCATACTGTGTCCAGAAACCCTGTAAAGGGAGAAGAAGCTGTAAACAATGAACCAGGCCAAAGAAAGAAGAACAAGGATGTCCACCAGAGTATGAATAAACTTTTGAAAAATCGTTCTTTCTTTCATAACACTCCTTAGAAAAAAACAGGTGCTCCGAAAGGAACACCTGTACTGTATGGTTTAAATTACTTCGCAGCCTTAACTTTAGCAGCCTTACCAACACGATCACGAAGGTAGTTCAACTTCGCTCTACGAACCTTACCCTTACGAACTACTTCAATCTTTTCTACGAACGGGCTATGAATCGGCCAGGTCTTTTCAACGCCTACACCGTTACTGGACTTACGAACAGTAAAGGTCTCTCTGTTGGAACCACCCTGAATCTTTAAAACGGTTCCCTCAAAAATCTGGGTTCTCTCTCTGTTACCCTCTTTGATCTTGTTGTATACCTTAATGGTATCTCCTGTGTTGAACGGTGCTAAGGCTTCCTGTCTTAACTGCGCCTGCTCAATTTCTCTAATGATTTCAAAATTTGACATATACAAGTCCTCCAAAACATTCTATGTTCATACACGGTCTCGTCAGCGGAACATATTATAGGGTTATATTTTGTCTTATGACAAAACAGCTCGTATAGAATAGCACAGACAAGTCTAAAATGCAAGAAAAAATACTATTATTGTTATAAGGCTAATATTTTTTATTTTATTTTATAAGCATATTCAGTCAAAAGATTCTTTGAATAAATTTTTTCATTTCTTGAATTTCTTACTTCTTTCCAAAGAATGGAAGCTACTTTTAATTTATTTGAATAGTTGCAACTATTTTCATCTGCACAGAAATCCTTTAAAAATTGATTCCATTGACAAACCGAATTATCATACTTGGCATAATCTGATTTTCCATAATAAACTTTCAGCATATCTTGAATTGTAAAACTCAAATCATTTTCGCTTTTTACTTTTCTCCAAGCAGTAGCCATATCAGCAGTAAATTTAAATGGTGAAACATCTGTTAAAATTGAGAAATATTCTCTAAATTGTGTGTTAAAGGAGAACCCACATTCAAGTAATGGCATATCTAAGGTAATAGTTTCCACTTTTTTCTTTTCATTTTTTATTGATGACTTTTTAATCAAATTACCCTTAAAATACTGCTCAATAATATAATTGAGTTCTTGTTTTATACCTCTATATTCTAATCCTAATGACTTGCATATCTGTGAAAGTTCTTCACGATACCAATAGTATTTACTAAATTCATCAAACGATGTAATTTTATCAAACTCAGGTCTACTTTCTATCAATGTTTTATCTCCTCAAAACCAATTTGCTTTTTCATCTCGAAATAAGGGTGTTTCACTCTCTTTATAAGGATTGTAGTTATTGCAATTACAGCCAAACTCTTTTAATGCCTTTATTTATTATCGGCTGTCCAAACAATCAAAGAAATACCGTCAAATTCTTCAACTTTCCCCTCATTCATTTTATTTTTGAAGTGCCATTCTACAATAGTTTGATTATCCTTTTGAAAAAATTGCTTTATATCCCACGCAAGCACTATTCCTCTTGTATTCCACTCGTTAAACCATTGCTTTACTGTTTGACGGTTTTCATACTTAGGACACCAACTCTAAATATAAATTACATCATCAGAAAAATTTCATCTTTACTGTTCCTGTGGTAATTTTTATTAAACTGTTAGTTCTACAAACTGGAATTTGTCTGATTTAGTTATCTACATTCCTTTATCAATAATCTATCTCTTTCATTTAATTATTGCATGATATATAATTCAACAACTTTTATAATTTAATATCAAATGTTATAGGATAATGATCAGAATAGTTTATGTTATCATGTACTTTTACATTCTCACATTTAGTAATCAATTCTCTCTTGATAAATATATGATCAATACATGTTTTTCGAATCAACTTTCCGTTTTCATCCACGACACATTTTGTAGGTAGATTACATACACATACATGTGATGGAAGTATTTTTCTGAAAGTTTCCCAATGAGTATATTTTTGATAATCGCCAGCATTAAAGTCACCAACTATAACATCTGCAATTCCTTTAATACTTTTTATATAAGTCAAATTTTTTTCACCATTTTCCGCATGTAGTCCCAATAATGAAAATGCATTCTCTATTTCTATAGCCACTTCTCTATTAGTAGGCTCCCCTTTAGTATATATATTATTATCCTTTGGTGGAAACGTTTTAATTCTTGTCACAATTACAGTCTGCATAACTATAAAACCGTCATTAAAGTCATTATTACTAATGATTTTATATTCATCACTTGAAAATTCAGTTTCAAATTTCTTATATGAATCACTATATATCCAGCTGCCATCTTCATTTTTCATTTTGAATGGGATTTGTTGCAATACGGCTATGGTATTTTTTCCGTCTAAAAACTTCTTTATAAATTGTAATATCTTCGAAAGATTATTTTCCTTTTCTGTTTTTGTTAAAGCAGTATTCCGCTTTTCTGTTAAAGCAGTATTCCAATTCAATATTTGGTACATATATTTTCACTCCATTTCGCCAAATCAATTTTTATCAACTCGATAACTTCAAATTTATTTGTCTATGTCGCTAAATATTATAGCATTTTTTAGGCATTTTTTTCTACTGCCAGATTTCCTACTCACTCGCTACTATTCCCCATTAGAATGTATTACTTTGAATAACTTATCTTGAAATGTCTCTTTACTCTTTTTATCAAAACATATCTCTGTTACAAAGGTCTTTCCATTTATCTTTTTCGTAAGAATACCATCAGGTTTTTGGTGTTGTACCTGTTCTTCTGTCTGTATTTCTTTAATTTCTGTTTTCTTGTTTTCTGCCATTTACTTCCTCCTTTCTCCCTAAAATTCACAAAGAAAAAAGACGACAGTGTTACCATCGTCTTTTGCCACCACTTCGGTAAGCCCTGTCTCCGTGCAGGTCGCAGCTACAGCCGCATCGACAACTGCGGTATGCCCAGTGGCAGGGATTACCTCATGTCCGGAAAGGATAGCGTTGTAGACAGAACAATGTGTTCCGGAGGTCTCCCCGGCTTCGGTACAGGTTGCAGGAACTTCCGCATCATCTACCGGCGTATGTCCGTTGGCGTCAATAGCTTCTGTTCTTGTAGCACCGCATCTTGTACCAGTATATTACGATTTTCGCTTAGTAAATAGCTTCGGCGAATATTTCTGCCGCTGGTCAGAAGGGATATAGAATTACGGTTCCCAGCTTGTTTTGAATACAAGATGCGTTTCCTCTGCCGTTTTCTCAAGTCTGTTTATATCATCAGCAGACAGACTGACGTTTACTCCCTCAACAAGTCCCTTTACGTGTGATGGACTTGTTAGGCCGACTATCGGAACGACGCCTTTGCTTATTGTCCACGCAATCGGTATCTGAGCAGGGGAAACTTTATATTTTTTCCCTAATTCCCTTATAAGCTTTATCAGAGGGTCTATTTGCTTGAACTTCTTTTTTCCAAAGAAAAAGTTACGTGTGGAAAAAAAGGGAAAACTGTTCTTATAATCGTATTTTCCCGACAAAGCCCCCTGCTCCAATACCATATAAGCAAAATAAATCACATCATTATCCTGACACCATTTAACTATTTTCTTTTGTTCGTCGTTATAGTGAATTAAACTAAAGTGATTCTGAATGCCCGTTATCTTCACACCGTTTTTCTTTGCAATTTCAGAAACAGCGATTATATCCTTCATGCTGAAGTTTGAAAGACCAACGCTCTTTACCTTGCCTTCCTTCAGAAGCTGGAGGATTTCCTCTGAATTTTCCTTACAGTTATTTGAATTATGAAGCCAATATATATCTGGAGCCTCTATCTTCAACCTCTCAATGCTATTTGAAAGGGATTCTCCCATCTTGCCTTTCTGGTATTTTTTATTCGGAGCATACTTTGTGGATATGATTATTTTCTCTTTTGAATCCTTTATCAGACTGCCGAGAAGCTTTTCAGAATTACCCATTCCGTAAACCTCTGCCGTATCTCAGAAAACAAAACCGTTCTCAACCGCTTGATTAAAGGTTTCTTTAAGTGTCTCAGTATCATACTTTTTTCCAAAAATCATCTGTGAACCGTTACTTCCGCTGCCCCATGTCCACGTTCCTATCAAGCAAGGCGGTATCCTGCGGTCATTAATATAATACTCTTTCATAACACTATTACGATTTGTTCAATCGTTTCCTCCTGTCTTAACTATTATTCTCTGCACTTTAGAATTTCAACCATTGAAATTGCATTGTGTTCCCTCAGTTTTTCCAAATTGTCCTCTTAACGAAGAGTGCGGCATCTGATAGGATACCTGCCTAAGAGAAGTGTGGTTTTGAACCGTACAGCTTTTGCTCAAGCGGGGTACTACGTTTTTTTTTATGTCTACGATATCATACAGATATTTTCAACACTTCATTATAGTCTTAATAGGTCCATTTAAACTGTTTACTTCTTCGAAAAACAAGGGCAAAAATTTCTTTTCCTACAAAGAAATATACTGCACATAGAATTAGTAACATGAAAAAATCTTTAACACCTGCTGTTTGATGAATCAAGAGAGCGTAAAAATGGGAACCTGCCGATAACGGGTTAGTATACTGCAAACATTTCGGTAAGGAAAAGATACTGCCAGAAAGAAATAAAAACAGATAGCCCACAATGCTGAAAAAAGAAGCCATTTTCGTAAAAATGAGGGTGAATGCAGACAGAATATAGGATATCCCCATACAGCCAAAGCACACCAAGATCACAATATAAAAGTATTCAAACCGAAAGCTAAGTTTTATAAACAAAGAGGCTATTCCTATGCAAATCAAGGCTTTTACACTGTTGATCATAAACCAAATCAAGGTTTTCACGCTAATGATTTGCATAATGGAATAAGGTTTGATCATCAGGTTTTCAAAGTTCCCAGTTTGACCTCGGAGCGGGTTCAAGCGATTGTAGTTGCTACTCCCACAGTAGCGCAACATAAAGAAGAAGGCTTTCGGCAGAATATCAAAATCTGCGGAAAGCCTTTACTTTAAGCACTTTTCTACACTCCCGTGCGGTGGGCATTGTATCAAGACGCGATTTTACATATCCCTGCGCAATTCTTGATTCCAATTCTCCCACCCCGCCTCGCGGACATATTCATCCCAAAAGAGCGAGTAATGGCATTCCGTAGCATAGGGGTGCGCATCCTCACGAAGCTCCGCCTCCGTGAGCACGGAGACTTCAATCCCCTTCACAGACCCATCCTCACTGAGTGCTCGTATCTCCTCTACAAAGTGAAGGCGCTCGGCTTAGGTGAGGTACTCCGAAACCAGCGCGAACGCATCCACATCGGAGCGCTCCCAGCGAAAAGCATTCTATGCCACCGAACCGTGGATATAGATGCCGATAAGCTTAGCTCCCAGAATGCATCTGAGTTTCATTTGAAACCGGCGCAAAAACCCGGTGAGTCAATCGTTCTGTCCCGAAATGTCACAGCTCATGCTTGTCCCTCTTTTGACGTAGGAAGCCACAATGTGATTCCTTGCCCGTTTTGATAATACGCTCTGCGCTGCTTTGTTTTGAACCCCGCTTTTTGAAACTCTTTCACGAGTGTATGTATATAAAATCCATGTGTTATGAGGATACAGTTCTCCCCTGCGGCGCATACTTTTCCGACCAGTTTTTTCGCTCGGCGCTCTGTGAGACGTCTGGGCTCTGCTTGCCTTGGATGATTCAAAAACCACTGGATTCTCCCCGTCAGATTCCAAAACCAGAAGGGCAACCGTAATTCCGTATCAAAACTTGATCTAAGAGGAACCTCATCCAATAACTCCGTCTGCTTGAGTGCCGCTTTACCATAGAAGCAAAGCGCGGTGCTTTTGCTTCGCTCTAAGCGACTGATGTAAACCACGCCCTCCGCCGTCTGATCTACGGACAGCACTGTGGCTTCAATCGGAGCCCTGTCATATTCTCGACACGCCCGATCAAATTCTTCCGAGCTGTAAAAATTGCGCCAGCCATATTTCACTTTGCAATGCCTGATAAGAATGACTTTTATATTGCTCCTCCTTGCCTTATCATTTCATCCCGACATGGAATTTGGTCAAGATGCAGAAAAAAGTCACTACTACATTAGTGGCTATATAAAGCTTTTCATTAAAATCAATCATGAATCTTATCGCAAATTTACTACAACTATTTTCCAATAATATCAACAGCTGATGTGCAGAATAATGTGTACGGTTCCCGCAGTTTTTCCAAATTGTTCCCGCATCTTTTCCAAATTGTCCTCTTGACGAAGAGTGCGGCATCTGATAAGATACTTGCTAGAGGAATGTGGTTTTGGACCGTACAGCTTTTGCTCAAGCGGGGTACTACGTTTCTTTTTTTATGTCTACGATATCATACAGATATTTCTTTCCATCCTGATCGCACCGAATAACCATCCTGCCCCGGAAATTGTTTCTTCCGATGACTTCCTTTTGGTCATTTGTAACCGGCAGGGTAAAGCGAATGATGCAGTAATACCATCCATACTTCGCGTCATGCGAATGCTTCTGCTCAAAGTTTTCACTGAACGAAATATCCGTTGCGATCTTGATAAGCTCCGGTATAACCTGAGATGCATTTGCTTTCGCCTTGCCGACAGTACCCAATGCCCTGTTATTGTACTTACTATGGGCATATTCATCAGGGAAATCTGACCCGATATAAACCAGATCATCCGTCTCATCTATCTGATATGACTCACCCACATATTTCTTAAGATATTGTTCAACGCCATCCCAGTCGATTTTTCGCTTGCCGGAAAAGATAATGGTGTCTATCTCCACGACCTTCTGGCCCTTTTCATTTATTACAATCTCAGCCAATCTGCGTTACCTCTATTTCCTATCCGGAACAACCGGGGCTGTAGATACCGGATATATAATAAAGGAGCTGTGCCGTTCACACAGCCCCTGATCATTCATTGCAATGAGTCCACATAAGCAGTTCCATGCTTATATCAGTTCGCTTTAAGGCAGAACATTCCTGAAAAAATATTATATAAAATATCCCTTATTTTTCAATCAAAAATCCAGATAATCCGCAGCAAAATGCTATTATTTCCAACACTTCATTATAGTCTTATTTTCTCGTTCCCGGAATCGAGTTTCAGTAGTCCGGAAAAGTACTCAATATTTTGCCATCCTGTAAGATAGTCATAAACATTCACACTGGATTCCAGCAAAGCATTTACCTTGGAAAAATACTCTTCGTTTTTATACGTAAAAATGTCTCGCCCATCCAAGAGTATAGAGCCTGCATCTGCCTGGATCATGCGAAGAATGCAGTTAATTAAGCTTGTCTTTCCGGCTCCATTATTTCCCAATAAACAGACAATCACTCCTTCCTTTATGGAAAGATTCAGATTTTTTAAAACTTCTTTTGCTTTAAAGCTCTTCTTCAAGCCTTTGATTTCCAGCATTTACCATCTCCTTGATCAGGGAAATATCATTGGCATAAAATCGAGCCTTTTCACAATGAAATCCCGATATTTACTCCTCTTTTTTTCTATTTTCTTCTCTTTTTCTTAGGCTGAAATTCTTCCGGATTCTTTTCTCTATAGAGCTGATAGAGATCGGGACGAACCTCTTCGGTTAGCTTCAAACTTTCCTCATGTCTCCATGCGGCAATTTTCTTATGATCTCCGGAAAGAAGGACATCCGGAACCGTGAGTCCCTTATATTCTCTCGGTCTTGTATACTGCGGATATTCCAAAAGACCGTTTGAGAAACTCTCCTCCTCGTAGCTCTCTTTCTTGTTGAGCACGCCTTCTCTTACTCTGGAAATGGCATCCATCATAATGGCACATGCCAGCTCTCCACCGCTTAAAACATAGTCACCAAGTGACAGCTCCTCAGCGTTAAGAAGCTCCAAGGCTCTCTGATCCACTCCCTCATAGTGTCCGCAAAGAAAAACGATATGACTTTCTTCTGCCAGCTCTTCTGCAATCTTCTGTGAAAATATTCTTCCTCTCGGAGAACAGTAAATTACCTTTGTGGGGTTCTCCTTCTCTTGTATCTCCGAAAATGCTTCATATATCGGCTCCGCCTGCATGAGCATTCCCGCTCCGCCTCCAAAGGGCGCATCATCGACATGCCCGTGCGGATCTTTCGTATAATCCCGGATATTGATGCAGCATAGCTCTATTTTCCCGTCCTCCATCGCTCTTTTCATAATGGAGTGGGAAAATGCAGCTTCCACCTGTTCCGGAAATAAGGTCAGTACAGTAAATTTCATCATAATTCGAGTAACCCCGGTATGGTATGAATATGGATACGATTGTTCTCTATAGAGTAGACGATAGCAGGAACATGCGGAATCAGATACTCCTTATCCTTTCCTTTTACTACGAAAACCAGATTTGCTCCGGTTTCAATAAGCTCCGAGACCTGCCCAAGGCTCTCCTCCCCCTCGATAAAAACCTCCATACCGAGGTAATCACCGAGGAAATATTCTCCTTCCGCCAAGGAGAGAGCTTCTTCTCTTTTTACATAAAGAGAGTAATCTCTATATTTTTCGGCAAGTTCTATGCTGTCTATCCCCTTTAAGCTTAAAAGGACGGTATCCTTGTGATAACGGACAGCGGAAACTTCTCTCTCTTCTCTCTCTTCCTTGGAGATCAGCCCCTTGCTTTCCTTTTTTAAAATAACTTCCTTTAAGGCGGAAAATCGCTTCGGATCATCCGTTGTGGGGAAGACCTTAAGTTCCCCTTTTAAGCCATGAGGCTTTCCTACAATGCCCACTCGTAATTCTTCTAACATGCTTTACCGCTCCTAAAGAAAAGGGCTGTAAAATCAAAGCATCCTTATGCTCTACAGACTTGTACAGCAATCAAAAATCTTTAGCTTTGCTTTTACAGCGCTTATCATAACTGCCAGATAAATCTCGCCGGTTTTACTGAATATCGATGGATATTCTCTTGTTTTGCTTGGATGCAGCTGCATTCATCACAGAACGAATTGCCTTAGCAATACGGCCTGAGCGTCCAATCACCTTTCCCATGTCCTGCTCATTTACAGAAAGGGTGAGAAAGACTTCTCCTTCTTTCTCTTCCATTTCGGCATGAACATCTTCGGGAAACTGAACCAATGCTTTTGCAATGGTTTCCAGAAGTTCTTTCATTACAGCATCCCCTCCTTGTAGAGTTAGATGTTAAACTTCTTGAGAAGTCTAGCTACGGTTTCTGTCGGCTGAGCACCATTCTGTAACCACTTCTTTGTAGCTTCAGCGTCTACCTTAAATACGGTAGGCTCCTTAGTCGGATCATAGTATCCTAACTCCTCAATAAATCTACCGTTTCTCGGGCTTCTGGAATCTGCTACGATTACACGATAGTACGGTGCGTGGATCTGTCCCATTCTTCTTAATCTGATCTTAACTGCCATTTTTTTCTCCTTTGAAAATACACTTGATTTATTTCTTCAGCAATGCTGTTGAAACCGTTTAATGAAATATTCGCCTAATTTCTTACTTTAAATATATCAAATTCTGAATCGAAATTTAGATAAAAATTGTATTTCCGATTCTCTTCATCTATCTTAGAAAGGAAATCCTTTTCCTTTGCCACCCATGCCCGGGAATCCCATACCGGGGAAGCCACCGCCAAACGGATTTCCGCCGTGCTTTCCTCTTCCTCCGCCGAACTGCTTCATCATTTTCTGCATTTCTTCAAACTGCTTTACCAGTCTGTTTACTTCAGAAATATCCACACCGGCACCGCTTGCAATTCTCTTCTTTCTGGAAGGATTCATAAGCTTCGGATTGGCTCTTTCCTTAAAGGTCATGGACTGGATGATGCATTTTACCTGCTTCATCTTCTTCTCGGAGTCTTCAAGGTCTATTCCCTGCATCGCCTTATTCATCCCCGGAAGCATTTTTAAAATCCCGGCAATTCCGCCCAGCTTTTGCAGCTGATTCATTTGCTCCAGGAAGTCATCATAGTTGAACTGCCCTTTGGAAAGCTTACGAACGGATTCCTTCGCCTTCTCTTCATCAATTTCGCTCTGCGCTTTCTCGATTAAAGAAAGGACATCGCCCATGCCGAGGATTCTTCCGGCCATACGATCCGGATAGAAGGGCTCAAGATCGGCAAGCTTTTCCCCCATACCGAGGAATAAAATAGGCTGTCCGGTCATTGCTTTAATAGATAAAGCGGCACCGCCTCTGGTATCTCCATCGCACTTCGTAAGAATAACACCGTCTACGCCGATGTCTTCACTAAAGCTCTGACTGACATTGACCGCTTCCTGACCGGTCATCGCGTCTACAGTAAGGATCGTCCAATCCACCGGAACGGCAGCCTTCATACGCTTTAATTCCTGCATCAAAGCATCGTCAATTTGCAAACGACCTGCCGTATCCAAAATGAGAAGATTATATCCCTTCTCTTTCGCCTCTTCATAAGCCCTTTTGGCAATTTCCTCCGGTTTAACCTGATTTCCCAGACTAAAGAAGGGAATGGAGAGCTTTTCCGCATTGACTCTTAACTGCTCAATCGCTGCAGGCCGGTAAATATCACAGGCAACAAGGAGAGGCTTTCTATGCATCTTCTGGAACTTTCCGGCCAGCTTTGCCGCTGTAGTCGTTTTACCGGCACCCTGCAGACCGACCATCATAAGGACGGTAATCTCACTTTGGGGACGAAGCTTCAGCTCGGTATTTTCCTCACCCATCATCGCCGTAAGCTCATCTTTTACGATTTTAATTACGGTTTGAGCGGGACTTAAGGAAGAAAATACTTCTTCACCGATGGCCTTTTCCTTTACCTTGGCAACAAAGTCTTTTACCAGCTTGAAATTCACATCCGCTTCCAAAAGTGCCATACGGACTTCTTTTAGCGCCAGATTTACATCGTCCTCGGAGAGCTTCCCCTTACCGGATAAACCTTGAAATATTGTACTTAGTCTTTCTGATAAGCTTTCAAATGCCATGCATTATTTCTCCTGCTAATTTCCTGATTTCCTCATCCCCGCTTTGCTCTGCTATCTTCTCCGCCAGTGCACGAATACGCAACCACTTTTTTCCCAGCTGCAGATTCTCTTCCATAAAGCGAAGTTGTTCGTCGGCTTTACTGTACAAGTACTGTGCTGCCTGCCTCGTGATATTCATCTCTATGCCGATTTCCGAGAAGCTCATATCTTCCATAATGTGATAGGCATAGACCTTTTTCTGGTTTTCCTTTAAAAGTCCCGAGTAAAGCAGGAATAGATTACCTTTTTCTACAAATTCATCCATAGCACACCTCGCTGCAATAAAATAACAAAAAAAAGAATAGCTGTCAAGTATTTTTCTTGACAGCTATTGAGTGCTTTATATTTAATTTACTTCTACAATAGATTTTATTTTTTTAACTTGGCCGGCAGAAATCTCTAAAAGGCGAAAATATCCTCCACATATTTTTTTGCATCAAAGCGCTTAAGGTCTTCGATCTTTTCTCCCTCTCCCACATACTTTACGGGAAGTCCGAGTTCCGCCTGAATGGAAATGGCCATACCGCCTTTAGCTGTGGAGTCCATTTTACTTAAAACCACACCGGTGACCTGGGAGCAGTCTTTGAACATCTTGGCCTGGCTCATTGCATTTTGCCCGGTTGTGGCATCGAGAACCACCAGTGTCTCTCTATAGCCTTCCGCAAATTCCCTGTCAATAATACGGTTAATCTTCCCGAGCTCTTCCATCAGGTTTTTCTTGTTGTGCAGTCTTCCTGCGGTATCAATGATTAAAACATCCGCATTCTTTGCCTTAAAGGATTGCAAAGCATCAAAAACCACGGCAGCCGGGTCGGAACCCTCCTTTTGGTGAATACAGTCCACCCCTACACGATTTCCCCACTCTACAAGCTGTTCAATCGCACCGGCACGGAAGGTATCGGCAGCGGCAAGAATGACTTTTTTCCCTTTTTTCTTTAAGTGATAGGCGAGCTTTCCGATAGAAGTGGTCTTTCCGACTCCATTTACGCCGATTACCGAAATGATACTCTTTTCTTTCTCGAAATTATAGTAATCCTCGTCTACCGACATGGTATCCAAAAGGTAATCCTTTAAAATCTTCTGGACATCCTTGGTAAGATTCACGCCCTTTCGATCCGCCTCGCGCTTCACTGCATCAATAATTCGCATACAGCTTGGATAAGAAACATCACTTTGAATCATAGCCTCTTCCAGCTCTTCGTAAAATTCCTCATCGGCAACCCGATCCGACTGAAAGAGATTATTTAAAATTTTTGAGAAAAAATTCGCCATAGCTACTCCTTATACCATAGTTTTATATCTAATTACTTATTGCAAATGCTCTTCCACTAAATCCATTTCGATATAGTTATTGCAAATGTTCTTCCACAAGGTCCACGGAGACCAAAGTGGAAATGCCTTTTTCCTGCATGGTGACGCCGAAAAGACGATCGGCACTTTCCATGGTTCCTCTTCTATGGGTAATCACGATAAACTGCGTGTTTTTTGTTAAATGATGCAGGTACTTCGCAAAGCGCACCACATTGGAGTCATCCAGTGCCGCCTCAATCTCGTCCAGAAGACAGAAGGGGGAGGGCTTCAAGCTCTGCAGAGCAAAGAGCAGGGAAATGGCAGTTAAAGCCTTTTCTCCGCCGGAAAGCTGCATCATATTCTGCAGCTTCTTTCCGGGAGGCTCCGCAATAATGGAAATGCCGCTTTCCAGCAGGTCCTCACTGTCATCAATTTCGATTTTTCCGCTGCCTCCTCCAAAGAGTACACGGAAAACCTCATTAAAGCGCTCCTGAATCTTATAGAAGTTCTCATGGAACTGCTTTCGCATCCCGCTGTCCAAGTCCTTAATAATCTCTCGAAGCGATTCCTCCGAGCTGATCAGGTCTTCCACCTGTTTCCGTAGAAATTCATAGCGTTCTTTTACCTCGGTATATTGCTCAATACTGTCCAAGTTAATGGAGCCTAGTCCCTTCATTTCCGCCTTTTTCTCTTGAATAATAGAGGGAAGTGCGGGATTATCGGAAAGATTTTCATCGAAATACTGCTTTGCCTGACTGACCCCGATTCCGTAGTCTTCGAAGAGCTGTGACGCGGATTGAGCAGACTGGTCTTCCAGTTTTTCTTTCTGATGCTCCAGTCGAAGCTGTTCTTTCTCAATTTGCAAAAGCTCTTCCTGAATGCCTTCCTTTTCTTTGTAGAAGCGCTTTTCTTCTTCTGCGATTTCCGCCCTTCTATTCTTTAAAGAGGCAAGACTTTCTTTTCTTTTTTCTTCCTTTTCAAGAAGAGTGCAAATCTTCTCTTCCAAAGCATGAATCTGATTTTGGTCCTTTTCTACCGAGCCGGCAGTATTTTTATTTTCCTCTTCTAAATCCATCTGGTCCGTGAAGTTCTTTTCGAGTCTTTCTCCGTAGTCATGAAGCTGCTCGGTTAAGAAGTCAACTCTAGTAGAGAGAGTTTGCCTCTCTGCATTGACTGTTCCCTGGAAGGTGAGGAGTTTTTCCCGATATAGCTTATCCAGATTTAGGATTTCTTCTCTTTTTTCTGCTTCTATAGAGGATAGTTCCTGCAATGCGTCCTCTTCTCTTCGTAGAGAAGCTCTTCTCTCCCCTTCTTCCCTTTCCATAGCTTTCAGCGTCTCCACGAGCTCGTCAATTTCCCTCTTTCTGCCAATAAGAGAGGAGGAATTACGGTAAGCTCCGCCGGAAAGAGCACCGCCGGCCTGGAGAAGTTCTCCGTCCAGGGTGACAATGCGAAGACTATGTTTATATTTTCGGGCAATGGCTAAGGCATTGTCCAGATTGTCAACCAGAAGAACCTTCGATAAAAGGTAGTTCTCGAGCCCTGCACAGGACTTCGGTACTTCTACAAAATCGGCAAATACGCCAATCAGCCCCTTTTCTCCTCGAACGCTGTCATAACGTCCGTCTCTTTCCTTTCGAATCGAACTAAGAGGTAAAAAGGTTGCCCGACCGAGTTTCTCTCTTTTCAGCTTCTCCAAGAGACGCTTTGCCGTCGCTTCCTCTTCCGTAACAAGGTTTTGCAGACTGCCAGAAAGAGTGGTTTCCAGTGCAAGTTCGTACTCGGGTTTGGTTTTTAAAACATCGGCTACTACACCGATTAGCCCTTTTTCCCGCTCTTTCTCCTGCATACACTTCCGAACAGCCTGTCCGAAGCCTTCATAGCGCTCGGCAAGATTTTGCAGGTTTTCCAGCTGAATTCTGTGTCTTTCCTTTTGGTGCAAGAAATCCTGTAAGCTTGCTCTTTTATCCGTAACCGTCTTTTCCGCGTCCGCCCTTTTCCTTTGCAAATGAGAAAAGGCTTCCTGCTTTTCCTCTCCCTCTTTTTTTAAGGCGCGAATTTCCGTTTCGATTGCATGGAAATTTTTCGCGTCCTCAGACGAGGCCTCCGCATCTTCCTTCTCCTGTATTCCCTCATCAAAGTCAAAGTCGGGATAAAAGGTACTTCGGATGATTTGCTTGGCTTCCGAAATAGTGGAGTCAATCAGCTGAATATCAAGCTTCACCTTCTCTTCTTCCGTGTTAAAGAGGAGAAAGCTTTGAAACTTCTTCTTCATGGAAAGGAGTGCAGAAACCAAATCCTCCATTTTCCCAATGGAAGACGATGCCTCTTCCTTTAAGGCATTGACTCTTTCCTGAAAATGCCTCGACGAGCTTTCTTTTCCGGAGATAGCCTCCTTTAAACGGACAATCTCTTCCTCGAGCGTTTTTTTCCTGCTCTCGTCCTCCTCGTTTCCGCGGCTGATTTCCTGCTCCTTTTCATCCAGTAAGAGGAGCTCTTCCTCCAAGCCCTTAAAGGACTCGGAAAGCGCATTTTGCTTTTTGACTTCTGCTTCGATAGTGGCCTTCAGATCTTTTTCCGCCTCTTCCAGCTTCTGTAACAGCTTTTCCGTATCCTGCAGCTTTTGCAAAAAATGCGTTGACTCCAGTACTACAAGCTCATCACGGAAGCTCAGATATTTTCTGGCCTTTTCGGATTGCTTTTCCAGAGGGCCTACCTGCTTTTCGAGCTCGGAGACAATGTCCTGAATGCGTTCCAGATTCGCTTGCTCTTCTTCCAGCTTCTTTTCGGCGATGTCCTTCCTTCTTTTAAACTTGACAATCCCCACCGCCTCATCAAAAAGGGCTCTTCTTTCTTCCGCCTTACCGGAGAGAATTTTATCAATTTGTCCCTGTCCGATTAAGGAATAGCCCTCTTTTCCGATTCCGGTATCATAAAAAAGCTCATGAATGTCCTTTAAACGACATTCTGAACCATTTAAACGGTATTCCGACTCCCCGGAACGATAGAGCCTTCTACTGACGGTGATTTCCTCATAGGGAAGCGATAGTGCATGATCACTGTTATCAAAGGAAATGCTCACGGAGGCATAGTTTTGCGGTCTTCTTGTTGCGGTTCCGGCAAAAATCACATCTTGCATGGAAGCACCACGAAGCTGTTTTACCTTTTGCTCACCCAAAACCCAACGCACAGCATCGGAGATATTCGATTTTCCTGAACCGTTCGGGCCCACAATTCCCGTAATACCCGGGGAAAAATCCAGTACGGTTTTATTCGCAAAGGATTTAAAGCCCTGTACCTCAATAGATTTTAAATACATCCCCTGTTTCCGCCTTTATTTTTTCTAAAGCAAAGTATGCTGCATTCTGCTCTGCCTTTTTCTTGGAGCTTCCTTCTCCCATACCGTACTCCGTGTCTCCCAGATACACCATTACGCGATAAAAGCGGTCATGAAATGGCCCGGATTCCTCCAAAAGACTGTAATGAAGAGGAAGGTGCTTTGCCGTAGAATATTCCTGCAGCATGGTTTTGGCATCCATTTGCAGTTGCTTCTTCTCGATATCATTTAATAGATTTTTCTTTATAAAACAGGCTGCACTTTCAATACCGCTATCCAGGTAAATGGCACCGATAATGGCTTCCAGTGTATCAGAAAGCACGGAATCCCGGTATTGGATTCCCTCTCTTCCCTCACCCTTTCCCAGCACAATGTGCTCCGAGAGCTTGAGAGCCTTGGCAACGGCGGCAAGCGCGGGTTCGCAAACCAGTGCGGCACGAAGCTTCGTCATAAGTCCCTCCTGCATGACAGGCTTCCTATGATAAAGCACGGTACTGGAAATAAGCTCCAGCACGGCATCCCCCAGAAATTCCAAACGCTGGTTGGAGGCTTCCTTGGCCTCTCCCATTTCATTGGAGTAAGAGGGATGAATTAAGGCGTGCTGCAGCAATTCTCTGTTTTGAAAATGATATTCTAAACGCTCTTCCAAGGCGGAAAGCGCCTCTCCCTTCTCTGTCATTTTACTGTCCTAATGCTTTTAAAATAGCCTTATGTGCTTCTCCGACAGTCTTAATCTGGTAGCTTGCCTCTTCCGGAATTTCAATCCCGAACTCGTCCTCAATTCCCATAACGATCTGTACCACATCTAAGGAATCGGCATTTAAGTCTTCCACAAAACGGGTGTCTTCGGTGATATCCTCTTCCTTAATATTCGTTAATTCTCTGCAAATAATCTTCTTTAACTTCTCTAATTCCATCTTTATTCCTCTACTTCCTTAAAATCGATAGCCTCCGCTATTTTCTTTGTCAGCTTCTTTTCCGCAAATTCCTTTGCTTGCTTGATAGCCGTTGTGACTTCCTTACCGTCCGTATTTCCGTGTACCTTGATTACCAGTCCCTTAAGTCCCAAAATAGGTGCTCCGCCGTACTGCTTTGCATCAAATTTTTTGAGTCTCTTCTTTAAGGGCTTCTTTAAAAGAAGAGCCGCAAGAAGTGCCAAAGGACCGCTGTGTTTCATGGTGTCCGTAATTTCCGAAAGGAGCATCTTTCCGACACCCTCGTACATTTTCAGAACAACATTTCCTACAAAGGCATCACAGACAACAACAGAACAGTTTCCTTCCACTATATCTCTGGCTTCCACGGAACCGATGAAATTATAGTCCGTGTCTTCCCTTAAAATCTGCATGGCAGCTTTCACAAGGCTGTTTCCCTTTTCTTCTTCTGCACCGATGTTGACTAAACCGATACTCGGATTTTTAATCTGCAGCATTTCCTCCATATAAATTGCGCCCATCTTGGCAAACTGGTGCAGCCATTCCGGCTTGGCATCCACATTTGCCCCGCAATCCGTAAGGAGGCAAACTCCATTCTTAGTCGGAATAAGCGCTGCAAGAGGCGGTCTGTAAACCCCCTTTTCTCTTCCTACAACGAGTTGCCCTCCGGCAAGCACCGCTCCGGTAGATCCGGCGGAGATGAAGGCATCGGCCTCTTCATTTTTCACAGCCAGCATTCCGCGAACAAGGCTCGAATCCTTTTTTCTTCGAATCGCCATAACCGGTGATTCATGAATACTGATATTTTCACTGCAGGGAACAATCTCGATCCTCTCCGGATCATAACTGTAGGAAGACAATTCCTGCTTTAGGACTTCTTCCTCTCCAAAAAGAAGGAGCTTCATTCCCTCCTCTTTAAGACTTTCCACTGCGCCTTTTACCATGGCTTTTGCGCTTAAATCGCCACCCATAGCATCTATCGCAATACGAACCATATTTACCCCTTTTTACGCTATAAAAACAGGATGCTAAGGAACAAACCTTGCTTCCTGTCAAAAACGAGATGCCGTGCGCTTAGCCCGGCAATCGTTATACATAAGAAAGTTCCTTTTCCTACTCTCTTATAGCAACAAGAAATATGATAAATTATTCGCCCTAAACTGTCAACTTGCGGTGAATAGGACGAAAGAGCATAAAAAGAGGACAAAAATCTAGGAATTCGGGATTTCCAGCATAGATAGCAGCCGGGAAAAGCTGTCCTGACTATCCAAACAGGTATCTATAAGCCAGCCCCTTTCGTTATGCCATTCGTTAAGACCCCGATAGTAAAAATTTTTCTTCTTATCTTCTATCAGGAAGGGAATAATGTTATGCCGTAAACATTCTTTTAAGATAATGAGTCTCCCCACCCTCCCATTTCCGTCTTGAAAAGGATGGATATATTCAAATTCGGCATGAAAGCTAATAATATCCTCAATACTTACTTTTTCTATTGCATTATAGTTTTCCAAGAGCTTTTTTATCCTGCCGGCGACCTCGGAAGGCTTCGCTGTTTCTCTTCCCCCTACCATATTGGCACGCTTTTTATAATCTCCCACCGAAAACCAGCTCAGAGTAGAATCTTTTGTATCATGCTTTAAGATATAGTGAATATGCTTTATGATTTCCTCGGAAAGCAGATCTTCAGCATGCTCAATAACATAGTCAATAGCACGGAAGTGGTGAACCGTTTCCAAAATATCGTCCACCGGAACACCATCCTGTGTGTCAATCGTACTTGTCTCAAAAATCAATCGCGTTTGCTCTTCAGATAACTGACTCCCCTCGATGTGATTGGAATTATAGGTCATTCTAATCTGAAGCTCATGATACAGACCTCCCGGAAGCCTTGATTCCTTCTCCTCACGAAGAAGCTGTAAAATGGGATTTTCCACTACTTCCCTCATCAAATTTTCCGGTCGGGTTTTTAAATAGTTCGCAATCTTTTGTATACTTCGCTTGGACAGTTTTTCTCCCTTGGAAATCTTTGCAATAGTTCTTGACGAGATTCCAAGTTTCAGGGAAAGCTCTGTCTTACCAATCCCTTTTTCCTTTAAAATCCGTTCTAAAGCATCATACGAAATCATACTTTTCCTCCATTATCTTTACTTATTTTACTAATTTCTTGTTAAAAAGTAAAGATAAAGAGATGTTTGAGCTTAAAAAGTAAAGATAAACGGCATACCTTATTCTTGCAAGGCATGCCGTTTCGTGATTCTTACTGTTTTTTGCTCAGATAGTGAGCGGTATTTTGTCGCAATAGTATTTTTGCTTTTACTCTTCTGTCGCCGCTCTATCCTTCGCTTCTTGAATTACGATGTTTTGGATATCACCGGGCGCCTGCTCATAACGGTCAAATTCAAAGGAGAAGGATCCGGAGCCGCCTGTCATGGAGCGAAGGTCCGTGTTGTAAAGGTAAAGATTACTCATCGGAAGCTCCGCTTCAATGAGCTGCTTACCGCCATGTACGGCGTTCATACCAAGAATTCTTCCTCTTCTCTTCGTTAAGTCTCCCATGATGTCTCCCGTGTAGCTGTCGGGCACATTTACCGTAAGGCGGGCAATCGGCTCAAGAAGAACAGGATTTGCCTGCATAAAACCGTCCTTAAATGCCATGGAAGCTGCAGTCTTAAAGGCTTGCTCGGAGGAGTCTACCGGGTGGTAGGAACCGTCTAAGAGGACTGCCTGCACGCCCACAACCGGGTAACCGGCTAAGGGGCCCTTCTTGCAAGATTCCTGGATTCCCTTTTCTACAGCCGGGAAATAGTTCTTCGGAACGGCTCCGCCGAAAACCTGCTCCTTAAAGGTATAAGCCTGGTCATAGTCGAAGCTCGGAGAGAATTCCATGACTACATCACCGTACTGGCCGTGTCCACCGGACTGCTTCTTATACTTACCCTGTACCTTGGCGGTCTTCTTAATCGTCTCTCTATAAGCAAACTTCGGCTTAGTTAAGATAAGAGAAACATTGTAGCGATCCTTCAAACGCGCTGCCAGTACCTCAAGCTGCTGTTCTCCGATGCCGTATAGTAAGCTCTGTCTGTTTTCCGGATCTGCCTTTACCTTGAGGGTGCGATCCTCTTCCATCATCCTCTGAAGAGCTGTGGAGAGCTTATCCTCATCCGCCTTATTCTCCGCGGAATAAGCCATATAGGTATAGGGAGTGGAAATCTTCGGTGCATGATAAATAATTGGCGCATTACGAACCGCAATACTGTCTCCGGTCTCTGTAATACTCAGTTTTGCAACGGCACCCAAGTCTCCGCTTTTTAATTCCGGTACTTCAATTGGGGTATTTCCCCTTAAGATATACAGCTTACCGATTTTTTCAGTGGCCTCTTTGTTAACATTGTAAACCTCGGAGTTTGCCTTTAAAACACCGGTACAAATCTTAAATAAGGAGTATTTTCCAAGGAAGGGATCTGCAATGGTCTTCCATACTCTTCCGCTGATGGTTGCTTCGTCATTATAGTGCGCTGTAAAATGCTCCCCTGTCGAGGCGTCCACTCCAATCGCTTCCAGTTCCTTCGGGGACGGGAAGTACTTATCGATAATCTGTAAAAGAACATTGAAACCCTGCACATGGATACCGGAACCCATCAGAATCGGGGCAATATTACACTGCTTTACATTTTCCCGTAAAGCGCTCTGAATTTCTTCCGTGGTAAATTCTTCTCCCGCAAAGTACTTCTCCATAAGCTCTTCGGAGCTTTCCGCTACGGCTTCCAGTAAGGAAGAACGGGCAATATTCAAATGCTTCTCCACATAGTCGGGAATCGGGCAAGCCTCATATTCATTTAAATTGGTAAAACGGCGACCTGCCATCTTAACGACATTGACAAAGCCGACAAATTTCTCATTTTCACGGATCGGTAACTGGAAAGGAGCCACGGACTTACCGAAGCGTTTCTCCAGATCCAAAACGAGCTGACGGAAGGAAGCCTTATCGTCATCCATATTGGTCACGAAGAACAGTCTCGGAAGATGATTCTCCTCGCAAAGCTCCCATGCCTTTACGGTACCGGGCTCAATACCGGCTTTGCCGTTTACTACGATAATAGCGGCATCGGCAGCGCTGACAGCTTCTTCAACCTCTCCTACGAAATCAAAATAACCCGGGGTATCCAGTATATTGATCTTTAAATCTCCATCTTCTCCCTTATATTCTATTGGAAGTAAGCTTGTGGAAATGGAAAACTTTCTCTTCTTTTCTTCCTTATCAAAGTCGGAAACTGTATTGCCTTCGTCTACGCTGCCCAGTCTGTTTGTTACCTTGGTCACATAGCAAAGACACTCTGCTACAGTCGTTTTTCCGGCACTGCCGTGCCCTAAAAGAACAACATTACGAATACTTCCGGTATCATAAACCTTCATAGAAACCTTTCCTCCAATCTTAGCTTCTTGTGAGAACCTATCCTATTCAGCCCTCTTTTGCAACGAGAGTCTGAAGCGTTCCCACAGAAAACTCGTTGATAACAAAATGGATAGTCATATTGTATCGAAAAAGGGACAAAATTTCAATCTTCTTAGTCAAAAAGTGAGATTTGATTGGAGAGAGGAATTTCTCCGAGTAGGCCTAATTCATGGAATTTATCTGCAAATGCCTTCGGGCAATGTGTTCTTTGCACAAAATCATCCTTGGAAAGGTAGGGACCGTATTTTGCCCCTTCTTCCAGACCGAGGGCTACCGCCTCTCCGAGTCCCGCTATGCAGCTGAAGGACGGCATGATTTCTCCTTCTTCCGTTATCTGAAAATCCTTGGCCTTTGCCTTATAGATATCGAGTTTTGCAAAGCGAATGCCTCTGGCATACATTTCCTCACAGATTCGCATATCACGAAGACATAGATTTTCTGTCGCGGAAAGCTTATCCTTCTCCAGATACTCCTGCATATAGAAACGGAGCTTTTCCACCCCGAAGCACATTTTATCAAAATCAAAGCCGTCCGCACGCACGGAATAATATGCCGTGTAGTATTCTCGCGGATAGAAAACCTTACAGTAAGCTACACGGTAAGCCATCATGACATAGGCTGCGGCATGAGCCTTCGGGAACATGTACTTGATTTTCTTACAGGCATCGATATACCACTCCGGTACACCGTGGTCGCGCATGTCCTGACACCACTCCTCTTTTAAGGGCTTATGCTTTCTGGTGGCCTCCATGATCGTAAAGCTTTCGGAGGGATCCAAGCCCATATGCATTAGATAAACCATGATGTCGTCTCGACAGCAGATGGCATCACGAAGAGTCGTTATCCCGTTTAAAATCAGGTCCTGCGCATTGTTTAGATACACATCGGTACCGTGGGAAAGTCCGGAAATACGAATCAGGTCGGAAAGATACTGCGGCTTCGTATCCACTACCATTTGCATCGCAAAGCCGGTTCCGAACTCCGGTATTCCGAGACAACCGAGTTTTACCCCGTGAATGTCCTCCGGCTTAATCCCGAGAATTTCCGTAGATTGGAACAAGGACATGACTTCTTTAGAATCCAAGGGGATGTCTTTTACAGGGTCAAGCCCGGTTAAGTCCTGCAGCTTTCTTATCATGGTCGGATCATCATGCCCGAGAATATCGAGCTTTAAGAGGTTATGGTCAATCTTATGATAGTCAAAGTGAGTGGTAATAATCGGGCTTTCCACATCATTTGCGGGGTGTTGTACCGGAGTAAAGGTATTAATGTCCTCTCCGTGGGGAAGTACCACAATGCCTCCGGGATGCTGCCCTGTGGTTCTTCGGATTCCGGTCAGCCCCTGCACAAGGCGATCTATCTCCGCATTTCGCTTTTGTTCTCCTCGTTCTTCATAGTAATTCTTGATCATCCCGTAAGCGGTCTTTTCGGCAAGGGTACCGATTGTCCCTGCTTTAAAGGTATTTTCCTCACCGAAAATCGTTCCGGTGTAGGCATGCGCTTTCGCCTGGTACTCTCCCGAGAAGTTTAAGTCGATATCCGGCTCCTTATCTCCGTCAAAACCGAGGAAGGTTTCAAAGGGAATGTCGAAGCCTAAACGGTCAAGTTCCGCGCCGCAGTGCGGACATTTTTTAGGCGGCATATCGTAACCTGCCATACCCGAATAAGACTTTACCTCTTCCGAGTCAAAGTCCGTATAATAGCAGTTAGGGCAGATGTAGTGCGGGGGTAAGGGATTTACCTCGGTAATGCGGGACATGGTCGCCGCAAAGGAAGATCCTACCGAACCACGGGAGCCTACCAGATAGCCGTCCGCATTGGACTGATCCACGAGCTTCTGTGCGATGATATACATTACGGAGTACCCGTTGGAAATAATGGAGTTCAGTTCTTTCTCCAAGCGATTTGCCACGATTTCCGGAAGCGCGGGACCGTAGATTTTATGCGCTGTTTCATAGCAGATTTCCCGCAAGTTTTCATCGGAGTTCGGAATCACGGGCGGACACTTGTCCGGACGCACCGGCTTAATCCTTTCGCATTGTTTTAAAATGTATAGAGGATTATCAATCACAACTTTTTTCTTGGTATTTTCATCAAGATAGGAAAACTCCGAAAGCATCTCTTCCGTACTTCTAAAATAAAGGAAGGTATCCCCCTCCTCTTCCGTCATTCCCTTCGTGGCGAGGATGATTTTTCGGAAAATGTCTTCCTCTTTGTCCGTATAATGGGCATCGGAAGTTGCGCAAACCGGCTTTCCGAGCTGTTCTCCGAGGGAAATAATCTTCTTATTATACTGGATCAAATCTTCTTCCGTCTCCGCACTGTACTTATCGGAAGAAAGCATATAGCGGTTATTTCCCAGAGGCTGTACCTCCAGATAGTCATAGAAGGACGCAATCGCGAGAAGCTGCTGATCGTCCATACCGCGAATCAGAGCCTGAAAAAGCTCTCCGTTTGAGCAGGCGGAGCCGATAATCAGTCCTTCTCTGTACTTTTTCAGAAGAGACTTCGGAATACGGGGGTGCTTTGCAAAGTATTTTAAATGCGACTCGGAAATCAGTCGATAGAGATTGATTCGCCCAAGGTCATTTTTGGCAAGCAAAATAATATGATAGGTAGGAAGCTTTCTGACCTTTCCCACGGTGTCCATATCGAGGCTGTCTATTTGCCCTAAGGACTGCACACCTCTTTTTTCAAGCATCTCCAATTCTTTCAGGTAAATGCGGGCGGTTGCCTCCGCATCGTCTACCGCCCTGTGGTGATGCAAAAGTTCGATCTTTAATTCCTTCGCAACGGTGTCCAATTTAAAACGATGGAGCTTCGGAAGAAGGAGTCTTGACAAAGCCACCGTATCGAGTACCGGTCGTTTAAAAGGAATGCCGAGTGCCTTCGCCTTATTTTCCACGAAGTTATAGTCAAATTCCGCATTGTGTGCGACCAGAATACTGTCTCCGACAAATTCCAGAAACTTCGGAAGCACGACTTCAATGCCGTCCGCATCCATAACCATAGAGTCATCTATCGAAGTAAGCTGGGTAATGCGATACGGAATCGGAACACGAGGATTCACAAAAAGATCCATGCGGTCCACGATTTTTCCGTCTTCCAGTTTTACCGCACCGATTTCGATGATATGGTTTTTCTTCGGATCAAAGCCGGTCGTCTCCAGGTCAAAAACTACGGTACTGCAGGATAAAGGAAGGTCCTCGAAAAGATTTTTTATCACGCTATCCAGGTCATTTACGAGATACCCTTCCATGCCGTAGATTATCTGCAGCTCGTCTTCCTTTCCGAGCTTTTTTAAGTGTGCCATGGCATCCGGGAAGGACTGTGCTACGCCATGGTCGGTAATGGCAAGAGCCGGCATACCGAATTCCAGAGCTCTGTTAATATACTCTTCTATATCGGAAACCCCGTCCATATCGGACATTTTAGTATGAAGATGCAGCTCCACGCGCTTTTCTTTCGCATTGTCCACACGCTTTGCCCGAACAAAATCAGACATTTTAATGCCAAATACACGGGAAAGCTCCAGTTCCTTGTCGTACTGGTCGTATTCGATATTCCCTTTTACGGTTATAGTTTTTCCGACCTGTAAAAAAGATCTCGCATTGTCCAGATTTTCTTCTTCCACGAAGATTTTAGAGGCGATGGAGTCGGTATCATCCGTAAAGGAAAAGGTGAAGATGACCATACCGGATTTTCTGGTAGGCCGTTCATCCACATGAAGAATAATCCCCTGCAATGCGACGGTTCCGGAGAATTCTCCAACCGAAGAAATCGGCACAATTTCGTCCTGGAAATCTCTGCCGTAATAAACCTCTTCTTTGTCACTTCTCTTAAAAGGACCTCTACTTCCGAAGCTCCTTTTAAAAGTAGAATCATTATTTTTCTCTTTGAAATCTTTTTTTTCTTTAAATTCTTTTTGCTCTTTTATCTCTTGCTTTCCGTCTTTCGATTTACCCTCTTCTTTACGCTCTCCCTTACTCTCTTCTTTTCCTTCCTCTTTAGTCTTTCCAAGGCTTTTTTCCGGTCTTTCCTTATTTACCGCTGTCTTGCCGCCGGCTTCACTCTTATCATCGCTATGCCGGTCGGCGTTTTCCGCTTGCTTTTCTCCCCCGATTGACTCGAACTTTTCCTTTTCTTCCCTATATTCACGTCTCTCATCCTCTTCAAACTCTTTTTCTTCCGCTTTATTCAACTCGGGACTATAGCCAATGGAGAAATGCAGGATAATCCCACAACGCTCATGTACTATTTTCTCAACAACCCGGATACATTCTTCCTCTTCCTTTTGAAAAAGGGCAATTTCCGGTAGCAAAAGAGCTAGAGTGGACTCGTCTTCCCACTCTAGCTTTCCTTTTGTAAACATTTGATGGAGCACAATGTTTTTTTCTTTTAACTCATCCAAAAGGGAGTCTTCATAACGCTCAAAAAGAATCTTCGCATTGTACTGGGAAGAAAGATGAAAGCTTTCGTGAATTTCTATCTGAATTTTCTTCCCCGAAAACACCTGCTTTTGAATGAGCTCTTCCATGGCATGGAGTTCATTTTTTTTAAGCAAATGGTCGCTATGCAGGTAGATTTTCATCTTCGTGCGATCCCGGCTTAACGTAATGCGACTGATTTCCGTCGTCATGAAGAGTGTTTCTAAGTCTTTGTTTCCCTTTAATTCTTGAAATACTTGAAAAAAGGTTTTCATGAATACTTTTCAATTTCCTCTCGTAATGCGCTTAGTAAGTCTTCTTCCTTAACCTTTCGGATGATTTCTCCCTTTTTAAAGAGCATGCCGACACCCTTTCCTCCGGCAATGCCGAGGTCCGCCTCTCTTGCCTCTCCGGGGCCGTTTACTACGCAGCCCATTACGGCAATCTTTAAGGACTTATCGGGATAGGAAAAGGCAATCTTCTCCACTTCTTTTGCAAGGGAAATAAGGTCAATATCCGTTCTTCCGCAGGTGGGACAGGATACCACGGAAACAGCTTTTTTACGCAGTCCGAGCGTTTCCAAAATCAGCTGTCCGCTTCGGATTTCTTCTACGGGATCCGCGGAAAGACTGACCCGAACGGTATCTCCGATTCCCTCATTTAAGATAAGAGCCAGACCCATGGCGGACTTGATATTGCCGGACCAGACGGTGCCCGCCTCGGTAATCCCGATATGCAAGGGAAGCTCACATTTCTCCGCTACAATCTTATGCGCATGATACGCCATTAAAACATCGGAGGACTTAATGGAAAGGACAAGATTATGATAGCCCATATTTTCCACAAGTTCGACATTTTTAAGAGCGGACTCGGCAAGGCCTTCCGCAGTCACTCTTCCATTGTACTTCTCTAAAATTTCCTTTTCCAAGGAACCGGAATTTACGCCGATACGAATGGGAATATTCCTTTCCTTTGCGCAATCTACAACTGCCTTTACTTTATCGGAGGAGCCGATATTTCCGGGATTGATACGGATTTTATCGGCTCCATTTTCCATGGCGAGTATGGCTAAGCGGTAGTCAAAGTGAATATCCGCAACCATAGGAAGGGGAGATTCTTCTCGAATCTTCCCGAAAGCCAGTGCTGCTTCCTTTGTGGGAACCGTTAAACGCACTAAATCCGCACCGGCAATCTTTAAAGCGCGAATCTGAGAAAGACTCCCCTCTATATCTTCTGTCTTGGTATTGCACATCGACTGCAATACAACAGGATTCCCTCCTCCGATTTTTAAGGGAAGGGAGGGATAAATTCCGTTTTCTTTTTTACCGAGTTCAACTACTCTGGTTTCCGTTCGTTTTATCATTGTTTTTTCCTTTTTTGCCGGATTATTTTAAAATCATGCAGATTAGTTTAACAACTTGGAATACACTCCTGTAAACAAGTTGAATACATCGTTAAAGACAATTGCCACCATGAGAAGTAGTAAAATAGCCATTCCTACAGTGTTGATTCTCTCTTCCCACTTCGGGTTTAAACGCTTTCGAAGAAGCATTTCGAGAAGAATAAAGAGGAGTCTTCCGCCATCCAGCGCCGGAATCGGCAGTAAATTCATAATCCCGAGGTTTACACTAAGCATAAGAGAAAGGTTCATTAAAACCAATATCGTTAGGCGAAGACCTCCGGAGCTGGACTGCTGTACCGCACCGCCAATCACGGCCACGGTTCCTACCGGCCCCATCACATCCTGTCTGGAAACCTTTCCTCTTAGAATCATCGCGAGGCTGTCAAAGACAATTCGCGCATTAAAGCGGAATTCGTAGTAGCTGTATTCTAAAACTTGAAATAGATTTTTTGCACTTACTCTTCCGTTCTTTAATTGTACGCCGAGACGATATCTTCCACTCTCCGGATCCCGATAAGGGCTAAAGGTAAAGCTCTCTTTCTTTCCGTCTCGAAGCACGATAAGTTTGATATCCCCTTTCTGAAAGTCCTCCTGGTGAAGCTCAAGAAAAATCGACAGCTCCTGCAAGGTGGCAAGGGAGCGTTTACTTCCGTCAGCAAAGGCAATAGCTACAATTCTATCTCCATCTTGTAAACCGCTTTCCATAGCCGGCGTCTCTACAGTAGAGGAGGCTCCGATAATCGGAAATTCCGTACCGATATTTACCGTAAGAATAATGGCCAAGAGAAAGGCCAAAAGAAAGTTATGCCATACACCGCCAAAGCAGATAATAAATCTTTGCCAGGCGGGTTTCTTCTCGAAGCTGTATTTTTCCAAGTCTTCCTTGGAAAAAACTACGCCGTCAAAGTCCAGGACATCTTCCTCTTCTTCCCCTTTCGCTGTCGAAAAATCACCGCTTCCGGCGGCATCCTCTCCGAGCATCGCGCAGCTTCCGCCTAAGGGGAGAAGTTTCAAACTGTATCTTGTGTTATGGAAGACGCCGGAAAGAATCCGAGGCCCCATTCCGATAGAAAACTCCAAAACACCGACTTTAAAAAATTTCGCCGCCAAAAAGTGGCCTAATTCATGAAAAAAAACCAAAAACGATAAGGCAAGTAACGCCAAAACAATACTCAAAATTACTCCTTTACTTGTTTAAATCATTAATCTCTATACTATCTTGTATTAAAATCTAAAATCAGTTTCAATATAAGCCTTCATTGGCTTTCTCCTAAGATCTATACTTCTACCTGATTTGCATTTTCTTCTACGCAGTTTCTCGCCCATCGTTCAATAGAAAGTATCTCATCCACGGAAGGGTAAGCCTTCCAGTCCTTCTCATGCAGCTGCATCGCCTTTTCGATCAAAGCCGGAATGGAAAGGAAGGATATTTTATCCTGAAGGAAGAGGGCAACCGCTTCTTCATTTGCCGCATTAAAAACGGTCGTCATGGAGCCGCCCTTCAGTCCTGCAGACCGTCCTAAGGCTAGAGCCGGGAAATCGGTATAGGAAGGGGGATAAAAATACAGAGACAGGGCCTTGGTAAAATCCAGTTTCTCTCCCTTAAAATCTTCTCTTTCTTCTTCAAAAACGGCATAAGCAATGGGAACGCGCATAGTGGGGACTCCCAGCTCTGCCTTGATTGCGCCGTCTCGAAACTGCACGGCAGAATGGATAATGCTCTCCCGCTGAATGACAACCTGAATTTTTTCAATCGGAATATGGAAAAGAATATGGGCTTCCAAAACTTCCAGTGCTTTATTCACCATGGTAGCGGAGTCTATGGTAATCTTTCTTCCCATAGACCAGTTGGGGTGCTTTAAGGCATCTTCTTTCTTCTTTCCCCTCATTTCGTCTTTTGTGAGGCCGAAGAAAGGACCTCCCGAAGCGGTTAAAATGAGTTTCTCGACTTCTTCCGCCTTTTCTCCTCTTAAGCACTGCCAGATTGCAGAGTGCTCGGAATCAATAGGGAAAAGCTTTGCCTTCGACTCTTTTAATAAGTCATTGATTAAATGCCCGGCACAGACCAACGTTTCTTTATTGGCAAGGGCCACTTTTTTCCCGGCCTGAATAGCCGAAATAGTTGGCTGTATTCCGACCATCCCCACTACACTGACTACAATCATATCGGCTTCCGTCAAGGCAGAAAGCTGAATAAGGCCTTCCATTCCGGAGTAAATCACCGGTGAATAGCTATCTTTTTCGCTCTCTTTTTTTTCGTAATGTATACTGTTCTCGGCAGATTCCGAATCGAGTGTATTGTCACGATTATAACTTGATTGAAAGCGCTCTTTCAGAAGTTTTGCTTTATCTTCATGAAAAACGCAAAGATACTTCGGCTTCCACTCCCGCGCCTGCTCTTCCAATAGTGAAATATTTTCTCCGGCAGAAAGGGCAAGCACTTTATATTCCGTATGGTCTTTTAAAAGTTCCAGGGTCTGTGTGCCGATAGAGCCTGTAGACCCCAAAATCACAATATTCATATCTATCCTCGATTCACACAATCTTAGAAAAAGTAGCTTTTTATGAAAGCAGCTTCTTATGAACTTAGAGTCCTATAAAAACGGCTTTCTTACAGAAATATAGAATAGTTCATCTTATAAAAATCTGTCTTAAAAAACAGACTGCAATACTCTTAATGTAAAACGACGAATATCTAAAAACATTATTTCACAAAAAGAACCAAAGCAAAGTAAATAATCGGAGCCGTAAAGAGTGCCGAATCAAAACGGTCCAGTACTCCTCCATGTCCGGGTATCAAATGACTGTAATCCTTGATTCCAAAATCCCGCTTGATTCCGGAAGCCGTCAAATCTCCCACAATGGAAAAAAGGGAGGCAAAGGCGACAGAAATCGCAAGCTTAACAGGGGAATGGAAAAATCCGTCATAGACTTGATTATTATACAGTCCGTAAAGGTAAGTTAAAAGAAAAGAGCCGAGAACTCCCCCTATAGCCCCTTCCCAGGTCTTCTTCGGACTTAAAACCGGTGTCATTTTGTGCTTTCCGAAAAGAATCCCTACGGCATAGGCACAGGTATCCGCCGCCCAGCTCGATAGAAAAATCAGCCAAACCAGAATCTTTCCATGCATGACTCCTCTTGTCTGATAGAGGTAGGAAAACATGATTCCCGCATAGGGAAGAATCAGAAAATAAAGGCAAATCTCTCGAATCGTTTTTTCCGGATAAAACAACACATAGTCTACACAGAGCAGAATGAAATAAACCAGCATAAGGACCATTTCAAAATGCTTCCCATAGAAAAGTGCAAGGTAATGCAGAGAAATAAAAAGGTAGGGCAAAATCGACATTTTCTCCTTATGAAAGGAAAAGCAATGCAGAAGTTCAAAGCAGGCAAAGACAGATAAAATAAAATTAAAGAATAACAGTAGATTTCCTCCGGCGGGAAGGATGATAAACAAAAGAAGCAGCAAGACAATTCCGCTTGCTAATCGCACAAAAAAGGAGGACAGTTTCTTCTCGTTCTGTCCTTTTGGAGCTGTTTTCACACGGTCTTCTCTATTTTTTATTTCTTCCGTTTCGTTTTGTTTCTCCATCTACCCTAACCCTCTATTTTTTTTCTTCCGCCAAATCTTCTTTCCCTTTTTCCATAACTTTCTATCGCTTTTAAAAGCTCTTCCTTATTGAAGTCGGGCCAGAGCACATCCGTAATATAATACTCGGAATAGGCAGATTGCCATAAAAGGAAGTTCGAAGTCCGAAATTCCCCGGAGGTACGGATAACAAGGTCAGGGTCGGGAATATCTTTTGTATCCAAGTAGGAAGCAAGCTGCTCTTCCGTAAGATTAGCTAAAGCATCTTTCAAATTCTCTCCCCTATATTCTTCAGAAAAGCGATGCATTGCACGAATGATTTCATCTCTTCCGCCATAGTTTACGGCAAAGATAAACTCCATCCCCGTATTGTCCTTCGTGCTTTCTTCCAAAGCACGGATCCCTTCCTGAATATCCCCGGAAAAACGACTTCGCTCGCCAATCATCTTCGCTTTCACATTATTTGCATTGGCAACGGAAATAAGCTTTTTCATATAGAAACGAAAAAGCTGCATAAGCGCTCCAACCTCTTCTTCAGAGCGCTTCCAATTTTCTGTGGAGAAACCGTATACGGTTAAATAGGATACGCCAAGCCTTGCGCAGTCTTCTACAATCTGTTCCAAGGTCTCACAGCCTTTTTTATGGCCGAGGGCTCTCGGAAGCCCGCGAGAAGCCGCCCAACGACCGTTTCCATCCAAAATAATGGCAATGTGCTTTGGAAAGCGCTCCGTGTTTTCCATCATACTGTAAGGAGTTCCTTGTTCTTTGCTTCCACGGACTGATCAATCTTCTCAATCATGTGGTCGGTGAGCTCCTGAATATCCTTCGTCTGTCTTGCTAAATCGTCCTCGGTAATCTCCGCATTTTTCTCCAGCTTCTTAGCCAAATCCATGGCATCTCTTCGGATGTTTCGAATAGCAACCTTTGCCGCTTCGCCCTTCTTCTTTACATCCTTAGTCAGTTCCTTTCTTCTCTCTTCAGTAAGTTCAGGGAACACAAGACGAATCACCTGTCCGTCGTTTGTAGGATTAATTCCGAGGTCGGACATATTGATCGCTTTTTCGATTTCCTTCATCACAGACTTATCCCATGGCTGAATCTGAATGATTCTTGCTTCCGGAACGGAGATATTACCTACCTGCTGAATCGGGGTCTGCGTACCATAGTAATCCACAGTGATTCGATCTAAAACATGGGGATTCGCACGACCGGCACGAATCGTCGCGAGCTCACTCATTAAGTTGTCGTGGGTCTTATGCATTTTCTCAATATAGATTGTAAATTGATCATCCATTGTTCAGTCCTCTTCTTTCTTCGCTTTTCTACTGTGTTTTAGAAAATATATTCGTTATTTTATAAAAATAGGAAATCACTTTTGTAAAGCCAATATCAAGTACGGTCTAAGTATAAATCTATGCTATCGAATCAGACAAAAGTTTAATCCGCAGTCACTCTTGTTCCCTTGTGCTCTCCAAGAAGTGCCTTGAAGATGCCATCCTCTTCCTCCAAGGAAAATACGGACATCGGGAGGCGGTTCTCGAGGCAAAGGATGGATGCGGAAAGGTCAATGACCTGCAAACGCTTTTCCACCACTTCCTCAATACTGAGTGTATCGTATTTCTTGGCATCGGGAAACTTCTTCGGATCCTTGTCATAAACTCCGTCAATTGCCTTGGCAAGGAGAATTTCCTTACATGTGAGCTCCAGTGCGCGGAGCACTACGCCGGTGTCAGTGGAAAAATAGGGATGCCCCGTACCGCAGGCACAGAATACTACTTCTCCATTTTGTAAAGCCTTATTCGCTTCGTCCTTGGAAAAAACCTCACTCATATCGGAAATGGAAAAAGAAGACATAATTCTGGTCTTCATTCCGCTGATTCGGAAGATTTCCGAAACATAGATGCAGTTCATGAGTGTCGCAAGAATGCCGACCTGATCTGCCTTATACCGGTCTACCTGCTCCGACTGTCTTCCTCTCCAGAAGTTTCCACCGCCGATTACAATGGCTACTTCTATGCCTCTGTCTACCGCTCTTTTTACCTGATCCGCCACTCTAAAAATAACATCATCGGAAAATCCGAAATGCTTCTCTCCGGCCAGGGCCTCTCCGGAAAGCTTCAACATCACTCTTCTTTTTTCCATAATATTCTCCTCTTTCTAATGCCCTAGTTTACCATACAAAAAAAGGCTCGGCAATTCTTCCGAGCCTTTTTCGTCGTAAAAGAAAACTTAAGTTTTCCGAATTTATTTCTGTAAAATTACTCTGCCAAGGTTCCGTACATGAAGTAGTAATATCCTGTCGGAGAATACCATACGTTCTGAAGCTTCGGACTCTTGAGATAGAACTCGCTGTAGTAAGCTATAGGAGCCATACCGTAATCCTTTAAAATAACCTGCTCTGCCTGGTGGAGGTAATCATAGTGCTTTTCCACATCTGCTGTGCTTCTTGCTTCTTCCACAAGCTTATCAAATTCAGGATTACTGTACTTACCGTCATTGTTACCGTTACCGGTTTCAAAGAGGTTAATGATATTGGAAGGATCATCATAGTCCATTACCCAACCGTTACGTGCCACATCAAAGTTTCCGTTTCGACGATTTGCCGTAACCGTCTTCCACTCCTGGATATCAATTGTCATATTAAGGCCAAGCTTCTTCCATACGTCCTGCAGATACTCCGCTACAGCCTTGTGATATCCGGTATCGTTCGTGAGATAAGAAAATTGCGGGAAGCCTTGGCCGTCCGGGTAGCCAGCTTCGGCAAGAAGTTCCTTTGCCTTTGCAAAATTGGCATCATAGTCGTCATTATTAAAGAAATCGCCATACTTCTCTTTTGTAACTTCCGCAAACTGAGAGTCCTTTGCAGCATCACTGATACCTGGGCCTACAAAGTTCACTGCCGGAGAATAAGTACCTTGCATTATCGTGTTAGCAACATAGTTTCTGTCAATAGCCAGAGAAAGTGCTTCTCTTACCTTCGGGTTGTCAAAGGGAGCCTTCTGTGTATTAAAGGACACATAGTAAGTTCCCATCATGGGATCCACATGGAAATCCTCTTTTCCGGCTAGGTTCGGAATTTCCTCGGAAGGAATCGCTTTGGCAAGAAGGAGTTCTCCCTGATTATATGCGGTATATGCCGCATTATCATCAGAAATCAGATGGAAAACAATCTTGTCGAAGGTAATATTTGCCGCATCATAGTAGTAGTCATTCTTTTCAAAGGTAATATGGTCACCGTCTACATACTCCGTCATTTTATAGGGACCGCTGGTAATATAGGTCTCCGGCTTAGTAGACCATTCGTCTCCATTTTCTTCAACGGTAGCTTTTTGTACTGGAGATGTGGAGATGAAAGAAGCAATTTTATCAAAATAAGTACAGGGATTACTTAGCTTTACTACAAAAGTACTGCTATCCGGTGCTGAAACAGCTAAAGCATCCAAGTCACCATTTGCGGCCTTATCATAGCCTTCAATCATATTCAATAAATCATAGCCATAAGGAGCCGCAAGTGAAGGATCGGCAAGTCTCTTCCAGCTGTAGACAAAGTCCTCTGCTGTTAAGTCGGATCCGTCAGACCATTTTAAGTCCGGGCGAAGGTGGAAGGTCCAAGTTAACCCGTCTTCAGAAGTTTCCCATTTCTCTGCAAGACCGCCCACAATGTTTTGATTCTTGTCTACCGTAAGAAGTCCCGTAAACGCATGAAGAATCATGTTGGCCGCATCGGCAGCGGAATTCAAAGCCGGATCCATGGTCTCCGGAGAAGAACCGATCTGCACATCGATAGAGCCGCCGGCAGAGGTCTTTTCCGCAGTTTGTTCACTTGCCGCATCACTGCCGGACTTGGTGCCGTCAACAGTCTTTGCTCCGCCACAAGCTGAAAGTAAAACTGCAGCAAGGAGCATAGCACTAATTAATTTTGTCTTTTTCATATACCCTCCTTTTCTGTATCTACACTATCCTAAGATAGCAGGTAACTAATTTAGTCGGTCTAAATGATGACAAGCTACAAAATGTCCCGCTTGCTCTTCCTTGAATTTTGGTGTTTCCGATGCACATTGTTCATCCGCATAGGGACAGCGAGTCCGGAAAGGGCAACCCGAAGGCGGATTTAGAGGAGACGGTACGTCTCCGCTCAGGATAATTCTATGTGAGGCTCTGGCCACCTTCGGATCGGCAATCGGTACTGCCGAGATAAGGGATCTGGTATAGGGATGCATCGAGTGGAAGGTGATTTGGTCGCTGTCCGCAAGTTCCACGAGGTGTCCCAGATACATGACTCCGATTCGGGATGAAATATGATTTACAATGGAAAGGTCGTGCGCAATAAAGAGATAAGTCAAGCCGAACTTTTCCTGCAAATCCTCAAACATATTCACAACCTGCGCCTGAATGGAGACATCAAGAGCGGATACCGGCTCATCACAGACAATAAATTCGGGATTTACGGCAAGCGCTCTGGCAATTCCTATTCTTTGTCTCTGCCCTCCGGAGAACTCGTGCGGATAACGGTTCGCATGCTCGGAGTTCAGTCCTACTGTAGAAAGAAGGGATAAAATCTTCTCTCTTCTCTCCTTCTTATTCTTACAAAGCTTATGAATGTCAATAGCTTCTCCGACAATATCCTCTACGGTCATTCTGGGATCAAGCGACGCATAAGGATCCTGGAAAACCATTTGCATCTTTCTTCTGTAAGGAAGCATGTTTTTCTTGATTCCCTTTTCAGAATCAAAAATCACTTCTCCGTCATAGACGATTTTCCCTTCTGTAGGCTCATGGAGTCGTAAAATCGATCTACCGGTGGTCGTTTTTCCGCAACCGGATTCTCCAACAAGACCGAGGGTTTCTCCTTTATTGATAAAGAAAGAAACATCATCCACTGCTTTAACCACTTTTTTACTGCCGGCAACGGGAAAATACTGCTTTAAATGACTGAGTTCGAGTAAATGATCCGCCATTATACTTCCCCCTTTCCGGAGTTCTTTAAGAAATCCTCTTTCTGCTGTAACAGGCATCTGGCATAGTGTACTCCCCCGTAATAATTCTTTTCGGGTTTCACTTCCAGACAAATTTTCATGCAAGATGCACACCTTGGTGCAAAGCCGCAGCCCTTTGGCGGATTTAATAAATCCACGGGTTGACCGTCAATCGGAACCAGCCTCGAATAATCCTTCTCATGGAACTTCGGAATAGACCGGAGAAGCCCCTTGGTATATTCGTGTTTCGGATTGTAGAAAATATCATCGGTTGTACCGTATTCCACAATTTCACCGGCATACATTACCGCAATATAGTCACACATGGATGCCACTACTCCGAGATCGTGGGTAATCATGATGATTCCCATACCAAGCTTCTTTCTTAATTCCTGCATAAGCTCCAGAATTTGAGCCTGAATTGTCACATCCAGCGCAGTCGTCGGCTCATCGGCAATAAGAAGCTTCGGCTCACAGGCCAGAGCGATGGCAATCATCACCCTTTGCCGCATACCGCCGGAAAGCTCGTGCGGATACTGCTTGAGTCTTTTCTCCGGTTCGTTGATGCCAACCAGCTCAAGAAGTTCTTTCGCTCTGTCTCTCGCCGCCTTTCCCTTCTTATCCGTATGAAGAGACACCGCCTCCGCAATTTGGTTTCCGATAGTCCATACCGGATTTAAGGACGTCATGGGATCCTGGAAAATAATACTGACCTCATTTCCCCGAATCTTACGGAGCTCTTTTTCCGTCATATTCTGAATGGCATGTCCGTTAAAGTCCACGGTTCCGCCTACAATTTTTCCGTTTTGTGCGGTAAGACCCATAATGGAATAGGCTGTAACGGACTTTCCTGAACCCGATTCTCCAACGATACCGAGAACCTCTCCCTCCTTCATTTGAATGCTGACATTATTTAAGGCTTTTACCTCTCCTGCAGGAGTAAAGAAGGAAAGTCGTTCTTCTTGGATATTTACAAGAAACTCTTCTGCCATATTTACTCCTTTCTTATTGCTGTTTTAACTTGGGATCAAAAGCATCACGAAGTCCGTCTCCCAAGAGGTTAAAGCTTAAAATGATGATAAAAATCAGGAAAGCCGGTGCAAAAAGTTTTTCCGGATAAGTCTGGAAGCCGTTCAGTGCCGCACTGGCCAGGGAACCGAGGGACGGCATCGGGGCCTGTACTCCAAGTCCCAAGAAGGAAAGGAAGGATTCCGTAAAGATGGAACTCGGAATTTGCAGTGTCGTCGTAACAATTAAAGTACCGATACAGTTTACAATCAGGTGTTTGAAAATAATTCTTCCGGGGCCTGCTCCCAAAGCTCTAGCCGCCGTAACATATTCACTTTGCTTTAAAATCATGATTTGAGAACGAACGATTCTGGCCATGCCGACCCAGTAGAGTAAGGCAAAGACGATAAACATGGAAATCATGTTGGAGCCCAGTTTCTGCATCCAGGTAAAAGCAGGAAGCATGGATAGCTTTTCCAGTGGAAACTTCAGGGTCTGTGCCAGTAAAATAATAATCAAAACATCCGGCACGGTATAGATAATGTCCACGATTCTCATCATAATCATATCGATAATTCCGCCGAAATATCCCGCTATGGCACCGAACACGGAACCGATCATTAAAATCAGAACAGACGCTACAAGTCCGACAGTCATCGATACTCTTCCTCCAACGAGAACACGAATCATATAATCACGTCCATTTTGATCCGTTCCGAGGAGATGCGGAAAAATCTTCTCTCCTTTTTCCATCTCCGCTTTTTCCACCTTCGAATATTGCATCGGTGCCAAGCGCTCAGACCCCTTCATCTGTTGTTCATACTTATAAGGATAAAAGGCGGGAACGATAAAACAAAATATCATAATCAAAAGAACAAGGAAAAAGGCACTCATGGCAATCTTGTTTTTACGGAATCTGCGAATACCGTCTTTCCAGAAGCCGACAGACTCCCGCATAATGACCAAGGACTCTTTATCTTCACCGGAGGCAGGCATAAAATCCTCCATGGAGACCTGCATACTCAGGGGATTTTTCTTGATTTCTTCCATACGCTGTTCTCTCCTTCCCTACTTTAATTTGATACGCGGATCGACAAAAGCATAGGCAATATCCACGAAAAGATTCATGACGATAACAAATACGGCCAGGAAAATGGTCGTTCCCATAATCATGGGATAATCTCGGCTGGTGATACAGCTCACGAATTCGGAACCGAGTCCCGGTATATTGAAAATCTTTTCTACGATAAAGGAACCGGTCATAAGAGACGCAAGAAGCGGTCCCAAATAGGTAATAACCGGAAGAATAGCGTTTCGGAGCGCATGTTTAAAAATGGATTTGAAAGTCGTTACGCCCTTTGCTCTTGCCGTTCTCATATAGTCCTGTCCCATAACGTCCAGCATGGATGAGCGCATAAGACGTGCCATATAAAAGCTGGGATATAGGGCCAGAGCAATGACCGGCATCACATAACTTCGCGCATCCTTTAAGCCTAAAGAAGGTAATAAATGAAGTTTTGTTGTAAAGACGTAAACTAAAAGAGTGGAGGATAAAAAGGAAGGAATAGCGATTCCCGCCGTGGATAAAACAATGATGAGATTATCCAAAAACTTTCCTCTGTTGAAGGCGGCAACCGCACCGAGAGGCACCCCGGTAAGAACGGCCAAAACAAGTGCCATGCCTCCTATACGAGCAGAAACCGGAAACTTTACGGCAATGATTTGCGCTACGGTCCTTCCCCTCTTCTTAATGGAAAGACCGAAGTCACCGTGTAGAAGCCCGGTCATATAAGTCGTATACTGCTTGATGAGCGGTTTATCCAAACCGTATTTTGCTTCCATTGCAGCCTGTGCCTGCGGAGTCACCGCTTTTTCAGCCAGGAAAGGACCGCCGGGAACCATGTTCATGACAAAAAAGGTCATGGTTGCTACCAAAAATGCAGTTATCAGAGACATAATGGCTCTTTTCAAGATATACTTTGGCATAGTATCCTCCCAAGGCGACGTACAACAAACATTTGTCTTTAGCTGGCTTAAATGAAATTTTACTGAAGAATATACACGATTAGAGTTTGGATTTCAAGACATAAAATTCAAATTACTAATTTATGTCCATAATAAAACTGATTGTCTTTATTGTTTTATATAAAGCTTGCATATTTTTTCTTGTATAACTTATCTAATGATGTTTTGTTAAAATGAAATACGCATACTTTGAGAGTGATGTCTTGTTAAAACGAGATACCACACAATGTGCGAAAGATAGTCGTTAAGATCAAAAAAAGTCTGTAATCAATCTACGATTTTTTACAGACTTTCTTTGATGAAATGAAAACCAACAGGATATAACTCCATCCCGAAAGTTTAGTTTATTTTATTTCTTGAGGCATCAACCAACCCTTTTGGTCGGTATGAAGCAGTTCCTCGGCAATTTCAGACAGCGGTTCTCCCAAATAATCCTTATATACGGACTTAATAGAGGGGTTCTCATGACTGAAGCGGATACTGCCTTCTCTATCCTGCTTATATAAGACAGGGGCTCTAAGAGCAGCCATTTCCACTTGATCATGAATCGGTTGTCCTCCACCGCCTACGCATCCTCCGGGACAAGCCATAACTTCAACAAAGTCATAATGGACTTGACCGTTTTTCAGGGCGTTCAGTAAACGGTCTGCATTGGCAAGACCATGCACTACTGCAATCTTTAGTTTATTTCCGGCAATGGAAAAGCTGGATTCCTTCCATCCTTCCATACCTCTGACTTCCTGAAAGGCATCCGGATCCGGATTCTCACCGGTCGCAAGATAATAAGCCGTTCTGAGTGCCGCTTCCATTACACCGCCGGTTGCGCCGAAGATATTTCCGGCTCCCGAACCGATGCCGAGAGGCATATCCAATGCTCTATCGGATAGCTTAGCCGGAGAAATGTGCAGTGCACGAATCAAGCGGTTCACTTCTCTGGTTGTTAAAGCGACATCGACATCAAAATTTCCATCTTTATCCACCATATTGGGATAAGCACATTCTGCTTTTTTCGCGAGACAGGGCATAATGCTGACAGAGAATATTTTCTTCGGATCCACTTTTAAGATATCCGCATAATAACTCTTTGCAATTGCACCGAACATTTGCTGCGGAGACTTGGAAGTGGATACCTGAGGAATAAATTCAGGATAATGACTCTTGATAAAGCGAACCCATCCCGGACAACAGCTGGTAAACATCGGAAACTGTCCTTCATTATGTGTCAGCTTGTGTAAAAACTCCGAAGCTTCTTCCATAATCGTTAAGTCTGCAGAAAAATCCGTATCAAAGACATAATCAAAGCCCATTTCCTTTAAGCAAGCGGATAAACGCTCCACCGTTGCTTCCTCCGGACTTAAGCCGAACTCTTCTCCCCAGGCTGTTCGAATAGAAGGTGCGATTTGTGCCAAAACAATGGTCTCCGGATCATCCAGTGCATCCAAAATTTTATCGGTATCGTCTCTTTCCCGTAAAGCGCCAACCGGACAGTGGGTGATACATTGTCCGCAGAGCGCACAGGAGGAATCCTCCAGGCGATAAAAGTCTCTTACATCAACGGTACTCTTTCCTCCACTATTGATAACATCCCAAACATGGGTGGCCTGAATTTTATCGCAGACTTGGATACAACGCATACATTTGATACATTTATCATATTCACGAATCAACGGGAAGGTCTTTGAGCCTTTTTGCTTTGGTAAATCCTTCGGAAAATAGTCTTTTCCTACGATGTTTAAATCATTGGCTACGGACTGTAGAGAACAGTTTCCGGAACGAACACAAGTGGTGCAGGTGACATTATGCTGAGACAGAATCAATTCAACATTATATTTTCTTGCCTCTCTGGCTTTTTTGGAATTGGTACGGATGACCATTCCCTCCAGTACAGGGCTGTTACATGCGGCGTGTAAACGGGCGTCTCCTTCCACTTCCACAACACAGACACGACAAGCGCCAATTTCATTTAAATTTTTAAAGTAACATAGTGTCGGAATGGTTATACCCACTTCTTTTGCCGCATCTAAAATCGTAGTATGTTCCGGCACACATACTTTTTTCCCATCTATTATACAATTTACCATTTGCTCTCTCTGCCTCCCTTAAATATTCCATAACCAAAGTGATCACAGTGCAGACATCTTCCGGATTCCTGGCAAGCCTCTTCATCCGTCATACCGTACTCCATGAGCTTAAAGTCACAGACTCTTTCATTAGCCGGTCTTTCCTTCATATTGACACGACCGGTGGGTGCATTGTCATCAAAACGAACAGGCGGAAGCACAATATCCGACTCAATCTCATGGAAGAAGCCGAGATACTCATCAATGTTTGCCGCTGCCGTTTTTCCTGCGGCAATGGCACGAATAACCGTAGCCGGGCCGGTTACACAATCACCACCTGCAAAAATTCCTTCAGCATTCTTTAAAGCGGAAGTATCCAAAGCATTAATGCGTCCCGATTCAATGGTGATTCCCTGGTATTCTTCAAACTTACGGAAGTCAATTCCCTGTCCGATGGCAACAAGAACCAAATCCGCATTTACCAGAACTTCGGGAGACTGAGAATCCTTGGGAGAAGGTCTTCCATATCGAACTCCCCCAATAATTTGCGGTTTTAAAACAATCCCCTTACAATGTCCCTTCTCATCTTTTTCAATCCGAACCGGAGAATGTAGTTCAACAATATCGCAACCGTCAGCAATAGCGCCTTCCACTTCTTCAGGAAGTGCCGTCATATCTACACGTCTTCTTCTATAGGCAACCTTTACGGTCTTTGCACCAAGACGAACTGCCGATCTGGCCACGTCCATAGCAACGTTTCCGCCTCCGACTACCACAACATCCAAACCGGAGAAATCCGGATACCGATCATCCCCGATATTTCTGAGCATTTCTACTGCGGAAATAACGCCTTCCGCATCTTCTCCCGGAATGCCGAGTTTCTTATCCGTGTGAGCACCGATAGAAACATAAACTGCATCAAAATCTTTCTTGAGCTGAGCCAGACTCAGATCCTTTCCGATACTTACATCCGTCTTAACCTGAAAACCGGTCTTCATCAGGCCTTCAATTTCATGATCCAGAATTTCTCTCGGAAGTCTGTAAGCCGGAATCCCGTAGCGGAGCATTCCCCCCAGCTTTTTTCTCTGCTCATAGACGGTTACATCATGTCCCATAATACTTAAATAATATGCGGCACTTAAACCGGAAGGTCCTCCCCCGACGATGGCTACCTTCTTGCCGGTTTTATCCATAATTTGGGGAACCTTGATTTCTCCTTCATGTTCTACGGCGTAGCGCTTCAGTCCTCGAATATTAATCGCCTTATCCACCATAGTTCTTCTGCATCGAAGCTCACAAGGGTGTTCGCAGATTAAACCGCATGCGGCAGGAAAGGGATTATCCTTTCGAATCAGTTGGACTGCCTCGGCATAACGCCCCTCATGAATCAAGGATACATAGCCCGGAACATCTACATGAGCAGGACAAAGTGCCACACAAGGAACCGGCTGACTCTGTTTAGCGAAGCATCTGCCATGTTTTACGTGCTCCGCATAATCGTCATAAAATCCGCGGATACCTCTTAGGACCATCTTTGCAGCCTCAAAGCCTATAGCACAATCCGCTGAATGATAAATCGCCTCTGCAGTCTTTTCAATTGTTTTTAATGTATCCATATCGGCGGAACCGTTTAAAACGGATTCCATTAATTTTTCCAACTGCCCTAGCCCCACTCTGCAGGGGGTACATTTACCGCATGACTGGGAATGGCAAACATGTAAGAATGCCTCTGCCAAATCAACCGGACATAATCCCGGTTGCGAAGCTTGAATTCTCCGTTCCAGGTCACGATATAGACCTTCCACGGTTTTTTGCGCTTCATTTTCCGTTACAATGATTAACCTGCTCATTTTTTCTCCTTTGCTAAAACGCAAGATGCGCTTTCGCCTTAAGACTCTAGTGTTCAAAGCCAGTATAACATTGCCTACTTTTTTTTTCTCACAAAAAAAGAAGGATTTTTTTGTGCACAATGTATAAAAGTTATTTTTTTAACAGAGTATTTTTGGTTAGATATATCTAACATTTATAAAGACAAACTAAAAAAGCACCCCTATCCATTTTCAAAAGAAAACGACGATAAAGGTGCAATAGTTTATCGATAAACGAGATATTGCACGCTTTGCGCACAATACTCGTTAAGAACCAGATGTCTCGAGCTTCGCTGTTGTTATGAATTCAATTATGAGTGAAAAAGCTTTTTGTTTTGGTACTGCGGTTCGGACGTAATGCGGATTCCCAGTTTCCCCAGTGTTTTTTCATCTACCTGAGAAAGAATTACGGTAGAATGCATTTCACACTGATTCAGATTAACCAACTGTTCCATGCATTTCTCCGCATTGGGGTCCGTATTTGCGGAAATCGTTAAGGCAATTAAGATTTCATCTGTATGCAATCTCGGATTATGGTTCCCCAAGTGCTCAACCTTCAAGTGTTGAATCGGTTCAATGATTTCCGGAGAAATAACCTTCAAATCATCCGGAAGCCCCGCTAAAACCTTTAATGCATTGAGTAACATTGCAGAACAAGCGCCCAGTAAAGAAGAAGTTTTTCCGGTCACAATGGAACCGTTTGGTAAAGAAATGGCAGCTGCAGGAGCTCCTGTCAGTTCGGCTTTCTGTAAAGCTGCGGAAATAACCGGTCTGTCCTTTCCGGAAACATTTGCTTTTTCCATAAGAAGCTGTTCTTTTTCCACTATGGAATCACTGCCGCTTCCCTTTCTTTTTTCTACTAAAGCATGATAGTAACGTCGGATGATTTCCTGTTGAGAAGCTTTTCTAACCGCTTCATCATCAATGATACAGTTTCCCGCCATATTGACGCCCATATCCGTTGGAGATTCATAGGGAGAGCTTCCGTAAATGGTATTAAACATAGCTTTCAACACGGGGAAAACTTCTACATCTCTGTTATAATTCACCGTACTGACTCCATAGGCTTCCAAGTGATAGGGGTCAATCATATTCACGTCATTTAAGTCAGCCGTAGCCGCTTCATAGGCTAAATTTACCGGATGCTGTAAAGGAATATTCCAAATCGGGAAGGTTTCAAACTTCGCATATCCCGCATTGATACCGTGTCTATGCTCTTGGTAAAGCTGTGACAGACAAACCGCCATTTTTCCCGATCCCGGTCCGGGAGCGGTCACCACAATCAAGGAACGAGAGGTTTCAATATACTCATTTTTCCCAAAACCATCCTCACTGATAATGAGGGGAACATTGGACGGATAAGACGGAATGGAATAATGACGATAGACCTTGATTCCTAAGGCTTCCAGTTTCTTTTGATAAGCAATTGCTCCCTCCTGTCCGCTAAATCGGGTCAAAACAACGGAACCGACATAAAGCCCGTATCCCCTGAAAGCATCGATTAGGCGAAGGACATCCATATCATAGGTGATTCCAAGATCTCCCCGAACCTTATTCTTCTCAATGTCCCCTGCATGAATGGCAATAACAATCTCAGCATCATCCTTTAATTCTCCAAGCATGCGAATCTTGCTGTCCGGTTGAAAACCGGGAAGAACTCGGCTTGCATGATGATCATCAAATAATTTTCCGCCAAATTCCAGATACAATTTGCCGCCAAATTTAGCAATTCGCTCTTTGATGTGCTTCGATTGTGTTTTCAGATACTGTTCATTATCAAATCCAATCTTATCCAAGTTCTCCCCATCCCTTCTTCTACAACGAGAAACTGTACTCTACAGGATACTCGTTAAAAATAAATTTCTACTTCAGAACGATTTGATGAAATAGATTCTTTGTACCAAACTCAGCCCATTATACTCTTTTTCCTTTAGTTGAAAAGAGGAAGAAAGTATAAAAGATTTCTTATGTTTCCTTCATCATGTTCCAGTTCTTTGGAAAAAAATACAGCTATACGCAGTACATCGGGCTCTTCTCCAAAAAAACAGGAAAATTGCTTTTTTTCCTCATCGGATACCGTGTTGATAAAAACAAAAGCGGTATAAATCCACTCTATGCTTTGATAAAGTAGGGAAAATACAGGAAGGAGTGACGTCTCCTTTATGGAAAGCAAAGTATAACGAAACAGATAATAACGACACAGTGCTACGATTTGGTTTTCCCATTCCAGTCGTTTTTCTTTTGAAAGGCTGTTAAACCGTATTTCCGGATTCATTTTGTATTTCTTAAATAGTTCTTTCCATTGACCGAAGTCCTTATTTATTTCCGTACTTTTGTCTTGCCATTTTAAAAAGGCGGAATACCGCTCCTTGCTTAAGAAAGGATATTCTTCCAGTTCCTGCCATTTTGTAAGAAGCTCATGGATCGGTCTATTCTTTCTTAGCGGATGATCACTTTGAGGAAATATTTGACTTTCTCCCTCCAAAAAAAATGGGAATAGATGAAGAAAAAAAGCATTGAAATCGGTTGGAAGATAGGATAACTCCTCCCAAAGAGCAGTGCGAAAAGCTAAAACATGGATAAGCTCTCTCTCCTGCTCTCTTGAAAGTTTTTCTCCCATGCCCTCTTCTACTGCACGAACGATGCGTCCATCCCATTTCAAAATAAATCGGAACGCTTCCTCGCAAGAAGCATTTAAGTCATATTGGGCATAATTTCCGTAGATTTGCTTCACTCGAGGGTAAGACGCACAGACATTACATAATGCATCTTCTCCTTCGGATAGGATCATTTCACAGAGGCCGCTCTTTAAAAGAAAGGGACAATCCCCATTTTCTTCCAAGGGAAAATAATAGTTCCCCTCTTCTTCTTTCAGCTTCTCTTTAATCTTCTCTCCAAGAGGTCCTTTAATTCTATCCAGCCGTTTTTTGCTTTCCCTGTCAACATCGATACACCAGCCTCTACAACAGCTGTCCTTGCATTTTCCCGCAATACATCTGAATTCTTCATAATAACTCGGATATTCTATATCCATTCCTTTTCTCCTCTATACGCGTAGAAACTGCTTTCACTGTAAATTCTATATTTTGCACTGCGATACTCTGCCATATTTTTTGCTTTGCGAAGTTCTTTTATTCCTCTCACGCTACCCGGATAGTTCTTGGAAAAATAGGTCCAACATTCCTTTAATTTTGCAAGCAGATTTCTATCCTCCGCTATTTCCTTTGAAAAGGCATCCTCCACAGCGGAAATGTAGTCTTTAAACTCCTCTTCCTGTAAAGCCAATCCCCCCTTTATTTCACGAACCAAAGCCGGATTGGATAGCAACCCTCTTCCAAGCATAATGCCCGAAATCTCGGGAAACTCTTCCCGGATTTTTATTGCCGTTGCAATATTTTCAATATCTCCGTTATAAATCAATTTATGTTTTGAGATGCCGCAAATCTTTCTAAAAGCATCCAAATCTACATTTCCCTTATAAAACTGCTTTTGTAAACGAGGATGTACAATCATTTCAGAAAAAGGGAATGCATTAAAAAGTAAGAAAATGTCTTCCGTTTCCGAGCTGTCCGAAATACCGATTCGTGTTTTAACCGAAATGGAAAGACCACTAGGAAGTGCCGAAAAAATATCGTTGAAAAATTCTTCTAAAAGTGTCAGATTCCGAAGCATACCCGCCCCTTTTCCTTTTGCGACAACCGTTCCGCTCGGACAGCCTAAATTCAGATTCACTTCCTGATATCCCAAATTTTGCAGATATTTGAAAACCTCCAGCATATGCTTGGGGTTTTTCCCCATAAGCTGTGGAACAAGATAAAGTTTCTCATTGTTTGTCGGACTAAGGTCCCTTGCAATTCTTCCGCTGTAACTGCCTTCTTCATTTGCCGATACAAACGGACTAAAATACTTATCCGTTTCAGGAAAAAAATGTGCATGAGTATTTCGTAAAGGATAGGAAGTGATAGACTCCAATGGTGCAAAATAACAATTCATAACGCTCCTCCTATCTATAGATTGCCGGTAAAAAAGGCCAGAAAAACAAATAAGAGCAGCATCTGAAGATGTAAAAAAATGTAATGCAAAACAAATACTTTGGTATGCTCTTTGTTTTTTAGCATGGAATGAGTAATAATTCCACTGTAATTTAAGGCCAAAGGATGAATAGCGGATAAAATAGAGGCGATAATCAATTGTCTCCCCTTCGTGCTTAGATCCGCCAAAAACACACTGACCGGAAGACGCGTAAAAATTTCCGATAAAATCAAAGCTCGAGAGGCTTCCCTTCCCTGGATAAAAGGTAATAGAAATTCGGAAAACCCGCGAAGATGAAGAAGATTTCCCCGGATAAGAAAAACCAGAACAATCAAGCTTAGGAGATCATAATCCAGTCTTGCAATGACTCTACGTCGAAAGAAGATGGTGTAAATCAAAGTAAGCGCAAAACAAAGCGGAATTGGAATCCATTTTATGCAAGAAAGGAAAAACAAAATCCCGAAAAAACAAAAGGGATAGAAACAGTTTCCCTTTCCTAAAATTTTCTCCTTCTTCAATGTGAAATAGGAGTTTTGCAGTCTTTCCAACGTCCCGGGGGACAATGTTTGATTCTTTTCTTTTTTAAAGCAAAAAACATAAGGAAGCAAAAAAAGAATAGAAAAGAGGAAAAACAAAAAACTGATACGGAAATACTCGAGGAGTGAATAATTAAAATGTAAAAATAAATAAAAATCGGACAAAGCCGTATAGGGCAAAAGAATACTACCCAGTTCCGCTGCCAGGATCTGCAGACAAAAACAATGAATAAATAGAAAAGGGGAATTCTCTTCTCTGCCTAGAGTGGCATTACATAAGGGAAGGGTGTAATACAGGCTAATCCCGGTTCCAAAAAACAGAGAAACAAAGAAACTGATCAAAACCAAACAGGCATGTAATCCTCTTTTACTTTTACATAAGCGTAAAAGAGGATAGCTCAAATAGAAAAGAATTCTTGTTTCCATAAGATAAGACGACAAAATTAATAAAGTCGCCAAATACAAGAATGATTCAAAGGGAAAATAGCGGATAAAGGGAAATTGCAAAAAGAAAGAAAAAGAAGTTTGATTCGTAATCTTTTCCGGAGAAACGAAAAAGCAGGAAAGTAAAAACAATCCTGCCAATAGGAAAAGAAGCCATTTTTTATGATTTCTTCTAATCAAACCAATTCATCCCTTCTGATAAATCCCTCTCCATGAACCTCTCGTACATCGGAAATAATGAAGAATGCCTTTTCATCCATATCATTCACAACGTCTTTCAGATTGGAAACTTCACGATTACTAAGAACGCAGTACAGCATGGTAATGCCTTTTTTAGTATACATTCCTTTGGCGTCCAGTCCGGTCACGCCACGATGCATCGTGGTAATAATATAGTTCGCAATTTCATCTCCTTTATGAGAAATAATGGTTACCGCCTTGGCAAAGTGCATTCCTTCCATAATGGATTCACAAACTTTGGTAAAAACGTAGATGGAGACCAGAGCATATAAAGCCTTTCTTACACCAAAAATCTGTAAGCCCCAAAGAATAACCATAGAGTCCACGCATTGAACCAGCTTAGCCATGGAAATGTGTTTAAACTTGGTTTGCAGAATTGCGGCAAGTAAATCCGTTCCGCCTGTTGTACAGTTCGAAATAAAAACCATACCGCAACCTAAGCCCATAAAGATTCCGCCGACTACCGAGGCTAAGAAGAAATCGTCTTTGGGCAAAATTTCCCAAGCCGGTAAGATAAACAGAAAAAAAGAACAGAGTAAAGTAGAAACAATCGTTCGAAACAGAAATCTTCCGCCCTTGGTAAAAAAACCGATAACAAATAAAGGCACGTTAATCAATGTATAACTCAACCACAGCGGTACGGAAAATAAATGACGGATGATAATGGATACACCGGTTACTCCTCCGATAACGAGTTCCGCCCTATCGTAAATGGATAGGGATGCCACGGAAATCAGAAAACTTCCAACAATAATAAAAATATAATCTCGAATAACTCTTTTTTTCTTATCCATTCTTCCTCCTAGTAATCCTTGATTTCCTCTTCATTTTGAAGAATCAGAATACTCAGTTTTTCTTTTAATAAAGGCAATAGCTCATCCATAGAAGACTTTTCTATTGTAATGCAACCTGCGCTCTCCCAAGTACCGGGGGCTTTGATATGTAAGAAAATAGCCGATCCCCTCCCGTACACAACAGGATCTTGATTGAAACCGATTGCAAGCGCTTTTTCATAGCAAATCTTATAGTTCCAAAGCTGCTCGCCCGCAACAGGAACTTCTTTTTCCACCCACTGATTGTAAGTGGATTTTTCTCCGGACCAGACGGAATTTTTCTTGATTTGACGATAAGGCAACAAAGTATTTTCTTTCTCCTTAAAGCCGAAGGCAAAGGAAATCGGAAATGCACCTATAGGACTCGTTTCATCTCCTTCTTTGCGCTCTTCCGCCTTTTTCATTCCCTTTCTTCCGTAACCGTTTTTCCACTCTTTCAGCTTAAAATAACGATCCTCTCCTTTATTCCAAAGGCTCAATTGGTGGTCTAATACCAAAATGACTTGGGATTCTCTCTGCCCTACCTTAGATGCAAAGAGAGCCTTTCCGATTCTTTCTTCCTTTTCATCGGATTGACTTTCCGGAAGATTATCATCAAACTCTATTGCTTCATAAGAAGGTTTTTTGTTGTCCTCTTCTGCAATTTTCTTTTCTTCAAGCTTCCTCCGGTACTCTTCTCCGGGACCTGCAAAAACCGAGAACCCGACAGAAAAACAGAGGAGCAAAAAAATAATCCATGTTTTGTTTTTAAATTTATTTATTTTCATATTTTCAAATTATTCTTTCTAATTCATAACGAGTATCATGCGCAAAGCGTGCGATATCTCGTTTCGCCAAGACCTAGCTATAATACTCAATTTTTTTCTTTCTGTAAATATGAAGACAGAAAGGCAAATAAGAAAATATTTAAAGGGAATGACATTATACAAAAAAGAATATTTTCAAAAAAACGAGACGGTCGAACCGTCTCGTAATACCTTACAAATATATCTTCCCAAAAACACTTACAAATATAAATCAACGAAGATATCTTCCAAAACCGTAAGTCTTTGCATAGTGGTAGTCGTGTTCCCGGACAAAGTCTCCTGTTCTTGTATTATGAATAATGGTACCATTACCGGAATAAATACCGACATGATAGATTGTGCTTGGAGAAGAACCGTAAAAAATCAAATCTCCGGGTTGTAAGTCCGCTTCGGAAATTTTAATGGCTGCCGCATACTGAGATCTGGAGTCTCTCGGAATGGATATTCCAAACTTTTTAAACACCTGCTGTGTAAAACCTGAGCAGTCCGTACCATTGATCAGAGAACTGCCGGCTGTTTTATAGGGAAGCACTCCAATAAAGGAACGAGCATAGCTGATTAAATCACTCATATCCGTGTTAGCATTCAGCGCAGCGTTAATCGTATCCAAATCCGGATCTCCGAAAGAGTCGGTCAAATCCAGGATATCGCTTCCATCCTTCTTATCCTGTGATTTTTTATCCGGCTGAGTGGACTTTCCAATCAGTGTATTCTTTCCTGCGGAAATGGAATTTTCTTTAATTTCCTTCACTTCCGTGCCAAGATTCAAATCACCTTCCATCTCCACGGTACCGGTACTATATTCATTTTTTCCGTTCGTAAATACACCCGCTTCACTAACGGACTTCAACTTTACAACACCATTTTCAATCCAGGCTCCTGTGGAATCTACAGTATAACCGTCAATTGTTTTATTGGTTTGTAACCATCCTTGACCATCAAAATAATAACACTCCGCAAAACCGTCTCCACTGCTGTCAATCCATGCCCAAGCAGACTTAGGATAAGTTCCGTCCAAGTGATTATACCACCATTTATTTTTATTTTTTCCGCTCCCCTTTTGCCATTGCCCGGCATAGGCAGGAACAGCCAAAAACACAGAAAGAACAGCTATCGAACATAGAGCTAAAAATTTCTTATTTCTCATACTAAACCTCTTCTTCTAAACTTTGTTTATCATAAAGCAAAGCTTCTCTTTTCACAAGAACAAAACTTAAATTGTAAGTTTTACTCTCAAAAGTTTAGGTTTTTGTAAGTTTATAAAAAATGTCGCTCTTTTTTGTAGCGACATTTTTTTATAAATAAGCATCTCTTTTCGGATTCAAGTTCTCCTGAATTTCTTTTATTTCTCGATATACAGCTTTATTTTCCTGTAGATAACGCTCCAGGTTCTGATAATCTTCCTTCTTGATTCTTAAACACACTCCACAACATAGACTGGCCGAACGAGGGGTGGGCGCAATAACGGAATCAATCCCTGCATTTTGCAAGTCTCTATGCATTTTTATTGCCTGTTCATGATTGTCAAATAAAATGTAATAATTTAACATTTTGAAATATCACCATATTGTATAAAAATATTTTATGTATGTTAACTATTCAATTAATTAGTTTTATTCGCTTCAATCATTTCGAGAAAAGCACTGACACGAGTTCTCAGTTGTTCCGCATCGCTGTCTTCATAGTCGGTTTCCAGGCTTAATACCTTGTATCCCTCTTCCTTTAAGCGTCTCTCTACAAAGTAATTTTCCGTAGCATAGAGATTACAGAACTTTAAGTTTACATTGAGAATACCGTCTACCTGATATTCCTTGGCAAGTCTTAGGATATCGTCGATTCTTTCCGGGTTCGGAGTGAAGCAAGCACAATGAATATTGTTGAAATAACGTTCCGTAAGGGCGGAAGCAGCTTCTTCCATGGTCTTGTTGTTTTCTTTTACAGTATGGGTAAAATAACGGGTTCCCGTACAGTTTTCTTCGCAAACCACGATTCCACCGCTGGTTTCCACAATATTATGCATCTTCCAGTTCGGAATAGCCATCGGTGTACCGGTAAGTAAAATTCTCGGAGCATTCTTCGGAGATACGGAAATTCCCTCCTCTATCCTCTTTTCCAGCTCATCACAAAGCGTATTGACTTGAGCCGTCAAACGCTCCGGATCATCAAAGAAAGCAATCTGCATAATGAGCAGCACATCTCTTCCGCTAATCGGTACGCAAGTATTTTTTCTGCAATTATAGAGTCTTTGCAGTGCCTTTCTCTTTTCATTTACAATATGAATAGCTTGATTTAACTTATCAATATCGACTTTATTCCCCGTAAAGTCCTCCATGACTTTAACAAAATCAAGAATTTCTTTATCCCAGGCAGCTGCGTCCTGCGGTCTTTTTCCATGTGGAAGATGCATAATGTGCATCTTGACATCTTCGGAAAGAATTTCGTAGGCCTTCTTCTTTCCGTCACAGGTCGTCTCTCCCACAAACATATCGGCAATACGGAAATAAGGGCAGGTTTTACCCAGTCTTGCACCGACAGATGCCTTAATCAAGGGGCAGGTATTGGCCGGAAGTACCTTTTCTCCTTCCGGTACCCAGAACTGGGAACCGCCACAAAGACCGGTAACAATTCCGTTTGCCGCAATAATTACCTCATCCGGAACAAAGACACAGAATGTACCAATGACCTTTCTGCCTTCTTTTTGTGCTGCAATCAGTTCTGCAGGACGAATCCCGTGAATATCCGCAGTAACCATATTGAAATAATCCATCCCTTTCGGACGGTTCTCCTGCGTTAAAAACACATCGCCGAATGCACCCGGAAGGGCGGCACAAAGTAAGTCGTGTTTGTCCAGATCCATCCCCAGATCGGACCACATCTGATGGTTCTTGTCCATAATTTAACCTCCTGAAGAAAACTTTTGGATTCATAACAAGCTATACACAATGTTTGTTATGAACGAAATATTGCACACTATGCGCGATACTCGTTATGAATCAAGAAAGACACCGGAAATCGTTCCGATGTCTTTGAGGGAACTCACGCTCCATAAGTCCCTCGATAACACAAAATGGTTTCTATATCATTATACCGAGTGAAAAAGAACTTGAGAAATCGTGAGTTTGTATAAAATTATGGATTTATATAGATTCTTTATAAATTTTTTGTCTAAATTTCCGTATTCTCCTCTCCATAAGTAATAACATGTGTAGTAAATTCCATATCCGGCATACATTCCGCCATATCCTTTCGGATACGCTCCAAGGCCTCCAGGCGCATCTCTACGGAAGTATTGGCATTCCCTTGGATGATAAAAATTGCATTCTTCGTATTCTCGTCAAACTTGTAGTTTTCTCCGTCACGAACATCAATCCAAGCCATAATGCCCTTCTTATCCTTGTAAACATAATCCGTTTCCGCCACATACTTCTCCGGGGCAAGAATCGGGTAAAAAATATCTTCCTTTTTGCTGACCGTAAAGCAGATTTCTTCATCAATCTTATCGAAATCATGTCCTCCGATAGCAAGGAAAGAATGCAGGGACTCCACATTGTAGATATCTACAATGCTGTTAATATTTGGCATAGAGCCGCGGCGCTTGATATTTTGAATAAGTGCTACAGCCGTAGGGGGATTCTTCTTAGTACTTCTTCCTACTGCAGAAATAGAGTCAATATAGCCCTGATTAACCGGATGCTTCGACGCTTCCTCGGCATCACAGTTCAGAGCCCACTCTTCCATCTTCTTCTGCTTCTCGAGGAAGGCGTCCGAGAGCTTTGCAGCAGGATCCACGTTTTTAGCAATGGCAATCACAATACTCTTTTTCCCCAAATCGGCAATACTTTTGTCCACAATAATTTTCATAGAAAAATCTCCTTTGCTAAAATTTACTTTTCTTCCTTCAATAATTCCCTCAGAGCATCGACAGCTATCTTTACTTCTTGATCTGTATTCGCAAAGCCAAAGGAAAAACGAATTGTTCCCATCGGATAAGTTCCCATGGTTTTATGGGCGGACGGGGCGCAGTGCAGGCCAACTCTCGTCATAATACCATAGCGTGTATCCAGCTGAAAAGCCGTATCGGAAAGTTCTCTTGTTAGAGTCTGAATGGAAACCACTCCGGTACGCATTTCCGTATCTTTTTTCCCGATTATTTTTAATTTTCCTTCTTTTTCCAGAGGCTCCAGAAGTTTAAGAAATAATGCAGTAAGACTTAATTCATGTTCTCTGATTTTTTGCAGAGAGGCTTCAAAGCAATGTTCCGGAGAAAGTGAAGGAAGACTCGATAGTTTTCGCATAGAGCTGTGTTCTTTTGCGCTTTCCGCCTTTAATAAACTATCTTCTCCAAGTTTTTTAATCCAGTTTAAAGCGGCATGCAAGCCGAAAATTCCCGGTAAATTCGGTGTGCCCGCTTCAAAACGATCCGGCATAAACTCCGGAACCGTCTCTACATTGCTAAGACTTCCGGTTCCTCCGGAAATCAAAGGTTCAATTTTCATAACAAGTTCATCTCGAAGAATAAAGCCGCCTATCCCCTGCGGTCCGAGAAGTCCTTTGTGACCGGTAAAGCAGAGAATATCAATCTGCATTTTCTCCATATCGATCGGAAAAAACGCCGGCTGTTTGTGCCGAGTCCAAAATAAAAACCAATCCGTTTTCTTTACAAAAAGCGCCCACTTCTTGAATAGGAAGCATGGTACCGAAAACATTACTGGCATGCGTCATCACTACCGCCTTTGTTTCCGGACGAATGCAGCTTAAGAGCTTTTCCGGTTTTAAGCTTCCGTCCGACTCGCACTGCACTCTTGTAAAGCTGACTCCCTTTTTTTCCAACTGTCTGATAGGCCGCATTACCGCATTGTGCTCCATGGAAGAAACAATGACATGATCTCCACTATGCAAAAGACCTTTTAGTACCACATTCAGACTTTCCGTGATATTCCTTGTAAATACGACATTTTTATAATCCGGCGCATGAAATAAGGCTCCAATCAGTTCTCTACATTCAAAGACAACGGTTTCCGTATCATAGGCAGTCGCATATCCGCCCCGATTTACATTGCTACCTAGTTTTGTCATGTAATCGTAAACCGCTTTCGGAACTTCTTCCGGTTTCGGAAAGGAAGTTGCGGCATTATCCAGATAAATTTTTTCCGTTTTCATCTGTCTCTCCTATAAAATTTTTTCTAAATCGAGCATAGTCTGAGCCGGACAGCCCTTGTAGGAAAAATCAGTAGCATAGATTGATTCCTTCTTTTCGAATTCTTCTATCCATTTGTCCAGCTGTATTAGCATTTTTTCTCTATCTTTTGCTAAGTTACCCCAAACTCGCTTTCGAATACAGTCGTGAAAGGATTCGTAAAATAGTTCCGTTCCGTCCGTAGCCAAAAGTTCCACCAGCCTTCTATCTTCTTTTAGGTTTTCCAGTTCCGTTGCCGGATGAAAGCATCCTTTTACTATGTCCTGATACAAGGGTGTATCGGAGGAAATAAACATGGAAAAGTTCACGACAAATTCCGGTTTTGTCCGATTTAGAAAAGCGGCCAGGGCTTCCGCATTTTCTATGCCTCGTCCTTTCCCTGCCACTCCGCTCATGATGTGCGCATCATAAATCATACCGGCATTTTTAATTCTCGCAATTTCCCGCTCCGCTTCCGCTACATCATGCTCCTTATGCATAAAGGATAAGACATCCGAAAGTCCACTCTCTATTCCGATATAGAGATGCTTATAGCCGTTGTTCGAAAGTGCCCTAAGCTCCTCGTCCGTTTTCATACGAATACTTGTGATAGTTGCGTCAGAATTAATTGTGTCGCATTCCGGAAAATAGCGATGTATTAAGTCCAGTATTTTTAAAAGTTGCTCGGTTTTTAAACCGAAAGCGCAGCCGTCTCCTAAAAATATCTTCTTAGGCTTTCCCCCGGCGTTTTGAACACGCTGAAGCTCTTCTTCTATCTGTGAGAATGGAAGTTCTCTGTAGTGCAGGTCACGAAAAAGATTACAAAAATGACAGCCGTTATAGGGGCATCCCACAGTCACGGGTAACATATAGGAACTCTTCTCCATAGGAGAGCGACAAATCCTTCCTTCGTAATCCATCAAAGCCTCCTTACCATTCAACTTACAATCTGTAAAATCAATCCGTGGGGAAGACAAACTATCGGTAAGTCCGCATTCTCCGCACTTATTGCCGGCGTATGCACACAGATTTGATTGTTACAATTGGATTCTGTGCAAAGCACCTTTCCGTCTTTTACTTCAATGAAATTCACCTCGTGCATCGCCGGATTTCGCTCGTCATCTGACAAACTGCTTAAACTTTCCTCAAAAGAAACTTCTTTGGCTTCCTGGTCCAGAATCATAAACTTGGCATCTTTTCCGAGCTCATGCTCCAGAAGGATTTCTCCATTTTTTAAAACACGAAGTTTTTGAGAGGGCTTGGACAGAAGTTTCGGAATAAAATAAGATAAGCCTGCTATAAAAAGCACGATTAAGACGATTCCGATAATGACTTTTAACTCTTTTTTATTCTTCATAAATTACTTTCCTATTCTCTTAGTTCTCTATACTTCCTTAGTTCTCTATACTTCCTTAGTTCTCTATACTTCCTTAGTTCTCAATATTTCTTTTCTGGACATTCCTTCTGCTATTTTATCCCGCTGTTTTTCACTTTATAAAGCACTTTCTACTTCTTCATTATAGCAGAGATAGACAGAAAAAAAACAGGGAAGTCAAGCTTCCCCGTTTTCCTTTTCGGCCACAAACCGGACTTGAACCGGTGACCTTCTGATTACGAATCAGATGCACTACCAACTGTGCTATTGTGGCAACCACTGCAGTATAACACAGGTTTTTGAAATTGTGCAAGTAAGAAATTTTGCTGCAATTCACTTTGCTTTTACAAATTGGCATCAAAAAATCCATTTCTCAGCAAGAAACTATTCTTACTCCAGCTCAAAAGCTCCGGTATAAAGCTGGTAGTATTTTCCTTTCTCTGAAATCAATTTCTCATGGCTTCCTCTCTCGATGATTTCCCCTTGTTCCAACACCATGATGACATCGGAGTTCTGTACAGTGGATAGTCTATGTGCAATAACAAATACAGTTCTACCGGCCATTAAAGCATCCATGCCCTTCTGTACGATGGCCTCCGTTCTAGTATCAATGGATGAGGTTGCCTCGTCCATAATCAGAACGGGAGGATCGGCTACCGCAGCTCTGGCAATGGATAGGAGCTGTCTCTGTCCCTGAGAAAGGTTTCCTCCGTTTCCACTAAGCTCGGTATCGTATCCATTCGGAAGTCTTGTGATGAAATCATCCGCTCCGGCTAGACGCGCCGCTGCAATACACTCTTCGTCAGAGGCATCGAGCTTTCCATAACGAATATTTTCCATTACGGTACCGGTAAACAGTACGGTATCCTGCAGGATAATCCCGAGAGAACGGCGAAGATCTCCTAAGCAAATGTCATAGACATCGAAGCCGTCATAAATAATCTCTCCCTTTTGAATGCTGTAAAAGCGATTCAAAAGATTAGTGATTGTGGTTTTTCCAGCACCGGTAGCTCCTACAAAAGCCACCTTCTCACCGGGATGGGCAAAGACATTGATTCCCTTTAAAATCATGCGCTTTCCGTCATAGGAGAAATCGACGTCCCGAAGCTCCACATCTCCCAAAAGACGCTTCAGAACGACAGTGCCGTCCTCCTTTACTTCCTTCCATGCCCACATTTCCGTGCGATCCGTTGTTTCCACAAGTTCTCCGTCCATGTCCTTAACGCTTACAAGACGAATATGACCGCTATCTTCTTCCTTCATCTCATCCATTAAGGCAAAGACTCTCTTTGCTCCGGCAATGCCCATCACAACAGCATTCACTTCCGACGAAATCTGCCCCACCATGCCGGCAAATTGTCTAGTCATATTGAGGAAGGGAATGACAATGGAAATGCTTAATGCCAAACCGGAGATAGAAAGATTCGGTACCTTATAGGTTAAAAGAACACCGCCAAGAATAGCCACCAAGACATAAAGAATATTTCCGATATTTCCTAAAATCGGCATAATGACACTGGAATAGCGGTTTGCCGAATTGGATACGGAGAAAAGCTCGTCATTATAGTGATCAAAATCGGCTATCGCTTCCGATTCGTGATTAAAAACCTTCACTACCTTTTGACCGTTCATCATTTCCTGGATAAAGCCCTCGGATTTGGCTAGTTCTTCCTGTTGGCGCATAAAGAAATGTCCTGACTTTCCGCCGATATCCTTTACAACTCGAATCATCAGAACAGAGCCCAAAATAACGAGGAGGCTTAGCCAAAGAGAATAATATAACATCAGAAAAACAACCGTCACAATAGTAATAAAGGAAGACAGTGCTTGCGGAATACAAATCGAAATAAACTGCCGCATGGAGTCAATATCGTTTGTGTAATGACTCATGATGTCTCCGGTCTTATTCTTATCAAAAAACGAAATCGGAAGGTCCTGCATGCCGTCAAACATCTTTTGTCTGTATTTTTTTAAGGAGCCTTGTGTGATTGTCGCCAGATTCCAGTTATAGATAAAAGCGGCCAGTAAAGAAATACCGTATAAAATTGCGAGGATAGTAATTTGATTAAAAATCGGCTCGGAAACAGACTTCCATTCCCCGCTTTTATAAGCCCTTTCCACGAGGCTGATAATTTTCTGCTGAAACAGGGACGGAATCGCCGAAACTACGGCATTGACTACAATCAAAACAAGTGTAAGAGGCAAAAAGACCGGATAAAAGCTAAAAAGTGTTTTTAGAATTCGTTTCAAAGTTGGAAAAAAATCTTTATCGATTCCTTTCTTTTTATTCTCCATCTTTTTCCTCCTTTCTGTTTTGTGACTCATAGGTCTCCCTATACTCTTTCGAGCTTTCCATTAGCTTCTCGTGATTTCCCTGCGCAATAACGCGCCCCTTATCCATGACCAAAATGAGGTCGGAATCCTGCACGGAAGCTATTCTCTGTGCAATGATGATTTTTGTGGTATCGGGAATGAATTCCTTAAAGCCCTTTCGAATTAAAGCATCCGTCTTTGTATCCACCGCGGAAGTCGAATCGTCTAAGATCAAGACCTTCGGTTTTTTCAAGAGTGCTCTAGCAATACAAAGTCTTTGCTTCTGTCCGCCGGAGAAATTACTTCCTCCCTGCTCCACACGACTTTCATAGCGGTCCTTCATATTGTCAATAAATTCGGCAGCCTGAGCAAGCTTGCAGGCATGCTCGATTTCTTCCTGCGTGGCATTTTTATTTCCCCAGCGCAGATTCTCCGCTATCGTTCCGGAAAAGAGGATGTTCTTCTGCAAAACCACGGCTACCTGATCACGAAGTACGGTTAAATCATAGTTCCGTACATCCACTCCGCCAACCAGAACCTCGCCCTCCGTTACATCATAAAGACGGGAAATAAGCTGGGTTAAAGAAGACTTCGCAGAACCGGTTCCGCCAATGATACCTACCGTTGCACCGGACGGAATGTGCACTTCCACATCGGAAAGCACATTTTTCTTGGCATCTTTCGAATATTTAAAGGAAACATGATGAAAATCAATGGAGCCGTTCGGGACTTCCATGACCGGATTTTCCGGATTTTGTAAGTCGCTTTCTTCCGTAAGAACCTCTACGATTCTTCGAGTGGACTCAATGGAAATGGAAACCATAACAAAAACCATAGCCACCAGCATCAGGCTCGATAAAATCAGGAAGCTATAGGTCAGTAAGGCGGAAAGCTGTCCGACATCCAGACTTAAGCCCTGTGTAATTACAACGAGGTAAGAACCGAAGCTTAAGATAAAAATAACCCCAATATAAAGGCAGAACTGCATTAAAGGATTCGTAATCGAAACAAGCTTCTCCGCCCGAATAAACTCATTCGCAAGCTTTTCCGCCCTATCGTTAAACTTCTTTTTCTCGTACTCTTCTCTTACAAAGGCCTTTACAACTCGCATCCCCTGCACATTTTCCTCGATGGAATCATTTAATGCGTCATAGTTTTTAAAGACCTTATCGAACATCGGCATCGCCTTCGCAATCAGAATCGCAAGAGAGGCTCCCAAAAACGGAATCATGATGCAGAAAATGATAGCCATTCTTCCGCCAAGAAGAAAGGCGGCCGTAAAGGCGAAAATCATCATTAAAGGCGCACGAAAAGCCAGACGCACAAGCATCATATAGGCCATCTGGACGTTACTGACATCCGTAGTCAGTCTGGTAACCAAAGAAGAGGTTTCAAATCGGTCGATATTACTGAAGGAAAAGCCCTGAATCTTTTGAAACATATCTCTTCTTAAATTTCTGGCAAAACCGGTCGATGCGGAAGACGCATAATTTCCGGCCTTGATTCCGCAAACTAAAGAAAGCATAGCCATAATCACAAGGACTATGCCATAACGCAAAATCATAGGAAGGGAAGCATCCACCTTCATCTGATTAATCAGTCTTGCCGTAAAGAACGGAATCATGCACTCTAAAACCACTTCCGCACTGACAAAGGCGGGAGAAAGCATAGAGTCTTTCTTAAATTCCCTTACGGACTTAGACAAGGTTTTTATGATTGTCATATTCTCCTCCTAAAACTGAAAAATACACGGTGATCGGAAATCCTATTTCTAAACAGAATAATAATTATAACTTTTATAACATTAACATCCCTTTTCTACACGTAGGAAAGGATAAAGTCTGCCACATAATAATGAGTATCCTGCAAAAGCACGAATACTCATTAAATACGTGACATTATAAAACAAAATACGGCAAAAAGTAATATGGATTTTTTGAGAACATCGGTTCGTGAATTTTTTCCAAACTTTTTTAAGCACGAAGCGTCACTTTTTTGCGTACTGTTTCGTGTTTCTAGCTTGCCTGGAACTGGCTTTCATAGAGTTCCTTGTAGAAACCGTTTTCCTGAAGAAGCGCGTGGTGACTGCCCTTCTCGATGATGTTTCCGTCTTTCATAACGAGAATACAATCCGCATTTTGTATGGTGGAAAGTCTGTGCGCTACAATAAAAGCGGTTCTGCCTTTCAGCATTTCCTGAAAAGCGCTCTGTACTTTCTGTTCCGTTCGGGTATCGATGGAGCTTGTTGCCTCATCCAGTATCAAAATAGTCGGATCCATCAGCATCACTCTTGCAATGCAAAGCAGCTGCTTTTGTCCCTGAGAAAGATTTCCGCCGTCCTCGGCAAGAATGGTATCGTAGCCTTTAGGAAGCTGCATGATAAAATGATGACAGTGCGCCCTCTTGCAAGCCTCTTTAACCTCTTCCAAGGAAGCATCCTCTTTACCGTAACGAATGTTTTCGAAAACGGTATCGGACTTTAACCAAGTTTCCTGCAGTACCATGCCGTAGGCTCTTCGAAGAGAAGCTTCTTCAATCTTCTCATAAGGAAAGCCGTCCAGATAAATCTCTCCCTGATTGGGAGGATAAAAACGCATTAAAAGATTAATTAAAGTCGTCTTTCCACAGCCGGTAGGACCGACAATCGCAATGGTCTGTCCGGGCTCTACCTCCAAATTAAAGTCCGTTATCAGCTTCTGTCCTTTTTGATAAGAGAAATCCACATGGGAAAGAGCCACTTTTCCGCTGATTTCCGCTCCCAGTTCCTGTGTTTCTTTCGTTCTGTCCATGGGCTTTTCATCCAAAAAGGAAAATACCCGAGAGGCGGAAGCCAGAGAATTTTGCAGCTCCGTAATCACGGAAGTAATGTCATTAAAGGGTTTTGCATATTGGGTGGCATAGGCCAAAAGGGAACTTAAGCTTCCTACGGAAAGCATCCCGAGAATGGCCAGATATCCGCCGATTCCGGCAACAAGCGCATAGCCCAGAGCATTTAAAAAACGGGTCAGAGGGTTCACGAGAGAGCTGTAGAAATTCGCCTGCATACTGGATCTGGACATTTTCTCATTCTTCTCCCGGTAGAGCTTCTCCATATCCTCTTCCTTTTGGAAAGCCTGAATCAACTTGATATTCCCTACCACTTCCGTTGTAAAGCTCGAGGTCTCTCCTCTTTCCTTGGACTGCCTTTGGAAATAAATATAGGCACGCTTTGCAATAAACTTCGCAATAAAATAGGAAAGCGGCGTTATCAGAAGTAGGATAACGGCTATCTTCCATTCCAAAATGAAGAGGAAGACAGCTGTTTCTATAACCGTCAGTACAGCCTGCAGAAATTGATTTAAGCCCATAAGAATCCCTTGGGAAAATTGCTCTATATCCGTAGTCAGTCTGCTGAGGAGGTCCCCGGGTTTCTCCCTGTCATAGTAGGAAATCGGAAGCTTCTGCATATGATGAATACAGTTTCTTCGGAGATCTTCCACGAGCTTATAGCTTAAATAGGTATTCACCTGATTCATGCACCATTGGAAAAAAACCGTAAAAACTAAGATTACAAGCATAAGAAGGAGAATCCGGTGTAAACCCGAAAAATTCACCTTACCCTCGGAAAGCAAATTGTCAATTCCCTTTCCCATCAGAATAGGAAGGGTCAGGGATAAAACCACAGTTAAAAATGAGAGAAAAAAGGATAAGAATATCCAAAGCTTATAGACCTTGGCATATTGCAAGATTCTTCGAAAGACCTTACCTTGGGTATATTTTTTCTCCTCCATTTACAACTCCTCTTTTTTAAGCTGGGAAAGACAGATCTCCTTGTATACCGGAGAACTCTCCAAAAGCGCCTTGTGCTTTCCCATACCGACTATTTTTCCCTGATCCATGACGATGATCTTATCCAGGTCTCGGATACTGGCCACTCTTTGTGAAATAATGATTTTATTTTCTACTCTTTTATAGGCGGAAAGTGCATGTCTAAGTTTTCTTTCCGTAGCAAAATCCAGTGCGGAAGAAGAATCGTCCAAAATCAGGAATTTAGCCTCTCCTACCAAAGCCCTTGCAATACAAAGCCTCTGCCTCTGTCCTCCGGAAAAATTCTTTCCCTCCTCTGTAACAGGAAGTTCCAGTCCCTTTCCCTTTTCCTCTATAAATTCCTTCGCACAGGCCATGTCAAGCGCATCCCAGAGCTCTTTATCCGTGGCATTTTTATTCCTCCAGAGCAAATTTTCCCGAAGCGTTCCCGAAAATAGTACAGCTTTTTGAGGAACAAGCGCAATAGAACCGAAAAGCTCCTCCTTCACATAATTCCGCTGGTTTTTTCCAAAGAGTCGAATTTCTCCGCTGTAGCATGGATAAAAGCCGGAAAGAAGGGAAATCAAAGTCGTCTTTCCGGAACCTGTTCCCCCGATTATTCCGAGACTTTCTCCTTTTTTTATGGAGAAATTCAAGTCGGAAACGGCATATTCTCCATTATTTCCATAGGAAAAGGAAACATTTTGAAAAACGATGGCTTCTTCCTCATCCTTAGAGGTATTATCTTCCGTGTTCCACTTTGAATCACTCTCTATTTCTGCATTATCCATGCTTCCGTATTGTCTTGATAAATCTGAAGAGGCCTCTTCTACCTGTTCATTTTCTATTGCAAAAACCTCTTCCACTCTGTCTAAACTGGCGAGTCCTTTTAAAATGAGGATAATCAAGTTGGCAAGCTTAAGAAGCTCCGCAAGAATCTGGCTCATATAGTTCGTAAGAGCCACTACATTTCCCTGAAAAAGCCTGCCGTCGTTCACAAGCCTGGAACTGAAATACAAAATTCCCATAAGACCGAGCTGAATAATAAGCATGCTTAGGGGATTCAGTAAGGAAGAAATCTTTCCCACTTTTACCTGCATGGCGGTATAGGCTTCATTACTTTTTTGAAATCCCTCTTCTTCCTTTTTTTCTCTATAAAATGCACGAATCACGCGGACACCGAGAATATTCTCCCGAACCTGCTTTGTGATTTTCTCCAGCGCTACTTGAATCTTCTTGTAAAGAGGCATCGTTATCAACATGATTCCGAAAATAAGAACGGAAAGAAGAACGAGTACCAGAATAAAGAGCAGTGAGATAGAGGGAGAAATCCGAAAGGCCATGATCACTGCACCGAATACAATAAAGGGAGAACGGAGAAACAGGCGTAAAACCATATTTACCGTGGATTCAATCTGAAAAATATCGGGACCGAGCCTTGTCAGTAAAGAGGCGCTGCCGACCTCGTCAACATTGCTGTAGGAAAGATTCAGGACCTTATGAAATAAGGCATTGCGATAGGACTGTCCCACATGCATCGCCACTTCCGCTGCAAAATACTGTGCCACAATCGCGCAAGACAAGCCGATTAGGGCAAGAAGCAATAAGAGAAAAAGGCTTTTCCAGATAATTGCCGCATTTCCCTTTTGAATTCCACTATCTATCATATAGGCAATGACCATGGGAACAAAGAGCTCAAAGAGGCTTTCCAAACATTTGAAAAGCGGTGCAATGATACTCTTCCCTTTTAACTCAGAAATATACGATAATAGCCTTTTCATACTTCTTCCTTCGTTTTTACTTTAAATACAAATCAAATAGTTCTCTTGCAAGAGGCGCCGCCGTTTTTCCGCCGGTATCTCCATCCTCCACCAAAACAGAGACAGCAAGCTTCGGATTGTCCATCGGAGCAAAGCCCACAAACCAGGCATTGGTCTTCAGCTTTCCGCCTTCCTTCACTTGTGCCGATCCCGTCTTTCCGCAAACCTGATATGCCTTGGTTTTTAAAGCGGAAGCCGTTCCCTCCGTAACGACAGAACGCATAAATTGTTTTAAAGCATCGCTCTCGGAAGAAGACATCAGTGTAATTTCTTCTCCCTTCGGAAAATGATGCACCGCCGTTCCTTCTTTTGACTTTACTTCAGAAAGAATGGTCGGATAAATAAGTGTTCCGTGGTTTGCTATGGCTGAAACCATGCAAAGGTTTTGCAAGGGACTACAGAGAGTCTCCCCTTGCCCGATTCCGCTTTGCATCTTAAGCCAGGTCGGAGAATCCGCTGTCAAGCTAAACTGCCCTGCCTTGGAAGGAAGCCCAATAGACAAGTCCTTGTTGTAATAAAAATCTTCCGCTAAGCTTTGAAGGCGATTTACATCAATCTCCGAGCCGATAAAAGCAAAGGCCGAGTTACAGGACTGCGCAATAGCCGACTCGAGATTCACCGTCCCGTGCACCTCTCCGTTATAGCAGTGAACCACATTCGCGGGATTGGAAGGATCCACGTATTCTCCCTTACATTTAAAGCTGAAATCCTGCCAGTCAGTCGGATGCTCCCGAATATATTCCAGTGCCATAAGGAGCTTGAAAGTCGATCCCGGCGGATAGAGTCCCTGTGTTGCGCGATTTACAAGATTCCCGTCCGTATTCTCTTCGGAAATTAAACTGTCCCAATTTTCCTGTAATTGATTCGGGTCAAAGGAAGGCGCGGATGCCATGGCAAGGATTCTTCCGCTGGAGGGTTCCATACAAACTATGCTTCCCTTTCTTCCGTCCAGTAAAGAATAGGCAAGCTTTTGTAAATCCGCATCTAAAGAAGTAACCAAAGTATCTCCCGGATTTTTTCTGTTTTCGATTTCATTCATAAACTTCTGTAAGGGATTGATGCCGGAATTCGTGAGGTAATAATTCCCAAGGGATTCTATGCCTGTCTTTCCCTTCACGCTGTAGCCCACAGGATGGGCGAAAGCAGCGCCTCCCGGATATTCTCTACTTTCCGTTCCGTCTTCTTTCGTCACGGTTTTTGCAATGACCATGCCGTCAGCCGTTTGAATTTCCCCTCTTACCGTCTTTTGCGCAAGATAATCAATTCTTGCATTATAAGGGCTTGCCATCTTATCTTCTGCCTGAAACAGGATGAAATGACAAAAATAAACAATCATAGCAAAGAATATGAGGGCAAAGAGATAGACAATCCCGAGCATTTCTCGATTTTGCTTTCTTCTTATCATGGCAAGTTTGGTTTCGGAAATAGCTTCCTCCCGTCTTCTCTTCGCTTGTTGTCTTCCTTCCGTCTGTTTCTCTCTTTGCTTATTGATCTTGTTCTCCGGATTCTTCTCTTTCCCTTTTCGGCTTTTTTTCTCTTCGCTATCTTCTCTACGCATCTTCTTCCTCCGACTCCATTTCCTGTTCTTCTGCGCTTTCTGCGTCTTCCTCCATTTCTACCTCATCTTCCTGTCCCTGGATGATAAAGAGGGACTGAAAAAGGGCGAATACGATAAAACTGGAAATCAAACTGGATCCGCCGTAGCTCATAAAGGGTAGGGTTACGCCGGTGGAAGGTACAAACTTAATTGCGCCTCCAATGGTGAGAATCACTTGAATAACATAAATTACGCTTAAGCCCAGAGCCACAAGTTTATAGAAAGAGCTTTCCATATCTCTTCCCATCATCATCATTTGCATAAAGCAGGAAAGGCAGATAAGGATTAGGCAAATGGCCACTACCCCTCCCATTTCTTCGGAAAGAGCGGAAAAAATAAAGTCATTTTCCACAATAGGAATCTTATTGGGAAGTCCCTGAAAAAGGCCGAGCCCCAAAAATCCGCCGGTACCGATTGCAAAGAGAGATTGAGTAATCTGATAGCCCTTCCCCGCCATATCTCTCCAGGGATCGATAAAGGCATAAACACGGGTTCGCACATGCGAAAATAAGCCGTACGACACAATCCCCGCCAAGGCGGAAACAAGCCCTCCCGCTAAGAGATAGAGAAGCTGGTTCCTTGCGACATAGAGCATAAAAACATAGGAAATAAAAAGGAGGAGGGCTGAACCCAGGTCTTTACAAAGCACCAAAATGATGCCATGCAATGCCGCGACACACGCAGAATGGATGACGCCTTCTTTCCCATGCTCTTCCGAGAGGATTCCCGCTATGGAAAAAACAAAGGAAAGCTTCACAAACTCCGATGCCTGAAAACGAAAACCGAAAAGGCTCACACTCATCTTGGCACCAAAGTTCACCGTTCCCAGTACAAGCACAAGAAGTAAAGATACAATCCCGATACCTGCGAAAATATAGCGAAACTTCTGAAAATCCCAAATTTTATCCACAATATAGGGAATCACTAAAACAAGGAGACTTGCCGCCATGGCAACCGCAAACTGCTTGATTGCCTTAGCCTCCTGCAGTCTAGCAAGTAGAATCCACCCTAAAGCGAGAAAAAGACACTGATTATTCAGTAATACCTCGTTATAGAAGGGATAGAGCTTTTTCCAAATAAGAGGATAAAGCAAAAAATAAAGAAGCTGCGGAAGGTAAAAATAAATATAAAACAGATTTCCCGTCTGAAAATACAATACCGCATAGGAAATAAAGTGAAGAAGAAGCAATATCTTATACAAAAGACCGGAGAGCTTCTTCTTTCCTTCTCTATAATCTATCGATAAATTTCGAAACAGCCCGTAGCTGTATAAAAGCATTAAAAGAATGCTGATAATCTTGGCAAAACTGCTGAAGAGATTTCCCATACCGATCCCCCCTTACTAAAACGCATACCCACGAAAGCTGCAATTCAGAAGCTTTACTTCCAAACTGTTTCTTTCCTGAATTTCTCTACCTCTACTCAATTCCTTTATGAAAATGCCCTCTGGTAAAACTCTTATTCATCTTTCCCTGAAGAATCTCTTCCACTTCATTTTTACTCTCCACCGTAAACTCCAGACGAAGACTCTTCGGTTTAAGAGCCGCTACTTCCTTTTCCAAGCCGAATAGAGAAAAAACATCGGCATTGAAGATTTGATTATAGCAGAATTTACAATACAAACGTACAAATAATTCTTTATTTTGTCTGTCTTTTAATCCTAAAATATGGTTCTTTTTCGTGCATCCGTTTCTTGTTTTTTCCACACAGTTGGCACTCACCATCATAGGAAGATGGCCGTAAAAGAGAAGCTCGGTCGAAAGCCCCGCTTTGTTTGCCCAAGAGGAAAACTCCTTATCTTCCCGGAAATTCAGCTCTATCGGGAAAGTGATGGTCTCTGCACCAAAGTCCTTCCATACCTCTAAAGCAGAGGCATTGTAGCTGTAAAGCGTATAATCAAAAACAGAGTGAAAGTTTCTTCTTTCCACCCTCTGTAAGACAGAAACCTGATCTAAGCTTCGGAACAAAAAGGCGGAAAAAAGAGAAGTTTCTTCATTTTCCGTAAGCCAGGAAAGACAGGTCTTTCCCCGGTCTTCACGCCTTTCAATTCTTCGAAAGCGAAGCGCGGCTTCCAATCCTCTTTCTTTTATTTTCTTGGCAAAGCGCCGGATTTCCTCCTCTGAAAAAGAAGCTTCATCCAAATAAATGCGCTGAATATTCTCTGCCTTAAGACATGCATCCAGCTGCTCTTCTCTTTCAACGGATACCGTTACACTTCCGATTTCTCGGATTTCGTCTAAATTTGGCAAGAATGGCCTCCCTTACTCTTTCACATCCCTCTCTCCTTAAAGCATTTAAGGCGGAAAGTGGAATAAATACCTCTTCTTCTCCTCTAATACACAAAGCTTTCGCATAAAAGCAGCTGTTTCCAAGCTTTAAAAGCTGTTTTTCCATTTCTTCCTTCGATGTGGCTCTCTGCTTCGCTTTCTCCACAGGCTGCTCTCCAAAAACACTAATCCGAATATCTTCCTGTTCCAAGGACAGCTCTAAAACTGCACCGCTCTCCACCTTAAGCTCCATAGATAGGGGAAGCTTTCTTTCCCGCTCTTCCATGGATTTTCGAAGAAAAGCGGTAAGTTCTTCCTCTTCCTTTCGAAAAGGACGGTCTACGAGAGCAATCATGTCCTTTGCATTGTGCTGATGTAAATAGGAAGTCTCTCCCCCTCGGTCATACACCGCCTTTAAAAGTTTTCTGTCCTGATCGGAAACCGTATAGCTTTCCCCCTTTAAGGCTAAATCAAGGTATTTCCGGTAAACGGAAACTACGGTTGCCGTATACAGTTCCGACTTCATTCTTCCCTCAATTTTCAAAGAATAGGCACCGGCTTTTAAAATCTCCTCTAAAGAATCCAATGTATTCATATCCTTCATACTCAGGAAATTTCCCTTTTTCCCGGCTGTAGTATATGGCAGGCGGCAGGTTCCCGCACATCTTCCTCTGTTTCCGGATCTCCCTCCGAGAAGAGAGGACATAAAGCAGGCACCGGAATAGCTGTAGCACATCGCGCCATGCACAAAAACTTCCAGCTCCGCTCCGGTAGACTCATAAATATCGGAAATATCCTTAAGAGATAGTTCTCTCGACAGTACAATTCTCTCCATACCAAAAGAAGAGAGGAGCGAAACCGCCTCTCTCGTGTTGGCTGTCATCTGGGTACTGGCATGCAGGGGTAAATCCGGATAAGCTTCCTTCAGAACTTTAGCTACCCCTAGATCCTGCACGATTATGGCATCCACTCCCGCTTCCACATAGGGATCCATGTATTCCAAAAGACCTTCAATTTCCTTCTCCTTAAACAGTGTATTCACCGTCATAAAGAGCTTGACCCCGTAGAGATGACAAAACTCGATTGCCAAGAGGAGTTCATCCTCCTCCGATAAAGAGGACTTTGCAAAGGCTCTGGCCGAATATTTCTGTCCTCCCATATAAACAGCATCGGCTCCGGCAAAAACCGCAGCCTTACACACCGAAAGGGAACCGGCAGGCGCCAAAAGCTCCGCCCTGTATTTTTCCCCCATTATTTTTCTCCTTTATTTCCCTCTGTCTCAAAAAGCCTCTTCTGTGCCTTTTCGAGCTCCTGTAAGGCTCCATCCAGCTTCATCTGCGATTTAACCAGATCATGCTTTAAGGAATAAATCTCCTTTTCCAGCTCTTCCTTTTCCTGTTCCGCCTTCTCCGTTTTGGCCTGTTCCTGAAAAAGATCATCACAGATATTGATCTGCAAAAGAATGGAGCGAAGCTCTTCGTCCAATAATCTGTAGTTCTTAAATTCCTTTTTAAAGGAGGTAATCTTTGCGTTTAAATAATTGGAAACACTGACAAGATAGGCCTCCGACTCTGTCCCGCTTACCCTGACTATTTTTCCGTCAATGATTACATCTACTGTATTTTTATCTCCCATTGCTTCTCACCTTTTCCCGATTATTGGACCAGACCTAAATGTCTGTATGCACTTTCTGTTGCGACTCTGCCTCTTTTCGTGCGATCAATGAGGCCTTGCAGTAAAAGATACGGCTCAATCATATCCTCTACCGTTCCGCTGTCTTCTCCGAGACTGACTGCCAAAGTTTCGAGGCCTACCGGACCTCCGGAATATTTATCCACAATTGCCGTAAGATAGGCTCTGTCATTTTGATCGAGGCCCAACTTATCGACATTCAGTAAATCCAGACTTTCCTCTGCCACTTCTTTGGTAATCACGCCGTCGTACTTTACATCCGCAAAATCCCGGATTCTGCGAAGCAGACGATTGGCAAGTCTCGGTGTTCCTCTGGAGCGCATCGCAATACTCTTTGCCCCGTCCTCTTCAATCGGAACGGAAAGTACCTTGGCACTGCGAAGCACAATTTTCGTAAGCTCTTCCTTCTTGTAAAATTCCAGCTTACTGATGATTCCGAAACGATCTCTTAAGGGGGCAGATAAAAGGCCGGCTCTTGTTGTTGCACCGATTAAAGTAAAATGAGGAAGCTCTAAGCGAAGGGAACGGGTACTGCTTTCCTTTCCAAGAAGGACATCGATTGCAAAATCCTCCATGGCAGGATAGAGCACTTCCTCTACCTGGCGATTCAATCTGTGAATCTCATCGACAAAGAGCACATCTCCTTCGGAAAGACTGTTTAAAATGGCAGCCATTTCTCCCGGCTTTTCAATCGCCGGTCCTGAGGTAATCTTACAATTTACGCCTAGCTCATTCGCAATGATATTGGAAATCGTCGTCTTTCCAAGTCCGGGAGGACCATAAAAGAGGCAATGATCCAAGCTTTGTTTTCTTTTTTTTGCCGCTTCGATATAAATCGAGAGCATTTCCTTCAGCTTTTCCTGCCCTATATAGTCGGAAAGCATTTTGGGACGAATCTTCGGTTCATAAACCAAATCTTCCCGGCTTTCTTCTGTCTGAATTAGTCTTCTTTCCATGCCCATTCCTTAAAAAGCGAGTTTCCGTAAGGCGGAGCGTAGTATTTCTTCCGCATTCATCTCCTCTACATTCGGCGTCTTAACGATGGCTGTCCTTGCCTCCCCCTGCTTATAGCCAAGAGAAAGCAAGGCTTCCATTGCTTCCTGCATGGCTTCACTAAAGCCTCCTGAAAGCGGCTCTTCAGGCTCCACAGCCCCGGGTAGCGCATCTTCTACCTGTAATTTATCCTTTAATTCGAGTATCAAACGTTCTGCAGACTTCTTTCCGAGACCCGGTGCCTTTTGAATACGCTTACTGTCCGCTGAAAGAATCAGCGCAATCAGCTCTTCTCTTCTAAAACAGGAGAGAATCCCGAGAGCGGTCTTCGCTCCGATTCCCGAAACCGAAATCAGTTGCATGAAAAAGTCTCTATCCTTCTCCGTAAAAAAACCGAACAAGTCCTGTCCGTCTTCCCGTACAGAAAAATAGGTATGTAAGAGAAGCTCTTCTCCAATAGGAGGGGCTTCCGAAAGCACGGAAATCGGCACTCTTACGCCATACCCCAAGCCCCCGGCCTCTATAATCAGACTATCCTCTTTTTTCTCTCTCAAAATCCCATGTACAAAACGAATCATATTTTCTCCAATCCGAAATAGTCTAGCATAAAAGCGGGGTTTTCTCAACGGAAAGAAAAGCCATTGAGTACTCCTTTTACTTATGTCTTGCTTAGGTATACTCCAGCCTTTCTACGCAGAAATCACTAAAACATAGAATGTAAATATAAAATACATCTTCTAAGCAGTATAGGTCTGAAAGTGGGGCACGCTCCCGCTAACCTCGCCTCTACTAAGCAAAAAACGGCAGTTCCTCTGTTTTTCGCAAGTACCGGCGGGTTCAGATTACCCTCTTTTCAGACCTATACTGCATCAAATATATTTATAATTTTAATTTTTCAATCCGTGTTAAATACTATCGTTGTGAATCCCTCATTAGGGACTTTTCTTTAATAAGATATCGCACGCTTTCCGCACGATACTCGGTATGCATAAAAATTCTAATCCTTATGCCCACTCGAAGTTTTCTTTTCCGGCAGCCGCTTCAAAGTGATACTTTACAAGTCCGGTATCAATGCCCTGGAACTCTCCCGCCTTGTACTCAAAGTGCACGGTGTTGCCCTTTCCTTTGATGTAGAAGGACTGACGATTGAAGGCGGTCGGCGCCATAAGAGCGTACTCTACGCCGTCTTTAAACCACTGCGGTGCCTCTCCTTCGTAGGAGCAAACCTCGAAGTCATCCTTACTGTGGTGCACACTTCCCTGCTCTTCGCCATAGCCGATAGAAATCACACCGTATACCGTATGATTCGGGCACTCTTTCTTTACGGCATCCTTATTAAAGCTTGCGCCGACCCACCAGGTATTTAAACCGAGTTCCTGCGCATAAAGCATGATGTCTGCACTGCAATAACCGATTTTCTCTTCTACGCCTTCAGCGGGATCCGCAGCAAGGATGATGAAGTTCTTGGCATTCTTGGTAATCAATTTATCGATTAACTCTGCAAAGGCGGTACCATCTTCCGTATGCAGTACCAGATTTAAATGATGCTCTTTATTTAAAGCTTCGATTCTTTCATTCAACTTCTTTACAATTTCCTCCGGTAAAACAGTATCCTTATACTTTCTTACCATGTGTCTTTTCTCCATAGCCTCTCTAATTGTCATTGCTCTCCTCCTTAAAATGTATAAGTATTTATATTTTTTGAAAATAGACATCAACTTTATCAGTATAGCTTCTTTTTGTCTTGTTTGCTACTTCTTATTCAAAGCATAATGCATTATTCGTATCGAAGTGCCACAATCGGATCTTCCTTCGCCGCCTTATTGGCAGGATAAATCCCGAAGAAAACACCGACAATAGCAGAAAAGACAACGGCAATGATTACAATAGCCGGTTTTACCACCACAGTCATGTTAAATGCCATAGCCCCAAGATGAACAAGCGTACTGGCAAGAATCACGCCGATAAGCCCTCCCAGTGCGGAAAGCAGTGCCGACTCCGTAAGAAATTGCACAAGGATATCCTCCCTACTCGCACCAAGTGCCTTTCGAATACCGATTTCTCTTGTCCTTTCCGTAACCGTAACCAGCATAATATTCATAATGCCGATACCGCCTACCAAAAGAGAAATCGCAGCAATACCTCCGATTGCCGCGGAGAGACCGCCCATAAAACCGTCCACCTGCTTCATTTCATCCTGAACGGAAGAAATATACCAGTCCTCAGGTTTACGATTTTTCACACGGGAAAAATAATTCTTGATATCTGTATTCAAGCTATTCATTTCCTCTACTGTAAAATTCTTTTTCCCATAATAGCGAATCGTAGAGAAAGTATCTGCGGGTCCCGTAAGAATCGTCCATGGCACAAAGGCCTCTCCATTTTTGTCCTGCGAGCCCATAAGCAGTTTTTCGATAGGGCTCAAATCCTTTCGATAAACCGCGATAACGGAAAAATCCTGTACCTCTCCACGAAAGTCCGCTCGAAAATGTTTTCCTGTAGCATTTTCGGTACCGAAAAGCTTTAGTGCCGTGTTCTCGGAAATCATGGCGACAGGCTTCCTCTCACCCACATCCTTCTCAGAAAATGTCCTTCCATTTAATATTTTCAAAGGCTGAAAATCGGTAAAATTGTACTCCACACCGGAAAGTCCCACCTTCAATCGATTTCTTCCCACCTTGACATCAATGCTTTCATAGGGGGTGTTGTCCGCATAGTCAAGGCGGCTGCCGAAAATCCTTTTAAAATTATTAAAATCATCCAAAGTGAAATCATCACTATCTCGCAGATCATTCCAATCCATATAAGGACTTATCATGATAGAAGCCTGTGTCACACCATAATTTTTATACAGGTCGGAGAACATCTTTCGAATACTATCCCCGATAGACACAATGGATATCACGGATCCGATACCGATGATGATTCCGAGCATGGTAAGCAGGGATCGCAGTTTATTGGCACGAAGAGAGCCCAGTGCCATTTTAACATTCTCAAGAAACATGACTTTCTCCTTTATACATACCCTCGAAAATACTCAAGTCTCGAACCGCTGTAGGATTCTCATTTTTCTTATCGGAAATGAGCTTTCCGTCCGAAAAGCGCAGCATTCTGTCCGTATAGGCCGCAATATTTTCCTCATGCGTAACGACCACCACAGTTGCTCCAGCCTTATGGAGTGCGGAGAACATTTCCATGATTTCCACGGAACTTGCCGTATCCAGGTTTCCTGTCGGCTCGTCGGCAAGAATCAGGGGCGGCTCATTCGTAAGAGCCCTCGCAATGGCTACACGCTGTCTCTGCCCCCCAGACATTTCATTCGGCTGATGATGGATTCTTCCCCCCAGTCCTACCTTCTCAAGAAGCATTGCCGCTCTCTCACGCCTCGCCGCCGGAGACTTCTTATGGGCATAAATCATGGGGATTTCCACATTTCGAAGGGCACTCATACGACTGATCAGGTTAAAGCTTTGAAAGACAAAGCCGATTTTCTCATTTCTAACCTTGTTTAAAGTGTTCGGATCCATCGCGGCAACATCTTCTCCGTCCAGAAAATAGTTTCCCAGAGTCGGCTTATCGAGACAGCCCAGTATATTCATAAGCGTCGATTTTCCGGAGCCGGACTGTCCCATAATCGCTACGAACTCCCCTCTTTTTATCTTAAGGTTTATTCGATCCAGTCCCAAGACCTTTACTGCTCCGGTATCATATATTTTCACTAAATCTTTTAGTTCAATGAGTACATCATTCATTTTTTTATCCTAGTTTGTTTTTACTACAACACCGCTCTCACTTGCACTGATACTCTCTCCCGCATTGTTCTTCGGCATCTCACTAACCTCTAAGCCTTCTGTAAGACTCGCATCCGGAGCACTTACGAAATGGGCTCCCTCTTTAAAGACGGCATCCTCTTTTAAAGGACTGACTTCTACGGAAACATCGCTTTCCACTCCGGTTTTTACAGCTACAATATGAATTTTTCCGTCTTCCACAAAAGCCATCTGACTGCTTCCATCTTCACCCGTAATCACTGCGGAAAGCGGAACCACAAAGACATCCTTGGCCTCGGAAAGCACAATATCAGCCTTTGCGGTGATACCGGAAATAAGTCCCTTTTTATCACCTTCTATTTTAATCTTAATCGGAATAACTCTTTCTGCGGTATTTCCGCCTTTCGCTTCTCCTGTCGGAGAAATGGAAGAAACCTCTCCTTCCAGTTTTTCGTCTCCTAAGATATCCGCACTGATAATTGCCTTCTGTCCAAGACTTAATTTCCCGATAGAATACTCGGAAACGCTGATGGAAAGCTCCAGTTGATCCAGATTTTCCACCGTAAACATCGGTTTTCCGTCCAGTAAGTTATCCGCAAACTGCCCGGCTTCCACGTTTACTCTGGTAATTGTTCCGGAAATGGGTGCTTTAATCTCAGCGGAATCCACGGCACTCTGTGCTTTCTGTAAACCTTCTTCCGCGCTCTTAATTTGCAAATCATAGCTTTCGGAAACCTGCACATTACCTCCGCTTACCTTGAAGCTTCCAAGACTTGCCTTCGCATCCTTTAAGGCACTTTCCGCCTGCTCATATTCGCTTTGAGAAATATCCCCGCTCTCCAAAAGGCTGCTCTTCCTCTGGAAATCGAGAAGCGCATTGTTATAGGCAGTCTGCACTTTGGCATACTCTGCCTTGGTATTCTTCGTCGCATCTTCCTTATTGGCCTTTGCAAGTTCCACCTGAGTTTTAGCCGCTTCCAAAGCTTCCTCTACATCCTTGGTGTCAAGCTTTGCAATGAGCTGCCCTTCCGTTACCTTGTCGCCTTCCTTTACGAGGATTTCCTTCACCTTGGCATGAAGTGCTGAAGTGACATGCTGAGACTGGGTGCCGGAAACGGGACCGGAAACGCTGAGTTTTTCCTGAATATCCGCTTTGGAAAGGCTCTCCGTATTAACAAGCACCCCACTAGCCTTACTCGGAAACAATAGATTTTTCAAAATAAAAAGCACAAAAAGAAGGAGTAGCCCGAGGAATATCCACTTCTTCTTTCCTTTTTTCTTCTTAGGCTTTTCATTCAGAAGCTTCTCTACCTCTTCTGAGATATCTCCCCCCTGCTTTTCTTCTTCCTTCATTTTTCTTCTCCTTAAACTTAAAATTCGAATATTCTTGTGATAAACTATGCTTGCTTATTATAAAACAAATAAACAGAAAAAAAATGAGAAAATATAAAAAAATTTTTTAATATCATGTTTTTGTGGAGGACAAATGGAAATCATTCAAGAGGATTTAGCTTATACGGAAGACAGGGCTGCGTTAGAAGACGTCCTCACTTCCGTTTTCAGGAATATCTCCTTGGAAGACGCCCTGCTCTATGACATTGAAACGACAGGGCTTAATCCGAAGTCTTCTCAGCTTTATCTCCTTGGTATACTGCTTTTTCATAAAGAAAATAGTGAATTAATCCAGTATTTTGCCGAAAGCGTCCTCGACGAAGAGGAAATTTTGGAACAGTTTTTTCAGCTTTGTAAAACAAAGAGAGTTCTCATCAGCTTTAATGGAGAAGGCTTTGATAACCGTTTTGTCGAGTCCATGGCCAAGTCCTATGGAAAGCTTCCTCTTCACCTGAATTTAAAACAGCTTGATTTATTTAAACTGATTCGTAAAAGAAAAAAATTTTACGGATTGGAAAGTTGTTCTCTTAAATCCTGTGAACGTTTTTTAGGCATTCATCGCGAAGACCGGTGTAGCGGAGACGAACTGATTTCCGTATACCGGGAATATTTACAGGATAAATGCAGTGAAAAAAGGAATATGTTGCTCCTTCATAATCGAGAGGATATTCAAAACCTTCCCTCTCTCTTCTCCTTTTTAGCTTATGAAAATATCTTTCAGGGGAATGTCCATTTTCAGAGGGCAGAGATCTTAGTAAGGGATGAAATGAAAGAGAAAAATGACAATCATCAAAAAGATAACTCTTTACAAATCAAGGACTTAGAATTGGAAGAAAGACAAAATAGCCGAACTTCCGAAAAACTTTGCCTCAGGTTTTCCCTTCCCTCTTCTGTCCCCGTGCCCCTTACACTCACTCCGAAAAACTTTCTCCTAGAGATAAAAGAAACATCTCTTTGTCTCACTGTCCCCCTCTACCAAGGGGAGCTTTGCTATTTCTTTAAAGATTACAAGGATTATGAATTTATCCCTTCGGAAGACCGCGTAGTACATAAGTCCTTAGCAGCCATGTACCCGAAGGAAATGCGGGAAAAGGCCAAGGCATCAACCGCCTATCAAAAAATGAAGACATCTTTTCTTCCGGTATTTCAGGAAGGAGAGAAAGTCTTCAAAAAAACGTATCAGGATAAACAGTGCTTTATTCCTTTTAAGGAAAATACTTTTGAGAGCATAAGTCCGGTGGAATATCTGCTTAGCTTTTTTAAAATACATTTTTAATTTTTAAGAATATGGCTATGTTTTCGCTATCTTATATCACTTTCTTTTTCGCTACTTTTTCTCCAAGCTCTCATTCACAAAAGCAATGAGACCGCCCTTATCGATCATATCCTGTAAAAAGGGAGGGAAAACTGCCATATCGTAGCTTTTACCACTACTGATATCCCGAATTCTCCCGGCGGAAAAATCCACTTCCACTTCGTCTCCCTCTTTGATTTCCTTTGCCGCATCGGGGGATTCTACAATGGCAAGACCGATGTTTATGGCATTTCGGAAAAAAATTCTCGCAAAGCTCTCTGCAATAATACAGGAAACACCGGAGTCCTTTAATACCTGCGGAGCATGCTCCCTGGAGGAACCGCAGCCGAAGTTCTTTCCGGCTATCAGGATGTCTCCCTTTTTCATCTTTTTATGGAAGTCCTTATCAATGTCCTCCATGGCGTGTGTAGCCAGAAGGCTTCGGTCCTGAATTGCCAGGTAACGTGCCGGAATAATCACATCCGTATCGACATTGTCCCCATATTTTATACAATTACCCCTTGCATTTTCCATACCGTTCCTCTCCTATTTTCGTTTCTAATTTTCTTCGCTATTCATTTTCATTCTTAAAACAAGATGTCTCAGGCTTCGCCTTAGCCACTTGTTAAGAATAAAAACAGTCTTTCTCCACTAATGATTTCCATTTCTCAAAATTCTATTTTCTTCGCTATAGATTTCTATTTTTTGAAATAGTCTATATCCTTTTCGCTAAATTCTTTATTGATTCCTGTTAAAAGACGGTCTTTCCTTACAGCCCCAGCTCTTTCGGTCCTGCGATATAGCCTAAAACTGCCGATGCCGCAGCGACCTCCGGAGAAGCCAGATAAATTTCAGAGCTTGCGTCTCCCATTCTTCCTACGAAGTTACGATTGGTGGTGGAAACGCATCTTTCGTGCGGTGCCAAAATCCCCATATAGCCGCCAAGACAAGGCCCGCAGGTCGGGGTACTGACTACTGCACCGGCCTCGATTAAGTCCTTGATATAGCCCTTTTCCATCGCTTCCAAATAAATCTTCTGCGTTGCCGGAATCACAATGCAACGAATATTTTCCGCAACATGACGACCTCTTAAAAGCTCTGCGGAGACGGCAATATCCGATAAACGACCGTTTGTGCAAGAGCCGATAACAACCTGATCAATTGGAATCTTATCGAAAGTCCCGATTTCATGCGTATTTTCCGGCAAATGCGGAAAAGCCACTGTAGACTGCAGTGTAGAGAGGTCTATCTCTATCACTCTCTCATACTTGGCATCCGAATCCGCTTCGTAAACGGTATAGGACTTATTTCCATGCGCTTTAATGTACTCTATTGTTTTTTCGTCAACCGGGAAAATACCGTTCTTTCCGCCCGCTTCAATCGCCATATTGCAGATGGCAAAGCGGTCATCCATGGAAAGGGAAGAAACGCCCTCTCCGCTAAATTCGATAGACTCGTAAAGTGCGCCGTCCACTCCGATTTTTCCAATCAGGTGTAAGATCACATCCTTTCCGCTGACATACTTTTGCAGCTTTCCTTTTAAGATGACCTGAATTGCATTCGGCACCTTAAACCAAAGCTCTCCTGTAGCCATAGCGGCAGCCATATCCGTAGAGCCCACACCGGTAGAAAAGGCTCCCAGTGCCCCGTAAGTACAGGTATGAGAATCCGCACCGACAGAAAGCTCTCCTGCTGTAATCAGTCCCTGCTCCGGAATAAGAGCATGCTCAATTCCCATATTTCCCACATCATAATAATGCTTTAAACCGTTTTCTTTTGCATAATTTCGGCAGATCTGGGTGCACTTTGCAGAAGTAATATCCTTGTTCGGCACAAAGTGATCCATAACAAAAACCACCTTATCTTTATCAAAGACACCCTTCCCCTGAATCTTCTCCCGCTCTCGAATCGCAACCGGAGTCGTGATGTCATTTCCATGAACCAAATCCACCTTTGCAAGAATCAGTTGACCGCTTTCCACCTTCTCCAGTCCTGCGTGCTTTGCCAAAATCTTTTGGCTCATCGTCATTCCCATCGTACTCTCCTTTATCTTCAGCATTTTTCAGAAAATACAGCTCACAACCACTCCGAAAAAACGTTTTCTCTTCTTCCTTTTTCTTCTCTGAACAAAATATACTGCGTAACGTCCATAATATATTCATTTCAAACGAGATATCGCACGCTTTGCGCACAATACTCATTATGAATTTTAGAAAGCATTTAGATTGCTTTCTTTACATACTAGCAAAAGTCTTGCTATAATTAAAATACATTTTTTAGATGTTTATTATTCCTCTAAGTTATTTCAATATAATGCGTGTTCGATGCTTTATTACATAGGATACTCATTATGAATATTTCTGAATAAAGGAGTTTTATGGAGCAAAATTTATCCACCTATCGTATTTTTTTTGAAGTTGCGAAGCAAGGGAATATCTCGAAAGCCGCAGAGTCCCTCTATATATCTCAACCTGCTATCTCCAAAACCATCGTGCGTCTGGAAGATAATTTAAATGTGAAACTCTTCAAAAGGAATTCCAGAGGAGTTAGTCTTACGGAGGAAGGGGAGGTTTTATTCCGCCATGTTGAGGAAGCCATTCATCATATCGAAGAGGCGGAAAGTGCGCTGCAAAAAATGAAGGATTATCATATCGGGCACCTCGATATCGGAGCCAGTACGACACTTTGCCGCTATGTCCTGCTTCCTTATTTAAAGATGTTTATGGAAGAATTCCCCAATATCCAGATTAATTTAAAAAATCAGGATAGTGCGAAAAATCTTCAGATTCTGGAAGCGCAAGATATCGACTTGGCCTTAGTTGCTATTCCCAAACATCTCAGTCCCAATCAAAGAGTTCTTTTGGAGCAGGATGTGGAAGACATCTTCGTAGCCTCCCCGAAGTATCTTGAAAATCTGAAGGCACTGCACGGAAATAATTTTTCCCTCTTTCAAGATGCGACCGTCATGCTCATGGATGAAAAAAATGTTTCCCGACATTACATTGATATGTATATTCGGGATAATCAATTGGATTTTAAGCAAATCATTGCCCTAAATACTATGGATTTGCTGATTGATTTTGCTAAAATTGATATGGGAATTTCCTGTGTCATTCGCTCCTTTGTAGAGAAAGATCTGGAAAATGGAAGCTTGGTGGAGATTCACCTCACTTCTCCGATTCCTAAAAGGAAAATCGGCTTTATGTACCATGCCAACAATTGCTCGAAATCTCTGGAAAGTTTTATTTCCTTTTTGGAAAAAAGAAAAGGAAAAGGTTAAATTGCAGATTCAGGATATAGAAAGTAAAATAGTAACGGCTTTTCTTAGCAATAGGATTCAGTCTTACACAATATAGAAGTATAGAAAGAAAGGAAATCGATTTATGGCAGAACAAAATAACAGCTCCTGTTCCTCTCACTGCGGCTCTTGCTCCGCAAATTGTCCCAGTAGAAAGAGCGGCATTGAAAAGCTTCCTTTAGGGGAAGGCTCTTCCGTAAAAAAAGTCATTGGCATCGTCTCCGGTAAGGGTGGCGTAGGAAAATCCACCGTCTGCTCCTTACTTGCTTCCGCAATGAATAAAGAGGGATTCCATGTCGGGATTTTGGATGCGGACATTACCGGACCGTCCATTCCGAAAGCATTCGGACTCCTCCATGACGGAGTAGCTTTAAGTGAGGACGGAAAGTCGATGGTGCCAGAAACCAGCAATGGCGGTGTGGAGATCATTTCCACCAATCTACTTTTAGAAAATGAAACCGATCCCGTGATTTGGAGAGGTTCCATGATTGCCAATGCGGTAAAGCAGTTCTGGCAAGAGGTAGAGTGGAAGGAAATCGACTATCTTTTCGTAGATATGCCTCCCGGAACAGGCGACGTACCGCTTACCGTCTTTCAGTCTCTTCCGATTGACGGAGTTATTATTGTGACCTCTCCGCAGGATTTGGTTTCCATGATTGTGGAAAAAGCGGTTCGCATGGCGGAAAAAATGAATATCCCCATCCTTGGCATTATCGAAAATATGTCCTATCTTCTTTGCCCGCATTGTAATGAGAAAATCAATGTTTTTGGCGAGAGCCACATCGAGGAGCTTTGTCAAAAAGAAGGCTTGGAACTCCTTGCAAAGCTTCCCATCGATTCGCAAAATGCCTCCTATATGGATGCCGGAGCCGTAGAAGCCATTGACACAAAAGAGAGTTTAAAGACAGCAGTAGCTTGCTTAAAAAAGCTTATCCAATCATAAATACCGCTAAATTAAAGAAGATACTCTTTAAGAATAAAAGAGCTGTAAAAATCAACCCATTGGCTTTTGATTTTTTACAGCTCTTTTTCGAAAGTTAGAGTTATAGAATTATAGGAAAACCGAGTTATAGATTTATAGGATAAAACGTGTTGATAAAGGTCAAAACATCCCAACAAGCCTTTTTCGACTCCATAAGACTAAAACAAAGGTTCCGGAGTACTTGTGCCCTCACCAAGTCCGGAAGAAATCGCTTCTACCACAGCTTTTAAGGCTTCTTCTTCATCGATACCGCTACATTCCACCCTCACGGTACTGCCTTTTTTCACGCCCGCAGCCATAACATTTAAAACCGATTTTCCGATGATTTTCCTTTCTCCGTAATACAGGATAATCTCACTCTTAAAACGGATACAGGTCTGTGTCAAAACACCTGCCGGACGAAGATGCAGTCCGGATTCATTGATAATCTTCACTTCTGCACTTGTCATTTTTCCCCCTTTTCCTGCTCTGAAGCGATTCTATGCTCTTCCCGATTTTCCTATTCCTAATCTTCTTGTTTTTTTATTCTTAATTTTTTTGTTTTCTCATTTTCCGTTTTTACTGAATACTCTCTTTTTCTTGTTTCCTTCGGAGGCTTTCCGCCTTGGAAAATTCACAGCCGCAATAATCCTGTCGATACAGAGCATACTGCTTGGATAATTCTACGGAACGTAGATACCTCCCCTTCTTTTTAAAGTCGGACGGTAAAAAACGAATCCCGTAGTGCTCCCCAATCTCTTCTCCCAGGCTATTTAAAAGAGCAGCATTCTTTAAAGGAGAAATACTTAAACTTGTACAGTAATAATCAAAAGGCGTGTCCGAATGCTCCGCATTCCATTTTTGAGCAAAGCGGGCAGTTTCCTCTAATCTAAGTTGAAAGCAGGCGGTGCATCTTCTTCCCCTCTCCGGTTCCTTTTCCAAGCCCCTTGCCACTTGGAGAAATTCTTCATGGGCATAATTCGTTACTATGCAGGAAATAGGGAGCTTCATTTCCTTAAGAAGTCTTTTACATTCTTCTGCACGACGATTGTATTCCGCCTCAGTCTCCAGATTCGGATTGTAAAAGAAAACTGTAATTGCAAAATATCTTTCCAAGCATTCCAGTACAGCGGTCGAGCATGGTGCGCAACAGGCATGCAGTAAAAGCCTCGGTTTTGACTCATCTTTTATCTCTCCGAGAATCGACTCCATGAGACACTCATAATTTTTCTTTTCCATAAGCTTTACTGCAAGAAGTCTCTGATTCTCTTGGAACGAACCGGATTTCTGAGTTTTCTCAGAGCCTTAGCTTCAATCTGTCTGATACGCTCACGGGTGACATTAAACTCTTTTCCCACTTCTTCCAAGGTTCTCGGGTGACCGTCTTCCAAACCGAAACGAAGTACGATGACCTGTCTTTCTCTTTCCTTTAAATCATCCAAAAGACTGTCAATATGCTCTCTCAGCATAACCGATTCTACATTTCCTTCCGGAGAAAGAACATTGGCATCGGCTACAAAATCGCCCAAGTTGGAATCGTCTTCCTCTCCGATAGGCGTCTCCAGGGAAGCCGGTTCTCTGGCAATCTGCATGATTTCCTGCACTTTTTCTTCGGTCATATCCAGATGCTCTGCCAGTTCTTTCACAGACGGCTCATAGCCGAGTTCCAGTGTCAGCTTTCTCTGCATTTTGGACATTTTATTGATGGTTTCCACCATATGCACCGGCACACGAATCGTTCTGGCCTGATCGGCAAGTGCACGAGTTACAGACTGTCGAATCCACCATGTCGCATAGGTGGAAAGCTTAAAGCCCTTCTCCGGATCAAATTTTTCAACGCCTTTAATCAAACCCAAATTTCCTTCCTGAACCAAATCCAGAAAACTCATTCCGCGTCCGGTATAGCGCTTAGCAATCGATACGACAAGACGAAGGTTCGCTTCAATCAGTCTCTGTTTAGCATACTCATCTCCCGCCTGCTTCTTCATGGCAAGAGAATACTCCTCCTCAGCAGTAAGAAGCGGAACCGTGCCGATTTCCTTCAGATACATCCGTACCGGATCTTCCGTACCGATTCCCTCCAGAAGGTCTACCGCATCGAGATCTATTTCTTCACCTTCTTCATCCTTAGTGAAATCATCATCTTCCAAGCCCAGAAGCTCGTCTTCACTGTCTTCTTTTTCATCTCCTTTTTCCAGCTTCTTTAAAGTATCCTCATCCAGAACCGGCGTCACTTCTACGCCTTTATTTTCGAGAAGAAGCAGAAAATTCTCCATTTGCTCCTCTGTAAGGGACAAATCCTTTACAGCGGTCTGGACCTCTCCCATGTCAATAGAGTTATTATTGCCCTTTGCCTTAATCATCAATTCTTCAATTATTTTCTCAAATTCTTCTCTTTCCAAGTTTTCTTCCTTTCTTAGGACTAAGTCCAAAGGCTAATGCCGGAAACCACACTGAGTATAAGTAAGGCCAGCGCTATCACAAGTTGTATATATTTTCTCTTTCCCTCTTCCATTCTTCGCTCTATAAAAACAAAGATTCGAAGAACAAAAGCAAAGAAAAAGATAAAGGGGAAAAGAACCATGTTTTCATCCGGATTACCGAGCGCCATAACCGACATGATAAAAATAATTAAGGCTATGACTCCATACAATATATCTATTTTATGATTGGGAACCTTTCCTCTTGATCTGCCAATCATCTGTAACCACCCCCATAGTTCTATTATTCCTTTTTTCCATGAGGTATCACAACTGTTATCAATAACACTCATTCCAATCAGAAAAAGGATTCCGTTTTTGTTCTTTACTGTCTCTGTCTGTAAACCTCATACATAAGAATACTTGCTGTCGTCGCTACATTCAAAGATTCAATCTGTCCCTGCATGGGAATACGTATGAGCTGATCGGAAAGCTTAGTCAAACTCTCCGAAAGTCCATTTCCTTCATTTCCGAGCATAAAAGCGGAAGGGCAACGAAAGTCTTCTTGATAAAACACATTTTCCCCCGAAAGATGCATGGCATATATGCGTACAGCTCGTTTTTTCAACATTTTGCAAATGCTCTCCAAGTCCTCATGTATACTGAAAGAAACACGAAAGAGAGAACCCATAGTAGAACGAACCGCCTTAGGACTAAAAATATCCGTGCACGTTTTATTCATAAAGATATGCGATATCCCGGCAGCCTCTGCCGTTCGAAAAATAGTTCCCAAATTCCCCGGATCCTGGATATCCTCCAAAATAAGATAAAAATCTCCTTCCGGCTCTTCTCGTTTCGGAATGGCAATTTTAGCAAGGATTCCCTGCTGACTTTCGGTTGTCGAAATACTTTCCATCGCTTTTTTACTGAGAAGAAAAACCCGTTCATCTTCTTTTACTAAGCCGTGCGGCAAGTTTCCTTCATAGCTTTCGGAAATAAATATTTGTACAAGAGAAGAAAGAGGCAAATCCCTTAACAAGCGTTCTCCCTCTCCTATAAAAAAGCCTTTCTCTCTTCTTTTTTTCCTTTTTTACTGAGTTCTCGAATTTCTTTGAGTAGTGCATTTGCCGGTGAATCAATTCTATGCATTCAGCCCTTACCTATCCTTCTTAACTCGAAAGGAGGACCGGAAAAGATCCTCACCATGAACAAGAAGTATAGCAAAAATTTGGCTTTACGTCTATAAGCTATGCTTAATTTCCTCCGAACCCGGACAAAACTCAATACCCTTCAGACAAAGCTCAATTTTACAACTATAAGCTATGCTCAATTTCCTCCAGTTCCAAAAGCCAAACTCGTGATGAAGCATCGCTCGCCTGCCTTAAATCACCTCGAGGAGATAATGCAATTCTTCCGATTTTGGGACCGTCCGGCATACAGGAACGTTTAAACTGTTGCGAAAAGAATCTTCTATAGAAAACTTTCAAGCACTGAAGAATTTCCTTCGGAGAAAAGGTTTTCTTCTCCTCTCTCTTATAATACTGCATATTTTCATCCGAAAAAGCATGGCAGGCAAGGAAAAAGAGTTTCTTTGCCGAAAAGCCGTATCGTAAATGCATATAGAGGAAGAAATCATGTAAAACGTAAGGCCCTAAAATTTCTTCCGTCTTCTGCTTTATCTCGCCTTTTTCATCCGGAGGCAAAAGCTCGGGACTGACCGGAACCTGTATAATCTCTTCCACAATTTTTTTCAAAGCCTTTACTTTTTCCTTATCCATGCTATCTTTTCCCGCGTTTTCCATTTCCTTAACAAAGGATCTCAGAATAAGGGGAATAACGGTCTTTGGTACATCGCAGTTCACATTGTACATCGACATATGATCCGCATTGTAAGTGGAAAATCCCAGTGCCGATTCCGACAAATCTCCCGTACCGACAAGAAGTGCTCCCTCCTTATTGGCCAAATCCATAAGAATTTGTGTCCGCTCTCTGGCCTGTGCATTTTCATAAACGACGTCGCGCATTGTTTCATCATAGGAAATATCTTTAAAATGCTGCAGTACCGCATCTTCAATGGATATTTCTCTCAATTCCGTTCCGAGGAGCCTCGCGCATTCCAAAGCATTGTTACGAGTGAGCTTGCTCGTTCCGAAGGAAGGCATGGTAATCGTTAAAATGTTATCTAAATCATAGCCCATAAGTCGGAAACACTCTACACAGACAAAAAGTGCCAAGGTAGAATCCAGACCGCCGCTTAAGCCTAATATGACCTTCTGTGCGCCGATATGCTTTAGTCTTTTCTTAAGCCCCTGCACCTGAATGCTTAGAATCTCTTCGCCTCTCTCATAGTCTTTTCCGGAATCGGGAGGGAGAAACGGCATAGGGTTAATAAAACGCTTTAAAGAAATCTTCTTTTTCCGCTTTTCCGAAGAGAAGGGGGCCGAAACTCCCTGTGCTTCATAGTCTGCCTTATAAAGAGGAAACGGAACCTGCACTGCGGAATCTTCCGTCGTCTCAAAAGTATTTTGCTTTATCCTCTCCTGCCATAAGACGGAAAGATCGATGTCACTATAAATCATCCCCTCATAAAAACGAGGAGACTCGGATAGAATCTTTCCATTTTCCGCAATCATACTGTGTGCGGAAAAGACCATATCCTGTGTGGACTCGGATGGACCGGCACTGGTGTAGATATAAGCATTATGTAAGCATCCGCTGGAATGCTGTACTAAAGCTCTTCGACTGTCATTTTTCCGAATCAAAGCATCGGAAGCCGTAGTATTGGCAATGACCGTAGCTCCCATCAGACAATGCGTAACCGAGGGAGGATTCGGAACCCACAGATCTTCACAGATTTCCACGGCCAGCCTGAAACGCGCCTCATTTTCCGCCGTAAAATGAAGATGCATCCCGAAGGGAATCCATTCCTCTTCCTTCCCCAAAAAATCGGGAATCCACTCCACTTCTTCCCTTCCTTCCTGAAAATAGCGTTCTTCATAGAATTCGCTGTGGTTGGGGAGATGCTTTTTGGGAACAATTCCGAGGATTTTCCCTTTCTGCATCACAAACGCGGTATTATACAGCTTTCCGCGTAAAACAAAGGGATAACCGAAAACAAACAAAACCGGGCTGTCTGCAGTCTTCTCGGCAAAAATTCCGACTGCCTCTGCACAGGCTTTTTGTAAGCTTTCCTGTAAGAGCAAATCGTGAGCCGTATAACCTGAAACGGCAAGCTCCGGATAGACCAAAAGAGAGACAGACTGCTTTTCTGCCTCTTTCGCCCATTTAAGCATCTCATCCACATTATAAAAAGGGTCCGCCACACTGACTTTCGGGCTGACCGAAGCCACTCTCACAAAATCATTCATGCTATACTCCTACTCCTCTTTTCTTTCTCTTTCGGGGAAAATAAAGTTTTAAAGCCATTTATCACGGGAATACAAACGCATTTCCTTAAGCAGCTTTTCCGGACAATCTAAAATATATGCCGTCTTCTTTCCTTCATGTTGCACTAGGTAAAAGTAGTGTTGATTCTCTCCAACCCCCGCCAAATCCAGAACGGGAATCCCCTCTCTCTTATATCGTTCAAGGGTTTCCGGGCTCCACTGCCGAATTTCCAGAATCTCTTCTTTCTCAACACTGAACAGTTTTTTTCGACTGCTTTTATGATATACGATATCCACACTCAGCTCCCCTGCCATGTACAGATATTCATATTCTATACTTGTCCTGTTCCATAAATAATATGTCAAGACAAAGGAAAATACAAAGAAAATCAACGGTAAAGAAAGTAAATACAAGATAATAAAGCAAAGAAAGGGGAGAGCTATTGCCACTCCCCTTTCCATGTATTCTTTCGTTCCTCTTTTTCCCTTGACCAGATGCTCAATATAGTTCTCCATGGGAAAATCTCCTTCTATTGTACGAAAGTGAAATGCTGTTTACATCATTCCGCCCATTCCGCCCGGAACTTGAGGCATAGGCGGCTGCGGCTCCTTGATGTCTGCTACTACAGACTCGGTAGTAAGAAGAGATGCGGCAACCGATGCGGCATTCTGTAATGCAGTTCTGGCAACCTTCGCAGGATCAATGATACCGGCATCCATCATATTAACATACTCTTCCTTGTAGGCATCAAAGCCGAAGTTCTGCTTGCTTTCCTTGACTTTATTTACAATTACGGCACCTTCCAGTCCGGCGTTGTAAGCAATGGTATACATCGGTGCTTCCAGAGCCTTTAAGACAATCTTTGCCCCGGTCTTCTCATCTCCGTCAAGCTTATCTACTACTTTCTCTACAGCAGACTGTGCGTGGATATAAGCGGATCCGCCTCCGGCGATAACTCCTTCTTCCACAGCAGCTCTTGTAGCATTTAAAGCATCTTCCATACGAAGCTTTGCCTCCTTCATCTCGGTTTCGGTTGCTGCTCCTACACGGATTACGGCAACACCGCCGGAAAGCTTAGCCAAACGCTCCTGAAGCTTTTCCTTATCAAAATCGGATGTCGTAGCCTCGATCTGTCCTCTGATCTGGGCAATTCTATCGCTAATCTCTTTCTTCTTTCCTAAGCCTTCTACAAGAGTGGTTTTATCTTTACTTACCTTAACAGACTTTGCTCTACCGCACTGCTCAATTGTAGCATCCTTTAAATCTAAGCCGACTTCTTCGGAAATCACCTCACCGCCGGTTAAGATGGCGATATCTTTCAGCATTTCCTTTCTTCTGTCGCCATAACCCGGAGCCTTTACGGCAACCACATTGAAAGTACCTCTTAACTTGTTGACAATCAAGGTTGTTAATGCCTCGCCCTCAATATCTTCCGCAATAATCAGAAGCTTTGCACCGGTCTTTACAACCTGTTCAAGGAGCGGAAGAATATCCTGAATATTGGAAATCTTCTTATCGGTAATCAGAATATACGGATCGTCCAAGTTTGCTTCCATCTTCTCCATATCGGTACTCATGTATGCACTGATATAGCCGCGGTCAAATTCCATACCTTCTACAAGGTCAAGCTCGGTCTGCATGGTCTTGGACTCTTCAATGGTAATCACGCCGTCCTTCGATACCTTCTCCATAGCATCGGCAACCATCTCTCCCACTGCACTGTCTCCTGCGGAAATGCCGGCAACCTTTGCGATCTGATCCTTTCCCTTTACCTTGGAGCTCTGCTTCTGAATGCTCTCTACGGCAGCCTCGACCGCCTTCTTAATTCCTTTTCTAAGGATAATGGGATTTGCCCCCGCCTCCAGATTCTTTAATCCCTCAGTGACAATAGCTTGCGCCAAAACTGTTGCCGTCGTGGTTCCGTCTCCGGCTACATCATTGGTCTTGGATGCCACTTCACGAACCAGCTGTGCGCCCATATTCTCATACGGATCCTTTAAATCAATTTCCTTGGCAATGGAAACACCGTCATTCGTGATAAGCGGTGATCCGAAGGACTTATCCAGTACCACATTTCTTCCCTTTGGTCCCAAAGTTACTTTCACGGTATCGGCAACGGCGTCTACACCGGCAGCCAATGCCTTTCTTGCTTCTACTCCATATTTAATTTCCTTAGCCATATAATCCTCCTTGTACGGAAAAACCTGTTTATGTTGTTATCCTTATTCTACAATTGCCAGAATATCGCTCTGCTTTACTACAGTGTATTTCTTACCTTCTAATTCCACTTCCGTTCCGGCATAACGAGAAAAAAGAACATGCTGCCCATTCTTTACCTGCATGCTGATTTCCTTACCGTCTACCACTCCGCCCGGTCCTACAGCCACAACAACTGCCTGTCCCGGCTTTTCCTTATCATCCTGTCCCGGAAGAACGATTCCGCTCTTCGTGGTTTCTTCCATTTTTTCTTTTTCCAAAACAACTTTATCAAATAAGGGAACTAATTTCATTTCTTACCTCCTCGCAAATCTGCATAAGATGCAATCACGCATTTCTTTAAACAACAATAGGCATTATAATCCGCCTTATTAGCAGTGTCAAGTATCGAGTGCTAAAATGATTGTGAAGTTTTGGTGAACAGTTTCTCCCAAAATATAAATGGCTTTTTCTTACAAATAAATGAATTTTTGCTGAAAATGAAAAGAAAACTTTATTGTAAAATAAATATTTCTAAGTATAATTAAGAATGCAGCAGACGAATTGCCTTAATTTTGAGGAAAGTCGTTGTAAAATATTACTTTGGAGGTTCAGTTTTATGAAGAAGAATATTCTTATTGCAGGAATCATTGCTATGCTTTCCACTGCAACTGTAATGCCGGCTTTTGCCGAGGGTAAGGCTGTAGCATGGGGCGGCTCAACTACAGACGCAACAGAATCAAACGGTCACTGGGTTACCAACAGCGACGGTTCTTGGTCCTTCATCAGCAATGAGACCGGAAGACCCATTATCGGTTGGGTTGTTTATAAGCGTCAGTGGTACTATATGGCTGATAACGGTCATATGGTAGGCGGTTGGGTAAAGCTTGGATTTGACTGGTACTATTTCTCTCCCAATGCTGTAGAGAATCAGCCGACAGGCTCTCTCTATATGAACAAGCTGACTCCGGACGGGTACAGAGTGGATTCCAACGGAAGATGGGTAAACTAATCGGTTTATTCTGATTTTTCGTGTCACTTCAAGATCGTAAAAGACCGGCGGGAACTTTCCCCCGGTCTTTTGTTCAGAATGAAGATTCTTTGCAGTATCGATGATTTCTTATTCATAAAACTATTTTGCATAAAATGTGCAATGTTTCATTTCCTATTTTTTCGTTAAGGAGGCTGCTTATGAAAAAAATGATAGTCTTAATCGGATGGGCTTTTCTCTTATCCGTTACAGCAGCACTTCCGTCCTTTGCAGAAGAAAATAACACAGTTGGCTATGGCGGATCTACCACTACTGCGCCGGATTCTTATGGACACTGGGTTCAGAGCAGAGACGGATCTTGGTCATTTATCAGTAATGACACGGGTTCTCCCATGTACGGTTGGATTGTAAACAAGCATCAGTGGTATTATATTGCCGCAAACGGTCGTATGGTTATCGGATGGCAAAAGATTAACTATGAAACTTATTATTTTTCTGAGAAGTCTATTGAAAATCAACCTCTTGGTTCTCTTTATATGAATAAATTTACTCCTGACAATTATCGAGTAGATTCCAAAGGAATCCGGGCAGATTAATTCCTGAAAAAGATTGGATGCGTTTCATTCCTAAAAATACAAGTTCCGAAAAAGACCGATAAGCCCGGCGACTGCCGGTTTATCGGTCTTTTCCAGATTCCATCTATTTAGCCTCTATTTATCTTCCTAAAAGCGTCTTTAATCTCTCCATGGCCTCTTTCGTTTTTTCATGTGTGGAAAAGGCCGTCAAACGGAAAAATCCCTCTCCTGCCTCTCCGAAACCTGCCCCGGGAGTTCCAACGACATAAACTTCATTCAAAAGCTTGTCAAAGAAGGACCAAGAATCCATTCCATCCGGACATTTCATCCAAACGTAAGGAGAGTTCTTTCCTCCTGTATAATAAATTCCTAAAGAGTCCAGCGTAGCCATAATCGTCTTGGCATTTTCTTTATAATACTGAATATTCTCCAGAATTTCCTTTTCGCCTTGCTCTGTAAACACGGCAGCGGCAGCTTTTTGCACAATATAGGAGACTCCATTAAACTTCGTAGTCTGTCTTCTCAACCACATTTTTCGGAGAGACTGCCCGGAAAAGACAAGCTTATCCGGCACCACGGTATAGCCACATCTCGTTCCGGTAAACCCGGCTTTCTTAGAGAAAGAACAAAACTCAATCGCGCATTCCTTTGCTCCGGGAATCTCATAAATTGAATGCGGCAAATCTCCCTCCACAAAGCACTCATAAGCCGCATCAAAAAGAATAACGGCATCCTGGGCCCTTGCATAATCCACCCAAGCTGCAAGTCCCGCCCTGTCATACACTGCCCCGGTCGGATTATTCGGGGAACAAAGATAGATTAAATCAGCCTTTACGGAAGAGTCGGGCATAGGCAAAAATCCGTTTTCCTCTCCTGCACGAGCATAAAGAATCTTATTTCCCTGCATAATATTTGTATCCACATAGACGGGATAGACCGGATCCGTAACCAGAGCGGTAATCCCCCTGTCAAAAAGATCCAAAATATTCCCTAAGTCGGATTTTGCGCCATCGGAAATAAAAATCTCTTCTTTTTCCAACTGAACCGAAAATTTCTTGTAATACGATTGAATTTCTTCTCTTAAGAAATCGTATCCTTGTTCCGGTCCATAGCCATGAAAGCTTTCCGCTACGCCCATTTCATCAGAAGCCGCTTTCAATGCTTTCACTACCTCCTTTGGAAGAGGCCGAGTTACATCGCCTATCCCCATACGGATCAGTTGTGCAGCCTTGTCCTGATTCTTCTCCTGCCATTCCCGGATACGTTTGGAAATTTCTGCAAAAAGGTAACTTTCCTTCACCTCTTGATAATGATGATTCACTTTCATTCCCATTTTTAGCCCTCTATACTAACAACTCCGGTAAAACAAATCGTACCGGAATCCAAACAAGATGTCATGCTTCGCCTGCGCCACTTGTTATGAATTAAAGCACACCTACCTTTATGCAGGGTAATGTGTATTGTCATAGGAGAGATGTTGCAATACATCCTGACAATATTTTTTACTCCACCATTTTGCGACCGGAAGATTCATATCTCGAAAATTTCCGCAGTCGTGCTCTGTAGCACCGGGAATTTCTCCCTCAAAATCGGAAATAAACGAAAAACAGGATAGCAAAAGTTCCTGAATGTCTCGACTTTCCAAATCTCCTTTTAAAAGAAGGTAGAAGCCGGTACGACAGCCCATTGGTCCAAAGTACAGGATTCTCTCCTTCCACTCCGTATCATTTCTTAAGAAAGTCGCCGCAAGATGCTCTATCGCATGCATGGGAGCATTTTCCATCGCAGGCTCTACATTCGGTCTGGTAAATCGCAAATCGAAGCTTGTAACTGTCTCCTCTCCAACCTTATCCTTTCTGGATACGTAAACTCCAGGGAGAAGATGAATATGATCCACTGTAAAACTGGCAATCTTCTCCATACTACACTTCTTCCGTTACAATAAGGCCGCCGTTTTCACCCTGTTCTTCACTCTGCTTCCTTTCAGCTGTTTTCACGCATTCAGAGTTATTCTCCTCAGTACTGTCATCCTGATTCTCATAGAAAAACTCGACATCGACGTCTTCTGAATCTACTGCATCTTCATCATCGGAAAATACCGTCTTTTTCTTATCCCAAGCTTCCTTAACTGCTTTATAAGCATCTTTTCCCGCATCTACTGCAAGGTTTTTCGTATCAATAGCCAGATTTTTTGCCGCATATCCAAGATCCTTTGCGACCGACTTAAAATCCTCCTTTGTTCGAGAATCCTTTAAAATAGTATAAGAACGCTTCGCAGAATCCTTCACTTCCATAGCGGAATCCATAACATCGGTAAAATCCTGATCCACTGCCTCGGAAAACTTCCGATATTTGTAGAGGTAGGATACTATACCGGCAACCGCACCGGTTAACGCAGCCAAAAACACAAATGAACCGAATTTCTTAGCCATAAATTTCCTCCTTATCCCTTCACATCATCCTCTTTAATTCATTTTAAAACTGGATTTCAAAGAAACAATTCTGTTGAAAATGGGGTGTCCTTCCGTAGAATCCTTACAATCCACACAGAAATAACCGTTTCGAACGAACTGGAAGCTTTCGAGCGGCTCAGCCGATTCCAAAATCTTCTCCAGGTAGCAGTCTTTTACCGTAAGAGAATTCGGATTAAAATTAAGGCTGCCGTCTTCATTCAACTTTCCTTTTTCCTCATCAATCAACTGCTCATAAAGTCTAACTTCCGCAGTAAAGGCTGTCTTTGCATCTACCCAATGAATCGTTCCTTTTGCTTTTCTCTCCGTAAAGCCGGAACCGGACTTGGTAGCCGGATCATAAGTACAGTGCACGACTGTGACATTTCCTTCTTCATCACATTCATAAGAAACAGCCTTCACAAAATATGCTCCCATCAGACGAACTTCATTCTCCATGGTCAGCCTTTTATACTTCTTTGGGGGATCCGGCATAAAGTCATCCCGCTCAATATAAAGCTCCTTCGAAAAATGTACCTCTCTCTCTCCAAGCGCTTCATTTTCCAAATTGTTGGGAATACTGAGCACTTCTCCCTCACCCTCATAATTGTCAATGATTAGCTTAATTGGATCAAGAATCGCCATATAACGCGGTTTCTTAAGCTTCAAATCCTCACGGATACAATACTCTAAAAGGGAATAATCACTGGAAGATTGTGCCTTCGAAATCCCGGAAAGCTTCACAAACTGCGCCAAACTTTCTTTCGTATAGCCTCGTCTTCTCAGTGCCGCAATGGTAACCAGTCTGGGATCATCCCAACCGTCTACGACCTGATCCTCTACAAGTTTCTTAATATATCGCTTTCCTGTCACCACATTGGTAAGATAAAGCTTTGCAAACTCAATCTGTCTCGGCGGATAAGGAAACTCACACTCCTTTACCACCCAGTCATAAAGCGGTCTATGATCTTCAAACTCCAGTGTACAAAGTGAATGGCTGATTCCCTCCACCGCATCCTCTATGGGATGCGCAAAATCATACATGGGATAAATACACCACTCATCCCCCGTATTATGATGGCTCATATGGGAAACGCGATAAAGAATAGGATCACGCATATTGATGTTGGGACTTGCCATATCAATCTTTGCACGAAGCGTCTTCTCTCCGTCCTGATACTTCCCTTCTTTCATCTCAGTAAATAATCGAAGATTTTCTTCAATGCTGCGATTACGATAAGGACTCTCCTTACCCGGCGTATTATAGTCTCCGCGATATTCACGAATCTCCTCAGCCGTTAAATCATCTACGAAAGCCTTTCCTTTCTGAATCAAAAAAACAGCCTTTTCATACATGATAGGAAAATAGTCGGACGCAAAAAACATTCTGTTTTCAAAATCAGCCCCCAACCATTCCACATCTTTTCGAATGCTTTCCACAAACTCCGTCTTTTCTTTAACCGGATTTGTATCATCGAAACGCAAATTAAAAGTACCGTTATACTCCTTTGCGATACCGTAGTTTAATAAAATGGACTTTGCATGCCCAATATGCAAATAGCCGTTAGGCTCAGGGGGGAAACGGGTTTTGATTTCCTTTACCCTTCCTTCTTTCAAGTCCTCATCAATAAAGTTCTCAATAAAATTCTTGGACTCCGGCTCTGTATTCTTATTCTCTTCCGTAACAGAACGATTCTCCTCAGCCATCTTTTCCTCCTGGTTTCTAATACTGACTGCCTCAGTTTAAAATCAGCCAATAAGGCAACTTATCTTTTAATCAAGGTATTATACCACAAAGAAGAATAAATTATCTATTCATTTCTAGCAAGGAGATATTTTGCTCTGTCCATACAATATTTCGCTCTGTCCATACAATATTTCGCTCTGTCCGGACAAAAATACCAAATCCACGACTCTTTCAATTTATAAAACCTATCAGGAATCCTTGTACTCCAAAAGGAGATCCGGCAACACGCCCCTTTGTCCTGCCCAAATCTTGTCAATCTGTTCTTCCGATACGGGACTGGTTCCGCTTCCGCATTCCACGGTCACGGATGGCACATTAAACTTTCTTTCCATATAGTCTTTAAATCCCCCTGCATAATTTTCACGGTAGGAATTCACCATTCTATAGTTGGAATTTTTCTTTATGATTTCAGCCAGTTTTTTAGCTTCTTCTACATAGGAGCCTTCTCCAAAATACCAGTAAATAACTTCTCCCTGCGTATGATAGCTGATTGTTGCGGAAAAATTTTCCTTTCGTTGTAAATCAGCCAAAGCCTTGGATTCCGCCTCGGATTCTGCAGAACTTCCCTTATACTCATCTTTAGAAGGATAGCCTTTCTTATCCACGGTTTGTTCCCAATTCACATCAAAATTCTTGTTCAGGTTCACACCTCTTAAATTGTTTTTCCAAAGACGGAAATAGGAAGATAAATGAGTCGCATGCTCTTTTTGGGCCATTTCCAGAACGGATTTTCTGAGTTCCTCCGAACCTATCCCGTTTAACCCGTTTTGTACCAGAGAAACACCATCCGGGTTAAGCATAGGGACAAAATGAATGCAAGTGTTCTGCAGTAAATGTTTTATGGAGTTTCCTTGATAACCGCTTTCCTTTTTTTCCATCTCTAGCAAAGAGGCAATCTCCCTCATAACCACTTTTGTCACGATATACTCTCTGGAATGAATGCTGCCATGCACGAGTATTTTTTTAGGCGCAGACGGATTTCCGACAATAACATGATAGAGTTCTCTTCCGTCTATCGTTTTTCCCAAAGAATCCAAGTGCATAGACGGATAATTTTTCTGTAAAGCCATAAGATCGTCGTACATTTCATTGTATCCGTATACTCTATAATCCGAAAATCCATAACCCTGTAATAAAGGAACCGTTTCAGCTGAAACATTTCCACTGAATGCTTCCTCCTGTTCCTTACTTCCTATCATCATTCCCGGACCGGAAGATACAATTTCCGTATCGTCCAAATCCGGACCGTCTGCAAATACGGGAGTGGAAAAAAGCAAAGCTGCACATAAAATATAAACCGGTTTACAATATTTTTTTCGCATAATAACCTCTTTTCTTTTTCGTAGTTTAACAAAACGAAAAAGAAAATCCGCTACTTTTTTCTTACAAACGAGATATCGCACGCTACGCGCACGATACTCGTTAAGAATTATAAGAATATTTCATAGACTATCGGAACGAGAATAACCGTAAAAATACCGGCAAGTACGATGGACAAGGAAGACATGGCACCTTCAATTTCTCCCATTTCCAGAGCCTTAGCCGTTCCGATGGCATGGGCACTGGTTCCCAAAGCCAATCCCCTTGCTATAGGATGATGTATCGGCAGTATTTTAAAGACAAAATCGGAAAGAATCCCTCCTATAATCCCCGTGAGAACAATGGAGGCAACCGTTAAATTGACATATCCCGAAATAGATTCGGAAATCCCTAAGCCAATCGCCGTTGTGATGGATTTAGGTAAAAGTGTTGCGATATGTTCTGCGGGAAGTTTAAAAAAGAATCCCATCAAAAGGATGCTTCCCAGGGAACTGATTGTTCCCAGGAGAACCGCACAAAAAACGGCTTTGAAATTATTTTTCAATAAAGAAAACTGCTTATACAGAGGAATAGCGAGGCATACCGTCGCAGGAGTCAGAAAATAATTCAAAATATCAGCTCCCTCCAAATAAGAGTCGTATGGAATCTTGAAAGTAAGCAGGATTGCAATAATAATGATTGTGGAGACCAAAAGCGGATTCAACAGTTCCAGCTTAAAGCGAAGCTTAATCTGCACCGCCAGCAAGAAAATAAAAATACTGAGTACAAATCCGAAGTGATCCGCACTGCTTATCAATTGACTCATTTCTTTTCCTCCGATTCTTCTTTTTCCCAATCTTCTTTAGACTCGGTTTTCCGTAATATAAATTCTGCCGAAAGACCGGTAACAGCCATGACCAAAAAAGTGGAAAAAAGAATAATCACCATATACGGAAAGAGGACGGGTAGTAAAAGCTTACTGACGGTCATGGTTCCTACTGCCGCAGGCAAAAACATAATGCTCATGGTTTCCAATAAAAAATTTCCTGCCTGCTCAACCTCGTCCAGACGAATGATTCCTCTCATGAGGAAGATAAGCATTAGAATAAGCCCGTATACACCGGCAGGAACCGGCAAGGGCAAAGACGCATTTAAGATTTCACCGACAAAGGTGAAAAAAATAATCCATAAAACTTCTCGAATCAATTTCATACTGATTTCCTCCTGATTAAACTGGTTTAGTTTATTCGCAATCTTCCATTTTTACAAGAGAAAAAAGAGATTACTCCCTTTTATACAAAAAAGAGAATACTCCGTTTTATACAAAGTTATTTTATCCCAAATAAAACGGCTAGTCCTTTACAAAAGACTTTCCCTACGCTACTATGCTTTCAGATTAAACTATGCCCCGGGAGGGAGAAATTTATGACTGTCAAGAATTGGAAAACCAAAAAGTTAATCAGCTTGTCCATGCTCATTGCCTTACAGATTATTCTGACCAGAATGTTTTCTATCAATGCCTGGAATATTCGTATCGGCTTCGGATTCGTGCCAATGCTCTTCGCCATTCTTTACTTCGGTACAGTAGAAGGCATTCTTGTTGCATCTTTATCCGACGTTCTGGGAAGTCTTTTTCTCTCTTCTTATCCTTATTTTCCGGGTTACACTTTTTCCCTGGCTCTCTCCGCTTTGATTTTCGGTCTGATTTTCAAGCACGGAAAAGGCAGATTGCAAATATTTTTTGCGGTTGTACTCACACAGCTTATCTGTAGTCTCTTATTGAACAGTTTGTGGATTTCCATCAATACCGGTTCTACACTGCTCCCCATTATGCTCAGCCGATTGGTTCAGGTAGGAATCAATGGAACCATGCAATTTTTAACCATTCACTTTATGATTTTTGTCTTAGAAAAAAGATTTCCGATGCAGGAGTTTACATCATGACACGAGAAGAAAGCAGAAAGGCACTGTGCGGTAGTACGGATCCGATTCCGGAAAGAAGCGATTTACAACCGCTAAGAGTACTTTTACAGCGTCTCGGTAATCCCGAAAAAACACTTCGTATAATTCATATTGCAGGTAGTAACGGGAAAGGCTCGGTAGCTGTGAGTTTGCAGAATATATTGACGCTCGCGGGATACAAAACCGGTCTTCACACTTCTCCGCACCTGGAGAGCATGAATGAACGCTTTACGATAGACGGTGTACAAATCAGCGATGCCGATTATCTTCGTATGAGTAACTTGATCCGGAAAGAACTTCCTCTTTTGCCTTCTATGCCGAACGAGTTTGATTTGCTGACTGCTCTTGCTTTTCTTTATTTTAAAGAGCAAAATGTTGATTTTTTGATTTTAGAAGTGGGTCTTGGCGGTCGCCTGGACGGTACCAACGTGATTGACAAGAAGCTACTCAGTATTATTTGCCATATCGGCTTGGAACATACGGCCATTCTCGGAAACAGCCTTTCCGAAATAGCTCAGGAAAAGGGCGGAATCATCCTGGATGGAACCCCTACTGTCTTAATGCAACAGTCGGATGAAGTGATGCAGGTGATTCGAAAAATTGCCAAAGAAAAGAATTCCAAGCTTATCTTGACAAACAGTCGTTTTCTGCATTCCTACCCTTTTTATTTGGATAACGGTTATCAATATTTTACATACAAAGATAGAAGAGAATATGCCTTGTCACTCTTAGGCGACTATCAGTTGGATAATGCCATGGTCATTTGTGAGGCGATTGATTATTTGAAAAGTATTGGGCTTCGCATTCCTGAAGATGCCGTTAAACTAGGGCTGTATACAACGGAATGGAAAGGTCGCTTTGAAGTACTGAAAAAAAATCCGCTTATTGTACTGGATGGAGCACACAATCCTCAGGCAATCACTGCAGTTGTCCGTTCCGTGGAAATGCTTTTTCCAAAGTATAAAAAAAGAGTTTTCTTCTCTGTTATGCAAGATAAAAACTATACGGAGATGCTTCGTATACTAAAGAATAACAGTTTAAGTTTTACCTTCTTCCAAGTCGATTCTGTCAGAGGGATGGACGCTTGCGCCCTTAAGGAACTATGGGAAAAGGAATTTGACGGAGAAATCCACCTCGCGAAAAGCTTGGAAGACGGTCTGCAGTGGAATTTTGAAAATTTAAGAAATGAGGAGGGAAAAGCACTCCTCCTCTGTGTCGGATCTCTTTATCAGGTTAGTGGAATAAGAAGGTATTGTAGGGAGAACCTATAAATCTCTCCCTACTCTTCTTCCTCGTCTTCTACATAGATGGAATCAAAGTAACCCGCCTTGGTATAAGCCTCTTCTTCCTCATCCAGCGCGGCAATGTATGGAAAATTTTCCGGGCTGTAATGCTCCCTTTCTATATCCTTTACATAGAACAGGTATAAAACATCTTCATTGAGTTCCATAGAAGGTATTTTTCTTTGAAACATACTTAGAATTTCCCAGCAAGATAAAGCATCTTCATATTCCAATTCTAAAGTCAGATACCGATTTTCACGTTTATAGTAGCCACGAACCGTTGCTCCGACCGTATTTTCGCCGAAGCTTTCCATAAAGGCTAAAAGCAGCTCCTCTTCTTCGATATTTTTGCCGTCCTCCAAGTATGCATCCGGATCTTCAATCAAAATATTTACTTTCGAAAAAGAAAAGTCCTTCAGTTGAATAAAGTCCATAAGATTTAAAAATGCTGTGTTACATTCCACATTGTTGCGCTTTGCAAATTCCTCCAAGACCGCGTCATAGCCTCCCGGCAAATGTATTTTTTCCATTGTTAACTCCTTTTTTCAATAAAACAAAGATATTTTTCTTTTCGACTCGTTTAACTCTTTCTTTTTTCCTTATTTTGCTTTAGGATAAAGAAAACTTTTTAAAATTATTTTTTTAGTATAAGACTAAAAAAGTACAAAGTTGCTTTTGTATCGTTAAATGGGATAGCTTCTGTCCTATATTCGATACTTCGTTAAGGTTTTACTATACTTATCTGCTGTAAACAAGTGCTTTTTGAAAGGATGGCCAGGAAAATGAAGTTATTGGAAGAGCGAATCAAAGAAGACGGACAGGTACGCCCCGGAAATATTCTGAAGGTAGACAGCTTCTTAAATCATCAGTTGGATATTTCTCTCTTAGAACAGCTGGGAAATGAGTTCTATGAAAAATTCAAAAATAAGGGGATTACCAGAATTCTGACAATTGAAGCTTCCGGAATTGCACTGGCTTGCCTGGCAGCACAGCACTTTAAGGTTCCGGTTGTTTTTGCCAAAAAAGCAAAAAGCAAAAACTTAGATGGAGAACTTTATACTTCTACAGTGCATTCTTTCACCTACGGAAAGGACTTTACCGTTACTCTTGCCAAAAAGTTCTTATCTGAAGACGATACCGTTTTATTGATAGATGATTTTTTGGCGGTCGGAAAGGCCATGCGCGGCCTAATTGACATCTGCAATCAGGCGGATGCCAAGATTGCCGGTATCGGCATCGCTGTCGAAAAGGGATTCCAGTCCGGCGGAAAAGAACTTAGGGAAGCCGGATATGATGTATACAGCTTGGCTATTATTGACGAAATGACGGATGACGGATCAATCACGTTCCGTTCATAAGAGATTTCATCAAGCCATTTTGTCCCATAATCCCGGTATAACAAGATGTCTCGGGCTTTGCCTCGAAACTACTTAAGAATGACAAAAAACCGTAACTAAAGAATCTCTTGAAACATCTTTAGTCACGGTTTTTCTCATTCCTTCTCTTCCGTTTTTTGCTCAAGAACACTTTTACCCGTTCGTTCTTCGTCTTCTTTATTTTTCTTAATCATGGCATCCAGTCTCATCCACATGATTTTATATAAAACAATGGTTAAGACAACGATGAATAGAAAAGAAATCAGCAAAAAGGGAAGCAACAGCTCTTTGTTTACCATCTTATGAATGCCTTTCTCCCAAAACAAAGCTAAAGCTTGTAATCACACCATCCTTGTTCTGTACAATTTCCTGCAAATAAAGATTCGGCAGGAAAGAAACAGCATCTTTCGCCGTAATAATCGGTAAATTTTCATCCAGATAACGCATAAGTGCTGACTTAGAAAGCACAATTTCCGTTTCATAGGCCACCTCTCCGCTGGGGCGTCCATTCTTCTTATGATAGTAGACTTTGGCAGAAAAGAGGTAATGATTTCCGTCCGTTTTTCTGTCTTTACTCACAATGGCCAAGATACTATCCGGATGCTCCTTATAGAGGCTTTCCGCATTAAATGAACGATTTCCGTTCTCATCAAAATACACACCTTCACCATTCTGTTGATTTTTCAGCATTTCACCGTTTTCGTCTACATAGTAACGATTTTCAATCCATGCATCGCGAATCATATGACCTTGCTCATCAAAATAATAGCTCTTACCGTCTAAATCCAGACGTCCCGTATGCATCTTACCATTCTCGTCCAAATAGTATTTTTCTCCGTCCAGCTCAAGGAATCCGGTCTGCATAATGCCTTGTTCATCGAAATAATAGTATGATCCGTCAATCAAGGTCCAGCCGATTGCTTTATCCCCATTTTCATCTATATATTCCTTACCCTTTTCCGAATCCACAAATGAAGAAAGGTGATACTTCTCTTTATCCAGGTCAACCGTGAATTCTTTAATATACAATTCTCCCTTTGCCCCGTCAGAAGCCACGGCATATGCCATAAGTGAATATTTACCGTTTCTGCTGATGGAAATCGGTCCGGTATACTCTTCCTGCAGAATCTCATCCTTACCGCCGGATAAGCTGTAAAGAATTTTATTAGAGCTGCTTTCCAAGTTGATTTCCAAACTGTCGTGGTATAAGTCTTCCGTAATATTACTGCTCACTTTCGGATCCATGGCTTTCAAGCTTTTCTGAATCTCTTCATTTTCCGGAAAACGCTTTGCTCCTTCCATCAGGCAAGCAACCGCTTCTTCATGTTTCCCCTCCTTAGACAAGGCATCGGAAAGCAGTAAATAATATCTCTCATCCACCTGAAAACTTTCTTTATCCTTCTCCAAGCTTTCAGCGGCCTCGCTGTATTGTTTTGCCTGTAGCAGATTTTCCCCTTTTTTTAGAAACGAATCATATCGAACTTTTGTGGAATTTAAGTAATTAATTCCCGCAAATCCCAAAACTGCCACAGCAACCGTTGCCGCAACAATTTTCTTGCTGGGCATGCTTGCCTTCAATTCTTTCATGGATGTCGGCGGAATGGTGGAATTCTCACGAAAATCATCGGGATCATCCGGAATTTCTCCAAAAAATTCTTTTTCTTCCTGCTTATCTTGAATTTTATAAATTAGAGCATCGGAATCTTCTTCCTCTTGGTTCGATTCTTTCCCTTCTTCCGGTATTTCTTCCTCCATCTTTCCTTCAAAAGCTTCATCATTCGCTTCTACAGATTTCTCTTCTGCTTCATCCGCATCTTCTTCTGTAGCTTCATCCGCATCTTCTTCTGTAGCTTCTGTTAATTCTATTTCTTCAGTTTTTTCAGTTTCTTCTATATCTTCAGTATCTTCAGTATCTTCAGTATCTTCAGTATCTTCAGTATCTTCAGTATCTTCAGTATTTTCCGTTTCTTCTACTGCATCTTTGATATCTTCAGTTTCCTCTGCAGCTTCAGTCTCTTCTATCGCCTCTTCCTTTTCTTCTGCTGTTTCCGCTTCGTTTTCTTCTGTATCGGATTCTTCATCCTCTATTTGCGAATTCTTCTCAGCATCCGAATCAAGGCTGTTCTCAAGAGTTTGCTCTTCTTCGGTATCACTTACTTCCGATTGCTCCTCTTCATGAACTTGCCTCATCAGGTTTGACGCCTCAACAGCTTGAATTTCTACAATATCTTCCTCAATATCTTCCTCTAAAACTGCATTTTCTTCTCGTTCCATTTCATCCTCTGAGGTAGACAATCCCTCCTCAGAATGACTGGTAACTTCGACTTTTTCCTCTTGTTCCAATTCTTCCTGATATTCTATGGCTTGACGAAGAAACTCCGGCTCCTCCGTGCCTTTTTCTTTTTTCTGCAAATCTGACACAGAAAAAGGGGTGAAGCTTACATCCAATAATAAGCCGCAATTCGGACAGAACCTCTGCTTCTCATCTACTTCCGTCCCACAAAACTTACACTTCATCCTTCTCCTCCTGCCTAGTATTTCACCAAATTCAATTTGCCATTTTCATATTCAGCAAGAAAAACATCCGAAATGTTCTCCACATCCTGTTCCTTCAGCTTTTCCATGAGCCAATCTTCTGTCTTATCGATGCTGTCCAACGCTTGTAATTGAATAGTTCCGTCAGTAATAAGCGGAAAACGCGGATTCTCTTCTCCGGACTGAACAATAATCAACTGCCCGTTTTGTTCGAGCACTGCCTGTTTCACAGTTTTAATGCTATAAATTCCATTACTTCTTAATTTAAACATAACTTCATGTGCGGTAAGTCCTGCTGTTCTGCAGGCTTCCGTATCCAATTTCCCTCTGGAAATCAGAACTACCGGTTTTCCGTCAATCGCTACCTTAAAGAAAGAACTGTTTGTCTTCAACCATCTCATGCTTAATACCAAACAGATCCAGATTAATAAAATAATAAGGTACTGTAATATTCCAATACTGCTATTGTAAATTACACCACCTATAATTCCACCTAAAACATAATTCTGTACCGCATCAATAGCAGATGAAGGCGCCAAATTTCCTTTTCCGGTAATATTGATTACGATAATTAAACTAATCAGACCTAAGGCCAGCTTAATAGCAATATTCACATAAGATAAAATCATGATGTTGACTCCGCATCTATTATTTCAATTTGGGGATTATAAATTTCCATATTCTCCAAAAGAATCTTCCCATCCGCATAAATAACTCTAAAGAAATGATTCTCCGGAACTCGGATGATTGCACCGTCCCGGGCAGCCTGTGTATTAATGACAATCTCCTCTTTCGGAATAGCCAAGGTTTCCGATAACTCTTCTATCAGTCTAAGCGCTGTTCCATATCCGTCATCCACAGCCTTATGTTCCTGTGCCTCGTTAATCCTGATTCCGACTAAAATAAGCACCAAAAACAAAGCAATCAGAGCAAGCTCTCTGTATTTGCTTTGTTTTTTTCTTTATAATATTTAAAAACTCCGAACAGCAAGACAGAGGTAGCTAAAACGATCAGTACAATTTGTACCCAGTTAGTTACCTCAATTCTGCTTAATAAATAATTATAGGTATAGAACTTCATTTATATTTCTGCAATCGCCTCTATCTCACAAAGTACGTTCTTTGGAAGAGTCTTTACCGCTACGCAGGAACGAGCCGGCTTGGAAGTAAAATACTTCTCATAAACACCGTTAAATGTAGCAAAATCAGCCATATCCGCTAAAAAGCAAGTGGTCTTGACAACCTTTGTAATATCGCTTCCACCCGCTTCCAAAATCGCCTTCACGTTCTTGCAGCTCTGCTCTGCCTGTGATGTAATATCACCGGGGATTTCTCCGTTCTCGGGATTTACCGGAATTTGTCCGGAGGTAATAAGTAGATTTCCTACCACAAATCCCTGAGAATAAGGTCCGATAGCAGCCGGTGCATTGCTTGTAGAAACAACTTTCATATTCCTCTCCTTATCTGGTAAAGACAATAATTCTTGGTATATTATGCCAAAATAACTCTTGAAAAACAAGCTTTTCTATTGTTAATTACTTATTCTCCCCTTCCGCAATCTTCAGCATTGCCAAAGTTCCGGTTCTTGCACATTCTAAAATGCTGACCGTTTTCAAGGTATCCAAAAACATATTGATTCGCTCCGGTGTATCACACATTTCGATAATCATCTGGCTTTTGCTGAGATCCGAAATCTTTGCTCCCATAATTTGGCAGTTCTCCATGATATCCTTTCGGTTATCCCGCTTATAACGCAGCTTTACCATAAGCAGTTCCCTGCAAAGTCCCTGATTTTCCGTAAATGTTCTCACCTTAATAATATCCAGCTTTTTATTCAGCTGTTTCTCAACCTGTTCCAGAGTTCTCTCTTCTCCGCTGGAAACGATAACCATATTGGAAACCGCACTATCTTCCGTTTCACCTACGGTTAAAGAATCAATATTAAAGCATCGTCTCCAAAATAATCCGGCAACCTTAGCCAGAACACCTGAACGGTTTTCTACCAAAACAGAGTAAATTCTTTTCATTAGGCCACCTCATTCGCATCCACAAAGACTTCCAGAATTCCATTTTCTTCTTTTCCCAAGAATTCCCGAATCCGTTCTGGAACAGCTAAATTGTTCGAAATCGAGATATAAGAAAGTCCATATGCGCCGGAAAGCAGAGATAAATCCGGATTTCCTGTAAGGTCAATCATGGAAAAATGGTCTTTATAAGCTGTTCGCTGATACTGTCTAACCAGACCGAGCACACCATTGTGAAAGACAATCAGTTTAACTCGAGCGCCATATTGGCGCATAGTGGCAAGTTCCATCAGACTCATCTGAAAGGCTCCGTCTCCCATAACCGCCAGAACCTCTCTCCCGGCCTCTTCCTTTCCGGTATTGCATTTTTCTTGCACTGCAAAATAGGCACCAATAGCCGCCGGAAGAGAATATCCCATTGTTCCCATGCCGCCGGAAGTTAAAAATCGACCTTCCTTCATCTTATAATGCTTGCAGGACCAAAGCTGGTTCTGCCCTACATCTGCCACATAGATTGCATTGTCCTTCAGTGCCAAATTCAATTCTCTTAGAAAATAATGCGGATTGACTAAAGGAGAATGCAACTCTTCTTTTTTCTTCTTTTCTACTAGAAGCTCCGCCTCTTCTTTAAAGCCGTTTAATTCTTCTATCCATTCCGTATAAGATAGTTCTTCTTTCACTGCAAGAAGACTATCCAGAACGCTGGATAAATCTCCGACAAGCGGAATTTCCGGACCGGCGTTCTTTCCAATCTCGGCAGGATCCACATCAATATGAATCAAAGTCTTATTTTCCGTAATCAAATCAGGTTGGCTGATTGATCGATCTGCAACTCTTGCCCCCATCATAATAATGAGCTCCGCCTTATTCATGGCCTTATTGCCATAGGATCTTCCGTTATTGCCCACCATGCCGAAATATAACGGATCAAGGTCCTGCATGGTACCCAGTCCCATCATGGTACTTACTACCGGAATATTGAATCTATGCGAAAAGTCCCTTACCTTTTTTGCAACATTTGCTAACAGAACCCCTCCACCGACACAAAGAATCGGCCTTTTCACATTTTGAAGGCGCTGAAACATTCTTTTGATTTGTACGGGATTCCCCTGTACAGTCGGTTTATAGGTTCTCATTTTCAGCTCATCGGGATACTGAAACTTCCGAAGGCTCGCCTTCTGCACATCGATAGGAATATCGATTAAAACCGGACCTTTTCGACCGGTCATGGCAATGTGAAAAGCTTCTTTAAAGACTCTTGGAATTTCTTCCGCATTTCTTAAGGTGTAGCTATACTTTACAAAAGATTCACAGGCGCCGCAGATATCCGCTTCCTGAAAAACATCAGAGCCTAAAAGTCTGCTTTCCACCTGACCGGTAATGACAACAAGCGGAATGCTGTCCGCAAAGGCCGTTGCAATTCCGGTAATCACATTGGTTGCTCCCGGTCCCGACGTTACGGCGCACACACCGGGTTTCCCGCTAATTCTGGCATAACCGCTTGCTTCATGTGCCGCATTTTGTTCAGAGCGGACTAAAACACTGTTGATTTCACTACTTTCCAGGCTATCGAAAAAAGGACAAATCGCTACGCCGGGATAACCGAAAACATAGCTAACCTTCTCCAGCTCCAAACATTTTACAATCGCATTCGCACCTGTCATCTTACCTCCTCTATACCAGGGAGAACCCTTCTTCTCTAAAACGTTTTTTAATTTCCTCAATATGGGCAAAATTCCGTGTTTCTATCCGTAAAGTCAGATAACATCCGTTGATGTCCGAATCCTCCACATTCATATTATGATCGACCTTCGTCACATTGGCACCAAGTTCCGCAATAATACGGGAAACTTCTTCCAATTGCCCCGGTTTATCCAAAAGAGAAAGCGTCAGAGATGCTTTCCTGCCGGTCTTTAAAAGTCCTCGACTGATAACGCGGGAAAGAATATTTACATCAATATTGCCGCCGGAAATGATACAAACCACCTTTTTCCCTTTAAGCGGAAGCTTGTTGAAGAGAACCGCCGCAACGGAAACTGCACCGGCTCCCTCCGAAACAATCTTCTGCTTCTCCATAAGTGTCAAAATCGCTGCGGCAATTTCGTCGTCACTGACGGTAACCAGTTCATCTACGTACTCTCTTACCATCTCGTAGCTTAAGTTTCCGGGAGATTTCACGGCAATACCGTCCGCAAAGGTATGCACCTCTTCCAGACTTTCCAGCTTCTTATCCGCTACAGCCTGCACCATAGATGCGGCTCCTTGCGCCTGCACACCGTAAACCTTACACTTCGGGTTTAATTTCTTAACCACAAAGGAAACGCCGGAAATGAGTCCGCCGCCACCGACCGGAACCACTACCGCGTCCGCATCCTCCAGCTGTTCCATAATCTCCATTCCGATCGTACCTTGTCCTGCCATGACATCGATATCATTAAAAGGATGAATAAAAACTGCACCGCTTTCCTTCTGGTATTCTACCGCAGCGTTATAGGCATCATCATAAACTCCGTCAATCATGCGCACTTCCGCCCCGTAATTTCTGGTCGCTTCCACCTTGGAAATAGGAGCAATGGCAGGAAGGAAAATGGTCGACTTTGTTCCGGCTTTTGTAGCGGCAAGTGCTACTCCCTGGGCATGATTTCCTGCCGAACAGGCTACAACACCCTTTTTCTTATCCTCCTCCGAGAGTGTGGATATTTTAAAATATGCACCTCGAATTTTAAAAGAACCGGTATTTTGCAGATTTTCCGTCTTTAAATACAAGTCACAATCTGCCTCAATTCTTGTCGCATGAACTAGATCCGTTCTATTGATCACCGGCTTTAACACATGAGCCGCCTGGTAAACTCTGTCCAGCGTAAGTTCCATTTTTCCCTTCTTCCTGCTTATCTCGCATTTTCAATTTATGAGTATTTTCCTCTACTTATCTTGCCTGATCCAAATCCTGAACCTGCTTCCATCCCATCTTATTACGAAGGTCTCTTCCTGTCTCGGAAACAAGGTTGTTCAGTTTTGCTTCTCTCATAGCAAGGAAGTGGGGTCTTCCGGCCTGATTTTCCAGAATCCAATCCTTTGCAAAGCTTCCGTCCTGGATATCGGAAAGAATCTTCTTCATCGCAGCCTTCACTTCATCTCCGATGATCTTCGGGCCTGCGGTATAATCACCGTACTCGGCAGTATCGGAAATAGAATAACGCATACCTTCAAAGCCTGCATTGAAGATTAAATCCACAATCAGCTTCATCTCATGCACACACTCAAAATAGGCATTTTCGGGCTTATAACCGGCTTCTACGAGAGTATTGAATCCTGCTTCCATAAGAGCACATACACCGCCGCAAAGCACTGCCTGCTCACCAAAAAGATCGGTTTCCGTCTCCTCTCTGAAGGTCGTCTCCAAGATACCGCCTCTTGCTCCGCCGATTGCTGCAGCATAAGCCTTGGCAATGTCCATGGAATTACCGGACGGATCCTGCTCGCAAGCCACAAGGCAAGGTACTCCCTTTCCGTCCACATACTGGGAACGAACGGTGTGTCCGGGCCCCTTCGGAGCAACCATGATAACATTCACATCTGTTGGAGGAACGATAGCATGGTAGTGGATGTTAAAGCCGTGTGCAAAAGCCAGGGTCTTTCCTTTAGAGAGGTTTCCGGCAATTTCTTCCTTATAGAGCTTAGCCTGTTTCTCATCATTCACCAAAATCATGATGATGTCCGCCTGTTTTGTTGCTTCAGCGGTATTTAATACGGTAAAACCGTCTTCTTTTGCTTTCGCAGCGGATTTTGAACCCTCATACAGACCGATTACCACATCTACGCCGCTATCCCGTAAATTCAAGGCATGGGCATGTCCCTGCGACCCATATCCGATTACCGCTACCTTCTTCCCTTTTAAAAGACTCTGATCACAATCCTTTTCATAGTACATTACAGCCATTTTTATTCTCCCTTTCTTATTCTGGCGGAAAAGATCAGAAAGTCATTTTTCCAAAACAAATAACTTCCGAAAAATGCCGTTCCTGCTACTCTTCCTTGGTCCCTAAGGAGCAATCCGCTCCCACTCTATCGCAAAGCCCATGGGCTTAGCTCATTAAATCATGTCCAATCGCAGAGCAATTACAACTTCACACGCTATGTGATTATGCCTCTGAAAACAGCCGCTTTTCAGACTTAGTCCAAATCCGTTACAGACTTCAGCTCTACCTTTCTTACGTCGTAAAGCTTTTCCAGCTGGGAAATGACCTGCATCCGCATATACTCGTCTCCGGTGGAAACAATTTCAATCTTGGTGCAACCCGGAATTTCAGTCGGTCCTGCCTGAATGGATTCTATATTATAGCCTCTCTTACAATACAAACCGGTGATACGATTTAGTACGCCGAAACGATTGTTGACAAAGAGATCAATGGTAAATTTCTTCATGCTTTCTCCTTATAAGATAATTTCCGCCACTGACTTTCCGGGTGGAATCATCGGTAAAACTTTCTCGTCTTTATCAATATGACAGTCAAGAAGGACCGGTCCTGCAATATTCTTTCTTTCCTCTAAAGCTTTCTCCAGTTCGGAAAGCTTATGGATGGAAAATCCTTTACCGCCGTAAGCTTCAATAAGCTTTACAAAGTCTGTTCCTCTGTCAAGGATTGTAGCGGAATACCGTTCTCCGAAAAAAGCGGTTTGCCACTGCCGAACCATACCGAGTACCTGGTTATTTAAAAGAACTATGGTAATCGGAAGCCCTTCCTTTACTGTCGTACAAAGTTCATTGCAGTTCATGGAAAAGGAACCGTCCGAGGTAATCAGCACTGTTTCCTCTTTATTCTTGGCAAAGCAGGCACCGATTGCGGCACCCATGCCGTATCCCATCGTTCCGAGTCCGCCGGAAGTCAAGAAAGTTCCGGGCTTTTCAAAGCGATAATACTGTGCTGTCCACATCTGATGCTGTCCCACATCCGTTGCCACAACCGTTTCATCCTTCGCGAAGCGACGAACCGTTTCCAGAATATTCTTTGGGCGAAAAGCGTCTTTTTCGAAACCGGTGACTTTCTTATAGCTTTCAATTTCCTTCCACCACTCCGGATTCTTTCTTTCCTTCAGTTTCGGAAGGACCGATTTCATCCATTTTTTTACATCCGCCTGTACTGAAAAATCAGGAGAAAGATTCTTTCCAAGTTCTGCCTTATCAATATCTACATGAATGATTTTGCAATTTTTCGTATAAGCGGACAGATTTCCTGTCGCTCTATCGGAAAAACGAACACCGACTGCGAGCATTAGGTCACATTCCGATTGTACCTTGGCCGCCTGGTAGCTGCCATGCATTCCCACTAAACCAAGACTTAAAGGATGAGAGTCCGGAAATGCAGTGCGTCCCATCATACTGACAGCTACCGGTGCATTTAACTTTTCTGCAAAGGCACGAAGATAGTCTTCTCCTCCACAGGCAATAACGCCTCCTCCGGCATAAATAAAGGGTTTCTTGGCACTATTCAGAAGCTTTATAACACCCTCTTCATCATAGGGCAATTCCGCCTTCTCCGGCATCTTGGGAAGTACCGCAACTCCGTACTCACACTCATTAACCTGTACATCCTTCGGAATATCAATGAGGACCGGTCCCTTTCTTCCCGAATTGGCAATCAGGAACGCCTCTTTAATGGTCTGTTCCAGTTCAGAAACATCCTTGACCATAAAGTTATGCTTCACAACAGGCTGGGTAATGGATACAATATCCACTTCCTGAAAACTGTCTCTTCCTAAAGCTTCCGTAGCAACATTCCCGGTAATGGCAACCAAGGGTACGGAATCCAGATAGGCGTTGGCAATGCCGGTAACGAGGTTTGTAGCACCGGGTCCTGACGTTGCTATCACTACCCCGACTTTTCCGCTTGCTCTCGCATATCCGTCAGCTGCATGGGCAGCCCCCTGTTCATGCGCCGTCAAAACATGGTGAATACGGTCTCTGCATTGATACAACTCATCATAAATGTTTAAAACCGCACCGCCCGGATAGCCGAAAACGGTATCTACCCCCTGCCGAATGAGTTCTTCAATTAAGATTCTTGCTCCTTTTAATTTCATTCCCCAACTCCCTTTCTCATTGAAAAAGCCTTACAGCGTAACGCTGTAAGGCTAAAGGCTCTCTAACTGTCTTTATCTTTCAAATGAGGCGTTACGCAAACAATCACTACTGTCTAAGACAATAATGCCCACGAGAATAATAATGACTGTGAGTGTAACCATTACATTCATTTGCTTGCTCCTCCTAAAAAATATGTCTGATTATCCCATAGCCCTTTTTCTATGTCAAGAATTTTCTGATTATGGCAGATATAACCTTTCGGGAATAAAGAAAGTGATCAACGCTCTCTTCCCAAAGTATTACACTATACTGATTATGCTACAGTTCGATTCTGCCATAATTTTTCCAAAGGAGAGGCTCTTCATGACTGGCAAAAATCATGGGTCTTTTCCCAATATGTTCCAGAAAAAAATACTCCATTTTAAGCCGATTTTCCTCATCTATTCCCGTAAAGGGTTCATCCAAAAACAAAATCTCAAAGTCGGCTATCATAGCTCTCAAAAAAGCAAGTCGTCTTTTCATTCCTCCGGAAAACTCGGAAACTCTTTTCTCTTTATTTTCACCGGAAAGTAAATCTTCAAAAAAATATGCAATTTCGGATGTAGTATACCCGGAAGGAATAAAAGAAAGATTTTCCAGTGCCGAAAGATTTTCCAAAAGCCGGTTCTCCTGAAACATCCAGGAGGCACGCAAGCTGTTTCCTCCCCTTGCAGCTTCTCCCATCACAATAGAAAATGTACCGCTGTCCAAAGTATCCAGGGAAGAGAGAATGCGCAGCAAGCTGGTTTTTCCCTTTCCGGAATCCCCGGTAATACGATAAATCGGATGCTTCATAAAATCGAGTTCACAAGAAAAATCCTGAAACAGAACTTGATTTCCATATGCCTTTGTCCCTTTTTCTATACTAAGTACCATTACACACTGCCTTTCGAGAAGATTTTTTTGAGAAGAAAAAGAACGAACCATTCAAAAAATTTGGAAAGAACAATCATGATAATGCTCCAAGCAAAGACATCTCCCATTTCCAAGCTGACTTTTGCATCCATTAATTGATAGCCGATACTTTGTCGCACCTGTCCGATCAGCTCCGCCGCGATACCGCTCTTCCATGAAAGCCCCATTGCAAGCTTTGCACTGCTCAAAATCTGCGGATAAATTCCCGGGATAAATATATAGCGAAAACGATTCCACAGAGAAAAGCGAAAGAGCTTTGCCATTTCAAGGGTAGATCGATCCAGAGTCTTTAATCCTTCCAGAAAATTAAAGTAGAACACGGGAAAGGACATCCAGAAGCTGATAAAAAAAGACAAGCTTCCTCTCCCCAGAAAGAACAATAAAATAATAACAAAGCTTGCCACGGGAAGGCTTCTCAGCAGAAACAGTGGAGCTTGAATCAAACTCTCGAAAAAAGGGTAACGATAGGCAATGAATGCGAAAACCAAGGCTAAAAGAAACGCCAAAAAATAAGCGGAAAGAATTCGGACGGAACTGAAATACAAAATCCCCGTAAAAGACGCTCTTCCCATGAGAATGACAATATGCCTTACTGTTTCGAGAGGTCCCACTAAAATAAAGGAATTGTTTACCAGTCTCGTAAACAATTCCCAAATCAGCAGCCAAAAACACAAAATAATTAGTTTCTGCAGCCTCTTTTGCATGAACGAATTAATGTGTAAAATAGAAATCCGCCTCGGGTAAAGCACCGCCGACAGACTTCGGATCTTCTGCAAAAAGCGCAGTAAAGTACTGTTCCAAGTCTTTCTTCATATTCTCTCCGTCAATAAAATGGACATTGCAATTCGGAATGGCTTTCTTGGCAAGCTCTTCCTTCTCTAAAATGCCGTACTTCACCATCAAAGCCGCTGTACTATCCGTATCTTTCTCAACTGCTTCAATACTTTCCTGCTCTTCCTTTAAGAAAGCCTCTACCTGATCTTTATTTTCTTCATAGAAGGACTTCTTAACAATCGTTACCGCAGTCGGAAGCTCTGTTCCGGGGAAAATCTTATTCCACTCTTCCGTCAAGGAGAACTTTCTCTCTAAAGCGGAATTCTGTAACAGTGTGGCAGTCGCAAAGGGCTCCGGCAAAATAGCAACAGCTTCCGGATTTTCCTTTAATTTTGCCGCAATTTCCGTCACATCCGTGTAAAATTCGGCATTTGCATGAATGGAATTTTTCTTTAACAAAGTATTCATCAGATATTCGGGACTGGCCCCCTGCCCGGTACTGAAATAGGTCTTTCCCTCCAAGTCGGAAAATGCTTTCACTTCCACGTTTCCGCTTACACCATAAAGAACGCCCAAGGTATTGATATTTAAAACATATAAATCTTTATTAAGTTTCTGATATAAAACAGCCGCCATGTTTGCGGGAACCGTCGCAATATCCGCCTTTCCGGAAACAAATTCGGGAAGAAGCGCATCCGGACTTGCCTCAATCTGGAAGCTATAGGGCAAATTATCCTTTTCCGCTTTGTCCATAAGATGTACAAGACCGATACTGGTTGGTCCCTTAAGACTGATGACTTTCAATGCCGACTCCGTCTCCGTCTTCGTCTCTTCCGAACTCTCTTCCGCTTTTTCCGTCGTTGCTTCAGCCTTTTCCGTTGTCACGTCCGTTGTAACGGCCTGTGTTGTTTCTTTCTCGGGCTTTTTCCCACCGCATGCGGCCATGCCGAGCATAACCGCAGTAGAAAGTAGTACCAATGCCATCCTTTTTTTCATAATAAGAACCCCTTTCTTTTGTGAAACCTTATCTTATAACATCTTGAAAACTCTTTACTTTGCCTTCCTCTTAAACAAGAGAACGCAAATCCAAGGGTTTTTGAATGCTATAATTTGCATTTGCAATTTCTTCCGGAGAACCATAGCCATACAATGCGGCAACCGAATCTATTCCCACCTCTTTTGCAGCATCAATATCATATTTTGTGTCTCCAACCATAAGACATTCTTCCTTTTTTAGATTCCCGTCACGTAAAGCCTTCTCTATAAGATGCACCTTACTGGAATCCCGCTCCGTCAGCTCCGTTCCGATTTCCAGAAAAAAATAATCGGAAATCCGGAAATGTTTGGTGATTTGTGCGGCAAAAAAAATCGGTTTTGCTGTAAGTAAAATCACCTTCTTCCCATGTTCTGCCAGAGTTTTTATGCACTCTTCCATTCCGGGATAAAGAGAAGCATCGAATATCCCATTGGTCGGATAAAACTCACGATAATAGGAAAGAGCCTCCTCAGCCTGTTCCGTACTGAAACCGTATACCCTCATAAAGGAATCCGTTAGAGCCGGTCCTATAAAACGTCTCAGCTTTTCCTCCGGTTGATGGTACAGAGAAAAATGATCCAAGGCATACTGCACAGACTTCTTGATTCCGGGACCGGAGTCCAAAATCGTTCCGTCTAAATCCAAAAGTATATTCTGATACTTTCCCATAATCCTCCTCTTATTTATGCTGAACAAAATGCCTCTCAGAGCATTTCCAATTTTTCTACAATGAAGTGACTGCCGGATAAACTCCGGTTTTTGCAAAAATCCTGAGAATCCGGCGTTCTAATCCTTCGGTTTCATATAGAAACGTCCCATTATATCCTTGGAATGAACGGTATTGATAAAGGCCTTGGGATCTATTTCTTTTATTTTCATCTTTACTTTTCTGGCATCCATAGAAGAAATCACGGAGTATACCATACTCTTTTCTTGATGCGCATAAGCCCCTTCCGCTTTCAAAATAGAGGCTCCATGATGACAAACCTCATGGATACCCGCTGCAATTTCATGAGGATAATCCGTAATAATAAAAAAGGTTAACTTCTGATAGTTTCTGTATAAAGCGGATAAGGTTTGTGTAGATACATACTGAAAAATAATGGAATACAAGGCTTTATCCCAACCGAAAAGGTAGCCGTTAACCAATAAAATTGTAGCGTTAAAATAAAAAATCAGATTCCAGGTATCCACTCCTTTCCGTTCCGAAAGATAAATGGCAATAAAATCCGTTCCTCCCGAAGTGGCATCCACCCAAAGACAAAGAGTAATTGCTACAGCATTCATGATTCCGCCAAATATGGAAATCAAGAGCTTATCGGAAGTAATCGGTCCAAGCTGCAAATAGTCCGTAAAGAAACCGGTAACCAAAAGCATAATTAAAGAGAAAAAAGTAAACTTTTTCCCCACATAACGAAAGCCTATATAGATAGGAATTAAATTGATTGTGATATTGACAAGAGAAAAGGGAATGGAAATATTAAAATAGCTTAGGGCTATCCTTTGAACTAAAACGGTAAGGCCATTTGCCCCACCGGGAAGAAGCCCGCCTGCAGAGACAAAGGTTTTCAAATTCAAAGCCATAAGAAGACCGCCTGCAATAACCCCTATTAGCCGTTTGCCATCTTCTTTCAAATCTATTTTCATGACTTTCCTCCCAAAAAAATTTCCTTCATTTTAACATCAGTAATGACTTTTGGAAAGTCCTTGTCCGGTGACGGATTTCCATTATCTTGTTTCCGGCTCATAAAACAGCAAAAACCCTAGGATTCAAGCCGTTCTTGGCTATCTTCCTAGGGTTTCTTTATAACAGGGGATGAGGGATTCGAACCCCCATCGGCGGTTTTGGAGACCGTTGCTCTACCCTTGAACTAATCCCCTTCGGTGCAAAACAACGTTGTTATTCTACTCTAGCTTTTAAAGATTGTCAACGCTTCACGAATGTTTTTTACCGGAATCAGTTGCACTCCCTGCACATTATAATTGTCCTTTTGTAAATGATAGGAAGGTAAAACGATTCGTTTAAATCCCAGTCGTTTTGCTTCTTCCACTCTCTGTCTGCTTTGACTTACCGCACGAACCTCACCGGAAAGGCCAACTTCGCCGAAAACCATAATATCTTCGGCAATCGGAATATTACGATAGCTGGATAAAAGAGCCAGTATAACGGCCAGGTCAACCGCAGGCTCGGAAATCCGCATTCCTCCTGTAATATTGATATAGGCATCAAACCGGGAACATTCTATTCCTAAATTCCTCTCTACAACGGCTAAAAGCATAGTGAGACGATTATAGTCCATCCCGTTTGCGGTTCTTCTCGGGATGCCAAAGGCGGTAGGTACCAGTAAGCCCTGTATTTCCATAAGGAGAGGTCTTGTTCCCTCCACTGCGGAAGAAACCACGGAACCGGCAGAGGAAACTGCTCTTCCCGACAAAAGAAACTCGGAAGGGTTCCTTACTTCCTCCAATCCGCTTGCTTCCATTGTAAATACAGCTATCTCATTCGTAGAACCGAATCTGTTTTTTTGACCGTAAAGAATTCGCAATTGGGTATTCTTTTCTCCTTCAAAATACAATACCGCATCTACCATATGCTCCAGAATTTTGGGACCGGCAACATTGCCGTCTTTCGTTACATGTCCGATAATACCGATTGCAATTCCTTTTTCCTTTGCAATCCTAAGCAATGCCGCTGTACAATCTCGAACCTGACTTACCGAACCGGGTGATGCGGAGACCTCCTCCAAAAACATCGTCTGAATCGAATCGACAACCAAAAAATCCGGTTCCAAATCCTCCACACTCTCCGCAATGTGTTTTAAATTGGTTTCGGATAGGAAATAGATTTCTCCCTCCGCTTTTTGCATTCTTTCTGCCCGAAGCTTAATTTGCTTTAAGGACTCCTCTCCGGATACATAAAGCACCTTTTTCCCCTGTTTTCCAAGATTCAAACAGATGGAAAGAAAAATGGTCGACTTCCCGATTCCGGGATCTCCTCCCAAGAGAAGAAGGGAGCCGGTTACAATCCCGCCCCCCAAAACTCTATCCAACTCAGCATAACCGGTTGAAAGCCTGTCTTCCTCAAGAAGAACAATGTCCTTTAGTTGCTTCATCTCTGCCCTTGCACCGGTGGTGTTTCTGGAAAATGCCCTATTCTTTTCCGGAAGCTCTTTCGGAGCCTCTACCATAGTATTCCATCGTTTACAGGAGGGGCACTGTCCTAACCATTTAATGGTTTCATATCCGCACTCTTTACAAAAAAAACGACTCAGACTTTTTGCCATTGTTAAACCTTTTCTTTTCGAACACTGGTACGTAAAGCTTCTCCACTTTTATCCACACGAAGATTGACCTTCTCTCCGGGAAGAACGTTCCCGTCCAAAATTGCCTCCGATAAAAGATCTTCCACTTCGGTCTGAATGGTTCTCTTTAACGGACGTGCCCCGAATTTCGGATCATAACCCTTCTCTATAAGGAAGGACTTGGCCTTCTTGTCCAGACTGATTCCCAGATTCATCTCTCCCTTCGCCCGGGCATAAAGATTCTTTAATAAAATCTCTAAAATCTGAGACATATCTTCCTTACTGATTGGACGGAAAACAATAATTTCATCTACACGATTCAGGAACTCCGGCTTAAAGAGATGCTTCAACTCTTCCAGAACCTTCGTTCTCATGTACTTATAATCCTTGTCTCCCTGATCAGCAGGAGAATCAAAGCCCAGTTTTTTCGGACTGATAATCTGTTCGGCTCCTACATTGGAGGTCATGATGATAATAGTATTTTTGAAAGAAACCTTTCGCCCCTGTGAATCCGTAATATGCCCGTCATCCAAGACTTGAAGAAGAATATTCAAAACATCCGGATGTGCTTTTTCAATTTCATCAAACAGAATCACGGAATAGGGATTTCTTCTAACCTTTTCAGAAAGCTGTCCGCCTTCATCGTAACCAACATAGCCGGGGGGAGAACCAATCATCTTGGAAACACTGTACTTCTCCATATACTCGGACATATCTACACGAATTAAATTCTGCTCGGAACCGAATACCGTCTCTGCCAAGGCTTTGGAAAGCTCCGTTTTTCCTACTCCTGTAGGTCCTAAAAACATAAAAGAGCCGATGGGACGTTTCGGATCCTTCAGTCCCACTCTACCTCGCTTAATGGCTTGTGCAACCGCATGAACCGCCTCATTTTGTCCGATCACACGGGTATGCAGAAGATTTTCAAGATTCTTCAGCTTCTCGCTTTCCGATTCACTTAACTTCTTGGCAGGAATTCTGGTCCAATCCGATACAATGTTCGCGATATCCGTTTCAGTGACATGGAGCTTGTTTTCTTCCCGCTCCTTCTTCCATTCTTCCAGTTCTTTATCCAGCCTTTTTTTCTTTTGTTCCTGTTTTTTCTTTATTAAAGAAGCCGCTTCGAAATCTTCCTTCCGAATGCAGTCCTCCTTCTCTATTTCCAGCTCCATAAGCTGTTCTCTCAAACGCTTGATTCCTTTCGGCTCACCGCTATGGGTAATACGGAGCTTCGAAGAAGCCTCATCAATCAAATCTATAGCCTTATCCGGAAGGTAACGATCATTAATGTAGCGGGAACTCAGCTTTACAGCCGCTAAAATCGCCGCATCGTCTATACTTACCTTATGATGCTCCTCGTACTTCTCTTTAATTCCTCTTAAAATCGCAATACTTTCCTCTTCGGACGGCTCATCAATCGTTATCGGTTGGAATCTCCTTTCGAGTGCCGCATCCTTCTCAATATGCTTCCGATACTCCTCAAGAGTGGTCGCACCGATAATCTGTAATTCTCCGCGTGCAAGGGCAGGCTTTAAAATGTTCGCCGCATCCAGGGCTCCTTCTGCACCGCCTGCACCGATAATCGTATGAATTTCATCGATAAAAAGAAGAACCTCTCCGTCGTTTCTTGCCTCGCTGATTACTCTCTTAATCCTCTCTTCAAATTCTCCTCTATACTTGGAACCGGCCACCATTGCGGAGAGATCCAAAGTAAGAAGACGCTTTTTCTCGATTATCTCCGGTACATCCTTCGCCACAATACGATTGGCCAAACCTTCTACCACAGCCGTTTTTCCTACTCCCGGCTCCCCAACAAGACAGGGGTTATTCTTGGTACGCCTGGAAAGAATCTGAATCATACGCATAATTTCCCGTTCTCTTCCCACTACAGGATCCAGCTTTCCCTCTCTTGCCAAAGCTGTCAAGTCTCTGGAGAACTGATCCAGGGTCGGCGTCTGAGAAACTCTTCCGCTTCTATCCTTTTCGCCCTTATCCTCAACAAACTGATCTCTTCCCATTGCGGTGTTCAATTGTGAATAAATCTTCTGCGTTGAGGCACCCAAGGTGGAAATAATCCTGGATGCCACACAGTTTCCGTCTTTCAATATTGCCAGAAGAAGATGCTCCGTTCCCACCAGTCGGGAACCGCTATCTCTGGATTCTTGCATGGCCTGTTCTAAAACTCGTTTCGCGGAAGGCGTATAACCGCTGGGGTCCGCAACGGAAAGCTTACCGTCCGTACTGATAAACTTTGCAATCATTTCCATGATTTTATCTTCCGAAATAGCGTTGGCTTTCAACACTTTTCCGGCAACCGCTGTGCCTTCCCGTACAAGCCCCAGTAAAATATGCTCCGTACCGATATATTGATGATGGCATTCTTCAGCAACCTCTATAGCCAGCTGAAGTGCTCTTTGTGCCTGTATAGTAAACTGATTCATCTTTTCACCCTAATCCTTTATACTCTTTATGAACCTTCCGGTTCTTTTTTATAGGAGAAAAACTTCCCCTTTATTCCATGCGAATCATTATACAACATAACGCAACAATCATACGTGTTATATTTGAATATTATGTGAACAAGAGGGGAAAACCCTACTCCAGTTAAATTTATTATACAACAGGTACTTTCGCCTATCCGCAGACTACTTAGAAAAAAGAGAAAGGCCTCAGCCTCTCTCTCAATTTTCTACAGGTCTTCTATTTCCAATTCCGGATCATCTGCATCTTCCGGCTTATCTTCATGTTTCGCTTTCTTTTCATTCCTTCTTTTCAAATCTTCATCTTTAATGGAAATGCTTCTGGTTGCACCGAGGTCTTCATCCTCCAAATCATTTTCAGGAATCGCCTTATGTACAACGGAAACCATTTTGGTATGATCCAATTCATCTTCTTCCTTATTTTCATCAAAGGAAAGCTCTTCCATGGAAATGTCCTCTACATTGGGGCGAAGCTCTCTCCCGTGGATTCCCTCCTTTTGGAAACTGATAATTCTTTTCAGTCGATTTCTTTCTTGCCATAGGAAAGCAGACAAAACAATAAATAACAAGGTAGTAAAGCCAAACACACTGGAAAGAATGAATTGAATATTATATTTACCGACCAAGGTATCATATTTTCCTAAAAGTCCCGGATAATTCTCCGCATTCTTCTTCTGCTCCGCTTCCAAAGGATCCTGAAAATACCGTTGAATGGTCTTTTCTTTTAAATCATAGCGATAGAAACTCAAGTCTCCGGCATCATTCATTCCATAAAGAATAATGTATTGATGCTCGGATTCCGCCTTCCATACCCATCCCTTCACCTGATGCCCGTCTACATCAATGGTGCTCTCCAAAAAACCTGCGGGAATCTGGACGTCCGAACCGGGATTCATAATGGTAATGCTCTTATCTTTTGCAGTAAGCTTAACCCCTTCATTCACCGTTTCTTTGTCCGCTTCCGTACTTTCTTCGGAAGAAGCCGTACTTTCCTCAGCACTGCTTTCCGTGGAAGAAGCACCGTTTACACTTACCTTGGATGAGCCGACATGGGTCAAATTCAGCAGTGATTCGTCTTGAGAATAAACCTCCTGCTTTTCCACGCTTACAGAGGAAACACCTGCAGTTAAGGCTTTAAACTGAATGGTATAGACTAAGGCATTGTTTTCTCCTTGCGTACCGGACCCGTGAACACGAATCGTACCTGCACCGCCATCCGTATCCGTACCGGAAATAAACTGCAAGACATTACTGTCATAACGAAGTGTGATATCCGCTCTGGAAAGAGGCGTATCACTGCGTACCTTCATATTCAAGCTGATGGTATCCCCAACATTGGCTGTCGGATCGGAGAAGCTGAGCTGCCCGTCCGACGCTAAAACGGTAAAAGAAAACAGCATCCCGAAAAGTAGACTGAATACTATGTACTTTACTTTAATCATCATACTAATATCTCCCTTTTAGTTTAAAGGTCCCTTTCCGACTTCAACTATCTCTACACCGCTTTCACTTCCACTGCCTCCCGAAGAAGACACATTTCCATAGTTTATCTTTATCGTATAAACTCTTTCCAATCCGTTTTCCGCTCTTACGGAAACGTTTATGCTGTCTTTTCCGTCCAAACTCTGATAACCTGCACCGCTGATCTCCGCTTTTCCGTCAATTGCCGAAGCATTCACGGTAAGAGATTTTGTTCCGTTTGCCAAAGTTACCGTATAAGCCTGCTTATCTCCGGAAAAAGCCGGACTTAAAGTATATCCCGACACACTAAGAGAAGACAGACGATTATTCGGGCTACCCGTTCCGGTCGGAATGGCAGCCTTCTCATTTGGCATATTCTCATAAATGGGAATGGAAAAAGTGAGCGCCTTTTGCTTCATATCGGATGAATAGGCCTTGGAAAGTTTCGCTCCTTCTTCCGCAGCTCCCTGTACATTGGTCATATACTGGTGCTTATACAGATTACTTCCCTGCACATTCCACTTCTTTAAATATAAAGTATTTTGTCCGGCATTCATATAATTTTCCGAAAAAAACTGTGCGCCGCCCAGGATGGACTTCTCCGGACTGTTCCAAGGTCTACCGTAGGAACCGCTTTGTCCGGCATACCAGATTCCTCTTTCTACCGCTCCCATTCCGTTTGCTGCATAGGCGCCCACATTAAAATAATTATATAAACCGCTCGCTCCGGAAATGGAACCGCTGCTTCCCTTTCCCTGCTCCTGCAAAATCATAGCAGCAAGAACATAGGGGTTTTGTTTTGAAGCCTCGGCAGCCTTCATGATTATAGCACTGTAGTCAATCCCCGAAACGTTTCCGGAACTTGTCCCGGAAGCTTCGGCACTAGTACTCTCATTTCCCGAAAGAAACTCTCCCGGTCCCCCTGCGGATACAATAACATTTTCATCGAATGACACGGTATCGGCAACCACAGCATCCGAGCTTGTCTCGGACCCCTGCGTCGTACTTTGTGTTGATGCTGGGCTTGCCCCGCCTTCCATAAAGCTCCCTTTCAGAATGGAGTTCAGCCCTTCCTTGGTCTGCTCCTCGGGATTATAGTTGTGGAGTAAAAATTGGAAAATATACGACTCATCAAAAAAGTTTCGAGGATCCATGTAATAAGCCGTCAACGCTCTGGATGCACCAACCCAAGTCGGTCCGTCAAATCCCGGCCATGTACCTGTATTCCAGTCATATTTTCCGGCATCCGTAGATTTCCAGGAAGAAATGGCATTTTTATCTACCAGACTGCCGGTGCCTTCCATTTCCCCGTCTAATACATCATTCCAATTCAGATTGGTTTTAAAGCCTTGAAAACGCCAATTGGGAAATTCAGCATGGAGACTCCTGAGTCCCTCCTTATAGCCTTCCGGGAAGCCCTGCTGATTCAAATCGTTTTCAAACTGTTCATTTCGCTGATACTGTACCGGAAATTTAATAAAGTCGGAACGAACATAGCCCTTTCCGGAAGAAAATGTAACGGGATACCACGATTCTCCATTGCTGTTTTTTACCGAATCCCCTACCGTTACATTGGTATTGGAAAAAAGATTTGCAACTTTTTTACTGTTTACATTTGCTTCCGACCTTATATTAACAATGCTTCCTTTTATTAAAGCCGCTCTTTCCGCGGCTACAGCAGTAAACTGCGTCATAAGACAAAAGACGCTTAAAAATACTGCTCCGAAATGCTTCCTGTGCATAAACTCTCCTAATCCATGAATGAACGAAAACTATATAAAAAATACCTTATCTTATTTATCGACATAATTCTGAATCAGTTTAATTTTTTTGCCACCTTCAGTCAATGCATATTGGAAGAATTCAGATAAAAGTAAAGATTTAAAAACATACCCCCGTCAAACGGGTGATTTGCTCGGGGGCTATAACCCCCTGTTATCGGGCCGGCGTCTAAAGGCGCTGGCTTTCATGAATGGACATTAGCCATAACAAAAACCACCCGTCAAACGGGTGGTTTTGATTAAACTAAAAGAAAATTTTATTATACCGGATAAGCCTTATTTGCTTTGTCCGCGGCACTTAAAGCCACGCCTGTACTTTGTGCATTTCTATATTCGAAGAAGTCTTTGGCTACCTGCGGGAAAAGTGCATAGGACAGAACGTCTTCCGGCTGTCTTGTCCACTCCTTGGCCTCTTCTTCAAACTTCTTAAGCTGCGGTGCAATATGATCTGCGGGACGATCCGTCATCTGCTTCTCTCCCTTTAGAATCTTCTCTACCACTTCCGGATTCATCGGCTTTACCGTTTTTCCGAATTCTCCGGCTACAAGCTTGTAAGACTCCTTCGGCACCATTTTGTAGCGCTCTCCGGCAATGACATTCATTACCGCCTGGGTTCCCACAATCTGGGAGGATGGCGTAACAAGAGGAGGCTCTCCGAAGTCCTTTCTCACTCTTGGTACTTCTTCCAGCACTTCCTGCAACTTATCATCCTTTCCGGCCTGATGAAGCTGAGAAATGAGGTTCGAGAGCATTCCGCCCGGTACCTGGTACTTCAGAGCCTTGACATCTACGCCGAGAACCTTTGTGGAAAGAAGCCCTGACTTAATGCACTCCTCTCTGTACGGCTGAAAATAATTGGAAATCGCAATCAGCTTATCAAGATCCAATCCGGTATCATATTCCGTTCCCTGTAAAGCGGCAACCATAACGTCCGTGGACGGCTGGGAAGTTCCCATGGCGAAAGGAGTTGATGCCGTGTCAATGATATCGGCCCCTGCCTCAATTGCCTTTAAATAGGTCATGGAAGCCATTCCGGTGGTATAGTGTGTATGCATTTCAATCGGCAGCTTGGTTCCCTTCTTTAAGGCCTCCACCAATTCTGTGGCCTGCTTCGGAAGAAGTAAGCCCGCCATATCTTTAATGCAAAGAGAATCGGCGCCGAGGTTTTCCACCTCTCGGGCGAGATTTTCCCAATACTCCAAGGTATAGGCATCTCCCAAAGTATAGCAAAGGGCAATCTGCGCATGTCCACCCTCTTTATTACAAGCCTTTACCGCCGTTTCCAAATTCCGAATATCATTTAAACAGTCAAAGATACGAATAATATCAATGCCGTTTGCAATAGATTTCTCTACGAAATACTCGACCACATCATCGGCATAGTGGTTGTAGCCTAAGATATTCTGTCCTCTGAAAAGCATCTGCAGCTTTGTATTTTTAAAGTGTCTCTTAAACATTCTGAGACGTTCCCATGGATCTTCCTTTAAAAAACGGAGGCAAGCGTCAAAGGTTGCTCCTCCCCAGCACTCTACAGCGTGATATCCTACTTCATCCATCTGATCCAGTATCGGCTCCATCAGCTCACTGGGCATTCTGGTGGCAATTAAGGACTGATGCGCATCTCTGAGCACCGTTTCCGTGATTTTAACTTTAGCCATAAATTCCCCTTTCTTATTTTACCCCAAAAACAGCCATAAACATGCCTGCCGCAACGGCGGTTCCGATTACTCCCGCTACATTTGGTCCCATGGCATGCATAAGCAGGAAGTTGGTCGGGTCGGACTCCGCTCCCACCTTTTGTGAAACTCTGGCTGCCATAGGCACGGCGGAAACGCCGGCGGAACCGATTAACGGATTGATCTTCTTGCCGGACAAGTAATACATCACTTTTCCAAGTAAAACACCGGCGGCTGTACCGAAAGCAAAGGCAATCAGACCGAGAAGTACAATTTTCAAGGTATCCAAATTCAGGAAAGCTTCCGCAGAAGTGGTGGCTCCAACAGAGGTTCCCAGTAAGATAACTACGATATACATCATAGCATTCGCTGCCGTTTCGGTTAACTGTCTCACTACTCCGGACTCCTTAAAAAGGTTTCCGAGCATCAGCATTCCCACAAGAGGAGCCGTAGTCGGCAGTAAAAGGCAAACCACAACAGTTACAACGATAGGGAAGAGAATCCTTTCCAGCTTGGAAACCGGGCGAAGCTGTTCCATCCTGCACATTCTTTCTTCTTTCGTTGTTAAAGCACGCATAATAGGCGGCTGAATAATCGGCACCAAAGACATATAGCTATATGCCGCAACGGCAATCGGACCAAGTAAGGCCGTTTGACCGAGCTTATTGCAGAGGAAAATGGAAGTCGGGCCGTCCGCACCTCCGATAATGGAGATTGCAGCGGCAGCGGCGCCGTTAAAGCCCATAAAAATGGCAAAGAAGTATGCCGCATAAATTCCGAACTGTGCAGCCGCTCCGAGAAGAAAGCTGATCGGGTTTGCAATAAGAGGGGAGAAATCCGTCTGTGCCCCTACACCGAGGAAAATCAGAGAAGGAAAAATCGTCCACTCATCCAAACGGAAGAAATACCAAAGCAATCCCCCTGTACCGTTTATTGATTTTTCCGGACTGAGCATAATGTCCGGATAGATATTTACTAAAAGCATTCCGAAAGCAATGGGAACCATAAGAAGCGGCTCGAAGCCTTTTGCAATCCCTAAGTATAAAAAAATCAAGGCAACGCAAATCATCAAGTAGTTCCCGTAGCTTAAGCTGAAGAATGCGGTTTGTTCTAGTAGATTTAAAAAGGTCTCTACTATATTCATCTCATATCCTCCTAACTGCTTAACCCTGCAGGCCAATAAGTACTTGAGCGGACTCCACGCTGTCTCCAACCTTGGTATTAATGCTGACTACGGTACCGTCCTTCGGTGCAACGATGTCATTTTCCATCTTCATGGCTTCCAGTACCAGAAGTACATCTCCGCTGTGAACACTGTCCCCTTCTTTAACTTTAATAGAGAGAATTTTTCCGGGCATGGGAGCCGTAACGGAAATATTTCCCGCTTGAGATGCCTTCTGTGCCGGCGCAGGGGTTGCAGCGGGTGCAGCGGCTTTCGCTACAGGAGCCACAGCAGGAGCTGCGGAAGCACCTCCATTACCCTTTTCATCCACCGTCACATCATATGCCACACCATTTACAGTAATTGTATATTCTTTCATTTTTAACCTCTACTTCCTTCTTTTAATCGAGCGCACAAACAAACCATTTTCCAGAGTACGTGCATCACTGTAGGGATTCTTCTTTGCAAAATCCTCTTCGTATGCCTTTACCGCCGCCATCAGAATGACGGACAGAAGCTCTTCGGAAATCCCCTCTTCTTTTTCCAAAACAGGAACTGCAGGCTTCTCCGGGCTAACCACAGCAGGAGAAGACGCTACCGAACTGCTCTTTCCATCTCTTTCCTTCTTTTTTTCCGCCTGTCGGACTTCCCATCTGTGTAAATGCGCAAATAAACTGATAATCCAAGCAATGAAGATTAAAACCGCAAATACGGTTCCCATACCGACAATCATATTCTGGAAAGCGGCAAAAAGCTTTTCGGAAAGACTGTAGACGGGATTGAAGCTCAGTTCGCTAAACCCGGAATAGTCATCATGTAAAGCGGCATGAAAAATCAATTCACGCTTGGCATATTTGGCATGAAGGTCAACCACATAGGTATCACCCTCTTTTTTTACATCTACTTTTTCAATTTCTTGAAATTCTCCTAAATCCTTCTTAGCATTCTTATAATTGGACAGAGCATTGTAAAATAATTCTTCCTTGGCCTTATAGGCACTGTTGATGCTTTCTTCCAACTGCTCATCATCCTGCGCTTCAATCTGCTGGAAATAATTGGTAATGACCCCTTCCAGTCCTGATGCTTCTTCGGCAGATACCGAAGTACTTTCCTCTTCTTTTTTAGAACAGGACAGAAGAAAAGCGGAGAAGAGAAGAACGGAAAGGAGAATAAAGATTCGCTTTATTTTCTTCATACTTCCTCCATTTAAATGCTTCCGAACTTTTTATGAAAATCAAAGTCAGCTTTCCCGTAGAGCATGTCCAAAGCAGAGATAACTCTTTGTCTTGTTTCTTCCGGGAAAATAAGAGCGTCAATATAACCGCGAGCCGCAGCACTCTCTGCAGAAGCTTTTTCTTCCAAATAGCGCTTTGCCTTGGCTTCTCTTTCTTCCAAGGACTCATCCGGGTACAAAATATTTGCAGCAAGCCCCGGCTCCATAACGGTAATCTCCGATTCGGGATACGCAAAAACAAGATCCGCACCGACACCCTTGCTTCCAAGGCAAGCCCCTGCGGAGCCTACAGCCTTCTTTACCACCGTGACCATTGGCACGGAAGCATTACCGTAAGCGGACAAAAGCTCAGCCATCTCTGTTCCCAAATGCTTTTCATTGCAAAGGCAATTCTCAAAGCCTGTGGTATCACAGAGTGTAAGAATCGGAAGCGAGTACGTATTACAGAAACGGATGAAGCGGTTCATTTTCGCAATATCCTTCCAATGCAAAGCTCCCCCGTTTGTGGCAATTCCGCCCACTGTCTGACCGTTTAAACGGATAAATGCGGTAACCGCCTCTTCTCCGTAAGCTCTCTTTACCTCAAAAATTTCTCCTTCATCGGAAAGAATCGTCAAAGCTTCTCTACCCTTTAAATCGAAGAATCCATCCACAGCACGGTTTAAATTGTCTTCCACATCCTCATTGTAGGCTGCATCTTCATTGTTGGCGGGGAGGAAGGTAAATGCCTTCTTGAGCTCTTTCACAATTTCTTCTTCCGTTCCGGAAAAATCAACATTTCCGGCCTCTTCCTGTGCTTTTCCTTCAGAAAAAGATGCATCTTTATTTCCCTTTACCGCATCAGGAGCATTGATAAAGAGTCTTCCTTCCTGATTCTCCATAAAGCAAAAGTCTGAAAGAGAAGCAAGAAGCGCCATTCCGCCGCCTGCCTGTCCGTAGAGTACAGAATATAATGGAATCAGGCCCTTTGCCTGCGCTTTTTTCTTGTAAAGCTTGGAGAGGGCATATAGTGCATCTGTAGCCTCTTCCAAACGAATTCCGCTGGAATCCAAAAGTTCCACCACCGGAGCTCCCATTTTCATTGCCATGTCATAAAGATGAGCAATCTTTCTGCCATGCATTTCCCCAACTGAACCGGACAGCACATCTCTGTTTTGCGCATAAATGTATACCGGCTTTCCGGAAATGCTTCCATAGCCGCAGATAACACCATCCGATGCCGCTTTTTCAGCACCCTGTAAAAAGTCGGTACTTCTACTTTTTACCAAAGCGCCGATTTCCACAAAGCTTTGTGCGTCCAGCAATGCCTCTATACGGCTTCTTGCCTTAGAATCCATAAGTCTCCTCCATTTCTATATATGAATCAAGTCATATTCTTTGGTATTGTAAACGATAGGGATATTGAGTTCAAGGGATTTTAAGACGATTTTAAGCCTTCTATGTAAATATATTGATATAGACTGTTAAATACTTAACGTATCTGCTTGATTTTTATTTTCTGTATCGCAAACCCTTGGGATAATAATTTCGAAGCCTTCCGTTTCGATAGTATCCGAAGCCAAGAGGAATTCCGTCACAGTACAAAATCCCCATTCCTGATTTCTCCGCCATTTTTCCGGGCAATAGAACTTGCAGTTCTTCTTCGGCAATCGGAATTTCATTTCCGTAAAGATAGTCCTCTATCCGTTTATCCTCTCTAGTGAGATAAATCCCGTAAAGAAGCTTGTATTTTTTCTCCAACCTTTGCTCTTCCACGATAGGTAGTATTTCTTCCAAATTCAATGCATGGCTCAGTCCGTGACTGTATTCCCATCCGTTCTTTCCCTCTTCGAAAATGCGGATTCCTAAACGGAACAGCTTTAAATCTTGAAAAACACTTAAAAAAGCGGGATACAAAAAAATCGACTTATTCTTTTTCAAAATGGAATATTCCGTTCTCTGCTTCTTCTCTTCTAAATCCTGCCCTGCCTTTTTAAAATAAGCATAGTACTGTCCTTCACCCTTTGCATGATGAAAATAAAGTCGCTTCTCTCCCAGGAATTGATAATCCAAATTCTCCTCCAAAATCCACTTGCGGATCCCTTCGTTTTCGGCCTCTTCAAAAGTACAGGTTGAATAGGCCAGCTCTCCCCCTTCCCTAAGCATGAGAAAAGCTTCCTTCAAAATTTCTTTTTGCCTTAAAACACATTTTTCAACCAAATCCGGTGACCAATCCGTTATAGCCTCTTCACTTTTTCGAAACATTCCTTCCCCGGAACAGGGGGCATCCACCAGAATTCTGGAAAAAAATCCCGGATATTTTTCCGCTAAATTTTGAGGCCTTTCATTTACCACGCAAAGATTGGCATAGCCCATCCTCTCCGCATTTTGGGACAGAATTCTTGCTCGCTCTCCCACATACTCATTGGAAAGCAGAAAACCGCCCCTATGTCCATCCAAACGGTCTGCCATATGAAGACTCTTTCCCCCCGGTGCTGCGCATAGATCGAGACAACGGTCAAACGGACGAATATGCATTCCGGAAACCACCTCCATGGCGGAGGGATCCTGAATATAGTATAGGCCGCCTTCATGATAGGGATCTCTTCCGATTTCCGCCCGGCATCCTGATTCCTCTTCGCAAACAAGATATTCTCTGTTCTCCGAAAAATCGATTTCTTCTCCTTCCGGAAAATCCATTTCCTCTTTTTTCGGAAAAAGAGCTTTGAGCTTCCATGCCTCTTTCCATTTTTCAAAAGAAAAACCCGCTTTTTCCGCTTTTTTCAATTTTTGTAAATTCAGGCGAAGTCCTCTTTTGGGTTTTTCCGAAAGGGAGGCAAGAAAACGTTCCCACTCCTCTTCCTCCGGAAAAAGCTTCCGCATTCTGTCTAAAAATTCTTCCGGTATTTTTTGACTCTCTCTAAGCATGCCTTTCCTTTCTCTCCTTACAGATATTCCAGCAAGACTTCTCTCAGCTCTTTAGCGGACTGAAACAGACCGTCATATGCTCCATAATGATAAAAACGAAGCAACAACATCCCGACAGGCAAAGCCAGGACCATTCCCGACAAACTGTAAAATTTATATCCCAGAAACAAAAACAATAGAGCCAAAATAGGAGGAAGCCCGATTGCTTCTCCGATAATTTTAGGTTGTAAAAACTGCCGGATCATCTGACTTAGAATATACAGAACCAGTAGAGCCAGAAAGAGCACAAAACGTCCCTGCAACAGAAGCATCAACATCCAGGGCCACATGATAAAGCCCACACCAAAAACCGGCAGCGCATCCAAAAATGCAGTTAAAAAAGCCAGAAAAATCCCATAGGGAACTTTCAAAAAACTGAATCCCAGAGCCAAAAGAAGAAATACACAAAACATAATTTCGAACTGTGCAAGAATATATCCCTTTAAAATCTTTTTTCCATCTTCCCGCAGGAGCTCTCCATAATGCCTAAAACTGTGTGGAACCAAAGCCTTGAGTCCTTCAACTATTTTCCCTCCATCCTTTACAAAAGACAGTGCCGAAAGAATGGTTAAGACAAAATACAGCAGAAGTTCCGGCAGGCCGCTGACAAAGTGCAGGGAAAGCCGTAGTGCGGGAGAAGACCAATTTTTTAAAAGATTCTTTCCGAAACTCTCCATTTTATTCGGCAGATCCAAAAAAACGCCCCGAAAACTTTCCGGAAGGAAGTTTCGCAAAGTTTCCAGCGTTTCCAAACTCATTTCCTTTATCGAAAGAAGATACTCGGGAAAGCCTGCCATTTTCTTCGTCACAAAAGGAAGGCCGAGTAAAATCAATAGATAGAGCAAGGTAGCGAAAAGCAAAAACAGAAGCAAAATCACTAAAACAGAAAGCTGATCCTTTTTCAAAAAAGGAAACACTTTTCTTCCAAGTCGAATCAGAGGCTCCGAAAGTAAAGCAAGAACCGCTCCTAAAGTAAACGGAAGGAAAAACAGAAGCACACGAGGAAGCAAAATCAGAAAAATGGCCGTGATTGCAATCGGAAAACAAATCCTGTAGCTTAGCAAAAGTATTTTTTTCATTTCTTCTCCTTTCCCTGCTTTGTCCTCTTCTCTTCCTTCCTTTGCCATAGAATCGCAAAGAAAATACTGACCCCAAAATAAAAAATACTCGAAGCATTGGAAAACCAGGTTGTAAAAAAGGAAAAGAGAAGGTAGAAAGAAAATTGCGCTACAATCCCGCTAAGAAAGGGATTCTTTTTTACGGATTGCAGGGCATAAAGAATTTCCCCCATTCCTCCCAATACCGCAGAAAACAGAACCACGCCAAGAAGTCCAAAATCATAGTAGGCATCATACAATATCGTTAAAGTACTCAGTTCTTCCTTCGTTAAATAAAGCGGGTATGCAAGCGGAAACTCTATAAAAAACTTCAGGCCCGATAAGGTAAGAAACGGATAGGCCATTTTAAAGCCGTTGGAATGCGCAGCCAGATTTATCGTCAGTAAATTCAAATTCTCAAAGTTATTGGCCACGTACATATACGGCTGAACCAAAACAATCGGAATATTCCGATTCTTCATTTCAAAAATATCCAGGAGATACGACACGGAATGAGCACGCTCAATGGTCAATACAACATAACAAACGCCTAAAAAGAAAAAGAGAACAGCTACCTTCCTCCACTTCGGACGATATCCTTCCAAAAAAAGAGAAAATAGAAACAGTAAAATAGAAAAAATAAGTTGGTAGCGTGAAACCAGAAGAATAGGCAGAAGAAGGGACAGAAAAAAGCTGATATAGCTAAATAAGCCAATCTTTTTTTCCAGTTTATGCAGACAGGGAAGAAGCATGGGAACGAGAACGAAAAGAGTAGTAAAGTAATGTAAGCCTTTTAAATGAAAGTAAGAATAGGCATGCGGTGTATTTTCCGTAAAAAGCGGAATGTAGCCCAAGGAAATCGCTTCTATCGAAAAAGACAGGTAAGAAATTCCCAGTAAAAAAAGGATGCAACGTTTCAGGAACTTTGCATCCTGCCCGGCACTTCTTTCTCTCTCCCGTTTTTCCGGAAACGAGACAATGTACGGAAAGAGATGATAAGCCAAATAAAAACAGAAATACGCCAAATATAAACTGAGCCACATCGTGTTAGACCAAGGTAGCGAAAGCCTGCTCAGCTGCAAGACGGCAATTCCCTCGCCCCCCAATAATCCCAGCGCAAACAAACCGCAAAGTGGGAGACTGTTTTTTTCCTCTTTTTTTTCAACACAGTACAAAAATACGGCAAGAAAGAGGAACAAAAAGGAGGAAAGAAGGGACAACCCCCGTGTCTTTACGACGAAGGCCAAAAAGTAGACGACACTGTAGACACTCAATACTTTTACTGTTTTCATTCCTTTTCCGCATCCTTTGTCTGCTTCTCTTCGCTTGATTTGCCTTCCTTACTTTCTTTCCCTTCCTTACTTTCCTTACTTTCTTTTGTTTCTTTACTTTCCTTCGTTTCCTCTGTACTGCTCTCCGCCGTAGTTTCCGTCTTGGATTCTTCCGTCGTGCTCTCGCTTTCTTCCTTCACCGTGCTTTCTTTCGTTGTCTCCTCGTTTTTCTGAATCTTTGCCGTAACAGTAACCGTACTGTTCGGTTCTGCAAGAGAAATTCCCTTTGGAAGATAATCCACTATGGAAATTTCCTTTTTTACATCCGTATTTGCAGAAGCGACATCGACTGCAGGAAGACTGATCGCGGTAACGGACTCCAACAAGCTCTCATTTCCCGAAACGGAGACCGTGGAAGGAGATATTTCAATTCCGGACAAAGAATATCCGCTCTGCGGATTGCCGGTCGTCGAAGATGTAATTTTTAAATTCTTTTTCTTATTGACAACGATTGTGTAGTCTATTTCCGACTGGGACAAAGTTACATTTTCTAAAGAATCAATGGTCTTCCCATTCGCATCATAGAAAACCGCCTTTTCTTTTCCGCTGGTATTTTCGCTTAAACCGTCTACATTGATCAAAATCCCGATAGAGGAAATTCTTCCGATGGAAGACTCCGGCCCGGTAGCATAGATGGTCTCCGGTTCAGTATGAATGGACGAAACCACATATCCATCCTTTTCTTTTCCTCTTCTGTTTGTTGTCAAAGTAAATTTTTTAATTTGTAAATCTTCTACGGAAACCCGAACAACGGAAGGTTTCGCAACAATATCCTGAATCACACTGCTGTTTTCCGAATTTTTCAATTCCACATAAACCGGAACAGCCCCGGTTATGGAGTAATCCTTTAAATCAATATACGCATTAAAGTCGGAAGCCTGTACGGAGGATGCCATATTGCTTCGTACGGTATAACTGACCGTAACCGTATTCCTGTCAATCTCCCAAGTCTTGTTGTCCGCGGAAAATGCATCCTGATTTAAAATATTCAGTTCCACGGTTCGGCTTCCCTTTTGCTCCGGATTGGAAACATTAAAGACAATCAGCCATAGTAAGAGAGCCAGACCTATACTAAACAATTTTAAGGATAAATTATTTTTGAAATACTTCATTCCTCTTCCTTCTTTCTTCCTATGGCAAAAAGCTGCGTCAAGAAAGACTTCTTTTCTTCGCCGTCTTCCTCTTTCGGAAGATATTTTAAAAGCCCCTCCGCATCCTTCACACGATGTAATTTTCCCTCTACCGCAACGGAGATTCTTCCCGTCTCCTCGGAAACCACCAGGGTAATGGAATCGGAGTTTTCGGAGATTCCCAGTGCCGCCCTGTGCCTTGTACCGTAAGCCTTGGAAATCTCGGCATCGGATAGAGGCAGATAGCAGGTTGCGGAAGAAATTCTCCCATTGGAAATCACTACCGCGCCATCATGCAGGGGCGTATTTTTTTCAAAAATATTAATCAGTAAAGCCGCCGTAACAATTCCGTCAACATAGATTCCGGTCTTTTCTATCTCCTCCAGACTTTGCATCTGCTCCAAGACAATCAATGCACCGGTTTTATTTTCCGACATAACACTGCAAGCTGCTATCAGTTCCTGATTGATATGGGTATAAGCTTTTCTTTCTCCCGCCCGAAACTGACTAATCAAATTTTTCGAACCGAGCTGCTCCAGCGCCTTACGAAGTTCCGGTTGGAAAATAATCACGATTGCAATGATTGCAGCCGTGGACAATCTCTCAATCAGCCATACTATGGTTGTTAAATGGAAGAAAACGGCAAAGGCGGTAAAGAGAATAATGATTAAAATTCCTTTTAATAGTTGCCAAGCCTTGGTATTTTTAATCCAGAGAAGGATAATATAAATTAGAGCCGAAAGAATCGCGATTTCCAGAAGCCCTGTAAAACTGAAGGAGGGTAATAAACTGACCCATCCTCGCATTTTTGTAATCAGATTCACTTTTTACTCCCTTCTACACATACCAAGAATGACTAAGCTTTTTTCTTCGGAACCGCCTTAACATGATAGTAATAGGCATCATCTTCAAACTGCACAAATTCCGTCCCCCGATAATCCGCATCATGCCAAAAAAACAAAGCTACTATCGATAAAACTGCGGATAAGAGGAAGGAAAGCAACTCTCCCGTTAAATTCATCTTCATCCCCACTGCCGGATAAAGGATAAATGCCGTCGATTCCAGACACAGACCGATTGCCAGCGCCGTTTCAAAAGAATAGTTGAAACTGAAATTTCGAATCACAAAAATGGCTAAAGCTGCCAATGTAAAAAGTAAAAGCACCAAAAAGAGTTCCTTGTTTTTGATAAAAGGAGCTAAATTCCCGGAAAAAGCATCAAGCTGTTCCACCAAATCCCCACCGGTACTGAATTTATCCTTATATTCCCGGATATAGCGCAGAAAATAATAAACGAGAATGCCAAGATCCAGAGAAATAACAGCACTTAAACCCATAGTAAGCCCCATCAGTAAGGGCAGAAAATAGGGAATTCTAAAGAAAAAGCACAACGGCATTGCTGCAATAAGAATCGCATATTTCCCTCTTACACTGCTCTGTATAATAAATATAAAGACAAAAAACAGTGCACCGACTCCCAGTAAAAGAATCGACTGCGTATAAAAATAATACAGCAGAAATATTCCGCTAAGACAGGGGACGAAGGAAAACGGCAGAAAAAAGGAAAGTAATCCCAAGCTGAGAATCACCATAGGATTTCCGAGTTTCCCCGTCATCTGCAGATACCGGCTGAGAAAGAAGAGAAATGTCATAGAAAAAAGAGAACGAAAAATCGGAACCATCCAATAATCATTTTTCCCATAGATTTTTTGTAAATTTTCCCGATACTGCCTTAATGTTTCCATGTACTCTCCCTACTCATCCAACCAATCATCCGCTGCATCCAGCCAATCTCCGCTTTTTTTATTCAAAGCCTTTTCCACGGGCTTCTTTTTTGTAACGGTATTTCCGGAAAGAGACGTTTTCTTTCCTGCGCTTTCTTTTCCTTCTCTATCCCTGCTGTAAAGCGGTGTAAAGTCCAATTTTTCGCCCTCTCTTTTCATCTGCAGGACGATATCCTGTACTTCCTTTCGCGCATACTGTACCGCATTTCCTCCGGCTTTTTCCTTTTCTCCCGGTCTCTTCGGTTCTTTAGAACCCTGGCTCAAAGAAAGGATTTCCTCCAGACCCTGTTCCACTTTCTGTCTTTCTTCCAAAGCCTTTTCATAGGTAAAATAGGAGAAAAGAAGAAAAACCGCAACAAAGAAGGTTAATCCCATTAAATAGAGAATCACAATCTTTCTTCCCAGACCGACAAGAAAAACAAAGCTCATTTTATAGAGCAGTTCCTCGCCCTGCATCAACAAATACATGAAAAGCAAGAGAATGAAAATAGCTGTATAACGAATAACTCCTTGTAAAATCCGATTGGAAATATAGTCTTCCCTATAATACTTCGTGATTTCCAAGGCTTCTTCGCCTTTATGTTTTTCATAAATTGCCAGTTTCGTCATGGCAATGATCTTGCTTTTCTTTAACATTAATACCCTCTTGCGTTTCGAGCACGCTCAGCATAGGGGGAGCTCGGAAACTCTCCGACTACTGCGTCAAAGTTTTGATTGGCCTCTGCAGTATTGCCTACAGTCTGTTGTAACCTAGCCAAGAGGAAGAGGTTCTCCGCTTCTCGTCTGATCTTCACACTCCAGGTATAATACTGCAAAGCTTCATCCGTCCTTCCGGAATTCCATGCCGCGGTTCCCATTTCCTGCAAACGAAGGTAAACATTTCCCTCCATCTGCGATTTCACGGAAGAAAGCATGTTCTGTAAGCTTTCATCCGTAATCGTACTTTGATCCAGCTTCGTATAAGCCTCGGCAGCTGTCAAAATATCCCCCGTAGACAGTGCATTATTGATATTAACCAAGCTTTGATACTGTGCCATAAAGGAAGCATTTTGATTCTCGTAACGATCCAGATTTGCCTTTGCTTCATCATAGCTCTGCTGCATTTTTTTATTTTCTTCTTCCAAATTGCTCAGTTTCTGATTCGCCGCATCAAGTTTCTCCGTATACGTAATCAGGACCTGATTGTTTTTGGCATTGGCAGTGCGGATTCCGGCCGGCAACATAAGAAGATAATATACAAACAAGGCAATCACGGCACCCAATAGCAAAAGCAGGGAAACGGACCATGGAGAAAGTTGTTTAATCTCCTGCGGCATCATGACGTCATCATCCATCATCTTTCTATGCGAAAATACATTTTTCAGCCTATTTTGTTCGATTTCCGCTCTTCCGGTGTTCTTCTTCACAATATCCATAAGCACCAGAGCATTCGGATTATTCCGGTCAATCTTTAATACCAAATAAAGACTTTTCCCCGCCTTTACCCAGTCATTTCTCTTCATATAAAGAAGAGCCAGAAGAATATGCGCTTTAACATAATTGGGGCTGTCCGCAATAACCTGATTCAACTGGAAAACCGCAAGATCCGCATTGTTATGCTGTGCATAATCCAAAGCCTGATTGTAACGCTTTACATTGTCGGAACAAATGCGGAGAATTGCCGGTTTACGCTGAATCTCATCCAAGTAATAATCCGCAATATTGTCCTCCGGCAAAAGGTTCATGCTGATGACCCATTGCACAAGCGCATCTGCAACCTCACCCATTTCAAAGAAAATAAGCCCTAACAAATTCCTGGCTTCTTTTTGATATTTATCATAATGGAGTGCCTTCTTCAGCAATTCCGCCGCGCCGCTCAAATCCCTTAGCCTTGCTCGTTCCAATCCCAGATTATAATAACAATTGGCAATTCTTTCTAAGGTGACGTCATATTTCATTGGGTATTTCCCTTCTTCATGGCGTCTTCAATAAGCTGCGTCATCAAATCATTCATATCAGTCAAATCCACCTTTAAAATGGCATCTTCCAGCTGATCGACATCCAAACTCGGTTTAAATCTTTGAATTTCTTTTTCAAAGTCTATCATAGCGCTCCTTTAATAAAACTTAGCTAACCCGTTTTTATATGAACAATCTGTGAAAGCATCTTGACTCTCACATCCCTATCCTATAAACTCCAGTAATCGTTTACGAAAACCGCATCATCGTTAGATTCTAACATAAGTTATATAGGCATTCAAGCAAGGGAGAATCAGAAACATGGAAAGTTTTATTACATTTTTTACACAAGAATTAAGAGGCTATCTTTCAAGAGAAAGTATCGTTTTTATTCTCTCTATGCTGCCTGTAATTGAACTTCGCGGAGGCTTGATTGCCGCGTCCCTTTTGAAGCTTCCTTATATACAAGCACTCTGTCTTTCTATCGTCGGGAATATCCTGCCAATTCCGTTTGTTCTTTTTTTCTTTTCCAAACTCGTCGTTTTTTTAGAAAAGTTTTCCTATACAAAGCCTCTCGCCAACTGGTTTCGAAAAAAAAGTGGAAAACAACAAAGAGAAAATTGAAAAATATGATTTTTGGGGACTTACTCTTTTTGTGGGCATTCCGCTCCCGGGAACAGGCGCCTGGACCGGGGCTATGGTCGCCAGTCTCCTGAAAATGAATCGAAAAAAATCCGGCATAGCGATTCTTTTGGGAATTCTTCTAGCCGGAGCAATTATGTCGATTGTCAGTTACGGAGTTTTGGCTAAAGTGGTGGCCTAATACGATTTATTATCACTGAGGAGACACGCTGCAGTCATGCAGTGTTTTAAAATATTTTCTCCCGCCCTTCAATGATTTTCCATATTTTTCCTCTATGAAGGCAATTTTCCTTCCTTTCTTTTCCGGAAAATACCTGTTGGAACTGTCCAATTCCTCGGAATCTGCTGCACAATGGCAATGGATACCGCTATGGTAAAAGCCGTTAAGAAGCAGAGTTTACCAAAATGCATGGAAATCTGTGCACTTCCCATTAAGAGATAATAGATGGATCTGTATAAGCTGATTCCGGGAAGAAGAGGAATCAAACTGGTCATCAAAAATACCGTAGCCGGACATCTTCTGAGTACCGCAAGTACTCTGGAAGCCAAAACTGCGGAAAAGCCGCTAACAAAAACCGCAACGGCTTCATTGTTCCAGGTTCTGATACAAAGCATATACATAAGCCAAGTAATGGTTCCCATCACTCCACAATCCACAAAATGCCGCCTTCTTACACGAAACATCAGGGCAAAGGCAATGGTGCCGAGGCCTGCCGCAAGACTCCGAATAAGAAGAACCGTATAGGATATTTCCGGAATATCATAAATCACACTCGGCGTCATAATCGTTCCTGACACCATCAGCTCCACTAAAGCAACACCGGAAGCCATGGAAACACAGCTAAGCAGGGCGCTAGTGAGTAAAGTCTGCCCCGTTGCAAAGTTATTCTGGCTGAATTCCCGCACGGAGTTCACAAAGGCTACTCCCGGGACCAAATCCATCATAGCTCCGATAATAATAAAAGAAAGCTGTGACCCCAGCCCGACTGCTACAAATAAATTGCTGAGAAGTGCCGTTAATACACTGGCAATGATGGTAATCAGTACTCTGGATTTAATTCTGTATTTTGACCAAATCATATAGAAACCGACCAAACTTCCGATAATGGCGGCGCAAAGCGAATCCCGGAAGGAAGTTCCGATGGCATAGCTAAAGCATCCAGCCCCGAGAAAATAGGATAGAATCCGTTCCGAGACTTTTTGCTCTCCCACATCTGCAATTTTTTGCAAAGCAGTGCGAAGATAGCCAAGGTCCGTACAATTCCTGCAAACTTCCCGAGACAGTTCATTTACGGCTTCGATTTTATCAATGTTCAGTTCTTTATCAGGAACACTCATAATCCGGGTTTCAATTCCCTTCCCGGGCACATTTCCGCTGGCAAAGATTCCGCGGTTTGTCACATAAGCATCCAAATCCTTGATGTTCATGGATTCCGCAATGCGAGACATCGTCTCCTCGGCTCTGTAAATCTCCGCTCCACTGCTCAGCAAGAGATTTCCGGCATAAAGCACTGTCTCCAGTTCATCGATATTCTGCATTTCTTTTTGATCTCTTAGATCAGGATTCTGCATTTTCTTTCTCCGTCTTAATCAAATCATTCTTGCTATTTCGTTTTTCAATCCTTCAATCATTTTGTAGTATCTTATCATTAGTGTGGAAGATTTGCTTGTATTTATTCCGATGGAAAATCATACTTATTCGACATCTCTTTCCATTTAACACTCGCTTCCAAAGGCTTTTTTCAAGTCCAGCTCATTTTCTTCCACAGCTAGAATAGCCGCTTCCAGCCCTCTTACGATATCCGAAAGTGGAAGAGCCGGCATCTCTTTTTTATCTTTTACTTGCTCCGGAATATAAGGAACATGAATAAAACCGGCTTTAACGACAGAACTTCTTTCTTCTTCGGAAAATAAAAGACTTGACGTATCCCGCTGCGTAAAGCTTTTCTTTTTCAAACTGTAGTTTTTATCAAGATAATATAAAACCTCGTACATCAGATGATTGCAAACATAAGTACCGGCCGAGTTCGATAAAGAAGAAGGCAGTCCTTCCTTCCTGATTGCCTCCACCATGGCTTTCACCGGAAGTGTGGAAAAGTACGCATTTTCCCCATCGGGGAAAATCGGCTCGTCAATCGGCTGATTCCCTTCATTATCCGGAATCCTTGCATCATTAAGATTGATTGCAACTCTTTCCGGTGTAATCTCGGCTCTTCCGCCCGCCTGTCCGATAGAAAGAACAAAGTCCGGTTTCTCCCGCTCTATCGCTTCTCTCACCGTTTCAATAGATTTTCCAAATACCGTCGGTACTTCAAGCTTTACAATCTTAAGCTTCCCTATCTTATCCTTAACAAGCTTCACCGCCTCTAAGGCAGGATTGATTCTCTCCCCGTCAAAGGGAGTAAATGCCGTTAAAAGTAATTTTTTCATAGAATTTTCTCCAACGCCTCGGCCAGTCCGTCATGGTTATTATCCGATGTTAATCTTGTAAACTGCTTCTTCAGCTCCTCCGGAGCGTTTCCCATCAGAATCGGAATCCCCACCGTCTTAAGCATAGACAGGTCGTTAAAATTATCCCCAAAAGCAATGGCCTCTTTCAATTCGAAATGATTTTCCTTGCAGTAAACCTCAGCTGCCTGCCCTTTCGAAGTTCCACAGGCATTGACTTCAAGCATTGTCTTTGCCGACTTACAGATATTCAACTTTGGAAACTGTTCTTTTAAGGCATTTTCTATACTGTCAATTTGATCAGAAGCACAAATCAGAAGCACTTTTCCAATTTGCACCGCTTCGTGAAGAACGGAAAGATCTGTTCCTGTCGGCTCCACTTCCACAATCGATGCTTCCTTTACTACCCGGGGATCAGTCAAGTCTTCGACAATCCAATGGCTTGCTGTATAGACATTCCAAGTTGCATCCGGAAAATTTGCCTCTGCAAATTGAACGACTTCCTGCATTTCCTCACGAGACATCCCTCTCTCATAAATCAGCTTTCTCGAATGGTCTAAAATTACGGCTCCGCCAAGAGCAATGACTGCCGCATCAAGATGATATCTCTCTATAACCGGCATAATGCCGGAAACCCCTCTGGAAGAACTCAGCACCAAATGATTGCCTTCCTCTGTCCATTTTTTTAAAGCCCGCTCCGTCCGTTCCGAAATACGATGCTCTGCATTCAGCAATGTGCCGTCCATATCCGTAAAAATCACTCTCACTTTATCCTCACTCCTTCTCCGTTTCCGTCCTATTTTTTGATCGTTTCAGCAATTATGATTGTTTCCACATGAAGAAACTAAAAGGCGGAAGGGTAAAAGAATCATTAAGGAAGAGTGTTTCCCCACTTAGTAAGTCCGTAACTTCGCAATTTCCCATACCGTGAAACTGCGCCTGATACGCCTGTTCATCCGCATTAAGGCTCACCCATATCCGCTCTCTCTCAAACTCTCTTTGGAAAACGAGCTGTCTATTGGTCAGTACTATACTTTTGTAGTCTCCATAAACCAAAGCTTTATGTTCTTTATGAAGCTTCGCAAGAGAGGAAATTAAATCGGTGAGTTCGTTCCACAGCGGCTCCGAAAGCGCAGGACGAAGGGCATCATCACTGCCATTTTCCTTAACTCCGCTAATCCCCCACTCACCGCAATAGTAGATACAGGGAATCCCCGGCATGGTAAAGAGCATGGTGCATAAGAGGGGCAAATGTCGTTTGTCCTTTAAGATACTTGCCACCCTCGTCACATCGTGGTTCTCCGCAAAGGTAAGCAAGTGCATTCCCCTGTAAATAGGATTATCCTTTCCAAATTGCCGATTCAGCGCATAGTTAATTTCAAAGAGATTCAAATCATTAAAGCTGGAATACAGCCCTTTATAGCACTCATAATTCGTGCAGCTATGAAGCATAGCATCATTGACAATCCTTTTATAGTCCCCAAAAAGAATTTCTCCGAGGAGCAGGAAATCCGGCTTTATCGAGTCACAAAAATGCCGAAGCTCCCGCATGAAGTTTTCATTTAAACAATAAGCCACATCCAGCCGCAAACCGTCAATCTGAAACTCTTCCATCCAAGCCTTTATGCAGGAAAAAAGATACTCTTTCACCTTTGGATTATCGAGATTCAGCTTTACAAGCTCAAAATGCCCTTCCCAGCCCTCGTAGGAGAAGCCGTCATTGTAGCAGGAATTTCCATCAAAATGAATGTAGAACCAGTCCTTGTATTCCGAATCCCAACGCTTTTCGAGCACGTCTTGAAAAGCCCAAAAGCCTCGTCCCACATGGTTAAAAACACCGTCCAGAACAATTCGGATCCCATTTTCCTTGAGAATCTTACAAACTTCGGAAAAATCTGCATTGCTTCCCAGACGACAGTCTATCTTTCGATAATCTCTCGTATCATAGCCATGCCGGTCCGACTCAAAGACGGGCGAAAAATAAACGGCATCCACATGAAGACGTTTAAGATGGGGAATCCACTCTGTAACTTTCCTGATTCTCGGAACAAACACCCCGTCATTTTCCTTCGGAGCGCCGCAAAAGCCTAAGGGATAGATTTGATAAAAAATGCTGTTATCGGACCACATGTGATTTTTCCTTCTTTAAAATGGCACTAATAATTTTGATTCAATATAAAACAGTAATGGAAAACTGCCGCAAATTCAATCGCAAATTTTCACGGTTGAATTTACGGCTAAAAAAAAATAGTAAATATTTTCAAAATCAGAATAAATATCCATGCTTTACAAAAGCTAAAACATAAAAACCCATTTTTCTTTAGAAAGTAAAGCTTCTTTTTTATCTATTACTACGGTTTTAAATAAGTGCAACTAGAGTTAATCGTTCCTTTCCAGCTATATTGGGAGCGTGAAGTGCAAGGTATCTTTCTCCACTGAATGTTTCAAAAATCATCCCGTGTCCACCAAAAGAAAATTCCGGTTGATTTTGATGTTTCCAAGGTCCCTCTAATTTGCCGTTCATACTCTCAGCAATCTCTATAGCATATCCACATTTTGCAAAACTTGACCAAAGCATTTTTAGCCTACCCTTATCATGAAACAAAAATGGACCATCTGTTACATAATTTTTACCGCTTGTAATAATTACATCTCCTGTATCCGCAACACTCCATGGGGCATCCGTAGCATGAAATAGAGTGAAAGGTTCTCCAATTGCAGTTGATAAATCATCTGACAGTCTTATTGCACAAATCGCTCCATCTTGAATTTGTGTCCATTCATGAGAAAAAACAAGCCACGGACTGTTTTCTTCAATAAAAAGTGTTCCATCCAAACAATCCCAATCCTCAGGCGTAACCGGTCCTGATGAAATTGGACTATATGGACCTGTAACTGCTGTGGATTTAAATATCTGTACACCGCGATGTTTTCCATCTGCATAAAAGCTTGCAATTAAATACCATGCATTTCGATAGTAATGAATCTCCGGGGCCCAAAAATTTTTTACCCCCCAAAACCCTTTTGGTGGGTAAAAAACAAATTCAGGTTCAGCCCATAACTTTAAATCTCTACTTCGATATACTTGAAATCCTTCTCCTTTTCCATTCCAAGGGTCCTTATCCGTTGTACCGAACAAATAGTATAGCATGGATGTATGATCCGCCACTATAAATGGATCTCGAATTCTAATAAGATCTGTAGGAATTGTAAACAATGTTTGCGTCCCAAATTGTTGTGTCATAAGCATTATCCCCTCCTTCATCAACGCGAAACGAGAGTATATCTCCACGGCTAACATCGAATGCAAAATCATAAGATAAACCGACATTATCATTATAAGGGATTGTACGCCAACCATCTTGAGGCCATACCAAGGTGTTATTCTTCCATATGCTTACCGTAACTCCATCGCCACCAAGTGTACTATATTTTCTTACATTTCCATCAATTTGAACTGTGCCTGCATAAGGAGCTTCCCATTCAAGCATAGATTGATCTGTATCGGGATGTATATATAATGTATTATTGTACATCCAAATTGCATCATAATTATGACTTCCACGCCAATGATAACTGCCGTCACTATTCCAGATCATATTTTCATTGCCAATTCCATTAGTCCACGTGCGATAAAACCATTGATTCCTCCCTTGATATCCTTCCGAAAACTCAAGTGCTGCATTATGAACATTAGCTCCGAATGGTCCATTTTTTTCCTGGGTTATAATTCCATTTCTACAAAAACGAACTCTTTTAGTATATTTATTCGTCTTAAAAAGTGGACTATCTAAATCAATTATGCTTCCGTTAACTTTAATATTATCAAATAATATATCCGAAACCGTATGTCTTGAATCTCTACCGAAAAGTTGAATCACGTTGCTTCCATCTGAATATGATACAATATTACGATAAGTTATTCTTGAGAAACTACCATTCCAATTCCAGTTACCTTTCATGCTACCAAACCAAAAGTCATTGGGCATCGTAACAGAAATTAACTGCTTACCTTTCTCTAAACGAATATCTTCATAAGTTATATTAGAAATATTCGTTGCATTTAGTGCGCAAATGTTAAGTGCAGACCTCTCTTTAAACTGGTCTGGATATGTAAGATCATCATAATTATAAAGTATATCTATATTTTTAAATTGAATATTATCATAATAAGCAGCAACTGTTTCTGCTCCAATCCCTAGTGCATTATTTGTATCACACCAAACCTGTGTATTATAAACTGATATTGCATAATTCGCTTGAGTAATTGCAGGATTTTCGGCAACATTATAACCATAATTCCCTGTTCCTTTTATTGCTATACTATCATCACAAGAGCGAATAAACATATGGTTGAACGTCACATTATGACTATTACCAATATCAAATCCATCTGAGCACGCATATTTGGGATTAATTATTTTTACATTATTAACAGATATATTTCCGCATTTCCACATAAATGCACTCCACGAGGCTGCATTTCTCAATATGGTAATATCTTGTATGGTAACATGATTGCTATTTTTTAATGTTAAGGCAACGCTATCATATTCATCACTTGTTGTAAAATCGTCAAGAATTATTCCATGTCCACAAATTTTAACATCAGTTGCATCCGAAATAAGTACCCTACCTCGCAGGACTGCGCCAGCATCCAAATACAATATCTTTCCACTTTCAATCTGAAGTGGAGGCAGAGATGAATAGTCATAATATCCTGGTCCAAAATAAATTATATTATCGTCATTTTTTTTAATTGTATTATTCTTTTGCTGCTGCGCAAAAATATGAAGCGTATTTCCATGAAAATCTTCATCAAAAACTATTGTTACATTTTGAGGAAAAGGCATAGTAAATGTTAGATGATTTCCATTTATTATACATTGAATATCTGCATCTCTTGGAAGAATTCTTGCAGAAGAAAATGAAAAATTTGTAGTTACAGTAATGCCTACAGAATCCACAGATGAAAATTCACAACAGGCAACTTCATTATTCCATGCATTTAATCCAACTTTATAAGTGTCTATAACTTCCCCCTCTACAAGCACAGAAAACAAAGATGACTTGTATTTTTCAGGTAGATCTTTCGGCATGGTATAATCATTTATAACTATAGCTGCTTCAGCCACAAAGGAAATGCAGAAAGCAGATAATATTGTAGTTAACAATAATTTGAAAAAACTTTTCATTAAATTACCTCCCCATTAATTTCGTGCAATTTAACATAGGTAGCTTGATCTAAATGTCTATAGATATTGCTTCTCGTTTGCCTTACTAAATCGGGTAATGTAAAAATATTGTCAAAATATATCTTTTTAATACAATTTATTTTTGAATAACCAGAAAGGTAAATTAAATAATTTTCCGGCATTGAAATCCGATCAAAAGTAATATCATGTATTTGTCCTGCTTTTCTATCTTTTGACCATTTATCAAGCGTAATCATGCAACAAATAGCATAATTGCTTTCTTGACGTATACGTATATCTCGAAAGGTAATATGATGTACCTCCGCAGCATCACAGATATAGATTGCTAAAGCCCCTACCTCGACTGTCCAGTCTGCCATACTTTGTACTACATCACAATCTTCAAATACTGCATTATAGATATTTGAACGAGATTCTCCCGATACACCAAAGGCTCGAACCTTATCGTTCCATACTATACAACGCTGAACTAAAATGTCATGTGTTTCCAGCTGTGAAGTGCACGCCATACTTTTTAGGCTTACTGCATCGTCACCTGTGCGAAGAAAGCAGTTTTTAACTACCGCATACTGCGTATCAACCAAATCGATTCCATCACTGTTTTCACGGTAAGCTATCATTCGAACTTTATCGACATAAATATTTTTGCATCCAAAAAATGGAAGTGTCCAATGAGCTGCACCGATGAAAATAACATCAGAAATAGATATATTTTCGCAACTAGTAAATACCATACTGCGACGTGCATGCCAATTTAGTGATGTCAAATCTACCATACCGGCACCAAAAACATGAATGTTCTTTTGTCCATTAGAAAAAATAAAATCCTGATAATTCGTTTTTCCTGCCCAATCTCTCTCTTCCAAAATAGTATCCAATTTATCCGGTTGCTCCGGAACGATAAGTGCCCCGGGCGAAAGATAGAGAGTCTGTCCACTTTTCAATTCTAATGTGCGAATATGATGAATTCCCGGCTCAAAAAACAAAACACTTTCATCTTCCGGATCCGGAGCTTTGCTCGGATCATCAGCTCTAAAAATTGCCAAAGGATGCATCGTGCCACCGTTCGTCTCTATAAGAACATTATTTATTTCCGGAACTGAAAATATAATTGTATTGTTCTCAAGCAAAGGATTAATATGTAGTGATTCAGGTAGAATTTCCGCATTCCATAAGGGTGAAAAAGAGATAGCTTTTATTTCTAAGGCAGAAAATGGGATTACGACAAAGCTCTGAGGGCCGTTATGTGTAACTGGTGTGTCATAGACTGTAAGTTCTATCCCATCAGCCAAAATACGCCAATATGACGATTGAACAAGTCCTGATGGCCATGCACTTTGCGCATCTGCACACCGTGTACGGAAGTTACGGCAGTTTTCAGCGCAGGAAAAGGATTCCAAAGGTTCCATAGATTGTATTCTCATTAAATCACCCCTTTACTGCACCGGATGTCATACCTGACATAATCTGCTTTTGTGCACTAAAATATAATATTACGATAGGAAGTGAAACGAGAACCACGTCAGTAAAAACTAAGTTCCAATCAGAACTATGAGTGCTAAAAAAATTATAGATGGTAAGTGGCAATGTATAATTTTCTGATGTATTTAAAAAATAAATTGTCGTCCCAAAATCGTTCCATATATTCATAAATGTTAATATAAACAAAGTTACAGTCATAGGTTTAAGTAGCGGAAATATCACGAAAAAAAATAAGGATAAAGAATCACAGCCATCTAATATCGCAGCTTCATCGATATCTCGGCTTATACTTTTTAGAGCTCCAATATATAAAAAAATGCCTAGAGGTATATTGGCTGCTGTCAAAACCGCTGCTGCACCGAAAAATGTTTTTAAATGCAAAAAACTACAAAGCATATAGGTTGGGATAATCTGTCCCGGTACTATTAAACCTATGACGAAAAATGTTATGAGCTTCTTGCTTAATTTTGTTCCCCTTCGTTGCAATATAAAGGCAGCAATTGCAGAAACTAAAATTATCAGAAGTACGGAAAGACAAGTAACAAAACAGCTGTTGCGGAAAGCATGTAGGATACCACTTGACATGACAACACTATAGTTTTCCCGGAAGTTCCATTGTTTCGGAAATTCCAATCCAAGCTCTGCTGACTCCTTTTTTGTCTTAAATGAATTTAAAATAATCATTATAAAAGGCACAAGCATAAATAGACTTAATATAAGACCTAAAGCTGAGCGAAACATATCACTGTATTTTTTCATAACTCAACCTCCTTCCCAGATAAGAAGCGGTTGGTTGGTAACGCAATTAATAATACAAAGATTGTCAAAATCATACTTGCCGCACATCCTCTTCCATAATTTCCGCTACTAAATGAGGAGTATATTAAGGTCCCAAACACAGACGTTGCATTTCCGGGCCCTCCATTTGTCAAAGACTGAACAATATCAAATACTTTTAGCCCGCCAACTATACTGATTACAACTGCATTATTAAAGGACGGCATAATAAGGGGTAATGTTATGAAATAAAACTTTTGCTGGCGATTGGCGCCATCCAATTCCGCAGCCTCATAGTATGTTGAATCAATTGCTTGGAGTCCTGCAAGAAGAATCACCATCGTATAGCCGGTCCATTTCCAAATTTCTACAAACGCACATGAGAAAATAGCAATTTTCGGATTAGTCAGCCAATTTTGTGTAAACGTTTCAAGTCCAATTCCTGTCAATGTTCGATTGATGAGTCCAATCGGATGCATCATAGAGCGAAAGACTAATCCAACAGCGACATTATTCAGTACAGCAGGCAAAAAAAATACTGTCCTCATATAATTTACGCCACGAAAACGATTATTAACTAAAAGTGCCAACGACATACCTAATGCAAGCTTACCGAGTGTAGTAAAAACAGCAAAAAGTAATGTATTTTTGATTGCAACACTGAAATAGGGGTTACGTAAAACTGTTGCATAGTTTTCAATCCCGGCAAATATAAAAGTAGAAATCTTGAATGTTTTAATATTAAAAAACGATAGTAAGAATCCCGATGCTGCCGGAATCACATATAGAATCGTATAGGCAAGAAATGCAGGTATTACTAGCGAATAGGGATAAGGACTTTTTATTTTATGTCTACTTAAATTTTTTTGTTTCAAGTGAACGTCTCCTTTTTGAGTATATGAATAAATGGAGTGCATGCACTCCATTTATTCATATATATTCAACAACTATAAATAATTATTTCCAGTTTAAATCATTAGCAGCTTTCGCATTATCGGCAGTATCACTATCCAACAACTCTATAACTTGATTAATATCCATGCCTCCGGCAAGATAATCTTGCAAATGAATATGATAATCCCCATAATGATAAACATTACCGTTCTGCCATACTTCCATACTATTTCCTTTTAGCATTTCATCATAAAGAGTCTGATACGCCTCGGGTAGCTCACAGCTTACCTTCTTATTGAGATAAATACCAGGCTGTGCAGTAGCATAAATCTGCTGTGCCTCAGAAGAAGCTAGAAAATTTAAAACTTTTTCGCCAAGTACCTGATCCTTACAGGATGTTGTCATTACTATTGATCCGGGCATTGATGAACAAGTATAATTTTTCTTGTACAAAGGAAGTATAAATGATCCTATCTTATTAGCAGCTTGGGGATATTTTCCCGCTATCTCATCGTAAACCCAAGTACCATTACAATACATAGCTGCAGTTCCCTCAGCAAGTGCAGTCTGTGCCATATCATAGGTATCCGAAAGAAAACTACTGTTTACATAGCCTTTATCAATCATCTCTTTGGACATAATAATAGCATTCTTAAAATTGATTGCTTCAGAATAATGGCGTTTATTGGTATTCATTTCATCCCAAAAATCAGTATAACTTAAACCACTTTTTTCAACGTCTTCATTAAATCCAAAGTGTGTTATACATTGTAGCGTCCACGTATCTGCACCGGAATAATATAACGGTGTTACTCCAATGACCTTAAGCTTTTCGCAACAGTCAAGGAATTCTTCCCAATTTGTTGGAACGGTATTGATACCGGCAGCTGCAAAAACATCCTTGTTGTAGAAAATTCCAACCAAGGAAGTGGAATCCATTGGTACAGCATAAAGTTGATCGTTGTAGATATAGTGGCCTTCTTTTAATTGGTCCTGACTGTACTCTGATATATCCACATTCTGAAGCGGAACAATATGATCAAGAACACCCGCATTATGGTCCAACCACTTTGGACCGTAGGTCTGAAGTAAATCAGGTAAATCTCCCGTTGCAAATTTTGCACGAACGAGTTCTTCACCTTCACCGCCTCCTGCAATGATGTCAATCTTTAGACGGAAGCCAAGTTCTTCCGCATGTTCATCAATATAAGCACTTAACGCTTCCCAACCTGACTTATACCAGTCTGTAAATGTCAACATTGTAACTGTAGGAATCTCAGCAAGTTCTTCCGAGTGTGATGTTTTTTCGTTATTTCCTTCATTCATTACAGTGCTTTCCTGCGAGGTGTTTTTTTCTTGTTTTACACCACAAGCAATTAACGACATAAACATGACGAGTGTCAACAGTAATGCAAGAATTTTTCTCATGGTATTCCTCCTTTTTAGCTATTTGACAGCTTTTCTCTTATGAATTTATTATATTCGGAGAAATTTTTTAAAAATTGGATTCTTTTTTGAAATAACTGTACTTTTTAATACAATAATTAATGTTGCAAGAGTCTTTTATGATGCAAAGTCAAATTATAACTTCTGTTTATACCTGTTTCTGCGTTTTTCGATATAATTTCGGTGTCATTCCAGTGCATCTTTTAAAGGCTCTTGCGAAATAGGCGTCGTCGTGAAATCCACTCAATCTTGACACATCTTTATTGCTGTATCCTCCAGTATTCAGTAGCTCTTTTGCCTTTTCAATTCTATAGGAACAAAGATAATCTGCGAAGCCGGTATCAAGATCTTCACGAAATAAACGGCTTAGATAAGCCGCGCTAATGCCAATTAATTCTGCGACATAGGTTTGTGAAATGTCTTCCGCGTAATGCCTTCGGATTAACCCAATTGCTTGTTCAACATATGGTGAATCCGGACATTTCTTCTTATCTGCGCCCTCAAATGCAAGATCATTTAAATTCTTGAACCATTTTAACGCCATATTCAAATTTCTAAAGCTATTAAATACTCTTTGTGGTTCTTCCGACTGATAAAATTTTGAAAGATCTATTCCTCGTTCAATCCACGCACGGCTAAGTATACTGAGCAAATCCAGCATAAAATTCTTAAACATATCAGATGTCGGACGCATTCTGGAAAGCTCTTCAAAGACTTCTTTCAAAATTTCCTGAGTCTGTACAGAATAATTCTGACGTATAGATGCCACCAGTTGTTTTTCACGTGTGGCATCAAATACGGAAAAAATATCAAAGGGTTGAGATGTCTCTTCTAAAGATACCGTATCCGAAAAAAAACGACTGTCATACTTTTGTTCTGCAGATAAATAAGAATTAGGAACCTGTACCGCAGTTGTTACCGTTTGCCCCATATAAAACTCTACAGATAGATTCAAATAACTTTGTAGACAAGTGCGGATTCGGGCAAATACTTCATGACATTTTTCGAGCCTCATCAAGCTACTATTTATTCCATCATAACAAATTAAAAATACATATTTATCATCAGAGACATGACAGCAAATTCCTGAATGATAATCTTGTAAAACTTCATCAACTATATTTAAGATTGAATTCTCCAGTAAATATGAAGCGATCATATTACATTTCCGTGGCTCAACCTGCATAAGAATCACTGATATATTTCTAAGTCCCAGTTTTAATTCCAGGACTTCTACATGTGATGCAATTTCCTCTTCACTACGAAACCCGCCGGATATCAGCTTCATCATAAAATTACGCTTTAGAGCCATCTGGCTATCAACAGAATTGTCTTCAAGCACATGGGTTCTTTGCATTTGCTTCTCTACTGAGCTTAACATTTGTTCCAATACCGATGTATTTAATTCATGCTTTAGAATATAATCAACAGCTCCATTTTTTAATGCTTTCCGTACATAATCCAACTCATCATATCCGCTTAACATTACCAGTAAAATATTCGGGTATTTTTCTAGGATAGCTTCCTGTAGTTCAAGTCCATCCATATTAGGCATACGAATATCAGAAATCACAAGATCAGGTCTTAAAGATAATATTAATTGTACAGCCTGCTCACCATCAGTTGCTTCACCCACTATAGAAAAACCCCGTTTTCTACACATTGAAGATGTTTCAATTAACCGCTTGAGATTGGATCTTACAAGAAAATCATCATCCACAATTAATATTCGCATCAAGATTAACCTCCCTTTCCAATAGTTCCGGCAAAATCAATTCTACCGATGTCAGTAACTGTTCACCCGATAAAATTCGAATATCTGCTTCATCACCGAAAAGTAGCTGCAGTCGCCGAGTAATATTTTGAAGTCCAATATGCTTGGAAATTCCCCCACAGTATTTCTGATTATTAAGTAACTCAGGCGGAAATCCAGGTCCACTATTTCTCACTAAAATATGCAATTTTTCTTGTTCTAAAAATATGAGAACCTGCAAGATTCCAAGCTTTTTAGACTTTGCAATTCCATACTGTAAAGCATTTTCAACAATAGGTTGCACAAGAAGTTTTGGCACAAAACGATTTTTTGCTTCGTCTTCAATCGAAATTCTATATGAAAATTTACCCGCATAACGATATTTCTGGATTTGCAGGTAATCCAGTAAATAATTTTCTTCTTCAGCAACGCTTATTAGTTTTCGTATATCCAAGTTAAGGTGTATCATACGAGAAAGTGCATCTGTAACAGTTTGAATATTTTCAACACCTTGCATAATAGAAAGCACTTTAATGGTATGCAAAGTATTATAAAGAAAGTGTGGATTTATTTGCATAGAAAGCATTGATATTTCAGATGTTCGTTTTTCCTCTTCTGCTTTGCGAATATTCACAATTAAAGTTCGTAGGCGTACAAGCATTGCACTGATACGCTGATAAAGTTTCCCAACCTCATCCTTTTTACTAATTCTAACTTCAAGTTCCAGTGTTTCGTCACTAATTTTCTCCACTGCTTTTGTCAACTTTCGTAAATCTTTTGTCATATAGTATGACAAGACAAATGCAATGGCTGCAAAAAGTACTGTACATATAGTAACAAGTAAAAGCATACGATTACGTACTTGCAAAAAGCCTGATATAACCGTATTTTGACTAACAACTCCTACTATTTGCCAAGGTGTTGTCCTTGAAGTCGTATAAACAACCAAGCAATCTACATCTCCAATTTTATCTGTATAGCTTCCATGCCCGTGAGGAATAGAAGCTTGAAAGTGATCTAATATTAAATTATCCGATTTCTTAGGTACATAGATAGCTTCTCCCGTATCCTGATCGAATACATACAATACATAACCTTGCATTTCTTGAATATCAAAAATGGTTTCTAAAAGGCTACTTTTTACATCCGCTTTAATTACCCCAATAATTGTACCGTTATTGAACACCGGACGGACAATAGAAAAAACATAACTACTATGAGGGGAGGGGCGCTTACTTGTATATGCATGCGGGGCCAGATAGATTACATCCTCTTTTCCACTTTGTATCTGAGAAAACCACTCGGTTTGAGAAACTTCATCATAAGGTGTAGTAATTCCATAAGTACAAACTCGTCCATCAAAACCATAAATTGAAATACCACTAATGTATGCTTTGAAATTACATCGATTAAAGAGATAGTTACGCGCTTGCTGGAATGATAAAAACCGTACATTGGCTTCCTGCGCAGTAAGGAACTGAACAATACAGTTATTCTGAGAAGAATGAACCTTATTAGAAATAAATGCAGTTGTGTAGTCAATTTCACGAAGGTTTTCATCGAAAGTCTCATTTAATGTTTCTATAAGCGAATCTAAATGAGTTTGGGCAGTTTCAATCGCCTCTCGGGTAAAACTTCTATACCAGGCAAACGTATTAACTGCACAAAAAAATAACAATAATATGAGCATAATAGCAAGAATCTTTGAGGTAAAACTGTGGAAAACCTTCATATACTATATCCACCTTTCAGCCCATCTTAAATATTATATATAATTATATATTACTTTCTGAAACAACTAGAGAATTTAAACTTTATACATGATATAAGTTAAATATATTAATCACCAACAAACTTGTTTTAGAATATTACTGCTTTTAATTTTCATGAAGTCTATTCTTCTTTTGGATATTTGTCGAAATATTTTTTAATTTATCTCCCGGAAATTGAAATATTTAAAACTATGTATAATAAGATGATAATAAGAGAAAAGTCTTCAAAAAAGTACAGTTTTCTTCTTGTTGAAGTCAGTTATGATAGAAATATCAATCTATACAGGAGGAATTTTTTATTATGGGAATTTTACAACGAATTTGGAATGGTACATTTGTCTATCAAGAACCTATATGTTTCTCCACTAATGTAAAAAACCAACCAATTGGTGGGTCTCTACTCTATTTTCCAGATAAGATTTTGTCCGTTACCTCTTTTGATGGTAGCGTATATTACGAAGCAAATCAGGACTATGTTGTCATAGGAAAAACTATACTAAGAACAGAGACATCACAAATTCCATTTATAGATAGAAAAATTTATTGCAAGCCATTTACCGGTATATCAGAAACTGCTTGGGTCCGGCTCCCCGGTGAAAAAGAATACATTGATGTTGTATCAGATATTTACCAGTGGCAAGTGCTTGTAACTTATACTCATAAAACTGCTTGGAATGGTTTTAAACCGGAAAGTAGATTAGAGCAGCTTCCTAAAAGCGTAAAAAAGCTCTGTGCAGGTGGAGACTTTCAACTTGTTTTCTATGGCGATAGCATTACTGCCGGCTGGGAGTCAAGTGGTTGTAACGAACATGTTATTGATATGGTAACAATTGAAAAATATCATGCTTCAATCTGGCATGCTCCCTATCAACCATCATGGGCAGAACTGGTTACAAATGAATTACAAAATTGCTACCCTAAAAGCAATATACTCAAAACAAATTGCTCAGCCGGAGGCGCTAATATGCAATGGGGACTACAGCATACCGAAGAACTTGTAAATCCACATAAGCCTGATCTGCTTATTCTTGGTTTTGGAATGAATAGCATGCAGGAGCACGCGGACGATTATCAAGATACAATTATGTCAATTATTCAAATCGTGCGTAAGAAAAATCCGGACTGTGAATTTATACTTGTCTCACCAATGATTCCTAATCCGGATATCTTGAGTTTTCAAAACAATCAGCTACTAGATCAACAAAAAGCTTTATATAAGATTTCCGATAATATTGATGGAGTTTGTGTTGCACCTGTACATTCTGTATTTCAAGAACTAATTGCACACGGAAAGAATTATTTAGAATTAACCGGTAATTGTATCAATCATCCAAATGATTTTTCTGTCCGCATTTATGCTCAAACTATCTTGGAAGTCTTGAATCCAAATGCAGATACTAATACCTTACTCCCTCAAAATGATAAACAAAACTGAATGATAGGAATATATAGTTTAGCTTTCGCTTTACAGATATCATTGAATCAATAAATAAAGTTATACAGACTCCTTCCGGATTAAAAATTAGCAATTGAAAACAGCTGTAAATTCAATCGCAAAATTTTACGGTTGAATTTACGGTTGAAAAAAATCGATAAAATTGCTTTTCGATTGCATCGTATTTAAGATTGACTCTGTTTTGTAATGTTTTGTAAGAAGCTCTTTCCCTTTTTCGATTTATAATACAGAAGAAAAAGAAAGAAAGATAAAAAAGTACAAGAGGGAGAGAAAATGAAAAAGAATCTTTTAAAGCATACACTGGTCATCGCAGCATTATCCGCTCTATCCATTACCGCCTGCGCAAACAAAACTGCTAAGGAAAGCAGCACAGTGAGTCCCACGGAAACTGCAAAGGAAAGCAGTTCCGTAAATTCCGGTGAAGCAGAGAAAGAAAGCCTGAATGCTGATTCCGAAGAAACAGAAAAAGAAAACAGTAATCCAAAGTCTACTGAATCCGAGTCAGCAAAAGAAGGAGAAAAAGAACAGGCTGAAAACAAGTCCAATTCACCACTCGTGGGGGCTTATAACACGAATCTCGTAAGTTTCTCTCTGAAGGATAACCCGGATGCCATGAATGCCTTCGAAGCGGCATTTCCAAATGGCTATAACTATACCCATTATGAGCCCATAGCCCTGCTGGGCACCCAAGTTGTTTCCGGCACAAACTACCTTTACCTATGTAAGAGTACTTGGACGGATTATCAGGAAAATGTCTCCTTTGTACTTTTACAGATTTATCAAGACCTTTCCGGAAAGTCCGAGGTTATGGGAAGCGCCATCCTCTTCCCCACCGAAGAATCCAGAGAGGAGGGAGAAGATTACATTGACAATACCGGCTCCTATCTCCCGGAAAATATTCCGGCAATCCAAAATGCCTTTAATGAGGCCGTAAAGGATAACGAAAATGTATCCTATATTCCCCTAGCCTATATCGGTAAACACAGCCAGGAAGGGAAGCCCGAAGAAGACGTGATTTTCACCGCCAAGAAGTCAAAGGGAAAAGACGCCAAAGCAAACTATGAGCTCCTTTACATCGGAAAAGATAAGGACGGAAAAGCAAAGCTTGTAAAAAGTGAGGATGTAGAATTTCCGGATTTTTAATAATGGGATTTCAAGTGTGTTTCTTTACAATATAAAACTGTAAAATAAAGGACGGTGAATTACAGACGAAAAAATGGAGGATGGAAAGCTATATTTTTTTCCTTAGAAATGACTATTCAAGGGAACATGGAAATCATTACAGCTTCTTCATCATCCAGTATGCATCCATGTAAGACCCGTCCGCAAACTTCATATTATCCGGAAAGGCACCATACTTCTCAAATCCCAGTTTTTCATACAAATGAATGGCATCTTTGTTCTCTGCCATCACTTCCAGCTCCGCCTGCTCGTATCCGACATTTTTTGCAAGATCGAGAACAATCTGCAGCATCACTTTTCCAATCCCGCATCCGCAGTATTCTTTGTATAAAGCTATGGCGACTTCGCACCTATGACTGTATCTCTTGTACAGAGCAATGCTCATAAGAGAACAGTTCCCGATATGCTTTCCATCCATAAACGCAAGAAGCATAAGCTCACGATCTGCATCTATCTTGTCCCGAATAAACTGTTCTTCTTTTGTCTTTGTTATGGTGATTTCTTCCGGCTCTCTGACGAGATAAGGCGTCTCGGCACTCGTTATCTTTAAATATTGGATCAGATCCTCCGAATCTTCCGGTCTCGCGTTTCTGAATACGATAGTCCTACCAAGCTTATCTTTCATAGATTTTTCTTCAAATACCATTTTCATCCTCCAAAAAATATGGCGAGGGTCATTTTACAGCACTTAACAACTTTACCAACCGGTTCTGTATGCTTTCTTAATCACCTGTAATTCATACTTCACATTTTTTAATCCACCCATGGAACTTCTTCCTTTTTAATCTTATGACAGTATACAAATCAATCCTGTGGCACGCAAGGCTATTGCTCCAGCCAAATCAGGGAGAATAAAAACAGACACAGCTAAAAAAATCGATAAAATAGAAAAAATGCCTGCACGTTTCCGCGCAGACATTTCACCTATTCTTGTCCTCTTAATGAGGAGAAAAAAATCAAAATAATTGAGTATTTTTGATTTTTTACAGTCTCATTTTTTACAGTTCCTCCGGATGGCTCTTAAAATACTGACGGAAATGTTCTTTTACCTCTGTCATATCCGTTACCGCTTCCAGGGTTCCCACATAGTTCTGCTCCTTGTCCCGAACAGCCATATAGCGCACCAGGAAGGGCTTTCCGCCTTTCTCCATCCAGATAGGTACTTCATCTTCCTTTCCATCCCGGAAGTTTCCGATAATCATACGCACCATCGGTTCCACTTTGGGAGGATGGCAGGAAAATACTTCTCGGTCAATGGCCATTTGCGGGCGTTTAAAGACCTTTGTCCCTTCATTAAAGAAACGGTTAATATTGTCCTTATCCACAAAGGTAATCTCCACCGGAAGGGTATTTAACATGGCGATCAGCTCATTTTTCTTTAAATGTCCACCAGGCATGATGATTTCTCCATCGCTTGCAGAAGGGGACTCTTCTCTATTTCCGGATTTCCCTTCCAAGGATTCTACCCTGCGAAGCAGGTCTTCTAGCATTTTTCCTGCTTCCTGAGGAAGTGCAGCATTGTGAAAATCTCCGAAATGTTCTTCAGAAGCTTCTTTCCCGGATTTTTCTCTTTCCGATTCTCCTGCAGCTTCGACTGCCCTCCATTTTTCCGGAGTATTTCCGTTTTCTTCCGCTTCCTTCCAAGTTTCATTTTCAACGGAAAAACAAGCTTCATAGTCTTTGGAATCGAAGTAAATCTGTATCCACTCCTCTTTTTGAAACTGCAGGGCGCACATGGGGAAGAGAATATTTTCCTCCTTATAAATCATCTCCTCCATACGGTTCCGTACAGCAAGATAATTCTTTAAGAAAAAGCTATTTAGGATGCTTTCCGCAATCTCCGCTTTGCTTCTACTGTACTCTTCTTCCTCATCATCCAAATCTTCTCCGGTGTTCTTGAGCGCTCTCACGCCATTGCTCTTCTCGCTAAGCTCCCTTTTCAGTTCTCCCAGAGTATCTCGAATCTCGTCATCCACTGTCCACATGACTTGAGAAGGACCGGAAATGTCGTATTTCACCTTTAAAAGGGGATAGAGAAGGTCTCCCTTCTTCGCATAATGCACAGTAAAGGAACGGAGTTTTGCAAGCTCCTCTGAAAATGCAGACAGCAAAGCTTCCCAATCCGGCGCTCCTTGTATTCCCTCTGATCCTTGTGCGCATTTTACTTCTTCTGATTTTTCTACTTTTTCTGCTTTATTTTTTCCACCGACTTTTCCGGAAAGGCTTTCTACCAAGCTTTCCCATCTTGCCTTCGTGCTCTCCAAATACTTCCCAAGAGCCTGATTTTCCTTGGTAAATGTTGCAAGAGGATGTCCGGGAATCTGAATCAAGGCATCCGCCTCTAAGCTTTTATTGATGTAATTTTTCTCCTCTTTCCCTGCCTGATTCTTTAAAGAAGCCTGTACGGCTCTTTCCGCATTGGCAATCTTCTCCTCCCGGGTATCTCCATGGAAGAGAGCAGAATGCACATCACAAAGCTTCTGTACTTTCGAAAGAGGCATGCCGGACTCCATAAGTCCCTGCTCCGCCTTCATAATTTCCGCGGGATCTACATCCTTAAAATCCCGAACAAAATCTGCACGCACAGACTCCAGATCCTCCCCCTCGGACAGACGATCCAAAAGAGAACGCAAGGCTTCTGCACGATCTTCCGGGGCTTTAGTCGCCTCCGCTGAATCAGTTGCCTTAGCTATCTTGGCTTCCTCAGCTGAATCGGCAGCCTTAGCTATCTTGGCTGCCTCAGCTGAATCAGCTGATTCAGCAGGAAAGGGCTTCCCGCAATCCGTAATCTCAAATCCCTTTTCCCGGAATGCACGAACAATCTGCTCCATAGGAATCTTCTTCATCTGAGAACCCTTCTTCAGGTTCATAATCCGACCTACTGAAGCCAGCATGGCAGGATTCTTAATTTCCGTGAATCCTAAATCAGCCATGATGTCGGCAACTTCCGGATACTCCTTTACAAGGGATGCAACACTTTTATCCAAATCCAAAATCTTATCCATTTTCTTCTCCTTCCAATTCCACTGATTTCTTCTGACATTCTATGAGTTAAATTTGATTTTTACTTGCCGAGTAGAATCAGCTCAGTTTTACGATATTAGTCTGATGGGTATACTATGTTTCTTGTTAGTATATTCTAATTATCATTTAAAAAGAAAATGATTTTGTTGCTTATGCAACAAATAGAATAATATCTTATATCTTCAACTGAAGTTGATCTCATTGATAAACATTAGATAACAATTGAAAATAAAAGTAAAGACAGAAATTTCTTGCAACATTCAAACTGTCTATTCCAAGAAAATTTCTGTCTTTCATATGATCCGAAAACTATTTCACTACCGATACCTGCTCCGGAGTAAATTCAATCTTAAGAATCATTCCCATTCCTTTTGCCAAGCGCTGAAGCGTTCTAATAGAGGGATTGGCACTACCACGTTCCAGTTTGCTAATATCTCCTTGTGCAATACCGGTTATCTCTGCAAGCTCTTTTTGTGTCATTCCGGATTTCTTTCTGGCATCAATCATAGCCTGAATAACTGTATGTTCCGGTTGAAGAGCTTCATATTCTTTTCGAATTTCAGGATCCTGAAGTTGTTCCTGAAGAAAATCATCAAACTTTCTACTCATTGTATGATTCCTTTCTATCCATATAATCTGCTCGATATTTTTTCGCTTTCTCAATTTCATTTCGAGGAGTTTTTTGTGTCTTTTTAATGAATGCATTTGTAAGAATGATATGTTGATCTACATAAAAGAAATACATAATCCTTGAAATATTATTTCCCAATTTTATTCGCAATTCAAAAATACCATCCTCTAGAGCTTTTGAATAAGGTTCACGTAATTGGTATCCGTTGTCTTGTAAAAGCTGAATCATGTCAAGGGTTTTAGCAATAAATTTTTTCTCCTGTGAAAGAATAAATTCCCTCGCCGGTTGAATCCCATTTTTTGTCTCATAAAATTCTACTTCAAACTTCATTCCAAACTCCTAATAAAATAATATAGTTTTTATCCTATATTGTCAAGTGAATAAATTTTCTTAAACTATAGATAATCAATCAAGCTCTAAATTCCTGATTTTCACAACAATTGACATTTTTCTACTATATGATATCGTTTCCATATAGTTCTATAATTCTTTAATTCTTCGCTTCCATGCAAAACTCAAGAGCTTTTTCATCAGGAATTATCATTAGGTATCGATAATGAGTCCGTCTTAATTCAGGACGCAGTGCGTCCTAAATTGGAGCGTAGCATTGAAGCTTCGCATATTTCTTATCCAAAGCTTCTTTCCAACAACTCTTGCGCTACATCTTTACTTTTTACACGCATTAGATTGTCATCAACTTTCGCTCGTGATAGAAAATTCATACTTCCATACCATACTATCTCTTCGTCTATGATCGCAAAATGTTCATGCAAATGCTCCTGAAGCTTAATCTTGACACCACAATTTTTAAGTATCTCTACAAGTCTTTTTGTATCCTCAATCTTTTCTTCCGGATACTCCTCCGGATTAAGGGTTATCACCGTAAGCTTAACTCCATCTTCCTGTCTCTGTTTTATATGCTTTACGAAAACATCGACCTTGGCGTGATTTAATCCGGGACTGGATATAATAATTTCTTTATTGGCCTCCAGTAAATCTTTTTCATATACTTTTTCATAGCTATCTATATCAAAAATAGTATTGGCATTCTGTTTTTCGACAATAATATTATTGCAAATTTCATATCCGATTTTCTTGTACGTCCTTAGGCGCTTATGATACATCTTCTCCAGCACACGTATATGAGAATCCACATAATCGTATATGATTACTTCTTTCTTTGTTTCGTAGTCTCGATGTAAACGCCCGGCAAACTGCTCAATATTTCCTTCTGCGGCTGCAGGCATAGTAAGCATCATTGTATCAAGACGGGGGAAATTAAAGCCTTCGCCAATATATTTATCGATAGCAACAAGGACGATAGACTCCGCATCCGGAATCGATCTCATTTGAATTCTCATCTCGTCCTTGGTTTTTCTACTGCCCCCTCCCTGTAGAAGATAAACATGATCTGCCTTCCCCTGCAGTCTCTGATACAAAAGCTCCGCATGCTCCTTATACTTTGTCAAAACAAGCGGTGTTCTACCGTTTTGAATACAGTTCTCTACATCAGCAATAATCTGTTCATTTCTGGATTCGCATTCAATAACTGCTCTGTTCGCTTCGTTAACCTTAAGATGAGAAGCACTTACGAGCCTTGTAAATCTTGGGTAAACAAAATGGTCGATACCTTGTTTTTCTGCTCTTTCCTTTGCCGTATAACGAAATCTTATAGGCCCAAACTGCATAAAAACTTTCTTTTCCAGACCGTCCTCGCGTTTTGGTGTAGCCGTTAATCCATAAACATACTTTGCTTTTGCCGATCCTATAACATCCTCAACCGTTTGCGCCGCCCCATGGTGACACTCATCCATAATCACCATTCCGTATTGTTCAATGATCGGATCAATTTCATCTCCTTTACCCAGAGAAGAGAATATGGCAACGTCGATAATATCGGTCATCGAATTATGACCTGCATGTAGCTTTCCAATGATGTTCTTTCTCTTTTTAATTCTTCCTGTTTTCGTCTTATATTCCGGTAATTCAGCATTTACATCCAAGAACTTGTTTAAATCTTCTATCCAATTCTTCTGTATTTCCGTATTATGTACCAGGATAAGGGTATTGGTTTTTCTTTGTGCGATCATATATGCACCTACCACCGTCTTCCCAAAAGAAGTGGTTGCAGCGAGAATACCATTATCGTGTTCCAAAATGGCCTTTGCAGCTCTCATCTGCTCTTCATATAGCGTACCATTGAATGAAACATCTAAAGGCGTTCCGCTACACCTGTTATCTGTCAGTGTAAAAGAAATACCAACTTCGTTGAATCTGTCAATCACAGAATCAAGCAGTGCCCTCGGAATACAAATATAGCCTGCTTCATCATAACCACAAAAAACTATTCGCGGTATGCCTTTGGTTGATAATCCCATTGCGGCCTTTTTATAAAAATCCGGATTACTAAAAGCCGCCATCCGCCGTAATGCATTCTGCATTCGAGGCTTCATGTCTTTTGTACCTATGTAAACCTTGTCAGCAATTACAATCTCAACTACAGAGGAGACGTCCTCTTTATGCAAAGAATGTTTAGTCTTTTCCCAAGGCTTAGTATCGTTTGTCCTCTCCGTATCCGCTTCAAACTCGTTACTAAGAACACCTAGGATTCCTTCTGCAGACCATTCTTTTATTCTTTCTTCTACTGTTTCAAGAGAAAGCTTTTTCACCTCTTTTAAGCATTCCCATTGATTTGGATAAACATTCCAGTTTTCATCTATAAATACGCTATTTCCAAGCTTCAAGGCCTGCCCTTGTAATGGCAGTGCAACAAGATTACCAAGTCCCGGCTTTCCCGTTTTTGTATTAAGCGGTATATGGTCCTGAGCCGGAAGCATTCTATCATAATACTTAAAGTTTTTCATATTAACAGACTCAGCGCCTTTGCTTAGAAGTGCCGTGCCAAATCGACGTGCAACACTTGCCAGTATCGGCTTTTCAAAAAATATCCATACATGGGCGCCTTTCCCTGAGCGGGAGCGTTCAACTAAAACCGGAACTTCATTGATTTCACAGATTTTTCTGAAAGCGTTAACCTCTGTCATCCAATCCGACTCAAGGTTAGCACCATCATCTCCACCGATTTTGTCATCATGACAGTCAAAATCAAACACGAGAAAATTGACAGTTTCATCCGGAAACATCGGATATAATCCAATCACATCCGAGGCATCTTCCCTAGCCCCAATCAAGTGCTCATACAGCACTTGACCAGTCAGTTCTTTATACTTCTGATTCTGACATTCTCCGCAATTAAACTGAGAATGATTCTTCTTAGGACATATCCCATCTTTCCAGAAATTCCAGCATTGCGTATAATATCCATGCTTTCCGGTTTTCTTGTTAACCTTTCCAGAGCGCTTACTATACACATCATTTCTACCCTTAAACAAATGATAGTAATACTGAATATGCTGCTTCGTAATGGTAACGGGAAGAATACGGGCTCCTTGATTCTCTTCAAAAGCCAGGTTCCTATCCGGAGACAAATCCTCTAATTCCTTTGCCCTCCGTTTGTATGAAATTCCAGCATTATCGAGAAGTCCATGCAAATATTCAATTTCATTTTCAAGTTGACTTATTCTCGATAAGTACTGTTCTTCATTCATTATAATCCTTCCATTTAAATTTCTTTCATCGCTTAATTTAAATTACCGGTAGTAACTTTATATAGTTCTGCAAAGTCACTATCTACCATTACCTGCTTGTATCTAAATGTATAAATCATGCTCTGTATTTCATTATTATCAACAATGACAAGTTTTACGCATGATTTTAATCAGGTCATCAAATAGCTGTTTACAATTTTCTATTTTCCAATCGTAATTACGCTGATATACAAGGATGACGGAGCGCTTGTCCGCGCCCTCCATATATTTAATCAGCTTAGTTTCTGAGCCTTTCATATCATCACCTGCCAATTTGGTATATTCTTATATTCCATATTTTTCTTCTCTCATCTTAAATGCAGCTTCTCCACCTTCAAGAATACGTACTACATGTTTCTTAACTGTTTGTGAATCGACTGATCCAATGCCTCCATCACAAATATGTCCATGGCCTTCAGTCTCATCCATTGCTACAATCAATTCTGCATCACCAAATACTGGAATATTTGCGTTATGTGTTGCAAAAATGTATTGACGATGAATCTTATTGTCTCGAATAGCCGTCACTAAAGTATCTGTTATAAACGAATTATCAAGATTATCCTCTGGTTGATCAACAATCAATGAATCTTTATTTTCAAGTAATAAAATATGGAGAATGGCTGTACACTGTTGTCCTTTCGAAAGATTTCCCATTTCCTTAAATCTTCCATTTACAAACAGTTTTACAATAAATAAATCTTCAAGTCTCAGTTCTTCTATTTCTCTAAGATCCTTTTCTGTTAATCCTTGCACTATTTTTTCAGATACTCCTGCCGTCAACGAGTATTTACTTTTAAGCGTTTCTAAACCTGAACGTACATCCTCTGCGAAAACAAATACATCCAATCCATCATATTGTGTAATACCTGTAACTGCTTTGTCTCCTACTCCATCAATGACCTTTAAGCGGTTCAGCAAGTTATCCTTTTGCTGACGATATCTCACATCTATTTCTACTACTCCACTCAATTTCTTTTTGTTCAATCTTTTTAGTTGTTTATTTAATAAAGCAGCATATTCATCCCAACATTTTTGGCAAGCTTCAATAAGAGTTTTTCGCTCCTGCTTTAATCTCTCAATTTCTTTTTTCCTTTGCTCAATCTGATGCTGTATAGGCTCAGCACCATTTATCTTCTTCAAAAGAGTGGTATAGTCTTCTACAATCTCAGTGCCTGACTTATCTTGAATTCCACTGATCATTGACAAGGATTTTCTGATCTCATCATCCTTTTCATCACGAGATACTTCCCAGGTCTTTCTAATTTTCTCGTATTGCTCAGTAGCCCAGGTCAATAATCTGTCTTGTAGATCATTTATCTGTTTAATCCGTTCATTATACGCACTAACAAACTCCAACAAAACTGTGTTTTTCAATTGTCCTTCAATCGAGAAACAGATTTCTGACAATTTCTTCATTTGACTAGGGATCTTTTTGTTAACCGCATCAAATTCAGACTCTTCATTTGTAAGTCGAGTTATTAACGTCAACTTGTCATCAAGGCCAGCTGCCTTATAATATTCGAAACGCTCTTTTAACGCAGGTAAATCTACTGTTTCCTGCTCGTCATTGACCAATTGCAACTCCAATGCATCTAAAGCTTTACTATTATTCTGTAATGCTAAATATGCTTCTTCAATCTTTTGTTCTAACGAATTTTCTTCATAGAACAGTCTTCGAACAATTTGAGTAATATGCTCAGGAGACCTAACCACATCCATAATTTCATTTTGCCCGTATATTTCTATTCCTGGCAGTATATCTCTAATAGTCAAATTAGATACTTTTCCATTCACATCTTCAATTGTAGGATTTCCTTTATAGCGTCGAATTACCTTAAAGGACTCACCAAACCTACTATTTGATCGTATAGAAAGTTCAACTCTCGCCGAAGCACCCAAATTATTCTCCAGCATCTCATCAAACTCTTTTTTTCTTGTTTTATCCTTTGGCAATAAATCTAATGAATATCTTATTAAATTTATGATTGTTGACTTTCCAGTTCCTCTACCGCCAATCACAGCATTTAAATTATCTGAGAAACAAATTTCCAATCCATCTAGGTATCCACCAAATACATTAAGAGCACAGATTGAACTCTGATAGCCCTTTTCAAGTTCCGAATTCAACCTAATTCTTGAATCAGGATCCTTAAATGCAATTACAAAATTTGAAAATGTCGGTTTGGACATTTTAATCAAAGTTGTTGCGGATTCTTTATCTAGGTCATCAGGCTTATCTATATCACACGCATTAATATATGCAGGAGGCTTTTCTCTTTTATATTGTGGATCTGTATTCCGTATAATATTTTTATATTTTGGATCCACATTTTCCTTTGAATCAGAAATTTGAGCTGCAACCAATCTGTCACTCTGCCAAACCGGATTTAACTTTCCAAGTTTTAAAATCCCATTATCGCTAGTAATATGTGCTGCATACCAAAAGCCACCTGCCTGCTTAACCATATCCGCAATATCTAGACAAGTTTTTATACTTGTTTCATTACCTTTAATTGCCATTCCCAAGCCCATAGAACCCAAATATCTATTAAGTTCGGATGCTGTACATGTCTCTGGAAACAGGCAAACCATATGAATTTTTTCCGCCGACATTATTTCAAACCCAGGAAATACGACTATTCCGTTATCAGCGAGTTTCTTACGTAGTTTTTCAGAATCATCTACATTTCCATGATTTGCAAGACCAACTACATTGATATGATTGGTTCTGCATTTTTTAAGAATTGATGCATTATAATCATCTTCAGACATAGTATTCTCACCTCTATATTCTGCATAACAATACGGATTAACTTGTAATGCACACTTATAAAAAGATGCAAAATATTTCTCTGACATTCAAATCCTCCTTAAACTTACTCTACCCCCAGTGCTTTAAACACCGCATCCTCTGCACTCTGATAAGGAATCAGCTGGAATGCACTCATCAGTCCCGGTGGAACAGTTGCAAAGTCCACGAATGACGTGCTCGGAATCAGCACTCTCTTCGCCCCACTATCCAGACAAACCTGTAGTACATTTGCAAGCTCATCGACTTTAATCAGAGTACCGCTAATACTAATATCACCCAATACAAGCAGATTTCCCACAGTCGGTCTTCCCAGTGCAATAGAACACAACGCAATCAATGTAGGAAGTGCTAGCTTTCCGGTCATTCCAATTCCCTGCAGATCCTGATAATTCACGATATAGTCTTTTGTTGTTGTACTGATTGATCCACTAATTCTGCTTCCATTGGCCTTCAAATAGTTGAATGCAGTATTGGAAGCCTCCTTTGCATCTCTATCTGTTCCAATTCCAGTTCTCTCAAACTTTCCGTTGCCAGGAAGCATCTGGCTCTCAAGACGGAACACGCCAATCATTCCAGATTTACCTTGTGAGACGGTATAGACCTGCCCCGGATTACAGATTCCATCCGGAATCAACTTTCCACCGCTCTGCTCCGGTACAGAAACATAATGTTCCTCAAAGCTTTCATTATCTATGTATGAAAAATTGACATCATAGAATTCCATACCACCTAATTTCTTAAGCTGTTCTTTGACGCGACGGCGCATCTCTAATGCAATCTTGAGAATTTCTTCCAGATCATCTTTTGTAAAATTGCCATCCGGATAAAGTATCTTTACATATCCACCAACCATTTTTCTAACAGCAATGGTATCTCTCTGATTCAAGTTCTTTCCAAGACGGAAATATTTGTCCAATGCATCTCCATACTGCTCTTTTCGAAGTTCACGAATAAACTCCGCAAGATAATCGGAGATAAAACCATAGTCATCTGTAAAATGCTCCGGACGTAACTTAGGTATCTCCCATCCCGGAATGTAGCAATGCATACGATCTAAAAAGGCAGTATCTGTTCCCATTTCAGATGGGAATGGATCGAATAGACTGGATGTTTTTAATAGAACATCAACGCTCTGATTGATGTTACCCACAAATACCATAGATGCACTAGCAGCTTTTTCTTCTTTTCCACGTGCAAAAGAGCCAGATGCCATGTAATCCTTCATGATCTGGATCCCGTCTTTATCCTTGAAACGGATGCCGGCCACCTCATCGAAAGCAACGCAGTCCCATAGCCCGACAAGTCCAACGGACTTTCTGCCCATGTTATAAAAAAGATTGGCAACCGTAGTCTGACCACCAGAAACCAGAATACTGTTCGGTGAAATTTCCTTGTATAAGTGTGATTTACCGGTACTTCTCGGTCCTAACTCACATAGATTGAAGTTATTTTCAACCAAAGGAATCATTCTAGTCAGAAGCAACCACTTTTCACGATTAGACAATGTATCCGGCTCCATACCGATGGAACGGAGCATCACATCAATCCACTCATCCTTAGTAAATGCCTTACGTCCTTCTTTCAGTTCATTGATATCAATGTGAGGCATCTGAATTGGTGTCAACTTGCGAATGCTGATGGGTGAGATATCCTTCTGCTTTTTCTGTTGGGATTTCATTTCATATCTATCAGAATCTACAATGCCGAAATTAGAATCTCCCTCCATCTCATAGTCCAGCTGCACAATACACCAGATGCCACCGCAGAGAAGACGATCAAACTTTTCCGGATAATCATCTGAAATTGGAATATTGCTTAATCCGAGATTGGAAAACTCTGCAAAGTAACAATCCTTTTTAATATCCAATCGAACGGTAATCATGTCAATGACGGTATGACTACCCTTCTTTCGAAGTACAGACAAAATCTTCTGTGCTTCATCAGGACGGACGAAGTTATCGGAAAGTATGTGTTTTACACTGTTTACGCCTTCTTCGATAACATCCGGATCATCAGAGCTACAGTACTGTCCCAGCAAGAATTCCAGGACATATACCGGGACATTTGCCCCCTCTTTAATCTTTTTTGTCAGATCTTTACGGACAATCTTACCGTCAAAATTCCGACGCAATTTTTCTTTAATTACAGCATGAGTATCGCTGTTCTCCATAAAATCCGGCATTCGTACCGCCTCCACTCAATTATATATTAGCGACTTTGTTGCTAATCCACCTCGTCGCTCGTACAAAGAAAACAAGCTTTCTTCCTACTCGCTTGCACTCGGTATTTAGAACCCGAATCCGAAATCATCAGCAAATGCCAAATCCATAATAATTGGATGACGGAAGCTTTCTAATCCGGTATTTTCATCATAAACGACAAGGAAATACTGCTTGTCCTTGTCATATTTCTTATCCTTAAACTGGAACTTCATTCTAAAGATTCTCTTCTGTGCATTTGGCTCTCTACTATCTGCAATATAGCTATTTTCATTGGAAATCTTTTCATTATCCTCAGAGATAAAGAAAATCTTATATGTTGTAACCTTAACTGTATCGCTGACAGGTTCTGACTGAATGAAATCCATCATTGTAATTTTATTTGTAATCTTCTGAACCATGCTAACAAGGGCAATCTCTGCATTCTTTGTCTCCATGTGTCCACGTTCCATCTTCACTTCTACTAGCGGTACAAGCATTTCCTGTGGGGAAGAGCCTCCATGTACGAAGTTCTGTCCGCCACCTGCAACCTTAAATACGTTGCTACTAATAGGGAACGATACCATTTTCATATCTTGATTTCGTAGCACAATTCCCATGCTCATATGTGCAATGCCGTCCTCTTGAACAGCTTCCGGTGCAACAATGAATCTGCGGTTTACAAATGCTTTCTTATCGTTTATGCCACCAATCTTATCACTCTCAGTAAGCTTGTCTCTCTTATAGATGAATCCATGATCCGCTGTTACAATAAAGTGATACGTATTAGCATTTGTGGATATACGGCGTATCAGATCAATAATTTCTGCGACGGCTTCTTTGCAAGCAACGAAAACTTCATCTTCTGTATTGGCCTTATCTCCCCTTGCATCAATCTGATTGTGATAAACATAGATTGCCTGCTTTCCAGTAAAGATGTCACGAAGTTCATTCTTCTTCAATCCTTTAATATCATCAAACTGCACACAGATACTATTCGGTAAATACTTCTGCAGAACGTTCTGTCTTCCTGCCAAGTTATCACAGAGTACATCATCCACCAGTACTTGATAATAATCCGTCATCGTGATTTGCTTATGTGGCAAAAGAGCCGCCATTCCAAGTCTTGTATAGGATGGAAGCACACTGAGCTGTGTTTCAAGTTTAGCTGTGCACTTCGGATCATCAGACAATAGCCGGAATAATTCCTGTCCTACTTCATAACGCATTGCATCAGAGATAATAACCACTGTACGTTCTCTCACATTACGAATATTACGGGCATAGAAATCAATCTGCACAGGCAACTTTGTCAGAGAATCCTCTTCCTGCAATCCTGCATTCCACTTTGGAAGCAGCTTATCCAAATACTCGTTGGTATAGATATTCTCCACAAGATCACGAATTCTTTCAAATGCCGCAGTATCTTCAAGCTGGTCATACTCATAATAGAAGTTACGATATTCCTGGTCAATCTTATAGTCTTCCGCCCGATACTGGGCAAGAATAGCTGCAAATCCATCTGGACAGTTAAACGTTCCTGTTACCACAAGATAATAGGCACTTGTAAGTAATCTGTATGTACGTCCGATTCTTGCCCCAAAATGCATCTTCTCTCGTTTTGCTGCAATCTCAGGAATGAATGAACCATCCAACTTTGCCCCTGTGTCTTCTGCCAACAAACGATCTACAATCCACTTTACCAAAATCTGATCGATACACAGGAATGTATCACAATTCAGCAATTCTTCCGGAAGATAATCCTTGAATGTATTTACCGCACCTAATCCAGTCGCAACAAAGTCTGAAAGCTCATCATATTTCTCTCGATACAATACGCTGTTCATCAGATTATCCATGAAAGCAATAACATTACCGGATTTATACGACACAAACGACTTCCATGCCTTCGGCAGCTCTGACGATATATACTTCGCTGTATATGTCACAAATAATGTAACGACAAAGCGCTCCAATGTTGGCTTCACATCGATATATCCAAAATGCTGTTCACACAGTTTCCAAAAGGCATCCAGTAGATCATACTTCTGAATCTCGATAAGGAACTTATTATCCTGAAGCTCTCCATCTGTAAGAATCACACGAATAACCTCTTCAAATGAGCAGGTTCTCGTCTTGCAAATACTGCTGAGAAGCCCAATGAGGATATTCTCCTCATTGAAGTTCTCGATTTCCAAGTCATAGAATCTCTGTGTACGCTCTTTATTGGAAAAAAACTTTATATGCTTTTCGATGATCGGTTTATACTTCTCATCAATACCAAGATCCACTGAGAGCAACGAAGCTCGATCCGCAAAGAATCTCTTGGAATACAGCATCGTATCTTCCAGATGGTTATCCTTTACATCCGGTTTAGGAAAAGGAGCATAGATCAAGTAATTCGTTGTGAGGTCTACTCGCTCTAAAAAATATTTTGTATAAAACTGATTGTCTGGCTGCAGAAAGTATACCTTGGCATTTTCAAGTTCTACATTCTGCATGTCCTCAGCAAATTCGCCTTTATCATCATACCAAAACACAAGTTTTCTAGTATCCCCGGTAAGCTCTTCATTCAGACGATCAATAATCTGTTTTAAATTCAATTCTGCCATATCTTATCCTCGACCAGAATCTTCCAACATCCTTTTTGACTGGTTCCGATTCGTTCAATTAGATGATTTTTCTTTAATTTCGTAGTGTAATATTTCACTCGGTCCAGCTTCCAATGAAGAATGTCAGCGATTTCTCTCTGTGTAAATTTAGGGTGTTCCTCTAAAATGCGTAATATTGAAATATCCTCTTTCGTAAGATTAGACTCTTCTCCCCTATCTTGGGTAGTATTCTTGAGAGCTTGGGCTGTGTCTTGGGTAGCTTGGGTAGTATTCTTGAGAGCTTGGGCTGTGTCTTGGGTAGCTTGGGTAGTATCTTGGGTAGCTTGGGTAGTATTACCGCCAGTTTGGGGCGCATTCGTTTCTTTATCAGTCGCAGCTGTGACTAATAAATCGGTTGAACTACGATATAAATTGATACGAAGGGCATCTTCCCAGTCAATAAACTCTGGCTCCTGCAATCCGTATTTTCTCATCTCCTCAAAAAGGCGAGGAATTCCAGTTCCCCATCCTTCAATCAATTTCATGTAAGAAAATGCAGATGCCAACGCCTTATTCCGGATTTGAGAATATCCTTCTTTCATCTTAGAAATTGTTACGCCAGGCATTAAACCGCCAGGCGTCGTGATTTCCAGGCGATCATCAAACAGGTTGATCTGTACATTCGATGATTGTAAGAAACTGTAGTTCATTACTGCATTCACGATCAACTCTCGAATACTATCTGGCGGTAATTCAAAGATATCCTGACGATAAACTCCTTTAATTTTTGCTCCAAGTCTTATATTTCTTAATACAAACTGATGTGCATCTTCTACCTGCTGCCAAAGAGGACCAGTATATTCTTTCTTATCCAGGAATATCGCCCTTGAAGTTCCCTTAAATACACCACACTGTATAACAGAGTGAAACACATCCTTCCCTAATAGATAGTTATATGCATTGGTTGGTTTGATCCGTCCTCTTCCATCCTCGGAGATAATTCCCCAGTTTAACAGATTATTCTTGCTAAGCTTCTTCACTTTTCTTCTTTGTGATTCTGATATACAATTTGATATCGCAACTTTTTCCATCTGCTTGCATAGATCCGCAATTTCATCTTCTGTGATATCCTCTTCCGGAACCATCATGGTGTCATAAGATCTTCCCTCCGAGTCATAATACAGCTCTCTTGTGGTGTCCTGATCCGCGTGTCTTGTCGTACCCGCAACGCGAATATATACGCCATTTGTCAATCCATCTGCTGTTAGGTAATATGGTCTCTTCTTCCCTGCGATGATTTCTATAACGATAACTGTCTTCCCTTCAAAGGTCTGTGGATAAATATCCGGAACTATCATCGGTTTACACATGTCAGAGATGGCATTTGTAATGGCATCGATTTCTGAAAATAGTTTTTCTTCCGGTACGCCAATGATTTTTCTGGTTTCATCTTCTACGCCAAACACAAGACGCCCGCCCTTACCATTGGCAAAGGCAACTATCGTCTTCATGTACTTTTTTGCTTCTGGTCTCGTTTCCTTAAACTCTACATATTGGTTCTCACCATGTAAAATTTCTTCAATCGTCATTACTCTGCCTCCTCTCCGTCTTATTTTTCCTTTGCCATGATATTATTAGAATCTGCAAGGACCTCGTAGAACTTGCCATCACTTGCTGTCTGGACTTTTCGATAGTTTTTCTTCACTCCATCATCCAGATCCAATTCGATACGGCTCAGTGCTAAGTGTCCAATCTTCTCATCATATTCACGGCATTCTTTTAACTGCTTTTGGAGTTTTTCTTTTCGCTTGGTAGCGGCTGCTACTTCACGAGAATTTGTACTATGATCAATCATATCCTGCATACGGTTGATTTCACTCTCATAGATACGCTGCATCTTATGAAGATAGTCTACACGCAGGTTACCGATAGTATCTGGCGTGTAGTGGTGCAGATAGACCAGTGCCTTGAAGCCATTCTGCTTGCCACTATCAAACAGCCAGTAGATCGGACGTTTGCCGGAGCCGGTGACAGAATAGGTCTGGCAGTGATCCTTAAAGAAATCGTTCAAAAAGTAGTTGCGGATGATCTCCCGGCTGGTGCTGCCCTTATTGCCAAGGGCTTTTGCGATATAATCGAAGTTTGCTTCCAGCGTATCAGCACCATACACCACCTTCAGCCAGTCACACAGGCGCGATACGATATCATCGTCCAGATATTCTTCATCCGTGATGGGGATGACATTGTCGGCATCAGGGATAAAGCTCTGATATTTGCTACTATCCCACTCACCGCCTGCATAGGCCAATCCTTCCACATCCAGCGAGTATCGGCCAAACATACAGCCAACTGCATAGGAGATGAGGGAGACGATCTCGTCACGCATGGTGCGGACATAGTTGCTACCCTTCATAGACTCCGGCATATTTTCCTTACTGTCAAACACACGATGCACGGTGACGTCCTTATCCGCCACCTCCGGTGTTAGCTCGTTCTGCAAACCGTAAATGTCGATGAAGATACGGTTGAGTTCTTCTTCATTGGCTTTGAGCTGCTGGAAGCGGTCTTCGCATTCCTGCTTCCACGCTGCATATTTATTAGAAATTAGTTTCCCCATATCAATTATTCCTCCACCCGTTCAGTAAATACCTTGCTGAATAGGTCACAAGTTATACACAAAATGAAATCTATAATTTCATGGTTCTCTTCTCACAACTTGGCAATTATCCAAGTTCTTATGCAAGAAAGAGATCATCATTAGTATGTCTACTGCTTCATCTTCATCTATAATCCAATTGATTTTTGGAGTGTGAGCAGTGACATTCCGTACCATACTGTTTATTCCTTTCAACATCATGCAAAACCCATTTTGCTGATTCTTCTCACTTGCAGTTTGAAGATTATTCAATATCAAATAGGGCGAGGACGTTGAAAATGTCTTTTCAAATAAAGAAGAGCCGTCCTCTTCGAGGTTTGTCATTTGCCTTATTTGCTCCGTAAGACTTTTCGTTGCTTCGAGGACTGCATGAAAATAATTTTCTTTCAGAAGTTCCTCATTGCAGTATTGAATTACACGGCTATGGACACCTCGTTGACGCAGTTTGGGCAGAATTCTCTGCACCCTTTTTTGAGCATCGCTTATAGTCTTTGCCACTGACACCTTTTCAAACTCTCCATCGTCCCGATACTGTATTCCACTAAAAGTAAGGATGCCATTAAGCTCGGAGCGGTAATCCTCAAATTCATCCTGCCGTTGGACATAGTTTACGGGATCCAATACTTCTTTAATAAAACGCAAGATCACATTTCCTGAATGATCCTTATCCTGACAAGCAGTAAAAGTATACTCCAATCTGCGCCACTTTGTAGACTCGCCACTGTTATCAGGGACAGCAAGACGGGTAAGTACACGAGAAATCTCACTTCCTGTCATCACACGATCACCAAGCAAATGACTTATTTGTGTTATTTGACTGTTATTAAAGATAACTACGTCAGCCATACTTGCCTCCTAAACCAGCGGGTTCCGCTTGAAATCCAACGAGGTTTCATAGGAATCCCAATCGCTCTTAGAAATGGTTTCACAGCCTAATACACATTTATCAATTTGAGGTAATTGGTCATCCACAATATGTACAGGCAGACATCCAATATCTCCAAGTTCACAATTAAGAGTTGGAGACACTATTTTTAATATACTCTCAGCAACACATGAGTTACAGAACGAGAGAATATAGGCTTCATATTTCTGAGGGACAATTATGGTCATTCCGGCTTCTGATGATATTTGCCCATGCGGTTTGAATCGAAAAGATATTTTTGCGCTGGTAATTTTGGACCATGTAATTACTTCCTTGAAATAGTGATCTACGCCCTGGGGACGAGATCTTAGTTTTCCTTCATCGTCTACAAAATGCTTAATTTCAAATCCGTCATTTGCCCAGTTAACAATATATTCATCATTTCCACGCCATTTTCGATATGCACCGCCCTTATTATATGGGACCCACTTTCTTTTAAGTTCAATAACATCAGATGTTTTAGTTGCAGAGCCAATAAAAGATTGAATATTGACTTCATACCAAAACCGCGTGAATCGATTGACATCTCCTGTGATTAACCCCTGTGCCAATGTTCCAATTTGAGAAATAGTTTTTCCATCAAAACAATCAAACAGTTCTCTGGACACCCAATATGCCACCGGGCTGCTCGGAATTTTGGCAAAGTTAGACTGGATGGCTACATAGCGATTCTTCCCCGCAAGGAACATATCTTCTTTCCCTTGTTGAGAGGTCGGATCAATCAGACGGCAATAGGTGCCTTTGTAGCCGTCAATATGGTTTGCGCAACGTACAAAAGCGGTAGTCTGCACCACTTCGCCGCCAATTTCTTCAAAGGCTCTTGCGCCGAGATGTGCCATGTTGACGGTTTCGGTGAGCATCATCTTTTCCCGCAACTTTTCAAAGCTGGACAGGAACATCCAACTATGCTGGGTAATCATTGCCTGATAGCCATTGTCAGCAGTCATCTGACGGCAACGCTCAATAAACACAGCAAACAAATCAGCTTTGCTGTCCGGATAATTCTTCTTTACAAAATTGTTGACCTTTGCGCTCAGATTGCTGATTCGGGCATACGGCGGATTCGTAACAGTTATCCAATACTTCCGCGCCATCATCTCGCCAATATCAATGAGCCGGTTCAGCTGTTCGGCGGTATCTTCTACGCCAACGCTATCCATACTGATCTGACCGGCAGTATCTTCCGCTGCCACAAATCGGCGCAACAAATCCCAGTTGTAGCTCTCCACATTCAGGATGGAGCCGTATTCCTTGGCATCAGTAAAGTTGTCCAGCAAGCCTTCCAGCTGCATCTTGGCGGCGTTCTTCTCGATATCATCCATCTCCGCACCGAAAAATTTTAGGTGCGCACGATTGATGCCGTTGCTCTCCTGAATGGTATAGACATGGCAGCTGTTCTCACCGTTTAAGATACGGCGGTTGTACTGCCGCGCCTTCATCATCACGGCGAAGTACGCCAGCTGATAGGCGCGGTCGTCAATATCTAGACCGTAGATATTGTGTTCCAGTATGCTCTTTGTAGCATCACGCTGGCTGTAACCTGCACTCTCGTAAATCTGCATCAACACATCAAAGGCGTATACGAGGATATGGCCAGAACCCATACATAGGTCGATCATCTTGATATCTTCCGGGTTAAGGACAGAATATTCCCGTCTAATCTCCGCAAGCTTCTTCTGCACTTCCGGCTCCTGCTCTGCCTCTTCCAGATAGTATTTCCAGTTTTCTTTCAGGCCGCAGTCCGGGTGTCCTTCCAACCACAGGCGCCCCAAGCTGTTCTCCACCATGTAGCGAACAATCCAGTTCGGGGTGAACAGCTGAGTTACGGCAGGGATTTCCTCTTTGGTAATCTTGCCGTTTTTGGCAAAGGCAGCGGCTTTCGGTTCCGTGTTGTAGTACTGGTAAAGCCAACCGATGATCTCCACCTGGCCACCTTTTTCAATATTGAAGTCATCCTCGTCAATATCGTGAACAAGCTTGTAGACAACACCTTCCTGATCAATAACTGAGAGATTCAGAAGTATTTCTGTATAATCCTGTGTCTTTTCAAACAGCGCCGGCAACAACGCATTTAGCGAATTACACTGCTTGATGAAAAGCATACGGAAAAGATCATCCAGCTGATTATCATTTTTCAACTGCATGATGATATGCTCTTCGTCTCCTGTAAAATCCAACTCAGCATCAAAAGGATTTGTGACAATATCCGGTTCCAATTTCCCTGTATCCGAAGAAAGAACACGCATGTGGGAAGGAAGATAATCATTTACTTCCATGAAACGGATCGCAATCAGGCGGTTGAACCAGGTATAGGCAACCTCTTCAATGATATATTTATAAGCAGTCTGATAGTCGGTATCCTTTTCCTTTTGTCGGATCACCTCTACCAGTTTTCTTCTCTGCTTCACCGCATCTCCACTGATGGAATAAGGTTCTGCGGTTCCAATATCATAAAATTCAGTTGTACCTATGGACTGAGGCAGAGCATTTTTAATACCATCTGCCGTAATACCTATCAATCCTGCACGGTAACTGATATCTGCAATGAGCTTATTTCTAGCCCAGATCGCAAAGTTTTTGATGGATGATTTATTCATGCCTTTGCTCTCTCCTTTATCTCGTAATTAGAACTCAATATTAACAATCGTATCCTCATCAAGTTGAGCTACGAGAGTCTTTCTCAGTTCTTCAATGTATCTATCTACATCCTGTGTATTTTCCAGTCTCCAAGAAGAAGTACCTGTCATCTTCTTAATAGAAACATTCTTTGTCTTGTGTACCTTAAACTGCGCTTTCTGTTCAGCGACCTTGTGAGCCACTTCCGTATCTGTCACATCAGCGCCCTGCTTTTTCGCCTCTTCTTCGATTCTACGAATCTCCTCTGCCTGTTTTCTTTCAGCAATTTGGCGATCCAACAAGTCCATCTCATTCATGAGACGAATCTTCAATGCTTCAGCTTTATCTGCAAAGCTTCTGAGAGACGATACATTGTTGCAGTGCTCTGCACCCTGGCGAATCTCAACGAACTGATTTTGATAGTGTTCCTTCTTCTGATCTGCATATTCCTTTGTATTCAAAACTTCCAACACACGCTGTCTGGACTGATCTATAGAATCCAGTACCGGTGCTTCTTCAGCTTCCAGTACCTTTGTATAAGCGTTCATGAACTGCTCACGAAGTTCCGGAAGCTGAGGAATATTCTTATAAGGCTTATCTTGTTTTACAATCCCACGCATCTTCGCAACAACTGCTTCTATATCCGCATCCACGATATAAGTTTTGCTGTCATCATAAATGGCAAGCATATCCAGAGCGCGCATAAAAATTGTCTGCTGTTCTCCATTGAAGAATGCTTTTACTGGCTCATAATCCTCTGCCAGATCAAGGAAGGATTCTCGCATCTTTGACACATAACTAAAAAACTCCAGGGCACTAGTGATCTGAACCACAGACTGCATCAATCGTTTTCCGCTATCCAAGACCTTCTTTCCCGGATAATCGTATTGCTTATAATAGACTTCCAGCTTATCCATCTCATTTACCATGTTGGATGCATATCTCTGGAAAGTCTTCATGATGGTATCTTCATCCTCTGCCGATACAGTGGTATGGAATACTTCTTTCATAACATCACGAACAGCTTTCTTATCCTTCTCACTGACACGAACGCGTTCTTCCATGAGAAGCTTTTCAACAAAGGCTTTCTTTGTGATATATCCTATAATTTCTTCTTCAGACTTATTGTTTAGATTTACAGACGCACCATTAACTGTAAATGCAAGATCTCCTCTCTTAAAGAGACGTGCAACAAGCCAGTCTATGTCATCTTCCACGAAACCGTATGGAGCCTTCATGAATCGGTCCTTAACCGACTTCATCGAGGTCTTCATATGGTTATGCGAATTCATCGCAATATAACCCTGCACATCATCCAACGCATGTGCATTTGCTTCTGTGCCACCTTCTAACTGTAGCGAAAGCTGATTGGTTGTGAGCATCATCTTTCTGATTTCTGCTTCACCCATGGCAGTATCGATATAAGACAGTTTATGATAAACCGTCTGAACCAAACGTCCGATAGCTTCATTGATTCTGGATGTGACATCCTTTGCAGCAACGCGGGCGACATCACCATTTACATAGATGGTTGCTTCCTTAAGTCCCTCTGTAAGATAAAGCTTTGCATTGGCATTGCGCTCTCTCATCTCCACACGCTTTGCTTCCTTAATAGTTTCATATTTTGCAAGCTGTGTGGAAGTATTCTTACGAAGGAAACGTTCGATTTTTAAGTACACACGCATCTCTGTCAGGAACTCGTCATCATTCGGAAGGACAAGCAATACTTCCTTTCCCTGACCCGACATCATTCGAAGTGTAGCATCATCCATTCCACCGTCATACCAAGGTGTCAGGATACGAAGTCCGATATCAAAGTTCTGATTTGATTTGTAAGGACGGTCATCGACCACCTGATTGAAGGAAAAGGAATATCTGCCATTGAATGCAGGGTAACGATACTTCTTATCGGTAAAGATATCCTCAAAGATCATCTCAGCAATCTTTGTAATAACCTCCGGCATCTCCACGTTTTCTTTTTCAATTTCATTATTGATCTCCTGTTCCTCATCTGTCAGGAAGACATAGAGATTGCCGTTCTTCTGTACCAACATCTGGCGCATCAAAACCTTAAGAGCTTCTTCTACTCTATCCTTCAGTTCGATACGGTCATCTTCAATATTTTCAATCATCAGACTGGTGATGTTATCGATATTGGATTCAATCTCAAGAACATACTTGATCATGAACAAGGTCTTTAAAACATTGATAGCAAATACATCTTCTTCCTTATTATCCGGATTAATATAGCTATTCTCATACGCCTTACTGATAACACCCTTGTGGCTGTGATCCAGAAAGTTCTCCAAAGCATCATAGAAACGATGGAACGGTACAATCACTCCCATCTCACAATTCTTTAGCTTTGCTGCAGACTCTTTGAAAAGAGCTAGCATGGAACGTTCACCTTCCGATAGATGCTTACCGGATGCTCCATGCGTACGAATCGATGTCAGAACACTCGCTAGTAAGTTAAACTGGTATGGAACAAATGGATACACTTCTGCAAAATCATTTTCGTTTGCATACAACTTCTTCTCTACGCCATCATTAAATACAATCAAATTTTTAATAATAGTAGCCTTCTGTTCATAAAGAAGACGAAGAGCCTGAGCTGCGGTTTCTGTCTTATCCAAAATTCTCTTTTTGATAACTGCATCTACGTTTGCAGATGACAAAGAAAGACGTGTATCAAAACGTCCCTGAATCTTAGAGAAGTCATTTCCCTTTACTTTTGTGATGGAGTCAATATCCTGCTGGGATGTAACAATCACCCAAGCTTTACCCATACATTCTTTTCCAAGTTCTTCTGTCACCGTCTGCAGGTTCAGCATCAACTTTGAATCATCACCAATATACTGGCCAATCTCATCTACAAGGAAAACAACATGACGATTCTTTCCCTGTCTGTCGATGTAAGCTTTTACTCTCTTTGCAAAATCTTCAATGCTGATTGTGTAAGGCGCCATTGCCTTCTCACACCAGTTTCTCGCAACTACTTCACTCATGAAGTCTATAGACACAAGTGCGTCAACTACACTGTCCTGAATAAAGTCAAAATCCTGACGAGACTCTTCCCAAGGATCACCATATTCATCTTCAAAAGCAGCTTTGAACTCATCAAATATTCCCGCTTCTGCGAGTCTTCTTTCCAAGTCAGCAACGTGAGGCATGGAACCACAGAATCCCTGCATCTCATTGAACACTTTCAGGAATACATTAACAATAGCATCCTTGTTCTGCTTTCCATTGGATTCACTCTTGGAATCGATATTAAAAAGTACGACATCTGCAGGTGTTTCTGCCGCAAGTTTCATGTCAGCAAGAACCATAGGATCAATAATCTTTTTATCATCAATAAAATAATCCAGTGCTCTCTTATCTCCGACCTGCTTGTTATCCAAAAGGTAAGATAAAATCTTTAGGAAATGAGATTTACCACTTCCAAAGAAACCGGAAATCCAGACACCCATCTTAGCTGTATTTCCATTAATTCCTTTTTTATATGAGGAGAAGAAATCAGCAAAATGCTTCTGCAATTCTCTTGTGACAACGTACTCTTCCAGCTCCTGTGCCACATTCGTTTCTTCCCCCTGACCAACAATGATGACTCCCTGAATCTCACGATCAATCTTCTTGGCAAACATATCTTTGATTTGCATTTTTCGTTCCTCCTATTTCCGCGGTAGCAACGAGCCAGATACGAATCTTGCTTTAGCATCTGGCGACTGCCGCGAGTAAAAATCTTTGATTTTTACTTCACGAGCTTAAACGCTCTGTAGTAGTTATCGTCTTTAATCTCATTAAAGAGAATCAGTTCCTGTTCGTTATATGTTCCCGGAAAGAACATGACCACCGGTGTCTTCACAAAAGCCTGATGTAAATTATTCAGTACTTTATGTGATCGTAGAATTGGATAGCACTTTCCAATTCCAGTTAAAAATACGATTGCATTATCTGGAGTATTATCTTTTATATACTGCATGATGATGCTGTCATCGTCATTAAACTTCATAGAATTACTTACCGCTTTTGTAATTCGTTCCAGTCCTTTTTTCTTCTCGAAATCAAAGCATTTCTCCATGTAATTCTTCTTTTCCAAGAAATCAATGATAATGTCATAAAGATCGAACACAACCAGTTCGAAATCATCTGAACTATTCTTATTTTTATTTTTCAGATATTTGATTCGATCACGCACTTCCATTTCTTTTTCCGGCGGATAATCAAATACCCAGTAATTTACTTCATTTGCTCTTCCACTACTTTGTCGAAACTTTGGCTTTTTAATTTCTATCTCCATCTCATCAAGTCGTGCCGCTAAGTCTGCCATTATCTCACTCCTATCAGTGCACTGACGCACGCTTCCATATCATGATCTTCAAGCCAGCGCTGCATCACCGGATCAAGAATTGGTTTCAATATTTTTCTTTCGTCCTTGCCCTTATCCGTTAGACCTGCTTCGAAAAGCATCGTCTTATAACAACGTCCCAAACGATTCAATGTTGCATCCGTCCATTTAGCAACTTTTTCGTCCTGAAGCTGTTTATCTTTGAAAAAAATGCGGATATCACTATCAGCAAAAGAATTGCTTCCAATGATCATTTTTTCTCGAACAACTTCATATACAAAATCAAAGAACAATGTGTCATACGCCATTGCCGCAACAAGAGCAAATAACTTCTGCGAAGCCACATCGCTCTCTAAAAATACCGAGCAAAAGCTTTCATCCAATGTACGAACTCTTCCTGCTACTGTGCTATAAATCTGTTCACTTCGAAGAGTTGTCGGTGCACCAAATATATTCTGTTCCTTGTTTAATTCTTTAATCTCATCTAAAGATTTCCCTTCTGCTAGGAGACTCACCACCTTGCGAAACTCCATGAACCAGAAAGACATCTTCACGGCTCCTGCGCTGTAAGATTTTCTTTCCACACCTATCACTCTCCTTTTTGTTCTTCTGTTTGATCCTTATTATCATCTGGAATAGGATCTGGGATGATTTCCAATATATCTTCTACGTTACAGTGCATGTTAACACAAATTCTTTCAATCACATCCATTGTGACATTCTCACCATTAGCTAGCTTACTTACGGTAGCAGCACTAATTCCTGTGAGCTTTCGAAAATCCTTTTTCATCATGTCTTTGTCAATTAGTATCTTAAATAATTTCTTGTAGGAAACAGCCATTGTTTTTCACCTCTCTGGCACTACATTGCGTAGTTTTCGCATCGTAAAAAATAATACTATAAAATCGCTTATAAGAGAATCGTTTTTCGATAAATAATTATGCGCTCGCGATATTTGTTTTAGTAAAGAATATTTGCTCTATCATTTGTGATAATGGTTGAATTTTTGATGGTACTTTACCATTTTTTGAAGCTTTTACACTCTTTTTCGCTACTTCGCAAGTAGAAAATCGCATAGGTAGCACCTATGCGATTTTCTACTTGTTGGGGCAATTCTCCAATCCGCCAGTTCATACGGGACAGCAGGAAGTTTGGCCAGTAATGGCAGTTCTTCGTCGCGGAAGATTTCATACCGGCTGAATTCTTCCAGTTTCTTCTTGATAGCAGCGTTTAATTCCGGTAGGGAAAAGAACTGCTCGTTCCTGAGTGCTACGGTTATCCATGTGGATATGTTGCCCACAATACCCTCAACATTGGGTTTATCCTTGGGTGAACGAATCCTTGCCGGGATGATTGCCGTATTATAATGCTCGGCCATCTCTTGGTACACAGCATTAATCCGCTGATCATTCCAGTTTTTGTTGTATATGACGACGGTCTTGCAGTTATCAGGTACTAGGATTCGCGTGACACCGCCGAAACAGTCGTACACATGTATATGTGCAGTTATCCACGAACCCTGTTTCTCGTCAAGGAATGCTTCAACATAAGGATAATGGCTGTACATAAGCACGCAGACAAAGATGAATACAGGTGTGATTTCGCCGGTATCCGGGTCAATGATTGCTGCCGAATTCCCAATCCAGTCGACCTCTATCTGCTCACCGGGCTTGTGGCTTATATGCATGGTAGTGCGACGTTTCTGTTCATCCTGTTGGATGTAATAGCAGAACTGAGAGTACATGAGAGGATTTTCACCATAAAGGCGTCATTCCTCCAGATATTCAGTCCAAAGTAGCTTCTTGTTTACACCGTTTTTGAGCAATTCCTTACGAACATACTCATAATTCGGCATGCACCTCTTAGAGGCATCAACCTGTTCCCTCCTTTCTGGGAACAGGAGTCCTTCAAGAAAAGCGTCCGTATAAGACGCTGGAAACGGCCATGAGATATCTTTCACGCTGGCGGACTTAAAGACTTTGTTAACAGTTTTCTTTGAGACACCACAGCTAAATACAATCTTCTGCTGACTCAATTTCAGATCAGGTTGTGATAGCCGGATAATCTCACGGTACTTAGTCATGATAGTGACCTCCTATAATGAATTTACGCTGTAAAAGCGCATGGATTCATTATAAGGTAGGAGATTCACGAGACGAAATGCCGGATTCCAGCTCTGGAATCACTGGTTCTGAGTTTCCGGAATGGCGGTTTCCATCATACCGGAATCGATGGTTTTCGTGACCGGACAGGCGGTGTAAAACCGTACGGAATACTCAGCATGGCTCCGCCACTCGGATTTGATGGCTCTGCGTATCGGATTCAGTGGCTCTCAAACGCCGGAATAATCAGGGCACAATATTCATCTTCTTTTAGACCACTCTACTTACAATCTTTAATAATATCAGCCCATTGCCCTGTTCGCATCCTGCTTGTAGCAAGTTTTGTGTTCATCTTGAATTCCTCCCCGAGATAGTGTGCAAAGTGGAAAAAGTTTGTAAAGTGGAAAAAGTGCATTCAACTTTTCACACTTTTCACGATTATCTTAATTTTTGTGGAGAGAAAAAAGATGACAGCTTATTTACTATTTACGTTCTAATGAAAGAGTATTCTTCTACAAAATCCATTATGAACGAGCTTTATCAAATACGAAAGAACTATGGAATTTACATAGGTAAGGAGATGGAGAGATAGATAACCATCTCCTTATTATTTTTAATGTCTTTCTAATGTAGCTCCATTTAACCAGTTCCTCAGAGATACATATCTACTACTATCGCCTTGATCTATAACCCAAAACTCATAAATATTTTTATTTCTTACCTTTTCATATTCTATGAATGGATAAAGCCCTAAATATTCGAGACCTTTAAATGTAACCGTTTCTTCCATTACTGGTAATATACATGATCTTCCATTTAGCATACCATCTGCTAATCCCAACTCCCATGGACACCATTTTGAATTAGTGATATTTCCAGTAGCGATATAAGATAAGCCTTTACAATCAGATATCCTATTTTTAATAACTTTAGCCGTTTTAGGAGATACATTATTTCTATCTAAAGTTTTATCATTTATCCAATCTACATAAACTGAATAATCTGCATTATTAAATAAATCAATTAGAGTTAATATCAGTTTTTTATCAAAAAAACTATGCGATATAAACAAGTCATATGATTCTTTTTGGGAAAAAACTGCATAATTTTCATTTAAAATCCTTGTTTCCGATGCATTACTAATATCTCTTTTTACAGATTCTCTGCTTAAAAATTCATTTGTTAAAATCATATATATATCCCCTAAAATCTTTTATCTTTTGACAATTTCCAATAATGCAATCCTAAAGGAGTCAACCTACATGACTTACTATTCATTGCTGCAAAATACATATGTTCCTCATCGACTGGTTCAATCAAACCAACACTCTCATATAGTTGTAGTTCTTTAAACTTAGTAATATTTACATCTTTTGCATATGGTTCTTTAATTTCAATTTGATACTCCGGATTATTAGTAAATTCAAAAGATGGATCTAAAGGATATTCACTATCAGGATTTTGAAAATAATCACTTAACTTCCTTAAAACTTCAATAGGAACTTTAGGTTTTATTTTTCTAATTGGAAGAAATCTGGATATATTTGTTTTAAAAAGAGGTCGTTGTTCCCATGCTCCCAACGATTGATCAACAAACGAATATAAACTTGCTGGTGTGATATTTCCGCCAACATCAGCGGCTCCACCCAACAATCCCTGAATTAACAATTCAGTAAATACTCCATGGCCAGTAATTCCATCTTCTACAGCGTATTGATCTCTACTACTGGCAGTCATAATTGTCACACCTTCGCCTAATACTGTTTCATTTGATGAAATGACTCCCAACTCTCCAAATTTGCCAGAAAAACAGCAATCCAATATAACAACTTTGTTTTTACTTTTTGACTGTTTTAATAAAGCCAAGATATCCAACATTGATACTCCCATATCTCTGACTTTAAAATCAGGTGTAACTATCTTCCCCGTAACTTCATCTGTTCCATGACCTGAAAAGTAAAACAATGAGATATCAGAATCACCTTCACAAAAAAGAGCATTTAGCAGATCCAAAAGTTCATCCTTTGTCTGTATATTTGGAGCAAACTTAACTTCAAAATTCGGAGAGCCATCTCCGTTTGTTTCAAGTAAGTTTTTTATTTCTTCCGCATCATTTACACATCCATTTAAAGGGCAACCCGGATAATCATCAATACCAACAACAAGTGCTTTTCTACTCATCCTAAAACCTCTCTTTCGTTATATATTATCAATCCACTTTGAAATATTTGGCCATGTCCAGTCCATCAGTCTAATATATCCGCATTCACTTGGAATGGTAACTCCAGAGTGACTATCATTTCCGTATATTCCAACTATTGGAATATTTTCATCTTTTGCACACTTCATTTCCCAAATTTGTCCATCTGCATTTTTTGTGTTCTTTGTGACTATTGATATCACACCATCACAGCCTTTTATTCTTGTCCTACAATTTGTTTTCCACTGTGAATCCCATGGTTTTTTAACTGACATATCCACAAATTCAAAGGGGCTATTTTCATTTTTCGCTTGTCCTTTTAATAAATCTCTTAACCGTTCATCTTCAATTGCAAAGCTAATAAAAATTCTTTTCATATTTATTCGACCTCCTTGTACTATTAAGTTGTAGCTGTTCTTTACCTGTTCTTGGTAATCAGCTACTATTGTTATCTGATGCTGTGGATTGGTTCCTATCTCCTACCGCGCGACGGTTTTTGTAAGGCTCCAACCACAGCATCTTTGTTACATTGTTAATCAGTTAGATACCGCATGAAGGTTTATGTAGAACGAGGATACAATCAGCAAAGAGCCCTGTGGGTCGATAACAGCATCAAACACTTATTACAGGAGGATTTACTAAATGATTTACGTTGGAATTGATGTTGCTAAGGATAAGCATGACTGTTGTATACTTGGCCCAGATACCGAAGAACTTTTCCAAGTCTTTACGATACGGAACAATAGCGATGGCTATGGAGAATTATTCCACAAGATTGAGTCAGTCTCAAGGGACAAATCTCAAATAAAATAGGGCTCGAGGCTACCGGTCACTATTCCTACAACATTCTGGGATCACTTCTTGACCATGGCTACCACACCTTTGTCATCAATCCATTACATACAAATCTTTACAGAAAAAGTCAAAGCCTTAGAAAGACGAAAATGGATAAAGTTGATGCCCGCTCCATTGCTGAAATGCTTGTGACTGATAAGACACTCAAGCCCTATACAGATACATCCTACCACAGCGAGGAGCTGAAGTCATTAACTCGTTATCGTTTTGAGCTTGTCAAAGAACGTGCGAAACTGAAAACTTCAGTATCTAGGCTTGTAAACATCCTGTTCCCGGAACTTGAGTCTCTTGTTCCGACTCTGCACATGAACTCGGTATACCGTCTTCTTCTAGAACTGCCAAGAGCATATTTTATGAATGTATACATAAATTGAAAAACTTTCCTTATGAACGTCCATTCCTACATAAATTGTGTTATGATTCATCTGATGACTCCCCCTTTGTATGCGATAATTCCTGTTTTTGTTTTGCAGCTACATTGTATAATTAAATCTACGAAGTTTATAAAGTGGAGGTTATCATAAATAGTCTAGCATTTATCTTAAAGATACCCATTTTTAAGCCATTTAGTTTACAAAAAATATTCTACATTCTCTTAAAATAGATATTTACCTCTATTTGGGACTATTTACCAAGAAATTCACCCTATTTCAACACAATTACCCGAAATTCTCAAATCGTTATTTTCTACACTTTAGAACTTCTAGTACGAATTAATTATATGCTTTTTAATTATTTCGTACTGTCCATGAACTACTCCCTCCAGCTATACTTATTCATACACACATACCACTATCACAGATAATTTTCAATGCTTTTTAAGGCTTTAATATTGCATCTACCTTTTTTGATAATACACTTGAGTTTAAACGTATGTTATTATCTTGTAGGCTATTTAACAGTGTGTCTACACTTGTTTTATCCCCCTCGTATGCAGCTAACAAAATTTGAAATCTAATCTTTGCACGCTCTTTTACATAAGTATCTCGCATGTCTGTTGACTCAAGCATTCCTATAGTTTTTTTCATTTCGCCAATATCATGAGCTTTTTCACATATATCGAATCTATCTTGGATTGCGTAAATTTTGTGATTACTCTCCGTTATTGCTGTATCTATTAGCGCCAATGCCATATCAATATCTCTTTCACAATACATAGAAACCAATGCTTTGCATCTAGAATATAATTCTTTTCCCAAATCAGTTAACGACTTAGACATGCTTAAAAGTATTTCGTCTATCATATCTTTACTATCTGAATTGCTTCCGCTTTTTAATATACACAATAAGTATGCATGCGCATGATATATATTTTTTCTATCATTCGTATAATTTTCTCTTGCTAGTATAATCGCCTCATCATACTGCTCAAGATTAATCAGTAATTGCACCTTTTCCCTTTTTGCTTTTGAAAAATTCTTTCTTAATTTAAGACTCTGCTCTATTTTTTCAAGAGCTTTTTCATACTGTCCCTGTCTTCGATAATAAAATCCTAGAAGAAAATGATGATCTGCTCCATCTATTTCTTGCACTTCTTTCAAAAATCTTTTATCTCGTTTTTGTGCTAATGACATGCATAAAAAGAACCTGATTTCAAATACAAGTTTATCTTCAATATTTTTGCAGCCTTTTAAGATTGTATCGGCAAATTCTATTACTCTCGCATAATCCCTATCTTTTTCATACAACTCAACCATCGTTTTTAAATACTGTGACGGAAGCATATACGCACTATTATACACTCCCCGCTTAACCTGCTCTTTAATTTTAAATAGATAATCAGGCATATCCAGCTCAGCATATTCATATTTATCTAAAAAGTTAGTAATGTAGTAATTTAAAGCTTTTTTATACTTTACTCCCAATTTATAGCCTGCTCTTGTAATATATTCATGCACTGCATATGCAATTTTAATATATTCCCTGTTCACTCCATAAAACTCAATAATACCATCGACATATAGCTTATTTATTATATTTGAAACAAAATCATCATCCTTTACTATACTTTGAATTGTTCGGTATGTAACCATATCCAGCTCCACTAAGAGCGTAATAAATTCCTTATATTCTTCATTATCTTCATACGGTTTCATTAATTGAAGTATTATTTCAGAATCATAGTTCTTTATTTCAGAGGCATAATCATATGTTTTTTCTGCACCATATTGTTGTATGAGAGAAGCAGCAAACTTAACCTGTGTAGGAAATCCATTCATTAAATTTACATAATTCTTAAAATCTTCTCTATTTAAACTCACTCCTTTTTGTTCAAGAAACTTTTGCAAAAGACCTGCAGATTCTGTTTTATCCATTGGCGATATCTTAATTATATACAATTCATCACAAGTTACGGGTAATTTTATGTTGAATTTTGATGCCACACCAAGTACAGTCCTTGTCTTTTTTTGCATCTTTTTAAGTGCTTCAATAAACCATTCGCAAACAATTCCTTCGTGCGTTACAATACACCCCTTATCCTCAATCAGGACAACTTCTTTATTATCAGATATAGAATCTAAGATTTTTGACAATGCTTCTATTTTCTCATCTATAGATTGATTCATAAAATTTGAAATATCAATTTCATCGCTAAATCCTAAATCTCTTAAAAGTACAATAAGGTTTTCAATACCATCATACATTCCAACATTAATTTTTGATGGGCACGTTTGTCCATCTATGATATTGGCCTTTGCAAAACAATGCTTAAGAAAGCTTTTCCGGCCAATTTGAATTATGCCCGAAGCAAAATATGCAACTACCGTATCTTTGTCATAATCATACTTCCGTTCTTCAAAATCTTGAATCTGAGTATTTCTTCCAACAAAAACTTCATCTCTGTAAACCATTTCCGGTGTCTGTTCCCAAGTAATCTCAATTAATCTTTTTCTAATTAACTGAACAGCTTTGGACGGTTTAGATATATACCTTAAATTATATTCCTTAAGCCAATCTGGAATTTCTTCATCCTTACAATCTAAATTTACATCAATTACTATTGGATAAATACGTTTTATGATATGGCTTTCTCTAGCTAAGAATAATTCCTTTTGAACCCATTCCGAATTCAATGAAGCTCTAGACAAGAAAATCACAAACAAATCAGTTTTATTCAAACTTTTTTTGATTTCTTCTAGTGTTTTTATTCCCGCTTCGGATGTATGCTCATCATAATGAATACTATGCTCATCGAATTCTTTTTCCAATTTTTCTGCAACAATTCTTACATATCGCTCTTTATCTTTGCTGCTATGCGATAAAAAAATGTTAGCCATCAGTTATTCCTCCCATATACTATATTGTCCGCCTTACACTACCATATTTAATATAATCTGTTCTATAGCCTTTCAACCGCCCATCTGTATATTAAAATCCATAAATATCTTAATAACACGTCACAAATCCGTGAAAGGAGATAATGGGAGTATAGAGAACTTTCATCATGCTATTATGAAAGATAAACTCGGCAATCTGATTCAAAAAGTTATCTATCGACTATCAAGGCAGGTACTCTCCGGATATTCTAAAATAACATCTTAGCTACATCCATATCAAAACCAAAAGACTTCATACTTCCTTTTTTATCGTAAATACTTAGCGAAAAGAACCTTTTAATACCTCTATATCTTTCTAAAACAGAATAGTCTAGGACTTAGGATTCTTAATTACCTCATTATCCTGATCCTCACAGATATAGTATTCCTGTCTTTAGTTTATAATTCTATAGATAATATATTTAATTTATTTAATAATTTTATTCCATCTCGATAATTACCATATCTAATTTGTTTCTCTTTTCCTATATCAGTATTTCTTTAGCTCCTATTTATAGTTGTTTTTATACCCATTTTTGGTAGTTTTTGAATTATTTAGTATCATATCAGTATCAAGAGTGATACTATAATTTTTTTAGAAGCGAGCCATTTTCAATCGTTTCAAATACATTGATTGTACTCTCATCTTCATTTGAACACAATATAGTTGAAAGAATTGGTAATAATTCCGGCTTGTCTTTTACGCAATTATCAATTACTGCACAAACAGCAATATATTGAATTGAGCTCATCTTATTCTTTTGCGTTTCAAGATTATTTATCGTTTGCCTTGTCAACCCAATTAAATCTCCGAATTCCTGCACACCAAATCCTAACACTTGTCTTATTTGTTTTAAGGACGCTTGCATTGCATCAACCATCCTTTGTCTTAATTGATAATAGAAATCTATCATTCTTACACCACCTTTCTTGCAATTAGAATATCATGCTTTTTATGTCAATATTTTTTACACAAGTAAAATGAATAATGTTATTTTCAACAGAGTTGTATAAACTATCTATTATAATTTGTTTTTTTCTATCGAAATCCCTATAATTCCCCTCCCACTCCATTCTTGAATGTGACGATCATGTTTTTGTCCTTATCTATAATGATATAGACGTCCATGCTGCCCCACATCCCAGCATCGAATTCTGTGATAGACTCTCCGTATTTTTGAGGATGTCAATGAAAATGCCCAGCTTTTTACAATGAGCCCACTTTTTCTCAATATCTTCCACTATGCATCGTACCCTGATTTGACCCTTTTGTATCGTTCCTCCAAGTCATCATAACATTTCGGATAATCCTCTTAATCTATACGATTCTCACATTCTACACAACACAGCCTTGGATCACTTCCACCACACTTTTCATCTCGCTACGAAGTTTGTCGTGTTCTTCCTTAAAGGTTATGACATCAATAACTGTCTGCTGTATAAGCTGAATGTTTTCTATGATTTCATCTTTCTCGGTAATGAGGATATTCATTACCGAGATAAAAACAACGGTGATTTCTTCTTCCGTAACATGAGGAGTTTCACATTTTATGTTCTCATCAAATTTATAGTCGAAGTTGTAAATGCTCCTGCGGTACTTGTCATTGAAGTACCACAGGAAAAAATCATAAATCACGCCCTCATACCTTGTAAATCATCTCACGAAACTTCGCCAAAAAGCAAATGCACATGACAAATTTTCATTCACCATGTGCATTACCCCTATCGTTCCATATCAAGTCGGTCATTTTTTGCGGACAGTTCATACATGCTATCCTTTTCTGTTCTCTGCTCCTGCGTTTGCTCTCGTTTGATTTCTCCCTCCGTATCTTCTTGGCACAAGCAGGACAATACCTTGATGCACCAGAGCCCGGGACATATTCAACGCCGCACACCGTACAATTTTTAGCGGGCATTGCTGCCCACCGTTTTGTAGGTATGATATGTAATTCATCGACAAAGCCGATGAATTTATAGTAAATCTTGATTTCCTGCTTCACTGTTCCGTCTGCCATCTTCTCACGCTCCGAAACAAGTATCTTGTCTATGAGTGCGTTTATAACTGTTGCATCCAGTTCTTTTAAGCCTTGATAATTTCGGATAAGGGCGAGGAAGTCACGGATTCCCCGTGATTTCTCGTAGCTTTCATTAAGAGTTTCCGTCACCTCTTTCAGCCTTGCTTCAATTTCAAGCTGCTCTTTCTGGTATTTCCCCGACATCATCTCAAAATTCCGCTCGGTAATACGCTCCATGACCTTATCCTCGTAGAGAGAGGAAAACAGCCTGTCCAGTTCCGCAAGGCGTTTGTTCAGCTTCTTACGTTCTTTCTCTAATGCTTTCGCCCTGCTCTGGTCTGTTTCCGTGAGCCGCTTTTCTATGGCCCTGACCGCCTTTTCATCATTCACTGCCATATCCGCAAAACAGTTGATGTCGGCAAGAACGGCATTGAATAAATCCCTTGCTTCTATATTGTGGGCACTACACTCGCTTCTTCCGTTTCTTGCATAATTATTACATGAATACTGTACACAGTCGATAATCTCTGGGCGTTTCCTCCTGTGTACGTTCATTGCCCGCAGAGCACATCCGCAGTCCACACACTTGATAACGCCTGCAAAAATATTTACAAATCCTCCCTTGTTCTGTGGAAGCCTACGACTTGTAATAAGCTGTTGGACAATATCAAATTCCTCCTGCGTGACTATTCCCTCATGGGTATTGGGTATCACTTCCCATTCTTCGGGCAGCTTAGAGGGGCGTTTCTTGCTTTTCATATTGGCGGCAATCCGTTTGTAGCCTACAAGATTTCCCGCATATATCGGGCTTCTTAAAATGCTCCTCACGCTGTTCCCACTCCAAATATAGCGTTTGTCCTCGTTCCCCTCAAAATGACGTTCAAAGCCTGTTTCGCCACGCTCCGCCGCATAAGCGGCAGGGCGTAGGATATGCTGTTTATTAAGATGTCTGCAAATTTTGGCAACTCCATTCCCTTTTAATGCAAGGTCGAATATCTCTTTTACAACATGTGCCACTTTATCATCTATCAGCAGATGGTTGTGGTCGGCAGGGTCTTTGATATAGCCATAAGGGGCGGTAGTTCCCATGAATTTCCCCTGTTGAAACCTCGCCCGATATGCCGATTTTATCTTAACAGATATGTCAGCGGCATACATTTCGTTTAAAATGTTGCGGAAAGGCGTGATGTCCATAGCAGATTTATTCAAGGTATCTACGCCGTCATTGACCGCTATATACCTCACGTTATGCTCTGGGAAGAAAACTTCCAGATATAACCCACAATCAAGATAGTTTCTCCCCAGACGGGATAAATCTTTCGTAATCACGCAGTTTATCAGACCGCTTTCAATGTCTTTTATCATATTCTGGAAACTTGGTCTTTGGAAATTTGTACCAGAATAACCATCGTCCACATACGTTTTTGCTATGTGCCATCCCTGCTTTTTCACATAATCCGTGAGGATGGATTTCTGTGTCGCAATGCTCGCACTCTCGTTATCCGTACCATCGTCTTTAGATAAGCGGCAATAAATGCCGACTAAATAGATTTTCTTTTCTTCTTTGATTCCTGCCATACTGTAAAACCTCCGTATCTGTCCTATCTGTTTTCATGTCCCATTGCATACATTCTAAGCGGACAGCCCCTCATTGTCGAAGGTGTCGCCCTCGGCAATCTTCTTCCGAATATCCTCGGAGATAATCGGGACAAACGCTTCTGTAACGGTCTGTGTGCCGACATATTCACGGCTGATTATCATCTGCACTGGTGCTTTTGGCACGATACGCTTTCTCTTTTTATCTGCTTTCTTATCCTCGCCCATACTTAAATCTTCCTTTCCAGACAGGGCAGGGAAGAGTTTGGAAATGTCCCCGCCCTGCCAATCAGATACCATTAATCCTCGCTGTTTAATTCTTTCTGTAATGCTTTAAGGAGTGCCGCCGCTTCATCAGCGTTCAGCGTGATTCCCTTGCCGCACTTTTCACGGTTCGGGGAAAAGCTGCGGATGTCATACTTCGGCTCTTTCCCATTCCATGAAATGAGATTGATTTCCTTTGTGTAGCCACTGTCGCCCGTAGACAATACTGCGATTTCCTTTACGATTTCATACTGGATTTCTCTCATTCTCCATACCTCAACTCTCTGTATTTACTTCCCGAAAAAAGAAGATTAGCGGCTGTCACGGTTGCGTTTCCTCTGCAACTCACGCTCCAAAAGTTTGATGATGGTTTCCTCCATCTGCTTCGGCGTTGTGTTCTTCGGAAAGTATTTTTTCAGCTTGCTTGTGTTGATTTTCAAGGTTTCTTTCTGGTTGCCCTTTTCCTCCGTCATAATCGCAAATATCGTATCCATGTCAAGCCGCCCGCTCTGGCTTAACTGTTTCATCCGCTGTGCCTGTGAGAGTGAGGGCGTTGCTTCTTCGCTCTCCATCGTGGCAAAGAGGTTTTCCTGCTCGTCTTTCTTCAAGAAGGACAGTTCCACCGCAGGCGTGAGGGCGATTTTCCCCTCGTCCACCATCTGCAAAATCGGCGGTATCAGTTCCGTTGCCGTGCCTATCCATTCTTCCTTATCCCTCATAAAATCCACCAACCGAAAAAGGACATCTGGTATCGTTTCTTTCGCAAGCTGCTCCTGCGTTTTCCGCTCCACAAGCTCCCAACGGCAATCACGGAAACGCAGCGTGTATTCCTGATAAGGCGTGTCCCTGCCCGTCACATACAGCTTGGCGGTGTCAGACGCACGTTTCTCCTTTTCCAGAACAAAGGTAGCGTCCGCACTCCCCGTTAATCCTGTCGTCCCAGACACCTTGTTGAACACGTCGCTGTCATTCTGCTTTCGGATGTGGTGTACGACAATGACCGCCAGAGAGTGCCTGTCGGCAAAGTCTTTGATGAGGGAGATGTCCCCATAGTCGCTTGCATAGGCATTGTCTTTTGAAGCTGTACGGACTTTCTGCAAGGTATCAATGACAATGAGCCTGCTGTCTGGGTAATCTTTCAGATAATCTTCAAGCTGCACGATAAGACCGTCTGACAGCTTGCAGCTTGCCACGGCAAAGTGGAGCCGCCCGCTTGCTTCGTCCGTCAAACGAAATAACCTGTCCTGTATGCGGCAGAACGTGTCCTCAAGGCAGAGGTAAAGCACATCGCCCTCCATTGTCGGCATATCCCATAAAGGGATTCCCTGCGACACGCATAAGCATAGCTTCAGCATGAGCCAGCTTTTGCCTATCTTCTGTGAGCCGCAGAACAGCGATAAGCCTGTCGGGATAAGGCTGTCCACCACAAAGGATGGTTTCTCAAGCGGTTCATAAAGGAGCGTTTCGGCGTTGACTGTCTGTAACTTCTGCATGGCTTTCCTCCTTTCGGGCGGTGTCTTTGTTTTCGTTGCACATAGGCGTTGACCTCCTTAAAAATAGATTTACTCCCACGGAAAAAAGTGAGAGTATGTAATGCCGCCAATCCCACACAAATAAAAAACAGATTTCTTTTTCGGGCGGTGTCGGTCACGGTTGGAGATATTTCTTCAATTTCCGCCTTTACTTTCTCCTTTGCAATCGCAACAGATTTCTGTATTGCCGAAGCGGTGCAATGCTCCATAGCGGCGATTTGGTAAAAATTGAACTCATACTCGTAGTAGAGCAGGAAACGCCGCCTTTGTATCTCTGGAAGGCTCCCAACCGCCTTATAGAGCGTTTCATTCCGTTCTTCCTCAACCATGCGTTCATCAAGGCTCTTAGGCACACGCAACGCCCGTCTGTAAAGGGTTTCGTCCCATACCTCGTTAAACTCCCTGTGCCGCTCGTCCCATTAGAAAAGATTCCTGTTCCTGCGCTCCATCTGCCGAAACTCCATAAAGAACTGTTCCGACACTTCCAACTCGTGGGATTTGCCCTGCCCGTCCTTAAAGCTGATAAAATACCTTGTGCCGCTTTCCGTGGATTCCTCCCGAAGCGTGTATGCCTTAACCCTGTATGCCATCCTGTTGTCCTCCTGCAAAAAATGAGTGAGGGGATTTCCATCCCTCACCCAGTAGCCCGCAGGATGGCAGGCTGTTTTAGAAGCTATAAAATTTTCCGCAGCTTCTTCCGCAGATGGTCTAACCTCGCATAGATGGCACCAGTCGTCAAATGCACAAGCGGGGCAATCTCCTTTGTGGAATACCCCTGCATTTTCAGCAGGACGATTTTCAAGGTACGCCCGTCCACCGTGACTAATACTTGATAGAGATTTTCGCTCTCAATCTCTTCCAGTAACTCCGCAACCGTACCCACTTCCGCCTGCCGCTCCCTGCCTGCCATGTCCTCAAGATATTCCGCAACGTCATTCGTCCATCGGTAAAACCGCCTGTTGGAATTGAAGTCTGCCCTGTCCGCCATGCGTATCTGCTCAATGGTCGCTTCATCAACGCCGCACTCACGCAGCAGCTTTTCCTCCGCTTCTTTCCAGATACGCCATTTCCTGTCCTCCCGTCCGTGGTTGTATGCCATTCTTACTTCCTCCAATCAGAATTGATTGAGAGGGCAGAGAAAAGCCCCCTCATCTTCCCAAAGGAAAAAACAAGGGGGCTGAACGCCTTAAATTTTAATTTTCTATTATCTTTCTTAGTTTTATTAGGATTCTGGCTTTGCGTTTGTTTACAACGCTCTGGGTTATGCCCAACCTCGCCCCGACTTCACGCTCGGAAAGTCCGTCAAAAAAGATTGCCTGTATCAGCTCCTGTTCACTATCCGACAGCAAAGGCAGGGCGGCTTTCAGCCTGTCCACCATGACCGCATTGACAACGGTTTCTGCAATGTCCACCGCTTCATCAGTGATAAAGTCCAGAGGATTCCCCTCGCTGTCCGTAAATCCGTCGAGAGATAGCAGTCTATTCTTTGTATCTAATTTTTGCAGATAACGCCACCGTTCCTTGTCACGGTAGAAGTCTGTGTATTGCTCCCTCACGACTTCAAGCAGACAGCCTTGAATGGGGATAAACAGCTTGTCCATATAGGTCTGGTCGGATTCCCTGCAACGGCAGAACTCCGTGTAGGATAATTCCACATAGCCGCCACTTTCTCTGATATATACCTTTCTTGGTGCATATTTCACCATAAATACCTCCCATCTGAATTTTTGAAATGTAAAAAATCCAGATGGAGAGGCGGAGAACGACACCGCATATCAGAAACAGCCCTACGGCACTTTCCAACAAAAATCGACAAAAGAAAAACCGCAAAGGCTCTGTGACCTTTACGGTTATAGGAAATAGTAATTCTATTGTATGGAGATTGTACTTCTACTTTCAAGGTGAGAAGTACCGTTGCACTGGCAGAAATTTTTTTAACTGGTTTCCTGCCGTTCTCTGATATGCTATGTATTGATAAATTTTGCTTCGTATGAGCAGATAGATAACTGCCCGAAAAAAGGACATAAAAAAATCCCTCCAAATTTAAAAACAAATTCAGAGGGTAATTTAGGGTATAACAAAATAACCCACCCGAATATCGTTTTTTTTATTTGGTGAGTTTGTTCTTTCAAATACGAAACAAAAAGAGCCGATGATTCGTGAATTGTTCCACAATTTCATCGGCTCTGCGTCTTAAGCGTCTGGCTCTTTGATGACAGTTATCTTCAAGTTGTCAACTTTAATCAATCTTTCTTGTCTGCATTTTGGACAATAAAGGGGATAATTCTCCAAAACAGTGTCCTTCCTAATTTTATTACGGGTTTTGCTCCCACAAACAGGACACAATATCCATTCGCATTTCATCATAATTAGTCTCTAATCCTTTCAAATCTCATTTTATATGACTTTTGCAAGCTGTTAAGCTAACTTGTGGAACATATGCCGAACCTTATCTATACGGCTATTCGGGCGGCGGGGTTGGCAAATAAATTTACCAATAGCTGGCTGGTATCCTTTTAACTCTGTCAAGCAGACTCCCTGCCCATTTGTGAAATAAGTTAAATCGTTCCTGTATTCTTGAATACATCTAGCAGGGATTTCTCCTTTCAGAATGACCTCGTCATTCTTTATCTGAGTACTTACAATATCTGCACAATACCTTGGAGCATCATGATACGCCCGTGAGAGATATTCCTGCGGTGCATAAATTTCAAAGTGGAGATATGGCTCTAATAGTTCTGTCCCTGCTTTTTTTAAAGCCTGCTCCAATACGATAGGGGAAAGCAGCCGAAAGTCTGCGGGGGTACTTACAGGACTATAATACAATCCATATTCAAAACAGATTTTACAGTCTGTCACTTTCCATCCATACAGCCCCTGCTCGCAGCCATAAAGAACCCCCTCCATAACCGCATTTTGGAACGATTGATTTAAATATCCAAGTGAAACTCTGCTTTCATACTGCACTCCGCTTCCAATAGGGAGCGGCTCTATGGACAACCCGACAGAAGCCCAGAAAGGATTTGGCGGGACTTCTATGTGGATGGTATATTCTGCTTTTCTAAGCGGTCTTTCCATATATATAACAGTAGGCTCTTTTATTTCTGCCTCCACATGATATTTTTCCTCAAGGATGGCACAAATGACTTCCATCTGCACATTCCCCAAAAAAGAAAGTATAATCTCATGCGTTGTAGTATCCACATAATATTTTAAAAGAGGGTCGCCATCTGAAATTTCTGTAAGTGCCCCAAGCAATATTTCCCGCTGTTCAGATTTCTTTACTGCAATCGTTGTTTGGAGCATAGGGAGAGGATTTTCAATAAATTTTCTCTGCGGCAACAGTATTTCGTTCCCCAAAATACTGTTTAGCTGCAAAACATCATTTGGTAAAATTACAATATCACCAGAGCAGGCTGTATCGGATGAATATAATTCACCGTTTGTCGGAACACACATCTCTGTGATTTTTATTTTCTCTTTTTCAGATATTCTAATAACATCCCTCAAATGCAATGTTCCGCTATATATACGCACATAAACAAAACGCCGCCTTTTCTCTGAATATTCAATCTTAAAAACCTGCCCGCATAGTTCAGATTGACCTTCAGGCGTTGATGAATAAAATTTACTGGCAATTACTTCTATAAGCTGCCGAATCCCCAGATTGTTTTTAGCGCTTCCGTGATAAACGGGAAATAACGTTCCGTTTTGGAATCTCCTGTTTTCTTCCTGTTCCAGTTCTGACATTTTAAACGGTTTCCCTGACATATATTTCTCTAATAGTTCATCGTTTCCCATAATTACCGCATCCCACTGTTCCATATCGTCATTGTCCGTTACATTTATATGGGGATGCTGCCCAACCTTTTGCTTCACTATAATTTCCGAAGAAAGCTTTGCTTTCATTTCCCGATATACCATTGGCAAATCAATCCCCTCTTGGTCAATTTTATTGATGAAAAAAATTGTCGGAATCTTCATTATCTGTAGTGCATGAAACAGTATACGGGTCTGTGCCTGTATGCCATCCTTTGCAGAAACTAATAATACTGCTCCGTCTAATACGGATAAAGAACGGTATACTTCCGCCAAAAAATCCATATGGCCTGGCGTATCTATAATGTTGACTTTTACATCCTCCCACTGAAAAGATGTCACTGCTGTCTGGATAGTGATTCCCCTTTGACGCTCCAAATTCATTGTATCTGTCCTTGTTGTGCCTTCATCTACGCTCCCTAGTTCTGCAATTGCACCACTGGTATACAATAAACTTTCCGTTAATGTTGTCTTTCCTGCGTCAACGTGAGCCAGAATGCCTAAGTTAATTATTTTCATGTGATTTTCCTCCTATCAACACCCAAAAAAGGGCATAAAAATACCCAGTGATAAATACTCCTATCACTGGGTAAATAACTCCAATAGCCCCAAAACACTTATATGTTTTCGGGCATATAAAATTACATGATAAAAGTATTCTTAAACTGGGTACAAAAAACTAAGCCCCATATTAAAAGTGAAACGGGACTGCTACTTTTTGTTCCCACTATCAAATTGACAGTTTATTTAAGAATACCTTGCCGCATATTTATTAACTCCTTGTATAATACTGAATCTAATTATATTCCTTAACCCTTTATTTGTCAAGCTGACAAACTAAAGCAGAAAAAGCGGCAGGATTTCCCCCTGCCACTAATCATCTGTTTATGCAAAAATAATTTCCTTTTCCACAATCTCCCTCGCACAAGCCCTTATGTTATTGAGGCATCCTGTCCATTCTAAGGCGTTTTCTGCCTTTAGCTGTTCCGTTATGCCCTGTGCCTGTTTCATACCCTCTATGAGCCTTTCAAAGCGTTCCTGTGCCTGTCTGTTGATGTCGGCAAGGTAGGCGTTTAGCCTGCCGCTTGTAAGAAGATTGGTGTATGTAACTTTACGGTACTGTTTTAGATAATCTAAATGCCGTTGCCCCCAGATGCCTATTGCCTGTTCTTCTTCGGCGGGTACAGTTAAGCACGGTATCAAATAATCCCCTTGCCTTTCGTATTTGCCGCCCAGTTCCTCAAATAATGATTTTGCCATTGTCTGTTACCTCCACATTCTTTTTTATTTTGAATGTCCGCAAAATCCGTCCTACATCCTTTGTTCGAGAATGTGATTTTATTTCCCGACCTTTGTCAGATTCTCTTTTTATCTGCTGGAGAATGCTTTTCTTAGGCTCTTCCTTTCGTCCGAGATACTGATCGATATTTGTCTTAAGTAGCTCAAGTTCGCCACGCTTCTCCTGTAGCTTATCATGTTCTTCTGCAAGTTCTTTTTGTTTGTCGTGTAGACTCTTAGAATGCTGATTTAGTTTTTTAAAAATCGTCTTTCCATCGCCTCGTTTTAGTCCTTCCATTATTTCTTTCTTTAGATGCGGAAACTGTTTTATAAAAATCTCAACTTCCGAATAAGCTTCCTTGTAAGCTTCTACATCCTTCTTATTCATCATCATATAGATTTTATCATTCGGATTTTTCCTATATCCATCGTAATGAGCTTTTTTATTGATGCAGATTTGAAGTTGTTTCGTAATTTCCTTGATTCGCTTCAATTCAAATTCCTTATCTCTAAACTCTTTCCTAAGTTGATTCGCTCGGGATGGTAATCTCTTAATCTCAGATTCTAACTCCGTCATCGAATGAAAGCCCTTATCCCGAATTGCTATCATCGTACCGGCAGCGGTCGTCATATTATGTTTCGTAGCCCAACGCTCATATCCTCTGCTCTGTTTTGCTTTTTCGCTGTTCTTGATGTCGATGATATTGCCAAGCTCTTTCTCTTTATTCAGAATCCTATCTTTAATCCGTTCTTCGGTATAATTGTCGCCAATCATCTTAGCTCTGGTAAATCTCTGTTGACCTTTCTTTCTAAAGGCAATGTGTTTACCGAATTTTATCTCATATCCGTAGCTTTCCATCTTAGATAGAAAGTCTTGCCAGTTGACGGACTGCTTTATACTTCTGTCAATATCAAATTGAAGTCTCGACTTGTAGCTCCTACCTTTTTTATCCTCATTCCAATCATGCCAACTTACAAATTTTCTTCGCTTAATTTCGTTGATTTCCTTTTGTGTTTCCTGGTCGATGACAGATAAACCATGTTCCTTGCAAAGCTTGTCGCTCTGATTTCGAATATTCATATAAGAGCCATAGTAGGAATGATAAACCTTCCCCTCATCAACATCGATGGAATTAAAAATGATGTGATTATGGATATGGTCTTTATCGATATGCGTTGCCAAAACATACTCATATTTCCCGCCTAAAATCTTTTCACAAAGTTCGATTCCCACTTGATGTGCTTCTTCAAAGCTCACTTCTTCCGGCACGAAGGATTGGATCAGATGATGAGCCAAGGTCTTTGTTCTTGAGCCAAATTGCTTCTTTGTAAGTTCAAACTCTTTGTGAGCATTTTCTCTACTGCAAAGGTGGGTCGTAACATAGATTTCATGATCGGTTTTATCGCCATTGCAGATATAGTCTATCGCCTTTTTCAGCGTAGTCTTGATCGGATGTATCTTCGTAACCGCCATCAGCTGATTACCTCGTTGATGATATAATCCGAAACTTTTTCTCGAAATTCAGATAAAAATTGAAGCTCCCCTTGCAAGGCTTTCTTGATTCTCTCAATATCATCTTTGTAGATAATTCCTGTGCTGTTTAATGCCTTTGCTATCTGATTTAGGTTCGCTGAATTGCGACTGATAAGAGAAGAAAGCTCCCTCAGTTCTTTTCTAAACTCACCGGATATATCAATGCTGATGATTCTATTCTTGAAAATACTGTCTCGGTAAAACTCTCTCTTACTCTTAAAATTGGTCAATGCAAATCTTCGGTTAAGCTCATTCATATCTTCTTCATTCACCATAAAATGAACGGTGCAATTGTTTTTACGATTAACGCTCTTTGACATGTTTCATCACTCCTTTCTTTTTCGGGGTCTTAGGGTTCTCCCTAAAATTGGTTAAGCTGAATTCCCAGCTTACAAGCCTACTTTTTGGACTGTGGTCAAAAAGTATATGCTTGCTATCTCTCTGAACATACTCTTTCTATGAAAATAAGCTCTATTCTCTTATGACTATCACAGAAGAATAAGAGCATCCGTAGCCAAGAGGGAAAACGCTCATTCTGCCCAATTTCCGTTTTATAGAAGTTTGAAAGTTATCGCTACCACTACCTCACTACCTTTGAAGTCGGTAGCAAAGTAGCGGTAGCGGACTTTTCCAAAACTCTTAGAATGGTATCTCCGAGGCTTCTACTTCCACAAAGTCTGTGGTTATTGTCCTTTTGTAGAATTTTTTACTGACTCGAACCACTCCGTCAATCCTTACCTTCTTGCTCTTCACATTTGCTTCTAAGATCCATTCTCCTGCCATCTCATTTGCCATCAGTTCCGAAAAGACTTTTTCATTCGTTTCAGGGTACTTGCTTGTAAATTCTGCGGAACAAAGGAGATCCGGCGTATCGGATTCTGTCGTTTTCCATTCCATAAAGTCCAGGAAGTTTTGGACATGTCTATTTTCACTTTTATGCGTTTGAATGACAAGGTTCAGATCATTTCTCAATTCTTTCGGTAAATAGAAATCGTGCAATTTGTTTTCGTAAAGATATACAGCTTCTGCAATGGCCCCTTCAAAGTCATTTCTTACCATTTCCGCATGTTCTTCTCTTGTGATAGTTTCCAAAACAGGAAATTTTTCAGGATCATACATGATCGGCACCTGTATTTTTTTCATATCCACTTTGACCGGCAAGTATCTTCGCTCTCCCGAAAAATCCCCAAGGAATGTCGCATCGTTTGTGGTCGCAATCAAGATACAAGTTCGTTTTACATCTCTTGAAAACCTCTCATACGGAAGTCTTACTGTGCTTGTCCTTGCAGAAATAAAGAGCTTCGCTTCATCGGCACTCTTTGCATTTCTAAGTGCCACAAATTCCTCCAGTTCTACTACGACTTTCCCCACCAAATTGCTGACTGCATCCTTGCCTTTGATGTTATTAAGCGAACAATACCATTCGGGGAACAGCGCCAGCTTTTCAATAAAGGATGTCTTTCCCACACCTTGACAACCTGTCAAAACCATTAGTTCATCAAACTTACATCCCGGATGAAATACCCGTTTTACCATTCCGACCAAGATATGTTTCATTATCCAGGAATTCAGCTCGTTTTCTTCTGCTCCAAGATATTTTGAAAGCAATTTTGAAATATGTTCCTTACCATCATAAGTCAAGGATTTCATATACATTGCAGGCAAATTTATGGTTCTTTTATGTGCAACAAAAGTGATTGCATCTTCCATACGACTTTTGGAGTATTTGATGCCAAACTCTCTCTCGATTTCAACACCGAGGATATTCGTCATATGGTCATTCCATTTTCGAATTTCTAAATCCGAACTTTTTTCACCTCTCAGCCATCCATAAAACTGAATCGTCATGCTGCAAGTATCGAAAAATATATGACCGAATAAAATCTCTCTGCTCTTACAAAGACAAGGATTTACTAACACAGTAATGAGATTGGTGGTTGTACTTTTGACTTGTCCTTTCTCCGTGATTTCAAGCTCACGATTCAAGTAGTCGTTAAGCTTCTCATCATCAAATGTAAGCCAGTTATTCAAGCGAATATCCTCCTTTTTTTCTGTGATAGTTATAATCCCAATATCTTTGATTGCCTCCTTGCAATGCTTTTCTAATACTTTCATCCAAATATCTAAGATAGCCCGCTTCTGTCCTTCTTTTGCTTTTATCTCTCATTCGATTCAGTGCAGATCTGAGGAAGATTTCTTTCATCATTTCTGCGTTTCCGTGCGTAAAGCTGTTTAGGAAAAGAAGAAGTGCAAAATCATCTTTGCTTGGATCGCCACTTGTATTTGAACCTTCAAACAAAGCCTTTGCCCTAGCATTATGTCTGCACATTATTTCTATAACTTTGTTGCTATCCGGAACCCGGTCATCCATCACTTGATACTTTCTAATTGCTTCTTTGATACTGTCTTTCGGAGCAAATAATTTATAGTATTTATCCAGTTCTTTTTGTTTTTGCTCTACCGTTCTGACAGGCATACTCCCAAACCTTTGGATATTTCCTGTCATCGCAATGCACCTATTCTCCTGATACATCTCCACTTTTTCGATTTGATTATTGAAGTTTTTTGCAATCACACCTTTAGCAAAGATATGAACTCCTCTCCCGGATTGTGAGACTTCTCGATAGGGGTCATTGAAGTCATTTAGAAAATCTCCAAAGCTATCATCAACCCGATCTAAGTCAATACAAACAAATGGATCATCTTTGCTTAGTGCAAAAGACAATCCATCCGAGCCACTACTTTCTAAATTTTTAACCGCTGTTTCAAAATCCGTCCAATGCTTTCTATCGTTCCAACCATCTGATTTTAATGTGATTGGGCTGATGGGTATTTTAGAAATTTTTTCTTTTCCCCACTTGTCTACTCTTACAATTCTCTTAAACCACAGCCATTGCTTATATTGCCTTAATTCAAGTGGAATATTTTGTAGATAGTTCTCCTTGTTTATCATGGTAACCTCCTATAATTTTTATTGAGAACGGAAGTACAACCTGATAAAATAATCTTGTCAGGGATGAAATACCAAGTTGTACTTTCATCTTGCCTTTGGTCTTTTGGCTAAAGGCTTTTTTTTAGTGCCGCTTCAATAATTTGACTAATCATCACAAGTACATATTTGTCCTTTTCAGCCATATTCTCATAACCGTTTATCCTCCGAAGCTCCGCTAAAATGTTTTTCAGCTCCTTTTTACATTGATCGATCACATTCCTTGTTGCAACAACCTTTATCGGTGCATTCAATATTGCATCTGTCATATAGTCTTGTCTGTTTAACCCTGATAGTGCAATTTTACTGAATATGATTTCTCGATCCTTTTCGGTAGTTCTGAAAACTATTGTTGTCCGTCGCTTTCGGTTTTTATCAGACTTTACATGCTTATCTTTATCTTTTTGCTTTCTTTCTTCCTCAAGCTTTTCCCATTCCTCCTTCGTCATCAGCGTCTTGCCTTTTTTTGACTTGCGATTAACCGCTTCATCATAGCTTGGAAATTTCGGTGCTTTCACTGTATTCTCCCTCCTTATCCAACCTATTCGCCATATCCAACTGTTTATTTGGAAACATATGACTGTAATCCATCAACACATTTATGCTCTCATGTCCTGTTCGTGCTGCAATATCAACAGGTGTAAACCCCATTTCTATAAGCAGCGATATATGGCTGTGCCTCAGTGCATGAAGCTTGATTTTCCTGACTTTCGACTTTTTAATTCCTCTCTCCATTTCCTTGTTGAAATATGTTTTGCATTTTGGAAAGATTTGTTCATCTTCCGAAAAATATTCAATCTTCAAGAAATAGTCTTTAAGTTCTCTTATTAAAAAATCCGGAAGCATAATTGTTCTTTTGCTTTTCGGTGTTTTCGGATCGGTAATAACTTCTTCTCCGTTAATTCTCTGTGCTGATTTACTTATCCTCATTGTCTTTTTATCAAAGTCAAAATCAGCTTTTGTTAATGCTCTAAGTTCACCTAATCGAATACCTGTCCAATATAGAATTTCAAAAGCATAAAATGAAATATCCTTATCCTTAACAGCTTCTATAAACTGTAGGTATTCCTCTTTTGTCCAAAATTCCACTTCCTCATCGCTTCTTTGCTTTCCTATTCGCCCTGTTACTTTGCACGGATTTTTCCTTAATCCATAATACTTGACTGCATGGTTGAACATACAACTAAGCTGTGCGTGAATGGATTTAAGATAGGTTGGCTTATAGGCTTCTCCTTCCGCATTTTCAATGTTTAAGAGTACATTATGCCACTTCTTTACTACAACAGGCTTAATTTCACTCATTTTCATACCGCTAAAAAACGGTAAAATCTTTGTTCTTATCATATGTTCTTTAGTCATCCAAGTATTTAACCTTATTGTTCCTATGACATCAGCCTTATAGAGTTCAAAATAGTCTACAAATAGCATATTGAGTGAACCGGACATCTTGACTGTAAAATTCCTCTCATAAGTAATTGCCTCTTTCTTCGTTTCAAAACCCCTTTTCAGCTTTTTTCTGCTCTGTCCGTCCCAATCCTTGTAATAGAATGATGCGAACCATTTCCCGCTTTTTTCGTCCTTATATGCAGGCATTAGTCTCCCTCCTTCGCCTTGTAGATTTGTTCCATAAAATATTTCTTATTGATTCTTCCCCTAAGGACAAGAAAGCCGTTTTCAGCAAGCTGCTTATTCATATCTCGTATGATTTTATAGGCTTGTTGCTGCGATATATTTAGTAAATCGGCAACTTCATTTGAAGTAAGAAATAATTTCTCCATCGTACTTTCCTCCTTTCCATTTCAGAAACATATTTGTTTCTGTTTATATTTTAGATTATGAGTAGCTTTTTTATTTCTGTCAATACTTTTTTCTTAATTTTATTTTTCTATTGAATTTTTTCCTATTTTCGATTATATTATTAAAGAGAAACAAATTTGCTCCTAAGGAGGTGTTAAGATTGAGTTTGGGTAAATTGATAAAGAAATTTCGTGAATTAAGAAGAATTACTCAAAAGGCATTAGGAGATAGAACCGGATTAGATGATGTGAGAATAAGGCAATACGAACTTGATATTCGCACTCCTAAAGATGATGTCTTAGAAAATATTTCCACTGCACTGCATGTAAACAAAGAGTATTTGAAAGAACCTGATTATCCCTATACGGAACATGATTTAATGCGATTTTTGTTTAAGCTGGATGACAGCATTGAAGTCAATATAAGACCTGTTATTGTAAATGATGAAGATCCTGAATATACTACCACAGGTATTTATTTTGGTAGTGAAGCCATTCTAAGAATTAGAGGCATGCTTGAACAATGGCAAAAAATGAAGGAAAAATACGAAAATAATGAGATCACAAGAGAAGCATATGAGGATTGGAAGGCAAACTACCCCGACAGTCTAAAAAAAGATTATGTTCCCTTTGAAGAAAGTAATCTCAAACGCTTTAATAACGGTATGTCAGTCAAAGTCCCACCGGAAATAAAATAGGCACAGAAAAAACACATAACTGAAAGATTTTTAGATTTTAAAGTCATGTGCTTTCACTGTATAATTTACTGAATTAGCCCGACAAATCGGGATTAATATTTTATTGCCACTCTTGGCGAAGAATCCTCATCATGATAAAGTCACTGTACTCGTTATTATAGTAGTATCCTTGCTCTTGAATACCTTCTTGCTTAAATCCGATTTTTCTATAGAAATTCAATGCATTGGTATTCAGCCCTACCACACCAATTGCCACTCGGTTCATTTCATAGTGATCAAAAGCAAGGCTCAGCATAAGTCTAATAGCTTCTGTTCCATATCCTCTCTGTTGTATTTTAGGGTCAGGAATGATAATCGAAAGATCCGTACAGTTCCAGTCAGGCCACATTCGTAACAATCCCGTTTCACCTATTATATTCCCCTCTAAATCTGTAATCGTGTACCATACTGAGTCTTTCTGTTTATGACCAATTGTAATCCTCTCTTTCTCAGCTTCTTCATCAGTAAGTTTTGTAAAGCCACATTGAAACATGACTAATGGCTGATTGTACCAGTAGGTAAAGAATTTCACATCTTCGATTTTTTGCTCACGCAATATAATATTGTTACCCTTAATTTCATTAATCATATTATTTCATATACCTCCAAATACTTCATTACACACATAGCTTCTAATTTACCTATCCCGACAGACAGGGATTTACCTCTACAAACGATATATCATCAGTCCATCGATAATACCACACTTTTGAAATCCATATTTTTCAGCTATCCGAATACTACTTTTTTGTTCAGGTACACATTCAATCACTACCTGTTTGCCTGAGTTTCTAGCTTTTGCTATCATACCTGATGTCAAGCATGATGCAATCCCTAGCCCCCAAAAGGAAGGTTCTAAAACCCATCCAATCTCGACACTCTCTGAATCATAATCATGATAAATCACATATCCGATGAAGTCGTTATCTTTTTCAACTGCGTATATCAATGGTGTCTCAGAAAGGCCGGATCGAAAGAGGAATTGCTCGGTCTGCTCTTTTGTTTAGGGTGCTTCGAGATATTGCATTACTTTCGAATTCGACAAAAGTTTGTAAAGCGGTTCCAAATCACTGACTGTCATTTTTCTAATTCTTATATTCATTCATACTCCACAACTTCTAATCTACCATTCTCTATTTTCCACAAAAGCCTCCCACCAAAACGATGGAAGGCTTTCTAAACAATTCACCTAAATTCAACAACTCCCTTTCAGACCTACTTTTTCTTACTTTTAGTATCAAAACAGTATCATTCAGGAGTTTTTTGCTCCTGCAAATCGCTAAAATTCACTGTTTTCAACCGTTATATAACAAAAAACATATTTGTTACTGTTATTCCATCTCAATCGTTCCTGGTGGCTTAGAAGTCAAATCATAGAACACCCTGTTCACGCCCTTTACCTCATTCACTATTCGATTCATCACTCTCTGAAGTACGATGAAGGGGATATCCGCGCATTCTGCGGTCATAAAGTCATCGGTAATCACTGCACGGAGAGCCACCGCATAGTCATAGGTACGGAAGTCTCCCATCACGCCCACGGAACGCATATTGGTGAGGGCAGCAAAATACTGGCTATAGGAACGGGAAAGTCCTGCCTTCTCGATTTCTTCACGGTAAATGAAATCCGCATCCTGTACCATGCGAACCTTCTCCGGAGTTACTTCTCCGATGATTCTTACCCCAAGTCCCGGTCCCGGGAAGGGCTGACGATAAACCAAATGCTCCGGAAGTCCAAGCTCCAGTCCTACCTTACGCACCTCGTCCTTAAAGAGCAGGCGCAGAGGCTCTACGATTTCTTTGAAGGAAATGTTCTTGGGAAGTCCGCCCACATTGTGGTGGGACTTAATCACTGCTCCCTTACCAAGGCCGGATTCCACCACGTCTGCGTAAATGGTTCCCTGGGCAAGGAAGTCCACTGCCCCGATTTTATTTGCCTCACGCTCAAAGATACGGATAAACTGCTCTCCGATAATCTTTCTCTTCTTCTCCGGATCTTCCACCCCGGCTAATTTCTCAAAATACTCTTCTCCCGCATTGACACGGACGAAGTTTAACTCGAAATCTCCCTTTTCTCCGAAGATTTCCTCCACCTGATCTCCTTCATTTTTCCGAAGAAGGCCGTGGTCCACGAACACGCAGTACAGCTGCTTTCCGATAGCTCTGGAAAGAAGCCCTGCTGCAACAGAGCTGTCCACACCGCCGGAAAGGGCGAGAAGCACCTTGCCGGAACCTATTTTATTTTTCAAAAGGGAAACCTGCTCCTCCACGAAGGACGCCATCTTCCAGTCTCCGGTACATTTGCAGACGTCATAGAGAAAATGATGAATCATCTTCTGCCCTTCCACGCTGTGCTGTACCTCCGGGTGGAACTGCACCGCATAAATCTGTCTCTTCCCATCTTCCATTCCCGCAACGGGGCAATGCTCGGTATGGGCGGTAATGGTAAAACCCTCCGGCACCTTGGCGATATAGTCGGTGTGGGACATGAAGACAGTAGTCTCTTCCGCTACATCGGAGAAAAGCACGGAGGACTTCTCCACATAAGTTTCCGTCTTTCCATATTCGCTGACAGGGGCGGTAGCCACCTCTCCTCCAAGCTCATAGGCAATCAGCTGTGCTCCGTAGCAGAAGCCGAAAATGGGGATACCCAGCTCAAAAATTTCCTTTCCGATATGCTGGCTTTCCTCTTTGTACACGGACTGAGGTCCCCCGGTAAAGATGATTCCCTTGGGACTTAACTCTTTAATCTTCTCTATGCCAATGTCGGAACTGTAAACCTCTGCATAAACCCCTTCGTCTCTTACTCTACGGGCAATCAACTGGTTGTACTGTCCACCAAAATCCAATACGAGAATCCGCTCATGATTCATTTTTCTTTCCCCTTTTCTTCAGTTCGTCCAACGGCAATCCAGTGGAAGCATTCACTTGCACAAAATCGTCTTCATTATAGTTTATCTTTATTCCTTATAGCAAGTGCTATCCGGAAGATATTTCTTGTCTCATTTCGTAATTGCAATACTTATTCCGAAGATAATTCCCATTCTCGGCAAGAAAAAAATCCATTTCCACCGCGATATTCGCAATAGAAATGGACTGATTATGATTGAATTTTTCTCCTTAGCAGCTTCCCTTTCTCTTTTTTCCCAGAGCGTCTGCGGCAATGATTGCATCATAAAGCTCTGTTTCCGTAACATCCCCTGCCAGGTTATGAATGGTTTCTCCGGGAATGCAGGCATTTTTTGCAATGGTGTGTAAATCCTGATCAGAGAAATTTCCAAGCTCTGCTAAGGTTATAGGTAGACCTACAGCAACACAGAAGTCCTGCACTTCTTCAAATTCCTCCTTCTTAACTCCTTCCAGACAGAGCTGCACCAGCGTACCGAAGGCGACACAATTTCCGTGCGGAGCACTGTGTCCGCCGAGGGAGGTAAGACCGTTGTAGAAGGAATGTGCTGCGGCAACATTGACATTATCCGCACCTACACCGGAGAGATAGACGCAAGCCTCAATGATATTGTCCAAAGCCTTGGTAACCACGTGATTTTCACAGGCTACAATGGCAGCTTCTCCGAACTTCTTCAGATTCTCATAACAATACTTCGCCAGAACCATTCCTGCACCGGGAATACCGGCATTTTCCAAGCTGGGAGACTCGGTACGAAGAGAAGCTCTTCCCTCAAAATAAGTTCCAAGAGCATCTCCCATTCCGGCAATTAAGAAACGAACAGGAGCATGGGCAATCACGGTGCTGTCTACCAAAACACAGTCCGGATTCGTCGGATAGAAAAGATATTCTTTGAAAGATCCGTCATCATGATAGATTACGGAAAGGCCGGTACAGGGAGCATCCGTAGCCACTACCGTCGGGATGATGACAATCTGCTTTTTCTCATAAAAGGCTGTTGCTTTCGCCGTATCCACAGCGGAACCGCCTCCTACTCCGACAACGGTATCAACGTTGTTTTCCTGCACAATTTTCCGCATTCTGGCAATCTCGGACTCACTGGAAATGCCACCGAAAATTTCATAGTAACGAGTCTTCTCCGTTCCTTCAAAGCTTTTTTCCAATTTGTCATGACAAGCTTCGTAGGCACTATGAGAACAGACAAAGAGATAATTTTTCCCCATATACTCTGTTTCCTTACAGAAAGAAAGCAGTGCATCTCTTCCCTGGACATATTTCAACGGATTTCTCATTTCTCTAAGCATTTTCATTTTCATTCTCCTTAAAACTCTTTCCCAACTTGCAACATTCTTTTCCGCATCGTTTTTTCTAAAAAAAAGATGCAGAATATAATGGTTAGATATTTAACAATCTTTATTTTAACACGATTTTCCGGAAAAAGGAGGTGAAATTGCAGATTTGGTTATAATAGAAATGTGATTCGACTATTCCTTAAGAGCGAGAGAAATATCCGCCAAAATCTCCCTCTCATTTGAACCATTTTCTTTCAAAATGATGAATTCTCTCTTTTAAAACAGCGTGCTTGAAAAAAGAAATGACGGATGGGTAATCAGAGAATGCACAAGCTTCTTTACAAATCCTTCTTTTCCCCGTAAAATAAAAGCTGTCTAAGGGCTTGTACCGGTTTCGACGGGGATGATGCAGCTTTAGAAGCTATCCGAAAGAAGTCGCGTTAAACTTCAAACCTAAAATTAAACGCTAACGATAATAGTTACGCATTAGCAGCCTAAGCGCTGCTGGCCAGCCTTCTCTCACTCACAGGAGAAGAACCTGACCTCATCTATGTGAGAAACGACGTGTATGGTTCCTCCCATGCTCGGGCGTATGTAGAGGATACCGGCTCATAAAAGAAGTGCACAGCTTTTATGAGTGGGGAATCTTGAAGTGTACTATGATAGTAGAAGGAAAGGGAATTCGTTTTCGGACATGGGTTCGACTCCCATCAGGTCCACGATGAAAAAACGCTAGGAATTCAGCCAAGAACGGCTTGAAACCTAGCGTTTTTGCTTGTTTTGAGGTGTCTATAGAAAGTCTTATTTTTTACAAAAGTAGTATGTTTTCGAATAAATTTGGTCATGAATTGGTTATGAACTGCCCACGAAAGTAACCACACTTAAGCAGTTCCATGTATCCTCATCTACCGCGATATCGTACATTTTATAATCGATACTCGTTATGAATAAAAAATAGCACTGCCTGAGACAGTGGTATCTATTGACTAAAAATCTATCACTTGATATCAGCCTCTTGTCTATCTATAAAGATAAGACTCTCAATTTTCATTCTCTCAGTCTATTTATGCCATCCTCTTTGCATCCCGGTATCTTCATAGCATTCCTCTATTTTTCACGATTTTCTTCTACAAATTGCTTCATGAGCTTAGAAATCTGTCCGGATTGAGTCACTCCAAGTCTCTGGCAGGTAGCTTTAAACTCATCAAATAAGGTCTGATACATCTTAAAGCTTTTCAGCACATAGCCGTTTTTCTTATCCCAGTTATCCTGCGGCCTACTTTTCTTTTCCATACCTTTCTCCAATCTTTTTTACAAATTCCTCCACTTCCTGAAAGTCAGACAATAAAAAACCTCTGATGAAAATCTCCAATCTATTCAGGACGAGTGATTATTTTCATCACACAAGTCAAATTCTTTCTTGTATTAATTATTTTATTATTATACTATAAAAGAACATTGATGCGTTAATTTTGAACTTCCAAGATAGAATTTAATGTTATAATCTATTTTTATCGTAGCTTAAAAACAAGACTGAAAATTTATGTTTTTTATAACGTTTATTGCAATGATTAAGAAATGAAGCGGCTTTTTTTATTATTGTTAGGATTTTTCGATGAAAGGAGAAAAAATGGAATTACCTTCTTTTGTTTTAGAACTTCTATCTTATCTGATTGGGATGCCGATCTTCTTTTTACCTGCGGTTGTTGTAAAAAAATTATTTTTGCCTAGAGTCAAAATCAGTACTAAAACAAAAATAATTACAACGATATTGTTGGGAATTTTCACTTTTACTTTATCTAGTATTCTAGTCTACTTATTTGTTGGAGAGTTTGTTTTTCCGATAAAATGGATTACATGGATGATTATTGACTTTTCTTATTTGTTTGGTATCAGGAGAAAAAATAAAAAAGATTTTAATTCACAATTATACGCTGACATTACTGCCTATGAAGAAAGTCAAAGCACTGAAAGCATTCCTGAAAAAGAAAGCATAGATTGAGAAATAAAATTATATATTTTAGGAAAATAGTTACACCTACGAATACGATTTATAGCCATGACCTTAACAAGTTATAACGATAAAACTATTTCTATTCCCTCACCTTACAAAATACTTCTCTTAAAAGACGAAGAAGCTAAACATTTTACCTATGATAAGAACAACAACAAAAACAGCAGATTGAAGCCTATATTGGCCTAAAATCTGCTATTATTTTATTCTTTACAAATTTGTTTTACAGTATCTCACTGATAACGAATTTCGCTGCAGTATACGCAATATTTCATTTATAACATATATCAAAGATAAAGCTTGGCGTACTTGCTCTTCCCTATTAAAACTCCACCGTCTTCAGCACTTCCCCGTCCAAGGTATAGATGGTGAAGCCCTTCTCCGTAAGAACCCCGTAGCTGTTCGGGTTTCCTTCCTTCGGGAGGCTCACTGAACCCGGATTTAAGTGGAAATAATGCTTTCCGTCCCGCTCCTTCTTCTCCGCAACAGGAAGGTGGGTATGCCCCTGTAAGAAGACATCGCCGTTCTTTCTTAACGGAAAGCTTTCATGATTATACACATGCCCGTGACTTAAGAAAATACTTCTGCCTCCCAAGTCTAAAAGGGCGTAATCCGCCATAACAGGGAAGTCCAGTACCATCTGATCCACTTCCGCCTCACAATTTCCGCGAACGGCTAGGATTTCGTCTTTTAAGGGATTCAGCATTTTGATGACTTCTTTCGGAGCATAATCCTTCGGTAAATCATTTCGCGGGCCATGGTAGAGGACATCGCCCAGGAGGAGAATCTTCTCATACTCTCCCGCCCGATAGATATCCAATACCTTCTTCGTATAGTAAGAAGAGCCGTGTAAATCACTCATAACAAAATACTTCATTTTACATCTTCTCCGGTGCAGAGAATCCGAGTACATGGATGGCATCGGTCAGAATTCTCCAAGTCAGTGCAAGGTGAGCAATATAGTTCTTCTGCTTTTCCTTATCTTCTTCTCCAAGAATCTTTACATTGTGGTAGAAGGCATTGAAGCTGTTTGCCAGGGCATAAATGTATCCGCAGATTTTATGCGGTGCCAGCTCCTTCCATGCATCCTTCATTTCATCGGAGAAAACAATAATCTGCTTCTCAAGAGCGAGTAAAGAAGGCTCATCCTCGGAATGAATCGCATAGTTCTTTCCGTAGTTTGCAATCCAAGTTGCGGTATCTGCAGAACTCTCTCCGTTTGCTTCGGCGTATTTCCGTAAAATGGAGGCAATACGCACGATAGTATAAAGGATATAAGGACCGGTATTTCCTTCAAAAGCACTGAACTTCTCAAGGTCGAAAATATAATCCTTCGTAATCTGGTTGGAAAGATCCCCGTACTTCAAGGCTGCAAGAGCAATAACCTTTGCCGTTTCCTGTCTTTCTTCACTCGTGAGTCCGGTATCCTTTCCTTCCTCCATACGAGAAAGTACGGAGTCCCGAATCTCGTCAATAAGCTTCTCTAAACGAAGCACGCCGCCATCTCTAGTCTTAAAGGGCTTTCCGTCCTTTCCGTTCATGGTACCAAAGCCCATAAAAGTGAGCTTCGTTTCTTTCGGAAGGATCTCCGCCTTTCTTCCTACGCGGAAGAAGGAAGTGTAGTGCAGCTCCTGACGGCTGTCCGCCACATAAAGATACCAGTTCTGCGGATAGCACTTTTCTCTATCCATAATGGTTCCTAGGTCGGAAGTCGCATAAAGGCTTGCTCCGTCGGACTTTAAAATCATGCAGGGAGGCAGTTCCTTCTTATCCTCCGGCTCTGCAATATCCACAACAAGAGCGCCGTTTGAGCGATAGGAAAGCCCCTTCTCTTCCAAAATTTCAATGAGTCTCGGGAAATAAGGCTCCGCATCGGACTCGCCCTTCCAGATTTCAAAATGCACATCCAGCGCATCATAGTTCTTCTTTAAATCGGCAACGGAAACCTTCATAATCTTTTCCCAAGCCTTCTTGTACTTCTCTTCACCCTTCTGCAGTCTTACCGTGATATCCTTTGCACGGTTCGCATACTCTTCATTCTTTAAGCTGCCGTCGGCATTCTTCTCTTTGGCTTTTGCAGAAGCAAAGGGATAGATTTCTTCCAGTTCCCCTATGGTAAAATCCTTTTCCAGCTCTCCTCTTTCTTCCAGTTCTCCGATGATAAGACCCATCTGCAGACCGAAGTCACCAAGGTGCACATCGCCCACAGCCTCATTTCCCATACGGATAGCCAGACGCTTTAGGGCTTCTCCGATGGACGCGGAACGGAGGTGTCCTACATGGAGGGGCTTTGCCACGTTCGCTCCGCCGTAGTCCACGAGCACCTTCTGACCTTCCTTCGGGTCTAAACCGAGCTTCTCATCCTCAGCCATAAGACCACAGTATTTTGCAAGGAATGCAGGAGAAAGAGTCATGTTCAAAAATCCCGGCTTAACCACTTCCACCTTGGAGAATAAGGGTACGGAAAGCGCCTTATCTCCCTCCAAATACTTCTGTACATCCTCAGCCAGCTCAATCGGATTCTTCTGATATTTCTTCGCTCCAATTAAAGCGCCGTTACTCTGGTATTCACAAAGGTCAGGACGATTGGAAATTGTAACCTTTCCCAATTCCTTTTCATATCCGGCAGACTCAAATGCAAGCTCTACGGCATTTTGTAAAATCTTCTTTACGCTTTCCATACTTATCCTTTCTATTCTTTTCCCAATTATGGAAAAAGACTTCCTGAATCGGAAGTCTATTCCTTATCTAAACGAGACATCGTACAGCCTTGCGCGACGCTCACTCCGCATAAAAAGACTTATGCTCTGGACTCGTATTCTCCTGTCTGTGTAGAGATGATGATCTTGTCTCCAATATTCACAAACAGAGGTACCTGAACCTCTACCCCTGTTTCCACGGTAGCTGGCTTGGTAGCACCGGTAGAAGTGTTTCCTTTGATACCCGGCTCGGTGTGTACCACTTCGAGGGTAACCTTCAAAGGAGGCTCTACTGAGAATACATTTCCCTGATAAGAAACAACTTTAACGGTTTCATTTTCCTTTACAAACTTCATGGAATCGGCAATCTGGTCATGAGACAGAGCAATCTGCTCAAAGGTCTCGTTGTTCATGAAGTTATACATCTCTCCGTCATCATAGAGATACTGCATATCCACTCTGTCAATTCTGGCTGCCGGGAACTTCTCGGTCGGTCTGAATGTCTTATCTGTCACGCCGCCATTGATTACATTTCTTAACTTGGTTCGGACGAAAGCAGCCCCCTTACCGGGCTTAACGTGCTGGAATTCAATAATCTGAACTACCTGTCCATCCATCTCGATTGTTATACCATTTCTGAAATCACCTGCAGAAACCATAAATCCTCCTAAATATCTTTATATACGGGAAACAGCCACAAGGGCACAGTTCTACCCTAAACTCGCTGTCAATTCTAATATAAAATGAAAATGCACGCAAGCTTTTCTTGAAAAACGTACACTCTCCGCAGTTTTCATGTATAATTTGAAAAGATTGCAAGGATCTGTTTTGCAATCATACTATCTTGAACAGAAATATTTTTGAATGAAAAAATTCTCATGTAATAAATATTCATGTACAAAAATATTCTCATGTAAAAATATTCTTACATAAATGACTTGATTTTAAAGAAATCAGAGGGGTAAAAGTATGGAGTGGAATCGTATCACCTTCTTCGGCTTAGGCTTAATCGGGGGTTCATTGGCAAAGGCCATCAAAAAAGTCTATCCCGATACGCATATTTCCGTTTTGGATAAGGACAAGTCTTCCGTGCAAATCGCCTTATCGGAAGGCATCGTGAATCAGGAATTGAAAAGTTTCGAAGAAATAGAGAGAGACTGTAATCTTCTGTTTTTATGCGCTCCGGTAGAAGAAAATCGCTCCTGTTTAAAGAAACTGAAAAAACAACTCTCTCCTCATACCCTTTTAAGTGATGTAGGATCCACTAAGACCGCCATCATGGAGGAAGCGGAAAAGCTGGGACTTTCGGCGCAATTTTGCGGTGGGCATCCTATGGCCGGAGCGGAACTTTCCGGCTATAAGGCTTCCGATGCTCTTCTTTTGGAAAATGCCTATTATCTCTTGACACCGGGAAAAGATTTTTCCTCGGAAAATACGGAGAAAATGAAGACATTTCTTTCCTCTATCGGCAGTATTCCCTTTGTCATGAGTCCGGAGGAACATGACCGGTCCGTAGCTTGTGTAAGCCATCTTCCGCATTTGATTGCCGCAAGTCTGGTAAAGCTTTTAAAGCAAGAAGATGAAAAAGGCAGTATGAAAAAGCTGGCAGCGGGAGGCTTCAAAGACATCAGCCGTATCGCCTCGTCATCCCCCGTCATGTGGCAGCAGATTTGCCTCAGCAATAAAAAGCCGATTTTGGAAATGATAGAGGCTTACATGCAACAATTGGAAGAAATCCGGTCTTCCATAAAAAAAGAAGAGCCCCATGCAATCGAGGAGCTCTTCCAAGAATCCGGGGCCTATCGCAATTCCATGGACAGCAGCGCACAGGGTTTGATTCACAGTGACTATGCCCTCTCCATCCGTGTTCAGGATCACCCCGGTGCCATTTCCATCATTTCCACGATACTTGCTTCCAACAGGGTCAGTATCCGTAACATCGGCATCAATCACAACCGAGAAAAGGGTGAAGGAGCCTTACAGCTTTCCTTCTACACGGGAGAGGACTGTGAAATGGCCAAAAAACTTTTACATAAATATGGCTTCGGCCTTTAGGCCGAAGCACTTGTTCCCTCTTTCTCTCCCTTTTCACCGGAGTTGAAGAGGCTGTGTGTTGCCTTATATATTTCTCTGGCAATATAAGAATTGTTCATCGTATAAAGATGTACCCCGTCTACCCCATGCGTCAGTAAATCAACAATTTGATCTACGGCATAGGCAATTCCGGCATCTCTCATGGCAACCGAATTATCCTCATATTTTTCCAGAATTCTCTGAAATTTCTTCGGAATATTGACGCCGCAAAGGCCTGCCATCCTTAAAACTTGGCGCCTATTGATGACCGGCATAATCCCGGCCTCAATCGGCACCGAAATCCCCGCTAAATCACATTTTTCAAGGAAATCATAAAAGTATTCATTGTCGAAGAAAAGTTGGGAAATCAGATACTCCGCGCCGGCATCGACCTTCGTTTTCAAATTCCGAATGTCCGCTACCTTATCCGGGTTTTCAATATGTCCTTCCGGATAGCAGGCTGCAGAAATGCGAAAATCGCCGTTCTCTTTCAGAAAAGCCACTAAATCCGAAGCGTAACGGAAGTCTCCTCGATTTTCCATGCCTTCGGGAATATCGCCACGTAAGGCCAGAATATTTTGAATCCCGGCAGTCTTAAACTCCTCTATTTTTTCCAATATATCTTCTTTTGTTAAACCGATGCAGGGAAAATGCACCACGCTGGGTACATGACAGATATTTTTGATATGCTCTGCGATGGAGATCGTACTTTGCTTGTTCTCTCCTCCTCCCGCTCCGTAAGTCACCGAAATAAAATCGGGGCGCAAATCCTGCAGTTCGTATAAAGTTTCATAGATGGTCTCAATCGGGGCATTCCTTCGAGGCGGAAATACCTCGAAAGAAAAAACCGTTTTTTGGGAAAATAAATCAACAATACTCATTTCTCAGTTCCTTTGCCGCCTGCACAAGATTTTTCAAGCTTGCCAAGGTTTCCTCTCTACCTCTGGTCTTTAAGCCGCAGTCCGGATTGACCCAGAGCTTTTCTTTTTCAATTTTCTTCAGCATCTTTCCGAGTGCTTCTTTGATTTCCTCTACGGAAGGTACTCTCGGAGAATGGATATCATATACCCCCGGGCCTACCTCGGTACGGAAATGGTTCTCCCGTAAAGAATCCAAAATCAGTAAGTCGGAACGGGAAGCCTCGAAAGAAATCACGTCCGCATCCATGTTGTCAATCGCTTTAATGATATCAGTAAACTCACTGTAGCACATATGCGTATGAATCTGCGTGCCTGCCTGACATCCGCTGTGTACCAAACGGAAGGCGGGGATCGCCCAATCCAAATACTCACTGTACCAGTCGGACTTACGAAGAGGCAGCTTCTCTCTTAAAGCCGCTTCATCTACCTGAATCACTTTGATGCCGTTCTTCTCTAAATCCAAGACCTCATCCCGAATTGCCAAAGCAATCTGCTTGGTGCTTTCCGCAATGCTGATATCCTCTCTCGGGAAGGACCAGTTCAAAATGGTCACCGGACCGGTGAGCATGCCCTTCATGGGGCGCTTGGTTAAGCTCTGTGCATAAGTGGACCATTCCACAGTCATAGCGGAAAGTCTTCGAACATCTCCCCAGATGATGGGCGGCTTTACACAACGGGTTCCGTAAGACTGTACCCAAGCCTTCTCGGTAAACAAGAAGCCGCTTAAGAGCTCTCCGAAGTACTCCACCATGTCGTTTCTTTCGAACTCACCGTGCACCAGGACATCCAAATCCAGCTCTTCCTGAATCTTTACCCACTCGGCTATCTTTGCTTTATTAAAGGCAACATACTCTTCCTTGGACTTCTCCCCCTTCTTAAAGGCATTTCTGTTCTCACGAACATCCGCAGACTGCGGGAAGGATCCGATGGTTGTGGTCGGGAAAAGCGGAAGCTTAAATTCTTCCTTCTGAAGCTTTTCTCTCTCGGAAAAGGCGGGAAGTCTGGTATAATCCGCATCGGTAATGGCCGCGCAACGTTCCTTAACCGCCTTATCTTCACTGTTCGGTCTTGCTGTGGCAAAGAGAGCCTTATTTTCCTCCAAGACTTCCGCCTCAGCCTTTCCGTCCAAGATATGCTTCAAATCCAAAAGCTCGGAAAGCTTCTCCACTGCAAAGCTGAAATGTCTCTTTACCTCTTCGGAAAGTTTATTTTCCCCTTCCAAAGTATAGGGAACATGCAGTAAGGAGCAAGAGGTGCCAAGCACTACGGAAACGCCCTTTTTCTCCAATTCCTTTACTGTTTCCACCGTCTTTTCATAGTGGTTCTTCCAAATGTTTTTTCCGTTAATCAAGCCGGCAAAAAGAAGCTTATCCTTGGGGAAGCCCTTCGCAACAAGGTTACGAGTCTCTTTTCCTTCCAGAAAATCCAGACCTACACCGTCAAAGGGCAGTGCCAAAATGCTTTCATAAGCGTCTCTTACATCGCCGAAGTAAGTCTGTAACAATACCTTTGTCTCGCCCTTTACGGAAAGAATCTCTTTATATAAGGCAGTAAAAAGTGCAAGATCATCCTGATCCAAATCTCTTACAAGATACGCTTCATCAAAGGCAATCCACTGTACACCGAGAGACGCAAACTTTTCCACATAGGCCTTGTAAGCGGAAATCGCCTCAGGAAGGAAATCCTTCTCTGTCTTCTTTTCGGTATAGCGGAGAAGCTTTAATAAGGTAAAGGGACCGATAAGCACGGGCTTCGTCTCAACGCCCAAAGCCTTTGCCTCCTCATACTCCTTAAAAGGCTTATCGCCTGCGAGACGAATCTCATCCTTATCGGAAATCTCCGCTACCATGTAGTGATAGTTTGTATTGAACCACTTCTTCATCGCAAGCGCTTTCACATCTCCCGCCGGTCCCTTATAGCCTCTTGCCATTGCAAAATACTTCTCTAAAGGACTTAAAGACAGTTCTCTGTAACGCTCCGGAATGATATTAAAAAGCACTGCGGCATCCAAGAAATTATCGTAAAAAGAAAAATCGTTGGACGGAATAAAATCCACTTCCTTTTCCTGCATTTTCAGCCACTGTTTTTTTCGGATATCCTTTGCAAGTGCCTCCAGCTCCTGCTCGGACACCAATCCTTTAAAAAACTTCTCTGTTGTAAACTTAAGTTCTCTTAATGCTCCCACTCTGGGAAATCCGATTACCGATGTTTGCATATTTGTTCTCCTTACTTTTCTGTTTTTCCGTGTTTTCTCTTCCTGTATCTCTTTCTTTATGAACCATTCTCAAGATTAGTGAACAGTCGACTAAAATGCAAGTCTAAAGTAGGTATAGCATATACTAAAGAACCTCTCTATGCTAAATATAAAAAAACAGGATTTAGCTATAGTTTATTCCTATAGCTAAATCCCCGATTTTAAAATCGCACAGGGGAAGCCTGAGAAATCTTTTGCCACAAACTCCGAATCCTAAAAACGATGTCCGCCGCCTCCCGAAGAAAATCCGCCGGAATTTCCGCCGCCTGAGAATCCGCCTCCCGAAAATCCACCGCCGGAACGTCCTCCGCCAATTCTTCCGCTTCCGCTGCCGGAGCTGATTCGCATCTTACTTTGGTTTGTCATCAGAACCTCTCGATCCTCCAGCATGATATCCGGTTGAAGTGCTCCAAGTACAGCCCGGGAACCGGCTTTATTCTGTTTCCAGGATAGAAGAAGCATGGTAAAGTTAAAGAGAAGTCCCAAGAAAATTGCCAGGAAGAAATTACTGATCCAGCGCATCGGAGTCGCAATAAAGCGTCCTTCCATCTTTCCCTGCACTTGTCTGAAAGCAAGAGACGCAGTCTTATAAAAATCACCTTTACTTGCAAAAACATAGACATTGTCCGTAATGCTGTTTGCCACATCGCCGGTAATGGTTTTGTAGAAGTTTCCTCCGCTTTGAATGCGAATCTCTTTGTTTCCCATATCAATAAAGAAAATCAGACCGCTTTTTCCATAAAATACTTCCCTGTAAAAATCACGAATATTGGAAGCCGCATCGTTTTCCCCGCGCCCGGAAAGAAAGGCTACATTGCCGTATTCCGTTAAAGGAATTAATTTTTGAGCAAGCTTCTCTTCTTCCGAACTGCTGAGTAAGTCCTCTTCATCATCAATATAAGCCGTATAGCCCGTTTTTTCATTTTCATAAACAGAAGAAGAAAGGAAGGAGCTTGCATCCAGGGCATAGACTTTTCCCATAGAGAAAAGTCCAAGAAAAAGAGCAAAAAGAAGGCTCTTAAAGATTGTCCTCATCATTACTCCTCCTTCTTTTCAAAAAAATCGGGAACCGCACGCGTCGTCAAAACATTAAATTTCCGAATCATCATTCTCAGAGAAAGAATCGATGCTAAAGCGGATAAAGCAGCCGCAATATAGTAATACTCATCCCGAACCGGATGCCAGATTAAAATGGCTACGGAAAGGAAAAGGGCTAGTAAGGCAAACGAAGTTCCACTCTTTTTCCTGTCCGTTTCTTCTTGCTTCTTCTGCTCCTTACTGTATCGTAAAGCTTCTTTATCCCTCTCTTGAATTTTCTTCATTTGCAACTGAGATAAGAAAATCAAAAAGAAAGAAAGCGCTAAAGTATAGATGGGCAAGCTTTCCGCCGAAATCTGGATAAAGAGGTTTAAAACAAGGAAAATGGGCACAGCCATCAGTAAAGAAGCCCGCTGAAACTTCTGTTCATCAATCGGGATATCACAATAGATTTTTCCGGTTTGTCCATTGACTACCGCATAAGCTATTCTGTCTCTCTTTTTATAGCTCAAAAACCAAATCGGAAACATTCCTCTTCCGACTGTCATTTCCCTGTCTAAAGAATAGGGATTTATTCCTCCATGAATTCTTATATCTTCCGTACCGAATCCATTGCTTCCTGCCACAAATCTTCCCAGTTCTTCTCCCAACATGGAAAAGGCTTCCTTCTCATACCCGGAAGATTCCGTATCCGCAATTTCACTGTAAAATCCCAAGAGATAGTTCGGCGTGAACTCTTTCATCTTTTCTCTGGAAAACGGGGCAATGACAGCGGAAATATTGTCATCAAAACGTAGGGAGGCATCAAAGGGAATGCCTTCCACCTCTCCTTTCAACTTTCCTCTTAAGGAATAGTCTTCCATAATGACATAATTGCCTCTGACATATTTTCTGTCACCCTTTAAATTGATTTCTCCGCCGAAATGATAATTATAAAGCCAATAAGGCAGATAAAATCCTACAAAGCGATCCAAATAGGCCGGATCTTCCAAATCTCTTTGCCTGTAGTAGAAGGAGCGAATCTTCTTCAGATAAATCTCCTTACATTGCTCCTTTGTAATTTGAAAGGGGATAATTTTCTGCGGTTTTTTCTCCTGCTTGATACGACTCTCAAAGACTACCGCGGAGCCGCAGTAAGCACAAAAACCGGTTGCCGATAAGTCAGTACTCTCGATTTCCGCAGCACAGTTAGGGCAGGTAAATACCTTTGTTTCATAAACGTCCTGCTCCATACTTTCCGGGGTTCTGTTGTAAGTTACCGGGTCAAAATGGGTATGACAGTTCTGACATGCCAGGTCCTGACTGTCGATGGAGAACCGTACCTCTCCCCCACAATTCGGACAATGCGCCATAGGCCTTCCTTTCTATATTTTCGGTCTTCTCATCAGCATTTCATGTCTTTCCGGTCCGTTGGATACCATGGTAATCGGAACCTCCAACTCCTTTTCAATAAAGTCGATATAATCCCGACACGCCTCAGGCAATTCTTCGTACTTTCGAATTCCGCGAATGTCGCAGTGCCAGCCTTTCAGCACGGTATATACCGGCTTTGCCTTTCGAAGCAGGGGCGTAACCGGGAAGTCCTTAACTTCTTTTCCGTCAATCTCATATGCTGTACATACCGGGATTTCCTCTAAATATCCCAAAGGATCCAATACCGTTAAGGCTACTTCCGTCGCCCCCTGTAAAGCACAGCCGTAGCGGGAAGCCACTGCATCATACCAGCCGACTCTTCTCGGGCGACCTGTCGTTGCCCCGTACTCACCCTTATCTCCGCCGCGCTTTCTGAGTTCCTCCGCTTCCTCTCCGAAGATTTCAGAAACGAATTCACCGGCTCCGACTGCAGAAGAATATGCCTTTGTAACACAAACCACACTGTTGATAGAGTATGGCGGAATTCCGGCCCCTACTGCGCCGAAGGAGGCCAGGGTATGGCTGGAAGTCACCATCGGATAAATTCCGTGGTCGGTATCCTTCATCGTTCCAAGCTGTCCTTCTAAAAGAATCTTTTTTCCATCCTTAATCGCCTTTCTCAGGAAAAGAGAGGTATCACAAAGATACGGACGAATCTCCTCTCTCTGCTTCTTCAGCTCTTTTAGGACCGTCGCGTAATCCAGGCCTTTCTTTCCGTAAAGACTCTCAAACAATGCATTTTTAATTTCCAAAATCTTCTGTAACTGCTCTTCCAGAATGTCATCATAATAGAGCTCATTGACCTGCAGACCGATTTTCGCATACTTATCGGAGAAGAAGGGTGCTATTCCGGACTTTGTGGAGCCGTAGCTCTTCTTCCCGAGTCTTTCCTCCTCATACTCATCCTGTAAAACGTGGTAAGGCATCAAAACCTGTACGCGGTCTGAAATATAAATCTTCGGTGTCGGTACGCCGGCTTCTTCCAAAGCATGAAGCTCTGTTAAAAACTTGGGAATGTCCAAGGCCACTCCGTTTCCCAAAACGGAAGTCACATTCGGATTGAATACACCGCTTGGAAGCAGATGCAGGGAAAACCTGCCGTAGTTGTTAATGATGGTATGCCCTGCATTGGCCCCTCCCTGGAAACGTACTACCACATCTGCATTCTCTGCAAGATAGTCCGTAATTTTCCCCTTTCCTTCATCTCCCCAGTTTGCACCGACGATTGCCTGAACCATAATTTTCCCCTTTCCAAATCATTTACTGAAAATAGTATTGTAGAACTATTCCGGCTTTTACAAAATACAGCCCCGATTTTATTCTTCACTCTCCGATGAATCCTTCCGTATCAACTTCGTTACCCATTGCAATACATAAAATACGGTTGGCACAATCATCAGAAGGAAGAGATGGGCAAGCAGCGACTCCTTGCTTCCTCCCGTAAACGCGGTATAAAGAAAATGAAGCAAAGTCAGCAAAATAAAAGCCAAAGCCAGAATTGCAAAAATTCGTTTCATCTTCCCTCCAAATCCTTTGCAATCTTAAGAATGATCCGATTTGCATTATAGCACAAATTCTTAGAGCTTAATCTCTACCGATAAATCGAGCTCTTCTTGATTTTCCTCTAAAATCGGCTGAATGTACTCCGAAACAAATTCTTCCACCTGTTCCTTTGCGCGTCCGATATAGAGCTCTCCTCGCATGAGTCCGTGTATATCTTCTTCCGTAAGCGGGAAGGCATCATCCTGCACGATTCTTTCCAAAAGATCGTTATCCAGCCCTTCTTCCTTGACTCTCTTTCCCGCTTCCATAGCGTGCATGCGGATTCGCTCATGAAGTTCCTGCCGGTCTCCCCCTTTTTTCACCGCATCCATCAGGATATTTTCCGTTGCCATAAAGGGCAACTCCTGGTTCAAATGCTTTGCAATCATCTTGGGATAGACCACCAGATTCTTCGCAACATTGTAATACAAATCCAGTAAGCCGTCACAGGCGAGGAACGCCTCCGGAACGGAAAGTCTCTTGTTTGCGGAGTCGTCCAATGTTCTTTCAAACCACTGGGTGGAAGCCGTAATGCTCGGATTCATGATTCCCGAGGAAATGAAGTTCGAAAGTGCCGCCATTCGTTCAGAGCGCATGGGATTCCTTTTATAGGCCATCGCACTGGATCCGATCTGCTGCTTCTCAAAAGGCTCTTCCACTTCTTTTAAATGCTGTAAAAGTCGAAGATCATTGGAGAACTTGTGTGCAGACTGCGCAATTGCCGAAAGGACGGAAAGAACCCGAAAATCCACCTTCCGGGAATAGGTCTGTCCTGATACCGGATACACTTCGGAAAATCCCATCTTCTCTGCAATTCTTCTATCCAGCTCCTTACATTTTTCATGGTCTCCTTCAAAGAGTTCCAGGAAAGAAGCTTGCGTTCCCGTGGTTCCCTTACAACCCAATAGCTTTATCGATGCAATGCACTCATCTATCTCACAAAAATCAAGATATAAGTCATGAAGCCAGAGGCTCGCTCTCTTTCCGAGCGTCACGGTCTGCGCCGCCTGAAAATGCGTATAGCCAAGCATGGGGAGCGCCCTGTATTCCATTGCAAAGTCGGAAAGGACCTTCATACAGTTTAAAAGCTTTTTTCGAATCAGTTTTAAACCTTCCCGCATAGTAATTAAGTCGGTATTATCCCCCACATAGCAGGAAGTCGCCCCAAGATGAATGATGCCCTTTGCGTTGGGGCACTGCAGGCCATAGGCGTAGACATGACTCATTACATCATGTCGAACCTCTTTTTCCCTTTGTTTTGCCACATCGTAATTGATGTTTTCCGCATTCTCCCGAAGCTCCCGAACTTGCTCTTCCGTAATTGGAAGTCCCAGTTCCTTTTCGGTTTCCGCAAGAGCAATCCAGAGCTTCCGCCAAGTCTTGAACTTAAAACTCGGTGAAAAAATCTTCTGCATCTCGGGAGAGGCATATCTCCCGGACAACGGACTTTCGTAGCTTGAAAATGCTTCCATTTCCCATCCCTTTCTATTCTTCAAAAACTTGAACTCCTTCAATGCAATCCGGGATTTTATCGTAAAACCGCAGTCATGTCATATTTTCCCGGTGCTTTTTGAAGAAGGAAAAACGCCGCCGTAATGGCTCCCTTGGCAAAGATTTTCCGGCTGTAGGCGGTGTGCTCCAATTTTACAATTTCGTCTTCTCCGGCAAAAATGATCTCATGCACTCCCGGAATTGTACCACCTCTAAGGGAGAGCATGCCGATTTCTTGTCTTTCTCTTGCCTGATGCCTTTCCTCCCGGTCATATACCTTATTGAGTGCCTCTCCGACACCCTCTTCAACCGCTTTTTCAAGCATTAAAGCCGTGCCGCTCGGCGCATCCTTTTTTCTCCGATGATGGGCTTCCACAATTTCTATGTCAAAACCTTCCTTATAGAGCTTTGCCGCGGCAAGTCGAACCAATTCCTGAAGAATGTTTACACCAAGAGACATATTGCCGGACTGTAAAATAGGGATACTTTTTGCCGCCTCTACAATCTTCTTTTCCTGTTCCTCGGAAAGCCCCGTTGTACATAAGACAAGAGCCTTCTTCTTTTCAACTGCAAAATCCAAGAGCCTGTCCACAGCTTCTCTTACTGAAAAATCAACAATCACATCAAAATCTTCTTTTACCTTGAAAATATCTTCATAAACCGGAAAGCCTAAGTCTGCGCCTTCCGCATGGGCATCTACTCCGCAGTTTATCTCACAGTCCTCCGTGTTTTTTGCAACATCAATCACGTTTCTTCCCATTACCCCTCGCGCACCATGTAAAAGTATTTTCATTTCCCCTCCTTTACTCTACAAAAGAAAAAAGCCGTAAAAAAGAAAATCCGCTCGGAAACACCCGGAGCCTCTCTTCTTTTTCACAAGCCTTTTCTTCTCTATTTTAAAATACCGTAACGAATCATTTCCTCTTTTAAACTATCCAAATGCTCTTTTTCCATCTCTGTCAGAGGCAGGCGAAGCGGACCCACCTTCTTTCCCTGCAGATTCATTGCCGCTTTAACGGGTATGGGGTTCACTTCACTGAATAAGGCCCGAATAAGAGGCATAGCTCGAAGCTGCTCTTTTCTTGAGCCTTCCACGTCTCCGGCAAACCATTTTGCACAGATATCATGCGTTTCTTTCGGCGCCACATTCGATAAAACGGAAATAACACCCAGACTACCTGCTGCGAGGAGGGGCAGAATCAAACCGTCCTCTCCGGAATAAAGGCAAAAGTCCTCATCCACGAGACGCATCAAATCCAAGGTTTTGCCAACATCTCCACTAGCATCCTTCACACCTATAATATTCTTCACATCATGATACAGAGCCGCCATCGTTTTCGCCTCGATACTCATTCCCGTTCTTCCGGGAACATTATAGAGAATGGAAGGAATGGAAACGGATTCCGCAATGGTCTTAAAGTGCTGATAGAGCCCCTTCTGGGTAGCCTTATTGTAATAGGGAGTTACCAAAAGAAGGCCGTCCGCACCGGCTTCCTCCGCACACTTGGAAGTATACAAAGCAGATCTGGTACAATTGGAACCTGTGCCCGCAATGACCGGAATGCGATGATTTACCGCCTTAATCGTATGACGAATCACTTCAAGATGCTCCTCAACAGTCAGTGTCGCCGCTTCTCCCGTGGTTCCCACAGAGATAATGGCATCCGTACCGCCCGCAATTTGATCTTCAATAATTGCCTCCAGTACCTCGAAGTTTACCGTCCCGTCTTCATGCATGGGAGTAACCAGTGCCACTCCCGCTCCCTTAAATAAAGCCATAACTCACCTCGCTAGATTTTGCTCGTCCTGTTTTACTCTTCTTGTCTTACTTTCTGTTAAAGCCGGCACGTTTTCTTGCCGTGGGATCCAGAATTTTCTTACGGATTCGCAAGTTCTCAGGCGTCACTTCCAAAAGCTCATCCGTATCAATAAAGTCAATACACTGCTCTAAAGACATAATTTTCTTCGGTACCAATTTTAACGCCTCATCGGAACTGGAGGTTCTCGTGTTACTTAAGTGCTTGGTCTTACAAACATTCAGCTCTATGTCTTCCGACTTCGGACTCTGTCCGATAACCATACCGCTATAGACCTTTTCTCCCGGTCCGATAAAGAGTACTCCTCTGTTCTGTGCCTGGAAAAGACCGTAGGTTACCGCCTCACCCTGCTCAAAGGCAATGAGGGATCCCTGATGACGGTAGTTCAAGTCTCCTCTATATTCCCCGTAGCCTTCAAATTCCGTATTTAAGATTCCGTTCCCCTTGGTATCGGTTAAGAACTCTCCTCGATAACCGATGAGTCCGCGGGAAGGAATTTCAAACTCCAGTCTTGTATAGCCGGATGCCAAAGGACTCATGCCGTTTAAAGTTCCCTTTCTCTGGGTTAGTTTCTGGATAACGGCACCGGTTGCCTCCTCCGGAACATCGATATACGCTATCTCCATCGGCTCCAACTGTTTACCGGATTCATCCGTTTTATAAATAACCTCCGCTTTGGAAACCGCAAATTCAAAGCCTTCTCTACGCATGGTCTCGACCAGCACGGAAAGGTGCAACTCTCCTCGTCCGGAAACCTTGAAACAGTCTGCTGAATCGGTTTCTTCTACGCGAAGAGAAACGTCCGTATTTAATTCCCTGAAAAGTCTGTCACGGATATGACGGGAAGTCACAAACTTCCCCTCTGTTCCGGCAAGCGGAGAATCATTGACCATAAAGTCCATGGAAATGGTCGGCTCGGAAATCTTCTGGAAGGGAAGCGGTGCCGGGTTTTTCTCCGTACATATGGTATCTCCTACATGAAGATCCTCAATACCGGATACCGCAACGATATCTCCGAAAGAAGCCTCATCCACATCCACTCTCTTTAATCCGTCAAAGGAATAGAGTTTTGTAATCCGCACCTTCTTTCGTTTGTCCGGATTGTGATGGTTTACAACCAGTGCATCCTGATTGACCTTGATTTTTCCGTTTTCCACCTTACCGATTCCGATTCTTCCTACAAACTCATTGTAGTCAATCGTAGAAACAAGAAGTTGCGTCTCCTCATCGGGGTCTCCCTCCGGTGCCGGAATAAAATCAATAATGCTCTCAAAGAGCGGTTTCATGTCCACATCGGGATCTTCCAGATTTTTCTTCGCAAAGCCGTTTTTCGAGGAAGCAAAGAGGAAGGGGCAGTCCAGCTGCTCATCGGATGCATTTAAGTCGAGCATCAGCTCCAAAACTTCATCCACAACATCAGTCGGACGAGCCTGCGGCTTATCAATTTTATTGACTACGACAAGAACAGGAAGGCGAAGCTCTAAGGCTCTCTGCAAAACGAAACGAGTCTGCGGCATCGGTCCCTCAAAGGCGTCAACAAGTAAAATGGCGCCGTCCACCATTTTTAAAATACGCTCAACCTCACCGCCGAAATCCGCGTGTCCCGGTGTATCGACAATGTTAATCTTTACTCCGTTATAGCTTACAGCAGTATTTTTCGCTAAAATCGTAATGCCTCTCTCCCGCTCAATGGGATTCGAGTCCATGACACGAACACCGATATCCTGATTGTCGCGAAATACACCGGACTGCTTTAAAAGCTCATCCACTAAGGTTGTTTTCCCGTGGTCTACATGGGCAATAATGGCTACATTACGAACATCTTCTCTCTTTTTTAACATGAATTTTCACTTCCTGAACGAAATCGAACAAACTTAAACTTCAACAAATTTATACAATATTTATTTATTACTTTAACTTATCGAGTATACCACCGGCATTTTTTGATTGCAAGGAAAACCACCTGCGGTCCATATTCCCGGATTTGCTTTTCAAAACCGGAATATTGTTCTTCTTTAACGCGAATCCTAAGAATCACGTTTTCTGTAAAAGCCTTATCCAAAATAGAAATATTCTGTTCCGTAAAGCTGTACTCCAGCTTTCCGAGTAAGGAATACGGAATTTGCAGTTGCAGTTCCCACCCCTCAATTCTCTCCAGAAAAACCGCCTTCTCCAGTACCGCCTTTGCCGCATCGGAATAGGCTCGTGAAAGACCTCCGGTTCCAAGAAGCGTACCGCCAAAAATTCTGCTTACCACAAGAAGGGCATTTTTCAGTTCCAGACTTTCCATCCTTTGCAAAATAGGCATACCTGCGGTCTTTGCCGGTTCTCCGTCATCGCTCTGCTTCTTGTGCTCCTGCAGAATTCCCTCTCCCTCTTCCAGAAAAATATAGGCATAGCAGTGATGTCTTGCATCTCTGTATTTCTTTCTGCATGCTTCAAGGAGTCCTTCCACATCCGCTTCTCTTTCAAGCGGAAAAAGCCCGGCGTAAAACTTGGACTTTTTCTCTTCAATCTCTCCGTAAAAGCACTCCTTAATAAATTTCATTCCTTAATCCTCGGCACTTTTCTTTTTACTCGGTCCCTGTTCGGAAATCGTAATCTTATTTTTTGTATTTTTCTCCGAACTGTCGGAATCTCTGTCGGAATCTCTGTCAGAATCCTCGTCTTCTTCCTCCGGTTCCTTATAGCTGTAATAATGATCGTCCGTATCCAAGTCCCGTAGATTTTCAGGAACGAGCATAGCTCCCCAGGAAGTGTGATACGTACATTTTTCCGTAGGCACCGTTCCCTTGGCGAAAAGTTCCGTAATGACGGCACTTCCCCTGTAATCCTGATAACATCCGGAAGTCGGAAGCTTTCCGGACTTTCGGCATACCTGAGCTTCCACGATATCTTCCGGCTTACTGAAGCCCGGATCCGTCTTTCCTTCGTGAATCTTCGTCATGATTTTTCGCCATATATCCTTGTGGAATCCGGTTCCGCCGTTGTATTCCCCGGTTTTCGCATCTTTTAGAACCTGATTATCATCACAGCCGCCCCAAACTCCGCCGATATAATAGGGTGTATAGCCGATGAACCAAATATCTCTGTTATTACTGGTTGTTCCGGACTTTCCCGCCTGGCTCATCCCGTCAAAATGCGCCCTTGTAGATGTAGAACTTACCCGTACATCGGATGCAAAGGCACGGTTCGATTCCATGGATTCCTTCATGGCATCCGTAAGGAGATAGGCTGTGCTGGCCTTCATAACCTGTGTAGGCTTATCCTCCGTTGTGTCAATGAGTACTTTTCCGTCTTGATCTACTATCTTGGAGAAAAACTTGGCCTTTTCCAGTTCTCCCCCATTTGCGATAGCGGAAAATGCCTGGGTGAGCTCCAGGTTCGATACACCGCGGGTTAATCCCCCCAGAGCCAAAGCCGGATTTTCATCATCCTTTACCAAGGATGTAATTCCCAAAGACTCCGCATATTGGTACCCTCGTTCCGGCTTAACCGTCTCCATAAGACAGCGAACCGCCACAATATTTAAAGAATAGACTATTCCGTCTCGAATACTCTGAAATCCCAAATATCCTCCGGAATACCAGTTCTTAAAGGTCTTATTTCCTAAGGTATATTCCGAGTCATAGTAGGTAGAGGCAAGCGTTGCTCCGTATAAATCGATGGCCGGCGCAAAGGAAGTAATGATTTTGAAGGTGGAACCGGGCTGACGCAGAACATTACTGGCACGATTCAAGGTTTTGCTCTGTTTTTTCTCGCCTCTTCCTCCCGTAAGAGCCAATACTTCGCCTGTATGCGGGTCCATCAGGACAAAGGATGCCTGGGGCTCCAATACATAATCTACCGTTTCCCCCAAGATACGATCGGAATCCACGGTAACCTTCTCTTTAAATTCCTCTATCCGTTTATTAGCCTGATCCTTCGAGGTATACAGGCCGTTAAAAGAGATTCCCTTTCCCTCTTTTAAATACTTCTCTATATCCTTTTCACTGAAATTAACAATGGTACCGTCTTCATGTTGCAAAGTATATCTCCAGGAAATGGAATATTTTGCCGTATCATAATTCTCCGGGTTATTGATTTCCTGATCTACGATTGCTTGCAAATCCGGATCCTGGTTTGCATAAATCGTCAAACCGCCGGAATATAGCAACTTTGTGGCATCTTCCTTCTTATAATCGAGCCTTTCCACAAGAGCATCAACTACCTGCTCCGTAAGTTCATCCGTATAATAAGAATAGGGCTTATCCTCTCCCTGCGTAACTAAATTAACATTTTGAATTCGCTCATACACAGGATCATTTAATGCTTCTTGATAGCGACTTTCATCAATATAGCCCTGACTGAGCATATTACGCAGAACCTGTTTTCTTCTGACTGCATTGTTCTCGGGATGGGTTATCGGATTTAACTTGGAAGGATTTTTCGTAATTGCAGCGATAACGGTTGATTCGGAGAGACTCAATTCCGAAACCTCTTTATTAAAATAACGACGTGCTGCAACCTTTACGCCCAAAGTATTGGCTCCAAGGTTAATCGTATTTAAGTACTCGGTCAAAATACTTTTTTTAATTTCCTTTTTATCGAGACCCGGCTGGTCCTCCAATTCCAAGGCCAAATATTGTTCCTGTATCTTTCGTACGTATTTCTCAAATTTTCCCTCATGCAGACCGCCGCCGAAAACATTGTTTTTCAGGAGCTGTTGCGTAATCGTTGAACCGCCTCCGGCAGAACTGTCATCGGAGACCACTCCTCTTACTGCACGCAAAATAGAGCGAAAATCGATGCCGTTATGTCTCCAGAAACGTTCATCCTCTATCGCCACAAAGGCATTGATCATGTCTTTCGGCAGCTCCTCGTAGCTGACCCTTTCTCTGTTTGATCCCTCCGTAACGAGGGTGGACATCAGATTTCCCTTCTTGTCATAAATTTTTGTGGCGTAAGAAGTCGGCCCTACATGAATTTTATGAATATCGGGAGCGGAATCCAAAACTCCTCTGAACAAACCATAGCCGAAAGATGCACCCAAAAAAAGCGAAGCAACGAAACAGAACAGGATTACAGTCTTCAAAATTCCTGTAAACCTGTGCCATATTCGTGCTCGCTTACTTTTCATTTCATATAAACGATTCTCTATACTATGTCGTGTGAACTTCATTTTTCGCCCTTAAAAAGCCTACTTGCAACATAGCCTATTCTATCACAGCTTTAGCTTTCCTGCCAAATGCTCTTTGGGATAATAAACTGACTTTCTCCCATATACATCGGTGCCACTTCCCCCTGTGGAAAAACCAAAACCAGCTGTCCATCGGCATTGATATAGAAGCTTTGCTCGTCCGTTACCTCTCTGAAGCCCTCTTCATCCTCACCGTCCTGCAGAAAATATTTATCTTTAGAGTTTTGGTTGTGTGCCTTTATTTGTCTGACAACTTCTTCGGATAAAATTTCCTTGTAATCCGGTCTGCCCGGAAAAAGCTTTGCCAACTGTAAAAGTTCCCCACTATGCTTATCCACAGTATAGTAATGATGAATGGTCTGCGTATCACCCTCCTGCTTCAACACGGAAAGCGCAAGAACGTAATAATCCTCCGAATTTAAAATTACACTATAGGATACATCCAAATTCTTATATTCCGTTTTAGAAAGTTCTTCTTTAAATTCACGAATCAACTCTTCCGTTTTCGCATTGATATCCAAATTAATTTGCTCCGCAGAGGCTAATTTTCCATCTTCTTTTTCTTTAAACGCCGACTTTGCGGCCTCTTCCCCCGAAATTCCGTCCTGAACTTCATCTTGAGAAGCTCCCGCAACGCTTCTCTCTCCGTATGCTTCCACAACTTCTTTCGGCGCCTCTACGGCAAGAAGCGGGGTATCCACTTCCGCACTATGCTGTCCGTCATCAAAAGAATAGTTTCGAAGAGTAATTAACTGGAAATATCTTCCAAGGCCCGGAATGGCTTGCAAGGCATAGGCACTCTTTTCAGAAACATTCGGGAGAACAACCGAAAGAATCAGGCAGGCCGCAACTGCCGTTTTTACAAAAGAAGATTTTATCCATTTTTTCCCTTTGACAAAGGAGAAAATCTTTGCCTTTTCAAGCGACATTTCTTCATCCGCTTCCAAAATAAAGCAATCCTCTATTTTCCCCATTGCCTCTATCAATTTATTCCTTTTCATAGCAGACCTTCTTCTTGCAATTTTTTCTTCAAAGCTTCCCTCATACGATGCAGACTGACTTTTACCTTACTTTCTCCTACCTTATATTTCGACGCAATTTCTTTGATTTCATCATGATAAAAATATCGTCTGACAAAAAAAACACGAAGCTCCTTCTTTTCACGGGACAGAAAATCATTGATTGCGGAAACCAAAGCTTCTTCATTAATATGATCTTCTACGTTGTTAAAAGAAAGTTGTATATCTTCACCGAGCTCGTCTACACTTTCCGTAAAACTTTCACTCGCTCTCTTCTTTGCTCCAATCATCTTAAAACGATTAATCGCGGCATTTCGTACAATTTTGGCACAATAAGCCTTCAAAAAAGAAGGCTTCTCCGGAGGAATGGCATTCCAAACACTGAGCCAAGTATCGTTTAAGACCTCTTCCACATCCTCTCTTTGCGAGAGAATCTGACTCGCAATCTTTCCGCAATAAGCCTTGTACTGTTCCTCTAAGCGGAGAATTCCTTCTTCATTTCTTGCAAAAAACAACTCCAGAATCTTTTGATCTTCCATATCCACCCTATAAATTCGCTCAAAATCACTAAGTTTTAACTGATAATACAGGATAAAAGAAAGATATGTCCGGAGTGTGAATTTTTATGCCTTCTCTACAGAAAGGATCTCTCCGGTAAAGGAATCCACTTCGGAAAGCTCTCCGGTGTAGTGAACGATTACTTCATCTCCTTCCTTCACCTTGTCCAGCCCTTCCGGCTTCTTATCAAAGTTCAGCGCATAGGACTTTCCGTCATCCGTGGTAACCGTAAACATGAAATCCTTAATCTCGGAAACTTTTCCCTTTAATTCCTGTGCTTCAGACTTCTCTTCGGCTTTTTCTCCTGCCTTTTTCGTTTCCTTCGCAGCTTCGCTGGCAACCGTTGTCTTTTCTGTGCTTGCTTTATCCGAACCGGAAGAAGATCCGCAGGCCATCATGGAAATTCCAAGAAGCATGGCAGCGGAAACGATACCGGCCTTTTTCAACAAATCTTTCTTTACTACAGTACTGTTCTTTTTCATTTTTTTATCCTCCGTTTTATACGGGAGACCCTACTCTCCCTCATTCTATAGTTCCCTCAAAGGGCGCTACATCTATAGAGACAGAGAATACAGAAAAAGGTTACATTTAATTTGAAAAATTCTTTTTATTTACGCGGACAAACACATTTTCATCGCGATCCGGTATTCTTTCCGGGGCGGTAACGGTTTTTCCACGCACCAAAGTTTCGCATAGTTTAATGTTGTTTAAGGTTCTGTCAAAGAGAGAAAGGGTGTCCTCCACCGCATTTTTCTTATCGGAAGAAAGCTCTCTGTGCAGAAAATCGGCCGCGTCCTTCTCAAGTGGGCTCAAAAGCAAATCATCCCTTCTTGTTCCGGACTTTTGAATGTCAATTGCCGGAAAAATTCTTCTTTCCTGCAACTCTCTATTCAATACCAATTCCATATTTCCGGTCCCCTTAAACTCCTCATAAATGACATCATCCATACGGGATCCGGTATCAACAAGTGCCGTTGCAAGAATGGTCAAGCTTCCTCCCTCACGAATATTACGGGCTGCCCCGAAAAAGCGCTTGGGCATATGAAGTGCGGCAGAATCCATACCGCCGGAAAGAATCTTACCGGAGGAAGGTACAATCAAATTGTAGGCTCTTGCAAGTCTGGTAATACTGTCCAGAAGAATGCATACATCCTGCCCCTGTTCCACAAGCCTCTTCGCTCTCTCAATCGTCATTTCCGCCACTCTTTTATGATGTTCCGGTAATTCATCAAAGGTGGAGTAGATTACCTGAACCTTATCTCCTACTACCTCTTCCATCATATCCGTTACTTCTTCCGGTCTTTCATCGATAAGAAGAATCAGTAAGGTCATATCCGGTTCATTTTGTAAAATAGACTGAGCAATTTGCTTTAGCAAAGTGGTTTTTCCGGCCTTGGGCGGAGAGACAATCATTCCCCTTTGCCCTTTTCCGATGGGCGCCAAAAGATCTAAGACACGGAGTGATGTGGATACGCGCTTTCCTTCTCTTTCCATGGGAATTCGCTCATCCGGAAAAATCGGAGTAAGCTTATCAAAATCAGGCCTTCCGTAAAGCGCGGAAATCGGAAGATTGTTTACCTTTTCTATATAAAGCAAGGCGCTGTAACGTTCCTGCGGATTTCTGGACTTTGCATATCCGTAAAGCATATCTCCCGTCTTCAAGTGAAAACGGCGTATCATAAGATTGTTTACATAAACATCTTGCTCTCCGGGAAGGAAATTTTCCGAGCGAATAAAGCCGTAGCCCTCCGACATGATTTCCAGAATGCCTTGCACAGCTTTCGCGTCCGCATCACGAGGTCCCTCTTTTTTAACCGGTTCATCCGTCTTTTCCGGCATTATCCGTTCTTCCGGAGCATCGGCAGGCTGCGTCTCTTTATAGGCTGTAAATAGAGAATTGTCCTCCACTATGCGAAGCTCGGACGGGGCACGGTCTTCCGAGGAAGATTCCTTTACCGCTTTTTTTACGCTTCTCTTTTTCTTCTTTTCTTCCTTTACGGCAGGTTCCGATGTTTCTGTCCCGGAACTTTCCGGAATTTCTTCCTTCTTCGGCCTGCCTCTTCTTTTTTTCGGAGGACTGAGCAATTCTTCCTTCCCTTCCTGCGTTACTTCACTTATGGATTTTTTCTCTTCTTTTTCGTCCTTTTTTTTCATGAAAGCTCCTTGCTATAAAATCAGATTTTTGCTGTTGATGGATGGAGATACAATTGTGATATAGAGGATAAACGAGACAGCGCACGCTTTGCGCACGATACTCGTTATGAACGGAGCCGGAAGAATGAAGCTTCTTCCGGCGAAAAAACTTGTGCATAACGGATGATGCGCATAAAACGCACCTTCTTTTTAGAAACTGGTCTTTAACCAAAGGAAGTCATGAGACGGAATTCGCAAATCTCTTGCCTTCATTCCCTCATTTGTAAATACATTGACATAATCCTCCACCTCGGAAACATAAGCAATTTCATCAGAAACAGAAAAATTGTAGAAGCAGAGAATTTTTTCTCCCTCATAATAGCGACCGAAAGCCAGAACATGAATATTCTTCGTATCAATAATCCAAGTATCAGCCATGGCGGAAAAAGCTTTGTTTTTTCTCCTCATGGCTTCCAAACGTAAAATACCGGAATATAGCTTTTCTTCCACCGTTCCCTTCTTTTTTCGCTTAGCAGCCTTATCCCAAGGGAAATTACCTCTGTGCAAATAACGGGAATCATGTCGCTTTAAGGGATCATCATGGTAGCTGTAGTCATTTTCCATGGCGATCTCATCCCCTGAATACAATACCGGAATACCCGACTGACTGAGTAGAAAAGCATGAAGCATCAGGTCAAGACGAATGGCGGCATCAATCTTCTCCTGATTTCCTTCCTTAACACCGGCCTCTATTCCACAAAGAGATGCGGTGGTTCCGCAAAGTCTGGCGTCTCCTTTCAACGGATCATCATTATAGAGTTCTCCTCTTGCCTCGGAAAAGTCTGCAAAGCCCCGGAAATAGGCATTTAAAAATGCCTTATGCGGAACTTCAGCCATATCAAACTGTGCCAAAAATTCATAGTCCAATCCCCAACCGATGTCATCATGACAACGAAGGTAGTTTAAAAAGATCTTGTCTTTCGGGAGCGTAAAAATCTGACCAAGTTGATGTTGCAAAAGTCGAGTATCCTGTGTCGCAAGAGTATGCCATGTAGTCGCCATGGTGGTAACGTTATAAAGAAGATGGCATTCGGGTTTCTCATCCGTTCCGAAATATGGCATTACTTTAGTCGGCTCCATAACCACTTCTCCTAAAAGAAGGACACCGGGTGCTACGATTTCTATGGCCATACGGAAAAGTCGAACCAGAGTATGCACCTCGGGGAGGTTGCGACAATTGGTTCCCAGCCTTTTCCAAATATAGGGAACCGCATCCAGACGGAATACATCCGTTCCTTGGTTACAAAAGTACAGCGCCGTCTCCAGCATATCATTAAATACCATGAAATTGGCATAATTCAAATCCCACTGATAGGGATAGAAAGTCGTCATGACTACCTTATGCATATCCTCATAGTAGGTGAAATTTCCCGGCGCCGATTCCGGGAAGACTTGGGGAACCGTCTTTTCAAATTCATTGGGAATACCCCAATCGTCAAACACAAAGAAGCGATCCTGGAATTCTTTTTCTCCCCCTCTTGCTCTCCTTGCCCATTCATGTTCTTCAGAGGTATGATTCATCACAAAATCCAGTCCGATAATCATTCCATCTTTATGACAGGCCTTGGACAAAGAACGAAGATCTTCCATACTCCCCAGTTCCGGTTGAACCTTTCGATAATCCGAAACGGCATATCCCCCGTCCGATTTTCCTTTCGGGCTCTCCAAGATAGGCATAATCTGCAGATAATTGAAACCGCTTTCTTTTAAGTAAGAGAGGTTTTTCTCCACTCCCTGCAAATTGGTCGCAAAATGATCTACATAAAGGAGCGTTCCTATTTGCTCGTTATTTTTATACCAGTTCGGCTTTGCCATTCTTTCTTCATCCAGAATAAGCAAATCCTCTTCACGACTCAAAGCATACTTTTCCAATAAACCGAGAAGATATTGGAAAGCTTCATCCGCACCGTGATACAGCTCATGATAAAGCCATTTCATTTCATCGTAATGCTTCTTCAATCTATTCCGATAGGAGATTTCCGCTCTTTCTTTTAGGCTTAAGGAGTCCTTCTCCGCAGTACGCTTTTCTTCCGTTTTATCGATCTTTTGGCGTGTTTTTTTCACAGTCTTTTCAAGCGTCTTGGATAGCGTTTTTTTCTTCGACCGAACCGTTTCCGTTTTAGGCATAACGCTTCCATCCTTCCCTTTTCCTGCACTTTTCTCGCTAGCGGAACCAGATTTCATCCTACTCCCTCCTCCAAAATCCCTGTCATCACAACCCTGTTCATTATACCCGAATAAAAAATCTTCAACAAGCTTAAAAAGCGGAATAAAATACGGAAAAGATGTTTCTTTTTTCTTCTCTCAAGTCCCGCTTCAGAGATTGCATTTTTTCATTCGCTTATATACACTATATCACGAAAGCTTCTCATTCAGCCTTGCTCGGAGAAGATGCAACGGGAAAAAAGGCAGCTTGATAATTTTTTAGGAAAATGAGGTAAAAACTATGGTATATGGTGCTTTGGAAGCAGGCGGAACAAAAATGATTTGCGCTATTTGTAAAGAAAACGGAGAAATTCTGGAACAAGTATCTATCCCGACAAGCAGCCCGGATGAAACAATGCCCAGAGTGATTGATTTCTTTAAGGACAAGGGAATCGCTGCACTTGGTGTAGCCTGCTTCGGACCGATAGACCTGGATAAGTCCTCCGAGACCTATGGATATATTACCAGTACGCCTAAGGTAAAATGGCAGAATTATCCTATTTTACCGGTAATTGAGAAAGCGCTCTCGGTTCCTGCCGGTTTTGATACGGATGTAAACGGCTCTTTGCTGGGAGAAGTATCCTTCGGTTCCGGTCGCGGTCTCGAAAATGCCGTATACATAACGATTGGTACCGGAATCGGCGGCGGAGTATTGAGCAACGGAAAGCTTCTTCACGGTATGCTTCATCCCGAACTTGGACATATGATTCTTGTGCCGCATGAAAAAGATCATTTTCAGGGAATCTGTCCCTTTCATAAAAACTGTTTTGAAGGCATGGCATCCGGTCCGGCAATGGAAGCCCGTTACGGAAAGAAAGCGGATAGCCTCTCCGGTATTCCTCTGGTTTGGGAGATAGAGGCCTACTATATCGGGCAGGCACTTTGCAATATTATCCTTACCCTGAGTCCCGAGCGAATTATTTTAGGTGGCGGAGTAATGCATCAAATGCAACTTTTCCCCCTCATTCGAAAACAAGTAAAAGAGCAGTTAAATGGATATATAAAAACAAAAGAACTCGCTGATTTAGACAACTATATTGTTCCTGCAAGTCTCAACGATAACCAGGGCGTCCTTGGTTGTTTACAGCTGGCAATCAATGCCAGAAAAGGAAAGTAAAGCATGAAAGACCTGGAAAAGAGACTCATACTGACCTATGGAAACGGCATAAAGTGGGTTATCATCGGGGGACTCACGGGAGGCATCGTGGGATCGGTTGCCGCTTACTTTGCAAAGGGAATTCAGATTGTCAGCCAAATCAGAAGTCTTCACCCCTTGCTAATCGGCCTCCTCCCGTTCGCCGGAATTCTGATTGTTTTTTCCTATCGGCTTTGTTCCGTGAAAGAACCCAAAGGAACCAATTTGGTTTTGGAATCCATACAAAACGGAGAAAATCTCCCATCCTATATGGCCCCCCTCATTATTTTGGCAACCATTCTCTCACACCTTTTCGGTGCTTCGGTAGGACGTGAAGGAGCTGCATTACAGCTTGGCTCCTCCATGGGGTCCATAATCGGAAGGGTTCTCCGTCTCAAAGAAAAAGACAGACGCAGAATTATGATGTGCGGCATGAGTGCCGCCTTTTCAGGACTCTTCGGAACACCGCTTGCCGCTTCCGTTTTGGCAATGGAGATTTGTACTGTAGGACATATGTATTACATAGCACTTCTTCCCTGTACCGTCTCCGCCCTGGTAGCCAATTTTTTTGCCGAAAAAGTCGTACACGTGATTGAACCGGAGCTTCATTTAAGTCTCGTTTCCGAGATAGATTGGAAGTCCGCACTGGCTACCATCCTTTTAGCCATTCTGGCCTCCATGGTCAGTGTTCTCTTTGTGCTCTCAGCACATAAGGCAAAGGCTCTTTTTACAAAATACTTTAAGAATAGCTATTTTCGCATCTTTGTCTGCGGACTGATTTTGATTGTAGGCACTCTCCTTGTCGGAAGCACCGACTATAACGGAACCGGCATGGATATCATTGTAAAAACCATTACAGACTCAGGATACAAAGTCTTTTTCTTTGCTTTTCTTCTGAAAATCCTGTTTACTGCCGTATCCCTGGGTGGTGGCTATCAGGGAGGAGAAATTGTGCCCTCCCTCTTTATCGGTGCCACCTTGGGGAATGCTTTACAACTGTTTTTACCGCTGGATCCCGGACTCTGTGCAGCACTCGGCATGGCTTCCGTCTTTTGCAGCGTAACGAACTGTCCGCTTGCCACTCTGCTCATTTGCTTCGAGCTTTTCGGATTTCAGGCTTCATCCTATTTTATTCTGGCGATAGCAGTCAGCTATCTTTGCTCCGGAAACTATGGTCTGTACCACACACAGAAGATTCTCTTCTCCAAGACTGAAGAAAAAGAAATTAACGAGTTAGCGCACTAGAAGAATAAAATTTTTAGCAAAATGAGATAATTTTGATCAGCAATTTAAGACTGCATGAGTTTGCTCAAAAAGCTTTGATCCTCCGGGAGAATCCGCATATTGCTAACTTTTTCCTCTTGTCCCGGCCTTGTGATTTTCAATTCCAGGATACTCCCCTCCGGAAGTCCTTTTCCAAACTCGATTGCCAAAAACTTAGCCACCTTCGGGTGGTTTTTTTTGAAATTATCCAGTTCCTTTGCAAATTGCATCATTTCCATCGGATTCATAGCTTTTTCCTTTCCTTTTACATGATTTTTGTTCTCTTAGAATAACGAAGCCCGAGACATTCTGCAATATGTTTTTATAGAATCCCCGAAGTATGCTATACTGTCTTCGTTTGCAATTTTTCTGTTTCGAAAAAAGTACCTGTTGTTTGAAAAGAATTCTATTTTTCTATGCAGGGTCTAATTCGAAGCAATCAAGACCGTAACAAGGATATTCTATGACAAACTTAAGAGAAATATCCCCGGAAGAGTGGGAAAAAGAAGAATATAAAAATTATATCCCGATTGATCTCCGTGATGAAGCGGAGTATCAGCTCGGGCATATCGATAACGCCAAATGGATGGCCATTTCTGATTTACTGCGGGATGATACAATTTTGGATTCGTCCAAGGCCTATTTGCTCTACTGTAAATACGGCACCATTTCTCGGGAACTTGGAGAAAGGCTTTTGGAAAAAGGCTATCGGGTAGCCAATTTAAGCGGCGGCTACGGACAGTATATCCTCATGAAAATCAAGTATGCTTCCGAAGAGGAACGACGGGAGGAGATTGAAAAAAGCCTGAGAAAAAAATTCAAAAAATCCATTTTCACCCCCTTTGCTAAAGCCATCAACGATTTTGAGCTGATTCAGGAAGGGGACAATCTCTGTATCTGTATTTCCGGCGGAAAAGACTCGATGATTATGGCCAAGCTCTTCCAAGAGCTGAAGAGACACAATAAATTTCCATTTACAATACAGTTTCTGTGCATGGATCCGGGATACAACGAATACAACCGAAAAATCATTGAGGGGAATGCGAAGTTGCTTGGGATTCCCCTGCATTTTTTTGAAAGCGATATCTTTGAGTCCGTTTTTGGAATTGAATCTTCTCCCTGCTATGTTTGTGCAAGAATGAGGCGAGGACACCTCTATTCCAAGGCAAAAGAATTGGGCTGCAATAAAATTGCTCTGGGACACCATTTTGATGATGTCATTGAAACGGTTCTCATGGGGATGCTTTACAGTGGACAGTTCCAGGCCATGATGCCGAAGCTCCACTCCACCAATTTTCCGGGCATGGAACTGATTCGTCCCCTATACTATGTGCGAGAAGACGATATCAAGCATTGGCGAGATTACAATCAATTGAACTTTATTCAATGTGCCTGCAAGTTTACGGAAACCTGCTCCACCTGCCATACGGACGGAACCACAAGTTCCAAACGTCTGGAAACAAAGAAATTGATTGCCGAGCTGAAAAAAACGAATCCTTTTATCGAGAAAAATATATTCCGTTCCACGGAAAATGTCTCCAAGCAAACTATCTTAGCTTTGAAGGAGAAAGGAGTGAAGCATTCCTTTCTGGAATGGTACAATGAAGAATGAAGGGGCTGTAAAAAATCAAAATAATTTTCTAAGCAATATAGGTCTGAACTTGGGCACGCTCTCGCTAGCTTCGCCTGACTGAGCAGTGGTTTTGTTAACCTCTGCTCACTTTGCTTCGCAAAGCAACTTCCTTCGGAAGTTGGTCTCGTACAGAACAACTTTTCTGATGAAAAGTCTGTCCTTACGGATACTAAGCGAAAAACTGCGTTTCTCTTGTTTTTCGCAAGTACCGACGGGCTCAGACTACCCCGCATTCAGACCTATATTGCAAAAATTACTTTATTATTTTGATTTTTTCACAGACTCTTTATACAGATTTTATCCTACATGCAGGCAAGAGCCGCCGATGAATTCTCTTAAAATGGAATTATGCGGAATCGACTCGGGGCTTAAGGCCAAAACATAGTCCAGAAATTTCAGAAGACGCTTTGCCTCTTGGTAACAGGGGCTATCTTCTTCAATCTGAAATAAAAGCGGCTCTGCAAAAATCTTTAGAACGGGAAGTTCATAAATCAGTGCGGAGTTTACCATGACATCCGCCTTTTCCTGGTAAGGGAAGATGTTTTGATCCTCCCCTCTTCTTACGCTCTTCCACATCGAAATTGTATTTTCCGCTGAATATCCGCGAGTGCGATTGTCTCGTACCATACGGCGCAAAAGTCTGACATCGGTTGTCGGAATCCGGTTATGCTCATCAATGTTTATCGGTGTAAGTGCGGAAATATAAATGCGATACTTACTGTCCTCGGGAAGCGATTCGGACATCTTATCGTTTAAACAATGAATTCCTTCAATGACCAGAATGTCATCCGCACCCAAGCTTAGGAAATCACCCTTATATTCTCTTTTTCCGGTAAGAAAATTAAACCTCGGAAGCTCTACTCGCTCACCCGAAAGAAGCGCCCTCATATCCTTGTTGAAAAGAGGTAAATCCACATTCAGGATAGATTCAAAATCATAATTTCCTTCTTCATCTCTCGGAGTCTGATCTCTTCCTACAAAATAATTGTCTACGGAAATCGCATGCGGCTTCTTTCCCAATGCGGAAAGCTGAATGCCGAGACGCTTGGCAAAGCTGGTTTTTCCGGAAGAAGAAGGTCCTGCAATCAACACCAATCGCTTATTCTTTTTGGCAATTTCCATCGCCATATTGCCGATTTGTTTTTCAAAGAATGCCTCCTGCATGAGAATCAAAGAGTCCGGATCCCCCGATACAATCTTACGGTTTAACTCGCCGATATTTTTAATTCCTACCTCCTTAGCCCAGTTGGAGGATGTTTTTTGTACTTCATACAGCTTATTCATCGGATGAAACTCGGACAGTTCACCGGGATTATCCTCTTTTGGCAGAAGTAAGATAAAGCCGTCTCCATAAGGGAATAAATCGAATTTGGTCACATAAGCGGTATTCAACAGCATGTAGCCGTAGAAATAATCCTGAAAATTCCCCAGAGAATAAATATTGACACGGCTGGTCATACGAAAACGGAAAAGCTCCTCCTTGGAAGTCATTCCTAGATCATGAAACAGCTTCCTGGCTTCTCCTGTCGAAATATTGCGTTTCATAATCGGCATTTCCGCCTTAACATACTCCTCCATGGTAGCCTTAACCTTGGAGAGCAAGTCTGTCGTAATTTTGACCCCTCCGGAAAGATAGCCGTAAAAGCCCCCTCCCAAAGTATAATCTATCGTTACATTAAAGCCGGGAATCCCCTTGCAGTGATGAAAAAAAGCCTTTAACAGCATAAAAACCGCGGAACGCTGATAGCTTTGCATTCCAATCCGATCCCGAATGGTAATCCACTCTACGGTAAAATCTTCCTCCGGAACCTTCTTATGCAATTCAAAAATACGACTTCCGACCTTTGCCAAAAGAAGAGGATACTCTTCCTGCTCCTGAAAAAAAGGCACTAAATCTTGGAAGCGACTCCCCTTTTCTATTTCAACGGTTTTTCCCTTTGCTGTTACAAGCATACTGTATTCTCCTTTCGTACTCCTTCGATTGTCTCTTATCCTCCCTGATATTTCCTACAGTAAAAGCGATTTCCTGCTGTTCCCATGCTAAATATCCGCTCATTTTCCGGACAGCATTAAAGTATCTTTCCCGGAAAACGGGTTTTCTCCTGAACAATCTCTATCTCTGGGAATTGTCGACAAATTAAGCTCTGCATATAAGGCACAAAGAAATGCTCCAGACCGTAATGCCCTGCATTAATTAGGCTAAGCCCCTTTTCCATACTGTCAATGGCATCATGATGTCCAAAATCGCCACTGATGTAGGCATCTACATCCACAGGTAAGGTGGAAAGAAAGCTTCTTCCGGATCCGGGGCAAACCGCCAGCTTTCGAATTTTTCTTCCGCCGTCAAAATACTCTATGTAGGGAAGCTTGCACTTTTCTTTCACATACTCTGCCAATTCTTTGCAGGACCATTCTTTCTCCAAATGGGTAAAAAAGCCGATTCCCTCCGCCTTTCCGGAAGAACTCACACAAACCTCCTCCATAACCCCCTCCTTCTTCCATCCCAGAATCTCGGCAAGAAGGTCCGCCATCCCCTTTTCTACACTGTCAAAGTTCGTATGCATAGAAAAAACGGAAATCCTGTTTTCAATCAAAGAAATAACTTTCTTTCCGGAAACATTTTCTCCTGTCACGGACTTCATTCCCTTAAAGATAAAGGGATGGTGACTCAGAATAAAGTCACAGCCCTCCTCTATCGCAGTATCCACCGAATAAGCGTCCACATCCAGGCAGATATAGACCCGTTTTAATTCTCCTTCTCTCTTCCCAAGAAGAAATCCTACATTATCCCACTCTTCCGCCAAATTTTTCGGAGCAAAGTCCTCCAAAAATTGAATGAATTGTTCTTTATCCATTATGATTCTCCCTATAAAATCCCAAAGCCTCATCTATTACGGCAAGCTTATTCCGAACTTCCTCCACTTGCCTTTTCTCCAGTATTTCCTCATACTGTCTCTTTTCTTTTTCCAGCAAAGCTCTTAACACGGGATCTTTTTTCTGTAAAGGAATCCAACCGTATTCCCATTCCGCATAACTTCTTGCCGCCGTTTCTTCCTTGTTTTCTTTCTTTCCCGCAAGAAAAAGACGATAGAATTTCCCGCCTTCTTCCAGATATTCTTCTTTTAAAACTTCCATTTTCTCCGCAAGAAATCGACGAAAATTGGAAAAGTCGGATTGAGGAGAAAATACGGCTAGAGAAAACTCATCTATTCTCTTCTCCACTATTTCCATGATTAGAGGACCGCCCATACCGGAAATCAGTAAGGCTTCCACTTCATAGGATTTCAAGGGCTCTAAGCCATTTCCCAAGCGACACTGAATCTTATTCGTAAGCCCCTCTTTTCGAATATTATTTTTGGCACTTTCCAAGGGGGATTCTCCGATATCACAGGCTATAATCTTCTCCGCCTTCCCTTTCTTTGCAAGAAGAATCGAGCTATAGCCATGGTCACAGCCTATATCCGCCACGGAAGTCGCTCCGGGAAATAAATCCACCAGTCTTTCTATTCTTTTACTCAAAGCTCCTCCCCCAAAAAACTGTGCTATTCTTTACCCGAAAACAAAATGCTCCCACTTATCCCGTTCTTTAAAGCAGAGGGAAAGGCCTTCCGCATCCGTCACTTCCCTGATTTTTGCTTCGATTTTCTGTAATTTCAGCTGACGTATGTAGTCCGACAAGAGCTTCTTCTCCTCATCCCGTTCCAAATCCATGTGATACAAGTCTCCATGATAAAGCTTTGCCAGTTTTTGATATTTCTCCTCTTCATTCCGATAACTGTCTAAAATCAACTTTGCATCCGTGCCGGATAAAAGTTTTCCGTACACTTCCTTGGCAAAATCACCTTGAAAATCTTCTTCCTCTACATATTTTCGTGCGATGGGAAGAAATTCATTTCTCTGCATCAAAACGGAAAGAAACTCCTCCTCCAGAGGCGAATTCCATTTTTCTTCCCTCTTCTTTTCTTTTCCGTCAGTTGCTTTTTTAAAGCCGAACGAAAGCTGTATTTTTTCCTCTCTTTGGTCCACAAGATGCTGCAGATTTTCCGCCTTTAACATCTGCTCTCTGGCAACTGCCTTCAGGTAATTTTCCCGTTCAACGGGATCCGAAAAAACTGTCCTTAAAAGCTCCGCGATACTTTCCATATATTTCTGCATTCCTGCAGGGTCATGGAGGACAAACTCGTTTTTCTTCTCTTCCACTTCCCAGAGAAAAGCATTTTTTGCTTCTTCCATTCGTTTTTCAAAAGCTTCTTTTCCTTCCGCCTTCAAAAACTCATCCGGATCCTTATAAGGTAAAAGGTTTATTACTTTTCCCTCCAAGTTCTTTTCCCGTAGAATGGAAATAGCACGTTTACAGGCCTTTTTCCCGGCTCCGTCACTGTCAAAACAGAGATAAACAAGCGAATGAAAGCGTTTCATAAGATCCGCCTGCTGTTCCGTGAAAGCTGTTCCAAGAGCCGCTACCGCCTCCGGAAATCCCCATTGATGAAGAGAAATCACATCCATATAGCCTTCACAGAGGATAAAAAAATCGGAACGGGATTTCCTCGAAAAGTTAAGGGCAAAGAGATTTCTGGACTTATCAAAGAGCTTGGTTTCCGGAGAATTTAAATACTTGGGCTCTCCGTCCCCCATGACTCTTCCTCCAAAACCGATAACCCTATTGTGTAAATCCATAATCGGGAACATCAGTCGATTAAAAAACTTATCGTAAACTCCGGCTTCCTTAAAGCTGAATAAACCCGACTCCTGTAAAACTTGGTCCTTAAAGCCTAAAGACTTGCAATATTGGTATAGGCTGTCTCTTTCCTTCCCGGCATACCCTAAGCCGAAATGCGTGATACTTTCCCCGCTGAGCTTCCGCTTTGCACAATAAGCCAGTCCCGATTTTCCCTTTTCGCTTCTGAGCTGCTTCACATAAAAAAGTGCCGCCTGCTTATTGATTTCCAATATTTTATAACGAAGGTCTTCCTCTCCCTTGTCTCTCTTTTCCTCCTTCGGAAGTGTGACATTGGCACGCTCTGCAAGCTCCTCCAGAGCCTCTACAAAGCTTAGGTTTTCATATTCCATCAGAAAACGAATGCTGTCTCCCGCTTTTCCGCAACCGAAACAATAAAAAATCTGTTTTCCGGGAGAAACCGAAAAGGAAGCCGTTTTCTCCCCATGAAAAGGACAGAGACCGAAATAGCTCGATCCCTTTTTCTTTAGCTTAACATATTGCCCAACCAGGTCTACAATATCCGTTTTTTGGCGAACTTCCTCGACAATATCCTCTCCGTAGTACATGAAAGCTCCTTTTAGTCTTTAGCCCAGGCCTTCGGCACATAATACTCCATAAATTTATGATTACAATATTCGTCCGTCATCCCGGAGATATAGTCACAAACGACTCTCTCTAAATGCTCTTTTTCCGAAACACTCTTGTCTTCCAAGCTCTTTGCAAAGAGGAAACGATATTCCTCCGTCAAAGTCTCCGGATGCTCCATGTAAAATGTAAAGAGAAGACGAAGCATGCCTTCCACCTTCCATTCTTCTTCCTTTGCTTCACTTTTCTTGTAAACATGGTTGAACATCCACTTCCTCAGCCCCTGCATGGCCTCACCCACTACGGGATCCATTCTTAAACTGTCTTTTCCGATAGAGGAAAAGATGACAGAACGAATCAGAGTATCAATCCTTTCCTTTACACTTCTTCCGAGAACGGAGCGAAACTCTTCCGGTAAATCTTCCTCCGTAATAATTCCGCCTCTTATGCTGTCATCCACATCATGATTCAAGTAAGCAATCTTATCGGACAATCGTACGGCCTGCGCCTCCAAAGTCTTCGGATGTCCCGAACTTCTGTGATTCAGAATCCCGTCCCGCACTTCTTTCGATAAATTTAAACCCCTTCCGTTTTTTTCCAGTACTTCTACAACACGGACACTCTGTTCCACATGGGAAAATCCAAAGGAACAAATCTGATTCAAGGCTCTTTCTCCCGCATGTCCGTAAGGCGTATGACCAAGGTCATGGCCAAGTGCAATCGCCTCGGTTAAATCCTCATTTAAACGAAGAGCCTTGGCAATGCTTCTTGCAATCTGACTCACTTCCAGGGTATGCGTGAGTCTCGTTCTATAGTGATCTCCCTCAGGTTGAATAAAGACCTGTGTCTTATGCTTCAGGCGACGAAAGGCCTTCGAATGCAGAATTCTATCCCGGTCTCTTTGGAAAATGGTCCGAATATCATCCTCCTCTTCCGGATAATCCCTCCCCATAGAATTCATGCTTAAAAAAGCATAAGGGGAGAGTGTCCTCTTCTCCAATTCCTCCATTTCTTCCCGTATCGTCATAAGACTCCTATCCCGTCTTCGAAAGACGATTAACGCAAGCCTTGCAGCAGCAAAATCAGAATCAAAATCGGTAGTACAACCACGAAATACGGCTTAAAAGCCTTGGACATCTTGATGCCTTCTCCCTTATTACATTCTTCGATGTACCGGTCAAAACCGAATCCCATCTTACTTACACAGAAAAGAAGATAAATGAGAGATCCGATAGGGAGAATCAGATTACTTACAATAAAATCTTCCGAATCCAGTACATCCCTTCCGCCGATAAGCTTTAAATCCTGCCATAAATTATACCCTAAAATACAAGGAATGCTCATTACAAAAATAAAAATGCAGTTCACAATGACCGCTTTTTTTCTGTCCCAATGAAAATTGTCCATACTGGTGGAAATCAGATTCTCAAAAACGGCAATAACCGTGGAGAAGCTTGCAAAAGTCATAAAGAGGAAGAAAAGAGCTCCCCAAACTCTACCGAACTGCATATGCATGAAAACCTTCGGTAAAGTAAAGAAAATAAGGGGCGGGCCGGCATTCGGCTCCACACCGAAGCTGAAGCAGGCCGGGAAAATAATGAGTCCCGAAATAATCGCCACAAAGGTATCCAAGGCACAAATCTTCACCCCTTCACTGACCAAGGTATAGTCATCAGACATATAAGAACCGAAAATCTCCATTGCCGCAACACCGAGAGACAAGGTGAAAAATGCCTGATTCATTGCAGAGGAAATGACATGAAATAACCCGATTTCCTTTACCTTTTCCACATTTGGAAGAAGGTAGAACTTCGCGCCTTCCAGGGCACCGGGTAAAAGAAGACTATGTACGGCAAGGAGTACTATAAGGATAAATAAGGCACTCATCATAACGGTAGTCACCTTCTCGAGGCCCTTCTGTAAGCCTAAGGAGCAAATCATAAAACCGCCGATAACCGTGATTCCCATACAAAGTGTCATTTCTTCAGGACGACTGAGCATCGTAGTAAAAATTCCTTCTACTTGACTCTGTTCAATGTTCCCAAAGCTGTTAAAAAGAAATTTGAAAAAATAAGAGAGCATCCAACCGGATACCGTTGTGTAGTACATCATCAAGAGATAGCAACCGAAAATACAAACATAGCCGTGAATATGCCACTTTGTGCCTTCCGGCTCCAACTTTTTATACGCCTGTACCACAGATTTTCTACTGGCTCTTCCTACCGCAAGTTCCATGGTAAGAATGGGAAGCCCCATAGTTAAAAGAAAAAGCAGATAAAAGAGTACAAAAATGCCGCCTCCATTCTGTCCGACCAAATAAGGAAACTTCCAGACGTTTCCGATACCGATGGCACAGCCGGCACTGACCAGGATAAAACCGATCCTTGACTTAAAATTTTCTCTTCCCATATCCTTACTTTCCCCTCTACAAACAAGCATCCCAACTATAGCGAAAAAGCAGGAGATGTCATACACCTCCTGCTTTTCGAAGTCGATGCGACTGGATTCGAACCAGCGACCTCTGCGTCCCGAACGCAGCGCTCTACCAAGCTGAGCCACGCATCGCTATCTGATAGATTCTTAAAATCTATTCTTTCCTCCAAAAATGAATCCCGGTTCATCCTTAAAGTTCCTACACTAGCGAATCATGTCTTTTACCTCACAAGCCGCTAGTGAAGGATTATAATCTTTCTCTGCTCTTCTGTCAATGTCATACAGAAATAAATCTACAAAAATTTTCAGCTTTTCCGCAAATCCCGGCGCTAAGTTCTTTCCGGGCCTTAGTTCTGCTCTGCAGGCTTATTCTGTGGAATTGCCTTTGCAAGAGCTTCTCTATTGGACTGTACTATACTCTTGGAATCTCCCAAAGAAGACTTTAACTCATTCAGATGAAGGCTGGCATTCTCCAAAGAACGGGATATAATCGTTTCCAAGCTTGCGAGCATTTCATCCGTATACCGGATGGCATTGGATCGAATTTGATCTGCATCCGCTACGGCATTGTTTACAATGCTGTCCGCCTGGTTCTGTGCATCCTGCACCAGCGCATTGGCCTTCGCATAAGCCTGCTGCATAATTTCACTGTCGGAAACCATTTCTTCCGTCTGCGCTTTCGCATCACTTAGCATAGACTCCGCCTGCACCTTGGCATCGGATAAAATCGCATCCTGTTGAGAAATAATCTTCTGATATTTCTTGATTTCCTCCGGAACTCTTAACCGTAATTCCACCAGAAGTTCTTCCATCTCTTCTTTATTCACGATAATCTTACTATTAGACAAGGGCTGAAACTTACAGCTGTCAATGTACTCTTCAATTTCCCCAATCAATTGCTCTATTCTGCTCATATTCCCTCCGCCTACTTAAAATCCGTATTTTTCTTTCATGGCTATCTCCACCATCTTGGGTACAAAAGCCGAAATGTCACCGTTATAAGATGCAATCTCTTTTACAATGCTGGAACTCAGATAAGAATACTTCAGATTCGTTGCCAGAAACAAGGTATCAATTCCCTCGGCAATCACCTTATTCGTCTGTGCCAGCTGCAGTTCATACTCAAAGTCCGTTACCGCACGGAGACCACGTACAATCATCGTAGCTCCTACCTTCTTGGCATAATCCACAGTCAGTCCGCTAAAAGAATGCACCTCCACATTCGGCACATCTTTGACATATTCGCTAATCATTCTAACACGGTCCTCCATGGAAAACAACGCCGACTTATTTTTGTTTATCAAAACGGCAATAATTAATTTATCTACCATTTTTGCACTTCTGGCAATGACATCCAGATGCCCGAAAGTTACCGGATCAAAGGAACCGGGATAAATCGCTATCTTCATTTTCCCTCCTCTACTTTCCTCTATCAAACTGCTTGTATTTTATCCTATTTCACCTTTTAAACGAAGAAAAACATGTTTATTGGTTTTGTAAATTTTTTCCCTTAAAATACTGTATCCTTCCTCTTCCATTCCGGAAAAGTCTTCCTGTAGCCCCGCCTCCACAACAAAAAGAGTATCTTGACTCACAAAAGCCTTGTCCTTTAAACGGATCAAAGCTTTTTCCGCAAGTTCTCGACCATAAGGAGGATCCATAAAGACAAGTCCAAAATGATAGTCCTTTCGCATCAGACTGTTAATCGCTCCGTTATAATCTCCGGAAAGGACCAGGCTCTGCTCTTTAAAATGCGTTTTTTGCAGATTTTCTTCAATGCAAAGGATTGCCTGTCTGGCAGAATCACAGAAAACCGCCCTGGCTGCCCCTCTGGAAAGGGCTTCTATCCCAAGTGCTCCGCTTCCGGCAAAAAGATCCAGTACATCCTTATTCATAAGATCAAATTGAATGATATTGAATAAGGTTTCCTTGATTCTATCCTGTGTAGGACGTGTATCCAGACCGTCCGGCGTTTTTAAGTTCATTCTTCTTGCTGTTCCGGCAATCACTCTCATCTATACTCTCCTTATCCGTTATAAAAAGCTAGGGACAATCCGCCTCAAGCATTTTCAAAAAAGCATTTTGCAGTTTTTCATGCCTTTCCAAATTTGGATCCTGTTTCAATATTCTCTCCGCTTCCAACCTTGCATCTCGGAAAAGGGCTTCATCCAGAATCGGATCCGCCATATGAAATTGCAAGTCTCCGGATTGTCTTTCCCCAAAGAAAAGATCACCGGGTCCCCTCAGTCGTAAATCCTCTTTTGCAATACTGAAGCCGTCATTACTGTTCTTGATGATTTCCAGACGTTCTCTCGACTTTTCATCATCCTTTCGATCCAGAAAGATACAATAACTCTGTAAAGCGGATCTTCCCACTCTTCCGCGCAGCTGATGCAGCTGTGCAAGACCAAAACGTTCCGCATTCTCAATCAGCATAACCGTTGCATTTCCTACATCTACGCCGACTTCCACAACGGTGGTGGAAAGTAAAATTTGTGTTTTTCCTTGCTTAAAAGCCTCCATCACTTCCTCTTTTTGCTCAGCCTTCATCTTCCCGTGTAATACGGAAATCCGCACATTTTCCGGAAAGGATTTCCTCAACAGCTTTTCATAAGAAAGAACCGACTCTACTTCCAAGTTCTCATTTTCTTCTATCATCGGACAAATGACATAAGCCTGTCTGCCTTTTTGGATTTCTTCCAAGATAAAGGAGAAGGCCTTTCCTTGCTCTTCCTTATGAATCAAGGCATTCTTTATGGGAAGTCTGTCTGCCGGTTTTTCCTGCAAAACGGAAAGCGGTAAACTGCCGTATAATAACTTTGCAAGACTTCTCGGAATAGGTGTCGCGGAAAGAAAAAGTGCATGCGGAAATTTTCCTTTTTCTTCCAGCTTCCTTCTCTCTTTCACGCCAAAGCGATGCTGTTCATCAATAATAATACTCTCCAAGTCTTGGAAGTGAACAAGTTCCTGAATTAAAGATTGTGTCCCGAAGACTCCCAGTATCTTTCCTTCCGCGATGTCCTTATAAATCCTCTTTTTTTCTTTGAGACTTGTACTGCCAAGCAGTAAGGCTATTCCATTCGGAAAAAGTTTTAGAGCATTTTCATAGTGCTGCCTTGCCAAAATCTCGGTAGGCGCCATAAAAGCGACTTGTTTTTTGCGTTTCATCGTTAAGTACAGTAAATAAAAAGCAATTACCGTCTTTCCGGATCCTACGTCTCCCTCCACAAAACGAAAAATCCTTTTTTTCTCCAAAAGTTCCCGATTCATTTCCGTAATACAGTTTTTTTGTGAATTCGTAAGAGCAAAAGGAAAGTAAGATTGAAAGTCTTCCTCTTCTCCCTCTTGATAAAGAACCGTCTCTTTTACTTTCTTATACTCTTTTTCTTCCTTCTCCAGATACAAAGAGTAAAAAAAGAGTTCCTCAAAGGCAAAGCGCCTCCTCCCTTCTTCTCTCTCCTTGAAATTTCGTGGGAAATGAAGAAGCCGTAAGCTCTCTTTTTTATTCCGAAGTGAAAGCCTTTCCAAGTCTGCTTCGGAAAATAGGTCCGGATAGCGGAAGTCTTCTTTGAAAATTTCCGCTATCGCCTTCCTCCGAACATAGCTTTTCATTCCTTTTGTCCCCGAGTATATCGCTTCCAGACAGCGCTGTTTTTCCCGATACTCCTCCGGAGAAAAATATTTCGCCTGCTGGAGATACAAGCTCCCCTTGAACTCCCTGACCTGTCCGAAGAAGACAAATTGCATCCCTTTTTTTAGAACTTTACGAATATAAGGAGCATGAAAGTACTGTAGAATAATCTCTCCGCTCTGATCGAAAACTTTGGCGAAGAGAAAGCCCTTCGCATTCCCAGAATTTCCCCTGAAATCTTCCTTTAAGACTCCAGAAAAGGCCATCCACTCCTTATCTCTTGCCTGTTGGATTAAGACGGGGGCCGGATATTCTCTATAACTGATTGGAAAACCGAGAATCAGGTCTTCCTTTGTGAAAATCCCCTCTTTATGAAAGAGAGTGGCGGTTTTCTCCCCCACTCCCTTAACTCTTTCTATGGCATCCTGTAGCATGCTTACATCCTTTTCCTATAGAAAGTCCTCTTTTCTCTCAGGCAGAGCGTCTGCAGTCTTACTCCAAAGATACAATATAGTAATAGACAGCCTGTCCGCCGCGATGCAACTCCACTTCCAACTCCGGATGTTCGTTTTGAATTTCCGAAACCAATGCTTCCGCATCTTCCTCCTTTACTTCCTCTCCGTAGTAAAGGGTCAAAATCTCTCCCTCTCCCATCTTGGGAATCGATTCTTTCACTGCAGAGGATATATCCTTTGCTGCAGAAAGAAGCCCCTGATCTCCCAAGAACAAAATGTCTCCGGAATGAATCTCTCTGCCGTCAATCGAAGTATCTCTTACTGCATAGGTTATTTCTCCGGAATGAATGTAGGAAAGACTTTCCGTCATAGCTTCTTTATTTTTCTCGAAATCTTCTTCCTCCTGGAAAGAAAGTATCGCAGAAATTCCCTGGGGAATCGTCTTGGTCGGAATAACCGCCAAAGACTGTTCCGATAAGATACTTCCCACCTGCTCTGCGGCGAGAATAATGTTTTTATTGTTGGGTAAAATGAAAATATGCTCCGCATTAATTTTCTCTACCGCCTGCATCAAATCTTCCGTAGAAGGATTCATGCTTTGTCCGCCGGAAACAACCTGATCCACTCCAAGATCCCGGAAAATATTTTCCAAGCCGTCTCCGGAGCAAACCGCAACAAAACCGAAAGTCTTTCTCTCCTCAGGCTTAACCTGCTCCTCGTCCAGCTTCTCCATCGCAGCAATGCGGGACGCATCTTCAATCAAAAGCTCGTGATGCTCCAGGCGCATATTGTCCACCTTCATCTTGGAAAGATAGCCCATCGATAAACCTTTTTCAAAAGCATCTCCCGGATGATTGGTATGAACATGTACCTTAATCAATTCTTCATCGGAAAAGCATACGATGGAATCCCCTATTCCGTTCAAATAAGTACGAAGTGCATCCACCTCATCGTCCGTAAAGGCATGGTCTCCGTTAACCATAAACTCCGTACAATAGCCGAAGCGAATGTCCGCAGTGGAAATCTCTCCTTTGTTCTTTCTTTCCCCTACCAGAGCGGATACTGCTCCACTCTCCTTCAGTTCCAGATCCAGGACAATCTTCTCTCCCCGCAAAGAGCGAAGCGCTCCTTCCATGACTGCCATAAGGCCTGCTCCGCCGGAATCCACTACTCCAGCTTCCTTCAGTACCGGAAGAAGCTCCGGCGTATGCTCTAAAACTTCTTCTCCATGTGCATAAACCTTTTCGAACAAGGGAAGGATTTCTTCCTCTGTCAGAGAAAGCTCCATAATCTTGTCCGCCATTCCTTTTGCAACGGTCAGTATGGTTCCTTCCTTCGGCTTCATCACAGCCTTGTAAGCAGTCTCCACGGCTCTTTGGAATGCCTTTGCAAGGGATAAGGCATCCATCTCTCCGCTTTCCGAAAGTTCTTTGGTAAAACCGCGAATCAGCTGGGACAAGATAACGCCGGAATTACCTCTGGCCCCCCTTAAGGCCCCACCGGACATAGCCTTCAAAATATCCTTTAAATTTTTGTCCTCCACACTGTCCACTTCTCTGGCTGCAGATAGGATGGTCATCGTCATATTGGTTCCCGTATCCCCGTCCGGTACAGGGAATACATTTAACTCATTAATCAGATCTTTTTTAGCATTTAACTGATTTGCACCCGCTAGAAATGCCTTTTTTAACTCTTTTACACTAAGCACCTTACTCACAGGGCCTTCCCTCCTATCAATCAATAATGCGTACGCCTTCTACGTACACATTGATACGGTCCACTTCCATACCTGTAAACTGGGAAATGCGATACTCAACACTTTCCATGAGATTTTCCGCAACTGCCTTGATGCTGACACCGTAAGCTACAATGACATGAAAATCCAGACTGATTTTATTTTCTTTAATCCTTACGTCTATTCCCTTATGATAACTCTCTTTCCTAAGTAAACGGGCAAGGCCTTTTCCGCTCATGGGCACCGCGGCCATTCCCACGATTCCAAAGCAGGAAACCGCAGAATTCCCGGCATACTCGGCAATGACTCTCTCGGAAATTTCAACCTCTCCAAAATGCGACGGAATTTTTCCTTTCATAGTCTGTCCTCCAATTCTTAATAAACAAAAAAGAATTCTGTTTTTAAGCATGTATACAAAGCAATACTAAGCTAAAAGAAAAAGAATTCTCGATAGTTCGAGAATTCTTTCTTAGTATACTCTATTTTTCTATAGATGAAAAGGGATTAATAATTTCTCTTCTTTTCCAGTATATAGGCGGAAAGACCAAAGCAAAGAAGAGATACCAACGTCAAGAAAAGGATCTGCAGAGGAGAATTCATTTGGCTGTCCAAGCCGACCAAATCCACTATCTTCTCCGAAAGAGTCGCGCACCACTCCACAATGTTGACCGCCAGGAACAAAAATACAATGATTGAAATAAGGAAAGCCAAGATTTTCCCCCTGAAGAAACTGGCCTGTACCGTAACACAAAGAACGGCCAGGCATGACATATACAGCCAAAATCCTGCATAAATCAAGGCGATGGAAATCATAAAGTGGATAAAGTCTCCCAGTCTGCTTTCCATGGTAAGTCCCCATACCATCTTAAAAACATCCATAAAACCGGCGACATCCACACTGAAGAAAAAGATATCAAAGAGAAACAGAAAGTACAGCAATAGGCTGAGACAAAATGTACTGAGTAAGCTTTCCAATATCTTAGCGAGAAGAAAGGTATAGCTCGGTTTGGGAAGCATAAACAACATATAGCCCTGGTTGGTACTTAAGTCTTTGCTTAGGCTCGCCATACTGGAAAGGCCAAAAAGCAGAAATGCCACAAAGCTGAAAAAGAAAAGAAATACCCCCGCAAGTCCCATAACGGCAATATTTCCGCTTGTGCTTCCAAAGAGCAGTAGAAATTCAAAAATGGCAATCAGGGAAACGGAAATAATTTTAATCTGCATCGTTTTTCTCATTTCATATCGAATCAAAGTCCACATATCAATCTCCCACCTTTCCGAATAATTCTCTGTAGCGATCGGTTAAAGCCATACCTCTACTGCTTCTTAACTCTTCCACATCTTCCTTCGCAATCAGCCTTCCCTCACTAAAAAACAGGGCCGTATTCACATAGGATTCCACTTCCTCCACCAGATGACTGGAAAGCAGGATGATTTTGTCCTCTGCCATCACTTCAAGAATCATTTTCACAATTTCTTCTCTGGCCAAAAGATCCACACCGTTAAAGGGTTCATCCAAAATAAGAAGCTTGGCATCCCGGGAAAGAGTGGCCGCCACCCGCACCTTTTTATCCATTCCGGAAGACAGAACCTTAAATGGAGTCTTAAAAGGAATCTCCATTCTCCGGATCAACTCCGTATATCTCGTCTCCTGAAAATCCGTAAAAAACTTTTTATAATACTCTCCAAACTCTCCCACCGTCATAAACGGATACGCATGAGACTCCGTAGGAAGGTAGGCAACAAGTGCTCTACTTTTCATGGAAAGGGCTTCTCCGTCTAAAGTAACCTCCCCTTCGCTCTCCCTTGTCAGACCGGAAAGAATCTTCATGAATGTGGTTTTTCCTGAACCGTTTGGGCCCAGTAAGGCATAAATTTTACCATCCAAAAGCTCCACATCGACATGATCCAAGGCGATTTTTCCATTATATTTCTTACTTAGCTTTGTAGACTGAAGCATCAATTTCCTCCTTTACGTATTCCTGAATAAGTTCTCTTGAAATGGAAAGATCCTTCATCCGCACAACATATTCTTCCGTATATTCCTTTGCACGCCTTTCTCTTTCCGTCTTTAATCTTCTCTCATCTTCGGTGACGAAAGTCCCCATTCCTCTCTTTGTGAAGCAAAGCCCCTTCAGCTCCAATTCCTGATAGACACGTGATGCGGTATTGGGATTGATTTTATACTTTACAGCCAGGTCTCTTCCTGAAGGCAGCCTTTCTCCCGAAGAGAGCTTTCCGTTTAACATATCCTTAATAATATCCGCTTCCACCTGTATGTAGATTGGAAGAGAAGGATTGTATTGCATTTTGCCTCCTTTCTCAACTGAGCTAAAAATCATATGGCATAATTCTATATTAGTGCACTAGTAAAATAGTACACTAATATAATAAGTCTGTCAAGGCATAAAAAAAGATATTGCCTTTCGACAATATCTTTTCAAGCTTTTCTTATTCCGCAGCGCCTGCAACAGCACGCTCAACTTTACCGGAACGCAGGCAGGAAGTACAGACGTACATCTTCTTTGTACCGCCATCTACCTTCACTCTAACTGACTTCACATTTGCTTTCCACATCTTGTTCGATCTTCTATGTGAATGGCTTACTTGATTTCCGAAATGTACTGCCTTCTCACAAATAGCACACTTAGCCATGATTGCACCTCCCTCTTTTAAAAAATCCACTGCTTCACAGCGACTATAGTACTATAGCAAAAATGATTTTAGATTGCAAGCAGAAATTTAAAATCTAAACGAGAACTCTGCATCAACTTTCTATCATTCAACCTTTCCGGAATAATCGCTTTTTACTCTTCAAAATCACTCAAATCTATATCAATTACATCCTCGGCGGAATCGGCATAAACATCGCCACTTTCTCCGGCAGAAAGAACCGTATACTTCTTATCTTCCTTTTTCTGCTTTTTTTCAGCTTGAACCATAGAGTCCAAAGCCTCCTGTCCCTTCTCTTCAGCAGACTCACTGACTCTGCTTCCTCCGGTGATTTTATCGATAGCCTCCGGAATCATGTCTATAATCTTGGAAAAAGCATCTTCATTTTTCACCCGAATCAGCTTTGTTCTTCCGTTTTGAATCACAAGCATTGCAGCAGGACTGATCTTCGAATTCATAGCCCCGGCGCCGCCGTCTCCTTTTTTGTTATTCTCTTTAACGAAAGCACCGCTTGCCATTCCGCAGCTAACCTCCATAAGAGGAATGAGAACAGTATCTCCCAGCTTAATCGGCTCTCCGACAACGGTTTTGGATTGCACAAAGCCGTCCATCCCTTGAAATAGTTCTTGAATAAGCTCTTTTGTATTGTTATTTGCCATGCTTCCCTCCCTTGAGGATTAATTTTCGGAACTGTTTATTTTTTAAAAGGCGAACCAACAGAATCAGCAGATGAATCAGCCGTATTCTTCCCTCTATACGAATCTTTCCATAATAATAACTGTCTCCAAACTCCGGAACAAGTCTGATTTTATCCTGCACAAGAGGATAAAAGAGCGCCAGACCTTCTAAAACCTGCCCCATAGTATAAGGATCTTCTATTGCAAAATAGAACTCTCCTTTTGCCTTTCGAATTCGACAAGTCTTTAAAAAGCGGAGCGTTTCGTGTAAAACAAGGGCTATCATTTCCCTTGATTCTTCCTTGCTAAGCTCTTTGGCGGTCTCAAGAACTTCTTTGAAGCTTCTCAGTTTCTCCCGAAAAATCTTCTTCCCTTTTCCGATTATTCCATTCATTCTTTTCCTCCCTCAAAAATCGTGAAGAAAAGAATCTTTCCGGAGTAACTCAGTTTTTCCTCTTGATAGCTTGCCTGAAAGTGCATAAGAGGAAAACGCAGGGAGAACTCCCCTCTCGGATGCTTTTCCTCCCTCTCCTTCTTCCCGTCCAATTTGTAACGAAAGGGGACAAATAAAAGAAAAAGCAAAAGGAAGAGAAGAAGCAGAAGCAAAAAAAGAAGAACCAATAAGAGATATTTGAGAATCGTTAAAACGATGAGCATTTCTCCTCTCCTCTCAGCTTCTTAAGACTCATCATCGATACCAATTGAAGCGCATCCTTATATCCGTAGGCTATCCCGAGAATCTCATCCTCTTTTCTGGGAAAGTTTTTAATTTTCAGCATGGAAGAAGGATAGAACTCGAATAAATTGCTTCCGTATCCGCTATATACCAGATAAGCCATGGGCACAATATGCCCTTCTCTCAAATTTTCCATGAGATAGGGAATATATTTTTGGGCTCTATTCCCGAAGCATAAATTCTTAGACAAACGCATTATTTCTTTTCCGTAAGATAGGTTCTGACCATTTGCAAAGCCGCATTACAGGCCTGTTCCCGAACTTCTTTTCTGTTTCCCGTAAAATGGAACTCCAGAACCTTGGTTTTTCCTCCTGCACAAACAGCAATATAGACTAAACCAACCTCTTTCTCTTCCAACGCGCCGGGACCGGCATTTCCAGTGAGCGCAACGGCTAAATCCGCCTCAGACTCCATCATGGCGCCAATTGCCATTTCTTTTGCGGTAGAGGCCGATACCGCGCCTTCCTTTCGCAAGAGCTCCTTTTTCACGGAAAGTAATTTCCGCTTTGATTTGTTGGAATAAGTTACATATCCAACCTTAAAACAGTCCGAAGCTCCTTCCACCGAGGTAATTGCGGCAGAAACCAGCCCCCCGGTAATACTCTCAGCCGTAGTGATTGTTTTCTTCGAGTTTTTCAAAAGAAACACCACCTGCTCTTCAAGAGTAGCATCAATAGGGTAATGAAGCTCCTTCTCCTTTTTCTTCTCTCCCATTAAAAGCCTCCTTCTTGCAGCACTTTCCGATTTTTATATAAATAATCAATAAGTGAAACAATAGTTAAAATTAAAGACAGATAAATAAAAAGCAAATTGACAAAATGTAAGGCAGAAAGCTGTAAAATGAGGAGAATAATCATCACCATCTGGCTGACTGTCTTCAGCTTACCGAAATAGGATGCGGCTATTACCACATTCTGCTCCACGGCAATCAGACGAAAACCGGAAATAATAAATTCTCTGGATATGAGAATGATTACGTACCATGCCGGAAGCCTTGATAAAGGAATCATACAGATTAATGCGGAACAAACCAGTAATTTATCCGCCAAGGGGTCCATAAATTTACCGAAATTGGTAACCAGATTTCTTTTTCTTGCGATATGTCCGTCCAGATAGTCCGTAAAAGAGGCTGTACAAAACAAGAACAACGCAATCAGACGGAATAGCATTTCCTGTTCCGCCGGATACAAGATAAAAAATACAAACACAGGGACCATCAACGCCCTTAAAACGGTCAATTTATTGGGAAGATTCACAATACTCTCCTATTAAATCATAGCCTTCCGTATCCACTACTTTCACTTGGACAAACTCTCCGCTGACTCTCTCCGGTCCTTTTACGAAGATAAAGCTGTCAATCTCCGGACTATCCATATACGATCGAAGAATAACTCTGCCTTCCTCCTCGTCATAGCCCGTAATAAGGGCCTTTAAAATCCTACCCCTTTGTTCCTCAGCCTTTTGGAACGCAATTTCCTGCTGCAATTCCATAATACGGGAAAGTCTCTTGTTCTTCACACTTTCCGGAATCTGATTCTCCATACTTGCCGCAGGGGTTCCTTCCTCTTGAGAGTATGGGAAGACGCCCAGCCTGTCGAAACGTTCTTCCGTAATGAAGGAAAGGACATCTTGAAAATCCTCTTCCGTCTCTCCGGGAAAGCCGGTAATCAAAGTTGTTCGTAGGCAAATATCGGGAATTTCTCTCCGAAGAAGCGCTATCTTTTCCTTTAACTCTTCTCTCCGCGTTTTCCGGTTCATGGCTTTCAAAATCCTATCGGAAGAATGCTGAATCGGCAAATCCAAATAATGACAGACTTTCGGATTATCACGAAGCTCTTCTATGAGCGGAAGTTCTATTTCCTCCGGATAGCAATACAAAACTCGAATCCAGACCAATCCTTCTATCTCGGAAAGAGCATGAAGCAAAAGATGCAGGCTCTTTTTCCCGTAAAGATCGGTTCCGTAAAGAGTCGTCTCCTGTGCCACTAAAATCAGTTCTTTCGCACCGTCTTCCACAAGTTCCCTCGCCTCTTCCAAAACCATGTCCATAGGAATGGAACGGAAATGCCCCCGAAGACGGGGAATAATACAATAACTGCAGTACTTATCGCAGCCTTCAGCTATTTTTAAGTAGCGGGTATAACGTTCTCCGCTCTCTACTCTCTTCATCTGTGAATCGAGACGACGTACATAGTCTTTCACAGAGGCAATCTCGTCTATTTCGGGAAGTTCCTTCCGTATTTCATCCTTATATCGTTCCACAAGGCAGCCGGCAACAATCAGTTTCTTAAGTCTTCCGCTTTTCTTATACTCCGCTAAATCCAATATGGTATTAATGCTTTCTTCTTTGGCCGGTCCGATAAACGAGCAGGTATTCACAATTGCAATATCCGCTTCAGACGGATCCAAAGTTACCTCAGAGCCCTCATATTTTTCCAAAAGTTCCGATAAGAGCTTCTCCGAATCCACTCTGTTTTTATCACAACCGAGGCTTTCCAAATACAGCTTCATTATTCTTCACCGTCTGATGGATAATCTCCGTCGGAATAGTCATCCTCTTCCTCGTCTTCCTCGTCGATATACTCTTCTTCCTCTGCCTCCGGATCATCCTCTTCCTCGTCTTCCTCGTCCAAATCTTCATCTAAGGCATAGCGTGAAAAGTCTTCCGTTTCATGAGAATGCTGTATCGGCTCTTCTTCGTAATCCAAGCCTTTCTCTACATTAACCAGATTCTTGGAAATCTCTTCAATGGCAACGGAAAGAGGCTTTCTGCCCTCCTCCGCCTTTACAAGCGGCGCGTCCCCGTCAATAATCTGTCTGGCTCTTTTTGCGCTGGCAATGACAACGGAATAGCGAGACTGCACTTCCAATTCTCCCTCTTCTCTATTCTTGTTCATAGAATCTATTAAGTCATTATATGTTGGACGTAGCATCTTCTATCCTCCTTAAATCCTTTCTGATTTTTTCAATCAAATCCAAGTGCGCTTCTACCCGGTCATGAGACGCACGAATTAGATTATGCAGTTTTTCGGTACAAGTGTCAATATCCGCATTCACCAAGATGTAATCATAAGCTTCGACCCCTTCCGACTCAACAATGGCACGGCTCAGACGTTTGTTGACAGTCGCTTCATCTTCCGTATTTCTGCCGATCAGTCTGCTACGAAGCTCCTCTGCCGAAGGCGGTGTCATAAAAATCAGAAGACTTCCCGGATATTTCTTCTTAATCTTTAGAGCGCCTTGAATTTCAATCTCCAATATAACGTCTTTTCCCCGATTCAAACAGTCTTCCACAAATTTTCTTGGTGTTCCGTAATAGTTGTCCACATACTTCGCGTACTCAACCAGCTCGTCCTTGTCTATCATTTCTTCAAACCGCGCTTTACTCACGAAAAAATAGGATTTTCCCTCTTCTTCACCCTCTCTCGGACTTCTTGTAGTAGCCGAAATAGACAAGGCATAATTATCATACTTCTCCGTAATACGTTTCATAATGGTTCCTTTTCCCGCACCCGAAAAACCGGAAACCACAACCAACATCCCTTTCTCCATCTTTCCCTCTTCTATTCTATGTTCTGTACCTGCTCTCGCATTTTCTCAATACAATTCTTCGCTTTTAAAGCAATATCCGTAATGTCTAAATCCGTAGCCTTGGAAAGAATCGTATTGCTTTCCCGATTCATCTCCTGCATTAAAAAATCCAAATCACGTCCTACTGCCGATTCTTCTTTCAGAATCGCTTTTACTCTTTGAATATGACTGTCCAATCTGGTAATTTCCTCATCGGTGCTGACTTTATCGGAAAAGATTGCCACTTCCTCCAGAAGCCTTCCTTCATCAATACTTCTTCCCTCCAGACTTTCTTCTATTTTCTTCCGTAAGCGCTTTTCATACTGCAGGCGAATCTCCGGTTCCCTTTCCTTCAAAAATCGAACATAAGACTCCATCTCGGATAATTTCAACTCCAAGTCTTCCTGCAACTTTCTCCCTTCGACTTCCCGAGAATGAACGAATTCCTCTATCGCCTTATCTACAATAGAAAGAAGTCCGTCCGCGTCTTCTTCAACCTCTTCTTCTACAAGCCTGAAAACTTCGGGATAAAAGAAAATTCTATCTCCCGTAACAGAACAGGGAATACCCAGTTTTTCGGAAAGCTCCGTGATTTCCTTTTTATATCTTTCCGCCAGGGCTTGATCCACCAGTAACTTCTTATTTCTTTCGGCACTGTCCTCCAGCGAAAGGAATAACTCCACTTTCCCCCGGGAAATTCGGTCTTTCAAATGATTTCGAATACTCAATTCCATCGCTTGAAAGCTTCTGGGCAGTCGGAAACTCAAATCTAAAAATCGGGAATTCACCGACTTTATTTCTACCGTAATGTCACGTTCCTGTAAGTTGGCCGTAGCCCTTCCGAAACCGGTCATACTTTTCATTTTTACGCACTCCTTTTCTCTTGTGTTTTTTTATCCTTTCGCCTATCCTAGGAAATACACAAGCTGGATTCGTTCCTGTTAATTTTTTATGATAACAAGGGACTAGGGCTTTTTCAAGGAAAAAAGGGTGGTTTTATGGCATTTGACGGTTTATTTTTATCAGCTTTGGTTTCCGAGTTCAAAGATACGATTCTCGGAGGAAAAATCAGCAAAATTGTGCAGAGTGAAAAGGACGAACTACAACTCACAATCAAAAAGGAAAGACAGCAATATCTTCTGCATCTTTCCGTAAATCCTTCTATTCCCTTAGTTTATCTGGCGGATAAAAATAAGACTGCACCGCTTACCGCACCAAGCTTTTGTATGGCATTGAGAAAGCATATCGGAAACGGAGTTATTCAAAATATCACGCAGGCTTCCGCTACACTTTCGGAAGAAGGGCTGGAGCGCGTTCTCCTTCTCCATATATCCCATAGAGATGAACTGGGCGATATAGGCACAAAATATCTTTCCGTAGAAATCATGGGGAAATATTCCAACATCATCCTCTTAAAGGAAGATTTCACTATTCTGGACGCCATAAAACGAATTTCCTCCGTACAATCCTCGGTTCGAGAGGTTTTACCCGGGAGAAAGTACTTTATTCCCGACCAGTTCGAAAAAGAAAATCTCCTTTGCTTTCCCTTGGAAAACTTGCAATCTTATTTGGAAAGCAGGGCGAAAAGCAGAAAAGGAGAGTCCAAGGCGGAAAGCCTCTCCGAGCTCCTCTTCCACAGCTTTTCCGGCTTAAGTCCGATGTCGGCCAGGGAGCTTTCCTTGGATGCCGGTCTTGCCTCCGATCAGGAATTGGACAGACTGTCTCCTTCCGACTGGAAAAAGCTTTCCGAGGCCATCTGCAGACTTCGACTTCGGATTCAAGAAGGGGATTTCTCTCCCGCCATTCTCTACGAAAATGAAAAAGCCTTTGACTTTTCCGCCATTCCCGTACGGCAGTATAGCGGAAATCCAGCCTTTCACGTCGAAGTCTTTCCTTCTCCCTCCGAACTTCTTACATTTTACTACGGTGGAAAGGAAAAAGAGGACCGTGTCCGGCAAAAATCCACAGACTTAAAAAAACAATGTACCACTCTCTTGGAACGCGTCAGCAAAAAGCTGAGTTTGCAGGAAAAACAACTGAAGGATACGGAGAAAAAAGAGCGTTTCCGAATCTTCGGAGAATTGCTTACCACCTATGGGTACAGTCTAAAAGGCGGAGAAAAAGAATTGGTCTGCGAGAATTATTACAACGGCACAGAGGAACACATTCCCTTGGACGAAAGCTTAAGTCCCATAGAAAATGCCAAAAAGTATTTTGAGAAATACGATAAGGCAAAGCGCACGGAATTAAATCTCTCCACACAAGTAAAGGAAAGCAGAAGCACGCTTAAACACCTGCAATCCATCTTGAACAGTCTTTCCACCGCAGAGAATGCGGAAGACTTAGAAGATATACGAAGAGAAATGGGAGAATACGGCTACATGAAGCCACTCTCCAAGAAGAAGAAAAAAGAACGAAAAGAGGACAAATCCTCTCCGAGAATCTTCCGTTCCTCGGACGGCTATCTTCTCTATGTCGGAAAGAACAATTATCAAAATGAAGAGGTCAGTTTCCGTATTGCGGAGGCAACGGACTTTTGGTTCCATGTAAAAGGCTCAGCCGGTTCCCATGTCATTGCCAAAACGGAAGGAAAGAATCTGGAAGAGCTTCCCGACCGTCTCTTTGAAGAAGCAGCCGAGCTTGCAGCCTACTTCTCCTCGGAAAAAGAAAGTGCCAAGGTGGAAGTGGATTATACAGAAAGAAAAAATTTAAAAAAGGTAGTGGGTGGAGCTCCCGGCTTTGTGATTTACCACCAAAACTATTCCATCCTTGTTTCGCCAAAAAAAGTTCCGGAAGAGCTCTAAGCTCCTCCGGAACTTTCTATTCTTCTTCCCAATTCGTATAAACACTCTGCACATCATCGGATGCATCCAATAAATCAAGGGTTTTTCTTAAGTTCTTTACCGCTTCTTCCTCTGTCACGGAAACGGTATTACCGGGAATCATCACGACCTCCGCCTGTACCATGGGAATATTCTCTTGTTCCAGATTTTCACGCACAGTGGAGAAATCTGCCGGACTCGTGATAATTTCATAGCTGTCATCCCGATCAATCAGATCCTCCGCACCTGCCATAATGGCAATGTCCATCAGCGCATCAAAATCTTTATCCAAATCATCCATGACTTCCTTATCCAGAATAATCTGTCCCTTTTCTTCAAAGAGGAAAGATACGGATCCCTGTGCGCCAAGACTTCCCTTCCCCTTTGTGAAAGCGGAACGTACATCCGCCGCGGAACGATTCTTATTATCCGTTAATACCTTTACGATAATGGCAACGCCGTTTACACCGTAGCCCTCATACTGCATTTCTTCAAAATTCACCGCATCCAGTGCTCCGGCAGCCTTCTTAATCCCGTTTTGAATGGTATCGTTCGGCATATTGTTTGCTTTTGCCTTGGCAATGACATCCCGAAGCTTTGAATTACTGTTCGGATCTGTTCCTCCCTGCTTTACCGCAAGGGCAAGTTCATGACCGATGATCGTGAAAATCTTTCCCTTTGCCGCATCGTTCTTTTCTTTTTTTGCTCTAATATTGGAAAACTTTGAATGGCCTGACATACTCTCTCCTCTAATTTTTTTCTTAGTGTACCTATTTTCTCTTTTCTTCGCAAGTTTTTTTCAGAATACCTGTGTTTCCTGGCCCTTGTTCCTTTTTATCGAATTGCAAAGGCTGCCGTTTTTATGGAAAACGGCGCATACTTCCTGCTATATCTTATGGTTCCAAACTAGGAAAAATCAGCAATATGAAGGTTGGAATGCGGATCAAAAGTACCAATCCATTTCTTTCCTCTGAAATAGACACGGGGAACACGATTGCCGAGACCGCATAAAAACTCATAAGGGAAGACACCGAATTTTTCCCAATCATAAAGACTGATTGCTTCCTCTCCCTCTTCCCCGAGAAGCGTCACCTCCTGGAAAAGAACTGCGTCTACGGCACTGACATCCACCATGAACTGGTCCATACAAACTCTGCCTAAGATAGGACATTTCTTTCCGCCTATAATAACCTCCGCCTTTCCGGAAAGGATTCTGGGATAACCGTCTCCATAACCCACCGGAATCGTGGCAATCCGCATTTCCCTGTCCGTCACAAAGGCGGAACCGTAGGAAATTCCCTCTCCCTTCGGAACAGTCTTTATATGCGAAATTTTCGCCTTCCAGGAAAGTGCCATCTTGAGAGGCAGGTCCTGTCGCACTTCCGAAGAAGGATAAATCCCGTAAAGCGCGATGCCGTCCCGTACCATATTGTACTCTGTACCGATATCTTCCAAGATACCTGCAGAATTCGAAATATGACATAGGGGAATGGTATAGCCTTCTTTCTTCAAACTTTCCAAAAAATCGTGGAAGCGCTTATGTTGTTTCAAGGTATAACTCTTATCCGCCTCGTCACAGGATGCAAAATGAGAAAAAATCCCCTCCACTTCCACATAGGGACTGTTCAAAATATCCATTGCCGTCTTCAAAGCATCTTTTTCTTCTACTTGGATCCCGATTCTTCCCATTCCGGTATCCAAAGCAATATGTACCGCCAGTTTTGTTTTTCTTTTTTCCGCTATTTTTTCGATTTTATCGAGTTGCCTCGTGGTGAAGAGACTCGGCATTACCCGATAATCAAATAAAGATGTATATTGGCTTTCCGGAACAACCCCAAGAACCAGGATATTTTTTTCGATTCCTGCCTTTCTTAAGGTAATTGCTTCCTCTATGGTTGCCACGCCGAAAAGTGCACATTCTTCCTCTACCGCTTTCGCCACTTCCACCATGCCATGCCCATAAGCATCCATTTTAATTACAGCACAGAATGCTATGCCCTCTCTCAAACTTTTCTTACAGAGTCGAAGATTCTCCTCTATCCTGTCTAAATTCACAATGGCATAGGTTCTGTCGTAACTCTTTTTATCTGTCATCTTTCCCATCATCCTTTTCTATAAACTCTTCCATGGCAAGGGCAAAATAATGAGGAAGGTCCCTTGCCAGGACAGCATGCTCTCCCTCGGCTTCCGCTGCCAGCTTCCCCCCTCTCACCTGGATGAGAACGGAAAGACAGGCCGCCTGAAACGCAAGTTCATGCTTATCTATTTCCGGATATCTTTCCTTTAAAACCGCCAGAAGACCGGCTAAAAAACCGGCAAAAGCATCTCCCGAGCCTCCCTTACTTAAGGATGGAGATGCCTCCCGATTATGGAAAAAGCCTTTTCCTTCCCCAAAATTGTCCTCTTTGCCCGGTACTGTTTCTTTCCCCGTATCCTCCGAAAAAGGGGTAAAAACCATCGTATCATGTGATTTCAGAATTAAAATACAGCGATGCTTCGCAGCATATTTCCGACCCAATTCTTCTCTGTTTTTTAGAATTTCCTCAAGAGAGCAATGGCAAAGCCTCGAAAATTCTTTCAGATGCGGCGTGAGAATAATCGGACAGTACTCCGCAGCCTTACATAATGCCTCGTCCAACAAAGAGGACTCCGCTATCACATTTAACGCATCCGCATCCAGAATAAGAAAAGCCGGAGGAAAGTTGCTTAGCTCGTTTAAAAGCTTCAAGAGAAGCCTTTCTCTATCTTCTCCTGTTCCGATTCCCGGACCGAATAGGAGAATTTCACTTTTTTGCAATAGCTCCTCCACCTTCAGTTCTCTCACATCCGAAAGAATCGCTTCAGGAACCATGGTCTGCAGAACGCTTCTATTTTCCTCATCAGAAACCAGATGAACCAAGCCGGCTCCGGCCCGATATGCAGCTAAGGCGGAAAAAAAGGCAGCGCCGGCCATCCCCTTTTTTCCGGCTATGATTCCCACAGTTCCGTAAGAACCCTTATGAGACAAAGGATTCCTCTTCGGAATGGATAAAAAGTATCTTTTTGTTTCACACAAAGCATCCATCTGCCCTCCGGCTTCTTTTCCAAGGATTACTGCACTGGCAATCACCAGACTTTTTGTGTTGGAAATACTCACCTCCAAAGCCTGTCCTCTCCGCGCTTTAAAAAGCTTTAAAGCATTGCCGTAAAGCTTGACATAGGGTTTTCCAAGTTCATCCCGCAAAACCTCAATATCCAAAAGTGAAAAACCTCTTATTCCGGTTCCGAGTGCCTTTGCCACCGCTTCTTTCACACTAAAATCACCGGCAAGACGAGAAGCTTTTCCCTCGCTTTGCCGGCGTTCTTCTTCTGTAAAAATCCTCTCTACTCTGCCTTTTTTCTGTAAACGCTCCACTCTAGCTATTTCCAGAATATCAGAGCCCACAGATATCATCATCATTGTTCCTCAAAAACACGGTAAGACAGTCTCATCAAACTTTCGGAAAGATGCACATTTTCCACCACTACATGCTCGGGAACTTCCAAATCCACATGTGCAAAATTCCAAAATCCTCTTACCCCGTACGAAATAAGATCATCCACAATTTTAACGGCTGCATCCTTGGGAATGCACAGTGCCGCCAAGCGAATATGATTTTTCTCCACAATATCCTTCATCTCAGACATGGGAGAAACCTTGACGCCTCCGGCTTCCTGTCCAATCACCTTCGGATTATTATCAAATACCCCTTTGATATCAAATCCTCTTTTTCTAAAATTGGTATAGTTCGAAAGTGCCAATCCCAAGTGTCCGGCACCGACAATAATCATCGAATGAACCTGATCAATTTTCAGAATCTTGGCAATCTCTTCATGCAAATTGAAAACATTGTAGCCATAGCCCTGCTGTCCGAAACCGCCGAAATTATTTAAATCCTGTCGAATCTGTGAAGCCGTTAAATGCATCCTCCGGGATAAATCCCCGGAGGAAATACGTTCTATTCCTTGATCCATCAAGTCTTCCAAATAACGATAATACCGCGGAAGGCGTTGGATAACTGCTTTTGATATCTCTTTATGTTCCATATTCTTTCACCTGTTTTTACTGCCTACCTTCCCAATATAATTACTTGTGAAAATGCTGTCAATGCTATAACAGGAAAAAGAATAAAAAACATTCTTAGTTGGAAAATACCTTCCTGTAATCTGCAATAAACTTTTCAATACCGATATCCGTTAAGGGATGATGCATCATCTGCTTTAATACTTTAAACGGTACGGTAGCAATATCCGCTCCGGTCTTAGCGCATTGTACCACATGAATCGGATGACGTACGGAGGCACAAATCACCTCTGTTTCAATCTCCGGATACATAGAAAAGATTTCCATGATGTCCTCAATTAAAATCATCCCGTCGGAAGCAATATCGTCCAGTCTTCCGAGGAAAGGAGAAACATAGGTTGCTCCCGCTCTTGCGGCAAGGACAGCCTGTGTAGCGGAGAAAATCAGAGTAACATTGGTCTTAATCCCCTCTTTGGAAAGAACCTTAACCGCCTTCATCCCTTCCTCCGTCATAGGGATCTTGACAACCATATTTTTAGAGATGGAAGCAATCTCTCTTCCCTCTTTAATCATATCTTCCGCCTTTACGGTATCCGCCTTGACTTCGCCGGAGATAGGGCCGTCCAGAAAGGAAGCAATCTCCTTTAAGGTTTCCGTATAGTCTCTTCCCTCCTTCGCAATCAAGGAAGGATTCGTCGTACATCCGCAAATGATTCCCATATCATAGGCTTCCCGAATTTCATCAACATTCGCAGTATCAATAAAAAACTTCATATAACTCTCCTTTTTTGGCTAAAATAAATACTTTAAAACAACTGTCTCTCTTCTTTAAAGAGATCTTGCCATGTTTACAAGGTTCTCCACCGTGAAGCCGAAGTGCTTAAACAATTCCTTAGCAGGTCCCGATGCACCGAATCCGTCCATCGATAAGGATTTTCCTTTGAGACCTACATATTTGCCCCAGCCGAAGGAGGAAAGGGCTTCCACAGAAATTCGTTTTTCAACGGAGACGGGAAGTACCTTGTCCCGATACTCTTTGCTTTGCATTTCAAAAACTTCCATAGACGGCATGGAAACAACACGAACCGCTCTTCCCTCTGCCCTTAAAATCTCTGCCGCATTTTCCGCGAGTTCCACCTCGGAACCGGTAGCAATGAAAATGAGTTCCGGTGTTTTCTCGGAATCCGAAAGAATATAAGCTCCCTGCAGGGCTTCCTTTCCATCCCGGCATAGCTGCGGTAAGTTCTGTCTGCTTAAAACAATGGCGGTAGGACAATCCGTACTGCTCAATGCGGAGAACCAGGCGGCCGCCGTCTCCTGTCTGTCAGCAGGACGGAATACACGGAAATTCGGTGTTGAACGGAGCATAGCCAATTGTTCAATTGGCTCATGAGTAGGACCATCCTCCCCTACTCCGATACTGTCATGCGTTAAAATAAAGATTTGCGGAATCCGCATCAAAGCGGATAGTCTTGCCATTGGCTTAATATAATCACTGAAAACAAAGAAAGTAGATGCATAGGAACGGTATCCTCCATGTAAGAGAATGCCGTTTGCAATCCCGGCCATAGCCAGCTCTCTCACCCCGAAGTGGATGTTCTTGCCCAGTCTGTTCTCTTTCGAGAAGAATCCTTCTCCCTTCATTTCCGTCTTGGTGGAAGGAGCAAGGTCTGCAGCGCCTCCAAAAAGATTCGGCACAGCCTCCTTTAAAATCTGGAGAACTTCTCCGGAGGAGTTTCTGGTCGCATCCGCCTTCTCCTGCTTTGCCCAAAGCTCTTCATTGTTCACCAAATCCAAGACTTTCTTGGGATCATGATAAGATACATATTTCTCATACTCTGCAGGGTATTTTTTCGCATACTCCGTTTTAACCGCCTCCCAAGCATCGTATGCCTTCTTTTTTTCTTCTAAAAGACCTTGATAGTGCGCATAGACCTCTTCCGGAATGTAGAACGCTTCCTCATACTCCCAGTTCAGGAATTTACGCATCTCTTTGATATTTTCTTCGCCCAAAGGCTCTCCGTGAGCGGAAGCCGTCCCCTGCTTCTTCGGAACCCCATAGCCGATATCCGTCTTAACCGTAATGAAATACGGTGCAGAGTCATCTTCCTTAGCCTTCTGTAAAGCCGCAGCAATGGCCGAAACATCATTTCCATCTTCTACGGTAAGTGTTTTAAAGCCAAATGCCTCCATACGCTTCTGGACATTCTCCGCAAAGGCAATCTCCGTATCTCCCTCTATAGAAATATGATTGGAATCATACAAAATGGTCAGCTTATGTAAATTCAACGTTCCCGCAAGAGACAGGGCTTCCGAGGAAATACCTTCCATAAGGCATCCGTCGCCGCAAAGTGCATAAGTTCTGTGATCTACCAGGGGAAGCCCTTCTTTATTGAACTCCGCACTTAAATGACTCTCCGCCATGGCAAAGCCGACTGCCATAGCCAGCCCCGCTCCCAAGGGTCCCGTCGTAGCATCAACCCCCATGGTATGACCATACTCCGGATGTCCCGGGGTCAAGGATCCCATTTGTCTAAAGGACATCAAATCTTCTTTCTTAAGACCGCAAGAGAATAAATGTAATAGGGAATAAAGCAGCATGGAACCATGCCCTGCAGATAAAATAAAGCGGTCTCTATTTTCCCACTGTAAATGACTTGGATTAAAGTTCAAGAACTTGCCCCAGAGAGTATATGCGGCAGGCGCTGCTCCGAGAGGTAAACCGGGATGTCCGGAATTTGCCTTCTGAATGCCATCCGCGGAAAGTATACGAATACTGTTAATTGCTTTTGTTTCTATTTCCCTATTCATCGTTTCCTCCTACATTTCGTCCAAGAGTTTCTTAATAATTTTACCATAGGAAGTGAAAATGTCTATCTGTGAATCGGAAAAAAGAAAAAAGAACCCGGAATAATTCAGAATCATTCCAAGTTCTCCTATCATGCAGAAGATGGGAGTTGAACCCACATGAGTGTTACCTCACACGGACCTGAACCGTGCGCGTCTGCCATTCCGCCACTTCTGCGAACTCGGTAACTATAGCATTTTTGGATTTTACAGTCAAGCAAATTCTTTTTCCGTAAGCTAGGCGCACGCTACTCGTCGAAAAAGACAAAAGCCCGGTGTTTTCAGCCATACGGCTCAAACTCCGGACTTTTTCAAATAGCGCAGAGGGTGGGACTCGAACCCACGCGCCCTTGCGGACAAACGGTTTTCAAGACCGCCTCGTTATGACCACTTCGATACCTCTGCAAGTAAATCTAAATCAGAGTAAAGGAAAAGGATGCTTTTGTCAATAGCTAAGTAAAAACGTTATAAAAGATGTCTCAGGCTTCGCCTGGTCTACTCGTTATGAATAAAAAAAATCGAAGGGCTATCCTTCGATTTACTCTTTTACTCTGAGAGCGCGAGACGGGAATCGAACCCGCGACCTTCTCCTTGGCAAGGAGACATAGTACCACTCTACCACTCGCGCACAATGCCCAGAACCGGAATCGAACCAGTGACACGAGGATTTTCAGTCCTCTGCTCTACCGACTGAGCTATCTGGGCAAAAAAGCGGGTGATGGGAATCGAACCCACGTGTTCAGCTTGGAAGGCTGACATTCTACCATTGAACTACACCCGCAATTGTGTTCTCTTCTATTTTCGAGGCACGAACGATATATTACTATATGCCTTATAATCTTGTCAACGTTTTTTTTCTTTTTTTTGCTGAAGTATTGGAAGCACCTGTTTTTCCGGTCCTTCCCAATATTTTTGTCACCTTTCTTTGTTCCAATAGGTTTTCCACCTTCCTTTGTTCCAATGTCTGTCGCCTTCTTTTCGTTCCAAAACAAGTGAAAAAGCACCCGCCCCTTCCCAAAAAGGAAAGGACGGATGCTCTTCTCCATAACGAACAAGCGAAATAATCGTGTCACTCTTTCTTCTATTTCTCTGCGCTTTAATATTTATCTCCTGCGTTCGAGACAAACTCTTCTTCCGCTTCTCTATATTCCGGACGTACATTTACCGCCTTAACCGGTTTATTATATTCCGAGCGTTTTGTTTCTTCCCGAAAAACTTCTTTGTTTTCCGGAACTTCTTCCAAAACTTCCTCTTTTTCATCCGGAACAACAGTCGGTTCGGCATCTAAGCCGGACTTGTCTCTTTCGCGAAGGCGGAATCTGCTGATTTGATTTCGCAGTTTCTCAGCCTGTTCATTTAACTCCATGCTCGCTGCAGAGCTTTCCTGCGCGGTAGCACTGTTATTTTGTACAACACTGGAAATCTGCTCAATTCCCGTAGTAATCTGGGATACTGCAGAGGATTGTTGCTCAGAGGCTCTGGCGATTTCCGTGATTAAATTACTTAAAGAATTTTGTCCTTCAACTACCTGATGCAGAGTATTTGCCGTGCTGTCCGCAAGGCTGCTGCCCACCTCAACCGCTTTTACCGTCTCGTCGATAAGCACAGTTGTATTTTGCGCCGCTTCAGCAGATTTCTGCGCAAGATTACGAACTTCGTCAGCCACAACCGCAAAGCCTTTTCCCGCTTCACCCGCTCTGGCAGCCTCAATTGCCGCATTTAAGGCGAGAATGTTGGTTTGGAAAGCAATGTCATCAATTGTCTTGATGATTTTACTGATTTCCGCGGATTTTTCATTGATATGGTTCATGGACTTCTTCATTTCCTGCATCTGTCCATCGCTCTTTAATAACTCTTCCTGCCCTACCTTGGCTTCAGAATCGGCCTTTCCCGCATTGTCCGCATTCATCTTAATTCGTGAGGAGATATCGCTGATTGTTGCAGACAACTCTTCGATACTGCTTGCCTGAGACATCGAGCCTTCCGTCAAATTCTGCGCTCCGTTTGACACATTCTTTGCAGATTCGGAAACCTGATCGGAGGAAAGTTGAATATTCCCGATTAAATCTGTCAGCTTATCCGACAAATCCAAAAGAGCCACCTTGACCTTGGCAAACTCTCCCGCATATTCATTCTTCAGCTCAATGTTCAGATTACCGTTTTGAATCTCATTTAAGCTGTCCGTAATCTCTTGAATATAAGCTCTGTAATCCTTTAATTGTCCTACCAATTGTCTGAGTCCATGTGCAAGAGATCCGATTTCATTCCTGCTCTTTACCGAGATTTCTTCGTCTAAAGAACCGGAGGCCAATTTTTTCACCGACTTGGTAAGCGCAAGAATCGGTTTAGCCTGTTTGTTTCCTACCCAAAGCGAGATGAAGAGCATGATAATCAGATAAACCGCAATGAAGAATCCCAAAGTCATCTGCAGGGTTTCAATGGCTCCGTAAATATCCTTGTGGTCCGGTGTTACCACTACCTTCCAGCCATTGTCAAGTGTACTGAAGCCCAGCAAAACAGCATCCTTTTTACTTCCTTCATTTACGTATCCGCTGTCCGTACTGAGAATTTGGGAGGTAACATTTTTATATTTTCCGTCTAAAATATCAGCAAAATTTTCTCCATTTGTAAAATCCGGATGATATAAAATTTTTCCGTCGGCATTTAAGAGATAGGTATCTCCCGGATGGTATTTTTGATGCTTTAAAAATAATTGATTCAGGTAATCAAAGTCAAAATCCACTCCGACAACCGCAAAGCCTTCCCCGCTCTTTAAATAAACCGGGCTCACATAGGAAATGATGGTTTTATTGATATTGGCATTAAAATACGGCTCCATCCAAGTTGCCTTCTTGTTTTGCAACGGCGTATAGAACCATCCGACATGTTCCATATCACTGGGATCATATGCACCCAAATCCGTCGGAGTCACTTCTTCCAAAGTACCGTTTCCGTCCGCATCCGTATAGAACGTTCCGGAAGTACCATAGGTGAGCTTCGGGTCATAACGAATATAAGAAGCTACCAAGCCGTTGATATCCTTTGTGGAGGAAACAACCAGCTCATTCATACGCTTCTCGAAATCGCTAAAGTATTGACTGTCCTTCCCGAGAATTTTGTCTTCATCCGCAAGGCTGGAAGTTGCCATCACCAAGGAATCCACCTTCGACTGTACCAGATTTAAGACGCCATCCACAGACTCTCCCGTCTGTGCGGCAGCAATCGGCATAGTCTTGTTTCCATCGGAAACACTGATATTACTCATGTACAGCATTAAGGTGCCGCCCAACATAGCAAAAGCAACCACGATGGGTAAGAGCATGCAAAGTATTAAAGTATTACGAATCGATTTCATTGTTTTCTCCCCTCTAAAAAACCAATCTACCTCATTATCGGAGAAAAGTATTTGAAATATAATATTTATTAAAATTTTATTTTTATTTTTTTCCAAGACTATATTAAGATTTGTTATCTTGCCAGTCCATGGAAGTTTTGCTATACTTTTTTGCCAGTATTAAGATAAAAAGGAGGCTGCATTATGGCTGAATCCGGAAGAAAACAGGATTTCTATCTGAAAAAAAAGAAAAAGAAGTCCCCCTTCCTTTCCATACTTTTACATTATGTTTTACCCTATCTTATCCTAAACTCCTGCATACTCTTCTTTGTCCTGGCCACACCCAAACTACAGGTCAACGATCCGACGGAGCATGGAGACAAAAATGCTCTGGCTGTGCTTGTGCATGTGGATTCCGTTCTTCCGATTAAGAATTTTTCCGCAAAGCTGGAGGGAGAAGAACTGAACTTTACAAAAGAAAATCAAAATTACCTTATTCCTGTCAGCAGTAACGGAAATCTTCGAATCAGTGTGACTTCTATCAATGGAATGCAAAAGGTGGTGAATTCCCAAATCAACAGTTTTGATGAAAACCCGCCCGTCATCGATGAGGATCACGTCGTTCTGGGTTCAGGTTATGTGGAATTTACGGTAAGTGATACACAGTCGGGCGTTGACTTCGCTTCGATTTACGGAATAGACAAGGATGGCGACAATATAAAGCCAAAAAACATTGATGAAAACACCGGTACGGTCCAGTTTTCCATGAAAACAAACGGCATTACCGTCTATGTTTCCGACAATGCCGGGAATCAGGTAAGCGGAAACTTCAATTTGGAAGATTCCCCCTATCCTAAAACAAAGGCGGATTTGGAAGAAGAATCATCCGACGATAAAAAAGAAACCGCTTCCAAAAAAGGAAGCGATTCCGATAAAAATTCTTCCAAGACGGAAAGCAGTTCCGAAAAAAAAATCCTCCAAGAAGAAAAACTAGAACCTGCAGCTTTTCCTGCTATACCCGTTCATTATGAAATCAAGGTATTGATTTCATAATGTATCGGGTATTTTCTTTTTTCTTCTTCACTTCTCTTTTGCATAACCCGATCAATGGCAATCAAACTGTTTTCCTTCTCTGTTCCGACAAGAAGAATCATGTACTGTTTATTGCTGCAACGAACAACAACATCCCCTCTTCGAATGGTTTGGCTTAGAAGTTCTCCAAAAGCCTGCATACGCTCTTCCAGCCCTCTGCGATCAACATCCTCCGATTCTTCTACCGTAAAGAGCACCATCTGTACCGGAATATGCCCTCTTTCTCCGCTACGTTTGATAAAATGGTAGATACTGCAAAAATCATTATAATCCACCATATAAGCTCCCGGGAAGAAATCGCGATTCTCTATTCGTTTTTGAATGGATTCCAGGGAAATAATATTTGCTTCCGCTTTTTCTTCCTCATCATCCTCATTGTAAACAAAATAGCCGCCCTTCCCGCCGGACTTGACATGATACATTGCTTCATCGGCTTTCTGATAAAGGCTAAGAAAGTCCAAGCCGTTTTTGGGCGAGGAGGAAACACCGATGGAAATCCCAAACTGCATCTTCGAAGTCTGTAAAGTCTCCGCAACTACCCGCTTTACCGCTCCACAGATTTCTTCACATCTTTCCTGTAAGGCCTCATCCTTCCAAAAGCCTCTATAGAAAATCACAAACTCATCTCCGCCAATTCTCCCTAAAACATCATCGGAGCGGACAAATTTCTTTAGAGTATTGGCCACCAGAGAAAGAACCTTATCTCCCATCTCATGTCCATAACGGTCATTTACCAGCTTAAAATGATCCAAATCCATCATCAAAAGCAAACCGCTTTCCCTGCGCATCTTCAGATTCTCATTAATCTGTTGTATAGAAGCGCTCCGATTCAGAAGACCTGTCAAAATGTCAATTTCCGCCTTCTTCTCCAGATGCTTTAAAGTTTCTTCCCCCTTCATAATCCGATCTACACGTCGAATCAACACGTCGGGAAGTAAAGGCTTCCGAATATAGTCATAAGCCCCTAAATCAAATCCCTTAATCTCATTTTTAGCATCATCGTCGGATGTCATAATCACAACCGGCACATTGCTTAACTCGTGATCTTCCAGCTGTCTAATCTCATTTAAAATGGCATACCCGTCCATATCCGGCATATGTAAATCCACTAAAAGCAAGTTAGGGCGAGTAACTGTCAACTCCGAAAGAGCCGTTCTCGCATCGGCATAGGCGCTTACTACATACTTGTCCTTCAGCGCCTTCTCGGCAATCTTCCGCGGAATAGTTTCATCATCAACGATTACTATGCTTTGCAACATATTTCCTCACATTCTAAACATTTGCTACTTTTTTGGTGTGAATATATTCAATGTGTAACTTTTTTGTAGTAGGTAAGTACTTTTCGCTAACCAATAACTCTTTTCCGTTCATCAGATATAAACTTCGCCCTACAATTCTCTGAATTCTGCTCTTGGAAACGGCAGCATAGCGAGAAATTTGCAAAAACTCGTTTCCGCCATATTCATCCATGAAGTTTTTCACCGAAAGATAGGTTTCCAATTCCTCATCCTTTGTATAAATCACCAGTCTTCTTCCTAACGTTTCCACATAGAGGATGTCCGCCAAATAGACTCTTCTCTTTTCACGATCCGCAATAATATCGATATATCTTGCTTTCTCCAAACAATGCACAACAGCATTCATTACTTTGGCAAACTTTTCATACTCCACCGGCTTTTGAATATAGGAAAAAGCATGAATTTCAAATGCCTCTGTAATATAATCATTTCCACCGGTAATGAAAATAATCTTCCCGTTTGTTCCCAGATCTTTCAGTTCTCGTGCAATATCAATCCCGTTTAATTCCGGCATGAAAATATCCAAGAGGAAAATATCCGCATCCAATATTTCCCGGCTATCCTGTAGACAGCTCTGCCCTGAAGGATAGAACTTAAGCTCTGCCTGCATTTCATTCTCCAGCAAATACTTTTCCAATAGGGCTTTCATAAGTTTTTGTTGCACTATCTCATCATCACAAACCACAATCTTTAACCTGTCCATTACGTCACCTGTAAGTTATCACAACCCCCTATCTTTTATTTTAAGGCTCCAAATACTTCGAGGCCTCCTCTACCGTCTTATTATATAGCCGTATAAAAGCACTATGATTATAACGAATATACTGTATTGCCTCCTCTTTTTCAACTCCTTCCACCACCCGTTTAGCCGCATACTCCATTTTTTTCGCATTTTCCGAGAGCAGTACCGCTCCGACAGTAAGAGAAGTCGTTTTTAAGCCATGGGAGTATAACCTGTATTTTGCATAATCGAAACTGCTGAAAGCATCTTCTAACTCCTTCTGTTTCTCCGTACTGTTTTCTTTAAATAGAGTAAGGATTTCCTGGTAGACCGACTCATCCTGCATGCAATAAGCCAAGCCAATCTCACGATCCAGAAGTTTCTCTTTGTCCTCCTTTTCGGAAATGGTATGCTTCTTCATTTCCGCCTCAAAATATTCCTCATTGCTTCTCTTCCTGATCAAATTTTCCGGTAGGAAGGTATAAAGGCTCTTATCAAGTTCATTCCCGTCTACAGGCTTCAAAAGATAAGCATCAAATTTACTGCTTCCATCCTTATGGCTTTCAAATAAGTATACATTAGAGGAAAAAGCAATAACGGGAATGGGCTTTCCATATCGATTTTCAATGGCTTGTTCCCGAATTTTTTCCAAAGTCTCCTCACCGTTCATCCCGGCCATCATATGGTCCAAATAAACGATATCATAAGTTCCCGTTGCCAACTTTTCCAAACATTCCTCACCGGAATAGGCAACATCAATCTGTACTTCGGTACGCTTCAAAAGATTCTTCACCAATTGCAGATTCAGTTCATTGTCATCCACAACCAGAATTTTGGCGTCACTGGCAATAAATCCTTTATTGAAACCGTTTCCGACCCCTTTTTGCTTTTTGTATCGGTCTTCAAAGTTCCCGATAGATTCATCATTTAAACGATACTGCGGAATATAAGCTGTAAAGCAGGAACCTTCTCCCAGAGCACTTTTTAATTCTATGCGCCCATGCATCAATTTTGTTAAATATTTTGTAATCGGAAGTCCCAAACCGGTTCCCTGGATGTTCTTTCTCCAGCCGGAATGCACTCTTTGAAATTTTTGGAAAACCAATTTCTGATCTTTTTCACTGATTCCCAATCCGGTATCCTTCACCGCAAATTGCAATTCTACGGGGACAGCATTAGCCGGGGGCTGTTCCTCCCTATCCTCCGGACTTACATTTGCATCCTCCTCATTAAAAGAAAACTTTTTCTCTTCCACAGGCAAGCTTTTAAAGGTTACCGTCAGCGTAACCGTTCCCGTATCGGTATACTTGATTGCATTATCCAGGAGATTCACAAGTACCTCTCTTACGCGGAAAACATCTCCAAAAAGGACTGCCGGTGTATCCTCATCCACAATTACGGAGAAACGCAGATTCTTCCATTCCGCCCTAAAGCGGGCAGTATTACTGAGTTCATGCAATAAATTGGCAAGTTCATAGGGTTTGGGAACCAACTTGATTCCTGAAGATTCAATACGCGAAAAATCCAAAATATCGTTCACCAAAGAAAGCAGGCTTTCTCCGGAAACCTGAATATTTCTGGCATACCCCAAGACAACATCATCATGACTCTCTCTGAGAATCATTTCATTCATCCCGATAACCGTATTGATTGGCGTGCGAATCTCATGAGACATATTGGCCAAGAACTCGGACTGGACCTTTTCGGCAACCTCCAGCTTATTCTTTTCATTTCGAACCTTATCGTATTCCATACTTTGCATATGAATCATCTGGAAAGCGAAAATCACACTTCCAACGGAAAGAAAACGCCCCTGGTTTTCATAACCGTTTAAGAAGAAGGACACAAGCTCAATGCAGCTGAAGGAGATAAGGGTACTTCCGGCACCTATCATCCATGTTAAATCTTTAAAAAGATCCGGATCACGCCAGCGAATCACGACAAAGCTTCTTGCAATGGCAAAACAGGTCAAAAGAAGTATGCAGTCAATCAATAAGTTCAATTCCGCAAAACTGTACAGACCTACTCCCGCGGAAACAATAATCAAAAAATCACAAAGTGCTATCGATAAGCACAGCCAATAAATCCCCCTTTGACAATTTCCCCTTTCCACTTTATTGATAAACAACAAAGCCGGAATCGGAATCATAATCAAAGAAAGATATTCCATATTCCAAATCAACAAAATATTATTGAAAATCAGCTGTCTGGCATCAATCTGACAGCCCATCCAAAGTCCTAAAAAGAACAGAACGGCTCCCAAATAAAATGAACCCTTTTCCTCTCCTCTCCTTCGATCCAGAATAAGATATTCCACAAGCAGACCGATTCCCATGAAAATCAAGCAAAGAGATGAAAATATCTGCAAGATATTTTTCCATAAAATCTCGCAAACGATGGACAAATCCTCTCCAAAATACATTCCTTCCAGAGTATTTTCAACACTTCTGGCTCTTCCTCTGAATTCGATTCGAATCGTACTCCCCAACTGATCTTTCTGTATCGGGATACGCACCCAGTACAAAGGAGGGATTTTACTGTTAAACGGAGGAATATCCTGATAGTCAAACTGATATATCGGCTTTTCATCAATCCAAATTGTTAAATCCTGATGCATTGTCTTGATATAAAGTGTCGTCAAAGAATAGGGAACCTCACTCGGAAGCTGTCTCTCAATCAGTAAATCCTTGATCAGAACCATCTCTTCCGAAGAGCCCAGTTTCTTTTTTGAACCGTCCGGAAGAATTCTCTGCCACCCCGTTTTCAGCACTTCAAATTTATGCTCACGAAAACCAAGCCTGTAATATTCTCGTACAGAGCTTCCAAAAATAAAGATAAAAATGAATAGCAGAAATAAGAGATAAATAAAGCGCATTTTCCGTTCTGTAATTATTTTCATTTATTCTCTAAACTTCCCTTCTACTTGTGAGCACATTTTTCCAATTAGTATTTCGACAAAAATAGAAAAAGGTATAAAATTAAATTATCTGAAACAAAAAGCTACTAAGAGAGGGTCAATCTCTTAGTAGCTTTTTTGCGCGAGTCAAACTATTCCATTGGAGTTTTCCCTCGTAGAAAGATACATGGCTTTGTTTCATGCAATCTTTTCTGATTCTAGAGTTGTGTTCTTCTGCTGAGCTCAAAGTGCTTCGCTCTCTTCCTCAGCATCTTCTTGGTATTTTTCCAAAATAGTTTGTTGAAGCAGTTCTCTCGTGGTGGAGCGGATAGGGTGCGCAATATCTCTGTACTCCCCGTCCGTAGTTTTTCTTGAAGGCATAGCGATAAATAAGCCCTTTTCTCCTTCGATAACCTTAATGTCGTGAATTACAAATTCCTCATCAAAAGTGATAGAAACAATGGCCTTCATCTTACCTTCTTTGTCAACCTTGCGAACCCGTACATCTGTAACCTCCATGATACTCCTTCCTTTTTACATGGTATACCTTTCATTTTTCTCGATGACGATTCTGATATTCTCCGGTGTTCCAATGTAGGTTGTATTGGCGCGAATGGTGTCCCGGCTCTCCACGATGCAATTCTCTAATACGCTGTTATCTCCGATATACACATCATTCAGGATTACCGAATTCCGAACGATACAGTTGTTTCCAATGTAGACCTTACGGCACAGAACGGAATTTTCAACCGTTCCGTTGATAATGCAACCGCTGGCCACAATGGAGTTATGCACATTACTGTCCGGATTGTATTTTGCAGGCGGGTTGTCGGCCAATTTTGTGTAAACACCAGGCGCCTGTTTAAAGAAATAATCCCGAATCTCTCTCTTTAAGAAGTCCATATTCGTCTTGTAATAGGACTCCAGAGAAGCAATATTGCTCCAATAAGTGTTCAGTCTATAACCGTAGATTCGCTTTAAATTCTTATAGCGAACCAGAATATCCTTTACAAAATCATAGCGATCTTCGTCGTGGGCTTTTTCTAAAAGCTCAATCAGAAGCCTTCTTCGAATGACATAGACTCCACAAGAAAGTATATTGGCATCCGTAAATACAGGCTTCTCCTCAAAGTCCACGATTCGGCTGTCCTCATTCATTTTCAGACAGCCAAAGCGGGAAATATCATCATTTGCATCAATAGGCTTGCAAACAACGGTTATATCCGCCCTCTTTTCGATATGATATTCTAGTACCTTGTTGTAGTCAAGTTTATATACCCCATCTCCTGCTGCAATAATCACATAAGGCTCATGAGAAGACTGTAAAAAAACAAGGTTCTGGTAGAGAGCATCTGCTGTTCCTCTAAACCAGTCACCGTGTTCAGCGGTTATGGTCGGAGTAAAAACATAAAGCCCTCCCTGTTTTCTTCCAAAATCCCACCATTTGGAAGAAGATAGATGTTGGTTTAAAGAGCGGGAATTGTATTGCGTCAGTACCGCAACCTTCTGAATATGAGAGTTGGACATATTCGAAAGGGCAAAATCTATCGCACGAAACGTTCCTGCTACAGGCATAGCAGAAATGGCTCTCTTATTGGAAAGCTCGTGCATTCTTTTGTTGTTTCCACCCGCCAGTATGATTCCGATAGCTCTCATAGTCTTTCCTCCTCCTTGATAATCACTCCTCCGCTAACAAGAAGTCCATCCGGATAGTCGGAAAGCTCCGTCGGTCCATATATAGCTGTATTTCTTCCTACTCTTACCCCATCCGGTATCAGGGAACTTTCCCCGATGGTCGCAAGATTCGAGCAATAAACCCTGCTGTCATAGCTTGATTCCTGGTATTCACCAATACCGATTTCACAAGCCTTTCCTATAATAACATTTTCTGCCACCACAGCCTGGTCGATGTGGGTATCTTCCTTGATGACTGTGTTTTCCATGATGATGCTGTTTGTAATGACTGCCCCGTGTTCCACTGTGACGCCCGGACCGATAATAGAATTCCGGATTTCTCCGTGAATCTCACAGCCTTCCGCAACAATAGAGCGCTCAATCTGCGCATCGCTTGCTATATACTGCGGGGCCGCATTATCGGTTTGCGTGTAGATTTTCCAATACTCTTCGTATAAATTAAACTCCGGTATCAATGCAATGAGTTCCATATTGGATTCCCAGTAGGATAGCAATGTTCCCACATCCTTCCAGTATCCATTGAATTCATAAGCATAAATCTGTCCCTGCTTCTGAAAAAGATAAGGAATGATGTGTTTGCCAAAATCGCAATCAGGAACGTCTTTGTTTTGAATCAGAGCTTCCTTTAATACTTTCCAATTAAAAATGTAGATTCCCATCGAAGCCAAATTGCTCTTCGGATTTTTTGGTTTTTCTTGGAAATCCGTGATCCTGCCATGCTCATCCGTCACCGTTATACCAAAACGGCTGGCCTCTTCCATGGGTACCGGCATAGAAGCAATAGTCAAGTCCGCTTTCATCGCTTTATGGTATTCCAGCATTACCTCATAGTCCATCTTATACACATGATCCCCTGATAAAATCAGTACATACTCCGGATCATAGTTTTCGATGTAGGCAATATTCTGATAGATGGCATTTGCCGTGCCAGAGTAAAAACCTGTATCCCGTAAAGACTCATAGGGTTGCAACACCGTAACACCGCCTCTGTTTCGGTCCAAGTCCCAAGGTATCCCAATCCCTATGTGCGCATTGAGACGGAGAGGCTGATACTGTGTTAAGACTCCGACGGTGTCTATACCGGAGTTAATACAATTGCTTAACGGGAAATCGATAATGGAATACTTCCCTCCAAATGAAACTGCCGGTTTTGCGACATTCTTCGTCAGAACACCAAGACGTGAACCTTGTCCACCAGCTAAAAGCATGGCAATCATTTCCTTCTTGATCATCTTTACACCTCACCGCTTCTGGGAATTCTCGCTCTGGCTGAATCCAGCTATAGAAAATTGTAATGAATTAAAAAATCTCCTATCTCTGGTACTTGGATTATAGCACGATTTAAAGGCATTGGAAACATAGAAATTAGAATATTCCACAGAAAAGAATTTTATTTTCATGTTTTTTTGTATAAATATTTGTTTCTATCTTTCGAAGCTTCTTTGTCAAAGATTTTCCGCCGTGATTTTGTCCTAAAAGGCAAAAGGAATATAGCGAATCCGGAAATCAGTCGCGGAAAGCAGGGAATCTTTCTTGATAAATACACTCTTTTTCAGTATACTACAAGGATATTGTAGCGTTTTTACAGTTCTATTTTTGTTGCAATGCATTCGCCCCGAAAGGGGCATACTCTAACCATGTATAAGGGGGACTTATGGAAATCACAGGACTTCGGGATATTTTCCTTTCCAAGGAGGAATATTTAAACCAGGAGGTTTGTGTCAGCGGATGGGTAAGAAGTAATCGGGATTCCAAGAATTTCGGCTTCCTCACTATTTCTGACGGAACTTTTTTTACACCGCTTCAGGTCGTATATCATGACGAAATGGCAAACTTCGGTGAAATTGCCAAGCTCGGTGTAGGCGCTGCCGTTATCGTAAGCGGAAAGCTTATTCCCACACCTGAAGCAAAGCAGGAATTTGAACTGCAGGCTGTGGAAATTTCCGTAGAGGGGGAAACGCAGCCGGATTATCCCTTACAGAAAAAAAGGCATAGTCTGGAGTATTTGAGAACTATCCCGCACTTACGTCCCAGAACCAATACTTTTCAGGCTGTATTTCGTATCCGTTCTCAAATTGCCTATGCGATTCATTCCTTCTTTCAGGAGAGAGGCTTTGTCTACGTCCATACTCCCTTGATTACCGCATCCGATGCGGAAGGCGCGGGTGAAATGTTCGAGGTAACCACACTCCCCTTGAACGATGTCCCCATGAAGGACGGCTGCGTTGACTACAGCGAAGATTTTTTCGGGAAGAAAACCAGCCTTACCGTTTCCGGGCAGTTAAACGGAGAAGCATTTGCTCAGGCTTTTCGCGATATTTACACCTTCGGTCCAACCTTCCGTGCGGAAAAATCCAACACCCAAAGACATGCCGCGGAATTCTGGATGATTGAGCCGGAAATGGCTTTTGCCGACCTGGATGATGTGATGTTTATTGCAGAAGACATGCTGAAGTACATTATTCAATACGTTTTAGTTAATGCACCGGAAGAATTGGAATTCTTGAATCAGTTTGTTGACAAGGGCCTTTTAGAGCGTCTACAACATATTGTAAAGTCGGACTTTGCCAGAGTAAGCTATACCGAGTCTGTAGAAATGCTTGAAAAGGTAAATGACCGTTTTGAGTATAAGGTCAAGTGGGGTTCGGATCTGCAAACAGAACATGAACGCTATTTGACGGAAGAAATCTATAAATGTCCTGTCTTTGTAACCGATTATCCCAAAGACATCAAATCTTTCTATATGAAGTTGAATGAAGACGGAAAAACGGTAGCCGCAGTGGATTGTCTGGTTCCGGGAATCGGAGAAATCATCGGCGGTTCTCAAAGAGAGGACGATTTGGATAAACTGACAAAACGGATGCAGGAGCTGAATATGAATATGGAGGATTACCAATTCTATCTTGACCTGCGTAAGTACGGCAGTACCAGACACGGAGGATTCGGTTTGGGCTTTGAAAGAGCGGTAATGTATATTACCGGAATGAGCAATATACGAGATGTGCTTCCCTTCCCGAGAACCGTTGGCAACTGCGAATTATAAAGGAAGGAACGTTCATGCGTTTTATTCATGCCTCCGATCTCCATTTGGGGATGATTCCCGATGGACAAAAATCATGGGGAAGAGAGCGGAGCAATGCCCTCCTCTCCTCTTTGGATAAAATTGTAGATTTAGCACTTAAGGAAAATGTGGATGCTTTGTTTCTTTTGGGACAAAGCTTCCATTTTTCTCCTTTAAAGGAAGATGTGGAACGAATCCGACAGAGTCTCTCTCGGATTCCTTTTTGTCATGTCTTCTTTTATTCCAAGCCGGATCTCTCCTACCATTTTCTGAATTCTGCGATTTTCCCGCGAAATGTACATATCCTGAAAGAAGAACAGGAACAACTTTATATTGAAGATTTAAACCTTGAAATTCTCAGCTTACAGGAAAAGGCTGACAGGAAAAAAGCGTTGGAGCATTTTACCCCGGAACACAGCGGAGCGATTCCTGTTTTGCTTTGCAACGTTTCAAAGGAAGAACCTTTTCCGCAGAATCCGGAAAAATTGCAGGCTCTTCCTTTTTCCTATGTTGCTTTGGGGGGAGAGGCCGACAAGCAAATTCTTCTTAAGAATAAGGTGGCCTTCTCCGGGTCACCGGAAGCCCTCAGTAAGGATAATTTAGGGGAGCATGGCGTATTTCTGGGAAACCTCGATCCTTTGCAGAAAAAAATTGATGCTTTGCAATTTATTCGCCTTGCCGATACACAATACATTTCGCTTCATTTCCGTTTGGATACCGGTGTAGGAACCGAAATGCTCCGAAACAGACTCTCCGACGAAATCAGGAAAAGAGGGATGCAACACATTTACCGCATCAAATTCAGCGGGAAAAGAGATCCCGAAACTCATGTCGGGGAAGATTTATTACCCCGGGACAGTCGCGTCATTGAGTGGATTGATGAAAGTGTTCCGGAATATGACTTCTATAACCTCTACCGTGAGCATAGTAACGATTTAATCGGATTTTATATTCGCTCTTACCTAAAAAAAGGAAATGAGAACTTATCCGCCAGAGAAAAAGATTGTCTGCATTACGGTATCTCTGCACTGCTTTCCGGAGGAAAAAAATGATTATTACCAACTTGGAAATCTCGGGGTTCGGAAAATTTCATCAATTTTCATTGGATTTTTCTCCCCTCTGCAATGTAATTTACGGAGAAAATGAGGCCGGAAAATCCACCTTACATGCTTTTATTCAGGGAATGCTTTACGGTATTCCTTCTTCTCCGAGCAGGAAAGAGCAATTCTTTCGCCACCGTCCGTTCCAAAAGGATCTACCATTCGGCGGAAAGCTTTTCTTTTCCTATCAAAATAAGTCCTATTGTCTGAGTCGGGATTTCCTCTCCGGCGGAAATGCAGTGATTCTTCAGCTCGACACGAACACCCCCGTCTCTGATGCCGATTGCTTTCTTGAAGAGGTGCTATCCTCTTTTTCCTCGGAAAGCTTTCATAATACGGTATTCATTCGTCAATTAAAATCCGGCACCGACCGCGAAATGGTAAAAGAATTGCAAAAGATTTTTTCCAATATGGAACATAGCGGAAATATGCACATTAATCCGGAAGCCGCCATTGCCTATCTTAGTGAAGAAGAAAAGAGAATCCAAGAGCAGATTTATTTTCAGGCGGAAAAGGAATATTCCGCTTTACTGGGAGACGTTAAAAACAGCCAAAGAGAACTTTGCGCAAAAGAGCGCGAGGAAACACCGGATCTAATTTCAGACTCTGCATCCGAAGTCAAAGCGTCCACATCTTTTCAGGAAGAAAAAAATTACAAGGACTTGGTTGAAAATAAAATTTCCGCAATATTGCATTTACAAAAAGAAATACAAACTTTGGAGGAGTTTATCCACAAGGAGGGCTTCCACTCGGAAGAAGAGGTTCTGAACGAAGAAAGCACTGTAAAACAACTTCTATCCGAAAGCGAGGCGTTAGACGGGCCCAAAAAGCAAGCTTTCCTTTTTCCGTTTTGCCTTCTTTTCTTGTCCGTGCTCTTCCTTTGCTACTCTTTATTGAGTTATCTGTATTTTTATACCGACTACCCTATCTCCGGGGTTTTTGCATTTCAGATTCGTTCTGTTCCCATGCTTTATCCGGCATTCTGTTTGGGTCTTTTCTTCGGAATTTTCGCTTTTACGAGCTTTGTAGAAAGAAAGAAGCGTATCCAATTGGAACAGAGGCAGAATCTTTTTTTCCGGGAGATTGCAAATAAGAGAAATTTTGCCGCATACGCCGCTTTTTCAAACTCCAGTAAAGAAGAGGTGGACGAATCCGGTCCTTCCTCTCTCTTTAGCCCTTATGTGTTGGATAAATATTATAGCGAAGTAAAAAATAATTTCACATTGCTTTCTGAAAAGCGAGCAAAAATTGAGGAGCTAAATACCGATATTTCCGCATTAAAAGAAGAAGAACAGAAAGAAGAGGAAAGAAAAAAGCGTTTAGAGGAAGAAGAAAATGTGCTGGAAGAGAAATTGCGTCAAATCGGCAGTTGGCAAAACAGAGCGGAGCAAATTCGTCCAAGCCTCTATGACAATGAGAAGCTTCGTGAGAAGCTGGAAGCCATTGCCGAAGCAAAAGAAAGAATTCATGCTTTATCCGAAGAGATTTATCAAAGTTTCGCCTTTTATTTAAACAAAGAAACGGCAAAAATTCTCTCCTATATCACCGGAGAACGCTATGATTCTCTTTTTATTGACCAGAATCTGCGTATCTTTGTCAATACGAAAGAAAAAATGTTACCCCTGGAGCAGGCCTCTACCGGAACAATCGATCAGCTTTATCTTTCTTTACGTTTGGCCATGGCAAAGCTCTTGCAAAAAGAACGGAAAGAATACCTTCCTTTACTCTTTGATGACAGCTTTGCCATGTATGATGAAAACCGTCTGGCTGCAGCACTTTCTTTTGTCAATAAGGCATATCCTGCTCAAATTCTTCTCTTCACCTGTCATAAAAGGGAGGCCGAAGTTTTACAACAGCTCGATATCCCTTTTCATATGCGTTCCTTATAAAAA
>NZ_JH414504.1:724503-1128943 GCF_000238075.1 Oribacterium asaccharolyticum ACB7
TTTTTATTAAACTCTATTTTTCTTTTCTTTATTTTTATCTTTGTTTTTATACTTATTTTCAGACTGATCTGTCCTTTGCAAGGTGATAGACTCTCTAAATTCACTGGGGGTCATCCCTTTGAATTTGTAGAAATTCAAATTGAAAGTCTTAATATTACTATAGCCCACAGAAACCGAAATATCCAAGATGGAATAATTCGAATCCACGAGCATCTCACTGGCCTTATTCACTCGAACAAAATTCAACAAGGTTATAAAATTCATTTCCGTATAATATAAAAGAGCTCGATTTAATTCCGAAACGCTTATCCCGTACTTCTCCGAAATCGTACTGGCCAATAAGTCATCCGCATCATAATGATTATAGAGATAATCGGTAACTTCCAAAGCAATATTCTTATCCGCGGGACGATAGACTGCTCCCTCTTTCCCATAAGCCTTTCTATATTTGTTCGGTGTCAGTCCCATTTTCTCCACAAAATGCTTGGAAAGGTGGGATGCATCGGAAAAGCCCAATATATCTGCAATTTCTTCCAAGGTTAATCCGGTATAGATCAGATAGTCCGTCGCCTTTTCAATCCGTATATCATTTAAAAGCTTCGTAAAGGTTGTTCCCGTTAAATCACTCAGCCTCTTGGACAAGGAAGATTCGGAGATATAAAAAACCTCTGCAACCTTTTCCAAAGTCAAGTGCTCGGCTGAATGAAAATAGATATAGCTTAAGATAGAATTCTGTATCCCGATATTGTTTTTTTGCTTCACAGCCTCTTCCGTCAAAGCTAAACATCGTCGATACTCTACCATGAGCTCTAATATCTTTACTACCGTATAAAGGAAAGTGAAGGGTTGATCCGCCTGTCTCATTACTGCCGAATCCACGCCCAATTCATTTTGCAGAGAGGACATGATTCTATAAATCGTGGAAATTTGCTCTTTTTCCAGGTAAGCTACCGGATGAGATGCTAAAAAAGTAAATAAGCTTGTACTATCCACCTCCAGACCGGGAGCCACCTTCAGCATTGTATTCATAAACTGAAAGTCATAAACAATGAGGCTCAAGTGTAAAGTATCTCTAACGTCTATGATGTCCGTAACCTTCCAAGGGGTAATAGCACATAAAGTATGGGGTACAATATCATACTCCACCCCGTCAATTTTAATCTTACCGACACCCTTATTAAAATACATAAAGCGAGCAGCCTGATGCATCATGGCCTTCGTCGGCTTCTCTATCGCTTCATAATCAAAAGAACAAAGGGAAACAGGATTGATTCCCGATGTCCAGCTTTCTTGCATAATTGCCTTTTTACTCATCCGTTTCTTCCTCAAAACAGTTCACATAGTTCCTTAAAGAATGCCGGAACGCCAAAGTGAAAAAGAAGGAACTTTTTTTTATTATTTCTTTCCTATTTTCGTTATTATAGCACAAATTCATTCATAGATATTATAAATAAATTTAATTTTTTTAATATAGGGTATAAAAAAGAAGGACTTCCAAGCAGAAGTCCTTCTTATATGCTTTGCAAGGATTACTTACAAACTACTTAATAATCATCATTGCCAAAGAAAGAACAACGATATTTGCAATGCCGATTGCTACAAAGAGCTTTAGTCCCCACTTCATATAGGTCTTTAACTCTACTTTGGCAGCACCCAGACCACCCATTACAACACCGGAGGTCGGTGTGAAAAGGTTAATCAAACCGCAACCTGCAGAGAATACGGCAACCATTACGGATGCATCGAATCCAAGAGTGTTTGCCAATCCGCCCATTACCGGGATGGAGAATCCTGCCAATCCGGAAGTGGAAGGAACCAGGAAGCTGAGTACCAGGTAAATGACATAGGAAAGCGGTGCAAAGACGAATCCCGGAACACCCTTCAGAATTGCTGCAGACTTATCCAAAATCCAGAAGTCCATATGTGTTGCCTGCATCACAACCGTGATACCGCGGGCAACCGCAATGACAAGCGCTACGGAAAGAAGATCCTTTGCTCCGTCAAGATAGGTATTAATCAATTCGTTTTCAGACATCCTTGCCATAATGCCGACAAGAACAGCTGCAAAAGTAAACCAAGCTGCCAACTCCGCAAAATACCACTGTCCGAGAGGAACACCGGTTAAGAAATCGGACCAGCCAAGTGCCGCAAGATAAGCGTCTTCATTTCCGCCAAAGGTGATGTCCTGATAGGAAATCAGAGAAGCAATCATAACCGCAAAAGAAATAGCGAATACAATCAGAACGGCCTTATGCTTTCCGGTAAACTCCAAGGTCTGGCCGTCTTCCTTCATAAAATGATCCTTCATGTCCTGCTGTTCCTGTAAGGAAAGGATGGTGGATCCCTTATCCGCTTTTACTTTTTTGGCATAACGCAGTACAAAGATAATCGCGATAAGCAGTGAAGTAACCCAAAGCGCAAAGCCGAGAACCATGATGGTTGTACTGCTGTAAGGAACATTTACGCTCTGTAATGCGGAGGTTGCCGCACCGGTTGCAAAGGGGTTAATGGTGGATCCCAAAACACCGCAACCTGCACCGAGGAGAACGGTCGCTACCGCAACAATGGTATCAAAGCCCGCTGCAACAAGCGCAGTGGTAATCAAAGCATAGAAGCCGATGGTCTCTTCCGCCATACCGTAGGTGGATCCGCCGATGGAGAAAAGAACCATTAAGATTACAATTAAAACTTCTTCCTTCCCGTGCATCTTCTTAACCAGATGATAAACACCCGCTTCCAGTGCACCGGTCTTCATCACTACGCCGATAAATCCGCCGATGGATACGATAAATACGATTAAGTCCGCTGCATTAACGAATCCATTGGGATAAGCCATAAAAAAGTTATTCAGCTTAGCTCCAACAACGGTAACAGTTCCGCCGGCAGCAACAGTTTCAACCAACGCACCATACTTTTCCGGGTTTAATCCGGAAATAATATCGTTGCTAATCGGCTGTCCGTTCAAAAGAACGGAAATGATACATAAAACTGCCAAAATGATAAATAAAATACTAAACGCTGTTAAAGATTGTTTTTTCGCTTTCACAGAAATACTATCCCCCTTCTAGTTATTTTGTAATAATAGTACCTGTTTCACCTTTCAGTGCAAGGGCTGCCTTCTGTAAAGAGGTAATAAGAGCGGTTCCTCCGTTGGTATTATTCTTTACGAATTCCATACATGACTGAACCTTCGGAAGCATACTGCCCGGTGCAAACTGCTTCTCGGCAATATACTGCTCAGCTTCTGCCAGATTCATGGTTGGAAGTTCCTTCTGGTCCGGTTTGTTATAATTGATGCAAACTCTGTCTACAGCGGTAAGGATGATCAGCATATCCGCTCCGATATCCTGCGCAAGAAGAGCACTGGAACGATCCTTATCGATTACTGCCGCTACGCCCTTTAAGCCGTCAGCGGTCTCTACTACGGGAATGCCGCCGCCGCCAACCGTAATCACGATATCGCCAGCTTTCACAAGCTGCTCAACAACCTTGAGCTCAACGATACGCTGCGGAATCGGAGATGGTACGACACGACGATAGCCGCGTCCGGCATCTTCCAAAAAAGTAAATCCCTTCTCAGCGGCAATCTTGTCAGCTTCTTCCTTCGTATAGAAGCTTCCTACCGGCTTCGTCGGCTTAGCAAATCCGGGATCCTTCTCGTCTACAACAACTTGTGTGATAACGGAAGCACATTCCTTATCGATATGACGTGCCTTTAATTCCTTCTGAATTGCCTGCTGTAAATGATATCCGATATATCCCTGGGACATGGCGCCGCACTCCGGGAACGGCATATACGGTGTGTTTCCGCCCTTAGTGCTGGAAAACTCCATTGCCAGGTTAATCATTCCTACCTGCGGTCCGTTTCCATGGCCCACAATCACCTCATAACCCGCTTCAGACAAATCCACGATTGTCTTTGCGGTATGACGTACTAAATCAAGCTGCTCTTCGGGGGTATTGCCTAAGGCATTCCCCCCGAGAGCTACAACAATACGTTTTGCCATGCTCTTCTCCTACTTCAATGTAGCATACATTACAGCCTTAATAGTATGCATACGATTCTCTGCCTCGTGGAACTGTCTTGCGTGCTTGCCAAGGAATACGTCATCGGTAACTTCCATTGCCTCTAAGCCGTACTTCTGGTAGATGTCCTCTCCGACAGTGGTATTACGGTCATGGAAGGAAGGCAGGCAGTGTAAGAAAATAGCTGTCGGCTTAGCCATAGCCATAAGCTCCTTGTTTACCTGATACGGACGAAGAAGCTTGATTCTCTTCTCCCAAAGTTCTGCCGGCTCACCCATGGAAAGCCAGATATCCGTGTAAAGGACATCCGCATCCTTTGCACCGATTTTGATATCATCGGTAAGTTCAATTTCAGCTCCGGTATCCTTTGCAACCTCTCTGCACTTAGCAACGAGATCATCAGTCGGCATAAGCTCCTTCGGTCCACAAGCACAGAAGTGCATACCGAGCTTAGCACATACAACCATTAAGGAATTGGCAACGTTGTTACGAGCATCGCCGAAGAAAGTTAACTTACGGCCTCTAACATCACCGAACTCTTCCTTAACGGTAAGGATATCTGCAAGCATCTGTGTCGGATGATATAAGTCGGTCAAACCGTTCCATACCGGAACACCGGAATACTTTGCAAGGTCTTCAACAACCTTCTGATCAAATCCGCGGTACTCAATACCGTCATACATACGGCCCAATACCTTCGCGGTATCTTCCAGAGACTCTTTCTTTCCCATCTGAGAAGATCCGGAATCGAGGAAAGTAACGCCCATTCCCAGGTCACGAGCACCAACTTCAAATGCACAACGAGTTCTTGTGGAGGTCTTCTCAAAAAGCAGAACAACCTGCTTTCCCTTCAAATAGCTGTGATCAACACCGTTTGCCTTTAATCTCTTGAACTCGGCAGAAAGCTCCAAGAAATATCTGATTTCATCCGGTGTAAAATCCAACAGTGTCAAAAAGCTTCTTCCTCTAACATTAACTCCCATAGTAATTTCCCTCTCTCTCTTCTAATACAATTTTTAATCTTCACGAACAAGCGGCATAGACATACATCTGGGGCCGCCACGTCCTACACAAAGGTTCGATGCTTCAAGCTCCAGAACGTTGAAGCCGTTCTCCTTCAGATACTTGTTGGTTACATAGTTACGCTTGTAAACGATAACCGTTCCGGGAGCGATACACAGTGTGTTGGAACCGTCGTTCCACTGCTCTCTCTCTGCTGCAAGTGCATCTCCGGCACCGCAGGGGAACAGACGAACCTTCGGAAGTCCCATGAACTTTGCAAGAATATCTTCCAGCTTTCCGGTATGCTCTTCAATCTTTACATCATGCTTTGCGGCATCCTTGGTGATAGCGAAAACCTGTAAGGTTCCCATGATTCCCGGGTGGATGGTAAAGGCATCGGTATCAATCTGTGTAAATACGGTATCCAAATGCATGAAAGCACGGCTAACCGGAATATTAAATGCCAGAATGGTCTCAATCTTATTGCCTTCGTTCTCATAGAACATCTTCATAGCAAGTTCCTGAATCGCTTCAGGCTGTGTTCTCTGAGACATTCCGATGAAGAGTAACTTCTCGTTTACGTTTAATACGTCTCCACCTTCGATATGGAAGTAGTTGTTACGGCCATAGAGGTCAGGAACATTTCCAGCATAATCAGGATGATACTTGAAGATGTAATCCGCATAAATGGTCTCACGATTTCTGGTTACGGAGAACATTCTGTTGATAACTGCACCGTTTCCTACTGAAGCGAACGGGTCACGTGTGAAGTACAGGTTCGGCATCGGATTAACAAGAAGGTGGGAAGCGGTTGCAATGCGGTCTACCAGGAAATTGGTATGAATCTCGCCAAGCTCGGCAAAGGTGATACCTGCCATCGTCTTCAAAACCAATTCCTTCTCGTCCTTAAACTTCTCCAAATAATTCTTGATAATCTTATGATATTCTTCCGTGTGTACACCGGACTCGGTAATCCACTGATCTAAGAACTGCTCCTTGATTTCCGGCCGGGCCTTCAGGGTTTCTGCCATCAAATCCTCAAGGTAAACAACCTCTACACCATGATCTCTTAAAATATTTGCAAAACGATCATGCTCAAGCTGTGCTTCCGCTAAATCCGGAATATCATCAAACAACAACTCTCCCAATGTATCCGGGGTTAAGTTCAATAATTCATCACCGGGCCTATGAAGTAAAACTTTTTTGAGTTTTTTAATCTCACTCGTAACATGAATGTTGGACATGATTTTCCTCCTTCTAATTCCACTGATTCCCACAACTTGAAATTGCGCGCTTAATTTAAAATTGTGAAAAATCAATCATTAACCTTGAAAAGGTTTCATTGATAATATTTCCAAATGTACATGAAAAAATACACTCAGACTTTCTCTTATTGTAATCTTATTATTTAAGAGCCATGGTAATAGAGTGCCAAATATTTTGTATTTTTTTACAAAATTTATACGAATTGAAACTATTTTCTTACTGTAAGAACAGAAAAAACCGTACTGTAGCGGACTTTACTCTGCAATTCTTTGCAAATTCATCCTCTTACGGTACGGTTTTTCGAAACTTTATTTATCCCGATTTAAAGGGTTTTATCTCCCTCTTCCAGTTTTAAGATTGTCTCGGTCAGACTTTGGGCCTTTCCTTCCTCCAAAATCTGAATCATCGCCTGTAAATCTTCAACATTCATATGTTTTTTTCCGATATACTGTTCAAACTCCTTGGACAGCTTCAATGTTGTTTCCCGCTCTGCGGCTTCAAGACTGATTCTCTCCTCCGTATTTCTCTGCCATTCCGCCTTTAAGGCCTCCAAGCCCTCTCTCTCTGCATTTTCTATTTCATCACGAATAATTTCCTGACTTACCGTTTCAAAATTATGCAATGCATTCTGCTTCTGCGCGATAAAATCATTTCTTTCCTGCGTCAAACAAGCCAGTTCATCATCATACTCCGTCAAATTATAGTGGCCATCATCGGAATCTTTTCTGATTTCCCTTGCTAAGGCCTTTAAAGACTTCTTGTTTCTTAAAATCCGTTTACGAATGGCAATACTCTGCTTTACTACTTCTCTGTATTTCCCTACCGTTCTGTTTCCGACGAAGACATACAGTCCTCCAAAAAGTAAAATATCCAGCAGATAAATTCCTGCTAAAAATAATATCCCCTTAGATTTCAACAAAAAGAAATACAGTCCTAAGGGTAGAGCTGCAAAAATCAATAAAAATAAGAAAATCAGAATCAACACTTCCACAAAACTGACCGGCTTATATAAAACGGCAAAGAATTTACTCGCAATAAAAAGAGGTGCACCTTCTCTTTTGCAAATCCCCTGCATTTGCCTCTTTAACTCTATATTTTCCTGCTTCAGCGGTGCACTCTCGTCCGCAATGCGTTCTTTTATTCCCTTATTTTTCGCCGCATCTCTTTCACTTTGTGCTTTTTTAATCTTTCCGCTACTCTGACTGATTTTTTGATCATACGACTGTTCCAGTTCTTTCTGCCTGTCTTTTATTGTCTTTTCTATTTTCTCCGTCACAGCCGCTCTGTCTTTTTCAAATGCCTGTTTCGCTTCTTTTTCTTTTCCAAGAGATTCCTGCAATCTCTCCTGTATTCCATGATAATTCTCTAATTCCGCCTTTGCCTGTTCTAAAAAAAGTTTAGGATTTTCTGTTTCCAGTCCCATTTTCGGCCTCCGTCTTTCTTCTCTATTTTTCAGAAAAATCTGTCGTTCATTATTGTATCATTCTTTACTTATAGCATACTTTCCCGACTCTTACAATGAACTCTGAAAAGCACTTTTTGTAAGAAGTTTTCTGCAATACAATTCTTTGATTATAATTTTTCAATACCTAAAATATACGGAAATTATTTTGACAAAAAAATTTTTTCAGACTAAGCTTGGAAAGCTTCCATACGGTGACACTGTCCCGTAAGGAAAAAGAATGGATTTCTTCAAGATGATCTTATACGGAGGTTTGAATGTTTCGATTAAGCGGACAAATACTGAAAAACGGAAAAGTGATAGCGTCCTGTGTTTCCAGGCAGGAAGGAACGGAAAACAGGACCAAAAAGGTCTATACCGCATTGGAAGAAATCTGTCATCACTTTGATTTGCCGGTTCCCATCTGGCTTCCGACAAGAATTCGGGAATTTCAAACCCGATCCAAAACGACTTTTCTTTCCGACTCCTTTATGGAGGAGATTTCCTTTGACGGATTGGAAATTCAGGTGATTGAAGAATAAAACTGATCTTGCATAATCAATTGGATAGCAAACGATACACAATTTATCGAGAAACCGGTTGACTCATATAGAAGGGGCTGTAAAAAATCAAAATAATAAAGGGATTTTTTTTGCGATATAGGTCTGAATGCGGGGTAGTCTGAGCCCGTCGGTACTTGCGAAAAACAAGAGAAACGCAGTTTTTCGCTTAGTATCCCCTACGTAAGGACAAACTTTTCATCAGAAAAGTTGTCCTGTACGAGACCAACTTCCGAAGGAAGTTGCTTTGCGAAGCAAAGTGAGCAGTGGTTAACAAAACCACTGCTCAGTCAGGCGAAGCTAGCGAGAGCGTGCCCCAAGTTCAGACCTATATTGCTTAAAAATAATTTTGATTTTTTACAGTCCCGTTTTTACTTCTTTGCCAGTTCCTTCGCGAGCTCCTCATAACCGGGCTTTCCGAGAAGTGCAAACATATTTCTCTTATAGCTCTCTACACCGGGCTGGTTGAAAGGATTCACGCCGTTTATATAAGCAGAGACACCGCAGGCAAACTCAAAGAAGTAGAAAAGCTCGCCGAGCGTTCTCTCACACTGCTTATCAATCTGTAAAAGGAAGTTCGGTACATTTCCGTCCGTGTGCGCCAGGATTGTTCCCTGCATAGCGGCTTTATTGACAAAGTCCACGGTCTTTCCGGCAAGATAGTTCATGCCGTCCGTATCAATTTCTTCTTTCTCCAGCACAAGCTCTGCCGCGCTTTCCACCACTTCCAGAACCGTTTCAAAGTGAAGTCTTGCTCCCTCCTGAATAAACTGTCCCATGGAGTGCAGGTCTGTTGTAAAGTCTACGGAAGCCGGGAAAATGCCTCTCTGATCCTTTCCTTCGGACTCTCCGTAAAGCTGCTTCCACCACTCGGAAATATAATGGCAGGAAGGCTCATAGTTTACAAAAATCTCAATCTTCTTATCCTTACGAAGCATAATATTTCTTGCCGCAGCATATTGCAATGCCGGGTTTACTTCGTAATCCTGCTCTAAAAGAGCCTTTCTCATGGAAGCGGCTCCTTCCATCAGTTCGCAAATATTTGCTCCGGTAACGGCAATGGGAAGAAGTCCGACAGCAGTCAGCACGGAGTATCTTCCGCCTACATCATCGGGTACCACAAATTCTTCATAACCCATCTCATCGGCAAGACTCTTTAAAGCCCCTCTCGCCTTATCGGTTGTAGCGTAAATTCTCTTTGCCGCTCCGTCTTTTCCGTACTTTTCTTCCAGCATAGCCTTAAACACACGGAAGGCAATGGCGGGCTCGGTAGTGGTTCCGGACTTGGAAATGATATTTACGGAAAAATCCTTTCCCTTTAAAACCTGCTTTAAATCGGAAATGTACTTGGAAGAAATATTGTTTCCCACATAGTAAATCTCCGGTGTCTTTCTCTCTTCCTTCGGAAGCTCATTGTAGAAGCTGTGATTCAAAAACTCATTGGCCGCTCTTGCTCCAAGATAAGATCCGCCGATACCGATGACCAGTAAAACATCGGAATCCTCCTGAATCTTTTTTGCCGCTGCCTGAATTCTTTTAAACTCCTCTTTATCATAATTCTCCGGAAGGTCAACCCAGCCGAGAAAATCATTTCCGGCACCGCTTCCCTTCAGTAAAATTTCTTTTGCTAAGAGCGTCTGCGCCTTGAAATTCGCCATTTCCTCTTCGGAAACAAACTGTCTTGCCTTCGATAAATCCAATTTCAGCATATTCTTCTCCTTTTCTAAAAACCGTCCTAAGCCACCCTCTATATAAAGAAAAAAATTCTACACAACTTCCGTTATTATAAAAACAGGCAAGAAGACACGCAAGTCTTTCTTACCTGTTTTAGAAAACTTTTCTTAAAAATGCTTTAAAAGTCTAAAGCAAAAATGGATTCTGATTCAGATTAAACTCTACGCAAAAACTCCAGCATAAAATCCACCGTTTTTTCTATGGCTTTTGCTTCAAATTCTTCGTACACCATGCTTGCCTCATTATTGGCCTCATCGGAAATAAAACGAAGAATCACAAAAGGAACGCCGTTCTTCGTGGCAATCTGTGCTATGGCAGCTCCCTCCATTTCGCAACATGCGGCATCAAAGGTCTTCTTCAAATACTCCTTTGTTTCATGAGAAGATACAAAGCGGTCTCCCGTTACTACCCGTCCTATATAACTATTGTGTTCCGGATTGATTTCCTTATTCACTTCTACGGCGAGTTCCAAAAGGTGCGCATCCGCATCATATCCCAGCTTCTCATCTCCCGGCACCTTCCCGAGAGGATAGTCAAAGCGTGTCACATCCACATCGTACTGCAAGGCATCTCTCGAAATCACGAGGTCCAGGATATGCACCTCCGGAGAAATCGCTCCGGCAATCCCTGTATTAAAAATATAACTCGGGTGAAAACGGTCAATCAAGGCCTGGGTACAAGCTGCCGCATTGCACTTCCCAACCCCTGCACGAACCAACACCACATCCTTTCCGGAGAGTCTTCCCTTATAAAAATGATAGGGGCCCTGCACAATTTCTTCCCGCTCTTCGCAGAGCTTAACCAAGTGGGCAACCTCTTCCTCCATGGCACCGATGATTCCAATCATTTTCTCTCCTTTTTTTCTACACTACGTTTCTTTTTTCTACACTACGTTTCTTTTTTCTACACGACGTTTCTTTTTTCTACACTACGTTTCTTTTTTCTTCGCTACGTTTCTTTTTTCTACACTACGATTTTTCATCCAAAACCGACTGAATGACAGCTATCACATTCTTTCTGCCGTCTCTTTCTTTAGATGTTTCCATCGCTTTAATATACTTCTCCTTGTTCTCATGAAGTTTTTCAAGACAGTCCGGGAGTATCGCCGGATTCTCCTCCAGCTCTTCCTGAGGAAGCACTACGGAAAAGCCCTGCGATGAAAAGGACTCCGCATTTAATATCTGGTCCCCCCGAGAAGCCTTTTTCGGTAAGGGAATCAAGATGTTCGGCTTCTTTAAAGCGAGGATTTCATAAATCACGTTTGCCCCGGCGCGGGAAATCACAAAATCCGCCGCCTGATAGAGGTCAGCAAGTTCCTCGTTCACATAGGGAAACTGCCTGTAATACGCTAAATCGGAAAGAGACTTGTCCTCATTCTTCTTTCCGCAGATATGGATGATGTCGTAGTTTTCCCCTAATTTTCTTAGATTCTCTCGAACGGCAGTGTTGATGGCCACGGAGCCCAGACTTCCGCCGATTACCATCAACACCGGCTTTTCTCCTGAAAAGCCGCAGAGCTTTAATCCCTCTTCTCTACTCCCCTGTAAAAGTTCTTCTCTAATCGGCGCACCGGTACAAACCGCCTTCCCCTTGGGGAGAAGGGAAACCGTTTCCTGGAAATTACAGCAGATTTTCTTCGTAAAGGGAATGGTCAGCTTGTTTGCCAGTCCGGGAGTAAAATCCGACTCATGGCAAATAATCGGGATTCCCAGGCTTGCCGCCGCAAAGATAACCGGCACCGCAACAAAGCCCCCCTTGGAAAAGACCAAATCAATCTTCCAGTCCTGAATCTGCTTTCTTGCCTGAAAAAATCCGCCGATTACCCGGAAGGGATCCGTGAGATTCCGTAAAGAAAAATAACGACGCAACTTCCCTGTCGAAATCCCGAAGTAAGGGAGTCCTGCCTTTTCCGCCAGCTCCTTCTCTATGCCGTCCTTAGATCCCATGTAATAAATTGTGTGCTTTTCTCTTAATTCACCGAGTAAGGCAAGGTTCGCGGTCACATGCCCCGCCGTTCCTCCGCCGGTTAACAATATCTTAGCCATTAAGCTCCTTTACCATCTTTTCCTGCAAAACTTCCATTTCTCCATCAGCATATCCGGAAGGGTTCCAAGAGACAATATTTCCTTCCGTCCCAAAACGCGGAATAATGTGCACATGAAAGTGATGCACGGTCTGCCCGGCTACTTCGCCGTTATTCTGCACGATATTACAGCCCTTTGCCCCCGTTGCCTTCATGATCGCCTTCGCCACTCTTTTTGCCAGAGGAAAGACTTTCTGAAGTACCGTATCATCTAAGCTAAAGAGGTCCTCTCCGTGGCTCTTCGGTAAAATAAGAGCATGACCGGGTGTGCCCGGTGCAATATCCAAAATCACCCGAAAATCCGCATCCTCATAAATGGTCTTCGAGGGAATCTCCCCGTTTGCTATTTTACAGAAAATACAATCCGCATTCATTTTTGCCTCCTTATCCTAGCTGGATTTTTACCGTTTCCAAGTAAATCTACTACAAAGACTACTGCAAATACTACTATAAAGACTACTGCAAATACTTCTTCAAATATTGTCCGGTATAAGACTTCGGATTCTTTGCCACTTCCTCCGGAGTTCCGGTGCAAAGTACCGTTCCGCCGCCGGAGCCGCCTTCCGGTCCCATATCAATAAGATAATCGGCACATTTAATGACATCCAAGTTATGCTCAATCACCAGCACGGTATTTCCGCCGTCGGCAAGTCTTTGCAGCATTTCCACCAGCTTCCGTACATCCTCAAAATGCAGTCCCGTAGTCGGCTCGTCCAAGATATACAGAGTCTTTCCGGTACCTCTTCGGCTCAGCTCCGATGCCAGCTTGATTCTCTGTGCCTCTCCTCCGGAAAGCTCGGTGCTGGGCTGTCCCAGCCGGATATAGGAAAGTCCCACATCCATCAAGGTCTGCATCTTACGACTAATGCTGGGAATATTTTCAAAAAATGTCAATGCCTCTTCCACCGTCATATTTAAAACATCATAGATGTTCTTTCCCTTGTATTTTACTTCCAAAGTTTCCCTGTTATAACGCTTTCCGCCGCAAACCTCACAGGGTACATAGACATCCGGCAGGAAGTGCATCTCAATCTTTACAATTCCGTCTCCACTGCAGGCTTCACAACGACCGCCTTTGACATTGAAAGAGAATCTTCCCTTGCTGTAGCCTCTTTCCTTGGCATCCTTAGAACTCGAAAAAAGGTCGCGAATGAGGTCAAAAACCCCGGTATAAGTTGCCGGATTCGAACGGGGCGTCCTTCCGATCGGACTTTGGTCTATATCGATCACCTTATCCAGGTACTCTGTTCCCGTGATTTTACGGAACTTACCCGGTACCAATCTCGCCTTATTTAAAGTTTTTGCGCAGTACTTGTGCACGATTTCATTTACAAGGGAGGATTTTCCGGAACCCGAAACCCCGGTCACACAGGTAAAGACCGAAAGCGGAATCTGTACATCGATATTCTTTAAATTGTTCTCCTCCGCGCCGAAAACATCCAAGGTATGGGTATGGGGTCTTCTGCTTTTCGGGAGTGGAATCTTCTTTTTCCCGCTTAGATACTGTCCCGTTATGGAAGCCGGATTTTGAATGATTTCTTCCGCCGTTCCCACGGCAACTACCTCTCCTCCGTGCTCTCCCGCACCGGGACCGATATCTACGATCATATCCGCTTCCCGCATGGTATCCTCATCATGTTCTACGACGATAACGGAGTTTCCGAGGTCACGAAGCCGTTTTAAGGTTGCAATCAGCTTATCGTTGTCCCTTTGGTGAAGACCGATGCTCGGCTCATCCAGAATATAGGCAACCCCCACAAGACCCGATCCAATCTGGGTCGCCAAACGAATTCTCTGCGACTCCCCTCCAGAAAGTGTTCCCGCGGAACGGGCAAGGCTTAAGTAATTTAAGCCGACATCCAGCATAAACCTGGATCGCGCCTTAATTTCCCGAAGAATCTGCTCCGCAATCTTCGCTTCCATAGGCTTTAAACGAATAGAATTAATCCAGTCAAAGAACTCATCCATGGAAAGCATGGTCGCCTCATGAATATTTTTCTCTCCTACAGTCACCCCCAAGGAAGAAGGCTTCAGTCTCGCCCCATGGCAGCTCGGACAGGGAGTAATACGCATAAACTGCTCATACTCTATCTTCATTTTCTCGGAAAAACACTCTTTATAGCGGCGTTCGATGTTGGCAAGTAAGCCCTCAAAGGCCACCTGATGCACTGCACCCTTGCCGTACTGCGACTGATAATGCACTGTTACGCGCTCACCCCTCGTGCCGTTTATGATGAGATCCTTCACCTTTTCCGAAAGCTCCTGAAAGGGCGTATCCAAAGAAAAGCCGTACTTCTCACTCATGGCCACAAGCATGGCATGAGTAAAACTTCCTTCATCCTTCGAGTTCATCCAGCCCAGTACGGAAATAGCGCCTTCATTTAAGGAGAGGCTCTCATCCGGAATCATCAGCTTCACGTCAAATTCCATCTTATAGCCAATACCAAAGCAGGTCGGACAGGCTCCGAAGGGGTTGTTGAAGGAGAAGCTTCTCGGCTCTATTTCTTCAATGCTTGTGCCGTCAAAGGGGCAGGCAAAATTGGTGGAGAGCTGAAGCTCTTCTCCATTTAAAAAGTCCACCAAAAGAAGGCCGTTACTAAGGGAAAGCACCTGCTCAATCGAGTCCGTAAGCCTTTTCTCAATCCCCTTACGCACCACCAGACGATCCACCAAGACTTCAATCGTATGCTTTATATTTTTCTCTAAGGAAATCTCCTCTTCGAGCTCATAGAGATTCCCGTCAATTCGTACACGAACATAACCGGAACGGCGCAGACTCTGCAGGAGCTTTTCATGCATACCCTTTTTCCCCCGTACCACCGGAGCAAAAAGCTGCATCTTCGTTCCCTCCTCCTTCTTCATAAGGAGATCCACCATCTCATCCACGGTCTGCTTCTTAATCTCTCTTCCGCACACGGGACAATGGGGCACGCCCACTCTTGCATAGAGAAGACGCATATAGTCGTAAATTTCCGTAACGGTTCCCACTGTGGAACGCGGGTTTCTGTTTGTTGACTTTTGATCAATGGAAATCGCGGGAGAGAGTCCCTCTATAAGTTCCACATCCGGCTTTTCCATCTGTCCGAGGAACTGTCTTGCATAAGAAGAGAGCGACTCCATATAGCGCCTCTGCCCCTCCGCATAAATCGTATCGAAGGCAAGAGAGGACTTTCCGGAACCCGAAAGTCCGGTAAGCACCACCAGGGAATCTCTCGGAATATCCAGATTGACATGCTTTAAATTGTGCTCATTGGCACCTCGAATTTTGATCCACTTCTTTTCCACAGTTTGCCCCTTTTCTATCTCTATCTATATCTATATTCTAATTTTTTATCTTCCACCTTATGCTTTCTCTTTTACAAGTGTCAGGATACAGAAACAAGCACTGCAAGACGGAATGAAAAGACATTTTTACATAGGAACGTTTGTTCTTTTATAAAATAGCACCGAAACTTGCTTCTGGCAAGCTATCCTCTTAATTCTCTGAAAAATTTTGCCAAACGCTTCGCCACTATGGAAGCCAAAATTCCCATTACCATCCCTGCTGCCGTTCCGGCAAGTAACAGGAGGGGTAAATAGGCAAAAAGAACAGGATTCCGAAGGAGGAAGGCCGCCATCAGGATTTGCCCGATATTATGAAAAATGCCCCCTAAAAGGCTTACAGAAATGAAGGATAACTTGAAGCATTGTTTCGCAAGAACCATGACAAAAAAACTCAGAAAAAAGCCAGCCATGGAATAGCTTAAGGTCATCAGGTTTCCGAAGAGTACGGACAGAAGCAGCACGCGTAAAAAACTGATGATTCCGGTCGGTACCGGCCCTAAAGAGAACAGACCAATTATATTTACTATATTGGCTAAACCCAGCTTGATTCCCGGAATCGGAAAAGGCGTCGGAATCATCGATTCCAGATAACCCAGAATCATGGAAAGAGCGAGCAACATTGCGTAAGCCGTCATTTTCTTAGTGCCTTTTTCCATCTTCCTCCTCCGTAAAGAAATCATCCTCCAAAATAGCCAGCCCCTAGTGTACCACGTCTTTTCGAATAAAAAAAGGACGGCTTCTCGCCGTCCTGCTTCTTTTCTTTTAACTTGCCACTTCTTGCAATGCTGTCTCTCTCTAAAAGGAAACAATCCTGTCCACTGAAAGAAAGAAATCTATATTACAATACGGTACAAAACTAAAGAGAAAGTGAGATGATTGATGCTTTGTGTCTGTCTATCCGTGGCTGTACACAGCACTTCTCAAGTCATGTACGCAAAGCTTATCGTATCTCTTAAAGCTTTACTACATTGGTAGCCTGAGGTCCCTTAGCACCATCAACTACTTCAAACTCAACAGCCTGTCCTTCTTCTAAAGACCTGTAGCCTTCTCCGGACAAACCAGAGTAGTGTACGAACACATCCTTTCCTGTCTCATCAGAGATGAATCCGTATCCCTTTTGGTTATTAAACCACTTTACTGTACCTTTCATTACTATATCCTCCAAAAAAACGATTGTAACCGAAATTGATTACAACAAAATAAGAATAGCATACGAATTCATCATAGTCAACTAATATTCTTTTATATGCCATGCTGTTTTGGTGGATTTTCCCATATATTCTTATCTTTTCAAAAGCGCTTCCAATTCCGCTTCCGTAAAAATATAGCGTTTGTTGCAAAAATCACAACGAACTTCCTGTGCTTTATGATCGGAAATCAGAGACTCTATCTCCTTCTTTCCAAGCGAAATCAAAGCTTTCTCCACTCTTTCCCTGCTACAATTACAGAAATACGAAAGCTCTCGCTTTTCATGAATTTCAGGAGAAAAATCACCTAAGAGGAAGTCCAAAAGACTTTCGGGTGTATGACCGTCCTTTAACAGATCCGTAACCGAATGTACCGTTTTCAGCTTTTCCTCCAGCTTATCGAGTAAACTTTCCTCGGCGAAAGGCAAAAGCTGAATGATAAAGCCTCCGGAGGCTTCCACCGTATTTTCCTTGTTCAGCAATACTCCGAGACCTACAGAGGAAGGAATCTGTTCGCTGATACTGAAATAGGCGTTTACATCCTCCGCAATTTCTCCGCTTAAGAGCTGGGTCTGTCCTACATAAGGTTCTCCCAGGCCATTGTCGCGAATCACGGAAAGAAATCCCTTTCCCACTGCACCCCCAACATCTAAGTGTCCATCCGCCTTTGCCGGTAAAATGACATAGGGATTGGCACAAGTCGCCTTCACTGTGCCGTGAGAATCTGCTGTAGCAACCAGACTTTTCATCGGGCCGTCTCCCTTAACGGAAAGCGTAATCAAGTCCTTTTCTCCCTTCAAGTCCACTCCCATCATAAGCGCGGCACTCATCAGTCTTCCTATTGCCGCAGTTGCTATCGGTGAAGTATTATGAAGTTTTCTTTGCTCTTCCGCCGTATCTCTGGTCGAACAAACAAAAGCACGAATCTGCCCCTCAGCCGCTGTTGCTCTCAGTAAATAATCTCTACTACTCATTTGCGGAAAGTTCCTTTTCTCTTTCTTCGTCCTTTCTCATGCAACACTTCTTGTACTTCTTCCCGGATCCGCAATGACAAAGGTCGTTCGGGTAAATCTTCTTTCCCTCTCTTCTAACCGTACCGGACTTCTTCTGCTCCTTGTACAGTTCTTTTCTTCTCTCCTCGGATAAGATGTCGTTCCACTGCGGAAGGTCATAGAGCCAGGAAGCCTTTGCTTCCACCATGTTGTAGTACAGTTTCTCCGGATCAACCTGAATTTTTACCGTTGTATTCTCATCCATGCTGTCAATCGGATTGTGGAAACCGGCAAGGGACTCATCAATGCCGTCCAGAATGCCCACGAAAATAAACTCTTCAATCCCGAACTGCTCGGCAAGCTCCTTAACGCTCCCTTCATAAACCTTCTTCGGATCGGAAAGCACTTTCTCGTAGAAGCCCTTCTCCAAGGTAAAATACTTCTGCCAAAGTGCTTCCTGTTCATTCTTGTTTAATCCGTTCCCGTACGCTGCATTTCTCCAATTTTCTAATAATGTTGCCATCTCTTTTTCTCCGTTTCTTATAGACTCTTTAAAGAATGGAAAGCATTCTTCTATCTGTCCTTTTTCTTTTTTACAAGCGGAAAAGCTTAAGCCTCATCCATCCTGCCTATATCGAGCATATACCGTACAAGCCGCAATGCTCCGTGTAAACCGTATCATTATAACGGACTTAAAACTTTTTTACAATTCCCGACTCCTATTCTCCATGAACTTTTTCCGGAGAAACTTCTTTTGCCATTTTTTCAAAATCCTCATATTCGGCAGAAGAAACGGGCAACGCCTTTTTCCGTAAACGCTTATCTGCAGAACGACGCAGCGTATTTAAAATAACCGCCCAGAAAGGAACCGCAATAATCATTCCCACAAAGCCGAACAGACCGCCGAATAAGAGGATGGAAAAAAGCACCCAAAAGCTGGATAAGCCGGTTGAATCCCCGAGAACTTTCGGCCCGATAATATTTCCGTCAATCTGCTGAATGATAAGGATGGTTATCGCAAAATAAAGACTCTGCACAGGACTGGTGAGTAAAATCAGGAAAAAGCAGGGAATCGCACCGATAAAAGGACCAAAAAACGGAATGACATTGGTGACTCCCACAATTACGGAAACCAGCAAAGTATAGGGCATCTTCATGATGCTCAAAACGAAAAAGGTAATCACTCCGATAATCGCACTATCTATGATTTTTCCCAGAATAAATCCTCCGAAAACACGATGTACATATTGCAGTTCTTCAATGATTTCCTTTGCCTTCTTCCGGGAAAAAAGAGCAAAGAGGAGTTTTCTGAACTGCCGCCTCAAAAGATCCTTCATATTTAAAAGATAGACCATAACAATGAGTCCGATCAGGATATTTTTTACAATCGTCAGAGTACTCCAGATTCCGTTTGTAAAGAAGGTCGCCAGATTTTGCAAATGGGAGAAAATGGTTTGTGTACTATCCGTCGTTCCAACAAAAAATCGGCTGACTTCTTCATAGGTTTTTTCCACATAGGGCCTAATGTCGGGAAATTTTTCCAGAATAACCGTCAAATTGTTGTAGGAACGATTAATGGTATCCGGAAGACTGAAGTACAGACTCAGAACCGATTTCGTCAGTTCCGGAATCAGCATGGAAACTAAGCCGCTGGTTAAAAGAAAAAGAAACAAAAGACTCGCTACGGTTCCGAAAAATCCCAAGAAACGATGAGAAGCCTCCTTACGAAAGAGGGAATGATATGCTTTTCCTAAAACGGAAACCACAACATTATATACGGGACTCATCAAATACGCTAAAACCGCACCGTAAATAATAGGCATTAAAATCTGTAAAAATATGGCAAAATTCTGTTCTACAAGATAGAAGTTACTTGCCACAATGTAAACTAAAGAAACCGCCGCCAATACTGAAAAGGCGGTCAGTCCCCATTTTATCTGCTCTTTCCACTCTTCATGTTTCATTTTTCTGTCCCTTATTCTCAAAACAAATTTTATTTCGAACACTTACGAAGCAGCATCTTATAAAAAAAGCTCCACATCCACTGATATGAAGCATAAGTACAGGATATAAAACAGACTACCGAAGCGCCGTACCACACGTTTGACTCCTAGCTGATTGCCAGGTGGGTAACCTCACGGATATCTCAAGGATCCTTTACCGCGGACGGAAGGCTTGCTTTCCTTATCACAAATCTTGGAATCCCGTATGTCATATTTGTAGGTTCAAATTGTGTGGCCTCGAACGCCCCAGCAAAGTCTGTGTAAAACGATACAAAAAACTTTTCCAAGTCTTGTCCGCTCGCCTAAACGAGATATCGCACGCTCTGCACACGATACTCGTTATGCACGAGATATCGCACGCTTTGCGCACGACACTCGTTATAAATTATAGCAAAGGCTATTTATGCTTGCAAGACTTCGTAGCATAAAATCAAGATTCCGTTTTCTACCGAAATCTCCGCCTCTTTTCCAATAAATTCATTGCTGACTCCAACCGGTTCGGTACTAAATAAGCTGACGTTTTCCACCAGATACTTGAATCCTTTTTCCGTCACTCCCTTGGACTCCTCCGTAAAAGAAAAGGCGGAAAAATAGCCTTTATATTCTTTGGAAAATGTTTTTGTTCCGTTCTTCAGAGCCGTAAAAACCTGTTTTTCTCCGTACAGATATCCCTCCGCACCCGAAGCGGTCAAATAAGCCAGGCTTTGTAAAGCCGCATAGCTATGGTCCATTCTTGATCCTCCGAGTCCACCGAAAATATGAATTTCCCGAACTCCCTGTTCCAAAGCCACCTGAATTGCCGCATGAAGGTCCGTCTCATTTTTAATTCTCGGTAAGCGGATGACCGCAGAATTGTAATCTTTCCTTGTTAAAGAACTTTGTCCGAATATGACGTATTGCTCTTGCTCCTGCCCTATAGCTCCGTCGGAAAGATTTTTGGGGTCGGCTGAAGAAAGCAGCACTCCCTCTTCTCCGAATGGGTAAGAATCAAAATCTCCCAGAAGAAAATCCGGCTTGATTCCCTCTTCTTCACAGTACTTCATCCCTCCGTCTATGGCAATCACAAGATCACTTTCCGTCACGGAAAAAGGAAGCCCGTAGAAGCTTCCTGCCGCAATAAGAATGGCTCTCTTCTCTTTTTGCTTTGCAAATACTTCCCTCATCCGACCTTCCTTTTCCTTTTTGATTCCCGCTTATTCTTCCTTCAGTCTTAGCTTTACGAAAAATCCCTGCAGCAAAGCCCGTGCCTCTTCCGCTTCCAAGCCTTCCCTTATCTCTACGCGATGATTTAATTCTTTCATCTGCAGGATATTCATAACGGAACCGCAGAATCCCGCCTTGGGATTTCGAATCGCCATTTGCAGTCTGGGAATCCGCGCCTGTAAAATGGCTCCCGCACACATTGGACAAGGCTCCAGATTGACATAAAGCGTACAGTCTTCCAGTCTCCAGTCCCCTATTTTCTTGCAGGCTTCCTCTATCGCAAGAATCTCCGCATGACGCAAGGCATTTCCCAGCAAATTTCTTTGGTTAAATCCGCTTCCGAGAATTTGTCCGGCCTGAATGCCTTTTTCCTTACAGAGTCTTCCCATAGGGGAGTCCTCCTTCAAGCCATCATAAACAATGACCGCCCCTATCGGAACATCTCCGTTCTCTACCGCTTTTCTTGCAAGTTCTAAAGCTAAATCCATGTATTCTTTGTTTTTTTCAGATATACTTCTCATCTTGACACTAATTTATGATTTCGGATAGTACGGATTCTCCAACCAGACCGTCCGGCATTTTTACAGAAAAATTTTCCGCAATGCTTGCTCCGATTACGCCGAAGCTTTCCTGCTCATTTCCTTCTCCGCTCTTTATCCCCTTATAATAGGCTATAAGCGGTACCTGCTCCCTGGTGTGATCCGTTCCGCTGAAGGTAGGATCATTTCCGTGGTCAGCCGTAAGAAGCACCAAATCATCCTCTTTTATCACGGACAACAGTTTTCCCAGTTTCTCATCAAAGCGCTGAATTTCCTCTCCATAACCGATAGGATCTCTTCTATGTCCGTATATCGCATCAAAATCCACCAAATTCACAAAACAGAGTCCCTTAAAATCTTTATTTTCAGCCGCTGCAATGCACTGCTCCATCCCATGTACTGAAGACTTGGAATGCTCCGCCTCGGTAATCCCTTCATTGTCAAATATATCCGCAATCTTTCCAATGGAAAAAACCGTGAAACCGGCCTTCTCCAAGGCATTTAAAACGGTATCCCGAGGGGGCTTCACCGCCAAGTCATGCCGATTTGAAGTTCTTTTGAATTCTCCCGCTTTTTCTCCCACATAGGGTCTTGCGATGATTCTGCCTACCTTCCATTCCGGTTTCATACATATTTCTCTTGCAATTTCACAGCAACGGTAAAGCTCCTGTAAACCGAAAAATCTCTCGTCTTCGGGAGCCGCAATCTGCAAAACGGAATCTGCGGAGGTATAAACTATCATGGCTCCGGTCTTGATTTGCTCTTCTCCCAATTCATCAAGAATCGCTGTCCCGGAAGCGGATTTATTCCCGATAACCTTTCTGCCTGTTCGTCTTTCCAACTCGTCAATCAGTTCCTTCGGAAAGCCGGTTTCCGTAAAGGTAACAAAAGGAATCTCCGTTTTAATCCCCATCATCTCCCAGTGTCCGGTCATCGTATCCTTGCCGCTACTGGCCTCATTGAGTCGGAAGAACTTTGCAGTAGGGTGCTCTACCGGAGAAACACCTTTCAGTTTTTTAAAATTCCCGATTCCCATCTTTTGCAAATTCGGAATAGAGAAGTTTTCCATCTTTTCCGCAATATGTCCCCATGTATCCGATCCGCTATCGCCAAAATGCGCGGCATCTCTTCCGTTTCCAATTCCGAGAGAATCTAAAACAATTAAAAATACTCTTTTAAATTTCATAATCTTCCTTTCCCATTTCCTGACTCTCACTAAGAACGGTATGCATCCCGATTCTTCCTATATTTTTCTTTCTTTCCGAATCATTTCCTTAATGGCCTCTACCGCTACTTGTATCGATTTATCCGTATCATGATAAATCGGATTGGACAAGCCGGCCTTCACTCTCTCCTGATTGGACACGATAAACAGTACGGTTCCGATTTTCTTCTTCAGATAGGCACCCACTGTAAAAAGCGCCGCGCTTTCCATCTCCGACGCCTTACAGCCTAGTTTCAACCAGGCCTGCCATTTTTCCAGCAATTCCCCGGAAACGGGCAAATCTTCCGGTTTATGTTGCCCGTAAAAGGCATCCTTACATTGTACTACGCCTACATGATTTTTGAAACCGAGACGTTCCGCCGCTTCATACAACTCCTTTGTCACAAAAAAGTCTGCGGTGGCAGGCCATTCTATGGGAGCATATTCCTTGGAAGTTCCCTCCATACGAACAGCGGATTCCGCAATAACCAGGTCTCCGGATTCCACGGCAAGATCCATTCCTCCCGCTGTTCCTACACGCACAAAGACCTCTCCTCCGCACTTACAGAGTTCTTCCAAGGCGATGGATGCGGAGGGACCGCCGATTCCCGTGGAACATACACTTACTTTCTCTCCGAGTAAGGTCCCGGTAATCGTTATGTATTCCCTGTTGTCCGCAACCTGCATCGGATTATCAAAATACTGTGCAATCTTTGCACAACGCTTCGGATCTCCCGGTAAAATAATATATTTCCCAACCTCTCCGGGTCTTACGCCGATATGATAACATCTGTCATCTTCCGAATAATTAATCATGGACTCCTCCTTTTCTGAAGCAAATCACACTATGCCAGTTTTAATGCTATTTCCATCATTTCGGAAAAACCGGTCTGTCTTTCTTCAGGACTGAGTTCCGTTCCCTTCAGGATGTGATCGGAAATAGAAAGAATGGCCAGTGCCTTCTTATGGAGTTTGGCCGCATTCATATAGAGCGCCGCAGCCTCCATTTCTACACAGAGAACCCCCATACCGGCCCACTTCTTTGCCGCCTCCGGATAAACATTATAGAAAATATCGGAAGAAACCACATTGCCCACCTTAAAACGAGTTCCCAAAGCACGTGCCTCCGATACCGCCTGTTCCAATAAAGAAAAATCCGCAATCGGGGCAAAGCTGCCCGGCAATTCATATTGGTAGGCAAAACGGGAATCCGTACATGCCCCCTGTGCAAATACAATATCTTTCAAATCAATATCCTCATGCAAAGCACCTGCAGAACCGATACGAATAATACTTTCCACATTGTAAAACTGATAAAGCTCATAGGAATAAATGCCGATAGAAGGCATTCCCATTCCGCTTCCCATAACGGAGATTTCTTTCCCGTTGTATTTTCCGGTAAAGCCAAGCATATTTCGTACGGAATTAAAACACTTCACCTCTGTTAAATAGGTTTCCGCAATATATTTAGCCCGCAAAGGATCTCCGGGCATCAAAACCGTTTTTGCAATGTCTCCTACTTCCGCCTTATTGTGTGCTGTTCCCATAGTTCCTCTCCTTTTTTCTTTAGAAAATTATCCATTTTGTTCGACTTTTTCTCTCTCCGCACAAACTACAAGATGCTTTTCTTAGCATAAAGGCTAAGTGTGAAAAAGTCTACGGCAGAGGTTCTTAAGAAAGATAAAATTACAAAAAAATAGCGAGTAAACTCAAAAGGAGTTTTACTCGTTCAAGATAAACATCTCTATTTTCTTACTGCGGATGACAGGACTTGAACCTGCACGGTCGCCCACCAGAACCTAAATCTGGCGCGTCTGCCAATTCCGCCACATCCGCATGTCCCTTAAAAAAGGAATGAGACACGCGGGAATCGAACCCGCGACAACTTGATTAAAAGTCAAGTGCTCTACCGACTGAGCTAGTGTCTCATAACAGGGCCAGTTGGATTCGAACCAACGACTGCAGGCGTCAAAGGCCTGTGCCTTACCGCTTGGCGATGGCCCTAAGGCTGGTGAGTGCCACAGCTGCCACCCTCCAATATTGCGAGATAAGGGAAAATAAAAACCCTTCTCAAAAAAAAAGGGTGGCCACCGGGAGTCGAACCCGGGACCTCCAGAACCACAATCTGGCGCGATAACCAACTACGCTATGGCCACCATGCTATTCTCGCAAAATGATCCAGAAGGGATTCGAACCCCCGACCCACGGCTTAGAAGGCCGTTGCTCTATCCAGCTGAGCTACTGAATCGTAAACGCATCATGTGCGACTCGTTTATAGTAGCGAATTTCAATTTGTTTGTCAAGAATTTTTTGGTCAAAAGAATAGTAAAAATGCAGATTATCCAATCCATCTTAAATATAGCGGAGTTCCGTTCGAAGATTCCCCTTCTTGTCCAAATAAAACATGGCATAACTTTGCCTTCTGTTATCCTGCCTCGGAAAACTGATGGATCCGGGATTAATACACAGTACGCCGTTCACCGTACGTTGACAAGGCTTATGCGTATGCCCGAAAAGAGCCATACTGCAATTTCTGTCCTTTGCCTCATCTGCCAGTCTTTGTAAATCAAAATTCACTCCGTAAAGGTGACCGTGTGTAAGAAAAAGTCTTTCCTTTCCCAATCTGATTTCCGCCTCTTTTGGTAAATAAGCAAAAAAATCATTATTTCCCTGTACAAAATAGCTGTCACATTTCTTCGGCAAATGAGCACGAATCTCTTCTTCTCCCCCTTCACTGTCCCCTAAGTGCAGAAAACAGCTGATATCCGGATTGGCATCGATTAATTGAAACAGCGTTTCCAGCTTTCTATGATTGTCAGACACCACAAGAATCTTTTTTTCTTCTTCGGAAACGGTCTCCTGCGCTTTCTTCGAATCCTCCTTCGGCTTTCCTTCCTTCTTGTCTTCCGAAGCTTGTTTTCTCTCTAAATGCGCATTTTCTTCCTTCAGGATACGCACCATTTTTCGAAGCGCTTTTCCCCTGTGAGAGACTCGATTCTTTTCTTCCTCGGAAAGTTCCGCAGCCATTTTACCGCAATCCGGAATAAAGAAGATGGGATCATAGCCGAATCCCCCCTCTCCTCTTATTTCCTCTGCTATTTCTCCCTCGCAGCGAGCTTCCGTTTTTAAAGTCTTCCCGTCGGAAAGAATCGCCACGATTGCACAAGTATAGTAAGCATAGCGACTCTTATTGGAAGCCTCCTTAAGCATGGCAAGAATTCGTTTATTCTTCTCCGAATACGCTGTGTTTTCCCCCAAAAAGCGCGCGGAATAAATTCCGGGGCCGAAGGAAAGCGCCTCAATGGAAAGGCCGGAGTCGTCCGCCATCACGATATCTCCATCCTGTAGAATCCCCTTCCCTTTCAGCTTTTCATATAAGTCACGTGCTTTGATCTCCGCATTTTCCAAAAAGGAGCTGCCGTTTTCCACAACATCTCCCAATTCCCCGATTTCTTTCTTGCTTTTGATTTCCCCCGGAAATTCCCGCATGATTTCCCGAATTTCCCGTAACTTATCTTCATTATGCGTTGCAAAGATAATCCGCATTTTACGCACCTATTTCCCTTTGTACTGGTAAAAATATGTCTTCATCATTCCGTTGTAGATTTTTCTGTTTTTATCGGCCTTGCCGAGGTATTTTTCCGCCTGTTCATAAGCCGTAATCAGACAAAGCTGCCACTCGGAAAGTCCCTCGAAGGCCTCTCTAAGCTCTGTATAGAGCAAGGGAAGATTTCGTTTATCCTCGATTCTCTCTCCGTAAGGCGGATTCGTCAAAATGTAGCCGTGCTTCTTACTGTGCGACAGTTTTGCCACTTCTCTTTCCTGAAAATGGATGAGCTTTGCCACCCCCGCTCTTTCCGCATTTTCTCTGCAAACGGGAATCATCGCGGGATCAATATCATAGCCCTGAATATCCACCATTTTTCCGAAGCTGTTTTCCTTCGTTTCCAGTAAGTGCCGGTCAATATTGTCTTCCGCTTCTTCCAGTGCACTGTACCATTCCTTCTTCGGAATGAGATTCAACCATTCTTCCGCCGTAAAACTCCGTTCCATGCCCGGTGCAATATTGGCTGCAATCATAGCTGCTTCAATCGGAAAGGTTCCGGCACCGCACATCGGGTCTACAAAGGGTGCATCATCTCTCCACTTACTGAGAAGAATGAGGGCTGCAGCCAAAGTCTCCTTAATGGGTGCCTTTCCCATTTTCAAACGGTACCCTCTCTTATGCAAAGACTCTCCGCTCGTATCCAGGCAAACCAAAACCTCGTCCTTATAGAGCGAAACACGAAAGGGATACTTAGCCCCGTGCTCCGAAAACGTAGTTTGATGATAAACGGAAGCAAGCCTGTCTACCATCGCCTTCTTCATCACCGCCTGAATGTCTCTCGGGGAAAAAAGCTTGGATTTTACGGAGCTGGCCTTCGTGACCCAAAAGGAAGCATCGACAGGAAGGAAGTCCTCTAAAGGAAGGGCCTTTGTGCCCTGAAAGAGATCCTCATAGCTCTCCGCATGAAAGGATCCGACTTTCAATAGCACTCTTTCTCCTGTGCGAAGGAAAATATTGGCCCGCACGATAGCTTCCGCGTCCCCGATAAATTGCACCTTTCCATCGCTCACGGAAGAGACCTCATAACCGAGGTCATGGATTTCCTTTTTGCAAATGGACTCCAGCCCAAAATGACAGGGTACAATCAATTCAAATCTTTGCATTTTTCTCCTTTATCGCTTCACAATGATAAAACGAGATATCGCACGCCTTGCGTACGATACTCGTTATGAATCAGTCGAAAAAGAGCATTTTCATCCATGAGCTGAACTGCCCTTTATCGATTCAATATCCCCGAAAGCAACCATAAAATCACGGCAATACAGAGCACCGGGAAAAGGATCGGTGCAAGGAAAGACAGAATTCCCACAAAAACCAACACCGCCAGTACCAAAAGTGCAATCACAACAATGGTGAAAATGAGGCAACCGGTACTGCTTACCGGAATATAAGGCCTGTAACCGTGGTTTTCTCCGCCGTTACCGTAGCCAGTGTTATGATAGTTTGTGTTTTCTCTATCTCCATAAACTCTTCCGCCGCTGTAATTTCCGCTTCCGCTCGAACTGCTCTCCCGTCTTTCATAACGAAGGCTTTCCGTTTCGGAGTCGAACCTGTCTTTTTCGGAAGCCATTCCCTGATAACGCAGGTCCTCTTCATCCGAAGCATAGTTGATGTCTTTCTCCTCATAGCGGAAGGGAGTGGTTCTTGCCACACGGTCTCCTCCCGCATCAGCCGCTTCAATAATGCTTCGCGCCAAAAGATTCGGGGCGGAGAGCTCGGCTACTACTTCCTCCTCTCCTCTTCCCTTGCCCATTTCCGTATCAATATACTCACTATAAAACCGAAGCTGTTCCTCAATAATCTGTCCTGAAACAGAATTGATAAGCTCCCCTCTTAAAGCCTGTAAAAATTCCTTTTTATTCACTCTTTTCTTCCTCGGCTATGACAGCAATATTCAAATCCAGAAGCTGCTGCGGATCAAATACCTCAGCAGGGGCATCCATCATGGCATCCGATCCGTCCTTGCCCTTCGGGAAGGCAATCACATCACGAATCGTTTCCGCACCGACCATCCACATTGCCAGTCTGTCCAAGCCATAAGCAAGACCTGCATGAGGAGGAACGCCGTACCGGAAGGCCTGCATTAAGAAGCCGAACTGCTCATTTGCTCTCTCCGGTGTAAACCCAAGCTTCTCGAGCATTTTCTCCTGCACATCACTCTGGTGAATACGCACGGAACCGCCTCCAAGCTCTGTTCCGTTTAAAACAATGTCATATGCCTTGGCGCGAATCTTCGAAAGATCTGTATCCAGGTAGTGTAAATCCTCTTCCATCGGCATGGTGAAGGGGTGGTGCATAGCCTGATAACGTCCCAGCTCCTCGGAATACTCAAACATCGGGAACTCCGTAATCCAAAGGAACTTCCACTGTGTCTTATCGATTAAGTCGAGTTCCTTTCCAAGCACAAGCCTCAGTGCTCCCAAAGAATCCCATACCACATTTTTCTTTACATCGGAAACGAGGAGAAGTAAATCACCCTTTTCGAGTCCCGATGCTTCTACAAGTCTCTTTGCATCCTCTTCCGAAAGGAACTTTGCAAAGGAAGACTTTACCGTACCGTCTTCATGTACGCCGTACCAGGCAAGCCCTTTTGCGTGATAGCCCTTAACCAGCTCCACATAGGAATCCAGCTTCTTTCTGGGCATCTCCGCCTGCCCCTTTACCAAAATACCCTTTACTGTTCCGCCGGCCTTTGCACAGTCGGAAAATACGGAAAATCCGCAGTCCTTTACCGCCTCCGTAAGCTCAATAAGAGGCATATCAAAGCGAAGATCCGGCTTATCGGAGCCATAGTGATTCATCGCATAGTCCCAAGTCATCCTCTGCAGCGGAAGGGCAATATCCACATTGCAAACTTCCTTAAAGATATACTTTAACAAGCGCTCATTTACCTCCAGAACATCCTCGATATCCACGAAAGAAAGTTCCATATCCACCTGAGTAAACTCCGGCTGTCTGTCCGCTCTTAGATCCTCGTCTCTATAGCATCTTGCGAGCTGAAAATAACGATCCATTCCGGAAACCATAAGAAGCTGCTTTAAAAGCTGCGGAGACTGGGGAAGCGCATAAAAGGCACCTCTGTGGAGTCTGGACGGCACAAGGAAGTCTCTTGCTCCTTCCGGTGTGGACTTAATGAGAGTCGGTGTTTCAATCTCCAAAAAGCCCTCTTCGGACAGGAAATGGCGAATAAGCTGAGAAAGTCTGGCACGCGTCATAATTTTCTTCGCAAGGTCCGGTCTTCTTAAATCCAGATAACGATACTTTAATCGAAGCTCTTCCTTCGTCTTGGAATCCGCTTCGATTGGAAACGGAGGGGTATCCGCTTCCGCAAGGATACGAAGGCTCTTTGCAACAAGCTCGATCGAGCCGGTAGAAAGTGCCGCATTGCTGTCCTTTCCACGGCTTCTCACTTCTCCCTCTACGGCAATGACATACTCCTGCTTTAGCTCACTTGCCTTCTCAAATACCTCGCTACCGCATTCCTGCTCCTCAAAAAGAATCTGCAGAATACCGGAACGGTCACGAAGGTCGGTAAAAATAAGACCGCCCTTATTTCTGGACTTCTGTACCCAACCCATCATACAAACCGTTTTTCCGATATAGCTCTCTCCCAGCTCGGCACATCTGGCCGTTCTGTGTAAACCTTTCATTGACTCTGCCATAATTTCCTCTTTTCTTTTCCGTTCTATATAGTCTTTTTATTCTAAAAAGTCCTGCAATGCGCCTTTAGTCTCCGTAGATTTCTACAAATTCCTTATAGCCTTCCGCACTAAGCTTTTCCTTTTGGAATTTCTTATTCTTATTCATCTGGGTAAGAAGCACTGTTTCTCCCTTGGCTCTTCTTTGCATAACTTCGGAAAGACAGGCGGAAAGCTTCTCTTCGGAAACTCTCTTCTCTACCAAATAAGCAATTTTTCCTTCCGACTGCTCCTCCTCTTCTCCCTCCAAAAGGATGCCGATGATTCTTTCAAAGCCGATGGAAAATCCTACTGCAGGAGTATCCACACCGATAAACTTTCCCACCATCTTATCATATCTTCCGCCCCCTCCGATAGAGCCGGAGAAAAGCGTGGAACGCACTTCAAAAATCGGTCCGGTATAATAGCCCATTCCGCGCACAAGGGTCGGATCAAAGCGAAGGGGAATCGCGCCCTTTCCGCTCTCTTCCACCATTTTCATGATCTGATACAGATTCTTTCCGACCTCTTCATCAAGATGCGCACCGAGCTTTTCCTGTAATTTCAGAATATCTTCCTTATCCCCCTTCACAAGATTTAAGCAGTCCTCATAACGGGAAATCTGCTCCTCCGTGTAAGAGAGAGAAAGCAGTTCCTCGCGAACTCCCTCTCTTCCGATCTTATCCTCTTTATCAAGAACGATGGAAATCTCCGAAAAATCCGCCTCCGGAAATCCCGCATAGCTCTGCATGGCTTTTAGGATAGCACGGTCATTTAATACGATATAAAAAGGATACTTTTCTCCGAAACCGATTTCCTGTAAGACCGTTCCCATAGCAAGGAGCAGGTCAATTTCCGAAAGATAACTTGCGTCCCCGAAAATATCGATGTCACACTGCCAAAATTCTCGGAAGCGTCCTTTCTGCGGACGATCGGCACGAAAAACCGGACCGATTTGTAAAGCTTTAAAGGGGGAAGGAAGATTCCCTTGGTTTTCCGCATAAAAGCGGGAAAGCGGAAGCGTTAAATCGTACCGAAGTCCCGAATCGGAAAGATTCTCGAAATCTCCCTTTTCCAAGGCCTCCTTCAGCTTCTCTCCTCTTTTTTCCACCTTAAAAATGAGCTTCTCATTATCTCCTCCCTGCTTACTGAGAAGGTTGGAAAGATGCTCCACGATGGGTGTCTCAATTTCGGTAAAACCGAAGCCCCCATAGACCTTTCGTATCGTGGATAGTACCCTTTGTCTCACCGCCATTTCTCTCGGTAAAATGTCCTTCATGCCGGTTACGGCCTTTTTCTTTAATGCCATACTGCCTCTCTTTACTTTTCCAATATCACTAACCCAATACCATGCATAAAGCCACAGCATTTCGTCTAAAAACAAATTGTAATCTTCCGGACTCTATTTCCTGATTTGTAAATACTTGCTCAGTCCTTCATCAATATCCAGGGTGGCAAAGTAATCGGTGTCCTTCTCCGCGCGGCGAATCATTTTCACGGTACCGTCTTTTTGTAAGAGAAGTTCTGAAGACCATAACTTTCCGTTATAGTTGTAGCCCATAGCAAAACCGTGTGCACCGGTGTCATGGATAAAGAGCAAGTCTCCTTTTTCCAGCTTAGGAAGTTCTCTCCCCTTTGCAAACTTATCATTATTTTCACAAAGAGAACCGACGACGTCATAGACTTCCGTCTCCTTTGCATCTTCCTTCCCGAGCACGGTAATATGATGATAGGCGTCATAAATGGCCGGTCGCATCAAATTCGATGCACAGGCATCCACACCCGCATAATGCCGATAGGTATTCTTAAAATGCAAAACCTTTGTAATTAATGCCCCGTGAGGTCCTAAAACATAGCGTCCAAGCTCTGAACAAAGTCGTATGTGTCCGAGACCGTTCTTCACAAGGATTTCCTCATAAACCTCTCTCACCTTTTCTCCAATCAGGAAAATGTCGGTTGCCTCCTGCTCCGGGCGGTAAGGAATCCCCACGCCGCCGGAAAGGTTTACAAATTCCAAGGAAATACCGCATTCTTCCTTAATCTTTACAACCAAAGAAAAAAGTTGTCTTGCAAGCTCGGGATAATAGTCGTTACTGATTGTATTGGAAGCAAGAAAGGCGTGTATGCCGAAGTGCTCCACTCCCCTATCCTTTAATATCCGGTAGCCCTCCAGGATCTGTGCCTCGGTCATCCCGTATTTGGCTTCTTCCGGATTGTCCATGATGGTGTTTCCGATGCTGAAATAGCCTCCCGGATTAAAGCGCAGGCTCATCGTCTTCGGAAGTACACCTAGAATTTCACTGACTTCTTCAATATTACTAAAGTCATCCAGGTTGATGATACCGTGAAGACGATTTGCAAAAACATATTCTTCATCCGGCGTATCATTGGAAGAAAACATGATTTCCGATCCGGAGAATCCGCAAGCCTCTGCCAAACTCAGTTCTACATCGGAGGAACAATCCACTCCGCAGCCTTCCTCTTTCAAGATGCGAAGAATGGACGGATTCGGCGTCGCTTTAATCGCGAAATATTCTCTGTATCCTTCATTCCAGGAAAAGGCTTTATAGAGATTTCTGACGGTTTCTCGAATTCCTTCCTCATCGTAAAGATAGAACGGAGTCGGATACGTTTCCGCAATTTCCCTGGCTTTTCGATAATCCACAAATGCTTTCTTCATCTTTTCTCCTTCGGTTTTATCACCTTACAAACCCACTCTATACCTTTTACTTCTCTTTTTAGCAAGTTTTCATAGAGGACGGAACATCCCTCTTTACCTGTCCAACGAAAAGATCGCACGCTTTGCGCACGATACTCATTATGAACAAGATGTCTCAGGCTTCGCCTGCGCCACTTGTTAAGAATAAAAAAAAGTCCACTCTATCTTAAACAAGCTAGAGGGACTTTTCAAGTAAAATCCTAGTCTACTTCCATAACACGCATAATGTTGGTACCGGTCGGTGCCTGCTTTCTCTGTAAGCGAGAGAGCACACCTGCCGTAATGACACAGATGTCTTTGCTCTTCAGCAATTTTCTGTCCTTCAACTCCTCAATGGAACTTTCAAAAAGCTCGTCTGTCGTCTCTGCTCTTCTTGCCCAAATGGGAGTCACACCCCAGAACAGCATCATCTGTCTGGTCACGACCTGACTTGGTGAAAGCGCATAAATCGGTGTAATCGGACGATACTTCGAAATCATGGAAGCAGTAACACCGGAGAGTGTCGATGCCACGATGGCTGCCGCCTTTAACTCCGATGCAGTCGTCACGGAAGCTGCACACATCGCATTTCCGATGCTTTCGTATACGGTCTTTTCCACCATTCTGGTCTTAAACTGTTTGTAATCCAGGAATTGTTCCGTATACTCCACGATAGACGCCATGGTCTTTGCAGCCTCAATCGGGTATTTTCCATTTGCAGATTCTCCGGAAAGCATCACCGCATCCGTTCCGTTGTAAACCGCATTGGCTACGTCTGTGACCTCCGCTCTCGTAGGGCGCGGATTTCGAATCATGGAATCCAACATCTGGGTTGCGGTAATGACGAGTTTTCCATGATAGTTACACTTTTGAATAATTTCCTTTTGGAGTTGCGGAATGCGCTTTGCCTCAATTTCCACACCGAGGTCTCCTCTTGCCAGCATGATGCCGTCCGATGCCTCAATAATTGCATCAATATTGTCGAGTGCTTCCTGAGACTCAATTTTGGAAATAATCTTCATCTGCGACCCGGCTTCATTGATAAGCGAGCGAATCTGTCTTACCGCATCTGCGGAACGAATGAAAGAGGCCGCCACAAAATCAAAGTCTTCTGCAAGACCGAACTTAATATCTTCTACATCCTTCTCCGTGATAGAAGGCAACTGAATCGGTACACCGGGTACATTCACACCCTTTCTCTCTCCAAGTTCTCCCCCGTTCGTCACCTTACAATGAATCTCTACTCCCTTTACAGCTTCTACTTCCAAGCCGATTAAACCGTCATCAATCAGGATTACATTTCCCGGCTTTACATCCTCGTGCAGCTTGTCGTAGTTAATGAAGATTTTATCCTTGGTTCCCACTACCTCTTCTGTAGTCAGGATAATCTTCGCTCCCTCTTCTAAGCTAATCTTCTGTCCACCTTCCAAAAGGCCGGTTCGGATTTCCGGGCCCTTGGTATCCAGCAGTGCAGCAATCGGTCTTCCCACTTCCTTTCTCACTTTGCGCAGGAGTTCCAGTCTCTCAAGGTGTTCCTCATGGTCTCCGTGTGAAAAATTAAAGCGGGCAACATCCATGATTTCCGCCATGGCCTTCATTACACCGTAATCATTCTCATTGGGTCCCATCGTACATACCATTTTCGTTCTTCTCATATTCATCTCCTTAAATCTTCTAAACTCTATATATATCGTAATACTCTATTTCCGTAATAAACTTTGTATCAGTCTATATCCTAATTTACTTTCCTATCTATAATTTCTGATATTGAAAATGTTCTTCCTCTTCCCCTGGTTCATCAAAAAGAAAAACAAGAGAACGTTCGCGAAAGACAATACAATGGAAAGCTTCTCGCCCAGACTCTGACTCACCGCCAGAAAATACAGATATAGTAAAGTCTCCATGAGCGCCAGATATTTTGCCTTAATCGGAATAAAGAAATACAGATAAAACACCGTATCCGGTAACGTCAAAGCATAGGCCAGAAAAATACTGAATCCCATATAGGTCGGATTCAATTGAAGGGATACACCGGTTAAAAGATAAATCAGGATTCCCGCCACGTTATAGAGAATGACCCCGGAAAAAAAGAAAAAGTTATAACGAAAATTCCCCCAAAGATATTCCAAAGTTCTTCCTATACTATAGTAAACCATGATTCCGATAATTGCCCAGAATATGGAGCCGAATCCGTTTGCCGTAGGATAATAAATCAGAAAGCTTAAGATTCTCCAAATGTGTCCATGAAGAATGGCTTCCGGATCCAAGTCCAGATAGTAAAAATAAAACTCCGGTGCGGTAATCTGAATCAAAAATCCCAATGCATACATCGCACATATATATTTCATTAAATTGGGAACGGCATAGCGCCCCAGTTTTCTTTCCAATCGGTCTAAAATGCTCATTTTCCACCTTTCTTAATATCCGACTATTAAGATAAAACTGCACTGTATTTTCTTCAAAACACGCTGAAAGTATACTTGCACTCTTCTATTTTTTCAAGCGTTGCCCCGGGGTTTTTATTCTTGTTTAAGGATTTTTCATGCCGTAGGAAATCTGATATAGGAAAGAAAGAACTACAAAAATGGTGGGAAGGTAAACAATAACATAGCAACTCACAAAGCTCTTTCCAGAGAGCATTTCCCTATTTAGTCCTTCAATCTAAGCAGGTAAATTCCCACAGAAAGAAGCCCAATTCCCAGCATGGTAAAAGCGGATTTCCGGTCAAGTTCCCCCAATAAGGAACTTACAAGAACAGCAATGCCCATTGCAGTAGGTAGAGCCTTCAAGATGATATTCAATAAGTAAGAAGCACCTTTGTGTCCATGTTCGGGAATGGACTTCGCGTTCATCAGTTCTTCCACGGATATGCCAAGGATTTCAGCAAGTCCGGGGATCGTAGCCGTATCCGGAAAAGCTAGATTTCGTTCCCATTTGGAAACAGCCTTGTCGGTTATGTTTAGCCTATCCGCCAAGTCTTTTTGGGTCATTCCTTTTTCTTTTCTTAGTGTACTGATCATATCACCCATCGATGGATTATTCATAGCCTAATCTCCTTTTTTAATTTATTCTTGCCTATATTGTAGCTATGTTCAAAAAAAGAGTGAACCGAAGCGTGGTAGAGTTTAGTAAACCGAAGGTTTATCTTCTGTAAAATCAAATAAATATACGGATTTTATCATACAAAAAAGGAAGCACTGCAGCGTTGTCCTATTTTCTTAATTATATAACGTTAAAAATTATTTTTGCAGAATTTTTCCTTCAACTAAACTTTTATTTTTTTTTTAGAAAGCCTTCCTTGTTGCCTATCCTGAACTGTGCTAGAGTAACAGACTGTTGGTTTTATTTCTTAATTTAAACAATTTTTATTAAGACTTAGAAAGTATAGATTGGGTGTATTTATGACGGAAACTTACAGACTGGGCATTGACATTGGTTCTACTACCGTAAAGGTAGCTATCCTTGATCAGGAGAATCATCTTATTTTTTCAGACTATCGCAGGCATTTCGCCAATATCCAAGAAACCTTGGCAGACCTTTTAGAAGAAGCAAAAGAGGCACATGGTGACCTCTCTTGTCGTATTGTGGTGACCGGTTCCGGCGGATTGACCCTTGCAAAGCACATGGGACAACCCTTCTGTCAGGAGGTGGTTGCCGTGGCGGCGGCCTTAAAGGAAAACTATCCCATGACGGATGTTGCCATCGAGCTTGGCGGAGAAGATGCGAAGATTATTTATTTTAAGGGCGGAATCGACCAGCGAATGAACGGCATCTGTGCCGGCGGTACCGGTTCCTTTATCGACCAGATGGCATCTCTTCTTGATACCGATGCGGCAGGATTAAATGAGCTCGCAAAGAACTTTCAGATGATTTATCCTATTGCAGCCCGTTGCGGTGTTTTTGCGAAGACCGACATTCAACCTTTGATTAACGAGGGTGCAGCTCGAGAAGACCTTGCCGCTTCTATTTTCCAGGCCGTATGCAATCAGACCATCTCCGGTCTGGCGCAGGGAAAGCCCATCCGCGGTCATGTTGCCTTCCTTGGAGGTCCGCTCCACTTCATGCCGGAGCTTCGGAACAGCTTTATCCGTACCTTAAAGCTTACGGATGAGGAAATAATCAATCCGGAGAACTCTCACCTCTATGCTGCTATGGGATCCGCCTTAAATGCAGAGGAAAAAAATGCGCCTGTTTATCTCTCCGAAATGATTCCCCGCCTGCGTGCCGGAATCCGAATGGACAGTGAGATTAAGAGAATGAATCCGCTCTTTTCTTCCGAGGAGGAATATGCGGAATTTATAAGAAGACATGAAAAGGCAAAAGTAAAAAGAAGAGATTTAAAGAACTATCACGGAAAAGTCTTCTTCGGAATCGACGCGGGCTCTACCACAACAAAGCTTGCTTTAATTTCCGAGGACGGAGAACTGCTCTATACCTTTTATTCCGGAAATGAAGGCTCTCCCATTAAAACTGCCATGCGTGCTGTCGCGGAAATCAAAGAACAGCTTCCCTCCGATGCGGAAATCGCCTACTCCTGCTCCACCGGTTACGGAGAAGCGCTTCTTAAGTCAGCCTTTCAGCTGGATGAGGGTGAGGTGGAGACCATTGCTCACTACTATGCCGCTTCCTTCTTTGAGCCGGATGTGGACTGTATTCTGGACATCGGCGGACAGGATATGAAGTGCATTCATATTAAGGACGGCACGGTGGATAATGTGCAATTAAATGAGGCCTGTTCCTCCGGATGCGGCTCTTTCTTAGAGACCTTTGCAAAGTCCTTGAGTTATTCCGTAGAAGATTTTGCGAAGGAAGCCCTCTTTGCAGAGAACCCCACGGATCTCGGATCCCGTTGCACCGTTTTCATGAATTCCAATGTAAAGCAGGCCCAAAAGGAAGGTGCCACCGTCGCTGACATTTCCTCGGGTCTCGCCTACTCCGTGATTAAAAACGCCTTATATAAGGTTATCAAGGTAACGAATCCGAAGGACCTCGGGAAGCACATCGTGGTACAGGGGGGAACTTTCTATAACAACGCCGTACTTCGTGCCTTGGAGGAAACTCTCGGACAGAATGTAGTTCGTCCGGATATTGCCGGAATCATGGGAGCCTTCGGTGCCGCTCTTATTGCCAAAGAACGCTACTTTATCGAAACGGAAAAACTGGAAAACGAGATTCTTGCAGGAGAAGAGGATAAGGCACTGCTTGATGCGGCCGGCTACAAGAAAACTTCCATGCTCTCCTTGGATGAAATTTTAGACTTACAGTATGAGAATACTATGAGCCGCTGCGGACTTTGCAGCAACAAGTGTGTGCTGACCATAAACGATTTCGGTCATGGCAGGAAATTCATTTCCGGAAACCGCTGTGAACGCGGTGCAGGACTTCCAAAGGCCAAGTCCGAAATTCCGAACCTCTTTAAGTACAAGATAAAGAGAATCTTCGGCTATGAGCCGCTTTCTCCGGAAGAAGCCAAAAGAGGTGAAGTAGGCATTCCGAGAGTTTTAAATATGTATGAAAATTATCCTTTCTGGGCCATTTTCTTTAAGGAGCTCGGTTTCCGTACGGTGCTCTCCCCCTCTTCCAACAAGAAGATTTACGAAATGGGGATTGAATCCATTCCCTCCGAGTCCGAGTGCTACCCGGCAAAGCTCGTACACGGACATATCGAGTGGCTGATTAACAAGGGACAGAAGTTCATTTTCTATCCCTGTATTCCTTATGAAAGAAACGAAACTCCAAGTGCGGGCAATCACTACAACTGCCCCATGGTGACTTCCTATGCGGAAAATATCAAAAACAATGTCGAGAACCTCGAGGAAAAGAGCATTTTCTTTATGAAGCCCTTCCTCGCCTTTACCAATGAGAAAATTCTTACGGATCAGCTGACCAAGGTTTTTGTGCATCCGAAGCAGATTAAGGATTCCGTGAAGCCCGCCGGAGACTGGACGATAGAGAAAATCGGCGAACAGTTTAAGGAATGGAATTTTACGGAGAAGGAAATTCGAAATGCCGCGCATCTTGCCTGGGAAGAACTTCTTCAATCCAGAAAGGATATTGAAGAAAAGGGAGAAGAAACCCTGCTATGGATGGAGCAAACCGGTCACAGAGGCATTGTCCTTGCCGGCCGTCCTTACCACTGTGATCCGGAAATACACCACGGTATCCCGGAGCTGATTACTTCTTACAACTTTGCCGTACTGACCGAGGATTCCATTTCCCACCTTGCGGAAGTGGAACGCCCGATTATTGTAACCGACCAGTGGATGTACCACTCCCGTCTTTACCGTGCGGCAGCCTTTACAAAAACGCAGGAAAATCTGGACTTCATCCAGTTAAACTCCTTCGGCTGCGGTTTGGATGCCGTGACAGTGGATCAGGCAAAAGACATCTTGAACGGCTCCGATAAGATTTTCACCGTATTAAAGATTGACGAGGTCAATAACCTCGGTGCCGCAAGAATCCGTATCCGTTCTCTCCTCGCCGCTATCCGCGTGCGTTCCGAGAAGAAGTACAGAAGAAAGATTCGTTCCGAGCAGTACAAGAGAACCCTCTTTACCAAGGATATGAAGGAAGAAGGCTACACTATCCTTTGTCCGCAGATGTCTCCGCTGCACTTTGAGCTCATTGAGCCGGCAATTCGTGCGGAGGGCTACAATCTTGTGGTGCTGGACAACGATAACCGTTCCGCTATCGACACGGGACTGCAGTATGTAAATAACGATTCCTGCTATCCTTCCATTATCGTGGTAGGGCAGGTTATGGAAGCACTCCTTTCCGGAAAATATGACTTAAATAAGACCGCAGTCATCATGTCTCAAACCGGAGGAGGTTGCCGTGCTTCCAACTATATCGGCTTTATTCGTAGAGCCTTGGACAAGGCGGAAATGGGACAAATCCCCGTTATTTCCTTAAATGCCAACGGGATGGAATCCACTCCGGGCTTTAAAATCACAATTCCGCTTCTCACAAGAGCTTTACAGGGCGTGGTCTACGGCGACCTCTTTATGCGTCTTCTCTACGCCACAAGGCCTTATGAATTGCAGGCCGGTGCTGCGGAAGCGGTACATCAGAAGTGGAAGAAAATCTGTCAGGAAAGCCTTTCCAAGAGAAGCATTCCGCTTTTTGAGTTCGGTAAGAATGTAAAGGGCATTATCCGTGATTTTGACAACATTCCGCTCTCCTCGGAAGAAAAGCCGAAAGTCGGCATCGTGGGAGAAATCCTTGTAAAGTTCTCTCCACTTGCCAACAACCACATTGTGGAGCTCCTTGAAAAAGAGGGAGCTGAAGCCGTGATGCCGGATCTTATGGACTTCCTGCTCTACTGCTTCTACAACCAGAACTTTAAGCATGAGAACTTAGGGGCTTCCTGGAAGGGACAAGCTCTTTGCAATATCGCAATCAGTTTACTGGAGTCCTTCCGTAAGACGGCGAAGAAGGAATTGCAGAAATCCAAGCACTTTACCGCACCGAGCGAAATACGGGAACTAGCTTCTCTTGCCAGAGAATATGTCTCCTTGGGAAATCAGACCGGAGAAGGTTGGTTCTTAACCGGAGAAATGCTTGAACTTTTGTCCGAAGGGGTAGATAATATCGTATGTACGCAGCCCTTCGGATGCCTCCCGAACCACATTGTCGGAAAGGGTGTCATCAAAGAGCTGAAGCGGCATAACCCCACAGCAAACATCATTGCCGTGGACTATGATGCCGGTGCTTCAGAAGTAAATCAGCTGAATCGAATCAAGCTGATGCTGACCGTAGCCCAAAACAAAATACGGGATAAGGCCTAGGGTCCACGCTCAGTCAACGAACTTTCCATCAGGAAAAGGAGAATAAGAATGGATATTGCTAAAAAAATTGATCACACCATGTTAAAAGCGGATGCAGGGAAAGAAAGCATTCTACGCTACTGCGAAGAAGCCAAGGCGCACGGCTTTGCCTCGGTTTGTGTAAATACTTCTTACGTTCCCCTCGTTGCAAAGACACTTTCCGGCTCCGGAGTAAAGACCTGCTGTGTTGTAGGCTTTCCTTTAGGGGCTATGTCCACAAAAGCCAAGGCTTTTGAAGCGAAACAGGCGGTAGCGGACGGTGCCGACGAAGTGGATATGGTTATTCAAATCGGCGCCTTGAAGGATAAGGATTACGATTATGTAAGAGAGGATATTCAAGCCGTTGTGGAAGCCTCTAAGCCGGCAATTGTGAAGGTTATCATTGAAACCTGTCTCCTTACAAAAGAAGAAATCAAAAAAGCCTCCGAGCTCTCCGAAGAAGCCGGTGCGCATTTTGTAAAGACCTCTACCGGATTTTCCACCGGAGGCGCTACTGTGGAAGATGTGAAACTCATGAAGGAATCCGTTTCCGACAAGATGAAGATTAAGGCCAGTGGCGGAATCAGAAGCAAAGAATTTGCAGAAGAACTGCTCGCTGCAGGCGCAGACAGACTGGGAGTCGGAAACGGACTGCTTCTGCTCTAAACAGATGTGCTTTTCATTCCATTTCAACTTTATTGGCTTGTTTTTGCATAAATAGATGCCCAATGTTACATTCACAAAACGAGATATCACACGTTTTACAGGTGATATCTCGTTTTTTTCTTCTTTTAAAATTGTCTGAACATTTATACACAAGATGTCGCAGGATTCACCTGCGACACTTGTTATGAATCAAAGTTTAACCAATTGTCTTCCTTGATCCATTTTTACATAAATTATCGCAACAATGTGTACCTCTTTTTTCTTATCATCAATCCAAAAGTAAATATAATAATTTTTTACTCGAATTTTTCGAAATCCTAAATCTTGCCACGGTTTTTCATCAATACACTTAATGCGATTCGGCATAGTTTCTAAAGAATATATCTTAGATTTCAACAATTCCAACATTTTCTTTGCAATGCTGGGAACTTTTAGTTCTATAGCAATATACTCTTGTATAAGTCGAAGATGGTCTTTTGCTTGGCTTGTAATCTTTATCTTATACTTATCCATCAAAGCTCCGACTCAAGTTCGTTAAAAACATCATCAATAGGATAAGAATCCCCCCGGATTGACTGCGCATAACCTTGTGCCATTAATGAATTAAATGCTTTTTCATCCATAGTTTCTCTTACCGGCAAATATTTGGGTATCTTCAATGAAAACGGAATTCCATTATTAAGAATAATCTGTCTGTAAAAGATATCAATTGCTGTAGCTCTGGGGATACCTATGGTATCTAAAATTTGTTCAGCCTGTTGTTTTATATTTTCTTGTATTCTAACATTCACATTTGCAGTCTTATTCAGTGTCATGTCAAGCACCTCCTTAAAGGATAGTATACAATATTGTATCGCAAATCACAACACATACTGTGCTTGTGAGAATTTAAGATCTTTCCCCTGTAAATACTATCGCTCCCAAGCTATTTTCTATTATAAAAAGGCTCTATTCCTCCCAAATACCCGTAAAGACTTCTCTCGCTTCTCCGCTCATAAAAGCATGCTTACTCTCTTTATCGTAAAAAATCTCAAGATCTCCCCCTAAAAGATGAACTAAAACTCGCTCATCCAGCTTTCCCAGTAGATTTCCTGCGACAACCGCCGCAGTAGCCCCTGTTCCGCAGGCAAGCGTTTCTCCTGAGCCTCTTTCATAAACCCGAAAATTGATTTCTTTTCTATTCTTTAGCTCAATAAACTCGCTGTTCACCCGATTCGGGAAACGAATATGGGTTTCAAAGCTATGCCCGTAGCGGGAAAAATCAATTTCATAAATGGTCTTCCCCAGCACGGGATTATCCTCTAAAAAGTAAACGGCATGCGGATTTCCGGTATCGATTCCCACAAAGGAAAGGCTCAATTCGTCAATCAGAATTTTCTCCGGCAGCTCGCTGTCCAACTTCACTTCGCCCATATCTACTGTAGCTTTATAAAGCTTTCCGTCCTTTACTTCATAACGAATCTCTTTAATGCCCGACTTGGTCTCTATTTTCATTACAGGCGTTTCGGGGCTGACAATCCCATGATCATAAATATATTTTGCGGTACAGCGAATGCCGTTTCCGCACATTGCTCCCTCTGAACCGTCCGCATTAAACATATGCATGAAAGCATCTGCCCGATCACTGGGCTCAATCAGGATAATGCCGTCTCCTCCTACTCCAAAATGTCTGTCTGACATCTTTATCGCCAGGTCTTTCGGATTATCTACCTTCTCTTGGAAGCAATCAATATAAATATAATCGTTTCCCGCCCCTTCCATCTTTGTAAATTTCATATGTTTCTCCTTTGATTCAGCGTAAGCCTCTCCTATCATTCCCATCGATGCAATCACCGAGACAGCACTACTCTTTTATTCTCTGCAATTTCATAGAATACGGGTCTGCCGTGAAGCGCATAGCCCCCCTTAATCAGTTGATATTCGCCGTAAGTTCCTTGGAAATCCAGACCTTCCAGTTTATCCTCCCAGCTTTTTCCGGACTTTTCCATCGCAAGCATGGCGAGCTTTAATGCATCCCTCTCTCTGCTCCCCTCTTCTCTACTTTCCTCTTCACTCACCGACTCTTTTGGTTCAGCTATATTGGGACTTGAGGCAAGGGTATCTTTTCCATAGAGATAGGAGGAAGTTTTAAGTACAGTCTCTCCGGGAAAATCATTTCTATCCCAATCCTCCCCCAGTAAAACGGGAAGATTATGTTCTTCCGCAAGGAAAGCTACTCCTTCCTCACTATACTCTTCCAGAAATAAAAGATCCGCTCCGGTATTTTCCAACTCCGCTTCTTTTGCCTTCATATCTTCCATTGAAGAATACTGTAAGATCCGGGAAGTCCCGCCAAGAATTTGAAAGGCTTCCGAAAGTTCTTGAGAAAGAGCGCTTGAAGATCCTTCCGGCTCCAAAATCCCGATAGAACGAAACGCCTCATTATAGGCAAAGAACGACAAGTCCACGGCCTGATCCTCTGCCGATTTCCCCAAACAAAAGCTGTAGTCGCCCATGGATTCCTTGGGAAGATAGGAGGTAAACAGAACCGGCGTTTTTTCTTTTTCACTGTATGCGGAAAGAAGTTTGGCATTCTTTCCATCCCCTGTAAGAAGGATATCCGTCCGGAAATTCCGAATTTGCTCTTCCATTTTGTTCTCATCCGTATCAGGACTCAAAAAATGCAAAACCAGTCCCTGCCTTTCTTCTGCCTGTTTCATGAGTGCATTTTTTTCTTCTTCGGAAATCTTTTTAACAATGGTCAGATTTAGCTCTTTTGTTAAATTGGAAGAGGAAGCCGGCCTTGCTTTTTCCAAATTACTAAAGCCTCGCAGTAAAAATACTACACAAAATAAAGCCGCAAGCAGAAGTAAGCAAAGTAAAAGCTTTTTATTCCTTTCCTTCTTGCGTTTTTCCTGTCTTTTCTCTCTTCTTTCCTTTCTCTCCCTACGAAGCCTTTCCCGTTCCCTTTCTATCTCTTGATCCTCTTCATAAGGCTCTTCTCTCAGTTCTTCTTCTCTTTTTTCCGTTTTTCCAGAAGTATTCGGAATTCTTCCTCCGAAATCTTCATTTCTTCCAGTCTCTTCTTTCTCCGATCCTTCCACTTCTTTCTCCTTTTTCTCTCGTCTGCGAAATTTTTTGCACCGTAAAGCGCACCACCTCCAAAAAGAAAAACAGCTATTGCAATCATAATCGTAAAACCGCTAATGGTAACCGCAAAAAAGGCCGCCTTGGTTTTAGGGCTTGCTTCGCTAAGCATCACTCGTATATTTTGTTCCCTATATAAATTTGCCTCTCCAACCTTTCTACCGTCTAACAAAAAAACAATATGAGGTAAAGCACTGTCCTTTGCATCGGGCATGCCGCTGTCGCTTGCCTTCGCCTCCGCTGCGGAAATCTCCTTCTTTTCCGCTTCCTCTTCTAAAAGAAGATAAGAAATTCCCTCCTGCGTCTCCCCTTTAGGAAGTGTGAGCATCACTTTTGAAGAAAAATGCAGCTTCGTCTCTTCTGTAAGCGTCCCCTTTTCTACCAGTTCCGCCCTAATCTTCTCCAGAAAGCCTTCCGCATCCTCCAAGCTCTGTTTTTCCGTTTCTTGAAATCCCAGATTCAGCATGGCACTCGTATCACTATAGTGATAGGGACTCTTATCCTTCAAAACAACCGTAACCAGTCTTCTGTCCCCTTCTTTAGCAAGAGTCAGTAGAGTATTCCCGCTGTCCCTTGTATAACCTGTCTTTCCCGCCACCACGCGAGAATCATAAAAGCGGGATTCCGGAAGCATCATTTTATGTTCCATATATAAGATATTTCCCTCCGGAAGACGTTGCAGACCGGAGAGAGTATATCGTAAATCTTTCTCAATCTTCATGAACTCTTCATTGTGAAATGCCGCAATGGCAATGAGTCCCATATCTTTTGCAGTCGTATATTGCTCCTCCGAAAAAAGACCGGAAGGATTTTGAAAATGACTGCCGGTACAGCCCAGTTCTTTAGCCTTCTCATTCATCATCTCAGCAAAGGCTTCCCGGGAACCGGCTACATGTTCCGCCAAAGCATTTGCGGCTTCGTTTGCCGATTTTAAGAGTAAGGCATGCAAACAATCATTTACCGTCAGTACATCTCCGGCCTCTATTTGCGCATTGGAAGAACCCCGATCGACATTGTAAACCGCATCGTGTGAAAAGCTGACCTGTTCATCCGGTGAAGTATGCTCCAAAACAACAAGGGCTGTAAGTACCTTCGTAATACTGGCGGGATAGCCCTTCTCTTCTGCATTTTTTTCAAATAAAACGGCTCCCGTGTCCGCATCCATAAGAACGGCTTCTTCCGCAGTGAGTTCTACACTTCCCCAATTTGCCGCATAGACACTCTCTGCTTCCCATAAAACTCCCCATAAAAACAACAGGAGAAAAAGCATACTATAGATTTTCCTACTTTTGTTTCGCAAATGCTCCTCCTGACTCCAATAAAAACAATTTTTCGGCTCTGCTGTTTCAGCCTAACAAAGAAAGAACTCTTCTCTAAACTTCTTTAATAATTTTATCTGATGCGAATGAAAGGTCAAAGCATGCGGAGAATCGCTCCAATTTACCGGCTCGGATGATAAATCCGATTCCTCCGATAGAGCAGATTGTATCATTTCTTTTCTTATCGTTGTAAAATCCGCCCTTTTCCGGAGCTTTTCCAGTTCCTGTTTAAGATGACTAAGCAGACGATCTCCCAGAATCAAAGCCAAATCATTTCGATGCGCCTCTTCATATTCTTCCGTAAAGAAAGGAGAGACCGTTTTGAACGGAAAAATTAAGGGAAACAAAGGGTTATGGATGCTAAGCATCCCTGTCTTTGTCCCCTTGCCATATATAAACCACTCTTCTAAAAAATCCCCCGTATAATCATAAAAATGAGCATAAAGCACATCCTTTAGCTTCTGTCTGTCCGAAAACGAGGAATCTTGCAAGAGCAAATACAGTTCAATAAAAAGTTCCAATACACGGCAAACCGCTTCTTCCTCTTTCTCATACACAAGCCCAAGTGAAAGATAAAGTAAGACGGAAAGAATATCTCCCTCTTCTTTTTTTTGAAGAGCATCCTGTGGAAAAAGATAATCCGGGCAATTCTGTAAACATTCCGCTAAGACCCCTCTTAAGCTCTCCTTATTAAAATTCTCTTCCTCTCTTCCCTTTAAAAATTGTAAAAAAAACACACTCAAAGAAGCAAAAAAAGCACCGTGCAGAGTGTCCCTATTCACTTCTTCCGGAATTTTCCTTATTCTCTCCCATGAAAGCTCCAGTCTCTCTCCCATAGCCTCCTCATTATAGCAAAATGCATTTTTACAAGCCTTACAAAATCAATAGTTTTTCCGTAAGATTCATCTTCTCATTCCCAAAAAGAGAAAAAAAAGCCAGACAAAGAGTAACAAAACAGATAAGCCTACCGCTCCATAAAGCCATCTTTTTTCAAGAAACTCTCCTCTCTCAACAGGAAGTGCAAGGCGGAGAGAAAAGGCGGAAAAATTCACGGATAAAAGGGCCAGTGCCGCAACTGCCGGTCCCGCCTCTCCCTTTTTAAAAAAAGAATAAGCAAGACAAAATAAAAAAAGAAGGAGAGCCAATCCGGAAAGGATACAAGCCCCCACAGTCCCTCTAGCCAATTTCTTTCGTATGTAGGAATATCTTTTTTCCTTCTCCAAATGCTTTCCTCCCTACTCTCTTCTTATCTGAGATTCTTTTTTTCTCTTCTCTTACTTCTTCCCAACTGTACAAAGAGAAAGCAAAGATATCCCAATGCGGTCCCTAGCGTATTTAAAATGATATCATCCACATCACAGCTTCCCGCACGGAAAGCCAGCTGGAAAAATTCTACCGCAAAGGACAGAAGATATCCTGCCATAAGTGTATTGTACCAATATTTCCTACATCTCCCCGAAAAGGAAGGCAGTAAGAACCCCAAAGGAACGAAGCCGATGATATTGCCGAAAAGGTTCAAAAGAGCGTTTAACAAACCAATCTGTTTCCAATAAAACAGATATCTGTAAATTTCTCGAAAGGGATGCATATTATAACTGATATGATCCCTGTTCATCAATCCTCTTCCATTCAGTTCGGAAAAGAATAGAATGTAAAACAGGAGAAGGATATACATTGCAAAAAATGCAACGCCAAACCACCTGTTTCTGGTCATTTCTTTAGCACGCATAATCACTACTTCCTAAAACGTCAAATCTTCTTTCCTTTTTAAGAGAATAGCGCCTTCTACAATAGACAATATCCCGGTGACAAGTCCAATCGTAATCAAAATCACTCCCATGGCAATCGATGCCGCTCCCGCATTTCGCATGACCTTATATATTCTTTCCATCTCTTTTCCTCTTTCTTTCCCCCCTATAGTAGGAGAGCAGATCCTTTATTTGAAAACCCATCTTGGTATAAAGCCGCATTGCCGCTCTATTTCGGGAGTCCACCTGCAAAATCACCTTTTGATATACTCCGGCCTCTCCCCTGTCCAGGCAGTCACGAAGAATTTCTTCTCCTTTACCCTGTCCTCTGAATCTATTTTCTACCATAAGCCCGTAAAGGTAAAGCGTTTTTTCGTTATAGGGAGAAAAAAACACTTCTCCATAAGGATAACCCCGTCGTTCTCCCGGAAAAGCAATCGGTCGTTCCAAAGTTTTTTCCAGAAAATACTCTGTATAGATATAAGGAAAATGTAGAAAATGTTCATCCTTCTCTTTACGCATCAGGCGAATCTTCTTACCACGAAAATCATCATAAAGACATTCCATGCACATCGTAAAGAGTCCCTGTCCTCGCATGGAGGGATGTACAAAAGCCGTACACAGCAAAATGTCCTGTCCTTCTTCCTGCTCTCCGAGTTTATATCCCATCAAAAGAGCAAGATACTCTTCTTTGATTCCGCTTTCCTTTTTCTCTTCATTTCGAATGCTGTAAAAGAAATCATAGTCCAGACCGCTGTCATAATTGGTTCCGTCTTCTCGATTACAGAGGAGAATCAGGTCTTGAAAGGCCTGCTTCTCCTCTTCTTCCAATTCCAGCTGAAGCAATACTTCCATTCTTTCTTCCTTACAGAGTAATTTTATCCAGATGCCAAATATCTCTTACATATTCTTCTATCGTTCTGTCCGAAGAGAACTTTCCGGCATGGGACGTGTTCAAAATTGCCGCTTTAGCCCACCAGTCCCGATTTTGGAACTGCTTTACCGCTTCTTCCTGTGCCTTAATGTAAGAACGTAAATCTTTCAGGATGAAGTAGCGGTCAGCTACATCGGATTCCTTGGTGTTTAAGAGAGAATTATAAAGCGGTCTGAAGAGCTCCGGATCTTCAGGACTATAGAAGCCGTTTACCAGCTGCATCAGGACTCTTCTGATTTCCTGATCATTGTTAAAAATATCCATCGGGTTATAGCTTCGATTCTGTTCCAATTGAATCACTTCATCACTGCTCATCCCGAAAATAAAGGCATTTTCCGCACCGACTTCCTTAACAATTTCCACATTTGCCCCATCCATTGTCCCAATGGTCAAGGCACCGTTTAACATCAGCTTCATATTGGAGGTTCCGGAAGCTTCCTTCGACGCAGTGGAAATCTGCTCGGAGAAATCTGCTGCCGGAATAATCACTTCTGCAGAAGAAACCTTATAGTCCTCTACAAATACTACCTTAATCTTGTCTCTGATAGAAGCATCGTTGTTAATGACTTCCGCTACATTATTGATTAACTTAATCGTGAGTTTTGCCGTCTTATAGCCTGCAGCCGCCTTCGCTCCGAAGATAAAGGTATGCGGATAGAAATCCTTCTCCGGATGATCCTTAATCTGGTTATAAAGGTACATCACATGCAGAATATTCATAAGCTGTCTCTTATACTCATGAAGACGCTTAACCATGACATCAAAGATGGAGTCCACATTGAGCTTGATGCCGTTATGCTCAAAGACATAGCGCGCAAGTCTTTCCTTATTATGTCGTTTAATCGCCATAAATTCCGCTTGTGCCTTTTTATCTTCAGCATAGACTGCAAGTTTCTCAATTTGGGGTAAATCCGTAATCCATTGATCTCCGATTTTATTTGTAACCCACTCGGCAAGCTCCGGATTCGCATGGAGCAGCCATCTTCTTTGGGTAATTCCGTTGGTCTTATTGGAGAACTTCTCCGGATACATTTCATAGAAATCCTTCAACTCCTGTTTTTCCAGGATTTCCGTATGTAGCGCTGCCACACCGTTTACCGCATGGCCTCCGATAATGGCAAGATGGGCCATCTTAACCTGACCGTCATAGATAATAGCCATTTTGGCAATCTTAGCTTCTGCCCGGTCAGGATATTTTCTTCTGACTTCCTCACAAAAACGACGATTGATTTCTTCTACAATCTGGTAAATACGGGGAAGGAGCTTCGAGAACAGCTCAATCGGCCATTTCTCCAAGGCCTCCGCCATAATGGTATGGTTCGTATAAGCACAGGTCTTGACCGTTATCTCCCAAGCTTCATCCCAGCTTAACTGATAATCATCCATTAAAACACGCATCAGTTCCGCTACTGCTACCGTGGGATGCGTGTCATTTAACTGGAAGGCAACCTTTTCGGGCAGGTTCCTGACATCTCCGTTATGTTTTCTGGCGTAATATTCCACTGCGGTCTGAACCGATGCGGAGATAAAGAAATACTGCTGACGAAGTCTCAATTCCTTCCCGGCATAATGATTGTCGTTCGGGTACAGTACTTCCACGATATTCTTTGCCATATTGGCAGACTCTACCGCTTTTTGATAATTTCCCTTATCAAATTCGTCGAGACTGAAGGTTTCTTTCGCATTGGCATCCCAAACCCGAAGAGTGTCCACAATATGGTTATTGTAGCCAACCACAGGCGTATCATAAGGGATGGCCTCTACGGACTGATAGCCTTTCTGTATAAAACGAAGCCTTCCATCCGCCTCCTGTACGGTTTCTACCCAACCGCCGAAACGCACCTCCTTGGCAAGCTCGGCTCTGCGGATTTCAAAGGGATTTCCGTCCTTTAACCAGTCATCCGCCACTTCCTTCTGGTAGCCGTCTACAATCTGCTGCTTGAAGAAGCCGTACTTATACCGAATTCCGCAACCGCAAGCCCAATAGCCAAGAGTTGCAAGACTGTCTAAAAAGCAGGCAGCCAGTCTTCCGAGACCTCCGTTACCAAGAGCCCAGTCCGGCTCGGCGTCTTCCAGGGCGGACAAATTCAAACCGAGCTCCTCAAGCACTTCCTTGATTTCTTCATGTGCGGAAAGATTCAGGATATTGTTTCCGAGTGCTCTTCCCATCAAAAACTCCATGGAAAGATAGTAGACCCTCTTCCGATCTTCCTCTTCCGCACGCTTGGTTGTGAGAATCCAATCATCAATAATTTGATTCTGGATTGCTGCCGCTACTGCATGAAAAGCTTCTTTCTCATTTAATTCCGTAAGTTCTCGTCTGAAAAGCTTTCTGGCATTGTTTTCAATTTCCTTTTTCAACATGGCTTTATCAAACTTTTGCATTTTCCCTCCTTAGATTGTCCTCTACTCTTCGATCTATTTTTCTACGGAAAGGCTTAACTCTTCTCCATTGATATCCCAGTCCTTTACATAGCCCCTTAATTCCCCGAAACTAAGCGTATCTGCAAGAACAGTCTTGCAAAGCTCCTTCTCAAACTTCTGCATAAGAGAAATAAGCTTTTCATTGCCTTTTGCGGAAAGATGAATGCGATCCATAACCTCGAAGCCGGCTTCCTTTCTCATGGTTTGTACCTTGGAAATAATTTCTCTTAAGAAGCCCTCTTCCTTCAGCTCTTCACTTAAGTTCGTATCCAGTACCACGGTGTACTTTCCGTCTTCTTCCGTGATAAAGCCATCCTTCTTCGTGGACTCAATCAATAAATCCTCTCTGGAAAGCTCTACTGCAGTACCGTCCTTAGCTGTAAAGCGGATAGCCCCTTCTTCAAGAGCTTTAATTCCCGTCTTACTGTCCAGTTCTGTCAGGTAAGTACGGATTTCCTGCAAATGCTTGCCGTACTTCGGTCCTACCGTCTTTAACTGCGGCTTAAAAATATAGGCGGTAAAGTCAGATAAATCTTCCTTAAACTCAATGGCCTTTAAGTTCAGCTCTTCCCGCACAATGCTCTCATACTGTTTTTCCAGTGCCTTTCCACCGGAAATATACATTATGGAGAGCGGCTGACGGTTCTTAACCTGCGCCTTTTCCCTCGCTGCTCTTCCAAGCTTTACAAGAGCCAGCACTTCGTCCATATTTTCCTCCAAATCCTTGATGATGTAAGCAGGATTCGAAACAGGATAGGCACAGAGATGTACCGACTTCGGTGCCGATGCATCCACGGAGCAAACAAGGTTACGATAGATGGACTCCGTAATAAAGGGGACAAGCGGTGCCGCAAGCTTTGCAAAGGTAACAAGTGTTTCATAAAGCGTCATGTAGGCGTTGACCTTATCCTCTTCCATGCCTTTTGCCCAGAAACGCTCTCTGGAACGTCTTACATACCAGTTGGATAATTCATCACAGAATTCCTCAAGAGCATTGGCCGCCTCCGGAATCTTAAACTGTGCCAAATTGCTGTCTACCGTGGCAATCAAAGTATTCAACTTACTGAGAAGCCACTTATCCATCGGAGACAGACTCTCATAGTGCAAGCTGTATTTTGTCGGATCAAAATCATCAATATTGGCATATAAAACGAAGAAAGCATAGCTGTTCCAAAGGGTGGAAAGGAACTTTCTCTGTCCCTCCACCACGGCTCCGTCATGGAAACGGTTCGGAAGCCAGGGCGCAGAGTTCGTATAGAAGAACCAGCGAATCGCATCGGCACCGTGCTTCTGTAAAGCCTCCATCGGATCAACCGCATTGCCCTTCGATTTACTCATCTTCTGCCCGTTTTCGTCCTGCACATGGCCGAGAACCAGAACATTTTCAAAAGGTGCCTTATGGAAAAGTAAAGTAGACTCCGCAAGTAGGGAATAGAACCAACCTCTGGTCTGGTCTACCGCCTCACAAATAAACTGCGCCGGGAACTGGGACTCGAAGAGCTCCTTGTTTTCAAAGGGATAATGGTGCTGCGCGTAAGGCATGGCACCGCTGTCAAACCAGCAGTCGATGACTTCCGGTACTCTCTTCATCTTCTTTCCGCAGTGCGGGCAGGGAATAGTAAGCATATCCACGTAAGGCTTATGCAGTTCAATATGCTCATAGCCTACATAGTCGGAGGAATAGCCCTTATCCCCCTCCGCCTTTAGCTTATTTAAAACTTCCTGATAATTTTCCGCTCTTTCCCGTAATTCGGAAATCGAGCCGACTGCGTCCTGGTGTCCGCAGCTTTCGCACTCCCAGATATTTAACGGAGTTCCCCAGTAACGGTCACGGGAAAGACTCCAGTCCTGTACGTTCTCAATCCAGTCGCCGAATCTTCCCTTTCCGATAGACTCCGGAATCCAGTTTACCGTATTGTTATTGGCTACCAATTCGTCTTTTACCGCGGACATCTTGATAAACCAGCTCTCTCTTGCATAGTAAATAAGCGGTGTTCCGCAACGCCAGCAATGCGGATAGCTGTGTGTCATCTTCGGCGCATCAAAAAGCAGACCTCTCTTATCCAGATCTTTTAAAACCTCCGGATCGGCACTGATTGCGCCTTCCATAACTTCCTTCTCCGTCGGCTTACAACGCATACCGAAGAAAGGCGTTTCCTCCGTGAGCTTTCCTTCACTGTCCACGAACTTCACAAGAGCGAGATCGTTCTCTCTTCCGATACGGCCGTCGTCTTCACCGAAGGCAGGAGCAATATGCACGATACCGGTACCGTCATCTGCACTGACATAGTAGTCGGAAACCACAACGCAGGCTTTCTTATGCTGCTTCTCCGCTTCCTTCTCCGCACCGGCGTACAGAGGCTCATAGCTAAGGCCAACAAGGTCCTTACCCTTACAGGTTTCCAAAACGGAGTAGGCTTCTTCGCCCTCCTTCGCAAGGCCGGAAAGCACTGCATCAAGACGTGCTACGGCAAGGATATAGAGATTCCCGTCCGAAGCCTTGACCTTCGCATAGTCAAGATCCGGATGCACGCAAAGCGCTACATTGGAAGGAAGGGTCCAAGGCGTAGTTGTCCAAGCGAGGAAATAGCCCTCTTCACCCTTGATTTTGAAGCGAACTACAGCGGAACGCTCTGTAAGCTCCTTATACCCCTGCGCTACCTCATGGGAGGAAAGCGGGGTTCCGCAACGGGGACAGTAGGGCACAACCTTAAAGCCCTTGTACAAGAGCTTCTTCTTCCAAATCTCCTTTAAGGCCCACCACTCCGACTCGATAAAGTCGTCATGATAGGTTACATAAGGGTCTTCCATATCTGCCCAGAAGCCTACCTTGTAGGAGAAATCCTCCCACATGCCCTTGTACTTCCAAACATTTTTCTTACATAAATCAATGAAAGGCGCTACACCGTAAGCCTCAATCTGCTCTTTCCCGTTGATGCCGATTTCCTTCTCGATTTCCAACTCTACCGGAAGACCGTGAGTATCCCAACCGGCTTTTCTCGGAACCATATTTCCTTTCATGGCATGGTAACGGGGAATCATGTCCTTAAATGCTCTGGTCTCCACATGACCGATATGCGGTTTTCCGTTTGCGGTAGGAGGGCCGTCATAGAAAACATAAGACTGATCGCCCTTATGCTCCTCAATGGATTTTTTGAAAATATCTTCCCTTTTCCAAAACTCCTCGACTTCCCTCTCTCTTTCCACAAAATTCATATTGGTATCTACTTTTTTAAACATGATTCACTCCTTCATTCAGCATTATCCGTCCTATTATAATAATTCGGGAAAAAGAAAGCAAGAAATCCAAGCGCACAATCCACTGCAGAAAATACAGCAGTACAGGAATACAGCAGTGTAGGAAAGATTGGCACTTCTCCGGACTGCCTATCTATACTCTTCCAAAAGCTTAATTTTCATCTCGTAGAGCTTATCCGATAAATCCACATGGACATTATGCGGATTTTTCAAACGCTTACACTCATCCCAGAGTCTGTCCAGCTCTCTCTTTGCATGCTCGGTAATTTCCTCCACGCTCGGACATGTGTAAACAAGCTTTCCGCCTTCAAAAATAGGCTGAAGCAGAGGCTCCATCGTATAGCTTCCGCCTTCCAAGGTACTCTTCTTCCAGGTTTCCACCGGATCAAAAAGAGTCAGGTCTTCTTCTTCGGAAAATACCTCGTCAGCAAGACAGATATAATCTGCAAAGACCTTTCCGCTCTCCTTCTGCACGATACGATAAACCTGCTTATCTCCCGGATTCGTAATCTTCTCGGAATTCTCGGAGAGCTTAATTTTCGGAATCCACTTTCCGTTCTCTCCCATAATCGCCGCAAGCTTATAGACTCCGCCAAAGCTGGGCTGATTTTCAGAGGTAATGAGCTTTGTTCCGACTCCCCAGGAATTGATTGTTGCTCCTTGCAATTTCAAGGAGCTGATTAAGTCTTCATCGAGATCATTGGACGCGGAAATCACGGCTTCCGTATATCCCGCCTCATCCAGCATCTTCTTCGCCTTCTTGGAAAGGTAAGCCAAGTCCCCCGAGTCCATCCGGATTCCGTAGCGCTTTAGTTTGATTCCCTCCGCCTTCAAGGTATCAAAGCAACGAATCGCATTTTTTACACCGCTCTTTAAGGTGTCATAAGTATCGACCAACAGAATACAACTTTCCGGATAAAGTCTTCCATAGGTGATAAAAGCCTCCAATTCCGTCGGGAAAGACATAATCCAGGAATGCGCATGCGTTCCCATAACCGGAACGCCGAATTTCTTTCCGGCAAAAACATTGGAAGTGCCTATGCATCCTGCAATAATCGCCGCCCTTGCCCCGTAAATTCCCGCATCAGGTCCCTGGGCCCTTCGAAGTCCGAATTCCATGACCGAGTCTCCCGCTGCGGCATGTACAACCCGGCTTGCCTTTGTCGCAATAAGGGACTGGTGATTAATGATATTCAGTAATGCACTTTCTATCAGTTGGGCTTCAATAACCGGTGCAATCACCTTTACAAGAGGTTCTCTCGGAAATACTGCCGTTCCTTCCGGAATGGCATAAATGTCTCCCGTAAAATGGAATCCTCGAAGGTAGTCAATAAAATCTTCGTCGAAAATCTTCAGGCTTCTTAAATAATCGATATCCTCTTCATTAAAGTTAAGATTTCGAATATATTCCACTACCTGCTCCAGACCACAGCAGATAGAGAAGCCGTTTCCACAAGGATTCTTTCGGTAATACATGTCGAAAATCACCCTATCCTGTGATTTTCCGCTCTTAAAATAACCCTGCATCATCGTCAGTTCATAAAAGTCCGTTAATAAGGTTAAATTTCTCATACTACTCCTTCTTCATTGGTAGCGGGAAAAGTATTCCGTACCTTTTTGTATAAAACCCAAAGGCAACTTAAGGTAATCACCCAAGTCACCGGATAACTGAAATAAAGCTGCTTTAGTCCGTGAAAGGCCGAAAGCGGAAAAAGCACCAAGACATAAAAAACCCTGGTACAACAGATTCCGATCAAACTGATAATCATCGGTTGAAAACTGTAGCCGAAACCTCTCAAGCCCCCCACCAGAACATCCATCAGACCAAAAAGGCAGTAGGGGCAAATAATAATAAACATTCTCTCCTGCGCATAACGCACCACCTCTTCCGAATTGGTAAAAAGCTCTGCCAGACTTTTAGAAAATAAAAGAACCAGGATATTACTGATTACAGCAATCATCCCCAGAGCCAAAACACAGTTCCTTAAGATGTCATTGATTCTCTTATACTGTTTTGCACCCAGATTTTGGCTGGTAAAAGAAAGCATTCCTTGTGACACGGAATTCATGGCAATGTAAACAAAACCTTCAATATTTCCGGCAACAGTGGCTCCCGCCATAGCCGTGGAACCGAAAGAGTTCAAAGCAGACTGAATACTCAAGTTGGAAATGGAAAAAAGCATTCCCTGCACGCCGGCGGGAATTCCCAGCTGAAAGATTCTATATAGTTTTTTCGGATAAATGCGAAGGTGATGTAACGGCAGCTTCAATGCTCCCTCTTCCTTTAAAAGAAGAACGAAGAGGACTATAGAAGAAAAGGTCTCGGAGATACTGGTTGCAATCGCCACGCCTCTTACCCCTAAACCAAGTTCTATCACAAAAAAAAGATTCAAAAGAACATTGATTACTCCCGCTACAATTTGTGTGTAAAGAGGTCTTTTCGTATCTCCGACCGCCCGAAAAATAGCCGCAAGGAAATCATATAGAATCAAAAAAGGAACTCCAAAGAAATAATAGCGAAGATAAGTCTCCGCATCCTGAAACACATCCTCAGGGATGGCAATCAGGATAAGCATGGGGCGTATAATGCAATTTCCCAGAAAGAAAACAAGAATTCCCGATACGATTGCCGCACAGAACGCCGTAGATAATACTTCTTCCGTGTCTTTCTGCTTTCCGGCACCGATGCTTTGCGCTATGCAAACATTGACGCCCATGGCAAGACCCAAAAAAAGATTCACCAGCAGATACACAACCGTTCCGGTAGAACCAACAGCCGCCATCGCCTTATGTCCGACAAAGCGCCCTACTACAATGACGTCCGCCGAATTAAAGAGAAGCTGCAACATCCCGGTGAGCATAAGAGGAAAGCTGAAACTCAAGATTTTAGGGAAAATACTTCCCTTCGTCATATCGATTTCATAGCTCTTTTTCATTTCTCCTCCATTTTTATAAATTCAAATTCTGTAAAGCTTCACAAAGCTCCCCGGCCTCATCTCCGATGAGAAGGTGAACTTCGTCCTTACTGGGACGTACAACGCCGGGAAAACCCGCCATACGAAGAGTATTCTCCTGAACCAGGGCATATTCTTTTATCTTGACTTTCAGCTTCTTTGCATCAAAACGTACTGACAGGATATTTTCTTTGCCGCCGAGTCCTTCTATCAAAAGAGATACCAGCTTATGCAAGTCCTGTTTTTCCATACTGATATGATACCGGTCCTTTTCCTCAATATGATACTGTAAGGCTTCTTTCTGCCTTCTTTTCCGTATCACGCTTCTTATAAAAAGAAGGAATAGAAGCAGAAGAATAAACAACGCAAGCAGTACAATTTCTTCTCTTCCGCCACTAATCTTCGAAAGTTTCTCCAGCATTTGATCGAGAAAAGGAATATTGGTCCTCCATTGCAAGAGGATAAGCATCGGTACAATAAAATCCAAAGTCATAATTCTCCAATCCTAAATTTTTTTTAGAAAATCGTCTGTGCAAAAAAAGAATGCCCGTTATCAAGAAGCTAACGCAAGTTTTGCAAACGATAGCTCTAAAATTTACATTCCGGCACTGATGGGACCGGACTGTTGCCCCTCATATTGTTTCAGTTCTTCCACATACTTCTTTCCAAGCTCCGAAAGACGCATTTTTTTATGTTTGATGTACCCAATCCGCATACTCTCCTTGGTATCCAGGGGAATTGCAATATACTCCGGTCCGTTCAGTTCCTGGCAAATGATGCCGGAGCAAAGCGTGTAGCCGTTTAATCCTACCATCAGATTTAAAATGGTAGCACGATCATTGACCTTGATTAACTTTTTATAGGAATAGGTGCTGAGTACCTCTTCCGCAAAGTAGAAGGAATTCCGCTCTCCCTGGTCAAAACTGCAACAAGGGTAATCCATCAGGTCTTCCATCTGAATTAAATTTTTCTTGGCCAACGGATTCGATTTTGCCATAAAAACATAGATATTACAGGAGAAAAGAGGGACAAACTCCAACTCTCCCTCTCGTAAAATCTTTCCTATCACATTTTCATTAAAATCGTTTTGATAAATGATTCCCAGCTCACTGATTTGCTTGCGCACATTCTCTATGACATCGATGGTTCTTCCCTCAAAAATAGAGAATTCATAGAGATTGTCTTTTTCGTACTGTCTTAGAAGATGAATAAATGCTTCCACGGCAAAGGTATAATGCTGCATGGAAACACCGAATTTCTGTTTATAAGGCGTTCCGGTCAAATACTTGTCTTCCATCAGCTGGTACTGCTCGGAAACCTGACGGGCATAGCCCAAAAATTCCTCTCCCTCCGGTGTTGCCACAATGCCTCTGTTGGAACGTGAAAATATGTCGATTCCCGTTTCCTTCTCAACCGTCTTAATCGTAGCACTCAAACTGGGCTGTGTAATATACAGTCGTTTTGCCGCCTCATTAATGGAGCCGGAATCGGCTACCGCAATAATCTGCCGAAGCTGCTGTAAAGTCATCGTTTTTCACCCACAACATAAGTAATCAATCCTGCCGGATCAATAAGAACCTGTTTTCCGCTAAGATAATGGTGTTGCATAAAATCCATGGTCTGCATCAATTTCAATTCTTCCCCGTCATAATACTCCAGCACGGCATTCCTGTGAAAACCTGCATCTCCCTCATAAAGCAATTCGGAAGTTTTCGAATCGTAAAGACTCATCTTCTTAAAAATAACAAAAGGATAGCCATTTCCGTTTTCCATGACAAGCTGACTCGGACTGTCAAAAACCGCACGGGCATCCGGATGTTCCATTAAAACCTTGATGTATCTTGCCGTTTTTTCATTTAACTCCTCTGTCGGTTTTCCTTTCAGAAGATAGGATCCGTTTCCGGAAAGTTTCCACCCGTCCGGAGTTTCCGTATTCGTAAGGACTGCTCCATCCTCTCCTACATAGAAGTTTCCGACCCATTGTTTCTCGGCCATTCCTCCGTCCGCATTCAGAAAATACCACTTTCCCTTCCAAGACGCCCAACCGGTCTGCATTTGTCCGTCTACAATATAATACCAGCGTCCGGAATCTTCCGACCGAATCCAGCCCGTATAATGCTCTTCTTCCGTAGAGGGATAATAATACCAACTGCCCTCACGATTCACCCAGCCTTCCGCAGCTTTTACGGAAACTCCCGATGCCAAAGAAAAAACACCGATTGTAAAACAGAGCAGAAGAGCTGAAACAAAACCCTTGCCATGCTCTGCAAATCGATTCTTTTTCTCTATACCGTTTTGGTTTTTCTTATCTTTAAACACGCCTTAACCCTCCCATAAAAGTTTGTCCTATAGTATACCATAAAATCTCTCTTTTACCATCTTTCGTCTTCTTGTACTTTTTCTTGCATTTTGCTACGATATACGAGAAAACGAAGCGTATTGAAAGCATCTACATATCCATAAATCCTTCCGTCGGAACATCCGATTGGAATTCTAAAACAGAGACTCTATCAGCAGGAGGAAAGAACATGATTCAGATTGTAAAAGTGAAGGATTACGCTACTTTAAGCAAAAAGGCAGCCATGTACATTGCTGCGGAAATTGTCCAAAGAGAAAAACCCGTGCTGGGGCTCGCTACAGGCTCTACCCCGGTGGGAACCTATCAGGTGTTGCGAGAAATGTACCAGGAAGGAAAGTTGGACTTTACTGCCGTTCGCTCCGTTAATCTGGATGAATACAGGGGTCTGGCTCCAGAGGATAGTCACAGCTATCGTTATTTTATGAATCAAGAACTGTTTCATCATGTCAATATTGCCAAGGAAAATACGCATGTACCGGACGGCAGTCTAAGCGATGCCCAAGAAGCCTGTGAGAGCTATGAAAGACTGATTGAAAGTCTCGGCGGAATTCATCTGCAGATTTTAGGTCTGGGACATGACGGCCACATCGGGTTCAATGAGCCGAGTGATTCTTTCCCCGCAAAAACACATTGCGTGCAGCTCACTGAAGAAACCATCTCAGCCAATCAACGTTTCTTTAATTCTAAGGATGAGGTACCGAGAGAAGCCTACACGATGGGAATCGGAACCATCATGCAAGCAGAGAAAATCCTTCTTTTGGTATCCGGCAGAGACAAAGCCGCTATTTTGAAAAAGGTTTTGGAAGGTCCGGTCAGTCCGGAAGTTCCGGCTTCCATCCTGCAATTCCACAAAAATGTTATTTTAATTGCAGACGAGGACGCCCTTTCCAAATGCAGTTCCGTTTAAATAGACGCTTATTCATATCGAAAAAGAGCTGTGGCGACCGCCGCAGCTCTTTTTCGGAAATAGAAAGGAAGCATCGCCTAATAAATAGTGACTGAAATTTTGCTTTAAAGCACCTTTATTACAGGCCTTCTCGCTTCTTCTTGCTCTTATTATAACACGATTCCCATCCTTATCTAATTGGAGGATTTAAGAGACTCGATTGATTCAATTTATCTCTTATACTATTTTTTTAATATTTTTAAGTTTATCCGAAAGCTTCCCCATTTCCAACACTTTCCATAGAACAGTTTATTGGAAAACGAGATCTCGCACGCTTCGTGCACAATAAGCCCATTATGAGCAAGATGCCTCAGGCTTCGCCTGCACCACTTGTTATGCATAAAAAAAGACTCCACACACGGGAGTCGTTAGCAGGGCTACAAGGATTCGAACCTTGAAATGACGGAGTCAGAGTCCGTTGCCTTACCGTTTGGCGATAGCCCTATAGGTTTGAGTCACCTAAAAAAGGCGACTCAGATATAGTACATAATGTCTTTAGAAATGTCAAGGATTTTCTGCATTTTCCTCAGAAGACTCTATGGTTTTTTTCCCGATATCTCCTGCCGGACCCAAAGAATTCTCTTCCGTTAATTTTTCCTCCTCATTCTCTGTTTCTTTTTCCACTTCTTTTTTCACTTCGATAGAAGATTCCTCCGTCTCGGAAGGCTTTTTTTCCGTTTCGCTCTTATGCTCTTCCTTCTTCTCCTCTGTCTCGGACTTGGAAGATTTTTCCTCTTTCTTAGTGGTTTTTTCTTCTTGCTTTTTATCCTTTTTTCGAACCGTTCCTCCACCCGTTCCTGCTTCTTCCGCATTTTCCAAAGGCTTCGTCACACCGGAAACTTCCGCAATATGGTCGCTTATTTTCTTTACCGTTGCAGAGGGATGATAATGTTCCTCTCCGTAAAGGAACTGATGAAGCTCGATGACATTGCTTTCCAATGTAGCCGGAATAACCACATCCATTTTCTTAATCTTCATCGTCGTTCTTGCAAAAGGAAAGCCTGTCGTTTCTCCGAGATGCAATCTTCCAAGCTGTGAAGCCAAATCCGTAAAATCCGCCATATTCATACTGGTGGATATTTCCGGTAAAACCTGTGTCGCTACAGAGATCATCTTCACGGGTCCCGCCTTTTTGGCCTTTTCCATGGCAAGGCTCAGAACTTTTCTCTGCCGGGCCGTTCTGTTAAAATCCGTATCCATTAAGCGAAGTCTTCCATAGGCCACCGCCTGTATGCCATCCAAATGATTCAACCCCGCATGTTCCAAATGTACGGAAGGAATACCGGTGGATTCCACCGTTTCCGTAATAAAAGCATTGATATAGTAGAATTCGGCGTCGGACAAATCCAAGTCCACCCCTCCGAGTGCGGAAATCCCCTTCGCTACGGCAGCCCAGTTAAAACTTACATAATCATCAATGGAAATATCCAGATTCCGTTCTAATGCTTTGATTGCCTGTTTATGCCCGCCTAAAAAATAAGCTTCATTCATCTTATGATATTTGCCGTTTCCGTCTACTTCCGAATAAGTATCTCGAAAAACGGAGGTCAGCTTGATTTCTCCGCTTCTTTTATTGATGCTCGCAAGCATGATGACATCCGATAACGCACCCGCTTCCTTATTTCCGTCGCGGCTATCCAATCCGAAGATTGCAATCGTACGATATTGTTTTCCGATGTAAGGAGAAAGAAAGCGCCAAAGGAAAAAAATGCCGACCAGTAACAGGCAAAGAAAGAAGACGCCCTTCAAAGGGTTCTTTCTCTTCCTCTTTCCTCTTCTTGCAGCTCGATATCCTTCCTCTTGTTTATCAGTCTCCTGCCCTCTGTATTCCCTCGCATCGCTTTCTCTTCGCGTTTCACTTCTCCTAATCGGAATGTCCAAATTTGAAAAATCTTCTTTTTCTCTGCTAAAACTGCGACTCCTGGCTGTACGTCTTTTTCTACTGTCCAATTTTTCCCCTCCAAACTGATTCTTTCTGCATTATAGCAAAGCTTCTCTTCTCGGGAAAGCCGCCTTAAGAATATCTACAAGTTTTTGCAAGGAATTCCTCGTGTTCTTCCTCCTTGTTATGCGAGATACCATAAACGCTCAGCACGATGCTCGTTAAGAATCAAAATAGTTTTCTAAACAATATAGGTCTAAATTTGGGGCACGCTCTCGCTAGCTTCGCCACGTAGCGGATACTAAGCGAAAAACTTCGATTCTCTTGTTTTTCGCAAGTACCGACGGGCTCAGACTACCCCTCATTTAGACCTATATTGTCGAAAATCTATTTATTATTTTGATTTTTTACAGCCCATTTCTTGTACGTATCGTAATATGTTCTACTACTTCATTAGCATTTCGGGCCGGCATTCTTTAAGCTCTTGCCAAGCTCGGTATTCTCATACTTCTTAAAGTTCTTCACAAATCTTCCTGCAAGATCCTTTGCCTTATCTTCCCATTCCTTAACATTGCTGTAGGTATCTCTGGGATCCAAAATCTTCGGATCTACACCGGGAAGCGCTGTCGGAACTTCGAAATCGAAGAACGGGATGGTCTTGGTCTCCGCCTTTACTACGTCTCCGTTTAAGATAGCATCAATGATTCCTCTGGTATCCTTAATGGAAATTCTCTTTCCGGAACCGTTCCAGCCTGTATTTACAAGGTATGCCTTAGCACCGGTCTTCTTCATCTTCTTAACGAGCTCCTCGGCATACTTTGTGGGAGGAAGCTCGAGGAATGCCTGTCCGAAGCAAGCGGAGAAGGTCGGAGTCGGCTCGGTAATGCCTCTCTCTGTTCCGGCAAGCTTTGCTGTAAATCCGGAAAGGAAGTAATACTCTGTCTGCTCCGGAGTAAGGATAGAAATCGGAGGCAGAACACCGAAAGCATCTGCAGAAAGGAAAATAACGTTTTCCGCATCGGGAGCTGCAGAAATCGGACGTACAATCTTCTCAATATGATTAATCGGATACGATACACGAGTATTCTCCGTTGTGCTTCCGTCCTTAAAATCAATTTTTCCGTTTGCATCTACCGTAACATTCTCAAGAAGTGCATCTCTTCTGATGGCATTGTAGATATCCGGCTCGGAATCCTTATCCAAGTCAATAACCTTCGCGTAGCATCCGCCTTCAAAGTTGAATACTCCGTTATCATCCCAACCGTGCTCGTCATCACCGATTAAAAGTCTCTTCGGATCGGTGGAAAGCGTTGTCTTTCCTGTTCCGGAAAGGCCGAAGAAAATAGCGGTATGCTTTCCGTCCAAATCGGTATTGGCAGAGCAGTGCATGGAAGCAATGCCCTTAAGCGGCAGATAGTAGTTCATCATGGAGAACATACCCTTCTTCATTTCTCCGCCGTACCAGGTATTAAGGATAATCTGCTCCTTACTTGTGATATTGAACATTACGGCAGTCTCGGAGTGCAGTCCCAGTTCCTTATAGTTTTCTACCTTAGCCTTGGACGCATTATATACGATAAAGTCCGGCTCAAAGTTCTCTAATTCCTCTTTGGACGGCTTAATGAACATATTGGTCACAAAGTGTGCCTGCCAAGCCACCTCCACGATGAAACGAACAGCCATTCTGGTATCTTTGTTTGCACCGCAGAAAGCATCCACTACGAAAAGACGCTTATTGGAAAGTTCCTTCTTAGCGAGCTCTTTACAGCATGCCCATGCCTCTTCCGAAGCCGGGTGGTTATCATTCGGATATTCTTCACTGGTCCACCAAACGGTGTCCTTGGAATTTTTATCCATAACGATATATTTATCCTTGGGAGAACGTCCGGTATAAATTCCGGTCATGACATTTACAGCACCTAACTCACTGACTCTACCCTTCTCATAACCGACTAAAGACTCTGCAGTCTCCTCTTTAAACAGTGTTTCATAAGAGGGATTATGTACAATTTCCGTCGTTCCTGTAATGCCATATTGTGTTAAATCCAAATTTGCCATAGTGGTCTCCTTCTCACTCTTTTGAAATTTTCAAGCCCTCGTATGAAAATAAATACAAAGCTTAATGATTTTATTATACATACTTCCCTTGGAAAGTCACTTGCATTTTACATTTTTTTCTTGCATTATTTTTAATCACTTAATTATTTTTGCTTTAATTCTTTTTTAAATTTTGGTTTTAAATTTAGAACTGTTTGGAATTTTCCCTTAGAATAATAAGCAAGGGGCTGTAAAAAATCATAATTGTTTTCTAATCAATATAGGTCTCAATTTAGGGCACGCTCTCGCTAGCTTCGCCTGACTGAGCAGTGGCTTTGTTACCCACTGCTCACTTTGCTTCGCAAAGCAAATTCCTTCGGAAGTTGGTCTGTATCAGGACGACTTTTCTGATGAAAAGTCTGTCCTTACGGATACTAAGCGAAAAACTTCGATTCTCTTGTTTTTCGCAAGTACCGACGGGCTCAGACTACCCTGCATTTAGACCTATATTGCCGAAATATCTATTTATTATTTTGATTTTTTACAGCCCCTTGCTAAGCACTATGGAACTTAGAATCTCTCGTGTCATAAAGAGCACTGAAAATCCTTCCATAATGCAGCTTCCGTAGCTTAATTATTTATCCCGGTTTTTAAGAAGACAGGTTGGATGGACTAAGCCTTTCTTCCGGAAGCTTCTCTACCGCTTCTTCTTTAAAGGATAAAGGAAGTTCCAGGGTTTGATAGCCATCGCGCACCAGAATCAGCGTATGCTCTCCCTCAGCTTTTCCTTTAAAGGCCTTGGGAGAAATCACCATTTTTCTCTCTTCTTCCAATATCTCCATAGATGAAGAGTTAATCTCTGTAGTAAAGCTTTGCTTGTCTAAGTATGCCTTAATTTCTCCTTCCTTCAAATATTCTCTATCCTCGGTTTCTAAAACGATTTCTTCTCCGGGCTTTGCCACTCCACCGGTAAATTTCGGCGGCTTTGCTCCGGTAAGATATTCTGTTCTTAATTCTTTGGATAGGGAGCCATCCTCTAAAACTCTATAAAGAGAAGTAGGAACTTTTCTGATGGCTTCTGCCGTTTTCAAATATTCTGCGGAGAATAGGTAATAAGCACAGCCACGCCAAGCAGAGCAATTACCGTACTGAGCAGGCCAAGCACCAGACCGGATATGTAGATCAGCCCCATGCATAGCCAGACAAAAAGGTAAAAACCAAAAAAATTGCCCTCTGACATGGATCAAAATCCTTGCCAAAAGGCGATTCATTGTCTTTGAAACTTCTTCCCAATAGTTAAAAGAGAATGAGCTTTAACTTTTCGGTTTTAGCTTTCTGCTTTATCTTTTCTTCTTTAGCTTTCTCAGGAAGTAGTAAATGCTCAAAAGGCTAAAGCTTAGTGCTGAAGCAAAAGCATACCAAAGCAAATGAGAGGCATCTGCCGTATTTACTTTTCGAGATTGGGCTCTCCTCAAGGCTCCCAGAACTTCTCCCAAACGCTTTAATTCCGCTTCTTCCTCAGGAGTCAAAGGACGTTTCCGTCCTGCACCGAGAATCTCACCGATTCGCTTCTGAATCTCCTCGATGGTTCTGGGTACTGTGGGACTTGGCGGAACATTGTTTCCATTGTCCGGTGTAGGCGTCTTGGGGTCTTCCGGAAGCGAGGGCTTCTCAGGCTCTACCGGCGGTTCTCCGGGGCCTCCCGGGGTATTTGGCGTTGGGAAGGAAGGTCTACTTGGTGTTCCACCACCTCCGCCACCCGGATTCCTTGGATTGTATAGGTTATCAAAAAGAATCTCAGATACCTCTACACCATCCTTATAAATCTTACGAGTCACTACCAAGTCCTCTTTATTTTCAGCAAGCTGACTTACCGTAAAGACTACTTTATAAAGGGATTTGTCATAGGTATAGCCTCTGAGTCCATCCTTTAATTCCTCCACCGTGTACACGTATTTTCCGGGAACATGGAAGGTAATGGGAGCAAATTCCGTATGTCCTTCTCCGGCAATCACTACCATCTCCGTTTCAGACTGGCTGCCCTCCGGCATTGGCTGGAAAAGTCCCTTAGGCATAGATCTTAGGGAAGGCTTTACCTCGGTAATAAGGCCACTGGAGCCGTATAAAAAACCCTCTTCCAAATCGGAGTTGCTCACGATTTTCTTATTCCTAATAACGTTGTTATCCGGATCCAGATACTCTTCGAAAGCATCGTTTCTCTTACCGTTGTTCAGAAAGATTTCATTTTCATCAAAGCTTGGGTCTTCTCTCTTGTCAGTCCAATATACGGAGTTGGAACTGATTTCCATGGTCTCTGTCCGTAAAACAAAGCGGAAAGGGTCTGCCTGAGAAGGCTTTCTTCCGGAAATCTTTTTCCCCAGCTCCACCTGTCCCTGTGTGGGGGTAGGCGTAAAGACATTGGTATAGTTAAAGTCGTCTCCTCCTACCAAAGCATAGAGCTTACCATTAAGACGACGAACTTTAATAGTAACATTTCTGGTGGCACGAGGATCGTTATTTACTCCGGGGAATAAACCGCTTTCTGTTATTGTATACTCATAATCCCCTTCAGCTGCAATCTTAACTCTTCCGAAGTTAACCTCTCCTCCGATGGCATCAGGATTTGTCTTACTTAAACTGTCGGAACTACCTGCCTCTAGCGGCATAGGTGCTCCATTTTTACTCTTTAAGGTAAAAGTAAATGCATTACTGATATCCGGCTTCTTAATTCCTGCCGTAGCGCTTAAGAACTTTTGCACCTTAATTTCCGGTTCAATGATTTCTTCTCCGAAAACATTGACAAAGCTTAAAGGATTGCCATTGTTAAACCGTAGATCAGAAACCATCTTCTTGTGATCCGGGTCTGTAACGGTAATGGTGATATATTTATCTCCCATATCCTTGCTGGTAACACCGAGCTCATTCGTTTCTCCATGCTCATTAATTTTATAAGTATAGGTTCCGGGTCTCATCAGGCGAATGTTTCCAAATTCTACCGTTCCGCCGTCCTTATCCGGGTTCTTCAATACTGTAGTGATAGAATTTCCCTTTTCATCCAGTAAAAGTGCCCCATTTTCTCCACTAATCGTGAAGGTGAATTTTCCGCGAATATCGGGAGCTTGCGCAGCTAATTCCTTTGGGACTTCCAAAACCTTCTTTACAGGAAGCTTAAAGACTACCGGCTCTACCAGTCTATGGCTACTGCTGCCTTGTACAATATCCGGTGCCACATTCTGAGGAATATCATTTCCCGGGAATAAGGTAGCCACACGGTATGCCAGATTGGTGTTTACAACAGGAACCTTCTCCATATCCGTATGGGCCAGCATATTGACATTGGCAATAAGTAATCCCTTCTTATCTAAAATAAAGGGCTTATTTTCTTTGGTTGTTCGAAGATCAAAAGCCAAAGCCACAATTTTATCTTTTTCTACGCCAATATTTTGTGTTTCGTCTACGTAGTTCCATTCATGCCAAATACTAGTACCGGTATTCTTCGGATTGTTTGGATTCATATCATTGTTGTAATCCGGGTCATGAAGGGCCTTCCCTAAATCCCTTTCAGCTTCTTCAGGAATCTTGTAAGAGTAAAAAACTCTGGGCTTTAAAGTATCCGGGTTGTTGGCATTGTCCTTATCAAAGGAGTGCTTGGACAAAAGACTATTGATATCTACACCGTTAAAGTCTCCGTTTCTATCCTTTTTCTCTCCCAGGATATCATAGATGACCAAATCCGTAGTTCTACTCTTGTCTGAAGCCTGGTACATCAGCCTATGGGTATAAGGATCTCCCATATAGCTAACATTTTCACTTAAATAACGAGGATCGATCTCCGTAGAAACCGTATTGCTGAATCTTGCCTCCAGTACCGTTACCGGGCCGTAGGGCATATTCAGTTCCGTTACGGAGGTGGTATATTTACTGTTCTGTGTTAAAGCCTCCTTGGCAAGGACTTTGTAATAGCCAATTTTCTCCGCTTTATTATCGAGAGTATCCGGTTTATAATTTGGACTCCAAACGGTATTCTCGTCAGTATTGACAAAGCCCAAGGTGTTTTTCGCCGTTCTTCCTCGGTCCACGATATTGGTGTAAGGATTCCAAAGGGTATAGTTTAGCTTCCAACCGCTTCGATTATATTGTTTATTCCAGAAACGATGGTCTGCATCATCCGGAATGGTTAACTTGATAATCATCATGGTTTGGCCGGATTTCTCCCAGTTCTTCTTAAACGCTACGGTATAGTCTTTCCCCTTGACAAATTTTTTACTTTCCGGTGGAGTGTCCGCCGCATCCCAGGTTCCCAGAACGATAGAGCTTTCGTCCACATAGGTTCCTGCAGGAAGCAGATCATAGATAATTCCGGATTTTAACACATAAGGTTTGGTATACTCATCCCCCTGTAAACTGGTGGGGAAGATTCCCCAGTTAAAGCCCCAGGCAATAACATCCATGCTTTGCTCGCTGCGCTCAGGATGGTCCACATAAGGTTTGTTTTGCTTTACCAGCTCCGAGGTAATGTTTAAGGGCTCTAAACCGTAGCCTATTTCAGCCAAATATTTTCCCGCCCTCTCTTCAATAACCGCTGTTCCTAATTGACGGACTTCTCCTACAGCACCACCTGCCAGGAAGTTCATATTATACTCGCCTCCATTAGCCATGGTATTGGCAATGAAGGTCCGCATAGCAGGCTGAGGGGTTACCTTTATGGTGAATGATGCATCAAAGCTTGTCTTATAATAGGGGGAATCCTGTTTAAACTGAAGCCCTACAATGTTATTTCCAAAGGCAGCTTCTAAGTCCAGCTGATTCGTATGGGAAATGTCGGTATAGTCATTGACTGTATTCTTCTTTATTGCACCGGGCTCTGTTACGGTAAAGGTAACGCCTCCATTATCCTTATAGCTTAAGTAACCATACTTAAAAAAACCTCTTCCAAGATTCCTCTTATCCTTAACCCAAACCTCTACAGGAGGATAAGTTTTATCTTTCTTTCTGGGACTTGCTTTACCGGAGAATTTTATCAGCGGATTATCCAAATAATCCACATCATAGGCCTTCATATCTCTTAAATAAATACGGCTATAATGGTAGTCATTCTCTTTTAATGTATAAACATCACCTCTATAAACATCACCGTTTGTTATAGAATCACTGGAAAATACATCCTTGTTTGTTGCTTTTTCCAGTGTTTTTCCATCCACTTGTCTGGGTTTTACAGAGAACAGCTTATACTCTCCGTCTGTAAGGGTAGCACCGGAACCGGGAACATTAGGATCAGAGGAGGTGGTATAGCTTCCATTCTCAGAAACATTTACACTGCTATCCTTTGCCTTATAGGAAGAAGAAAGCGTAAAGCTTTCATTCCAGTTGCTATATACGACAGGAGCCGCTTTACCCTCTTCATAAATACTTTGTAATCCAAAAACGCCAAGGTAATACTGTCTATCCACAGTATTATACTTCTTTAATAAAAAGTCTCCCGGCCCAGAAGAGGGAAGAAGTACCTTCATCGGTGCTGCCTCCACCTCACCCTCTCTCACATAGCCGTCTGCCCAGGTTTCTGTAAACTTAATCCTATTGTGAATATCAAGCCCCTTCTCCTTGGTCGTAAGATCGATCCCCTTGTCCTTTGCCTCTTGCAACTTGCTCATAGGATACTTATACAGTAAGGCATAAAGCTGGGAATTATTCTTGTCGTAGGCATAATTTAAGGTTTCCGCATAGGGCTGATTAGTGGGGAGGTTTTCTACACTGGGGTCCTTTGGAATTCCTACATAGCTTCTACCAATGGGGTTCTCCAAAAAGGGCTGTGTTGCCGGAGGATTTTTTCCCGGCCCCATAAACTTTGCAATATCCGCATAACCGTTTCTGGCAAGATTTTCAATATTGTCCTTATTGAAGTAGATATTCCATGCCGCGTTTGTAGGAAGCTTCTTCGCACCAACCAGGATACCCCCATCCGACTTTTCCGGATCTAAGGTTTGGAAGCTATAATCAAAGGGCTGAGAACTTCCCCTAGCTCTATCCACTCTTACGTACCAAACACCGTAAAAATACTCACCCGCTTTATCCGTGGTCTCGCCCCAGCTGGGATCCCAGGAGAAGAAAAGCCCCTGTTTCGTATCCGCGTCACCGTGCTTGAAATTGAATAGGGTAGGCTCAACCTTTGTTTCCACATGAACGGAAAGAGGAACATCCTGTTTCACATCCAAATTGTTATCGCTATGGTCAATATTTAAGCTGACAGGGAATTTATTGTCATAGACACCTACCCCCTTAGTATTATCATGCTTTACTTTCAGCATGGTAGGAGTCAGGTTATAGGCAACATCCGCCTTAAAGGTAAATCCACCGTTTAACGCCCTGAAGTTAGTTAAATGAAGATACTCCTCCGGCTTATCCTTTCCGGGAACATTCTTTTTGATAATGGTATAATTAAAGCTACTTTGGGTATTGGTATTCGGTGCCTCTAGCAAACCGGTAGCCATAGATGGTTGTAACTTATGCCGATTCCCTTCCTTTTTCTCATACACGGAAAGTTTGTTCGGTTCATTTTCATCCCAGCCTTCAAAAATTCTGGCAGGAATATCAATGCTAACCGTTCCGGGATCATAACTGACATTTTTGTTTCCCTTCAGGGTAAGCTCTATGCCCAGGGTAGTTGTATCCGTACCGTTGGAAGCATTCTCCGGAGGAATGATTTTTAAATCTCTTTGTTCCCGCATTACACCGTTACTGCCATCGGTATAAGTATGGCCATTGGGAATGATGCTGCCAAATCGAGGAGCATTAGGAGCTTCCGTCCAGAACGCCTTAAACTCATGGTTGACAGCCTCTTCTCCCGAACCACTTCCCATCAGGACAAAGGGACTGAAATGCTTTGCGGAGAAGAGCAAATCCTCTCCTTCTTCCTTTACAGGAAGAATCTCTGCCGGAAGTCCTTCCGGTAGGTGCACAATGCGAAGATCCTTGTCCTCTTCCGCCAAAACCTCTTTGATTTTCTCGGTCTTTTGCAGGCGAATCTCCACCTTCTTACCGTTCTTCGGCTGAACTTCCTTTTCTACGCCGTCCACTTCTCTAACAAAAGAAATATCTACTGCGTCCAGCACCTCTACAAGAGGTACTATTCCGGGATAATCCTTTTCATAGCTCTTCTCCAAAAGAGACTTAGCTTCCTCAACCACGGACTCCTTCTCCAAGGGAAGCAGCTTCATCTGTGTGCCTTCTTGGAAGGTTCCCTCCGGATAATCCGCAGTAACCGTCATATCCTTATAAGACAGGGCAAAGGATCCGGCCTCCATGTATTTCGCCGCTTCTTTTCCTGCTTCTTCGGAAGGCTGGTTTGCTTCCTCTTCAGGGCTCTCTTCATTCTTACTTTCCTCTGTAGCAGCATTCTTCTCTTCTGTCAAAGCAGAATCCGAATTTTCCTGCTTATACCCTGCTTGTTCCGTAGCAGATGTTTCTTCGGAGGCTCTCTCCTGCTCCTCGGAAGCCGCTGCATTCTCTTCATTTTCTTCTCCAGAAGGCTTTGCCGCGTCTGATCCTACGCCGGAAGAGTTCTCAGCCTGTTCTGTAGCTGTGGCATCAGCCGGGGAACTTGCTTCAGAAGATACCCCCATCTGCTTTGCCATTTCCTGTGCATTTTCCGAAGCATAGCTTACGCTTTGCAAATTTCCAACAAGCATCAAAAAACTGAGGAAATATGCCATGCTTTTCTTGGAAAAGCTTCCCCTTTGACGCCTTTTGGAAAAATTCCTACGGGTTAAGGTATCCCTTCCTCTTCCCGCTTCTCCTGCACCTAAGTGCTGTTCTGTTTTGTACTGCATGGCACACTCCTTTATGTCCAATTTCTTCCCTTCCTAAAGGAAGAAGTTTATAAACGATTTCCCCACTTTTTCGAGAAAATCGTTTTTAATAAAAAACTGTTAGAACTGTCTATTATAGGGCAAGTCCCAACAGTTTGTCGACAGAAAATTATTATTTTTATTAGTGTTTTTTTTCAAAATTTTTCCCGGGTATAATAATTCGTTTCGTAAAGATACGATTTTTAATATAATTGTATAAGCTTCTTATTTTATCATTCAATTTTTAAAGCAATATACTGCATACTTTGCAAGCAATACACTGCATGTTTTGCAAGTTATACCATAATGATTTAAAAAAGGAGTATAGAGAAACGAGATACGAAGTCGTTCTTCTCTATACTCCTTATATGGGATTAATGCTGAATTTTAGTTTAAAACTCCGCTATTATCTTACCTTAAACTTATCTACAAGGTCATTCATCAGATTAGCCTGTGCGGATAATTCTTCTGCCGTTGCCGCACTTTCCTCCGCTGTAGCAGAGTTTTCCTGTACTACTGAGGAAATTTCCTGTAAACCGTCACTGAGTCTACTTACTCCGGCAGACTCCTCTTCAGAAGCCTTGGAGATTTCTCCGATTAAATCATTGACCTGGTTGGTACTCTCGGATACAGACTGTAGTGCCTCTGCAGTTTCCTCTGTAAACTTTGCGCCCTTCTGTACAGCGCCGATGGTCTCTTCAATCAGAAGAGAAGTATTCTGAGCCGCTTCCTGAGACTTCTTTGCCAAGTTTCCTACTTCATCCGCAACTACTGCAAATCCCTTTCCTGCCTCTCCTGCTCTTGCCGCCTCGATAGCTGCATTTAAGGAAAGGATATTGGTCTGGAAGGCGATATCATCAATAGTCTTGATAATCTTGCTGATTTCCTTGGACTTCTCAGTGATTTCTTCCATAGCGCCCTGCATGTCGGTCATCTTCTGGTTACTGGTTTCCACATGAGAACCGCTGACAACACCAAGTTGCTGTGCCTTTTCCGCCTGCTTTGTGGTATGGCGAATCTGGTCGGTAATATCTTCCATGGTCTTGGAAAGCTCTGCAATGGAAGATGCCTGCTTGGTAGTACCCTCGGAAATTCTCTGAGCCATACTGCTTACCTGCTCCGCACTGCTGCTTACCTCGGAAGAGGAAGTATGTACATTCTTCAAAGTACTGTTCAGGCTTGTGGAAATATCCTGTAAAGAACTTAGGATTGGACGGAAATCTCCCTTATAGTTCTCATCTTCTTTAATTTCTGATCCGAAGTCTCCCTGAGCAAATGCTCCAAGCTTTGCCTGTAAGTCGGATACCACATAGGTCAAACGCTTTACAATATTGTTAAAACTCTTCACCAAACGGCCGATTTCATCTTCCTGCGCATAAGAAACCTTAATGTCGAAGTTTCCGTCTGCCAGCTTGTCACTTTCCTCTGCAAGCTTTCCAAGAGGACTAAGGGACTTCTTCAGTGCCGAGAAAAGAATTACCTGTAAAAGAATAAACAAAATAACTTCTGCCGTAGCCAATGCAACAAAGAGCTGGTGCTTTCCTTGGTTATATAAATCCAAGCTCATTGCGGACTGTACATACCAGTCTGTACCGTAGATGGTCAGTGGTGCAAAGTAACGAATACGGTGACTGTCCTTGACATGGAAAATGCTCTCTCCATCAAACTTGCTCTGGATGTCATTCTTAAAGGTCTCTTCTCCAACATACTCGGAAAGATTCTTTCCTACTGCTTCAGGATTAGAGCTGTAAACAAACTTACCATCCTTATTAATAACATCAAAGAAGGTCTTAGCGCCCTCTCCGGACTTATCTTGACCCAGAGAATCAAACATCTTAACATTTAAGTCTACTACTACCGTACCCATAAACTGGTCATTATGAAGGATAGGAACAACCAATACAAAAATTGTCTCTCCGGTAATAGAGGATACAAAGGGATCTACCACATGGCTTACCTTTTCCTGAGAAGCTTTGGTATAATACTCTTCCGCTCCATTTCCATAGAACTTATAATCCAGGAACTTAAAGAAACGCTTGTTCTCATCTCCGTTATCTCTTCCTAAATACATAGCGTATTCCGGCTCACCCTGCTGGAATGCATTTGGCTCGAAGAAAACACCTGCACCCATGATGTGCTCATCGTGACGAATCATTTCCCAAACAGAATCCAGCAAATATTTTTCTTCAAAGGATCTTCTTTGGCTTAAGTGAACGGTGTCTTTTAAAAGACTGGGAACTGTTGCCGCTCCGTCATCCGTTTCGTTATACATTTCCTCCAAGTGATCACTGATTGCTCTTGCAGCGTTCTCTGCTAAAGTGATGGATTTTCTAGCTTTTTCTACGTTCATAGCAGTAGTAGAAAGTAAGTAATCCTGATTAATCTTATCGAAGGATTTTCCTACCGCATTCAGCAGAACAATGTTTGCCAACACAAAGACCACCAACATGGATACGCAGACCAATGCAGAAATTCTTCCTGCCAGGCTGGATCTCTTTTTACCTTTTACAGCCTTTGCCTTCTGTCCCGGTTTTCCTCCCGGAGCCTTCTTAAAAGCCTTGGAGTCCGGCTTTTCCTGGTTCCCGCCTGCCTCTGTCTTAACAGCAGCTTCCTTTGGGTTTAACCCGTTTTCCTGTGTGTTTTCCATTCTTCCTCCTTGAAATTGTCATTCCTCTATCTCAGAAAAATTATCGTGAAATGGTAGAAGTTACTCTCCTCCATGATTCCGCTTTAATCAATATCGTCAGTTTGGAAGAATGTATTAGTGAATTTACGGAAATAAAAAAAGCTATCGTTAGCTCTAATGCAGTATGGTCAGTAATTGGGGCACGCTCCCGCTAACTTCGCCTTGACTGAGCAGTGGTTTTTGTTAACCACTGCTCACTTTGCTTCGCAAAGCAACTTCCTTCGGAAGTTGGTCTGCATCAGGACGACTTTTCTAATGAAAAGTCTGTCCTTACAGCACTAACTTCAAGCTTCGCTTTACTCGCTTTCAGTAAGTACCGGCGGGCTCAGATTGCCCCCATTACTGACCATACTGCATTATTCGCTTCACTTATTAATTTTATAGCCCTTTACTCCGCCGGATTTCAGCAAGTATTGACGGGCTCAAATTACCCCCATTTTTGACCTATATTGCCGGAAAACCTACTCTATTTTGAAATTTTACAGCACCGAATGACCCGTAAATTCCCGATTCGCTCCCGCTTGCTTAGTCTACCTTCTCTCCGCAGCTTTCGGCATAGGCCTTTAAAGCTTCCTTTTGCTTCTTATTCAATTTCTTCGGCGTCTCCACTACCAGTGTCACATAGTGGTCACCGCGCACATTCGGATTCTGCAAGGACGGAACTCCCTTTCCTCTTAAACGAGTACGAGTCTCCGACTGCGTTCCGGCAGCAATCTTCAGCTCAACCGGTCCGTCTACCGTCTTCACAATCGTTGTTCCTCCAAGAGCAGCCTTCGGAAAGCTGATTGCTTCCGTGGAGTAAATATTGATTCCCTGTCTCTTAAAGAAGGGATGGTCGCTTACGGAAACCTCAACGAGAAGATCTCCTCTCGGTCCTCCGTTTCTTCCGGGATCTCCTCCGCCGCTTCTTCTGATTGCCTGTCCGTCATCGATTCCTGCAGGAACCGAAATTTCCATCGTCTTTTCGGTATTGATATAGCCTGCACCCTTACAATCGGGACATTTCTCCTTAATGATAGAGCCGGTACCGTGACACTCCGGACAGGTCGTTACCTGCTGAATCATACCGAATAAACTTTGCTGTGTCATTCTGACCTGTCCTGCACCGTTACATCTTGGGCAAGTCGTCTTCTCCGTTCCCGGCTTTGCCCCGGAACCGTTACAGGTCTTACAGGTATCCTTATACCGAATCTTAATATTCTTCTTTACGCCCTTTATTGCTTCATCAAAAGAAATCCGTATTCCTACGCGGATATTGTCGCCCTTTTCCGGCATATTGGCACGACGCCCGTAAGCTCTTCCGCCTGAAAATCCTCCACCGGAAAATCCGCCTCCGAAAAACTCCGAAAAGATATCCGACATATCCATTCCGCTAAAGTCAAAGCCTCCGAAACCGGAGCTTGCTCCCGCTGCGGAATTGGCATCAAATGCCGCATGACCGTAGGTGTCATACGCCTTTCTCTTATCCGGATCCGACAGAACCGCATAGGCCTCCGAGGCTTCCCGAAACTTTGCGGCGGCAGTCTCATCTCCGGGATTCGCATCCGGGTGGTACTTTTTTGCAAGCTGACGATATGCCTTCTTTATCGCACTGTCATCGGCATTTTTCTCTACCCCCAGTACCTCATAATAATCACGCTTTTCTGCCATGTTTACAAATCCTCTTCTCTTCCTCCCCCCTTGAAAGGGGACTCTTATCCAATTCTCTTTTCCCCGTGAAGGGGAATCCTTATATTCGCTTCTCCCCCGAAGGGGAATTCATATCATACGCAATATTTCGTAGGCACCGGAGAGTCCGATACCTACGAAACGGTTCTTACTTACTTCCCCGAACGAAAGGCTCGGGAAACCTTTTCCTATTAAACTTCCTTAAAGTCTCCGTCTACCACATTGTCATCCGCATTACCGGTGCTTTGTCCGGCATTTGCACTGCCACCTGCTTCGGCTCCGGAGCCTGCTGCGCCTGCAGCCTGTGCCTGCTCATAGACTTTGGTGAAGAGTGCCTGAGAAGACTGCATCAGTTTCTCCTGCGCTGCCTTGATTTTCTCAGCACCGTCCTTCGTAATACTCTCCAGAGGATTAGCGGAAAGAACATCTTCCAAAGCCTTTAAGTCCGCTTCTACTGTAGCCTTATCATTGTCGGAAATCTTATCTCCTACTTCCGTAAGAGCCTTCTTGGTCTGGAATACAATGGAGTCCGCTCCGTTTCTTACCTCGATAGCTTCCTTCTTTTCCTTATCGGCAGCTTCAAACTGTGCAGCTTCATTGACAGCCTTATCGATATCTTCCTTGGACATGTTGGAGCCGGAAGTAATCGTGATATGCTGCTCCTTTCCGGTACCCTTATCCTTAGCGGAAACATTTACGATACCGTTCGCATCGATATCGAAGGTAACTTCAATCTGCGGAACACCGCGCTGTGCAGGAAGAATGCCGTCCAGTCTGAACTGACCGAGGCTCTTGTTGTCTCTTGCAAACTCTCTCTCACCCTGTACTACATTGATATCTACGGCAGTCTGGTTGTCCGCTGCAGTAGAGAAGACCTGAGATGCTCTGGTCGGGATGGTTGTATTTCTCTTAATAAGAGGAGTTGCAACGCCGCCGAGGGTCTCAATAGAAAGGGTAAGCGGAGTAACATCAAGAAGAAGAACATCACCTGCTCCCGCTTCTCCGCTTAACTTTCCACCCTGTACTGCGGCACCGAGAGCCACACACTCATCCGGATTCAGATTCTTGGAAGGCTCTTTTCCGGTTAACTGCTTTACCTTCTCCTGTGCTACCGGCATTCTGGTGGAACCGCCGACAAGAAGTACTTTTCCAAGCTCGGAAGCCGTTAAGCCCGCATCACGAAGAGAGTTCTGTACCGGAATCGCGGTTCTCTCCGTTAAATCCGCAGTAAGCTCTTCAAACTTGGCACGACTAAGCTTCATATCGAGATGCTTCGGCCCCTCAGCTGTCGCGGTAATGAACGGAAGGTTGATATCGGTTGTCGTTGCGGAAGAAAGCTCCTTCTTCGCCTTTTCAGCCGCTTCCTTTAAACGCTGCAGCGCCATCTTATCCTGAGAAAGGTCTACGCCCTCCTGGGACTTGAATTCCTCGACAAGCCACTTGGTAATACGATCATCATAATCATCACCGCCAAGGTGCGTATCACCGTTTGTAGAAAGCACTTCAATAACGCCGTCACCGATATCGATGATGGAAACATCGAAAGTACCTCCACCTAAGTCATAAACCATAACCTTCTGCTCGGACTCATCTTCCAGACCGTAAGCAAGTGCTGCCGCTGTCGGCTCGTTGATGATTCTTTCTACGGAAAGTCCTGCAATCTTACCGGCATCCTTTGTTGCCTGTCTCTGTGCATCGTTAAAGTAAGCCGGAACGGTAATTACCGCCTGGGTTACCTTCTCTCCTAAATAACTCTCCGCATCGGTCTTTAACTTCTGCAGAATCATTGCGGAAATCTCCTGCGGAGTATAATCCTTTCCGTCAATGGAAACCTTATAATCGGTACCCATATGTCTCTTAATGGAAGAAATGGTACGGTCCGCATTGGTTACCGCCTGTCTCTTTGCAGGTTCTCCCACAAGTCTCTCACCATTCTTGGTAAATGCCACAACGGACGGCGTGGTTCTCATACCCTCGGCGTTCGGGATAACAACGGGCTTTCCGCCTTCCATAACGGCTACACAGCTGTTGGTTGTTCCTAAGTCAATTCCTATAATCTTTCCCATATTCTTACTCTCCTTTTTCTATTCTAAATTTGATTTCTTGCTTTACTTTATGGAAAAAGCTCTTTTAAAAGCTTATTCGTCTGTTTATACACTACTTCATCTTTACAGCAATTTTTCTTCACATCGGTTTTTCTTTACATCGATTCTTTATCTTCGCCCTACTTCTTTACCTTCACCATGGAGTGGCGAACTACATTTCCGCGGTAGGTATAGCCTTTTTGCAAATCGGCAGTTACGGTATCTTCTTCCGCATCTCCCTCTTCTTCCGTCATAACGGCATTGTGGAGTGCAGGATCAAACTTCTGTCCTACAGCCTCAATCGCCTGAATATCACAATCTGAAAACATCTTCTGAATCTGCTTATAAATTCCTTCTACACCCTTTGCAAAAGAGTTTTCTTTCTCTTCCTCCGGGATATGTTCCAAGGCTCTCTCAAAGTTATCAACTACAGGAAGAAGTTGCTCGATAATGCTCTTTGCGCCAAGTTCAAACATCTGCGCCTTTTCCTTCTCGGAACGCTTTCGGAAGTTTTCGTATTCCGCCAAGGTGCGAAGATATTTATCTTTCAGCTGTAAAAGCTCCGTATTCTCCTCTTTTCCGGAATTTTCCTTTCCGGAAGAAGCCTCTCCTTCCGAATTCTCTCCGGAAGACTGTGTAGAAGAAGTCTGTTCTTCGCTGACAGTTCCCGGCTCTTCCGCTTCCTGCGATTTTACATCTCCGGAAGAGTCCTCCTTTGTGCATTCCCTTCCTTGCTCGCCACCTTCGTGCGACTGCTTCTTCCATTTCTCGTCTTCATTATGCTTCTTTGACACAACGTCTCCTTCCTATTGCAAGGGAATCTCTCCCATTTCCTGTATTAATCTGCTCAAGGTATCCAGTACCTTTTCATAGTCCATCCTCTTCGGTCCGATTACCCCAATCGTACCGTGCATTCCGTTTTCAAGACGGTACTTTGCCGTAACCAGTGCACAGTCTGCCATATCCTGCAGGGGACTTTCTTTTCCGATATAAACCTGAATACTCTTGTTGTCCTCTTCTTTCTCTTCCGCTTCCTGCAAAAGACCGGCAAGTTCCTCCTTGGACTCCAAAGCAAAAATCAACTTGGATGCATTTTCCGAATCCATAAGCTCCGGATACTTGAAAATGTTCGTAGCGCCCGAGGTATAGATTTCCACATCCTGCTCATCGGTACGAAGCATACTTTCCAAGCTTTGAAGAAGGAGTCCCATCGTCTTTCTGTGCCGGCTCCTATCCAGGAGTGTCCGAATGTATTCTTCCGTAATCTCTTCCACACTGTGTCCGCCCAGAACATCGTTTAAAAGAAGGTTAATGGAGAGAATCGCATTCTGCTCTAAATCCTCATCAATGTCCACGGTCATCGTCTTAATGATATTTCCCTCGAACATCAGAAGAAAGAGAAGTTTTCCCTTTTCCACCAGAGAAATCTGTAAGAACTTAATCCTGTTCTTCTCCATCCTGGGTCCGGAAACAAGTGCCGTATAATGAGTATCGCTCGCTATATTCCTAACCAGAGACTGTAGGGCGGATTCGAGCTTCTCAATCCTGTCAAACATCGAACTTCGAACATCCGATAAATCTCTCTCCTGCTTCTCCATCAACTGATCTACATAAAAGCGATAACCCTTGTCGGAAGGAACTCTTCCCGCGGAAGTGTGAGGCTGTAAAATATAGCCCATCTCTTCCAAATCACTCATCTCATTCCGAATTGTCGCGGAACTTAAGTTCAGACCGGAGTACTTGCTAATGGTTCGGGATCCTACCGGTTCACCGGTCTCTAAATAGTTCTTGATTATCGTTGTCAATATAATAAGCTTTCTCTGATCCACAAGACCACCTTCCTCCTTTTTGGATTTATTGGCACTCATATATATCGAGTGCTAACACATGTTCATAATATACCCCTCGGAAAAGAGATTGTCAAGAATTTTCCCGAGGGGATTTGTGAATTTCCTATGAACTTGTATTTATTCTGAAAAGAGCTCTCCCAGCAGGCTTTCTTCCATGGCTTTCTCTGCAAGCACCGGATAAACCCCTCCGATTTCTAATGCTCTGTCTTTCTGCAGGGGGATATAGAAACGAATGTATTCTTTATTAAAACCGGTGTAATACATTTCTCCCTCCAGTTCACGAACTTCCTCTATTAAGACCTCCGACCTTTTTCCGATAAACTGCTTCCGAAACTTTTCCGAATCCTTAAGTGCAAGGTCTAAGAGAATCTTCGAGCGTTCCTTCTTCACTTTTTCCGTAATCTGCTCCTTCATCTCATCCGCGCGAGTTCCCTTCCTGCGGGAATATTTGAAAATATGCAGGTCGTAGAAGCTGATTTCTTCGATGAAGTCCCTTGACTCCCGAAAATCCTCTTCCGTCTCGCCGGGGAATCCCACAATCACATCCGTGGTAATGGCCGCGAGCGGAAAGGCTCTTCGAATACAGTCCACCGCCTCTTTAAACTCCTCCTTCGTATAATGTCGGTTCATTTCCTTCAAGGTCTTGGCCGCCCCGCTTTGCAGGGAAAGATGAAAATGCGGACAAATGCCCTCTACAGCTTTCAAGCGGGAAACGAAGTTCTCCGTGATGACTCTGGGTTCCAAACTTCCCAGGCGGATCCTCTTTATAGAAGGAATTGTTCCGATTTTTTCAATGAGGGAAATGAGCGCCTCTCCGCTTTCCGCATTTCTACTGGCATATTCATAGGAAAGATTTTGAAAATCCAGACCATAAGAAGAAAGGTGTATTCCCGTGAGTACGATTTCGGAAATGCCCTCCTGCCCCAGGTGTTCTATTTCCTGAAGGCAGTCCTCTATTTTCCTGCTTCGAATTCTGCCTCTCACATAGGGGATAATGCAGTACGCACAAAATTGGTTGCAACCGTCTTGAATCTTTACAAAGGCGCGACTTCTGTCCAAGGGCTTTGAAAGAAAAAGATTTTCATATTCTCCCTCTTCCTTAACAGGAGGCAAATAGTCTTCGATTCTGCCGTCATTTTCCAACATGGCGTCCCGATAGGCTCTAATCAGCTCTACAATTTTTCCTTTGCCGCTGTTCCCGATCAGAATATCGATTCCCTTATCTTTTTTCAATTCCTCCTTTTTTCCTTCCACATAGCAGCCTGTCGCAATCACAAGGGCATCCGGATTCCGTTCTTTGGCCTGGTGAATCATTTGTCTGGACTTTCTGTCCGCAATGTTCGTTACGGAACAGGTATTAATAAGGTAGATATCCGCTTCCTCATGAAAGGGCACCAACGTTGCTCCTTCTTTAAGAATTGCCTCACTCATCGCCTCCGCTTCATATGAATTAACCTTGCAACCTAAGTTGTGCATAGCAAAACGCAGTCCCTTTAATTCCATTTTTTATCCCTTTCTTCCTTATGGAGCATGGCTCTATCTTTTTGCCTTTCTCCCTTATCTTTACTTGACTTTAAAAAACTTCCTCACTACAATGAAACCATCATAAAAAAGGAGGATTGTCTAATGAAAACCGTTCGTATTTCCCTGAATTCTATTGATAAAGTAAAATCCTTCGTAAACGACCTTGTTCGCTTTACGGATGTGGATTTTGATTTGGTTTCCGGTCGTTATGTCATTGACGCTAAGTCTATTATGGGTATTTTCTCTTTGGATTTATCCAAGCCTATTGATTTAAATATTCATGCGGATGAGTCCAGACTGGATGAAATCGTAGATACATTAAAGCCCTATATTATCGAAGCCTGACTTCCTGTATCTTAACGGAAAGATGAAAGCCTTACAAGGTTTTTAAAAAGTGCATGGATTCATGCACTTTATTTTTTGCAAAGCATATCGTGCATTTTGCGTGCGATAGTGCCGGTAAAGTAATGGAAAGAAAAGGAGCAGTATGGAGTACCAAGCATTTTTAATTAAATACGCTGAAATCGGCACGAAAGGAAAAAATCGCTATGTCTTTGAGGACGCCCTTGCAAAAGACATTCGCATGAAATTAAAGCGTGCTACGGGAGAATACTATGTAGCCAGAGAACGCGGCAGAATCTATGTTCATGTGAAGTCGGAAAGCTATGACTACGAAGAATGCATGGATGCGCTTCAACACGTATTCGGCATCGCCGGGATAGCACCCATGGTGCAGATTCCCTACTCCGCCGATTTTGCCGATTTGGAAAAGGCGGTACTCTCCTACTTTCGTGCCGCTTACGGTGACAAGCCCGTAAGCTTTAAGGTTGAATCCAGGCGCGCGGAGAAATCCTATCCCATGACTTCTCCGGAAATTGAAATGGAACTCGGACACAGTATTTTGGAGAACTTCCCGAATACCCGAGTGGACGTGCACAAGCCCGAAGTAAAGCTCCGCATCGAAATCCGACAGTTCATCAATATCTACGGAAAAATCATTCCGGGACTTTCCGGTATGCCCCTTGGCACAAACGGAAAAGCCATGCTCCTTCTTTCCGGCGGAATTGACTCTCCCGTTGCCGGCTTTAAAGTGGCAAAAAGAGGTGCTTTAATCGAAGCCACTTACTTTCATGCACCGCCCTATACCAGTGAAAGAGCAAAAATCAAGGTCATGGACCTCGCAAGACAGCTTTCCACCTATACCGGTCCCATCATGCTGCATGTTGTAAACTTCACGGAGATACAGCTTGCGATTTACGACCGCTGTCCGCACGATGAATTGACGATTATCATGCGCCGCTATATGATGCGTATTGCGGAAGCCTTAGCTTATAAAAATGGCTGTATCGGTCTCATTACGGGAGAATCCATAGGACAGGTCGCATCTCAGACCCTGCAAAGTCTGGTTTGCACCAATGAAGTCTGCACTCTTCCGGTGTACCGCCCCTTGATTGCCTTTGATAAGCAGGAAATCGTAGATGTGGCAGAACAAATCGGAACCTATGAAACCTCCATTGAGCCCTATGAAGACTGTTGCACCATCTTTGTGGCAAAACACCCCGTAACCAAGCCCATTGTAGAGAAAATCAGAAAATCCGAAGAAAAGCTCTTCCCCGAGATTGATGCCATGGCGGAAAAAGCGGTGAACGAGGTGGAATCCATCCTGATCCGCAAGGAAAGGGAAAACTAAGAGAAGGAAACTAAGAGAAAGAAATGAAGGGAGGAAGCATGAAAAATCTGCTCCTCCCTTTTAAAAAACGACTGTCTATTTTCCCTTATTCTTTTTTGCGCCTTTTCGTACGGAAAATCCAAAGCTTCCCAATACTTTTCCCAGACCGAAATATTGTCCGTGAGAATAGGCCAAAAGCTTTGCCTTTTCCAATTGCAGGCGTTTCTTTTCATCCAATAAGGAAGAGTCTACATGAACCGCCACAATTTCCGCCAAAAACAGGTCGTGACTTCCCAGCTCCAAAACCTGCTTCACTTTACATTCCATATTAACTGGGCACTCAGAAATCATGGGAACGGAAAGCACTTTTCCCTCTTCCTGATGCAAATGCAGTTTTTCCCACTTGTTGATGTCTCTTCCGGAACGTACACCGGCCTCATCCGTTTCCCAAACCAAATCTTCTGTCGGAAGGTTCACAACAAACTCCCCGGTTTCCATCAACATGGCATGGGAGTACCGCTCCTTCCGAACGGAAATGGAAAGCATGGCGGGCGTGGAACACACGGTTCCTGCCCAAGCCACGGTAAGCATGTTGCTTTCCCCTTTTTTATTTTGACAAGTCACCAGCACAGGAGGCACCGGATACAGCATATTTCCGGGCTTCCACATTTCCTTGGCCATAGAGCTTCCTTTCTTTTTAATTCCCGGTACTCAATTCATAGCAATGCTATTCACTTTCCTATTTCTTTCTCGCGGTGAAGGCGTGCCATTCCCCTTCTACACACTCCTCGAGGATTTCCAAGCTTGCTTCTGCCTGCAATGCTTTTCGTACCTCCTCCGCCTTATCGCAAATAATGCCGGAAGCGATAAAGATACCGTCCTGTTTTAGAAAAGAGGGTACAAGCGGAGTTAAGGAAACAATCACGGGGGCAAGAATATTGGCACAAACTACTTCGAAGGGCTCTTTCCGGAAAGCAGCCTGCAAGCTTTTTGCGCTTTCTTCCTCTCCCAAAATATTTTCAATGAAGAGATGAAAATCCTTTTCCGAAATCCCGTTTTCTTTGCAATTTCCCGCAACTGCCTCCTTTGTAAGGGGATCAAGATCCGTGGCTAAAACCTCTTTTGCACCCATTTTCAAAGCGGCAATCCCGAGAATTCCCGATCCGGTACCGAGGTCCAGTACGCGGTCGCCTTCTTTCAAATATTTTTCCAGAAAAAGGAGGCAGAGCTTCGTCGTTTCATGCTGTCCCGTACCGAAGCTTGTACCGGGATCCAGAGAAATTGCAAATTCTCCCTCCTTCGGTTCTTCCTCCTCCCAGCTCGGCTTAATAAGAAGCTTTCCCACACGGAAGCTATGGAAAAAATCCTTCCAGGCATTCATCCAATCCTTATCTTCCGTCTCGGAAACGGATATTTCACCACTTCCAATCTCCGTGTACTCCGCCATTTCGCTAAGCTCTCTCTTTAAATCCGAAAGAATCTCCCTACACTCTTCTTCCGTAAAAATATTGCTACTGTTCAAAGTATAGGAATGGTCTACCGTTTCATCCGAGAATTCTTTCTCCACGAGAGCCTTTCTCGCTTTTTTCTCCTCTTCCGGTAAAATTTCCAGATAAAAGGACAGACTCGCTTCTCCGTTTCCGATAGTTTCCTCCGGAAGGATATCCGCGAAAATGATTTTTGCTTCCTCTTCCGTAAGCCCCTTACCGTCTTCTATCTCAACGCCCTCGATTTCCCAGCGGTCAAATAAATAGGCAGCTAATATCTCTACCGCTTCCTCCTTTGTTTTTACCGCTATTTTCCTCCAAACCATAAACGACCTCTCTCCGTTTCCCATCGCATTTTCTAAGTTGTTATGCTTTATAACAGTTTTTATGCTTTGTAAAACTTTCGCAAAACAGGAAGCAGTTCCTTTAAAGCTTCAATCGTATCGGTAAGCTCTCGCTTTTCCGTAAGAAAGGAAAAGGAGAAACGAAGTGTCGAATCCAATTCTTTTGGTCCAAGACCTATAGCCTTCAGTGTTCCGGAGATTCCCGGATGATTCGAAGAGCAGGCGGATCCGCTGCTGACATAGATCCCCTTATCTTCCAGCGCATGAAGCAAGACCTCCGCCTTTACCCCATAGAAGGATGCGGAGACAATCTGCGGTGCGGATGCCGCTCCTTTTTCGGAATTCACCTTTACTTCCGGGAGCTTCAAAAGCTCCTCGATAAAGTAGTCCTTCAATTGATAGAGTCTCTCTATCTTTTCCGGGAAGTCCTGATAAACCATCTTGGCAGCGAGTCCCATCCCGGTAATGCCGGGAATATTTAACGTGCCGGAGCGAAGTCCCCCTTGCTGTCCTCCCCCAAAAAGAATCGGATCAATCTTCACCTTCTCATCGATGAAAAGAAAACCGATTCCCTTGGGACCGTGAAGCTTATGTCCGCTTACGGAAAGAAGGTCCACAAAATCTTTTTTCGGGCGAAGAATCATTTTCCCATAGGCCTGTATCGCATCAGTATGGAAGAGACAATTTGGGTTCTTTTTCTTGATAAGCTCTCCAATGGCATGGATATCCTCTATCGCTCCCATCTCATTGTTTACCGTCATGATGCTTACCATAACGGTATCCTCCCGAATCGTTTTTTCCAACTCTTCTAAAGAGATATGCCCTTTCTCATCTACTGCTAAAATACTGATCTCAAAGCCCTGCTTTTCCAAAAACTCCAAAGTCTTATACACAGCAGGATGCTCAATTGCAGAGCTGATGATATGCTTCCCCTGTCTTACTTTAGCAAAGGATCCTCCGATTAGCGCCATATTGTCGGACTCCGTACCGCCCGAAGTAAAAAGGATTTCCTTCGCCTTCACCTTTAAGGTCTCGGCAATTTCCTCCCGACTCTGCCTATAGTATTTTTCCGCCTCTACTCCCATGAGATGTTTCGCCGAAGGATTCCCATAATCAGCCATCATCGTTTTACACATCTCTTCCGCCACTTCCGGATAAACCTTAGTGGTAGCTGAATTATCTAAGTAAATACTTCTCATTCTGCCTCCTTATTTTCAGCAAATTCCAAATGCATCATCAGAAGACTTAATGCGGCAATTGCCGCTGTTTCCGTTCTGAGGATTCTTTTTCCCAAGCTAATGGGAAGAAAGCCTTCTTTCTTAGCCTCTTCTACTTCCTGAATAGAAAACCCGCCTTCCGGTCCGATACAAAGAACAATCTTGCTGCCGGCCTTTCCTCCCAGCTCTTCTGCCTGCTGAAGCACTTCCTTCGTAAAGCCTACTCCTCTTTCATTTTCGTAAGGTAAGAGCTTCATCTCCGCATCCTTCAGAGTGGAAAATGCCTCCTTCCATGTGGTAACCGGGAGCACTTCCGGAATAATAGAACGCTTGGACTGCTTTGCCGCCGCTTCCGCTATACTCTGCCAACGCTTTCTTTTCTTCTCCGCCTTCTCTCCTTTTAACTGCACAATGCAATTTTCACTTTCCAAAGGAATAATCTCCGTCACGCCAAGTTCTACCGCCTTCTGGATAATGAGTTCCATCTTCTCTCCCTTGGGAAGAGCCTGCAAGAGTATGAGTCTTGTCTTCAGTTCATGCATCTCTTCCAAAAAGGAAACGGAAAGCAGGGCACAGTCATCTCCATAGCCTTTTATTTTACAATGATAATCGACAGCATCCCCATCGGAAATTATAATTTCCTCTCCGATTTTTCCCCGAAGAACTTTCTGTAAATGATGGAAATTATCTCCGTAAAGTTTAATTTCATCCCCTATAATTTCACTCTTGTCTACAAAAAAATGATGCATCGCTTTCTTCTCCGCCTTAGTCGTGATTCTTTGCTATCTTACTTCTTTCTATTCCAAGTGACAAGATAAAAGGAAAAAGAAGCCGTTCTTTCCTCTGTCGAAAGACGCTTCTTTTTCCCGCCACAAAAAAATGTTCTATTAATAATTTTCGCCTTAAATCGCCTTGAACGCTTCTTCCAAATCCGTAAGAATATCTCCGATATCCTCAATTCCGATAGAAAAACGAACCGTATTTTCCTTGATTCCCTGCTTAAGCAATTCTTCTTTCGAACTCTCCGAGTGCGTTGTGCTTGCCGGATGAATCACCAAAGACTTCACGTCCGCAACGTTTGCCAAGAGAGAGAACAGCTCGAGGTGGTCAATAAACTTCTTTGTTGTTTCCGCATCTCCCTTAATGTCAAAGGTAAAAATAGAACCTCCGCCATTTGGAAAATACTTCTTATAAAGCTCTTTCTGTAAAGGATCCTGAGAAACGGCTGGATGAGAAACGTGTTCCACCTTCGGATGTTTGTTCAAATACTCTGCCACCTTTAACGCATTTTGTCCATGTCTCTCTACACGAAGCGGAAGCGTTTCCGTCCCTTGCAGGAGTAACCAGGCATTAAAGGGGGAAATGGCAGCGCCTTCATCTCGAAGGATGATTGCTCTGATATACGTTGCAAGCACTGCCGGGGCAGTATCTCTTGCAAAGCTCACGCCGTGGTAAGAAGGATTCGGTTCGGTAAGCCAAGGCCATTTATTTCCCTTAGTCCAGTCAAATTTTCCTCCATCTACCACGATACCGCCCATGGTGGAGCCCTGTCCTCCTATAAACTTCGTGGCGGAGTGCACCACGATGTCTGCACCGTACTCTATCGGACGAACATAATAGGGGGTTGCGAAAGTATTGTCTACGATTAACGGAAGCCCGTGTTTATGCGCTAATTTTGCCCAAGCCTCAACATCTACAACATCCCCGTTGGGATTTCCGAGAGATTCAATATAGAGTGCTTTTGTATTTTCCCGAATAGCCTTCTCCGCTTCGGACAAATCATAGGGATCCACGAATGTCGTTTCCACACCGGAGTCTTGAAAAGTATGCTTTAAGAAGTTATAAGTTCCTCCATAAATATTTCTTGCACTGACAATATGATCTCCTTGATGTGCCACAGCTTTAAAAGCGTAAGTAACCGCCGCTGCACCGGATGCAAGCGCCAGCGCCGTAACTCCTCCTTCAAGACTGGCAATCCTCTCCTCGAGCACGCCTTGTGTCGGATTCGTCAGTCTGGTATAAATGTTCCCCGCCTCCTTAAGAGCAAAACGTGCAGCAGCCTGATCACAGTTTTCAAAAACAAAAGCTGTACTTTGGTAAATGGGTACCGCCCTTGCACCGCTTGCCGGATCCGCCTTCTCCTGCCCTACATGAACCGCTCTTGTGTTAAAAGAAAAATTTCTTCCCGTTCTATTCTTCTCGCTCATTCTTCTACCTCCATAGTCAAAAACCACAACAAGATGTCTCAGGCTTCGCCTGTGCTACTTGTTAAGAATAAAAATACCTTACCGCCCTTAAAAAACGGTCTCTTCCGTTTTTTCATCAAAGCAAATGTCTCTTTCGGATAACCGAATCACATCTTGTCAGAAAATGTAGCACAGTGCACTTTTTCTGTCTAATACTATGAATTTTGATTTGGATATAGTTACAGACTATAACAATCTGGTCTTATATATTTTTATAAAATTGGATATTTTATCAAGTCCAGTTTGTGTTATCATCTGAAAACATCGGAAGATTTTTTCGTGCCCGGCAAAATCACGCGGCTATTCCATTATCAAGTCGAAATCTTTCGAATGCTGGAAGTCCTGTTACGGAGGTATGACTATGAATCAAAAAGTACAAAAATTAACTTTATCTGCACTCTTTGCCGCATTATCCTATGTGGTGTTTACCTTTCTGCAGATGAAAATCCACGTCGGAGGCGATACCACTTCCATTCATCTCGGAAATGCCGTGGTTGTGATTGCCGCACTGGTTCTTGGCGGTCCCTTGGGCGGACTTGCTGGTGCCCTGGGTATGACCATAGGCGATCTTCTCGATCCGGCATATATCACTTATGCTCCGAAAACCGTAATTTGCAAACTCGTGATTGGTTTAATCGCAGGCTTTATTGCACATAAGTTGGGAAAAATCAATGACTCGCAGGATCGTTCTCACATTTTCAAGTGGGTTCTGCTTGCCGCAATCTTCGGGCTCCTTGCCAATGTGATTTTGGATCCCACCATCGGGTATTTCTACAAACTCCTTATTTTGGGAAAGCCTGCTGCAGAGCTGTCCTTTAAGATTAATGTAGCGGCCTCCGCCATCAATGCAGTATTATCCATCATTGTTTCCGTCTTGGTCTATATGGAACTGTATCCGATTTTACGGAAGGAGCATTTAGGTCTGCAAAAGGTTTAGCCGGACGATAAAACAATATACTGCGCACTACGCGAACGATACTCGTTGAGAACAAGATGTCTCAGGCTTCGTCTGCGCCACTTGTTATGAACTCAAAAAACAGCTTACAAGGACTGTCCCTGTAAGCTGTTTTTCTATAAAGATAATGCATGAGTTATCCATTATCGGAAAAACGCGTCAAAAATCTGCTAGTAATTTATTTCTGAGTAAAGCCTAACTCTTCCGATTCTTTATCCTCCGAAGAAATAGCGCGCCTAAAGCCAGTAGCGCATTTCCGGATAAAATGGTCACAATCCAAAAAACGGTTTTTCCCAAGCTTTGCTCCCTGATTTTCAAAAAACTGTAAGGGCCGGAAACCAGTCCCAGCGCATTTAAAAGAATTAAGGGAATCGCATAGGCCAAGGTAGTAAAAAGGGCATAGGAAACCCATTTTAAAGGAATATCCCCCTCTTCAAAAAGAAGCAGAAGTAAGGAGAGAAAGGGACAAATTAAATGACTGAAAATTTTTCTTCCCTCCAAAAACTCATGGGCATACCCCTGTTCCGGTCCCAAAACAAGGAGGACCACCACAAAGGTCACCATGAGGCACACCGTAGAAATAAAACGTAAGAGACTGATTCCGTTCCGGGCCGCAGAAAGCTCCGTCGTCCCTCCGTCCTTATTCTGAAAATAACGACTTACTACTCCTTTTCCCTCTCTATTTAAAGCCGGAAGCTTCCATAAGAGATAGAGAAGAGACGCTATCCCGCAAAGAAGATTGGAATCGGTCGTATAATACCGAAGGGTCGTAAAGCCGTCTTCCGAGAAGGCACTCAGTACGACAATCAGTTCCAGAAGAAGCAAAATTATATGCCCGAATAATAGATTTTTTTCTTTCTGTCTCATCTTCTCCTAACCCTCATAAATCGGATACTTCTTGGTAAGAGCCGAAACCTGAGCACGCACTTCTTCCTTCGTTCCCTCAAAGTCGGAAACCACTTTATAAAGGCAATCCGCAATGACCGCCATATCTTCTTCCTTAAAGCCTCTCGTGGTGATGGCCGGAGTTCCGATCCGTACACCGGAAGTCACAAAGGGAGAACGCGGCTCACGCGGAATACTGTTCTTATTTAAGGTAATATTGACCTCATCGCAGCGATTCTGCATATCCTTTCCGCTTACATCGCTAAAGTTGGTCAGATCCACAAGCATCAAGTGATTATCCGTTCCGGAGGAAATGAGCTTAAAGCCTCTCTTCATTAGCTCCTCTGCAAGAGCCCGGGCGTTCTTCACTACCTGCTCCTGGTAAGTCTTATATTCCGGCTTTAAAGCCTCTCCGAAGCAAACAGCCTTAGCCGCAATGACATGCTCCAGCGGTCCGCCCTGGATTCCCGGGAAAACAGCCTTGTTGAAATTGTATTTTTCCGCTGCAGCCGCAGTAGAAAGGATGATGCCGCCTCTTGGCCCGCGAAGTGTCTTATGCGTAGTCGAGGTCACGATATCCGCATAGGGAATCGGGCTCGGGTGTACCCCTGCGGCAACCAGTCCCGCAATATGCGCCATGTCTACAAAGAGTACGGCACCGACCTCATCGGCTATTTCTCTAAACTTTTTAAAATCTATCACTCTCGGATAAGCGGATGCACCGGCAATGATCATTTTCGGCTTATGCTGCTTCGCCAAGGCGCGAATCTCATCATAATTAAGATATCCCTCTTCCGTAATGCCATAGGGCACGATGTTATAAAAAAGACCGGAAAAGTTTACAGGGGACCCGTGTGTCAAGTGTCCGCCCGCATCCAGACTCATTCCGAGAATCGTGTCTCCCGCCTTGCAAACCGCCATGGTCACCGCCATATTGGCCTGTGCACCGGAGTGGGGCTGTACATTGGCATATTCCGCGCCGAAAAGCTTCTTCACTCTTTCAATGGCAATGTCTTCCACCTTGTCCACTTCCTGACAACCGCCGTAATAACGCTTTCCGGGATAGCCTTCCGCGTATTTATTGGTTAAAACCGTTCCCATGGCAATCATGGAAGCGGTAGAAAGAATATTCTCCGATGCAATGAGCTCAATGTTGTTTTGCTGCCGTTCATATTCGGAAAATAATCCTGCTCCAACCTCGGGATCCATCTGCCGAACATAGTTCATGATTTCTTTTACCATCCTGTTTCCTCCTTACATCGTAAATCTTTATCTATGGAAATATTCTATTTCCGGGTTTCCTTCTTTTACCCTGTCCACATATCCTTTTTCAGGATAATCATGCTATACAAAACTGTGTGCTGAAATCACAAGCTGCACTTGTTTCTCCCCATTGTAGCTGTTGATGCGCGGATAGTAAACAATATTTAACTTCTTACGATCCCCCTTTTCGGAAAGAAAACTTTCCCCGTCCGTAAAATAAATCCCTTCCATACGCTTTCCCTGACGATCCATGAGATTGAGCTTCACTACATTTCTATGCTCTCCGAGAATCCTCAAGCCCTGAATTTCCACCTCTTTTTCAGCAAAAGCAGGCTTTTCATTTCCCTTTCCGAAGGGCTCTAATATACGCAAGGACTCCGTAAACTCTTCCGTACAGTAGGAAAAGGGAAGAACGGTATCAATCCATAACTTTTCCACTAAATCCTCGGGAGACAAGGTACAGTCTTCTTCCAGCTTTTCTCTGAGAAGGGGAAGATTTTTTTCTTCCAAGCTAAAGCCTGCTGCCATGGGATGTCCTCCGAAACGAAGTAAAAGCTCCTTTTCTTTTTCAAGAGCTGCCGCCATGGGATAGGCCGGAATCGACCTTCCGGAGCCCTTGACCTTGCCCTCTTCCGTCTTGGTCACCACAAAGGTGGGACGGTAAAATTCCTCCTTGATTCTTCCGGCAACAATTCCCGCCAAGCTCTCATGCAGCTCCGGCAAATACAGGAGAAGCACTTTTTTCCCCTCTTCCGCCTCCGCAAGCTTTCTTGCTTCTTCCACCGCATTTCCCGTAAGACTCTTTCGCTCTTCATTGAGCTCCTTTAAATGTTCCGCACGGGCCATCGCCTTCTCTCTGTCTTTTTCCAGAAAGAGCGAAATCGCTTCCATAGCGCTCTCCAGTCTTCCGGACGCATTGATTGCCGGTCCAATCTGGAAGCCCAAGGTAAAGGACGACAATTCCCGCTCTCCTTCCTTCCAATACAGGGAAAGCAAAGCGGCAAGCCCGATATTTTCCGTCCTCGGAAGAAGTTCCAGCGTTTTCTTCACTACAACTCTATTTTCCTTCTGTAAGTTCATGACATCGCAGACCGTGGCAATTCCGGCAAAACAGAGAAGCTCATCCAGGATTTCTTCCCCTCTCCCCCGCTTCTCTATCAGCATCTTCATAAGAAGGTAAACTACCATCGCTCCGCAAATCTCGGCATTCTTATACTTACTGTCCTCCCGCTTCGGATTCACTACGGAAAAAGCCTCAGGATAAATCTTTTTCCCCCTTTCATCTACGCGCAAATCATGATGATCGGTAAGAAGAACATCAATCCCCACTTCCTTCGCATAGCTTAACTCCGAAAAGGCGGAAATGCCGTTATCGCAGGTGATGAGAAGCTGCACGCCGTCCTTCTTCGCTTCTTCTATGATATGCTTGTTGATTCCGTATCCGTCATTGATTCGGTGCGGAATCACAAAGCTTAACTGTCCCGCCTCCGTAAATTGCGAGATGGCAAGATAAAGAATCGTTGTCGCACAAACACCGTCCACATCATAGTCTCCCACAATGCGGATCTTTTCTTTCCCGTCTACAGCTCTCTCGAGGCGGTTTATAAAACGAATACTGTCCGGTAAAAATAAAGGAGAAGGAATTTCTTCTCCGGAGAGAAATTCCCGCATTTCCTCCTCTGTTTCCAAGTCTCTGTTTCGTAAAATACGAACAAGGACGGGATCCAAGTTCAGTTTATCCGCCAAAGCCTGAAAATCCGCTTTTTTTCCATAAATATACCAATTCTTTTTTCTCATAGCTTTCTCACTCTCCAACTTATCTTCCCGGTGTTCTTTGCCGTATTCCTTATGTCTTGATTCTTCTCAAAAAAATCTTGGAACTTCTCAAAAAAAGCTTGGAATTTCCTTGCATTGCCTTTTCCATTAAATCTTGTTAGTATAAAATGAATTTTCTCTTTTATGTAGTTCATCCTCTTCGTCTGAAAACGAAAGGATGGAGGAAAATCTTGACAGTATTGTAGCAGAAAAAGGGGCTTTTATGACAGATAAACAAATCAAAAGATATTTCAATATGACTGCACTGGGGTTTTTTTCCTATGCCATCCTGATACAAGTTCTGGCTGTCCTGGCAGTCCTTCTCATTGACTTGCTTTTTCCGGCTTTGTCTTCCGGCGCAATGTATTACAGTATGATGGTCTCCGTCATTCCGTGTCTGCTCTTTCTCTATTTTCTTTTTCGAAACAATAATCTTGTTTCGTTGAATGAAACAGAAGAGCCTTCTTCCCGCTTTTCTCCCCCCGTCTTTTTACACTTTTTTCTGATTTTTTGCGGGGTACAATGGATTTCTTCTTTGCTGACCATCCCTCTGGTCCTTCTTTTTCAGAAAATGGGACTCGACTTAAGCTATTCCGAAATGGCGGCAAAAGGCGGTGCACTGAATGATATTCCCATGCTTGTTTATACCATTCTTATTGCACCGATTGTAGAGGAGCTGGTTTTTCGCGGGGTATTTTATAAGCGTTTTAAAGCATTCGGCAGTTTTTTTACCGCCTTTGCCTGTTCCCTCTTCTTTGCATTAATTCACAGTAACTTTCTGCAATTTATTCCCGCCTTTATGATGGGCTTTGTCCTCTTCGCGATTCGGGACAAATACGGACTTCGTTATTCCATCTTACTTCACTTAACGAATAATGCTCTGGCTATTCTGGTGAATAACCTCGGTACTGCACAGCCTTGGCTTATGTCCGCTTACGGGCTCCTTCTTTTAGGAGGAAGCGTTTATACTGTGATAAGCCTAATTAAAAACAGAGCAAAGCTTGTCGCTCTGCGTCCCGATGAGAAAGGCCGAAAAGCACTGAAGCTTTTCTTCAGTTCTCCTTTGGTATGGGTAGATATTGTCGTGCTGGTGATTCTTGCCATTGTAATCCTGTTTAACCCGGGGACGGAAGAAATGACCACAACGGTATAAGAATGGTCACAACGATAAGGAATGACTACTATGGTATAAGAATGGCCACAACGATAAGGAATGACTACTATGGTATAAAAGATATAAAATTCTATAAAATCGGTACTATTTCAAAGTTCAGTCATGATACCGGCTAAAGACCATAGAACAAAAAACAGCTGCTGTAAAAATCAAAACTTCTTTATCCTTTGATTTTTACGGCAGCTTTTGTCATTCCAACTATTTATCAGCTAAAACCGGCTCCATCCACATTTTATCTTCCGAATAAGGTTTCCAGAATGCCTCTTCCCAAAGCAGCACCGATATTACCGCCCAGTCGGCGTCCCATACCCTTTCCGAGTACGGACTTTCCGATGCTTGCCCCGACTTCTCTTCCGATAGAGCCGGAAACGGAGCGGCTGACCGACTTCACCACACGGTTTTGCAGCTTGGAAGTCTGTGCCTTATCCCTTTCCTCTTCCTTCTCTGAAACGGCCTTTTCCTTTTCGGCTTCCTCGGAAAGCCCCTTTCTCGTGAGCATCTCGTAAGCAGAGTCACGGTCTATCATCTCATCATACTTAAGAGCCAAGTCTGATCCGAGCTTTGCTTTTTCCTTTTCTTCCGGGCTCAGTTCTCCGAGGAAAGTCTGCGGCGGGAAAATCATTGCCTTCTCCACCATAGTCGGCTTTCCATCCGGATCTAAGCAGGATACCAAAGCTTCTCCGGTACCGAGATTTTCCAGAACCTCCAAGGTATCAAAGGCAGGATTCTCTCTAAAGCTGTCCGCAACCGCCTTCAGCTTCTTCCTCTCTCCCGGCGTATAGGCCTGAAGACCGTGCTGTATTTTGTTTCCAAGCTGAGAAAGAATTTCCTCCGGAATGTCCGCAGGATTTTGGCTTACATAATAAATGCCGATACCCTTACTGCGGATTAGCCTTGTCACCTGCGTTATTTTCTCTAAAAGAGCCTTCGATGAATCCTGAAAAAGGAGATGCGCTTCATCAAAGAAGAAAACCATACGAGGCTTTTCCAGGTCTCCCACCTCCGGCAAATTCTCATAAAGCTCGGACAGAAGATACAAGAGGAAGGTGGAGTAAATCTTCGGGTCGGATGCCACTGACTTCGCATCCAAAATGGAAACCACACCCTCACTATTCGTTGTCAAGCGGAAGAAGTCCTTTACATTGATGGCGGGCTCTCCGAAGAATTCCTCTCCTCCTCTGTCTTCCAAGGCTACCACAGAGCGTAAAATCGCATTCAAGCTCTGTGTGGAGAGCTTTCCGTAGGACTTTTCATACTCCTTACTGTTTTCACTGACATACTGGAGCATAGAACGAAGATCCTTTAAATCCAGTAAAAGCAGACCCTCTTCGTCCGCAATGCGGAAAATGATACGGAGAATATCACCCTGCACATCGGAGAGATTCAGAATACGACTCAAGAGTAAGGGTCCCATCTCCGACACGGTGGTTCTAAGAGGAATCCCTCCCTCCTTCGTAAAAGAGAAGAACTCCACCGGAAAGGCTCTATAGGAAAATTCACTTTCGGAAAGCCCGCACCTCTTCCTTCTCTCTTCTATCTTCTCCGTTGCTTCTCCCGCCTTAAAAAGACCGGAAAGGTCTCCCTTGAAATCCGAAAGAAATACCGGAATGGAAAGCGCGGAAAACCGTTCTGCCAAAACCTTAAGACTTACCGTTTTTCCCGTGCCTGTTGCTCCGGCAATAAATCCGTGTCGGTTCAGTTTCTCCGAATGAATGCTTACTCTTTGTCCTTCGCTGTTTATCGCGAAATCAATCTTAGCCATAGTGCCTCCTCGTATTTATTTCATTCTACAGTTTTTCTTTGTAGTTCCTTCAAAACTAATCCTGCCGTTTTCGTTCTACCGGAAAGAATATCTGATTCTGCTATCTCTAAATCCTTATAAATTCGCTCTTTACGACATATTTCAGAAACCTTAGTCATATCTTTCAATTCTTTTATCGGAATAATCTTTGGCATAATCCACCGCCTTTTTAAATTTTAATTATGTCATAATTATGTCCTTTATGCAAAGCACTTTTCCCCCTCCTTGCACATTCCCCAGTGCTATGCTAGGATATTCAGTTATAAGAGGAGATGAAGACTATGATGATTTCAACCAAGGGGCGCTATGCCTTAAGCACTTTAATCGATATTGCAAAAAATCAGGATGAGAACAGTCCTGTTTCCATAAAGGAAATGGCGGAGCGGCAAGGCATTTCCTTGAAATATCTCGAACAAATTATTTCCCTGATGGTAAAAGGAAAGCTCTTAAAAAGTGTGCGTGGAGCAAAGGGAGGCTATCTTCTCTCTCGAGACGCCAAGGATATTCTGGTTGGAGAAATCTTAAATGCTGCAGAGGGAACGCTCGCACCGGTTGATTGTGTCAGAGACGGTGTAAGCTGTGAAAAATCTGCATCCTGCCCCACCTTTCCCCTCTATAAAGAAATAGAAGATGCCATTTATTCCGTGGTAAATCGCTATACACTCTGGGATCTCGTGAAAAGCAGCAAGGCTTAAAAAAACTGTGCTTTCCACTTCTTTTATGCTATAGTAAATGGTATGTTTCGCTCGCAATATGAGCACTTTCGTAAACAAAATATCGCACGCTTTCTGTACGATACACATTATGAATTAAATGGAGAGTCTATGAAGTTAATCAGTTTTGCCATTCCTTGCTACAACTCTTCCGCCTACATGGGAAAATGCATCGAAAGCATCCTTCCCGCAGGGGACGAAGTGGAAATCCTCATTGTGGACGACGGTTCCCAGAAAGACAATACCTTAGAAATCGCAAAGGAATATGAGAAAAAATATCCTACTATCTGTAAGGCAATTCATCAGGAAAATGGCGGCCACGGGGAAGCCGTAAATACCGGCTTAAAAAATGCGAGCGGCCTTTATTTCAAGGTCGTAGACTCCGATGACTGGCTGGATTCCGAGGTGCTCTTAGAAATTCTGGAAAAAATCAGGAATATTACTCTTTCCGGAGATAGCATTGATCTCTTTGTTGCGAACTTCGTCTATGACAAAGTAGGACAGGAAAATAAAAAGGTAATGTCCTACGGCAACGCCTTCCCGGAAGATAAAATCTTCGGCTGGAACGACATGAAGCGCTTTAATCTTGGGCAGTATATCCTGATGCATTCCGTGATTTACCGTACGAAGCTCCTTCGGGATGCCGGTCTTGTCCTTCCGAAGCACACCTTCTATGTGGATAATCTTTTTGTTTATCTTCCGCTCCCCCATGTGAAGAAGATTTATTATTGCAACAAAAACCTCTATCATTACTACATCGGTAGAGACGATCAGTCTGTCAACGAAACCGTAATGATTGGAAGACTGGATCAGCAGTTTAGAGTCAATCGTCTGATGATAGACTCTTGTGATGTCATGAAGGTACAGCCGAAAAAACTGCGAAACTATATGATTCTTTACCTGGAAATCATCACTACCGTCTCCTCCGTTCTTTCCATCAAGTCGGAAAACGAAGAAAATATGGAACGAAAGAAAGAGCTTTGGAACTATCTTAAGAAAGAACATTTCCCGTTGTGGCTCCGTATGCGCTCAAGTTTCCTCGGTCAGGGTGTAAATCTTCCCGGGAAAATCGGAAACAAGCTGACCATTTTAGCTTACCGCTTAAGCAGAAAGTTCTATGGCTTTAACTAAAAGCTGAAGAGAAGCAAAAACCGGCTTTGCATGGTAAAATCATCCTTGCAGAGCCGCTTTCTTTTTACTAAAAAAGAAAGCAAATCAGAACGAAATCAAAATGATAAAGAAATTGTAATCTTTGTAAACGAGGTAAAAAATGAAGCTTGCCATCATCACCGGCGCATCCAGAGGAATAGGAAGATCTGCAGCAAAGGCCTTTGCCAAAGAAGGGTATACTCTGCTTTTAAACTGCGAGAAAAATATAGCCTTACTGGAAGAATTAAAGACAGAAATCGAAGGGAGTTTCCCCGAGTCTCAACTCGCGAGAAGACGAGTCTACGACGAAAAATGCACGGTAGATAAACTCTCCCCGATGGAAATCACTCTAAAAGAGGGAAGCTTTTCCTCCGCATTCTTGGAAGGCTATTTTCATGCTAAAGAAACAGAACGCGTAGAAATAGACGAGCTGGTCTTAATCATCAATCAGGGAAAGTCCGTCTTGCGTCTTACGCAAGAGTATAGTGCCGATGAAACCGACAGTCTCCTTCAGGCAAATCTCCTGGAACCTTTTCAACTCGTGCAACGCATGATTCCTTATCTGCTCCGTGTGAAAGAAGGACGGATTCTTTTCAGTTCCTCCGTTTGGGGAAATGTCGGCTCCTCCATGGAAAGCTTATATTCCCTCACAAAGGGAGGCATCAACAGCTTTGTGAAAGCACTCGGAAAAGAACTTGCGCCTTCGCACATCGCTGTAAATGCAGTCGCTTTCGGTGCGATAGACACCGACATGAACGCCTGGCTTACAGAGGAAGAGCGAAGCAGTCTGGAAGAAGAAATTCCCTACGGCAGAATGGCAACAGTAGAGGAAGCCGCCGATTTCCTGCTTCTTCTTTCCAAAGCGCCGCTCTATCTCACCGCACAGGTCATTCCCTTTGACGGTGGATGGATATAGCTTAAGCACAAAACTTTACACTCTCGTAGATTCATTCTCGTGGTGATGCAAAACATTTGTGTATATTTCACATTTTCTATATAATCAACAACAGATGTTAAGCTTCAGCTGAATAAACTGAAGTTTATGATTTTCGAAACAGGATTCCATCAGGACGTAAATTTACGTAAAAGGTGACGCCATCATGATTCATTATCAATTTTGTCAGATGTAAACATAGGACGATATTTTCTAAGCCGGCATAGTGTTTTACCATGTCTTTGCCCCATCTCAAGTGGGTATCGTTCTTTTCTTGTGCGAAAGGACAGTTGATAGTGATGAAAAAATTGAATAAAGAACTTTATAGAACCCCTTTTTCTGTTGGAAAAAAATGGTTTCTTATTTCTATGATTTCTATGGTAATTTTAAGTGCCTATAATCTAATTATTTCATGGCTGCTCCAAAAAATCATCGATCTTGCAGCCGGAATAGATAAAACTCCCTTTTATCAGCTGGCACTCGTTTCTCTTCTTTCTTTTCTTGTATTTATTGTCTTTTACTTTATATTTCGATATGCTCACCCTAAATTTTTACAGACATTGTCTACTTCTTACAAGGACTTGCTGTTTGCAAAAATTCTTCGAAATAATAGTAGAATGGTTTCAGAAATCGGAAGCGGACAATTTCTTTCAAAACTCAGCAACGATTTGAAATCCATTGAAGAGCATTATTTTGATTTTTATATTACTCTGATCGATATCGGAATCAGTTTCGTCGGAGCCATCGTTTTAATGCTTTGGTACAGCCCTGTACTTACCATGGTAGCTATTGCATTATCCATATTGCCTCTACTCGTATCCATTCCGGCATCAAAGGAAATTACGAAAACCGAAAAAAATCTTTCCAAGAAAAATGCCGGATTTATGGAATTTATGAGAGATACCCTCTCCGGTTATTCCGTAATCAAAAGTTTTCAAGCGGAATCCGAACTGGAAAGCCGTTTTCATGAGGAAAATGTCAAAATTGAAAAAGCAAAGTTTCTTCGCGGATTTGCTGAAGAAAATATCAATCTTCTTTCCACTGCGGCAAGCGTAGTGATGAGACTAGGGGTATTTCTTTTCGGGGCATGGCTATCCTTATCGAATCCGCATGTTACCCCGGGCATTGTGCTTGCCTTCCTTCAGCTAGTTACTTTTGTTATCACTCCGATAGAGAAAATACCTTCTCTATTTGCGAATCGTCAAGCGGCACGCTCTCTGATTGCACAAACTGCTGAACTTCTTTATGAGAAACCTGATGAACTAGAAAAAACAGAAATCCATTCTCTAAAATCAGCAATTGAAGTTCAAAACCTTTCTTTTTCTTATGAAGCTAGTGAAAAAGCACTCCGAAACGTCTCTTTGACTTTTCATGCCGGAAAAAATATGCCATTGTCGGCACTTCCGGTTCGGGGAAGTCCACATTATTTAAACTGTTGACCAAGTACAGCAGCGAATATGACGGCAATATTCTATTTGACGGAATAGACTTGAGAAATATTACTTATTCCTCCCTTTCAAAGAGTATTTCTGCGGTGCAGCAAAATGTTTTTGTTTTCAATGACAGCATATATAACAATATTTGCCTGTATAAAAACATAGCGGAAAAGGAATTTGACTATGTGATTCAAAAATCCGGACTTTCCTCCCTTATTCAGCAAAAAGGAAAAGACTTCTCTTGCGGAACAAACGGAAATAAACTCTCCGGAGGAGAAAAGCAACGCATTTCCATTGCACGGGCACTACTTAGAAATGCATCCATTTTACTCATGGATGAGGCAAGTTCCGCATTAGATGAAAAAACGGCAGATGAAATCATGCATTCCATTTTGGATATGCCCGATACCACAAGCCTTGTTATTACACATCGTTTAAATAGTACGCTACTCAAAAGATATGATGGAATCTTTGTTCTACATCACGGAAAGCTAATCGAATTTGGCTCTTTTGATGAACTCATGAAAAATAAAGGCTTGCTTTACTCTCTGGTTCTGCTTTCCCAAAGCTAAAGAATATAGCAGCTAAAGGATATAGCTACCCCAACGCCACATCCAATGCCATCATGACGGTAAATCCTACGGCAAAGAGCAACACTCCCCAGTTTGAGTGCTCTCCTTCCGCGGTTTCCGGAATCAACTCCTCGACAACCACATAAATCATCGCTCCTGCCGCGAAAGAGAGAAAATAAGGCATAAGCGGAGAAAATACCGGGGCAAAAAGGAGCATAAGAACGGCTGCAACCGGCTCTACCGCTCCGGAAAGAACACCATTCACGAAAGCCTTATGTTTATTCTGTCCATTTGCGTGCAGGGGCATAGAAATAATCGCCCCTTCCGGAAAGTTTTGAATGGCAATACCGATGGAAAGCGCAAGTGCCGCACCAAGCGAGAGACCTACATCTCCGGTAAGCATTCCGGCATAGACCACGCCTACCGCCATGCCCTCCGGAATATTGTGAATCGTTACCGCAAGGAGCATCATGGTCGTACGTTGAAAAGAGCTCCTCGGCCCCTCCGCCTTCTCCGCATGGAGATGAAGATGCGGAATCAGCTTATCTAAAGCAAAGAGAAAGAGCGATCCAATCCAAAAACCGATAACCGCCGGAAGAAAAGCGAGTCTGCCGAGACTGCTACTCTCTTCCATCGCCGGAATCAGTAAACTCCAGATGGATGCCGCAACCATTACTCCTGCCGCAAATCCCGTTAGACCCTTCTCTACATCGGGAGGAATCACGGGTGCATTTCCCCCTGTAGTCTTATTTCCCTTCAAAAAATACACGCAGGCGGAACCGAGGCTCGTGCCCACGAACGGAATCAAAATTCCCAAAGCAATATATTTACCATCCATACCTATTCTTTCCTTTACTATTGTCCTTTTTTGTATCGAAGAATTTGCATTTTCTATTAGCAACTACTTTGCTATGTACACGCGACTTTCCTGTCATTTCACTGCAAACATGGAAATCGTTATAGATTCTCCATTTGTACAAAATTAGATACAATATACAATATACATTCGGTAAACACAAGAAATTTTTATAGGAATGAAATAGTGGAATATATAAAGAATTGGAATTGTAAAATCCGCAAACAAAATAGCTGATCCTTAAAAAATGCGTATCGTGCATTTCCACACGGTACGCATTTTGCAGCAAATTTTTCAATTTAGCAATTTTTCCATATTTTCTACTTCTTCTAGCAGCCTTATTTAAAATCGGAGACGCATCTGATACCACTCTACGTTCCCGTGTACCGAGTCGGAAAGCCCTTCCAAAGAAAAACCAAGTCGTGCATAAAAGGGGATTTTTTCTTTCTTACAGGTAAGAACCAGTCCCTCTCTTCCCTCTTCTTTTGCTATCCGAATGAACTCTTCCAACATCTTCGAAGCAATCCCTTTTCTACGATAGGATGGAATGGTATTCACCCCAAAAATCATCTGCCAGCTTCCCTCTTCATCATGCAGGGACGCATCCTCATACATTAGATCGGTCAAATTTTCTTCCTTTGTGCAAAATCCGTCCACAAAGGAAATCAGCCGATCTCCCTTATACAAAAGGAGAAAATGATTTCCGTAGAACTTTAATCTCTCCCGAAAGCTATCTTCCGTCGCCGCTTCCAAAGGCGGGAAACATTCCTTTTCCACGACGGACACTGCCAAAAGGTCTTCCATGCTTCCTTTTCTTAAGCTCCAGTTCTCTTCCGTAAATCCCAATTCTTTCAACCATGAACTATTCATTATTTCTCCTGTAAACTCATCTTTTTCATCCAATTCTTACCGTCCACAAAACGAGAAACCATGAAGGACACCACATAATCTCCGGCTGCATTAATCATGGTTGCCGGAGGGTCAATCAGGTTCCCTATAGCCACAAGAATAGGAAATGCCAGTTCCATATTGTTCGGGAAGAAAATCGAAGCAATAATGTATTCTCCTATATATCCGCCTCCCGGAACGCCACTCATGCCGACTGAGGACAGTACTGCAACAAGAACAATGGCCGGAAGCTCGGAAAAGTGCACCGGTGTTCCGAGTGCTCCCATTACAAAAACAATCTTTAAAACACAGGAAAAGCAGGAGCCGTCCATGTGCATGGTTGCTCCTAAGGGAATCACAATATCCGAAACATCCTTGGAAATGCCGCTTTCCGCCGCAGCCTCCATATTGGTCGGAATGGTCGCCACGGAAGAACAGGTTCCAAGAGACACAACGGCAGGCTTTAAAATGTGGCGGAACATCATTTTCACCCCGTCCGCTCCGGCACCGATATAAGCCATAATAGGGAAGGCCGTGAAAATGTAGATAAAGCAGACCGGATAGTAAAGAAGCAAAGCCCTCGCGTAGCTTTCCGTAATCTGAGATCCGTAGGTCGCAACCAGATCGGCAAAGATGGCAAAAAAGGCAATCGGAGCATAGTAGGTTACAATCTGCACAAACTTCATCATCACAGCGGTAAGACTGTCCAAAAACTCCGCCACCTTCTTTCCTGCTTCTCCACTCAAATTCACGGAAAAACCGAAAAGCAAGGAAAAAATAATCAGAGGAAGCATCGCCTTACGGGAAAGCAGCATGGAAAAGTCTTCCACCGTAAAGAAATTCAACACCATTTCCGTCATGGTAGCGTGCTCTCCGACTTCTCCTTTGGGTAAATTGGCCCAAGCAGCAGTCACAGGCGGAAATATTTGACAAAGTAGAAAATAAACGATTGCGGCAAAGGCTCCGGTAAGTACAAAGCTGATAATAGTAACCATCATGATTTTCCCGGCTCTTTTTCGACTCTTGGTTCCTGCAACCGCTCCGGCAATCGAAGCAAAGACCATAGGTACCACGATACAGAACATCATACGGATAAATAAGGTTCCGAGGAACGCAATCGAATGGGAAAAGCCCGGTGCCAGTGCTCCCGTAACTGCTCCAAATATCATGGATAAAAGTAAGATAATTAAAAAGCGATAATTATTCGCTACAGATTTTGCCTTCATACGTTTCTCCTCCTTTGTTTTTCTCAGTATAGCACCGGTATCAAAAAAAATGTAGCTCCTATTTCATTTTTTGTAAAATTATCCTTCTAATGGAAATCCGGTTAAAAATCGAAAAATCCCCGGGAAGCTTCCGTCAATTTCCGGATGAAACTGAACTCCGAGCACCTTGTCCCCGTACTCTATTGCCTCAATTGTTCCGTCTTCACTGTGTCCTGCGACTTTCAACTCTTCCGAAGGCTCCGTAATCCGATAATTATGCATGCTTGCGCCTTTAATCTCCTTTTCCGGAAAATACTTCCGAAGAACCGAGTCCTCCGAAATCGTAACTTTGTGTTTAACCAAGTCTTCCTCACCACGATTCGGATTCAATTTCCAGTGCTCTTTCACAGGCTCTACAAAGAAGTATTTTTCCTTCTTCATTTCCGTATAGGTTTCCAGAATGCTCTTTCCGGGTCGGTTTTTCTGCTCTCTTTTCGCAATAAAATAACTGTGTATTGCCTGCATGCCGAGGCATACCCCGAGGAGTCTTTTTCCGCTTCTTAGTGCATAATCGATGACCTGAAAGTGATATGGGAAAATACGTTTTCCTCCGCAGATTAAGAAGCTGTCACAGACTTCCAGTGCTTCTTCCGAAAGAAATCCGCCTACGTTTAAGATTCCAAGCGGGAGTCCTCCATTTTCCGTAATACGCCTGGTATAAAGTTCTATGAAGCTTGAACAATCATGGTACGGATTCTCCGTTTCCAGTAAACTCGATGAGGGAACAATTCCAACTTTTTTCATTCTATTCCTACTCCTTGTCAAAAAAAGCTAAGTTGTGTTTTAGTACTATAGCACAACTTAGCTTTTCATAAGAAACTATTTACTTATAAATCATTTTTAAAAAAACAGCTGAATTTTCTTAAATTCTATTCTTCGCCTTCCTTCACCAGGGTTTTACTCATTTTGGTACGAACATCATAAACCAGCATAAAGATAACCAGCGCAAAGCCCAAGTAACCGTTAAGGCCATAGAGAACATTAACCAAATTCTTATACGGTAAGAAGCAGGCAATGACACAACCGATAATGCCCAGTACCACAGTATAAATCTTATATTTCGGAGTTCCCTCTTTTTCAATTCTTCCGATACTGGTCCAAAGAAGAGGTACGGATGTCGTATAAATACCGCAGAAAATGATGACCGCAAAAAATCCTGCCAAAGCCGGAGAAATTTTATTTGCTAAAATCAAAGCCGGAATATCCGCCTGTGCGGTAACGTCAATATGAGCAAGCAATGCTACACTGGCAATCACCATGGTGCCCATAATAAAAATCGCAGAGAAAAGCATCCCGATGTTTACTTCTTTTACCCGGTTTTTCGCCCCGATTTCCGCGAGGAAACTGGCAAACCAAAGGAGCATAAAGCCTGCATAGGAGGCACCGGAGAGGAAGGGATTGCCATTTCCGACCTGCGTAATTTTGTGCAGATTATTATCTACTGCTTTAATATTCTCCGTGATATTTCCTGCACCGTTAAAAATACTGATAACCGATACAATCAAAATGAACATAACAATGATTGGTCCAACTTTTCCCAAGGTCTGAATGACTCCGTCTAATCCGAAAATCACTGTCGCAATAACAAATACGGTAAGAATGATTGCTCCCGCACCGTTCGAAAGTCCCCACTGTTGCTGTGCCGTGGCATTGGCTCCACCGCACATTACGATAAAGCAGGCATAGCAAAAGAGTGCAGAGAAGTAGTCAAAGAAGCCACCAATATATTTTCCACAATAATGCTTATAAATATCTCCTCCTCTTTCCAGCTTTAATCTGCTTCCGTTTGTGGCAAAAGATAAATCCGTATAAATATAAATTGCTGCATTAACCGCAATAACGATCCCAAGCTGTGATCCATAAGATGCTACATACTGGATAATTTCCTGCATGGTAGCAAAGCCGGCCCCGATATAGAATGCAATACAGGCTCCGCAGAAACTCAGCACCTTTGCAAATCGCACACTCTTATTTTCCATTCATTCACTCCTTATCTACTTTTTCAATTGCTTACTTACGGTACAAAGACCGCTATACTCCCCTTAGCTTCTCCCGAATTTTGGGTACAAAAATAAGTGTGCTGCAAGAATGCTCTGCAAACTTGCAGCGGCACTTATCTTATTCTTACTGATTACCTCTTACAAAGCGAGTAATATTTCTTTATGTACATTAAGAGATATATCCCTTAGCCTTCAACTCAGCCTCGGACTTCTCCAAATTTGCTTCGGAGACACGAATAATCGGCCCTGTACAGCCCATTCCGGATTCCGCATAAATTCCGAGCTTCCAGAGACAACGAACAGCATCATCGAGGTCTGTAACCTCAATACCGTAAACTGCAGCGGTTACAATTTCCTTTGGAGGCTCCTTCACATCCTCACCGCTATCCTTCGGCTTATTTGCCTCGCGAATCTCAGCAAGAATATCATCCAAGCCGGCTCTCTTCGCCTTCTTAAACTCTTCTTTAGCCACTTCGAAAACCTTGCCCTTAATCAAGTCTCCGGCAAAACGCAGTGCATTGGCAACAACGGGAGCTCCGGAAGCACGGGAGATAATCATAACCAGCTTCTCGTAGTTTTCTCCGATACCGGGGCCATATCCGAAGCCCTGCGCTTCATAGGAACCGCCTGTTGTATAAGAAGATAACATCTTGGAAAGCACATTTCCGGTTAAAGAATCCGTTACCAGGATATCCGGTGTACCGCGAAGAACATCGTTTCCTCTCATAACGCATCCGCCATCAGAACGAGAAGACTCTGCAAAATGAATGGGATAACCGTTCGCCTGAAGCTTCTTTAAAGCCTTCTCTGTCTGTCTTGCACCGTCTACATTTAAGATTCCGATAGTCGGCTCGGCGTAGCCGCAAGCCTTTGCGGTAATGATACCGTAAATAGCGTTTTTCACCATACCTTCGATACGGTCCGTACTGGATGTACCGGTGGTGTTGGCAATAAACATTTCCTTACCGATTCCCGGTGTTACAGCACGTCCTACAGTAGATACCCCGATAGGGAACGGATAGTGCATGGTTACCGCACCGTCAATCTTCTTTTCACTAAGAAGCTCGTCCATCTTATCATGACCTGCTTCATCATCCGGAACTTCAACGGTTTCTACCAGTTCATGCTTTAAGGAACCGATATAAACCACATCCACGCCGTCTCTTGCCGCAGCTACTGCAGCCTGCATGGAGTTTTCCTCTCCATGCTCGGAACCCATACCTGTTAAAGCAATACGCGGCTTTTTCCCGAAAGAACCGGTTTCTAAGCCCTCTGCCATGGCTAAAAAGGTATCGGCAATCAGTTCTTTAATTTCCTTAGCCATTCTACCCTTCCTTTCTTATTCCTGATTTCCCAAAATGGAAGCAGCAAAATCCTTCATGGACTTAGCAATCATAGAGCGAACTTCTTCCTCTGAAACTGCTCCTGTTCCCTTTCCGGTATTCTTCTGAATAATGAAGGAAACACCGTCAAAAAGGTTTGTCATTCTTCCCAGGAAGAGTGATCCCTTACCGATAATCATAGCCTTGTTCATCTTTCCGGCTTCAATATCTTCCTTAGCGAATCCTACGAACGGTACACCGGAAGGAATATGACCCTGTGTCGGAGCATAACCGATGAGGCCTTTCTCTTCAGTGAAATTAGCAAGATCTGCCTTATCAAGCCATCCCTTCTTTACGGCAAGTGCGGCAATCATCTTGTAGTTTGCCATCGGCACATCTCCTGCACCTGCCGGCTTTGTAATATCGGCATTCTGCATCTCCGGAGAGAATTTGTCGATGTCCTTTACAGTCAGTCCTGCGCGCTCAAGCGGATCGGCTACAAGAGAACCGATTACGTTCTGCGGAGCGGCACCGGTTCCTACAGTGTGACGACCAATGATATCCAGATTGATTTCAGCGGACTTGCCGTCATTTTCGGAAACGATGATACAGAAGGAAGCAAGGCAATCCTCCAGCATCGGGAGTTCCTTCTTCACATGATCTTTACCGTTCATGGCAAGCTTCGGCACGCAACCGCCACCGATTACGGCAACAGTATGGAATGCACCTGCTTTAACCAAAGCGGCAGCTTCAATCATGGCATGGGACGGTCCTGCACAGAAGCCTCTTGCATCGGATCCGGTTGCATTCTGGAGTCCTGCAATTTCCGCAGCTGCCTTTGCAAAGTTTCCGCCGCCACGCTGGTTTACATCACCGCAGGCTTCCTCGGAACAGTCGATAACATACTCGATTTCATTAGCATTTACACCGGAGTGCTTTAAGGAATGTAAAATAGCAAGAACAGAACTTGCTTTGTTCATGATATTCTCAAGCATTACTTCCGCAGATAAGTTTACGTCGATATCATGTGCTCTCTTTACACAACCGATGAGCGCACCTTCGTAAAATAAAGGCTCAGCTTCATGTCTGTCTACAAAGCCCTGAATTTCGGAAAGCTCAGCACCCTCTGTTACACGATTTAAGATTTCTTCAGTAATAACAGGATCCTTTGCCAGCTCAGGCTTATGCTTTGCTACAAAGCCTTTCTCAAGATATACAACTTCGAAACAGTCGCAAGCCTGTGCAAGAAGCAGGAACTCCGCCTCCGGCATAATCTCACCGAACTTACCGTAACGGCTCGCGCCCTCTACTTTTTTATCATAGTAAGGGAACTCCACTCCTTTTAACTCTTCCGGAGTCTTGTTTCCGATATAAACCTGATTCGGCCAATACGCCACACAATCCTCAAAGGAACGAACATGCTTTCCCATCTCCTTTAAGAACTCTCCATCCGGATTTACTACTCTCTCCGTTACAATGGTGGAACCATGTTGCAACATCAGTCCCGGTGTGTAATTTAAGCAATATCCAACGCCTTTAATAATACTATTCATATGAATTCCCTCTTTAAAGAATATAAACTTGCCATTTCGTGACGGAGATGAAAGAGCCCTGCGGGCTTTCATCCTCAATGAGTCATTGCAACCGTGTATGCAACACTCTTTATAAATAAAATATAAAATTTGCTTTCGCTTCTTGTTATCCTGAACAATGAAGAGATGATGATGTGCTATTGATTTAGCTATTTTTTTGTAAACTTTGAGAAAAAAAGGGAGCCCGAAAAAGCTCCCCTATTTTTTTAAAGGTACTTGCAATACTCAGAACGAATATTGTTCATTTCATTTACGATGTCATCAACATCTAAAACCATTTCCATCATGCTGACTTGGTCGTCATAAACGGCCTCATCAAACTCTGCTTTCAATTCCGGTTCGCAAACGTGATAAACTGTGAGTCCAAGCTGGACCCCTGTCAATGGACCTGCGAAGGTAGGATCACCTGCTGTAACGGTCTCTGCTGCAAGTCCTGCAGCCTCTCCCTCAGCAGCGCCAAGAACTACAACCAGATTCTCCGGTCCGAACTTCTCAGCAAAATCCTTTACTCTCTTCTGATTTTCCAAATCCATTGCGCCTGCGCTCGTTCAAACGAAGCATTCAGTGGAAGCGAAAACTACTTCTCCGCCGGCACTCTCAACACAAGCCTGAATAGCTGGTCCTGGAACACCGTCACGGTCTCCGATGATGATTACTTTTTTACCCTTTAAAATAGCCATCTCTTCTCTCCTTTCTTGAAAAGTTTATATCGTAATGGCGAAATGCCAAATACGCGGTAATAAATTTAGGCATTTAATGCAACGTACTTCTCAACCATTGCCTTAATGGACTCTTCTGTTGCAGCATCCTTAACTAATTCTTCGACTTTCTGTCCGTCTTTATAAATAGCCATAACCGGAAGTCCGAGAATCTTCTGACCGATCGCCAGTCTTCTTGCCTTTGTAGTATTTAAGGAAGTAAACTTCAGCTTTCCGTCATACTGATCGGCTAAGGAGTGTACAAAAGGCATCAGTGCAGCACAAGGTACACAGCCGTCTCCAAAGAAGTCTACAAACACATAACCTTCAGCCTTCAATACTTCCTCTTCAAAATTGTCCTTATTAACTTCTAACATAATTCCTCCTTTATCAACATAAACTATCTGATTTTAGAATTACACAAAGGTATTCGAGAAACTCTAAACAAAATGGGAATTACTCCATCTCATTGAGATACTTCTCAGCTTGCGTAGCTGCAATCGCACCGTCTGCCGCTGCGGTTACAACCTGTCTTAAGCTCTTCACACGAACATCGCCGACGGTGAATACACCGGGAATATTGGTATGCATATCTTCGTCTGTAGGAATATATCCTCTCTCGTCCATCTTCAGGTTCGTGCCCTGGAAAAGCTCTGTAGTCGGGATTCTTCCGATGAAACCGAAAATACCGAACATACCGTCTTCTTCACTGGCCTCGAGTACCTGCTCTTCACCGGTAACGACATTCTTCACCTTGATTTTCTGTAAGATGTCATCTCCGGAAAGTTCCTCAACAACCGTATCCCACATAATGTGAAGCTTCTCGTTCTTGAAAGCCTTTTCCTGAATGGACTTAGCAGCTCTTAACTCATGTCTTCTATGAATGAGTGTAACAGAGCTTGCAAACTTGGTCAGGTACATTGCTTCTTCTACAGCGGAGTCTCCTCCACCCACTACGAATACCGGAAGCCCTTCAAAGAAGTTGGCATCACAGGTTGCACAATAAGAAACACCCTTTCCAAGAAATTCCTGCTCACCCTTGCATCCGATAGGACGGGGATTCGCACCGGTAGCGATAATTAAGGTCTTTCCCTCATAGGTTCCATTAACGCCGACAACCTTCTTTACATCGCCTTCCAATTCAACCGACTTGATCGTATCATGTACTCGATCGCATCCGAAGCGCTCAGCCTGCTCTGTCATTCTCTTAATAAGAGAGGGACCTGACTCACCTTCTACAATCTGTCCGGGATAGTTTTCAATAGAATCAGTAATCGCAATCTGTCCACCATCCTGTCCTTTTTCAATGATACAGGTGGAAAGTCTTGCTCTTCCTGCATACAAGCCTGCTGCGAGTCCTCCGGGACCGGCTCCTAAAATCAAAACATCATAAAGCTTTGACATAGTCTTCTGAATCTCCTTCCTTTTGCTTAAATGTATATTTTACTGCACTGCAGTGAATAACCCGAATTAAAATAGCAAATCTATTATACACTATAAGTTATGGTCATTAAAATAGATTTTCCGAATGCCCCATTTCTCTTATTCTATAATAGCTCGATATTGTTATCGCAAAAATCCATAATAGCCAATTATTTTAAAACCCGTTTGAATAAAATCCTTTGTGCCATACGCACAAGGCCCTTTTTAAACGAGATATCGCACACTTTGCGCACGATACTCATTAAGAATTTAAAGGGGCAGGAGCCCTGCCCCTCAAATCCTGTAAACGAGATAGCGCAGTTAGCGCATAGTCCTCGTTATCATACACAATTCACGGTAATTTCCGTAATATTGTCGAAAACAATTCTTACTTGAAGATTGTCTGCTTATCAACATCCACTGTAAGAGCATGCAGAGCATTCTCTACAATCTTTCTTCTTAATGCCTTCTCTTCTTCAGGCTTCAAAGAAGGATTGCCAAGCGGGTGAGGAATAGCAATAGCCGGAACGATACGGTTAGCACCTACTGTCATGGAGATAGGTGTAACTGTACAAATGTGAACAACAGGAATTCCTGTAGCTTCGATACCCTTTACCATCGTTGCACCGCAACGTGTACAGGTTCCTCACGTACTGGTCAGAATGACCGCATCTACATGATCCTTCTTCAGCTTTGCACCGATTTCCTCGGAAAACTTCTTAGCAGAAGCAACGGCTGTTCCGTTACCTACAGTGGTATAGAAGTAGTCGTAAAGCTTTCCGATCTTTCCTTCCTTCTCAAGGTCTCTCAAAACATCAACCGGAAGAACACGGTCTGCATCCTGGTTAGCGTAGCTGGGATCGTATCCGCCGTGAGCAGTCTCATAAGTCTCTGCAGTAAGATCATTCACTCCAGCAATGCTGTACTCGCCATAACGAGTAGCGTTGGAAGACTCGATATGGTCCGGATTTCCCTTCGGAACAATACCGCCGGATGTAACCAGTGCGATGGTTGCCTTGGAAAGATCCTTAACAGCAGGCATCGGAGGTACACGATCGAAAGACGGCATCGGATACTCGGTAGTGAATTCCTTACCCGCAATCTTTGCAAGAAGCATCTTAACCGCACGCTTGGAACCTCTCTCCTCTTCGAAGAAGTTTACACGAATTCCCTGCGGGATATATCCTTCTTCCTTGGAAGAACCGATCTTCTCTCCGCGAGCAATCTTTAAACCTAAGGGAGCCATCTTCTTAACGGCATCTCTCATACCTGCAGCACTGTTCTTTGTTGCTACAATATAAATCTTGCTCTTTGCTTCATCAGCACCCGGGTTCTCAACATACATACCTGTGATAACAGGGATGTGCAATTCATCCTGTACTGCTGCAGCAATAGTAGCGCAGGCAAATCCATAACGGCCGGCATTGAATGCAGGTCCTGCGATAAATAAATCCGGCTTAAGCTCAGCAACCTTCTTTAAGATTTCCGGCTTTACCTTATCGGTATTCTCACCAAAATAGCTGTCTCCGCAAACGATAGTGCCAATGATTTCAGCCTCGTCACCGAAAGCCTGCTGGAACGCAAGTCCCGGTCCCATGGGGCCCTCATGGTACTCCATTGGATAATCAGCCTTATCCTCTCCACCTACCTGAGCGAAGAACTGGTTAATATATTGAACAACTCTTAATTTTCCCATTTCTTTCTCCTTATCTTGCACTAAGCTTATTGAATCCTACCTCAGAAGTAGCACCGGTAATAACCTGTAACTCTACTTCCAAAGATCCGTCCGGCTTAAGTGTTGTATCACTTGCTCCTGCAATCTTGGTTACATAGTCCAGTGTACCGATCAGCTTATCGAGCTTCGGAAGAGTAATTAACTGGTTAGCATTTCCTGCAGTTACCAGCGCATTGGCAGCCACGTCAGCATCGGCAAGGGACTGAGACTTTCCATCTCTTCCTGCGTACTCATCGGTAACGATAACGGTCTTGATGCCCTCTGCCTCGATCTTCTTACAGTTCATGATAAGGTCTGTATCCGGGTTTCCGAATCCTTCCTCAGTAATGATTACTGCATCTAAGTGAAGCATCTTGCAAAGCTTAGCAGTCTGGTTGGAGGAACGCTCTTTATCAGCGAGATAAACGTTCTCGTTGGTAATGATATGTGCCACGAAGTTGATGGTCTTACCGTGCTCTTCAAACAGGTCCTCAATAACCGGGTTGTTCTCATGAACATAGGTCGGGTTCTTATCACAAGCGGACACGCAGTTTCCGGAAATGATAGCGCCATCCATATCCTCTGTCGGATAGAGAATGGTCGGAAGAATCTTCTTCGCATCTACGCCGTATACATAGGTGTCATGCAGAAGCCCCTGAGACTGTAACATCTGAACATAACCAACTCTTGGAAGATTCGGATATGCATTTGCACCCTCAATAAGGTCTAAGGTCTCATATACCTTTGTCTCATCCGGTGTCAATTCCTTTGCCTTCTCAGCAATAAAGGTAGCGGCCTTGAGTCCTGCCATACGAACAGCCTGCTCATAAGCATGGGACTCTGTTCCTTCAACCGGCTTACATACGCAAGTCAGGTTAAGGGTCTTCGAGAACGGAGTATACTCTGCGCCAAGACCTGTCATATCGATGATACCCTCCTGGAAACCAACGATCGGTCCTGCAGTAACCACTGCCATTCCCTTTAAGCAATAGGTCTTTCCGGATCCGACTGTATCTACGGAAGAAATTACTCCCGGGAAAACGCCGCCCTTTCCTTCAACCTTTACTCTTGGCTCAATAACATCCTTAACCGGAGTGATACGAACTGACTCGCCGGGTTTAGCGATGTCGAATTCTACTTCCTTAATCTTTTCTTCCGTAAGGAAGACCTCCGTAAGTTCCTTCTTCGACACATAGAGAACATGATCCTTAATCTCGGTTGTGTCTGCGAACTGGATGTCCTTGATGAAAATCTTACCTAATTCCAGTTTCACTTTTTGTACCTCCTTTAAATAAGTTTATGTTAATTAATGTAACATAAGCGATTCCAAGCCACTGTCAAGAAGCGTCCAATCCAGAGTTTGAAAGTCCTTCTGTACTTCTTCAATGTGGATACGATCCTTTTCCTCGAATTTCTCGCAGGTATTCAATGCGTATTCAATCAAATCCAAAGACTTCATATCAAAGCCTTCCTCCGGCGTCTTATCCAAAAGCACCGATTCATACGGGGTCTCATTGGGCTTAATCGACCCGTCCAAGGGGTGGGTCAAAATCTTTGCTCCCGAGTGAACCATGTCCCGCACTCCCCGTAAAACATCCATAAAAGATATTTCACGAAAATCAATCTCTACTTTTACATCCGGATATTTCTTCGGAAAATTCTCCTTAACCAGCGGATTGTTTGTCAAAATAACAAGGGTCTTCATAGATTTTTGCTCCTTTCTTTTAGTGGAACAAAAAACAGGGGCAGGAAAAAAATCTTTTCCGTTCCCTGTTTCATCATTGATTCAGAGTCCCCTGCATACTCATCCTTTTACCTGAAAGATTCATTGTTTTCTCGACAACTTGCCTCTTCGGTGGTTTACACTCTCTCTGAGTATGCACTGTTTTTTGATTTGACTTTATTTTAACATTTCAAGCGATAAAATCAACTAATCAATGCCAGTTATAGCTAATTGCTATAAGCAAATTATACATTTATATAACAAATATAGCGGAAGATATTTGCATTTTCCCTATAAGCGCTTTTATATTGACTTCTCCGTTTTGTTAGCGATATGTTCCTCTCCATTTATAGTTTTAGTCTATTAATCAAGTTCCCTATATCCAAAAACAATTTTACATTCTTCTGCTTATTTTATATCCTAAAGATAACCCGAGACGAAAGTCTAAAATAGCCAAAGATGGAAAAGAAGAAAGAGCCCAATAGAAAAGCTCTTTCTTCTTTTTTGGAGTTTTCTCTGTACAAGTGAGATATCGCACGCTCCGCATACGATACCTGTTATGGGCAAGATTCCTCAGGCTACGCCCGTGCTACTTGTTATGAAAAAATCGCTGTGCTTCCTCCGTAAAACACGGAAAAGGCACAGCGACCGAAATAATCCTATATTTTCTATTCAGTTTCTATTACTTTATTCGGTTTCTATTACTTGCTTCTCTTCTTCGTATCTTTTACTACATTAAAGAGAGCCAGAAGTGCCAGTACGTTCGGGATAACCATCAAAGCGTTAAAGAAGTCGGACATATCCCAAACCAGATTTACCTTAAGCGTTGTACCGATGATGATGCAAACCACAACGATTGCGGAGTACAGTTTTACGGCTCCTTTACCAAAGAGGTACTGAACATTTACTGCACCAAAGAAGTGCCATCCAAGTACTGTAGAAAAGGCAAAGAAGAAAAGACAGAAGGCAACAAAGAAATGACCGAAGTTACCGAAGCCGGACACGAAAGCCTGCTGTGTCAAACGAATACCGGTAAAAGCCTCTCCTGTTGTCGGATCAATTGTTCCAAGGATTCCGCTCGTTAAGATAACAAATACGGTTAAGTTCAATACTACGAAAGTATCGATAAATACGGAAACCATAGCACAAAGTCCCTGTGCATCCGGGCACTCAGCCTTTGCTCTTGCATGAGCGTGAGGAGTAGAACCCATACCTGCTTCGTTGGAGAAAAGTCCTCTAGCCACACCGAAACGGATTGCCTGACGAATGGTGATACCTGCTGCCGCTCCAACTACCGCCTGCGGGTTGAAAGCGCCGATAAAAATGGAGCTGATTGCACCGGGAAGTGCGGAGATGTGCATTACGATGAAAACCAAAGCACCTACGATATAAACGCCGGCCATAATCGGAACAACCTTTTCCAATACGGCAGCCAATCTCTTTGTTCCTCCAAAGAAGATAAAAGCGCCGATGGCTGCTACGAATATTCCTATAGCTACGCTCGGAACATTAACATGCATTACGGCAAACACTTCCTTAAATGCAGCACCGATGGAGTTGGACTGCACCATGTTTCCCATGAAGCCGAGTGCAAGGGTAATGAAAACAGCAAAGGCAACTGCCATCGCTTTTCCGAGTGTTCCCTTAAAAGCGGCCTTGATATAGTAAACCGGTCCGCCGGTTACCTGTCCATCCTTCTCCTCTTTATAGGTCTGTGCAAGAACGGCCTCTCCGTAGATGGTAGCCATTCCGAAGAATGCGGAAACCCACATCCAGAAAATGGCTCCCGGGCCGCCGCTTACGATAGCGGTTGCCGCTCCGGCAAGGTTTCCTGTACCAACCTGTGCCGCAATCGCCGTTGCAATAGCCTGGAACGGAGACATCTCTCCGGTATCATGCTTCTCTCCGTTCAGACTGAAATGTCCGAATACCAGCTTAAAGCCCTCTCCAAAACGGCGCAGCTGGATAAACTTCAGCCGAAATGTGTAATAAATTCCTGTTCCGCACAAAAGGAAGATGAGCAAAAAGCCCCATAAGAAATCATTCCCTTTGTTGATGATTGCATTTAATGCATCCATATTTTCCTCTCCTCTTCTTGATAAGTTGTTTGGCAAATGTTTTTAAACACCCTGCCGGTACAATTATTTGTTAATATTTTATCCAAACAACTGGTCCTTTTCAACAAAAACATTTTATTTATAGGGATAGTCTATAGTAAATTTTTATAAATAAAATCAAAAGTTTATGAATTTTAATCTTTTTTACTACTACTTGCAGACCTTGAGAATCGTAGATTTTGCAGCCCCTTTACCATGTCTTTCTTTAAGAAAAAGAAAAGAAATCTTCTTTCTGTATAAATTGAGAGACGGCTTCTCCCAACTGTATCTGTGCCTCCCCTTTGAGATGCACTCCGTCGGGAAATTTCTCAAGGGAAAGCTCTCCCGTATTAAAACAGGAAATCTCCGCTTCCTTACAGAATTCCGCCAGAGCTCCATTCAATTTTCCGTCCATTGTGCTAAAGGGCTCATAGGATTTATCCCCTCTAAAATCCAGAGTAGGTGGGCAAATATACAGAATGTGAGAAGCAATAAAAGGAATTCCTTCCTTAGGAAAGTCTTCTAAAAATTCTTTAAGACGATTGACCACCCTTGGAATATCCGGCCTTCCGTAGCTTAGGAAATCATTTATTCCTAAAAACACGATTAGAAAGTCCGCTTTTGTAAATTCCTTACAAGCCTCCTTGAAATCTTCCCATTCAAAAGGAAGATAAGGAATACAACGGCCTACCTTGGCGTGGATGGAAAAATGAACCTCCGGAAAAGCTTGCTCCAGCATCGTCGTGTAGCGCTCCTCCACCGGAAGCTTCAGATCCTGATGCTCCTCGTTCGGAAGATAACCGTAAGTTAAAGAATCCCCGTAAATCAGACAAGAACATTTTGTATCAGTTCCTTCCTTCATGACATTCCCCCCTCCTTATGGAAATGAATTTATAAATATGCATTTTGATTCTTATTTATGATTCAGCTCCGGGCCGGCTACTCGCTCCGCCTCACCCGCAACTCTCTTCGTCATCTTCACCTTATCAAAGTACTGAATCAATGCTTTAGCGCACTTTCTGCTCGTTCCAAACTGATCCTTCAAGGTCGCAATACCGAGTACCTCATTTTCCGAAAAATAGCTCTTAAGATAGTCTTCCACCTTATCCAGATTTTCCTTTAAGATTAGAAGCTCAGGATCCTCTCCGACCTTTACAAGCCGCCCTTCCACTACCAGATTTTGCAGAATATCGAGGAAGTCTTCTTCCTTCACTTTCTTTCGGTCGAGCTCTTCCACACGAGGAAGCATAAATCCGGCTTCGGAAAGCTGGGACAAGATATTTGTTTCCATTCTTTGGTAGGCTTCGTCCTTGAAATCCGTTCTGTCATTGAGGAGCAGGTATTCTCCTTCCAAACGCACTCCGGAAATAAAGGGCATGCAGGCATCAAAGAGGTTTTGCTTGCTGTTCTTTAAGAGCTTTTCGCGCATCTCCGCCTTCGGAATGCCGATTCGATAGGGGTGCTTTTTATAAAAAGCTTCCAGTACATGCTCCATTTCCGTACCGAGGATATACGCATTTTCCCTATGCAGAAAATAGCGTTCCTTCTGCACAAGAACAGGGAAAACACGCTCTTCCCGAATCAAATTTTCCATGGCGGGCTCGATTTCTTCCTTCGAGTGAGAAATTCGTTTCGCAAGGCTCGGAATCGTATACAGCGTCTCGAGCTCTTCTCGAAGAAGAGTCTCCAGTACATCCTCTAAGGAGCCCTTATCCTTACTTAAAAGCTCCTGAATGGCATCGTCCGAGAAGCGCTTCTTCTTTCTGGCATTGGGTTCGAGCACCACGCCGCCTCCGATGGTTTCCACCGGACTGTAAAAGCGGAGAATAAAACGGTCGCCCCGCTTAAATACCGTTTCCTCTTCTAAAATAAACTCACAAAGCCCCTCTTCTCCGGGACCGATTTCTTCCTTATCAAGAAGCACCACGCGACAAAGCACTTCCTTTGTCCCGGACAGGAAATGCAGTCTTTCTCTATTTTTCAGACTTCTCTTCGTATCCGGAAGCATGGTCACTTTTCCGTCCATAAGGGTGGAATTCTCCATACTGTTTTCCGCAGAAATAACGGAGCCCTTATGGAGCTCTTCCTTCTTTACACCGGTTAAATTCAGCGCCACACGCTGTCCGGCTTCCGCAATTTCGGAGTCCTGCTCATGCACCTGAATGTTTCGAATCCGCGCTTTCAGTCCTTCCGGATAGATCTCCAGTGCATCTCCCTTATGAAGCGTTCCGGAAATAAGCGTACCGGTAATAATGGTTCCAAAGCCCTGCAGGCTGAACACACGGTCAATCGGAAGACGCGGAATTCCCTTGGTATCTCTTTCCGGAAGCGCCTTTACCATCGCAGAAATTGCCTTTTTGCAATCCTCTATTCCCTCCCCTGTAACGGAAGAAACACGAACCACAGGGGCATTTTCCAAAATGCTCCCTTTCAGCTCTTTCCTAATATCCTCTTCCATCATAGAAATCCATTCCGGATCCACGGTATCGCACTTTGTCAGCACCAAGATACATTTTTCAATGCCGAGAAGCTCCAGAATATCCAGATGTTCTCTTGTCTGCGGCATAATGCCTTCATCGGCTGCCACAACCATAAGCACCATGTCCATCCCCACCACACCGGAAACCATTTGCTGGATAAACTTTTCATGCCCGGGAACATCAATGATACCGCAGCGAAGTCCACTCTCTAAATCGAACCAGGTAAAGCCGAGTTCGATTGTGATTCCTCTATCCTGTTCCTCTTTTAAACGGTCTGTGTTTCTTCCGGTAAGCGCCCGTATCAGTGTCGTTTTTCCGTGATCGATGTGTCCTGCCGTACCGATGATAATGTGTTTCACTCTAAAGCCTCCTGAAAACTCTCTACTACTCTCTCTAATTCTTCTTCCCGAATCGTACGAAGATCAATCCAGAAATCATCCTCCATAACTCTCCCAATTAAGGGCTCTTTGGTAAAATGCAGTCGCTTCTCCAACTCCGAAACAGAAATCTGCCTCGGGTGAAAACAAAGAGCGTAGCTCTCCATAAAGGTATCCGGAAGAGAGCCTCCCCCAACCTGGGACTCGCAGGGCCGAATTGAGCATTCTCCCTGAATATGATTTTTCCTAAATAAATCATAAAGTCTCTCCGCCCTTTCCTTTATGGAAGGCGCCGTCTCGGAAAGCATTTTCAAAACCGGAATACGCTCTTCAATCCCCTCCATATGCAGGTACTCTCGAAGCGTCATGGAAAGTGCCGCTACGGTAAACTTATCAATGCGAAGAGCTCTTGTCAGCGGATTCTTCTTCATGGCATCGATATACTTTTTCTTGCCGATGATAATACCGGCCTGCGGTCCGCCAAGGAGCTTATCTCCGCTAAAGCAGACAACGTCCACTCCGGACTCGATTGCCTCCTGCACCATCGGCTCATGTCGAATCCCGTACTTTTCCAGCGGTAGAAGGACGCCCGAACCCAGGTCTTCAATAATCGGGATATTGTGCTCTAGGGAAAGAGCCTTTAAGTCCTTTGCCTCTACCGACTCGGTGAATCCCATGATGCGGTAGTTACTGGTATGCACTTTTAAAAAGGCCTTCGTATTTTCCGTAATTGCCTCTTGATAATCGGACAAATGGGTCTTATTCGTCGTTCCAATCTCCACCATCTCCGCATCGGACTGCGCGCAGACGTCGGGAATCCGGAACTTCCCCCCTATTTCAATTAACTCTCCACGGGAGACAATAACTTCCCCGCCCTTTGCCAGAGTGGAAAGAATAAGCAGCACGGAAGACGCATTGTTATTGACCACCATAGCATCCTCCGCCCCGGTGATTTTACAAAGCATCTCTTTCATATGAGAATAGCGCTCGCCTCTCTTTCCCTCTTCCAAGTTATACTCGAGGTTCGAATAGGAAGAAAGCAGCGTCGCAAGCTCGGTAGAAATCTTGTGGCTTAGCGGTGCTCTTCCGAGATTCGTATGTAAAATGGTGCCGGTTCCGTTTAAAAGAGGGCGAAGCTTTAAATCTAAGCCCTCTTCTACCCTCTCCATTACAAGATCCTCAATCCGCTCTATTTTCTTTAAAATACGGTCTTCAAAGCCGTCTATCCCCTCCGACTCCGGATAGGCCTTAATCTCCTCTCGGATTTCTTCCACGACCTCTCGCACCTGATCTGTTACATAAGATAAGCCGTAATCCTGAATTAGAGAAAGAATTTCCTCCCGCTCTAAAAGTAAGTCCACCTTGGGGATGCTTCTGAATAAATTGTTCTTGTCCATATACCGCTCTTTTCTATTATGATGATGGGGAAAATGAGAAACCGTGTACAGTTATGCATCATACTCGCAATAAACGAGAAATAGCATGCTCCACAAAGAATGCCCGTCCGGAATAAAAATCCAAGGACTTTAATTGCTCTATTATAGCAAAAAAGAAGAGAGGGAAAAAGTAGGACTTTCCCCCTCTTCCTATTATAAAATTCCTATGCTGTATTCTTATTCCGCCTCCACATGATACAAGGCATAGAAATAGCCCTTTTTCTCCAATAGCTCCGTAAAGTTCCCTTCTTCCTCGACTTTTCCGTTCTTTAATACGCATATTCTATCCACACGGCTTAAAATCCGGCTATCTAGATCATGGAGAACCAGAATTTCCGTTGTATTTTCAATGTTTAGCAAGGTATCCAAGACCAGATAACTATTTTCCTTGTCCAAAGACGCGGTGATTTCGTCCGCAAGTAAAATGGGAGTTTTTCGCAGCAAGCTTCGCGCAATACTGATTCTCTGCCTCTCTCCGCCGGACAAGGCTGCCCCGTTTTCTCCACATAGATAGTCTAAGCCCTTTTCCTTTACGAGATTCCGAAGTCCTGCCCGCTCTATCACGGACTGCAGCTCCTCTTCCCGGTAAGTCTGAAAAAGGCTAATATTCTCTCGAATCGTGCCGTCAAAGATAAAGACCTCCTGCTGAATGTAGGAGATTTCCTTGAAAAGCCTGTCTTCTCCCAAATCCATAGTGTCCTGCCCGCCAACGCGTATTGTCCCGGACTGTGCTCTTTCCATGCTCATAAGGATTTTCAAAATGGTGGACTTTCCGCTTCCGGAAGTCCCGAGAAGAACCACCTTCTCTCCTTCTTTTACCCGCAAGTTTAACTCTTTCAGAACTTCTTTTCCCTCCGAATAGGAGAAGCAAATCTGATTAAAGAGAATCTCTCCGCGAAGGGAAGGCAGTGCTTCCGCCATCCCTGATTGCTCTTCTATAGCAATTTTATCCTCTATTCTGTCCTTATGCTCGGTTATGCTTTGATGCTCGATGAATTCCTGTTTCTCTAGGGCCTTATTGTTCCCCACAACATTTTGTAACTCTTCCTCCCTCTTTATTGTATCCCAAAACTTATCCGTAAGCCTGTACGCGGCCTTCGCTTCCGTAAGCATGGAAGGAAGAGAACTTAAAGGATCAATCAGATAATGAATCAGCTGTGAGAAGGCAATGACCGTTCCGATGGAAATGCTATGCCTGGTAAAGGCGATATAAGCAGATAGAAAGAGGATGGAAAGCCTTGTGACATAACCGGAAATGGCCGCAAAGTAATTTACCTTTTCGACGCACCTTTCCCGTTTCAACATCGTCTCTTCCGTTTTTTCGTTTACCGCGCCATGCAATTTTGAAAAGATGGCTTCCACCTTATAGCTTTTGATAATTGTAAAACCGATGGAAAAGTCTTTTAAAAAAGCAAGATACTCCGCATTCTTCGTCGATAAACGTTCCTCCAGCTCTCCCATATTTTTTCCGGAATACAGCGCCGCAAAAAAAGGAATGAGAGAAAGAACGCAGGACATGCAGGCCAAAAAGACATTGTAACGAAGCATCACGATAATCGCGCCGATACCACAGAAAATAATCTGCGTGATAATCGGAATCTGATCCAGAAACTGCTCTTTTATCTTCATGAGGTCATTACTTAATGCGGAAAGATACACTGAACTGTTCGAAGCATAAAAATCCGCAACCTTCTTTTTCAATAAATAATCGCAGGCAAAGTTCCGGTACTGTAAGACCGCCCTGGTACTGAATTTTGTTCTAAAAAAATACGTCGCCACGGCGGAAAAGAACTCCATCAAAAAAATACCGGCAGTAAGAAGAATAATTCCCTTTAAAGAATATTCCCTACTTCCCGATAAGTAATCAATCAGAATCTGAAAAAGCTGCGGTACCGAAAGAATCGCCAAAGATAAAACACTGGTTCCAAGCACCGCCATAAACAAATTCAAGCTATTATTTCTAAAAAAATTCCGGCTCAGCGGATTGCATTTGAACATCACAGAAGCTACCTTTCGTTGTTCTACAATTTCAGCATTAACACGCTTCTAGTCTATCACACTATGGAGAATTACACAAAAAAACTGTGAGGTAGAAATCCTTCTGCACAATTTCGTGAATCAATCTTACCTCACAGTTCTTTATTTTATTTCTCTGCTGTTTGTAAACGAATCAAAGCTCTATAAAGCTTAGCCTGTGCACGAACCCTCGCTTCTTCGGATTTCTCCTCCTCGATGCGCTTTTCGGCTTTTGCTTTAGCACGCTGTGCACGCTCCACATCGATTTCATCACTCCACTCGAAGGTGGTCGGAATCAATCTGCAGTGGTTGTCCATCATGGAAAGCATACCGCCGATGCAGGCGCCCTTTTTCTCGGTACCGTCCGGAAGAATGACCTTGGCCGTTCCCATCCCCACTGCGGTGCAGTAGTTAATGTGGTGTGCCATAATAGCCAAATCTCCGGTGATACTGCGAAGGCTCAGTCTCTCCACTTCTCCCTTGAACTTTTCTCCGTCCATAGAAACAATCTCTAACGGGAACATTGCCATAAGCGTCCCTCCTTACTGTTTCTTTGCTTTTTCAAAGACTTCTTCAATCGTTCCTACCAAGAGGAATGCAGACTCGGGAAGCTCATCACATTCTCCGTCCAGAATCATCTTAAAGCCGCGAATGGTTTCCTTCAAAGGAACATACTTTCCTTCGAGTCCTGTAAACTGCTCCGCTACGGAGAAGCTCTGAGACAGGAAGTTCTGGATCTTTCTCGCACGGTAAACGGTGATCTTATCCTCTTCGGAAAGCTCATCCATACCCATGATGGCGATGATGTCCTGTAATTCCTTATAACGCTGTAAAACCTGCTGTACGCCTCTTGCTACCTGATAGTGCTCTTCTCCGACAACTTCCGGAGTAAGAATACGGCTGGTGGAATCCAAAGGATCTACTGCAGGGTAAATACCCTTACTTGCGATATCTCTGGAAAGTACGGTCGTCGCATCCAGGTGCGTAAAGGTTGTTGCGGGAGCCGGGTCTGTTAAGTCATCCGCAGGCACATAAACCGCCTGAACGGAAGTGATGGACCCCTGCTTTGTGGAAGTGATACGCTCCTGTAAGGCACCCATGTCGGTTGCAAGAGTCGGCTGATATCCTACGGCAGAAGGCATTCTTCCGAGAAGTGCGGAAACTTCCGATCCTGCCTGGGTAAAACGGAAGATATTGTCAATGAAGAGCAATACGTCCTGATGCTTCACATCACGGAAATACTCTGCCATAGTGAGACCGGAAAGTCCGACTCTCATTCTTGCTCCTGGCGGCTCATTCATCTGTCCGTAAACTAAGGCTGTCTTATCCAAAACGCCGCTTTCCTTCATCTCGCCGTAAAGGTCGTTACCCTCACGGGTACGCTCTCCTACACCGGTAAATACGGAAATACCGCCGTGTGCTGTTGCGACATTGTGAATTAACTCCATGATTAACACGGTTTTTCCTACACCCGCACCGCCGAAGAGACCGATCTTACCACCCTTTGCATAGGGGCAAATGAGGTCTACAACCTTGATTCCTGTCTCCAGGATTTCCGTTGCGGGAGTCTGCTCTTCAAAGGAAGGAGCCGGACGATGAATCGCCCATCTTTCCTCTGTCTCGGGAGCCGGCTTCTCATCCACAGGCTCACCCAAGATATTAAAAATTCGTCCTAAGCAGCCGTCTCCGACAGGTACCGTAATGGGGCTTCCCGTATCGACTGCTTCTGTTCCTCGTACAAGGCCATCCGTTGAGCTCATGGCAACGCAGCGAACCGTATCATCCCCCAACTGTTGTGCTACCTCACAAATCAGCTCTTTTCCGTCGAGCTGAATGGAAATGGCATTTAAGAGGGCTGGCAGTTCGCCTTCCTGGAAACGAATATCCAGAACGGCACCCATGACCTGTATGACCTTTCCTACATGTTTCTCTGTCATGTATTTCTCCTTTAGCTATCCTATAACTCTTCCGCACCGGCAACAATTTCCGTAATTTCCTGGGTAATGCTTGCCTGTCTGGCTCTGTTATAGAACAGACTCAATTTATCAATCATCTCTCCGGCATTGTCCGTAGCCGCTTCCATTGCAGTTCTTCTTGCCGCAAGCTCGCTGGCAACAGAAGTGCAAACACCGCTAAAGACGAGTCCGGCAAGATACTCCGGCACTATCGCATTAAAAACATCCTCTCCACTCGGTTCATAAAGAATCAAGTTTCGGATTGCCTTCGCCTCTTCTTCACTCTCCTCTTTCAGGGCTGAAAGGGGCAGGAGGGAAAGGCTTCCTACCTTCTGGCTCATCATGGAAATAAAGTCTGTATATAAAAGAACAATATGTCCGAATTCCCCTTCACGGTAGGCTTTACAGAGTTCTTTTCCTATGGCATAGGCATCGGAGACATTTAAATCTCCTACCAAACTATAGTTTTCATTCACAATGCTGTAGTGTTTCTGTCTTCCATACTCAAGGGCTTTCTTTCCTAAGGGAAATAAAGAAAAATCCTTTCCCTTTACCTCTTCCTCCAAGGCACGGAAGAGGTTTGCATTGTAGCCTCCCGCCATACCGCGGTCTCCGGCAATCAGCACATAGCACCATTTTTCCGATGTATTACTCTTCACATAGGGAGAGGAAAAATCGGTGTTGCCATTTGCGATTTCCGACAAGGTTTTCTTCAAGGTCTGAAAGTAAGGCTTCGTATTCTCAGCCTTCTCCTTCGCTCTTCTTAATTTGGAAGAAGCTACGAGTTCCATCGCCTTGGTAATCTGCATTGTGTTCTGAATGCTTTTAATACGGAGTTTCACGGACTTCATATTTGCAGCCATGTTTTTCTCCTTTTATCTCTACTTCTACAGTCTCTTTAAAAATTCCTCTGTAAAACGCTCCAAGGAAGAATTTAACTTCTTCTCCGTATCCTCTTCCAACTTTCCGGTACTTACAATAGCCTGCATAGCATTAACAGCCTCTGCATCGGAGTCAAGGAAGTGATACAGCTCTTCTTCGTACTTCTTGATATCCTTTACTTCCACCTTGCTTAAAATACCGTGTACTACGGCGTAGAGGATAGCTACCTGCTTTTCTACAGGAACGGGATCACCCTTGCCCTGCTTCAATACTTCCACGATACGTTCACCTTGTGCCAGTCTTTGCTTGGTATCCTGATCCAGGTCGGATCCAAACTGGGCGAAAGACTGCAGCTCTCTATATTGTGAATAAACGAGCTTCAAGGTACCGGCAACCTTCTTCATGGCCTTAATCTGCGCATTTCCTCCTACACGGGATACGGAGATACCGGGGTTAACCGCCGGCATGATTCCGCTGTGGAAAAGCTCGGTCTCGAGGAAGATCTGTCCGTCTGTAATGGAAATAACGTTAGTCGGGATATACGCCGATACGTCACCTGCCTGTGTCTCAATAATCGGGAGTGCCGTAAGAGATCCTCCGCCAAGTTCCGGAGACAGCTTTGCCGCTCTCTCAAGCAGTCTGGAGTGTAAGTAGAATACATCTCCGGGGTAAGCTTCTCTTCCTGGCGGTCTTCTGATCAGAAGGGAAATTGCACGATAAGCCACAGCATGCTTACTTAAATCATCATAGATGATCAGGACATGCTTACCCTGATTCATAAAATACTCACCCATAGCGCAGCCTGCATACGGTGCAATATACTGCAGGGGGCTGGGCTCGGATGCGGTAGCCGCAACAACGATGGAATAATCCATAGCGCCGGCATCCTTCAATTCATTCACAAGAGCGGTAACTGTAGATCTCTTCTGTCCAATAGCGACATAGATACAGATTACATCCTTCCCCTTCTGGTTGATAATGGTATCAATAGCAATGGTTGTCTTACCGGTCTGTCTGTCGCCGATAATCAACTCTCTTTGTCCTCTTCCAATAGGAATCATGGAGTCAATGGCCTTGATTCCCGTCTGCAAAGGCTCTTTAACCGGCTGTCTTTTAATGATGCCGGGTGCGGGACTTTCAACAGCACGGAACTCCGTACTCTCAATGGGTCCTGCTCCATCGATAGGCTGTCCGATTGCGTTGACAACTCTGCCAATCATCGAGTCTCCTACCGGTACGGAAACAACTCTTCCTGTACGCTTTACGCTCTGCCCTTCTTTGATTCCTACATCGGATCCAAAGAGCACAGCAGAAACACTGGTTTCTTCCAAGTTCTGAGCCATACCGAATGTACCGTCACTAAATTCCAGAAGCTCACCCGCCATACAGTTTGTAAGGCCGGAAACTCTGGCGATACCGTCACCAACCGTAAGAACGGTGCCGGTTTCATTTTGTACGATAGCATTTTGGTAATATTTTATCTGGCTTCGAATGACCTCGGATATTTTTTCTGGTTTTAATTCCATTCTATGCCCATCCTTTTTACAAGACTACTTCATTTACATTTTTCCGTATCTCTTTTAATCTGCCGGAAACGGTACCGTCTAAGGTTTTTCCGTCAACTTCCACCTTAAGACCTCCCAAAACTTCAGGATCAATCTTCTCCGACAGGATAATCTTTTTCTGACAAAGCTTTTCGAGTTTGCTAACCAAATTCTCTTTTTGCTCTTCGCTTAAGGCCACAGCACTTACCACAAGAGCATCGGTAATTCCCTCATCCTCTTGATATCGCTTTTTGTATGTTTTGTAGCACTCGGAATAGCTCCTGAGTAAGCCCTTTTCCAATAAAACCTTTAAAAAGTTTAAAAGATAAGGCTGCAGTTCTTCCGAAAAAGCCTGATCCAAAAGAGAGAGTCTTTCCTTCTTAGGAATAGACGGCTCCAGCAAAAGACGAATATAATCGGGGTTTTCCTGAAAAAGAGCCTTTACGAGCTCCATTTCCTCCAAAACTTCCTTCGTAATCTTCTCTTCCTTTGCTAAGTCATAAAAGCTCTTCCCATACAAAGCGGACGACTGATTCATGATGCCTCCTCTACATTTTGTAAGAATTCATCAATTAAAGCCTTATGCTCATCTTCATGGATTTCCTTCTCCACGACTTTGCCGGCAATGTCCATAGCGAGACTTCCGATTTCGTCCTTCACTTCATTCAAAGCTTTCTTTCTTTCCAGACGAATATCCGCTTCCGCTTTTGCCTTGATAGAGCTTACTTCAGCCTGTGCCTCTTTAATCATTTCCTCCGCACGGATGCCTGCATCCTTCTTTGCGTCTTCAATAATACGGCTAGCCTCACCTCTGGCATCGGACATGCTGCTCTCATATTCCGCCTTTACGGCTTCCGCATCTTCCTTTGCTTTCTTTGCCTCTTGAATATTCTGATCCGCAAGCTTCTGTCTCTTCTGTAAAACCTCATTGATTGGCTTAAAGAGGAAGCGTTTAATCAGGTATGCTTGAATAAAAAGGTTCAAAATCTGGGCAATGAAGGTCCACGGTATGATGGTTACCAACTGTTGCGATTCCATCCTTTTTCTCCTTTCTATCTTCTTTTAGGAAAATAATCCTATTATGCCAGGAAGTTCATGAACATTCCGGGTGCAACGAAGATTAAAAGAAGACCGGTAACGAAACCGTAGATACCTGTGGTCTCTGCGATAGCACAACCGAGGAGCATGGTGGAAGTAACGTCACTCTTGCACTCCGGCTGTCTTCCGATTGCTTCCAGAGCCTTTGCTACGGCGTTACCTTCTCCGATACCGGGTCCGATACCGGCGATCAGTGCTGCTCCTGCACCGATTCCACAACCTGCTAATGCGATACCTTTTGCCAAAAATTGAAAATCACTCATTGTTTTCCTCCTAGAAATTCATTTCCTATACTAAACAGGCTCTCTTTTGTCCTGTTTATTTTAAAATAAGCTCTTTACTTCTGCTAACTTTAGCCTTTTGCTATATTTTGCCTTCCGGCATATTTCGCCTTCTGCTGCATCTAGCCTTCCGCCGCATTGGCGATATACATAATCGTGAGCATTGTAAAGATAAATGCCTGCATGGCTCCGGAGAACCAGTCAAAATAAAAGGATAAGATTGCCGGTAAACCTACACTCAAAATGGGAATATTGGATAAGAATGCTCCAACAGCTCCCGGAATCAATCCCAGTAACGCGGATGACGCAAGCGCAAGCGCGGCATAAATCAATCCGTTGATAACAATGCCGGATAAAATATTTCCAAAATGACGACACGCCATACTAATGGGGGTAGCAATCTCCGAAAGGATATTGAAGGGTGTCATAATGAAAATCGGGGTAGTAAAGCCCTTTAAGTAGCCTAAGAATCCTCCTGCTTTGATTTTGTTCGCCGTAATCATGGTGAATACGACAACAGCCCAGGCCGCTTCAGTCGACAAATCCGCCGTGGGGCTTCGTAAGCCTGTTAAGCTGATTAAGTTGGAAACAATACTTGTTCCGAAGAGTGCCGCCACAAAAGGAATCATCTTATCAAAGCGATTGCCTCCCGTATTGGTTCGAACAAGATTGTTCGCACTTTCCACAATCAACTCGGCTATGGCCTGCCTCTTACCGATATTTTCCACCTTCAGATTTCTTGTCAGGAAAATACAAAGACCGGTAATGATGAGCATAACCACCCAGCTGACGACTAGGGTTTCCGAAAGCAAAATGTCCCCTAAAATAGGAATTCCCGTAGGAATTTTTAAGAATATCTTTGCACCGGAAATATCAAAATTCATACTCTAGTTTTCACCTCCTTGTTTTTGATTTTTTCCCTTTTTCCATTCCAGAACTCCCCTTATACGAAGAATCCCGCCCGGAAAAAGTAGAGGAACAATACCTGCCACAGCCTGAAAACAAGGTGCCACAACGGCAAGAATAATCCATCCAAGCTGTAACATGGTACGATTTCGGTAAGAAAGCCGCATCCTCTGATAGGCCTCTTCCTGATTTTCTACACTAAGAACACCCTGTACCGTAACCCCCATAAGAAAAAAATTCGTTACGGCAACGGCTGTCCCCAGCAGACCGGATAAAATCACTCGATAATCAAAAGCCACTTTTTCCGGTAAAAAGCGGTGAAGAACGAAAATGCATATCCACATCACAATAGTCGCAATGCTACTTTGTACGGCTATCTGCACGGTTTCCTTCTTCACGGTTTCCTGAACCCTCATTTTTCTTCCTTTCCATCAGTAAGAGACTTTCGCAATCAACGGAACAGACTATCTTTCTTAAGACTTGTGCTCGTTAAATGCCTTATCCTTACTTCTCTTTTCTTCCTCTTCCTTTTTGCAAACGGAAAGGTAGACTTTATACGCCGTTACACATGAACCACCCAAGCCAAAGAAAAAAGCGGGGATGTATATCCAATAGCCCAGAGAAAAAACTTCCCTTAGGCGATATACCAAAAATAGGCAAAGTAAAAGTGGCATGATAAGGGACAAGCCAAGCTGTGTCAGAATCGACAGATTCTTTAACGCCTTAGACCATTCCTTCATGCCACTTCTCCTCCTTGATTTATCCGTATGCTCACTACGGATTTCCCTCAAAATTTATCATCCTTTAAAACGAGGTTCCGTATTTTACACACAGTACTCGCTGTAAATCAAAATGTAAAGATTGATAAAACATTATCTCGCACGATTCTACACTAGCTCTATGGATTATTCAAGAATCTATAGGAAGTTTTAATGTAGAATCTGCGGCTAAATCAGACAAATCCTATTGTCTTCTTTCAGCAACACTTTATTATCGGCAATAATAAATTTTTCAAAAGGGGAAAATATTAAAAAATAGCTTTTCAATCAGAATATTTTTTTTTACACGGAAGCGCTTGCTTCCGCCTTCTTCTCTTCCGCTTGTACCTCCTGTTTCACTTCCGGCTTCTTCACCCTTTTTCCGGTAATGGCGGAAGTCGGACATTTCTGTGCGCAGATACCGCAGTCCGTACACTTCTCGTTCATGACCGCAAGGTTGTCCAACACGTGGATCGCATCAAAGGGACAGTTTTTCTCACAGATTCCGCAAGCAATGCAACCAATGGAGCAGGCATCCTTCACCTGCTTTCCCTTTAAAAGATTCTTACAGGAGACAATGTGCTTTTTCTTATAAGGCACTAAGGCAATCAAGGACTTCGGGCAGGCCTTTACGCAGGCACCGCAGGCAGTACACTTTTCCTTATCCACTACCGCAACGCCGTTAATCACATGAATGGCATCAAAGGCGCAAACCTTGACACAGGAGCCGTAGCCACAGCAGGAGTAAGGACAAGCCTTTTCCGTTCCGCCCGGAACCACCACAAGGTCATTGCAATCGGCAATTCCGCTGTAATGCGCCTGCTGCTTTGCCTTGTCACAGTCTCCCTGACAGTGCACATGTGCGACCTTTTTCACATTATCCACGGAAACAGAACCCGTTCCCATGATAGCGGCTATCTTCTCCGCAACGGGAGCTCCGCCTACCGGACACTGGTTCACGGGAGCTTGTCCCTTCGCAATTGCTTTTGCACAGCCGTCACATCCCGGAAATCCGCAGGCACCGCAGTTACTTCCCGGGAGAGCGGCACGAACCTCCGCCTCTCTCTCATCCACTTCCACTTTAAACTTTTCCGAGGCAACACCTAAAAATAAGCCCAAAATCAATCCGGTTGCTCCCACGAGTCCTGCGGCAACCAGAATCAGAGTAGTCATTAAACTCATAATCCCTCCTTAAATCAATCCGCCGAAGCCGAAGAAAGCAATCGCCATAAGACAGGCAGTAACGAGAACAATAGGAGATCCCTGGAAAGAATGAGGAATCCGATCATTTCCCGCAATAATATTTTCCCGAATCCCCGCCATAAGAAGGAGTGCCAGAGCAAATCCCACCGAAATTCCGAGTCCATAGACAAAGCTTTCCGCCAAATTATAGCCATAGGACACATTGTTTAAGGCTACACCGAGTACGGCACAGTTCGTGGTAATCAAAGGAAGGTATACTCCTAAAGACTCATACAGAGAAGGAATATTCTTCTTTAAAAACATCTCTACAAACTGCACAAGAGCGGCAATCACCAGGATAAATACAATGGTGTTTAAATACTCCAGACCGTCCTTTAAGCCCAAAGCCTGACAAAGCGGGCCGGAAGCCGCGAGGAAAGTCACATAAATTCCATGAGTAATCACGGAAGCAATCACAATAACGAAAATGACCGCTCCTCCCATACCCTTTGAGGATTCCGTCTTCTTGGAAACCCCGAGGAAAGGACAGATCCCTAAGAATTGGGAAAGTACTACGTTGCTCACTAAGGAATACTTAATGGCAATTAAGAGTAAGTCTTTCATACTGTCTCCTCCTTCTCCTTATGATCTACCTTAAGTTCTTCCTTAGCAACTTCAGGCTTTACAGCTGCAGACGCTGCTGCCGCAGTCTTAGCGATAGGCTTGGCCGCCTCCGTCTTACAATCCGAGAAACAGCCCATGCAGTTTCCGCTGCATACAAATTCACTCTGCACTGCGTCTCCATTCGTTGCGGAAGGCAGACGAAGTTTGTTTTGAATGGCGGTCAGCATCGCTAAAACAAGGAAAGCCCCCGGTGCCAAAACAAAGATACTGATATGATACGCTTCCGGAATGATTTGGAAATTGAAAATACTGCCGGAACCGATAAGTTCACGCACGGAACCGATAATCACTAAAGCAAAGGTGAAGCCGAGTCCCATCCCGAGTCCGTCACAGAAGGAAAGCAGCGGTCCGTTAAAGAGTGCATAGGACTCCGCTCTTCCTAAAATGATACAGTTTACCACGATAAGCGGAATGTAGATCCCCAGCGCCTCATATATGGAAGGCACATAGGCCTGAATAAGGAGCTGCACGATGGTTACGAGGGAAGCCACTACTACGATTTCGCCGGGTAATCTCATTCTCTCCGGAATCACCTTTCTTAAGGCGGAAATCACAAGGTTTGAAAACATCAGAACCGCCAGTGTGGAAAGTCCCATTCCGAGACCGTTCATCGCGCTGGTTGTGGTCGCCAAAGTCGGGCACATTCCCAGCATAATGATAAAGGTCGGGTTCTCTTTGAATATTCCGTTTACAATTCTTTCTAAATATTTATTCATACTCCCCCTCCCTACTTTTCCGCATAGTCTTCCACAAATTCCGTAGCGGCATTGACTACATTGGTTACAGCTGTACTGGTAATGGTTGCACCGGAGATGGCATCGATTTCATTTTCTCCTGCTCCGCCACCCTTCTTTACGGAAAGCTTCGTCCCTTTTCCTTTGAACTGCTCATAGAACTCCGGAAGAGTCGCCTTTTGTCCGAGACCCGCAGTCTCCGGAAGCGTTTCCGGGAAAGAAATGCCCGTAACTTTTAAATCGCTGCTCACACCGACTACCACTACAACGGCTCCGCCGTAGCCGGCAGCCTGTCCTTTCAGCACATAGCCTACCGTATTTCCCGACTCGTCCTTTGCAAGGATTGCCTCGGAAAGGCTCGCGTTGCCGTTATCCGCAGCAAGCTTTCCGTCCGCTGTCGCCTTTTCCAGCTTTTCCTTCAAGCTGTCCGCATCATAGTCATGTGCATCGAGTACCACCTTATATGCCGCATTGGTTTTCTCTCTGATTGCTTCCGCGATGGTATCCTTTGTTGCGGCATACACTGCCCCGAGAAGTAAGCCGGAAATGAGAGTAATTGCCGTTAAAACCAGTGCATCTTTGATAAAGGAATCTTTCTTCATCTTATTTACCCTCCCTTCCAAAAGCCTTCGGGATTGTCTTATTATTGATAATCGGGACTACAATGTTGGAGAGAATAATCGCGTAGGATACACCCTCGGCCGATCCGCCGTACAAACGGAAAAGCCCGGTTAAAAGACCGGCAAGAATCGCGAAAATCACCTGTCCCATAGGGGTAATCGGAGAAGTCACATAATCCGTCAGCATAAAAAAGGCACCGAAAATCAGACCTCCGCCGAGAATTTCCGAAAGTAAATACTCGGGACTTGCCCCTCCTTTTCCGAAAAGTAAGGTAAAAAGGGCAACGGTTCCGATATAGAGTAAAGGCATTTTCGGAGAAATCACTCTTCGAATAATCAGGTAAAGTGCACCGATAAGAAGACAAATCTTCGATACTTCTCCGATTGTTCCCGGTATTCTCCCGAGAAACATATTCATTAAATCCGGTGTTGCAGTTGGACTTGCCTTTAAAATCGCAAGCGGTGTTGCGGTAGAAACCGCATCACTTCCCACTGATGTGAAGGTCGTCATTTTCCCTGCAAAGGAAATGAGAAGAAAACAACGTGCCGCAAGAGCAGGGTTCATAAAGTTCGCCCCGAGCCCTCCGTAAAGCTGCTTCACCACAATGATGGCAAAAACGGATCCGACAATTGGAATCCAGAACGGAATATTGGGCGGACAATTCAAAGCGAGAATCATCCCCGTTACCGCGGCAGACCAATCGTTTATCGTTACAGGAAGCTTCATTGCTTTCTGATACACAAGTTCCGTTAAAACAGCTGCCAGCGTTGTGAATACTACAACGAAGAAGGCATGGAAGCCCCATTGCAGACTGCCATAAATCGCCGTGGGAAGCATGGCAATCACCACATCCCGCATGATAGACGAAGAGCTCACATCCTCTCTGATATGGGGACTGGATGAAATTTGTAATAGCTTCATGGTTTACTCTCCCCCCTTCTTTTCCGCTTCCGCTTTCTTCTCGGCTTCTGCTTTCCTATCGGCTTCCGCCTTTCTTGCCAGTTCCGCCTTAATTCTTCTCTTCATTTCTTTAAAGCCCTGCGTGAGAGGCCGCTTTGCGGGACAAACATAGGCACAGCATCCGCACTCGATGCATTCCGTTCCGTATAAAGCTTTAAAGCGGTCAATATCCTTCTGTAAAACCGCTTTCATCATCATAACCGGCATAAGATTTGTAGGACAAGCCGCCGCACATCGTCCGCAGTTAATACAGGGCGTAACGGGCTCTTTAGAAACCTGATCCTCCTTAAATGCCAAAATAGAACTGGAGTTTTTCGTGACCGGTACATCCAAGGTAAATAAGGACATTCCCATCATAGGGCCGCCGGAAATCACCTTTTCCGGATCTTCCGTGAATCCTCCCGCGGCATCAATTAACTGTTGGTAATTGGTTCCCAGCGGAACACGGAAATTCCCGGGACGTACTACCGCGTCTCCCGTAACCGTAAGAATTCTTCTTACGAGAGGCTTTGATTCACAAACCGCCTCGAAAATAGCAATCAGCGTATCCGTATTGTTGACAAGCACCCCGGCATCGGCAGGAAGAATGGAAAAGTTGATTTTTCTCCCTGTAACGGCATAAATTAACTGCCGCTCTCCTCCTTGCGGATAGCGTGTTCTTAAAGAAATCACTTCTATTCTTTCTTCGTTTTTCGTGAGCTCTGTCAAAATCCGGATGGCTTCCGGCTTATTGTCTTCTATACAAATCTTTCCTTTGGCGTTCGGAAAGAGGGAAAGCACGATTTTCAAGCCGCCGATAAGCTTCTCGGGTGTTTCCAGCATATCCCGGTAGTCCGAAGTAAGATATGGCTCACATTCTACGGCATTGGCCAGAAAGAAATCGATTTTCTCCGGGTTCTTCGGACAAAGCTTCACAGAAGTGGGAAATCCCGCTCCGCCTAAGCCTACAATCCCGGCGTCCTTTACAATTTGCACAATTTCTTCTTTGGAGAGCTTGGTATAGTCCCTCTTCTCGCCAAACCCGGGGATTGTCTCATATTCCTGATCATTCTCTACCACGATAGACTCTACCATAGTGCCGCCCACCGTCAGTTTCTTTTCTATACTCTTTACCGTGCCGGAAACAGAAGAGATGACCGGAGCGGAAATAAATCCTGCCGCTTCCGCAATTTTCTGTCCCATCAGTACTCTGTCTCCCTTCCCCACAAGGGCTTTAGCAGGAGCACCGATATGCTGTGACAGGGGGTAGACCATCAGCCCCTCAGGACGCAAATCGACAATGGCCTTATCCATTGCCAATTCTTTTCCATCATAGGGGTGGACACCACCCTTAAAAGTGGAAACACCCATCTTTTTACCTCCCAAAATGAACTCTCAACTATGTCTATAAAAGTATACTATGAAGCCCGGGGAAAGACACTATTCCCCGGGCTTTGCATTGAATTTAGTGCAGTAATTGATACGCCTTCACTACGTGCTTGGCAAGCACCGCTGTAGTAACTGCGCCTAAGCCTCCCGGAACCGGGGTGAGCTTTTCCGCTACCGTTTTCATGGTGTCATAATCCACATCACCGCAAAGATTTCCGTCAGCGTCTACGTTGATCCCCACATCAATCACCGTCGCCCCTTCCTTACTATAGGACGAACCGATTGCCTTGGCTTTTCCGATTGCCACAACCAAAACATCAGCCCGCTTCGCGACTTCTTTGCTATTTTCCGTCTTGGAATGGCAAACGGTTACCGTAGCATCGGCATTCAGCATGAGAACGGATAGCGGTTTTCCCACAACAAGAGAGCGTCCGATAATGCAGACCTCCTTTCCGGAAAGCGGAATCTTATAGTATTTGCAAAGCTCCATCACCGCTTCCGCCGTACAAGGCGCGAAGGCATCCGGATCCTGCAAAAGAAGGCCGGCAAGATTCGAACTTGTCACCCCGTCCACATCCTTCTCCTTTTTCATTACGGAAAGCATTTCCTCCTCGTCAATCTGCGGAGGTAGCGGACGGAAAACCAGGATGCCGTCAATCTCCGGATCCTCATTTAAAAAGCGAAAAACCTCCTGAAACTCCTGATTACTGCAATTTTCTTCCAGATGATAATCCTTTACCTCCAGCCCGAAGTCCTGAAAACGCTTCTTGATTGAGCGCTCATAGGACATGTCCGCCTCCTTTTCTCCCACCCTTAAAACCGCAAGTGTAGGAAGGCAAGCCTCTTTCTGCACAAAACTAAGGCACTCCGACTGTATGGCTTCTACGACTTCTTTTCCTCTCAGTTCTTCCATAATCTTTCTTCCCCTTATCTCAAATTCTTTTCTCAACCTCTCGAACTGTCTGTTCCAACAGCTCGCATTGTTTCAAAGCTTCCTCTACCGCCTCTTCTCTTTCCTTTTTTCTTTCCTCATTCTGCATCAGATTTGTATTGATTTTTACATTCAAGGCGGAACCGCGCATGGCGGTCAGAAAAAGGCCGGCCGCTATTCCCACGTCGGATATCGCAAGCTTTGATCCCTCTTCCGCAAGCTCTTTCAGGCTTTTTGCCGTCTCTGCACAGAGTTTAAGGAGCTGTAAGGGGACATAAGACGCATAGTCCAAACATTCTTCCATCCTCTCCCGATAGATTTCTTTTTCCTCCTCCGTCTCTTTCGGAAGAGCATACGCTTTCGCAAGCGGCATAAAAGCCTCTTCATCTTCTTTCGCAAGGCGAAGGGCTACTGTTCTCCCCTCTTCCCATTCCTGCATACGAATCTTCAGTCTATCTTCATAATGCGCATATTTTTTCTTTCCAAGCGTCAGATTCCCCACCATGAGAGCAAGAGAAAAAGCCAGAGATGCGGAAATAGCCGTCACCCCTCCTCCTGATGGTACCGGATTTTTAGACGAAAGCGCCTCTAAAAACTCCGCTATTGTTTCTTTTCCCGGAGAAGGCCTTTCTCCTGAAATTGATTCCTTCTTTGTTAAGTCCCGGTTCTTATCCATTCTATTTCCTTCCCTTAAATCCCTTACTCTTTCACATCCATCTTTTCCACAAGATGCACTCGTCCCCTTGCATTCGGTAATTTTCCTCTATAGGGGGAAATTCGATTTCCCCTCTTTCTGCTCCTTACGTGCACCGCCTCTTTTTCCGATTCCGTCATCAAGCTATCCGTTTGTTCCGGATGCTCAGTAGACCTGCCTTCCGTCTTTCGTAAGAGATATTGACCTCTATCTCTTTCCCCCTCTGAAAATCCGTTTCTTTTTCTTAAAAAAAGGAAGAGGGCAAAGAGCAGTAAGCCGTTCACACTGAGCAAAAGGCCGAATCGGGAACCCTCTGCCGTAAACTGCATTTCCATTTCATGTTCTCCTTCCCTCACGGGAATTCCCAAAAACGCTCCCATAGATTTCTCAGGCTCTACCGTTTTTCCGTCCACCTTCACTTTCCAACCCGGATCATAGGGTATCGAGGTAAAGAGAATCCCGTCTTCTGCTGCTGTAAGGCGGGCTTTTACGGAACCGTCCTTCCATTTTGTTACTTCCATGGAACGCTTCAAGAGTTTTTCACTCACTCCGGAAAGGACGTCAAAAGAAAAAGAATAAGCAGTAGCATCCATGCTCTCATTTTCAGTCTGGCTCTTTAATTCTACCGTAGCGCCCTCTTCCAGATACCCCAAAGAAAGAAGATATCCCCTATCAACATGGTCAAAGCTCTTTTCTCCATCCGGTAAAATGGCTTTCACTTCCTTTACCTTCTCATTGTTCACATAAACATAGATGTCTCCGCTCTTTTCCACAGTGAAAGTATAAACAGAAGACTCCATTTTACCGAGAATGGGCTCTAAAATATCCTCTCCTTCCAGTGCCTTTGTAATAGAATTTTGTACAAGAGCCGGAGTTCCCGCCTGCAAATCAAACTGACTCAATTCCTCTTTCGTCAGGAAATATCCCAAAGGAAGAGCATATTGATTTTCATACAAGCGATACCCCCCTTCACCGTTCACATAGGAAAGGCCTATTGCCTTACTGTTCTTCGGCTCCTCTTTCACTATCTCATACTTCAGTGCGAGAAGGCTCTTCATAAGAGGAGTTGCGCCATTAATGGAATAAGCATTGGTAGACGCTTCCATACCAAGCTTTGTATACCAATCCGATACAGCTCCATATGCCGTTGAAGAAAATATCGAAGCACTGTTGTAGCGCATAAGCGCACCGTCATCCTTTGTCTTCGCATCCTCCCGCAAAAAGCGATAAAAGCCGTCATCCTCCAGACGCACTTCTTTTACCAGTTTTTCCGTCTCCTTCCGTCCTTCAAGATAGGCATTTCGATCCGTAGTCGGAACGGAGGTCACCGCCATATTTAAGCTGGCCTCTACAAAGCATAGCGCAATTAACAAGAGGGTGAAAATCGAACTGTCCAATCCTTTTTTTTCAAATACAAAAAGTAAAAAGTATAGGAAGAGAAACAAGAGGGTCAGATAAAAAACCGACCAGTGAAAGGCCTCCTCCGTAATCATCTTCTGACAAAGAATCACAAAGGCGGATGTCAAAAACAAAGAGAAGGACAAATCCTTTCTGCTGCTCAACTTTCTTTTTCCATACCACTCCGCTCCCGCAGTAAGCAGAAGGAAAATAAAGAGAAAGCTTTGCCTTGCCGGTAAACTGTTCGGATAATGAAATCCGTGCCAGATAAAATTCAAGGCATTAATGGAAAAACTCAAAAAGAAGAAAAGAACAAAGAAGGAAAAAATACACTTCTTCTTCATTTGAATTGCCGGATTTTTAAAATACAGAGGGAGAATAAAAAGACTCAAGGCTCCGGCATAAATATTCGGCCAATGCTTCAGGCCCTGCTCCGTTTCCACAAAGGGGAAAAGTCTTGCCGCCATATCGATAATCGTAAAATATTGTGTAATCGTCTTCGGGAAAGATATTCCGGAAGACGCGGTAAACCGTAAGGCAAAAATAGCCGGTAAAAGAAAAGCCGCCGCAATGAGAGCCGACAAAATCGAATAAAGAGCAAAATAAAGCAATCTTTTTCCTACGAGCTTTATCTCTTCCGCGCCATAATAGAAAAGTAAGGAAAGAAAATAGAACACCAGGAAAAGACAAATCATGATGCTGATGTAATAATTAGAAAGAATAGACAGGGCAAGCGTTACGGTATAGAGTTCGGGTCTTTCCTTTTCCAGCATATTTTCCAAGCCCAAAAGGATCAAAGGGAAGAGAAAAATACAATCCAGCCACATTACATTCCAAGAATAGGCCGCAATATAACCGGACAAAGCATAGAGCATTCCAAAAAGAGTCGAAAAATAATCGTTTCTCCGAAAATGCTTTCTGAAATAGATTGATGCAGTCATCCCCGAAAGCGCTATTTTCAGTACAATAAGATAGGTAATGTACTCAATAAAGAGTGTCTTCGGGAAGAAAATCACAAAAAAATTCAGAGGGCTGGCAAGATAATACGATAGCAGGGAACTGAAGTTTACGCCCAAACCCAGATTAAAGCTATAGGAAAGAGAGGAAAAGCTTTGTAACTTTGCCTGAAACTCTCTAAGAAACGGAGCATATTGATGGTATAAATCCGTCCGAAGGAAGCTTTCCTTCCCAAACGGAAAAATTCCTTTGATTATAAAAATCATGAGCATCGTAAGCAGCGGCAAAAAAAAGGCTAACCAGTCTTCTTTTCTAACCCACTTTTTTTTCATTTTTTCACCTCTTTGGATAATTTACCTTAATCTGTAAAATTCAATCTGTAATATTGATTGGAATAAGAACGAGATTTCGCGCGTAGTGGACGATACCTGGCTATGAGCGAAAGATAAAAAATTTACTGCCGATATAATTCACGATAAGATTTATGGCTGAGCTTAAAACCCACCCCATTGTGTGTGTAAGCCTGAGTACATCCACCAAAAGGACTAACAGAAAAAAACTCGCGATTCCGGAAGCCACACGCAGACCGAAGAAAGACAAGATCTCTTGAAAAAGCTTTCCCCCCTTCTTTCGAAAGACCATATATTTATTGGCAAAGAAAGCAAACAAAACCGCCGCCACGAAAGCCACTCCATAAGCAAGCTTATAGGAAATCACAGAGGCTACTCCTATTTTCTCGAAAAGAAAATCAAAACCGCCGTAAAAAATATAATTCACCAGCGTAGTCAAAACACCGACCAGGATATACCGTATTCCCTCATCCATATTTTTATGCATCAATCGAACAGTTCCTTTCCTTAAGTACCAGAACAGTATACGAAAAAGGACTCTTCCTGGCAACGGTAGAGTGAAAAAGAAAACGACCATACCGGAATATCCCTGTATGATCGTCGAGATTCATTTCTCAATTTAACTATATTATGATGCGTACGCCTTAATCTTCTCTTCCACTTCCACTCTGGAAATACTCAAGGAAATCGCAAGCTCTTCATACAAAATATCTTCAGCCTGCTCCATGAAATGTAAATCCGAAAGAGTGAGTTTCTTCCCTTGTCTTGCTCTTTCTTCTCTTCGCTCCAATACCGTTTTAATGACCTGCAGCAAGGCATCCGGGGCGCAACTCTTAATCCCTTCCCTACAATTCTCTTCTCTCTGCTTTGGAGTCTTACAAGTCAATGCATGAATGTGCTCAGCAGTATGCAGAAAACTTTCCGCCTGCTCTCTGGTCATCACCGAACGCATATTCGTTCTGCTGGCTTCCACCGGAGCATAAACTGCCCCATCCGGCTTCTTCACTGCCTGCATTACATAATAATCCTTATCCTTGGGAATTCCTTCCAGGTCCAGACGTGTAGTCCCTAAAATCTTATGAACTCCCTTACAGCCATAAACCACATAAGTGCCTGACTGAAACATTTTAACCTCCTTTTCTTTCGATCTCTAGACAGGTATTGTGATGAACGACCATGCTGAAACGAGATACCGCACGCTTTACGAGCGATACTCGTTATGAATAAAAATGCCCTCACAAACTCTGCTTCCTGTTAAACAATACAACCCTATCACGAACAAATATCTGGATAACATTTTAGCATTTCTCCACAAAAAACTCCAGTGCATTTCCCGGAATTCATAATCTTTGTCTAAGTTAAATAAATATTATTTATTCCTGCTATATTTTCTTATGCTTTTTATCCAGTTACTTATGATAAGGCTCTCCTGAATTGATTCTGAAGCCTCTATAGATTTGCTCTAAAAGGATAACGCGCATCAGCTGGTGAGGAAAGGTCATCGGTGAAAAACTGAGAAGATAATCCGCTCTTTTGTAAACTTCTTCACTTGATCCCAGGGAGCCTCCAATCACAAAAGTAATATCGCTTTTCCCTTCCAGGAAGAGCTTCTCCATTTTCTTGGCAAACTCTACGGAATCCAGTTCCTTTCCCTTTATGGCCAGGGCTATCACAAAAGAACGTTCCGGTATTTTTTCCAAAAGACGCCTTCCTTCCCTCTCTAAAACCAATCTGTCTTCAGAAAGACTGCTCCCTTCTTTCGTCTTTTCGTCAGCTACCTCAATCATTTCCAACTTACAATAAGCTAAGAGGCGCTTTCCGTACTCGGAAAGTGCCTCTCTGTAAAATTTTTCTTTGATTTTTCCAACCGAACAAACTCTTACGGTCATATTATGCCCTCTTTCCGGCAAACTTCGGTACCGAAACGGAAACGGAACGCATATCCGCGTGTCCCAGTTCATCGAAATAAACTTGTTGTCCGTCTACCGTAAAGGCATCATATTTTCCGGCAGTTCCCTGCAAAATGCCGCTCGGCCTTCCGCTTTCATCTGTAGTAAAATAGTACGTCTGATTCTTTCCCTTTTCGTCCGGAATAGAGGCCCAGCCCATCAGAACAAGACCGGCATTATCATTGTTTCTTTTCAGATTGTCATACTCTGCAAAGTACCATTTTCCCTCGTCCTGAAACCAGCCTTCCATTGCGTTTCCATTCGCATCAAAAAAGTAAAACCGATGCCCGATTTGAACCCAACGGTCCTTGGCATACTTCCAAGCCTTTTCCTTCGTATCCAGATACAAAAGTTTCCAATGATTTTCACTGTCTTCCCAACTGTACGCCGAGCTTTGCCCGGATTTCACTGCAGAAATCTCTTCCCCGGTCGCTTCCCTTTCTGCGGCAAATATGGCAAAAGAAAAGCAAAACAACAGTGTAAAACTCACCAAAATCAACGTTACAAACTTCTTCATGAAACCTCCCGTCTTAAAAAGGAAGGTTGAAATTCAGGAAAGCATACTCTTTCTTTCTTTAACTTGCTCTAACATGTCTCTGTACTTCTGCGCCTTCTCTTCCTCTTCCTCCACTTTTTCTTTAGGAGCTTTGGCCAGGAAACGCTCGTTTTTCAACATTCCTTCTGCACGTTTTATTTCATTCACAAGGCGAGCTTCTTCCTTCTCCAGTCTCTCTCGCTCTTTTTCAATATCCACAAGATCACTGAAGGGAATAAACAGATTTGCCTTCGGAATGAGAACGGATACGGCATTCTCAGGAATCCCGTCCCGATTCTCCTGTATTATAACATCGGAAGCAAAAGCAAGGGTAGCAAAGAAAACCTTACTATGTTGGAACGTTTTTCTTAACGCTTCGTCCTCGGAAACAAGATAAACCGTAGCTTTTTTGGATGGTGGCACATTCATTTCCGTACGAATATTTCGAATCGCACGAACCGCTTCCTTAATTGCTTCAATCTCTTTCTCTTCGGCACCAAAGTCCAGTGTTTCCGTGTATTTCGGAAAATCGGAAATGATAAGAGGCTTCTCATCTTCTCTGAATAAAGATATCTCCGTATCGTAAATTTCTTCCGTAATGAAGGGACAGAAGGGATGAAGGAGGCTTAAGGAAGTCTTAAGAACTTTCAATAAAGTCCATAATGCAAGGTGTTTGCTTTCTCCCCCCTCATTATAGAGGCGCGGCTTCACCATCTCGATATACCAGTCACAGAACTCCTCCCAGATAAAACTCTGTGTCTTATCCAGGGCGATACCGAGGTCAAAGGATTCCAAATTTCTCGTCACTTCCGCTACAACACCGTTTAGCTTGGAAAGAATCCACTTATCCGCCATCTCAAGATTCTCCGGAACTTTCTCCAAGAGTTCGGAAAGCGTCGGATTTTCAAGAGAAGACAGGGCCGAAAGAGCCTTGCATTCCTCTTCATTACAGTTCATGAAAAGGAAACGGGAAGCGTTCCAAACCTTATTCATAAAGTTACGGCTTGCTTCCACCCTGCTATGATAGAAACGCATATCATTTCCGGGCGCATTCCCGGTAAGCAGCGTCATGCGAAGTGCATCCGCGCCATATTCCGCAATAATTTCCAAAGGATCGATACCGTTTCCGAGAGACTTACTCATCTTTCTACCCTGATCATCCCGCACGAGGCCATGAATCAAAACCTTCTTAAAGGGAACCTTTCCAGTCTGCTCGATTCCGGAGAAAACCATACGAACAACCCAGAAGAAGATAATGTCATATCCGGTAACCAGGACATCAGTCGGATAGAAATAACGATAATCCTCGGTATCTTCCGGCCAGCCCAGTGTTTCAAAGGGCCAAAGCGCACTGGAGAACCAGGTATCCAGGGTATCCTCATCCTGCGTAAAATGCTTTCCTCCGCAATGCGGACAAGTTTCCGGCATCTTCTCACTGACTACCACTTCGCCGCAAGCATCGCAGTAGTAGGCCGGAATACGGTGTCCCCACCAGACCTGTCTGGAAATACACCAGTCCTTGATATTTTCCAACCAGTGGAGGTAGGTCTTTCCATAGTTTTCAGGAATAAACTGTAGCTCTCCGCTCTTTAAAGCTTCAATGGCAGGCTTAGCCATCTCTTCCATCTTTACAAACCACTGCGGTTTCACCATGGGTTCAACGGTCGTCTCACAGCGATCATGGATTCCTACGTTATGCGTATGCGGTACTACCTTCTTTAAAAGCCCGAGTGCCTCAAGATCCGAAACCATGGCTTTTCTTGCCTCATAGCGATCCATGCCGTGATATTTGGAACCCGGTAAATCAATCTTTGCATCATCCGTCAAGATATTCATCACTTTGAGATGATGACGTTCCCCCACAACAAAGTCATTCGGATCATGTGCAGGGGTGATTTTTACACAACCGGTCCCGAACTCCTTATCTACGTACTCATCGCTAATGACGGGAATGGTTCGATCCGTTAAGGGAAGCTGCAACTCTTTACCTACTAAATCCTTATAGCGCTCGTCATCGGGATTTACGGCAACCGCCATATCGCCAAGGAGTGTCTCCGGACGGGTCGTAGCAATCTCCACGAATTTTCCCTCTTCTCCGACAATCGGATAAAGAATATGCCAGAAAGAACCTTCCTTCTCTTCATGCAGTACTTCCGCATCGGAAATAGAGGTTTGGCAAACCGGACACCAGTTAATGATTTTGGCTCCTTTATAAATATAACCCTTCTCATAGAGGTGGATGAAGCTTTGCAGTACGGCATGAGAACATCCCTCATCCATGGTAAAACGGATTCTGTTCCAATCCGGGGAGGAACCGATCTTGTGAAGCTGATCCACGATTCGCTTCTCATACTTTTCCTTCCACTTCCATGCCTCTTTCAAAAAGCCTTCTCTTCCGAGATCATGCTTATCTATGCCTTGTTCCTTCAGCATATTGATAACCTTGACTTCCGTAGAAATCGCCGCATGATCCGTTCCGGGCTGCCAGAGTGCTTCATAGCCCTGCATTCTCTTAAAACGAATCAGGGTATCCTGCAAAGCATTATCTAAAGCATGTCCCATGTGAAGCTGCCCTGTAACGTTGGGAGGCGGCATCATAATGGTAAAGGGTTTCTTCGCCTGATTTACTTTCGCGGAAAAATAATTTCCCTGAAGCCACTTCTCATAGATTCTGTCTTCTACCTCTTCCGGATTATATTGTTTTGCCATTTCTTTCATCTATACTTCCTCCTGTCTTACACTCTTCCCCGAATTTCCTCTTTCCAGGAAGCAATCTTTTCCTTTGCAAAGGAAAGAAACGCTTCCTTTCCTTCTCTATACGCCTCTTCTATTTTATGCATTTCCGGAGCTGTCCTTGCAAGGCTTAAGCCTTCCTGCCATTCCTTTTCCCAGACTTCCGTAAGTCCTTCTTCCAAGTCCTGGAACGCACTTTGGTACTTATCCTTCGGAAAGCACATTTTGGACAGAAAATACAGCCTTCTTGCCGCCATCTTATCGTGATTTTTTTCATAGAGCCTTCTATAGCTCTCCGCCGCACGCTGAAATTCCTTGGTTTGAATATAGCATTCTCCGATTTTTCGAATTCTTCTTCCGTTTTCCTCAAAGTGTAAAGCGTCCTGATAGGCATCCACTGCCTTTTTATATTTTCCGAGAGAAAAGAAGCTGTCCCCCATCTTTTCTCTTCGTTCCGCCTCGCTTAAGGCATGAATTCTTCTCCATTCCTGGGAAAGCTCTTCCACTTCTTTCTCCGTATAGTAGCTGCTTTCTCGAATCAGGCGGAAAATCAATCTTTCCTCCTTCTCCCCCATCTCCAGGAGTTGCAGAAGCTTCTCTCCCAGTTCTTTCTCTCCCAATGCTTCACTGAGCCATCTGCAAAGCTCGGGATTCACGAAATGATCCGGCACCAGGATAAGGTAGTGTCCCAGAGCATAGCCGAGTTCTTCCAAAGAGTAAACGGAAAGATCCAGTCTCTCATAGTAGTATGGAATTTCGGCTTCTCTCCCGCATAAAATCAGTGCCATTTTACTCCTTTCCCTTCAGAGGAATCGTCTCTTTAATTGATTGAAAACTCCCCTTCCACAAATCTCCGAATCCTAAATCCGTAATTTCTATCCCCGCAACGGCATTTCCGTGAAATGAGGTTCTTAAGGATACCTTCGTACAACGTCTCTCTCTTTTCGGAAAAGAAGTGAGGCTCATGCGATACTGTTTTCCCCGATTCGTTGCACTCACATCCTGTACCTGAAAATCAATATAGTCCTGGTTTTCCAACAAAAGGCGAATGTCCTCCGTTTCCTTTAGCCACGAATCTCCCGCATGAGCAAGATAAAGCGGAAAGTCTCTTTCCTTCTTTGTCACCTTGATGCTGATGTCTGCACCGATTCTGGTATCGCAGAGGAGAAGACACTCTTCTTCCTCCCCCTTTCCAAGAAGCCTTCCGTAATACAATGCTCCGATAGAAAAGAGAAAAGATTCCACACAGACTCGTCTGCCTCTGACTATTTTCTTCATAAATTCAGGAAAAAGTTCCGTATTTTCAAAGCCTTTCCCGGACAAAAAGAAGGCACTGTATACCTTGGATTTTGTCAAACGGTCACAAAGTCCGGATAGTACCTGATCCGTCATCCTTCTTCCTCTGGGATCTTCCAGAATCCCAAAGGACAGTGCATCCGGTTGTGCTTCCGAAACGGAAATAGCGTATTTTTTTGTTCCTTTGGAGACCTGCATCTCATAGTAATGCAAGACCTGGGAAGAGAACTCCAGCATTCCCACCTGTCGATTGTAAAGCTTTTTATCCTGCCTGAGAATATAGTGAGAAAAGCTTTCCGTATGACTAATCAGCTGTACCGCATACTGCCCGGAAAACTTCTCCTTTACCAGCTCGTTGAGTGAACTCATCAGTTCCACATCCGCATCCCGAACGGAAAGTACCAATGTATCCTTTCCCTCTTCTTCCGGAATTTCCCTTCCCTGAACGCGCCTTTCTCCTTCCAAAAGCAGATTCTCCAAAAAGATTCCGAGGAGTTCCTTTGCATCATAACAGGTCTCCGAAATCGTAGCGCTTCCCTTCTTCTTAAAGAGAGAAAGAAGCTTGTCCACCAAGATGACTCCTCCATCCAGATTTTTCTTATATGCCTCTTCTCCGATATAAAAGCGGTCCCCCTTCCTTTCCCGACTTAAAAGAGTAGGGAAACGATAGGTATATTCTTCTCTGTAAAGGGAAATATCCGTATATTCATCACTTAATGCAATCCCGATGACTTTCACAAAAACCTCTTTCCTAATCCTTCAGAACCCTCGCTATACTAAGTTCTTTCTCCTCATAGTCCTCCATAAGCGGAAGCAACTCTTCTACCTTTTCTTCCATAAGAAGACGGGACATCTTACAAAGTGCTGTATAGACATCCTCTCCCTCCATCATCATGCCCTCTTCTTTTTTCAAAACCGACTCATAAAGAAGCTTGTCTTCTTTTCCCAAAGTAAAACGATATTCCATCTTTTCTCCGGGGAACAGCAGGAAGGATGCAGTATATATGCCATGATAACTATGTTGCAGCTCTTCTCTGTGAAATTCCTTCTCTCCCTCTGCACGTACCGAGAAATAAGGTTTCTCCTCTGCCTTTCCATGATATTCCACCACGGTCTTCTCCAGCACCTCTCCCGGAAGCGGGACAAATTTTGCCAGACTCTTCGTATAAGAAAAGACTAGGTTCTTCTCCAAAAGAATCGGGACAATGCTGTTTAACAGTTCCCTCTCATCCTCGGTCAGGCTCTCTCTTTTGGAGAAAGAATAGCTTAAAGCCAGAAGATAGAGCAGCGGAACCCGTTCTTTATAGCTTTCTCCTCGCACCTCTTCATAAAGCAGGGCGGTAAAATCGGGAAGCTCCCGTTTTTGATACAGGAATATGGAAGCGGCATAATTGCTTAAGAATGCACGGATCAGTAAACTTTCTCGTCCTGAGAATTTTCTGTATAAGTGGAAGGCCTCTTCCGCCTCTCTCATCTTTTCCGTAAAAAGGCATTGTGCCAAAAGGCGTTCCGCCATATTCAAAAGGCGGGAAGCATCGATTCCTCCCTTTTCTTCCCTTCTCTGTTCCGCAGTCTTTAAAACCGCATACATTTCTTTGCTGCTGCCATTCCATTCTTCCAAGAGGTAAGAGAGACCCTTATCACTAATTCTCTCAGCTCTGAAAGCAAGATGAGAAAGATATAAACTGAGCTCTTCCTCTCCCCGGTCTATCGCACTGTCCGAAAAGGCGGGAAGAAGTTCCTTCTCAATATGCAAATAAGGGTATTCCTTATAAAACATAAGGGCGCGATCCATTTCCCTTCGATAAAGAAGGGCGGCAAGATAGTCCTCTTTCTCCTTTTTCTTCATTCCTTTTGTAGGAATGTGATGCAGAAAGCGGAGGCTCTCTTCAGGAAATTCGCTCTGCTTTTCCTGCCTGTGATAAGCCAGAATCTGCGACAAAATCTCCATACGGAAGGAATTGGAAAAAGCGGAATTGTCAAAGGCTCTCTCCATACATTCCAACTCTTCCTCCGTCTTAATGCCTTCTTTTTCCAGTTGCAAGGCTTTTTGTAAAAGGAAGACCGGCGTATATTCGGAAAATCGTTCCATCCTCTTTTCCAGTTCTTCTCCTTCAAAAACTTTGGTCTTCCGATGATTTACCCGCGTATAACGATTTCCCATCCCATCCTGAAAAAGAAGGATCATATCCTTATAGGGCATAGGAACATAGGCCTCTCCCTCTTTTAAGGAATAGACCTCTTCTCCTTTTAAAGCAGGGTGGGATAGAATAAGCTTCTCCATTTCCGAATCTTCTACGACAACCTTATAGGAACGAAGCAACTTGGGAAGAAGTTCCGCCATCTTCTCATCCACCATATCCGGAAGAATCAGTTTTTGATACAGTAATGCCAATTCTTCGTCCATCTTTCCGGCGAGCATGGACTCTACCGCAAAGTCCTGCATTTGCCTTGCAAAGCGAAGATAGATTTCCGAATTCTCCGGAAAATTCTGTAAAATATTGTAATACAAGGCAGAGGCCAATCCTTCTTCCACTCTATACTCATAAGAGAAGTAAAGGTAAACCGCTCTGGGAAGTTCTTCCTTATAGCCCTTTTTCATGGAATAAAGAAGATTTTCATAGAGATTGGTCAACTTAATATTTTCCTCCACCCCTCGTTTATACAGTTCAAACGCTTCTTCACCGCGTTCTCCTCTTCGGATGCAAAGACTGATCTTCTCTTCCAAGCTCAGTCCCTCCGGAAACTCCAGTTTTTTTTCTTCTTTTCTTTTAGAGGAAGACAATAAGCCCTTTCGGTTTATTCCGTTTTTCGGGCGATAGGAAAAATAAGCCAAAAACTCTTCCAGCGCCAGAGCACGATTTCCACACGGCTTTAGAAGTTCATAAAGCTTTACCGCCTTTGCACTTTGCATAATGGGTGCCGATAAGAAGTCCCGATAGTCAAAAATACGGGTTGCAGCCTTTTTATCCGCTTCCATCAACTTCTGTAAATCTTCAAAATGCCTAATCTCTTTTAACTGCTTCGCAGATGGTGATTTCTCCAATATAAAATGATAGGGAATTTGTTTTTCCCCACCCAGATACACAAAAGACAGCTCCCCTCTAAGCTCGCTCTCCTCTTCCATCCCCTCCGTATTTACCGTAAAACTAACCTTTGTCCGAACTCCCCCGAAAGCATTTTTATGTAAGCTGATATAGGGCGCCTCACAATAAACCAGTCCGCGCATGGGGACCGCATTTAGGGATTGAATAAAAATTTCAAAGGTTTTACTTTCCAACAGAGAAATCTTCCCCTCGATTCTCTCTTCGGAAAAATGCGTGGACGGTCTCTCCTGATCCACAATTCCTCTAGCCAGTTTATTAATCTTTTCTCTCATAGCAAACACTCCATAGGGCTCTATTTTAGCACAGGAAGACCTTTCTAAAAAGACAGATTTTTCCATTCCCTGCATTCCCCTCCCGCACTTGCTTATTACCGTAACTTTCTGCTACACTATAGTCTCAATAAAAAGAGTGCAAGAAAAAAGGAAAGACTATGACTACAGAAGCTTTAACCCAATATAAACTCATGATTTTGTATTTATTGCAATCCGTAAATTATCCCTTAACCAACAGCCAATTAAGCGGATTCTTTTTGGATAATGAATACACAACCTACTTTACTTTGCAGGAATGCATCTCTGACCTTGTAGAAGCCGCTCTGATTGTTTCACATCAAAGTCAAAGTACAACCCGCTATGAAATTACGGAAGAAGGAAAACAAACGCTCCAATTTTTCGAAGATGAGATTTCCACCATAGCCAAAGAAGACATGAATCAATTTCTTTTGAAAAATAAGTTTCGTCTGCAAAACGAAGCAGCCGTACATACGGACTATTCCCAAACGGAAAACGAGGAGTACCTTGTACAGGTAGAACTTCGAGAAAGTAAAAATCTACTCTGTCAAATTAAACTGTCCGTCCCCAGTGAAGAAAATGCAAAAGCGGTTTGTAAGGCATGGAAAGCAAAAAGCGGAAAACTATACGCTTATCTTCTCTCTGCCCTTTTAGAAGAAAAGTAAGTTGAACATCCGGCTTATTCCGGGGCACCCTCGAAGTTCGGGTGTCCCTTTTTGTTATAAACAGGGAGCCGTGCATGGAATGCGCGGCCCCCTGCGCTCATTTCTATACCGTACAGAAAGAAAGTCCCTCTGTCTTTTCCTTAAGCAATTTCTCCACGCTGACCAATTTCACAACCAGGCAGAAAAGCTCTGTCGCAATACGCAGGTCCTCCAACGGCGGATAAGTCGGTGCGATACGAATATTGCTATCTTCCGGATCCTTATGATAGGGGAAGGTCGCTCCTGCCGGAGTAAGCTTCACACCCGCCTTTTTGCACTTATCCACCACCGACTTGGCACAGCCCGGCAGTGTCTCAAAGCTGATAAAATAGCCCCCCTTCGGCTTTGTCCAGGATCCGATATCGAGACCTTCCAAGTTCTTTTCAAAGACAGTTTCTATCATCTCAAACTTCGGCCGAATGATATTGGCATGCTTCATCATATGCTTTACCATACCGTGAATGTCTTCAAAGAAACGAACGTGACGGAGTTGATTTACTTTATCATGACCAATGGTCTGGTACTGCATCTGTTTCTTGATGTCTTCCAAGTTATTTAAGCTGGTTGCCATGGATGCAATCCCGGAACCCGGGAAGGAAATCTTCGAAGTGGACGCAAACTTATAAACAAGGTCGGGATTTCCCGCCCTCTTGCACTCCGCCAAAATCTCAATCAGATAATCCTGGTCATGGTCGTAGAGGTGATGCATGCCGTAGGCATTGTCCCAGTAAATACGAAAGTCTTTTGCCGCAGGTTTCAGTCTTGCAAAACGGCGCACCGTTTCATCGGAGTAACTGTAGCCCTGGGGATTACTGTACTTTGGTACACACCAGATTCCCTTGATACTCTCATCGGAAGACACAAGCTTCTCCACGATATCCATATCCGGACCCTTCTCCGTCATCGGCACATTAATCATTTCAATTCCGAAATACTCGGTAATGGCAAAGTGACGGTCATACCCGGGAACCGGGCAGAGCCACTTGATTTTGTCCAACTTACACCAAGGTGTATTTCCCATGACTCCATGTGTGTAAGAACGGGAAATGGAATCATACATCACATTCAGGGAAGAATTTCCGAAGATAATGATATTATCTGGGTTATTTTCCATCATATCGGAGAGCAGTTCCTTTGCCTCCGCAATACCGCCCAAAACGCCATAATTTCGAACATCAAATCCGTCAGAGGAATACATGTCGGCTTCACTGTTTAAGGCATCCATCATCCCGTTGCTCAAGTCCAGCTGGTCGAGACTCGGCTTGCCTCTACTCATATCCAGATTAAGATCCATGTTCTGATACTCTCTATAGCTTTGTTTTAATTCTTTCCGTAAACTTTCCAGTTCCTCTACCGACAAATCCTGATACCTCGTCATACCGGCCTCCTCCGCATTGACTGCATTGACTTTCTTTTCCGCATTCTTTTTCATCTTTGTACACATCCTTTTTAGTGTCGTTTCGGGGATTCTTCTTTCAGCCTATACTTTCTTCTTATATATTTATGATGCCTTTTTCCGACTTTCTTGGCACGCTCGGATAAGAGAGTATTTCCTCCCAGTACTTTTACACGACTCTCTAAAAATTGCAATTCTCTGGCAGCCTCCGCATCATCCGGATAGCGACTACAGTACTTGGAAAAGGCATCATAGGAATTTTGCCATTCTCCCGTCTTCTCCAGATAAATCGCTTCACTGTATTCCAATTCCCGGTCCGTACTGAGTCCCTTCTCTTTTGCTTCATCCAATTCTTTTCTGGCCAAATCCAAGTCATCCTGATTTAAAGCCTCTCCTGCGGATACAATGCTCTTTTTTGCCTCAATTAAATCTTGTAATTTTGCATATTTCTTGGTGGAAATAGTCTCCAGATTCTGCAGATTTTCTTCCGCCTCGCCCAGTTTTCCCAAATGAATCTCCGCTTCTACCTTGTAAGCCAAAATATCAAACTGCAGAGCTCCAACCTTACCCTTACTTTTCTCTAAGGCAAGGTCAAAATTCTCCAGCGCCTTTTGTGCATCTCCTTTTTCCAGAGCGGTAATTCCTTCCGTTCGATAAGCCTTTGCCTCATTTTTACAAGCACTAAGGCTGATGAGCGTAAGTAAAACAATTCCTGCCAACTTTCTTTTTATCATGGTTTTGTCCCTCTTTCTTGTCCTTCTCTTTAGTTGATTTATCGTTCTAAGCCTTTCCGGTCGTACCGAATCCGCCGCGATTCATATTGTTCAAGTGCTCTACTTCCACAAAATGCACCTCCGGCTGATGTGGCATAATCCGAAATTGACCGATTCGATCATTTACATGAATTTCCGTATCTCGCATAGCCAAAATCGGCATATGAATAATGTCGTCATCCCCGCAAAAAGACTCGTCAATGACTCCCATAGCATTGGTCTGCAATATTCCGAAGTTTTTAAAAGCCGAGCTTCTGGGAAGAACCCACATCTCATAGCCTTTCGGGAGTTCTACGGAAATTCCCATGCTGATTAAACGAAACTCCCCCGCTTTCATCTTCACCTCTTCCGCAACACGAAGGTCTATCCAGTCACTTTTCCCGTCAATATAGCATAGCTTCTCCAGCTCCTTCACATGGTACTTGATTTTTATCTTTTCTTCCATTTCCATCTCCCCCTAATCCAGGCATTTCTTTGTCTGCCTATTTCTTCCCTATAAGATTTCGTACGGCAGGTTCTGTTCTGATCAAAAGGAGGGGAGAGAGACTCTTCGATCTCCTCTGTTTGTCGCTCTCCAATGTTCTCATCGGACTCCTCTTCGCATGCCTGCTCTTCATAATATGGCTCTTCTACACTCTCGCTCGGCTCATTTGAACATTCGCTCAGTTCTTTCGAATTCTCGCTTGATTCTTCCGCCTGTTCGTTTGGCTCTTTCGCCTCTGCTTCCAGTTCTTGTAAATAAGCCTCTATGAAGGCATCGCTTTCCTCTTCCTCAGAATCGAACCCGCCTAAGTTTCCGGGCTTTCTGCGTTCGCTTCCTCCTCCGCTTCCTCTTCAGTACTATTCCTCAAGTCCTCTTCAAGAACTTCCCTCTGCTCTTCTTCAATCTCTTCTCTTGCAGCTTCTTCAGTCTCTTCTCCTACTGTTTCTTTAGTCTCTTCTCCCACGGTATTTTCATCGGTAGCCTCGGCCTCATCCGGCTCCAATCCGAAGCCGTCTTTTAGTTCTTCCGTAACCTCTTCCTTTAAGAGTTTCTCCACTTCTTCGGGAAGAGCGGGCAAATCCTTTAAAGAATTTACACCGAAGCGGTACAGAAATTCCTCTGTCGTAGCAAAAAGCATAGGTCTTCCCGGTGCCTCCAAACGACCCACTTCCTCGATAAGCCCGAATTCCACCAGACGATTTACCGCATGATCCGACTTGACTCCGCGGATTCTTTCCACTTCCACCTTGGTGATCGGCTGACAATAGGCAATGATGGAAAGGGTTTCCAGGGCAACATCGGAAAGTACCGGCTTCTGCGGTCTCTTCACAACCCTGATTAAGCCTTCATAGGTCTTGGGATGACTCACCATCTGATAGCGGTCCTCCAGCTTTTTGATGAGAAGCCCTTCCTGCCTCTCCTCGTATCTTTCCCGCAACCTTTCCGCCGCAAGAAAAGCGCCATCCTTCCCCATGTTTAAGCAAGTAGCAATTTCCTCCACGGAAACGGAGCGCCCCAAGGAAAAAAGCAGAGATTCCACGAGGTTTTCCTCTTCCCTTTTCCTGATTCTGTCCTCTTCTTCAATTTCTCCGCCTAAATCCGGGACCAGAGAAATCTGTTCATACTCTCCCAATCCGAAACCTCCTAATCAAACTCTTCAATTCCTGTAATATCTAAATTCTCCGGGTCTTCTTCCGAAATGCCTTCCTTCACCTCTATATGCAAGTCGGAAAACGCCTTCTCCTGTGTCAGGCTGATTTTCCCCATCTTCATTAGCTCTAAAATAGCCAAAAAGCTGACCACGGTCTCCGTCTTCCCCTTAGCATTGTGAAGCATTTGCCGGAAAGAAAAACGGCCATGAGCCTTAGCATAGGCAAGTACATCCTTGATTTTCCCTTGCAAACTGATTTTCTCCCGCTTAATCTTTCCAAAATTGGAACGGAGCGTATCTTTCCTGTCTTCTTTTCGCCGTACAATTTCCCGCATGGTTTCCCGAAGCCTGAGAAGGTCTATTCCCTTTAAGAGATAGTCTATATCTAGGGGAGGACTGTAGCGCTCCACTTCTTCCGGAATACTGGGCTCTTTCTGTACGCTCATCGGTGCCGCTTCTTCCTTTTTATGCAGCAGCTTTCCCATCTCCTTGTACTTTTTATATTCCAGAAGTCGCTGAACGAGCTCTTCCCGAACGTCCCCTTCCTCCTCTTCCTCTTCTTTGGCGGGAAGCAACATTTTGGCCTTAATTTCCAAAAGTGTCACGGCCATAATCAGGAAATCGGAAATGATTTCCAAATCATCCTCTTCCAAGCGATTGACGTATTCCAGATACTGCTCCGTAATCTGTGCAATGGGAATATCATAGATATCGATTTTATTTTTCTCAATCAAATGTAGGAGGAGATCCAAAGGTCCCTCAAAGGCATCCAATTTATACGAAATAATTTTTTCCCTCTCTCCGAACATCGCTTCTCCTGAAAATACTTCTCTGCTTTCCTATGAAAATGCTTCTCTGTTTTCCTATGAAACGGACGACAGGTGTACAGCGTGCAGTATCTCGTCTACTTGTTCTTTCCCATACACAACCCGTTAATTTTACTCTTCCTTAGGGCACAAGTCAAAGCAAGAAAGTTCAGGAAAGTTATTTATTCGAATATTGATTGTATGGGTTCCCAGTCCTCTACTGATAAAATAGCGCTGTTCTCCTTTTTGAAAAAGCCCGCGGGGTTTCGGAACAAAAAAGCGAAATTGCGGAGTCATGAAAGCAAAAAAAGGGATGCCCACCGCCCCGCCGTGAAAATGGCCGGAAAGCAGAAGGTCGACAGGTAAAGAAAGAGCCTCCTCTATATAGAAAGGACTGTGAAGCATTGCAATGGTAAAGCACTCTTCTCCTTTTGTCTCCCGAGGATCTTCCCGTATAGCAGAAGATAGGGCATTTTCCCAGGAAGCTCTTATTTTGTCTTCCAAGTCTTTCTTTTTTTTAAAAAACAAAGGTTTGTAATAGGAAATATCCAGAGGAAAGCCCGCCACCAGTATCCCTTTTTCCGGAAAGACCGCCTTTCCATCCACCACTTCTACCCCTGTAAAAGCCTGCTGAAAGAGGGTTTTCTGTCCTTTCTTTTCCTTTTTGGAAAATAGCTTTACCTCATGGTTCCCCATAGAATAATAGACCGGATATTCCCTTGCCAAAGTAGAAAGCAATTTTGCTCCAACTTCCGCCTCATCCCTTTCATCTGTTTCCTCCGCGGAATGACTGATGGGAAAGTCTCCTCCAATGAGAATAAAGTCCGGCTCGGCTTTTCGAATCTTCTCCAGCAGAATGCAGTTCTCTTTCCCGAATTCTTTCTCATGCAAGTCTGTCAAAAAGATAAAACGACATTTCTTTTTAATTTTAGCGGAAACGATACGATAGTTCTCCACTTTCAGTTGATTTCTTTCCCAGTAGGAATAGATAAGTGAACCGATTCCGATTACTGAAAATGTTAAGAGAATTAACATTTTGCTCCTTTCTACGAATTTTAAGCCAAATATGCTACTCTGAAATAGAAATAGAAAGCGAATCATCGCCTCCACACAGTTAGGAGTTTTTATGATTAGCTACGCACCATTTTGGAAACTGATGAAAAAGGAAAAGATGAGCCAATACCGTCTCATTCGGGAAGGAAAACTTTCTGCCGGAGTGCTGAACCGTCTCAGAAACAACCAGCCTGTTTCTACGGAGAGCATCAGACAAATCTGTCTGATCTTCTCCTGCAATGTATCAGACATTATGGAATTCCTGCTGTAAGGAGAAAGAGAAAAGAACAAGGAGGTTCTGTCAGTGTATTCAAGTATTTTCTATAAGATAAAAGGTCTGATAGAGCTTTACTCTATCGGACCTTTTTCTTGCTCTAAACTGTCATTTCTTCTGCTTTTGTTTCCGAAGCGGATTCCGTTTTAGCTTCTGCGCAGGATTCTGAATCGGATTCTACTTTAGCTTCTGCACCGATTGTCGCATTCACTTCCGAAGCGGATTGTTTTTCCTTAACCTCGGAAAGAATCTTCATGAATTCTTTTCCGGTAATCGTTTCCTTTTCAATCAGGAACTTGGCTATCTCATCCATTGCAAAACGATTCTCTTCTAAAATCTTCTTCGCTTCCTCGTAGCATTCCTTTAAAATACGGGAAACTTCCGCATCTACCTCTGTCGCGGTATCATCCCCGCACTCTAAAACGGCACGTCCTCCCAAATACATATTTTCCTGTCTTGCCAGGCCCATCAGGCCGAACTTCTTGGACATTCCGTATTGTGTCACCATGGCTCTTGCAATTTTGGTCGCTTTCTCGATGTCATTGCTGGCCCCGGTTGTTACCGTTTCAAAGACCAGCTCTTCCGCGGCTCTGCCCGCCAGACACTCCACAATCATGGAATGCAATTCCGCTTCGGTATTTAAATACTTTTCTTCCTCCGGTACCTGCATAACATAGCCCAAGGCTCCCATGGTACGCGGTACAATCGTGATTTTCTGCACCGGCTCCGAATGCTTTTGAATTGCGGCAACCAGAGCATGACCAACTTCATGATAAGAAACAATTCTTCTCTCCTCCTTGGAAAGAATTCTGTCCTTTTTCTCTTTGCCGACCAAAACCACTTCTACAGCCTCAAAAAGATCCTTTTGACTTACCTTCTCTCTACCGTGCTTTACCGCCGTGATGGCAGCTTCATTCATCATATTGGCAAGATCTGCTCCGACTGCTCCGCTGGTCGCCAAAGCGATTTCATCAAAATCCACGGTATGATCCAGCTTCACATCCTTGGCATGTACCTTTAAAATATTGACTCTGCCTTTTAAATCGGGCTTTTCCACAATAATTCTTCTGTCAAAACGGCCCGGACGAAGCAAAGCCGGATCCAAGATTTCCGGTCTGTTGGTAGCTCCCATCACCATGATTCCCTTAGCGGCATCAAAACCGTCCATTTCCGAAAGAAGCTGGTTCAAAGTCTGCTCACGCTCATCATTTCCGCCGTAACGGTTATCTCTGCTTTTTCCGATGGCATCAATCTCATCGATAAAAATAATACACGGGGCCGATTGATTGGCCTGCTTAAACAAATCTCTTACACGGCTGGCACCGACCCCCACAAACATCTCCACAAAGTCTGAACCCGAAAGAGAATAGAAGGGAACATGAGCCTCGCCGGCCACTGCCTTAGCCAGTAAAGTTTTACCGGTTCCCGGAGGCCCTACTAAAAGGGCCCCTTTTGGAAGCTTTGCTCCGATTGCCGTATACTTCGCGGGATTGTGCAGGAAATCCACAATTTCCACCAGACTTTCCTTTGCCTCATCCTCTCCCGCAACATCTTTAAAGCTGATACCGGTTTCCTTTTGCATATACATTTTGGCATTGGATTTCCCGACACCCATTACTCCGCCGGAACCTCCCACTCTTTTGGCCATCCCGTTCATAAACCAGAACAAGAGCACGAAGGGGAGCACAACGCTCAGTACAATTTGTAAAATAAAGGCGGAATTATCCGGTCTTTTTCGGATAATCGTCACATTATGGAGATACAGTCGTTCAACCAGCTTTTCCGCGTCCGCATTGACCGGTACTACAAAAAAAAGCGGTCCCTGGGTCTTTCCCAGGCCGAGGATACTGTCCTCCGCATCCTTTTTTGCGGACGAATCCCCGGAAGTCCCTGCAGAGCCTGCACTTGGCGCGGAGCTCTTCGGATAAACCACAATCTGTCCGTCTCCCCACTCTACCTTTTCGACCAGATTCCGATCCACCATGGACAAAAATCCGGAATAACTGAGTTCCTGGTTCAGCCCCTTTCCGGTAAATCGTTGCGCCAAAGTATAAATAAAGAACGTCACCGTAGCCGCTATTAAAATAATGAGGATGGTCTGCCCCATGTTGGAGAAGCCGCCATGATCCCCATCCTTAAAATCCTTATTATCCATTCCACTCTCCTTCAGTTTTTATACGCCTATCATTATACGGAACGGCCGGGGAACAGGCAAGCTGAAATTCCGGAGAAGCAGGACTCTTTATAATACTTTTACAAGTTCATCCCCCATTTCAGAGCAGGAAAGAAGAACTATGTCCTCTTCTTTCTGTTTGGGGAAAATATCTTTCGTTCGAAATCCTTTTTGGAGCACTTTTTCCACCGCTTTTTCCACTCGGTCCGCAGCGCCTTTTTCATGCAAAGAGAAACGCAGGAGCATCGCTGCGGATAAAACGGTAGCTAAGGGATTCGCCATATTTTGCCCTGCAATATCGGGAGCCGAACCGCCACTAGGCTCATAAAGGCCAAAATCTTTTTCTCCCAAAGATGCAGAGGGAAGCATTCCGAGAGAACCGGTAATCTCCGCCATTTCATCCGAAAGAATATCGCCGAACATGTTTTCCGTAGCAATTACGGAGAACTTTCCGGGATTACGGACAAGTTGCATCGCCATGGAATCCACAAGAGCATGAGAAAGCACTACCTCTTTTTCTTTTTCGCCCTCTTCCGTGAAGATTTTCCTCCAAAGACGGGAGCTTTCCAGCACATTTGCCTTATCCACCGAAACCAAATCCGCTCCTCTCTCTTTGGCAAGCGAGAAGGCAATCTTGGCAATTCGCTCTATCTCATGCGCGCGATAAATCAGTTCGTCTCTGGCTACCTCTTCCCCGTTTTCCACGCGAAGAGATTTTTCTCCGAAATACAGACCGCCTGTCAATTCACGAATCATCATGATGTCGAAGCCTTCCCCTATAATTTCCTCCTTTAAGGGAGAAGCCGCTCTTAATTCCGGATAAAGCTTTGCGGGACGAAGATTACAGAAGAGCCCCAGCTCTTTTCTAAGCCGTAGGAGTCCGGCTTCCGGACGCTTTTCCACGGGAAGCTTATACCAGGGAGATACGCCTACCTGTCCGCCGATACTCCCCATAAGAACCGCATCACTTTCTCTGCAGGCGCGCAACGTCTTTTCCGGGAGCGGTTCTCCACACGCATCAATTGCCGCTCCTCCAAAGAGTTCCTCTTGAAAATGCAAAGAAAATCCCTCCAGTTCCGCCACTTTTTTCAGTACTTTTTTAGCCTCTCCCACAATCTCCGGTCCGATACCGTCTCCTCTTAATACCGTTACTTTATATTCCATATCTGCGCACCTCCTTCGTTTCCTCCATTTTACAGGACTTTTATTTTTTTCGAATTCTTTTTTGCTATACTAGCCATGCTGCAAGCTTGCCTTGCCCTATCATCCGATATGAATCATATAAGGAGGAAAGATGGATTTTAAACTGCATGCCGATTATGCCCCGACAGGAGACCAGCCTCAAGCTATTGCCAAGCTGGTAAAGGGCTTACAGGAAGGAAATCAATTTGAAACACTCTTGGGCGTTACCGGTTCGGGAAAAACCTTTACCATGGCTAACGTAATAGAGCAGATACAAAAGCCCACTCTGATTATTTCTCATAACAAAACTCTTGCGGCACAGCTTTACTCCGAAATGAAGGAATTTTTCCCGGAAAATGCAGTGGAATACTTTGTTTCCTACTATGATTATTACCAGCCGGAGGCCTACGTTCCCAGTACGGACACCTATATTGAAAAGGATTCCGATATCAACGATGAAATAGACAAGCTTCGAAACTCGGCAATGGCTGCTCTTTCCGAGCGAAAAGATGTCATCGTGGTTGCTTCCGTGTCCTGTATCTACGGGCTCGGCGCGCCTACGGAATATCTCAATATGGCACTCTCCCTTCGTCCCGGACAGACGCGGGATCGGGATGACTTACTCCGAAATCTCATTGAAATTCAATATACGAGAAACGATATGGACTTTCGAAGAGGATGTTTCCGCGTAAAGGGCGATACGGTAGACATTTTCCCGGCCTCCGAAGGAGAACAGGCTATTCGTGTGATTTTCTTCGGCGATGAAATCGAGGAAATCCAATTGATTGATGTCCTCACCGGAAAGGCACAGAGAAAGCTGGAACACACCATGATTTTCCCGGCCAGTCCCTATGTTATTCCCATGGACAAGCTCCGTCTGGCCTGCAAAAATATTCTTGCGGAACTGGAGGAACGGGTAAAGTATTTTAAAGAAGAGGATAAGCTTCTGGAAGCACAGCGCATTTCCGAGCGGACAAACTTCGATGTGGAAATGATTCGGGAAACCGGTGTCTGTTCCGGGATCGAAAACTATACCCGTCATCTGAATTTTGCCGAGCCCGGAGAGCCCCCCTATACCTTGATTGACTACTTTCCGGACGACTTCCTGATTATTGTGGATGAAAGTCATATCAGTCTTCCCCAGATTCGAGGAATGTATAATGGAAATCTTTCCAGAAAGAACACTCTTGTCGACTTCGGTTTCCGTCTTCCCTCCGCACTCGATAACCGACCTCTGAATTTTGCCGAGTTTGAGGGAAAAATCAACCAAATGCTTTTTGTTTCCGCAACTCCCGGAGAATATGAAAAAGAGCATGAGCTGCTTCGAGCAGAACAAATCATCCGTCCTACCGGCCTCCTGGATCCGGAAATTGAGGTTCGTCCCACTAAAGGGCAAATTGATGATTTGCTTTCCGAAATTCACAAGGAAACGGAAAAAAAGCATAAAATTCTGGTTACCACACTGACCAAGAAAATGGCGGAGGATTTGACAAAATATTTGCAGGAAAATCAGGTCCGGGTAAAATATCTGCACTCCGATATCGATACCCTGGAACGTGCCGCCATTATCCGCGATATGCGACTGGACAAGTTTGATGTTCTCGTGGGAATCAACCTCTTAAGAGAGGGACTGGATATTCCGGAGATTACCCTGGTTGCCATCCTGGATGCCGATAAAGAAGGATTCCTACGTTCGGAAACCTCCCTGATTCAGACTGTCGGCCGTGCAGCAAGAAACGCGGAAGGGCATGTCATCATGTATGCGGACACGATAACCGATTCCATGGAACGTACCATTTCCGAAACCAATCGAAGACGCGCCTTACAGATGGAATATAACGAGGCACACGGCATCACGCCTACCACCATTAAAAAGGCCGTCAGAGACCTTATTGCCATTTCAAAAGTACTGGACGACGAGGATAAGGAGATCACAAAGGATATGGAATCCATGTCCAGGGCCGAAATAGAAAAGATGATCCGTGAACTGAGTAAAAAAATGCGAGCTTGTGCTGCCGAATTAAACTTTGAAGACGCCGCAAAATGCAGAGATAAGATTGCCGAATTAAGAGCGGGATTGGAAAAATAAACCACACTGTAAAAAGCCTTCCAAATGATTTTTTCATTGGGAAGGCTTTATCGTTTTTAAACGAATGGCAAAACCGGAAGAAAGACCCCTGCTTTAAAAATCCCTTTTCCCGGTGCTTAATTACGATCCGATATGGCTCTAGTGGTCTTTTCCAAGACACGACTGCACGTTTCAAAATGCCTGCGGTAGTACTCCGTATACATAATATCCACAAGGAAGAGCTGACTGATTTCCGCCGAGGTGGAACCGCGTTGCAAGGAACCCACATTTGCTCCGCAAAGAAGAACTATATCCGTATACTCCGTTAAAGCAGACTTTTGGAATCGCGTTATGGCAATGACGGTAGCCTTACTTTCTTTTGCCAGCTTCGCAATCTCCACAATATCTCTGGTTGCACCGGAATAGGAGAAAATCACGGCAACATCCCCCTCTTCCATGGTTGCCGCACTCATTAATTGCTGACTGACCATTTCGGAACAATATACCTTCGGCTCAATCCGGTGAAACTTATTCATCGCCTTCATCGCAGTGAGCATGGAGGCTCCTACACCGAAAAACAGAATTCGTTTCGCCTTGGAAAGCGCTTCCATAGCCAAGCTGACCTGTGAGAAGTCCAAAAGTGAATAACTTTCCCGGATGGAAGAAATTGTATCCTGTAGTACCTTATCTGCAAGGTCCGTAATCTTATCTCCAAGTGTAATCTCTCCCGTATTTCCCTCTTCCATTTTTTTATTTCCTCTCATGGAAAGAGAAAGCGTCATCTTAAACTCCTGATATCCTTTCAGGTTCATTGTCTTACAAAAACGAAAAACGGAAGTGTCTCCCACCATACAAGTTTCCGCCAGATCGGAAATGGACATAAACAAAACCCTGTTCGGATTCTGTAAAATAAAATCCGCTACCCTCTTTTCCGCCTTTGTGAATTGATTGTAGGAAGAACGAATTCTTGTCAAAAAATCCTCTTGCATAAGTTCACCGTCCTCTGCCAGCCTAAGCTTTTCAAAATTTGCAATATTTTTTATTATAACAAAAAGGAAAGAATTTTCAAACTATCTATCATCTTGAAAAACTCTTTTTTCAATGTTTCTTCTCTTCTTTCTTAACCAAATCACTTCTATATCAATCCCCCTATAAAATACAATTAACTTGTATGTTTTCTACATAAAATAATTTTTAATATCATTATATTTGTTAGTTTCTACTCAAAGTATTGCTTAATTAATTTTATTTTAATATAATTTGCCTTGGAGAAGAGGTATCGTATATGAACATTTCAATCGGAATAAACAAGCGGAAGGTCATGTGTTTAACATATGGCTTTCTTCCCGAAAATTCTAATTTTCACAAACAGGCGGACTATCCGTTTACGAACTCCGCACTTTGTGACTCAAAGGACTTTTTTATAAGCCAAAATCTCAGCAAGATAAAAGAAGTTGTCGCTTATTTTTAATGCGGATATTTTTATGTATTCCGCGTGATAAGCCATTTCGTTAAAATCCCCCAAAACAACTCCGTCTTCTAAACAATTCCATCTTGAGAAGGAGTTCTATTTGTTTTTCCCAAAAACGCTGTATAAAACAGCCTTATTTTCTTTACCCATTTTTAAGTTGGTCGCTAAATATCATACAAAGAAAATTTTCGAAATTAAGCATTTTGACTATTTTCTGTAATGGTTACAACGATTTATTTAACTTTTTATTGATTTGTGCATAATGATTATTCCTTTTCCTTTACAGTTTTGTGACATATCACTTTTTGACTTGCTCGGCATCTATTCCTTGAAATATGATGCTATAAAGGAGAAGAAGAATGAAACAGATGATTGTAAAAAAACAGAATGATTCAGTAAGAGAAAATAACAAGACAAAGAACTTCGACAAGATTTGGAAAACGCTTCTGCTTGCAGCTTCTTTATCATTGCTGTCCGCTATGCCGGTATTTGCCAGAGGATGGTGCAGAGGACTTTCCAAAAATGCCTGGTGGTATGATCTCGGAAATGGAAATTATTATAAATCAACCTGGCAGTGGCTGGATGGAAACAGTGACGGAATTGCAGAATGCTATCGCTTTGACTACAACGGTTGGATGGCTGAAAATACGGTTACTTCAGACGGCTATACCGTAAACCAAAACGGAGCATGGACAGTCAATAATGTCGTACAGACAAGAGGTGTATCTTCTGAGAACGGCATTATAAAAAAAGAGCTTCTCGGAAGAATCAATCAGTATCGAATCGCTTCCGGTCTGAAGCCTCTCTCGGAAAGTGCCGGTCTTAGTTCTATTGCGGATACAAGGGCAAGAGAATGTTCCGTTTTATTTTCTCACACAAGACCGCAAGGCGGTTCGGTCCTGACAGAAGCGGATGTTTGCGGAGAAATTCTCGCGTCAAACCAAGACACTCCTCTAAAAGCCTTTCAAGCTTGGCAAAAAAGCCCCGGTCATAACCGGCTTATGCTACGAGACGATTTCGTTCGATTCGGAGCAGGATATTATGTCGATTCCCGCGGAAATGATTACTGGGTGGTATTATTCAGTTTTTATAATTAGATAAAACGAGATAACGCACACTTTGCGCACGATACTCGTTATGAACAAGATGTCTCAGGCTTCGCCTTAGCCACTTGTTAAGAACAAGGAAGAAGCACTCTCCGACTCCGGATAGTGCTTCCCCCTCTTCAGATCATTCCCAAAAACGATATAATCAACATCAAAGTTTCTTATTTTTCACGATGGTATTGTAGTATCGAATCGTCAAATCATAGAGTACTCTGTGTTCATTTTGTTCGCCGAGTTCCGTAAACTGATCCGGATGGTGCAGTTTAACCAAATTCCTTTTTTCTCTTTTTAAATCCTGTAAATCAAAATCCCGGTTGTACAGGCCGAAAAACTTCAATTCTTTTTCATACTCCAAGTCAAAGAAAGACGGAATTCTGCTTTCCTCTTTTTTAGCCTTGTTTTTTCTATCTTGCATAGTTTTTTGAAACTTTTCATTGTATTCCTCAATTTTTTCATTCACGTAAAGCTCCGGAATTTGTGTAAAGCAGTATCTATTTTTATTTTCAATATAGAGCTTCAAAAAAAATGCATAAACACGTTCCACCAGAATATTGTCATGCTTCACATCATATTCCACAAACTTACCGAAGCTCAAGTAAGTAAGAACAAAGGTCAGAAGCATAAAAAGCGGGAATAGATAAATGCGTACATGATTTGCAAGTAAGAGCCGAATGCAAATAACTTCCGGGATAAGAATCCCCAAAAAACACTGCATATCGGGATGGGTCAAGTGTAACAAGATACGTAGAGGAATATTTAACGCTTTGTAAATCAGCTTCATAAAATCTCCTGCCTATTTTGCCGTAATTCCAATTTGTTCTTTTTCTTCCTCAGTCAATACTCTTCCGGCAAGAATCTTCTCGATTTCCGCCTCTACTTCTTCCTCGCTTAAAATATGATAAACGGCAGAGCTCATATAATCATGCGCTATGGAATCGTCCCCGTAAATTTTCGCATAATAGTTCTGGTCTATCGCAAGAACTGTTCCGTCCGGAGAAATATATCCATTTACATCATAAGCTTTCACAGAAGGTGTAAAACTCATTTTCAGCTGTCCGCTCTCAAAATCCACCACATAAGCCTTTCTCTCTATTTCATTGTTTCGAATCATAAGAAGAAGTCCGGACTTTTCATTGTAGAGATTGATATCATCAAAGCTTAGCGGTGTCTGGGCACAAGCATCGTCCATAGCAACCGTTTTCGTATCCGTCTGATTGCTCCAAGTAAATGCCGTATTGTTCTGAATCCCTTTCAGCAGGATTTCTTCCCCGTTTTTCTTGATATAGAGCACCTGTCCGGGAATGTTTCCAAGTTCTTTCCTGTTTGCAAGACTGTATAAGGACGCCGTTCCGGAAAAACGATTAAGCACGAGAAGTTCTCCATCTTCCGAGAGCAAAAAGCTCGTTGCACTCTCCTGCAATTCGGGATAGCTTTCCATTTCGGTTAAATCCGCCGTACTGTAGACCTTTAAGCCTTCCTTTGCATCCAAGATATAAAGTGCCTTTCCATCATCCGAAAAGCGTAAAAGGGGAGAGATGGAATTGAGTTCCAATTCTTGCTTCTCTTGCGTTTCCAAATCATAAAGCAGTAAAAACGGCTTTGGTGAACTGAGCTTTTGCCAAACAGACGTAAAATACCTTCCATCATTGGAAATCTGATAAACGCTTCCATTTTTCATTAATCCGAAGTTTAAATTATCACCCAAGTTGATTATCTCACTGCTCTTCCCGTTATCCGAAGAAAAAGAAAGCTCACTTCCGTCATAAAGCAGCATTTTGGAAAAATCATTGGAATATGATACAATTCTTGCATAAATAGGCTCTTCGGAAATTCTCGACTTCATATCGATAATCTTAATGGTCTGTCCATCATGGGAATTGGCCAGAATCTTACTGCCATCCTGTAAGAATTTCAATTCGGACGGCAAAGCCCCTCCATAGTTCAGCTTATCCTCCACTATAACCTTATTTCTCCAAATAGAATAGTGTCCGTCAGCACCGAATCCCACAACGGTATTGGTCTCGGAATGATAGGCAAAATACTTGGTTCCCAATTCCGAAAAATAAATTTCATCCGAAATCTCTCCGCTTTTTCCATCCAAAAGATAAATTTTCGAATACGATTGCAATGCTATGGTTTCTCCGTTTGTCCCTTCTACAAGCGGTTTTAAATCATTGCTGTCCACTTTGATACTCTGCTTGAAAAGCTCCGTATAATCCGAAAGAGAAAGTTTCTTTATCGATGAATCGGTAAGCAGCAAAATATTTTCCTTATCTCCGGAGTAAGATGCCTGTCTATAGGACAGCTCATATTCCTGCCCGTTTATGTCGACTGCCTTTTCTTTCGGAAGAACATCGATAATGCTGCCGTCTTGCATGCTTCTTCTTGTGAGCTGTCCTTCGACATTTGCATTTAATACAACGAGCGCCTCCGTCCCGTCCCCCTTGATATCCGCATGTCTTATCGGCTCCGTGATTGTGAATTTGCTTTTTTCTTCCCAAGTTGCCGTGTCAAATACATAGAAGTCAGCCAAGTTATCCCGAAAGGCAATACAAAATAGCGCAGAATCATCATCGGAAAACTTGGTCAGCATCGGAATACCTGGAATTTCCAGCTTGGCCAGGCTTTCTCCCGTTTCCACATCATAAACAATGCAGGTACTGTCAAAGGAGGAAGTCGCGAGCATCTTGTCATTATGAGAAAAAAGCGGAAGTTTAACCTGCTGTGTATGTCCGGAAAATATCCTTATGACTTCACCGTTCTCCACACTGGCAATCGCCGTCGCATCATTATCCAAACCATAGGCCAGATATTTTTCATTATAACTTAGAGACATGTAGGTCAGCTTGTTCTTTGTGGAAATCGAGGTTAAGGTTGACGCTCCACTGTGATAAATGGCGTCATGAAAGATGGAAAATTCTTCTCCTCTTAATTTCAAATAAGACAGCATCTTCTTTCCAATCGACTGCATCGCCTCTTTTGCCACCAAAACAGCCTTCAGATAATCCCCCTCTTTTGCAATATCCTTTGCCGTTTTCAATAAAATGCTCGCATTCGACTGCACAGCCTCCTGCCTCGCCTGCTCCGCTTTTTGGTAGGCAGCGGTCATAAAGAGACCAAAGATGAGAAATAGAGCCCCAAGCATAGAAGAAATGGTGAGTATAAGCCTGTTTTTTCTCTCCTTATCTCTCTGCTTCAGATCCCCAAAATTGCAGCCCAGGATAGCCGCCATAATACGGTATTTTTCCACCTTTAGAAGCTTCACCGCCTGCTTCGTTAAATCCGTAAGCTTTCCCTTATCCGTCTTTTGCACGGCCTCATAGCCCGGGAAGTCCTTCTTCAATACTTCTTCCGGACGAATATCCGCTGCCAAAACATCCAGAAGACTCTCATCCTCTCCTCTTTTTAACTGCTTAAGAGGCATAGGAAAGGACTCGTCCGGCTCCCCTTCAAGGAGCACCGGAATAATGCGAGAATCCCCGTGCAGCGATCTAAAAGTCCGAATTTCCTTCTCACACCACTCGGAAAGGGGGGTTCTCTTGGAACAAAGGACTATCAGAAAATGGCTTTCCTTAAGCGCTTCCTCAATGGAACTGCTTAAGTCCCTCGCCGCAAGCTCCTCTCTGTCCCGAAATACACGAAAGCTCGTCTTTTTTCCGCTTTTATAAAACTCCTTAGGCGGTTTAAAGCCCTCTATCATTCTGTGGATTTCCTTTGCAATCGTCTGATCCGGCTCCACATGACGATAGCTGATAAACGCATCATACTTATATTGTTTTTCCATACCATTTTCCATGCTGTTCTCCATGTCCTTATCCCCACTTTTCCCTATGCCGTTCTCCATATTTAAGGCTCCTCCCGAAACAGGCAAAACACGGAGAGTAGGTCATACTCCGGGTGACAGAGAGCAAATTTCTCCCCGATTACTTCTCCCCAATCCTCAATCAGGCAAGGGTGTGTTCTTCTGTTCTCGTCCTTTTTCTCTCCATAGCGAAAGCCCATGGCATAATAGCTGTTGCACCACCTCTTATGCTCGAGCCTGGACAGGAAGTCTAGCACCGGATTTTCCTCTAAAAAGCTGCAGAAACGCTTACGGAATTCTTCAGGATTTTCTTTCTGCGATTCCTGTAATTTAGTGAATTCCGAAAGCTTCTCCCTGCAAAGGGCACGAATTTCCGCCTCGTTTTTTTCGGAAAATATCCGCCTTAAGAGCTCTTCCTTTACTATCGCATGGGTAGCCGAAAGGCGCGAGGAATTCTTCTTCACAAAGCTAAGCTCATTCCAATTTTCTCCCTCTCCCATTCCACTAAGAGAATTGTACGCTTCATTAAAGGCCTTTGCTCTCTTATCCAAAGCTTCCCGAATCAGCACTTTTTCCGTGAGAATCTCGGAAATATCTCCAAAGCTTCGAATTTGTCCACCTCTTTTCGGAAGAAGCCCTGTTAAATCCACTTGAGAAACATTGCGAATGAGCTTTGGCACATTTTCAAAATAACGATTGATGAGGTTCAGCGCCTTAAGGCTCTTTATGATATCCTTATCCATCAGGAAGATGAGAGTCGGCGCATCGTCCTTTCCAATCGCCTTTAAGTAATTCTCCAAACGTTGTTTTTGAAGCGCTTCCATAGAAGCATCCCCAAGTTCTATAGACTCGATTTCCAAGGCCATTTCAAGGCTGGAAGAAGGACTCTTTCTTATAGAAGATTTTTCCGTTTTTTCTCCCCCGCACTCTTCCGGATTTTCTCTCGTAGATGCATCACCGTAAATAGAAAAAAGCTCCGCGATGCCTCGTCCCGCATTTTCATCCAAAACCGTGACCTTCGTCTTCTTTTTTAAAGAAAGCGTTGCATCATTGGCAAGCTGTTTTAATAAGGGGAAGCTCAGTTCATTAACTCCAAAAAGAAGGATATGGGGCACATGTATCGCCTCGTCAATCTTCTCGGCAGAAAGCTTCCTGTCCCGTAACAATTCCTCTTCGCTTTCCCGCTCTACTTTCTGTCCGGGAAACGAAAGTTCGGACACTCCGCTTAGACTTTTTAAAAGACTGTCTTGCACAAGCCTTTCCTGGAGCAGCATTCTAATTGTTAAGTCTCTCTCGTTAAAGTGCACGGTATCGAGCTTCATTAAGCCGGCTTCTTTTTTTCTCTCCTCGTACAAAAGCTCCTCCATATAACCCGCAACAGTCCCCGACTCGGAATGTACATAGGCGGTAATGGCTCTCTTCGGCTTAATTCTTTGTATCACTCCGGCATAAAGAGAAAAATTTTCCAAGTCACTTTCCGCCGTAAAAAAAAGATATTTTGCGTTTTCTATACGGAGAGCCGTAAAAAGCTCTTGAATTTCATATTTATCACTTTTTCCAAAGTCCAGCCGGTAGCTTGCAACTCCCTTTCTCTCATATTGATTCTTTAGGCGTTCATCCAGGAATTCCTTCGTAACAAGAGAAATCTTATAATATTTTTTCTCCTTTTTTAAATTACCGATGAGCGTTTCGGTCATTTTTCCGCTTCCGAAAAGTACGACATGATTACTACTGAAGCGATTTAAAATCATATTTTTAGAGTGCAATAGGATATTCGAGATTTGCGTGAAAATAAAAGCGGATGTAAGAATCGGTGCCATCCACTTGGCAAACTCGTACATCATGCCGCCATTTACCTCCGCAGAAAGAGGAGCCGCAAAAAGAAAGAGCTTTATGGTCCCGTAAAGAACAGCAGAAAGCAGTTGAAAGGGATTCTCGATTTTCACTCTATAATACTGATACAGACTGATTATTCCAAAGACTGTAGTGATCACGAATAAGAACAAAATAATTTTTTTCTTATAGTAATTTCTGTTTTCCCTCATTTCATCTCCTAAGCAAGGCATTTAGTGAATTTGTTTCCATTTTTTACAAGTTTTAAGAATTATCCTTTGGATTATATATGATTCACCAAGAAGAAAGCAAGTTTTGCCTATAGCAGTTCTCAAGAAGGGAAATGCTATAGGCTTTGCTCGAGAAAGTTCTCAAAATGACAAAGGTTCCCCGGTTCTATGCAGAAGTCAGCATAAAAAAAGAACCATGTCGTAAGACAGGTTCCCTTCCTTTTTTATTCTTAACAAGTATCGTTCGCGTAGCGTGTGGAATCTCATTTCTCAAATCTCAATTCTATTCTCATCTCTTTAGCTCGATCCTGGTATACCTTAGTTAACTCCATGGTCAAGACCAGAAGTCTCTTCGCATATTTTCCGCCAAAACGATTGGCTACCGTATCCAATTCGTAAAACGAATGCAGAATCTGCTGCGGCGACATATTTCCGCTTTTACAGGAAATGAAAGTAGGGATATAGCCATGCAAAGCCAAAACATCGATTTCATTGAAGACATCTCCCCCTCCCGTCCCGTGCAGTACGCCATCCCAGTCCAAATACACCCCTACTTGACACTCCGTAGCACTTTTTCTTTCACGCAAATAGGTATAGAGTTCCAGTACACTTCCTCCATCCCATAAGTAACTCTTTATAGCCCTATTTTTAAAGCTAAAGCGATACATCCCGGCTGCGTGGACTACATCGAGGAGCACCCCGGCTTCTCCCAGTGCATCCAGTATTTGATTGAGTAAGGAGACGGAACTGAAATTTGATGGGGAGGCCTTAAGAGCCTGTAGAACTGTAGCTTCTTTCCGAATCACCTCCCCATTTTCATCCGCTTGCATATGATCCCTCATAAATTGGGAGAAAAGATTCCAAGATGCGGAATACCGCTTCATAACCTCCCAAATTCCGAGAATATCTTTCTCCGCATCGGCATTCGCTACCGTCTTCGTTTCTTTATGCAAAGAGTCGTTGATTTTTCCTCCGTGCATTTCAATTACGGCCTCCAGATTCAGTTCTATTTTCTGTTGTTCCACATCCTTACTTAAATTCTTGTCCGCTCCTTCGTTAAGCTCAATCAATTTGCATTTTGAAACATCATAGAGATGAATCGGTGTTTTATATTCCTTAGAGAGCATCCCGAAGGCTACAAGCATCAAGCTTTCCCCGCCGGTTATATCAAAATACAGCTCGGCATTTTGCTTTAAAGCCGCTTCTATTTCCTGTCGCATTACGCTTAGAACCGATTGTAAATCTTTCTCAGAGAGGACGCGGAAGAGCACATCCTTTACGCCGCAATACCTTTTCAGAAAGCACTCCGTTTTCTCCTTTTGAGAAGCAACCCGATCATAATTTCCGAATAAAACCAACTTATCCACCTTAAAATTCATGCAGGTGATGAGGTTTTCAATCGGCTCTTCACTAAGAAATTCAAATACCACTACCATGCTGTCATTTCTCCATTCCGTTCCATGCAAAAGTACTTTCCTCTTTCTTCACTCTCTCTCCGCCTCGGTATGCTTCAAGCAGTCCCAAGCCTTGGGAAGCCTCTTCTTTCTCGCTTGTTCCTCCGTATCCTCCCGCTCATCATAGCCGTCGTAAGGTGCAGTCGGATCATGCGGTTTCTGCTTTTTCCCGGAAATGCAGAGCTTATCCTTATGACGAAACGCGAACTCCATGTCATCCGTCCAACCGGTATGACCACTCACAATAATCGGAGCAATTCCCCTTTTCAGGAGGAGTTGTTCCAGTTCCCTTAAGGAACGCTTCGCCAGCTCATTATCTTCCGCAAGAGAATTCAAAAAGCTGTAGCCGCCATCCGCACCGAACCAAATCGTATCTCCAGTAAACAAATAGGCGTCATCGATAAGATAAACAAGGTGTCCGTAGCTGTGTCCGGGCACAAGTATTGCTTCTACCTTAATATCCTTAATATAGAATATTTCTCCGTCATAAAGCAAGCTTTTCGGGTTATCCAGCTTTACAACGGGAAGCGTACAAAGTCTGTGCAAAACTCTCCTGCGAAGTTCCCCCGTAAGATATTTATTTTCCTCCTCCCCGATATAGAGCCTTGCCTCTCGGAAAAGTCCTTCGCTGTCCTCTTCCACCGCTCCGATATGATCCGTATCCAGATGTGTCAGCAGGATATTCTGAATCTCCGTGGGCCGGATATCCAGCCAAGCCATCTTCTCGGCCAGACGTTCATAATTGTAGCCCGCATCAATCATAATCGTCGTACCATTTTTTCTGTAAAAGAAAACATTGGCAACCCACTCCCGAACCGCTCCGACTCTTTCATCAATCCATCCGGTATTCAGCGGCTTAAAAATTTCTTTACCGCGAAACATAAAGGACATAAACACTTTCTGAAACGCAGAATCTTTTTTTGACATAGGAACACGCCTCCTATTCTCCTTCATAAAGAACTATGTACTTTTACTCCAAGCCAAAGAACTATCAGCTTTAAAGAAAGGGAATCCCTTCTCTTTAAGACCAATAGCTCTTCCCGTTATAATGTAGTTTCAGTATAAAGCAGTTAGAAACGGATAACCATAGGATTATCCTATTTTCTCCACAGAAAAATTAAGGAGGAGAATAAATATTTATTAAACTTAGGAATAAGCTAAAACAAAGCCTATTTCTCAGCTATCGTTCTTCCTATTCTACCGTGTACATTGCAATTTCGTCGATTTCCCGATTTGCTCCGATGATAATATCTTTTCCGTCCTTATTTTTGAAATGCATGGCATTGGCACACCCCGTGTTACGGTCAAGGTATTCCGTCTTATAATTTCCCTCTTCCTTGTCCCAGCTGATGAGGATGGTATCCTTTGTGCCCTTTCTCCAACCGACAATCCAGGAGGGCTTTCCGTTTATTTCACACGCCCAGGTCGCATGAATCATTTCCGTATCCGATTCTTTAGCCGAATATTTCCACTGCGGAACGTAGTTACCGTACTCATCCAGATGATAAATGGTCAGGGAGTTTCCATGGAATGGCGCAATGCATCCCAGTTCCAACTTTCCATCTCCATCAAAATCCATCAGCACGGAATCACTGGACGGAAGGGAATGAATCTGCGTAACAGTCCAATCCGCTCCATATACGGCCGGAGGATCAAAAATAAAGCTTCCCTCTTCACAGCCTACCAGGCCGGCTTCATATCCGCCCCTTTGAATCTTGCTGAAGCCGTGGTTTCTGAGCATCCCGTCTTTGATGAGCTTAAGCTCCAGTTTCTTCTCTCCCCTAAACTGTTCCAAGTCAAGCGGCAAATGTGCTCCATAGCAGGCGCCCTTCTGTCTCCAGTCATCCTTATATTCATGCCCCGATTTCAGACAGCAGACCAGAAGATAGTAGGAACCTGCCCTCCTTAAAATCCCGAAACGATGAACAAAAGGCGCTTTACAAAGGGTATAGGTCTCCCATCCTCCTTCCGCCTTCGGCTTTACCACAATGATTTCCGCTTCAAGGGAGTCATTCGGAGAATAAAATTTTCTGGTTGCCAGAAATACACCATCCGTTCTGGGAACCTGCGCCATAGTCATAACTCCGCCCGGTCCGTCCCATACGGTATCCATCTTTTCGCCTGCCTCATTAAACAAATAGCAGGGATCCTGCTTCTCGGCGGCGACCAAAAAGCAATGTTCTCCCCTATACTGTAGTTCAGCTAAAGAATAGCATTTGTTCAGATTTCCAATACTCTTTTTATGAAACTTCATATTGCCTCAACCTTTCCTTTTTTCTTTCTTATATCCTACTCCTAATTCTGCTTGTCCAAAATAGCGCGCATAGTCTTATTGGCAAAGAGGATATCTTCCTTCCAGCTTTCTTTTCCTACATCCCACATTTCCGTGACAAATCTTCTGACTCCCAAGTCCCGGGCCTTCCGAATGATTGCCTCAAAATCCACATGACCGGTTAGGAACGGCACCTCCCTGAAGACTCCGGGAAGCGTCTCCTTCAAATGCATCGCAACAATATGCCCTCTTCCCGTCTCCAAATCCTCCACCACACTCTTGTTGTAGAGAAGAGAAGCATTGGTAAGGTTCCCCGAGTCGGGGTATACCCCGAGATAGGGACTTCCGATAAGATTGACATATCGCATAGCCTTCTCCGTTGTATTCATAAATTCCGTTTCCATCGTTTCAAAGCCCATGAGAATTCCCCTTGTTGCCGCCATTCTTGTTGCCTTCTCCAAGTTCTCTATAAAGCGCTCTCTACTTTTTTCATTTCCTTCTTCATAGTAAACATCATACCCTGCCAGCTGAATAATCCTAATGCCCAAATCATCCGCGAAAGCAATCGCCTTCTCCATGATTTCCATTCCTCTATCCCGTACCGTTTTCTCTGAAGAGCCAAACGAATACTTCCTATGAGCGGACAAGCACATGCTTCGGATTGGCAAGTCCAAGTTTCTCATCAGATCGAGTATTTCCCGTCTCTGTTCCTTTGTCCAATTCAGTCTGGAAAGCTTTTCTTCCGTTTCATCTATGCTGATTTCCAAAAAATCATAATTACAGTCTTTTGCACAAAGCAATTTCTCACTCCAACTCATCGTCTTCGGCATTGCCTTTTCATAAAGTCCGATAGCATATTGATTCATACATCACCTTCTCCTTCTCTTCCTGCTTGTCCGCTCATATCAGAAAGAACTTATTCTTTTTATAAACAATCATAAAAAAGAACATGTATTATAAGTTTAATATTTTTAATGATTTGTGCAGTATTGTATTTTACCATCAACCCCACAGAACATCCATAAGGCTGATTTTATTGATATTTTTCTATTATTTCAAGTGTTTTTTCTATTTTTCATTGTTTTCTCAATAAAATCAATTTTCAGCATATTGCACAAATAAATAGTTAGTAAGTTGTGACTAACCATAATTATTATTGTTTAACTTCCAGCTTATATTGCTATTTTTACACAATAAGCAACTTAGCTATAGAAATATTAAATCAATCATATAATAGCTAATACGAGCATAAAAAAATATTTTATAATTGTTTTTATCCCATTCTCACTCTATCATAAACTTAAGCGATTATCCGTAAGAGAAGCGGAAACATCTTAAAGTAAGCAGGAAAGAAAAGAATAAGGAGGAATTATGGCAAAAATCGCAGACACAACTCGGGAGAGTTGGATCAAGAGCACCTTTCCCGAGTGGGGCACCTGGCTGGTAGAGGACATTGAAAGCGAAGTGGTGCCGGACGGACAGGTTGCTATGTGGTGGCTTGGTTGCACGGGCGTATGGTTTAAAACCCCCGGAGGGGCAAATATCACCATCGACCTTTGGTGCGGAAACGGAAAGCGTACCCACGGAGACAATCAGATGAAGCCCGGACATCAGATGGCTAATATGTGTGGCGGAAGACTCATGCAGCCGAACTTAAGAAATGTCCCCTTCGTGATTGACCCCTTTGCTTTTAAGCAGGTAGACGCAGTATTAGCTACGCATTATCATCAGGACCATATGTCTATCGAATGGGCGGCACACGTTATCAACAGCGGCATGACCACCACGGATGAAAACGGCAAGGAAATTCCCGTCCCCTTTATCGGTCCCCTGAAGTCCGTAGAAACCTGGAAAAAATGGGGTGTTCCGGAAGAGCGTTGCAGAATTGTAAAGCCCGGAGATGTGATTAAGTTAAAGGATATCGAGATTGTATGTCTGGACAGCTTTGACAGAACCTGTCTAGTTACGACGGATTCTACAGGAGAGGATAGAGAAGAACTTACCGGGGTATGCCCTACCGATATGGATGAAAAGGCAGTGAACTACCTCGTAAAGACTCCCGGCGGAAACATTTACCACTCCGGAGACTCCCACTTCTCCATTTACTTTGCAAAACACGGCAAAGATCATGACATTGATGTAGCATTCGGCTCCTTCGGAGAAAATCCCATCGGCATGCAGGATAAGATGACTTCCGTAGATGTTCTCCGTATGGCGGAGAACCTGCAGTGCAAGGTGGTTATCCCTATCCACTGGGATGTTTGGACCAATTTCCAGGCAGATTGCGAAGAAATTAAACTGCTCTACGATTTCAAAAAGGACAGAAACGAATATAAATTCCATCCATTCTTCTGGCAGGTAGGCGGAAAATACGTTTATCCGCAGGATAAGGATAAGATTTACTATCATCATCGCAGGGGTTTTGAAGACTGCTTCGAGCATCCGCAGAACATCCCCTTCCGTTCCTGCCTATAAATAAGGAGAAACAGAGATGTCCAATGTTTTAGAAAGAATTGTTGCAAAAAAACACTACAGTTTCATTAACGGAAAAGACGTGAGCTGGCAGGAAGCAGTCCGTTTAAGCGCTCTTCCCCTTGTGGAAGACGGCAGCGTGGACAGTGACTACTATAAACAAATCGTAGCCTGCATCGAAAAACACGGTCCCTACATCGTGATGGAACACAATATTGCTATGCCCCATACCACGGAAAATCCGATTGGAGCACACAGAACTGCTGTCGGTCTTATGATTTGTGAAAACAAGATTGATTTTGGACAGGATACAGACGGAGAGAAAAAAGAAGCGAATCTTCTTTTTACACTTTCAGCAGTCAATTCGGATGAGCATATGGAAAATATAGCGCAATTAATGGATGTTTTTATGAACTATGACTTAATTGAAGCGCTCGGGAAATGTCATAGTGCAGAAGAAATATTAGAAGCAATGAAGAAATACCAAACTAGCGAAAATTAAGTTTAAAAAACAGGAGGAAAAAATGGGAATTTTAAACGCGATTTGGACTTTTTTTGCGACCTACATTTTACAAAAGCCGCCTTATATGGTAGGTTTTCTTACCTTGCTGGGCTACTGCCTGATGGGTAAAAAATGGTATGACACCCTTGCCGGAACCTTGAAGGCCATCATCGGTATGCTGATTTTAAGTGCCGGCTCCGGCGGACTCGTAACGAACTTCCGCCCTATCCTTGCGGGACTGAAGGACAGATTCAATTTGACCGCAGCCGTAATTGATCCTTATTACGGACAAAACGCGGTAACTGCCGGTGTGGAAGAAGTTTTCGGAAAAGGCTTTTCACAGGTTATGACCCTTCTTCTCATCGCCTTTATCGTCAATATCCTGCTTGTCCGCTTCAACAAGATTACAAAGTGCCGTACACTTTTCACAACCGGACATGTACAGGTACAGCAGGCGGCAACGGCATACTGGCTCATCCTCTTTGCCCTTCCCGCCCTTCGGGACAACAACTTCGCACTTCTGATTGTAATGTCCGTTATTCTCGGTGCTTACTGGGCAGTCGGATCCAACCTTACCGTAAAGCCGATGCAGGAACTTACAGAGGGTGCCGGCTTTGCCATTGCGCACCAGCAAATGTTCGGGATTCGTCTTGCTTCCTGGGCTTCCGAAAAACTCTTCGGCAGCAAAAACGGACAGAAGGAAGTTAAAAAAGTGGGCGACCTGAAGATGCCCGGTTTCTTCTCCATTTTCAGCCAGAATATGGTTTGTACCGCAATCTTAATGACTGTATTCTTCGGTGCCATCATGACCGTAATCGGAAAACCCTTCTTCGTAAAAGCGGAAGCCATGAAGGAAAAGGACAATTTTGCATTCTATGTATTTAATACCTCCTTACAGTTCGCTGTATATCTTGCTATTTTACAGCTTGGAGTTCGTACCTTCGTAACGGAATTAACCGCATCCTTCCAGGGAATTGCCGACAAACTTCTTCCCTCTTCCGTACCCGGTGTAGACTGCGCCGTATGCTATGGATTTGGCGATGCAAATGCCGTAACCTTCGGTTTCCTGGCAGGTCTTACAGGACAGATTATTGCTATCGTAGCCTTGATTCTTATGGGTTCTCCGACCATCATCATCTGCGGATTCGTTCCCGTATTCTTTGACAATGCAACCATCGGTCTTGTCGCTAATGAAAAGGGTGGACTTAAGGCCTGCCTTGTTATACCATTCATTTCAGGGCTTATCCAAGTATTTGGTGCCGCTTTCATCTCCGGATGGGTTGGTCTCGCAAATTACGGCGGATACCTCGGCATGTTCGACTGGGATACGGTATGGCCGATGTTTACGGTAGTGATGCATTATCTTGGCTACATCGGTGTAGGAATCGTGGTAATTGTTCTTCTTGCGATTCCGCAAATCGAGTACCGCATGGATCCGAAAGGATACTTCCTCATTACGGAAGATTACGATGCCTATCTTGAGCACAAGAAGGCTAAGAAGGGAGCATAGACAATGGCAAAATTAGACGGAAAGAAAATCTTGGCTTGTTGCGCAAACGGGGCGGGTTCCTCTCTTATGATGGAACTGGCCATCCAAAAGGTAACAAAGCGCCACAATATCAAGCCTGCAGAGCTGACGCACTGCCCTATTTCAGAAGGGCAAAGTGCAGCGAAAAACTACGATGTGGTTTTTTGTTCCAAAGCATTTGCGGCAAATTTTGAAAACTTGGGCGGAAACACGGTTGTCATTCCCCTAAAAAATGTCATGTCCGATAAAGAAATCGAAGAAGGTCTTCAGGCCGCAGGTCTCTTAGACTAAAACCCATGCGAGTCCGGGGTATTTCCCTCGGACTCGCCTTTACCGATAAACTGTTTTTATAACAGCCCCTGTAGAATAGAGTAGTGTCCATGAAAAACAGCAAAGCAAATGTAGAAGCAAGACAAAAGAATATCCTGCAATATGTCAGAAAGGCCGGAGAAGTCAATTCCTATGACTTGGTCGATGAGTTTAAGATTTCCATCATGACCGTCAGAAGGGACTTGGAGGAACTGGAGCAAAAGCACCTTTTGAAGCGCACCCACGGTGGAGCCTGTACCTTGGATTATGTCAAAGGCAGTAAGTCTCTCAGCAAAAACATCAGGATATGCAGAGATCTCATTTCCCGATATGCCTCTTCCCTAATCAAAGACAATGACCGTATTTTTATCAACGGCAGCAGAACCGCTTTAAAAATGCTCGAGTATGTAGGGAATAAAAACGTGACCGTTTATACCAATAACGGTCTTGCATTCGGAAGAAAATTTCCGGAGAACGTCTCCATCCATATGACCGGAGGAGAATTACGAAATCACATTCTCGTAGGTGATGCAACCATGAGAAATATTCTGGATGTTACAGCCAATAAAACCTTTATCGGTTGCTGGGCAGTCTATGATGACGGCGCCTTTTTATACAACATCCCAAATGAAATCGGAATTAACGAAGCCATGATCAGCCGAACCACGGAAGACCTTTATATCCTTGCCGATCACAGCAAATTGCAGAGGCATGATAACCTGGAAAGCAGCTATGGAAGCTGTATCTATGATAGAAAAGTAACGCTTATCACGGATAACCAGGCAGACACGGAAATAATAGAAAAGCTCCGTGCCAGCGGAATTGAAATCATTATTGTTTAGTATTGAAAAAACAGGCCGGAAGCCTTTATTTTAAAGTCACTTTGACAGAAAGGGAATCAACTATGGTGTCCAGAAAAATTACAGTAACAAACGAACAGGGATTGCACATGCGCCCTGCCAGTATTTTCAGTCAGGCAATGACCCCCTTCTCCTGCGATATCAGCATTTTTTTTAAGGATAAAAAGTACAATGCCAAAAGTGTTATGATGCTGATGAGTGCCTGCATCAAACGCGGTGCGGAAATCGAAATCCGCTGTGAAGGGAGCGACGAAGAAGAAGCGATGAATAAGGCTATTTCCCTCATCGAAGGTGGTCTGGAAGACTAAAATTCTTTCTTTAAAACAAGGAGAAAAGCAAATGGTAAACGGAATTCCCGCCTCTCGCGGCATAGGAATCGGCAGCATCTGTGTCATCGAAGAACATGAGCTGAAATATGAAGCGATAAAGATTGAAGATACGGAAAAAGAACAAAAAAGATTTCACGAAGCAATTGAACAGTTTAAAAAAGAAACCGAAGAGATGGCGGAAGACATCCGAAAGAGAATCGGTCCAAAAGAAGCGGAAATTCTGGAAAGCCACCTTGTCATGATCAGTGACCCCACCATGGCTGATGAAATGAGCAATATGATTGCAACGGGCCAGTGTTCCGAGTCCGCCGTAGAAGCGGTCTGCGACATGTTTATCGGTATGTTTTCCAAAATGGATGACGAATTCATGCAGCAAAGAGCTGCCGATGTCAGCGATATCAAACTGAGTCTTTTGAAAATCTTACTGGGTGTCCAAGATGTAGATATTCGCAAACTCCCCCCCGGTACCATCTTGGTAGCAAAAGACCTTACTCCATCCATGACCTCGCAAATTCACAAAGAAAATGTTGCGGGAATCTTAACCGAAATGGGTGGAAAAACTTCGCACTCCGCGATTCTGGCAAGGGCTTTGGAAATTCCCGCCGTCCTCTCCGTTCCCAATATTACATCTCTAGTAAAAGATAAGGATACCGCCATTGTAGACGGCACGGAAGGCATTGTTTACATTAACCCTGAGGGTGACACACTTTCCTCCTATATTTTGAAGCGAGAGGAATATATTCGAAAACAATCGGAACTGAAGAATTTTCACGGTAAAGAAACAAAAACAGCAGACGGCGCTGCCGTAGAGCTTTTCTGCAACATCGGTACCCCGAAGGATGCCAGGAAAGCCATAGAATGCGACGGAGAAGGCGTGGGGCTCTTCCGCTCCGAATTCCTCTTTATGGACAATAAACGGATGCCCACGGAGGAAGAACAATTTTCAGCATATAAAGAAGCGGCAGAAATCATGGGAGGGAAGCCCATCATCATCCGCACGCTGGACATCGGCGGAGACAAAGACATTCCTTACCTGAATATGAAGAAGGAAGAAAATCCTTTCCTCGGGTATCGGGCTATTCGGTACTGTCTCGGAAATAAAGAAGGCTACCGTGCACAGCTTCGTGCCATGTTACGGGCAAGTGCCTTTGGCAAGATAAAAATCTTGATTCCTCTTGTGACTTGTGTAGAGGAAATGCGCAGTGTAAAAGAGCTCCTTTCCGAAATAAAAGCAGATTTGGATGCCGAGGGAATCGCCTACGACAAACATATCGAATTGGGATGCATGATAGAAACACCTTCCGCCTCTCTTATCGCGGATCTTCTGGCCAAAGAAGCGGATTTCTTCTCCATCGGCACAAACGATTTGACCCAGTATACCATGACCGTGGATCGGGGAAATGCGGATGTCGCATATCTCTACTCTACCTTCCATCCCTCCGTACTTCGTTCCATAAAACGGATTATTGCCTGCGGAAAAGAAGCCGGGATTCCTGTCGGAATGTGCGGTGAAGCTGCTGCGGACCCGCTCTTGATTCCTCTTCTTATTTCCTTCGGACTGGACGAATTCAGTGTGAATCCGGTACTTGTACTAAACACAAGGTGCGTCATTTCCAAATGGACAAAGGAAGAAGCGGATGCTCTGGCAGAAAAAGTACTTTCCCTTTCCACCGAGACGGAAATCACTGCTCTGTTAAAGGCTAACGCAAAGGAATAAACGAGATACCGTGCGCTACGCGAGCGATACTCGTTAAGAATTTTAAAAGAGCTTTCAACGCTATAAGGCGCGAAAGCTCTTTTTCTTAACTCAAAATATCCACCACTTCCTTATCTTTCTTATTCACTCGAATCTTCACTCTGTCTCCCGGAAATATCTTGGCTCTTTGATAGGCTCTATAGGCTTTTGCAAGATACTGCCTTCCCTTCCAGCTATACTCGATATACGGTCTGTACATCCGACTGTCCATTCCTCTTAATTGCTCATTAAAGGGTGAACCGTTATCCCTGGTAAATTCCACCTTGACTTCCTTACATACACCATAGGTTCTACCTTCTTCCGTAAAGCCATATTTGTTGAAAGCATAGGACAGGAAAAGAATCAAAATTGCCGCAAAGATTATATTTTCCATACCATCCTCCTCGCTTTTATTGAACCGTTTTCTTCTTCCGAAGGAAAAGGACGGTTCCTGTAAGGCAAAGCAAGAACAAAAGCAAACTGCCTATCGCACAGAGACCGAAAATGCGTTCCCATCTAAGATATTCGGCAGCCTTGGATGCGGATTTTTCTACCAAATCCAGATACTTAAGAGAATTCGCAAAACGAAAACGCTCCACAAACTGCCAAGCAAAGAGCACTGTTCCTGCTGCAAAAATTCCATCCGAAAGAATAAGCGGCAGAAGGAATCCTCCTCTCTTTCTCTCCTCTTTCCCCCTCTTCTTCATAAAGAACACGGATAAGATAATTACAAAAAGACTGCATACCGCTCCCAGAAGTGCAGGGAGAAAGCTTTTCCAACTTTTTGCATCGGTCTTTTTGTTCAATATGCTTCCGCCGCGATATAAGGTCAGGGTTCTGGAAGCGGCATTTCCATTTGCGTCCTTTGCCAGAATTTCCAGCACATTTTCTCCCGGACTCAAGGAAAAAACATAAGAAAAGTTACCGGAGGAATCCAATGCAACCGCCTTTCCCGCAATACTTAACTCATTCCCCCCCGTCATCTTTCCCATAATCGTAACGCTGTTTGTAAAAAAGGTCTTTCCGTCCAGATTTTCAAACAAGGTGATGGATGGCGGGATGGTATCGGAATAGACAGAGGAATCCACAATATAGAAAACCGAATCCTCTACTCCCATTTCCGCATAAATCTCATTTCCCATATCCTCCAGGTCAAAGGATAAAAAGCCGCTATCCTTTACCTTATACTGCCCCTCTTTGCCATTTACACTGACCTTTACTTCTCTTTCCTTCTCTACCTTATACTCAAGAGAGATTTGGGAGGAAGATGTGATCTGCTCCGCCTTTAAGCTAAGGTATTCCTTATCAAGGTCAATTTTTTTTACCTTATACTTAGACCAAATGGAGTCGGAGCGGTAAGCCAACTGAATCTCCAGATTCTTGGTTCCCTCCGAAAAAACGATGGAACTGTCCTTCACATCATTATCAAATTCGCCCTTATAAATGGTTTCCCCGTCAGCCACTACCAGCAATTTATAGTTCTGATAAGACCAATCGGTAAAATCGGACCAATCTATCGTGCAGATATGCTCATGCTTATCAATTTTTACCATATAGTCCGCGATTTCACTCTTTTCGTTGGGATTGGAATAACTGAAAGACTCCGTGCTCGCCGAATCAAAAACTTCGGCCTCTCCGTCATTGTAATGCACATCCAGTCGCAAGGTATAGTCTCCGCCGGGTAAAGCACTGAGATTCGCATGAACAGCTGTCGCCTTATTTGCACTTGCCATCCCATCCATAATCTTATTGCGGTTTTCCGGGTCGGAAGAACTGATCGCATAAATCTCATAAGTATAATATACGTTTTCTCCCTCAAAGTCCGCTTGGAAACTGAGGTCTATCCCGTCCTCCTTAAGCTCCCCCAAAGTAAAATACTGAATCCAAAGCCCATAGTTATCTCGAAGAATGGAGTAGTTAATTGCCTTATTGGAACCCAAGTCATATTCCACGGACCAGTCTCCCGCCGCTGCGCCCTTAATGCGGTAAGTTCTCCACAGATCTCCCTCTTTCATTTCCACGCCTTCACTTCCGGCACCGAGCCTTTCCCCTGAAGGAGAGATAAAGGTAATATCCACCTTTTCCGCATCATAAGTAAACATAACCGTGAGATCTCCGGGAGTACTCAGGTTTGCAATAATGCTTTGCTTCGGTTCCGTATAGGCGGTAAACGGGAAGAGACTAAACAAAAGCAAAAAGCAGAGTATAAAACTGATTTTTCTGATATTTTTCAACATACAATCTCCCCCCGAAGCTATGTTAACGTACCGTTTCTGTTTCCGATTCTTCCATTTTCATCGATATAGTAAAATTCCCCACGCACTTTGCCGTCACTGTCCTGATTTCGTGTAGTAAAAATTAATTGCAACTTCCCATCATGATTTCGATAAAGTCCAAAGGCCATTTCTCCTTCTTTTTTGTGCTCGAGATTGATCATCCACCAGCTGATATCATATTTAGTTGTTCCCACAAGATATAATCCAACAAATCGGGAATGCGCATCGACCTCCCCTGTTCCGGAAGCCTCAAGAGAAATCCTCTTATCCGCCGTTTCCCAAGCAATACCGAGCTTTACTTTAGAAGAAAATCCTTCTATCTCAACATCATCCAAAGCAAGCAAGCTGTTACTGTAGTCGAATGTTCCAACATGAACCTCAGCTTCCGCCAACTGAATCTCACTAAGCAGCATCAATTTAGCCTTTGCTTCCATGGTAAAAGGTGCTGCTCTAAGACTTGCTTCCGTTTCAGGCATCTCCAAAAAACTGAGATCTCCCAAAAATTTCTCCAAGGGAGGAGCATAATCTTTTACCTTTAAACTACTAAAGCTTGCTATTCCCGTGAACTTCAGACCTGCCCATTTCCCTGTTTCCGCCGCCTTATCAATATCTGAAACTTTAAATGCAAAATCATTGACTTCAACCGGAATAGGTGTAGGGAGTTTAACAGGTACAGATAATTCAAGCCCGAGTTGTACAGAATTCGGCACCAGATTTCCCTTCCAAGAAATTTCTGCACTCAGACCTGACTGTTTTTCAAAAAATGCTAATCGAACCATCCCTCCTAAAGTATATTCACTCTTTAGAGTATCAACATGTATCTTAATATTGCCATTAAAATAAACAGGCGAATTCAGAAAATTCAGCTTGTGGCTATATTCTTCCTTATTATCTTCATAGGAAACATCTATAAAAATACCCATTTTTTTATCTGTAAATATGGCGTCCCCTTCGGCAGAAAAATGAAACATATCAAGATTAACCGCATGTCCTATAATTTGATCCTGATATGGAAGAAAAGTATTGCCACCGGACCAATACATCCCGATACTTTCAGGATATAACCTGATTTTTGTCTGATCAAACATGGTTAAATTGACCACTTCCATCAATCCTGTTGAAATATCATCCACTTGATAATTTTCATAATCATAAAGATTCTTCGGATCATTATATAATTTAAATTGATCCAGTCGTGGAACGGATATCGCTATTCCTTTATCTGCAAAGAATTTGGCTATCCCCTCTGCAGTAGACGAATCGTATTCTATATAGGAGCCATCGTAATCCGATACGCTGATGGAGCCGTCATTTTCCAAGTCTCCCTGTAAGTGAATATCCCCTTTAAAATGAAGCCAGCCGTTTAAAGTCACTGCCCCGCTTAAGGTATAATCATTCTCGGCGTTCTCTATTTTTTCCGCGGAAGTGAACACATAAGGACCGAAAACCGTTTTCTTTTGATCGCCATCTGCAATAACGGAAAATCCTTTTTGTATCACTTTCTTTTTTCCGTTAAAGCTGACTTCCACATTGTAAGAACCGACTGCAATGCCGGCAGGCACGGTCATTTCATAGGTTTCTTTATCGATATACTTGGTCGTAAGGGTATAGTCGATATTGCCGTTTAATTTGACTGAAATCTTGTCCTTTTCCTGAAATCCTTCTCCCTTTAACCGAACCGTCGTATCCTGCAATCCCTTATAGACAAACCTCGGAAAGACACCGTCAATTCGGACATCTTGCATAGCCCCTAAGGCATTTTCACTGTCTGCAGCACCTTCTAAAGAATATGTTTTTACATCTCTGCTGTTTTCAGCCGGTAAAGTAATCTCCAAAGTTCTACCGGACATCGTTAGCGTATCTTCCGCCTTATATTTTACTTCATACTGACTGTAAACCTTTGCATGCAACATGTCATAGAAGGAACTCAGGCTGGAACTGTCGTACACATAGACAAATTTTCCGTTTCCGCTGGAAGCTATCGTACTCAAATAAGCAGTATCGACCTCATTACCGAGTCCCATGGTGTAAATGGTAATCCCCTGCTGCTGTGCCTTTTTCCCTATCTCTTTCTGAATCTCCTCCGCCGTCTTCGGATAGTTGTCCTGTCCGTCCGTCATAAGAATCAGAACATTGCTTTCCGTAGACTTTGTTCCGTAATTGGACAGACTGTCTACAACGGCATGGAACATATCGGTTCCGCCATTGGCTTCCATGCTTTCCGCAAGGTCTATCAGCTTATCGTCGGAAGCGCCGAAGGATGCCGCATCCACGATTCCGTCATTGAAAGTTACGATAGAAAGATTTTCATTCTTATTCTTATCCTGAATGAAACGGAGCACCGACTGCCGTAAGTCCTCTATGCTGCCTTGCATACTGCCTGAAACGTCACAAACCAGAATAATGTTCGATGCCGTATAATCCAGCTTCTTTATGCTAAAATCCGTGATTTCCGTTCCGCAGTCATAGAGTTTCAGTGCCTTCTGTAAATCCTTTACATCACTGTAATTGCTGTCAATCTGCACGACAGCCGTAATCTCTTCAAACTTTTCCGTATTGATTTGTCCTATGGAAATGGCGGTCTTTGCCTTACTGACGTATTCCACGGCAGCCTGTGAAAATTTCTTGTTTTTCTCTTCTTCCTCCGTATCGGAAGAGTTCTTCTCTGTTTTCTTTTGTTTTTTAGAATCGACGGAAGTATCCGCATCCTCCGTATTTTCCTGCTCGGGCATCACCGCATCCGCTTTGGAAGAAATAATTTCTTCTACATCCACGGTCAGAGAGTGATCCAGCACCGTATCCACATAGTTTGATACATTTTTGATATTTTCCGACTCATCCTCGTCATCATTTTCAATTACACCGATAATTTGAGACATGGCTGCAACATAGCTGTCGTCCTCATTGTCCTGGGAACTGTAAATAGCCTCCCTTAAGTACTGATCGGTGGAAACTTCATTTCCGAAATAGTTTTCAATTTTTGCAAGCTCCAGATTCACCTTCGTGGCATCTGTGCCGGCTTCTTCCTCTGCCGCTTTCGTTAAATTCTCCTTGATGGTGTAAAGAACAGGCTCCTCCAACTGTCGGTCCAGTGCTTCCACGCGTGCCTTTAGTGCCTTCCTTTCCTGTACGGTCATATCCTCATGGATATTGCGGTAAATCTTATTCAGTTGCTTTGTAAGCTGCTCCGCATCCCGACTGTCAATGCTTTGGAATGCGTCGGAGAAGTCCTTTTCCCCTACCAAATTTCCCATATATAATTCCGCCGCTATCATAGATTCATGATAGGAAGAATCCGCTTTCAGATTCTCGGTAAGCTCTGCAAAATCTCCGTCCATAACATACGATTTGATACGAGCCTTGTTTATGGAATCAATAGAGAAATACTCCTTATTTTTTCTTCCATCTCGGAAAAAAGCTTCTTGTACTTCGCTGTAGATTTTGTTTCTTCTTCGCCTATATTTGCATAGTCTGCAGAAACCTCGGAAACCGCCTCCGCATACTCCTTCGCCGTTTTGGAAACGGAATAAGAGCTCTGAATGGCCTTCTCCACCTTTTTCTCTATTTTGCCGTCTTGCTTTTCCAGCGCCTTCTTAGCCGTCTCATATTGCTCCTTGGAATAGCCGTATTCCGTGATATCCTTTCCCTGGCTCGTAAGATAATCCGCCATAATGACATCGGACAGCGGATCCTGCATCTGTTCCGACGCTAAAAGAAGCTCCTCCGATTTTTTGGAAATCAACTTGGTATTTTCACTTAAATAAAGATAAAGCGGATAGGCCCGGTCATACTCTCCCTGCAACAAAGCCATTCTGGCCGTTGCCAGCCTGCACTCGTCATCATAGCCGTATGCCTCACTGTACTGTTCTATAACCTCCTCCGCTTCCGGATAGGCTTTCTCATCAATCAGCGCATTCATGAATTCAGTCATCTTTTTCTGTGACAGCACGGGCTTATGCTTTAATTCCGATGCAAAAGCGGACAGACCGCGAAACAGAAGTCCTCCGCTCAAAACCAGTAGGAGCAGCGAAATTATGATTTTTTGAACTTGAAAGGCCTTTCTTTTTACCAAAAGTACTGTAGCAACTACCGCTCCGGGCAATAAGCCAAGACCAAGTTGTAAGTAAATATTCATTCCTTCACCTCTTTTTAGATTTTGTAATCCAAGATAATCTATTTTCCGCCACTCTTTAAAGCTTGATTTCCTTCATACTAAGGAGAGCCTTCTTATTTACCTCTGAAAGTACAGATTTTTGCCTATCTTTTTCAATTAGTCTCTCCACAATCGAAAACTCTTCTTCCGTAAAATAGGAAAAAGAAATGCCACTATCCGGAATATCCATGATTCCCGTATCAAATCTAATCAAATCAATATCCAAGCGGAAGCATTCCAATATTACCGTGATATATTTATTGGCAATCTCGTACTTTTCCTCCTCATAAGCTCGGTAGCACTCCTCCAGCGGTAAATAATAGCTTCGCAAATCCTTCGTCGCGCAATCCCCAAGGAGAGTGAGTATCTCCTCTTCTAAAGCCTTCTTCTCTTCTTCCAGTTGTTTATTTTCCTGCTTAACTTTCCTGTACCCTTCTCCGATATCCTCACAGCCGAGCATCACCTTATTCAATTCCAGTTCTTTACTACGTAATCTTTGGCGTTCAGAATCTATTCTCTTTAAATCCTCTCTTATATTTTTCATGCCGAGATTCGACTGATCATAAATGGAGAGCAAAAATTGTATTGCTGACAGTTTTCCGCTTCCTTCCATCAATTTTTGTAAAGCAAATTGTTTGAAAAAACGCATTTCTCTATTAATAATGAAATTTGTGCCTCTCTCGTTTACTTGTCGAAGAACTTTGCAACAATAGCGTTCATCCCAGGAAAATAAATCCTCCATTAGCCGAAACAAAGTAATATCATTTTCTGCGGACACCAACAGCTCAATATTTTCGATAATCACTTCCGAATCATTGTTTTTTATTGCATTTTTTGTATATTCCTCAAGCTTTCTATCTATGTTTTTTAAAGTTTCATGTGCATCTACACTTCTTTTGACATACTCCTTATGTGCTTCTTCCACCTGCTTTTCATCTCCGGAATTCAGTTTTTTCTCTAACGCCCGGATTTCCGTTTGTAAAGCCCGACATAGGTCCTCCTTTTCGGGAGAAGCGCATTCTCTCAGCTCTTTTTCCAGTTTTTTGATTTTATAAAGATAATCCGATACATATGGATAATTCGTAAGTCGAAGCAACTGCTCATACTCTTCTCGCAGCTGCTTTTTAATCCCTTCCTTTCCGAAATAGATACTGATCATTTGAAAAGAAAGAATCACTAAGAGAACTGTTGAAAAAATTGAAGACAACAAAACGCCGGCATATCTCCCTATCGCATACATCAAAATGGAATAAAGTAATGCCGTTAAAAGATACACCGTGATTCCGGTAAAACAGGTCCAAAAAGGTTTAATCAGCTTTGTTTCTTTGATATCCACCCAATAGGCCTGCCCGAAGTTCGAGGATAAAACCGATGTTAAAGACAGGACAATCAAGGTATTGGCAATTTGTCCCAGTAAAAGATCAAAATAATTGATTTCTCGCAGAGATTCTATGGCTTTGTCAATATTAAAAAGATAGAGGAGAAACGATGCTACAAGAAGAAAAGCTATTGTTACGGAAACATATTTAACTGTTCTGGATTTTAAATGGATCTCCATCTGCCACCTCAAGCGATTAGTTTAGAATAATTTTATTATCTCTTATATTCTTAAAAATGGCAAGATTTATCTGCAAAAATAAGATTTAGTCCTCCCTGCATTTTAATAGCGCATACCAATGACTCGTCTCCGACTGCTCTTTTTTATCCAAAAAATCCATATAGCCTTCCTCGACAAACTCTGCCCCCTTCATGCACTCCCGAATAAGGCTTTTATATTCCTCACGAGTTCTATAGATTGCACCATAGTAATCCTTTAAGTTCTCTGACCAGATATGGTCTAAAGTCAACCTTTCCTTTTTTCCGACGCTCTCTTCAAAATAAAGTAAAGTGTTCTGATTCACTAAGCGCCTTAAAAGTCGATAAGACTCCATCAACTCATCTTCATTAATATACATGGAAACACCGGCCATAAGAACAATGTCATACTGACGAGTTGTGATTTGAGGATTGGAAAGGGCATCCACAATAGACATGGTATAAAAATGGCAGTTTCTGTTTCCGCTGTTCTGTTTTGCCACGGCAATCATCTCCGATGAAAAATCAACACCATAATATTCCTTGCACTGATCGGAAACCGCATCCGCCATCCTTCCCATCCCACAGCCCAAATCCAGAATCACTTTGTTGCGATTCAGCCCTAATTTGGGAAGAATAAAACCCTTTTCGTATTCATCCCATTTCACCGCATATTCAGGGTCTTGATCTCCCAACAAAACGGTAGTATATTCCTGCTCTCTATTTTTGATTGTTTTCGCTCTTTGATCATAAAAGGAAACAGTGCCTTTCGTATCAATACTCACTTTTTCCCCATATACACGTCCTGCCATCTATGCATTGCCTCCCTATCCGTTATCAGTTAAGCTAAATCTTCGTTCCTATTATAAAGATAGCGGTACTTTCCTTCAATAGATAACTGTTCTACACGCTTGCTTCCATGTTATCCTGCAAGGCTACTTTCATCCCTAAGATGATTTTTTTTGTTCCAATCTGCATTTTTTTCATATAGAAATCCAAGAAGTGTGATATCATGCGATTCCCAAGATTTCGAAAAGCTCCCTAGCTTTCTTAACCGCGGTAGACTTTGCACCGCAGTTTGCCATTTCCAAAAGCCCGGGCCATAGGGCATCCTCTTTCGAAATAGATCCTCTTTTTGCGGCTTCCCTTAAATATGCTCCATAATAGATGCACAGATCTAAAATTCTGTTGATCCAGACAGGCGGTTTTCCTGTCTCCGCTGTTTTCACTCCCGCATCTTTTATACATTCCCAGAGCATTCCCCAGCAAATACTTAAGACTTCGCCTTCCTTTTCCACAATTCGCACAAGCTTGGCAGGACTGATTTCTTCATAGCTTAAGAGCAACCTTGTAATTTCTCTTAATGTCTTTAAAGATAATGTCCCGGATTGAACCAATTCTTTAAACAGACTCTTTGCCCCGTAGATGCTTTCTCCATCCTGAGCCAAAAGCGCTACTGCAAAGCTTAAAAACAGTTTGGAATAGGGTGTAGCCTCGCCTTCCAGGGGAGATTTATTTCCTCCTCGCCAGTTTCTAAATTTGCTAACTACAATCTTTTTCTGAGCACTGTCATAGTGAAGCCACGCTAAATTTTCCTCCTCTATCAGTTCGCCATTTCGGTCTATCTTACTGGCAGAAACCTGTCTCTCATGAGCTAAAGCATATAACCATCCGGCAATGACCACCTGATAGGAACAGTCCGAATCCTCTGGCAAATCCAAGTCGAATTGAAAAACTTTTTCGTTTTTTCTTAGTTCTATGGCCTTGACCCGAAAAGTAACATGGTCTTCTATAAGTTCTTTTCCTTCCGGCAAAGGAAGCCATACTTTCTCAAAATCGGCGGGAGCGGGGGTCTCTACGGAAGCTATTATATTGCTTTTTGATGTATTCTTTATATTTCCTTGATTCTCTCTTAAGCCTCTATCATTGATTAAGCTTATATCTTCATTTAAAGCCACATTATCTTTTCGACTGGAGTTTTCTCTTAATCCTGCGTTTTTAGCACTCTGTATCTGCTCTGTCTCTATGAAAACCAATTTCTCAAGGATTTCTTTTGCATAAGATACCGCCTTGGAGGAGCCGCTTTTTTCTGCCAAAATACGGATAGACTTCATTTCCAATGCTTCTTTGGGAGCAAGCTTTTTTTCTACCGCAAGTATCACCTCATCCAGATAATCTCTTAAAAACTTTACAATCTCCGCAGTTCCGGCCAGGATTCTGGGCATCTTTAAGGACTGATCCACTGTGTCGCAGGCTACCTTCCACACTAAACTCAGCATCCTCTCATTTGCCATAAAGTCCATGGCAACAGAAAGATTTGCCAGGTTGGACAACTCCCCGCCGCTCCAATCCAGATAGGAAATATCCGCCAGTCCCGGAAGTAAAAGCCCTCTTTCCCAGGCTTCCCGGTTTGCCTTTAGCGCATCCTCCGCATTTTCATCACTAAGCCTTCCAAATACCGTAATCCAGTTCATCAACGCCCCCTTACTTAAGGGCTTTCTCCTTCTTGCCAGCTGTCGCAAAATAATGCCTTGTCCATGATAAACTTCAAAATCTCTATGCACTGCCGTAAGGGAATAATCACCCCAATTCGGAAAAATCGAAAACAGTGCGTTATGACTGTAAGACAGTCTATAAGGCAGTGCCTTAAGGCTTTCCGGCATTTTTAGTTCCACATTCCAAAACGGCGTTTCTCCCGGGAAAAACACCGGCTCTACATATGGGTGGTGCAAATAAGCTGCAATCAACTCCCCCATCAAAATGTCTTTTCCCTCTTCATCCTGCAAAAATTCTCCGGAGGGAAGCTGAACTTTCAAGTCAATTTCCTTTAGCTTATCCGTGTACCCGCTTCTATCTTCCTGTGAAAATGTCTCCGTATCCAGTCTTGTTAATGCAAGCTGTAAGTCCGGCTCCATTACATAGGAGAATTTTTCCGCCCGGTACAGACTTAGTCGCTCCAGGAAATCCTCTATGGAAATGCTTAAGTCTTCAAAGCTTGGGGTGCTAAGTAAGCAGGGCCATTGTCCCATGGTACGAAAAAGAAGCTCTCTTCGCATGGTTAAGAGTTCCCGATACTCTATCTTTACAATTTCTTTCTCCCCCTGCCAAAATCTTTGCCGGCTTTCCTCCACCGGCCTCATTTCTATTCCTCTTGCCCATCTCCCCAATGTCCATAAAATGCCGGAATCGCTGTTGGGAATTCCCAGAAGACTCATTTTGGCTTCTTCCGGATTTTTGTATGCAATGTGATTTGCCAAGGCAAGGAACTGTTCAAAAAGAAGGTCTTCTACACACTCCTTTCTATCGGAAAGCAGGGCAACCATGTCCGTTAAGCTTTCCGCCGTTTCCTCTCCCAAGCTAAATCTTGGAACCTCCCAAAGCTTAGGGCTTTCTCTCCATAAGCCCCGCAATTCTTTTGTACTTTCTTCCTGTTCCAACGCTATCCCCCAGGACAGGGCCAATTTTTCTGCAAGGCCGGCAATGCTCTTATCCTCATCCTGCAAATAAAGGGAAAGCCATTCTGCAAAGTCATTGGCGGATTTTGGCTTCTCTCGTTTTAAAGCCGAATGTAAAAGCATCTTCTTCGTTTTCTTAACCTTAGCCGAAGTACAGGAAATTAAGACCGGATACAGAAGCTCCTCGGAGATATTTTCTATAAGGACCGGAGCAAATCGCTCTATAAGAGGACTCTCCCCAAGCCCCAGTAGGGAAATAAGATTTTCCGCCCTATCAAGGAAATCCTTTTCTGCACAGCCAAGCTTATCCAAAAGTTCTACCCATGCTTTTCTGTCCCCGGGTCTTTTCGCAATATACAGTGCATCAAAGATATACTCTTTCGCCGCTTCTTTACGGAGTAAATGATTCTCTACGCCAAAGAAAAGCAACTCGGGAAAGGGGCCTGTTGCGGGCATGTTCAGGGAAATTCCCTTTTCGATATGCTCTACAAATCTTCTCAGAATTTCTTCCTTCTCCAGCGTAAAGCTATCATCGAAGAGATAGTCCTTTTTTTGCCCCCAGCAATATCACCGAAGAGGCTGCTGCCCAGTCTTTCATATACTCCACGGATTCCGGAATAGGGAGATTCATCCTGTGCAGAAGTTTCAGGCAGAGCATACCAAGGACGGACAGGGAATGCTCCCATGCCCTCCTGTTACCGCTTTCGGCAGCGGAAATAAAATTCACTGCAAAGTTCTCTCCCCTGGCCATAATTGCCTGAAGAGTAATTTCATCTCCCCGACCTATCACATTTGCCGCCCTCTTAGCCTCCACACCGATTCGAACGGTAAAAACAGCAAGCTTCTTAAGATCAACATCTATAACTGGAGCAAAGCCGTAGCTGTTCTCGGATAATTGTTTGACCTGTACCCATTCTCCGGATTTTAGCCCCTCCCTTGCAATCCCTTGCTCTTCCTTAGTTCCTATTCCAAGGCTTAAGATATTTTCATAAGCGCTTTCCTCATACCCTAAAGAACGGTAGATTGCAACAGCGCTTTCCAGTTTGCTTGCCATCGTAAACTCCTTTATTTACTTTTCCAGCCGAATGATATCCACTTGTCACCCTATCGGCTTACAGTCTTTATATTATATTACTTGCTAAGTTATAGTCCTTAGACTATTTGCTTGCCTGCTGAAAATTACAGTCCCTGTCTTAATTTCACTGCCAAAATGTGCTTGCAGGGGCCCCTGCTGTTTCGATGCTTTAAATACCATGTACAAGTGCATTTTGCATCTTCCACTCCAGATTCTTCCGGGTAAATCACTCTGTAGTTTGTCTCTCCCGACTTCACATACCAAAGGGAATCTTCCACAAAGACGGTGTCCTCCATGAGCTTTTTTGCCGCCACAAGTCTCGGATTGTCCTTTAAGACTCTATCCGGGTCATCCGGAAGCTCTCTATGGAAAAATGCATTTTCATGGACATCAAAGCCCAGCTTTCCTGAAACGGCTAGCAGTTCCATGGCGTCATGCACATTTTTCTTCTCCATGCCTAGGGATGCAGAGATATTTTCAAATTTAATTTTCGGCTCAAAATTCAATTCGTTATCGATTCTGTCGGCACATTCCAAAGTCTCTAAGTTAGAAAGTGCCTCCAGTAAAGCCCCTTCCCCGGAATAGCCTTCATAGCTCTTCGCCGTAAGGCTCAGGGTAATGCTTGCCCCGCTCATGCAGACCTCTATCATCATTTGCCCGGGAGCAGTCCCTTCGGGAGCATAAAAGTTAATCCTGTTCACATGGCTCATGATGCGCTTCAAACCGCTAAGCCTATGAAGGCCGCTGATATATACACTGTCCTTTTCTTCCCGAAGCTTTAAAATTACACCGGTTTTTGTGGGGCAAAGCCATCCGGATTGTTCCTTTCCGGTAACAGGCGGGAGCCCTGCAATAAAGGCTTTTGCCTGCATTCCTTCCAGCTGGAATTTGTATTTCATTTTTTGATGAAGCACGGCGCAATTTCCCAGAGCTCGAATCCAGCGATCCGGCATTTGCACGGGTCGCTCTATCAGGATGTCCGTAAGCAAGGTTCCGTCCGAAAGCTCCTTACAGTGCACGCTCTTCCAGCCCTCATCACCGATAAGAAACTTTAATTTATCTCCCTGCCTCACTTTACAAAGGGCTTGTCTTAGCTTGACGCCTATATCCACATTGGTAGTGCCGTAAAGAATTTCTCCATCCAAGGCAGTTTGAAATATATCCAGCCTTGCATAAACACCGTTACAAGCCGAAAAGCACTCCGCTCTAAGCCTATCCCCCTGGGCAGAAAGTACGGGATCCTTCTGCGCCACAGGCACATACTGAAAATATCTTGTACTCACAATATCTGCAAGAACCAAAAGCCCTCCCGCGATAATCGCAGGATTCACGATTTCTCCCTGAAAAAACAATGGATTTTCCTCTATCCCTTTGGGGGTGAGGGCAGGCGCTATGGATAAGGCTAAATTACCGTCATACAGGCCGGATATGCTTTTAAATTCTCTCATACGTGCTCCTCTCATGCCAAAGGGGGATTCTTTCCAATGTACATCTTATAAAAATGGAAGCATATATACCGGAATATAGTTGATTCCGTTCTCCCACTTATAATCCTTAGTATGAACAAGATATTTATTCCCTATACGGCTTCTAAACTTATCACAAAATTGATCCAATGATTTATGGCATCGATAATTTCCCGACTTCACCTCTATAGGACATATCTTGTTTCCTGTCGAAATTAGAAAGTCAATTTCATATAAATGATTGGACGAATTATTACCCATTGTGTAATAGAACAGATTGTTTCCCTTGGCAACAAGTATCTGCGCAACAGCATTTTCATATACATACCCTAAATTGGCTTCCATTTTATCGGAAAGCAACTTATTGTAAATGATATTCTCGACATAATTCTTATCTCTGAATGCAAGGGTCACAAACAATCCAACATCGGAAGTAAATAACTTGTATCTTCCCACATCCTTTTCCAATGCCATGCCGACCGCGGGATTATTGGCATGATATGCTATATTAACCGTGTAAGAACTTAAAATATCCGGCAAGAGGTCAAGTACTCGCTCCGACCGTGTTCCTTCTCTCGCATTTGATAAAATATATCGTGATGCATTACTGCTTAGATTTGCAGGAATCGCATCATATATATCACCGGCAAGGCCTGAAGCATCAATCTTTGTAAAATCTTCTTCATAAAGATCCACTATTTCCCTTTTAATCTCATCTACTTCTTGCAAATTATTCTTCTCCAGATATGTTTCTACAGCCTGAGGCATCCCCCCAATCAACATATATAATCTGAATATTCTCATAAGATTTCTATGAATTGCATTCCCCGCAGGCCTCTTTTTTTCCAAAAGTACCTTGATTGTTTCGATGGAAACCTCATCTCCGATTGCCCATAAAAATTCTTCAAAATCCATAGGATACATAGAGATTTTATGTTCTTCACTCGGAATCAAAATATCCTTTGTATTCTTCTTAATCGAGAGTAACGAACCTGTCTCGATATATTTATATCTACCATCTGCAACAAAATACTTGATGGCCTGTCTCGCTTTAGGGAGCAACTGGACTTCATCAAAAATGATAACTGACTCTTTCTCATATAATTTGGTACCGCTTAATTGCTGCAACTGTAAAAAGAAAAAATCCAAATCATAAGTATCCTCAAATAAATCTTTTATGTCCTTACTTACATGAGCAAAATCTATCATGATATAGGATTTGAACTCTTTTTTCGCAAATTCTTCTACTATTGTAGATTTACCGACTCTTCGTGCTCCCTTGACCAGCAACGCATATTTATCGCTGCGATTCTCTTTCCATTCAAGAATTTCTCTATATATTTTTCTTGTAAATACAGATTTTTTCATACTGAAGACCACCTTTCCAAAGGAAGTATAACGCAAATCCTCACTTAAAGAAAGCTAAATTCAGCGCAAATCCCCATTCGTGAAAGTGTATTTTCTACGCAAATCCCCATTCGTAAGAATGTGTTTTCTACGCAAATCCCCATTCGTAAGAGTGTGTTTTCTACGCAAATCCCCATTCGATATCCACAAATCGGAAGAATATTGTTTGCTAAGTCGGAAGATTATTAGAATTATTGACATAGGATGATTTTATTGTTCCAATCTGCATTTTTTTCATATAGAAACTCACAAAGCGTGATATCAGTATCATTTTTAAAAAAAATGAAAAAAAAGAACTCCCCTTCCGGGAGTCCTCTTGAAACTGTTCTCTTCTTCTCATTTTCCTTTTTAAGACGCCTGCACGGAGATCATCCGTGCGTAAATGCCGTCTTCTTCCATAAGTTTATCGTGATTTCCGCGCTCTATAATCTTTCCGTCCGATACAACAAGAATATGGTCCGCATCCTTTATGGTCTTTAATCTATGCGCAATGACTAGAAGGGTCTTATTCTTGCAGAGTTCCGAAATCGCCTCCTGTATAGCCCGCTCATTATCCGCGTCCACACTTGCTGTTGCTTCATCTAAAATAACGATGGGCGAATCCTTCAGGATACATCTGGCAATGGAAATTCTTTGTTTTTCTCCGCCGGAAAGGGAGGCGCCGCCTTCCCCGATTACCGTATCAAAGCCTTCCGGAAGCGAGCGGATAAGATCATAGCATCTTGCTTTCTTTGCCGCTTCTATTACTTCTTCCCTTGTAGCATCGGGCCGGCCCATTGCGATATTGTTATAGATTGTGTCCTTAAAAAGATAAACCCTCTGGAACACCATGCTGATTTGATCCATCAGGCTACCCAAGGAAATATTTTTGATGTCTTTGCCGTTAAGCTTAATCGTCCCCTCCTTGATGTCCCAAAATCTGGCAAGAAGAGAGGCAATGGTAGATTTTCCACTGCCTGACGGTCCTACAAGAGCCGTCATTTCCCCCTTTTTCATGCTAAAGGAGATATGGTTCAGCACATTCTTTCCTGTATAGCCAAAACTTACATCTCTGTACTCTACAAGCGAATCCTTTTGTGCTTCCTCCGTATTTTCCAAGAATACAGTATCATCGGAATCCTTCCGTGTTTCCTTTGCACTTTCAGACATTGCCCTATCAGCGGAATCCTTCTCTGTCTCCTTTGTACTTTCAGAAAACTCCTGATCACCGACATCTTTCAGTTCTTCCGCTTGAAAAACCTCTTCTATTCTGTCTAAAGATGCCGCTGTTACCGTAAGTCTGGTAATTTGCCCATAATAGCTCTCTATAGAAATAAACAGATCAAATAAGAACAACACCATTCCCACCATATAGTTCGGCGCCATTTCTCCCTTCGCATATAACAGGCCGGCTACAGCAAGCATAAAGGAGGTACCGATTCCGTAGGTAAGGTATAAGGCTCTCGCCCAGGGCCCATAACTTTTCTCAAAATCAATACTTTCTTTACAGCTTTTATCAAACTCGGCGGAAAGACTTTTGGATTTTTCTCCTAACATATTAAAGGACTTGATAATCCCTATTCCTTCGGCAAAATCCAAAACCTCTTCCGTAAGCGATTCACTTCCCTCCTGCTTCGTCCTGGAATGGGCAAGGGTCGTTTTCATCATACAATTTCCAACGATGACAAAGGCGATAATCACTGTCAGAGCAGCTATTCCTAATCGTATATCCATGGCAAACATCATGAGCGTCATAAGGCCCTGGGAAATCATAAAAGTTACCAGCTCCGATAAAACAGTCATACAGCACTCTTCAATAAACACCATGTCTGTACATAGAACTGTGCTGATTTTACCCATATTTCCTTCTGTAAAGTATCCCATCGGAAGTTTCCGGAGATGATCTCCCAGTCTCATTCGCATATCCGCAAACACTTCATATCCTGTTGCAGATTGAAGAACATTCGTGATGTGCTCAAAAACCGCTTCCACTGCTATGCAAAGAACAAGACCGATTCCAAGATAAAGACATATCTTTTCCTGCATTTGCCCCTTCATAAAGAGACTGATCGCCATAAAACTAAAGATTAACGGTGCCTTCATCATAATTCCCTTGATGAAAGAAGTAATATACGAAGCTCTGATTCGGGAACTGTATTTTCCTGTCATACAAACGATTCTATGCAGTATCTTTAGCATGCTTTTTCTCCTCCCTTAATCTTCCATGTGCTCGCACTTACAGAGGCATCCCAGAATTTCTTATACTCCGGACATTCTTCCAGGAGCTTCTCATGCTTATCGGCTGCGATACACTTTCCTTCTTTTATCACGCAAATCTTATCCGCATTTTTCACCGTGGAAAGTCTGTGCGCAATCACAAGCACCGTTTTATTCTTTGTGATTTCATCTAGAGCAGCATTTAATTTTTCTTCATTTTCCGGATCCATAAAGGCGGTAGCCTCGTCCAAAACCACAATCGGCGCATCCTTCAAAATCGCACGTGCCAAGGAAATTCTCTGGCGTTCTCCTCCCGACAGTTGCTTTCCGCCGTCTCCCGCCATGGTCTCTATTCCGTCAGGAAGTCTCTTCAGAAACTCATCACACTGCGCTCTACTTGCCGCTTTCAGTACCTCTTCTCTTTTCGCCTCGGGCTTTCCGATAAGAATATTTTCATAAAGACTTGTATTAAATAAAAATTGCTCCTGCGCAACATAAGAGACCTCATTATTCAGTGCTTCCAGAGACAAATCTGTGATATCCTGTCCACCGATCCGGATTTTTCCGTCATTTAAGTCATAATAATGCACTAAAAGCTTCGCCAGTGTGGATTTTCCGCTTCCCGATTCTCCAACAAGTGCGGTTGTTGTTCCCTGTGTAAGTTCCAGACTTACCCCATGCAGAACCTCTTTCTCTCCATATGCGAATCGAACATTTTCAAACCGAACATCTCTATTCACCCCACTAAACTTTGCACTCCCCTCTTTAAGAGGCGGTCTATCCATAAGATTTTCCAGCTCTGTGATTTTATAGTTCAGCTGCGGAAAATTTCCTGCAAAATGCATCGCCTTCATAAAAGACGGCCCGACCGCGAAAGACATACAAAGCACTAAAATCAGTTTATCTAAAGCTAGACTTCCGCTGATAACCCAAAATGCGCCTACCGGAAGGATGAGAAGAGCGAGACACGGCAAAACACTGGAATACATCGCCATCCATGGCCAACAAGCTCTGTACCATAAAAGGGTAAAATCTCTGTAGTTTTTTACGACTTCTCCGAATCTTTTATAGGAATCGCCGTCCTTATTGAATACCTTCACCACTTCCATTCCATTTACATATTCAATAATCGTGTTATTCATCACGGCAGCGGATTCATAGTAGGCATCCATTTTCGAGTTGCCCTGCTTCATCATCATACCCATGGCAAAGATTCCTACGAGGATGGGAACAAGGGAAAGCAAAGCTAAGCGGTAATCCACTACAAACATCAGAACGAGGATGGCAAACGGAATCGAAATATTGGCAATTCCTTCCGGAATGGCATGAGCAAGTAAAAGCTCAATCATATCAATATCTTCCGTAAATACCTTTTTTATACGACCGGTACCAAGGCTTTCTATATTTCCGAGAGACTGTTTTTCCAGTTTCCCCTGTAGAGATATTCTTAAATTTTTCAGGGTATTGTATGCACTGATATGGGAAAAAATCAGTCCTTTCACATAGGCAAATGAATAAATCATCTCTGATAAAAGTACCCCGAGTACCCTCAGCATCAGATATCCCAAACTGATTGATTGCCCTTTTGTTAAAGGGGAAATTATCTGATACAGGAAAAAATAGGGCATCGTTTTTGCTACAATCCCGATGCACATCATGATGACTGCTCGGATCGTGTATTTCTTGTATTCTCCCATATAGGGAGCTACTTTTTTAAACATTGCCTCCTCCTTTTAAGTTAGTTAATACTAACTAATAGTGTTTATTCATAATGAGTATCACTCGCAAAGCGTGCAGTACCTCGTTTTAAGCCGTCTTTCGACGGTCAAACTATACTAATCCATGATTCCTACTGCCTTTTTCCAATCCAGGAATCTGCATAGCACTTTGCAATGCTCTTCGATTTCTTTCCAAGACATCTTATGAATGAAAGGCTCATAAATAGAGGTCCAGAATACCGTACAGAGAACGTGCATTTCCTGATCCGAAATCTTAGCTTTCGCAATATTTCTCTTTTTTGCCTCTTCATAATATTGCTTATAGGCATGTGTCATGCGATAAGCAAAATCATGCCCGAAGTTTTCATGCACTGTTCCGGCGGATTTTTCTAAAAGTAATACAAATTCTTCTCGAATATCCCATAGGATTCGAAACACATCTAAGATGTATTTCTCATTCATAATCCATGTATTTCTTACTTCTTCATCGCTCATAGAGGAAAAGTCCACGTCCGTTCGTTCCGAAACAAAACGGTCTAAAGTTGCTACCGCTTCTTCGACAACGGCACTAAACAGTTCTTCCTTCCCTTTGTATCGTTTATAAACCGCTCCTGTTGTAATCTTTGCATTCTCACAGATTGTTTTCAGTTCGGCTTTTATAAATCCCTTTTCCATGAACTCTTTACGAGCACTTTCCAAAAGTCTCGGATCAATACTGGTATCGCGGTTTGACATAAACTCTCTCCTTCATATTTGCCGCAAAGCGGATGAACTTATATTGATAATTACATTATCGATAATTCAATTATCAGTTGTATTTATAATACTACTTAGTTCATATGTCAACTGTTGTTCTTGGAGCTTTATATTTTCTTGTGTCTTATATTTTCTTGGCGCTCAAAATATCCCGCGGGATAAAACTGCATATCTATAATTTTCCGGATAAAAAATAGCGGATGAAGTAAACTTCATCCGCTGTAAAGCATAATTTCTTCGTAAAACTTTTTCTTATTATTCACAAAACATGAGCGTTTTTCAATTCATAATTCACATTTCATGAGCGAATCATTTATTACGCATGCACAATATACTTTTTAAATCAATTCCTTATCTAAAAGAAAATCAATTACATTGATATTCAAAATACCGTGATCATCATACCAGCGTTTCCCAATATCTTTCCTTACCACAATTTTAGGGAAGGAATCTCCCGTAAGCGAAAATGGTCTAAGTTCTGCTTCCGCTTTTTCATCCGTAGGCATCGCATACGCCGACTGGATATAGATTCGTTTTCCTCCTGTATTTACGACAAAATCAATTTCCCTTGGAGTACGAATGGAATTCCCCTTTTCGCTTAGTGTCCTTGCATAAACAACACCAACATCGACAGAAAACTGCCGGATATGCAACTCATTATATATGATATTCTCCATGATATGTGTCATTTCCTGCTGACGGAATCCTATTCTTGCATTTCTAAGTCCAATATCCTCACAGTAATATTTATTTGGCGAGTCAAAATAGGATTTTCCTTTTACGTCATATCGCTGACTTTCTGAAAAAAGGAACGCATCTTCCAAATGTCCGATATATGCCCTAATTGTATTAGCAGATATACTCCCCCCTTGCTTTGACTTCAAAGTATTGGCAATTTTAGTCGGATTTGTTAATGAACCAACCGAAGAACAAAGCAAATCCAATATCTGTTCCAGTACATCTTGTCTTTCAATTCTCTTGCGTTCAACAATGTCTTTAATATACACTTCTGAGAAAAGGGATTTCAGATAATTCATCTTGGCCATATCATTAGGTCTTGACAGGATAAGTGGCATTCCGCCATAAAATGCATATTCATCAAACGCTTCGTTTTTATCTCCACCAACAAAAGAATAATATTCCGCAAAGCTAAGCGGGTGTACTCTTATTTCATCACTTCGTCCTCTAAATTCAGTAAGAATGTCACTGGAAAGCATTTTTGAATTGCTTCCTGTCACATAAACATCTAAATTCGATAAAGCTCTCAAATCGTTAAGAGCATCGTAAAAAGTAATTTTCTTACCATCCGAATTATATGGATTAGCTACCTCATCGGACATTTGAATTTCATCAACAAAAAGATAATACTCCTCTTTGCTCTTTTCCACTTTCTCTCTTACAAAGGATGAAAGAATAAGCGGATTGCGATATTGAATATCTTTCGCAAGGTCAAGCTCAATCGTAATAATCTGTTCTTCTTTTACACCATTCTCAATTAAATAATCTCGGTATATATTTTTAAGAAGATAGGATTTACCGCATCTTCTGATTCCGGTAATTACTTTCACTAATCCGTCAAAACGATAGGAAATCAACTGCTTAAGGTAGCTATCACGCTTAATTTCCATAAAACTGCTCCATTTCATTGAAAATTCATGCCTATTTAGGCTTTTACAATCACAATTTTATCTGTTTTCTGTTAAGTTTTCAAGTTCCATCTGAAAATCATAGCCTAAAAAGGCTAAAAAATTCAGTAAGAATACTTTGTGAAGAATACACAACACGAAATCATAAAAAATATTCCCCGTGCATAAAGTCGCCAGGAAAATAATAAACAATTTTATAAAATTTTTTCCGAACTCCACTTTCCTCATAGCTCGTCACGCTCCTGAACTAGATCACCGCCCCTTCCATTGCAATACAGGTGTACCTGAACTTATGTCTCCTCATCCTATAAAATCTTTCTTGTCTTTGAAGCCATCACTTTTTACTAAGATGATTTTTTCTTAGATACTCTGAAAAACTTGTTTCCGGAAGTCTTCTATTTTTATTTAACATATTCTGCCAAATTGTATTTCCCTCAAGTTCCAGTAACAATCTGCTGTACACTTGCAACATTTGTACTAATCAGTTTATCCGCTCTTTGCTTTATATGCGGAATCGATGGATTAGATAACTCTTGATATACCGGTTCAGGCAAGACTATTCTCCCGCTGTATAATGTTTGTAAAATATTGGTATTGTTTATCCATAAAAAAGCAGAAAGACAATCTGTATCGAAAAATAACTCATCAGTCATTAGGATATCCTTCCTCTTCATCCAAGTTAAAAACAATATCCGCTCTGAATCCATCCAGTAATAATTCTTCCTTTTTGCCCTCGGAGATTAACCCCATCTCCGAGAGTTTTTCCACCTTTCTCACATATTCCCCTGTAGTAAAATACTGTTTTCCTTCTAGTGAAGGAAGATAGAGTTCTTTACCATATCCTAGTTTTGCAGCTTCACGGGAAATTTTGATATCTTTGAATGGAGACATGGAATTCGCCGATACAAATCCATCCTTTTCAAGACGAAATAAAAGAGCCATATGACTAATCATGTATAGTTGCTCTAAATCTATAATTTTATTTAAAGTCCATCCATCAAACTTTTTTGCATACTGAAACAAGGTATCGTATGGCATAAGCAAATATCCGGCAAACATATCCGCTTCTTTTTCAGAATCTGTTTTATCATCTCCCATATGCATATCACAAACAACTCTTCCATCTATAGTCTCATAGAGTATATGGTATAGTTCATGGGCTAAAGTAAAGCGTTGTCTTCCATAAGACGTTGTTGAATTAATACAGATAATAATATCTTCATCCACCTTGGTACACATTCCGCTGATTCTCTGTGAAAGAGGATACTTTACTATGGTAATCTTCTTTTCTTTCCATCCATTGACAACAGCAAAAATGTCGATGGGAGAATAACTGTCTTCCCCTAAAATACGCCTTGTTTCCAATGCAAGTGAATTTAATTCTTGTGCTGTCTTCATCCTATTCCTCTTTAAGTTTCTCATTCATATATCGAATATTCATTGCAATTTTGTTTACGGCTGCTATGCTTTGCAAATCTTCTCCCTGAATGCTATTTGCTCTAAAAGCAAAATTAAGCGGAATATAGGCATCGCTCTGCCCCAAAAGATATGCTTCCGTACAGCCAAAAAGACTGCATAATTGATCCATCATGGTAACACTCATAGCTCTTGTTCCATTTTCAAGTTTTGTTATTAATGTTTGATCCACACCAAGGTATTTTGCCATCTGTTCTTGGGTTAATTTGCAATCTTTTCTAAGTTTCTTTAATCGAAGATGAAGTTCCTTCTGTTCCATTTTCCCCTCCTGCTACAAAATCACCTAGAAATAATATACTCTTCTTTTGTCATATTTTCAATAATATTTATATTATTATTTATGACAGACTTTTAACCATTTATACCTCATATTACCGGATAGTTGTAGGAAGAATAAAACCAGATAAGAAAAATCTACCAGCCTAAGCCGGTAGATTTTTTTGATAAACAGATTATTTATCTTTTTCAAAATGATCTCTTAATACCATTAATCTAATTATTAGAACAGTATTCAGAATAGCCGCTAATATAAGACCAGCTCCAACCCAAAGCAAATCTATCGCAAACCCTATAATGAAACATAGGCTCCATTTCATAATTTGCTTACCACAAATGATGCATAGTTCTTTGCTTTTATTTGATCTATTTTCGTCAAGATCATGTCCGGTTAAATATCGAATTGCTCTGCCGTTCGATCTAATAAATAGAATACCTATAATCAAATAGAGCAAAACCATCATGGAATCGATACATAAAAATACAAACATATTGATTACCTCTTTGGTATCCATAAATAGAGATGTTTATATCAAGCATTTACATCATATCGCTTCATGCTCCTGCACTATATCTCTTGCTCTACCATCCGCCATGAAATCATCCGAAAACATATCTATTGCTCTCATAAACGAATCCCACTTATTCTGTTTTGGAAGCAAAATAACAATATCCCCTATCTTATTCACTACTACCTCATCTAATGAAAATCGACACTCCTTAGGAAGTCTAATTGCCTGACTTCTTCCATTTTTAAAAACCTTTGCAGTCATCATTTAGATCACCTTCCTTGTAATATGCACTAAACATATATCTCAATATATACACAAGTCAAGAGCCTATCGATTTATACCTTCTAACTCTAAACGGAATATTAAACGGAGGCTCCTGTGGATGTTCCGGTGGCTCCCGGGAAGGTTCTTCGCGGGAAAAGATTAACGCCTGATTATCGAGGTGATAGTCAGGCGTTTTGTTGCTTATTATTCATGAATACATTTCTCAAGTTCCCGGCAATAATTGTTCTTATCTTTCGTCATCATCCGGCAATGGTCGTAGCCTTCCCATACCTTTATTTGGGCGAGCGGATAAGTCTTGGGAATCATCTTCTTTGCTTTCTTATAATCAAAATCCTTATCTCCGTACGCAAAGATGCATTTCCGCTGAACATCATCGGAAAGCGACGGCAGTTCCACGAATGCACAGTCGTGAACGATGTTTCGGATGCTTTCCTCATTCATTGCAATAAAATGTTTTGCCAGAAGCGGGGCGGCCTCTTCTCCAAACATGGAGGACATCTTCTTCACACTAAGTTCCGGGTCTGCGACAGCCTTCTTATGTTTATGCAGAAACACCGTGCGGAGAATCCACTCCATCATCTTTGCGTTAGTGTAGAAACTGCTTCCCTCAAAAAACAGATGGTTGAATGCAATATCATTATATTTGAGTAGCTGTAGAAGAACCACCCCGCCCAGTGAAGCCCCATATCCGAGTGAGAGCTCCGTAATATTTTTCTCAGCCAAATACTCATGGATCTGCTTTGCCTCGTCAGCAGCACTTTTATAGCTATCCTTATCTGCATCGCCATGCGCGGAGAGATCCGGTGCGAGATAACGGTATTCCTCTCCAATGATGTCAGCGATAAATGTCTTCATGCCGTTTGCTGACGAAAGCATCGGATGGATCAGAAGAATCACATCTTTTTTTTCGTTATTCCAATCATGCATTATCATTTTTGAAATACCTCACTAGGAATCCCATAAATATAATCCCTATAATCAAGTAGAGCAAAACCATCATGAAATTGAACCATAAAATTACAAACATATTTATACCTCTTCGTATCTTAAACGGTTAATTTTAGTATTACTCTAAATCATAATACTCCATATATCGCTTAAATGATATTTTTATTTGCTGAAACAAGAAATCATCCATTCTTTTTTATATAAAATAGCGGATGAAGTTCACTTCATCCGCTGTAAAACATAATCTCTTCGTCTTCAAAATATTTTAACAATAAACAAAATACTAATACAACTTCGCTCCTGCCGGGATATGGTTATCCACCATCAGAAGGTGCAACTCTTCCTCGTCACTGTCCTTCTTATTGTTGATTGCGGAAAGTAGCATACCGCAGGACTCTACGCCCATCATAGCTCTTGGAGGAAGGTTGGTGATGGCAATCAGTGTCTTTCCAATCAGCTCTTCCGGCTCATAGTAAGCATGAATTCCGGAGAGAATGGTTCTGTCCGTACCGGTTCCGTCGTCCAAAGTAAACTGTAAGAGCTTCTTACTCTTCGGAACGGCAACGCAGTCCTTGACCTTTACGGCACGGAAATCGGATTTACTGAAAGTCTCAAAGTCAACCTGTTCTTCGAAAAGCGGCTCAATCTTTACATTGCTAAAATCAATCTTGTTGTTCGGTGTAAAGAAACCGTTGTTCGCATTTCCGATGCTTCCGGATTCGTCTTCAACGTTCTTCTTTCCTTCACCCTCTTTCTTCTCAAGAGGTTTCATAGTGGGGAAGAGGAGTACATCACGGATAGAGGCCGCATCGGTAAGAAGCATGACCAGACGGTCGATGCCGTAGCCGATTCCGCCCGTTGGCGGCATACCGATTTCCATAGCGTGAAGGAAGTCCTCATCGGTGTGGTTCGCTTCCTCATCTCCCGCATCAGCCAAAGCATCCTGTGCCTTGAAACGCTCTCTCTGATCAATCGGATCATTCAGCTCGGAATAAGCATTTGCCATTTCTCTTCCGTAGATAAAGAGCTCGAAACGCTCTACCTTTGTCGGGTCGCTCGGCTTCTTCTTTGTAAGCGGAGAAATGGATAAGGGGTGATCCATGATAAAGGTCGGCTGAATGAGCTTCTCCTCGCAGAACTCTTCAAAGAAGAGATTCTCGATATCGCCGATACCGTGGTGTTCTTCGTAAGCGATTTCCTTTTCTTTTGCGAGGGCTCTCGCCTCTTCCAAGGTCTGAATCTTGTCAAAATCAATGCCCGCATATTCCTTAATGGCATCAGTCATGGTAAGTCTTCTGAACGGACTCTCCAGGTCAATGGGGGTTCCCTGATAGCTGATATGGAGAGTCCCGCAAACCTTCTCTGCAAGATACCGGAACATGGACTCGGTAAGTTCCATCATCCCGTTGTAGTCGGTATATGCCTGATAGAGCTCCATCAGTGTAAACTCCGGGTTATGACGGGTATCGATTCCCTCGTTCCGGAATACTCTTCCGATTTCGTAAACGCGCTCCATACCGCCGATAATCAGACGCTTCAAGTAAAGCTCAAGGGAAATACGAAGCTTTACGTCCTCATTTAAAGCATTGTAATGGGTTTCAAAGGGACGGGCTGCAGCTCCGCCCGCATTTTCCACCAGCATCGGTGTCTCTACCTCCAGGAAATCTCTTCCGGCAAGGAAGTTCCGGATTTCCCGAAGAATCTGAGAACGCTTCATAAAAACATCGCGGCTGTCTTCATTCATAATGAGGTCCACATAGCGCTGGCGATAACGGGTATCCGTATCCTGCAAACCGTGGAACTTTTCCGGAAGCGGGTAGAGAGACTTGGAGAGTAGGACAATCTTCTCCCCGTGAATCGAGATTTCTCCTGTCTGCGTCTTAAAAACATAACCGGAAACTTCCACGATATCTCCGATATCCAGTTTTTTATAGGCCTTGTATTCCTCTTCTCCGAGACTTTCCCGACTCACATAAACCTGAATCTTTCCATCTCGATCCTGTACATGAAGGAAGCCGGCTTTTCCCATCACACGCTTCGCCATAACACGTCCGGCAATCACTACCTGCTGGTTTTCCAAAGCAGCGAAGTTCTCTTTAATCTCCATGGAATGGTGTGTCTGCTTTGCTTTGGTAATAACAAACGGATCCGCCTGAGCGTCCTGCAACTCCTTCAACTTATCATATCTTGCCTTCAAAATATGGTTCATGTCTTGCATTTGTTCTTTTTCTCCCATGGCTCTCCCTTTCTTATTCACACTATCCATAGCGTTATTCTGTTTTTTCGGAAAGTTCCCTGCTATATGGAAATTTCCTTTTCATCGACTGATGCACTTATTCCTCGTTGGAACGCTCCACCTTCAGCACCTTATATTCTATAGGCCCGGCCTGTGTTTCCACGGAAATATCATCTCCTGCCTTATGATGAAGCAGAGCCATCCCTACGGGAGATTCGTTGGAAATCTTCCCCTGAAGAGAATTTGCCTCCGTAGAGCCCACGATGTGGTACACTACTTCCTCCTCAAATTCCTTGTCATAAAGCGTTACCTTACAGCCAATGTTAATGGTTCCCTCTTCCGCATCATCCACTACTTCCGCATTTTTCAGAAGTGTTTCAATGGTTACGATACGCTCTTCAATTTCTCTTTGCTCATCTTTTGCCGCATCGTACTCCGCATTCTCCGATAAATCTCCCTGTTCTCTGGCCTCTTTGATTTTCTCGGCTATTTCTTGCCTTCTATTTACTTTTAAATCATGTAATTCCTTCTCCAACTTATTTAAGCCGGCTCTGGTAAGGAGATTCTTTTTTCCTTCTGCCACGTTACAATTCCGCCCTTTCTTCATTTATCTATATTTTTAACGAACCGAAGTCCGTTTAATACAAAGTTAAATCTCGCTAATAATACGGCTTCCGGTCTACCGGAAGCCGTCAATAACACGAGAAGATATTTTAACAATCGAAACCGAATAAGTCAATCCATTTCTTTATTCTCGGCATTTTTCATGCCTACAGTGCCTCAACCATCTTGTAAACCTCTCTCAGATTCTGTTCCTGATTGACCCTATTTCTCCACCTCGCCGCATCGGGCATTCCTTCCATATACCAGGAAAGGTGCTTTCTCATTTCGAGCAAAGCCAAATGCTCACCCTTGATTTTTTCCATCAGCTGCAGGTGTCGAAACATCATATCTTTTCGTTCTTTCGTTGAAAGCGCAGCTTCTTTCACTCCATTTTCCAAAAGAGACCGAATCCTTCTAATCAAGAATGGATTTCCCTGCACTCCTCTTCCCAAAGAAATACCGTCTACCCCCGTGGAAAGGAGCATCGCCATGGCATCTTCTTCCGTGAAAATGTCTCCATTTCCAAAAAGAGGAATATGTACGGCTTCCTTTGCTCTTCGAATCCATTCCCAGTCGGCCTTTCCCCGATAATACTGTTCTCTCGTCCTACCATGTACCACAATGGCGGAAACTCCCGCATTTTCCGCACTTTTTACAAAATCAAGCACGTTGATATGGTCATCCGTAAAGCCTAAACGACATTTCACCGTAATCGGAACAGATACCGCTTTTACCATGGAACGTAAGACCTTTTCGGCAAGAGGAAGGTTTTCCATAAGTGCGGAACCTTCTCCGTTTCTTACCACCTTGGGTACGGGACAACCCATGTTGACATCAATGATGTCAAAATCCTCCTCTACTCGTTTCGCCATTTCAGCCATTATCTCGGGATCCGAACCGAAAAGTTGCACTGCCCGCTTCCCCGGCTCTTCCCCCTTTTCCAGAAGGGAATCCGTATTTTTATTCCCATATAGGATGGCCTTGGCAGAGACCATTTCCGTACAAGTCAGGCTGACTCCCATTTCTTTGCAAAGAATCCGGTAAGGCAGATCCGTTACTCCTGCCATCGGCGCCATAAGAATATTTCCCGGCAGTTGCACCGTACCGATTTGTACAGGATGAAAAAGTCGTGCTCCCTTCCTTTTTTCTTCGGAAAAAGATGCTGCATCAAAGTGCTCTATCCCATGACTTTGTATAATCTTGTCAAGATTCTGATTCAGTTCCAAACTATCCTCTTTATCTCCCGCTTACCGTACAAGGAGCTGTGCAATGGCATACTGTTCCGACGAAATATCCTTCTTCATCTGCAATGCTTCCTGAATGTCATAATCCACAAATGCTCCGTTTTTGTATGCCACTAAGCGATTCGACTTTCCTTCCACAAGGAGTTCCACAGCCTTTGCTCCCATAATGGAAGCATAGTAACGGTCCTTACAGGTTGGTGAACCGCCTCTTTGCATATGCCCAAGAATGGTTGCTCGGGTTTCGATTCCGGTTGCCGCTTCAATTCGACTGGCCATGGAGGAAGAATGACCGATTCCTTCCGCATTAACAATGATATAGTGCTTCTTTCCTCTTTTTCTACTTTCAATGATACGGTTAATGATAGCCTGCTCATCTCCGTCATACCTCTCCGGCAGAAGAATCTCCTCGGCTCCGTTTGCCACACCGCACCAAAGCGCGATATATCCGGCGCGTCTGCCCATTACTTCAATAATGGAGCAACGTTCATGAGAAGTGGAAGTATCCCGAATCTTATCAATCGCCTGCATGGCGGTATTAATGGAAGTATCAAAGCCGATAGTATAGTCTGTGCAGGCGATATCCAAGTCAATTGTTCCGGGCACGCCGATAGTATTAATCCCAAGTGCGGAAAGCTTTCCGGCCCCCATAAAGGAACCGTCTCCTCCAATAATCACCATACCGTCAATGCCGTGCTTTTTACAGATTTCCGCACCCTTCTTCTGTCCTTCGGCAGTAGTGAACTCTTTACAACGGGCAGTATAGAGAATGGTGCCTCCGCGACTGATAATATCCGATACGGAATGGCTGTCCATATCCACAATTTCTTCTTCCAAAAGGCCTGCGTATCCTCGCATGATTCCCTTCACTTTTAAGCCGTGATGAATTGCACTCCTTACCACACTGCGGATTGCTGCATTCATTCCCGGTGCATCACCTCCGGAAGTTAAGATTCCAATCGTTTTTACTGCCGTTTTTGCCATAAAAGCCTCCAATTCTTTTATTTTCAAACTCTACTTAGGGCCTATCCATAAACCAAAAATATACTTCTAAACAGGAAAAGTATATTACTGTATTCTTATAGGAATTTCAAGGATTTTACTTTTTCTTTTGTATTTTCCTTGCCGAATAACTCGATAAGAGCTTCCTTTGTTTTTTCTCCGGAAGCTATTCCCCGGTTCTTCGGAAGTCTTTTAATCGCCTTCTCCTTTTTCAGAAAAAGAACAAGCTCACATTCTCCCCTGTTTTCATCTATAACGCGGTGCAAGCTTTGTTCTTGCCTCTCATACTCTTCCTTATCCGCAAATTGTATCCAGATTTCTTTCGGCAAATTTTCAAAGGCTATAATCTTTTCGGCAATGAGCTTCGCCTCTCCCTCATCTTTTTTCTGAATCCTGCCTTTTACGAAAATCTTTCTGTCCTCCTCCAGAAATTCCTTTGCCTGTTCAAAGATACGGGGAAATGCTACCGCTTCAACGGTCCCGGTATTGTCTTCCACAGTAAGAAAGGCCATCATATCATTTTTCTTAGTAATACGCTTATTGATACCTGCAAGCATTCCGCCGATAACGCAAAGTTCGTCATCCTTTATGCCGTCTTCCTTTTGCAACTCCTGCGCCTCTTCCGAGAAGTCTCTGGCTTTTCTCGTACATACTTCTTTCAGCAGCGCTTTGTCACTATCCAGCGGGTGCCCGGAAAGGTATACTCCTAAGGCATCCTTTTCATTACGAAGCAACTCTGCCTTTGGAAATTCGGAAAGATCCGGAAAATGCAAGGAGAATTCACTTTTTTCTCCTGCATCCTCTCCCAAAAGATCCAGGAGGCTCATTTGCCCCGGAATACTGTCTTGCTTTCCTTTTTGCACATTCTCCAAAACTTCAGAAAGCATTACCAGCTTTTCTCTTCTGTTGCCTTCCATGCTGTCCAGGGAGCCGGCATGAATAAAGAATTCCATTGCCCGACGATTGAGTCTTTTCTGACTCATTCGGAGCACAAAATCCTCAAAATCTTTAAATCGACCTTTTTTTCTCTCCTCAAGAATGGTTTCCGCCGCAGTTCTTCCTACTCCTTTCACAGCGGAAAGTCCATAGCGAATCGCTCCGCCCTTGACGGAAAATCCCACCTCCGCTTCGTTGATATCCGGAGGAAGAATCGGAATCCCTTCTTCCCTGGCCACTTCAATGTATTCCGCAGTTTTAACAGAGTTGTCCATATAAGAACTCATGGTTGCGGCGTAAAACTCCGGAGCATAGTAGCGCTTCAGATAAGCTGTCTGATAGGAAAGGAGTGCATAGCTTACCGCATGAGACTTGTTAAAGGCATATTTTGCAAAATCAATCATCTTATCATAGATGCGATTCGCCACAGCCTCGGAGATTCCCTTGGAAAGACATCCGAAAATACCCTCCTCAGGATTTCCGTAAACAAAGTGTTTTCGTTCTTCTTCCATAACGGAAAGCTTCTTCTTACTCATGGCACGTCGAAGCAAATCCGCAGCCCCCATACTGAAGCCGGCGAGGTCCCGAACAATCTGCATAACCTGCTCCTGATACACGATAACACCATAGGTGTTTTTCAGGATTGGCTCCATTTCTTTACAATCATATTCTACCTTCTCCAGATTTTTCTTCCCCGCAATATAGTCCGGAATAAAGTCCATGGGACCGGGACGATAAAGTGCCACTCCGGCAATAATGTCATCCAGATTCGTAGGCTGCAGACGTTTCATAAAATTCACCATACCGGTAGATTCCAACTGGAAAACGCCTGCACAGTCTCCTCTGGAAAGCATTGCATAAACCTCTTTGTCCTCATAATTCAGTTTATCCAGATCAAGACGAATACCGTGATTCTGTTCGATAAAACGAATAGCATCCTGTATCACCGTAAGAGTTCTCAGTCCCAGAAAGTCCATCTTTAAAAGTCCCAGTTCTTCGATGGTGGTCATCGTGAACTGCGTGGTTACCGATCCGTCCTGTGCACGGGCCAAAGGAACATAGTCCGAAACCGGACTGCCGGCAATGACCACGCCTGCCGCATGCATGGAACTGTGTCTGGGAAGCCCCTCCAGGCGAAGGCAGAAGTCAATCATGGTTCGCGTTTCTTCCTCCGTATCATAGAGTTCCTTCAGTTCCTTACTCATGGAAAGAGCTTTCTCTAAAGTCATGTTGAGTTCCGTTGGCACAAGCTTCGCAAGCCGGTCACACTTCGCATAGGGAATATCGAGAACACGTCCTACGTCTCGGATAACTCCACGAGCAGCCAAGGTTCCAAAGGTGATAATCTGACTCACTTGGTCTTTTCCGTACTTTCTTCCGACATAGTCAATCACTTCCTGTCGTCTTTCGTACTCAAAGTCCACATCGATATCGGGCATGGTCACTCTTTCCGGATTCAAAAAGCGCTCAAAAAGAAGCTGATGGGCAATCGGATCCACATCGGTAATGCCGATTGCATAGGCCACGATGGAACCTGCAGCGGAACCCCTCCCCGGTCCTACCGCGATGCCGTTTGTTTTAGCAAAGTTAATATAGTCCCAAACCACTAGAAAGTAGTCTACAAATCCCATGCTTTTTATGACGGAAAGCTCATAGTTCAGTCTTTCCTGCACTTCTTCCCCTACTGCTCCATAGCGCCTTTCCAGGCCTTTTTGGCAAAGCTCCTCCAAATAGCTTTCGGAAGTATAGCCCTGAGAAACCTCATATTTCGGTAAGTGATATTCACCGAACTTTATCTCCACTTGACAACGCGCCGCGATGCGCGCCGTATTCTCCAAAGCCTCCTCTGCAAAGGGAAAAAGACTTCGCATTTCTTCTTCACTTTTAATATAAAACTGTCCTCCGGGATAGCGCATTCTGTCTTCATCAAGCAGTTTCTTTCCGGTCTGCAGGCAGAGCAAAATATCATGAGACTTGGCATCCTCCGGGTAGGTATAGTGGATATCGTTTGTCACAACCAGCGGAATCCCCGTCTCTTCATGCAGTCTCAGCATCCCTTGGTTTACAAGCTTTTGTTCCGGATAGCCGTGGTCTTGCATTTCCAGAAAAAAATTCTTTTCTCCGAAGATATCCCGATAGCGAAGAGCCGCCTTTTTCGCCTTTTCGTAATCGCTTTGCCGAAGGGCACGGGAAACTTCTCCCGCAAGACATGCGGAAAGTGCAATGATGCCTTCATGGTATTTTTCCAAAACGACATAATCCACCCTCGGCTTATAGTAGTATCCTTCGGTAAATCCCAGTGATACAAGCTTCATCAGATTATGAAAGCCCGTTTCATTTTCCGCAAGAAGAACAAGATGATAATATCTCGCCTCGCCCTTTTGCAGACTCTTCTCTTCCATATTCTCGGTTAAATAGATTTCCGAGCCCAGAATCGGATGAATCCCCTGCTTCTTCGCCTCTTTATAGAAATCAATCACGCCGTACATTACACCATGATCCGTCAAGGCACAGGAATCCATTCCGAGCTCCTTCACTCTGGCAATCATTTCCGGAATCTTCCCCGAGCCGTCCAACAAACTGTAGCTGCTATGTACATGCAAATGTGTAAATGCCATTTTCTCTCCTTATCGTATCATTCTCTCTGTATACTAAAGGAAGGGCTTCCGAGAATCAATCCCCGAAAGCCCTGGTTTACTCTTTATTTAAAAATCACAAATTGATTGATAAGACTATATTGCTTCTCCCAAAAGGTAATCGCTGATTGCCGTAATCGCAGCCTCTTCATCTTCTCCCTCTGCTGAAACATACAGTTTGGATCCATTGTTCAATCCGAGCGCCATCATTCCCATAATGGATTTCGCATTGACTCTCCGGCTTCCTTCCGACATATAAATTCTGGACTGAAAGCGACTGGCAATCTGTACCAGCATAGCCACCGGATGATCCTCCGTGTTCCTCGGTAAATTTACTGTAATGTTATTGTCTTTCATGGTCTGTGCCTCCCTGGTGCATTGAGCATCCCAAATGCAGAGTGTCTTCACTCCATCCTCGTTCCTAAGCTGTCTTACTGAATTGTCTTGAAAATGCAGGCCTAAGCAATTTCTACTTTTTGAGGAATGCTCCCTCCGGTATTTCCTTTGTAACAAATTAAAATGATTTAGAAGTCATCCTGACTCATCTCTGTCTCATTCCGGTTTAGGGCAATTTCTTCTCGAAGTTCCCTTGCAATCCTAGCCAACTTACGCAGTCGATGATTTACTCCGCTCTTTCCGATAGGAGTACTGAGTCCCCTTGAAAGTTCTTCCAGAGATGCATCTGGATATTGTAAACGTTGTTCGGCAAGTTCTCTTAAACCGGATTCTATTCGTTCCAATCCTATCATTTCTTTAATAAGAAGAATATCTTCCTGCTGCTTCACGCTTGCCTTTACCGTGCGATTAATGTTCGCCGCTTCAAAGTTTACCCTGCGGTTTACATTCTCGCTCACTTCCTTCAAAATTCGGGCATTTTCAAACTCCATAAGACTGTTAAAAGCCCCCAGAAGCTTTAAAACATCCGCAATTTCACCTGCATCCTTTAAGTAAATCATGGGGTTCTTCCCTCTGAAACCCCGCTTCGGATGAATCGAAAAGCTCTTTAAAATTGCTTCAATCCGTTCTTCCTCCGCCTTGTTTCCGGGCAAAAACTCCAGATGATACTCTTTCATGGGATCCGTTACAGAAGCTCCGGCAAGAAAAAAACGTCTTAACTCTTCCTTGCTTTTCTCCTTATCATCTATGCTTATCTTAAAGGTTTTTTTAGATTGTGTAAAGCCTAAATCAGCCAGTTCCGCCTTGATCCGCTTGGAAAATGACGGTTTTTTTTCTTCTTTTTCTATTTTTCTTTTTTTATCCACTGTGCATTTTGTCCTGTTATTTTTCGATAAATTACATAATCATCGACGGATTTTTAAGTTTAATCTATGCATATTATTTATTTATATCTCTATGGTCCAGACTTAGTCCTATATTTTCCAGGTCTTTTATAGATTGATACAATTTTTCGCAAATTGTCACGGATCGATGTTTCCCTCCGGTACAAGCTATTCCGATAACCAATTGATTTTTTCCCTCTGCAATATACAAAGGAATAAGAAAACGGAGCATATCATTCAGTTTTTGCAGGAAAATCTCCGCCTTTCCATCCTGCATCACGAAATCCTGTATCCCTTTTTCAAGTCCGGTGTGACTGCGCAACTCACTGTCATAAAAAGGATTAGGCAGGAAACGTACGTCGAAAAGTAAGTCCAAGTCTTCCGGAATACCGTATTTAAAGCCGAAGGACACCAAACTGACTTGTAAATTTTTATATGCTTTGTCTTCCATAAAAATGGAAAACAACTGTTGGCGAAGATCCCGTGTTAAAAGTTTGGAAGTATCGATGAGGATGTCCGCCTTCTCCCGCAAGAAAGCAAGCTTTTTCCTTTCCAAAGCGATCCCCGCTTCTATTCTTCCGCCTTTTGCCAAGGGATGTGCACGCCTTGTTTCCTTGAAGCGCTGTATCAGAACCTCATCTCTTGCATCCAAAAAAACGATTCGGAATCGAATCTGCGCCTCTTCTTCCCAAAAAAGAAGGTGTTCTTCCAGTTGATCCAGCTCTTGAATATTTCTACTGTCAATCCCGAGCGCAATCCGTTCGCCTTGATTGCTTTGCATAAATAACTCAATAAATTTATCGAGTAAGCCGACAGGAAGATTATCAATACAGTTAAAGCCGAAATCTTCCAAATTTTTCAAAGCTACCGTCTTGCCGGCACCGCTCATTCCTGTCAAAATCAGGCAAAAAGCAGAACTGTTTTTTAAAATTTCCCCCACAGCTTCACCTCGGGTTCCAACTGAACTCCCTCTTTTTCTTTTACAATCCGTATGACTTCTTGTATCAGACTGTAAATGTTCTCCGCACTCGCACCGCCAAGATTCACCACAAAACCACAATGCTTTTCCGAAACTCCCGCATGATTCAAGGAAAATCCTCGAAGTCCCGCCTGCTCTATCAGCCTGGAGGCATAATCCCCTTCCGGTCTCTTAAAGGTCGAACCGGCGGAAGGCATTTCCAAAGGCTGCTTTTCCGCCCTGCGAGTCGTGTAGTCTTCCATCTTTTCCCGAATGGAAGCAGCCTCTCCCTTTTGCAGAAGAAAGCTTGCCGAAAGGCATACCATATCGTCTTCCACCGCTGAATGGCGATAAGAAAAATCCATTTGCCCTAAATCCAGTTCTATCCTTTCTCCGTTTTTCCAAAAAAAACTGCCACTCCGGAAAATGTCTTTGATTTCTCTGTTATATGCACCTGCATTCATCTTTACGGCACCACCTACCGTTCCCGGAATTCCGGAAAGCGCCTCCATACCCGTATAGCCCTTTTCCTCCGCAAACCTTGCAAGTTCAAAAAGAGAAGTTCCGGAAAGGGCCGTGAAAACAGCCTCCTCACCGGAAGGCGTAAAAGTAATTCCGGAAAGATTCTCCCGTATCAAGATAACCGGTTCTTCCAGTCCCTCATCGGATATCAGTAAGTTGGAGCCTTTTCCCAAAACATAAAAGGAACGTCCTTCTTTATGAAAACGCTTAAGCAGTTCTTCCAGTTCTTCCGCGGAGTGCGGAATATAGAGGTCTTTGGCTTTTCCCCCTACTTGAAAGCTGGTGTATTCCTTTAGCAATATTCCCTGCAAATGTTCCATCTATCTATTCTTCTTCCTGCTTCTTCAGATTTTTGGTGACTCTGTCATACAGTACCTGAGCGGCATTGTATCCCATCTTCTTGGCCCTGTTATTGATGGCGGCACATTCTACAATAATCGCCACATTTCTTCCCGGTCGAATCGGAATATCATAGCTGATGATACTATTCCCCAAATACTCCACAAAATTATCTTTTAAGCCAAGTCTGTCATAGTCCTTCTCCTTCGACCACTCCGCCAAAGAAATGACCATATTGATGGTTTGCGTATCCTTGACAGACTCCACTCCGAACATTTGCTTCACGTCAATAATGCCGATTCCGCGCAGTTCGATAAAATGCTTGGTAACATCCGGTGCGGTTCCCACCAAAGATTCATCCGAAACCTTACGGATTTCTACTACATCATCACTGACCAAGCGATGCCCTCTTTTAATTAATTCCAATGCCGCTTCGGATTTTCCGATTCCGCTGTCCCCGGTAATCAACACGCCTTCTCCGTAGACATCCACCAGAACACCATGCACGGTAATCATCGGTGCCATCTTTACCTTCAGCCAACGAATGACCTCGGCTTCCAGTTCGGTCGTCGGTCTGTTACTCGAAAGAAGAGGAATCCCTGCTTCTTCACAGGCGGAAATCATGCAGGAATCCGGTTCTATGTTTCTGGCATAAATAATACAGGGAATCGGATATTTCGTAATTTCCGCATATCTTGCCCTTCTCGTGGGCCTATCTTTCGTCATAAGATAGGCAGTCTCTACATTACCGATGATCTGTACTCTTTCCGAATCAAATTGATCAAAAAAACCTGCAAGCTGTAATGCCGGCCTGTTTACATCGGGAATTGTCATAAAAACCTCATCCGTGTTGATGCTCGGTGTCAGGTTTTTTAATCCTTCTTTCTCTATCAATTCCGATACGCTGACTTTTTCAGTGCTTTTCATGAGCACCTCCTATTCTTTGTTTTAAAAAGTATAGGTTTTCCGCCGTAAAATTGCAATCCCCGAAAAGCTATGCTAGACTTGAGCGGTGAAGAAAGGACGGAAACTATCTATGAATGGTGAAAATGCAAAGGACAGTCCTATCGGCATTTTTGATTCAGGTGTAGGGGGAATCAGTGTCTTAAAGGCGCTGGAAAAGGAACTGCCCCATGAAAATTTCTTTTTCTACGGAGATCAAAAAAATGCTCCCTATGGGGAAAAAACGGAAGAAGAAGTACGAGCACTTTCTCTTAGCGCCTACCGCTTTCTGAAAGAACACGGAGTGAAAGCGACGGTTATCGCTTGCAATACCGCAACATCCGCTGCCGCTCCCTTCCTTCGTGAGAAATATCCGGAAGATATTATTGTGGGTATGGAGCCGGCCGTGAAACCCGCAACACTCTTTGCTCAGGAAATTGCAGAGCGGGAGGGAGAACGCTTCCCCCATTCGGAAGAGAAGAAGATTCTTATTTTAGCAACCGAAAGTACACTGAAGGGAGATCGTCTGCATCACCTGATAGACCGCTTAAAAGACAAAGGAGAATATATCCTGCTTCCCGCACCGGGTATTGTCCGACTGCTTGAGGAGGGAAAAGGCTTTGGAGAAGAAATGCAATCCTACTTAAAGGACTTATTGAAGCCCTATTCTAAAGGTTCCGTCTCTTCTATTGTTCTGGGCTGTACTCATTTCCCTTTTGTGAAAAAAGAAATCGAAAAGGCACTTGGCTATTCCATCCCCTTCTTTGACGGTGCGGAAGGCACGGCAAGAGAAACCGCTCATCGATTAGCGGAAAAAAATCTTCTCCGAAAAACCGGAGAATCCAAGCTTACACTTTACAGCAGTTCCGGGGACAATCGGCTTTTAGAAAGTTTCTATCGTCTCCCTCTTTCTGCACCACTTTAAGAATAAAAATCCCCGAGCCGTTCGGCCCGGGGATTTTTATTCTTAAGAAGTATCGTAATCTTAGTGCATAGGATATCTCGTTACTCATGTCTGCCATGCAAGAAGCTGTGACAGCCCATTCTTTTTATTGTGATTTTTTTCTGCGCATTTGCACTGCTGCAATGATGAACGCAGCTGCACCGATCAACAAAACGGAGTTGGGGACTTTCTTGGAACTTTCCGCCTGATTTTCCGTCTTTTCCTGTGTAGCGGCAGTGCTTTCCTCTGCTGTCGTTTCTGCGCTTCCCTCAGCGCTTCCCGCTTTATAGCTGATCTTCACCGCCTTGGTGCTAAAGACATAATGCTCGTCTTTTACTTCACTTGCGATTTCCTGCTCTCCGTCGAAAAATGCCGTTTTTCCGGAAAAAGCAGATGTAGGAATGGAATACGTTAACTCCTGCTTCACTTCCGTTACAGGATTACCGTAGAAATCCACGAGCTGTAATTCTCCGCTTCCTTCCTCTTCAGCAGGCTTAATCTGCAGCTTCATGCCGACTTCCGCACTGTCCTTCGGAACCGTTACTTCCGCACCGGTAAATGCAGCTGTTGCACGCTTTCCGGAAAAGTGAATGGTGTAATCATTTTCTTTGATATAATTTTGGAACTTCTCTTTGATTTCCGAGTGGATTTCCTTCAGCGTTTCAAATGCCTTTGTTGCATCCTTCTGATTCAGTGCCGTAGCCTCTTCCGCACTCATCATCGTTGTTACCGCATCTTTCAGTTCTTCGCTCTCCAACGCATTGATCTTTTCTGTTGCAATAGGCTGAAGCAGTTCACGATTGTACTCAATCATGAAGAGCGTATCCATGGCCAGCCAGTAAACCGAATCTTCATTAAATTCGTTGCTTTCATTTTGCGCCTCAGGAATTCCTGCCGTTTGATTCGGATAATACGCCACAAAAGGAGACGTAAGAGGGGAACCTAAAGCAAGCCACATCGTTCCGGGATATTCCGCCGTTGCCGTCTTTGGAATATGGTAAATATGCGCTTCCATGGTGTTTCTGTTTCCGATTGGGTAGAGGTCTCCGCGACTCAAGTCATCGGCTACTTTATCCAAGTTCTCCAAACGATTCCGTGTAAAGGCAAAAACGTCAGAGAGCGTAATTTTCTTTGTCGTATCCTGTAAGAACGGATAAACCTTCCCGTCAAAGCTGGCGTCAGGCTTAAACTGCTTAATACCGGAGCAGACACGGGATTCCGTACTGTCTCTGAGCTCTCCCGCATAGGAGCCGTATAAGTCGATGCTTCGGCTTGCCTCATCGCCCTTTAAGGTTTTTGCATCGGATGCCACTTTGAAAATATCTTTTGAGTAAATGTACATTCCGTCGGAAGAAACATTGTAGTTTTCTTTTTCTTCCCCTACAGTCAGATTACACTCGTTTAACCAGAAAGAGTTCGGGAAAACGGAAAACTTGTCGCTCGGGTATTTCATCGCAACAAATTGATGTCCGGTATAAATTTCCATATACCATAGCTCTTTACTGTCTGCAACCACAAGGCCGTTTCCTTCCGCTGCTCCCTTTGTTGCCACTTCATCCGCAATAAATTCTACCGCCTGCCTTGCATTCTCGCAATTTCCGAGAACCGCCGTGGCAATAATGGCTTCCGTAATACCGACCGGCTTTGTTGTATCCGTTCCGTCCACATAAGGATCCACGGACAGGACCTCATCATTTGCACTGGCCGATACCGTCATATCCGCAATCAATCCCTTTTCATTAAAGCCCGCCTCATCGAAATATCCATACTCCGGAGTGGTATCACTCACAGAGGTATAGCGATAGGATGCATGGGTAAAGGTGTAGGAGTACCCGTTGTCCGGATTCACCGAAACGTCCTTAATGCTCTCTCCCGCCTTGTACTCCGCCTCTTCATGGACTTTGTAAACCTTGTTATGGTTTACCTCCAGATCTTCGGTACGTCCGAAAATCGTACTGCCGTCTTCCGTTAAATCTTTTCCGATGATTACACCGGTACAGGCAAAGGCGGTCATAACCTGGGAAGTCACCACCATAAGCGCCATCGCGCTGCCCAGCAGCACAGAAACCGTTTTTTTCATTTTTTCTCCCTTCATGAATGTAAGAAACATCAAGATGAATCCGTTTGTGAGAGATTTTTCCAATCATACCAAAGATAATCCGCTACACGTCCCGGCCATCTTCCTTATATCTGATTTTATTATAAAAACTCCGCTTTTTCACTATGGAAATAAAATGGAAGCTTTTTTGTATATTTTTGTACAAAGAAAAATACATCTTAGCTTTTTCACTCAAACTAAGCGGCTAAAATGCTCGCGTAAATTATTTACAAAATTTTGCTTGACAAGAAAAATGAATCTTTGTATATTATACGGGTGCTACGGCATACGCGCCCTTAGCTCAGTTGGTAGAGCAGTAGACTCTTAATCTATTTGTCCAGGGTTCGAGTCCCTGAGGGCGCATTTGATTCGAAAAAGGATGTCATGAAGATGACATCCTTTTTTCATGCTTCTTATTTTTTTCTGAATACTTTTTACTCTTCTTCCGCTTTCCGTAAAGCTTTGTTATACTAGCATAGATTCGGGAAGTGTACTTTTTCTTCACATAAAAAAGGAGCAACTATGCAAAATATCTTGGTTTGCGATGATGATAAACAAATCGTGGAAGCCATCTCCATCTATCTTGCGGGGGAAGGCTATAATGTTTTGAAAGCATACGACGGCTTTGATGCCTTAAAAATCATGGAAAAGGAGTCCCTGGATCTTTTGATTCTGGACGTTATGATGCCGGGACTGGACGGCATTCGTACCACTTTGAAAATTCGCGAAAAAAGTTCTATTCCTATTATTATTCTCAGTGCCAAGAGTGAAGATGCCGATAAGATTCTCGGCTTAAACATCGGGGCGGACGACTATATCACAAAACCTTTTAATCCTCTGGAGCTGGTAGCCAGAGTAAAGTCCCAGCTTCGGCGTTATACACAGCTCGGAAATATGAATGAATCCGCCAAAGGAGATGCCGTTTTCAGTTGTGGCGGTCTGGTGATCAACGATGATACCAAGGAAGTTACCGTGGACGGAGAGCCGGTGAAACTCACCCCTATCGAGTATAATATCCTTCTGCTTTTGGTAAAGAATGCCGGAAAGGTATTTTCCATTGACGAAATCTATACCTCTATCTGGAATGAGGAGGCTATCGGTGCCGATAATACGGTAGCCGTACACATTCGCCATATTCGGGAAAAGATTGAGATTGACTCCCGTAAGCCCAAGTATTTAAAGGTTGTTTGGGGCGTAGGTTACAAGATTGAAAAGCAGGGAAAGCCGGAGGACTAGTATGAAGAAATTTTTCATCCCCTTCATCCATCTCTTTTCCGTGGTTTTGCTTCTTGGCAGCTTGATTCTTTTGCATTTTGCGCCGGAAGGAAATGATGCCGTCTCCTTTTTAAAAGAGAAAAGTTATCTTTCTTCCTCCGCTTTTGACAGTGCCATCTCCGAAAGCGTCAATGATATCTTTGATTATATCGATCTTCGAGACCTATTTGAGACAAAGGGAACGCTGGACTTAAACCATACCATTGCGCAAAGTGAAACCAATGGTGCCACTCGTTCCTACAGTTTGGATTATCTGATTAAATATGCCCGTTCGATGGGCTATTATTTGAATGAGAAAAATGAAATCATGGAAGACGGTCCGGCTACCGTGACAAAGGAGCAGGACGAAAAGGAGCATCAGATTCGTGTAACGTATCGTGCTTATCTCCCTGATTACCAACCTGCAAGCCCTGCAGACGGTTTTATGAGTTTGGGACGACTGGCGAAGGAAGCGCTCGGCTATCTTGCCAAATACTATGCCATTCGTTCCCGTTACTTCGATAGGGGAAGCAACTTTCAGTTTTATGTGAATTATACGAACGGAAACAATTCCACTTATTACAACAACGTGGAGAGTGTCAGTGCGGAGCAGATTTGGCACTTGGGCAAATATATCGGTACAGATTCGAATTCTCTGGAAGTGAAGAGCAATTTAAATACGGTACCCTCCAATTTGGTGCCCCTTTTGGAAGCCAGAGATCCCTATAAGGACGGTGCCTATGTTTTTGCTGCCGGAGTCGATACCAATTTCCCCTATGATGACCTGTATAAGGCAGCCTATCTTAGCTACAGTAACCGACGTCAGCTCACCTTCCTGGGACTTTTTCTGTTTATATTTTCCGCAGTCCTAACACTGACCAGCTTTGTTATCCTTCTCTTTGATACGGGACGCAATGAGGGGCGGGAGCTCACCCTCTATACCTTTGATAAAAGCCCTATGGAGATAACCCTGTTTCTGGGACTGCTTTGGTTTTATCTTGCAAAGCCTCTTACCGTGTACTTTTTCGAAAGCCTTGTCCTTGCGGTGGGAAATTTTCCGGAGCCCTCCTTCTTCTCCGCGCTCTGCTTATTTATTTTGCGCTATTTCCTTCTGCTGCCCCTATTTCTTTCCCTGGTAAGAAAATATAAGAAGTCCACCTTGTACAGCAGTTCTTATTTAAAGCGTATCTGGAAACTCATCGGAACCTATGTGGAAGCCAGTAAATTTGCCCGATCCAAAACTTTCTCATACATTCTTTTCGTGTTCCCGAATCTTTTGGCTTTCGGGCTTATCCTGTACAACGGATATTGTTTTGTCCATAGAAGGAGTCTTTTGCACCTCCTCTTTTCCATCATCCTGCTCTTCGTCACCATTTCCATCGACTACTATACCTACTATATCAGTCGTGGTCTGCAGGCTGCTGTAAACGAACAGGTAAAGGCGGAGCGATTAAAGACGGATTTGATTACCAATGTATCCCATGATTTAAAAACACCTCTCACCAGCATCATAAGCTATGTGGATCTTTTAAAGCGTGAAAATATTCAGGACGAGAGAGTACAAAGCTATATCGAGGTTCTGGAGCACAAGGCCAGTCGTTTAAAGAACCTTACCGAGGATCTCGTCGAGGCCAGTAAAGCAAGTTCGGGTAATATAACTTTGGAACTCCATCCGATTGACTATAATGAAATCATCTTACAAACCCTGGGGGAGTTTCAGGAAAAACTGGAAAAGCGTTCTTTACAGATCATAACAGAGGTTCCGGAAGGTTCCATTCTGATTCTTGCCGATGGCAGACAGCTGTTCCGTGTTCTGGAAAACCTCTTTAATAACTGTGCAAAATATGCCCTGCTCGGCAGTAGAGTCTATATTACTTTAACAAAAAGGGAGAAGGATGCCGTCTTTACGATGAAAAATATCTCCGAAGCTCCCTTAAATATCTCGCCCGAGGAACTGACGGAACGTTTTGTAAGAGGGGATGTATCCAGAAGTACGGAGGGTTCCGGTTTGGGACTTTCCATAGCCAAAAGCTTAACCAAGCTGATGTCCGGAAAAATGAGAATCGAGATTGACGGTGATCTCTACAAGGTTTCTTTGATTTTTCCTCTGGTAGAAAAGGAGGAGAAATGATAAGACAAAAAAATAGCCTTTCTTCTCGTTTGTTCTGCCTGCTCCTCATTCTTCTTTTAGGCTTTTTTTCTGCCCCCTCTTTTCCATCCTATGCCGACGGCTGGCCAAGTTGTACGGAAAATATCGAAGCAGAAGGTGCTGTCTTGATGGATGCAAAATCCGGAACCGTTTTATATGCAAAAAATGAGCATGCACACTACTATCCGGCTTCCATCACAAAGGTTCTGACAGCCATCGTGGTTTTAGAACACGTAGAAAATCTGGAAACCAAGATCACCTTTTCTACCGCAGCCACCAAAGACAATCTGGAACCGAACTCTACTGTTATCGGCGCGGTAGCCGGAGATAAACTGAGTGTCAGAGACTGTCTCTACAGTCTTCTCTTACATTCCGCAAATGACTGTGCAAATGCATTGGCAGAATATGTAGCCGGATCCAACAGTGCTTTTGCGGAGCTGATGAATGAAAAAGCGCAGGCAATAGGATGCACGGATTCTCATTTTACCAATCCTTCGGGATTGAATAATGCAGAGCATTACACCAGTGCCATGGACATGGCAAAAATCATGCAGTATGCCATTCAAAACAAGAGCTTTTTACAAATTGATGCTACGCAGGTTTATACCCATGCTCCTATCAGTAAATATCCGAATCCCGAGGACAAGGAAAATACGGTTTACGCCCATCATAAGATGATGCGTAAAAGCTATAGAGAATACTATGAGGGAGTCTTTGCCGGAAAAACCGGATATACTCTTCTTGCCGGAAACACCCTTCTGACCGCTTGTAAAAAGGGAGATACCACACTGATTTGTGCCATTTTAAATGGACACAATTCCCAGTATCGCGACACAAAAAAACTTTTTGATTTCGGTTTTTCTTCCTTTACTTCCTATCCTGCAGAAAAGAATGACAGCCGTTTTCGCAATCTGGAAAGCAACTGGTCTGTGGACGGAATTCCGCTCTTAAAGAGCCTGCATTTTACTACGGGAAGTGACGACCAGGTTTGCCTTCCAAAAGGAATCCCTTTCCAGGATGTAGCCTCCGACCTCCATTATGACTTAAGTGAAGAAGAAAAAGCGGAGGGAAAAATAGCGAAAATTGAGTATCGTTATGAAGACCGTATTGTTGGTACGGCCTATATTTATCTGGAGGATGAGAAAACGAGCAATGAAAATTCCGATCTGTCTAAAACTTCTCTAAAAAAAGAAGAAGCTATCCCCAAAAAGATTTCCGTGGAGCTGCAAAAAGAGGAAGAAAACACAGAAGAAAGCGTAGACAGTAATCCGGAAAAACAAAACAATGCACCGCTTATTTTCGACAAAAAGGCCGGAAAAATCATCCTGCAAAAACCGATTCTGAAATTATTAAAGATTCTTCTAAGCCTTTCCCTTCTAACCGTATTAGGTCTTCTCGCCGTCTATCTGTTTCAAAGGAGGGAGGAATTTTACCGTGCAAGAAGAAGAAAGCGTATGCTGAAACATACAAAAGATTTAAGTCGTGAGCAAAAAGCAAAGCGCGACCTCCTACTGGAGAAGAAAAGAAGACAGAAAAAGGAAAGAACTTAATTCAATCATTTTTATTTCTTTTTTTCATGCCGAGTTTATAAAAGCTTTATATAAATGTCCTTGCTTATTTTTCTCGAAAAGAGTAATATTTTCCCTCGAAATACCGAATTATTAAATAAGGGTTAATAGAGTAGAACATAAGGGCGTTCGGTTTCAGATGGAAAGATAAAACAGAGTAACCGATTAAAACGCCGATAAATCATTGTTATGGAGGAATTATGGAAACAGTAAAAATCCTGATACCCAATTCCGAAGCCGTAAGCGACTTTGTAAACAAAACCAGCAGTCTGCCTTTTGATGTGGATTTGGGGAGCGGAAATCGTTTAGTTGATGCAAAATCTCTTCTGGGCGTTCTTTATCTAGGCGTTGGAAGAATCACCGAACTCTTTGCGCCAAAGGAGAAGATGACGCAGGTGGAAGAAAAACTTCGAGAGTATTTGGTCATGGCTTAAAAGATTCCCTTTTAGTGGTCTTCTTATTGTAAAAAAGGGGCTGTAAAAAATCAAAATAATAAAGTAATTTTTGCAATATAGGTCTGAATGCAGGGTAGTCTGAGCCCGTCGGTACTTGCGAAAAACAAGAGAAACGCAGTTTTTCGCTTAGTATCCGTTACGTGGCGAAGCTAGCGAGAGCGTGCCCAAGTTCAGACCTATATTGCTTAGAAAATTATTTTGATTTTTCGATTTCTTCTAAATCTACAATGTAAATTTTTCCGGTTTTAGCCCACATGCGGCAGTCTATCATTCCATTCTTCGAGAATCTGCAGGTTTGACCTGCATTGTATCCTCTGTAGTCCGTTTTTAGAATTCTTCTCATCTGCATTTTATCGCTCACTCCGGCCTTCCAAACCGGAATCGGAAGAGTACACTCCGTCTCTCCTGTGTATAGCACGATAATCGCTACCTGTCTCTCTGTTATTCTTGCATAAACCGCATAGTTTGGCCCGGCCTCTAAGAGCATAAGAGCTCCATTTCTAAGAGCCGGCAGCTTCTTATGATGAAATAAGAGGTATCGATGATAGTCCAGAAGCTCCATATCCTCTTCCCCCCAGGGAAAAGGCCTTCTGCAGTCCGGTTCCGTCCACCCGCATACTCCTACCTCATCTCCATAAAAAAGTGTGGGGGCCCCGGGCCAAGTTAAGAGCAGCATAGCCGCTAAACGGAAAAGTGCCGGATCAATTCCCACTGCAGCATCATCTATATCCGCTTTAATTCGTCCCACTCTCCTGTTTGTTCTTGTCATAAAACGGGAATGATCATGATTGGAAAGCTGATTCATGCAGGCATCTAATGCATTTTCCGGAATATTTGCCATGTTGTAACGCATCGTATTAAAGAACAGCACACCATCCCCGTAGGTTTCCGGCATGGCTCTGTCGGAATGCTTTTCCATTCCCGTGAGAAACCAGCTTACCGGCTCCATAAAAGCATCATAGTTCATGATGCTGTCCCATTCCTCTCCTTTTAGCCAGGCAGCCGGATTTCCGTAATGCTCTGCTAAAATCACGGCTTCCGGATTGGCCTCTTTTACGGCCTTCCGAAACTTCTTCCAAAAGCTATGATTATAGGCTTCACTGTGTCCCAAATCAGCCGCAACATCCAATCTCCATCCGTCGCAAAAGTAAGGAGCACTAATCCATTTTCTGGCTACGTTTATAATTTCCTCTTCCAGCGCTTCGGCATTTTCATAATTCAGCTTCGGCAACGTATCATTTCCCCACCATTTTTCATAACTGTCATTATAAGGCCAATCGGCTTCCGTCTTTTTGGCAAATTCAAAATACTCTCGATATGGACTTTGGTAGCTCTCAAAGGCACCGAAAGGATAGGGATTTCCCTCTCCCGTCTTATAGAAAAAAGAGGCATTCATATAGCGATGAAAAGATCCGCAGTGATTAAAAACACCGTCAATAATAACCCTCATTCCTCGGGCGTGACAAGCCGCCACAAAGTCCCGAAAAAGGGCATCACTGGCTTCCAGGTTTGCTTTCTCGGTACTGCGAATGCTGTATTTACTTGCCTTTCTGTTCTCCGTCTCTCCCGGAAGAAGCACTTCTCCTCCATCTTCAACAAGCCTCCCCAGGTGCGGATCGATATGGTCATAATCCTGTGTGTCATATTTGTGATTGGAGGGAGATACGAAAAGAGGGTTAAAGTACAAAACCTCAACGCCAAGGTAACAAAGATAGTCCAGCTTCTTCCAAACTCCTTCCAGGTCTCCACCGTAAAAACGATGCACATCAAAAGGCTCTATTTTGGCATTCCAGTCCTGCACTGCACTGACCGGCCTTCCCAGATAGATATATTCCCTATCCTCAACATTGTTCTTTCCATCCGCATTGTAGAAGCGATCCACAAAAATCTGATACATAACCGCTCCCTTTACCCAGGAAGGAACAAAAAAATCCGGAAAAACGGAAAAAGCATACTGCTCTCTCAGATCCTCCGTAACGCCAAGACGGTTGTAATGTAAACACTCCTCCCCTTTTCGAATCTTAAAATAATAGAATAGAGGTTTATCTTCTACTTCTGTCTCAATTTCATAGTAATCAAAGTAAAAATCATTGCTGTGCCAACGCATAGACAGTTCACGACCGTCCTCCGGAAGAATCAGAGAAACACTCTCCACATCTTCCCGCGCGGTACGAAAGCGCAATGTAAGCTTGGAAAAAGAAGGGGACTCCTCCGGATCTCGGTAAAATCCCTTCCCTATACTATATAAGGCATCCCTGTTGATCCCCATCTTTCCTCCTTACTCCTCTTTAAAATGAACTCCTCCTAAATAGGGAAGACCTCTATACTTCTGTTGATAATCTATTCCGTAACCTACAATAAAAATATCCGGGATTTGAAAACCTGTATATTGCACTTCCACTTCACATTCTCTTCTTTCCGGCTTGTCCAGAAGCGTGCAAATCTTAAGAGATGCGGGATTTCTCTCTTGCAAAAGTTTGGTCAAGTGACTTAAGGTTCTTCCTGTATCCACAATGTCTTCCACAAGAAGAACATGTTTTCCCTCGAGCGGCTCATCCAGATCCTTTACGATACGTACCACACCCGAACTTTCCGTACTGTTGCCGTAGCTGCTGACTGCCATAAAGTCCATGGTAACAAGAGGATTTTTCAATCTTTTCGCCAAGTCACACATAAACATGGCGCCACCCTTCAGTACACAAATAAGATGAATTGCCTTCCCCTTATAATCTTCGTCAATTTTAGCGGCTAATTCCTTTACCTTGTCTTCTATTTCTTGCTCCGTGTAAAGAACCTCAATTTCTTCCTTCATATCTTCCCCTTTCGCCATGACGTAAGCCTATCTCATCCTTCCTTTGTTTTACAACAAAGCAAAAACCAAAGTTTTTCCGTTTATTTTCCCGAGTGCTTTCCCGGGAAGCTCCACCATCTTTCCGTTTCCTGCAAAAATAATTTTATCCACGGAGGAAAGATGTGCACGCGAAATATCCTTTGTATTTCCCCGCAGTAACCTTAAGGTCTCAAGGTATATTTCTCTTCTTAAAACCGCATCTTCCATTTTTAAAGCCTTTAAAGGCAGCGCTATTTCTCCTTCTTTTTTTTCCGCAAATTCCTCTATGAAGAGAAAAGCTTTTTTCCGAAAATATGCTTCCAGCTCGGAAAAAAAACAAGCTTCTTCAAAAATATGCCGAACCGCATGCCTGTTTATCCTTTCCAAGACGGGAATCAATTCTTTTCGGATGTAATTCCTGGTGAAGCTTAAGTCCGAGTTGCTGCTGTCCTCTACTCCTGCCAGGGACAGGACATGCAGACGTTCCAAAATCTCCGCCTTTCTGAGACAAAGTAAGGGGCGAATTTTATTTTCCTCTATCGATTGCATCCCCGAAAGACCTGCAATTCCTGTCCCTCTTACAAGATGATGCATCACGGTTTCGGCTTGATCATCCATATGCTGTGCAAGAGCAAGCTTGGTCTTTCTGCCTTCTCTGCTTTCCCATTCTGCTCTTTTTCTCTCCAAGGCTCGATAGCGTAGGATTCTTCCACCTTCCTCCAGCCCCAGTCCTTCTCTCTCGGAAAAGCCCGGAACATCCACTCTCACAAAAGAAAAAGGGATTTCCCATTCTTCCGCTTTTCTTTTCGCAAAGAACAAGTCCCGCTCCGCTTCCTCCTCCCGGATTCCATGATGAATATGCATGGCCTCCAGAGAAAAGGGAATATGCTTCCGAAGTTCCTTTAAAAAATAGAGCAGATAAAGGGAGTCACTTCCGCCGGAAAAGGCCAAAAGAACCTGCTCTCCGGGCATAATCAATTGATTCTTTTTGATATAAAAGAATAGTTTGGTATCCGTTCCGCTCTGCATGGTTTCCCTACTTGCTTCCTCATAAAGAAAAACGAAAGAAGAAGAATCCTCTTTCGTTTCCAAGTACTTAATTTTCCGGCTTTACGATAATCTCATCAGGCATCTGTAAGCCGAAAATCTCTCTTGCCTCTTCCATGACGTATTCCTTGGTTTTGCTATAAACCCTACGGTCCTCCAAATTCTTTTCTCTCAGCTCTTCTTTACTTAATTCATCTTCGAGACTTTCTTCCATGGCGAGGTAATTCTTATTCTGTTTCTGTAGCGTATTTCCTCTAACAAAAATAACTATAGCAAGGAGAGCTACCACGAGCACTAGCCCTAAAATGGTAACTCCGTTTCCAAAAATTCTTCTGTTCTTTCTTCCTTGCCTTCTCATAAATATTCAAATAGCTCTTCTGCTTCATCCTTTCGTATCGGTTCCTTGGTAGACAGCACTTTGGCCTCCACCTGCTTTTCTCCAAAGCGAATGCTGATTACATCCCCAACCTTCACGTCATAGGATGCCTTCTGCACTTTCCCGTTAACAGATATTCGACCGGTATCGCAGGCTTCATTAGCTATTGTTCTTCTTTTTATCAGACGAGATACTTTTAAGTATTTGTCTAAGCGCATGGACTTAGTTTACACGCTCCTTTAAAGCCTTGCCGGCCTTGAATCTCGGAGCCTTGGAAGCAGCAATCTTCATAGCCTCACCGGTTCTCGGATTGTGTCCTTCTCTAGCTGCTCTCTCAGAAACATCAAATGTTCCAAATCCGATCAGCTGAACCTTGTCCCCTTTCTCCAGAGCCTTGGCAATGGTGTCAAATACTGCTTCTACTGCTAAACCGGCATCCTTCTTGGATAATTCAGCCTGCTTTGCAACAGCGGAAACCAACTCATTCTTGTTCATCTTTCATCCTCCATGTTTACCGCATATGCGGCATATTGTGATTAATTTGAGTACTGCTTAAAACAGTATTCTTCTGCGAAAAAGGAGCACAATCCATCAAAGGTTCAGCTCATAAATAGAGACAAACTCCCTTTTACGACAGCATTATATCGTTCTCCCCTTATACTGTCAATGAAATGGCTGTTTTTTCCCTGTATTTCCCTTGCTTTTCTAAAAAAAATCAAGAATTTTTATTCCTTTTTCGGCTCTGCAAACATAATCAATTTAAATAAATCCATTTAAAGATAAATCAGTTTAAAGAAAGAAGCGCAGCAATTTCTCCTGCTTTGTTCATCGTCTCTTCTATCTTTTCCTGAACTCGACTATTCTTCTTTTTGTAAAAAAGGGCAGGTTGTTCTCCGTTTTGGAAGCGAACTTCCCCCTGTGACTCCTGAACAAGAACAGGAATTTTTGCGGTATCCAATTTCGCTTTCGGAGAAAACTGCATGAGAATCTCGCCTCTTTTAATCTTACATTCCAAAACACCGATTTTACTGAGGGAAAGCTTCAGCATCGCTACAAGGAAAAGATTTTCCACCTTATCCGGTAAATCCCCGTAACGATCTATCAGTTCGTCCTTTAAATCCAGTTCTTCTTCCTCACTTCCGATGGTGGAAATCTTCTGATACACCTCAAGCTTCTGTTCTTCATTCGGAATATAGCTTTCCGGAATATAGGCATCAAAATCCACATCCATCTGGCACTCTATGCCCTCTTCCTCCGTCTTTTCTCCCTTTTCAAGGAGAACCGCATGGCGAAGAAGCTTGGTATAAAGCTCATAGCCCACCGCTTCCATATGTCCGTGTTGCTCCGCACCGAGAACATTTCCCGCTCCGCGAATTTCGAGGTCACGAAGCGCAATACGGATCCCTGATCCGAGCTCCGTAAATTCTCGAATTGCCTTCAAACGTTTTTCCGACTCCTCCGTAAGGCTTTTCCCTTTTTTATACAAGAGAAAGGCATAGGAAATCCGGTTGGAACGTCCTACACGCCCGCGAATCTGATAGAGTTGAGAAAGTCCCATCCTGTCCGCATCCTGGATAATCAGCGTATTCGCGTTAGGAATATCGAGACCGGTTTCAATAATCGTAGTGGAAACCAGAACATCAATTTCTCCCGCAATAAAGGAAAGCATGATTTTCTCGAGCTCCCGCTCCCCCATCTGCCCATGAGCATAGGCCACCCGGGCATAAGGCACGAGCCTCTGCACACGCATTGCCGTATCCGCGATACTCTTCACCCTGTTGTGTACATAATAAACCTGTCCGTTTCGTCTAAGTTCCCGCTCTATCGCTTCCCGGACGGAGGCTTCATTTTCCTCCATGACATAGGTCTGAATCGGAAGGCGGTCGAGAGGAGGCTCTTCCAAAACGGAAAGGTCCCGGATTCCCACGAGAGACATGTGGAGTGTTCTCGGGATAGGCGTTGCCGAAAGCGTCAGCACATCCACATTTTCCTTCAAAGACTTAATCCGCTCCTTATCCGATACACCGAAGCGCTGCTCCTCATCTACGACAAGGAGTCCCAAGTTTTTAAAATGCACATCCTTCGAAAGAAGGCGGTGCGTGCCGATTACAATATCCGCCCTGCCGTGGGAAAGCTCTTCCAGACTCTTCTTTAGCTCCTTTCCGCTTTGAAAACGGGAGAGAAGACGAATTCCTACCGGAAAGCCCTTCATTCGTTCTACAAAATTGTTGTAAATCTGTTGGGCAAGAATCGTCGTTGGACAAAGGTAGGCAACCTGTTTGGAATCCTGCACGGCCTTGAAGGCTGCTCTAAGAGCAATCTCGGTCTTTCCATATCCCACATCTCCGCAAACCAGACGATCCATGATTTTTTTACTTTCCATGTCTTCTTTGGTCGCTTCAATGGCTAAAATCTGGTCTCCCGTTTCCTCATAGGGGAAGGCTTCTTCAAATTCCTTCTGCCAGACCGTGTCCTCCGAAAAGGCATAGCCTTCCTCGTTTTGACGTTTCGCATAAAGTCTTAGAAGTTCTTTCGCAATTTCCTTGACCGCCCCCTTAACTCTTGCCTTCGTCTTCTGCCATTCTGTACCGTTTAAGCGGTTCAGCTTCGGTATCTTCGCTTCTTTCCCCGCATATTTCTCAATGCCGTCCAGCTTTGTGACCGGCAAATAGAGATTCCCCCCGTCTCCGTAGAGAATCTTGATAAAATCCTTACTCACGCCGTCTGTTGTGATACGCTCTATCCCCTGATAAATGCCGATGCCATGGCTTTCATGTACCACATAGTCTCCTTTTTCGATCTCCGTCAAAGAGCCGATGCGCACACCTTCCGCCTTCTTTTTCTTTTTTTTCTTCTTTAAGCTGAGACTTTGCCCGAAAAGCTCCGCTTCCGTAAGGATAAAGAGTTTTTCTTCCTCCATGGAAAAGCCATGTCGAAGAAAGCCCGTACAAACCTGTATACTCTTCTCCCCTTCTTTCGGAATGCTGAATGCATCGGGGCAGTAAGCGGAAATCCCTTCTTCCCGGAGCTTTTCCGCAAGACGCGAAGCACGAAGCGCGGATGGGGAATAGAGAAGAACTCTGTACTTCTCCTTAAAAAGACGCTTTATATCCTCCTGAAACAGGCCGGGATGCTTTCCATAAGCCGGAATTTCTTTCGTCGTGAAGGTTTTTTCTATCAATCTTCCACTATCGATTGCAGAGCCTAAAGAATCGAGTCCTGTCCCGAGAGTGGAAAAAGCCGCAAAGACTCTTCCCCCGATTTCCGTCAGGAGTGTTTCCGGAGAAAAGAGATCAATGTGCTCTTCTTCGTCTTCTCCTGCTTGCCTCTTTTCTTCCGACTCCCTTTTCAAAGCTGTACCAGAAAGTCCCTTTGAATCTGTATTCACTCCTAAAATCGACTTTGCAGCTGTCCCGGTACCTGCTGCGAAGAAGTTCAGAAACTCCGCTTCTACCCGCTCCGCTTCTTCCAGAAGTCTCTGCGGTTCATCCAGAAAAATCGCCGTCTCTTTCGGAAAATAATCCAAAAGAGAAAAAGCCTTAAGAGAAGAAGAAAAACCTCTCTCCCCTGCAGGATAGAGTTTTGCTTCCGAAATCTGCTCCAAGGAGCGCTGGCTCTCCAGCGAAAAAGAACGAATGCTGTCCACCTCTTCCCCGAAAAATTCAATACGGACCGGGTCTTCCATTTGATTGGAGAAAAGATCCACAATACCGCCACGGATAGAATATTCCCCGCGCATCTCTACCTGCTCCGCTCTCTTATATCCCATCTCCGAGAGTTTATCCTGCAAGTCGGAAAGCTCTATGCTCATCCCGACTTTCACGGTAAAGAGAGAACCCCGGAAAGCATTTTTCCCTTCCATTTTCTCCATCAAAGCCGGAAAGGTGGTCACAATCATCCCTCCCGAATCTTCCAGGAGATGACGAAGGCACTCGCCTCTTTCCCTAAGAATATAATGCCCTCTGGTATCCGCCTTATAGAAAAGGTAATCCTTCGGAGGATAGAAATAGACATTTTCCGAAAAAGCCTTACAGTCCTGTAAAACCTCCTTCGCTCTCTCCTCACTTTTACATAGATAAAGCGCCCAATTCTTCGCAAAAGGAAGTGCGAGAAGCGGCTTTAAGCTGTCCACTATTCCGGCATAAAAAAGCTGCTTTCCCGAGCCCAGACTTCCCCGCATGGACTGAAAAAGCAAAGTTTCCTCTATAGGATTCGTATATGTGGATTCTTCCCTGTTAATCTCATTATTGTTTAGCACTATGAACCTCTATATTTTTTTATTATAGAGGTTCATGGCCTTTTCAATCCCCTCCGTCACGATACAGATGCAAGCCTTCGCAGCCTCTGTATAGGCTTCCTCCATGCGCTTTTCATCTTCTTTTTCGAAACGTCCAAGGACATGGGCTGCCAAGTCTTCTCTTTCCTTTTTTTCTCCGACTCCCAGACGAATCCGCGGAAAATCTTCGGTACCGAGTCTTGCAATAATGCTTTTTAAGCCGTTATGTCCACCTGCAGACCCTTTTTTTCGGATGCGGATACTGCCCGGGGAGAGACTGATTTCATCAGAAATCACAAGGACCTGTTCCGCCGGAATCTTGTAGAAATTCACCATTGGGGCAATGCTGTCTCCGGAGAGATTCATATAGGTAAGAGGCTTCAAAATAACGACCTCCTCCGTGCCAATCCGTAATTTGGTAAAGGCGCCGTGAAATTTCGTACTTTCCAGCCCCTTCCCTCCCAGCATTTCCAAGAGAGCATCGATTACCGCAAAACCGGCATTGTGCCTAGTGCCGTTATATTTTTTTTCCGGATTTCCAAGCCCCGCTATCAGCCACATTTTCCTTCCTTCTTTCTTTATCTTATTAAAACACTTCCCCTTTTCCTTCTCTCCCATAGAAGAAAGTCTACAGAATAGAACATGTATAGGTTAAAGTTTCCTCGCATAAGCTTCCCTTTACTCCAAGGAGACCCATTATAAAAGATTTTTTCCGGAAGGGCAATGTGGATTAAGTCGTTTTTTTCTCTTGTATTTCTTGCACTTCTTGTTTTTCTTGTATTTCTTCGCTTTCTTTTAACTTCTCCCTCTTTTCTTTCACAAGCTCCTTTATTTTTTCCTTTCGTATTAAAGCCTTATCCAGAACGCGAAGGAGTCCCGGAAGGAGAAATACCACGTAGAAGAGAGAACAAAGCGCACCTCTTCCAATCAGCTTTCCAAGTTGTCCGATTGCGGGCACGGAAGAAATAAAGTAAATGACATAGCCCACTACGGTGAGAATAGAGCCGGAAACGAGGAGGGAAGAGAGGCTCTTCCGAATTGCTGCAGAAATCGCTTCTTTTCTTTCCTTCTTTTCCCTCTCCTCTTTAAAGTGGTCCAGGGCCAAAATGGCATAGTCCACCGTTGCGCCAAGCTGAATACTGGACACCACTACGAAACCAATGAAAATCATTTGACTGCCTTCCAGATAAGAGAAGGACATATTGGTCATAATCGCCATTTCTATGGGAACCATGGCAACAAAGGCATAAAGTGCCGACTTAAAGGAGAACATCACGACAAGGAAAATGATGATAAGCGAAATGGTATTTACCCGGGCATTATCGCTGCGGAGAATATTTTCCATATCCATCGTAGCCGTCGTATCTCCTACCAAATAGCTGTCCGATCCCGTATAGTCTTTTAAAATCTGCCGAACCGTATTCACCGCCTTATAAGAGGCTTCACTTTCTCCCGGAAGATTTAAGGTAATGACCATACGGCTGTACCCGTCCTTTCGAACAAGGTCAAGAGAAGATTTCGGTGTCATAAACTCCGGAACACCCTCCGGAAGAGCAGTGCTTAAAGATTGAACGGACTTCACAAAGGGAAGAGACTTGAGTGTTCCTCCCAGAGCCGATTCCATATCGTTTCTTCCGGAAGGATAAATCGCAATGAGAAGATTTTCTTCCCCGAAGACGGAATCTATCTCCTCCGCCATTTCGGAAATCTTCGTTCCCTCTCCCATAACTACCGCGGAACTGCTAAAGCGGAAATTATTCATGCCCTGCATGATATTTAGGGGAAACGCCAAAAGAAGCGTTAACACTAAAACCAGAGGGCTTACATGGTAGGCAAGATTCGAAAGGCTTCGAAAGGAAGGGAGAAATGACTTGTGTCTTGTCTTCTCCACAAAGTTCCACATCCTAAGAAGAAGCGCCGGCATAAAAAAGATAACCGTAAGAAGGCTCAAAACAACTCCCTTTGCCAGTACAAGTCCCATGTCCATACCGATTCCGAACTGCATTGCACAAAGCGCAAGAAAACCGCCTACCGTCGTAAGGGAAGAAGCCAAAATGGTATTTAATGACTTCCCCACCGCAAAACTTAAAGCTTTTTCCTTCTCCATTCCCTTGGAAAGACCAAGCTCAAAGGAGTGCAGGAGGAAAATGGCATAGTCCATGGATACGGCAATTTGTAAAATTGCCGCCACGTTGTTCGTGATAAAGGAAACTTTTCCGAGAAAGACATTGGTCCCTCTGTTTAATCCCACCGCTACAAGGATGGTCAGCAGGAAGAGAATCGGTTCCCCATAGGAATTGGTCATCAGAAGAAGTATCAGGAAAATGAAGGTGATGCCGAGCCCAAGGATAAAGCCCATCTGTCCGCTTACCTGCTCCTCTACGGTTTTACTTTGTACCGCAAGTCCCGCATAAACCGCCTTATCCCCCAGTAAATCCTCAATTTCTTGTACAGCGGCCTTTGTTTTTAAGTCACTGTCACCATTTACAAAGACGATATGAAAGAGGGCATTTCCGTCCTTATAGTCCAGGTCCTCCGTCTTTCCCTCCATATAGTTCGGCGCAAAGGCACCGTTTTCCCCGGTATGAAAGCTCACCCGGTCTACTCCGGAAATCTCTTCAATCTGATTTTTATAGTTTAAGGCCTCTCCCATTGTGACATTCTTAATCATCACACGCGCTGTGCCGGGATAGCCAAAGGTCTCTTCCATCTTGTGAATTCCCTGCTCAGTCAAAGACCAATCCGGAAGATATTTACTTAAGTCATAATTGATTTCCACGAAAAAGGAGAGAAACAGAGAAACAATAAGCATCAGCAAAAATCCCAAGCCGATTTTTTCTCTCTTTTTTACGATAAAATTTGCACATTTTTCACTAAAGGACATCTACTTTCCTCCTTTAAAGAGCTTTCCGAGTCCGGAAAACATTTTTGCAAATACCGCTGCTATTTTTTCCCAAACACCGGGTTCCGCATCCGATTCCTCCGTTTTTTCCTTGGATTTATCCACCTTGATTTCTTCCGTACGAAGCGTTACGGCAACATCGACAATATTCTCATTTTCCCCGGAAACCAGAGACTCCGGCGCTCTGTCCGGGTCCATTTCAAAAAGGTTCGTCTTTTCTCCCGTATTTTCTTCCCACTTACTCTCAATGAGATCCTCCATCGTGTCCTTCGCTGTCTGCATGCTCTTTGTGGAGCCGAGGGCTGCTTCTCCCTGGCGCACAGCGGAGCTTGCAGAATCCAGGTTCCTTTCCAGATTTTTATAGACTTCCTCTCTCTTTCCTCTCAAATAATCGTCTTGACTACGAAGCCCTCCTGTAAGGTCCTGCATCGCAATTTGGCTGTTTTCCAGCAAAACATTGGCATTTTTTCCGAGTTCCTCCGCCGTAGTCGCCGCTTTTGTCAGATCCGACTGCAGAGTCTTCACTTCTTCCAAACTATCTTCCAAAGTGGAAAGTCCGTCTATCCCCGTACTCATTCCGGAACGCGTATCGGAAGAAAGGGCGTCAAGTTGAGGCGTGATTTTATCGGAAAGTAAGGTACGAAGCTGCTTTTTCGTAGCTTCTTCCTTCTCGGAAAGCCCGGAATAACCCTGCACGAGATTCATAATGGTATCATGCAGAGGATTTCCCTGAAGCTTTTGGTCTAAAGCACTAATCACTTCCGCTGTCGTCTCCTGTCTCGAACTGTCCAGCATGCCGTTTAAAGCATTGACTGTTCCTTTTGCTTCCTCGATTTTCGCGGTATTCGGCACATCGGATCGAAGCTCTGTAAGAGATTCTTCCAGGTCTCTTAAGCTGTTCTGTATCCGATTAATGCTGTCTTTTCTCCCGTCAATATTCTTCTTGGTGTCTCCAATTGTGGCTGTTAAGTCACTGAGGTTTCCGTTTACGGGTGTTAAGCTCTCCGTAAGTTTGTCCAAGGAATCGTAACTCTTATCTCTTTCCTCTTGAAATGCTTTTCCTTCCTCCTGTATGGATTTCACAGAAGCATTTGCATCATTCAGACTCTTTTCCATGTCACGAAGGGATTTTCGGGAAGACTCCATGTTCGAAAGAAGATCATTTCCGGCATCTTTCAAAGCATGATAGGAGTCCTCCACATCCTTCTTCGAATCCTGTATGTCTTTGATTTTTTCCACCTGAGCGGAACGAAGCGGCATCATCTGAAACTGCAGGCCGTCAAAGCTGAAGGAATTGCTTCCCACCTCGATATCAAAGCTGTCTTCCTCTCCCGGAAGAAGGACAAACATCACTTCCTTTTTCTCTCCGAGGGTTACAACCTCCGCCTTCTCCGCCTTTAAAGAAAGGATATCCTCCATGGAGAAGTTTGCTCTGGCAATCAGCACATAGTTTTTCTTGGCATAGTCCTGTGCATTCGGATTTCTTGTAAATGAAACATGAATCTTCACTAAGCCCTTTTCGCCGGGAAGTACGGAAGGATCCACCGTGAGACCGTTTAACTCGTAAGAAATATTGATTTTCCAAGGAAGAATAGCGAAAGGCTCGGTTGTCTCCCCCTCGATATATAAGGTCTCCGGTGCTCCGTTTGGAAAGTGAAAGACATGGCGTTCTCCGTCCGACTCCGCATCCACGCCGTTACTTAAGTTTTTAATACTGCTGTATTTTCCGTAATCCGTGACAGTTTGCATCCCTCTGGCTTCATACTGTCTGACCACCGAACTCTGCTTCAGCTCTCCCGTAGGACTTAAGAGGGCATAATAGTTTTCGTGATAGCGAGGATTTTCTTCCGATGCAAGGGCCATCATCGGGAGCAGGAGCACCTGCGAAAGTACCAGCACAATGGCAACACCCTTCATAAGTCTCTCCTTTTTACCGATTTTTCTTTTTGCATCTTTTGTTTCTTTATTCATTTCTATCTTTATTTCTTTATTTCTGTTCATCGTATTCTTTTTCATCTTCTTTCCTCCCTTTCTCTATTTGCGTTCCTCTTATTCCGCCATCTCTTCCTTTAAACTGTAGACAACGAGTAGTATAATATCAGCTTGAAAAAGAAAGAAAACGGACAATACCGGACAAATGTGGGGTAAATTGTGAAAAATTGTGAACTTCGAGAAAGAACCAAGGAAAAGCTTGCCACTGCCCTAATTAGTGCAATGGAAGAGAAGGCATTGGATAAAATCACCGTGAAGGAACTCATCGAAAAAGCAGAGGTCAATCGAAAAACCTTTTATTATTATTTTCCGGATATCTACGGTCTTTTGGAATGGGTAATCAGTAGAGAGAGCAATAAGCTTATTACGGAAATTCAGAATAATCGAGATTATGAAAATGCCCTAAATGATGTATTGGACTCCATCGAAAAGCACCGACATCTTTTAAACTGTATTAAAGATTCCGTCGGTAGAGTAACTCTTGAACGTGTCTTATACCGGGAGTTGGAGCAGCTTGCCTCGTGGGCCATGAAAATCGGGATTTGTGAGACCGGCGTTGCGATTTCGGAAAAAGAGCTGCAGATTCTTACAGAGCTTTCCATTAGCGATATCTGGCGTCTTCTCCTTCTTTATTTTCAAAAAGAAATCTCTTACAAGAGGGATGAATTTATTCAATTTATTCTGCGCTATCTGAAAGCCAGCATTACCGCAGGTCTTCTGGAATTTGGAGAACGAGATGCCACACGTTTTGCGCACAATACTCGTTAAGAAAAAAATAGACAGAGTGTAGAAAACCTACACTCTGTCTATCCCTTCTCGATTCCCAACGAGTACTGCTCTATGCATCTCGTTTATCTTGCTCATTCTAGCCTTTTTTTACGGCAGCCGGTCCGTACTGATTCAATTTCTGCTTTAAGAGAAGCTCTTTTTCCTTCGCCTTCTCCTGATAATCCTTAAAAATATCTTCTTCTACAATTCCGAAGTAGTATTCTTCATAGCGATCGGATCCATCCTCATATACGCGAAGCACATAGCAATGATCCGCCGTATTATACAGACTACCGTCCTCTTTCGCCGCCTGGTACTCTTCCTCGGGAAGAAGCGTAAACTTTTCTCCGGCGGTCAGAGTCTTCTTCATCAGACGATTACGAATCCCTCTGTCTTCCGATTTCAAATAAGAATTACAGTAGCTCACGATTTCCACCTTTTGTCCCTCAGAAAGATTGAGAGACAAGGTAGGATTCTCGGTAAAGATATAGGCGGTACGCGCCGACTTGCTTACCGGATCATTGACTTTCCCGTCAACATACGGTAAATCGCTTTCTACAACATTCTTCCCTCCCGCAAAACTCATCAGACCAAAGCAGGAAAAACTGAGAAGAAGAAAAGTCATTACTAGCTTTCTAAACATACTTTCTCCTAAATCTATATTATAGCGAAATAGAGTCCTCACAAAACGGCAAACGGCTTAATACCACAACACCCGACTCTTATGAATTCCGTCAAAAAACCAGAGTTAACAACTTGTTAACTCTGGAAAATTATAACTGGATTTATTTTTCAATGCAAGAAAAGTCCTTTTTTGTAGATAAATCGTAAACTTTCTGTAAGATAAAAACTTAGCAATACAGTACTTTTACAAAGCTCTTCTTTCCCTTTTGTAAAAGAGGCTCTCCGGAGAATTCTTCAGGACGGAAAACTCTTCCGATATCCGTCACCTTTTCTCCGGCAAAGCTTACACCGCCCTGCTGCACATTTCTTCTTGCCTCTCCCTTGGAAGGCGCAAGGCCTGTGAGAACCAAAAGGGTTAAGACATCTACACCGCCCTCATATTCTTCCTTGGAAAGGGTATAGCTCGGGACATTGGCTGAAGCACCTGCTCCGGCAAAGAGAGACTTGGCCGCCTCTTCCGCCTTCTTTGCTTCCTCCGTTCCATGCACAAGTTCCGTTAAATGGAAGGCAAGAACAGCCTTCGCCTTATTGAGCTCCGCCCCTTCCCACTTGTCCATTTCCCGGATTTCATCCATCGGAATAAAGGTAAGAAGACGAAGGCATTTTCCCACATCCGCATCATCCACATTTCTCCAGTACTGATAGAAGTCATAAGGACTCGTCTTCTTCGGATCAAGCCAAACCGCACCGCTGGCGGTCTTACCCATTTTCTTTCCTTCCTTATTGGTTAGGAGGGTTATTGTCATCGCATGGGCGTCTTTTCCGAGCTTCTTACGGATAAGCTCCGTTCCGGCAAGCATATTGCTCCACTGGTCGTCACCGCCGAACTCCATATTACAGCCGTAGTCCTCATAGAGGCGGTAGAAGTCGTAGCCTTGCATGAGCATATAGGAAAATTCCAGGAAGGAAAGTCCGTTTGCCAGACGGTTCACATAGCAACGTGCTCTCAGCATCTCATTTACGGAGAAATGCGGTCCCGCCTCCCGTAAGAATTCCATAAGATTTAAGTTACGAAGCCAGTCTCCGTTATTTACCAGAATCGCTTTTCCTTCGGAAAAATCGATAAAACGGCTCATCTGCTCCTTAAAGCAGGCGATATTGTGATCAATTTCCTCTACGGTAAGTACCTTTCGAAGATCTGTTCTTCCGGAAGGGTCTCCAATCATACCCGTTCCGCCCCCCATTAAGGCTATCGGTCTGTTTCCCGCCATCTGCAGTCTTTTCATCAGGCAAAGTGCCATAAAATGGCCTACATGGAGAGAATCCGCAGTCGGATCAAAGCCGATATAAAAAATCGCCTTTCCGCTGTTTACCATCTCGCGGACTTCTTTCTCATCCGTAACCTGGGCAATTAATCCTCTATCCTGCAGTTCCTCGTATACACCCATATTTTCCTCCCAAAAAATCTCTTTCTTCTATATCATTCTTTCATGCAATGAAATACTTCCGTATCTTCTATGCGATAAACTCGCTTCTTCATTTTTTCAAAAATTAACTTTATCGGTTCCGTGCCTGATATTCATATACAGTGGAAATGAGACGCAACGTATCGTCCCAGCCGATGCAGGGATCCGTTATGGATTTCCCCCAAATATGCTCTTCCACCTTGGCAGAACCCTCAAGAAGATAAGATTCCACCATCAGTCCCTTTACAAAGCTTCTCAGTTCTTCGGAATACTTTCTACAGTGCATGATTTCCTGTGCAATTCGCAACTGCTCCTTGTACTTTTTTCCGGAATTACAATGATTGGTATCCACTACCACAGCCGGATTCGGCAGTTTCTTTTCCGTGTAGAGAGAATGCAGAAGCTTCAAATCCTCATAATGATAATTCGGTACCATTTGCCCATGCTTACTCTGTGAGCCTCGCATAATGGCATGTGTAAAAGGATTTCCACCGGTTTGTACCTCCCATTCCCGGAAGATAAAATCGTGTCCGTGTTCTGCGGCATAAATGGAGTTCAGCATGACTCCCAAATCCCCCGATGTCGGATTCTTCATTCCAACAGGCACATCCACCCCCGATGCTACCATTCTATGTTGCTGATTTTCAACGGAACGAGCTCCAACCGCCACATAAGATAATACATCATCGAGATAGGTATGATTGTCCGGATACAGCATTTCATCTGCCGTCGAAAAACCGCATTCCTCCAAAACCCTGATGTGCATATGACGAATCGCAAGAATCCCTTCTGTAAGATTAGCCCGTTTTTCCGGATCGGGCTGATGAAGCATGCCCTTATAGCCCTCTCCCGTGGTTCTGGGTTTATTGGTATAAATTCGCGGCACAATAAAAATCTGATCCTCTACATCCTTGGCCACTTCTTTTAACCTATGGCAATACTCCAGCACAGGATCCTCATGGTCTGCGGAACAAGGTCCGATGACAAGGAGAAATTTCTTACTTTCTCCCCTGAAAATAGACTTAATCTCCGCATCTCTCTTTGCCTTTTGCTCAATGAGTTCCTTAGACAAGGGATACTGCTTCTTCACTTCTTCCGTTGTCGGTAATTGATTTAAGAACGAAAATCCCATGATTTCCCCCTCTCTTTAAGCTCCTAAAAGTATATAGGAAGAGCCATAAAAGTGCAAGAAAGGGGCATCTCAAACGAGATATCGCACGCTTTGCGCACGATACTCGTTAAGAATCAATACTTCGTCTGACTCTGGTAGTCGTAAATATTGGAAATCAAGCGCAGAGTGTCGTCCCAACCGATACAGGGGTCGGTAATCGATTTTCCCAAAATATGCTCCTCCACCTTCGCGGAGCCTTCCAGAAGATAAGACTCTACCATAAGCCCCTTTACAAAGTGAGCCAGTTCCGTTGAATATTTTCTGGAGTGCATGACCTCATGCGCAATACGAAGCTGCTCTTTATACTTCTTTCCGGAATTGCAATGGTTTGTATCCACTATCACCGCGGGATGTAAAAGTTCCTTCTTCTCATAGAGAGAATGTAAGAGCTTTAAGTCCTCATAGTGGTAGTTCGCAAGCATTTGCCCGTGCTTATTCTGTGAACCTCGCATAATCGCATGCGTATAGGGATTTCCGTCCGTCTTCACTTCCCATTCGCGGAAAATAAATTCATAGCCGTGCTGTCCCGCATAAATGGAATTCAGCATGACGCCGAGATCTCCCGAGGTCGGATTCTTCATCCCCACCGGCACATCGATACCGGACGCCACGAGTCTGTGCTGTTGGTTTTCTACCGAACGTGCACCGACTGCAACATAGATCATCATGTCGGAAAGATAGGTGAGGTTATCCGGATAGAGCATTTCATCCGCAGTAGAAAATCCCGTCTCTTCCAAAACCTTCATATGAAGCTTCCGAATTGCATAAATTCCCTCGGTTAGGTTGGGACGTTTCTCCGGATCCGGCTGATGAAGCATGCCCTTATAACCCTCACCCGTGGTTCTGGGTTTATTGGTATAAATTCGTGGCACAATAAAAATCTGATCTTCTACATCCTTGGCCACTTCCTTTAATCTATGGCAGTATTCCAGCACCGGATCTTCGTGATCTGCAGAGCAGGGCCCGATAACGAGAAGAAACTTTTTACTTTCTCCTCTAAAAATCGCCTTGATTTCCTCATCTCTTTTCGCCTTTATCTCTGTCAGCTTCTCTGACAGGGGATACTCTTTTCTAACCTCTTCCGCGGACGGTAATTGATGTAACAATGTAAATCCCATAGCCTCTTACTCCTCTCTTTTTTATTTTGTAGAGTATATAGAAAGTTCGGAAAATGTGCAAGAAAAGAGGTGTCATAATCCTATGACACCTTACTTTTATCATCCCATTCTTAACAAGTGCTGCAGGCGAAGCCTGAGACATCTTGTTCATAACGAGTATCGTGCATAAAGCGTGCGATATCTCGTTTATGCAGCGTTTTTACCGTCTACTGTCGGCTCCACATAGGCTTTTCCGGCAAGCCGATCCTTTAAGCCCTGTATCTCATATTCCGTAAAGCCATAATCCCGAAGCATATTCATCGCACCTTCCTGTAAGGCTTTCTTCGAAACGTCTTTGGATCCGGAAATGGATTCCATCATGCCGATAACATCTTCTTCAATCAGCTTATACTGCTTTGTTCCTTTTTTCACATGGAAGAAATTCGTATAGCTTTCCATATAGTCCGCCTTGATTTCCTTTGCATCGGCTCCGGCTAAGGACTCTAAGAATACGGCCATAAAGCCTGTTCTGTCCTTTCCTTCCGTACAATGGAAAAGATAAGGACCGTCATGCTCCAGGATAAACCTTGCCCCGTCCGTAATGCCTTTTCTGAACTCTACCGCACGGAAATTTAGCCCGAGATTTAAAAGCGCCACATTTCCGCTGTCTAAAAGACTCTTATAATACGGAGACTGAAAATCTTCTTTGGAAAGATAGGTGTCAATATTTTTCTGACTGTCCGCCAGGTTCACAACCGTCTTGATTCCGTGCTTTTCCATAAGCTTATTCGCAATTGCCGCACGACCGAGCTCATTGTTTATGGGACTGGAAGAACGGTAGAGAACGCCCTTTTTGATGCCGCTAGTCTTGATATTTCTAAAGTTCGCAAAGATTTCGTCACTGGCATAATCTGCCCTGTTATTACTCCTTGTCAGTTTTCGGATAGCGTACTGTTCAAGATAAGCTCCTTTTTTCTGCAGGAAAAGCCTTACCTTTGTACCCTTATCCGCCTTTGCCACCTGATTTAATTTTCCATAGTTAATGCAAAGCGCAATCTTTTCTTTTCCGGGATAAGCACGAACAAGGGGATCGCCCGCATTGACCAGATATCCGTCTACATAAGGTGCGTAGAAGGAATAGCCGTTATCCATTTGTACGGAAACCATATCTCCGAGTGTAAAGCCCAGAGCATTAAAGTCGGAAATGGAAATGTCCGTCTCCAAGTGGCCGTATTTCTCTACACTTTCCACCGTTCCGGAAACGCTCGGCTTTGGAAGAGTCGCTTCTTTAGCAAGTTTTTCCCGAACAGCCGTCATTTCTTCTTTGCTCATGCCGTGTGCTGCTAAAAATTCTTCCGCTGCAAGCTTTAAATCCGTGCTCTTCGGATCCTTTCCCTTTGCCATTTTCTTTAAGGACTGGTAGAGGTTGCTGTTGAAAATTCTTGTATATTTCTCACTGTTTTCCTCTACGCCGAAGAAATTCTCGAAGCTTAACATATAATCTTTTTCCAGCTCGGATAGGTCTGAGCCCATAAAGGCGGAAACGATAGCTGTTGCAAAACCGGCTCTGTCCTTTCCTTCCGTACAATGAATAAGATACGGCCCCTCATGTTGACTTAAGAAACGAAGGCCTTCCACAAGCTTATTGCCAAAGTCCTCGCTGTCCAAATCCACGCCCATGTTCAGGTAAATCACATTTCCCTTATCCATCAAGCTCTTGTAATAGGGGGAGGCAAAACCGTCCTTCTTCGTAAGAGCCTTCGCCTCTTCCTCACTGTCCGCAAGGTTTAGAACCGTCTGAATCCCGAAGGCTTCACAGAGCTTATCCGCATAGGCGGCTCTTCCAAATTGATTGTCAATGGGGTTGGAGCTTCTGTATAAAATGCCGAGAGGCATCCCTTTTCCGACAACCGCCCGGAAGTTTGCAAATACGCTGTCAGAGGAATAGTCTGCACGATTATTCGTTCTCGTAAGCTTTCGAATCATAAGTTCATCCTGATAGCCCCCCTTTTCCTTTAAGGAAAACCGAAGCTCATCCCCTACGGAAACATGGTAATTCTTCGCAAAATTTCCCATATTGATGGCTACAAGCAGTCTCTTCTTCCCCGTATCATCACGGAATAAGAGCTTTCCCGTATCCACATCGCTGTAAGAGGTGCAAAGGGGGAGGGTAAGCTCCTCATCCTTCAGCTTTAGGCTCAAGAGATCTCCCACTTGATAGCCTGCCTGATAGAGACTTTCCTCCGATAAATCAAGGACAACATTCCCGAATTTCTCCACTTCCGTAACCTTCGCACTCAGTGCTTCTGCGGTAGCTCCTGCAGTGCCGGATACAGTGGCAATGAGAACAGGAGACGCCAACGGCATCCTGATTCCGGCAAAAGCCTCCAACTGCACTAAAATAAGGCTACAGAGTAAAAATATCCATAGCCCGGGTTTCCACTTCTTCAAACGCATAACTCTTCCTCCTTTTATAAGACAGCCTAATATCCCAAGAAGCTTAGGATAAATGTACAAGATGAATGTGCTGATTTTGATAACAATTCTTTACATTCCTTTTTCTTTTTATGCTTTATATTCCTACTGCTTTGCGTATGATTTTTCTAATCTATAGAGTATTATACCGTATTTATTCTTCAAGAAGAAGTGCCGCAATTTGAAGGAGTGAAAAGAAGTTTTTAATATTGCTCTTTTACATATTGTTGGACGGCATCGCATACATATTGTGCTGTTCCATCCCCAAACTGATCTAAGTTGTTTTTGAATTCTTTATTCTGAACATACCCATAAGCGATGCTTGAAAACACATCCATTGGGCAATCAAATGCATATCTGCATAAATGTTTATGAAGTTCTTCCGCTAATTGTATATTTTCTTGCGCTGTGGCTCTCAATCCATTTGACTTATTTTCAGAAAAAGCAAAGAATATTCTATTAAATCCATTGGTTAATTCTTGTTCTTTTCCTTTTTGCTTTTGAATTGCCTCTTCAATCACTTCTCGGCCATAGAGGTCTATAGCAGCTTGCTTATATTTTTGATTATCTTGATAGGTAAACCCTTTAAATTTCTCTTTTGTAGGCATGGAAACCTTCCTTTCTTTTGATTCTATTGTCTTTTCCAATGTTTCTATCAAAGTTAGGAGCTTTTGTTTTTCTTTTTGCATTAATTTGAGCTGAGCCTTTAGATGATTTAGTACTTCCTCATCCTCATTTTTTAACAATTCTTTTATCTTCTTTAAGGAAAATCCCAAGTACTTATAGAACAATATCATTTGCAGGAATGATATATCCTCCTCGGAATAATACCTATAACCATTTTCTTTTTTTTGAGGAGACAGCAACCCAATCTCATCATAATGATGTAAAGTGCGCACCGATACACCACTAATTTCACTAACATATTTGATCAAATACATCTAGGCACCTCCTAACAAGGAAGACTATAAACTATTACATTACGTTATAGTCAATAGCTTTTTTCTAACTTAGAAAAAAATCATGCACCACAAGCTAAAGAGGAATAGATAAAAAGTCAAAACTATAGAACTTATGCAATCGGTTTATAATGAGAAGTTACGCTTTACGAGCGATTGTTGTTATGAATAAAAAAGAGACTGTAAAAATGAAAGCAGTGCTATTTATTGCTATGCAGGTTTGCTGCGGGACAATCTGAGCCCGTGGGTACTTGCGAAAAACAAATGAAATGCTGTTTTTCGCTTAGTATCCCCTACGTAAGGACAAACTTTTCATCAGAAAAGTTGTCCTGTACAAGACCAACTTCTTTAAGAAGTTGCTTTGCAAAGCAAAGTGAGCAGTAGTCAACAAGACTACTGCTCAGTCAGGCGAGGTTAGCGAGAGCGTGTCTCGCAGTAAACCTGCATAGCATAAAGTGCTTTTAATATTTTACAGTCTCTTTATTCGAAGCTCTACACTTACCGTTTGAGCTTCATTCCTTTATTTTTTCTTATTCTCTTATTCCGTATTTTTCCAGGATATAGTCCATATCCTTGTCTCCTCTTCCGGAGAGGTTGATGAGGATGGAGCCCTTATTCATCGTCTTTGCGAGCTTCATACCGTACGCCACTGCATGGGAGCTTTCTATCGCCGGAATGATGCCTTCCATTCTGGAAAGGGTAAAGAATGCATCAATGGTCTCGTCATCATTTACCACATCATACTTTACTCTTCCGATATCATGTAAGAAGGCGTGCTCCGGACCGGAAGACGGATAATCGAGACCGCTCGCTACGGAATATACCGGTGCCGGCTCTCCCTTTTCATCCTTTAACATAATGCTGTTAAAGCCGTGCATAATTCCTTCTTCTCCGTAGGTAAGGCTTGCCGCATGATCTCCGAGTGCGGTGCCTCTTCCCAAGGGTTCTACGCCGTAAATCGCCACCGGATCATTGAGGAAGCCCGAGAAAAGTCCCATGGCGTTCGATCCGCCTCCCACGCAGGCTACGATAGCGTCCGGAAGCTCTCCGGTCATATCGAGGAACTGCTCTCTTGCCTCGATGCCTACTACGCTCTGGAAATCTCGCACCATCATGGGGAAGGGATGCGGTCCCACTACGGATCCGATACAGTAAATGGCATCCTTGTATTCCTTCATGTACGCGAGGAATGCGGCATCCACTGCCTCTTTCAGCGTGGCAAGACCCTCATTTACCTCTACTACTCTTGCACCGAGAATCTTCATTCTGGCTACATTCGGTGCCTGCTTCTTGATGTCTACCGCACCCATGTAAATGTCGCACTCCATGCCGAAGTATGCTGCTGCGGTAGCCAGAGCCACACCGTGCTGTCCGGCACCGGTCTCTGCAATAACCTTCTTCTTTCCCATGTATTTCGCAAGAAGCACCTCACCCATGCAGTGATTTAACTTATGGGCACCGGTATGATTTAAGTCCTCCCGCTTTACATAAAGCTGTACACCGGTATTGATTTTCTCGGAGAGTCTCTCCAAGTGAGAAATGGGAGTCGGTCTACCTTGGAATTCCTTACGGATTCTTCTTAACTCCGCAATAAACTTTCTGGACTTGGAAATGGTTTCATAGGCATGGTTAATCTCCTCCATCGCCTTCTTTAACTCCTCGGGGATATACGCTCCGCCATACTTTCCAAAATAGCCGTTTGCATCCGGGTAGTTCTTTAAATAAGTCTCAAAATCCACATTGTTAAGCTGCATAATTCTTTCCTCCTTTTTCTTCCCCGCCTTTTTCCGGGGTCGGTAAATGTGATGTTCTTTACCAAGGAGATGATAGTATTTACGGAATCGTTCGCACTGCGTGCTTTTACGATTCCTGCCTGCCATTCGCACTCCCAAAGCACATCTGTGCTTCTTCGTGCTCATGTCAGGGGCGATCCATAAAAGTCTGCGATGTTCATGCAAGCAAGCTTGCAAAACATCTTAGACTTTTATGTCTCGGTAAATACAAAAAGTCCCCGGCAAAGAAAGTTTCTCTGCCAAGGACGAATAAACAAATAATCTATCCGCGGTGCCACCTTGATTCACAGCTTACGCTGCGCCGCTTAGCAGGATACCAACATATCCCCGGGAACTCACGTATCCCTACACGTTGCAGAATACTCCGGAAAAATCCGTTTCCCTGCACCCTCAGTGGTCCATTTGACAATTTGTTTCTTACCCGATTCTCAGCATCGCGGGTTCTCTGTAAAGGCATCGTTGCCGTTATCTCCACCTCAACGGTTTACAATATTCAGTTGTTGAGAACGGATTTTACACGGAAGTATAAGAGCTGTCAAGCAAAATAATCTTACGAATAATAATCATCTGTATATTTCTCCCAGATAAGCTAATGCCTCTTGCATTTCAAATGGCAATAACAACTGTATAAATGGAATATTTTCCATTCTGATTTCTTCCATAAATCTGATTATATTTTCACGCACAATACCATTCGTTTCGATTTTATTATCTCTACGAGCTATCTGTAGAAGCCGAAAAACATCATATTTATGTTTTTTCAAATCTCGTTCATTCACATGTTCACCTCTTGCTTTTTTGTCCTTCAGATCCAGCCAAGCATACATCTTAAATGGAATCAGATGCTCCGTATCAAGAACACTTATTCCCGAAACAACCCTTCTTCCGGTGAGCATAAATTTATAGTAGTCATCATTGAGCAAAATTGCAGAAAGGCTTGAAGTATCTTCATCAATATGTATCGGAATAATTCCATCTGGAATAAAATTGATATAATTAGGCTCTCTGGAAAACAGTTCTATCATAGCAGGGTAACCGGAGCGCGGTTCAGTAAATCTGTAGAAATGTGCCTTTTCACTGTTTTTCCAGCCAAAGCGATATCCCCCCTCCATGATAAACTCCCAGAATATATGAGCAAATTCCTTGTACCTTGCTTCCATAATCAAAATCATATCAATATCTTTTGTCGCCCTAAAATCTGTCCCTGCCTCCGTCATAAGTATATCGCATGCAGTTCCGCCAATTACCGTATAGCAATCAGCATAATCCTTGAATTTTTCTATGAAGCTGTTTATTTCTGTCCCCATATCTGCCCCTCCAAATATTCCTCGACTGCCTCTTCAATTCTTTCATCTGCATTTCCGTCAAAGCAATTTGACAGAGAAACAGGATCCACAATTCCATCATTTGCAAACATTGCCGGATTATATTTCCACAGCTCAAGACAGAGCGACTTCTCTTCTGTTATCCATTTTGGATCAATCTCTTTTATATTATCTGCTTTAAAATCCGCTTTATATACAGCCCGAACCGGTATTTTGGGTTCATTTAACATAGTTACCTTTGCAAGAGCCGATTCCCCGGAATATACATATTCGCTATATCTATTTTTAGTTTCCGTTATCAATATACGTTGAATGGGGTTGATTAGATATGGCTTCGCTTTTTTATAAAGTGCAAAGCCTGATATATCAGTTCTCATGTAGTATTCTTTACCGTGCATTTCCTGGGATATAAGTCCCATTGCAGCCAGTTGCTCACTTGCCCTTGTAATAGAAGTCCTAGTGACCCCTATAGCAGTCGCAGCATCTTTTTTCATTACAGCCTGTCCTTTGCTTTTATAGAACATATAGAGAAAAAGCAGCTGTGTTACCGGCATCATTTTATCCCGTCTAGTCTCTTTCTCTTTCTTAAATGTATTATTCAGCATCATGCCAAGAAACGGTAAATATAGTTGACCATTATCCGTGATAAATGGAATATTCCTTTCAAGTAGCTTATCACGCTGTAATTTAGTTACTGCAGAAAATCCGAAAACTATCGGGATGCCATATTTATCAGATAAAAATGACAACTGCTTCTCCAAAGCAACAATCCCAAACCTCTCTTCTTTCGAAAGGTACACAAAAAGAAAGGCGGTCTCTTTATATGACATCCTAAAAAAGCTTCTCTGTGCTGTCATAAACACAGGAAGCCCTTTAGTATTTATTTCCTCAGCTTGAAAGTTCAAGCCAAAAATATTCTTATTTAAGATTTCCATGGATTTAACCTCGATAACTATTTTTATTAAATAATAACAGAGTCTATGTTATTATTCAATAAAAATATATTATTATTGGATATCCTCTAAATTTTTCCATCTCTTTATTAGACATTTGAGATATCGCACGCTTACAATCAATACTCGCTAAGAATAAAAAATGCAACTAACGGATTATTCTCCGGAAGCTGCATCTTACTTTATTCTATATTGCTTTTTTCTATATTGTTTTTTTATTCACTTAGTTAAACGCATCCTCGATAACCTTCTTCAAGGTATCGGCGGAAGCTTGAAGTGCCTCTTTCTCCTCCTCGTTTAAATCAATCGGCACCACTCTTTCCACACCCTGTCTTCCGACAATCGCCGGCACACTTAAGGAGACATCGGAAATTCCGTATTCTCCGTGCTGCATACTGGAAACGGGAAGGATGGATTTTTCGTCACGAATAATCGCCTCACAGATTCTTCGAACGGACATGGCGATTCCGTAGTAGGTCGCCTTCTTCTTTGCAATAATCTCGTAGGCACTGTTTTTTACATCCTCTGCAATTCGCTTCATGGAAGCATCATGCTCCAGGTGACCTCGAAGCTCGCAGAAATCATTTAAAGGAATACCGGAAACATTCGCACTGCTCCATGCGGCAATTTCGCTGTCTCCGTGCTCTCCGATAATAAAGGCGTGGACAGAACGGTTATCAATAGACAAATGCTCTCCCAAAAGGTACTTCAGTCTTGCCGTATCCAGCACCGTTCCGGAACCGAAGACTCTGTTCTCCGGAAAACCGCTGAGTTTCACCGACACATACGTTAAAATATCCACCGGATTTGCCACAATGAGTAAGATTCCCTCATACTTTCTCTTTGCAATCTCCGGAATAATACTCTTGAAAATTCCTACATTTTTCTTGACCAAGTCAAGCCTTGTTTCTCCCGGCTTCTGCCCGGCACCGGCAGTGATCACGATGATGGAGCAGTCCATCAAATCATCATAATCTCCGGCATAAATCTTCATGGGCTTAGCAAAAGGAAGTCCGTGGCTGATGTCGAGTGCTTCTCCCTCTGCCCTTTCCCTATCCACATCATTTAAAACAATTTCCGAAAAAAGACCGCTTTGCATGAGGGCAAAGGCGGAACTGGATCCCACAAAACCGCAACCGATAACCCCCACTTTTCTTTCCTGAATATTCATCTCTTCTCCTTTCCCTTTCTTCTCTATCTTTATCATCTGCTTTGATTCTTTTTCCAAAGCTTCAAGCTCCCTTATTTTAGTTGATTGTAGTGGAAAGCATGGAAAAAACAGAAGCATGGAAGATGAAACGTTTTTGTCATACAGTCCCACTAGGAGTTAGTATACACTAAATTTATTTTTTTTGCTTGTTATTTTTTTAATCCTTACCTTGTTCTTGTATCCGGCTCAGTTCTTCCAAGACTCTCCGCTTTTTCTCCTGATATTCCGTAAAATGCTCCATATAAGAGCGGAAGTCTTTTCCGTTATCCACCCTTTCCAGCCTTCCGTTTCCGAAGAGAATTTTAGAGGAGCTTCCCGCGCCAACTCCGAAAACCGTATGCTTTTCTTCCATCATAAAAATATTATAGAGGCACTCCTTCCCTTCCTTACTGAACCCGATATTTTCCAGATTTCCCGCCATATTTTTTTGACGATAAAGATAATACGGATATAAGGATAATTCTTCCGCTGTCTGCATAGCGGAAAGCATCATCCACTCCATCTCGGTTCGACTCTCTCGTTTCTTCCAAGAGGGAATATAAGAGAGGGAAAAATCTCTTTCCAGCGGAAATTCTTCGGAAGAAGCCCCTGCCTGATAGGCTCCTCTGTACTTATTTTCCTCTGTCTTTAACTTTGCGGCACGCTTTACGGCAAGAGAATGTACCGTCAAATTCTCCGGAGCAAGCTCCCGAATCTTGAGTAAACTTTCTTCCACATCGGAAAGCCTCTCCGAGGGCAGTCCCAGAATAAGATCCATATTGATGTTGTCAAACCCCAGTTCCCTTGCTTCATAAAAACGCTCAATCACAGATTCTATGCTGTGTTTCCTGCCGATTAAGTCCAGAGTTTCCTGCCGAAAGGTCTGCGGGTTAATGGAAATGCGCCCCACACTGTGCGCCTTTAAAAGAGCCAGTTTATTGCCCTCCAGAGAATCCGGTCTTCCAGCCTCTACCGTGTATTCCAAAACTTTTGCGTAAGGAGAGGATAAAAGTTTTTGCTCTACCAGAACCAGCAGGTCTTCCAACGCTTTTTCCGGAAGCGCCGTCGGCGTTCCTCCGCCGATATAGACGCTTTGCAGGGTTTTTCCCCGTCTTTCTCCCATTTCATAAAGCGCAAAATCCAGCTCTTCGGAAACTTTTTCAAGGTAATCTGAAATACGATCTGAAAAGGGGCCTATTGGAGAAGATAAGAACGAGCAATAAGCACATTTACTGGGGCAAAAAGGAATATGAATGTAAATGCTGAAACCGTCTTGAATCTTAACACCGCTTCGTTCCTCCGCTTTTTGCAAAATATCTCTTTCTCGTAGTGCTAAAAAGCGTAAAAGCTCCGCCTTCTCTCCTTCCAGGCAATATTCATCCTTTAAGGCCTGATAAAATCTTATTTCTTCCTGTTTAGTCTGCATGCTTTCATTTTTTAATTCTTTCAACAGCTTTCCGGCAAGAGAGACCGGGCGAATCCCCGTTAAATCTCCCCAGGGCAGACTTCGCCCACATTTTTTCTGCAGAATTTTATAAAGATAAGCCTTAACCGTAGATTTATCCTTTGTACGATTGCCGATAAAAGAAAGCTTAGTACCTCGTAAATCCAAGGACAGACGGAAAAGAGAAGGGTCGGAAATCCCCTCCTCAGTCAGAATTCGATTTTGCTTTTCCGTATCTTTCCGTTTTAAACTCTTCTTATTTACGGGAACAGCAGACTTTTGCTCTTTCGCACGCTTTAAGGCATTCTTCTCCTCCTGCGTAGTCTCCATAAGACGTACGCCCTCCGGCGTATGCATCTGGAAATCCTCTCCCGGATAAAAGGCTTTACAAAGCTCCCGAATATCACTCTCAAACGGAAGGAGAGCCTCATCTAAGAAAATCTGAATCAAAGTTTTTCCTTTCCCTATTATCTTCTGTCCTACTTAAAACATGCTCTTCCTTACATTACTCTCCAGAAGTTTATTAAAGCCAATCCAGCCGTTCCCTTCCTTAGCCTTTCCGGACTTCTCACCCTGCTCAATAAATTCTCTCATAGTCTGGAGCTTCGCGTCAGTATTGTCCGCAAAGGCAAGGGCCAGAGCTTCCATGGTAGCGGGCTTTTTGGGAGAACCGAATTCCAGTTCCCCGTGATGGGAAAGGATGCAATGCAAAAATTCCGAGCGAAGCGCTGTCGGAAAATCGGGAATTAAGGCAATTTTCTCGGAAAGCATGGTGTAACCGATCATGATATGGCCAAGGAGCTGTCCTTCGTCAGAATAATCATTTCTCGGAAATTCACTGAGTTCCTTCATTTTTCCGATATCATGGCAAAGTGCTGCGGAAATCAAGATATCCCTGTTCAAATCCGGATATTGCTCAGCATAGAAACGGCACAGCTTCGCAACGGACAAAGTATGCTCGAGGAGTCCTCCCACATAGCTGTGATGCACTGTTTTTGCTGCGGAATGGAAGGAAAATTCCTGTAAAAATTCCTTATCTTCCACAAAAATACTTTCCAGAAGTTTTTTCAGGAAAGGATTGTCCAAAGCGGAAACCAAGCCGAGCAGCTCTTTCTTCATTTCCTCTCTGTCTCGTTTGGAAACCGGTAAGAAATCTTCCGGAAAGAAGCTGCCTTCTCTTGCCACGGAAAGACGCTGAATACTCAATTGATTGACTCCGTTATAGATGGCGACATTCCCTTCCACATAGACATAGTCTAAGGTGGAGAATTCGGAAATCCCCGGAGAAAAAGGATCCCAGACCTTGGCGTCAATCGTCCCGGTCCTGTCCTGCAGGGTCACATTCAGGTATTCTTTTCCATTTTTCGTGAGTGCCGTGTTCTTTGTTTTTACCAAATACACATTATTCACTCTTGTGCCATCCCTGAAATTCTCGATAAAGCGATTAGGGTTAGGGATATGTTCACTCATAAAACTTCCTTCCTACCTTGTCCCGAGCGGACAAGAAAACTCCATTTCCACATACTGATTTCCGTTATTGCGAAGGAGGCTGATTTGAAAAGGATTTCCGGGACTTTCTTTCAGTAAGGCTGCCTGCAGGTCTTTTACCCCTGTAAGTTCCTCTCCGTTCGCCTTTTTTATAACATCTCCCGCCTGCACACCGGCAGCATAGGCAGGGCTTCCCTCTTCCACTTCGGAAATAAATACTCCTTCCGGAATGCCTAATTCTATCATACTTTTACTCGTATTTTGTATCTTCAGGCCCAAATAAGCCAAAGTTTTTCCGTTACTGAGATGTTCCAGCATGTCCAAACAATCGGAAATTCCTGTCATATGTGGAAAACCGCCCTGCTTTCCCGAACAAAATCCCACAAACTCCCCTGCAGTATTAAGGTAAAATACATTTCCTTCTCCCTCTTTCGGCCCTTGTACGGCAATGTCCTCTCTAAAGCCGTCCACAGCCGGTACATCATAAGAAAGATAAGAAGCATAGGTTATTTCCGTCGAATACAGTTCCCCGCTTGGCGAACCGATTCCGATTAAGGTTTCTCCTCTTTGAATGAGACGGGAATTTCCTCTCGGCATCACACTGAGCCTTTCCATATCTTTTTCCGTAAAGGCGGAAAGCGGAACGGAAAGAATCATCACCCCGTCCCTTTTACTCGAAGATAAGAGTCTTCCCTCTACTTCCTTTTCACGGAAGAAACGGATCCGATAGGCCTCTTCCCCCTTTCCGGTTCCCAAGTATAAAATAAGCAGATTATCGGCGGTTTTTTCTAAAATGATTCCATTTCCCCTCGTTTTTCCCTCCGTGAGTAAATCCTCTCCTCCCGTAGAAACCTCAACATCCACCAGAGATTTTTCCCCTTCCTGGATGATGCTTTTTAAATTTCCCATCATGCTTTCATAGGCCGAAATCGGGAAATCAAATTTCTGAATCTCGGACTGTACCACATCCTCTATTGCCTCGGTTTCTTCCGTGCTGCTTTCCGCTTCCGTACTTGCCTCTTCCGTAAAGGCTACTGTTTCCTTTTCTTTCCCTTCCTTCTTTACCGGAAGGTGAGGAACTAGAAAAAACAGGACTAAAAAAATGCCCAAGCCGAAAACTCCACCGGAAAAAAGAAGGGATAGAGCTTTTACAGTCCTCTTTTTCCAGCTTACCTTCTGTCCAACGATCTTTTCTTTGATGAAATTTTTTTCGTCCAAGGATTATGCCTCCTCTTTTAACGAGATAGGGAGTGTAAAGCTGAACTCGGTGCCCACCCCCTCTGTGGATATGCAATCTATGTGCTCCTTATGTGCACTGATAATCCCTTTTACAATGGAAAGACCAAGTCCGGTCCCCCGCTTATCCTTTCCCCTTGAAAGATCCGTCTTATAAAAACGCTCCCAAATTTTCTGGGTATCCTTCTTGGGAATTCCGATTCCCTGATCCTTAATTGAAGTAAATACCTTTGTCCCCTTTTTTTCCGTTCGGATACAAATCTCCGTTCCTTCTTTGGAAAACTTCACCGCGTTGTCAATCAGGTTATAAAGAACCTGTTGTATTTTCGGATAATCACCGTAGACCATTTCCTTCTTTTCCGCAAAGATAAGAGAGAATTGTAAGCTTTTCTTGGCACATTGCATTTCAAAACTGCTGCAAACCTGCCGTATCATCCGATTGATATCAAAATTGCTGCGATTCAGCATGCCTTCCTCATCCAGCTTATTTAAACTCAGCATAGACTGCGTCAGCTTACTTAATCGATCCGTTTCCGCAATGAGTCGTTCCAGGTATTTTTCTTCCATATCCCGCGGAATCGTACCGTCCAGCATCGCTTCCAAATATCCTTTTATGGAAGTCAGCGGGGAGCGAAAGTCATGAGAAACATTGGCAATAAATTGTCGTTGATAATCATCCGACTTCTGAATCTCCTCCGCCATGTAATTCAACGTATCCGCAAGATAGCCCATCTCATCTTGGCCGGAAACCGTAATGCGATGCTGATACTCTCCTCCTGCATAGCGCACCGCTCCCGCCGTGATTTTCCTTAAAGGACGATACACGAAGGTGTAAAACACCCCAAAGATAGAAAGAGAAAAAAAGAATATAGCCAGCAAAAGGACAAAGAAAATATCGATGATATCCGCCTTTCTCTGTTCAATCTCCGACAAGGGCAGCAAAAGATACAAATACGCAATATTCTGAAAATTTCGTTGAATCGGAGCCTTGGCAACAAGCATGGTCTCCGTTAAAAGGCCTTGGAAATTCTCGGTATAATAAATTTTTTCTCCATTTTTTGTAGGATCAAAATTCCGGATTTCCTCACCCTGAATATTTTCCCTTCCCTGGAAGGCAAGAATCTTTCCCTTAGGGCTTACCAATGTCCAGCCCAAAGCTTTTCGATGAATATTTCCTTCCATTTCCGCAGTGATTTTACCGATGGATAAACTTCCGTATTCTTCCTTGGAATAATAGTTGGCAAGTCTTGTCACTTCTTGGTATAAAGTCGTCCCCTCTCTATTGTAAAAATAGCGTTGAACCAGTCTCCCGCCATATAGATACATAAAAAAGAGGGAAAGAAGGAAGAAAATGGAATAACCCAGTAAAAATTTAATGAATAATCGCCTTCTCAAGCTCTTCACCCTACCCTGAATTTATAACCAATGCCCCAAACCGTGGAAATTTCCCATTCTTCCCCACCGGGAAGCTTCTCCCTTAAACGTTTAATATGAACATCCACCGTACGGGAATCTCCGGCAAATTCATAGCCCCAGATATGGTCCAAAAGCTGTTCTCTGGTAAAGACTTGATTCGGATAGCTTGCTAAAAAGTAGAGAAGTTCCAATTCCTTAGGCGGCATATCTACCGTTTTTCCCTTATAGTGGACCGCGTAGTTCGTTAAATTCACAACCAAATCGGAATAGGAGATGTGTTTTCCCTTTTGCAGTTGCTCTTCTCCGGCTCCATTGTCTGTTGTCTCCCGAGAGGCTGATTTTCTTCCCGGTTGGAAGCGGCGAAGAACCGCTTTCACTCTTGCCACAAGTTCCTTCGTGTCAAAAGGCTTTAAGATATAATCATCCGCTCCAAGCTCCAGCCCCAGTACCTTATCAAAGGTCTCTCCCTTTGCGGAAAGCATGATAATGGGAACATCCGAACTTGCCCGAATCCGTCTGCAAACCTCATAGCCGTCGATTCCCGGAAGCATCAGATCCAAAATCAACAGGTCCGCCCCCTCTTTCTCATAAAGACTCAGCGCTGCTTCCCCGTCTTCCGCAATCTTTGTGGAAAAGCATTCCTTCTCAAGATAGAGAGAAATCAACTCCGCAATGGAGCTGTCATCATCCACAATCAGGATTCTTTGCTTTTCTGCCACAGTACCTCCTTTACCATTTCGCTGTTCTGACAATGCTATCTACGAAACAATTTCGCCGTTCTGACAATGCTGTCTACAAAACAATTTCGTCGTTATAACAAATCTGTCTACAAAACAATGCTGCCGGTCTAACGATTCTATTTCTTAAAATAGATAATCGTTACTCCGTCAGACCCCTCACCATATTCTCCCAGTCTGAAGGATTCAATATGCTTATTCTTCTTTGCACAGTCTTGCACCATTTTTCGAAGTGCACCGGTTCCTCTTCCATGAACCACTCTGACCTGCGGAAGCTTGGCAAGAAAAGCATCATCCAAGTATTTATTCAGCTCCGGAAGCGCATCCGCTGTCATTTTTCCAATCAAATTGATCTCCGGGGAAATGCCCATCGCCTTGGACCTTCCGAGTCCTGCTGTCTTTCCTTGATTTCGAACGGGGGCTTCCTTTTCCTTATGCTGGATAAATTCCACCTCTTTTGCCGAAACCTTGGTTCTGAGAATGCCCGCGCTTACAGTAAACATCCCGTTCTTATCCGGAAGCTCGGTAACGGTTCCTACGACACTATGCATATTGAGCAGTCTGACCTTGTCCCCGAGCTTAAGGTTTTTCAGAGAAATAGTCTGCATCGGCCCCTTTACGCTTTGTCCGGAAAAGGCCTGTGTCTCCTCCATCTTCTTTTTCAGCTTACTGCGAATCTGCTCCACTTCCAGAGAGCTTCCTCCGCCGTTTTCGCGCTTTCTGATTTCCTTTACTATGCTGTCTGCCGTTTCCTTCGCATCGGAAAGAATCTTTGCCGCCTCTTCTCTTGCGCGATTCAGGATTTTCTCTCTGCCTTTCTCAATGCCCTTTGTGGACTCTCTCGCCCGGGCTTTCAGACGCTCCACTTCTTCCTTATACTGCTCGATTTCCAGTCTTTCCCGCTCGGCGAGCCTCTTACTGTCCTCCAAGTCCGAAATCAGATCTTCAAAATGCAGGTCCTCTTCTCCGATACGGCCTCTGGCGTCCTCAATGATTTTCTCGCTTAAGCCGAGCTTCTTTGCAATGGCAAAAGCATTGGACTTACCGGGTACACCGATAAGCAGACGGTAGGTCGGGCGAAGGCTTTCCACATCAAACTCGCAGGCCGCATTTTCTACTCCCTCCGTGGACAGGGCATAGAGCTTAATCTCCGCGTAGTGGGTCGTTGCAAGCGTAGTCACTCCTCTTTCGTAAAGCTCATGCAAAATACCGAGCGCCAGCGCCGCCCCTTCCGTGGGATCCGTGCCGGCTCCCAACTCATCAAAAAGGCAGAGGCAGTCGGAATCCGCCTCCGAAAGGATTTTTACCGTATTCGTCATATGAGCGGAAAAGGTGGAAAGGCTCTGCTCAATGCTTTGCTCATCCCCGATATCCGCATAAATTTCCTTGAAAACCGTGATGGAAGAACCCTGAAAAGCCGGAATCAGGAGGCCGGCCTGTCCCATTAACTGCAAAAGCCCGAGGGTCTTTAAGCAGACCGTTTTTCCGCCGGTATTCGGACCGGTAATCACCAAAAGCCGGAAGGCTTCTCCGATATGAATGGAAATCGGGACAACCTTATCCTTCGGAATCAAAGGATGCCGTGCATCCAAAAGCTTCAACTTTTTTTCTTTCTCTAAGCCAGGTCTGACCCCGTCCATCTTCTTTCCCAGCTTTGCCTTCGCAAAGACAAAGTCCAAGTGAGAAAGAAGCTCCAGATTCCTTTCTAAAACCGGAAGATTCGGAGACAGCTTAAGACTGAGAGAAAGTAATATTTTCTCCACCTCCTCTTTTTCCAGCGAAAAGAGCTCACTCAGATTGTTTTCGAGCTGTACAATGCTTAAGGGTTCCATAAAGAGCGTAACACCCGTGCTGCTCTCATCATGGACTATGCCGTGAAAAGCATTTTTATACTCCGCCTTTACCGGAAAAACATGGCGACCGTTTCTAAGGGTAATGACGCCCTCCTGCAACATGGATCGCTTATCGTTTAAAATCCGGTTCAACTCCTCCGTGATTTTTCCCTCTATTCCCTTTTCTTTTCTTCGGATATCGGAAAGCTCTTTACTGGCATCGTCAAAGAGGCGCTCCTCCGACTCGATACAGCGGGCAAGCTCACGTCTGATTTCCTCTAAGGAATCTATTTCCTCAAAATAAGCAAGTAGACTATCCTCTATTTCTCCGCCCTGCTCCTTTACTTTTTTACTGCTTTCGAGCATTCTTGCCACTTGGTACAGTTCGAATACGGAAAGAGAAGCCCCGAGTTGCAGTCTCGGAAAATAGGGGCGTATATCCATAATCCCCCGAAAGGAGATCGACCCCTTTACCCGAATACGGCTCTCCGCCTCTTCCGTTTCTAAAAGATTCCGCTCCACCTCATAAAAATCGGAGGAAGGAAGGAGCGCCTCCGCCTTCTCTTTTCCGAGAGAGGACTCCGCTTCCTCTATAAGCATGGCAATAATCTTTGTATATTCTATTGTTTTTAGAACCTTCTGATTCATTTTCTTACTTTCTATTTAGTCTTTTTCGAGCATGAGTCTTGCACAACCATAGATCCCCGCATCGTTTCCGAGTGTTGCCAGCACAAGTTCCGCCTTTTTCTCTAAAATCGGCGTGTACTCTTCATAGTGCTTCCGAATAAGGTCAAGAAGAAACTCTCCCGCCTTCGACACACCGCCGCCGATGACGAAAATCTCCGGATCGGCAACCATGGAAACCTGCGCAAGCACAATCCCCAAGGAACGCATACTTAAGTCAAGGCTTAAATAGGCAAGTTGATCTCCTTCTTTTGCCGCATCACAGACAATCTTCGCCGTCAAAGCCTTTCCATAGATGCGTAGAGAAGAAGGCTCTCTAAACATCCTTAAGAAACGCTCCGCCTCCTTCACGATTCCTGTCGCGGAAGCCACCTGCTCAAGGCAACCCATTCCACCGCAGGCACAACGCTCACCCTCTACTTCTCTAACATGGATATGTCCGATTTCCGCTCCGGCACCGTGTGCACCGGCTACGATTTTCCCGTTTAAAATAAGGCCGCCGCCGACTCCCGTTCCGAGAGTGACCATCATCATATTTTGATAGCCTCTGCCGCCGCCCTGCCACATTTCTCCAAGAGCGGCTACATTGGCATCATTTCCCACTGCACAGGGAATTCTGCCCCCATGAGTTCTCGCATAATCCGGGCGGGATAAATGTCTTTCCAACCCAAATTCACCGCCACTCTGACATGACCGTCCGGTTCAACCGGCCCCGGTACACCAATGCCGATTCCCGTGATATCTTCATAGGCAATGGTTTTTTCCTCCAGGTGCTTCTTCAGTTCCTCCGCCACATCGGGAAGGATATATTTTCCGTTTTCCGCCTTCCGGGTCATCACTTCCCACTTATCCAGAAGCACCCCGTTATAGGTGAAAATCCCGCACTTTACCGTTGTTCCTCCTACATCGATTCCCACGCAATATTGATTCATGTCCGTCCCCCTCTATTGTATTCTCTTTCATAATGAATCGCTTCATTTCAGTACTCTATTGTTTTTCACTCTATGGTGTGACGCTCTATATGTGACACTCAATGGTGTAACACTCAATCGTAGGGCGTTCTACTGTATTCTGACCCGTTCCACCTTATTCGGAAAGCAGAGCATAAGTTCCGTTCCTCCAAGATTAAAATCAGACGCGGAACGGAGATAGTATAAACTGTCCTCCGTGGTTCCATTATAACGTAGACGACCGCTAAAGTCATAAACCTGATAGGTTTTCTCCTGATATAGGAAAATCTTATCTCCGCTGATTTCCATTTTACTTCCCATATAGGAAATCGGCTTATCAAAAAGCCTTTCTCCGCTCTTACGGAAAAGAAGCAGACGATAATTCCCCTTCCCCTTGTCCGCATCCTTTGTATTATCCGCGAATACGGCAAGATAACTGTCATTATAGCAAATCATCCGGATTGTTCCTTCTATCCCTTCCTGTTTTTTCTCTTCCGGACTCGTCTTCACTCTTGTCGAGAAAAAACTCAAGCCGCCGTTATAAGCGACGAAGCTCTCCTCATTGGTAAAAAAATGTACTCTCCCCACTATTTTTCCGGAAAAATTGTCTGTAAAGCCGCCTACCACTCGATCCGCTCCGACATTTTTTCCCAAGGAAGAAAAGTTATAGAAAACCACCCTGCTTTTTAAAACGGATTGCTCCAAATAGGAAAATGCTACTAAAAGTTCCTCTCCGTCTTTCGATGTGGAAAAGTCCATCGGGAAACCGTCTCCGCTCATTACGGAACGTATACCGATGTCCAAGTTTCTCCCCTCTTTGGAAAACACGGTGATATACGTACTGTCCTTGTCCGATAGCAGAGCATACACCACACCCTTTCCGGAAATAGAAAGCTTTTCAATGGGAAGAGGACTTTCTCCCTGTCCTACCAAACCGGATGTCGACAGAATAAAAAGTTTGGATCCGCTTTTCTCTCCGATAGCCATAAAGTCTCCATTAATCGAAACCACCGGACTTCCCATTTCATAAGCCTGATTCCAGATGAGCTTTCCCGTCTTGGAAAGATAGGATGCCCCGTCCTTGGAGAGCTTTACTACACCGTCTGCAAAAGAAAAATATTCTTGGGAACTGCCCTCTTTATCCGAAAAAGCCGTTGTCCAGCGGGTAGAAATACGAGAAAAGCGTCTCTTACTGTAAAAGAAAAAAAGAAGTCCCAAGAAGAAAAGCAGAAGAAAGACAAGCGGTAAAGAAAGCTTCTTGCGAACCGATGCCCTGCTTCTCCCTTCTTGCTCTTCCTCCTCCGGATTTTCTTTTTCCTTTTCTCCGAAAATGACATTCTCTTTTAATTTTCTTTTGCGAGATTCTCTTTCCTGATCCGACACCTTTATAACCTCTCTATCTCCCGGTCGTAAGCGATACCGGAAAATATCTTCCTTCGATTTTTACATCGCCTCATAAAAAAATAGAGGGAACCAATATCCCTCTATTTTAAAACAAAACACCATTTTTGACTATCTTTTAATTATAGAGCTTCTCCGGATACAGTCCTTCCGCAATGCACTCTCTTAAGGCCTCTTCAGCAAGTGCTTTGTCCTCATGATAGGTTACTCCAAACCAGCGATCATGGTCTGGAAGCACTTCGACTCTTCCTCTTCCTTCCAACATCAAATTATTGATTTCTCTCGGAAGCAGATATTCCGATTTCATTTCTTTACCATATTTGTCCAGCCATGCAGGGAATTTTTCCGTGACAAGATCCAGGAATTCTTCCGGAAGACCGAACATATTCATCGAGGCAATGGCCTCTTCCTCCAAGCAAACGGTTTCTTTTCTCTGGTTCAGTCCTCTTAAAACACCGTCCTCTTCTCTCTTGATTTCGTAGATTTCTTCGATAGATAAAAGATAACCGTCCTTCGAAACATTGCAGATACCGCGGTTCACGGAACCGTTCTTGGAAAGTGTATTCTTTAAATGATAGCCCGCCATACACATTTCCAACATTTTTGTTTCAGGTCTTTCCTGCACCAGAAAATCATGAATCAGTCTGTAGCCTTCCTTTCCGTAAAAATCATCCGCATTGATTACGGCAAAGGGGCAGTCAACCATATTTCTGGCCTGCATAAGGGCATGCGCAGTCCCCCAAGGCTTGCTTCTTCCCTCCGGAAGACTATAGCCCTTTGGTAAGGCATTCAGCTCCTGGAATGCATAATGGACATCGGCAATTTTCTCGATTCTTTTTCCGATAATATCCCGGAATTCCTCTTCGATATCCTTTCGAATCACAAAAATCAACTTATCAAAACCTGCAGCCAAAGCATCATGAACGGAATAGTCCATAATAATTTCCCCGAAGGGACCGATTTTCGCCAACTGTTTTATGCCTGCACCGTAACGAGATCCAATTCCTGCCGCCATAACAATTAATGCTGTTTTCTTCATCTTTCACTCTCCTTAGAAAAGCAATTTCCTTTACCATACGAGAAAAAAACGCTTTCGTCCAGTATATAGATATGGAAAATCCCCGATTATCCAAAAATCGGGGACAATTTGTAACCTAGCTGAAAATTCTCCAAGCTGTTATAAAGTTTTTGGACCACCAACCGGAAAAGCTTCTGTGCACCACTCGGCCGTTGGAAGAGGATGCATCGATTACGGAACCTCCGCCGGCATAAATACCGACATGTCCGCGAACCACGACAATGTCTCCTTCTTGCAACTCGGATGCACCGACCTTTTTAAAACGGCCGGGACTTCGCCATCCGGAAGAAGTCATGTAGGAAGTCCCTACTCCTGCCTGGTTTAAGCACCAATATACAAAGCCCGAACAGTCAAAGGAATTCGGTCCCTTGGAACCCCAGACATAAGGGGAACCGATTTTAGAGGATGCAATGGAAATCAACGCCGATGCTGATCCGGATACGGTAGCACCGCCGGAACCGGAAGAAAATCCTCCGGATGGAGCGGCATTTCCGCCGCCTCCGGTATTCCCTCCGCCTCTTCTGCTATTTCCGTTATTTCCGTTCCTGCTGTTTTTCGGTTTGGATTTTGCGGAATTCGACTGCAAAATCTGTAAGGTCTTTGCGCCGACCGTGCCGTCAGCAGTAAGACCGTTTGTCCTCTGGAAGGAAAGTACGGCGTCTTTAGTCAGCTCTCCAAAGTACCCGGAAGCCTTGTCACTCGGCAAATATCCGTATTTTGCCAGAAGCTTCTGCATGTTCTGTACATCACTGCTCTGCTCTCCGAGACGCATACCGAAGGGTTTAGCCGATTCGGAATCCAAAATATGCCTGGTATCCGGACCGAGATAACCGTCCACCACCTGATCGTTTCTGGATTGGAAAGCACGAATTGCGTTTTGGGTGCTCAAACCGAAGTTTCCATCCGCCTCTCCGGACAGATAGCCAAGAGCAATCAGTCTGTTCTGATATTTCTTAACAATCTCACTCTGTTCTCCCAAAGCAATAATATTCGCCTTAACATCCTCGGAATAAAGCAAATCCACCGTAGCGGCCCCTACTGTCCCGTCCACAGTCAAATGGTTTACTTCCTGCAGTTTCTTTACAGCCGTTTCGGTATCCGCATCAAAAGTACCGTTAATCTGTCCACTTTCGGTAAGATACCCGAGATTATACAAACGATATTGAATCTTCGTAATATCGTCACCCTTAAAGCCGAGCTTTGCGGCATAGTGGGGGGCATTATCCGCCATGAGTGCATCCCAGGTATCTACCCCGGTGATTCCGTCCATGGATCGTCCCGTCTGTCGTTGGAAGTACTGCACGGCCTTGGAAGTTGCATCTCCATAGTAAGTAGTCGGCTCATCATCTTCCATGTAACCAAGCTGCATGAGTCGTTCCTGCAAATCCTTTACCACAGAGTTAATCACACCCACGGTCAAATTAACCGGTGCAAGTTCCTCTGCCTGCCCGTCAATAGTCACGCCTTCTATAGATGGAAGGACATTGGCATTGAGGCCGAGTGCCGCAATGGCAACGGACTCTTCTCCACTGTCTTCCGTAGTGAGAACAATATCGGAAGAAGAGGCGGCAGCTCGTTCCTGCTCCGTCCCCAATTTCTTTTCACAGGCACTTAAACCTACTATGGAGGACAGTAGAACGAGAGAGATACCTCGCTTTATCATTTTATTCTTAATCATTCGATTCTCCGGATTTAAAAAAGGGAAAATATACTCGCTCTTTCCCATATATTTCTAGTTTAAATTGCGGTTCTATGATAACATAAGAGCGTTTCTCATCCTATAAAGAAAATCTTAAAATTATTTTTTCTGATTTCTCATACTAGTACGATAAGTTGAGAAAAAATGAACCGCATACTTTTGGAATAAGGAGATTTATGAGATTAAGACATATTACCGGTTCGGAGGAATTCGTCTCCGACTCCCCCTTTGTGATTCAGAATCCGGAGGCATTAAAAGGACATTTTTCCGAAAAACTCTTTTCCAACGAAAATCCGCACGCTACGCAAACGATACTCGTTAAGAATAAGAGGCCGCTTTGCCTGGAAATCGGTATGGGAAAGGGAAAATTTATTTTTGAAATGGCAAAACGAAATCCTGAACGGAACTTCATCGGCATTGAGCGGTATGACAGTGTGCTCTTTAAGGCCATAAAAAGGCGGGAAAAGGAAGAAGAGGCCGGAACGGTCTTGAAAAATCTCTACTATATGAGCATGGATGCAAGATTTCTTTCGGAGGTTTTTTCTGCCGGGGAGGTCGATACGATTTACTTGAACTTTTCCGATCCCTGGCCGAAAAAGAGACAGGCCAATCGAAGACTCACAAGTCCGGTGTTTTTAAAACTCTATGAGCAAGTTCTTTCCGGGGACGGACATATTGAATTTAAGACGGATAACCGGGATTTATTCGATTATTCTTTGGAGAGCTTTCAGGAAAATGGCTGGGACATCCTCGCAAAAAGTTTTGACCTCCATCATGACGAAACTCTTTCCGAGGGAAATATTATGACAGAGTATGAAGAAAAGTTCTCCGCCAAGGGAAACCCGATTTGCAAGTGTATAGCAAAGAAAAATAAGACAAGAGAAAAGGCAGAGTAAAACAGATGGAAAAAGGGATTTCCTTTCACAGTATTTATTATCGCTATTTTACCTTTATCTTCGCCCTTCTCATTCTATTTTTTTATGTTGTCGGAAAGAGACAGGGCTTTGACAGCTTAGATGTGGATCTTTCGGTTGTCAAACGAGATACCGCACGCTTTGCGTGCGATACTCGTTATGAACTAAAGTTAAGCCCGGGGGAGTTTGCCCTCTACGGAAACGGCATCCTGCTCCTCGTCTCTCTCCCTTTTTATTTTTATAAAAAACTGAAGGTGGGAAGAGAAGGGATTTATCTCCCTTCTATTAAACTTTTCGTGCCCTGGGAAGAAATCAATGCGGTAAGCCATGTCTGGATTTCCGAAGCATGCCTCGTTAAAAAAGGAGGCGTCTTTCTTTATAACCGAAAATCCATCGTTTTCTATCGAAAAGAAAAGAAGCCAATCTGCGTTTATAACATCTCGCTTCTTTCCCTCTATGCCGTAAAATATTATCGACCGGAAATGCCCACAAATCTGTCCTTTGCAAGTCCGGCCACCTTATTCAATATTGGCCTAAACGCTATCTTTCTCTTGGAAGGCTACCTCTTTTATTTCCGGGGTCTGCAATTGAAATCTTTTATCCTATGGATACTTTGCTACTTTTTTAAAGTATTCCTTCTTCCAATATGGATGCTGAAAAGAGAGAACCGCATCCATAGAAGTGACCTCCAGCATGACAGCTTACTAAGCGGAAATCGATCTGACGCGATTCATATCTAGGTTAGCGAGAGCGTGCCCCTATTTCCCTATCTATGTAATGCAATCACAGAAAAACCCTAGAGTAAGTTTTCATCATATACCGCTCTGCTTCCTCCCACAAACTTCGGTCTGACTCTTGCCGCGGTAAGATGGGCGGAGCCGAGCGTATTTTTGCTTAAGCGAAGCGGAACCGCCACCTCCTTTAAATGCATTCCTATAAAAGTATCTCCGATATCGATTCCGCCGTCTGCACGAACTTTTTCCAGAGCAACGGGGTTCGCAAAGTTCTCGTATGCCACTGTTGAGAAGGAGCCTCCTGCCTTTTCTTTCGGAATCACGTTCACAAGATGGGGCATAAGGCCATGTGCCAAAGCGGCCTCTTTATCCGTTATAATGGCACGGTTCAAATGTTCACAGCACTGGGTGCAGAGAAAAAGATCCGACTCATTTGCAGCTCGGTAAATTCCCCGAAATAAAGCTTCGGCCGTGGAATAACTCGATGCCGTTCCGATTTTTTCGCCCAAAACCTCCGAAGTGGAACAGCCTACCACAAAAAGCTGCCCCTTCTTCAATTTTGCCTTTTCTATAAATTCACCGGTAAGGAGGTAAACCTCTTCCTCCAAGGAATGAAGGTCTATTCCTTCCGCCAGAGCATTTTCCGTATGTACCATTTCCTGTTCTACAGCTTGCTTATTCTCTCCATCCACAATTCTTCCCGTTCCTTTCCATCTTATTTTCTTTAACCAATCTTGTTGCTGCGAGGTCTTTTTCCGCCTTAGAAGCAGGAATGATACGCCTCCATCAGTTTTTTATTCAGCTTTTTGAGTATCTCCTTCGTAAGCTTATCCACCTTTCGATCATAACTCATCAGTCCGTTAATTTCCTCCTCAATGTCCGAGGTCTGCGTATAAATTGCCGCACTTAAGCCTTTTTCCACATTGGGGAAGATGTCCCTCTCCCACAGTTTTTCATAGGCCGCCGTTACTTCTTCCTCCGAAGAAAAGAATTTATAGCCGAACTCTTTCTTGCTCCACAAGTGCTCTTTTAGCGGAAAAGCATACCCTCCGAACTCCGTAAGTGCCACGACTCTGTTCTTCTCGGGCTTAATCTTTAAAGCATAACGGTAATTATGAATAGAAAAGAGATCCCCTCCCCCTTGATCGAACCATCCACAGGCCTCATTAATCAGCCTTGTCTTATCCCATTTTCGAAGTTTTTCGGTGGCAACACGCGCATCAAACTGTCCCCATCCCTCATTAAAGGGCGTCCAAAGTACAATGGAGGGGTGGTTGTACAGTTCTTCCACCATTTCCTCCAAGTCCTTATAATACTGCTCTCTTCCCGCCTGGTCCTGCCTTGCAAAGAGTTTATAGTGACTGTCCTTGATTTTTCTGGCACCCTTATCCCAAACATTCGGAAAATCCGTCACAAAGAAATGATTGTAGGTCCCGCCTCCGCACGGCATATCCTGCCAAACAAAAATCCCCTCTCTGTCACAGTGGTAATAAAAACGATCCGGCTCAACTTTCATGTGTTTCCGAATGGTATTGAAGCCAAAGGACTTGGTCTTACGGATGTCGTAAAGTAATGCCTCATCGGAAGGAGCCGTCATTAAGCTCTCAGGCCAATAACCCTGATCCAAAAGGCCGGTAAAAAGGGTTGGCTTATTGTTTAAGAAGAAGCGCAAGATCCCCTTTTTATCTCTCCCGAGAGAAAGCTTGCGAAACGCAAAATACGATTCCACGCTGTCCTCTCCATACTGAAATTGGACCGGATATAAATAGGGTTCTTCCGTACTCCAAGGCTTTATTAGGGCAAGTTTACAGAAAAATTCCTCTCCCGGCCTTGCTTCTCCTTCATAGAGTAAATGCATTCCTTCCGTATGAATGGGCTTTTCTTCCGCTTCCTTTACAGGGTCGGCACCTTTCTCCCCTTCTTTTGTTTTTGAAGCAAAAATCTGCGGCTCAAAAATCCGAACATGCACACTTTCTTCGATTTTCTCCTCTTCTGCAGGGGAATTTACCGCAAAGGAAAAACGAACTCCCTCCTCATCCAAATCCGCTGTCATCTTCGCATACCTTAAATAATTTTTCGGTACTTTCTCAAGCCAAACGGACTTCCAGATTCCACTTTGTCCGGTATAGAAAATAGAAGAATAACGACAGTTTTTCTTCCACCTTTGCTTTCCTCTGGCATGGGGAACCGTCTCGCTTCCATCTGTTCCTCTCACCAGTAAAAGATTACTTTCCTCCGTGCACTGTTCGGAAATATCCATGCTGAAGCCGGTATATCCTCCCTTATGCTCTCCTACCTTTTCTCCATTTACAAAGACCTCGCATTCCTGGTCAACCGCACCGAAATGCAGAAGGAGCCTTTCCTTTTCGGGTTGAAAAGCAGAAACAAAGTTCTTTCTGTATTCAAAGACTTCATCGGGATTCAGCATTCGTCCCACTCCGGAAAGCTCCGTTTCCGGAGAAAAGGGAACGAGAATCTTTCCGCGAAAAACTTCCTTCCTATCTTCTTTTTGCACTACACGATAAATCCATTCTCCGTTTAAGCTTTGCATCGCAGCTCTCTTAAACTGAGGACGAGGATGCTCCGGGAGAGGATTTTCTCTATTCAGTTTTTCTCCAAACACGGAAGACAATTTGTTTCTTAACTCGCTCATTTCCGTCTCTCCTACTTCTTTTGATGGAAAATTTCCGACTGCATTGCTACAGACAGAATAACCAAAATGCCCATGATAATAGACTGCCAATGCACGGATATGGAGGATGGCAGGTAAGTGAACAGGGTATTAATAATATAATAAATCAAAATACCGAAAAAAGTTCCTGAAAATTTTCCCTGCCCGCCGCTAAGCTGGATGCCTCCGATTGCACACATGGCAATCGCATAGGTTTCATAGAGATTTCCGGCACTCAATGTAGCACTCCCGCTGCTGGATGTCAAAAAGACACCGGATAGAGCGGCAATAAAACCGGACAGAAAGAAAGCTATGCTCTTGATTTTCTTCACCTGAATTCCCATAAGCTTTGCAGCTTCTTCATTTCCGCCGCTGGCATAAAGTCGCATCCCGAATTTTGTATTTTCCGCCAAATAACGACAAAGAAAGAAAAAGGCAAAGAAGAATACAATCAGGACGGATATACCGCCCGTAACGCCGGGAATAAGATTGGAAAAAAGCTTTGCCTTGGCAAAGAGCAGAACCGGATCTTTAATGGCAACAGACTTTTTTGCTAATATTTGTACCATTCCTCTTAAAGCAAAGAGCATCGAAAGAGAGGCAATCCAGGAAGAAATTCGCATTTTGCAGACCAGGAATGAAATCATTGCTCCGGTAAGGACACCGACCATGATTCCGGCAAAAATTCCAAGAAATGGATTCACCTCCCCTACGAGTCCCATTACTACTCCGCTTAAGGCGAACACCGCTCCCACGGAAAGGTCGATTTCCCCGCTCAAAATAACGAACGTCATTCCCAAAGCCAAGAGCCCTCCGTTTTTAGACGCCTTCAAAAGAATGTTCATTGCATTTTCCAAGGAAAGAAAATGTTTATCCCGAAAAATCAAGCCGCTTAAAATACAAAGAAGCAGAAAGGCCAGGAAGGTCTTATTTAATGCCATTTTCTTAAAAACCGCTTTATCCGTTCGAACAGCGGACAAAGCCTTACTCTCTTTTTCCATCCCTAGCTCCTTTCCCTTTGAATGTAAACGGCAAAAACAATAATCATGGCCTTTACCACCTGTGCATACTGATCCGGAATATTGTTCATAACACAGGTCAACGTGATACACTGCATAATCATTGCTCCCAGCACTGTGCCAAGCACTCTTGCTCTTCCTCCGCTCATCGGGGTACCACCAATAACTACCGCCGCAATGGCATCCAGCTCTGCCAGTTGACCCAGCGAACTTCCGGCAGCAACAGAAACTTTGGCAGCTTGCATGATTCCCGCTATAGCCGCAAAAAAGCCACTTAAGCCATAGACGAAGACAAATACCCTGTTCGTATGGATTCCCACCAGATTACTGGATTTGATGCTGTCTCCTACCGCCTGAATTTGAACACCCAAAGTTGTTTTCTTAATCAGAATCCAGATCAAAAGCACGGAAATGAAAATGGGAAGCAGCTGCACAGGAATAAGATTAAAAAACTTAAGCGTACCAAAGTCGGAAAGCAGCTCTCCTCTCTCTCCTAAGGTATTAAAATAAATGTCTCTTCCGTCACAAAGTACCTGTGCCGCACCGCGAACACCGAGCATCAGCCCGAGGGTAATGACCATGGCCTGCAATTTCAATTTTCCAACCATGATTCCCGTGAACATTCCGATAAGGACCGCAAAACCTATACCGAGAAGAATTCCCGGGAAGATGCCGATCCTTTCCATACATTTCGCCATAACAACACCGGATAAAGCCATGAGAGACCCTACGGAGATATCAATTCCTCCCGTTGATATGACCAAAGTCATTCCCATCCCGCAAAGAATGGTAGGGCAAAGCTGCGTAATGGAGTTCTGCAAGGTTCCGAGTCTGAAAAAATTCGGTGTGAATATACTGTTAAAAAGCAAAAGACCCGCCAAAAAAAGTAAGGAGGCATAATCAGAGAAACGACTGTTTTTACTTTGCTTCATCCTCTTCTCCCTCCTTTGCATCTTCCGCAATCAGCGTCATGATGGAATCTTCAAAAATGGCATCTCCTTCTATCTCGCCCCTGACTTTTCCGTCTCGAAGTACTACCACTCTGTGACAGTTTCTCGCAAGCTCACTCAGCTCCGAGGAAATCATCAAGACGGAAATGCCTTCCGCGGATAAGCCCTGTATCAACTTCTCTATCTCTTCCTTTGCACCGACATCAATTCCTCTGGTCGGTTCATCCAGAATCATCAGCTTCGGATTCATACACATCCAACGTGCCAGCAAGACTTTTTGCTGGTTTCCTCCGCTCAGATTGCGAATCTTTTGCGCAAGGGAAGGCGTTTTAATATTGAAAAGTTCCACATAGCGTTTAGCCAGTTCTTTCTGCTTTTTAAAGTCGATGAAACCATGTTTCTGCAACTTTGGAAGCATGGCAATCGTCATATTTTCTTCTACGGAAAGATTCGGCAGTATCCCCTCCGTCTTCCGGTCTTCGGTGCAAAATCCCATTCCTTTTTCAATAGACTTGGATGGATTTCTCCGGAAATAGGCTTCGTCCATCCAAAAAACCTCTCCTTCCCCTGCCTTCTCCGTTCCGAAAAGCAGTTCGGCAAGCTCCGTCCTTCCCGATCCGAGAAGACCGGCGAGCCCCAGGATTTCTCCTTTTCTGATGGAAAGGTTTACTCCGGAAAGGCGCATGGCAAGCTTGGCATTCTTAACGGACAGCAATGTCTCCGCATCGGAAAAGCTTTTTTTATCCTCTCGTTCTCTCTCTTTCCATTCCTTTCCTATCATAAGAGATATGAGCTTATACTGATCTATATCCTGCACTGCATAACGTCCCACCGTTTCTCCGTCTCGGAAAATGGTCAAATTATCGCAGATTTCATACACTTCATCCAATTTATGACTGATAAATAAAACACTGATTTTCTTTTCTTTCAGTTGTCGAATAATGCGAAATAATACCCTCACCTCAGTTTGATCCAAGGAGGACGTCGGCTCATCCATAATCACAAGACGTGCCTTGGAACGCACAGCCCGGGCTATCGCCACCATTTGCTGAATTGCCGTAGAATAATGATTCAGACTTTTCGTCACATCAATCTCCAGCCCCAAGTCCGACAGCGCCTTTTCAGCCTCATCCTGCATTGCTTTTCTATCCAGGAAAAAGGCATTTTTTTTCAGTTCTCTTCCCAAAAACATATTCTCGTAAACGGTCTGATACGGAATCAGGTTTAATTCCTGGTAAATAGTCGAAATCCCGATTTCTCCCGCCTCGGCAGGAGACTTACAATGGATTTCCTCCCCTGCAAAATAAATTTTCCCCTGATCTCTTCCGTATACTCCCGTCAATACCTTAATCAATGTGGACTTTCCGGCTCCGTTTTCTCCCATCAGAGCATGAACCTCGCCCTCTTCCACCTCAAGGCTTATTCCTTTTAGCGCTTTGACTCCGGGAAAGGATTTTTCCACCCCTTCCATCCTTAACAGCACGCTCATTTCCCCTCCTTACCATCCAATATTTCTTGGAAACTTCGGCGTTTTTTGCTGAAAAAAAGACTGTGAAAGAGCGGAAAACTACGGCTCAAAAAGCACGAAGACATAATTTTCTTCTTTCACAGCCCCAAATACTTCTTTAGAATCCTAAGTCAACCTGTACATTCTCTTTTGTGTACAGGGTATCTTCATTGGTAATGTTTTCCGGAACGGTATCACCCTTAGCAATCTTTCCGATGGTCTCCACAACAATCGGTCCGAAATAAGGAGAACAGGTGCAGGAAGCCAGCTGTCTTCCGGCTTCAATATCCTTAAATGCCGCCTTTGTTCCATCAATTCCCAGAATCAGAATGTCCTTACCGGGAGTCAGTCCGGCTGCTTCGATTGCCTTCATGGCACCCTGCGCCATATCATCGGTAACACAGTAAACCGCATTAATATTCTCTCCCCCCTGAGCCTGGAGTATATTTTCCATAACGGCCTGTGCCTTATCCATAAGCCATTGTCCGTCCTGCTCGGCAACTACCTTGAACTTGGAAGAATCCAGGGTATTTACAAAGCCGTCCTGTCTATCTGTGGAGGTGGAAGAATCATAACCGCCGTTGATGATTACAACGTTTCCGCCGTCCGGTAAAGCAGTCTCCAAAGCCTTGGCGCACTGCTCTCCCTCCCAAACAAAGTCGGAACGGATGGAAGTTGTAAAATACTTTCCCGCTTCTCCGTCAATGGCACGGTCAACGAGAATAACCGGAATCTTTGCCTCCATAGCCTCTTCCAGGGCACTCTGCAAACCATTGTTCTCTAAAGGAGCAACCACCAGATAATCCACTTTTGCGGCAACCAGGTCACGAATATCGGATTCCTGTGTAGCAATATCTCCTCCGGCATCCTTGACTACCAGCTTTCCGCCGGCTTCCTCTACTGCCTTCTTAATGCTGTCCGTCTCTGTTGTTCTCCATGCGGACATGCTGTCGGTCTGTGCAAAGCCAACTGTTTTTCCCTCCAGAGATACCGCTTCACCCGCATCGGTCTTTTCACCCGCTTTTTCCGTCTCTGCAGCTTCCTTTGCCTCGCTTCCGGCCTCTGTTTGCGCCGCCTTTGTCTCTGTGCCCTTGGCGCTTCCGCCACCGCAGGCCATAAGAGATGCTGCCATAATAGCGGACAAGGCAACACTGAGCATTTTCTTCATAATCTTCCTCCTTTTTTCTTGTGCGAAAATATTCTCAAATAAAGAACTCTTTTTCTACTCAATTTGTGAGATTCCTCTCGCACTTCTTTTGTTCATTTGGCAAAACAGCATAAAAACTTTACCAATTTCTTCATCTATATAGATGATTGCAACAAGCACAGTATAGCATAGTTTCCATATTTTTATCTATCATTTTCCTTCCCTTTTTCAAATGAAATACCGCAGGCTTCACGAGCAAAACTCGTTGAAAATACGATGTTATATCTAAAATACACGGTATTCGTTATAGATCAAAATTTTTCTTCTATTTATTGCATTCTGCTCTATTTTTTTCTTATAGGAAAACAAAATAGGTCGATGAATGCTCTAGGTATCTTTTATAGATAAAAGATAAATGTATTCTTATTCTATGGAGTATCTTTGGAGAAGAAGATTACTCTACGTAAAAAGCAAGGAAGGATTTCTGTATGAAAACGAAGGATTCGAAAAAAGCGGCAAGACAAAAGGAGGCAAAGGGGCTCAGTTTAAGTACCCGTTTGTCTATCACCCTGGGTCTATTGGGATTTCTCATTATACTCGGATTAAGCTACTTTATTGTTGACCTGGGAAGCCAATCCACGAAAAAAAATCTAGATAAAAACATGGATGACCTGCTCACTTTAACAGGAGAAAAAACCGAGGATATTCTTGGTGAAATCACGACTCTCTCCGGTAGCATGAAAGAATCAATCAGCTTTGTATGGGGACAAAAGGATGAAATCGGCGGAGTTCCGGCAAATCCTTGGAAAATCAATGAGAAAAAAGACAATCAATTGATTCCGGAGCAGATTACACCGATGTCCGGTACGACTTTTCGCTCTCGTATCTTAGACCGAGAAGTGCCCGCGAGCCGATACAATGCGGAAGTTGTGATGATGAACTCCATGTATTCCACCCTCAAAAGTAACCCCAATATTACAGGTGTTGGATATTTCTTTGAAGCAAACAAAGTAATCGACGGTGTAAAAGACTACGGTCCCTATACAACCTTTAAAAGTGTAGAAACCAGAGACATCATCAACTATCCATTTGATTACTACAAAGATAAAAGCTATTACACCACTGCAAAGAGCACACAGAAACCGACCCTCACAGTTGCCTATACCTTGGATGAGGATCCCAGTAAAACCGTGATTTCCATTTGTGATCCCATTATTGCCGACAATGACTTTAAAGGGGTTATCACGATTGAGATGGATTTAGCCTCTTTTGATGCTTTAAAGCATGAGGATTCCCGTTTCCCCAGTCTTTTCACTTCCGTAATAGACAGTGACGGAAACTTTATGTATGTCTCCAACGAAAGTTTAAAGGGAAAGAACCTCACAGATGCCGTAACAAAAGAAGATTTTTCTGCAATCAGCGAAAAAATGAAGGAAGGTAATCCCTTCCACATGACAGTCATCAATAGCTCCGGTGTGAAAAGACGCGTTTATCTCGCTCCTACGGAGTTTGGAAATACCACCTGGTGGAGTCTTATGAGTATTGCGGACAGCGACTATCAGCAAGTAACCCGCAGGTTAATTACCTTAGCACTGCTCATTGGTTTATCCGGTACCGTCATTCTTATCGTAGCAACCTACCTTCTGGTCAAGAAAACCTTGAATCCGCTTAAGATGATTGCCCAAGTCGGAGACCAGCTTGCAAGCGGTAATCTGAACGTGGAAGTAAAATATGACAAGAAGGACGAAATCGGACATCTGGCAGACTCCTTTAAAAATGTCACGACAAGGATAAAGGCAATCATTCTGGAACTGAATGAAAAGCTCAGCGCCATTTCTCAGGGAAATTTCCGTGTGGATTTGTCCAATGAAGAAAACTATCCCGGAGACTATAAGCCTCTGCTTCATTCCTTACGAGATATTACAAAAGATTTATCCCATACCATGACGGAAATTAAAAATTCCGCAGAGGAAGTCAATTCCGGAGCGGAGCAGGTTTCCAACAGTGCACAGGCACTTTCTCAAGGTGCTACGGAACAGGCTTCTTCCATAGAAGAGCTTGGTGCTACAATGAACGATATTTCCGAAAAGATTAAGGGAACTGCCGAACAATCCTTAAAAGCAAATAAGCTAAGTCGGGAATCTGTAGAAGCTGTAGAAATCAGTAATAAGAAGATGGAAGAAATGTCCGTTGCCATGCAGGAAATCACGGACAAATCCAATGAAATCAGTAAGATCATTAAGACTATTGATGACATTGCCTTCCAGACCAACATTCTTTCCTTAAATGCCGCAATTGAGGCAGCACGTGCCGGAGCAGCCGGAAAGGGCTTTGCGGTGGTTGCGGATGAAGTCGGAAATCTTGCACAGAAATCCGCTAAAGCCGCACAAAATACCAGCTCTTTAATCGCGGAAACCATTGATGCGGTAGAAAGAGGAGCGCAAATCAGTAATGAAACTGCAGAGTCCATGGAACTGGTTAAGACCAAGGCTAAGGATATTACGGAAATTATTGAAAAAATCAGCAGTGCCTCCGAAGCGCAGGCAGCCGGCATTAAACAACTAACCATCGGTGCAGACCAGATTTCTTCCGTTGTACAAACCAACTCCGCAACCGCTGAAGAGTCAGCAGCTGCATCGGAAGAGCTTTCCGGACAGGCAAACATTATGAATGAACTGGTATCCAGGTTCCAAGTAATAGAAAATGAAGGCTAATAAGATATTAAGCCAGCTCACGTCACGATAGATATTTAAGGGGCTGTGAAAAATCAAAATGATTTTTCACAGCCCCTTTTTTTCTATTGACGATTATTCTATTCCTTCCCTATCCTCTTCTATTCCTTTCCTCGCTGCTTTTCCTATTTTCGTCGCTGTATTTCTTTCCCCTCTGTATTTCCTCGTACTTCACTCTTTTCAGAAAAAGATACTGCAGGACAATACTCACAATAACAAGGACAAGAGAAAGTGCCTGGGAAACCGCAATTCCCGTACCGAAAAGCATCAAAGAGTCTGCACGAAGCCCCTCGATAAAGAAGCGTCCCAAGCCGTAAAGCCCTAAGTAAAGGAAGAAAATCTGCCCCTTAAACTTCTTTCTTCTCGAAAACCATAGGAGAAAGAAGAAAACACAAAGGTCCCATACACTCTCATACAGGAAGGTGGGATGCACCTGCACATAGCTGATTCCATCTATATTTTGCAGATGAGCCGCCACATTATCATTGATCATCAAAGGATTCACAATCGCTTCCTTTATCCGCATGGCAAAGAGAGAGTTTGTATAGCCTCCGAAGGCCTCCGCATTAAAGAAGTTTCCCCAGCGTCCCATAGCCTGTCCGAGAATAAGTCCCAGTACACCGGCATCCGCCATAGGAAAGAAATCCAGCTTCTTTTTCTTACAAAAAACAATACAGGTCGCAATTGCAGTAAGAACTCCTCCGTAAATCGCAAGTCCCCCCTGCCGGATATTTGGAATCTCCATAAGATGCTGAGAATAATAGTCCCATTCAAAGATGACATAGTAAATTCTTGCCCCAATTACCCCTAAAATGATAACAAATAGCGCGAAATCCTGGATATCATCCGCCTTATACCCGCATCTCACATACTCTTTACTTGCCACAAGCATCCCAAGCAACATTCCGCAGCCGATAATGATTCCATAAAAGGCAATGGTAAAACCGAAGGGGCTGATGTGGTTTACGAGATGTTTGATGCCAATCTGCAGATGCGGAAAATATAAATCATAGCCTTGAAAATTCATTTGTACTCCTCTATTCGCCTTGTAAGAGCTTTAAGAAATCCTCCTCCGAAAGAATCGGAATGCCGAGTTCCTGTGCTTTCTTATTCTTGCTGCTGGTAGAATTCTTGTCATTGTTAATTAGATAAGAAGTATTTTTCGAAACGGAAGAAGCGGTGCTTGCCCCAGCCTTTCGAATCTCCTCCTCCAGCTCCTTTCGATTTTGAAAATGGTTTAAAGAGCCCGTAATTACAAAAACCTTGCCGGAAAGTGCAGTATTTTCCGCTCTCTCCTCCTTATGGAGATGCAGTATGGATAAGAGTTTCCGGAAAAGCCTGCAATTTTCTTCTTCTTTAAAATAACGGACAATGCTTTCTCCCAGTATTGGTCCTATCCCTTTGATGGACACAACCTCGCTGAGCTCTGCTCGGGAAAGTGCCTCCGCATCATCATGAAAGGCTTCCGAAAGGACTCTCGCATTACTTGCTCCGATTCCCCCGATTCCTAAACCGTAAAGGAGCCTCGCAAGGCTCGTTTCCCTTGCTTTCTCCGCATTTTCAATAAGCTTATCATAGGACTTCTGTCCGAAGCCCTCCATAGCGATAATCTCCTCCTTATGCTCTTTTAAGGAAAATAAATCCGGAAATTCCTGAATAAATCCCTTTCCGATAAATTTCTCCAAAGTCATTTCGGAAAGTCCCTCAATATTTAAGGCGTCACGACTTACAAAAAGAGCAAATTGCTTAATCCGCTTTGCCGGACAATGGGGATTTTCACAGTAAAGCATCTTTGCTTCCTTATCCTGTACAATCTTCGTTTCCTCGTGACAGGCAGGACAATGCTCCGGAATCGGGAGCTGCCCCGACTTCGTGAGATTCTCCCCAATCTGCGGGATAATCATATTGGCCTTATAAACCGTAATTTCATCTCCGATTCCGAGCTTCAAGTCTTCCAGGTAGCTGATATTGTGAAGGCTCGCCCTGCTCACCACGGTCCCCTCCAGCTCGACCGGGTCAAATATCGCCACGGGATTGATAAGACCGGTTCTGCTGGGTGACCATTCCACCTCACGAAGAATGGTCTTTTCTTCCTCATCCTCCCATTTAAAAGCAAGGGCATTTCGAGGGAACTTGGCCGTAGTCCCGAGACTCTTTCCGTAGCTTATATCGTCCATAAGGAGTACCAGACCGTCGGAGGGAAAATCATTTTTCTTGACCTGTTCGGAAAAGTCCGAAACAGCCCCGGGAAGCTCCTCTTTGTTTACCGTCCTGCGTCCCACAACCTGAAAGCCCTGTTGCTCTAAAAATTCGAATTCCGCTTCATGACTGTTATGAAAGTCGGGAAGCCCTCCACTCTCACGAGAGGACCTGTCCTCTCCCTCCTCTACCGATACAAGCGTAAAGGGGAAAAAATATACTCTTCTTTCCCAGGTGATTTTCGGGTCCAGTTGCCGAACGGAACCGGAGCAAAGATTCCTTGGATTCTTATATTTTGCCCCTTCTTCCGGAATTTCTTCATTGATTTTTGCGAAATCGGAATAGCGAATCAACGCTTCTCCGCGAAGAACCAGCCTTCCTTTAAAGGGAATCCGTAAAGGAAGATTCCGAAAACGTTTTGCATTTTCCGTAACAATTTCTCCGATTCTGCCATTTCCGCGGGTAACCGCTTTGACAAGCTCTCCCTTCTCATAAGTTATCACAACCGTAAGACCGTCGAGTTTCCAGGAAAGAATCCCCTTCTGCTCCCCGAGAAAGCTTTGTAAAGTCTCTACGGACTTTGTTTTATCAAGAGAAAGCATTGGGCTCGCATGCTCCTCCTTCGGAAGGGCCGTAGCTACGCTGTATCCGACATTTTGCGTGGGACTTGCAGACAGGACAATTCCTGTCTCTTCCTCAAGACGCACCAGTTCATCGTAGGCTTTGTCATATTCCAGGTTGGAAATAATCTCTTTTCCTTCCTGGTAATACGCCTTCCCCGCCTGATTTAAAAGCTCGACAAGCTCCTCTATCCGTTTTCTCTTATCCATAGTTTCTCTTTCTGTTTTTAAAGTTATAGGATGAATACCTTACTCTTACTTACTCTTTCTTGCTCTTTTTTACGCTTCCTTATCCTTTTTCACATGTCCTTTTCATCATTCTCTCATTATAAAAGCAGGGTAGCATTTACTTAAGCCCCAGCTCTTCTTTCCGAATCTCCCGATATTCTCCGGGCTTTAGCCCGTCCACAGTCAGATTCATGATGCGTACCCTTTTTAAACGTTTTACCCTGTATCCGAGCGTCTCACACATTCTCCGAATCTGACGATTAAGCCCCTCTGTTAAAATGATATGAAACTGCCTCTTTCTCTGCATAACCGGAATATTTTCCTCCTGAAAAACTACACAGGGCTTCGTCGTTCTATCCAGCTCCTTAAGATAGACACCTTCTCGCATTTCCCGCAGGAAATGCTTTGTGATATCCTCTTCCACTGTCACGATATATTCCTTCTCTTTTTCGCTCCTGGACTTGTTGATTTGATTAACCAGCTCGCCTTGATTGGTAAGAAGGAGGAGCCCTTCGGAATCCTTATCGAGCCGTCCGATCGGGTAAATACGCTCGGGATAATGGATATCCTCTATGACATTTTTCCCTCTGTCCTTCTCTCCTGTCGTGCAAATCACTCCGCGCGGCTTGTAATAGGCAAGAAGAACCTCTTTCGGCTTTTCCCGCTTCTCTCCTTGTCCGGAAATGAACTTTCCGTCCATTTCTATATCTTCTTCTCCGCTGATTTCCTGCCCAAGACTTGCTGCCTCTCCGTTCACCTTAATTTTCCCTTCGGAAATTAAACGGTCCGCCTCTCTTCTTGAGCAAATCCCCATGGAGGATAGCCATTTATTGATTCGCATATTTCTCTCCAATTTACTCTTGTTTGTTTGGAACTATAGCAACTTTCTGTCCTAGCGGTAGTTCCTTCTCGTTTCCGACTTGGATACGCTTCCCCATCAGAGCGACTCTCAAATCGCTCTTTGCAATTTTTTCTTCGGTATAGAACTCTTTTTCAAAATCATCCCAAGATCGCCCTATTGCATTATTATTCATGCTAAGCTCCTCTCTTTTACATAGGAATACAGACGTTGCCGGAGAGATTCTGTTTACAAAACACGAAAACTCGGTTAGTTAATCAGCATGGCATCGCCAAAACTGAAGAATCTGTACCTTTCCCTTACCGCCTCCTGATAGGCATGCAAAACATTTTCCCGCGTAGAAAAGGCGGACACCAACATAATGAGTGTCGACTCCGGCAAATGAAAGTTCGTAATAAGCCCGTCCATGACTTTAAAACGATAGCCCGGATAGATAAAAATATCCGTCCATGCACTTCCCGGATGGAGAACGCCGTTCTCATCGGCATTCGATTCAATTGTCCTGCAGGAGGTTGTTCCCGTGCAGATAATTCTTCCACCGGCTTTCTTCGTGCTGTTGATTAAGTCTGCGGTTTCTTTATCGATGATATAGAGCTCCGAGTGCATGTGATGTTTTTCCACGTCTTCCACCTTCACTGGGCGAAAGGTCCCGAGTCCCACATGGAGCGTGACATAGGCAATTTTTATGCCCTTCTCCTGCACCTTTTCAAGAAGCCCCTTTGTCCAGTGAAGTCCCGCAGTCGGTGCCGCTGCTGAGCCCTCTTCCTTTGCATAGACGGTATTGTATCTTGTCTTATCTTCTAACTGCTTTGTGATATAAGGGGGAAGCGGCATTTCGCCAAGTTTATCCAAGATTTCTTCGAAAATGCCCTCAAAATGGAACTCTACAACTCGATTCCCGTCTTCCTTACACTCGATAACCGTTCCCGATAGCAAATTCTCCGCAAAGATAATTTCAGCACCGACACGGAGCTTCTTTCCCGGCCTTACAATGCATTCCCAACTCTTATCCGTGAGCCTTGTGAGGAGCAGAACTTCCACATGTGCTCCGGTTTCCGTCTTTACACCGTGTAAGCGCGCAGGAATGACCTTCGTATTGTTTAAAACCAGACAATCCCCTTCTCTAAGATAGGAAAGCACATCTTCAAAATGCTTATGTTCTATCTTACCGCTTTTTCTATCCATCACAAGAAGCCGGGAAGCCGAACGCTTCAATAAGGGATCCTGCGCAATCAGCTCCTCCGGTAAATCATAATAAAAATCTTTGGTATTCATCTTATCTCTTTCCGCTCCCTACTCTTCTTCTAAATTTCTATATTTAAAAATCACTGAAAGCAAGTCGCATTTTCTACTCTCCTCTTGCGGTTTCCGCTATAGCTGTTTCTACGCTCCTCCCGAGGTTTCCGTTGCCGCTGTTCCTGCACTCGTCTCAATCACCGCAGTTTCGCTACTTTCCGATGCAGCATTTTGCTCACTACCCTCACTTTCGGTCGAAAGTGATGATGTTCCATCGCTTTCACTGCTACTTTCACTTTCCGATACGGTCGGTCCATTCTCATCCATTTCAATAAGAGAAACTTCCGAATCAATGGATGCCTGGTCTTCCTTGTAAATTCTTCCGGTCTGAAACGCATCATAAAGCACGGCAAGGCGAGAGTCGGACGACAAAGCTTCCAAGAGTTGAGAATCCACTGCATTAATCAGGTCTTTTACCTCTTGATGCGTCTGTATGTAATCATATACAAACTTTGTCTGCTCCGGTGTCTTATTTTCAACTAATTCAAAGGCATTGGCTTCATTAACCTTAATATAACAATACATAATCGCCGGTGCAGCTGTCTTTGCTCTTCTAAAGCGGACCTTATATTGTAAAAATACAAGTTTCTCATTCTCTCCGATTCCCGGGACGGCATAGGTTTTGATATCCTCATACGCTTCAATATAACCGGACTGGGTTTTCAATTGGGCCTTTAGCTTATTCGTTTGCTCTGTACTTTGATTGGTGACACCACTCAAACGATACAGAGTCTCTACGTCTGCAGTAAGCTTTGCCTGAAAATATTCTCGGAAAAATTTTTCCAAAACATCATCGTTGTATTCTTTCAGGGAATCATCCTTTTTTTCTTCCTCTAAATTGGAAGGGCTTTGCATCTCTGAAGCAGATGCTATTATTTTATTCTTTGGTGTAAGAGGAACTCCCAAGCCTAATGCTTCCAGAAATTTGATGAGAAGAATCAACACAATGATTAGTACCGGAATAAGCATGATTTTCCTATCTTCATTGTGTTCTCTCTTATTTCTTTTATTACGTAAGATACGCTGACTTTGATTCCTTTTTTTTAATATTATTTTTTGCTCGGACTTCTTTGACAGAAGCTTTGCCACATCATCTAAATTATCTACAATCTTCCCCATATAGCTATCCTTTTCTCGTTCTATTAACTGTTCTATATTACCTTATTTTAGGGAAAAAATATAGATATCCGACTTACACTTTCCTATCATGAATATGAATATCCTTTATTTTTCTGGAAGCATGATTCAATATTGATTTTGTTAAGAACACAAAAAAGGCAGTAGAGTTTTACCTCTCTGCCTTTTATTCTTGAAAATCTGAAGAAATCTCATTACAATAACACAATTTTCGCCGGATGATCTATTTTTTCCAGAAAAGAATATAAGTCCGGGCTCTTTATGAAGATTGTTTTTTCATTCGTGTTCGGATGAAAACTCATTCTTTCCTCCTCCGCAATATCCTTATCCACAAAGACCTCCACATCCTTATCCTTGTTGTTTAAAAGACCGAAAGGAGATACAACTCCGGGCTGTAGTCCCAACTTCTCATACAACATCTCTTCCGAAGCCATTTTCAGCTGGCGGTCATCCACTAAGTCTTTAAAGGCACTCATATCCAAGCGCTTATCTTCATCCATAATTAACAAATAAAATTTAGTCTTCTTTTTATTCATTAAAAATAAGGTCTTAGTTCTAACCCCCGGAATACCCTCTATCGCTCTGTTGGCATCCTCCATCGTAAAGGCAGCTTCGTGTTCTACAAGTTGCACCTCGATAATCTGCTCCTGCAATTTTTCCATGACTTCCTTAAATCTTTGTATTTAACTCACCCGCCCTTTCTAATATTTCTTTTTATTCTTTCATTGTACCATAGAATGCAGAAAGCATAATGTCAAGAAAACGTCCGATATGGCTATGATTCTTAAAAAAGATGTTATTACTTCTTTATTCTCTGTATGACAGTTCCCTAAAGGTATGGCATACTTCGTAAGCAATATTCATTAAAAAACAAGACCAAGGAATATTTTCCTTCGCCATGTTCAAAGTTTATTTATTTAATACTATCAAATTATGATTTCTCGACTTTATATTTAAAAAATAAAAGAGCAACAGCAAAAATAAAAAGTCGGCTGTATTTTTGCATTGACAATGATAGAATACCCCTATAGAATAATGATAATAATTATTGTTTTAAAACTTCTGTTACTTATTAGTAGTAACAGCTTATAGAAAAAGGAGGTAGTATGTCATTATTAAACAAGGAAGTGGAGGATTTTTCCGTTAACGCTTACCACAAGGACAGCTTTTGCACTGTGGAGAAGAAGGACATTTTAGGAAAGTGGTCTGTATTCTTTTTCTATCCCGCGGATTTTAGCTTTGTTTGTCCTACAGAGCTGGAAGATTTGCAGAACAAGTATGCGGAGTTTCAGAAGATTGGTTGTGAAATCTATTCCGTATCTACCGATACCCATTTCGTGCATAAGGCTTGGCACGATGCATCTTCCAAGATTGGAAAATTAAGCTTTCCGATGCTCTCCGATCCCAGCCATAGCCTTTCCAAGGCCTTTGAAGTATTTCCGGAGAACGGAAGCCTTGCAGAAAGAGGAAGTTTCATTGTGAATCCGGAAGGAAAGATTGTAACCTATGAAGTAAGTGCCGGAAATATCGGAAGAAATGCGGATGAGCTTCTTCGTAAGGTTCAGGCCTGCCAGTTTGTAGCTGAGCATGGCAATGAAGTTTGCCCTGCAAGATGGACACCGGGAGAAAAGACCTTAAAGCCCGGAATTGACTTAGTTGGAAAGATATAATAAAGAATTGAATCAAGAGATTTTCCCATTCGCAATTCTGTGTTAGAATTCTGCGAATGGGATTTTTTATTCTTAACGAGTATCCTACGGGTAGCGTGCAATCTCTCGTCTGCTATGAACTTCTTCATGTAGGGGAATATTGTAAAATGTAGGGTGAGATTATAAATCTTCTGAAATAGAGTTTTAAAAATGAATTCTTACTTCCAGATTTTAAATCAGCAATAAATGGTTCTAAAAACCTATAGCAATACTGTTTTTGCAGGATGTCCGATATGCTCCAAAAACGGATATAAATCCACTGTCTTGATAAAGACGGTTTTCTCGTTTGTATTCGGATGAAAACTCATTCTTTCTTCTTCCGCAATATCCTTATCAATATACACTTCCACATCGCCGTCCTTGTTATTCAATAGTCCGAAGGGGGATACCCCACCGGGCTGCAAACCTAATTTCTCATAGAGCATCTCCTCAGAAGCCATTTTCAGCTGGCGGTCATCCACCAAATCTTTAAAGGCACTCATGTCCAAACGCTTATCTTCATCCATAATTAACAAATAAAATTTAGTCTTCTTTTTATTCATTAAAAATAAGGTCTTGGTTCTAACTCCCGGAATACCCTCTATCGCTCTGTCGGCATCCTCCATTGTAAAGGCAGCTTCGTGTTCTACAAGTTGCACCTCGATATTCTGTTCCTGTAATGTTTCCATAACTTCCTTAAATCCATTCATACAGTTCTCCTCCTTGCGTAATCCCTTATCCGGGCTACAAATGAAAGCCAAAGAGTCCAATAGCAAATCACTGATTTTATTGAATATTTTTTTACTTCCGTACAGCATATTTATTTTATTGTAGCACAAATAGATTTACAATCCCATATTTCCCTTGCAGACAAAAAAATGCTGCTTGCAAAGCAAGCAGCATTTTGAAAAAGTCTATATAGAATTACTCAAGAATCTTAACAACTCTTCCGGAACCTACAGTTCTTCCACCCTCACGGATAGCGAAACGAAGTCCCTCTTCCATAGCGATCGGATGAATCAAATCAACTTCCATCTCAGTGTTATCGCCGGGCATAACCATCTCTACACCATCCGGTAACATGCAGACACCGGTAACGTCAGTTGTTCTGAAATAGAACTGCGGACGATAGTTTGTGAAGAAAGGAGTATGACGTCCACCTTCATCCTTTGTTAATACGTAAACCTGAGCGGTAAACTTCTTGTGGCACTTTACAGAACCCGGCTTACAAATAACCTGTCCTCTTTCAATCTGATCACGGTTGATACCACGAAGAAGAAGACCAACGTTATCACCTGCCATAGCCTCATCAAGCTGCTTACGGAACATCTCAATTCCGGTAATAACAGACTTCTGAGTCTCTTCATTGATACCAACGATTTCAACTTCATCGGATACATGAAGAACACCACGCTCTACTCTACCTGTAGCAACGGTTCCACGACCTGTAATAGTGAAGATATCCTCAACAGGCATAAGGAACGGCTTATCAGTCTCACGAGCAGGCTCAGGAATATAGCTGTCTACTGCATCCATAAGTTCCATGATCTTATCGCCCCACTCGGACTTCGGATCCTCAAGAGCCTTTAATGCGGAACCCTTGATTACAGGGATGTCATCTCCCGGGAACTCATACTCGGAAAGAAGCTCTCTAACTTCCATCTCAACGAGCTCAAGAAGCTCAGGATCGTCAACCATGTCACACTTGTTCAGGAATACAACGATAGCAGGAACACCTACCTGACGAGCAAGAAGAATATGCTCTCTTGTCTGTGCCATAACACCATCGGTAGCAGCTACTACAAGGATAGCACCATCCATCTGAGCAGCACCGGTGATCATGTTCTTAACATAGTCAGCGTGGCCCGGGCAGTCAACGTGAGCATAGTGTCTCTTCTCTGTCTCATACTCAACGTGAGCGGTGTTGATGGTAATTCCTCTTTCTCTCTCTTCCGGAGCTTTATCGATATTAGCAAAATCAGTTGCTGTGTTACCAGCTACACGATCAGCAAGAACCTTGGTAATTGCAGCTGTAAGAGTTGTCTTACCGTGGTCAACGTGTCCGATAGTTCCGATGTTACAGTGTGGTTTGGTTCGCTCAAAATGCGCTTTTGCCATTTCAATACCCTCCTAATAAATGTAATACAACAAAAATCATGCCAAGCACCGACGCATGCATAGCATGCGAATTGCAGTACATCCCAAGTTCTTGAAAAAGGAACCCAGTGTTCATGATTTTATCATCAGTTTATGCATTAAGCAAGCGATTTCGCTTTACTTCTTTGCGTCCGCAAGGACCTTCTCCTGAATGTTCTTCGGGCACTTCTCGTATCTTTCGAAGAACATGGAGTAGTTTGCTCTACCCTGCGTCTTGGAACGAAGATCGGTTGCATAGCCGAACATCTCTGCCAGAGGAACATAAGCGTTAATTTGCTTTCCGGACGGGATATCCTCCATGCTGTCAATCTTACCTCTACGAGAGTTTACATCTCCGATAACATTACCCATGTACTCTTCCGGTGTCGTAATCTCGACCTTCATAATCGGCTCAAGAAGAATCGGATCCGCCTTCTGCATCGCATTCTTGAATGCAATGGAACCGGCAAACTCAAAGGCACGCTCGTTGGAGTCGACTTCGTGGTACGATCCATCGTAAACGTTTACACTGACGCCGAGAACCGGGAAACCTGCAAGGACACCGGAGTTGGCAGCCTCACGAATACCCTTTTCAATAGCAGGGATATATTCCTTCGGAATCGAACCGCCGACAACCGTAGACTGGAACTTGAAAGTCTCTTCCGCGTTCGCATCCATCGGCTCAAACTTAACCTTACAGTGTCCGTACATACCCGAACCGCCGGACTGGTGGATATACTTTCCTTCTACATCTACCGGCTTAGTAAAGGTCTCTTTGTAAGCAACCTCCGGTGCACCTACATTTGCCTCTACCTTAAACTCACGAAGAAGACGGTCTACGATAATCTCAAGGTGCAACTCTCCCATTCCGGAGATAATGGTCTGTCCTGTTTCCTCGTTGGTTCTTACACGGAATGTGGGATCCTCTTCCGCAAGCTTAGCCAGAGCATCACTCATCTTTCCCTGAGAAACCTTCGTCTTCGGCTCAATAGCCACAGAGATAACAGGCTCCGGGAACTCCATGGATTCCAGAATAATCGGATGCTGCTCGTCGCAGATGGTATCACCGGTAGAAGTAAGCTTAAAACCTACTGCTGCGGCAATATCACCGGAGAACACTTCATCCAGTTCCTGACGCTTGTTTGCGTGCATCTGTAAGAGACGTCCAACTCTTTCCTTCTTGTTCTTCGTAGAATTCAATACATAAGAACCGGTCTTTAGTGTTCCGGAATATACACGGAAATAAGCGAGCTTTCCTACGAAGGGGTCCGTCATAATCTTAAATGCGAGTGCCGCAAACGGTGCAGAGTCGGAAGACGGTCTGCTATCCGGTTCTCCGTCCATGTCGGTACCCTGAATATCCGGGATATCGGTCGGAGCCGGTAAGAAGTCGATAACCGCATCCAGAAGCTTCTGAACACCTTTGTTACGATATGCAGTACCGCAAAGGCAGGGAATTGCGTTTCCTTCGATGGTTCCCTTACGAAGCGCCTTCTTCAGTTCCTCCTCGGTCGGTGTCTCTCCTTCGAGATACTTCTCCATAAGGTCGTCATCGAGTTCAGAGATGCCTTCTACGAGCTTTTCTCTATACTCTTCTGCAAGATCCTTGTACTCATCAGGTACATCGGTAATCTCAATTACCTCGCCCTTATCATCCTTATAGAAGTAAGCTCTCATCTCGAAGAGATCGATTACTCCTACAAAGGTATCTTCTCTTCCCATCGGAACCTGGGTAATGATACAGTTCTTGCCCAAACGATCCACAATGGTCTGTACGGAGTGGAAGAAATCCGCTCCCACTACATCCATCTTATTGATAAAAGCGATACGCGGTACATGATAGGTGTCCGCCTGACGCCATACGTTCTCAGACTGCGGCTCAACTCCGCTCTTCGCATCAAAGACACCTACTGCGCCGTCCAGTACACGGAGAGAACGCTCCACTTCTACTGTGAAATCTACGTGTCCCGGGGTATCAATGATGTTGATTCTATACTCCGGTGCACCCGGAATCTTCTTGTGTTCTTTCTCCGGTGTCCAGTGGCAGGTCGTTGCGGCAGAGGTAATCGTGATACCTCTTTCCTGCTCCTGTGCCATCCAGTCCATGGTAGCACTACCTTCGTGTGTCTCACCGATCTTATGATTTACACCGGTGTAAAAGAGGATACGCTCTGTAAGAGTAGTCTTTCCAGCGTCGATATGCGCCATAATACCAATATTTCTTGTATGCTCAAGGGAATACTGTCTTTCAGCCAATGTCTTTCCTCCTATTAGAATCTGTAATGAGCAAACGCCTTATTAGCCTCAGCCATTCTATGCATTTCCTCTTTACGCTTTACTGCAGCACCCGTATTGTTTGCCGCATCCATAATTTCATTTGCAAGTCTCTCAGCCTGTGTCTTCTCAGAACGCTTTCTGGAGAACTCTGTCAGCCAACGAAGAGCCAAAGTCTGGCGTCTTTCCGGCTTTACTTCCATAGGTACCTGATAAGTTGCTCCTCCAACTCTCTTTGCCTTTACTTCAAGTACAGGCATGATGTTGTTCATAGCCTCATCAAATACTTCCAGTGCATCTTTCTCCGCCTTAGCGGTTACTCGCTCAAATGCACCATAAACGATTTTTTGTGCTACGCCCTTTTTTCCATCCAACATGATGGAGTTTACCAGCTTTGTTACAAGCTTGGAATTGTAAATCGGGTCTGCAAGCACGTCTCTGTGTAGAGTATGTCCTTTACGTGGCACGTTACTTCCCTCCTTAAATATTGCATTTAGATCTACGGTACTCTCTTTCGGTTTAATCCGTTTGAGTTCATGCGGAATTGGACACATCTACTTTATTGAAAAGAAATTGTGACCAAATGCTTCCGTCATAACCATGTCTAAACCATGTTTTACGCTGTCGTTTGTACGACGCGCTCCTTCAACTACTTAAGCCTTCTTTGCTTTGGGCTTCTTTGCACCGTACTTGGAACGAGCCTGCATACGGTTTGCTACGCCTGCGGTATCCAGTGTTCCACGGATGATATGGTATCTTGTACCGGGTAAATCCTTAACACGGCCACCACGAATCATAACAACGGAGTGCTCCTGAAGATTGTGTCCTTCTCCGGGAATGTAAGATGTAACTTCGATTCCGTTGGAAAGACGAACTCTGGCGATCTTACGAAGAGCTGAGTTCGGCTTCTTCGGTGTAGCAGTCTTAACTGCTGTACATACACCTCGCTTCTGTGGAGCGCTGTTCGTAGTTGCTCTCTTCTTTAAGGAGTTGAATCCTTTCTGAAGAGCAGGGGCTGTAGACTTCTTCTTGGAAGTTTCTCTGCCCTTTCTAACGAGCTGGTTAAATGTTGGCATTTTGGTCTCCTTTCCTATATTTTTTCTCCTTCTTATGTGACCACCCTGCTTATAGGTATACATAAAGAAAGACGAGCTTTTTGCTCGCCAGAACACTATAGGCTAGTTGAGGCCAAAAGTCAATCAATTTTTTCTTGACAAGGAATGGCCTTCTCTGTATAGTTAATCGGTAAGTTTTTCGCCAAAAATCGAGAAACTTCCGAGGTGTGGCTCAGTTTGGTAGAGCACCTGGTTTGGGACCAGGGGGTCGCAAGTTCGAATCTTGTCACCTCGATTTTTTTATGCAAAAACTTAAAGCACGTTTTTAAACCTTAACCACTAGGAAATGGCTTAAAATCATGCTTTTTTCTTGTAGTTCATATGGTCAATCCCTTCCATCTTCATAGGTCTTGTGACAATGGCATTCGTCATCGGTTTTGATAACTCCTTATCCATCTCTTCCATTTCCTGCAGTCTCCCAATTTCTGCACTATACACCTTTACCTTTGCCTCCATCTCATCATAGATTTTGGCATTTTCTGGGAAAAATTACGGATAAGCCGATGAGTATTTCTTGTATTTTTATACAAGATTTGCGATAATATCAAAGATGTTCAATTGTTTTCTACAGAAAAGGAGATATACAATGAAAACGTATCAACAACAAATGCACCAGTAGCCATCGGACCTTATTCTCAGGGCTATGTTGTAGGAAATTGGGTTTTTTTCTTCCGGACAGATTCCGGTAGATCCTGCTACAGGAGAAGTTGCAGGACCGGATATCGCAGCACAGGCAGAGCAGAGCTGCAAGAATGTTAAGGCTGTAATCGAGGCTATTGCGGGGGGGTATAATGATATGAAATTTTATTCCTATGAATATCTATTAAGTAGGATAGAAGCGACCAACTGGCTGCAAATATTTTTCGCAGCCGTTGTTGTACTTCTATTGTTGTTTGCACTTATTATGTCTTTTCGAGACAAAAAAACCACTAAGTATAGAGAGTTATCCTTAATTGCTTTACTTTTGGTGCTTGTGACAATTGCTGTACATATTAATAACTATCAAAGCCATAAAAGAATTGATGATCAATACAGCACTGCTCTAAGAGTGATTGAGCAGGTATCTGTTCTATTGGATGAAGATAAAACGGACTTGTATATCAATACCCAGGCGGCAAGAGATGGAGCGATTATTAAGACCAAAGAAGATCAGTTTTACCGTATTATTTCTGTGGATGGAAATGTACTTTTGGAAAAAATGGATCTGTATAATCCTCAGATAGAAATTGTGGATGTGGAGAAGTAGAGAATAGTATCTCAAAGTAATATGCAGAATTAAAGGGTCATAAAGTATTGATGTAATTTGGAGGATAAGTAGATGATTGTGTCTTATATAAATATTGCCATTAAATTGGCATTGGGACTTTTGTCCATTGTAATGGTCATAAATTTTACCGGAAAAGGAAATTTAGCCCCTTCTTCTGCCAGCGACCAAGTACAGAATTACGTTCTTGGTGGCATTATCGGTGGTATGATATATAATGAGAACATAGGGCTTTTACAATATTTTATTATTTTATTGATTTGGTTTTGCCTTGTTTTGAGCTTAAGATGGTTAAAAACCAATAATGTTTTTTTCAAAAAAGCTATAGATGGGGAGCCGAGTTTGTTGATTAGCAGAGGGAAACTGGATACAGAGGCTTGTAGAAAGGCAGGGCTTACTGCTCACGAAATTATGTTTAAGTTACGAAGCAATAATATCTATAGTATTCGAAACGTTAAGCAAGCGGTACTGGAGCAGAACGGACAGCTAATCGTAGTAATGTCGGGGGAAGAAAACCCAAGATATCCTCTGATTACGGATGGAACAATTCAGGCTCAGGCTTTGGATAGTATTGATAAGACAGAGGAATGGCTTTTGGAAAGAATAAAGGAACAGGGAGTTGAATCTGTATCAGATGTATTTTTGGCTGAATACGAAAATGGAAACCTGAACATTGTCCTTTATTAATGAAAAAATAAGAAGGATATTACTGCAGTTAGTCCTCTAGAGCCTATGCCAAGGCCGGTCAGCATGAAAATGGTGTCAAGACTATTATAGTATTCTTCGGAAATATCCAACTGATGTAGTGTTTGCAATTTACCGTTTTTTCAAAAACTGATTGACAGCGCAACATTACTACCCATCAGCTTCTTTTCCTAGCCTTTTTTCTTTCTTTGTCATAATATAAAGAAGATAAACCAAGCTGTTTAGATGCAGTTTTATATACATTTTTGTTGAGAAGGAGTAGGTAGGGCGCTATGGGAAAGAGACCAAGAATCAAATTAACGGTTACGGACAGAAGAGGAAAGATGGGTTGCCATAGAGGGCATCATATAGGCCAGACTTTTGACTTTGATACAGAACGGGGAGAGCTTTGCCCCATGGCTATGCACTGCGCCTTTCCCTATATTGATATATTACGCTATGGTGGAAAGATTCCCGGGCAAGAAGAAGGAACAGCAGAATTTTGCTGTTCCGATGCGGATACCATCATGGTATTTAAGGCAGAGATTGTGGAGGAAGAATAAGCCTTTTAAATTTTTCGTATTAGCAAAGGTCTAAAAAAAATGGGAACAAGCTTTGAATAAAAAATGGGAACAAGCTTTGAATACTCTTGTTGACATCCATTTGAAAGCGTGCTAAAACAAATCTAATGACAGAGGTTGCGGGTAAGACCAGGCTTAGAGATGCTGGGGCTGTGCCTCTGTTTTTTATTCTCTAAAATCAACTTTTTATTTTATTGCTAAAAATTCTATAACTTGCTTGTCGAATCTTAAAATCTGTGTTAAATGTAGACAATAGATTTTGCGCAATTATATTTCAAAAAATGGAGGTAATTGACTTTGAACGCAAAAAAGAGAATTTTAGCTTTTCTTTTCTCCGTGCTTATGGTTTGGCAGGGCTATTCCCTAGTAAGAGCGGAGGGGGAAATGATTCATACCTTGACTCAGCTACTTTAAATGCCGCAAACGATTGGCAACACAATTTCTTTGTACTGAAAGAAAAGAACGGAGAAAAAATAGAGTACCAAGTGAAAGAAGTAAAAGTAGAAGGCTACGACACTGCTATAGAGAATCTTTTGGATTCCGGACGTGGCTTCATCATAACAAACACAAGTAATACTCCTCCGGAAGAAGAAAATACCCCGGATCCGCCAAAGGGAAATGACAATCCTCCCACTCCCGGCGGAAATGAGAATACTCCTCCTAACCCCAATGGTAACGGAGGCACTCCTCCTATCCCGGGGAGAGGCGGTAATACTCCCGGAAATCCCGGCGTTGGCGGAAGTACTCCTCCAAGAGTAGTAGAAACACCTCCTGCCGGTGGCACAACTCCCCCCTCTGTAGAAACTCCCGGTGAGGTTTTAGGGGCGGACAGAACTCCTTCCTCCGGCGAAACAAAGCTCGCCCCTCAGGTACTTGGAGCAGATAGAGCGGAAAAAGTACCCCATCAGGGAAGAGGATGGACCAAAACATCCGATAGCAGTGCTGTATATCTTTATCTCAGCTTCTTCCTCCTTTCTCTTACAGCTTTTGCCTTTGTTATGATGCAAAAGAAGCGAAATGCGGAGAATAAAAAGTAAGGGAAGAAAACAGAGAGCTTGTACGCCTTGAAGGCTATACGTACTAAAGACAAAAATCGTCATTTCGAGCTCTTCGAAATGACGATTTTTTAATGACCTTACAGTCTTTTCATGTTTTCCGCCCTTTCTCGGAAGACAAAATCAGCTTGGGAATCTAGTTCCTTAAAGCCTGCTCAGCTTCCTCCTGTAATAACTTCTGCTTATCCTTCAAGAGCAAATATTGGTTATAGCGGGAATACGTTTCATTTCCGATATCGGAAAGAAACTCCAGGGCATAACGGCTCTTACTGATTTCTGACAGGAACAGCAGAAGCTCTTGCCCTTCTCCGAAGGTATTGCCGAGAAAATTCAAAGCATTGCTGAGCATTTCACCGGTTTTTCGGATTTCCTCCTGTCTCTCTTCCTCCTTTTTCCTAAAACATTCTTTGAGGAAGGAAAAAGCCGCCTCATTGTCTCCCTGCATTTCATCCTTCATGGATATTTCCTCCTTTAAGGATGCGTTAAACATGCCGAGCATTTGCATGAATTGCAAGCGGATGCTCTCTTCTTTCTTGGACAGCATTCTCGCCTCTTTTAAACTCGCCATTCTCTTCCGCTGTCTCTTTACTTCCTCTTCCAACGCTTGAGACACAGGAATTTCTGCCGATCCCTCCTTGGTATTTTTCAAGAATTGGAATATACGGGAAAACAGTTCCTTCTCTTTCCCATAGTTCCTAAAACTGTTTTGCAGTGCATCCGTTAAAAGAGAAAGAAGGCTCAATTTTTCATCAAAGGGAGCTTCCAGGAAGAGTCTGCTTTCCTTCACTTCCACTCCCGCCAGGATATCAGGAACATGATAGATTTCTCTATATTTCCTATAAAGACTATAATAAAGTGTAAAGTCCTCCGCCACCTCCGGGTCTGCAAGGTATTCCAAAGAAAGCTCTTTTTCCAAAGGATAATGCAATTCTTCATAAACCTGTAAGAGCTTCGATAGATCCTCCCAGGAACGGGCTGTCACATATCGCTTTCCCTCGATATCCTGCTTTACAAAGTAAAATCGATCCTTCTTAATCTCTAAATACGAGGTAATAGCACTATGAATTCCCGCCTGATAGGCATAAGTCTTAAAGCTTTGAAAGTCCTCTTCAATATCTATTTTTCTGAGTCTATCCAAAGTTGCAATATCAAAATCCCGTACAGACTTATTAAATTCGGAAGGATTTCCGGCTGTCACAATGATAAATCCCTCCGGAACACGATGCATGCCGAAAGTTTTGTACTGCAAAAACTGCAGCATGGTCGGAGATAAGGTTTCGGAAACCGCATTAATTTCATCCAAGAAAAGGATTCCCTCTTCTATCCCGGTCCGTTCAATCTGTTCATAGACCGATGCCACAATTTCGGACATCGTATACTCTGTTACCGAATACTCCTTCTCCCCATAGATTTTCCGGGAAATGAAAGGAAGACCGATGGCAGACTGTCTCGTATGGTGCGTGATTGTATAGGAAATTAGGTTGATACCGAGTTCCTCCGCCACCTGTTCCACGATTGCTGTTTTCCCGATTCCGGGAGGTCCCATAAGAAAAAGAGGTCTTTGCTTTTCTACCGGAATCTTATAGCTTCCGTCCTCATCTCTCTTATGATAGGCCTCAACGGTCCTTTTTATTTCTTCTTTTGCTTCTTGTATGTTCATTTTCTCCTACTCCATTAAAATTGATATACAGCGCCTTATTCTTCCCGCGCAAAATGCTTAGTCTAAATATATAGTTTCATCACCCAGAACGGGGCATTTTCATCGTCAATATCTTCCCCTTTCGGAAAAACAAAAGCAGCCGTATAGTTTGGCGCATATTTAGGATATCTTCCTCTCCCGTCCGTAAAGTAGAGGAGGGCTTTTAATTCCTTCAACTCCCCCTTCTTCCGCAAATCCTCTATATAGTGAAAAACTGGACGAAAATCCGTTCCATAGCCGCCGTTCACCTCGAAACTTTCCCGATATCGCTCCATTTCTTCCGCATTTTCAATCAAGATATCCTCTCGAATTCTATCATCACACTCCAGGATATGCACTCGACACTTACTAAAGAAAGCATCTTTATCCTCTAAGATAGCCAGCGTCTCCTCCAAAAAGTGCTTTACCATCTCTCCTTTGGTGGAATAAGAAGTATCGATTGCGATGACAAGTTCCGGAATCTTTCGCTTCTCGCGATACTCATTTTCTTCAATAAGCGGCATATTGCCGTACTGAGAAAGTCCAAAACAATAATAGCCGTAGTCAAAGGATTCCGGATCGGTTTTCAGCTCCTCTCTGTCCACGGAAAATTTTCGAAGAAATTCCCGAAAAGGCGTATAGCTTTTATGCTCTAACCGAAGAAACCAAGAGAGTATTTCTCCCTTTTCCTTATTCCTCTCTCCCTTCATCTCCTCTTCCGTGCGTTTTCCGATATCTTCCCAATCCCTGTCCAGTTCCTTACGCCTTTCCTCTTCTTTCGTCCGATTCTCATTCCCCGGCTTCCGCTCGGATTTTTTTCTCTGCTTTTCCTCTTCCGTAATTTTAGAATCTCCGGAGCCTTGCGCTGCATTCTCCTCTTTCTCAATCCCTTCTTCGTCTTTTACCCTCTCAGATTGGCTGTCTCCTTCTCTTTGTGATTTCGGATTTTCATTATTTGGGCTTTCTAAGCCATCATTCTTCTCTCCATCCTTTTCCCCTCCGAAGCTCTCCTCCCTTTCTTCATCTCCTCTTCTTTCGGAACTCTCCGTCTCTTTTCTGTTCTCTCTTCCCCCGGGGTTCTCCGTACTCTCTCTACTCTCCCCGGCTTCGGAACTCTCCATTTCTTCTGTCCCGGACTTCCCTTCTTCCTCTCCGAGCTTTTTCCAAAAGCAGTGATCATCCTTTACAAACTCCTGCTCCAAGCGTTCCTTTTCCGAATAGCTTAAATTTTGTTCTGAAAGATAGGCATAAATACGCTCCGCACTTAAGCTTTTCACTTCTTTTTCCAGTTTTTGAAAGTAAGACTCCCGAAAGGGATAAGCCGGACAATAAAGAAGCTCTATATCCATAGAATCCAGTACATATTCCACATGAATATCCGTTGCCAGATTCCACAGCTCTTCTTCCTTTCCCTCCGTTTTAAACATATGGCGAAAAAGGCAATGTAAGAGACTGTGCATATACAATCGATACAGCTTTTGCGGACTTTCCACATAAAGTTGAAAAACAAACTCGGGATGAAAATGAATTTTCTCCCCCTCCGTTCCGATTCGTCTTGTATTAAAATCCATCTGAAAAGAAAGCTTATCCAAGGCCCTACTAAGATAACGCATGGATAAACTAAGTTCTATTTTTGCCTGATTTAAAATCCTAAGCCCAAGGTTATTCAGTGCCCCTTGCGCCGTTTGCCTTCTCTCTTCCATCTTTCTCCGATTTATAAACTGTCCGGGTCAAAGAACACCTTTTCTCTCTCCTTTTTTAAATATCGCTCCTGGTAATCCAAAAATCTTGCCGTGAGTTCCGCATTCCCATATTGAGCCAGAAGCTCCAGCGCAGTCTTTACTCCCGCTTCGGAAAAAAGCCGCAGGCTCATATAAAATTCCACCCACTCCGTCTCACAATCCAATAAAAGCAGCCTCAACGCAAAGCTGTCTTCTTCTCGCAAAAAGTGAAGGTAGTCTTCCTTTGCCTTGTCCAAAAGTTCCAACGGATAGCGCAGTCTTCCCAGCGCAATATAGACAGCGGCTCCTTTCGCATCATGAATCACCCTTTCAAAAAGCTTGTCATAAAGTCTAAGATCAATGCGGGCTCTCCCCACTGTCTGGCGATAGCTATAGCCGCAACCGTCAATCGTGTCATGAATTTGCCTGGCCATGGTATCTTCTCGTACCCGATCAACATAACCGGGAAAAAGCAGGGAAAGCTCTTCCTCGCCATTTAGATACAAGTGAAACTGCAAGCGTCTGTCACTGTCTCCCAGGATATCGCGAACGATTTGGAAATTGCCATCTTTTTCAAAATAAACAAAGATATGCGATAAACAAAGACACTGACGAAGAGAACCGTCATAATAGTCCTCCACACTGTCCCAAAGAAGGAATTCTCTGAGATTCTTACAGTTAAAAAAGGAAAAAGCCCTGAGTGTGCGAATGGATTTCGGAAGTTCCACCCTTTCCAAATCTCCTCTTCCGTCAAAGGCATGAGCCGCAATTTCCACTACCGGAAGCTTCTCTCCGGACGCATTTTCCAAGTACTCCGGAATGCGGAGAACGCGAGCATTGCCCTCATAACCTGTAATTACAAACCCCTTTCTTCCCTGCAGTTCCTTTTCTTCCACTAAAAAAGCCATCTTCTACTCCGTAAGTTCATCTAAAGTCTTTCCATATGCAGGCAGAAAGTCCTCCATAAAAATCTTCAATTCCGTAAGCTCTTCCGCCATTTCCTCTATTTTTTTTCTGGTAGAAGCCGCCGCTGTGGCAAACTCCTGATTTCCGCTACGGAGCTCTTCTTCACACTTAATCAAAGCCGACAACTTATCTGCAGCCTTAATCAGTTTGTTTTCATAAGCCGTATTCTCCTCTTCTTCCGGAAAAAATACCTTTCTGTACTCTTCTTCCAAGTAGTCGGGGAGTGTGGAAAGCAGGCGTTCCTCTGCTTCCTTCTCCACTTTTTTATAAGCTGTTTTCAACTCCTCCTTCCGGTATTTTACAGGGGTAGGCATATCTCCGGTAAGAATTTCCGCAGCATCATGATAAAGCGCCCGAAGAACCGCCCTATCCACCGAAAGTTTTTTATTTAATTTTTTGTTGCCAATCAAACACAGTGCATGAGTAAGAATTCCCACCTCCAGACAATGCTCGGACAGATTTTCCTCTCTGGCATTTCGCATCAACGCCCAACGATGAATATATTTCATTCTGGACAGTAAAGCAAAAAATGAATGTGACACTACCATTCCTCCTTATGATGAATTGCGTAATGAAAAAGATACTGTTGAATAATCCCTCCGTCGGGATCGTTTAGATAGGGGTTTGCGCCGCAATAAGCCTTATCCCAAATTCGCTTCATCCAAACATCCTCCGGGATAATATCCATCCTGGAATAGGCAAACAAAGCCACGCAGGCCGCCACCTTAATGCCCACTCCATGCACTTCCATAAGTTTAGACAGAAGCTCTTCGGTGGGCACTTTATCCAAAGCATAGAGATCCAGTCGCTTCTCGAGTACCCGTTCTACCGCGTCCCTTACGAAGGGGGCTCTATACCCCAAGGAACATTCGGAAAAATCGGCATCTTGTAAAGCCTCTGCACGGGGAAACAAATATACCTCTTTTTCCTCCACTTTACTATATTGTTTTTCTCCAAACCGCTCGCAAAGCTTTTCCACCGAGGAACGAATTGCCGGAATGGACTTTCTTTGCGATAAAATAAAAGTAAGCAGGGTTTCAAACGGATCCTGCCTCAACACTCTTAATCCCTTTCCGTAAGCAATGCATTTCTGCAGATAATCATCTTCTCGACTCTTTCTTTCTATCTTCCCGTACTTTCTCTTTCCGTCGAAATAGGGAAGCCAGATCTTCTTCCATTGTTTTTCCGTAATTTCCCGAGCTTCTCCATCCCCTTCTTCCGTGATATTGATATAAAAAGCAAGCTCCTTTGCAGAAACTTGCTTAAGATACAGAATAGAATCCTTGGTAATAAAGCGAAAGCAGGAAGGAAATATTTCCCTGGGGCGAAAACATTGCCCGCTCCTAACTATTTTTTCCAGAGAAATCTCCTCCGGAAAACACAGTTCCGACCATTTTATTGCATGCTTTAAGTTTGCAGAACAATTCTCCATATTCTTCTTTCTTACTAAATCCAAAACCCTTTTTAAATAAAAAAACAAGTTACAAACAAAACCAGATGCATTGCCATGAAAAAGAGTAGCGGATTATTTTTTTCCTTCCTCCTTTTTAAAATGAAGTAAAGGGTATAGGGGGGACAGATATAGAAGGCGAGGTGTTCCGCCTCACCAAGCTTTCTGTTCTTATCTATGCTCCAAAGACGATGAATTTCTCCATCCAAAAAGTACGACACAATCATGGCAATCACAAAATAGACGAGCAATACCGTAAAATACCAAGGAAGAAAACTGCTTTTCGCAACAAGGACTTTAAAGAATATAGCAATAATCGGTGGCATAATACTTAAAATCAGAAGTCTAAAATCCAAAATATACTTATCCCAATCTTTTTCTTCATTTTTCGCAAAAGATAGAGCGTCCATCTTTTCTTTCCAGTGCTTTTTCTCCTCCAAATCATCCTGAACACTTCCGTTCAGCTCATCCTTTTCCAGAAGTTCTCTAACTTTTTCCGGTACATTTTTCCCGCAACCCGGACAAACGGTATCTCCTTTTTTTATTTCCGTCTTGCAATAGGCGCAGATTCTTTTTACCTTTATACGAATGAGCGGTGTCTTACAGTAAGGACATCTCTCCAAATTATCTTCAATTTCTCGCCCGCAATGCTTACAAATCATGCTTTCTTTCCTTCCTCCTCGGAAGACCCATTCAGGTCTTCCAATGCCTCTGTCAGATAAGAAAAGGAAAGCAAGCTTCGTCTTCGCTCTTCTTCCTCCAACTCTTCCAAGCGTCCCTGCAGTGCAAAATATCGTCTTTCGTTTCCCTCGTCAATCCACCAATGCTGAAACTCTTCGTCTGAAGACAGATTCTTCTTCAAAAGCATTTCCTGCATCAAGTTTCGTAATGCAATTCTTAAGTCTTCCATCTCTTTCCCTCATAAAAGGGGACGGGAAAAAATCTCTTCTCCGCATCCCCTCTTATAGAAAAATGATAAGGAGCTGTCGAAGCCTCCTTTTTTTCATTCGCAATCAATCCCCGGCCGGGCCTTATAAAATCATCTTCTTCTGCTTGCCATGAGTCTTAAGATTCTGATGAAAATATTGATAATGTCCATGTAAAGCTGTAAGGCCGTAAAGCAGGCATAACTTGCCGTGCTCGGATACTGCTGCCCTCTTGCCCAGTCATATCCGAGATAGAGGGAGAAAATAAAAATGCCGATTATCGCAAAGATATTCGGGTAAAAAATTCCCAAGAGCATGGTAACAAATTCAGCAACCACCAGACCGATCAAAGCAATAAAAAGCGTCTTTCCCATGGAGAGAAAGGCATTCGGGAAGAGCATGCCCGCAACGGTCATCGTTATAACCACCACGGTAGTTAAAACTGCAGCCAAAACAATATACTGCGCCGGATAGATGAGTCCCACAAAGGACAACAAGGTACCGAAAGCCAGAATATTCAGACCGTATCCGATAAGGGATAGAACATAATTTCCTTTAGCCGCAATCATTCCTCCGACAACGCCTACCACTAAAAATCCGATGGAAAAAATAAGCGGATGCACAGAATAAATCTGTGGCAAAACATAGGGCATTCTCAGCGCCAGAAAATAGGTAATAACCAGCCCCACCAAAAGGTGTACGCCGATGGAGACATTGTACATCGCGGGAGAAAGCGTCCCCTGTGTATATGCGGAAAGGCCGCTTCCGTTCTCTTCTCTATTATTCATTTCATTCCATTCGTTCATCTTATACGCTCCTTTCAAATCCAAAAGCATTTTGCTTATTCTATCATATATTTACATTTTTTTCATTAAAATAATTTTTCTCGCCTCTCGAGGGTAAACCAGAAGTCCACTCCCGTGAGGGTATTTTTCACACCGCATTCCTGGTGATGGCTGTCCATAATTGCCTTTACGATGCTTAAACCGAGACCGGATCCGCCATAAGCTCTGGTATGCGCCTTATCCACCTTATAAAACTTTTCAAAAATATGAGGCAGATCTTCTTTCGGGATAGGATTCCCCGTATTGCGAACATGCACCTCTACCAGATTTTTTCCGCGATACTCGGTATAAATGCCGATTTGCTTTGGCTCTGTCACATGGTGAATCGCATTTTGCAGGTAATTCATTAAGACCTCTTCAATCTTGAACTCATCTCCGTATAAATAGAGCTCCTTCGGAATGTCCACCTCCAGCTGTATTCCCTCTTGTTTTAAGAGAATATCCATATTCGCAATGACTCCCTGTAAAAGCTTCGGGAAATCCAGTAACGTGAAATCCGGAAGATCCTTTCCCTGCTCGATGGCGGAAAGATTCATCAAATCCTTCACCATATGATTCATCCGTTTAGCCTCATCGAGAATGACGTTACTGTAATAGGTCCGACTTTCACTATCCTCGCAAAGCCCCTCGGAAAGACCCTCGGCATACCCCATAATAAGTGCAATCGGTGTCTTTAACTCATGCGAAACATTGGCAACAAACTCCTGCCTTCTTTTATCAATCAGGGTTTTATTTTCAATATCACTCTGGAGCTCATTGTTGGCCTTCTTCAAATCACAAATGGTCTCTTCCAGTCTTTCCGAAAGGATGTTCATGGAATTTCCCAAGGTATTAATCTCGTCGGTGTTATCCCCTTGAAAGCGGGCAGAAAAATCCAAACGACTCATCTTTAAGGACAATTGTGCAAGCTCCTGTATCGGCTTCGTCACTTCATAGCTTGCGATATAGACAATAATCACGCCCAAGGCCATGGTCATCCCGCCGAGAAAAAGCAGGAAGCTGTTAAATACGGAGACTGCCTCACTCAAACTGGAAAGAGGCATAGACATGATGAAGGAGCTGCTGTTATCCGAAAAATACCCCCAGGACTCCATATACCCGCCTTCTTCTCCTCTTCCTCGTGTTTTGATGATGGTATAATTATCTCCTTTGTAGAGAGATTTTCTTTTTTCTCCGTCTTTTCCCAGAATATAGGAGGAAAGTCTTTGCAGAAGCATGGTCGGATTTGCGGAAGATGTGTACGAACGTGAACTGTTGTTGTCCATGATAATTACGGAAATATTTTCCGTCTCCGTCAGACGGGAAACATAGCGCATGGCAGAGGTCTGTGCTTCCCCGTTCGTTCCTTCCTCTTCCGGAAATGCGGCTGAAAATCCGCCGCTTAGTTGCAAATACCGATCAATCTCCTGATAAGCGTTTTGAAGCACTTTCTCTTTTCTTTTTTCATAAAAACGCTCTAAAAAGAAGTTGTCTCCTACCAGCATGATTACAATTAAGACAAAGAAAACCCCTGCAAAAAGCAGGGCAAACCTTCCCCTCAAGTAGTGTTTTTTCATTTTTAGTCTACCTCGAATTTATAACCCATTCCCCATACGGTCTTGATGTAATCTCCTTTATCCATAAGCTTAGCCCTAAGCTTTTTTACATGGGTATCGATGGTTCTGGCATCCCCGAAATAATCATAATTCCATACATTGTTCAAAATTTTCTCACGAGAAAGAGCTATCCCCTTGTTTTCAATAAAATATTGTAAAAGTTCATATTCCTTAAAACTGAGTTCAATTTCCTTACCGTCCACACTGACACTATGCGCGGAGGCATCCATGCGTATCCCGCCGATTTCCAGCACCTCTTCCTTGTTTCCCCCTGTCCGTCGCAGTAACGCTTCCACTCTCGCTACCAGAATCTTAGGTGAAAAAGGCTTGGAAATGTATTCATCCGCACCGTAATCAAACCCTTTAAGCTCATCACTCTCCTCCGAACGGGCAGTAAGCATAATCACCGGAACCTTGGAGTGCTCCCGTATGGTTTTTAATACCTCCCAGCCATCCATTTTCGGCATCATCACATCTAAAATAACAAGAGCGATATCCTTTTTCTTAAAGAATATATCGATAGCCTCTTCACCGTCTCCGGCAAGTAAAACCTCATAGTCTTTCATTTTTAAAAAATCTTGTAACAGCTTTCGCATTCGTTCTTCATCATCTACAACCAAAATCTTCCGTTTTTCCATCTCTTTCTCTCCTATTAAACAACTCCGTTTTTCGGAGCCTTCCTTCCGCTCCTTGCTTCATTCTCTCTGAGCAGTTCCTTTTTCCCCTTAATCTAGCTCCCCTCCAGTAATTCCGGAATAAATCTGGAAGGCACTGTTTTTTTACTGTACCTCGTCTTTGTGACATAGATGTGAATTCCTTTTCTGGCCCGAGTAAGAGCAACATAAAAGCTTCGTCGTTCCTCCTCCAATTCCCCTTGTTTTTTGGCTCTGCCATCCGGAATGACACCCTCTATACAATCCGGTAAAAATACCTCATCAAATTCCAGTCCCTTTGCGCTGTGGTAGGTCATGAAGCGGACTCCCTTCCCCTCTTCACTCCTCCTCTTCTCCAGCGCTTTCCGATTAAATTCCGTTATAAAGCGGAAAAAAGATTCCAAATCCGGATAATTCTCGCTCATGGACGTAATTTCCTCCAGATTGTCCCACCATTCCGTAAAGTCTCTGTTCTTCTTTTTCGCAAAATCCTCCAGATATTTCTCATAGCCGATTTCCTTTCGAATAAAAAGAACGGCTTCTTTGGGAGGAAGCTTGGAAAGAGTCCGTAACTGCATCTCCAAAGCGGCTACCGCCCTATGCTCTCTGCCTGTTTTTACCGAATCGCACAAATCCTTTAATCCTGCATTTTCATGTAAAATCTTTTCTCTCCTCAGTCCTCTGTAAGGTTTGGAGAGAATCTGAATCAAATCCGATCCGTTCTCCGGATTCATCCCAAGGCGCAGATAAGCTAAAATATCTTTTCCGATAAAATGCTGAAAAACATTGTTGACCTCTTCATAAACCACAACAGGAATGTTTCGCTCCAGAAATTCCGGAAGAAGAGCCGGGATCTGATTCTTACTCCGGAACAGAATGGCGATTTCTTCCGGACGACATCCTTCCTTTAAGCATGTCTCAACATGCTCTGCAATAAGCCTGCCTTCCTCCGCCGTACTTTCCACAATATAATACTTGGCTCTTCCTCCTCTACCTTGTCTTCCAAACAGGTTTTTCCGAAATCGTTCCTTATTTTTCCCGATAAGCCTGGAGGAAAGCTCAACAATCTCTTCTTTAGAGCGAAAATTATCTTGTAAAAATATTTTCTCGCAGAAAGGAAAATCTTTTTCGAAACGAAAGAGAATATCCGGACTCGCTCCTCTGAATCCATAAATACTTTGGTCTTCATCTCCCACTACAAATAAAGATGCTCCCCTCTCGGCAAGCCCCTTTAAAATGGCGTATTGGATTAGAGAAAGATCCTGAAACTCATCAACCAGAATATGGGTATACCGCCTCTTCCAAAGTTCCGCCAAATCGGTATTTTTCTGAAGTTCCAGCAGAACTTCTATAAGCAGGTCTTCAAAATCCAGCTTACTTCTCTTTTTTCGCATCATTTCATAATATTGAAACAATGGAAGAAAGTTTTCATTTTTCTCTTCCCGCAGAAAAGCAAGTCTTTCTTCTTCTGTAATTGACTTAAAGTAGGATATCTGATTGCAGTAGTTTGGAAGCAGTTCCTCCACCTCTTCCCTTGCGATTCCCTGCTCCAAAAAATACCGACTAATCCAATCCATTTTTTCATAGAGGTCGACAAGATTCTCTTTTCCCACTCCTCTTCCTTCTTTCAAAAGTGACAGGCAAAGAGCATGAATCGTTGAAAAATGGGGAGACACCCCGGAAAGCCCTCTCTTTCGAAAGCGCAAAGCCATTTCCTTACTGGAAGCCCTTGTAAAGGAAAGCAACAAACAGGACCCGGAATCAGTGGCATTTTTTAAAAGATAGACAAGCCTTTCAGTCAGTACCGTGGTCTTTCCCGAGCCCGGTCCCGCAACAACAAGAACAGCTCTTGCCTGAGATGATATTGCTTTTTCCTGTTCTTTGGTGAATGCCATTTCCCTGTCCTTCCTCTTTGTTTCATGGATTTTTTCTTATTATAGTATAAAAAAAACAGCTATTCCACATATCCTGAAATAGCTGTTTTTCTTAAAATGCTTTATCCTATTCGATAAACCTGCGTATAACGCAAGGTCTGATGCGCCACTTTATGGCTATCAAAAAAGATGTCGATATGGTTGTTCTTTACCGCTCCTCCAACATCTTCCGCAATGTATTCCTGTCCATCAATCAAGAGCCTGGTTCCCAGCGGAATCACCCTGGGATCAACTGCAACCGTTCTGCCCGCCTTAGCCAACTTTCCGGAAGCCGTTCTTCTTCCATACCCCTCAGAACAGCTATAGCAGGGGCAGTAGCCGGTAATTTTAAAGGTTCCGAGCGGAGTCAAGGCGGTACCGGCTACACCGCTTCCGTCCGTTCCGCTGTCCTTTTCAAGCACAGCCTTCTCAGCCTGCTTTTCCACTTCCGTTTTCTCAGTACCTTCCGTGGAAAAATACAAAACATCTCCCAAACTTTCCGTTGTGTAGCTTCCGATAACGCTTTCCGCCTTCACCGTTTTAAAGGAACACAGGGTGAATAAACAGAAAAGGACAGCAGACACAAGCATTTTTCTTTTTTCAATGTACAAAATAAAACCCTCTTTCTTATCCGGTTAAACACCGGTAAAATTGATTCTACTCACTCTTTGGCACAGCTACATAGACTTCACTGTACACTCTTCCGGAACGGGTAAGCGCTCTTGCTTCCTCCATAGTAGAAAAATAAATATCCACCATTTTTCCCTTAACTCCGGAACCGATATCTTCTACTGTATAAACGGTATCCCCGATAAAAATCTTAGTTCCCAAAGGTAAAACCTTCAAATCTGCAGCAACAGTATGGTTCGCCTTTGTCGGTGCTCCGGAATAGGTCATTCCGTCTCCACTGTATCCTACAAGCTGGAACGTCCCTAAGGAAGCTCCTTTCGTATATCCTTGACTTTCCGAACTTGCTTCGTTTGCCGTAGTAGACTCCGGATTCAAATCATATTCAATGATTTCTCCCTTTCCCTGAGGAGCGCTCTGTCCTTCTGCTAATGAGGTTATGGGGAAAGAGAAGAGCATAAAAGCCAGAGCAAAGAACAAGCTCAACTTTTCTTTTCCTATTTTTAACATAGATATCCTCCTTATTTTTTGGATTCTAGCACAATTTTTAAGAAAGTATCTTTCATTTCTCTTACATCTGTATAAACTAATTTTTCCGTTTTTCAGAACATTTATTTATGAAAAATAGTCTTTTTCTTCTCCGCACAGAAGAACTTCCAAGGCCAATTGCTCCGCAATTTTCCCCTGCCGGATTTCTTCCTCCAGCCGCAGTAAGGCATGCATCAAATCCTCCAGCGCTTCCAGAGTATAGCTTCTGGCTTCACTGCAAAAGCGTCTTACTCTCCAGGGTTCCATAGAAAGTGCTTGCGCAATATCCCGTTCAGCTTTTCCCTCAGTTAGCATTTCCCTTACAATCAGAAGCTTCGTTACATTGTTTTTAATCATACTTCGAATTTTAGTAGGGCTTTCCTCCAGTTGCAGAAGATCTCCATAATAACGGAAAAGCGTCTCCCGATTTCCTCTTCCCAAAGCTTCAATCAGGTCAAATATTTTATCTTCCGGAAGCTTTTTTACACTAAGCTCTATGCTTTCTTCCGTGACCTCTATCTCCTCTCCTAAAAAGGAAATGACTTTTTGGCACTCCGCTTCAATCCGATACATATTATTGCCTGTGCGCTCCAGGAGTTTCTGCAAAAGAGGTCTGGTAATCTGCTTTTTTTCTTTTTTAAAAAATTGAAAAGCAAAGCGCTCCAAAAAATCGGCATCCTGCACTGTACAGGGAAGAATAAGTCCCCTGTCCTTTACAGTCTTATAAAAGGAACTCCGCTTGTCCACTTTTTCTTCCAGAAAAAGCATTACCGTAGTCCGGGGACTGGTCTTTAAATATTGCACAAAATCATCGGAAAGTTTTTTCTTTCCTCCTATCTTCCCGTCAAACAGCATTAGACGATACGGCGCAAAAAAAGGAAGCGTCTCGGCTGTTTCAATCAGATTCTTTGTTTCCAAATTCTCTTCGATTTGGGTAATATTAATGCCCTCATTTTCGGAAAAAGCTTTCAAAAAAAGCTTCTTATAATAGGACAGCAAATATCTTTCTTCCCCATAGAGAAGATAAAGAGGATGAAATTCACCGCTTTTCAATTCTTCCAAAAGGGTCTTTTGAGCCTTGGCAAAGGCTTCCCTTTCTTCCCGTTTTACATCCATTTTGCTCTCCTTGCCGAAAAAAATACTCTATGGTAAAGTGGGAAAAAACGAAGAGGATTTTCCCATGGACAAATTCAAAAGATTAACGGATTCCCTTGAAAAACGAGGGAAAAAGCCACTTGCATTATATATACACATTCCCTTTTGCGCAAGAAAATGCGGATACTGTGACTTTCTCTCCTTTCCTTCCACGGAAGAAAAAATGCGTTCCTATATGGAACAGCTCCGAAGAGAACTCCTTTTTCGTGCCGGAAAGCCGGGAGCGGATTGCAGCGATGATACGGAATATTTGCTCCATTCACAGTATGAAATTGTTTCCATTTTTTTCGGTGGAGGTACACCGAGCATTGTTCCTTTTTCCGAAATAGAGAAAACGATGGAAATGGTTCGTAAACATTATCCTTTGGCTGAAAATCCGGAAATCACGATAGAATGCAATCCCTCCTCCACGATGAAGTTGGCACTCCTTTCCTACAAAAGAGCCGGCATCAACCGCATCTCCTTCGGTCTGCAAAGCACGAATGATGAGGAACTGGCATTTTTAGGGAGAACGCACCGCTATAATGACTTCCTAAGAGCATACCAGGATGCACGCCTTTCGGGCTTTGACAACATCAGTATAGACCTGATAAACGGAATTCCCCTGCAGACTGTTGAATCCTACACCAGAACCTTGAAAAACATCCATATGCTTCGTCCGGAACACCTCTCCGTCTATAATTTAATTGTAGAACCGGGAACAAGATTTTATCACTTGCAAAAGGAAGGAAAGCTTCCTCTCCCAAGTGAAGACGAGCTTGTCAATATGGATAAGCTGACGCTGGAATGGGCGGCAAAAATGGGGATGGAGCGATATGAAATCAGCAATTTTGCAAAACCGGACTATTTTTCCCTTCACAACTTCAATTACTGGTCGGATGTCCCTTACCTGGGCTTCGGCATCGGCGCCTCTTCCTATTTTCAAAAATCCCGTTGGAAGAATTGCAACAATTTAAGAAAATACATGGAAATTGCCTTCCCCTCGGAAGAGGATAGAGGGCTTAAAATCACACAGACTTCAAGTACAGTCACAGGAATGTGCAAAGAAATCGAATCCTCCCCAGAAAAACAGAATCAAATTGAAAAAGAACTCACGGCAGACAGGCATGCTTTGAGCAAAAAAGAGCAGATGGAAGAGTTCTTCTTTTTAGGACTCCGCCGCACGGAGGGTATTACGGAAATGGATTTCGTTGCAAGATTTTCCGTGGATATGCATCAGCTTTACGGGGAGGTTCTTTCACAGCTTGTAAAAGAAGGCTATCTCATTCATAAGAATTCGCGTTACTATTTTACCGAAGAAGGACTGGATTTATCCAATCAATTGCTTGTACGTTTTTTGTAGAAGGCTATTTTTCTCTACAAAATCTTTCTAATCCACCCCTCCGGAGCCGGAATTTCTCCGTTCTGAATTCCGGAAAGTGTTTCATAAAGCTTCGCCGTAACTTCTCCCGGCTTTTCCATACCGCTCGGGAAAAGAATTTCTCTTTCATGATCCCGGATTTTTCCTACCGGAGAAATGACAGCAGCTGTTCCACAGAGACCGCACTCCACAAAGTTCGGAACTTCCGAGAAACGAACCTGTCTTTCTTCTACCGGAATATGCAGGATATGCTCCGCTACATAGATTAAGGAACGTCTTGTAATAGAAGGAAGGATGGAATCCGACTTCGGAATCACGAGTTTTCCTTCCTTATCTACAAAAAGGATATTGGCTCCACCGGTTTCTTCCACAAACTCTCGCTTGGCCGCATCGAGATATATGTTTTCCGCGAAACCTTTTTTCTTTGCAATTTCGTGGGAATGAAGACTCATCGCATAGTTTAAACCGGCTTTCACTGCTCCCGTTCCATGCGGTGCAGCACGGTCAAAGTCGGATACCATCAGCGCTATCGGCGTTGCACCTCCCTTAAAATACGGTCCTACCGGGGTTGTAAAGATACGAAACTGATACTCCTCTGCAGGCTGTACACCGATTACAATTCCGGATGCAAAAAGGTAAGGGCGGATATAAAGACTCCCTCCCGTTCCATATGGAGGAACCGAATCGACATTGGCTCTCACCACCTCATCCAATGCGGAAAGGAAACGTTCTACAGGGAAGCTCGGCATTTCCAAAAAGGCCGCCGAATGAAACATTCTTTCCGCATTCAAATCCGGACGGAAGCAAACGACAGATCCATCTTTCCAACGATAAGCCTTAAGCCCTTCAAAAACCTGTTGGCAATACTGTAAAATGCCTGCCGACTCATTGAGGACAACATTGCTGTCGCTACTCAATCCGCCCTCATCCCAGGAACCATCTTTATAGTTCGAAACATAGCGCTTTTCCGGTGTATGATAGGCAAACCCCAAATTTGAATAATCTAATTTCTCCGCCATTTTATTTCCTCCTGCTTAAAATCCCCTACACAAGAATTAAACCTTAAAACTGATTTCAACAGTATACCCGTCTTCTCTCAAGAATTCTACTCTTCCCTTTCAACTAAATTTCCGCCTTTCTCTCTACCTCAGTAATTTCACTGCTTTTTTATCTTTTTTCTCTCTTTTTCACAAAAAGATTGTGCAAAATTTATTTTACTTGTATTCCTCAAAAAAAGGAGTATACTAAAAATATCGATAAGAATTATCGATTTCTATACTATGCATTCAGCTTATAGAAGCTAGAAAAAATTAGAATTGAAATTGTGGGAAGTTTTTCCTTCCTGCCGTCTTTATTCTTAACGAGAAACGGAGAAAAATGAATACTTCTCGTTCAAAAAAGGAGGAAATTATGTTTAAAAATGTAACGGTTGCCGGTGGCGGCGTTTTGGGCAGTCAAATTGCCTTTCAGACGGCTTACTGCGGTTTTCAGGTAAAAATCTGGTTAAGAACGGAGGCTTCCATTGAACGTTGTAAGCCGAAACTCGATAGATTAAGAGTCATTTACCTTAGTATCTTGGATGAAATGAAAAGCGGAAATCCGGCAGCTTATGCCCGCGGATTATCAAAGAAATATCCCCTTTCCGAAGCGGAAATTGAAGATTGCAAAAAGAAAGTGGAAGAGGCCTACAAGAATATTATCTTAACTACTTCTTATGAAGAAGCGGCAAAGGATACTGACCTTGTGATTGAAGCCATTGCCGAGAATATAGAAGAGAAAGAGAGCTTCTATACGGAACTGGCAAAACATCTCCCCGAGAAGACCGTACTTGTTACGAACTCCTCTACTCTTCTCCCAAGTACCTTCGCAAAATATACAGGACGCCCGGAGAAATTCCTGGCGCTCCACTTTGCAAACAATATTTACAAGAGTAACACAGCGGAGATCATGGGACACGCCGGTACGGAGCAGAAATATTATGACGCAGTCGTTTCCTTTGCAGATGAGATCAACATGGTCCCGCTCAAAGTTTTAAAGGAACAGCCCGGCTATATCTTAAATTCCATGCTGGTTCCCTTCCTGACCGCCGCCGAATCCTTACTGGCACTCGGTGTTGCGGACTTTGAGACCATCGATAAAACCTGGAAGCTCGGAACAGGCTCTCCCTACGGTCCCTTCCAGATTCTGGATATCGTAGGCTTAACGACCGCTTACAACATCGTCATCTTAAACCCTGCTGCAAAGGATCCGAACAGCGTACAGGGAAAGATTGCTGCAACACTGAAAGAAAAAATCGATCAGGGAAAGACCGGAATCAGTGCCGGAGAGGGCTTCTACAAGTACAAGTAGAATAAGAAAAAGAGGATAGAAAAAGAGATTGTAGATAAAAGACAGGACTAAGTTCCTATTTCTTTTTATCTACAATCTCTTTTTTAGTCCTCATCCAGTTTCAACACGGACATGAAGGCACTCTGCGGAATCTCTACGTTTCCGAACTGACGCATCCGTTTCTTTCCTTCCTTCTGTTTTTCAAGAAGCTTCTTTTTACGGGATACGTCTCCGCCATAGCACTTCGCAAGCACATCCTTCCGAAGCGCTTTAATCGTTTCTCTTGCCACAATATGACCGCCGATGGCTGCCTGAATCGGAATCTCGAAGAGCTGCCTCGGAATCTCATTTTTCAGCTTTTCACACATCTTCTTTCCGCGCTCATAAGCCGAATCCGCATGAACGATAAAGGACAGTGCATCAATCTGCTGCTTATTCACCAGAATGTCCAGCTTCACCATTTTTCCTTCCTGATAGCCTTTCAGCGTATAGTCAAAGCTTGCGTAACCTTTACTCCTGGACTTTAAGGCGTCAAAGAAGTCATAGATGATTTCATTTAGGGGCAAATCGTATTTCAGAAGCGCCCTTGTCTTATCAATATACTCCGTGCTCTTATACACTCCGCGTCTTTCCTGACAAAGGGTCATAATCGCGCCCACAAACTCAGAGGTTACCATTACTTCCGCTTCTACAATCGGCTCTTCCATGCGAAGAATCTCCGCCGGATCCGGAAGATTGGACGGATTCGTCAGCTCTATCATCGAGCCGTCCGTTTTATAGACATGGTAAATAACGGAGGGCGCCGTCGTGACCAAGTCCAGGTCATACTCTCTTTCCAGTCTTTCCTGCACCACATCGAGATGAAGCAGTCCCAGAAAACCGCAGCGGAAGCCGAAGCCGAGTGCCGCGGAAGTCTCCGGCTCATATTGGAGTGCCGCATCATTTAACTGCAACTTTTCCAAGGCGTCCCGTAAATCCGGATATTTCTGACTGTCGGAGGGATAAATTCCGCAGTAAACCATGGAAAGCACCTTCTTATAGCCGGGAAGGGCTTCCTTTGCAGGGTGCATAACGGACGTCACCGTATCTCCCACTCTGGCATCCCGAATGTTCTTAATGGATGCCGTGAGATATCCTACCATTCCGCTAGAAAGCTCCTCTGCCGGAATAAACTGCCCGGGGGCAAAGGTTCCCACTTCCGTTACCGTGAATTCCGCGCCGGTTGCCATAAAGCGGATGGCATCACCTTTCTTTACACGACCTTCCTTTATGCGCATGAAAATGATAACTCCGCGGTAGCTGTCATAGAGGGAGTCAAATACCAATGCCTGAAGGGGATTCTCCGGACTCCCTTTCGGTGCGGGAAGACGATGCACCACCGCTTCCAGTACTTCTTCCACATTCAAACCGGTTTTTGCGGAAATCTGCGGTGCATCCATCGCTTCAAGACCGATTACATCTTCAATTTCATGGGCAACCAGTTCCGGGTCTGCCGAAGGGAGATCTACCTTATTAATAACGGGAATGATTTCGAGGTCATGATCCAGTGCAAGATAGGTATTGGCCAACGTCTGCGCCTGAATCCCCTGCGTTGCATCCACTACAAGAATGGCTCCATCACAGGCCGCAAGAGCACGACTCACTTCATAGTTAAAGTCTACGTGCCCCGGTGTATCAATCAGATTAAAGATATACTCCTTCCCGTCCTTCGCCTTATAGACGATGCGGACAGTCTGCGACTTAATCGTGATTCCGCGTTCCCGTTCGATATCCATATTGTCCAGAACCTGCGCCTGCATCTCCCGTTCCGTCAGTGTCCCGGTCTTCTCAATAATACGGTCTGCCAAAGTGGACTTCCCGTGATCAATATGCGCAATAATGCAAAAGTTCCGAATTCTGTCCTGCTGTATCTTCTCCATCGTAGCTCCTATATCCTACTCCTTAAAATGGAACAAACTGTATTCAAGAGCAGTCCTGCCTACAGGTATTTCCAAGCAAACAATCTTTCGGAACTATACCATAAGAAGAGAAACTTTTCTATATTTTCTGCCAAGCACCATCTGCTCCAAGGGTATAGCCCTCAACTTTAGTATTGAAAAGCATCTTTCCGTTTTCCGCACCGGACTTCGGATTCAGATAGTACCACTTACCCTTCACTTCCTGCCAGCCGGTACGCATCTTACCATTTTCTGCTCCTACTTCTTCGCTAAAGTAATACCAGAAGCCATGAAGCTCTTTCCAGCCAAGACACATCTTTCCCTGATCACTGCCTTCCTTTTCTTCAAAATAATACCAGGCATTGTTATAGAAAAGCCAGCCGGTGAACATATAGCCTTCTTGATTAAAATAGTACCAACGATTATTAATCCATAACCACTGTGATTTCGGGTAGCTTCCATCCGGATTTAAAATCCACCAGCCTTTTGTGTCTCTTTGCCAGTTTACATTGGATGGCAGATTGCGGTCTGCCCCTAACACCATCGGCGTCCCGCTGTTACCGCCTGAACTGCTTCCACCACCGGAACCGCCACTGCCACCGGAACTACCGCCTCTACCGGAGCCGCCATTGCCACTTCCGGAATAAGAAGGAATCGGCGCTTCTCCGGAATCATCGGTTGTGTACTCTGTAAAAAGCGGGTTTACATATCGTGTACCAAGTTTCACGGAAGAGTGATTTTCTATACGATTCTTTCCCTTATAACTCATCCTATCTTTATAGAAAGCACCTGCCCCAATATGCGTAACGGAGGCGGGAATCGTGATGGTATTGCTTTCTTTTAAGTCACGGAAAGCGCTTTCCCCGATACTTTCCAGTCCGTCCGGTAAGGATAAATCTCCCTTGTAAGAAAGATTACGAAAAGCGGAATTCCCTATTTTCTTTAAATTCTTCGGGAAGACAAGATTGCCCACTATCGATTTCTTAGAAAAAACAGAATCCCCTATTTCTACGATAGAATCCGGCAACACTAAACCCTTCTTAATGTAAGTGATACCTTCCAAGGCATGGGGATCCAGTGCTGTAATATTCCCCTTTAATTCCAGATGCGCTTGTCTTCCGAGAGCATGCAAGAGCTTATTCCATGAGCGAAGTTCTCCGTTTGCAGTAAGACCCTGCATCCGTCCGCTACCTTCTATGGTAAGCGTATAGGGGTTCTTTTCTCCTGTTAATTGCCAGCTAAAATTCCCGTCGCTGCGAGGCAAGCGTGCTGCATCTGATACCGTAATCACTTTTTGCAACAATTGCGTCTCACTATATGGTTTGGTGCTGCCTCCCGGATTCATTAAAAATGTACAATAGTAGGTGTGCCCCGGTAAAAAGGAAAATAGGTCTGTATTCCTAAAATCAAATAGATAAGAAGTAAATTTCTTATTTGTTCCGGGAAGCCGCCATCCGTTTCCACTTGAAAAAAAGATCAGTCTCAGGTCTCTCTTGAAACTTCCGCTGTTATCTATAAAGTTCTTTACCGTAACCGCTTCGCTCGGATCTTCTGTCGTATACAGATAAAAGTTTGCATACTCATTTCCTTCCGTCTCCAGCTCAAAGAAACATTTATGGATTTCCGGAAGTGTATAAAACTGCACATTTTTCATGGAAATGTTCCACTTTTTTACTTCCTGTTTTTCTTCCCCGGCAGTTTGCTGTACGGAAGTAAACTTGGGATTATACTGCATGCTTCCTTTTTCACTCATAAATACCGGAGAATGATTGATAATCGTATTTTTCTTTTCATTTCCCTTAGACTTGTAAAATGCCTTCTCTCCAATCCTCCGTACGGAAGCAGGAATGGTGACATCTCCTAAGTTTTCTGAATGATAAAAGGCATGGTCCGGTATTTCCTTCAGGGTAGAAGGAAGGCTCACCATCTCCAGATGTTCCATGCTGCCAAAGGCTTCCATCTCCACATGCAACTTTTCTATCCCTTCTTCTATAATGACTCTCCGAATCTTATTCCTATAGGGCTCCCAGGGAGCCAGTTCAAATGCATCCGTTTCCCCTCTTCCACGTAGTGTCAGAGTCATATCATTTTCGGGACCTGTTAAACTATATTCAATCTCCTTCCCTGCTCTTCCACTAAGAGATGCTTTCTGTACGATAATCCGGTATTCTTTTTTTTCTCCCCCAGGTCATCTTTTATGGTTATAAGCAATCTGGCTGTTCCTTCGTGCAAGGCCTCAATAGCGACCTGCCCATCTCCGTCATGCTTTAGGCGAACAGCAGCGGGATCCGTCTCTTTCATCGCTTCACAACGCAAAACATCCCGCCTAAGCAGTTTATAAAGACTGATTGTGTCTCCTAACTCCACCGCTACCGTATCCGAAAAAGTATTTTCTTTTTTAACCAAAGAAACAGCAAATAAAGAGAAATGCTCTGCCGATACTTCTACTGCATTTTCTTTCTCCTCTATTTTTTCCGTCTCTAACTTCTCTGCAGCTGCATCAACACTATCCAGATGAAATACGGAAATCTGTTTTTCCGCATTTTCCTCTAGAAAGGGAAGCTTTGAAAAGCTGACCTTCACTTCCCCTTTTGCAGTATCCGGCTGTATTTCTTCTCCGTTCTGATCCAGCACACTGATATCAAAAATGATGCTCTGTAGAAGATTTTGCTTATCCTCCTCAAGTTTCTCTTTTACAGTGGAATCCACTTTCTGTTCCTCGACTTTAGAGAGCTTTCTTACCCGTAAAGTCGCGCCCTTTGGAAATACCCCGGAATCAGCCTGCACCGTAATAAGCACACCGGAAAGTTCTTTTTCTGCATAAAAGGCTTCTTCTGAAGCCTCATCCTCTTGTGTAGTCTCAGCCTCTTCTGTAGACTCAGCCTCTTCTGCGGGCTCAGCCTCCTGTATGGATTCACTCCCCTCTGTAGGCTCTGCCTCCTGCAATAATTTCTTCTGCAAATCCTCCTCTTCCTTAGAAGACTCTCCGGTCTCTTTTTCTGCAAATTCTTTTTCGGAAGATGCTGTGCTCTCTCCCTTCGGAAAATTACGATCTATCCCTTCAGACAATGCCGTCTCTCCTGCCAAAGTCGCTGCCGAAACAACAGTAGAACAGATGCAAGATACTGCCAGAAGGAATGCCAATGCTGTTTTTATACTTTTTCTCATCTCTCTCCTCACCTATACTGCATAATATTTTGATATTTCTATTTAGATTAGCGTAACATAATTATTAATTTGTAGCAAGTTTTTGTGATATTTAATTATTTTCTATTTCTGATTTCTACTTGCAAAAAGCCTTAACTTCTTGACAGAAGCAGGCATTTCCGTTATTATCTCCGTGTATGTTTTCAAACTGTCCGTGTCCAGGTATTTGAAAGCAAGCTTTTGATAATAACTCAACGCATATAAAATAAGGGTTTCATAAAGTCGGATTTCCGCGGCTGGAAGATTTTATGGAAAGAAAGGTGTAAAAATGGCAAATATCAAATCTGCAAAGAAGAGAATCCAGGTTGCAGCACAGAGAAACGAGAGAAATAAGGCTATCCGTTCCGAGGTTAAAACCTATATGAAGAAGGTTTTCGTGGCTTGTGAAAACGGAGACAAGGAAACAGCGAATACAATGCTTGTAAAGGCACAGAAGAAGATTGCTATGGCTCGCAGCAAGGGTGTATACAAGGCAAACAACGCTTCCCGTAAGACTGCTCAGCTTTACAACGCAATTAATAAGATGGCTTAATCCTGTTTTTAACGGCATAAAGCACAGAATAAAATACTTTAAACGAGATATCGCACACTTTGCGAACGATACTCGTTATGAACAAGATGTCTCAGGCTTCGCCTGCACCACTTGTTAAGAATTGAGATTTCAAAACTCTCTCTACGGAGGGAGTTTTTTCTTGTCTTTTTTTACAGCTTGCACTATGATTGGATAAAGAATTTATTCTCTTTCATGATTTCTCTTGTATCCTTTTAGAATTTCAATCCTATAGCAGGTTCATTTTCCCTTTTTAACGATTTCATTCTTCAGTAATTTCCATTCTTTAATAATTTCCATTCTTTAGCAATTTCCACTCTTCAGTAATTTCCATTCCATATTCTTTCTTTTCTCAAAGGAGTTCTCCATGTTTACTGCCCGTCCCTTATTTTCCCTCGCCTTATCCGTTCTATTCGGGGAATTACTCTTCTGTCCCGAAATCCCGCTTTCCCTTCGCTTTATTCTTCTACTTTCTTACCTTTTTTATCTAAAACTAATCCTCCAAAAGAAAAAACAAATTCTACTGCTTCTCTCCCTTTTCCTATTCTTCTTTTCATCCCTCCATTTTCAACTTGTACTTTCCCGTTTTGAACGGCAGCAAAGAGCAATTGAACAGCTTCTCCCTTTTCGATGTGCACTGAAAGGTACGATTTCTTATATTTCGGAAAATGAGAAAAACTACAAAATTTCTCTGGAAAATTGTCTTTTAGACAGCTCTTTTGGAGCGATACCGAAAAATTTAAACGAGGAACAATCCAAAAAGTGGAAGGCGCGGAATCATCTTCCCTTTCAAAAGATACAAGTTTACCTCAAAAAATCGGAAACTGCCGAAGGAAAAGGAGAGGCAAAGGATGATATTGCGGCGAAGCCCCCCTTCTATCCGGGAGAGACTATCCTTCTTCATGGAAAATGTTTAGAAATCCATTCCGCCATGAATGAGGGAGAATTTTCTTTTTTGCAATATGCAAAAGGAGAGGGAATCGAAGCCATTTTCCTGGCAGAAAGCAGCAAGACGATTGCTTCCGATTCTTCTCCTTTTTTAAAGCTTCTCTATGAAATTCGGTGGCGAATATCGAAAGATCTGGAACATCTCTATCCCGATCCGGAGTCTACAGACCGCTCTTCTGTTTCTTCACCTATGAACAAAAGCGCCTTTCTAAAGAGTCTCCTTCTCGGCGAAAAAAGCACTCTTCCGGAAGAGGAACGAAACCTCTATCAGGAAGCAGGTATCGGTCACATCCTCGCCGTCTCCGGATTACATCTGTCTCTGGTCGGTGGCGCCTGTTTTTCTTTGCTTCGTTTTTCAGGCATGGAAATCAGCAGCGCTTCTCTTCTATCCTCTTTCTTCATTTTATCCTACGCACTCTTTACCGGAGCATCAGGTTCCACCCTTCGTGCTGCAATTATGCTTTTTATTTCCCTCTTCGGAAAATGCATTGGAAGAGGACAGGATAGAATATCTTCCCTCTCACTGGCAATCTTCCTGCTCTTATCCTTTCATCCTCTCTATCTCTACTCCTCGGGATTTCAATGTTCCTTTTTTACCTTGTTTCTTCTCCTTTTACTTTCCGAGAGAGAGGGAAAAGAGGAGAGAAAATTACTCTCCAAAAAATGGGAAAAGGCAGTGAAAAAAAGGAAATTTCAATCCCTCATTCTCCTTCTTCCAAGTAAATGCTTTGAGGCCTCCAAAGCGCTTTTCCTCTTTTACCTCGGCTTATTCCCTATTTTCGCTATTTTACAGTATTCTTTTCCCACCTTTGCACCTCTTTTAAACCTGCTCCTTCTCCCCCTCCTGCCTTTCTTTTTTCTGCTGGGCTTTCTATCCGTTCTTTTTCTTCATCTCCCCTCCGTTGCTTTTCTTTCCGGCTTCTTTGCCCATGCCCTCTCTGTTCTTCTTACCTTTTTTCACCGTCTGATAGAAATCAGCTTGCAACTGCCTTATTCCTCAATTCTATTGGGAAAAATGAAGCTCTCCTCTCTCTTCTTCTACCTCTTTTTTTATTATGTTCTATTTTTATTCCCCTTCAAGCGTCGGTTAAAATTCTTTCGAGCTACAGATTGTTCTAAGAGGATCAATAATCCCCTCCCCTTTTTCATCATTTTGGATTTGCCGATTTTCAAAAAGAATCTTAGAAAAATCCGGATTCTGTCTTACCTTCTATTTCTCCTATCGGTTCCGTTTTTTCTCCATACACCTTCCCGAAAACTCGAAATTACGGCACTTTATGTCGGACAGGGAGATGGATTTCTCATTCAAAAAGGAAACTTCGTTTTCACAATAGATAATGGTTCTTCCTCCGATAAGCAATTTGGAAAAAACACCCTGATTCCTTACTGCAAGGCAAAGCGTATTCGTCGCATCCGCTATGCTCTGATTACGCATTCCGATATCGACCATACAAGCGGTATTCAACGCATTTTGGAAGAAAATCCCGCCTCTACTGCTACAAATTTTTTTTATTCGGAAAATCGACTCCATATTGAAAATTTGATCCTCCCGATTCAGGCACGGGAAGATCATCGCTATGATATTCTAAAACGACTCGCCTTACGTCATGGCGCAAAGCTTCTCTACTGGAAGAATGGAGATGTATACTCGGAAGATTCGTCTCCAAGCAAGTTTCTACCGGCTATGCATAGCCTACATGTTATGAACCATAAAGCAGAGGAAAAAACAAGTCTTTCCCTTCACTGCTATTATCCGGTCAGCGACCTCCCTATGGAGGAAGCCAATGCGCATTCCATTGGATGTATTCTTCGCTATGGGAATTTTTCGATGGTCTTTACCGGCGACATGCCGGCGGAAGCGGAAAAAGAAATGCTTTATGCCATCAAAAAGGAGGGGCAAAGCCCCTCCGTCGATATTGTAAAGCTGGCGCATCACGGCTCCAAAACTTCCTCTTCTCCGCTCTTTCTTTCGGAAACAAAAGGAAAGTTTGCTCTCTTTTCTTATGGCAAAAAGAATCGTTACGGACATCCCCATAAAATCACTTTGGAAAAATGCAATTCTTTCGGACTTATCCCATTGGAAACCGCAAAACTGGGTGAGATTCTGATCCGAACAGATGGAGAAGACTATCAAATCATTACCCCCTGCACTCCACCATAGTCCGAGCCTAAAACTCCGCCTTTTCTCCTACTATTTACTCTTGCTCTTTTTCTATTAGACTTTTTCTATTAGTCTTTCCCCTTAGTCTTTCCCCTTAGTCTTTCCCCTTAGTCTTTTCTCTTAGTCCAGGAGTTCCTTCGGTCTCTTAATGACTGCGGCACCCAGCCCATTTTCTCCGATGTGGCAAGAAATCAAGAGGGAAAGGGGATTGACAACAATTTCCGGATCATAGCGGTTCGGGAATTCCGCCATCAACTGTTCTTTGAAATTCTCCGCCTGCTCCCTATTATCCGTATAAGCTACTGCAATATAGCTCTGCCTCGCTTCCGGATCATCCAGACGGCTAAGAGTTTGATGCAACCCTTCCATAATCGCTTCTCGAACCTGTCGCTCCGTCCTGACCTTCTTATAAGAATCCAGCTTCCCGCCTTCATTGATGGCAAGCACGGGTTTAATCTGCAGCAAGGTTCCGATTGCCGCCGCCACGGGAGTAATCCTTCCTCCGCGTTTTAAATAGCTTAAGTTCTGTACCCCTATGTAAATCCCGTTTTCTCCGGGTGCACGATTCAAAATATCTCGAATCTGCTGTCCATTATATCCTTTTTCCCCGAGCATTTTCGCAAAAACACAGTGCATCCGTTGTGTTACAGAAACTCCCCTGCTGTCCGGCACATATACTCTTCCAAGATACGGTTCATCTTGAGAAAGCATAATTGCCGTCTGGGTAGAACCGGATAAGCCGGAACTGAGCGGAATATGCACTACTTCTTCATTTTCCTCCAGTAACCTATCCCACGCTTCCAACACACTCTTCATAGCAGGTTGAGAAGTTGAGACCGATTCTCCGGAAAGAAGTCTTTTAAAAAACTCCTCGCGACTCATATTGATGTCTTCAAAATACTCTTCTTCCCCCATCCTAAAGGGCATAGGAACTACCGTAATTCCTAAGCGCTTTCCCTCTTCCGGGGTAATACCCGAACCCGAGTCGGTGCAGATTCCGATCTTCATGCCTACTCCTCTCTACTGCCCAAAGGAAGATATTTTCCTCCCCTGCTTTCCCACTACTTAAAAATACCCGACTTATTTCTCTAAAAGACTTTTTCCTGTCATTTCCTTAGGCTGTGGAATCCCCATGAGTTCCAAAAGAGTCGGTGCAACATCTGCAAGACATCCTCCTTCTCTTAACTTGTGCTTCTCATCACTCACCAGAATAAAAGGCACGGGATTCGTCGTATGTGCCGTATAGGGCTCTCCGGTCTTTTCGTCAATCATGATATCCGCATTGCCGTGATCCGCTAAAATAAAGAGATTACCATGCATGGACTCTACCGCATCAACAACCTTTCCCATGCATTCATCCACTACCTCAATCGCCTTGATTGCAGCGGAAAGAACGCCGGTGTGTCCCACCATGTCGGGATTGGCAAAATTAGCCACCACCAAATCATATTTTCCGGACCGGATTGCTTCAGTCAGCTTTTCCGTAACCGTATAGCAACTCATTTCCGGCTTTAAATCGTAGGTCGGAACTTCCTTCGGAGAGGGAACCAGAATTCGGTCTTCATTTTCATAAGGTTCCTCCTTTCCTCCGTTAAAGAAGAAGGTAACGTGCGCATATTTCTCCGTCTCCGCAATACGAAGTTGATTCTTTCCCAAGTTCGAAACCACTTCTCCCAAGGTATTGTGAATCTCTTCTTTTTCAAAAGCGACACGCTTGTTCGGAATCGTCGGATCATAGTCTGTAAAGCAGACAAAGAATACCTTCTTTCTCGGTCCTCTATTAAAGAAGTTGAACTCATCGTCACAGAAAGCATGGCAGATTTCTCTTGCTCTATCAGGACGGAAGTTAAAGAAAATCATCGCATCGCCGTCGGAAACGGTATGCACTGCCCCGTCCTTTTCAATCACCGTCGGAAGCACAAATTCATCATATACCTTCTTCGCATAAGAAGCGTCTATCGCCTCCTCTACGGAAGAAGCCTTTTCTCCCGTGCCGTCTACCATGGCACGATAAGCCTTCTCTACTCTGTCATAGTTCTTATCTCTATCCATGGCATAGTATCTGCCGGAAATCGTGGCTATCTCCCCGACACCGAGCTCCTGCATCTTCTTTTCCACTTCCATAAGGAAGGATTTTCCGGAATCGGGAGGAGTGTCTCTACCGTCCAGAAAAGCATGCAGGTAAACTTTCTTTAAGCCCGCTCTTTTTGCAAGCTCCAAAAGCCCGTAAATATGCCCAATGTGAGAATGTACTCCTCCACTGGAAACGAGCCCCATAAAGTGCAATGCGGAGTTCTCTTTCTTGCAATGCTCTACAGCCTCTTTTAAGGCCTTATTTTCAAAAAAATCTCCATCTTCTATTGCCTTGGTGATTCGTGTTAATTCCTGGTACACAATCCTGCCGGCACCCATATTCATATGGCCGACTTCGGAGTTTCCCATCTGTCCGTCCGGAAGTCCTACAAAAAGTCCGGAAGCCTGTCCCTCCACATAAGGAAATTCTTTTTTCAACTTGTCCATAACCGGAGTGTTCGCAAGGGCAATGGCATTCCCGTCCTTCTCTTTTCTTTCTCCGTATCCATCCAGAATCAGTAATACAGTCGGTTTCTTCATCTATATCTCTCCTCCTCTACTCAGGTAAAACAACTATAAAAAGCAAGGCATAAAACCCTTCAAAAAGTCTATCCCAAACTCATGAATACGTCAATTCTTCGGAGTATAATTTGTTAAATGAATTATTGTATGCTAATGACACTCTCAACGAACGAAATATTGTATGCTAATGCATGACACTTTTTTTAATGAGATACCGCACCTATACGCACAATACTTGTTAAGAAAAAAATACTGCATTGCAGAAATCCACAATGCAGCATCTCCTATTTTAACAATCATACACATGGCACATGCCGTGTCACTCGGAAAAGACTCTCCCGGCAGAGCCATCGGCGTTTCTTTTTAATAATTGTCCGCTTTTCTTTCGAAGTAAGCCTTCGGATGATTACAGCAAGGACAAACCTCCGGTGCTTCCTCTCCCTCATAAATGAATCCGCAGTTTCTGCAATGCCAAAGTGTCTGCTTCTCTTCTTTGAAGGTCGTATTGTCTAAAACTCTCTGCAGAAGCTCCTGGAAACGGGCATCATGCTCCTTCTCAACCTGCCCTACCAGACGGAACTTTGCCGCAAGCTCCTTAAAGCCTTCCTTTTCCGCTACTTCCGCGAAATTCTTATACATCTCGGTCCACTCATAGTGTTCCCCTTCCGATGCCGCTTTTAAGTTTTCCGCTGTGTTGCCGATTCCGCCACCAAGTCCTGCAAGTTCTTTAAACCACATCTTTCCGTGATATTCTTCATTTGCGGCAGTTTCTTCCAAAATGGCCGCAATCTGCTGATACCCGTCCTTCTTTGCCTGAGAAGCGTAGTAAGTATACTTCGCTCTTGCCTGAGATTCTCCCGCAAACGCTGTCCATAAATTCTTTTCCGTTTCTGTACCCTTGTAGTTTGCCATAAGTTAATCCTCCTCTATAACCAAGCTGTATCCGGTATTGTGAAACAGCAACCATAACGAAATGCTGCAAAAAGAACGCAGCAACACTCGTCAAGAAACAAATCCTATCAACAGAATTTCTATCCTGCCTAAATGAATGAAAGGCCGAATTTTTCACAATCGGCACATCTCGTAAAGTAGAAATAGAGGAAGCATCCTTCCTCTATTCCCACAGAACCAACCTTGATGTCGACAGTACTATTTTATGAAATAGAAACTATAAAATCAAGTTATTATTTATTGAAGTATCTCTTTAACAAACCGTAGAAAGCCTTACCGTGTCTAGCCTCATCTCTGGCCATCTCATGCACTGTGTCATGAATAGCATCCAAATTAAGAGCCTTTGCTCTCTTAGCAAGGTCTACCTTACCTGCAGTAGCACCGTTCTCCGCCTTTACGCGAGCCTCCAAGTTTTCCTTTGTGGATGCGGAAACAACCTCGCCAAGAAGTTCAGCGAAACGAGAAGCGTGATCTGCCTCCTCAAAAGCTGCCTGTCTGTAGTAAGCACCAACTTCAGGATATCCCTCTCTATAAGCTGCTCTACTCATAGCAAGGTACATACCAACCTCACTGCACTCGCCTTCGAAGTTTGCTCTTAAATCCTTCTTAATATCCTCCGGAACGTCCTTTGCAATACCGATTACATGCTCTGCTGCCCATGTAAGCTCTCCGCTCTGCTCTACAAACTTATCGGAACCGGCCTTACATACCGGACACTGTGCCGGAGCAGCCTCGCCCTCAAATACATAACCACATACTGAACAAACCCAAGTCTTCATAATCTTCTCCTTTTCTGCCTTTCGGCTCACTCAACTTAATGTCGACCCTGTATCGACACTTGCTCTAAGCAAAATCACTGTTTTACACAGTGTGCTCCTTTACCTCTGTTTCCGTGGCAAGTTTAGCGCCCTCCAAAGCCCTACACTCATCACAGATTCCTCGGAATACCAAGTCATGCCCTGTAACCGTTCCTCGGATATACTGCTCCGCATCGGAATCCAACGCTTCCGCAACTTTCATGGGAACATCGTACACTCTTCCGCATCTCTCGCATACAAAATGGTAGTGTGTTTGCACAGTCGGATCAAAGCGATCCGCTCCCGAGACGAAAGTCAATCTCCGGATTTCTCCCAGCTCGGATAAAAGCTTCAAATTACGGTATACGGTTGCCAAGCTGATGCTCGGATCCTTTGTCCTTAGTTCTGCAAAAATCGTATCAGCCGTGGGATGATCCTTATGCTCACGAATCTGATCCAAGACTTCTGCTCGCTGTCTGGAATAGTTCATCGACCTTCCTTTCTACCTAGCTTTGTTCTAAGTTAGTTTCTTAAAACAAAATTGATAATCACTATCAACATTGCATACTATAATTATCTTTATTATTTTTGTCAAGACTTTTTTAAATTATTTTTATTTTTTCTTTGCTGTGCTATAGTATACAGGCAATTAGCGGATAATTTCGTCTATAAGAAAGGGTTTGACATGGGACAGATACAAATTGAAAAAACAAATATTGAGGGTCTGTGCATTATTACACCTACTGTACATAAGGATAGTCGCGGCTATTTTATGGAAAGTTATAATGAAAGAGATTTTCAAGAGGCCGGCCTGGACCTTCGCTTCGTACAGGATAACCAGAGTATGTCTCAAAAGGGTGTTTTACGCGGTCTGCATTTTCAAAAGCAATATCCTCAGGGTAAATTGGTTCGGGTCCTTAAGGGACGCGTTTATGATGTAGCTGTAGACCTGAGAAAACACAGCGCTACTTTCGGCAAGCATTTCGGCATCATTTTAACAGAAGAAAATAAGAAGATGTTTTATATTCCGGAGGGCTTTGCCCATGGCTTCCTGGTTCTTTCCGATACGGCGGAGTTTGCTTACAAGGTAACCGACTTCTATCATCCCGGCGACGAGGGCGGACTCGCATGGAATGATCCGGAAATCGCCATCACATGGCCGGAACTCAAAGGAGACTACAAGGGAAATGCCGGAAGCGCCGGATACACTATGGAAGACGGCAGTCCTCTTCTTCTTTCCGAAAAGGATGAACTCTGGCTTCCTCTAAAAGAAAGCTTTACCTTTTAAAATGCAAGACAATTTACGAAAGCTGCATTATACAATTGATAAAAGCTTCCACGGGAAAACCGTAGAAGCTTTTTTACGTGCCGAAGGCTATACAAAAAGTCTCATTACCGGTCTCAAAAAAATCACCTATGAAGAAGTCGGAAAAAAGCATTACGGAATCGAAAAAAACGGCAAATGGGCCTTTACCATTGATAAACTGGAAGAAGGAGACCGACTTGACATTTCCGTTTTAGAGACAGGAAGCGAAGTCTCTGCGCCCGCTTTTCCGCTCCCTCTGGATATTGTTTATGAGGATGAAGACATCTTATTGCTTAACAAACCGGCTTTTCTGCCCTCCCATCCTTCTCCGGGACACTATGAGAAAACGCTTGCCGGTGCCATTACCCATTATTATATAGAAGAAAAAAAGCAAGCATCGTTTGTCTGTCGCATGGTTCACCGTTTGGATCTGGACACAAGCGGTCTGCTTCTTGTGGCTAAGAATCTGTATTCCTCTTCCTTTTTAAACGAAGAAATGCGAGCCGGAAGAATAAGAAGAACCTATGCGGCACTCTGCAAAGGAAATCCCCTGTCCGCTTTTCCCGATAAGAATCTTCCGGAAGGAGACACTGGAGAAAAAAGTAGCTTTCTCCCCGGACTTACTCGGGTTGGAACATTTCTCCGAATCGAGGCTCCCATTGAACGGATTGAAAGAGGAAAAATGCGAAGAAAAGTAGACTTCGAGTCCGGGCAGGATGCCGTCACCAATATTCTTTCCGTAAAATACAATCCGGATAGAAATTTTTCCTTACTGCAATTAGAACTTGAGACCGGAAGAACTCATCAAATCAGAGTGCACCTTTCCTATATCGGCTGTCCGCTTCTCGGAGACAGCCTCTACGGAGAAGCCTTGCCAAACGAGATATCGCCCGCTCTGTCCACGATACTCATCAAGAATAAAAACAATGTCGGGGATGCTTTTACAAATGCGCTCCATAGACAGGCTCTGCACTCTCAATCCATCTCTTTTTTTCATCCCGAAAACCGAAAAGAAATGCATTTTGAAATCCCGCTCCCAAAAGACATGGCAGACTTTCTTGCAGAAAAGGAGTAAAATCCTGATGCCCGAAAAACTATCTTTTCCCGCAGGGAATCAGTTCTTTTTCCGTTAGCACATAGTCCATGAAAATGTCCTGCCTTCCCATGGGAATCTTGGGAAACAGCAGGGAATCAAAGCATAGACACAACTTCTTTCCCGCAGTACCTTCTAAAAAACGATCATAATAACCGGCGCCGTGTCCAAGTCTTCCGCCTCTTTTATCCGCGGCAAGACAGGGAATCAGCATAAGAGAAAAGTCTCTTTTATCCGTCCCTTTTATTTCTTTCTTCGGCTCTAAAATCCCCAAAGTTCCCCTTTCCAAATCCTCCCAAGCATGAATCTCCACCGCCTCCATGATTCTCTCTTTTCCCGGAATACAACGGGGAACATATACTCTCTTCCCGCTGCTGAAGGCTGTCGACAAGATTTCCCCGGTGCTCGGCTCATTGTCCATACTGACATAGCAAAAAATACTTTCAGCAGATTGAAAATAGGGAAAAAGAAGAAGACGAGTTTGTATTTCCACATTAGCCTTTTCCATCTCTTCTCCGGTAAAATGTGCTCTTAGTTCTTTTACCTGTTCACGCAATGCCTGTTTTTCTTCTTTATTTTTAAAAACGGAAAACATCCGGTCCTCCTCCAAAAAATGTAAAGATGTTGTCTGATTATAGCATAAAATTCCATTTCCTTTACTCTGAAATATCTTTCCATTTTTTAGAAAAAAACAATTAAAAATAAAAATAATATTTTTTTATTTTTCTATTTACAAAAGAAATTTCTTATGCTATAGTACAGACAAGCAAAGAAAAAAGCGATGCGAAGAGCTTCAACTCTGAAGAGAAAGGAGTGAAGTTCAGCAAAGTGCAAGCGGAAAGCTTGCGAACGATAATAAGAAAGAGAGGTACGGTCCAATGGAGCCAAAACAGTACTTCTTTTTGGAGGAAAACCTGAGCTAAAGAAAAACGAATTTATTGCGTAGCTGAGTGCTATCGGTTTGTAGAAGGCTTTCTTCTTATTTTTCAAAGACAAAGGGAAATCTCCAAAAAGAAAAAAGGATACCCCATCAACCATTTGTATTTTAGAAAATATATGGTGCGAGTCCATTTTAAAATATAAAAAGGCTGAAATATAAAAGGTGGTACAAACCAATGGCTACAGAATAACAATTGAATATAGAATGAGTTAAAAGCGAGAAACAAAGTTCGCTAGGAACAACTCTCGCAATAAAGAGAGAAACTCATAAAAAAGAGTATCGAGAAGTAAGTTATCAGAAAATAAGTTCATAAGATGAGTCTTAAAAAATCAAAGTGAATTTTGATAATAAAAACGATAGAGGGGTGTAGCCGAATGGCTACACCCCTTTCTTTATGCAAAGCGAGAGTGTAGCGCAATGGCTACGACATCTCATTAAGCTTTCTTCCCAATCATCTCTTGGGTAATCCGAATCAGTACGGCAATCATCTTATGAAAAGCATTCAAGTTCAGATATTCATAAATTCCATGAAAATTATCTCCTCCGGTAGAGAGATTCGGACAAGGAAGCCCCTTGTAGGAAAGACTTGCTCCGTCCGTCCCTCCGCGAATCGGACTGACGATTGGGGTAACCCCTTCTTTTTCAAAAGCGGTCTTCGCAACATCGATAAGGTACATATGGTCTTTTACCTTCTCAGCCATATTGAAATAACTGTCCTTTACCTCCGGCTCAAAAAAAGCCCCCTTTGCATTATATTTTTGATTTAATTTTTCCGCTACATCCAGAAAAATCCTCTTCTTCTCTTCAAATTTTTCTCTATCATGATCACGGATAATGTAATTCATCTCCGTAAGACTCTCGTCCCCTGCCATATCGCACAAATGGAAAAAGCCCTCATAGCCCTCTGTATTCGCAGGAGTAAATTGCGGAAGCATGCTGTTAAACTCCATAGCCAGGAGTAAGGAATTCAACATCTTATCCTTTGCGGAACCGGGATGTACATTGACACCGTGAATCTTCAGCTTTCCGGAAGCCCCGTTAAAGTTTTCGTACTCTACGCCGCCAAGCTTTCCACCGTCAACCGTATAGGCAACATCCGCACCAAAACCTTTTACATCAAAGATATCCGCTCCGCAACCTACCTCCTCATCCGGTGTAAAGCCGATACAAATGTCTCCGTGTGGAATCTCCTTATGATTCTGCAAATACTCTACAAGCGCCATAATTTCAGCAACACCGGCCTTATCATCCGCGCCGAGAAGTGTTGTTCCGTCTGTTACCAGTAAATCATCTCCGACCTGCTCCAAAAGCCTTGGAAAAATCTTCGGAGAAAGCTTTTCTTCCTCATTTAGTACAATATCCGTTCCGTCATAGTTCTTTACAATACGGGGATTGACATTTTTCCCTCTTGCTGACGGAGAAGTATCCATATGGGCAATAAGCCCCAAGGCGGGAGTTTTCGCCTTTTCTTCTCCACTCAGATTGGAAGGTAATTTTCCGTAGACATAGCAATGCTCATCCAGACGAACATCGGAAACTCCCATTTCCCTTAATTCCTTTTCCAAAACTTTGGCAAGGTCAAATTGCTTTTCACTGGAGGGAATCACATCCCTGTCCGGTACAGACTCCGTATCAATTTTTAAATACGAAATCAAACGTTCTACTGCATCCATATTTTCTCCCTTCTGCAAATAGTGAAAGACTTAAGTACTGCTTACAGTACCGTCTCTTTCACTCCAATGATCCTCTCTTAAATAACTGTCCTCGGAAACCGGGCGTAAATCTTCCAAAACATAGGGGGTTTCCTGATAAACAAAGTTCAGCCAATTGCTATAAATACAGTTTGAGCCTGAACGCCAGGATAAAATCGGCTTCTTTTCCGGATCATTATCCGGATAATAATTTACGGGCACATCCGGATTTAATCCTCTTCCGAGATCCCTCTTGTATTCTTTATCGAGGTCATAGCGATCATACTCCGAGTGTCCCGTGACAAAAATCTGTCTGGAGGAGCAAGCTAAAATGATGTAACTCCCGCACTCCTCACTGTCTGCCACAACATAGAGCTCCTTATTGTTTTTCAGTGCTTCCTCATCCAGCCCGGTATAGCGAGACTGCGGTACAAAAAACTCGTCATCCATTCCTCGCATCAGCATTTTCTTTCGGTGCAAGACTCTATGCTTATATACCCCGCTAAGCTTCTTCTCTAACAGGACCTTCCGAATTCCGTAATGATGGAACAGTCCCGCCTGTGCCCCCCAGCAGATATGGAAGGTGGAAAATACATGTGTTTTAGACCAATCCATGATCTCTTCCAGTTCTTTCCAATACTCCACCTCGGAAAAATCCATTTTCTCCACAGGCGCTCCGGTAATAATGAATCCGTCAAAATAATCTTCTTGTACGTCCTTAAACTCCAAATAAAATGCATTTAAATGGGTAGAACTGGTATGGGTGGATTTATAGGTGGACACCTTCATAAAGCTGATTTCTGTCTGAATCGGGAAATTGGAAAGTACACGAAGCAAATCCAGCTCCGTATCTTCCTTTAACGGCATCAAGTTCAAAATCACAATTTTTAAAGGACGAATATTCTGGGAAATCGCCCTATTTTCATCCATGACAAAAATATTTTCCGCCTCTAAAATAGGCTTTGCCGGTAAATTGTTTTGAACCTTAATTGGCATAATTCCCTCCTATGTTCTAGCTGCTTTAAATCCTATAATCCAAAAAGTTTGTATAATGCCGCCTGGTCTCGTACTGCCTGCCAGGTAGCGGAACTTCCTCCCGTCACCACCAGCAAATTCTTCCCGTTTTTTCCTTTTCCGCTACTTACAACACAGAACTTGGACTGGCTGACATAACCGGTTTTGGCCATTTGGACATTCGCTCCGCCGCTGTCCAGGGTCTTGATTCTTTGTAAGAAAAGGTTTGTAAACTTCAGTCCCTGTGGATGCTTATTCGTAGGCGCAATCTGGTAATTCTCCGTCATAAGAACTTCTCTCGCCGTCGGGTTTTGCATGGCAACCGCCATAATCTGTCCCATATCCTTTACCGTCATATGGTGTGTGCTGTGATAAAGGCCGGTTGCATTTTGGAAATGGCACTGATTGGATAAGCCCATTTCCTTCGCCCGTTTATTCATAAGATCCGCAAAGGCGGCTTCCGAGCCTGCAATTTCTTTGCAAAGTGCCAGCACGGCATCTGCACCGGAGGGGAGAATCACGCCGTAAAGAAGATCCTTCACCGGAACCTCTTCTCCTACTACAAATCCGCAATTACTGGCTCCTCTCTGCTGAATATAACTGACTATATCCTGCGTAATCGTTAATTTCTTGTTTTTATCCGAAAGCTTTTCCGCACAAAGCAGCAAGGTCATCACCTTGGTCATGGAAGCGGGATTCATCACCTGCGAAGCATTTTTCTCTCCCAATATACTACCGTTATCCAAATCAAATACGACAGCATAAGCCGCATCAATCTCCGTGCTTAAGTTTTTTGTTGCACTCGTGTTGGAAAGCTGCGCGAGATTGCGAAGAAGTGTCGGTGTCTGTGTTGCAGAAGGCGAGGTATTGCCATTTCCGTTGTTGGCTGCGGGAGAAACGTTTCCTCCGGTAGCCGTTTTCCCATTTCCATACAAAATGTCCTCTATATAACGATAAGTCGGGTCATTGCCCCTACCTACTCCGTTTCCATTTACGGAAACAGGACCGTAATCACTTATTCCGTAAACCCGTTCCTCGGAAAAAGACGCAAAAGGAAGAAGTAGGGACAAGCTAAGAAGAATAGAGACACTCCTCCCTATCCTTTTCCTCTTCAAAAAGGACTTCCCTGTCCTCTTCTCCGGCAAAGTGCTTTCGTTTAATTCATAACGAGTATCGTGCGCAAAGCGTGCGATATCTTGTTGATTTCCTTTATCCATTGTTCCCTCAATTTCATCTTATCTTAAAGCAAATTAGCAATAGCTCTGCTCTTTGTAGCCTAACCATATCTTAAGATGATAATCGTCCATCCGAAAAAGCACAAGAGATAAAGCTTACAATATTCTATAGATTTAAGGACAAAGAAGAAATGACAAAGAAGAGGCGCGAACGAATTCTATAGAAATCGAATTCTATGTTAAATTGACATAGAAAAAGACGATTCAGACATCTCCGTGATTCATTCCACCGAAATCCGATCTTTTATCTTGGCAAAAGTTTTCTCTCCTATCCGTTTCACATTCATAATTTCTTCGATACTGGAGAAGCCGCCATATTCTTCCCGATAGGCAATGATACTGCTTGCGGTGGAAGGCCCTATCCCCTTCAAGCTCTGCAGTTCTTCGGAATTTGCAGTATTGATATTGATTTTTCCGCTCTTCTTCTCGGAAACAAGTTCTTTCACCTGCTCTTTTTCTGTGCTATTTTCGGTTTCATCCTTTGAATCTTGTATCGCATGCGAACGGTTCTCAGCCGCAGATTCTGTCTCCTTTTCCATGGCTTCTTTCTCCTTTTCCATGGTTTCTGTCTCATTTTCCATGGCGTCTGTCTCATTCTCCATGGCATCTGTCTCATTCTCCATAGCTTCTGCAGTTTCACTCTGTTCTCCTGCCTTTCCCCGATAAAGCACTTTTGCACCCCTCTCCTCTACGGAAAGAAAAAGATACAGTGCGCTGCAGAGAAGAAAAAGGAGTATACAAAACTTTCCCTTTCTTATCCATTTTTTGTCTTTCGAAACCATAATCGCTCCTTTCTAAAGAAAGATAATCCTTAATTGGTATGAACCTGAAATTATTTATAAAAAGAGGGAATCCAAAGTTGAAAATAAATTGAAACAAAACTGAAAATAGATTGAAACAAAACTGAAAATACATAAAAAACAACGCCGAAAAAAGCTGAAATTAAATTTAAAAATAAAGCTGTGAGATAGATAAAAATGAAGTTGAAACATGATGGAAAAATAAAAAATCGAATCGAAAAAGAAATGTGGATTCAGAATCAACAATCGAAAAACAAACTTTTCCATGCTTATTGAAATAAGCATCGTACAAGCAAATTAATAGTAGCATATAATCAAAAGAAGAGAAAGCTCTTTCTTCCTGATCGATTCCCTTTTAAGCTTGAATCTAGCTAAAAGTGAATTCGGTAAAAAGGGACTAAACAACAGTGTCTCCTTGACTTTAAAGCCTCTTTTTGCTAAATTCACCTTGACATTATTTTTTATTTTTTTCTGTGATTTTAGGTTTTTCTTTTATGTTTTTAGGAGCATTATTCTTGCTTTATACGAGGAGACTAAGCTATGGCATTCATCAACCTTGTTCGTTTTGACGGTTTAAAAAGTAGGGATTGGCTGATTTACAAATATCCATCAGAAGATTTGGTGCTTGGTACTCAGTTAATTGTTCAGGAAGGACAAGCAGCTATTTTTGTAAAAAGCGGTATTGTCGCGGATGTTTTTTATCCGGGTACCTACACTCTTGCGACTGAAAACTTACCCCTTTTAAAAGGATTAATCAATCTTCCCTTCGGAGGGAGGACCCCCTTTAGTGCAGAGATATACTTTGTCAACACAACTGTGCGTTTAGATATTCACTGGGGAACCAATGATCCTATTCAATTGATTGACCCTAAATACTATGTAAAGCTCCGGATACGCGCTTTTGGGCAAATGGGCTTACGTGTTTTAGATGCCGTTCGTTTGTTCAAAGAATTAATCGGTGGCATGCAACAGGCGGATATTGTTAAGTTTGATAAAATCAAGGAGTACTATAGAGGATTATTGGTTATCAAAGCAAAGTCGGCCATTGCCGAGACCATCATTAATAACGGGATATCCGCACTCGAAATTTCCGCAAAACTTGAGGAAATTTCCTTAAAGGTAGAAAATCAGATTGCTCCGGAATTTGAAAAATATGGATTTACGGTAATAAACTTCTTTGTTCAATCCATTAATTTCCCTGATGAAGATTTCGAAAAGATCAATAAGATTTTGGAAGATAAGGCCGCTTTTGAGATTATGGGCGAGGGAAGATACGTAACCAAGCGTTCCTTCGATGTTTATGAAGGAGCCGCCAACAATAAAAGCGGTGTGGCCGGTGCTTTTGCAGCCGGGGGTATAGGTCTTGGAGCAGCCTTGAATATGGGAGCAGCCATGGGACAAACCGTAGGAAATCCCATACGTCGGGAGGAAACCAAAACTTGTGTTTCTTGCGGAGCGCAAATCCCTATAAAATCCAAATTCTGCCCTGAGTGCGGATTCAACAACAGTGAGATAATCTGTTCATGCGGAAATAAGCTTGCACCGGGGACAAAGTTCTGTCCCGAGTGCGGAAAGAAGGTCGAATAATGCAGAAAAAAGCTTTGACGATAGGATTATCCGCTTTTGCAACAATCTTTTATTTTGTAATCATTCTGTATATTTTCTTTGCTATCCTTCATATTGATACATTGAAAAATTTTGAAACCGCTCTGGCTTTTGAGCTCATAGGCTTCATTCTGCTACTCTATTTTATACTTGGAAATATCATCCTAAAGCCGATTAAAACAGGTTTTTATATTCCTCTATTGATTACAACTGTGGCTTATACCGTTCTTCTGGACGGACTCAATATCGCCTTTATTGTAACCATGCCAAATGCTTATTTTGTCTTGGTACATTTAATTCTATTGTTTATTTATTGTATAATATCGATTCCTATGTATATAATGGGAAGAAGATAAAATTTTAGGAGGATTATCACAATGGCAGAAAACAAATGTCCACAATGCGGAGCACCACTTGATCCACAGGCTACAGAATGCAAGTTTTGTGGTGAAAAATTGGCTGTACAACAGGCAGCACAGCAATTTCAACAACAATCGCAACAATATCAGCAACAGGTACAGCCACAGGTAGTGATTCAACAGGTTGCGCCGCAACCGGTATATTATAGTGCTATCAATCCCGCTTGGCCTGTAAAGAGCAAAGTTGTAGCCGGCATATTGGCTTTATTATTAGGCGGTCTTGGGGTACACAAGTTTTATCTGGGAAAAATCGGCATGGGCATCTTGTATCTTCTGTTCTGCTGGACAGGAATCCCTGCGATTATCGGTTTCATCGAAGGAATCATCTATTTGTGTTCCAATGATGAGAATTTCCAATTGAAGCATCACGTAAGAATCGAATAAAACTATGTGGAAAACTTTGAAATTCATCTATTGGTTAATGATGTCGTTATTGTTTCTTCTCTTACTTTGGAGGGAAAAGAAAATCAACGAACTCAAACCTATAGATATCTAGGCGCTAAAAAAGGGGGAATGTAATCCCCCTTTTTTTATAAGCTTGTGAATCATACAATAGCCAATTTTAAGTTTTCTAAAACTTTCTTTATATAATGCAGTATGCTCTATTTCTGTAATATGATGCATTATCTGTTTCTGTAATTTTCGCTTACCTTCTCCCAGTCCAAAACGGCAAAGAAGTTTTGCAAGTACTCTCCTCTCAAATTCTTATACTTTAGGTAATAGGCATGCTCCCATACATCAATCGCGAGGATTGGTGTGTGATGTCCCTCTTCCATCAGCGGGTTATTTTGATTAGGCGATTTCGTGGCATAGAGCTTTCCCTCTTTATCAGCAGCTAAAAATGCCCATCCGGAGCCGAACTGTCCCAGTGCCAAAGTCTGTAAAATCTCTTGCAGCTTCTCGAGTGATCCGAAGTCCCTCTTGATGGCCTCCTCCAGTTCCGAACTCGGTTTCGTATTTTCCTTCGGGCTCATCGTGGAGAAATACAGATTATGGTTATAATATCCGCCTCCATTATTCTGTAAAGCATTCCGCACCGCTTCATCTGAAACGGAAGATAAAGACGAAAGAATTTCTTCTACCGATTTCCCGCTTAAGCCCGCCTTTTCTACGGCATCGTTAAAGTTCTTCGTATAGGTGGCATGATGCTTCCCATAGTGGGTTTCCATCGTCAAAGTATCAATGTGCGGTTCCAACGCATCAAAACTGTAGTCTAATTTTACTTGTTCAAACATCTTATTTCCTCCTTAAAAAAACTGACTATCCGTATTCAAAAATGCTTACCCCGCTAAGCATTTCATGCTCTGCTACAAGTATAGCAAAACCCCACGGGAAATGTCTAAAAGTTATATAAAGCTAATATTATATTTATAAATTCTATTCAAATAAAAATTTACAGGAGGTGGCAACGGAAATTGTGGATTTAACGGAGTTTCGCGATTAAAACAGACTTATACTCTTCTCTCCATCTCTTACTCCACCGCACTGACCAACTCCAGAATCTCCTCCTTCGTCATTGGCTTCTCCAATGCGCCTATCGAATAACTGAAGCCATTTTCTTCCCATAATGCTAAAGAATATCTTCCGGCTTCGCCCTTTAATGTAACTTTTCTTCCTTCGGAGTTCACTTCCTTTACTTCCTCATACTCCGTAAAATCTCCACTGATATCCCCTTCACCTCTAGCCTTTCGGATAGAATATCCCGGGGCAGAGCTTTCTTCTTGCAGATATTGTACTTCAATCATATCTGCACCTATAACCGTGAATATTTTTTTCGTGAAAGGCTCTTTTCCTTCCGGGATACGCATAGCAAAGCCTGTAAGTATTGTAGCTTTCTGCAAAGAATCTACTTCTTCCGCATTCCACCCTCCCGCTTTTATGTCGCCAAAATCCGCCCCCTGTGTCCCCTGTAATGCCAAGGAATCAGGACTGCTTGATTTGGGAGCAAGCATGCCCACTCCGACAAAAAGAACAAAGCAAGCAGCCGCTATAGAAGCCGTAAAGCCCAGAATCCGGGGAAGCACGATAATTTTCCCTTTTTCTTCGAGATTTCTTTCTATGTTTTTACTATCTTTTTCTATAGCTTCTCTTTCGAGGCTTTCCCGGTTTTTACCTACCAAGTCCTGCTCCTCTTTCTTTTGGTAAAATGCCTCCGCTTCCAAAATATATTGCTCACTTACCTCTGTCATTCCTCGAAGCAGTCGTTTGCTGTCTTCTTTCATAAACGATATCCCTCCTGCTCTAAGAAAAGCTTAAGCTGCTCTCTGGTACGACTTAAACTCATTTTCACCTTGCTAAGACCAAAACCGGATTCCTCTGCAATCTCCGATACGGAATCCATAAACCAATATCTTCTCATGAATATATTTCTGCTCTCCGGTTTCAAGGTTGATAAAAATGAGTCTATCAGCTCCGAAATCTAATTACTCTCTCCCGGAATTGCCCCCTTATCCGGAAGGACTTCCGACAGTTCTTCCAGTACCACAGGAACTTCTCCACCTCCACGCTTTTCTGCATGTAAGCTGTCATAACGATCTAAAGAAAGATTCCGAACAATCTTCGACAAAAAAGCTTGCAGATTTTCCGGCTGTTTCGGTGGAATAGCATTCCAGGTCTTCAAATACGTGTCATTCTCACACTCCTCCGCATCCGCCATGATTTTTAGAATGCCATAAGAAATGGAAAGGAGTAAGCGGCTGTATTTATTTTTGCTTTCCGTAATCGCAGTCTCCGCCCTTTGAAAATACAAGGCGATAATTTTTTGGTCTTCCATCCTTCTGAATCCCATCCTTTATCTTCGTTTAATAATCCAGCGCATAATCCAAGTTAGGGCTATCCAAATGAGTGCACTCACCCCGCAAATCAGCATCCAAGCCTTTCGATCATTCATAAGGGGAAGTGGTACATTCATTCCGAAGAAGCCGGTAATTACCGCAAGCACACTCAGTAAAATTTCAAAAATCGTTAAGGTGCTCAGGTTGTTATTCAAGTCATTATTCAAAATATTGTTGTAGGAATCCAAAAGCTGGCGAGCCACGGTAGAGAGAAGCTCCGTCATGGAAACCAGCTGTCTGGCTTCCACCATGGCATCATCAAACTGTGCTATCTCCTCTTCGTTAAAGCTACGGTATATGGCATGAGCCTGTATATGTTCCAAAAGCAAGCGATTTTGTGTAGCCGCAGAATGTAAGTAAATCATCCCCACCTCCAAATCGGAAAGGGCATAAAGATTCCGCTTCGTTGTTTTCTTCCGAAGCAAATGATTTATCTCATCCTTTTGCTTATCCAGTCGCTCAATTACGGGGTAATAGGCATTGGAAATCATTTCCAAACCTGCAAAAAGCAGGGTGTAAATAGAAAGCTCTTCGTTCGTATCCACATAGGAACACATTTTCTGAATAATATAGTCATTATCCTCGTTACTGATGGTCAGCAGACGATTTTTCTGTACAATAAAAGTCATCGGAACCGTTTCATAGTATTCCTTGTCTTTTTTTGACTCCAGAACGCTGTAAATAAAGGTTACAGTTCCGTCCTCCCGATCATAATCCATGTGAGCATGCTCATTTTCATCCAAAGCATAGTCAATAATTTTCGGATCAATATCATACTCTTCGTAGATTTTAAACTTCTCTGTAATTTCTTGAGAATCAATATTAATCCATGTAGCATCGTCACTAAGCTTCTTACTTACCTGCATTTTTCCCTACTTCTATTTTCCTAAATTTCCTTTTGCTTTGCCGCTGATAGGGCAAAGGCGCGATACCTCCTTATTATACGCCAAATTCCACTTCTTCTGTACTTAAAATTTCCGCATGTCCTTCAAGATCTTCATAGACGGTAACAATACTTAATTTCGTTTCTGAAGATGCTGTACTTGCCTTTTCAAAACATAAAACTGCATAGTTTGTTCCAGAAACCACCTGAGAGCCAAGGTAGGCAATCGGCTCATAGCTTACACCGGTAATGCCTCCCAAAGCCTTTTTAAAAGCCACATTTACCTCTTCATTATCTTTAAGCTCCGTCTTTCCTGTATTTAGAGTAAAGCCTCCGGTCATTCCTTCTTCGCTTCCTGAGAAAATGTCTTTTTTGCCAAGAACCTCTGCATTGCCGCTAAGATCCTCATAAACGTACAGTAGAAGATAAACAGGACTTGCATCAGGTACAACAACCTCCCCCTTGCAAAGATAGGCATAATTCGTTCCTGAAACTGCCTGAGAACCCAAAACGGAAAGCACTTCATAACGATATCCCGTCATTCCCTCCGTTGCTTTCCGAAAGGCCTTCATTGCTTCCTGATTATCCTTTGGAGAAAAATGTCCTTCATGCATACTCCAGCCTCCTGTAATAGACTGCTCTTCCATAGCCACTGTAGTCCCTTCCGTATTTTCCTTTGCTGCCGCAGTACCGTCCTTTTCCGAATCAATCTCTGTGGCCTTACCATCTACTATAGATTCTGCTGTAGTAGAAGACTTTGTACTAGCCTTCCCTCCATTGCAAGCCACTAAAGCCATAGACAGCCCTAAGACCACTGCTAAAAGCTTCTTGTTTATCATGCTCTTCCTCATTTTCTTCATCATAATCTCTCTCCTTATCCTTTCTTCCGGCGAATTCCTTGTTTTCTGTTCTTCTTGGAATATTCCTTTTATTCCTCTTCTTTACTCCCTTTTCTTTTTCGCTTCTTTTTCTTTCGCCTTCCTCTGTTAAGACGGAGAAAAGAAAGGAATGGTCACAGAGATAAAAATTTTTTTCTGCTAAACAATTTCTGCTATAATACTAAAAAAGGAGGTGCTATGGCTTGTCAATGGAAAAACAGCAGTGCGGAAATGATATCCTATCACGATAAAGAATGGGGCGTGCCCACCCATGAGGATCAAAAGCTCTTTGAATACTTACTTTTGGAATCCATGCAGGCAGGACTTAGCTGGGCCCTAATTCTTCGAAAAAGAGAAACTTTTCGAAGTTCTTTTGCCGGCTTCTCCCCGGAAAAAGTCGCAGCATTTACGGAAGAAGATATCACAAGAATCATGCATACGGAAAATATGATTAAGTCGGAGCGGAAAATCAGAGCTATGATTCAAAACGCCAAAGCATTTTTAGCCCTGCAAAAAGAAGAAGGAAGTTTTGATGCTTATCTTTGGAAGTTTTCCGGTGGAAAGAGCCTTTGCTACCGGGGACATGAAAAGGGGGAAATGCCGGCTAAAAATATGCTCTCCGAAGAAATCAGTAAGGATTTAAAAAAACGGGGCTTTCAGTATACCGGCCCCGTCATCGTCTATTCTTTTTTACAAGCCTGTGGCATAATTAACGACCACGAAGAAGACTGTCCCTGTTATCAGGCACTCCGTAAGGCTTATCCTTATCAGGAGGTGGAAGAAAGGATTTCTTGATTTCTAAAACTTTCTAATACAGTAAGGCAATTGCCTCTTTGATGCAATCTTCACAGCTGCAAAGAGGCTTTTCTTTACCTATGCCTCTTAAGTCTTTGCAGATACTGGCTCCGCAACACTTCTCAAAGTCCTGAAAAAGATGGGCAGCTTCCACTTGTACCATTGGATTTCCCTTATTTTTCATCGCCAAAACTAGATTTGCCCCTATTAAGGCACCGCAAGTCCCCTCTAAGGTTCCTAAGCCCTCAATGAGTCCCGCAGAGAGAGAAAGCAGAAGCTCCTCGGGCAGATTTAATTCCTCTTGATAGGCAAGAAGCACCAGCTGTCCGCAATTCTTTCCAGACGCTAAGCCTTCCATAGCTAGTGATTGTTTTTCTTCTAATGATTGTTTCATGATTTCTCCTATACATTTAAACGACTATTGATAGGAAATTTCTTTTTCCTTTAAAGCTAATTGATTTTTATGCAAAGCAATATTCTATTACCTGATTCCCTCATAATGCGTCCACATCCGGGCAACCTGTACAATGCCTTCATAAGATACATTATTTTCCATGAGTTGTTCTGCGTATACTGTATAGACTAACCTATGCTGAATATTAATTCTTCTGGAATAAAATCCGCTTAAATTCCCCAGCAAACTCTCGTAAGCTGGGGGATTTTTAAATGGATCTTCTGCAATGATATCAAGTAAAAATTTTGTCTTTTTCTCCAGGCCTGCACCCTTAAGGAGCTTTTTGTCTTTATCTGCATTTTTACTGAACTTTATCAAATACATTACCACTCCTCATTAGGATCGTAACTTGTACATTCTGATAAATCTTCTTCCTTTGACGCCAAAATACTTTGGCTCAAACCCGGAATACTATTCAAGTACAACGTTTCTTGAATAGCCTTCCAATCCTCCTCTCCAATCAATACCGCATTTTTACCTCTATTGTTGGTAATTGTGATTGGCTGAGAAGATTCATTTACCTCTGAAACCGTCTGATATAGGTTTGCTCTTGCCTTAGTAATGCTAATTGAAGCCATTGCTTATCTCCTTGTATTCGTATCTTCTTTCCATACTGCATTTTTCATAAGTTTTTCTATGTCCCATTATACCGTACTTTATCACGTACGTCAAAATGCGTTTTATGGTTGGCACGTTTTATGGTTGGCACGTTTTGCGGTAAACCAATCAATTCTCATCCTCTACCTCTATAAGCTCATGCGCTTTTCCCTTGCCCTCACGCAATTCCTTTATAGATTTTTTCAGTGAACGCATATTGCTTTCTGAATAGAAGGAGTCAATACTTTGTCGTCCTATCTCATAAATTTGCTCTAAAGTGATTCGCTCCAGATTTTTCTCAGCGGGAAAGTCTTCAAATCCGGAAAGACTGACCAACCAATAGCTTTTATTCTTCGCAGGAAATGGCTTTGCCTTTTCCAATAATTCTTGGTAAACCACCGCATCTATTTTTTGATTTCTCCACTTTACCTCGGCAAATAAATAGCGGTCCTTTCCATCAAAAGCAAGTAAATCAATTTCGGATTCCTTCTTTCTGATTTTGTCCGTTCCCCACCAGTTTCCATAGTCTTCCGGTAGGAAGTCCAACTCTCCTTTTCGCAGTCTTTGTTCAAAATATTCTATAACAATCTGCTCAAATACAGTCCCCATATATTCATTGAGTTTTGGCTCAACCTGTTTTTCGTATACAAGTTCTCCCAAATCCATATTGAGCAAGTTCAAATTTTTCTGTACGAAAATGTACCAAAAACGAAACATCGTATCCTTGATCCGATAAATAGGGCGCTTACTTTTACGGTCTAAAACCGGTGTTTTCTTCTCAATGATTCCAAGCTCCAATAAAGAATTCAGATAATGACTTAGTCCCCCGCTTTGCATATTCAATTTCGTTGCAATTTCATTTAGTTTGCTTGCCCCTGCCGAAATCACAAAAAGAATATCATTGTAAAGCTTGGGTTGTCTCAACTCTTGCTTTAAGAGATTATCGGGCTCTTCGAATAATCTTCCGCTGGGTTTCAGGAAATTACGAATAATATTGCTTTTTAAATCTACATTTTCATCAAAGAAGCTTAAGTATTCCGCAATTCCCCCGGTGATTCCATAGACAATGGCCTTATCTCTATAGCTATAGGAAGGGACAAACTCGGCCGCTTCCAAATATCCAAAGGGCTGAACCTTTAACTGGCTTGTCCGTCGTCCGTAAAGCGGACTTTTGTAGCCCAGTACCTGATTTTCCATAAAACTCATGGAAGAGCCGCACAAAATCAAGAAGAGCTTGCTCTTCTCCCTATACTCATCAATTAGTTTTTGTAGCAGGGAGGAAATATGCTCCGCACTTTGGGCTAAATAGGGATACTCATCGATGACAAAAACGATTCTGTGCTCTTCCGCGTAGGCAAACAAATAACGGAGAGCTGCCTCAAAATCCTGAAAATCCGGAAGGCCCTTTAGATTCCCGCAAGCTTCATAGATCGCTTGTGACAAAAGGCTCAGGTTGATCAGCGCATTGGATTCCAATGCCACAAAATAATAGCCTTTTTTTCTTTTTAAAAATTCTTTAATCAGGTAGGTTTTCCCTACTCGTCTTCTGCCGTAAAAAACCGATAAAGCGAAATTCCCTTTCCCGTATTCCTCTTCTAATTCTCTTAGTTCGAATGCTCTTCCTATAAAGCGCATAAAATCACCTCCTGAAAAAGAGATATCGCGTATACTCATAATAATCTCCAGGAACATTATAGAATGCAATAGCGTAATATGCAATAACATACTTTTGCATATTACGCTATTGCATTTTTACTTAGCAGGATACCTCCGCCTTGTTTTATTTTACAAGAAATACTCTGTCTCGCCAGTCACTACTTCTTCTCCAAAATCTCTATTGGGTTCTCCTCATTGTTATAATCCAGTTATTTTTATTTTTTATAACGATATCATCAAAAGGATGGAGGTTAATCATATGAGTATCCTATTAGAAACAAAAGGACTGACAAAAAAATATAAAAATGGGATTGCGCTAAATCATGTTTCAATTCAAGTGGAAAAAGGTACAGTTTATGGTCTGTTGGGTCCTAACGGTGCCGGAAAATCCACATTATTAAAAATAATTACAAGATCAATTCCAAAAAGCTCAGGTGAAGTGATATTTGAAAATCATCCATTAAACGCAAATGATGTAAAGAATATTGGAGCGATTATTGAGCATCCGGCTATTTATCCTAATTTAACAGCTTATGAGAATTTAGAGGTTATTACCACTTTACTAAATATTGATAGGAAGAAAATGGATGAAGTACTTATGATGGTTTCATTGACGAATACCGGCAAAAAGTTAGCAAAAGAGTTCTCTTTAGGTATGAAGCAGAGACTCGGCATTGCAATGGCACTAATTAACAGTCCGGCATTACTTATTCTTGATGAACCGACAAATGGGCTAGATCCTTTGGGAATACAAGAATTAAGAGAACTGATAAAAATGCTTTCAGGTCAAGGGATTACAATAATCTTGTCAAGTCATATTTTGAGTGAAGTGGGACAGATTGCGGATAGAATTGGTATTATTAATAAGGGACTTTTACGCTATGAAGGACAAAATACCAATCCGTCTAAGCTGGAAAATTTATTTATGGAAATTGTTAGGAAAGATGTGATGAATAATGATTAAGATGCTTAAAGTAGAATGGATTAAAGAAAAGAGAGCTGCTAATTCAACACTAAAATATATAGTCCCCGTTATTTTTCTGCTATTTAATCTTTTTATGGTTAATCTCATGGGACAAAGCCCTGAAGGAAGAAGTTATTTAATGGCTACAGCATTTAACTGGTATCCTGTTCTGATTTTACCTATTGTATTAAGCCTACTGGTCGTTAATATTGTCAGTAAAGAGAAAGAAGAGCATCTTACTTTTCAACGAAGACTGAATCTAAGTGTGGAAAAGATTTTAATCGCCAAGAATGAAATGGTTATTCTTGAATTATTTGTAATTTTGATATTGTCATCGATTGGAATTTATTTAGTAGGAAGATTCTTCTTACAAGAGGAAATTAGTCTGAAAATCATGTTCTTAGCCACTTGTTGTTTGTTTATTGGAAGTTTGCCTATAATTGCTTTATCTTTTTTTATTTATAATTTATTTAACAAAAAGTATTTAGTGATTTTAATTAATTTCGTATTTACCTTTCCATCGGCAATGATTGCTGTAACATCCTATTGGAAATTTTTCCCTTGGGATTACAATTTGCGGATACTATGTCCGATTATTGAGGTTCATCCCAATGGAACTTTTTTAGAAAAATCATCGCCGTTAACATCTATGAACGCCGTGTTTGTCGGATTAGCGTTAAGCGTCATGGTGTATATCCTAATAACAGTTCTAAATATAGGAATGGAAAGAGGAAAAAGTCATGTTTAATATTTTAAAGTCTTATTGGATAAGAACTAAAAGAACGCCGTCCAGAATGGTAATTATTTTGTGCCCTTTACTATTTACCGGTCTTTTTATTGTATATCTTCTAAGTTCCACAAGCTTAAAAGGAGTAGAGCTTGCCTACTTTTTTGGAGCTTATACGACCTTGGCAGGCTTTTCTATCAGTTTTTTTATTCCCATGTTATATGAAAGCGATAAAAAAGCCGGGATCTATGCCAATGATTTGAGAATAGGCATTTGTCGAAAAAAATTGTTTTTTGCCAAATATTTATTTATCTTTATATTACTAATTACTATTGAAGGGATAGTACTATTACCCTTTTTATTGTTTTTATATTTTCATGGAATCAAGATTCAAATATCCGATTTGGAAGTTTATACGATGATCGGGTCTGTAGGCTTGATTAGTATGGTGCCGTTTTATCAATTTTTAAGTTTAAAATTTGATTATACCGGTTCTATTTTGCCAGGTACTATTTTTACTTTGGCTGCCGTTCTTCTAGGCACAACAGATTTAGGAAGTGGCATATGGTATTACTTCCCATTTGTTTATCCAATACGACTTCTATATGGTTATGTTTGTCGCTCTTTCAATTTAAACACTATTGTTTTTTATCTTTTTCTATCTTTTTTTATTTCATTTGTAAGTGTGGGTATATGTTCATTTTGGTATAATCAATGGGATGGAATCAGTAAAATGGAGGAATAAAAGGCATGAACCTTCTCATAATAGATGATGATAAAGATTTGCTGAAATTATTACAGTTGACCTTTGAGAAAGAATATAATGTCGTTATTTGCGATTCGGCACTCAAAGTTGAGCCGAGTGATTTATGTAAATATGACTTAATCATTTTAGATATCATGATGAAAGAAATGTCCGGTTTTGATTTTTTAATCAAATACAGAAATATCTTAGATATTCCTATTATTTTACTTACCGCTAAAGACTTCGAAAAAGATAAAGTCGAAGGGTTTGCATTGGGCGCAGATGATTATGTAACAAAACCATTTTCTATTGCTGAAATTAGAGCAAGGGTGGCTGCACATATCAGAAGAGAAAATAGAGAAAAGCATTCAAAACTTATAGATTATCCGATATCTTGCGATCTGCTTTCAAAAAAATTCTATTTTGATGATGAAGAAATCAGTTTCACAAATAGCGAATATGAAATCTGCGAGTTTTTATTAAAAAATAAAAACCAAGTTTTTTCTAAAGAAAAAATTTATACGGCAATTTATGGTTATGATAAGGAGGGTGATAGTTCTACAACGATTACCGAACGAATCAAATTAATAAGAAGTAAATTTGAGCCCTATCGCATAAATCCTATAAAAACAGTTTGGGGAGTTGGTTATCAGTGGGAAATAAAAAGAGTTTAAGATATTTAATCAGCAAATATGCAATTATAGAGTTAGTATATAGTTTTTTTATCGTTGTATTATTTTATGTAGGATTAAATGTATTGTTAAATGCCGGGGTAATCCACCCTGCCAACTATGCGGATATTCAGTCGGAAAAAGTGGAGGAAGGTTTTAAAAAAGAAGATTGGACACCTGCCGAAATTCCATTTTATTATGATTTTTTATATTTGAAAGATGGAAAAATAATAGAAAATACTATTGATAAAAAATATGATAATTTAGTACAGGAAGCCCAAAAAAACGGAAAAGCAACAAGTGATGAAATTATAGGCTCAAATATTTTTAAGACTTATACTATGGGAAATAGACAATTGGTAATAAGGTATAAAGTCAATGCTATATTTACCAATAAAAAGCTCTATAAACTCTTTGAAAATTTCGAGTGGGGGTATATTGTTTTTATACTGACGATTTGGTTTTTGGGATTTGCTTTGCTTCTCATTCGCTCATCAAATATATTAAAAAGGGAAATCCACAAAATTGCTATAGCGAATGATAACATCAGTCGGATGGATTTAGATTATGAGAGAGAGTATTCCAAGTATAAAGAAATAGATGGAGTACTTTGTTCGATTGATGTATTGGCTAAAAATCTAAAAAAATCTCTTGGTGAACAATGGGACATGCAAGTTAAGCAAAAAGAGTTGGTGGAACAACTTACGCATGACATAAGAACGCCAATCACATTGATTAAAGGTAATTTAGAATTATTAAAAGAAGAGAATCCCGGTTTATCTTCCGATCGATTTTCGGATATTTTCAATGGTATTGATAGACTGGAAAAATATATTGGAAAATTAAAAAATTTTTCTTATACGATGGAAGGGAAAAAAGATGTTGTCAGTAATGAGGTGATTTTATATTGGATTGAGGTAATGTCCAGTATATGTAGGTTAAATGGCTTGAAATTAAAAGTAATAAAAAGGGAAAGCAGTAATATTAGGTTAGATAAAGAGGAAGTGGCTGTAGCACTGCAAAATATAGTTACTAATTCTGTCGAATATTCTAAAAAAGATTCTGTAATATCGGTAGAGTTTAAAGATGAGCCCGGAGAGTTTGTTTTGATCGTCAGAGATGAAGGAACAGGTTTTGATAAAGACTTATTACCTTTACTTACACATAAATTTATTTCCGGCAAAGTAAAGGATAAGTCTTATAAACATGGCTTAGGCTTATGGGTGGTGAAGAATATTGTCATGGCAAATAATGGAAACTTATATTTAAATAATTCTAGTAGAGGGATTTCCGGGGCAGAGGTCAAAATGGTTTTTTATAAAGAATAAGCTATAAGTATAAAGTAAGTGACCATCCAAGCATTCATATCGCAAGAAAAAGGGCGAAAAGAACTTCTAAATCGGCTTGAGTTCATTAACATAATGCAACACCGTAATATGCAATAACATACTTTTGCATATTACGCTCTTGCATTTTTACTTAGCAGGATGTCTCCGCCTTGTTTTTATTTTACAAGAAACACTCTGCCTCGCCAGCCACTATTTCTTCTCCAAAAGCTCTATCGGATTCCCTTCATAAAGATAAATCATGCTGTCGTAGCGCTGAACGGGAGCCCCCTTCACCCGATAAGAATTCGGCAAAAATCGCAGAAGGAAAGAGTAGCCTTCTCCCAGCTGTAACATTTCCATCGGCGTATGAATCAGCTGATGCACTTTACTTTTCTCGTCTGTAATGCTGGAAAAATACAAGGCATATTGCTTTCCCTTCGCAAATCTTGCCTGTGCCGCCAAAGGGTCTACGGAAACAAAGCTCTGCACTGTTCTCTTAGCTTCTCCAAGCACCTTGATATTGTCTGTTACCTTCCAGACATCCGTTCCGATGGCATAGTAGGCTTCCCCGAAGTCCTTGGTCAAAAGCACGCCCATGCTGTTATAAATCGGATTTTCCTTCTGAATGTGTCCGTCATGCGCAGAAATAACGAGCTTTCCGGAACCGATTTTTTGCTCTATTTCCAAGATTTTCTTTACATTTTCTTCCATATCCCGGTCCCGAAGGACAGAAGAATTCTCTTTGGAAAGCCAAGTTTCCGCGGCTTGGCGGACAGTATTTAACTCCATCAGAAAGTCTTGATTCTCCTTAAACGCTTGTTTATCTATACCGCCCTGATGGTCATTGGAGACCTGCTTTTCTGTAGCGTCCTGCTCATCCGCTGTGTTTCCCCTCTCCCTCTGCGCTTCTTCCGGACTCTTCTCCGCCTTTTCCTTTAAGCTGTCCAAAAAGGCGATGACTTCCCCGGCATTCTTTTCGTTTAAGCTGAAATTCTCATCCTTAATGCAGTCCAGATTTTTTGAAAACTCTTCTTCGCTCGTCAGCTTGTGAGACAGGCTATATTCCTTTAAAAAGGCATAGCTTCCCTCCGGATCCTGCATATCAAAGCCGTAGAAGCGGACCTTCTTCTCTTCCGGAGCACTATCATTCCACTCTCGCATCCAGGAAATCAGCTCTGCCATTTCTTTGGTATGGTAAATGGGAAAGGCAAACTTCTGTACCATTTCCTCCGCGCTTCCTTCTCCCCCTTGAACATAGCGGTTAATTTCCGCACACTCCCCATAGTCTGCTTCCAGAGCAAATGCCGTAAAGCCCCGTTTCTCCACCATTTCCTTGAAAACAGACAGCTTCAGCTCCTGCATTTCTTTACAGCCATGGGCAGCCTCTCCGATAGAAAGAATAGAAATATTCTCCGGTATATACTCTGCGGAGAGGGGCTTCATTTCCGCCTGAACTTCTTTGATTTCGCGGTGAGCCTGTAATTCCTCGAACTTTAATTTTCCAAAATAAAGCAAAATACAGACAAACAGAAAGGCTAGCAGCGCAAGAACAATTTTTCCTGCAAGTTTCAAAAGTTTCCCTATCATTTTCATCTCTTTCTTCCTCACTTTCCCTGTTCCAAAACCAAACGCACTCTAAGAGGATTTTCTCATTTCACAATCCGCACCCGTTCTGTAAAAAATATCTTCCTATTCTACTATCCGCGTATAGGCTTTCTTGGTCAGCCGAAAAATCACAAGATAAACCAGCGCAAAGACAAGAAGTACCGCGGACAAACAGCCGGCATAAAGGGTCAGACTTCCCACTCCGAATAGTCCCAGTAGCCTGAAAACAATCTTGGAGGCTACGAGACAGTGCAGGGTTGCCACCGCTAAGGGACCGAAGAACAGCCATAGAATCTGAGAAGCCCCGGTCTTCTGAATCAAACGGTCGGAAAGCCCCAACTTCTTCATGATCTGCATCTTTTCTCTGTCTTCATAGCCTTCGCTGATTTGCTTGTAGTAGCTGATTAATACCGTGCCTGTCAGGAAAATGATGCCGATTAGCACCCCTAAGAATAAAAATCCGCCGTTTACTTCATATTGCGATTGCAAGTATTCGCCCTTATTTTCTACAGAATACCTGGCATTTCCCTTGAAATTTTTTTCCGTAAACGCCTTCAGCTGTTTCTTTAAGGCGCTGTACTTCGGCTGATACGCTTCCCCGGAAATCCCTTTCAGATTCCAATGGGTGGTCAATTCGATGGCAGTGGATTCACTGCGATGCTCCTTTGGCTGTAAATATTTTTCTATATACTGCATCGTAGCAAGATCCCGCACCACAATGCCGTAGCTTCCTAAAGCCACCATGTCCACCGGCAAGATATTTTCAATAGAGCTCACCTGAAACACCCGGTCTCCGATTTTCAAACTGCCCGGATTCTTCGGCGTATTTCTATTGTTGCAGAGCAGAATTTCATTTTCTCCTAAAAAAATATGCTTCTGAAAACGGGCATTGTAGCCGGCTAAATCATAAAGAATAATCATATTGGGATCTTTAGCATTCGCCATGTTCTCTTGCCCTTGCACAGGGAGGATTTGACCTTCCTCTACATAGCCCGCGGTAGCAAGCGTTGCCATGGTATATAAACCTTCTACCTCGGAAGGCTCGTTCACGCTTTCCAGCACCATTTGATTTAAAGACTGCTTCAAGTTTTCCCCTTCCTTTTCCGGATAGGAAAATGGGGAAAGCTCCATACTGTATTCTCTGGAAAATAAACTGTTTCCCTTATTTTGAATATTTGCATACATACAAATGGTGGTGGCAAGGCTCAAAATCACTCCTGTACTCAAGATAGAAATACTTGCAAGAGAAACCACATTTCCCTTGATACGATAGAGAAGTCCGCTGATGCTTAAGAACTTCTCCGGCTTGTAATAAGAAGGGCGCCTTTTCTCCATTTTCAAAAGCAGCACGGAAAAGGAAACATATAAAAGATAGGTCGCAAAAATTACCGCCAATACCGCAAGGAAAAAGTATGTAAAGGAAGACAGTAAGCCTTGGATAAAGAGCGCAATACCGTAGCCGACGCCGAGGAAAAGGAAGCCGATGAGAGACAGAAGCACTCTCGACTTCGGTTCACCCTCCCCCTCATGTCCTTTTTGTAAAAGCGCCATCGGGGTAGAAAAGGAAATCCGAAAACTGCTGCGGAGCAAGGTGAAAAGATAGAGGACAAAGAGCAAAACCGTGGTATAGAACAGGGTGGTAAAGCTGAAGGGAAAGTCCATCAGCCTCCCCGACACGTCTTTCATGATGAAGTTCAGCATGAGAAAGACCATTTGCCCAAAGAGATATCCGCCCACAATGCTCAGTAACAGGATAAAAGCAAAGAGGCAGAAAAATTCAATGGCAATAATCTTTCGGATATGCTTCTTCTCCAAGCCCAAAATGCCATAAAGAGCAAACTCCTTATTTCGTTTCTTCAGCATGAAATTAACTGCATATTGAACAAATACAAAAGTAAAAATGCAAAGAAGAATCGTACCGACTTGGATAAAAAGGGGCAAGTCCCTATGACGGGTTTCTACGTAATGATTGTCCAGTAAAGAAGCCATGATAAAGAAAAGCATTCCCATAATCCCGGAAGAAAGTACAAAGGGTATTTCTAAAAGTCGATTCGCCCGGAGATTTTTCAGAGCGAAGCGTCTTGCCATAAAAAAGCGCATGCCTAAACCTCCTTCCGTCTTCCCAGTACAAGCTGTGCCTCGGAGATACGCTCCATAAAATCACGCTGTCCCTCCTCATTTCCCCGATAAATCTCATGAAAAACCACGCCGTCTTTGATAAATAAGACTCTATCGGCGTAGGAGGCGGCCCGAAGGGAATGGGTTACCATCAAAATAGTCTGTCCCTCTGCATGAATCTTGTGAAAGAGCTGTAAAATCATCTCTGAAGACGCGGAATCCAACGCGCCTGTAGGCTCATCCGCAAGAAGGAGTGAGGGGTTCGTTATCATGGCTCTGGCAATGGCGATACGTTGCTTTTGTCCGCCGGACACCTCATAGGGATACTTCTCTAGGAGCTCTTCTATTCCCAGAATCCCCTGCATTTTTGCTAAACGCTCCTGCATCAGGCTTTCTTTCTCTTCCGATAAAACAAGGGGAAGGAAAATATTATCCCGGTTATTAAACTGATCCAAAAGATTAAAGTCCTGAAAGACAAATCCGAGTTCCTTTCTTCGAAAGGCGGAAACTTCTTCTTTCTTGAGACTCCCCACGTCCCTTCCATTTAATAAAAGAACACCGGAGCTGGGACTGTCCAGGGTAGCAAGGATATTTAAGAGGGTAGTCTTTCCTGCACCGGACTCTCCCATAATCGAGATAAACTCCCCCTTTTCCACGGAGAAATTTACATCCCGGAGGGCTTCCGTTGTCAGATTCTTGGTCTGATAGACTTTCTTGATATTTTTACATTCTAAAATGGACATTCGTTTTAAACTCCCTTCTACACATTGCCTTGCCTCATTTTCTTTTCAGGAAGGCTTGGAACAAGAAGAAGTATAAAACGCATAGCCGATTTTTGCCTTTATTTAAGATGACAAAATAAGGGATAAAGCTTACAGAATTGTAAGATTGAAAGAGCTTAGTTTGGAAAACGCAAAGTGAAGCAGCTTCCCACTGCCACGGTAGATTCTACCGATACGGAAATCTGCAAAAATCCGGCAATCTTCTGCACCATATAGAGTCCCAGTCCGCTGGACTTCTCCGTAGCCCTGCCATTAAAGCCGGAATAGCCCAGGTCAAATATTTTCTTTAAGTCGGAAGAGGGAATTCCGATACCCGTATCCTGTATCCGAAGAGAGGAACTTTCCCGCTCAAAAGAGAAGGTGATACTGCCTTCTTTCGTGTACTTTAGAGCATTGGAAAGAAGCTGCTCTAAGAGAATCGAAAGCCATTTTTCATCGCTAATCACTTCCGCTTTTTCTCCGTTGCCATCCGTGCTGAACCCCTCATAGTGAAGAGATAGTTGTTTTTCAATAAAAATGGGCGCGTACTTTTTGAACAGACGTTTTAAACAGGCTTCCAAATCCACCGGATGAATATCCATGTCGGCAGAACGGTTCTGCATTTTCAAATAGTTCATCGCCATGTTGCTGTACTCTTCGATATAGAACATTTGCTCTTCGAGCTTCTTTTTATGCTCACTTTCCGTTTTTCGAAGAAGAAGCTTAGACACGGTAATCGGTGTTTTAATCTGATGCACCCAGAGAAGAAAATACTCGGAAAGCTCCCTTTTTTCCTCTATCCGCCTGCGTTCTTCTTCCTTTTTCTCTATTTCCAGCCGCTCCAAGGCTTTTTCCAAGCTTTCCTTCCGGACAAAGGAAAAGTAGCCCGGGACAAGATAGACAAAGAGCAAAAAGCCGCTCAGCTCCGCCCCTAAAACAAAATAATTCCAAGGCAAATGCCCAAAGAAAAAAATCCCTCCGAAAAGGGACAGCAAAAGCAGGAAAAACCCTAATAAATCTGATTTTGTTTGAAGATACGCCGGTATCCGGTTTTTTATCTGCATCGTGGTTTTTCCGCCTCCTTTTAATCACTACTTTTCTAACGCTAAAAAATACCCAATCCCTTTCTTGGTTTGGATCAAATCCTCTAAGCCCACAGCAGAAAGCTTCTTTCGGAGCCTTGTGATATTGACGGAAAGGGTGTTGTCATCCAGAAAATCCTCTCCCTGCCAACAATGGTTCATGATTTCCTCTCTTTTTGAAATTCCTCCCTTGGCTAAGAATAAACACTCCAAGATGAGCAGTTCCGTCTTTGTTAAGTCGATCCGAAAGTCTTCTCTCTGAAGAGCTGCCTTTGCTAAATCCAGCTGCAATCCATGAAAGGAAAGCTTGTCCTGCACTGCGATATATTCATAGGTTCTTCGAAGCAGCGCCTGAATCTTCGCCCTTGTCACATATAAATCAATGGGCTTCACGATATAATCATCCGCCCCGAATTGCATAGCCTGTACCATGTCCATGGACTCGCTGTGGGAAGAAAGAAAGAGGATGGGAACATGGGAAAACTTACGGATTCTTTCCGTCCAATAAAAGCCGTTGTAAAAAGGTAAGCTAATATCCATTAGAATCAGCTCCGGATTGCATTCTTCCACTTCATCACTCACCCTTTGAAAATTCTTTACGGATTCTACCGTATAGCCCCATTGCATAAGCTCATCCTTTAACAGCCTTACGATATTTTCTTCATCTTCTACAATAAAAATCTTCATATTCCGGCCTCACCTAATCTATCCTTTTTTTCCCTTACAGCGCCCTCTTCGGGCAGACCTTTACACATTCCATACACAGGATGCAATCCGTCCCGTTTTTTCTCTTCCTGGAATTGTCCGTCATTTCCACATCCATGGGGCAGACCCTCTTACATTTTCCGCAGGAAATGCATTTATTCTCATCACAACGAATCCGTACCAAAGAAAAATAACTCATGGGCTTTAGAAATACGGTAACCGGGCAAATGTATTTGCAGAAAGCCCGATTATCCTTGCAAAGAAAAGCCAGAGCAATCCCCACAAGATAATAGGCGAGATTTCCGATAAGGAAAGCCCAAAACATAATCCTTTCCAAGTTTCCTACCTTCAAAAGAAACAAAGCGGAAACAAAGAGGAAAGACAAAGCAAACGTCAGATAGCGAATCCAGCCAATATTTTTTCGAGGAAGCGCTCTCGTTTTATAGGGTAGAAAATCCAAAACCATGGCAGTCCAGCAGGCATAACCGCAGAAGCCTCTTCCAAAAATCAGCGGCCCGAAGATTTTTGCCACGGCATAATGAATGGTAGCCGCCTCGAAAACACCGGTGAACAAGTAGTACCAAAATCCCTCAATTTGCATATTTTCCCGGTTGATAAGCCCTAAATAAACAAGCATATAGAGTCCCACCAGAAGCTGTACAATACGGCGGGCATAGGGATATTTTCTTCCAAGCAGAAAAATTCCGAAAGATAGTGAGATTCCAATATAGCTAAAGTTGAAAAGATAAAAAAGATTATGCTTCGTAAGCCAAAGACTCACCGCAACCGCTTCAAAAATGCCGCCGATCAGAAGCACCAAAGCATATTTTTTCAAGAAATCGCGCAAAGAAAGCTCCTCTCCCGTGTAAATCCATTCTTTTTAGTCCTAGAGGGTAAAACCGGGCTATAGGACTACTCTGAGTTATAGGACAAAATATATTGCCAAAAGTTTGTCTCAGTAAATTGTATGCTTATCGTTTCTTATTTTCAAGTTCTAGCGAATAAACACCGGAATCCTAAAGCTACTAAACCAAATCCTTATAATGGGTAACACTACAATGTCTTGACGAATATTATCCTATTTCATAGAATTTATGGACTGGAGAATATCTAAACTGTATAAAAGTATTCTTTTGAAAAATTATTAAAAGTAATAAACAAAAAGGAGTGTAAGGGGTATGCCATTATTTTCAGGAACAGACCTAGTCTTATATTTTTTCTTTTACGGCTTTTTTGCCTGGATTACCGCCACTATTTTTGTAAGCCTAAAGGAACAGTGCTACAGAAATTTTGGAATTTTAAATCTTCCAATCTTGGTTCAACCTGCACTAATCATGATTTTCTTAATTTTCCTATCCTCCGGAAAAAGGGTCAGCACGCCGGGATTACTATTTATGACCTTTCTTTATGGTATTTTTACAGACAACATATCTTTATTTTTTCTACATAAATTTTATCAAAATAAGAACAGCCGGGAAATTTTCCCAAAAGGAAATCTGAAAATCTCTGCTGCTTACTCTATACTCCTTACTATTCCGGGATATGTCCTGCTAAAGAGCTTCCACCCGCTTCTTTTTTCTGTGGTCTCTTTGCTTCCACTTTCTCTTGTTCACCTCCTTGCTGCTCTCCTCTTGCTTTCCCTTGTTTCCGATATTGTTTTGCTCTATCTTCTTCCCAGAAAATACTACATAAAGCAGGAAGAAATTTTGGCTCACAATAGAAAACTGCGATTAGGAGAATGGATTTCCCGAGGTATTTGGAATAGAATTTACCGCCAATATCCAAGTCTTTTAGCAGAAAATGAAGAAAACTCTGTAGAAAATGGAGCTTCTCCATCTGCAGGAATTGCCGCCTCCGATCAATTCCTGCAACAACAAGGAATTATTTTTGCCGAAGGAATTCACTTTTATAAACTGATTTGGATGCTGCTCATTACCTCTTTTATGGGAGATATCATTGAAACCGTCTATGTCTTTCTGACAGCCCACATCCTGATGCGGCGTTCCAGTTTGGTGCTCGGTCCATTCAGTATTGTCTGGGGTTTAGGCGCGGTTATCCTAACACTGGTGCTCAGTAAGGTCAAAAAGCAGAATAATCTTTCCATCTTCATTGCCGGATTCTTCTTTGGTGGAGCCTTTGAATATCTCTGCTCCGTATTCACCGAGGTTTTCTTTGGCATGAAGTTTTGGGATTATTCCCATATGCCCTTTAACATAGACGGAAGAACCAATCTCCTGTTTATGATTTTTTGGGGAATCGTTTCTGTGCTTTGGTTTCATTACGCCTACCCTCCTATTTCCCGGTTTATTGAAAAGATACCGCCTATCCTGGGTTCCGTGCTGGCAATAGCTATTGCTATATTTTTCCTTTCCGACTCCATGGTTACCGCCATGGTCATGGTAAGAGCCACGGATCGAAAAGAACATCCGGAGCCAAGAAATGCTATAGAAAGCTTTATAGATCAGGAGTATCCGGAAAATGTAGTCCGTGCCCTCTGGCCCAATATGAATTTTCTTGGCGAATAGCCAACGGCTGATGCCGGAGTAGATGTTCCTGTCCTAATGGATAAGCTAGAAAGCGGACAGACAAGAATCCTATCCAGAGTCTGCAAAAAAGAGCGGGATTCCCGCTCTTTTTCTATCCTTCGTTTATGGGCATAGCTACTGCCCCAAATGAAGTCTTAATATTTTTCATTTCCTTTATCCCAGTAAAGTCATCACTACAGGTACGACAACGACAAACAGCACCGTACTGATAGTTACCACATTGGTGGAAAACTCCACATCTCCGTCTCCCTGACTGGCAAGGATTGGGAGAACCGCAAGAGCCGGCGCGGCAGACTGAATCACGAAGGTATTGAACTCCTTCGTGGGTAAGCCCTTTCCGGTAAAGTAGAGTAAAACATACATAATAACCGGAGCCAGAATAAAACGTCCCACAATCGTCACTACGGTATCCTTATCAAAGTGGATACTCTTTAGCCCTGCCTTTGCAAGAATAATACCAATGTAAATTAATGACAAGGGCGTTACGATGTTTCCGATGTAGGTCAGGGTATTTCCTGCGAAGGTCGGTACCGGAATCCGTAAAACGAGGAATACCAGTGCAATCAGGAACCCCACCAAGGGTGCCGGTAAAAGCTTCTTCCAGTCAAACTTTGTTCCTTTTTTCTTTTCTCCTCCTACACTGTCCGTAGTCATGATGTAAACTCCCAGCGTCCAGGTAGAAATTGTATTTGTAATATAGTAAATCAGAAAATAGGGAAGGGCATCGTCTCCGAAGAGTGCCACATTTAAAGGTAAGCCGATGAAAATGGTGTTGGCATTTACAAAGGTATTGATCATAGTGCCTCGTCTTCCGGCACGCACACCGAAAACTTTCACCGCCAAAAAGCCAAAGACATAGGTCAGGGCAAAGGCGCCGAAGGTGTACAGCAATCCACCGGAAAGGCTAATGAGCTTATCCACAGTGAGATACTTTAAAACCGAGACAAAGATCGATACCGGTAAAGCTACATTCATAATCAGGCGGGAAAGGTTCGGTCCGAAGCTCTCTGAAAACCATCCCTTTGTCTGTAGGATATAGCCCAGAGCAATAATCACAATAATGGGAATAATGCTCTGAATCGAGGTGAGAAATACAGTCATTTTCCCCTCCTTTATTGATACTTCGGATACCACTTAAAGTCATGCACTGCCTTCACCATATCCTGCTCCTTGGCACGGGCAAGTCCCTGCTCCTTGGCCTTCTTCGCTACCGCTTCCGCAACCTTAATGGAAACCTCGCCCACATACTTGAAAGGCGGAAGCACCGGTGCGCCGGGCTTTGTAATATCGGTAATACCGGAGAGAGAATCCGCAGCTGCCGCGATCATTTCGTCGGTGAGGAGGCTCGCCTCCGATGCCAGCATACCAAGACCGAGTCCCGGATAAATTAAGGCATTATTCGCCTGTCCAATTACATAGTTTACGCCTTTATAGGACACATCGTCTGCGGGAATACCCGTTGCCACGAAAGCCTTTCCGTCAGACCAGGTGATTAAATCCTCTGCGCTTGCCTCCGCAAGCTCTGTCGGGTTAGACAGTGGGAAAATGCAGGGGCGCTCCGTATTCTTACACATTGCCTCTACAACTTCTTGCGTAAAGGTTCCCGGTACAGTGGAAGTTCCCACTAGAATGGTTGCCTTTACTGTCCGTACCACTTCGGCAAGATCCGTCAACTTGTCTGCATTCGGAAAATCGGAACGTTTTTTTGCAAAGGGACGTTGCTCGGGTGTCAAATCCTCCATGTCGTCAAAAAGCAGACCCTGCTTGTCCACCATAAAGAAGCGCTTGTAAGCCTCTTCCTCGGAAAGACCCTCTCTTACCATTTCCCGATGGACTCTGGAGGCAATACCGGCTCCTGCCGTACCTCCGCCAAAGCAGAGATAAACCTGATTCGTCAGCTTCTGTCCGGAAATCGCCATCGCTGCAAAAACGCCGCCCAGTGTCACGATTCCTGTTCCCTGAATATCATCGTTGAAGGTCGGAATCTGCTTCCGATATTTCTCCAATATATTGGCTGCATTTCCTCTTCCAAAATCCTCCCAGTGCAGATAGAGCTTCGGGAAAAGGCGCTCTGCGGTCTGTACAAACTGCTCAATAAAATCGTAGTAACGGTCTCCGCGAACTCTCTCATGACGATTGCCAAGGTAACGCGGATTGTTACGAAGCTCTTCTCTGTTCGTTCCGCCGTCAATCACAAGAGGCAAAACGTAGGAGGGATTGATTCCTGCTGCGCCGGTATACACCATGAGCTTTCCTACGGAAATGTCTACCCCGTTGGTTCCCCAGTCTCCGATTCCAAGAATCCCCTCCGCGTCAGTCACCACGATAAGCCGAATTTCTCTGTCTTCCGCCGCATTTTTCAAGGTCTTCTCAATATTCTCGGGGTGATTGATATCCAGATATGCCGCATACTGTGGATCTACAAAGAGATCGCTATAGTGCTCAATGGTTTCTGCAATGGTCGGGTCATAAACAATGGGGTTGAATTCTGCGAGATGCTGAGAAAAAAGATAGTAGAAGAGCGTACGATTGGTGTTGAAAATCTGCATCAAGAAGAGCCGCTTTTCCAGATTATTTGCCTTCGTCTGCATCTGTGCGTAGGTTTCTTCCGCCTGCTCTTCAATGGTCTGCACGTGGGGCGGTAAAAGTCCGATAAGACCTAATTTTTCCCTTTCCTCCATGGTAAATGCCGTGCCCTTGTTTAAAAAGGGGTTGTTCAAAATTTCGTGTGCTTTCATAAGATTCCTCACTCTCTCTGAAAAGGGATATTCCCCGTGAAGATGGATGAACCATCGTGTGTCCGTGCACTATAACATCGGTATAAATTTAATGCAACGCAGCTATAAATTATTTAACAGAAAGTTCACAGGGCCCTGTTTATGTTACCCAAAAAGGTTACAGGCGTCTTGCGGTCATGGATATTGCGTATTATGAGGAAATCTTGTAAAAGATGCATATTGTAATGACAAGATGTTGATATTAGATAAATTTTGTTTTATCCTATCATTCAGACAATGAACTATTAATTGTAAATCGGGAAGAAGAAATTGGAGGTACTTTGCATGGCAACAACAAATTTAAACATCAGAACCGATAAGGATATTAAAGAGCAGGCGGATCAGATTTTCTCCGAGCTGGGACTGAATATGACTACTGCCATTAATATGTTTCTTAGAACAACTATCCGTGAAAACGGGATTCCCTTTTCTTTAAAACTGGATACTCCAAATGAAGAGACAGTTGCTGCTATCGAGGAAGGACGCCGTATTGCCTTAGATAGTAGCGTAAAATCCTATAAAACTATGGATGAACTCAAGGCGGCTTTGGAAGTATGAAATACGAAGTCAAGTTCACTAATCTGTTTAAGAAAGATCTTAAGCTCGCTAAAAAACAGAATAAAGATTTAAATAAACTATTTGATGTAGTAAATATTCTAGCAGAAGGCGGCATGTTAGAGGAAAAATATCGAGATCATGACCTATCCGGTAAGTATAAGGGTACAAGAGAATGTCATATTGAACCAGATTGGTTGTTAGTATACGAAATTCAAAATGACGTTCTCGTCCTTATGCTCTACCGTCTTGGAACTCACTCGGAATTATTTAAGAGATGAGCTGGAAAATTAAACTATTTTATATTTTCAATGTTTAATTCATTTCCTCTCCCCACTCCTTCAGAAACTCCTCCATGAGCTTATCCCTTTTCTCTGCCATCTTCTTGGCTGAAGGAGTATTTAATTCCTTAGAAACCAGTAAAAGCTTGTCATAAAAATGCTCGATGGAATTCTCCAAGCTCCTACCGTGGCTTCCACCAAATTGAAAGCATCGAGCAATACCGATAGCGCCAATCGCTTCCAGACGGTCTGCATCCTGCACGATTTTTCCCTCAATAGTCTCCGGAACTCTCCCTCTATTTTTACTAAAAGAAACGGAATTGATATTTCTGCATATTTCCTCAATTCGCTCTTCGGAAAGACCCTCCTCCTGCAAGAAGCTTCTGGCATTGGCATTGTTTTCTGTATGGAAAAGCTTATGATCATCGCAATCATGTAGGAGAGCGGAAAGCGCAATAATTTCCTCTTCTCCCTGCCCTTCCGCTTTAGCAATCGACATCGCATTTTTATATACTCGCAAACTGTGGGAAAGGTCGTGCCCATCTCCATTTCCCTGAAAAAGCTTTGTGATATAGTCTACCGCCCTTTCGATTCTGCTTTCTCCCATACACTTACCCTCTATAACGCCACTGTATTTTCCGTAGGCAAACTCGGAAAAGCAATAACATTATTGACAATATTCTGCTCTGCCTCCCAGATGGTAAGCTTTTGCTGCATATTCATCCAGCTCTCAACGGAAGTTCCGGTGGCTCTACTAATACGAATCGCCATTTCCGGGCTCAGAGAAACCTTTTCATGAACAAATTCCGAAAGAGCTTTCCTACTAATCCCTAACATTCCGGCAGCTTCTGTAATCGATAAATTTAATGGTTTCAAAACATCCTCAAAAAATACAGTTCCCGGATGTGTCGGTTTTCTTTTCATAGTTGGTCTCCTTACTTCAATCAATGATAATCTTGATAATCCACTAAATAGGCATCCTGTCCTTCAAAGTAAAATGTCACTATACATCTGGTTTTTAACGTAACCTCCCGCGTTACAAATGTCAATCTTTTCCTCCGAACTTTCGCATCTCCTCTATCAAATCATACACTCGCTCTCCGGAAAGAATCGTGTTCTTTCTGTCCTGAAACAGGGTGCCGTAACGATCCTCCATTTGCCTCCAGCGCTCTTCCCTCTCTCTTTCTTCCCGCTCTTTTTCTTCCGTGAAAATGTCGGAAAAGCTAAGCTGTCTTCCTTCATTTTCCTCCAAATGATAAAAACCTTCCCCGATTAGCCGGACTCTGCGCCTGGGAATCTGCTGTAAGAGGGCAGAGGCATTTTTATACAAGGAAAATGCACTTTGGGTGCTTTCGGAAATGAGGGCAGAACGGGTAATGGTTTTCATATCCGCAAAGGTGATTTTTAGAGAAACCCCTCTTGCATAAAGCCCGTATCGCTTCGCCCGATTCTCCACACGGAAGGATAGGAGAAACAGCACATCATCCAAAAAGGAATAGTCCGTCACATCCTCCTGAAAAGTCATTTCTTTGCTGATGCTTTGGGTGTCCTCCGGACGGTAGGGAACCACTTTTCGATGGTCGATACCGTAGGAAAGCTCCAAGAGCATTTTCCCCTGATTTCCCAGAAGACGAAGCACTTCCTTTTCTTTTTCCTGCAAATCCTTTACGGTATAAATCCCGAAGGAATGAAGTTTTTCCGCCGTTTTTGCCCCTACCGTGAAAAGCGCCCGAACATCTCTGTCCCGTAAAAGCTCTACATAATCTTCTCTTCTTTGAATCATAAAGAAACCGTTGGGCTTCTTCTCTTCACTGGCGGTTTTTGCCGCCGTTTTCCCATAAGCGATCCCTACAGAGCAGGTAAGCCTCAGCTCTTCCGCAACCCTCCTTTGAATTTCCCGCCCGATTTTTTCCGCTTCGAAAAAATCTTTGGCCACCTTGGTTAAATCAAGATAGCCCTCGTCGAGGGCAATGTATTCTACCTGCTTGGTATAGCTTTCCAGAATTTCATGGAGCTCCTCTGACACCGCCTTATACTTTTCAAAATCCGGATACAGAAAAACAGCCTTCGGGCAAAGCCGAAAGGCTTCTTTGCTGTTCATGGCGGAACGGACACCGTATTTTCTTGCTTCATAATTGCAGGTTGCCACCACGCCCCGCTCCGTGGGTTTCGCACCGATAATCAGGGGCTTATCTTTAAGAGTCGGATTGTCCCGCATTTCCACGGAAGCATAAAAGGCGTCCATATCCACATGAAGGATGATTTGATTTTCTTGATATTCAGCATACAAAGATTCTGGCATTTTATCAGGCTTTCTTATATTTTACTTCTTTGTTTCTTTAAGTCCGCATTCAATTTTTGACTTCCATTCCATACTTCTTTAAGTCCACTTTTCCGTCCTTCACTTCCACTCCATCTTCTTCCAGGCGTTTTCTCTGTTCATCCTCTCCTCCGAAAGCAAAGGCAGGAGCAAGCTCTCCCTTGGAATTCACAACCCGAAAGCAGGGGATATGCTTCGGATCCGGATTCTTATGCAGGGCATTTCCCACGGCACGAGACATCTTTTTATTTCCCGCCATCTCCGCAACCTCCGCATAGGTGGCTACCTTGCCCTTGGGGATCTTCTTCACCGCCTCGTAAATCCTTTTTGTGGGGGAATCGGAAATGAGGCTGTAGCTTTCCGAAATCATTCTCCGAAGCTCTTCCTCAGGAATACTGCCGTCTAAAAGGATTGTATTCCAATGCTCTTTATTCTGGTGATAGGCAGGCTGCACCGCAGGATAAACTCTTCTCCAAAAATCCCGCCATTCCGGATGTACCTTCACATTCAGGTTCACGAAACCATCTCTTTCGTAGATAAGCAGAAAAGCCTTTTTATTTTCCCGAAAACGAATCAGCTCCCAATCCGCCGTACGGAAAGGACAGTCTATATAGCTATCCGGAAAAGACAAGCCGAATTGTATTGCTTCTTCTCTCGTTTTCATTGCTTTCTCCTTCTACCTGTTTTTTTAAGAAGCCAATTTCATATCCCCCTCTTTAATCCATCCCATTTTCCGGCAAAAGGCGGAACAAAGTAAGGATAAAATAGCCGGAAGAATAAAGCAGAGAAGCAGTAAGGAAATCCAGTCCATCGCTGTTACAGCGGACTTACCGCCCTCCTCTACCGCCTTTAGCCATCCGGTATATACACCAATCGGGCCTACGAGTCCACATGTTCCCATACCGGAAGTCACCGCAGGTCCATTATTTTCAAAATGGAAAATGCAGGTCGCCAAGGGTCCTGTAATCATGGATGTAAAGGTCGCGGGAATCCAAATCCTCGGATTTTTTACGATATTTCCCATCTGCAACATGGAAGTTCCCAAGCCTTGAGAAACAAGCCCGGATACTCCATTTTCCTGAAAAGAAATTACCGCAAACCCCACCATCTGTGCGCAGCAACCTGCCACAGCCGCTCCTCCTGCAAGGCCGGTGAGTCCAAGAGCCGCACAAATGGCTGCAGAGGAAATCGGAAGGGTGAGAGCAATACCCACGAGAGCCGAAACCAGGATTCCCATAAAGAAGGGCTGCAGTTCCGTCGCCCACATGATGAGGCTTCCTACCTGTATAGCCGCTTTACCGATAAGCGGTGCCAAAAGAGCGGAGAACAGCATTCCAGAGCCTATCGTCACAAGAGGAGTCACCAGAATATCCACCTTCGTTTCTTTAGAAACCGCCTTTCCGATCTCTGTGGAAAGAATAGCCACAAATAGTACGGCGAGTGGTCCTCCGGCTCCTCCCAAAGCATTGGAAGCAAAGCCCACGGTAATTAAGGAGAACAGAACCAGAGGAGGCGCTTGCAAAGCATAGGCAATAGCCGTAGCCATAGCCGGCCCGCTCATTGCGGAAGCCATAGCGCCCACAGTGTAATCCACACCGCCGATAGTAGCCACTACTCGGGTTAATGCGGAAACTCCGAGGCGTTGCCCTATCGTATTTAAAATAGTGCCGATTAAGAGGGAGCAAAAAAGTCCCTGCGCCATAGCGGATAAGGCATCTATCCCGTAGCGTTTCAGTGAAATTTCAATATTTTTTCTCTTTAAAAAAGCCTGCATTTTCTTCCTCCTGCCTTTCTGTTCGAGCTATCCGATGTTTAGCTCTTTGATTCTTGCTTTTCAATTCCGGCTTTCCTATTCTAGCTATCCGATTCTAACTTTCCTTTATAAGCGATCTTTAAGCCTATACTATTTTAACTGTTTTTCAAAAAATACAGCTATTCCCTTACATATAGCGGCTCCTCAGTCCTTGCTCCCTTTGCAAAATCTCCTCTTTGTAAGGTCACAAAATCCATATAGGGAACCCGATGCAAAATATCCCGACAGCTTTCATAGATTTCCTTAAAGCATTCATGACAATGCTCCTCCGGCATGTCCACAATAATCAGATAAGAAGTAGTTCCGCTTTCATCCCTTTTTAAAAGCATATCCAACATTGCAATCTCGGAATGTGTCTTTGCAAAGGATATAAGTCTCCTATGCAAGGCTTCCACTTCTTCATTTTCCTCCGGATAGCCCAGCAGAACCTCCGTATCTTTCTTCACTTCCACGGACTGTACTTTCGCTTCCCCAAATTCACTTTGGTATCCCGGGGAACTCATCAGGTTATGGATAAGTGTAGGGCTTACATAGAAGAGCTGTGGTCCATAAGGATTAATTACAAATCCCTCTCCCTTAGTAAGCATGGAAACAATTTGAGGGAAGCCGGCAATCATGGTTTCTCTTTTCCATCCTGCCTCCATCTGCTGATTCATAGCCCCCATTTGCTGATCCATAGCGCCCAGTGCAAACCAATCCGTAAACACCGGAAGGGCCGATTCTCCCCGATCCATCGTTACATGAGGGATGGTGAGCTTCATCCCCGCCTTTAGGGTTACAGAGCCATCCTTTTCTCCCATTGGCAGGCTTCCGTCTGTCTCTATCGCCACCAGGTAATGACTTCGTACCAGCTCTCTAAAAAAGAGATTCAGAAATTCTCCCTCTCCTTGCCTTTCAAAAAACACGCGACTTAAGCCTAAAAGATAGGGATTCTCCACCGCTTGATGCACATTTGCTTCAATCTGATAGGGAATATCCGTGATTACAGCATATTTCCAGTCCGGAGAAAGAATATCTTTTCGAGAGAAGAAGAGCTTTACCCTTCTCGCCCCTTGTGTTTCCGGTGTTTCCTCTTGTTCCTCTTGTTCCTCTTTTTTTACCTGCTCCGCAAATGTCGTACTTTCTTCTATCTTCATAATCGTTAGGTGAGAAATCGTTCCATCACGATGCAGGGCATAAGCTTTCTCCCCTTCTTTGGCATTTCCAAAGAGTTGGCCTTCTACAGAAAAACAATCCCCCTCTACAGTTGCATAGCTTTCCGCCATCAGAGTAAAGCGGGTTCGCTCAGCTCTGTCATGGTTTTCTTGCTGCTCTACATTGTCATTGCTATGCTTCTCGGAATCGACTCCATTCCCACTATTCCTTTGATTTTCAGACTTAGCCTCGTCTTTTCGAGCAAAAAACTTCTTTAATCCTTCTAACATTCTATCCTCCCGAAATCGCATAATTTCAGACTAAAGATTTGCGAAATCCCCTTTGTCCCTGTTCCTTTTGTGCTATACTGTAGGCAAATACTATATCCCTTAAAAAAATCTTGAACTCACAGCATTCTCTATAATCTCAAAAACATAAAAAGCAATTCTATAAAGTTTCTAAAAAGTAAACCTACTCAAGTATTTTATCTTATTATTCCACTGTATTCCATACACTTATTTATCTTCTATAACTCTTCTAAGGCTATCGTCACGTATCCTAATATTTTGTATAGATTCATGCATTATCACAATACTCTTCTTTTATTTTAATTCATTCTTCTTTTTTCCCTTAGCAAAATCAGTTCCATTTTCTTTGACACCCTATTAAATAGGGTGTATCATATCAGGAGACAAGACTATGACAAGAACATTTATTCAAACCAATGAGTTTTCCAAAAATTGGGATATATTGGGCTTTGATGATGAAGACCTACGCTTATTGGAACTTAGCATTCTAGAACATCCGGAAAAATATCCTATCATGAAAGGAACCGGTGGGCTTCGAAAAGCCAGAATTTCTTTGGATAAAAAAGGGAAAAGCGGAGGAGCCAGAGTTTGCTTCGTGGATTTTATTTTGGTTGAGACGGTATATCTGATTACCGTATACGGAAAGAAAGAAAAAGACAATCTTTCCAACGCAGAACGAAATCAAATCAAAAAGATGATTGATACGCTAAAAAAGACCTTGGAGGAGGCACACAATGAGTAAAAAAGCAGTATTCGACAGCATTTTATCCGGACTAAATGAAGCACTGGAAGATGCAAAAAAAGAGACTCCCTCGTTAAAAAGACAGCAGGTCACCGTTATTCCGCTTAAAGTATATGGAGCAAATGATATAAAAAAAATCAGAAATTCAACCGGTCTGTCCCAAAAATACTTTGCAAGTTATATGGGCGTTTCCATTAAAACTGTAGAAGCTTGGGAAGCAGGTACCAACCATCCTTCCGGTTCAGCCAGCAGACTTCTTCACATGATGGAATTGGATAACGAACTCACAGAAAAATATCCCTTTATTTCCAAGGCTTCCTCCACCTGATATTTTTCACAAGAAAATCACACCCTTCTTTCTTCAAGAGGTCTATACTATGCGACGAAGAATAGCATGATTTCACGAAAAGATGTATAGTACTTGAACAATGCAGATTCCCCGAAGGGATGGAAGGTCGAAAGGAGTCGTTATGGAAATCCAAAAAACAGCCAGTGCCGGCACTACGGAGAAATGTGATTGCCTGGTAACCGTTTCCAAAGGAAGCGGCGGCAGAACGGTGCAGCTTAAGTCCAAGGTGCTCTACGAGTACGGAGACAGAATGGTCGCCTTGGTACACCAGTGCCTTACGAAAATGGGCATTCAGGATGCCCTCGTGGAGGTAGAGGACATGGGCGCCTTTGACCACATCCTTGTGGCAAGATTACAGGCCGCTGTTTACCGCAGTCAGGATAAAACGGAAAATATTCCTTGGGGGGAGCTGCTCTATGAATCATAAAAATCGTCTGCGAAGAAGCATGATGTTTCTGAACGCACAGAAACCGAATCTTTTAAAGGATCCTTATATCTATGGGGCGGACTCCTTGATTTTCGATCTGGAGGATGCTGTAGCCCTTGGAGAAAAGGATGCTGCAAGGTTTACCCTCTTTCATGCCTTAAAAAAAGTAGATTATCAAAACGCAGAAAAAGTGGTGCGGATTAACGGCATCGATACCCCCTTTTGGAAGGAGGATATTCGCTGCGTCGTCTTTGCCGGCTGTGACAGCATTCGCATTCCGAAAACGGAATCCAAGGAGGATATTCTTTTGGTGGAAGCGGAAGTAGCAAAGGCGGAACAAGAAGCCGGTGTGGCTCCCGGAAGCACCCTTCTTATGGCGGCCATTGAGTCTGCCAAGGGCGTGGTGCATTTGGAAGAAATATGCCATGCCTCGGAGAGACTCTTCGGGGTAGCTTTATCCGCAGGAGATTATACCAAGGATTTACATACAGGAATCAGCGAAAGCGGCGTAGAGCTAAGCGGTGCAAGGCAACTGATGATTATTCATGCCAGAGCCGCAGGAATACAGTGCTTTGATACCGTTTATACCAATCTGGAGGATATGGAAGGCTTCCGGAAGGAAGTGGAGCTGATTCACACCATGGGCTTTGACGGAAAGTCCATTATAAACCCGAGACAGATTCCCGTTGTGCATGCTGTTTATACGCCAAGCGAGGAGGAAATTACCTTTGCCGAAAAAGTAGTACAGGAAATTGATGAGAAACGAAGTCAGGGCATCGGCGTATTTACCGTAGATGGGAAAATGATAGATATCGCCTTTTATGACGGAGCCAAAAGAACCCTTGCGCTGGCAAAGGCTGCCGGCGTTTTGGAGGAGGTGCAAAATGATTAATGCAGTGGGTAGAGAGATTCCGGATGCGGTTTTAGCGGAAACCGGGAAAACGGTATTTCGGGGGAGCAGACATTTTGACGGCTATTCTTATGAAAAGACAGCAGTAAAAGCAAGAGCACGAATCGGTGGCGAGGGCAGTAAACTGGAGAAGGATTTGCAGGAGGTTTTGCGAAAATGCAACGCCCATGACGGCATGACCATCAGCTTTCATCATCATTTTCGGGAAGGAGACCTGGTGGCTATGCAGGTGATGCAGGCTATTCACGAGATGGGCTTTAAGAACATTACCATCTGTGCCAGCTCCCTAAGCAAAGCACAGGACGAGCTGGTTCCCATGCTGGAAGACGGTACCGTAACCCATATCGAAAGCTCCGGAGTTCGGGGGAAAATCGGAGAAGCCATCAGTGAGGGGAAATTACAGGGAATCGCTATTCTTCGTTCCCACGGCGGAAGAGTCCGGGCCATCGAAACGGGAGAAACGAAAATCGACATTGCCTTTATCGGGGCTCCAAGCTGTGATGAATACGGAAATTGCCGGGCAGTAGGGGGAAACAGCAACTGCGGTGTGCTCTCCTACTCTGCCATTGATGCGGAGTATGCCGAGTATGTGGTGGTTTTAACGGATTGTCTCGTTCCTTTTCCGAATTTTCCGGCAGATATCAGTATGACTGACGTGGACTATGTACTAAAGGTGGATGCTATCGGAGATCCGGAAAAAATCGCTACCGGTGCCGCCCGTCCCGTGACGGATAGAAGAAAACTGATGATGGCGGAAAGCTGTGCAAAGTTCATTGCCGCTACCCCCTATTTTAAAGAAGGCTTCACCTTTCAAACCGGTATAGGCGGTGCAGCCAGTGCCACGGCACTTTGTCTTTCGGAGAAAATGCGGGAGAAAAACATTCATATGGGCTTTGGCGCCGGAGGAATGTCCAAACCCATGTGCGATTTATTGGATGAGGGTTTGGTTTCCTGCCTTTTGGATACCCAGGACTTTGATTTACCTTCTATCGAGAATCTGATTTCCCATCCGAAGCATTTTTCCATCAGCACAAAGGAATATGCCGATCCCTTCTGTAAAGGCGCGGTGGTCAATAAACTGGACTTTGTGATTTTAGGCACTCTGGAAGCAGATATACATTTTCACTGCAATGTGGTGATGAGCTCCGAGGGAGAATTAATGGGGGCTCAGGGAGGACATCCGGATACGGCGGCCGGAGCAAAATGCACCATTGTCATCACGCCTTTGGTACAGGGAAGAATTCCCACTATTCGAAATGATGTGACTACCGTTACCACCCCCGGGGAAACTGTGGATGTGATTGTTACTGACTATGGCATTGCCATTAATCCCCGGCGGCCGGAGCTTTTGGAGGCTGCAAAAGCCGCTAAACTTCCCATAAAGAGTATTGAAGAATTACGAGATATTGCCTACAAAATCTGTGGAGAACCGGCTAAACTGGAATTCGAGGATAAGGTAGTTGCCATTATCGAAGCAAGAGACGGCAGTATCATGGATGTTGTGAGAAAGCGAAAGGATAAAAGTCTACTTACACTAAGCGCTAGATGAAAACCAGTAAAGCCAAGTGCCATTCTTATAAAACCAAGTATGTAATTTACGCCAAGGGAGTTCAAAATGGAATTTTATTGTAAAAGCGGAGAACGAATCCATGTGGATATTCTGGGAGAAGGCTTTCCCATTGTCTTCCTCCATGGAAATAATCTGCAAAGCAGCTATTTTGCAAAGCAAAGAGTTCTCGAGAAAAGTTTTAAGCTCCTCTTTGTAGATAGTTTGGGGCATGGGAAATCCGGAGAACTACAGGGAGAAACAAGCTTTGCTTACCTTGCTGATAGTCTGGAGGAGCTGCTTTCCTCCCTTTCCATAGAAAAATGTCTTTTGGTGGGGCACAGTGACGGCGCGAACCTGGCTCTGGAATACGCCGGTCGCCATGGGGAGAGAGTAGCCGGAATTCTGGCAAACAGCGGAAATATTACTTTTTCCGGTCTAAAGTTCCTTCCCCGCTATGCCTGTTATCTGGAAGAATGGCTCTATCGCTTTTTAGGGCTCTTCCTTCCCGCCTTTAAACGGAAGTCCAGGGTTTCTCCCCTTTTACGGGAAAATGTGGATGTGCCGAAAGAGATTTTCCGAAAGGCGCCTTACCCCGTAGTGGTTTTGGTGGGTGATAGGGATATGATTAAGCGAAAGCACAGTATGGCTATTGCAAAGCTTTTCCCCAAAGGCAAATTTCTGGAAAGAAAAGGACAGGGACACAATATCCCGAAAAAGGATAGCGTTTACTTTAACCGCTTGATAGAAAAAATGGTGCAGGGCATACAGTTAGAAACTCCGGTTTCCATAGTAAGGAGGAAAAATTGAATAAGCTGATTTCTTTTTTCAAAAAATGGCAGAATGTTCTAAAGAGCATTCTTTTCCTAAGCATTTCTATTTTGGTGCTTTTGGAACTTGTTAAAATGGGAAAGACCATTTCCCCGGAGGCGGTAAAAAGCATCTTAAGCGGCTTGTCCCCTTTCCAAATTGTAAGTCTCCTTGTTATCGGAATCCTTTCCGTTTCTCCGATGATGCTCTATGACTTTATCCTTTGTAAGGAGCTGAAAAAGAAGATTTCTTTGGGGAAGCTGATAGAAAGCAGCTGGACCATCAACAGCTTAAACAACCTGATCGGCTTTGCAGGCCTTGTGGACGTGGGACTGCGTTACAGCTATTTTACGGAGGAGGATAAGGGCGAAGAAACCATGCAGGGCATTTCCAAGGTGATGCCTTATTTCATGTCCGGGCTTTCCCTCTATTCCTTGCTATCCTTCGGGCTCTTGTTTTTCGTTCAGAAAAATGCCGTTTTAAGACCCTACAGCTTTGTCCTCCTTCTAGCTTCTCTGATTCTTCCGGTCTTGCTTTTTCTTTCCACCAGAAAAAACTGGTCCTACTTTGGAAATCTATCTAAGAAAAAGATTCTGGCTTTAATCGCAACTTCCCTCCTCGATTGGGGCTTTGTTTCCTGCTTTTTCTTTTACTGCGGAAGGACACTGGGCTACAGCGTTTCCCTTGCCAATACCCTGCCGTTGTTCTTTATCTCCATTTGCATCGGTATCGTCTCCATGATTCCCGGAAGTCTCGGAAGCTTTGATTTAATGATGATGAGCGGTCTTTTACATTTTTCCGTAAATCGAAATGAGGCGGCAAGCTGGCTGCTGCTTTTCCGTATCTTTTATTACATCATTCCCTTTGCCATCGGTCTCCTTTTCTTTATCAAAAGTATGGGAGGGCAGATTAATCAGAAATTTTATGGTCTGCCGAAGAAGCTTAGCTCCCTACTGGGACAGGGCATCAGCCACTTTATGGCAACTTTCTTTGGTTTTTTTCTGATGGCCACCGCCATTCTTCCCGATGAAATCCATAGTATTCCTCTGATTGGACAAATGGATCCCATAAGGGGGCAGCTACTCTGGCAGTTTCCAAGCTTTCTTCTGGGTTCTCTTTTCTTCCTGTTGGGAAGACTTTTAAAAAGAAAAGCCGCCTTTGCCAAACCCTTTTCCCTTCTGCTTTGCCTTGTGACACTTTTCTATATCAATCTGGGAAGCCCTTCTCTTTTCAGTAGTCTCTACCTTCTGTTGTTTCTGCTGATTCTCTTTTTTCGAAGAAAAGAGCTTTCCAGAAAAGCCTTTTTTTACCCGGTGGAAGACCGTTTGAAGGACTTTTCCTATATTCTGGGAAGTATTTTCATTACCCTCTTCCTTTTATACCTTTCCAGCGGCAATACCGGAAAGGATAGTCTCGGCTTCCTGATTTTCCATAAGGGAGTTCTGCATAAGTTACATACTTTCTCAAAGCCCCATTTTTTCACGGTCTTTTTAGACTACTTTCTTCATCTTTTCGCCTATTTTCTGATTCCTGCGCTTTGCTATATTGCCGTGGGCGCGCTGGCAAGAGATAAACATTTTTCCTTCGGAGAAAAATTCAATCAGGAACGCTTTCAGAACTTTTTGCAAAGCTTTCCCAATACGAACTTAGATGCTTCTCTGGCATTCCTTGGCGATAAGCTACTGTACTATTATCAGGAAAATGGAGTGGATAAGATGGTTTTTCAATTTGCCTTAGAAGACGGAAAAGCGGTGGTCATGGGAGAGCCCATCGGGGAAGAAAGATATTTTCCTGCTGCAATCTCTTCCTTTACTGCGGAAGCGGAGGAAAAAAATCTTACCCCGCTCTTCTATGAGGTAGGCCAGGACTTAACCCTTCTCCTCCATAACCATGGCTATGAATTTATGAAGTTCGGAGAAAGTGCAAAGGTTCCTCTTTCCGACTTTGATCTCGTGGGAAAATCCGGTAAAAAGTTCCGTGCCGCGGTCAATAAAATAGAAAACAAAGGATATACCTTTCAAGTACAGTACCCGCCTTTTTCCGATGCCTTTTTACAGGATTTGGAGAAAATATCGGATGCCTGGCTTTCCGGAAGACAGGAAAAAGGCTTTTCTCTGGGCTTCTTTGACAAAGGCTATCTCTCTCTTGCTCCCATTGCCTGCGTATTGGATTCCGAAGGACATGTGCAGGCCTTCTCCAACTTCCTCGTTTGCAATGGAGAAAAAGAAGCAAGCATTGATTTAATGCGTTATAATCCGGGCACGGAAAGTAACGGCATTATGGACTACCTCTTTGTGGAGATTTTCCTGTATTTTAAAGAAAAAGGCGTGGAATACTTTGATTTGGGTATGGCTCCTCTCTCCAACGTAGGACAGGAAGAGCATAGCTTTTTCCAAGAAAAACTGGCCTTTCTGGTTTATGCCTTTACCAATCGCTTCTACTCCTTTTCGGGACTACGAAAATATAAGGACAAGTTCTCACCCCTTTGGGAGGCAAGATACCTGTCCTATCCGAAGGACAGCAGTCTGCTCTTTGATCTGCTGGTGATTTTCAAGATAGATAACCGGAAGGTAAAGACGGAAAACTAGATTCTCGCTGAAGGATTACTTTATAGAAAAATCATAGTCTCTTGGCAATCCTGCTCTTCTCAAACTGCATTAAAAAAGATACAATGGAGCGGATGTACTTTCGAAAAAGATAAAGTTCCTACCGTAAGGGACTATTTTGGAAGAAGTATTCCGTTTATTGAGCACGAAAAGGCTGATTGATAGAAAGGAAGAATATGATTCAATTTGAACGTAGTAGCGTGATGAATTTTGAAAATGCAATTCGAGGCGCCAGAAATCCAATGAACTCGTGGGCAAAGGGAGACTCTTATTATGATGAGAAAGGACAATATATTTTAGGTCCGAATGACCTGTCCCTTGCCAAACGGCTTCGCCTGGCCGGTCCAGACCATAGAAAATATATCCGGCAGATTTTTGTATCTGTCGATATTACCGCTCCCCTTTATTGGTGGAAGGAATATGATACCTATAAAATCAGTACCGTTGCAAATTCAACTTCCACCATGCATAAGATTCATGCCAAGGAATTTACCCTGGATGACTTCTCTCATGACCATTTAACAGAAGAAGGCTTGGAGAGTTTGAAGAGAACGGTATCCGACCTTGAGCGAATCCGCCAAAAATATCTGGAAGAGAAAAAGAAGGAAGACTGGTATACCCTGGTACAACTTCTGCCCTCTTCTTACGAGCAAATGCGTACCTGTACCATGAATTATGAGAACCTGATTAATATGTACTATTCCAGAAAAAGCCATAAGCTTATGGAATGGCACAGTTTCTGTGACTGGGTGCAGACCCTTCCCTATGCAAAGGAACTGATCCTTGCCGAGAAAGAAAAAGAGGAAGGCTAATTTCTCTGAAATAATCACTTCTTTACATTTGTTCCGTATTCCCCAGTACCTTGGGGATTTCTATAAGGAGGAAAACTATGACCGTACCGGAGAGACTTTCCGCATTGCGTAAATGCATGCAGGAAAAACATATTGATATCTATATTGTTCCGACAGCAGACTTCCATCAGAGTGAGTACGTCGGAGAACACTTCAAAGCAAGAGCTTATATCACCGGCTTCACCGGTTCTGCAGGAACAGCCGTAATCACGCTCCATGACGCGAAACTTTGGACGGACGGACGTTACTTCCTGCAAGCTGCAAAGCAGCTGGAAGGAACAGGCGTTACGCTGATGAAGATGTTTGAGCCGGGTGTCCCGACTATAGAGGAGTACCTTGAGGCCGAATTAAAATCCGGACAGACTCTTTCCTTCGACGGACGCGTGGTCTCTGTCGGAGAAGGCGATGAATATGCAAGTATCGCCAAGAAAAACGGAGCCAAAATAGACTATCAGGAAGATTTGATTGATGCCATCTGGACCGATCGTCCATCTCTCTCCGAAGAGCCTGTCTGGTTCCTGGAGGAAAAATACAGTGGAGAAAGCACCGAATCGAAGCTTTCCCGTATTCGTAAAGAGATGGAAGATGCAGGTTGTGATACCCACATCGTTTCCACCTTGGACGATATCTGTTGGACTTTGAACATTCGGGGAAATGACATCGATTTCTTCCCGCTTGTTCTCTCCTATGCCATCATAAGGAAGGACAGCTTCGATCTCTATATCGATGAAAGAAAACTGGATGATAAGCTAAAATCCATCTTGGAAAAAGTCGGCGTAACGCTTCATCCCTATAACGCCATCTATGAGGATGTAAAAAAACTTCCGGAAAATGCCACTGTCCTCATTGATAAGTCTAAGCTAAACTATGCGATTTTTAACAATATCCCGAATGCTGTTTCTATCGTAAACAAGAGAAATCCGGAAATTCTCATGAAGGCCCTGAAGAATCCGGTCGAAGTCGAGAATATCAAGAAGGCGGAAATCAAAGATAGTGTTGCGCACGTCCGTTTTATGAAATGGCTGAAGGAAAATCTTGGAAAGATAAGAATCACGGAGATGAGTGCTTCCGAAAAACTGGATGAATTCCGCGCCGAAATGGGAAATTTTATCCGGGACAGCTTTGAGCCGATTTCTTCGTACGGTCCTCACTCTGCTATCGTGCACTACTCCTCCTCTCCGGAAACGGATGTAGAGCTTAAGGCGGGAAGTTTGTACCTTAGTGATACCGGAGCCGGCTTCTATGAAGGTTCCACAGATATTACAAGAACCTATGCCCTGGGCGAAGTTCCTAAGAAGATGAAAGATGATTTCACGATTGTTGCCATCAGCAATTTACAGCTTGCCAGTGCCAAGTTCCTGCAAGGCTCCAGCGGACTCACTTTAGACATTCTCGCGAGAAAGCCTTTCTGGGATCGGGGACTGAACTATAACCACGGCACCGGACACGGTGTGGGATATCTTCTCAATATTCATGAGGGTCCTGCCGGATTCCGCTATAAGTTTAGGGCCGGAGAAACCGAGGAGATTCAGGAAGGAATGGTCATTACCGACGAGCCCGGACTCTATATCGAAGGCTCTCACGGGATTCGTTTGGAAAATGAGCTTCTGGCCAGAAAAGGCGTTCAGAACGAGTATGGTCAGTTCCTCTATTTTGAAACCATCACCCTGATTCCTTTTGACCTTGATGCCATAAGTCTCGATATGTTAAATGAGGAAAATAGAAAGCTCCTAAACGATTATCATAAAAGAGTTTACGAAGAAATTGCTCCACACTTAAACGAAGAAGAAAAAGTCTTCTTAAAGAAGTATACCAGAGCTGTCTAAGCCTTCGCTTGCACCACTTGTTAAGAACGAAAAACAAATGGGAAAAAATGCCCCGGCGAGATACCGCACGCTTTGCAAGCGATACTCGTTATGAAAAGAAAAAGTGCACGGACTTTGCGTCTCGGGCACTTTTTTCGTCGAGGTATTTCTTCTCCCTATATCTTATTTCTTGGAAAGGAATTCATGGATTCCCTTTGCTGCAGCCTTTCCTGCGCCCATGGCCAGAATAACAGTAGCTGCTCCGGTAACGGCGTCTCCACCTGCATATACGGCAGTCTTTGTGGTTTCTCCGTTTTCTTCTTTCGCAATGATGCAGCCTCTGCGGTCCGTATCGAGTCCCTTCGTTGTAGAACTGATTAGCGGATTCGGAGAAGTTCCGAGAGACATGATTACTGTATCGCAATCCATCACATACTCGGAATTCGGAATCTCAATCGGTCTTCTTCTTCCGGAAGCATCCGGCTCACCAAGCTCCATCTTTACAATCTTTACACCGGTTACCCAGTCATTTTCATCTACAAGAATCTCTATCGGATTCTGCAGAAGGTCGAAGATAATGCCCTCTTCCTTCGCATGATGTACTTCTTCTTTTCTTGCAGGAAGCTCTTCCTCGGAACGGCGGTAAACAACGTGTACCTCTGCTCCCAGACGAAGTGCGGTTCTTGCAGCGTCCATAGCAACGTTACCGCCACCTACGACTACCACCTTCTTTCCGGCACGCATCGGCGTATCGGATTCCGGAAGATAAGCCTTCATCAGGTTATTTCTGGTCAGGAACTCATTGGCAGAAAATACACCGTTTGCACTCTCACCCGGGATATTCATAAACTTCGGAAGACCTGCTCCGGTTCCGAGGAACACGGCATCAAAACCTTCTTCATTTAAAAGCTCATCTACGGTAATGGAACGACCTACAAATACATTGGTCAAAATCTTTACTCCGAGCTTCTTTACATTTTCAATTTCCGGTCCAACAACCTTGGTCTTTGGAAGACGGAACTCCGGGATACCGTACTGCAACACGCCGCCCGGCTCATGGAAAGCTTCAAAAATGGTTACATCATAGCCAAGCTTTGCCAAATCTCCCGCACAGGTAAGTCCTGCAGGACCTGCACCGATTACAGCTACTTTCTTTCCGTTCGGCGCTCCTGCTTGAGCGGCCTGGAAGCCATGCTCTCTTGCCCAGTCCGCTACGAAACGCTCCAGCTTTCCAATAGCAACAGGCTCTCCCTTAATGCCGCGGATACAAACACCCTCACACTGTGTCTCCTGTGGGCATACTCTTCCGCAAACAGCAGGAAGCGCAGAAGAACGGGCAATGACTTCTGCAGCCTTCTCGAAGTTTCCTTCCTTTACCTCGTGAATAAATTCATTAATCTGAATGGATACGGGGCAACCTACCACACACTTCGGATTTCTACAGTTCAAGCAACGAACTGCCTCTTCCATCGCTTCTTTTTCCGTATATCCTAAACATACTTCTTCAAAGTTTTTTGCACGAACTTTCGGTTCCTGCTCAGCTACAGGAACTCTTTTCATCATATCAGCCATAATTTTCCTCCCTTAGTTGCAATTTCCGCATCCACCATGGGACTTCTCAGCTTCCAACAGTTCCAGAAGTGCCTGTCCTTCTTCTGTCTTGTAAGTCAGCTGTCTCTTCATGGCCAGATTAAAGTCAACCAAATGTCCGTCAAACTCCGGTCCGTCTACGCAAGCAAACTTTACCTGGTCTCCTACAACCAGACGACAAGCGCCGCACATTCCCGTTCCGTCAATCATAATCGGGTTCATGGAAACAATGGTCGGAATTCCCAGTTCTTTGGTTGTAAGCGCTGCGAACTTCATCATAATAACAGGACCGATAGCAATACAACGAGTGTATTTCTTTCCTTCTTCATTAACCAGACGCTTTAAAACATCGGTAACCACACCCTTATCGCCGTAAGAACCGTCATCCGTCGTTACATAAACGTTCTTGGCTACTTTGCGTAAATCCTCTTCCATAATGAGAAGATCCTTATTTCTTGCTCCCAAGATAACATCCGCTTCAATTCCTCTCTCATGAAGCCACTTCACCTGCGGGTATACCGGTGCTGCTCCTACACCGCCTGCGATGAAGATGATGTTTTCTTTCTCCAGCTCTTCCTTCGTCATTTCAACAAGCTCGGAAGGACGTCCCAAAGGACCTACGATATCGGTAAAATAATCGCCAACCTTCAAGTGACTGAATTTCTCTGTAGATGCACCGATTACCTGAAATACAATGGTAATGGTTCCCTTCTCCCTATCATAGTCTGCGATGGTTAAGGGAATTCTTTCTCCAAGTTCCCCTAGCTTTGCAATCATAAACTGTCCCGGTTCCGCCTTACGAGCCACATAAGGTGCTTCCACATCCATGAGCCAGTCTTTATCAACGAGATGCTCAACTCTAGTGATTTTGTACATGCTCTCCTCCGTGTTTCATGCCTAGATTAGCTAGGTATAATACTCTGTTAATATTTTCTCTAACTTTACTATTGTAGCAAAAAAATCAATAAATACATGTTTTTTTTTAGTGCAGACCCTAAAAAAATACAAGAGGCGGGGAGTCGCCTCGCTCCCGCCTCTCTTTCATATGAATGACTTCGTATTTATTCGTTTATTCTCTTTTAAAAAGCAAGCTTTTCATCAAAGTATTTCTTCAGATCCGCAATCGGAATACGAACCTGTTCCATGCTGTCTCTCTCTCTTACCGTTACGGCATGATCATTTTCCGAATCAAAGTCATACGTGATACAGAACGGCGTACCGATTTCATCCTGTCTTCTGTAGCGCTTTCCAATATTTCCTCTGTCATCGTACTCGCACATGTAGTACTTGGAAAGCTCCTCATGAATCTTCTCCGCACCTTCCCCGAGTTTCTTGGACAAGGGAAGAATACCGATTTTAATCGGAGCCAGTGCCGGGTGGAAGCGGAGAACGGTTCTCTCATCTCCTCCCTCCAGTTCTTCCACATCATATGCTGCACAGAGGAAGGCCAGAGTTACTCTGTCCGCACCGAGAGACGGCTCTACAACATACGGAATATAATGCTCATTCGTCTCATCGTCAAAATAACTCATATCCTGACCGGAAACCTTTTCATGCTGGGAAAGGTCATAATTGGTTCTGTCCGCAATCCCCCAAAGTTCGCCCCAACCGAAGGGGAAGAGGAATTCCAGATCCGTCGTTGCCTTGGAATAGAAAGAAAGCTCTGCCTGCTCATGGTCCCTCGCACGAAGCATTTCCTTCTTCATGCCCAAGCTGTACAGCCAGTTCTGGCAGTAGTCTTTCCAATACTGGAACCACTCCAGATCCGTATCCGGCTTACAGAAGAATTCCAGCTCCATCTGCTCAAACTCTCTGGTGCGGAAGGTGAAATTTCCCGGCGTAATCTCATTTCGGAAGGACTTTCCAATCTGTGCAATACCGAAGGGAAGCTTCTTTCTGGAAGTTCTCTGCACATTTTTAAAGTTCACGAAAATACCCTGTGCCGTCTCCGGACGAAGATATACCGTATTCTTCGCATCCTCCGTTACCCCCTGGAAGGTCTTAAACATAAGGTTAAACTGGCGAATACCGGTAAAATTCCGTTTTCCGCAGCTGGGGCACGGAACTTGCTTTTCTACAATAAAGTTCTCCATCTCTTCCTTAGACCAGGCATCTACGGAGCCCTCCAGAGCAATACCGTTTTCCTCACAGAAATTCTCTATCAGCTTATCCGCACGAAAACGCTCTTTACACTCTTTACAGTCCATAAGAGGATCGGAAAAGCCTGCCAAGTGACCGGAAGCTACCCAGGTTTGCGGGTTCATCAAAATAGCACAATCAATGCCTACATTGTACTTGGATTCCTGCACAAACTTCTTCCACCAGGCTTTTTTAATATTGTTTTTCAGTTCTACACCGAGGTTTCCGTAATCCCAAGTATTTGCCAAGCCGCCATAAATTTCGGATCCCGGATATACAAAACCTCTGGACTTTGCCAAGGAAACAATGGTGTCCATCGTATAGTTTTTTGCCATAACACTTCCCTCCTCCATTTTTCCGATTTATTTTCCATGAAGATAACTTAATCAACCAACAAATAATATGAAGTCTTTGCTATTCTGCTCCTTATGCGTTGGATAATTAAATATCAGTTTAGCTTTTTTTTATAGAAAAATCCAGTCCGCTTTGTTGATTCATTGCTTTTTGCTATTACAAAGGAGAAATCTTATCCCAGTTCCCTGCCAAACGAGATATCACACGCTTTGCGAGAAATACTTATTATGAATAAGCGTTTCAATCATTACTGTTTTAAACTCTTTAGAATCTTCAGACTATGAAATTGCATGGGAAAGCTCTCCCTGCAGAGCATTTCCACATTGCCGCAAAAATCCAGTAAAGTTCCTTCTTCCAGCCTAAAGGTGTACAGCTTATTAAGAGGGCTGGAGAGAACATGGCCCCACGCCTCCATAACCGCTTTTTTCGTGGAAAATGGCGGCTGCTCCGTATATTCCCCTTCCAATTCAAGGAGACGCAGTTCATAAATAGCCCGTACCAGTTCATTTTTCAAATCCTTGTGCAGCAAAGCCTTTAAAGAAAGATAAATCAAATTGACCATTTCCTCCGCAGGCAAATTCTCCTGGGAAACAAAATCCGCCAGTTCCAGAAAGTAGGCCGCATAGCAGGCCTTTTCCAAGTCAAGTGCAATTTCTTCAAAGTAGGCATCGACTTTTACACTTTGCAGGTTGTAGCCGCTTTTCCCTTTCTTCAAGGAAAATGTTCCGAAGACAAAGCTCCTGCTTCCCGCCATAAGAGGAGAAGAAGGGCGCTTTGCCCCGCTTGCCCAGACGGTCATCTTCCCCTCTTCCATGGTTAGAATGCTTAGCCTCTTATCAAACTCCCTCTGACTGTGCTCGGAAAGAACCACTCCATGCACAACGACCTCTTCCTTCACTACCCTTCCTCTCTACTCTTTCACTTTACTTCTGCTCTCTGTATCCGTATTCCTGTAAATATGCAGGATTCTCTCTCCAGTCCTTCCTGACCTTCACAAAAAGCTGGAGATTGACCTTTGCTTCCAAAAGCTTTTCTATCTGAATGCGTGCACCGCTACCGATGCTTTTTAACATACTGCCGGCTTTTCCGATAATGATTCCCTTATGACTTTCCTTCTCGCATACCAAAGTTGCTTTCACATCCCAGATTCCGTTTTTCCGCTCCTGCATGCTGTCAATGAGCACCGCAATCCCGTGTGGAATTTCCTTATCCAACTTGTACAAGGCCTGCTCCCGAATCAGCTCTTTAGCAATTTCCCGTACCGGAAGGTCTGTGACCGTATCTTCATCATAGTAACGGGGACCATAGGGAAGGAAGGAAAATATACTTTCCAAAAGTGTCTCCAAACCCTGATTCTTATAGGCGGAAACGCCGACAATCCCGACAAAAGGAAGACAGTCCCGGTACTCCGCCTTCTTTCTTTCCAGTGCTTCCTCTCCACCCAAAAGATCAATTTTATTTAAGACGAGAAGAATCTTCCTTTTACTGTGGGAAAGGAGCGATAAAATCTGCTCCTCCTTCTTTCCCTTCTGCTCGGTGCTGTCTACAATCCACAGGATAAGGTCTCCGTTTCCGAGTGCCTTCTCCGCCACACTTTCCATATAGACGGAAAGCTTATTCTGCGCCTTGTGGATTCCCGGCGTATCGTGAAAAACAATCTGACCTCGTTCATCGTCATAGACGGCCATAATCTGGTTTCTTGTGGTCTGTGCTTTTTTCGAGGTAATCGCAATCTTCTGCCCGACAAGCGCATTTAAGAGGGTGGATTTTCCGGCATTCGGAAGGCCCACAATAGAGACAAAGCCGGATTTAATCATCTCCTCCTTGCTTCCTCCATTTCCATTTTCCTTTGCAAAAAAATCCTCAATAACCTGATTCATGCTATTTTCCCTCTCTTTTGACCGCTTTCCCTTTTCTACACCTTTATCCACTTCCGGGTCTTTATCGGTCCCAGTCTTTATCGGTTCTAGTCTTTATAGTCCGAGGCTTTATCGGTCCGCGTCTTTATCGATCCATTTCTCTACAATGTTTCAGACCTCTTCAATTGTATCAAAGTAGCTCTTGTTCTCCTCTATCTTTTGCCCATTCCCGATGGTGCAGAGAATTTCTGCGGAAAAGGCCTTTTCGATATATGCGGAAAGCTCCCGGATTGTTTCCGGATTAGCGGAAAGTACCTCTTCTCTTTCCCTCTGCAAATCTTCATTTGTTAAATGAGAAAGAGTGCAGCTTAAGCCGAGCAGAAACTTCGTGTAGGCAGGCTTCGGCGTATCCATTTCCGAAATAGCTCCGATAATGAACTTCGTCATTTCCAGTTCCGTTGCCTCGAAATTGCGTAGATAATCCGCAATTTTCTTATATACTTCATAGCTTCTGCCAACATGAGGATCCCGATAGGAAACCACATAGCTTTCCCCGCTTCTACCAAAACCGCTCATGACACCGTAGGCATTGCCCTTTTCCCGGATATTTTTCCAAAGGAAATCAAAGGTGAGTGCATTTTTCATTACCTTCAAGGCACCGGTGTAAGGAAGCGCTTCATCTCGGAAGGAGCCGACTCTTGCCACATAGTTCACCTGAGAAGGCGTAATCCAAGCCTTTCTCTCTCCCTCTCCCGCAGCAAATACGCTTTCTTCCCATTCTTCCTTCTCCGAAAAATGTTTTGCAAGAAAGTCGGAAAGGCTCACTTTTTCCTTACGATAAATCTCCAGATCACCTCCTACTGCTACACATAGATTCTTTCCTTCTAAGAGTTTCTTGCTAAGTGCAGTCAGTTTTTCCCCTAAGTTTTTCGGATTCTTCCGGAAATCCTCTTCCAGTTTTTCAATAAAATGATAATATCGAATTCCCTTTACCCTCTCATGGTAAAAGGATGTCGGAGAAAAGCTCTCCATAGCGGAATTAACCGCATAACTGTGCCCTGTACTCTCCAGCCGCATTCTCTCTCTGGACTTAATTTCCAAAAGAATTTCAGAAAGACGCTTTTCATCGGAAAGGTGGGTATGGAAGAGAATTTCCTCCAGATACACTAAGCCCTGCTGCATTTCCCCTTCTAAAAATTTAAAGCCCAGGCTAAAAACACCGGTATACTTGTTTTTATTCAGAAAATCCGGATAGGACGTGATGTCCGTTGAAAAGCCGCCGCTATGCAGATAAATCTCCGAATTCAAATCCTGGAAACGGTAATGATCCGTATCCATATAGCCAAATGCGGTGCTCAGGACGGAAAGATACGAAAGCTCCTCCTCCGAAAAATCTCTTGTATTAAAGAGCAGTCGAAGATATAATACCCCCTTCGAATCCACCGGATAAAGCAATATCCGCTTCCCGGAAAGATTCTCCTCTTCTCTTAGATAGCTTTCCGCTTTCTTTCCGAGGTCTTCCCGTGAAAGCACCGGGAGGCTTTCCAGTGCTTCTTTACTGTTTTCCCGATTCTGATAGTGAAGAAGCGCCTCTTCTTCTTTTTTGATTGACTCTACCTCTTCTTCAGACAACGTCTCTTTTTTCTCCTGAAGTTTTTTCGCAAGCTTCTCCGCATTTTCTTCGGTCAAGCCCTGTTTAGGAAGAAGTGCCACAAGAGAGGCGTGCTTTACATCCAGAAAGTACTCTTTTAAAAGTGCCTCGAAGTAACCTTCATCCAATGCTTTCTCCAGTTCCTTAAAATAGCGGTCCTGCTCGAGATACAGCCAGGGTTCACCATCGTAAAGCCAAGAGTCCAATGCTTTTAAGCTGTAAATCAGGCCCTTCGGGGTATTGCCGTAGTCCGCTTCCTTATACTGGAAAGCATCGTGGTGAATAGCCGCACGGATAGTCTTGTGATCGAGTCCCTTCTCCGAAGCCTCCCGAATACAGTCCTGAATGACCTTTAAAAAACGAGCCTTATCTTCTTCCTTCGCATTCTTCGCGGTAATGGTAAAGTAATGCTGTAATACGCCGTCTGCGTAACCTCCGAAGATGTCTTCTCCTAAGCCTTCCTCCAGAAGACGCTGCTTCAGCACCGCTCCGGGACCGGAAATCAGAGCATGACCGATATAGGAAAAGGCCAAGCTTTTCTTTGCATCTTGGTCTATATCCAGCACAAAATTATAGGAAAAATAGGCCTTTCCCTCCGGATTTTCTTCCTTGGAAATCGGATAATACTCTGTCTCCTCGGACATTTTCCGGAAGCTCTTCTGCCTTGCAATCTCGGAATCGGGGTTAATCTTTGTGTATTCCGCCAAATACTGTGCGTCCAGCCAGTTCAGCTTCTCCTCCATATCCAGATCTCCGTAAAGGATGATATAGGAATTGGAAGGATGATAGTAACGCGCATGAAAAGCTTGAAAAGCCTCATAAGTCAGATTCGGAATGTCTTCGGGATCCCCGCCGGATTCGTTTCCATAAGTAGTATCCGGAAAAAGAGAATGAAAAATATAACGTTCCAGCACCGATTCCGGTTCGGAAAAGGCCCCTCGCATCTCATTGTAAACCACCCCGCTGTAGCCTAAATTTCCCTTCTCATCCAAGGTATAATGCCAGCCCTCCTGCGAAAAGGTATGCGGATTCTTTATACAGTTCGGATGAAAAACGGCATCGCAATAGACGTCCATAAGATTCTGAAAATCCTTGTCATTGGTGGATGCTACCGGGTAAACCGTTTTGTCCGGATAGGTCATGGCATTTAAAAAAGTATTGAGCGAGCCTTTAATAAGCTCCACAAAGGGATCCTTTAGGGGAAACTTCTCCGAACCGCAAAGCACGGAGTGCTCCGTAATGTGCGCAACTCCCGTGGAGTCTGTAGCCGGAGTGCGAAAAGCAATGCTGAAAACCTTATTCTCATCCTGATTTTTCAGACAAAGCACTCTTGCTCCGGACTTCTTATGCTCGTAAACCTTTGCTTCCGTAGAAAGCTCCGCAATATTTTTTTCCTGTAGTAAAGTATATTTTTCCATCATCCTTTTAAAACCCTTTTCCTTTCTGAGCCTTTTCCTAACAACATGCGTGCCGAATGCTTCTAAATCTTCTTCCGCTTGCGTGCCGAATGCTTCTAAATCTTCTTCCTCTTAAATCTGATGAAACAGTCTTCCCAAGAGCACCGATAGAACTTCTCTTGTATAATAATGCGGAATCAGGTAAAGCGGTTCCTCCGCACTCATTGTCACAAAGTAATATTCCTGTTCTTCCTTGGCAAATGCCATGCAATGGAAGAGCTGGTACTGGGAACTGAGTATTCCCACATGAGGCGGTCTATCCTCCCATTCCAGAACATCCTCCTTGATATAACTATATTCTTCATCCTGAAAATTAAGTCCTTTTTCCCTTTGTACTTCCATATCCTGAAAATACAATTCTTCCCTCCATTCCGCAATACTGTTCAAACCGAATTGTATTTTTTCTTTCGTATTTTTCGAGTAAAACTCCATCAATAGGCGATCACCTGAAATTCCGCTACGGAGAAGGGCATGATACATCACGCTGGACTCCGCACTGGCGCTGTACTTTCCCCTTCCGCCTACAAGGATAAATCTGGTGTTCGGATTGTCTTCCGCATAGTTTGCCGCAAGCTCCAACCGCTTCTTCAACGTCTGTGAAGGCCTGTTATCCTCAAGTTCACAGCCCAGGACCAGGACATAGTCCAAATTATTCTCTGCCTTTCCGAACTTGTACCTGCTCAGGAAAAAACATAATGCGAAAAATAATACAATGAAAATGCAATAAGTACTCAGACAAAATACCTTCGCTCGAAACAAGAGCGAATTTCTCTTCCACTTCGCCTTCTTCCTGAAAAGGAAAGATAAAAATAGATGAAGAAGACCGATGATAAGCCAAATCCAAATATCGGAAAGAGCTGTTGTGGTCCAAAGAAAGGCAAAATATAAAAAGGAAGCGATACCCATCAGTAAAAAGAGAATCAGCATTTCTTACTCCATTCTTCTTAAAACATCCTGTACGCCGGGTAATACGGAAAAGCGTAACTTAAGTTGCTGCTTGGAATGAGGGCAGGAGTTGATTTTCTCTCCGCTTTCCAAGTCTTCCATTTCCAAAACCTCCGTGAGAATGTCTTCTTGCCCGGGGCGCATAATCGCAATCCTTTCCCCTACACTGAATTTGTTTTTCTGGGTAAGAAAAGCATAGTTTCCCTCTACCTTTTCTACCGTTCCGAGGTAAGTTGCCCCCGCCTTATAAGTATTGTTCCCGTAAATCTGATCTTCCTCTGTCGGTTTTTGGTAGTAAAATCCGGTACTGTACTCCCTGTATGTGCACTTTCGTATCTCATCCTCATAGAAAGGAATATTTCTTTGGTACTTTGTCGGGTCCTCCAGATAATCTCGAATGGCCATCTTATACGTTCTTGTAACGGTAGCCACATAGAGTTCCGTTTTCATTCTTCCCTCTATCTTTAAAGAATCCACTCCTGCTTCAATAAGATCCGGAATATGCGCAATCATATTTAAATCTTTTGAATTAAATATATAGCTTCCTCTATCATTCTCGAAAACGGGATAGTATTCTCCGGGACGTTTTTCTTCCATCAGAGAATACTTCCAGCGACAAGGATGGGTGCAAGCCCCCTGATTTGCATCCCTTCCTGTGAAGAAACTGGAAAGCAGACATCTTCCTGAATAGGACATACACATAGCTCCATGAACAAAAGCTTCGATTTCCATCTCTTCAGGAATGTGTTCCCGAATTTCCCGGATTTCTTTTAAGCTTAATTCTCTGGCACAAACTACACGCTTTGCTCCCAGCTTCCACCAAAAAAGAAAGGTTTCATAATTGGTGTTGTTGGCCTGCGTGGAAATATGAAGTTCTACCTCCGGCATAATTTCCCGGGCCAGCATAAACGCGCCCGGATCGGCAACCAGTACCGCATCCATTCCAACACCCTTTAGTTCCAGGAAATATTCTCGCATAGGCAATAAATCTTCATTATGGGCCAGGATATTGGCGGTTACATAGACCTTGACTCCTCTTTCATGGGCATACGCTACCGCTTCTTTCATTTTTTCAATGGTGAAATTCTTGGCATTTGCCCGGAGTCCGAAAGCCTCTCCCCCCATATAGACCGCATCCGCCCCATAGTGTATGGCGGTTTTCAATCCTTCCATGGACCCCGCCGGAATCAGTAACTCTATTTTTCTATTCATCCTACTCAACTTTCTACTCAATTTCTATTTCTTAACACTGATGCTCACACCGTCTCCGATAGGCACAATGCTGCTTTCCAATTCCGCATTTTCCCGTAAAAGATGAAGAAACTCCCTCATTCTCTTATGAATGGTTCTTTGCCTTCTCTCCAAAAAGAAGCGACTTTCCAACAGGAGTCCGTCCTGCAATATATTATCACAAAAGAGCACACCGCCGGTAGGTAAGAGTTCTAAAATAAGGGGGAGCCACAGAGGATATTGCGCTTTTGCCGCATCCAAAAAAATAAAATCAAAGCTTTTCTTTTCCAAAACAAGCCGCTCGAGGATTTCTCCGCCATCCCCTTCCAACAGGGTAATGTTTTCAGAATAGGGACTTCTTGCAAAATTCTCTCTCGCTTTTAGAATTCTTTGGGGAAAGTTTTCCACTGTGCTCAGCTCTGTATTTTCTCCCAGACTGTAAAGCATAAAGAGCCCGGAATAGCCTACTGCGGTCCCCAGTTCCAGAATTCTCTTCGGTTTATGCATCTCCAAACATACGCGAAGAAGCGCCGCGGTCTCATCCCGAATAATCGGGACTGCATCCTTCTGCGCTTCCTCTCGAATCTCCTCCAACAGGGGCTCGTTTTCTCTTAAAAAAGCCCCTATAAAATCGCTGATTCTATTGTTCGCCTTCATTTCCTGCATCAATTTCCTGTTGCTTTCCGCTTACGGAAGAATTTTCCTGCTCATTTTCGTTTCCGCCGCCTATCACATTTTCTTCCTCGGTTTCGCTTTCGCCCTCATTCTCCTTTACCAGATTTTTATCGCTCAACTCCTGGTTTTTCTTTCCTTCTTCCGCTATAAAATCCAGCATTTGCAACTGTGTCATAGCCGTGCTCAAAGTGTAGCTTCCCGGCAAAAGAGAAGTGTGATAAAGCTTAGCCTTCAAAACAAAGGCCTGCGTATTGTCGATTAAGCCAAGGCTCTGCAATTTATCCGCAATTTCTCCGGCACTCTCTCCCTGCTTAATTTCCAGAGTAATCTCTCTTCCGGGTTCTTTTTCCATCGCTCTCTCATATAACAGGCCATGACCATACCCGTAAGCAATCTTCACGCCTTGTAAAATCAAGTACAGAAGTCCGATTAAAAAGAGAATACGCAAGGAAAAACTGAGCAGAATTTCCGTAAAGGAGCGAAATGACTTTCTTCTGCTGTTCACCAATTAAACCTCCATGATAACCGGCAAAATTACGGGATTTCTCTTGATTTTCTTCCATAAGAAATCCGCCAAACTATCCTTAATCAGGTTTTTAATCTTTCCCCAATCATTCATGCGACTCTGCAGGCAGTCATCCACCACATTCTGGACGGTGAGTCTTGCTTCCTCCATTAAGTCCTCTGACTCTCTCACATAAACAAAACCGCGTGAAATCAAGTCCGGACCGGCCATAAGGTTTCCGGAGTACCGTTCCAAAGTCAGTGCAACAACAATAATACCGTTTTGAGAAAGATTTTGCCTGTCTCGAATGACAATGTTGCCGACATCTCCGATGCCGAGGCCATCCACAAAGACTCCGCCTGCCTGTACCTTCTCTTTGATACTGTAGGTCGTTTCTTCTCCATCGGTTGTAAATTCCAGAACGTCTCCGTTATCAATCATCAGGCACTGGTCTTTCTCCACTCCCACAGACTGGGCAATCAGAGCAGCTGCCCTTCTGTGATGAAACTCTCCATGGAAGGGTATCGCATATTTCGGCTTTACCAGAGAATACAGAAGCTTTAAATCCTCCGCACAGGCGTGACCGGATACATGAGTATCCTGCATAATCACCTTTGCACGAAGCTTATACAACTCATTAATTACCCGGTCTACTGCAAGCTCATTCCCGGGAATCGGATGAGAAGACATGACGACAACATCATTCGGCCCGATATGAACCTTCCTGTGCATACCGCTTGCCATACGGGAAAGAGCCGCCATGGACTCTCCCTGTGAACCGGTTGTGATAAGCACGGTCTGCTCGTCCGGATAGTCCTTCAGATTCTCAATATCAATCAAGGTTCCTTCCGGAATATGAACATATTCCAGTTCGGAAGCCACGGAAATAACATTCACCATGGAACGCCCTTCCACAACAACCTTTCTTTTGTACTTCACGGCAGTGTTAATAATCTGCTGTACACGATCTACATTGGAAGCAAAAGTTGCCACAATGATTCGGCTGTTTTGATGCTCTGCAAAAATCAGATCAAAGGTTCTTCCTACAGAACGCTCCGACATAGTGAATCCGGGTTTTTCCGCATTGGTGGAATCGGACATCATCGCCAATACCCCATTTTTCCCCAGCTCCGCAAAACGCTGCAAATCAATCTGATCGCCGAATACCGGCGTATAATCCACCTTGAAGTCTCCGGTATGAACGAGTACACCTGCAGGTGTCGTAATCGCAAGAGAAGCCGCATCCTGAATGGAGTGATTCGTCTTCACGAATTCCACCTTAATGTCCCCAAAGCTTACGCTTTGTCCATACTTCATGGTCTTCATCTTTACAAGCTTATCCATCCCATTTTCCACAAGCTTCTTTTGAATCAATGCCAGTGTCAGCTTGGTGGCATAAATAGGAACATTAATCTGCTGTAAAACATACGGAAGAGCACCGATGTGATCCTCGTGTCCATGCGTAATAACAAAGCCCTTCATCTTGTGAATCTTGGACTTGATATAGGAGATATCGGGAATAACTAAGTCAATACCCAACATATCCCCACTCGGGAATGCCAAACCGCAGTCCACGATAATCAGAGTATCTTCCGTCTCAATGGCGGTAATATTCATTCCAATCTGATCCAATCCTCCAAGAGGAATAATCTTCACGGAACCGTGAAAACCGTTCTTTGGCTTTTTCCCTTTATTTTTGCTCTCCTGTACCTCCATTGTATTGGCCAGTAACGGGAAATCCTCTAAACTGTATTCTCTTTTGTTTGTATTTGTATTTCTTCTACTGCCGAAGTTCGGAACCAGAGCTGATTCCGAACGCTTTCCGCCTTCCGCGGAATTGCTTCTTCCACGACCTGTCCCAGGCGTCTTTACCGGTGTCTTTGCCGCTACATCGACTCCCTCTTCCGCATTTCGTTTTCGCCCGGGCCTTCTTCCGTTCATGGTCTTCGTACTTCTGCTGTTTTTATGCTGTGCGCTTTCTTCCAGCGCATCTCTCGGCGTTAAATTACTCCGATGAATATTCACAATTCTATGCGGCGAATCCGCTTTAACTCTTGTTTGTTTCTTTTCTTCTTTCATATATTTCCTTTCTTCAATCCCTTATCGCTCTATCGTAATATCTTCCCCTTCTAACATCTTTGCAAATACATCCATCACCGATTCCGCTTCATCGCCTTCCGCAAAAACATAATCCGCTTCTTCATCCTCCGGTGCCGAAATGTCCTTCATCACATAGCAGGTACCGTCCTCTCCTTCCGGTGCATCCGTCACTAAAATATAATTTACCCCGTTCACCACGGTTTCTTCCAGAATTTCCAATTCCAAATTTCCATCATCCGACTGTAAACGAATTCTTCCGCCTTCCATTCATTCCTCCTCTAAAACATTGCTTAAAGCTTGCCCTTAGTCCGTAAATAATCCTCTAAGATAACCTGTGCCGCCACTTGATCCAGAACTTCCTTCTGTTTATTTCTCGGAACTGCATTTTCATCCAAGATAGCCCTTGCTTCTATGGTACTCAGCCGTTCATCAAAAAAAATAAGGGGACAGGAAAGCTTTTTTTTCAACAACTCATAAAAGGCAGTTGCTTTTTCCGCCCTTTCTCCTTTGCTGCCATCCATATTGAGGGGTAGTCCCAAAACGACTTCCCCTACATTTTCCTCCAAAACCACTTTACAAATGGCTTGCACCGTCTTCCTAAGTTGTCCTTCCCTCTCTCTCCACAGAGTTTTGTAAGGTAAAACAGTGTATCCTAAAGCATCTGTAATGGCGAGTCCCACGGTCTTAGAGCCATAATCCAATGCCAAAATGCGCATACTACTCCCATAAAGAAGAAAAGGTCTCTTCGGAGTCTCCGAACAGACTTTATGCCTTCTTCAATTTATTTTCTACATAATTCCGCATCAGTTCTTCCAGGATTTCATCCCGTTCCACCTTCATAATCAAGCTTCTTGCACCCTTGTAGCTTGTAATATAGGTAGGATCTCCCGACATAATATACCCGACAATCTGACTGATGGGATTGTATCCTTTTTCATTCAGAGCTTCATACACCCGCTCTAAAACTTCTGTCACAGCCAAACTGCTGTCTTGTAATGGTCTTATAATTTGCGTATTGCTTAAATCATGATTCATAATGGCACGTCCCTCTTAAAACTTGTCTTATTCTAGCGCATTTCCCCTTATACTGCAAGTCCGGACAAAATTTTTATAAAATCGTAAAAAAAGACCTTCCCGAAAAACCTGAGCCCTTCGATTTAACAAAAGGGGAAAAGTTTTCCTCCGGAAAAGTCTTTTTTATTCATAATGAGTATCACTTGCAAAGCGTGCGATAGCTCGTTTTTCAAACTTATTTTGCGTAACTTGCCGCGGATTCTCCCGCAATCTTACCGAAGACAGTGAAATCGCAAACGGCATTTCCGCCGAGACGGTTTGCACCGTGCACTCCGCCGGTAACCTCTCCCGCCGCGAAGAGTCCCGGAATCGCCTTTCCTTCCTTATTCAGGACTTCCGTCACGGTATTAATCTTTAAACCGCCCATGGTGTGATGTACACCCGGAGTAACCTTAATGGCATAGAAAGGTGCGGTATCCAAAGCGGCAGCAAAGCTGGTTCTTCCAAACTCCGCATCTTCCTTCTTCTCTACTGCCTCATTCCAGCTTTTTAAGGTTTCTTCCAAGGCATCGGCAGGAACACCCATGGCCTCGGCAAGGCTCTTTGCATCATTTCCCGTTACGGTGTAGCCGGACTTGATATAGCCCTGAATAACAGCGGATTTCTCCACCATCTTGTTGTCAATCACAAGATAAACCTGCGAACCGGTCTGTGCAATCTCAGCCTTGGATACGGCATCTCTGGTTCCTACCTCATCGGTGAAACGCTTTCCTTCCATGTTCACCAGAATGGCACCGTCTCCGCGTAAGCCTTCCGTAATAAGATGCGCATCCGTGGCCGTCACTGTCGGATGAATCTGAATCTGGTCCATGTCTACAGTATCCGCCCCGATGGCTTCCGCCATGGTAATTCCCTGGCCGAGTGCCCCGGCAGCATTTGTGGACATATAGCCCTTTAAGGAAGGCTGATACTTCTCCACCATTTCCATATTTGCCGCAAAGCCGCCCGTCGCAATAATAACAGCCTTTGCTTTTACATTGACCTGACTGCCATCTGCAGAAAGCCCGTGCACACCGGTTACATTTCCGGCATCATCCTGCTCGATTTTATCCGCCGTTACGGAAGTGAGAAGCGTGATGTTCTCTCTGTCATTGATATTCTTTTCTAAAATCGGAACCATATAGGAACCTACAGCAATCACCTTATTGTTCTCGTCTACCGGACGGTGAATTCTCTTTACGGAAGCACCTCCAAAAGCACCGACATTATGGATTGTCATACCGAGTGTTTCCAAATAATCGATAGCCGGACCTGAATTCTCCGCGAGAACCTTTACGAGTTCGGGATTATTCGTTCCCTTACCGCCAATCATGGTATCCAGCTCCATGAGTTCCACAGAATCAAAATAGCCCTCCGGCTTCGCCTGATAGGCTGCATACTGCTCTTTCACCTTTGCTGCCAAAGCGGTAATTACAGCATTGTCCGCATATTTTTCCGCTGCGGTTGCCAAAGTCTTCTCTACACCGGAACCTTCTTCAAAAGAATTTTCCGCCTGCCACTTGGTAGCAGCCGCATTCATTCCGCCGGTTGCGCGAACGGAATTTCCGCCCACGATACCCTGGCTCTCCAGAATAACAACCTTCTTTCCGCTGTCTGCTGCTGTGATTGCGGAAATCATACCTGCTCCGCCTGCACCGATGACACAGACATCCGCTTCCAGATTCTGGTCTTCTTTTTTAGCGGAATCGGCACTTGCCTGCGCCTTGGCAAACTTTTCGGTATCTAATCCCATTTCCTTTAACGCCTGTTCCACACCGGTTCTGAGTGCTGTGGAAGAAATGGTTGCTCCGCTGATTCCGTCTACATTAAAGGTCTGCTCCTCTACCATCTTCCCCGGCAAAGCCGCTACGGCCTTACTTCCGATTCCCTCGGTTTCCTGATTGCTCAACACATTTACCGCATAAATCTTGTTCTCATCCGCGCTGACTTCAATCTGCATATCTCCGCCAAAGCCCGGAACGGTAACCGTAGTCTTCTTTGCCGTAGCGGGTGCATCCGCGCTTTTTGCGGAAGGACCGCTCCAGGAACGGATTCCCAGAATCACGGCAACCAAAATTCCGGTAAGGATGACCAAATACGATAAAAACTTTTCCTTTTTCATACTCTCCCCTAAAATCTGAATCCTCTCAAGACTCAAGTGTAAGCCTTAAGCTTTTCCGCAGTAAAGAAAGATTCCGCTTTTCTTTACCAAGTTCCAAAAAATCATCCTTATATTTATACCATAGTTGCATTTTTTCCGCCATTGACAAAACCGGCGGAAAAATAAGATTCTTCCACCGGTTTTTAGAGATTTTGACAAAATTTTCACCAAGTTTATTATTCGTCTTTTGCAAGCTCCAAAAGAATTTTCTCCGAACGAGCAATAAAGTTCTTCATTGCCTCTCCCTCGAGCGGCGCATTTTGGATGCGTGCCAAATCATAAAGCTGCTCTTCAATAAGCTTTCCGGAATCCGTTTCCGTGCTTTCCTCATGTTTGAGAAGATATTGCACGAGCGGATGTCTTTCATTTAAAATCAAGGTTTCTTCAAGCGGTAGCGCCCCCATCGGCATACCGGACATCGCATACATCTTCATCATATCCTGCATTCTGCGGGATTCCTCGGAAATAGAAAGAAGACTCGCCGGCGTTTCGGAAAGGAGTCTGTCCACTTTCACATGAAGCTTATCCTTGGAAAGTAAGCCTTGGAAAGCCTTTTCCAGCTTTTCTCCCGCTGCTTTCAACTTCTCCTCATCATCAGAGGAAAGCTCGTCTTTCATGGCCTCCTGCACATCGGCATCGATTCTTTGGAAACGAAGCCCGCTGTTCTTCGCCTCCAGCTCCGTGATAAAGGGCTGGTCGATTCGCTCTGTAAGGTAAACCGCTTCTTTCTTGTGCTCCTTAAAGAGGGAAATGTACTGACTCTGCGCTACCGCGTCGGAAACATAGTAGACCTTTTGAATCTTTTCTTCTTCCTTATTTTCTACCTGATCTGCAGTATCTGCTACCGGAGCATCCTTTTCCTCCTTCACATCCTCAATAAGTTCCTCGGAAGATTTCGCTGTGTCTACTCCATTTAAAGCCTTGCCCTTCTCCTTTAATTCAGGAAGCGTACAATATTTTTCCTCCAAATCCTTGAAGAGAATATAGTCGGTCATCTTCTCCGCAAACTTACTGTCACGAAGCACACCGTACTTAATAAAAGGAGAAATGTCATCCCAGTACTTCTCATAGGACTCTCTTTCCGTCTTACACATACCGGAAAGTTTCTCCGCTACCTTCTTCGTAATGTAGTCGGAAATCTTCTTTACAAAGCCGTCATTTTGCAGCTGAGAACGGGAAACGTTCAGGGGAAGATCCGGACAGTCAATCACACCCTTTAAAAGGAGCAAATACTCGGGAATCACTTCCTTGATATTATCCGCAATAAAGACCTGGTTGTTATAAAGCTTAATTGTTCCCTCAATCGACTCATACTCCGAGTTAATCTTCGGGAAATAAAGAATCCCCTTCAGATTATACGGATAATCCATGTTCAGATGAATCCAGAAAAGCGGCTCCTTATAGTCATGGAAGGTCTTTCTGTAGAAGTCGAGATACTGCTCTTTCTCCACTGTAGAGGGAGACTCTCCCCAAAGCGGATGGGTATCATTTAAAAGAACGGGGCGCTTTTCAATCTTCAGCTTGGCTTCCGTCTTTCTTTCTTCTCCCTTTTCATCCTTTTCCACCTTCTCGGGAATTTCCTCGAGTACGATGTCGGAATCCAGTTTCTCCTCCTTGGAAATGATTTCACTGTCGCGCGGATATTTATCAAGGTAAATCTCTACCGGCATGAAGGAGCAGTACTTCTCAATCACGGAGCGAAGCTCCCATTCATTGGCATACTTCACACAGTCTTCATTTAAATGAAGCGTAATATCCGTACCGTGCTCCTTCTTCTCACCGTCCGTCATACTGTACTCGGTACCGCCGTCACATGTCCAGTGCACGGGGGTAGAGCCCTCTTTATAGGATAAGGTCTCAATCTCCACCTTGTCCGCTACCATGAAGGCGGAATAAAATCCCAGGCCGAAATGACCGATGATCTGATCGCTGTTTGCCTTGTCCTTATACTTCTCGATAAACTCGGTCGCACCGGAAAAAGCAATCTGCGTAATATACTTTTCTACCTCCTCCGCAGTCATACCGATTCCATTATCGCTAAAACGAATTGTCTTCTTCTCCGGCTCAACTGTAACCGTAACTCGCCCCTTAAAGTCAGACGGCTTCGTCCACTCTCCAATTAGAGAAAGCTTCTCCAGCTTCGTTACCGCATCCGTTGCATTGGAAATTTGCTCACGAACAAAAATGTCCTGATCACTGTACATCCACTTCTTGATAATCGGGAAAATATTTTCACTATGAATAGATAAAGATCCATTTTTCTGCATAAACAATACCTCTTTTCAAATTTTTTACTTACAAATATGAAGTATAACACAAAAATTAGCACTCTTCAATATAGAGTGCTAATTTTCCTGTATCATTCGTGCTATTTTTCTGTATCATTCATGTCTACCCAAAACCTGTAAAGCTTTTAATTGCTTGTTTACCATTTACCTCTTAAGTTAAAAATTCTATGATTTTAAATTAGCTATATTTTCGATTTTCTTTAATCTTTTTTGAATATTATCTTTCAATAAAAAGTACTTCTCATCCTTATAAATTTGAGGTACTTCATCTACTAAGTATTCCTCTGACCATTGATTTGAATCCCATAAATTTTTAGGAGTATGAATAGAAAAACTATAATTTTCGATTCCACTTTCTATCCTACACATTATAGGAGTATAACTACCATTTTTTGTATACTCGATGTAAGTACTATATATTTGGAAACTTTTAGGTTTTTCTAAGATTAGTAAATAAAAAACCACCTCTAACAATTCTTCACTTTCAAAGATAGTATCTTGATGTATCCACGGAGCAAATAATAATCCTGCATATCTATGGTCTCCAAATTCATCTGCTTGTTTTAGATACTTTCTTTCTAATTCTTTATTCCATTTTAAGAATTCTTCAGGAGTTTTTATCTCGTATTCTTGGTGTTGACAATCAAATCCACAAAACTTTCGATAAGGATTTGTTGGATCAATTAATTTCCAAACACTATTTTCTTGAACTGTAAGACAAATATGTTCTTGAGGATTTTTATAGCAATCAGTTTTGAGTAATACATATTTAACTTTAAAACCTAAAGTAATTAATACTGAAGCTAAAAAGTTTGAATAATCTCCACATGTCCCGGATCTGAATTCTAAAAGATCTAAGTCACTTCGTTGTAATGGAAAATAAGGTGAGTTTAAACGACTATACGCTATGTTATTGTCTAGCCATTCAAATATCTTTAAAGTCGTATCCTTTAAACTTAAGTTTCTTAATTCTAATTCTTCGATAAATTGAGTTATCTCTTCATTGTTTGGATGAATATATTGCTCCATAAATCTCCTTTATAGAAATATTTTTTTTAAAACTTATTACTAGTAGTGGGCTTTATTAATTAATGCAATTATTTTTCTCATTCCAATTTTTTAATACTACTGTCACCAAGTTTTTCAAGTGACATCAATTGTGTTCTTGCAAGTTTTCTAAGTTCTATCATTCTTTCTTTTTGATCCATGCCTTTACCAATAAGGATTGCATTATAGCTTTCCATATTTGCTAGTACCAATAATTCATTCAGACTTGCATAATCTCTCATATTTCCCTTTAAGTCATGATTTTCTTCACGCCACTGTTTTGCTCGCTTGTTAAATAAGGCAACATTGAGCATATCTGCTTCACTTGCATACTTGTAAGACAACTGTTCGTTGGTAAGATCCTTTAAGAGATATTCTTTGATTGCATCTATATGAATTTTATAGTTAATCTTGGAGATTTCTCTATTTAAGTTCCAACCTAATGATAATCTTGAATTCTCATCATCTTTTAATCTTTGATAATCTTTGATGATATATAGCTCAAACTCTGCTGAAATCCACGAAGCAAATTTAAATGCAATATCCTTGTGCGCAAATGTACCGCCACCTCTTCCAAGCTTCACATATATTCCTTTTGCATTTGTCATATTAACCCATTTCTGAGGAGATAAGGTAAATGCGTTACTACCTGCTTCTTTCAAAAACCCCTCGAATTCGAGGGGGTTAAACTCAAGATTATTTAACTGCTCCCATATTCCTAAATATTCTATCGTGTTATAGTTTCTCATCCAATTTGCAACAACCACATTCGGCTCTTCACTATTTTTATATCGTGCAATATCTGTAAGACTGATATAGTCATTCTTAAAATCTTCTGTGTACACTTGAATAGCAATACCTTTTGCTTCGATCGTGTCTTTTTTTACCTTAGACATGTGAGTTCCTCCTTTATGCTGATGTACTGTTTACAACACTTATTTTCCTAAAACTCTCCTAAACAGCACAATTCATTTTTTTGATTTAGAATTTAATAGAAGCTCTAAGCCCCTTGTATTTACTTGACTATTTGCCTGTGTCAATATTATGACACGAGACCCACAAGTTGGATCATACACTTTGTTAATGCTTGTTTTTCCATCCATTACAAGTCTGGCTAAAAGTTTGGAAACCGGTATCTATATCTTTAAATAGACCCTTAATAGTATCCTCTGCCATTGTTCCTATTGCACTACCCTCTATGGCATTAAAGATATTTACTAAATCTGTATCTCCTGCCTTTCGTTCTGCAATATTAAAGATTGATATAAATCTCATGTCAATATTTTGTCACTGAAAAAGACCATAATCGGAATAGACACTACCGTAAGAAGCGTTGTGAAAATATTGATGCAGCTTGCATACTCCTCGTCTTTTCCAAAAAGAATAGCAAACTGAGCAACGCTTGCAGCTGATGGCGCTATTGCACTTAAGTAAGTAACTAAAAATAAAGTCTGATTATCCAAGAATCCATCCACTACACTAAAAGCTTTAATCAGCAAAAGATAGCAAAGAGGTAGGGCGAATAAACGCAAAAAAGAAATAAGATAGATTCGCTTATAAAAAAAGATCTTCTTCACCTGCATCCCGCCAAGGGCAATACCCGTAATCAACATACTGATAGAACCAACCATCTTCCCTAAGTCGGAAATGGCAAGAGCAAGAGGATGCGGTAGAGAAAGCTTTGTAAAAAAAAGAAAAGCACCAAAAAGAATCGCCAAAATGTTCGGATTAAGAAGAATTTTCAAAAAGAACTTGGCAGATCGCTTTTCACCGACTATTTGCCCCTGAAACAATTGCAGACCATGCGTCCAAATCAGAAGATTAAAGACAGTAATATATGCAGAAACATAAAGAAGATATTCATCACCAAATACACTTGCAACAAGAGGTAGCACAAAATAACCGCAATTCGTGTACTCTACAGACATTTCCTCTACGGAGCTTAAATTCAATGGCCTTCTCAGCACCCTTCCCATGAAAAGAAAGAGAAAATTCGCCAAGATTGCATAAAAGAAACACAATAAAAGATTTCTTCCGGCAGTTTCACTGAGCTCTATCGAAAAGGAACTCACAATTACACAGGGGGAAAGAAGATAAACAGTAATTTTGGAAAGAGGCAAACTGTCTTCTTTTTTTAACAATCCGCTTTTCACCAACATTCCCCCGGCAAATACCATGAGTAACAGAGATGCAATTTTTGCCAGTAAAGGAAATATAAGGGGAGACATAGTTTCGCCTTCTTTCTGTACACATTTTTTGTTATTCTAACATAGAAAATCACATATAGGTCTGTAAGAAGATTTTCTATCTAAAAAATTTCACAAAAAAAGACAATGCAATGCACTGCCTTATCATGGAACCGCAGGGACTCGAACCCTGGACCGATCGGTTATGAGCCGAGTGCTCTAACCAACTGAGCTACGGTTCCGCAGAGTATTATAAATGAAATCTACATCATTTAGCAAGTATTATAAGAACAAAAAAGCCTAAGCGACGCTTAGGCTTAAGCCGATATTCGGACTCGAACCGAAGACCTACTGATTACAAATCAGTTGCTCTACCAACTGAGCTATATCGGCACACCTTTACAAAACCACATATCTGAAATCATTCCAGCAGTAAAACATATCAATCAGACGCATTGGATAAGCCCTCGACCTATTAGTAGCTGTCAGCTGAATGCTTTGCAGCACTTACACCTCAGCCCTATCTACCTCGTTCTCTTCAAGGGGTCTTACTCTTAACGATGGGATATCTCATCTTGAGGTTGGCTTCACGCTTAGATGCCTTCAGCGTTTATCCATTCCCAACTTGCCTACCCTGCGATGGGATTGATTCCCAACAGGTTCAGCAGAGGTCAGTCCATCCCGGTCCTCTCGTACTAAGGACAGATCCTCTCAAATATCCTACGCCCGCGCCGGATAGGGACCGAACTGTCTCACGACGTTCTGAACCCAGCTCGCGTACCGCTTTAATGGGCGAACAGCCCAACCCTTGGGACCGACTTCAGCCCCAGGATGCGATG
>NZ_JH414505.1:0-189296 GCF_000238075.1 Oribacterium asaccharolyticum ACB7
GTGCAATATTCCCCACTGCTGCCTCCCGTAGGAGTTTGGGCCGTGTCTCAGTCCCAATGTGGCCGGTCATCCTCTCAGATCGGCTACTGATCGTTGCTTTGGTAGGCTTTTACCCTGCCAACTGGCTAATCAGACGCGGGTCCATCTTATGGCGATAAATCTTTTCACACTCTGCCATGCGGCAATGTGTGCTTATGCGGTATTAGCAGTGATTTCTCTCTGTTATCCCCCTCCATAAGGCAGGTTACCCACGTGTTACTCACCCGTCCGCCACTAGATAACGCATCTTCCGGCCGAAGCTTTCCGATACGCATCTCGTTCGACTTGCATGTGTTAGGCACGCCGCCAGCGTTCATCCTGAGCCAGGATCGAACTCTCATAATAAGTTAAGAGATTACTCTCTTTAAGTTCTTTCTCCGGTCAAAACTTAGCTTAGCTTTTGTTTTTTCCTTCTTTTACTTCTGGTTTATTAAACCGTTCGTGTAAGTTTCGTTTGAAACATTACTGAAAATTCTTTAGAATCTTCAGGGTCTGTGTATTATTCGATCTTTGATTTTCAAGGTACTGTTTTGCAAAAAGTTTGCCGGTTCATCTTGGCTAAAGCCTTGATTTTCCTCAGTTTCTTTTTGCTTTTTACTGTCTTACTTTTTGCGACAGCTTGTGTATTCTAGCATTAGGAAAATGCACTGTCAAGCAGATTTTTTTATTTTTCCCTAATTATTTTAAAAATTTACTAATCTTAGTTATAAGGAATTCTCTTTCAGTTTTAAGAATATTTTCATTCCTTTATCCATCTAAAGAACTCCGCAAGCTCCTTTTTCTCCCCATATCTCGCCTGAAGTTCCTCTTTTCCAACCGTTTTAAAGCAATCCTCAGTAAAAGCAGGCACTACGGTACAGCCGTATAAGGCATATTCTCCTCCGGGGCAGAGGCAGGCTCCCTGAATAACATTTACAGGCACCGTGTATTGCAAAACTTGTCCGGAAGCAAGGTCCGGACCAAGTGTTACTGTCTCAATTGAGCCGTCTTCATACAATAAATATAAGGTGAAAGGGTCCCCTTCCAAAAAGTGCCAAATTTCTTCGTGGCTAAGTATATGAAAATCGGAATAGCTCCTCGGTTCTTTACAATATAGTCCGTACATGGTGGAAACCGGCATTTTCCCATCCGCATTGCGATTCGGTGAATGATAGCATTCGGAATAGAAGGTATGTTCTCCCTCGAGAAGCTTCATCGCATAGTGACGAATCAAAAATTCCTTTCGTTTTCGTTTCTCTGTCCGCAAGGCACTTAAATAACACATCTCGCAGACTTTTTCATTTTCATATGCTTCGGAAACCTTCGCCATAGCAGAAACATTTCCCTCTGACAAAGCCTTATAAAAATCGGCGAACATCTCTCTGAAGCAGTCGGAATAGCCGGGCTGCATGCCGAGATTTAACTCTCTAGTACTTCCTTTTTCCGTAGAAATCCATAACTTGTCCGCCCTGTCATTATCCCAGCCGAGCCTTCCCTTTTCACAAATAAAATGCAAATCCATGTGATTCAGCTTTCCGAAACTCACCTCGGACAGACTGATGGAAGCCTGCGTTCCGCCCTGCATTTCCAAACGAAGAATTGCGGTATCCTCATTTTGCATCGGAACGGGAAGACGTCCTTCTCCCTTTTCCTCCCACAGCATCCCGGACTTATCCCGATAAAGTTCCTCTTTTCTGTTTCGAAAAACAGCATCCACCTCAGTCACCGAATCCTTTATAATAAACTGCAAGAGATCAAAGATATGGGAACCGATTTCCGATACGGCACGAAGATGATTCCCTCCTTCCGCATCGAAACGCCAGGAATAAGGCAGTGGCGGGATATGGAATTCCTGCTCATAACTGCCGTGGACCAACAGAACGTTCCCCAGGCTTCCCCCTTGTATGATTTCGCGCATCTTTTGTACCGCGGGATAAAATCGGTTATGGAAACAAACTCCGAAGGGCGTCTTTGATTCTGCAACAAGCTTTACAAGCTCTTCCCCCTCTTTCAAATCAAGGCAGAGCGGTTTCTCACAAATGACGGCAAGCTTCCCGGTTTCCGTTTTCCGATTCTTTTCCAGAAAATACTTTACTATCGCATAGTGTGTGTTCGGCGGTGTACAGATATGTACCGCATCAAGACTATCCAAAGGAATATCCCGATAGTCTTGATACTCCCTCGGAATCCCCCATTTCTTTGCAAACGCCTCCAAGGCTTCCGGTATATTGCCACAGGCTGCAACAATTTCATGCCCGCACGCCTTTAAAGCTCCGGCATGCACCTCCGCGATAAATCCCGTTCCTATAATTCCTACTCTCATTTTATCTCCCAATCGCTTTACTTTTTCAGTTCCTGCATACGACGATTTGCTTTCTCATAGATTTCTTCCGGACTTTCCCCTATAAAATATTTGCCTCGCTCATAAAGAATCTTTCCATTCACCATCGTCAGCGCCACATTTTGCTTGCTTCCGCTGTAAACAATATTCTTTACAATAGAATTAACGGGCTGCATATTGGGCTGATGAAGATCCAATACGAAAAGGTCCGCCAGCTTCCCTTCGGAAAGACAGTCTGCATCCTTCAGCCCCATACATCGTGCACCATTCACGCAAGCCATCTTTAAAACCTCTTCCGCGGAAACCACGCTCGCATCTTCCTCTCGAAGCTTCGCAAGGCCGGTAACAAGAAACATTTCCCTAAACATATCCAGGCAATTGTTGCTTGCCGCTCCATCCGTCCCGATGGCCATCGGAATGCCTTTCTTTAAAATCTCCGCTGTACGGGGCACTCCGCTGGCAAGCTTGGTATTGGAGCCCGGATTCGTTACCACAGTCATTCCGCGTTTTTTAAAAATATCCAAATCCGCATCACTCATATAGACACAGTGGTACCCTCCTCCGCCATAGTCCAGCATTCCAAGAGAATCCATCAGGGCCGTCGGGGTCATACCGTATCGCTCCATGCAGCCGTCTACCTCTCCCTTCGTTTCCGAATTATGAGTAAATACGGGCGCCTTAAATTCCTGTGCCATCCGGGCGATTCCTTCGAGGAGTTCCTTCGAAGTCGTATATTCTGCATGGAAGCCAAGCTGATAGGAAACCAGCGGATGATAGGCATTGAACTTCTGATAAGCTTCCCGCATTTCTTCCAGAGAAAAGTTAAAATTGCTTAAACCGGAAAGTAAAACCGTTCGAAACCCGGTATCCACCGCAAGGCGCGCCATCACTTCCGGATGAAAATACATATCAAAGCAGGATGTTATCCCGGAACTTAAATACTCCAGAATCGCGAGCTTTGAAAAGAGATAAATGTCTTCTCCCGTGAGCTTCGCTTCCATCGGAAAAACCTGTTTCTGCAGCCAGTCAAGGAGTGGCAGGTCATCCGCATAAGAACGCAAGAAAGTCATTGCGGAATGCGTGTGGGCATTCTTAAAGCCCGGAAGAATCAGATTTCCATGCAAATCCACTTCCCGTTCAAAAGGAACGGCACTCTCCTTTCTTTCCGGTCCGATATAGCTGATTCTCTCCCGATCCGTCCACAACTCCCCTTCCATGATATCCATATTCTCCCGCATAGGCAGGATTCTAGCATTGTAAAAACGAATACTCATCGCCGCACCTTTCTTGTTTCTCCCTCTTTTCTATGTTTTTCGCCGTTTCGCTCTTTCCGTTTCGCTCTTTTCTCTTTCCTTTTTTCTCTTACCTCTTTCCCTTATCGTAAGTCTCCCCCAAAGCTCTCGGAGCCCTGTTGAACTTGGAGAAGAAAATCAAAAGCAATAAGGTTAAAATATACGGCAGTGTCATCGCAAGATCCGAATAGCTGCTCGGCATCTGCATCTTCTGTACCAGATAATAACCTCCAGAACGAGCGAAGCCGAACAGCAGACAGGAAGCCAGGGTCGGTAGAATCGTCCAGTTTCCGAAAATCATGGCCGCAATGGATAAATATCCGTAACCTACAAAAATACTGAAAGAAAAGCTTCCGGAAATGGAATAGGCAAAACAGATGCCGGCAAGTCCGGACAGTGCACCGGAGAACATGACGGCAATCGTCCTGATCTTGGAAACACTTTCTCCGGCCGCATCCACCGCATGCGGATTGTCTCCGCAGGCACGGAGGTTCATGCCGTAGCGCGTTTGGTACAAGATATACCAACAGACGAAAGCAATCAAAATAATCAAGACTTCAAAAGGATAAATATCCTTGAAAAAAGCCCCTAAAACCGGAATAGAGGAAAGTCCCGGAACCGTAAATTTATCGGACACGCCCAATACAAACTTATCGGATGCCGCATGAAACAAGCCCTTGTTTAAGGCCTTTGTTAAATAGGCCGTGAGAGACATTGCCAGAATATTTAAAACCACACCGCTGATGACCTGGTTTGCCTTCATCCGGATACAAAGCAGGGCATGAAGCAGGGAATACAAAGCCCCACCGAGGATGGCAAAAAAGATTGCCGCATAAAATTGAGAGGATGAATTGCCGATTCCGAGATTCATCATCAGCACTACCGCAAGCGCTCCGGTAAAAGCCCCCATACCCTGGAAGCCCTCCAAGGCCAGGTTGGTGATGCCGCTTTTTTCACTGTAAATTCCTCCTACAGCCATGATGAACAGAGGCAAGGAAAAGGACAGTCCGTCGATAATGATTCTTTCCATTATTGTTTTCCTCCTTCCTGCACTTCTTCAGGCCTGTTTTTTTCCTGCATTTCCAGCTTCTCTTTATTCACAAGATACTTAATATACGCATTGCATGCCGAGAAAAGAAGAATGATTCCCGTAATAACCGAAGCAATTTCCGATTCCAGTCCGGAGGCGGAATTCATATAGGTGCTTCCCTTACTTAAGATAGTAATGAAGAAGGAGAAGAAAATGATGCCGATAGGATTGCTGTTTCCAAGAAGGGCTACCGCTACGGAATCAAAGCCCATACTCGGCAGGACTCTGGGTTGAATGGAGCCGAAGTATCCCAGATAGTAGCTAACCCCGGCAAGACCCGCCAATGCACCGGAAAGCGCCATCGTCAGAACCAGATTCTTTCCTACCGGAATTCCCGCATAGCGGGAAGCCTTTCTGCTGAATCCCACGCTCTTGATTTCAAAGCCGAAACAGGTTCTGTCCAGCATGAATTGAATCAAAAAGGCTACAAGAAGAGCTAAAACAATGGCCAGCGGAATATCGATTTTGAGATTTCCCACCAAGGTGTCCATGAGCGTAAGCCTGGATGCCGCTGAGACCGGTCTCGACTGTCTGGAAGTAGGATTGACAAAATAGGTATTGATAAAAAAAGCAATAACATATTGGGAGATGTAATTCACCATAATGGTCGACACTACCTCATTGATATTAAAACGGTACTTGAGTATCCCCACAAAGGCGCCGAGTGCCAAGCCGACCAGAATCCCGATTAAGATGACCAAAGGCTTGGCCACTACGGACGGAAGGTTACTGTAGCCGACAAATACGGAGCTGACAAAACCCGCCGTAAGCATTTGTCCTGCCACACCGATATTGAAAAGTCCCGCACGTAAGGCAACGGCAACCGCCAGGGAGGCAAAAATCATCGGGGTCCAGGCATTCAGGAAGCTGCAAAAATCCGTAAGAATATTCTTGTATCCCGCATAGCTCTCCTTCGGTAAAATGCCCGAGCCCTGTAAAAGATTCATATAGGCAACCAGCGGATTTTTCCCCTGCAAAAGAATGATGAGCGCTCCGGCAATCAGACTCAGCACAATGGCAAAAACGGGAATCGTGACATTCTGTGTTTTTTCCTGCCCGAGGAGCGTAACTAAGAGGTGTTTACTCTTTGCTTTATTATTTCTCATGTTTAACCCCCATCATAAATTCACCTACCTGATTTGTGCTAAGCTCCTTCGCATCCGCAATCTTCTGGATTTCCCCGTTATAAATAACCCCGATGGTATCTGCACAGTTCATAATTTCATCGAGTTCCAGGGAAATCAGGAGAATGGCCTTACCCGCATCTCTCTCCGCAATAATTTGCTTATGAATATTTTCAATCGCTCCGATATCGAGTCCTCTTGTCGGCTGAACGAAAATCATCAAAGCGGAATTCAATTCAATTTCTCTTCCGATAATGGCCTTCTGCTGGTTTCCTCCGCTCATGGAACGTACGATAGTCTGACAGCCCTGCCCGGAACGAATATCGTACTTTTTAATCAGCTCTTCTCCGTTTGCGCGAATCTCCTTAGCCCGTAAAATCCCCTTCCGGGAAAAACGGGCATTGTTATAGGTTTTTAAAACCAGGTTGTTTTCCAGGGAAAAGTCCATAACAAGCCCTACATCCTGTCGATTTTCCGGAATATAGGAAATTCCGTCCAAACATCTCTTTCGGATACTTTCACCGGATATGTCTTTTCCGTTTAAAATGACCTTTCCGTCGGCAATCTTCATAAGGCCTGCAATCGCATCCGCAATTTCAACCTGCCCGTTTCCGGCAACTCCGGCTATCGCAAAAACTTCTCCGCCACGTACCGAAAAGCTGACATTTTTCACCACGGAGAAGCCGTCCCGATTCTTCACCGTAAGATTCTGTACTTCCAAAACTGTATTGCCAAACTTCGGCTCCGCTTTCTCCACGGTAAAATTCACCTCACGACCTACCATGAGGTTTGCCATTGTCTTTGTGCTGGTTTCGGCAACATCCAAAACATCGATGAGTTTTCCTCTGTTTAAAATAGCACAGCGGTCTGCAACCTGCTTAATTTCTTCCAGCTTATGGGTAATCAGGATAATTGTTTTCCCCTTATCCCTAAGCCCCCGAATAATCTCCAAAAGGAAGCTGATTTCCTGCGGTGTGAGTACCGCGGTCGGCTCATCAAAAATCAGGATTTCCGCCTCACGATAAAGCATTTTCAAAATCTCTACACGTTGTTGCACGGAAATGCCCACATTTTCAATGATATCCTTGGGATTGACTTCCAGTCCGTATCTTTCGGAAAGCTGAGCAACCTTCTGCTCCGCCTTCTTCACATCTACATACGGAAGAAACCCGAGCCTCTTATCCCTTGAAGGCAAGCCCAGGATGATATTCTCCGTAATACTGTAATTCTCCACCAGTTTAAAATGCTGATGCACCATACCGATATTCAGCTTGGTTGCATAGCTCGGAGAACTGATCTCTTCCTTTTTCCCCCGAATCCAAATCTCCCCTTCATCCGGCTCATACATCCCGAAGAGCATACTCATAAGGGTGGATTTTCCGGCACCGTTTTCTCCCAGAAGGGCAAATATTTCTCCCTTTTTAATGCTTAAAGACACATCATCGTTTGCCACAATTCCGGGAAAGCGCTTGGTGATATGTTTCATCTCAACAATATATTCGGACATGCTGTTTCCTCTCTAAGCAGAACTGTCCGGCAGAATTTTCCCGCCGGACAGCCACAAAACTACTGTATTCTGTTTACTTTAAGCCTGTAAAATTATCCGGTGTCATGTTGTTAAAGTTCGCAGCAGGAACAATCTCCCCGCTCTGCACCTTCTTATACACATCAGCAAGTTTCTCCAGTGTCTCTGCGGAAAGCTGCTGTCTTCCGTCAGCACTTACATAGCCGGTAGAATCGGTATCTGCACCGAGAAGCGCATTTTCGCCCTTGAAGCTTCCGTCCAGAACCTTTTCCAGCTGCTTCTCCACGTTGGAATGCATTACCTTCAGAACAGAGGTCAGGATAATGTTCTTGTCTCCGTTTGCTCCGTCATCGTACTGGTCAACGTCGCAACCGATAACCTGTGCATTCCCCGCTTCCTTCACCGCGGTAAATACACCGTTTCCGGAACCGCCGGCCGCTACAAGCATGATATCAACGCCCTTATCGAGAAGTGCCTTTCCTACAACCTTTCCGGTAGCCTCATCGGAGAAGTTTCCGATATAGTTTCCGCCAACATTTGCATTGGTTACATCGGTTCCTGCATAAGAAGGAATCTCCACATACTCAGCCTTCGCATCATACTTTGCCTTCGCATAGTTTACACCGGACATAAAGCCGTACTGGTAGTTTACGTTCGAGGGATAAGCGATACCGTTTACTACGGCAACCTTTCCGCTCTTTGTCTCAAGTGCCGCAGCGATACCGGCAAAGAATCCGCTCTCCTGCTCCTTAAACTGCATAGCGTAAACATTGTCCAGAGAAACTTCCTTCCCGTCCGCATCTACAGGATATGAATCCACTAAGATAAACTTCGTATTGGGATTATCCTTCGCAACGGTTCCGATTCCGGCGAACTGGAAACCGCAGCATACCAAAACATCATAATCCGCAACGATGTCGTTTACCGCCTGCATAACAGCCGCAGTATCCCCGGTTTCTTCACGAACGGGAGTAACCGTAGCATCCGGATGCTTCTCAATGAAGCTTAAGATACCGTTGTAGTTATCCTGGTTGAAGCTTCCGTCATCGACTCCGGAAGGACTGGAAACGATGGCAATTTTTAAGCCTTTTTTCGCTTCATCCGTCTTGCCTGCATCCGCCTTTTCTTCCGCCGCAGCTGTTGTAGCACTCTCACCGGCAGCAGCAGTCGTGGACTTTGCAGCGCCGGAAGCACCGCAGCCTGCCAAAAGGGAAGCGGCAAGCACAACGCCTGTAATCACGTTCCATGTTTTCTTCATAATGCATTCCTCTCCTTATAAAACAAGTTTCGCACGTTTTTTGTGCAAGTTTTTATATTGAGTATCGCAGGAAAGTCCCTGCCTTCCTGCGCTATCTCCGAATTTCGAACGATACTTCCGTTCCCTGTTAGCCCTCCGCTCTTTCCGGGAAAGCCGCCTTCAGAGATTCCGTAAAAGGCGCCCGTAAAATTCCTCTTTCCGTAATAATTGCGGTAATCAGACTGTGATCTGTCACATCAAAGGCCGGATTATAGCATTTTACCGAAGGAAGAGCCATCGGTTTCTCGTAGAACTTACATTTAATTTCCTCCGGATTTCGCTCTTCAATGACAATATCTTCTCCTGTTTTACAGCTGAAGTCAATGGTGGAACTCGGGCCTAAAACATAGAAAGGAATTCCGTAATACTTCGCCAGAATCGCCACTCCGCTGGTTCCGATTTTATTTGCCGCGTCTCCGTTAGCAGCAATGCGGTCGCAGCCCACGAGGCAGGCCTGTACCTTTCCGCTCTTCATGACAATACTTGCCATGTTATCACAGATTAAGGTCACATCGATTCCGCCTTGGTCCAGCTCATAAGAAGTCAGTCTTGCCCCTTGCAGAAGAGGCCGTGTCTCATCGGAAAAGACATGGAAGTTCACGCCTCTTTCCTTTCCGAGGAAAAGAGGACCCAGTGCTGTTCCATACTTGGAAGTCGCAAGGGGGCCGGCATTACAATGGGTGAGAATCCCGTCTCCATCCTTTAACAGGGAAAGGCCGTACTCGGAAATTGCCTTACACATAGCGGCATCCTCCGCCTGAATCAACTTGCATTCCTCTCTTAAAAGAGCCAGAATTTCCTTCGGCAAGGAAGAAATATGCGCTTCAACCACAGACTCCATCCTCTTTAATGCCCAGCTTAAATTTACGGCTGTCGGACGGGAGGAATTCAAATATTCCGCATCTTCTTTAAACTTCTTATAAAAAGCCTCTCCCGAATCCGCCTTAATCTTCCGTGCCAAAACGTAGATGCCGTAAGCTGCACAAATCCCGATAGCGGGAGCTCCGCGTACCTTCAATTCAAAAATAGCATCATAAAGAGCCTTCGCATCTCCGAGTTCAAGAAACTCCTTCTTTCCGGGAAGCTGTGTCTGATCCACAATGATGACAGCCGTCTCCTCTTCGTTCAAACGAACATTCTCGATGCCGGAAAGTAATTCCGCAATTTCTTCTTCCTTAAGCCTTCCCTGATCCATTTCTTCTTCCGTCTCCCTTCTTCTATTCCTATACTTAAGACCAAACAGGTCGCTATAAGCCGTTTCTTCCCGGTCATGCTCCATCACAGCCGCAATTACTCCCTACCTATCCTGAGAATCGCCTCAGTAACAAGCTTTTTGAAGAGAGGTGCCACACGGTTTGCAACCACCTTCACATCCTCGTCGCTCAAGGGTTCTTCGGAAAGCCCTGCGCCCAGGTTGGAAATACAAGAAATCCCGCAAATCCGCATACCGCAGTGTCTTCCCGCAACCGCCTCACAGGCTGTACTCATTCCCACCGCATCGGCTCCGAGAATATGCGCCATCCTGACTTCAGCCGGTGTCTCAAAGCTGGGACCGCTAAACTGCATATATACACCCTCTCTAAGGGAAATCCCGAGGTCCTTTGCACAGGCAAAAATTTCCTTCCGAAGTGCCTCGTCATAAACCTCCGACATATCCGGGAAACGAACACCCAGTTCCTCCGCATTGGCTCCAATCAAAGGATTCGGAACAGAGTAGAGAATATGGTCCGTAAGAAGCATGAAGTCTCCCGCCTGATAGGCAGGGTTCGCAGAGCCGCAGGCGTTGGTCAGGAAGAGGATTTCCGCTCCCATAAGGTGCATCAGACGTTCCGGAAGAACCACCTCTTCTATGGAATACCCCTCATAAAAGTGTACTCTTCCCTGCATAATGACTACCGGCACGATGCCGATATGGCCAAAAACAAATCTTCCCTTGTGTCCGCTTACCGTCGATACCGGAAAATCCGTAATCTCATGATAATCGATGCTTGCCTCGATTTCGATTCTTTCCGCATAATCTCCCAGCCCCGAACCGAGTACCAGCGCCAGACGCGGGCGAAAAGGAATCTTATCCTCAATACTTTTATAACAACGCTGCAATCTCTCGTAAACCTTTGTCATCTCTTCCCCGCTTTCTCTATTGGTAATCTTCTCCCGTCAGATAATTGAAGAAGGCCGTATTCACATAACGCTTCTCCGGATTTACGGAAAGCCCTTCATGAAGAGCACTAAGCTTCTTCACAACTTCATCCTTTGCCTCCACCGTCGTAAAGGGATGGATGGAATATTCTCCATTTGTCACAACACAGTCATAAATCTCATGATAATCCTCTTTCGGCATATCTTCTCTGACCGTGCTGTAGAGTGGTTGCCACCAGGAACCGTAGATTAAGCCCTTCATATCCGCATTTTCCGAATTCTTCTTGGCAAATTCCTTAATCACCTTGTCAAATGCCATAAGGTCTTCTTTATCCGCAAATTCCAGTTTTAAATCATATTCCACTGCATAAACCAGATACAGCTCGTCACTGAATTTCTTTACTTCATAGGTCGGTGTCGGATCCGGAACGGGGCCCCAGTCCAATAAATACTGATAAATGCTGATTTTCGGCTCCAGCTGAACCCGTGCATTGATATTTTCACTATCCAAAAGGCCGATAAGCTGCTGGGCATGAAGGATATCGGAATGACCGTACTGTAAAGTCAACTCCGGTAAAAATCGCGCATCATACGCTGCGGATTTCAACCCGTACCCCGTCGTAATCTTCTGTTCTACCGCCTCTTTTCCAACTTCGGAAAGAGTCGGGTCATCGAAGAGTTGGAAAGCGCTCCATTCCTTCTCGAGCTTTCCGAATATATCCGGATCACTCGCAAGGCCCAAATAATTTCTGCCTTTTCCCAACGCATCCGCAACCTTCATTAAAAGAGCATCCAGCGCCGCCTTATCCGGTTTTTCCTTCTTGATGCACTGTACCGCTTCCTCCGGTGTAATTAAATCCACGTCCAAAGCGCAAGCAACAGGAGAAAGATTCTCTCCTTCCCCTTCTATCCCGTACTGTTTCAGTCTCTCTTTCGCCTTCTCCGCATTGTAGGTTAAAGCAAGTTCCTCATATCCCGCAGCCTGAACTGCCGCAGATACCGCATTATCCCAGCTAAGCTCCGTTCCCAAGTCCGCATCCTTTTCCGAAATAGCCTTTAAAGCTTCGGAAAATGCCTTTGCGTCCGCTTCTTCCGGAAGACTTACAGCAAAGTAAGTCTTTAGATACGCGTCTGTCTTCTCCGGTGTATCCTTAAATTCCTCTTCTCCCTTGCGCTTTGCCGCATTCTCGTCGAGAGGCTTTTCTTCCGCCGCTTTACTTTCCGCCTGTGCCGTCGTCTCCGCTTCTTCTTTCGCGGACTCCGTCACTTTTGCAGTCGTCTCTCCTGTCTGCTTTCCTCCCCCGCTTCCGCAAGAAGCGAGCGTCACTGCCACTGCAATTGATAACACCGTAGAACCTACAAGACTTTTCTTCATCTTTCCCTCCACTTTGTTCTTCCTACAACGCATCGGACTTTCCATATTAAAACATATGACTCTATAGTACCCGAACTGGTAAGTTTTAATCAAGAACCTTGTAAGATATTTTTTTTGTATTTTTCTACATACTTTATACTTTGATAACGCTTAAATTCTTCGTTCTATTGCAAATGCCAGAGTTTTGTTTTATACTTTTTTCTATGCTTCCGTAGCTTAAGGGATAGAGCCCCGGCCTCCGACGCCGGTAGTGGCGGTTCGAGTCCGTTCGGAAGCATTTTTGTTGCCTATTTTTCAAAAACACAACGTTAAAAGCCCACTGCATTCTTTTCGGAAGCACGCTCTCGCTCGGCTCCGGCCTAACGGCGGTTCGAGTCCGTTCGGAAGAAGATTTTATCGTCTATTTCCCAAAAATATAACGTTTAAAGCCCATTGTATTCTTTTCGAAAGCACGCTCTCGCTCGGCTCCGGCCTAACGGTACTAAGCATCAAACTTCGCTTTGCTCGTTTTCTGCAAGTACCGAGGCCTCCGAACGGCTTTCTCAAAGAATACAATGGGCTTTTAAACTCCGGTATATTAATTATTCAAATATATAAATCAGAATCTTCTTCCAATCGAACTCTCACTGTCCCGTTTTCGGGATATTTCTTTTTTTAGAAAATTCTTTTCTAAATGGAACTTCATAGTCCTATCATCCGGGATATTTTATTGAAAAGATCCTAGCAAATGGACGCTATGCTCTATCGGCAAATTATTATCCAACTTGTTAGTAGTTAATGACATCCGGCTTTTCGGCCTCTCTTCCGGGGAAGTGGAAGCCGGGGATGAGCTGATCCCAGCGGTCAATGCCAATGACTGCTCTTGCAAAGTCGGCGATGCCTTCCGTTGCACTAGAATTGTCAATCCACTTAAAGACTTCGTGTGCAGGCTTCGGTACCAGCTTATGGTTCACGATGCTGGAAAGACCGAAAGCAAGTCCGTGCTTCGTTTCGTCTTCATTGTCTTCCTGACGACTCATGAGGTAAGCTGAAATGTACGGGTTGTTGTCTGCGATAAAGTAGGAATAGGCTACTGCGGCAGCCTGCTCCGTCGTTTTATCTTTCTTCCCCTGTGTACTTGTGAAGCCTTCCTCCGTGAGGAATATCTTACGCACCTCGCCCTTACGGTTTCGCATAGCGGGTAATTGCATAAAGTCCGTAATCACATGCAGGTTCTTAAAGTTGACGACCGGAGAATCGATGGTGTCATTGACCTTACCGGTCTTATCATCGTCCCAGAAATTTGGTGAAGTCATCGGATAAGGATAAGGGTGAAGCGCAAGACCGTAATCCATGTATCCCTCCGCAACCTCATAATTATGGAAGGCCAGCATGATATCCTTTCCCTTGTATTTTCCAACGGGAGCCGCCTCCGGGAACATATTCCAATAGTGGTCGATGGAGAACATAATGTTATCATTCGCCGAAACGGACTTCATCGCGGTATAGAACACGCGGAAGGCTCTCTGAAACCGTACCGTATAGGCAGACACATCGTAGTCTCCCATATAGTTCCAATACTGGTTGTTGATTTCATTTCCGACAACCCAGTTCGTAATCTTTCCGTGACCGTTCTTCCCGTTGTAACGCTTGGCGAGGAAAGAAGCCATCGCCTTTACTCCACGGAACCCTCCCTCGGACTCCACATTAAAGCCGTAGTAAACCGCCTGCTCCTTGGGGAGTTCCGTAACGCCCTTCGGATTCAACTCCGGAACAGTTTCATTCCAGGCATTAAGCAAAATGGCGGTAACCGCAACTCCGGAATCGCTCAGTCTCTTCACTTCCGCGTCCAACTGGTCAATCAGTTCTTTATTAATCTTATAGGTCTTATTTTCATAGGTATAAGAAATGCCATTTCCAAAGAAGCGCTGTGTCGGAATATCCACGCCGGCATGCTTAATATTTAAACTCAAAGCATCGTCCAGAATATTCGGGTCTACACGAAGCCCCTTCTTTCCGGGATTCAATGCCGGATCCTGATTTTCCGCAACAATCTCCGGGTTTTCAATATAGCGTCTGTCGGAAATCATCTCATAATGCCCATTTACCTTGACTGCCGGTACGAAAGCGCTGTAAAGTCGAAGCTCTCCCGGACCCGCGTGCAAAGTAAAGGTGAACTTCTGATCCTGCCCAATATTTCCCTTTGCCAGGAAATCCCTTCTTCCCGTCAAGTCATTCTGGTAAGGCTTAATTTCAAAAATATAAATGGAACCGTCGGTTCCCGTACTGTCTCCGCTACTGTCCACGGTAAGCGAAATGCTTTCCTTATCCGAGGTAATGTTTACATCATGTATTTTCCCCGTGACGGAATGCGCAAAGGCGGCAAAGGAAAATAATGCCGACATCGCTAACGCAGACAAAAAGCCGATACTTTTCTTCCCAAAAACTCTCATTTCTCTTTCCTCAAAAATCCTTTCTTCGGAACAAAGTCCCTTTGTTCTCTTAAACAAGATGTCCCAGGCTTCGCCTGCGCCACTTATTATGAATCAAAGCTTCTCCATCCTACGATTTTTAAGGAATAATTGCTAGCGGATTTCTCTTACAAGTTCTTACGGAATAGGGACGGGACAATTGCTACATAATATTTCTTTTAAAGATATTTTCATAGTTTCACTCCAAGAGATTTGTACAATGGAGATAGTTGATCTTTTATTGCAAGTGATATCTTTTCAATATCAAGCTTTGCAACCATTCCATTGCTCTTCATCCCTTTAATGTACATCTTATTTGCCAACTTGTATAAACGTTTTATCTTATCATAACCATTCCTTCCCGATATCTTCGTACCTTTTTTTAATCTTAAGAAAGACAAAATATTATCTAAGTCATACAAAAACCAATCTTCGATAGATTTCTTCGCTCTTACCAAAACAACATTACTCGCACCGGCTGAAATCAGATTATTCTTAACATCAGTCCAATTCACCGGTGGTTTTTGCTCCAATTCGAATACATCTGTATCGCTACAGAGTACAATCGTGAATTCATACCCATCATACTTCGGTTTTATCTCTTTTATAAATTTTCTGCAGACAATATTCTTAAATCCACCGATTCCATATACATTTTTACACTCTATCTTGGTATCAAACTTTTTGTCTTTTCGCTTTTCCCGAGCAAAGTTAATTACAGCTTTGTAAAATTCAACTTCTGTCTCTCCCTCAACAAACAATACAAGGCATTTACTCATTGGAATCACACTCCAAATAGGTGTTCAAGCTATCATCCGAATCCGAAAGGAGCGAGAATAAATAATCCCCCATACCCATATTAAATTGGGCTGCATCACTTTGCAGTTGCTTCTGACCTGATTTCTTGAAGGAATAAAATTCCGCTACGCCGGGATTTTTTTGCAAACCGACATGAATCCATGCAGGGTCTAGGTAACTAACAATATAGGGTGAATGGCTCGTTATGATAACTTTACAATCGTCCAATAACTGGTTAATAATTCTAATATACGCCTGGAAAAGTCCGGGATGTACCGAATTCTCAGGCTCCTCAATAGCAATTAAAGAGACATTACTTATGCCCGAAACAATTATTTTGGTAAGAATCATAAATACTCTTTTTGCGCCATCGGACATATATTCAAAATTAATAGTGTTAGATAAGTTACAATCCTTAACCAGCAAAACATAAATATACTTTGAAAACGCAAACGGAGCATCATCGGGAATTTGATCACCTGCTGTTCCATTAAGAGAAAATTGCTCAACAATCACATCTTCAATATATGGAAATAACTGAAGAAAAACTTCTTTTAATAATTCAAACTTGCTTGAATATTGAGTTTTTAGAAAAAAAATAATACGTGGAAGATTATCCGCATTAATCATTTCACTCTCCAGGCCTTTTCTTATGATGGGATCCGGCAGATAGAATGACCTCGGGTCAAGATTATCCTCCATATAAATCTTCATATTATTTAGTTTTTTTATAATTTCGTAGTAATATATTCCATCAAAAGCTCTCAATTTATTAACCACAAGCTCCGCAGGCTCAACATTAATTCTGGATGAGCATCTTCCTGTTTCAGAACTTTTATAAAAAGCACGAGAGTCCAAACGATTGATTAATTGCGTGAATTTCTTCCCATTATCATTTTCTTTAACCTTTAAATACTCAGCAACTATTTGAGGCTCTTTCTGCGCACTATCTCTCCAATTAAACTCAAATCCATATTTGACAATAAATTCTTGGGACTGTATCTCAGTAGAAACTTCCATCTCATATTTATAATTACGCCCCAACATTAATTTATTCAATGGAATAAGATTGGAATTTGCCATCATACTTTGTTTTTCTTCCAATCCCGCCTTAATAAAGGCAATACCAAAATCAATTGCAGATAGAACATTAGATTTTCCAAAATTATTAAGTGCAACAAGAGCTGTAATATTGTCAAATCTAATTTTTACATTTGATAAATTCTTAAATCCGTCAATGACAACTGCTTGCATTTTCATATAGATCATCCTTTCCTACAACGTATTAATATATTATTCCAGTTTTTTATGAAACGCAATAATTTTTTTCATTTTATACAAATTATTCAGATTTATTATTATATTATCTTTTAATACGAAATAAATTATTTCGTTTACTGTTTTCTCTTTGGTGCCATATCACAAAGAAAACCTGGCGAAATCCTCACTCATTCAGAACAGACAAAAAAAGGTGGCCATCTCATCTCATCACAGAGAATTCATGCCACCTTTCTTACACTATATTTTTGAATAATTATGCCTTTTTTAAGGTCATTTTTTTCTTTAATTCACGAACCGCATCACTTATTTGAAGATCGTATTGATCAAGGATTATCAAGTTCTTAAGCACATTTGTATAGTCAAAAGTATCAATGCAATCCCTATGTGTACGAATCACAATCATGTAAGAGCACCCCTTTGAACTACACGCTTTTTGAAGCTTTTCTACTGTTTCATCCAGATTTTCATATTCTCTTTGAACTCTGATAGCAACCGTTCCATCGTCAATATGTTCCTTCAAAAAACCATCAATTCCACTATTTCGCTGAACAGGAATACCATCTAAACTCTTAATGATTAACATACTTTGCTCATCAAGATTCCGGTATGCTTTCTTTCCTCTTTTCAAAAGAAATGACTCTGTTTTTATTACAGACTTTAGCCTGTCTTCTGTAAGTTTAAAAGCTTCTTCCGAGATATCAAAACCAATATATCTTCTATTTAGAAGCTTTGAAGCAACTAACGTTGTTCCGGAACCCATGAACGGATCCAACACTAAATCATTTTCATTTGTAACCAATTTTATTATCTGTTCCAAGAGAATGATTGGTTTTTGTGTCGGATACCCAACTCTTTCTTTTGCCTTAGGATTCAAATATGGTATTTCCCAAACATCAGAAAGTGGTACTCCTTTTTTTGCTTGCCCCATTACAACATCACCATTTGTATCTCTTTTATACTGTGATTTGCCATTCTTATCACGGGATCTTTCTTGTAGGATCTGATCCACATTCGTTGTTTCAGAATAATCTGTATATATCGTATTGAATTTAAAATCATCCGTTTTACTGTAGAAAAAAATAGTCTGATGATTATTTAACAATCCTTTCTTTGCATTAGACCATCTTTTATATGACCAAATAATCTCACTCTGAAAATGATCTTCTCCAAAAACTCTGTCTAGTAAAATTCTTATGTAATGTGATGCATTTCTATCACAATGAACAAAAATGCTGCCTGTTTCTTTCAGTACTCGCTGACATTCTCTTAGTCTGGCTTCGATATAATTAATATAATAACCTATATCCTTCCATGAGTCTGTAAATGAATATTCCTGTCCAGTCTTATCTAATAGCTTCTGAATGGTCTGCGTATAAAACGGAGGATCCACATAAACCAAGTCTACAGACTTATCTGCCAGCTCTTTCATCTTTTCTAAGCAATCCCCGCAATATACCATATTTGACTCCATCTTACCACTTTCCATTCCTCTCTAGTATATTTCTCAAATCTATCCCAGTATCATTTTTCAAGTATTCCCAAGCTTCCTTTCCGGAATAATACTCACCACCTACTGAATGATATAGCTCTTTTAAACCGGTTTGAATTCGAATTGACTGTTCTCTATTTGGTTCAAAAAACATAATCCTTATAGGTGTATACCCAGCATCTTTAATGATCTTAATCCGCTTCTTCTCCTTTTTAATATGATCTCCATCTGTTGTTGCATCCCTCCATTTAAGTTCAATCGCTCTGTTATCAATAAGATAATCTATTTCAATCATCTTCGGACTCTGATCAATAGTATTGGGAAGAAAAAATTTCCCTTGTGCATTTGGATATGCAATTTTAAAGCATTCAGTAGCTAGTTCTTCCATCAACGAACCAGCATACTTGTACAAATACCGTCCAACATTCTGCTGGTAATCAATCCGGTATCCTGCTTCATTCGTAAAACCAAGTACATTATATAAAATATAATGGTCATTATTATCTGACTGCATCTCAACTTCACGTTCTTTTATTTTTTTCTGCAGTCCCACACGATAACGTAAAATAATTTCAAAAAATTTATCTTTGTTATCCATTTTTTTACTCCCTTAATAATAATATCTTTGTTACTTATAGTCAACAATTATATTCCTTCAAAAAATTCCTCAAATGAACAATCAAGTGCAGTTACTATCTTTTCCAAACTTTTAAGCGAAATATTTCTTTTCCCTTGCTCAGCACCCGCTAAATAGGTTCTATCTATATCAGCTTTGAATGCCAGCTTTTCTTGACTTAATTTTTTCTCATTCCGAAGTGTTTTTATTCTTTTTCCAACTTTTTCTAAAATCACTGTTATACCCCCTCATTTACTATTGTCTATATTGATACTTATAAGTCAACAGTCTATGAGTAACACAATTTGTATTTGGTTGAAACTTTCTGATTCTAAATTTTACAAAAAAAGAACCCCCGATTTCTCGGGAGCCCTTTCTAAAATCCTAAATGGAATTACTCTACGTAATATGTTGTTCCACCTACAGTAACAGCAGTAGTGTGATCACCAGCATTAGATGTATAAAGCTTCTTCGCACTTGCATAGATAACTACACCATCATTATTTGTTACATAGTAGATATCATTGCTATCCTTAAGATTGAACTTCTTCTTCTGTACTGTTCCAGCAGTATTGATTAATACTAAATTATAGGAACTAATATTGAAATCAGGATCTCCATAGTAAAGAACAGCCTTGCTATTTACAGGCGCAATAGTCTCAGTAGCTGCTCCAGAAGCACCTGAAACCGGAACTACAGCATAGTTGGAATCATCGTTGTTAGCCTTGAGAACAATACCATTCTGAGCATACTTCTTAATCTTCTTTACATAGTCCTTAGCGGCCTTACCATTATTATTGAAGTACATCTGATAAGCATCATCATCAAAACCTACATTCTGGTAACCAGTCTTTCTGGATCCGTCCTTAGCATAGTCATCAGAGAAGAAGAAAATATCGTAACCGGTTAAGGAAAGATTAGCAAACTGCTCACCTGTCAAATCCTGATAACTATTATCATTGCCTGCATCATCAGAGAAATCTTTTCTTCCGTTATTAGCAGTTGCAGAAACCTGCAATCCCGAAATCATTCTTCCATTCTCATCAAAAGCGTAAACCTTACCCTTGATCTTCTTGATAGTATTCTTAGCGAGTTTTCCGCTACCATCTGCCCACCACCAGGAAGCACGATCATTCTCGTAGTCCTTCTCAAGGTATTCTTCGCTCGGAACAGCCCAAATCCACTGATTCTTTCTCGCTCCGCCATCACCGTTTACATAAACAGTACTACTGGAAGTTACAGCTTTAGCCGGTAAAAATACATTGTCAGAAGCCACCTGAACCTTACCAGCATTGGAGTAATCCTCAATCATACGTCCATCTTGACGGAAGTAGTAAGTCATACCGTTGATATTCTTCTTAGTATTCTTTGTAATCTTACCATTATCGTCAAGGTAGAACCATGCTGTGGTATCCTCGCCATTAACATTTACATTAAGCTGAACCCAACCGTGCTGAGCAGATCCATCATCATATCCACCATAGTAGTAGTTTGCTGTAGACCAAGCATCATCAGTGGGCTGCAGTGTTGAAGAATCCTTCTGAAGCCATCCATAGAGCATATAGCCTTCCTGATCGAAGACATACTTCTTACCATTGATAGTCTTAATATCAGAAATTGTGATGCCATCTTTTCTATCTCTGTAAGCCTTACCATCAGCACCGAAGTACATCCATCTGTGATCAGCATTGCTATCATCAGAAACAGCATCAAATGCTACCCACTGATTGGTAACCATAGCACCGTCCTGATTAACATAGTAGAAGTCTTCATTCTTCTGAACAACTTCGTTTGTAACCATGTTTCCGTCGGATCCAAGGTAGAACCAGTAATCTCCGGACTTTCTCCATTCATCAGCAATTGGGTTGCCATCGTTATCCAGATACTGCCAGTTTCCTGTTGTGTTGTTCCAGCCAGCAGCGAAGCTTACAGCTGATGCGCCGATAGCCAGTAAAGCTGTTGCAGATAAAGCTGCAACCAATTTTGTTTGCTTTCTCATAATTAATGCACTCTCCTTTTAAAATCATGGAATAATCCAAGTTGCGTGACGATTATAACCCCTTTTCTTAATCGATTCAAGTTTTTTATAAACAAAAGATAAAAATCTCCTGTTTTTAAGGGTTTATCCTCGTGACTTTCTCAATATAGCGTAAGTTACTTTATATGTCTATTACAAAGCGTAAACGAATTATTACGAAGTTCTTAAGATAAATATTAAGAGAAAACTAATAATTCTCCTCTTTTTTGTTCTTTGCCTTTGTAACGTAAATTCTGATTTCTCCTCATGGTTAAATTCTTTTTTAACTACAGTACCATCTGAGTTTATAACAATGTCTTTATAGGTCCCCCCGGACTACTTTAAACTATAGGATGGCTCGTTAGCATAATCAAATTATTTTTCGGTCACTATCTTTCCATCCGTGTTATTGATGATAAGAACATCCAGTCCGTTAGTATTACTTATATTCCATGAATATTTCAAACTTTCATCCTTTGAACTAGAGGAATATACCGCAAAACCCTCTACGGTCTTTTCTAGGATGAAGCCTTCCATTTCTTTTTCAGAATTGGAGAATATATATGTTTGAATTTTCTAATATATCTATGAAATATTTCTCCATATGCAAAGTATTTTTCTTGAAATTGTTTTCATAGTATGATTCAAAATCCCCATCATAATCGTAAAGTATCAAAGTACTTGGTGAATTCTTAATCCATAAGAATAAATCGTCAAACCTATTTTCATCTTTTATATCCTGATGCAAACAGTCTAATTGTAATTCATCCATTTCATTACTAAATATGTCGGAATATTGATCCTTTAACTGAATCGAAGCGCCCCATGAGTATTCATATGATGAATATCGCTAAAACAAAAATTATCATATCCATCTCTAAACCAATCTACCGTAATAGATGGATAGTCTTCTTGAAGCTTACGATAATATTCATTGAATTGTGATTTATAACTCTCATCAAAGCTTGACGCCGACGGAAGTGGCACTTTAATGAGATAAACTTCTATCCCTTTCTCAATACATAATTCAATGATTTTCCTATAATACATGTCAAAAAGAGGTTTTACATTAAACTCCGTATAATGAACCCCCTCAAAACTTCCTTCATAGTTTCCAACTGCAACATGTCTCCCTCTATGCAGATTGTCAAAATTACAAGCTGCTATATTCCCTTCTAAACGCTGATTTAAACTCGCATTAGTTAAAGACGTAATATACTTATTGGGTAAATATAGTTGATAGGATAAAAGTCTCAGTTCCGGATTGTCATCTATAATCGATAGTTCTTTAAATTTTTTAGCTTGCTGAAGCATCTCCCAATTCTGTTTAGGTGAAAATCTATGCGAATACAATGCTCTTGTCCAATAACAGTCCGCCATAGTGAAGTGAAAATCCATGAAGCTAATAAATGCATGCTTAGGTGCCTGATTATGATTTAGATAATCCTCCAGAATATAGTAATTTTCCATCGGAGATGAACCGCTTAATGACAAATTAACAGTCGGGCTTGACAATACCTCCGGCATATAAGCTGCACCGGCCACGGAATCTCCTAGAATAATCGTATCAATCCTGTTCTCCTATTTTTTTTTGCAAAAATCTTTATTCCATAGATAGTATGGTGCCTCCTCTACGGTGAATGCCATAAGATTAAATTTTGTGTAAAAAATCACTAAGAACAATGGAAATATAACTGCTCCACACTTATATAGAAGTTTTGTGATTTTCCTTATCCCATTCTCCTTAAAATTGAAAATAAATAAACTCTTGTCCCGTAATGTCTAATGAAAAAAGAATCAAAACAACCGCTCCCCAGTACACTGCATAGCGGAAAGCCAAATTCTGTGAAGATAACCATGAATAGAGATTTTTTCCTTTTTCCTTCATATAGCTTACCAACGCTAATATCAGAATAGAAAAAAGAAGAATATTCATATTTTTTGTGTCCAGGCCCATTTGATACAGTCCATCGTTTAATATGAGGCCTATATTGTCCAAATCTAAAGATTTTTTCAGAATATAGAAGGCCGAAGAAATTCTATCCGCTCTAAAAAATATCCATGCAATGTCCACAAGAATAAAAGTCTTTAAAATTCGTAATAGCTTCCAAGAGAATACCGTCGTATTAATCTTAAGTTTAGTTATTATCCGTTCCACATAAGGGGCAATAAAATCTTCCAACAACTGGTATGCTCCGTGAATAAATCCCCAAAAGACAAAGGTTAAACTAGCTCCGTGCCATAGTCCGCTTACCACAAAGGTAATCATAATGTTCCTATATTTTTTCCACGTAGAACATCTACTCCCTCTCAGAGGGATATAAAGGTAGTCTCTAAACCAGGTGCTCAGAGAAATATGCCATCTTCTCCAAAAGTCTTTAAGGAACAAGCAAAATAAGGCTCATGGAAATTCTCCATCAAGTCAAAACCCAATACCTTTGCCGCACCTTTTGCAATCGTGGAATATCCCATGAAATCACAATATATTTGTATAGCAAAAAGAATATTCGCAGTAATAAGTTGAAAGCCTTTATACTCCAGATATTTAGCATACACCGCATTAACCAGAACGGCGCTCCGATCCGCAATAACCATCTTTAAGAAATAGCCCCAAAGCATAATCAGAAGACCTTGTCTTACATTTTCATAGTTAAACTTTTTTGTATCGGCTAACTGTTTTAGTAGATTCTTTGATCTCTCGATAGGGCCTGCTACAAGTTGTGGGAAAAAGGAAACAAAGAGAGCATATTGCAAAAAATTCTTTTCCGCATAAATATCCCTCCGATAAACATCAATTAAATATCCCAATGCCTGAAAAATATAAAAAGAAATTCCGACCGGCAGAATCACATCTATTACCGGAATATGTAGATCTATATGAAGTCGAAATGCTACTGCTCGCATTAATCCAAGGATAAAATTACTATATTTAAAATAAAATATGATGAATAAGTTAAGTCCTACTGCAAAAATCAATGTGATTCTATAATAGAATGATTTACGAAGCGGATCGACTTTTTTTATTTTTTCTAATATCAATCCTCCTGCATACGTAATAAATGTAGAAGCTAATAATAGAAGTGCATATCTGGCACTCCAGCACATATAGAAAAAATAACTTGCGAGTAGCAAATATAAATTTTTTATTCTTTTAGGCAGAACGAAGTATCCCAGTACAACGATAGGAAAAAAAGTAAAAATTTAGCAGAATTGAAAAGCATAAAATCTCCTTATAATTGGGGATATACATACTTCATATAGGCTTCCCTGAATTTTTCGTTTTGCCCTTCATAGGTATTCTCCATCGCTGTCTTTAACGCATTATGAGAAAGTTCCAACCTATAGTCATCTTTATCAAACAGTGTAAGGATTCCTTCTTCCAGCTGCTTGATATTTCCGGCCTCAAAAAGTATTCCGTTATAATCATCTTTCACAATCTCCGGAATTCCGCCGACATGGGACCCGATAACCGGAATTCCACAGGACATAGCTTCCGCACAAACCATCCCAAGTCCCTCATTGTAAGAGGGAATAGCCAAACAATGTGCCCATTCTATCTCAGCAAAGAGTTCTTTTCCCCAAGCTTTTAATCCTCTTAAGCTAATGCTTTGCTCCATATGTTTGTCTTTAATCCATTTTTCAATTTTTTCTCTTTCTCTTCCTTCCCCAACAATCCGTAGCTTAATCTCCGCTCTGTTCAATTGCTTTATAGCCTCCAGCAAATCCAAAATCCCCTTTTCGGGGCTTAGTCTCCCCACAAAGATGATATTAAATTCTTTCCCTTCCCTAATCTTTGGAGAAGCTTTAACATCCTTTTTTGAAATCTGACAGTCATGAAAGACAACCGAAGGAATGCTTGCCACAGCATATTTTTTTTCCAGAATTTTAGAAACCCATGTTTGCAAGATACACTTCTTATAGTATGCATTGGAAAGATTCACTGCTACTTTTGCACCGATTTTTGCATACCAGTATTTAGCTTGGGAGATAAACTCATGGTCTCCTATGGTTCGAGATATAAAAAGGATTTCTTTTTTACTGTATAAGAGAAACATCATCCACTGTGTCACAGATCCCATTGCTGAATATACAAGACAAGGAGCATTGAAAAGCTGATCGAGACTTTTCTTCCTTTTCCACAGTGTAAGCAAATATCCTTTTAGTCCCGATTTTTGATTGTATATCCCCATAACACGAATGGGGACTTTTACCACAGAAAAATCATATTTACTATACTTTTCTACCTCTTCATCAGAAATGGTATAAATTCTGGACCACAAGACAATTTCATTAATCCCTTGAAAAACATTAAAAATACTTAGATTTGCCGGCCCCTGAACATAGTATTCGCCTCTGTTTTCAAAAATTTTTCCATCCCCTATTACAACAAGTCGTCTTTCCATAATGTTGCTCCCGGCTTCTTTATCTCAGTTTGTTTCTCCAATAGGAGAGCATATCTTGAATAGTCTGTTTCATGGGAATTCTCTGTTTCCATCCCGTATCTTTCTGTAATTTTGTTATATCGCCCACTATAATTTTTTCATCTGTTGGGCGCAGAAGTGCCTTATCTACCTCTATCTGGAAAGTCTTTCCCATGACCTCTTCAATATAGTCAATAATTTCTCGCATTTCGTAAATCGCTTCTGAAGAAATATTGTATACCTCTCCCGCTCTTCCTTTTTTTGCCAAAAGAAGGAGAGCGTGAATCAAGTCTCTCTGATCCATAATGGCTCTTTTAGTGGATAAATTTCCCACTCTAAGAGTATAGTCCCCGCTTTGTTCAGCCAGAACAGCTCGATAAGTAAAGTCTGCACATACATCCTTCACTTTTCTCGTACCGGTAGAATTAAAAATTCTTGCACGAATTACTCGAATTTGATCATTCTTGTAATACTGAAACGCCAGCAAATCCTGAGCCACCTTGCTGACACCATAGGGATGTAAGGGGAGGAGTTCTGTATTTTCCTTAACATACACTTCTCCCTGTCCTTCCAGGAGATTGAGGCTTTCTCCATATTCTGCACTCGAACAAGCTACCACAACCATAGGATTATAAGAAGCGTCTACATACTTTCGTGCCTTTTTTATTGCTTCAAACACGGCTACTGTACCATTTACATTTACATCGATAGTTTCACTTGGACTTACCCATGAAACAGTCGGGTAGCTTTGTGCCGCCAAATGATAAATCTCCTCCGGTAACTGATCCATAATGACTTGATCAATTCCGTCTCCATACCTTAAGTCACACTGTATAAAGTGAATGGGTAGCTTCACCTCTTCAATATTCACTTTGTTTTTATGCCAAATTCCGTAAACTTCGTCTCCTCTCTCATATAACTTCTCTACCATATGAGATCCGACCATACCACCCGCACCTGTAACTAAAACTTTCATATTTTTCTCCACTAATCTTTTTATATATTTATACTTTCTATTTCTTTCTACGTAATAAGACTTTCCTATATATCCTGTTTCTTCCATATTCTACACAAAAACAGAGAAGATATAAAACAATTGCATAACCTAAAACTTTCACAATGCCCAAGCTGGAAGTAGCATAATCCTGAGGAAAAAATCTTTTGAACAAGATGCCCTTAGCAAGAGGATGAGTATGGGCGATAAACACGCCAAAACTGGTCATTGCCATAAGCTTCGATATATCCCCTATAACCCCTTCTGTTCTGAATGCCTCCCTCTCTCTGCTGAAGAAGCAAAGCAGCGTTACTCCCTGTAGTAGAACAGGAATGGATACATAATATAAAAGATATAGCCTTCCGGTTACATCTACCCCCCATTTTTCTAACATAAATCGTATAAATTCATATCCGAGCCAGGAGAATATTGATACCGCACAGTAAATCCTTATCGGATATCTCTCTATTAGTTTAGGAAATCCATATTTCTTAAAATATGCTCCATAGTAATACAGAGATAACAGCCACACCATACTATAACCGCCTTTTACCCCAAAGAAACTTTCATTCCCAAGGAATCTTGCTATTATAGAGCAAATGCTAAAAAGTATCACAATGAGATAAAGCATCCGCTTTGCCATTTCTTTCCCTAAGGTATTTAGTAAGGCATTGATATATGGCATGAAGAAGAAAACAGCAACATAGTCCGTAAGGTACCACCATGTCTCGGATAAAAAAGGGGTAAAATACTTAATGTGTCCTCTGGAAAAAATGAAAACATTATTTTTGATGCAGTAAAGAGCTAAGATACCGAGAGAATAGCTTAGTACTGTTATATATAGATGTAAAATTCTGGAAAGATGATACTCTTCTTTCTTTTCCGAAGTGTAACCGATATACCCTGATATTAAACCAAATATATTCACCGCACAAAAAGCAAAGCAATTGACAAGATAGTATACATGAAAATTAATGTAAGAAGTTTTTAAATCCAAACATCCCGTAAAAGATAAGCAATGCAGTATTACAACCATAAAAGCAGCAAGGCCTCTAAGTAAATCTACTCCTATATTTCTGCTATTCATTCGCTTTTTCTCCCATCCTACTATCTATTTCATTTACAAGTCCAAAGAAAATCTTTATTTCACTTGAATAGACTGTGTAAACTTCGGCTTCCACAAAAATGCCAAGGAAAAATATACCGTTATCCCTGTAATTGTATAAAGAAGCAAATTAATCCACTGTCCTACATAACCGCTTATCGAAATACTGCAATATCGCTTTAAGAGAAATACCGCAATCCCCATAACAGAAGCCATCAATCCTATTTTCCCCAAAAAGAGAAATAAATCAGCAGAATCGATTGCGTTATTTTTTCTAAGTATGGAGAAAAATAAAATCGGGGTAACACAAAGGGTCGAAAGAGACGTTGATAAAGCAAGCCCGCTTGCCCCCATTTTCCGTACCAAAATCATATTTAAAATAATATTGATTACAGTAGATAAAACCCCCATAAGTAGCGGAAGCTTCATATTCTTCTTGGAATATAATGACCTGAAAAGCAACTCTCGAAGAGCCACAAAAAATATAGAAATGATATACATGGTGAAAATAGAACTTGTACGTTCTATATCTTCCGCTCCAAATTTTCCATGCCCAAAAACACAGCTTATGATATTTTTTGACAAAAGACAAGCACCGACGGTAATCGGGATGAAAAGAAACGAAACGAGCTTTATGCCGGTACTCAAATCATTTGCATATTGCTCTTCTTTTCGAGAAACTGCTGCAGCAGCAAGACGAGGATACAAAATCGTTACAATCGCAATGCTAAATACGTTGACAAAAAAAGAATTCAAAATAGAAGCATAGTTTATGGAAGAAACGGTACCGCTCTGCAAAGTAGATGCAAAATAGCGGTCGACCAAACTATTGATTTCAATCACTAGGCTGCTTAAAAAATAAGGCACGATGAGAAGAAGCATAGTTTTTATATCTTCGCTATAGCTAAAGTACGGTTTCAAAGCAAAACCGTTCTTTCTGCTTCCTACGTAGACTATTACTGCCTGAATTACATATGGCACAAACATGGCATAAGGCAAAACTCGGTAATTATACAATCCGCTAAAAAAAATCAGACCTAATTGTGTGAAAGATAGAAAAAAGTCTGAAGCAGATGAAATAATGAATTGTTTATTGCATTCCAGATACGCCTTTAATGGAAAAATAAGCGGTTCAACAAGTAAAATCAAAACCGCAATCCTTAAAAATTCAACTGAAATTTTAGTTGTATTCTCTGCAAAACCCGGTGCTATCAGAGAAACAAAAAAACGAGGAGAAAGATAAGTCAATATAATGCAAAATAAGCTCAATAAAAAAAGTCCGGTAATAACACTTCCCGTGAATCGATTAGCCTGCTTTTTTCCTTTGTGATGTACTACCTCCAAGTAAACCGGGGTATAGCATAAGTAAACCGTTCCAATCCATCCGAAGAGGACTCCAACGATATTTCCCGCCATAATATAGGCATCTGCAATATCACTTGCGCCATAAAAATGGGATAAAGCAACTTCTCTAAAAAATCCAAGGCACTTTCCTGCCATAGCGATAAAACTAATCCAAAATGCACTTTTTTTGATATTCATATTTTAGTGTACCTTCGTTTCTTAAGCTTTGTATTGTATTTGGCTTAAGTAAATATCCCTCATCTCTGTAGAAGAAACTTTTTCCCGCAGTTCTTTTGCTGTCCACTCTTTCAAATAGCGCTCTACAATATCTTTAGCAACATACTTAGGATTTCTTAAATCTCCCTTTTTATATTTTTCTGTAAAGAAAGCTGCAACTGAACTATTTTTATCGGTCTTTTCACGAATACAAGTCTGCATGCCGGTATCCATAACTCCCGGAGAATATAAAACGGTGGGTATATTTTCTTCTATACTAAGCTGTTCCAAATACCGATTGAAAAACGACTTTCCACAGGAATACAATCCCCAACCTTCAAAGACTTGATTAACAGCGCCGGAGTCTAAACTCACAATTCTGATTTTACAATCAGAACTTACTAAATGCAGCACTTCCTGTACCAAGTCTATCTGCCCAAGGACATTCGTTTTAAAATAATTCTCAACTACCTCCTTGCTTATTAGTTTCAGGCTCTGAATTGGTTCTATAGAGAATGCCGTTAACACTAGTATTATTTCTTGAAATCTCTCCAGTCTGACTTCAGTTAAATCCGGCTTTCCCTCTTCCAAAGAAAACGGAATACAGTACTTTTCACCCCTATATTCTTCTAAAAAGGATGATTTTTCAATCGCACGAAAGAGAAAAACATAGGCATCAAAAACTGCATCCTCTAAAATTTGTGTAGCAATCTCTCTACCTAAACCACCGCTTGCTCCGCTTAAAATACAAGCCCTAGTTTCCGCCATATAAAACATTCCCTTCTGCATCGAAAATTATTTCATTTAATGTTTTAATACCAACGAGTTTTTTCTCTTCCATTCTGTAATCATCAGGTTTTTCTCCCAAGACGTCCTGTATCCACCAATAAGCATCTTGGAATCCCATTAAGCTTCGAAAACCAATAGAACTTGAAATCCTCGGATTAATTTCAAAGATATAGTACAATCCATTATCTTTTCTCAGCTGCACATCCAAGCATCCCTGTAGTCCAATCTCTCGGGCAATTTGCTCCCCTATTTTCTCCAATAAAAGATCATGTACTGGCTCTACTCGGATACTCATCCCTTCCAATCCGAGCCTTCTCTTCATCGGAAAGCAACGAATTTCTCCATTTTTCGAAGCAAAAATGGGCATTGTAATCTCCTCTTCATCTGTTCCTATCATTGCTTGCCAAATATAACTCTCATCTAATTTTCCCTGCAAACTCTCCAATTCTTTTTTGGAATATGCAAAAAACATATCATGAGAACCATTTCCTCTATCCTTTTTAATTATTACAGGAAAGGAGCTGGGATAAGTCTCAGGAAATCTCCCTGTGGGAATATCATAAATTCCATGCTCATGTAAAAAAAGTTGTGTCTTAAGTTTACTTAGGCAAATATCTAAAACTTTGTCATCCAAAAGTAGTAATTTGCAATGACGAAAATCCTGCCTATAGCACATAAATATCTGTATTTCATTTTCTGTTACGGGAATAAATACATCCGCATTTACTTTTACACAAAGCTCAAGAACAAAGTTCACATATTTATCCTTCTCTTTGTATGGTGGTGAAATAAAGAATTCATCTATATACATTTTCCCATATGAAAAGGGATTTAAGTCAAATCCGGCTATCCAGATATCCTTATTATGCACTTTTAGAGAACGGGCAATAGCAGCGGATACGTTTGCTCCTATACTGGATATTACAATTTTTTTCATAGGTATTCTCCTAATCTCCTTAAAAGATATGCTTTGTTATTTTCAGAAAAGTCCTCATAATTTTCCACTTCCTTATGTAAAGCATGAACATCAAAATCAAGATTATTATAAGTCCATTTCATTGAATCAGTATCCAAAAGGATAAAAGAAAAGCCCTTTCCATCTCTTGGCAATCCCGAAGAACCGGGATTAATAATCAGGCTATTTCCCTGTTTTCTAAAAAGTCTATAATGGGTATTCGCCAAAAAAACAGCATCATAAGGTTTCAAAATAAACAAACCCTCTTTTGAATCCGGATAATACCTCCCATTATAAATGTCATCAGGCGTTCCGTGGCAGAAATATAGATCTCTTCCTTCAAGATTCATTTCCAAAAAAGGTATAGATGATGATAAAAATTCTATTTCTTCTTTACTAAAGTCCAGCAAATAGGAACTGCCATATTTCTTTGCAAGTACTTCTCTTTTTTTTCTATCTTCATGACTCTCTAAAAACATTTGGTCATGGTTTCCACGAATATAGGTCAGGTTCGGTATTTTGTGCATTGACTTAATAACTTCTTGAGGATTGTAAAAGTACCCTATAATATCTCCTAAAAAAATCACTTTGTCAGGCTGAAGACTCTCAGCTTGACAAAGTAATGCATCCATCGCATATCTATTCCCGTGTATATCACCAAAGATTAATACCTTCATAAAACCATCCTACGATAATATATATTTTTTTGCATCGGCCTGATTACAATTAAAAAGTAAATCCAAAGTGGAAAGATAAGGAATAAACTCTTCCGTGTGAAGCTGCGGATAAACAGGATGTGTAAAGTTCTGAAAACAAACTTCAATCTTTTCTCTTTCAAAGTCCTCCATCTTCATATAATGCATTCCCCCTGCCCCAGAAAGGTAGGTATCCGCCCCCAGTGTTTTGCAAATCGATAAAACCAAGTCACTCTTATTCCCCTCCGTTTCCAGCTCGGAAGCTTTCAAAAATCGAGGGTGAATATCCAAGAAGTCCGCAAAATAGTAGATTATTTCTATATTCAAGTCTCGAAGACTCATAATATTCTTTTCCAGTAGCTTTTCAAAGAAAGGAAAGTGAAGAGAAAAATAGGGATGATTTCGATAGCTTAAATAGAGGGTATTTAAATATTTCCTTCTCCACTTTGGATTACGCTCTTCCGCAATCTGCATATCGAGAATAGTCGAATCCAGCCTACCCTTTCCCTGTACGGGGACGGAAATCCACTGTTCTCCGTTAGTCCCTAAAATCTTATTTCGATTCTGATAATTTCCCTTTACATACTGTACATCGTCCAGGATGACATAGGTATCCACCTGTGCCATCTTATTGAAAAAACCCAGCCAAGGGAGATGCTCCGGTTGATGTATTGCCAGCTTCATCGGCTCCTCCTATAATACTAATTCTTCTCGCAACACTTCAAAGGCCTCTCCATAAGTCGCTCCCATTTCATAGCCACGAAAAGCCGCCCTAGCCTTCACTCCCTCAATCCATCCCTCTCCAAATTTTTTATATTCGGTCTCATGCATCTTTAAAGCTTCAATCTTCCGTTCTATAACAGAACTGATGTCCACATAAAGCTGAGGTCTGAAGGCAACATAGGATCTTCCTGAGGGAGCTATAGGCTCATATAAATAGATTGTATTATAACGTCTTGCCGCAGTAATAGTAGACTTGGAAGTTCCTACATGAGCCTGGTGTGTATCAAAGGGCCAGTGCGTAAAGATCATATCCGGTTTGAAGGCATTGATTCTTTTTTCCAGCTCCTCTACTACAGTAGAATGGTAGGGCACATCTTTGTTCTCAAAGTTCAGAATCTCAAAGTCATCCACCCCCAAAACTTCTGCCGCAGCCTTTCCCTCCAAAACTGCCTTCTCATCCGTTCTCATGACCTTCCCGTCATAATTTTTATAGCCGGACTTACTCATGACAATCATTTTCACCTCATGTCCCTTTTGCAAGGCAAGTGCCAAAGTTCCTCCACAGGCCAATTCTATATCATCTAAATGCGCACCAATTGCTAAGATTTTCATTTTCCATCCTTTCTTAGCGCTTCAAAAACTTAATTCCTTACGAAATTTGATCATATAAAGCTCTTGTCCCTTAAACAGAAGAGAACATTTAATTTTCAAAAACTCTCCTTGAAACTTCTGAAGACAAAAACGCCTCCAAATCCGCCGGAATCCCCAGGCCATGCATTTTTTCTCCCACGTCATGATATACAATCTTAAACCCGTCGGAAATCATTTCATTGTAAGCCGGAGCCACATAAAACTCATTATTTACCCTCGCATTTTTAGCAATCATCTGCTTGGCATAGAAAACAAAGTCTTTTCCCCTTTTATAATTGTAAATCCCGACCGTCGCCTCATTGGAGATAACTTCCTTTTCTCTGACCTCTGTTACAAAGCCGTTCCGATCGTACTTGATAAAGCTCCACTTCGGATCATCAGCAGGCATAGTCATAATCAGTCCGTCATAGCCCTTCATCGCATCTAAATAGCTGTTGATATCCGTATCAACATACTGGTCACTGTTGGCAATCATGAGTTCGTCCTCATTGTCAATGAATTTCTCTGCCAGTAATACGGTACACGCCGCTCCTTCGGTAATATGGTCGATGGAGATTACTTCACAGCTCGGAGACAGCTCTTCCAACTTCTCCTTTAAACCGTATTTTTGCAGGTGCTCTTCCTGGCAGATAAAGATAAAACGGTGTTCTCTGTTCGGTTTCAGATTTTCAATGACATATTCAATCATATAGCGTCCGTGAACATCGATTAAAGGCTTTGGCATGGTATAGCCTGCCTCGGCAAATCTGCTTCCACGTCCGGCCATCGGGATAACTATATTTAACATTTCTATTCCTCCACTAAGTATTTATCATTATTCTGTCCGGGCATCTTTACCACAACATTTACGCTATCCTCCAAGGCTTCAAAGCTTGTCACGTCACCGGGCTCCACCACAATGATGTCTCCGGCGGAAAAGATTTGATCGAACATTCTCACCTTCCCCTGAATAATAGCCGTGTACTCCGTAGCCACCTTATGGTAATGCTTCCCCTCTTTATCCCCTTTTTTATAGCTTTTTACCGCCACTTCGCAATCATTAGTCTTAAATAAGGAGGGTTCAAAGTTTCCTATGAACCAGCCTCCGGTCATGGAAGATAAATTTCCTACTTTCAATGTTTTCCCTCCTCATATTCCTTGATTTTTGCCGGCGAGTAGAAAGACTTGTACTTTTCAGCCGGGATATCATAATAAAGAACTTTTTTCCCAAGTAGAATCAGCTCATTGATGGATGCGGATATATAAAACTTCCCTTCAAGGCTGTTTTTCTTCAGTAAGGCTCTCTTTGCCGCCTCGATAAAATCCTTTCCCTTTTTAAAATAATAAAAGCCGGCTATGGCATCCTTGGATAAAGGACGCTTCTCCGCAACTTCTATAACCTCATCTCCCTGTTTAGCCACGTAGCTCCATCTTGGGTGAATATTGGGGAAGGTAATCAAGCCCGCATCCGCGTCTTTCTCTTGAAAATAAGCCACAATTTTCTGATAATCCACTTCAATAATCTGATCACTGTTAGCGATAATTAGTGGTTCATCCTTATCAATACACTCTACTGCCATAAGACAGGTGCATAAGGCACCGGCAGTATCATTTTCCAGCTGTATGACCTTTGTTTTGTCCGAAAGCATCTCTGCAGACTGATCCAAATGGAACTGCATGCACTCCTGTTTAGAAAAAACAAAGATATATTTTTTCGGATCCAATTCTTTGAAATTATCCACAACAAGTTCCAGCATTGTTTTTCCGCAAATCTCGTACATCATCTTGGGAAAGTAGCTGTCTTTAAAAAAACTGCTTCCTCCCATGGATGGCAACAAAATATTTATCATCTCTCGCACTCCTTTATCTTGTTGTAAATGTTCGTAAAATTCACATCCAAAACCGTAGCTACCTCTAAAACATTTCCACCGCTGGCCTTGGCTGCCTGAATACCGTTTGGGTTATCTTCTACTATTACACACTCCTTTGGATCCAGTCCGAATTTTTCCATCGCCGTTAAATACATCTCCGGATCCGGTTTAGCTCTTTTTACATCCTCGTTGGAAACGATTAAATCCAGGTATGGCATCAATCCGGCCTTTTGCATCATGAGTTCAATGGTCTTTCTTACAGAGTTGGAGCAAACCGCTATCTTATAACCGTCCTTATGAAGCTTGGATAAAGCATACTCATGATGAAAAAGCGGATGACACTTTTCATGAATAATGTCAATGGTAAACTCCTGCTTCATTTCATTGATAAAGGAATGTAATTCCTGTGGAAGATAATAACGTTTGCTCAGCATTTCCAGCTTCACCTTCGTCGGTAATCCGTCGAAAGTACTTAAGTGGTCGTATCGACTGATTTCCATTCCAAACAGGCCCAATGCTTTGTTTAAGGCTTCATAGTGCCAGTCTTTCGCGTCAATCAAAACTCCATCCATATCAAACAAGACCGCTTTAATTGTTTTCCCCATAGAAATACTCTAATGCCTCCTCCGGATAATCTGTGCAAAGTATGATATCGTTTCTGTCCAAAATATTCATTTTCTTGTAGCGTTCCCAGGTTTTCTTATACTCTCGGGAATGAAGCTCCGGAGAAACGATACACACCTTCTTATGATGTGCAAGATGATCTTGTATTCTTTCCTCTGTAATCCAATCATCGGAATGAAATCCATCCATCCATACCCCCTGTGCTTCTTCATAGAAAGATAAATTTTTCTCATATTCACTTTCTCTTGCAAAGAAGCGGATTCCCTCTTGCGTATAAAGTAGGGTATCCGGAACGGACATGTCAAAACAGAAATAATGTTTGATCCGATATTTTTCCACAAAATCCTTGATTAAGCTCTGCAGTCCATCTGCTTTGATATTGATTGCCAATGTCAGCTCCGTATCCTGATAGAGACTAAAAAATTCCTCCGCATTCAAGCTCTCTTCACCCGGCATATCATGGGAAATCTTTAATTTTCTTCCATAATCTCTAAAGTCCGTTTCCGTACCGAAATTGCAAGCCTTGGCTCTCCGAAAGCTCTCTAAAGAATTTTTTTCCTCTTTTTCTTTCCAATACCCTCTATGCGCTATGATCTCCATGCTGCTACCTCCTTTTTCTTAGCTTCCTAAAAGCGGATGTACATAAACGATGTATTTTAGGACAGCGAGAAGATAATGAATGGCGTAAATGATAGAAAACCCAATACAGAACATCTTCTAAGGGATTATACACTATTTTTATCCTTCCACCACCATAAGAATTATATAATCTTTTCCATTCCATATTTGTATAGAGCCCTTGACTCAAGATTGGTCTGGATGCGTAGGAAGCAAAAGGCGATTTTAAGATATTGACCTGCATCGTGTCGGCAGAGAGAAAAACAAAGTTCTCCGCAATCGTTTTTTCAAAATCCAGCCATTCTTCCGAACTGAATCTTTCCCTGTTGTAAAAGTGCTGAAGGTGCCCCTTCTTTCTAAGATACGCCACCCAGATGTACTGCTCCGCCCCCATGTTATCCTCTACTCTTGGAATTTTCTCTCCGTCTCGGATACGCAAGCTACTATAATCCTCCAGGGGAATAGAGAAAAGATCCAAGAGGTCTGTTTGCAAACCGGCGTAAATCCAATCACAGATATTGTAGGGATAGGCCAACTTGGTTCTACGATAGTTGTAACAGGGTAAAACCAAGACCCTCTCTTGAAAGAAGCAATAATTCTCCGTAGCATGGTCTTCATAACGATTAAAATACTTAAGAATATCCTCCCCATAAAAAACCATATCGGAGCGAAGCTTCACGGCATATTTCCTTTGGCAAAGCGCAAGGCCTTTCCGACTCGTGATAATCTCATGATTTACGGTATGAAAATAACTCTTTCCATCCGGACGAATAATGGAGTAGGTTTCAATCGGAGAGGAAAAGCAGACCAGATCATGAGGAATATCTTGAATATCCTGCCCTTCCCAAGTGGACAAGATGATTTCTGCGTGGGGAAAATAACGCCTGATGCTTTCGCAGGCCTTTCGAGTGAAATTTTCTCCCGAATCCTTATCTATAGCAATATTTCCCTGTACCACAAAGCTTAAATCCCTGTCAGAAATCTTATTTTCCATTCCCTATCCTCTTCAGCACTTCATAAAGCTTTCTAAACTTCGTCTTTTTCAAACTGCGTAAAAGCACGCTTAGTTTGAAAAGCAAATTTTCAAAAAGATCGGATTTCTCCTTTTCATTTCCGTAACAATGACGGTTATAAAAACAAAGCCAGTCATTTTCCGTATAAAGACCGGCATTGGAAAAAGCCGTATAGGCCCCATATCCTGTATTTTTCACCTTCATCGAATAGACATTGGCGTGTTTCGCCGTTACAAAAATACAGCAATTCGCATAGCTTCTTTCGGAATCTTCCAGATTTTCTTCCGTTAAGGCATAGCCGTTTTCTATCTCCACTTCCCGAAATTTTTTCAAGAAGGAAATCCACAGATACTGTTCATTCCCAAAATTGTCCACCATAGGATAAGTGCCGTCTTCCTGCCTGTTTCTAAGGTCTTTTTCTTCGATAAGCGGGATATCCCAAAGATTAAGTACATCCTCCTTAAGACCAAAGAAAAACCAATCACAAAGATAATACGGAAAAGGGAGTAATCTCTTAGGATTCGCGGAACAGAGCGTCACAATTCTATGTCGTAAGGCTCGACTATAGGGCTCTCGGATTTCCGCGTTATATTTACAGTAATAGGACAAAAATCCCAGACCTTCCAGCTTCAAGTCACTTCTTAGCTTACAGACATACTTTCTTGTAGCAAGCTGAATCCCGTTTTTCGTGGAAACAATCTGACGATTAATGTTCATGGGATAGCGGTCTGAACCGTTATCCATTTTTTCAGGAAGTCGAAAAATAAAATTTCCCGGATCGGCACTTTCTATCAACTTGTCATAGTCCAAGCCTTCCGTGTTCGCTCCTTCCCAGGTAGAGAGGATAATTTCACTTCCCGGAGCGAATTTTCTGATGCTCTTGCACACTGCCTCGGTATACTCCGGAAAAATAGGTCCCTGGATAACGAAACTGATTTCTTCTGTCCGGATATCATCTTTCAGATTATTTCTTTGCTCCATGTGATCCTCTTTTTATCTTCTTGATGCGTCCAAATATCGTTCCGCTTAATCCTTGTAAAAAGTGAAAAGCAAGAAATTGCTTCACTTGTTTCCCCGGCTCCTGAAAACTGATCCAATCGGAAAAGCTGATGACATAGTGCTTGATGCAAACCGTATAAAAGTCATTCAGTCCGGGATATTTCGTACAGAAAATTCCGGACTTTCTGTTGGGTATAATCAAAAAATCATCTCGAAGTGTGCTTTTGTAGATTGTATCTCGATACGATGCCGCATCGGAAAAAAAGACAGGAAGCTCGAGATTTTCTTTTTTTCTGATAAACTGTCCCAGCAAATATTCTTCTCCCAGAATATCTCTTTCTTTTAACATACCGTTCTCATATAAGGGAATATCCCAAAGCTTAAGCATCTTTTCTTTTGGTGCAAAAAACCAAAAATCACAAAGACTGAGTTGATTCAGAAATTCCCCCCATGGATTTCTGGGTTCAAAGCAGGCTATATTCTGCTCCCTCCCATACTTCTCATAGAAACGTAAAAAAGATAGATCCCGTAATAAGGAATCGGAACGAAGCTTCATCACATATTCTCTTCCCGCCTCTCTTATCCCCTGCAGGGTCGAAATGAGCTGGCGATTAAAATTATTTCTTACAGCACTCTTCTCTCTTCCCTCATACTGAGAATCCAAGGCTCCGGGGTCTTTGTTTTCCAGGACTTTATCATAAGGAATCCCTTGGTAATTGCTGTTTTCCCATGTGGAAAGGATGATTTCCGCACCGGGAAGCAATGCGCGAATGCTCTCGCACACTTCCTTGGTCCCTCTCCCCTCATCCGGGACTATCGCCCCCTGTACTACTACCGTAATCTTTTCGCTACTAATCAATGTTCACTCCTATATTTCTAAAGTGAGAAATAAGTCTATCCAATGGTTACCACCCTACCAATAAACTTTAAATCTCTTTCTCTCGCCCCCTATAATATAAAATTCCAAATAATATCCAGAATACGGAATACCAAGTCACACCAAAAAATAATCCGTTCCATAAAAGTAAGACAAAAGCCTGCTGCAAGATAAAGCTATTATTTTCTTTTCTTTTCGATAATTTTATAGCAAAAAAGAATAATGCGCAAATAACACTTATTCCAAGAAATAAACCGCATTGTGCAAAAAGTTCCAAGTACATACTATGAGGCGTAACATAAGGATATGGATATTCCAAATAAGTAAGAATTGCCTTGCTCCCCCCTATACCCACTCCTATTAAAGGGGATTTCATTATTTGAATTAAAGCTCCTTGCCAAGCAATCATTCTATCCGATCCATTAGCATTTAAAGCATTTCCCGGCGCTATAATCATATTTAAAATTCGATTTTGATTGAAAATTGGAATACTTCGAATTTCCTCCTTGAATAATAGAAAAAGTAAGATTGTCATAGCTCCCATCGCTGTCACAAAAAAAAGCGCATACAGTGCATTCTTTTTTGCAAAAAAACTCGATTTTCGAGAAAAGTAATTCCAAATATAGACAAGAAAATAAAGCATTAAGAAAGCAAATGGTCCCTTGCTTCTTCCTGCAAAAAAACTAAACACTATTGAAAGTAAAGCTGGCATCCTATAATATATGGGCTCTTCATCCGAGTTTACCCAATACACAATACTCACAAGACCCATAAGTCCAAAATCATTGGGATTCTGCAAGAAACCGCCAAATCTAATATTCCCTAAAAGATAAAGATATTTTCGTATTGGCATCAGCCCAAAAGCTTCTGTAAAAAAAGAAAGACTTGCTACAAGCGCTGTAGACCTTGCAATCCACTTTAATAAATAATCTCCCAGTCTATTTTTTTCAGTTAAATAGGCACAGTAAAAAAATAAAAATAGGCTCAAATAACACGCAAATTCATATGCAACTCTCTTTAGTCTCAAAGGACTACCTATATAAAACGGAGTCCAACAAATAGCTAGAATCGTTAAATAAACCAGAATCACAAGAAATAATACTACGATTTTAGGTATAGCAAACCTTCCCATATTCATATTAAACAAAATAATCAGAATTAACGCTATTGGTATTCCGATAGCCCAGATCCTGTCAATTCGAACTGCTCCGGCTTCAAACTGTAAAGAAAACGCTAATAAAATAAGAAGAATTTCAAAAATCCTTCTATGCTTAGACATCATTTTTATCTCCACTTCTACCCGCTGTATCCATGAAATCAACAATACTCCTTGCTGAATTTCTCCAGCTTATTTCCTCCATATATTCCTGTATTGCATCTTTCGTAGAATGAATCCAGTCCGGATTTTGACAAACTCTTTCCATTGCTGTTGCCAAAGATTCTACATCTCCGGCTTCTACCAAAAGCCCTGTTTTCTCGTTAACTTGTTCCTTAAGTCCTCCTGTATTTGAGACAATGGCAGGAATTCCAAACTGATACCCAATCAAAACAGGGCCGGACTGTGTTGCGTCCAAATAGGGTAAAACCAATACAAGATTATTCCCCAGAAAATAATCTCCTACCTCTTCATCTGCTATCCACTGATTTACAATTGTGCAATCTGATAAATCCCTGCTTAATTCCAAATAGGGAGAAAAGTCACCATTCCCCACTATAGATAAACTACACTTTGCAAAATTCTGTTTTACTTTTTGATATGCCTTCAGTAAAACTTCTATTCCCTTATATTTCTCAATTCTTCCAAAAAACAAAAAATTAACGTAATCAGAAGGAGTGGCGAGTTTAGAAACTCCCGTTCCCCTTACATTCTGCGGTCCGAGCGGAACATAACAAACCGGTTTGTTTCCATGGTACTGTTCTTCTACGATCATTTTTGAGTTTTCACTATGTACGACAATACAATCCGCTTTATCGTATATATCTTGTAGCTCAGCGATCTTAGCCAAGATTTTGGTTCTGTCACCGGAATGAGGAATGGGGTCATGATTCACAACAGCTATTTTCTCCTTGGGAAATAAACGGTTAATTCTACTTGTCAGTATCGATACCATTGGACAATAAATGAAACGAATTCCATATTCTTGAAGTGATTTTTTGATTTTCTTTCCGACTGTAAGGCGAAAGAAAAAGAGTTGCAGGAATAAGGTGAATATATTGGCTGAAGAATCAATCCAAATCAGTTTTTCAAAAGAAAAGTCTTCCCAATCCGCTTTATTACTGATGTCTTTAGATAAAATAGCTATAACTTTATAACCGTTTAGAGAAAAAGCCTTTGCCATCTCGAGTGCATCAATCGGCCCCCCGCCTTTTCTCCCCGTATAATTTACCAGTATCACTTCTTCCATCGACAGCTTAACCTCCCTAAATCTACCTAGACAGCATCATTCCCCAATGTAGTATTATCTGATTTTCTTGAAGTAAAATCTATTACTGAGATGTTAACTACAATAATTTTTGCAATGTTTTTTGAATCACCGCTTTTCTATCAAAATACTTTACCATTCTCTCACGTCCGGCTTTTCCCATCAGTTCTCTTTCTCTCTCACTTAATTGCATCATCTTTTTCATGCATACATACAAAGAATCAGCATTTCCGGCTTCACTTAAATAGCCGCTTATTCCATCCGTAACCGCTTCCTTGCATCCCGGTATAGCAGAGGTAATGATTGGTCTTCCACTTGCTGCACACTCCAGATTCGTATTCGACATCCCTTCATGCCAAGAAGGAAGGATTGCACACTGGCAATTCTCAATAAATGGCTTTACATTGGATTGGAATCCATGGTAGTGAATCCAGCCTTCCTTCTCATACTGTCGAATTTCATCTTGGTAATCTTCTTCCAATCCCCCTACAATATCTAAAACACAATCATAGTTTTCATCCCTTAGTCTTTTCATTGCAAAAAGCAATTCATCTATGCCTTTCTCCTTCATTACTCTTCCCATAAATAAAAAGGAAAATCCTATAGCGTTTTCAGGATAAGGAAGTACAGAAAAGGTATCCAAGTTAACACCGGCGCCGTGAAGGACACATGCTTGCGTCTTTCTTATTATTCTTTCTTTCAGAAAAATATTTCTGTTGGCCTTATTTTCAAAAAAAACCACGTCCGCTTTTCTTAGCGCAAGTTTATATAAAAAAGACACAAACTTCCGTAATAATTTCCCTTTTTCAAAAGCGGTTCCCAAACCTGTTACATTAACGGCATAGGGTAAATTCCCCCAAGCTGCAACAATTCCACTATATATATTGGGTTTAATTGTATAAGTGATGATTTTGTTTGGTTTTATTTTTTTGATAAGGGCTGCATACTTTAAAATAAGTTTCAAGTCGGAAAAAGGGTTGATTCCTCTTCGATCAACCGGAACATGATGAATTTTACATCCCAAACTTTTCAAAGCAGAAATATACTCGCCTTCAGGAAGTGCAATATGCACTTCCCGATGCTTTATCAACTCAATAATCAACTCTTTCCTAAACAGATACAGTCCAACATCGGAATTGGCTAAAATCAGTATTTTATCCATTGCTTGACTCTTTCTCTTGCTCCGGTTTTGTTCCGCGAAACTCCGTCATGGTTACACCGGATGCATCTGCAATTCCATCTCTTTTTAAAACACGGAAAATGGTTTCTCCTATTATTTTCAAATCTCCGCAAAATGTGATATTGTCCACATATTCCGTATCATATTGAAATTTTTCTTCCCAACTCAGTGAATTTCTTCCCCTTATTTGCGCAAGTCCGGTTAGGCCCGGTCTTACTTCATGCCTTCTGGCTTGCTCCGCATTATATAGAGGCAAGTATTTAACCAGAAGGGGCCTTGGACCAATTAACGACATTTCTCCTTTAATAATATTAAAAAGTTCCGGTAATTCATCAAGTGAAGTGGATCGAAGCATTTTCCCAAAAGGAGTTAGTCTCCTTTCATCCGGCAATAAATTTCCATTCTCATCTCTTTGTTCTGTCATTGTCCTAAACTTGTATAGTTTGAAAATTTTCCCATTTTTTCCGGGTCTATCTTGTTCAAAAAAAACCGGTGTTCCCAAAAAGAGACGAACCAAAACGCAAAGTAGAAAAATAAGGGGCGAAAAAACAAGAGAAGCAGCCACCGCTAAAAAACAATCCAGCGGTCTTTTCACAAAGTTTTCGTACATCCTCTTGTTTTTCTTTTTTCTCTCTTCCAACATATCAAGAACAAAGGCTATTCCGGCAGCACATATTGAGATAAATAGGATTCCCTTTATGATTTTCACTATAAACTTCATTGCAGAACCACTCCTATCATAAAAATCTAATTTTTATCATTTGATATTCAAGTTCGTCCTTAAATAGCCAACTAAGCAAAGGCTCTTTTAATCACTTCCATGATTTTTTCCTGCTCTTCTTCCGTCATCTTATTGTCGGAGGGCAGGCAGAGTCCTCTTTGGAAGATATCCGCCCCGATATCCATAATCTCTCCTTCATCAATATATGCATTTGTCCGACCTCGTCCATTACCCTCCCGTGTCACAAAGGAATTCATCCTATAAATCGGCTGCATATGCATAGGTTTCCAGATGGGACGGCTTTCCGCATTGACTCGCGTGAGCATCTCCATGATTTCTTGCGGATTGCTTTTTCCCTTCTGAGACTGATATAAATATTCTCTTTCTCCGCGCACAATAGGAGACATTGCTTCTTCCTGAATCAAAATGCAACTTAGCCAGAAATTCGGTTCAGTGTTATTTTTATCATAGGGGTTCATACTAAGTGGTAAATCTCTAAGTCCTTCTCTATATCTATGATAAATCTCTTTCTTTCTTTCGATGTGCTCATTAAGATAGGGTAACTGTCCTCGTACTACTCCGGCAATAACATTGGACATTCTATAATTGTATCCAATCTCCTCATGCTCATACCAAGGTGCATCTTCTCTGGACTGGGTACTCCATTTTCTTACCTTGTCCGCATCCTCCCTTGAGTTTGTCAAAAACATTCCGCCTGAAGAACCGGTGATGATTTTATTGCCGTTAAAACTAATGGCGTTATAATCCCCAAAGTTCCCTGTTTCCATCCCTTTATATTTTGCGCCAAAAGATTCAGCCGCATCTTCAATGATAAGAGCATCATGTTTCTTGGCAATTTCCTTGATTTCCGAAAGTTTACCGGGCGTTCCGTAGAGATGCGCCAAGACAATCAACTTTACATCAGGATAAAGAACAAAAGCCTTCTCCAGAGCCAAGGGATCCATATTCCAAGTATCCCCTTCCGTATCAATAAATACAGCTTCCCCATCCTCATAGGCGACGGGATTAACCGAAGCATCAAAAGTCAAATCCGAGCAGAATGCCTTTTTCCCCCTAAGAGTTCCTTCATGCGGTTTCGCCTGCCCATAGAGCTTTTCCCCTGCAAGCTTTGTCGCAAGGTGTAAGGCCGCTGTACCTGCAGAAAGCGCAACAGCATATTGGCAACCTATTTTTTCCGCAACAAGTCTTTCCAACTCGTTGATATTCTGCCCTACTGTAGACATCCAATTGCTCTCAAAGGCCTCCTGCATAAACTGCAGTTCCTCCCCATGCATGGTAGGGGAACTGAGCCAAACTCTTTTTTCAAAAGGCTTTATACCATCCAATGACTTCATTCCTTGAAACTCCTTTATCTTTTATGTTCCATTCCCTAAAGTAATCTTAATTATACAGTCCCTGATTACTTTATTTTCTTTGCAGGGCACCCCACATAGGTTCCACTCTCTAAAAGGTCTTTTACTACAACAGAACCTGCCCCTACAATACAGTTTTCACTGATCCGTTTGCCTTGTATTATCTGCATTCCCGTTCCAAGTTCAGTGCACTGCCCTATTCGACAATTTCCTGAAACATTGACACTTGGATAAATTGTCACAAAATCCTCTATCTCAGTATCATGACCGATTGTACAATCCAGATTCACTATAGCATGATTACCGATTTTTATATTTACAGTCACAATACTTCCTGCACAAATAATCGTTCCCATTCCTATAGTAACTTTTTCCGAGATAATAACAGACGGATCGATTAGGCTCGCAAAGATAACTTGACTATTTTTAAATTTATCTATTACTTTTTTTCTTACCTTTGCTGTTCCGATGGCACAGACTGCATAAACTTCACCAAGACTTGTAAGATAATCACAGTCTCCCAGAACTTTATACTCATTTTCGCGTTTTCCTAAAAGCAGGGCATTATCATCTATAAAGCCTTTCAGATTCCAGCTTGGGCTAATTGCATTAATTCTTTCCACAAGCCATGCAACTTCTCTTCCAAATCCACCTGCCCCTATAATATATAAATCTTTCATCATACTTCAACATATCCTCATGAATACTGATAGAATCCCTCTCCGGTCTTTCTTCCCAACTTTCTTTCTCTAACCATTCTTTTTAGTAAAGCCTCGGGACGATACTTAATGTCTCCGGTCTCTTTTAACATTTCATTTAAAATGGCGAGAACGATATCTAAACCAATTAAATCCCCTAAAGCCAAAGGCCCCATTGGATGATTTGCCCCTAAACGCATAGCCGTATCAATGCTTTCTGCCGTCGCTACACCCTCAGCATATATACCGATAGCCTCATTTATCATAGGAATCAAAATTCGATTTACAATAAATCCCGGTGCTTCCTTTACTTCCACGGGAGTTTTATCAATTTTACGAGCAATATCCATAAGAAAATCCAATATTTCCTTAGGAGTATTTTCACAACTGATAATCTCAACCAAGTTCATGACCGGTGCAGGATTAAAAAAGTGCATTCCGGCAAGAGGTCTCTTAAGCCCTTCCCCTATCATTCTAATTGGCAAGGAGGATGTATTGGTAACAAAGAAACACTCAGGTTTGCAAATCTCATCCAAGCGTTTAAACACAGTCTTTTTAATCTCCAGATCTTCAGAAACTGCTTCTTCTACTAAATCAACATCTCTCAAGTCTTCCATATTACCGGTAATAATTTTATTGAGAATAAAATCCATTGACTCTTTGCTGATTTTTTCTTTTTCTACCAGTCTCGATAAATTCTTTTCCAGCTGGTCCTTCCCATTTCTCTTAGATTCTTTTTTTCCCTTACAAAGAATGACCTTTTCCACTTCATCACACTGTGCAAATACTTGAGCTATCCCCGGACCAAGGGAACCGGTTCCTACAATGCCAACTTTCATTCTTACCTCCTAACAATAGTGGAACATCCCATTCCGCCTCCAATACATAAAGTTGCTAAACCGGTTGACTTATTTTCTTTCACTAATTCATAAAGAAGACTAACTAGAATTCTACATCCTGTAGCACCGACAGGATGTCCCAAAGCAATAGCTCCTCCATTAATATTCAACTTATCATTGGAAATTCCTAATTCCCTTTGTACTGCAATAGATTGTGCCGCAAATGCTTCGTTTGCTTCAATCAAATCGATATCTTCCAACTTCATATTTAATTTTTTTAAAAGTTTCTTGGTAGATTCCACCGGTCCAATTCCCATAATAGCAGGGTCAACGCCACCAAGAGAACCACCGAGCCATTCCGCCATAGGGTTTAAGCCAAGTTCTTGGAGCTTTTCTCCGCTCACAAGAATGACCGCTGAAGCTCCATCACTAATTCCTGAAGAATTCCCCGCAGTCACCTTGCCTCCATCCTTAAATACCGCTCTCAGTTTTCCAAGTGATTCTACCGTAACATCAGGGCGCGGACTTTCATCAGTATCTATCAGTACTGTGTCTTTTTTTACTTTTACTGCTATGGGTACAATCTCATCCTTGAATTTTCCATTTTCTATGGCAGCTACCGCTTTTTGTTGGCTCCTTACTGAAAATGCATCCAGTTCCTCTCTCGAAAGATTCCATTTTTCACATATATTTTCAGCAGTAATCCCCATGTGATACTGATTCGTTGCATCCCATAGAGCATCATTTATCATAGTATCCACCAATTCGCCATTACCCATTCGATAGCCGAATCTGGCTTGTTTTAATAAATAAGGAGCATTGGACATGCTTTCCGCCCCTCCTGCTAAAACGATGTCTGCATCACCGGTCTGAATCATACGTGCTGCCTGATTTACGCTCTCCAGTCCCGATCCACAAACAATATTGATTGTTTCTGCAGTGGTTTCTATCGGAAGCCCCGCTTTCAGCATAGCCTGTCGTGCCATATTCTGCCCCAGCCCAGCCTGAATCACACAGCCCATTATCACATGTTCTATATCTTCTTCTTTCAGTCCAGCCCTTTTAATGGACTCCTTAATAACGGTAGATGCTAAAGACACTGCCGAAAGAGAACATAAGCCACCTCCCATTTTTCCTATGGCCGTTCTGCAAGCTCCCAGTAAATATACTCTTCTCATATTTGTTATCCTTTCTGATAAAAGAAACGTGATAAAGCGTATTCGCTGCTATTCTCTCGAATTTTCCCCTTACATATAATAAACTTTACTGTAATCCCTTCACCACGGCTTCCGCGATGCTCTCTCTGTCCATTTTTTGCTCTTTCAGAAGTTCCGTAACGTCATATTCGTCGTAGAATTCCTTATTAAGGCCCAAGCAAAGCACCTTCATCTCATCCATGCCGTAGTAACGGGCAATTTTTTCACCCAAACCGCCGTCTAAGATCCCGTCCTCCAGCACTACAACAAGCTTATGCTCTTTCTTTAAAGTCTGAAGGCACTCTTCATCGAGATGAGAAAGAATAGTCGGCTCGATCAGTGTTGCCGTGATTCCGTATTTTTCCTGCAAAAGTTCTACTGCAGCCTTCCCCTCTCCGTAGATTGAACCGGGAGCGAAGATTGCCACATCTTTCCCTGCCTTTACCGTCCGGAAAGCAGGCTTTCCAAAGTCTTTTTCTACCGGAAGTTCATCTTCCACCACGTCGGACGGAGCCAAAATCAGCATCGGCCTTTCCCTCTGCTCCATACTGTAGTCCAACATGGCAAAATACTCCTCTTTAAAAGCCGGTGCCAGAACAAAGAGATTCGGAATAGAGTTCGCCATCGAAGAAAGATAAAGGCCGAGGTGTGTCTTGTCACTCATCCCGAAGAGGGAGGCGCTGTTCACCACGATTGTAATCGGGAGAGAATTGATTCCCGCGTCATGGGAAATCTGGTCATATGCTCTCTGTAAGAAGGTGGCAGAGGTGAAGAACAGCGCCTTTGCTCCGCGCTTCGCCGCGCCACAGGCCAGTGTCACACCGCTCTGCTCGGCAATCCCGGTATCAATAAAACGCTCTCCCGCTTCTCTTCGCTTTTCCGCGGTGAAGCCCATGCCTCCCGGTACGCCGGCGGTAATAACGAGAATAGACGGATCCTTCTTCATTTTCCGAAGCAGAAAATCCGCAGTCCTGTCACTCAAGTCCTCGCCAAATTCCCATTCCTCTCTGGTCTTTCCCGTCTCTCTGTAGAACGGCATGTGCCAGTGCCACTCCTCCTTATGCTCTTCCGCATAGGGAAGTCCCATCCCTTTTCTGGTGAAAATATGCACCAACACAGGTCGCTTAAAACTCTTCGCCTTTTCGAAAATCCGCACGAGGCTTTCTACATCATTGCCGTTTCCCTCATAGAGATATTCCAAACCCATACCGCGAAAAATATTGTCCTTTGCTTCGCCTTTTGTCTCCCGAAGTTCTGCGAGCTTCTTATACATTCCGCCGTGATTTTCCGCAATGGACTGGTCGTTATCATTTAAAACAAGGATGAGAGGGCTGTCCATTTCTCCAGCAACATTCAAGCCTTCGAGTGCCATACCGCCGGAAAGAGACCCGTCTCCGATGATGCCTACAACATGCTCTTTTCCGCCCAAGATATCTCTTGCTTTCGCCATGCCGATGGCAAGGTCAACGGAAGTCGAAGTATGCCCGATGGAGTAAAGGTCATAGGGACTTTCCTTCGGATCGGTATAGGGACCTACATCATCATAATGCTCGGGATCCATATAGGCCTCTCTTCTGCCGGTGAGCATCTTATGCGGATAGGTCTGGTGTGAAACATCGAAAATCAAATGATCATTCGGGGCATCAAATACCGTGTGTAAGGCAATGGTCGCCTCCACAAAACCGAGATCCGGTCCTACGTGCCCCATGTGTAAACTGGCACGCTGAATGAGATTTTCCCGCATTTCCCGTGCCAGTGTATCTCTTTCTTCCTTCGTTAAGCCCTTTAAATCCTCCGGCCCGTTGATTCTTTCCAGTACCATAACGACTCCTTTCCACTCTTTAAGCTTTGGGTGCCTTATCTTATCTGCCCTATCGCACTATCATACCATCTTTCCCCTAAAAAAACTCCTTTTCCTTCCTTCTCCTCTTAATTTCTTTTCGAAGGTAAGAAAAAGCCTCTTCCTGCCCCTTATCCTTCAGAAGACGAAGCAGAAATTCCAGTTCCTCCCGCGTCTTCTCATGAATGAGCGGCGTTCCTATCATTTTCTCATAATAGAGATAGGGTCTGTCGTCCGTATATTCCTCACCCAAATAATTTTTGGATGCCGCAATCCGGTCACAGAACATCTCCGCCACATAGCGGTAAGGCATTCTGCAACCAATCATCCTATGGACATTTTCAAGGTCATAGTCGCACCAATACTCGAAGTGGTGCTTGTTTCTTCCCTTGTGGTGTAACCACGCCTCGGACGTTCCCGTCTCGATTCTTTCCACACCGTTCGGACTCTTATAGCCTCTATAGTAGAGTATTCCGGTACGAAACTCCGTGAAGCTGTATTTGGACAGGTCGTGCAGAAGTCCCTGCTTATACAAGCCTATCGAAAAGCAATAACGCATGACAAGAAGCTTATGCTTCGTAATGGTTTTGAAATGCCCTATGGCATTTTTTAAGTAATTTTGTTTCATACTCTTTCCCTGTTTCTACTCTTCTCTTCCCAATATTCTCCCAAGGTAAAGCTCGGATAACCGTAAACAAAGCCGTAGGTAATGAAGGAAAGGAGCAGTGCTCCGCCGACATCCAGTACGGAATGCTGTTTTAAAACCAGTGTAGCAATACAGATGAAAATGCAGAGGAAGCCGGAAAACCGGCGAACCGCCCTGCCATATTTGGCTCTTCGTAAATCTTTACTTTTCATTAACGCAATATGCATACAAAGAGAATTGTAGGCATGTATACTGGGAAACACATTGGTCGGCGTATCTACCCGATAAAGGCTTTTCACCATGAGGAGGAAAATGTTCTTGTCGCTCAGGTAAGCCGGTCTTAAATCGGTTCCGTTCGGATAAATTTCACAGATGATGAGGCTTGCAATCATGCCAATAAAAAGAAAGAGACTGACCTTATAAAAGTCCTCTTTATTGACAAACATAAAATAAACAAGCCCCGCAAAAATGTAGATAAACCAAAGGAAATACGGAACGATAAAGATTTCGCAGAAAGGAATCCGATCATCCAGATAGGTATGCATGATATGGTAACCCGTGCTGACCGTAACTCGGCTCTCAAGCGAGGCAAACCAAATGGGATAAATGATTCCGATCCAGAGCACATTTGCGTAGCGGTAACGGTAAAAAAGGGACAGCAAGCGATGCAGCTTCGGATGCTTTTCTACAATCCCGGGCCACTTACTGTTCCGATATTTCCGATATAGATTTTCCCAGAATCTTTCCATGCTCTCACTTCCCAAGAAACGCCTATTGTTATCCTCTCTTCCACAATTTAAAGCAGAGAGGAACTATGTGCTTTATGACAGTTTTCGTTTTGAACAAGATATCACACGCTTTGCGAGCGATATCTCGTTATGAATTGCAAAAAGGAGTTGAAACAAAGTTTCAACTCCTTCACTCTAGCGAGAGGGGGACTTGAACCCTCGACACCACGGGTATGAACCGTGTGCTCTAGCCAGCTGAGCTATCTCGCCTTAAACAGAATGCCATAGTCTTGGCTACTGTCTTAAAAAAATCCGACCCAGGCTGCGTATAAAACGCAGACCGGACCGAAGAATGGGGCCTACAGGGCTCGAACCTGTGACCCTCTGCTTGTAAGGCAGATGCTCTCCCAGCTGAGCTAAGACCCCGTAGTCGCGTGAATCGCGACCAGTAAATGATACTAAAACGGAAAGACTTTGTCAATAAAAATTTTATTTTTTATTCCTTTAAAAATAGTATTTTTAGACCTAAATTTTCTTGAATTAAGTCTCAACTTTACTTCTCTTTATTCTTCTTCCAAAACAGCTTCCCGATTATCTCGATTTACAATCTGCTTATTGATGACTTCTGCGCCTACATATTTAGAGAGCAGTTTGGCAAGTTCCTCTAAAGCCTCTTTTAATTCTCCGACACGTCCGGGTTCAACACACTCCATGGCAATAAACTCTTTCGTCGTGTCATCGTTTACTTCGGTACGTTTTCCGTCACGCCAGTTCCAACAGCGGCAGATTACACCCTCATCATCGTAATAGGCAATCTCTCCGGGGAGTGGAGGCTCCGGCTTATCCGAGCCGATTGGCCAAAAATCCTCTCCACCCTGCATTAGTCCTAAACGCAGGTCTCCACAAAAAGCATCCATATTTTCAGCACCAATGGGAAAGGCGTGTTTCAAGGAAATGGCATTCGTAATATCCACTGTGGGAGCAATACTTCCTACCGGATTTCCCTTTAAAACTCTCTTTAATAGAGCCTCTAATGAGCACCGTGCTCCCTTCTTTGTAGGGAATTTGGAATAGGCCTCTCTCCAGGCTTTCACCACCTCATTTTCGGAAATGGTTTCATTCGTCAAAAAGCGCTTGGCGCCCTCATTGGCATCCTCTAGGAGAGTCTTGATTTCTCCGGCAGTGATTTCATCCAATACGGCCGCTTCCTGTACATTCTTTACAGTTAGCACGGCAATACTGGCCTCCGGGAAAATACGCCAAAAGTCATCTTCTACAATAAACTTCTTCATCTACTCTCCTTTCTAAAATCCATGCTCCAAACTAAAAGTTCTATCCCTAAAAGCTTCTTATTCTAAACTCTTCAGATACTCTTCCACAAAAGCCTTATACTTCGGAACCTGTGCGCCCACAATCGGTCTTCCCACTATTTTTCCTTCTTTATTGATGAAATAGGTTGTCGGAACTCCTACTACATTGGAAAGAAGGGGAACAAAGTCTACACCGGGAATGATGTTCGTAAACTCCCCGGAGGACTGCTCCATAATCTTCTTTGCTAAGGCAATATGCTCATCATCCGATTCTCCGGAAATATCCGCTACCAATCCGACGATTTGCACGTTTTCGGGCATTTCCTTCGCCCACGCGGCGAGCTCGGGCATCTCATTAATACAGGGTCCGCAGAAGGTTCCCCAGACATTTAAAACGGTCAGATCCTTATCCGCAAAGATGGAACTGTCAATGTCCTCTTTATCCAGATTCTTTGCAGTAAAAGTTAAACTGTCATCGGAAACCGCAAATTTACTGTCATCCGCTGTATTTTCTGTCTTCGCGCCTTCCTTCTCGGTAGCAGCTTCTCCTGCCACAGCGCTTGTTCCCTCCGTCTTCGTTTCTTTAGTTTCCTTCCCGGCACCGGCGGAGTTTCCACAAGCGGAAAGCAGGGTTAAGGCAGCAAGTGCTGCCGGAAGCATCCATTTTCTAAAAACCAACATTCTTATTCCCTTTCTTTTCTGCATTTTTCATTGGAGAACAGTTTTTTCTCCGGATTAGCTCCTACTAAGATAAGTTTTAAATCCTCTTTTAACAAGAACTTTTGTATTAAAATTCAGAAAACAAGACTAAAGATTCTATAATCCATTTTCCAGAAGAGCGGAGTAGATCTCCTCTACACAAGCGGATACACTCTTTCCGTCTCCTTCCAAAATATAGTCCGCAACCTCTTCATAGTAGGCGCTACGCTTCCGCATCATTTCCCCAATTTCGTTGACATTCATCTTTCCCTGTAACAGAGGACGGACGTTCTTCCCCTCTGCAAGGCGCTTTAAGACTGTCTCCGGACTTACCTTGATATAAATGCTGAAGAAATGCTCCTTTAAAACCTTTCTGTTTTCCTCTCTTAAGACGACGCCTCCGCCGGGTGAAAGAACGTGCTCTTTCCCGGATAAAGAACGAAGAAGTTTGGCTTCTTCTCTCCGAAAACGTTCTTCTCCAAACTTCCGAAAAAACTCTTCAATTCGCATAGCGAATTTTTCTTCCAGAAGTTGATCCATCTCATAAGCCTGCCAGCCGCAGCGCTCCGCTATTTTGGGCGCCAAGGTGGATTTTCCGCTCCCCATAAATCCCAGTAACGCAAGGCCTTTTTTCCCGGATAGTTTCTTACTGACTTCCATGTAGTCTTCTATCCCCCATTGTCCCGGTGCGGAAGCGGAGAAAACCTGTACAAAGCTGTGTGAGGAACCGGATAAATCATGGAGGACTCGGCTAGCCTTCCCGAGCTCTCCCATCGACATGGAAATGAGTTCCCTTTTCGGATTTCTATCCTTCCATCTCCTCCCGGCGAGCATAAGATTCAATACGTCTTCCTTGGAGCGCGGCATTAAGGCGATTTTCACAATATCCGTAGAATAGGAAGAAAGCTGATTCAGAATTTCCTCGCATTCCCTCAGTCCGGGAGTTTTCTCAAAGTCGTGGTAGGAGGCAATCACCTTCCCTCCCAGCCCCTGTACCATGGCGATACATTCCTTCCAAGAGCCTCTTCCCTCCTCTCCGGTTTCCACCTCGAGATCGATATAGTCCGGAACACGACTTTCCATGGCTAAAATGTTCGCCTGAAAATAGCTCTTTCCAAAGGGGAATGCACCACCCTGTCGATTTGTCCGTATCGTAAAAATAAGTTTTTTCTTTCCGATGATTTCCCTGCTCTTCCGCAGAAAATCCGAAAGCGGCTCTACGTGCCTCTCCAGAAGATCGTAGCGAAGCTCCACCGCATAGATATGGGGAAAATACGGATTTTCTTTCAGGGCCTGTAAAGTTTCCAAACACTCTTCTTCCGTTTTTCCCTGAATCGGTACAATCATGCCCATTTCCTGTTCTCCTCTTAGTTCTTCTTGTTTCTATGGCTTTTCCTTCCGTCGGATTCCTTTTTTATGATTTTCCCCCTTACTTTCCTGCCTTAGGGCTCATTTCTCCAGAGCGCATGTTTTCGGCTGTAAAAATACAAAAAAGGCTTCTCCAGCATTCTCTTCAGTACGATGTGAAAATATTTTTCCTTCCCCATCGGATACACAAGGACTGTGGGAACCCCTGCCTTATTCCCTCCCAGGATATCGGTGAAAATCTGATCTCCGAAAAAAAGACAGCGCTCTTTTTGTAAGGAAAATTCCCGTACGGCATTAAGATAGGCTTTCACACCGGGTTTTCCCGCCTTTTCCTGATAATAATCCGCGCCGATTGCTTCCGCAAAGCGCTTCACCCTTTCTTTTCCGTTGTTGGAGAGAATGGCCGTTTTAAAACCGATTTTCTTAAGTCTTGCAAACAGTTCCACGGTTTCCGGAAGAGCAGGCTCGTCATGGTAGACCAGGGTGTTATCAATGTCAAAGAAAAGAGCGCGATATCCTTCCTCATAGAGCCTTTCAAAGTCCAGGGTGTAGACGGAGCGCACGGAGTACGTCGGGAAAAAGGCGTTCTTCCGCTCCTCCGTTTTCTCTACCGCTTCTTTCATAGTTTCTCGTCTCCCTTACTGCGACTGGTCAGGAGCTTTCCGATTTCCTCCATAAAGGTATTGATATCCTTAAACTCTCGGTATACGGAGGCAAAACGCACATAAGCAACCTGGTCCAGATTTCTTAAGCGCTCCATCACCATCTCCCCAATTTCCTCCGTACTGACCTCTTTGCTGTCATGTTTGAAAATATTGTTCTCAATATCATCCACGAGTTCGGAAATCTGCTGCGGAGAAATCGGTCTTTTGTGGCAGGAGCGTAAGATGCCGCCCTCCAGCTTTGCGCGGTCATACGGCACACGACTCTGGTCTTTCTTTACCACCATAAAGGGAAGCGTCTCCGTCTTTTCAAAAGTTGTAAAACGTTTTCCGCAGATTTCACATTGTCTGCGCCTCCTGATTGCCGTATTTTCATCCGCAGGTCTGGAATCGATTACGCGGGTATCTTCCGCATTACAAAAGGGACACTTCATGATTCCTCTTCCTCCTTATAGTCTGTATACCGTTTTCTGGCCTCTTCAAAGCTCAATTCTTCCTTCGGTTCTTCTTCGGATTCTTTCTTCGGTTCTTCCTTTGGGACTTCTCGAGGTTCTGTCTCCGCTATCTCTTTGGATGCCTCTTGCGATGTCTCTTCCGGTACTGCTTTATCCTCTGCCTCAACTACCGCTTGAACTACTTCTTTGGATTCTTCCTCAACTGCCGTCTTCGGTTCTTCTTCAATTTCCTCTGCAACTGCCACCTGGGGCTCTACCTCCGCTTCGGGCTTCGGCTCCGCTTCGGATTCCGGCGCTCCCGCCTTCCGTTCTTCCTCAGCTATCAATCCGGGCTCTTCTTCGCGCTCTTCCTGTGCTTCGGGTTGCACTTCGCTTCTCTCCTGTTCCATCTTTTTCTTGGAGAGAATATCTTGGTAGAAGGCAGCCTGTACCAGAATATAGTAGGGACTTAAGAAGAGCAGGAAAAAAAACATCAGAAAAAAGCCGGGCAGGATGGAATTTTCCAAGATATAGCCCCACATTTCGGCAAGAACATTGGCTATCAGCCTCAAGCCCAGAAAGTACAAAACATGCCGAAAGAAACGAGCACGCTCCGGCTTCATCCATTCCGCACTTTTCTTCATCGCATCAATGAGTCCCATTGACTTTGTTTCCAGAAGAAGAAAGGGTGTGCATAAAAAGAACATTAAAAAGACGCCAATCACTACATTGAAAAAGACTTCCTCCAGCATACTGAGAATCGAGTTATTGGCAGAACTTCCGAAAAGGAAAAACGTCAAAAGAGAAAAGAGCCAGGGGATTGCGGTATAGAGTAAACTATAGGCCAAAATGCGAATTTGCATCGGATAATTTTCCGGACGCAGGGTATAAAAGATATCGAATGGACTCAGTTTCTGCCCCCGTATGCTTTTTAAAGCCATATACAGGATGGAAAAGGAGGTGATAATCAGATACATCACCAGCACAAATCCCAGAAGGGCAAGCAATATTCCCGAAATACTCAGACTGATTCCTCTCCTTAACTCTTCTATACCGGGCAAAAAGCTGGTCAGTAAAAAAGGACTAAGGACAAAAGAAAAGCCCATTGCCAAGGCGATATAGACGGAAAAAAGAAGCACAAAAGCAGCCAAAACAGTAGGCCAAAACTTTCTCCATCTCTCTCTGGCAAATCTTCTCAAGTCTTTGTTTTTCATCATTTCTTATCCCTTCCTTATAAAACACGATTGCATACAGAAGAGGAGCCACGAAATGAAAGGAAGTATCCTACCCCATACAATAAGGATAGGATACCCTTTCTTTTGTCGCAACTCCTGCTCTCGGATTAGCTTAAGGGAACCACTCCGCCCTCATACTTTTTATTGATAAAATCCTGGATTTCCTTGGAGGTCAAAACTTCCACCAAGGTCTTTGCCCATGCCGCATCCTTATTCTTCTCGGCAACGGCAATGATGTTGGCATAAGTCTGTGCCGCTTCGGAGTCGGACTTCTCGGCTGCCAATGCTTCACTCGGCTTATAGTTCGCCTGGATAGCAAAGTTTCCGTTCATGCAGGCAAAATCCACAGAATCCAAGGAACGGGGAATCTGCGCAGCCTCAACCTCGTAGATTTCCACATTGTGCGGGTTCTCTACAATATCCTGCTTGGTTGCCGTAAGACCTGCGCCGTCCTTCAGCTTAATGATGCCGTTTGCCTCCAAAAGGAGAAGCGCTCTTGCCTCATTGGTGGTATCGTTCGGAACTGCAATCTTTGCGCCGTCCTGAATATTTTTCAGATCCTTGGACTTTCCTGCATAGATTCCGAAAGGCTCATAGTGAATCTTTCCTACAGAAACAACATGGGTGTTGTTTTCCTTATTGAAATCATCCAGATACGGCTGATGCTGGAAATAGTTTGCATCAATCTGTCCTTCATCCGTAGCAATGTTCGGCTGAACGTAATCGTTATAGGTTACGATTTCAATCTCCACGCCCTTCTTCTTTAAAGCGTCCTTTGCCGCTTCCAAGATCTCCGCATGGGGACTCGGCGTCGCACCGATCTTAATCTTTACGGTCTCTCCGGACGCTGCAGCCGCTTCTGTGGCCTTCTCGCTCTCAGCCGCCTTTTCGTTCTCCGTTGCCTTCTCACTTCCGGCTTCCGTCTCTTTCTTGGTCTCGGTCTTTGTATCCGCCTTCTGTCCCCCGCAAGCCGCTAAGGAAACAACAGCCAAACCAAGTAATAACGCTGCTATTCTTTTTCTCATAATTTCTCCTTTTCTACTTTGAAAACTCTCCCTACTCTCTTATGAAAATTTTCCAAGCTTGTCGCACCGCGGGAAGCATTCCCGTGGCAGGTTTCTATGCTAAAGAGAGAAAAGCTTTATACCCTTCTTCTCTTATCGCTGTATTTTGCAAGACGCATCCAAAACTCCTGGATAATCTGCACGATGATAATGAGTACTAAAACCGCAATAATCATGATGTCCGTCTTGTAACGGTAATAGCCGTAGTTTAAAGCAATGGCACCAAGCCCGCCTCCGCCTACAAATCCCGCCATGGCGGAATAGGACAAAATCGACGTGATGCAGATTGCCGCTCCGATATAAAGACTCGGCTTTGCTTCAGGAAGATAGACTTTCCAGATGATCTGCAGTCTGCTGGCTCCCATCGAGCGTGCCGCCTCAATCACTCCCGCATCCACTTCCTTTAAAGAAGATTCCACCATTCTGGCAATATAAGGTGCAGCTGCAAAAACGAGTGGCGGAATGATTGCATTCGGTCCGAGTGTGGTATGCACAAGAAACTTTGTAATCGGCAACACCATGACCAGAAGAATCAGGAAGGGAATCGTTCGAAAGATATTGGTGAGAAATCCCAGAACAGCGTGTACCGGCTTTATCGGATAAAGCCCGCCGTCTTCCGTGACAATCAAGATGACGCCCAAGGGAATGCCGATAAGATAGGAAATCAAGGTAGAAACTCCCACCATATAAAGCGTTGCCATCGTTTCCGTTTGAAACATGGGAATTAATTCTTTTATACTCATCTATCCATGCACCTCCTCAAAGGGGATTCCTCTTTCCTTCATAAATTCCGTAACATGCAGGATATCCTCCAGATTTTCCGGAAGTTCAATTACCATCTGTCCTACTGCCATACCGTCCACTTCTTTGGTATTGGCAAAGAGGATATTCACCGGAGTATGCAAAGCAAGAATCAGCTCCGAAAGAATCGGATCATGTGCATTTTTTCCGTCAAATACGATACGAAAACGCTTTCCGCTTCCGAAGAAGGCTTCTCTTTCTCCTTCTCCCAGGATAAGTCGCTTTCCGATTTCCGTCTTCGGCGAACGGAAAATCTCCTTTACCGGCCCGTGCTCGGCTATTTTACTGTGATCAATGATGGCCACCTCATCGCAAATCGACTCAATCACGCTCATCTGGTGCGTGATGATAATGATGGTAACCCCCATCTCCTCATTGATTTGTTTCAGAAGTTCGAGAATCTGCTCCGTGGTTTTCGGATCGAGTGCGGAAGTTGCTTCATCGCAGAGCAGTACCTCCGGATTCGTGGCCAGGGCTCTCGCAATCGCAACTCTTTGCTTCTGTCCTCCGGAAAGCTGGGAAGGGTAACTCTTTTCTCTTCCCTCCAGACCGACAAGTTTCAAAAGCTCCTCGGCTCTTGCAATTCTCTTCTTTTTTCGTGCACCGCCCTGCAATATTTTTTGGAAAATACTGCCCTTTTCCGCAATTTCCAGGGGAAAGCAAACGTTCTCGAGAAGATTCCTCTGCTCGAGGAGATTAAACTGCTGGAAAATCATCCCCATGTTTTGCCGCATGGCGAGAATTTCCTTCTCCTTCATCGTGCTTAAGCTCTTCCCTTTAAACAGAATCTGTCCGCTACTCGGTCTTTCCAGAAAATTGATGCAGCGCACCAAAGTGGACTTTCCTGCACCGGAAAGCCCTATGATTCCGTGAATCTGCCCTTTTTTAATATCTAAATGAATGTCTTCCAGAGCGGTAAAGTCTCCGGAAGCGGTCCGAAATACTTTTCCCAGGCCTCTTATAGAGATAATATTTTCTTCCATTCTACTCCTTCGGATAAAATCCGAATCCTTCATTTTTCTATTTTACTGACAAAGTGCGAGAATAGACTCCGCATAAATCTCAGCCGCAAGAAGCAGGTCCTTTACCTTAATCCACTCATCCGCGCCATGCATATGGGTATCCACTCCCGGAAGAATGGCACCAAAAGCGACTCCGTTCTCCACATGATGTACATAGGTACCGCCTCCGATAGCAAGGCACTCCCCTTTTTCTCCCGTCACCTTTTCATAGCAGGAAAGGAGAGCCTTGATAAAGTCGGAATCCTTCGGAACATGGTGTGGCGGAACCATTCCCTCCGTCTCAAAGATAAAGCCCTTTTCTTCTACGGTTTTTCTCGCCATGTCTTCACAATTTTCCTTTGTTCCGCAGATAGGAATACGGCTGTCGTAAATAAAGTGCATTTCCTTTTCCCCTACCTCGAAGATATCCAAGGTACAGGTAAGCTCTCCGCTTTCTTCATCCTGCAGCTTGGTGCCGATTCCGGAACCGTCCGTTACCCCGTAAGGGAAAAGGGCGAGTACCGCTTCAAAGGCTTTTCTGTCTTCCGCACCGAGGGAAGGAAGCTTCACTGCAAAGGATAAAGCCGCAAGCCCCGCATTCTTTCCGAGATGCGGCGTGGACGCATGCGCGCCTACACCGATTACGGTCACGGTATTTCCGGATCTTTGAATCTGTACACTGCATTCCTTTTCAACTGCAAGTTTTGCCGCATTAAATTCTTCATCCGACAAATTCTTAAATTCCATTACCGCCTTCTGGGGAACGGCATTTACCGCAACACCGGCTTTCATGGAAAGTAAAGAACCCTCTACTGTTCTATTCTTTCTTAAAGTACCGTGCATGGCGCCTTTTTCAATATTGATAATCGGGAATTCCGCATCCGGCGTGAAGCTCATCTCTCCCGCCTTCTCTCTCTTATAGTAATACTCGAGGTCGGCAGATCCGGTTTCCTCATTGGTTCCCATGATAAGCCGAACGCCCTTCTTCAGAGAATACCCCAGCTCCTTTACGGCACGCATAGCATACAGCGCCGCAAGTACCGGTCCCTTATCATCACTGACTCCCCTTCCGTAAATGATGCCGTCCTTTACAAGCGGCTCAAAAGGTCCGGTCACCTCCCAGCCCTCTCCTGCAGGCACGACGTCGAGATGTCCGAGAATATCCAAGCTATGGGGCAGTTCCGGAGAAAAGTCGGCCGTTCCGACATAATTGTCCCAGTTCTTGGTATGGAAACCGTAGCGGTCACAAATTTTTAAACCCGCGTCCAAAGCGTCCTTCGGTCCCTCTCCGAAGGGAAGGTCACCTCTCGTCTCTCCTCTTACGGAATTAATCCGTACCAGTGCGGATAAATCCTGTACAAACTCTTCTTCATGCTCGAGGAGCCAGTTTTTAATCGTCTTTTCCATAGCTTTGCCTTTCTTTCCGAAATGGTTCGTATGAACCATTCCAATCTTAGTTCTTGGAAAATTCCGTTAAATGTAAGTCCTTATTCCGATCCAGCACCATACCTATGGACCAGGGATGGGCGAAAAGAAGCAGAGGTCTGTCCTTTAAATCCTTTACTAGCTTCATATCGGAAGTACCGGAAATTTCGTTCACTGCAATTTCCGTATAATTTTCAATCCAACGAATATGCTCATAAGGAAGCATATCCAGTCGAACTTCTACATTGTATTCATTTTTCAGTCTATAGGTCAAGACTTCGAATTGGAGGCTTCCTACTACACCTACAATAATTTCCTCCATACCGGTATTGTATTCCTGGAAAATCTGAATGGCACCCTCCTGCGCAATCTGGGATACTCCCTTTAAGAATTGCTTTCTCTTCATGGTGTCAATCTGCCTTACTCTTGCAAAATGCTCCGGTGCAAAGGTCGGAATGCCTTCATAGACAAATTTCTTTCCGGAGAGCTCCAGCGTATCTCCGATAGAGAAAATGCCCGGATCAAAAATGCCGATAATGTCTCCCGCATAAGCCTTTTCCACAATTTTTCTTTCATCCGCCATCATCTGGGTAGGCTGAGAAAGCTTCACCTTTCTGTTGCCCTGGATATGGTTCACTTCCATTCCGGCATCAAACTCACCGGAGCAGATCCGCATGAAAGCCACTCTGTCTCTGTGCTTCGGATCCATATTGGCTTGAATCTTAAAGACAAAGGCGGAAAATGCTTCCTCCACCGGATCGATGAATCCCTGGTCGGACATTCTCGGAAGCGGGGACTTCGTCATTTTCAGGAAATGCTGTAAGAAGGTTTCTACACCGAAGTTGGTAAGAGCCGATCCGAAGAAAACGGGAGTCAGAAGTCCGGCATCCACCTTCTCTTCATCAAAGCCTTCCGCAGCGCCTTCCAAGAGCTCCAAGTCGTCCTGTAGCTTATCAAAGTATTCTTTTCCGATTACTTCTTCTAATTTAGGATCATCTTTGGAATAGACTTCCTTTTCCACTTCTTTCTTTCCGCCGCCGGCTGCATGGAATAGATCCACTTCTTCTTTTTCCCGGTCAAAAACGCCCTTAAAGTTGTGCCCGCAACCGATAGGCCAGTTAATCGGGCAGGTACGGATGCCCAGTACCTCCTCAATCTCGTCCAAGAGTTCATATGGGTCTCTTGCTTCACGGTCAAACTTATTGATGAAGGTGAAAATGGGGATATGGCGCATCACGCAAACCTTAAAAAGCTTAATAGTCTGCGGCTCCACACCCTTTGCTCCGTCAATGACCATGACTGCGCTGTCTGCCGCCATCAAGGTTCTGTAGGTATCCTCCGAGAAATCCTGGTGTCCCGGCGTATCCAGAATATTGATACATCTTCCGTCATAGTTAAACTGCAAAACGGAAGAGGTAACGGAAATACCTCTCTCCTTCTCGATTTCCATCCAGTCGGAAACCGCGTGTTTTGCCGATTTTCTTCCCTTTACAGTTCCTGCAAGATTAATTGCCCCTCCATAGAGAAGAAATTTCTCCGTCAAGGTTGTCTTTCCCGCGTCGGGGTGAGAAATAATCGCAAAGGTCCTTCTCTTTTCTATTTCTTCTCTTAAGTTTGCCATGTGCCTCCTAAAACTTCTTTGTATTCTTCTTATGCGACTTTGTATTCTTCTTAATTAAATCTTAAAGTAAATCATTCAAGTCGTTAAAAATCATCCTATAATCAAGGAAACGAGAAAAATACGCAAAGCGAACTTTCCCCGTCTTAAGAAAAGGCTATGCCCTTAGGACATAGCCTAGTATTCATAACGAGTATCGTGCGCGAAGCGTGCGATATCTCGTTTACTTTTATTTTCTACGTAAAAAATCAGGAATTTCAAGGCCCGCTTCTCTTCCTATTCTGGGCTTACTCTGTACCTGCGGTTCCACTGTTTCCGCTGTTCTTAAAGACGGATTCTCCATCGGAACCTCCGGTCTTTCTCCCAAAGTCGGAGTGGAAAGACGCGGATTATTCAAAAAACTCGGAGTGGTAAAGCCCGGCTGTACAGGACTTACATTGCTGTGCAATCCCGCTTGCGGCTTAAACTCGGGAGCTGCCTTCACAGCTTCCGCACTCTTCTTCTCTTTGATGCCGGTTGCAATTACGGTAATGGAAACCTCATCCTGCGCATCTTCATTGTACATGGCGCCGAAGATGATGTTGGCATTCTCTCCTACCAGCTCTTCCACATAGGAAGCTGCATCATTTGCTTCAATCAGGCTAATGTCTCCGGAGATATTGATGATAACATCCGTAGCACCTTCGATGGTACTCTCCAAAAGCGGAGAAGAAATGGCAGTCTTCACAGCTTCAATAGCCTTGTCATCACCCTTTGCTCTACCGATACCCACATGGGCAACACCCTTGTCCTTCATGACCGCGGAAACATCCGCAAAGTCCAGGTTAATCAATCCGGGCACGTTAATCAAATCCGTAATTCCCTGAACGGACTGTTGCAGAACTTCGTCCGCCTTCTTCAAAGCATCAGGAAGAGAAGTTTTCTTCTCTACAATTTCAAGCAATCTGTCGTTCGGAATCACAATTAAAGTGTCTACCACGGTTCCTTTAAAGCATCAATTCCGGAAAGGGCGTTCTTCATTCTCTGCTTTGCTTCAAAACGGAAAGGCTTCGTCACCACGCCTACGGTAAGAATCCCCATATCCTTCGCAATCTTGGCAATAACAGGTGCGGCACCGGTTCCGGTCCCTCCACCCATACCGCAGGTTACGAAAACCATGTCGGCTCCCTGCAGAGCAGCTGTAATCTCTTCCGCGCTCTCTTCCGCCGCCTTGGTGCCGATCTCCGGCTTTCCGCCGCAGCCCAAGCCCTTTGTCAGCTTCTCTCCAATGGGCATGGAACTGGCAGCCTTACTGGACTGCAAGGCCTGTTTATCTGTATTCACCCCAATGAACTCAACGCCGACAATGCCCTCGTCCACCATTCGGTTTACTGCGTTATTTCCTGCGCCGCCAACACCGACAACGATAATTTTTGCCGCTGCTTCAGACTCGGGAAGCTGGATTTCTATCATGTCTTCCTCCTTAAAATCTATGATGCACTCCTAAAAGGACCCATTCTTTCATTTAACCTAACTATATCATTATAAGAATTTTAGAATATTTGTAAAGGGGGACTGTGCAAATTTGCTCCCCCTCCTACTTCTCTTCCTTAAAGACATAGGCTTCCTTCTCTTTTCTGCCCCGGTACTTGCTGAGGTCCAATGTTCCTTTCCTCCCTGCTAAAGCCGGAAGGATATCCTTTAAACTCATCAGCTTCTGTTCCATGTCCTCATGGTCGCCTAAAAGCACCTTGATTTCCCCGATGTAAAGCGTTGCTGTGGAGGAAGCGCTGTAATCAATATGGTCACACTCTATTTTTTCCTGCCTCAGTGCAGAACTTAAATTTAATATATCCTGAAAAATGGCTTTATTTTCTACGGGAAGCGCCTTATACAAACTCACCTTGGAAAAGCTCAGTCCCGTAATCTTCGGAATGCCGGGTAACTTTTTCTGCGTAGACTCCACCACAACACCGTCTCCGTCAAAGTAGAGATTGCTGGACATATACTCTACGTAGCCTACCATATTTTTCTCATATACAATAATTTCCAGAGAAAAAGGACTCTTCCAGTGCAACTCATATTTTTCTATAAACGGCAGGCTCTTATGCGGCCTGATTCGGTCTTCCACAAAGGCATAGAGACTATTGTAATCCAGGTCCTTCGACAGAATCATATTGACCAGCTCTTCCTTGGTGTACTGCTCATTTCCTATGACATTGATTTCATGCACTCTTGTACTTAAAAACAACATAATGAGGAGCAGAAACAACAATAAGATTCCGTATAGGCTGAGTTCCTTCTTCTTTTTTCTTTCCCGACTCTCTTTTCTGTCCCGCATCTCTACTCTCCTTTTTCCATATCCAGAGTAGTCTGCCAGGATACATTCAGGCAAATTCCGATTTCCGCAAGAAGAATGACCAGTGAGGTTCCTCCGTAGCTGATAAACGGCAGTGTAATTCCCGTATTGGGAATCGCATTTGTGGCTACCGCAATATTTAAGATTGCCTGCAAAGCAATATGGGCCATTACCCCGATTACGAGGAAAGAGCCGAAAAGATCCTTGGCATTTTTCGCGATTTCATAGAGTCGGAACAGAATCAAAGCATAAACCAGCATCAGTCCGACCGCCCCCACCAATCCGAGTTCCTCACAGATGATGGTGAAAATCATATCATTTTGCGCCTCCGGCATAAGAAACTTCTGAATGCTTTCTCCCAGCCCCTTTCCGAAAAGCCCTCCGGAAGCAATGGCATAAAGCCCCTGTCTGGTTTGATAGGTATCATCCGGAAAAGATACCGGATCCTTCCAGGCAAGAATTCTTGTAATCTGATAGTCATGCAGTATCTTTACCTTTTGTAAAAAAATTGCCAACGGATAGGCGCCAAGATAAGCCAAAAGCCCGAGCAGAAACAGTGCAGCATGATAGCGATAGGATTTTACCGCCACGAAAAGCATGAATACGGCTATTCCGACAATAATCATTCCCGTGGAAAGGTTCGTAAACGCCACTACTGCTGCCGGAATCAGCGCATAGAGTAAGGTTCGAAAAATATCCCGTAATGAATTGATGCGATACCCCTTATCGGTGAGTAAGGTTGCCAGAACGATAATTACAGCCGGTTTCATTGCTTCGGAAGGCTGAAACTGCATCCCGAAAAGACGAATCCATCGGTGTGATCCGTGGGAAGCTACCCCCATTACAAAAGTCGCCAGTAAGGCGCCCCAAGCCAGAACATACAAAATCAGATTCAACTTAGAAAACCAATGGTAATCAAAAAAGCGGGAAATAAGGAGCATCAGCAAAAAACCGGCTATGGCAAAGCTCCCTTGTCTGGTGAGATAATACATATCTCCCAAATCACTTTTAGCCGCCATATAGCCCGAAGCGGAATACAACATCAAAAGACCGAAAAGAGTAATGGAAAAGACCATTACCACCAAGGAAAAATCATAAAAATGCTTGACCTTCTTTTTTTTCGCCACTATTCTTCCCTTTCCTTTTCTACCGCTATACTACAGGTTTTTCACACAATCCTTAAAAATTCTGCCTCTTTCTTCATAGTCCTTAAACATCCCCCAGGATGCGCAAGCAGGGCTCAAGAGTACATAGTCTCCCGGATCGGCATAGGCCGCACAATCTTTTACGGCTTCATCCATATCCTCGGCAAACATCAGATTGTGAAAGCCGTGCTTCTTCGCGCAAGCCGCAATCTGATTCCGGGTTTCTCCAATAAGAACAAGATATTTTACCCTTCCTTTAAACTCCTTTACCCAAGCATCAAAATCCACATGCTTGTCATAGCCTCCACCTATCAGAAGCACAGGTCCCGGCATGGCGCGAAGTGCCTGAATAGCCGCATCCACATTGGTTCCCTTGGAATCATTATAATAGCGAACACCGGATCTCTCCCGCACAAATTCAATACGATGTTCTACCGGTTTAAACTTCTTACAGACCTTTACGATTTTATCCATAGGCACACCCATTTTCAAGGCTACTCCCATGGCACACATCACATTTTCATAATTGTGTTTTCCCAAAAGCTGCAAATCTCCGGTCTTAAAGAGTTTCTCTTCTTTTTCTTTATTTTTATAGATAAACTCTTCTCCCCTCAGGAAAAATCCCTCCTTCGGTTCTTCCTCCGAAGAAAACCAAAGTACATTCGGTTTTAGTCCCCGCTTCTTTCCGAACTTTCGAAGCTCGGAATCCATATAGTTTAAGACAATGCTGTCTTCTTCCGTCTGGTTTACGGCGATAGATTCCTTTATGGCAATATAATTTTTCATCGTCTTATGACGGTCCAAATGATCCGGCGTGATGTTCGTAATAGCGGAGACATTCGGTCGGAAATCCACAATGCTTTCCAGCTGAAAGGAACTTACCTCACATACGGTCACGGATTGTTCCTCCGTATCCAGCGCTTCAGCGGTAAACGGATTTCCAATATTTCCCACCACATGCGTATCCGGATATTGGCTCTTTAAAATCTCTCCGATCAGACTCACCGTTGTCGTCTTTCCGTTGGTCCCCGTAACGGCACAAAGTTTTCCCTTACAGGACTGATATGCCAGTTCGATTTCTCCAATAACCGGAATCTTCGCAGTATTCAGTAAAAGAACATAAGGTTCATCAACAGGGATGCCGGGACTGATTACGGCAGCATCAATCTTAAGCAAATCGCTTTCCAAGAGCTTTCCTTTTATAACTTTTACAATTTTCAGCACTTCTTTTTTCTTAAATTGGGCGAGAAGCTTTTTCTCATCCAGCTTTGCATTCGCATCAAAGAATACAACTTCTCCTCCCATAGCAAGAATCTGCTTTGCCGCTGCCACTCCGCTTCTGCCCGTACCCAATACCAAAACTTTCTGCCTGTTCATCCTTATCCCTCTGTTCTTCTTGTTTCCACTATTTTTTTGACGCCCGCTGCTCACGGCTGTTTTTTTACTATTCTCTAAGCCTATCCTATTCTCTAAGCTTATCCTATTCTCTAAACCTATCTTATTCTCTAAGCTTACCCTATTCACTAAACCTATCCCGGATGTATGTCCTGCCCATTTCTTCCTTATGTGATTTCCAAAACGAAAGCCACGAAGAAGCAGGCAAGGATGGTAATTGTGGTAAATATCGTAACCACCCTCGTTTCCGACCATCCCAAGAGTTCAAAATGGTGATGTATCGGAGCCATTTTGAAAATCCTTTTTCCGTGTGTGATTTTAAAATATCCCACTTGTAAAATCACGGAAAGTACTTCCATAAAATAGATAACGGCAAAGAACGGAATATACAGGGCCGTCTCTGTCTGAATTGCCATAGCCACCACAAAACCGCCCAGTGCAAGGGAACCCGTATCTCCCATAAAGACCTTAGCGGGGTATGCATTAAAACAGAGGAATCCGAGAAGTCCTCCCAGTACCGCTCCGGGTAGCGCCCCCAACTGTGCATTCCCGAGCAAAACTCGATCCGCCATAAAGAGAAAGAATACTATAACGGCCGTCACGCTGCTGCAGAGCCCGTCTATCCCGTCCGTGAAGTTGGCACCGGTATCGGTTGCCGTAATGATAAAGAGGGAAATCGGGAAAAATAGGATTCCAAAAGTCACTTCCGTATCTTTCAAAAACGGAAAAAGAAACGCCGTTGTATGTCCGCTATAAAAATAGAGGTAAGCAATATAGAGAAGGGAAATGATAATCTGCGCCGCCATCTTTTGCTTGGGATTGAATCCCTCCGACTGATGCTTTACGACCTTCAGATAATCATCTATAAATCCCACAATACCAAAGCCGAGCCCCAGAAGATAGGCCGGTAAAACACCCTTTTCTTTGATAAAAGGAAGGATTGCCACGCTGATTGCGATAAGGAAGAGGATGCCTCCCATCGTAGGCGTCCCCTGTTTCTTCAAATGTGCCTGCGGCCCGTCATCCCGTACTTCCTGTCCGAATTTTAATTGGTGCAGAATTGCAATCCCCCTCGGAGAAATCAGCAGCATGACACAAAACGCAATCCCCAATGCAATGGTGTTACTCAGCATAATTTCCATTCTCCCTTAATTTCTCTGTTCATCCTCGTTATCCGTATTTTCCTTTTCAGCGGAAGCGGAGTTGACCGCACTGCTCTCCGGAAGCGCTCCGGGAACACTGTCCTCATTGTCCTGTTTTTCGTCACTATCCAAGGAACTTTCTTCCTTTGCTTCAGAGTTCTCTTTTTTCGTCTCCGATGTAGTTTCCCCTGTCTCTTCTTTTGCCTTTATCCCTTCTTGTAAATCCTTGTTTAAGGAAGCCTCCGGGTCCGTTTCTCCCTGTGGAGGGATATTCAAGAACTGTAAGGCATCATTCATGATTTTTTGTTCAATCTTTGTCGCAAAAGAAGCACTGGCCTGTTCCTCTCCGTCCAAATTCGGTGTATCCACAATGACGTATACGAGAAGCTGCGGGTCCTCCACCGGAGCAAAACCGCAGAAGGATACCAGGTAATTTTTTTCGGAACGGGGTAACTTTTGTGCCGTTCCCGTCTTTCCTCCCACATGATACCCCTGAATCTGCGCCGGTCTTCCGGTTCCTTTTTCCACAGTCTGATAAAGCGCTTCCTTTAGGAAATCACTGGTTGCTTTCGAGCAGGTTACCCGGAGAAGTTCCGGTTCCATTTCCTGTATCACGGTTCCGTTCGCATTTAAGATCTGCTTCACCACATGCGGTCTGAAGTAGGAACCGCCGTTCACTACGCTGGAAAATGCCGCCGCCATTTGAATCATGCTAACGTTAAAGTTCTGTCCGAAAGAATTTGTGGCAAGGGAGGTCTTTCCCAGATTATCCGCCTTATAAACCAGTGCGGAGGTATCCGCTTCTCCGGGCAAATCAATCCCCGTTTTTTCACCGAAGCCGAAAACATGTTGATACTTTACAAAATTCTCAGCACCTTCCTGAAATGCGGTATCCATCATGTAAACGTTGCAAGACTGCATAATCGCCTGTTCCGCATCAATGGTTCCGTGCCCGTCTCTTTTATGACAGCGAATAGTCCAAGTCTTTACGCCGTCACTTAAGGTGATGTAGCCTTCACAGGTAAACATCGTATTTTGCTGAATTGCATTTTCCTCCAAAGCGCCGGCCAAAGTAAAGGGCTTTACTGTGGAGCCGGGTTCATAGGTATCGGAAATCGCTACATTTCTCCACATCTGATTCCAGGCAACCTGTGAACCCAAAGACATAATTTCATCATTACTGTAAACCGTGGAGAGCTTATCCTCGGAAAGTTCCTGATTGTTATGCTCTCTTTTATATTTTGCAAGAGCCTCTTTTTTCCCCATCTCCAATAAAAGGCTATCGGGATAAAGCGTTTTGTCCAAGTCTCTCGGATGATTCAAGTCAAACCGATTGGTGCTTGCCATGGCAAGAATTTCTCCGTTTTTCGGATTCATAACAATCGCCGCCGCCATTTTGGAACCCACGTCATCCTTCTGCCATTCCTGTAAATACTTCTCTACCGTTCTTTGAATATTAAAGTTGATGGTTGTCACAATACTGTTTCCGTCCGTCGCCTCGCGAATCACGGATTGCAGCTTGGTGTCCGAATCCAGGTAGCCGTACTCTCTTCCGTTTACTCCAATCAGAGAATTATTGTAGTATTGTTCAACTCCGCCGGTTCCCCCCTCGTTATCGGCGGAAGAAAAGCCTATGATATTACAGGCCAGGTCCTTATAAGGATAGCTCCTTTGATACTTATCCTCAAACCAAAGCCCTTTAATTTCGTATTTATTGCCGCTTTTTCGATACGCCGCGTTTTTTTCGTCTATAAATTTCTGGAAGGCTTCCTTTTCCTCAAAGCTCATTCCTTCCTTAAATTTAAAATACGCACTCTTTTTATTTCCCGTAAGATTCTTCTGTTCATTCAGTACGGACTCGGCAACAGCCACTCTCTCATCCTCTTTAAAGTACTCTTTTAAGGCGTCCAAGCTTGCTTTCAGATAGCGGTCATCTGTGCGGGAAGTAATGGCTCTCGGGTCCATAATCAAATTGTAGACCTTTTCACTCGTTGCCAAAATTGTACCGTTTCGGTCCAAGATATCCCCGCGCCTTGCCTGAATGGAACGGGAACCGTATCCGGACTGCCTTTGCCCCAAAACAATTCGGCTGTACTCTTCACTGTTTTTTCGAATCATTTGAAAAATAACAAGACTTAAAACAGCAAATAGCAGGATTAAAAAAACAAATCCCACCATCAGCTTTTCCTGCATATAAAACGGCAGAATCTTAGTCTGCCGCCTTTTTCTTTTTTGTTCTTCCTCAGTGCTTTGGGATGTTCTCATACTGCCTTACATACTCGCTTTCTTGTTTCTTATACTCTATAACCTGATTTTCTCCCGGATATACCATTCCCAATTCTTCCGTTGCCATCGTATAAATTTTTTCCGGATCCAATGAGGCATTAATCGCATTTTGTAAAGCATCATTCTTCTGTTTTAAGACTTCAATCTGCTTCTTCTTTTGTTCTATACGGTGAATCCGTGTATTTACTTCCGTCTGCAACTGGATGTAATGAAAGCAAAGTCCCCCCATAATCAGCATAAACAACGCCACGGAGGCGACCAAAGCAAAATTCGCCGAAGTCTTTCCCTGCAATCTCTCCTGCTGCAGGACATGTCCCATCTCTCGTTCCCGAAGGATTCTTGCTCTTTCTTCGCGGGAAACAGCACCGCCTTTATGAACCGGTTTTCTTGCCGTATTCTTCTTCGGTGCCATTTTTCTCTTAACTTTTTGAACGTTTTTCTTTCTCGGTGCAAGTTCCTCTTTCGTCACTACCGAGCCGGCAATGTACCCTGCCTGTCTTTTTATCAGCTTCCTTGCCATACTGTTCCCCTCTTCATCTTCTGCCTAACACATTTCTATACTGCAATGTGATCGCATCCCTTCTCTCACATTTGCCTACTCTTTTTCCCTTATATACTCTAAAATTACTTTCGCTTTTCCATACTTCTCCGGACGAGTCTCATCCGGCTTTTTCATACTTCTTCCGGATGGGTCCCATCCGACTTTCTTTCTCCTGTTTTCTTTATCCGGCCTGCTTTATTCTCCTCTTTCAAATATCCGCAGCTTCGCACTCTTGGATCTCGGGTTTTCTTCTCTTTCCAAATCACTCGGAAGAATTGCTTTTTTGCTGATGACCTTTCCTAGACTTTTCCTTCCACAGATACATATAGGAAAATCCTTTGGACAGATACAGGGATCTTCAGCAGTTCGAAATGCCCTCTTTACGATCCGGTCCTCCAGGGAATGGAAGGTAATGATGCACAGCCTTCCCCCGGGCTTCAACGCTTTGATCATGCCGTCTAACGATTCTTCCAAAACCTCCAGTTCCCGATTTAAGGCAATCCGAATGGCCTGGAAGGTCTTCTTTGCCGGATGCCCGCCCTGCACTCTCATTTTCATGGGAATGGCATGGCTAATCACTTCCGAAAGTTCAAAAGTAGTTTCTATCGGCTTTTTGGCTCTCTCCAGAACGATGTGCTTTGCAATATTTTTGGCAAATTTATCCTCGCCGTAATCCCGAATGATGTGATAGAGCTCCGCTTCGCTGTAACTGTTTATTAAGTCTTTTGCGGTAAAGTCTTGACGTTTGTCCATCCGCATATCAAGCGGAGCATCAAAACGATACGAAAAACCCCTGTCCGCCTCATCGAACTGATAACTGGAGACGCCTAAGTCTAAAAGAATCCCATCTACCGCAGGTATAGAAAGGGTAGAAAGGATCTCTTGAAAATGTTCATAGTTGTCACGCACGATTGTGACCCGCTGTTTAAACTGTGCCAGTCTCTTTGTTGCCGCTTCTATTGCATCTTCATCTTGATCTATCCCTATTAACCGTCCTTTGTCGCTCAGTCTCTGTGCAATATGAAAAGAATGTCCGCCTCCTCCCAGCGTACCGTCCACATAGATTCCGTCCGCCTTGATAGACAGACCTTCCATGCATTCGTTAAGCAAAATGCTTTTGTGCTGAAATTCCATTAGATTCCCAAACCTTCCATATCTGTTGCGAGCTGTTCGTAATCAGAGAAGTCATTGTTTTCACTCCACAAACTCTCTGCCCAAATTTCCGCATGGTCTCCCACACCGAGTAAAACTACATCCTTTTCTAAAGCAGCCTTTTCCCGAAGTGTCTGGGGTATCAAAATTCTTCCCTGCTTATCGCACTCACAAGAAATCGCGCTTCCTAAAAGGAATCGTTTTAAAGTTCTGGCCTGCTTATTGGTCATAGGCAGCGCCTGCAGCTTTTCCTCCAACTCCTTCCATTCCGGAATGGCGTAAAGAGAAAGACAGCCGTCGAGGGAACGGGTAAGCGTAAATTCGTTATATCCGTCCTCACGGAACTTAGCAGGAATCATCATCCTGCCCTTGGTATCTAAATTGTGATGATACTCTCCCGTGAACATAATTTACCACTTTCTCCCACTTTTTCCCACTTCTCCATTATAATGCATGATTTTTAGGGAAGAGTCAAGACAATATACTAGAATTCCCCTTCAAAAACCGGCTATTTTTCACGCCTTTTCTTATAGCAAAATCTATAAATAGTACAATTTAAGAAAAACGTGGTACATAAAAAAACGAGCTGTATTTCTACAACTCGTTTTCACCGACTAAATTCCCTTTATTCGACTTTTCGTATGAAGATCTTATTCCCCATTTACTTTTGTTTATAGCTTCATTTTATCAAAAGAGATTCATCTTAAACATTAAAGCGGAACAGTACGACATCGCCGTCCTGCATCACATATTCTTTTCCTTCCATGCGCACAAGTCCTTTTTCTCTTGCGGCGGAAAGAGAACCGTTATCCAGAAGGTCTTTGTAGTTTACCACTTCCGCCTTGATAAAGCCTCTTTCGAAGTCGGTGTGGATCTTTCCGGCCGCCTGAGGCGCCTTGGTGCCCTTCTTAATGGTCCAAGCTCTGGTTTCCTTCTCTCCGGCGGTAAGGTATGACATTAAACCAAGGAGAGAATAAGAAGCACGAACAATCTTGTCCAGACCCGACTCGGAAAGCCCAAGAGACTCCAGATACTCTCCCTTTTCCTCATCGGAAAGCTCGGAAATCTCCTGCTCAATCTGCGCGGAAATAACAAAACTCTCGGAATGATTCTTCTTTGCGTATTCTCTTACCTTCTGCACATAAGGGTTCGATGCGCCGTCATCGGCAAGACTCTCCTCCCCTACATTGCAGGCATAGATTACCGGCTTTCGGGTAAGCAGTCCCAAACTGTCCAAAAATGCGGCATCTTCCTCTTCGGCTTCAAAGTTGATTGCGAGCTTCCCCTCTTCCAGATGAGTATGAAGCTTTTCCAGAAGCGTGTATTCTTTCTTCGCATCCTTATCGTTGTTCGCAAGCTTCTTCGTCTTTGCCATCCTCCGGTCCAGAACTTCCAGGTCGGAGAAAATGAGCTCCAGCTCTATCGTCTCAATATCCCGAATCGGGTCTACGGAGCCGTCCACATGAATGACATTATCATCATCAAAGCAACGCACCACATGCACGATGGCATCCGTCTCCCGAATATTTCCGAGGAACTGATTTCCGAGGCCTTCTCCCTTGGAAGCGCCCTTCACAAGTCCCGCAATATCCACAAACTCGATTACCGCCGGGGTAATCTTCTCGGAATGATAAAGGTCGGAAAGAAGCTGCAGACGCTCATCCGGAACCGCCACCACGCCCACATTCGGGTCAATGGTGCAGAAGGGGTAGTTTGCCGACTCCGCACCGGCCTTGGTAATGGCATTAAAGAGGGTGGACTTTCCCACATTTGGCAAACCTACGATTCCTAATTTCATATTTACACTCCTTATTCTTCCTTCTATAGGGAACTATCTCTTTTCATTTTCGTAAAATAGATTCGTGATATTATACCATTCCAAGGGGCTTCTCTCAATAGACTTCCTATTCTTACTTATAGCATAAAATGAAGCTCCTGCTAAACCTTGATCATTGATTTACCGTTTCTCAAACTACTATATATTCCATTAGACGAACTGAAACATTTTCATCTAATCATTGTACTTGCTAAATCGACTCATTGATTTTCATTCTGTGAAATTGTTCTATCTCTTGCATAAAACAATCCGATTTTTCTCTATCTAGGATGACACTGACCTTCTTCAGCTTATGTAGTTTCTTCTCATGCAAACCACAAAAAATAGGATTCCTAATTTTTATGGTCATCTTCAGACAATGAAACGGACGATTCTTCATTTTTATTTGTTCTATATCTTCAATTTTAAATTTAAAATGTAGTACACTCTGTCCTCTACTTCCATAAGTATAGTATTGAACAACTTCGTTTTTAAAAATTTCTAATTTCACTCCATTTATGAAGAGATAATATCCTATAAACCATACAAGGAGCGGAGCGACAATCAGCACAATTGCCATAATCATTTTATCTGAAAATTCTGTATGATAACGCGTAAGATACTTCAGTATCCAAATAACAATAAAAGATAATACTACCATGGATAAGCAGCCTATCTTATTAAAGTTAGACTTGTGAGGATATGTCAAGACAAGTTTTGGTTCCTCTTGTAAAAAATCTAATTTCATATTTTCCCCTGTCTTTCGTATCCCTTCCTTTTTGAAAATGAGCATTTTCCTCTTTTGCTACAATATCATATTTATGTAGCGAGAAGGTAAATGTCTCTTCTTATCTTCTGTATTCTCTTATCCTTCAATATCAGCCGACAATAGCCCTTTCTTAGGACTGCCGCTAACTACGATACTATGTCCGAAGAAAAGCTCATCATCATCAAAATAAGCAGAAAATGTAGCTCCCGATGTCACCCATATCAAACTTAGGCTAATTCTTTTTGCAAAGCTTTCTTCCGTAATTAAAGCAGCCTCTTCTTCAGATTCTGCCCATTCACAGGCAAGTTTAGTAAGCTCTTTGGCAGCAAAATTACGCAGGTCCGCATCCCATTTTTCCTGTTCCAAAACCATTGTTTTCAAAGCCTTTTTCGCCTTTGTTATACCACTCTTATTATCCTTGTCTACATATAAGGAAATATGAATCTTGCCACGAAGCCAAGCTATGTTTCCTTCAAAGCTTTTAAGCAGCTTATCATAAGTTAGCTCACCCAACACATCATCCTGCAAAACCACGGGTTTTCTATACTCTATAAGCATTTCTTCAAGCTCCGGACAAACTGCATTCTTCTCAAGAACTTTTACCACTAAAAAATAGTTCTTTGCAGGCAAAGCTCCCTCAGGAACTTCCTCCGGCAGCTTTTCACGCACCCTTAGTTTGTAAATGCTTTCCTCTTCAAACTGAAATGGAGGCTCCTCTTTGTCTATAACCGGAAATTCGATACGCCCTTCTTCTTTGTGCAGCTCTCCTGTTTCACAGTCCACATAAGCTAAGAAATACTCATCCCATTCCCAAAACCCATTTCTTAGACTTCCTCCGCCTCCTTCGTGCCTTAGGACAATGATTTCCTTTTCTTTTTTCTCAAAAGAATCTTCCCATTCTGAAAGCGTAATTTTATTTCTACGCCTCATATACTCCAGTAGGTTCATTGTTTTCCTCCGATAAAGCTATTTATCCGTCAATGGAAAAATGTTCCAGCTTCTCAAATGTATTATTTGAAAATTCAAACGCAAAGATATGGCAATCATCAAAACTCTGGTCACAGTAGGTCACTGTTCCCTGATTATAGTCGATGATAGCTTGACCAAGATTATTTTTTACATCTTCTTTGCTATACCCACCCGTATTTCGTCCCAATCCTTGTTTTCAGCCTTATAGCTTTCTCTTATTTTTGATACATTTGACCGTTCTTAAAATCTCCTACGATTTGCTACTTGTAAATGTCCTTCAGTGTTATTAGCTCGAGCCTATCATCACTTAAAGTGTCAAACCGGTCTGTAAATCCCGACAAAGAAAACAAAATTAATTTTACTACTTTATATTTTGAAGATATCAATTTTTCTCTCCGTAATAACGTGTCATATATTCCTTTATCCACCTTCTCATTCTTAAATTTACACTCTCCTATTACTGCTTTCTTTTCAATTTCTGACAATGCAACTACATCAATATCAGCCGATTGTACCACTTTTTCTCCATCATCATTTGAAATGGTTTCAGTCCCCCACCAACTGCCAACTGTGGTAATAAAGCAATCAAAATCTCCCTTAATTCCCTGTTTCAATGTATAGTATTTACACATATCTTCAAACACCTGTCCCATAAAAGAATGAATAAGAGATTTTACCACTTTGCTATAGTACAATTCTCCCTGCCCCATTTCTATTACACTAACAGCCCTGGGGATAAATTTATACCAAAACTTAAACATATAATCTTTCAAAACATATTGTGTTTTTTTCTTATTTTTTTCCTCAGTAATACATTTTTTCTTTTCCACCAAACCAACAGTAATTAGTTTTTCTATGGAATAAAGAATAGTAGGCTCTTTCTCACCTATTTTATTTGCTATTACATTAATAGTATTGCTTCCTGATGCAATCTGCTCGATTATATTATTAACAAGTGTTATGTCCGAAAATTCCTGTGTCAACAGATTTCTGGCTTCGTCATACATATATCCATTTGTTCTAAAGAATAAGTTAATTATATTGTCATCAATATTTTTTGTCGGATCAATCATTGATAAATATTTTGCTACTCCGCCTGTAATTCCATAGCATATTGCCTTATCCTCATAAGAATATTCCGGTACAAATTTAGCTGAGTCCAAGTAATCAAAAGCTTCCAGCTTAATCTGAGAATCTCTTCTGCCAAATAACGGGCTTTTTTCACTAAGAACTTTATTCTCCATAAAACTTAATGCTGAACCACAGAGTATTATTTTCAGATTTTTACCTTTCCAAATAGTATCAATATACTTCTGTAAAACAGAAAGCAGAGCTTCATCTTTTTCCGCCCAGTATGGCAATTCATCTATTACCAATAATAGTTTATCCTCTGCCATATTTTTAGCAATAAAGTCAAATACGGCCTCATTTGTTCGAAAGCTGATATCCCCAATACCTTCAAAAAAAATATTGGCTACCTGCTTTGAAAATAACTCCAGATTTCTCTCTTTACCCACTTTGGTTGCAGTATAAAAAATTACTTTTTTGTCTTTTACAAACTCTGCGATTAAAGTAGATTTACCTATACGCCTGCGACCATATATTACAGTAAGACCTATTCCCGGTTTCCGGTAAAATTCATCCAAATAAGATAATTCCTTCTCTCTCCCTATAAACATATTAGTATCCTCGTTTTAATTCAAATCAGTTTTATTAAAATTAATTTGAACTAAATATAACATGTTTTATTTTAATCTTCAACTCTATTACTCAATTTCCTCCATTATCCCTTCAATCAGCTTAGTAAGGCTTTCTGCTGCATATATAACTTCATCAGGATCGTGGATGTAGCAGATAATCTGTCCTTCTTTTCCCTCCTTAGCAGGATCAAAGTCAAGCATCAGAAAGCAGCTGTCACAATACTCTGCAAAAGGAATCCATTTTTTATTGAAAAGGTAAGGCTTTATTCTCTCATCTTTCATTTCTTCAATATCTTCATCTGTAAAATACTCAGGAAATTCAGTCAAAAGAGCATTCCTGTTTTGAAAATATCCCTTTGACTTCTCCATCGCCTGCAGGCTCATAAGGTTAAAGGACATATCCCTCTTCTACAGGATCCTCCAAGTCCAAATCCTCAAAATTCTCGCAAACATAGTCCACTATCTTTTTTAATTTATCATCTATCTTCATGGTTTAACCCCTTATTGTATTTAATCATATTCTCCCTCAATTATATTTTGCATAAATGATGGCATATCATTAATAAATTCTTCAAAACCGCACATATCCTTCATTTCCTCATGCTCCATGTCATAAAAGGCCACCTTCTTCGTTTTAGGATTCCATACAATGTAGATGTGGTCATAATCTCCTGTATCCTTTGACAGACGAAGGAACTTCTGCCTTCCTTTTTTCATAGTTACGGTATCAACCAAAGAGAAAAACTCAATCCACTTAAAATCGCAGTCTTTAAGTTCAAAATGCAGTTCTTCACCTTGAAGAAAATCCATAACTGCCTTAGGTAGCTTAAATGGCTTTAATTCATCTAACTTATTATGCAGACTGTGATAGCTATCAGGCTCTAACCCCTTAAAATATTCAGCCATTTCCTCATCGCCATTTTCTACTGCTATGCTGTAAGGACGCATTCCATCTTTTTCGGTTATTGTCACATCTGCTCCGTTTTCAACAAGATATTTACACATTTTAAGATCCACATATCTGGCAGCTACACAAAGCGGAGTAGGCTTAAATGGATATACTGAATCTGCCGCATTGTAGTTAATATCAACTCCATTCTTTATAAAGAAATCAAGCACCTTATAATTGCTGTCTGAAACTGCACTACGAAATGCCTGCCCACCATATTTTTCAACACTATGTCCTAACTCGTGGATTAGAGCAAGATTATCGTATTTTCCACCATCTAATGCCTGACTAAAGGCCTCTGACTTTACATTATTGACACCGTCTACCTTTGCTCCAGAATCTACTAGATATCTGATGATAGTTTCATCGCAGTACCTGACCGCAAGCAAAAATGAAGGGTTATTCTTAACATTTAGATTAACTCCCTTTTCCACCAGCCATTTTACAGAGTTAAAACTTTCCATAATCAGGGCAAGGTCTAAGGGCGAAAGACTTGTGTATTTTCCGAGTTTTATATCCTCTTCTATATCAAAACCCTTTGACAAATGCTCATCTAAAGCCTCGGTATTTCCCTGCAAAATGTCATTTACAATGGCGGGAACAGACTCAAAATCTCCAATGTCTTTTATTTTAATCATCTACAATTTCCTGTTATTATTATCTGTTATAATTTACTTCCCCTAGCGGAATCGGATTAGGATTTAAGACTACCCAGCCAACTGCAAGCTCGCTTAGTCTTTCAAGAAAAGCTCCTTCAACCACACTTTTCCCATTTATTTCTGCAATCAGCTCCTTTGTTTCTTCAATCTCTTTATCTGAAAGTGCATTTCCTTCTGCAAAATGATTTGGAAGTGAGTTTAACATATTTCTATAATGTCTATCCCAATTCATTCCACCATTTCTATTAATTTCATCGTCCACCCTGCCTGTTATGCGGATAACCTCACCCTGCACCGTTTTTGCGGCTCCTGTAGATGGAATTAGTAAATCCCAAAGCTCATTATACTGCTCTTTCCAAGTGCTCCCCTTTACAAGAATAGGAGAAACGCCGTCATGTATTATTCTTTTTGCCACAGGCTTTGCACCAAAGATATTGTAGAGCTTTGACAGGGCTGTATCTACCTCTTCACAGGAAGCTTCACTAAAGTTATCCCTATGGAATTCAAAATCCTTACCGATTATTTCTACTTTTTCTGCCATCTCAGGCGTAATTTCTACACCTGCCTTTATTAACATTTCTGCTATTTGGGCCATAGGCACTACCCTTATTCCTCCGCACGCTGTAAGAGCCGCTGATAGCGGAGTTTCGCCTCTTTCATTTTTAGCATTGACATCTGCACCATTTTCAATCAAAAAGCGTACTGTATTAGGGCGGAAATACTCTGCTGCCATATGAAGCGGCGTATCCCCATATCTATTTGACTTTTGTATATCTCCTCCCAGCTCATAAAGCAGTTTTACTGTATCCATGCCAAAGGTTGCCTGATTATACAAAGGTGTGCAGCCATAATAGTCAGGTATATTTACATCAAGTCCCTGCTTAACGAGCCAGATAACAAGCTCGTCAGGTACACCCTTGTAATGAAGTGCAGTGTGCAAACCGAATTTTCCATCATAGGCAGTAAGCTCACATTTATCATAGACAGCTTTAAGTACTTCAATATCTCCCGCTTTAAGCAATTCATCAAAGTCTTTTGGCAGGGTAATTCTTTTCTTTGCCATTACTCTTCTCCTGAGTTTTATTTGAATTAGGGTTTATTATTTCTTTTTAGCCACAAAATAATACCTATGAATTTTCCCCTTAATTACACCTTCTTTATCAAGAATTTCCTGTGCTTTAAAAAGGTTATCCTGATATTTCTCCACTTCAAAACCCGGAAATTCCCAATCAATAATTCTGGCAAACCAAACCAGTGCACCTACATCATAAAACTCTATCGGTCTGTAGACTTCATCTGCTTCCACAATGTCAAATCCGTTATCAGTAAATTTCTGTCTTGCAATACTTAAATATGCTTCCGGAAAAGGAATTTCAACATCACCTATCAAAAGTTCTACAAGTTCTCTGTCATTTTCTGCACCGACTTGTTGCGTAAGAAATACTCCTCCGATTTTAAGAGTTCTTTTAATTTCGTTTATGTTATATTGACCATGCCTGTTAGTAATAATGTCAAAGTAGTTATCTTCAAAAGGAAGAATATCTCCTCCGTCACATGCTTTAAAATCTATTCCTAACGGAAGAAGTCTGTCCTCGCATATTTTGATGTTTGGTTCATACCCTTCAATCGCAGCAGTATGTTTAGCGTTTGCCATAAAAGACAAAAGAAATTCGCCGCCTCCTGTTTCCATGTCCAATAAATAATCGGTATCATTCAAATATGATTTTATAATGTTTTCAAAATTCCATGAAAGATCATCCTCTTCTTTATATCTTCCTCTAATATGTGAGAAATCCCAACCTTTAATATGAGCTATTTCCTGCTCATGCAACCATTGATTTATAAGAGCTTGTTTTTCCATTTTTTCCTTTCATTACCACAAATATCAGTATTTATTTCATCCCTCAATATCAGCCGACAAGAGTCCCTTCTTAGGGCTGCCGCAAACCGTTATGCTATGTCCGAAGAAAAGGTCATCATCATCAAAATAAGCAGAAAATGAACCTCCCGATGTCATCCAAATCAAACTTAAGCTAATTCTTTTTGCAAAACTTTCTTCTGTAATTTCAGCAGCTTCTTCATCTGATTCTGCCCATTCACAGGCAAGTTTAGTAAGCTTTTTGGCAGCTTTATAGACAGCACTGTCTATTCCCGCAGCATATCCCGGCATAGGATTAGCCGGATTCACTATGGCATCCAGCTGCATTTTTGTAATATCGGTTCTGATGATTTGAAATAGCATAGCTTTCTCCATGAATTACTTTAAGGCATTTTGGGAGAAAAAAGGAAAGCTTACTTTTTAAAAAGAAGATACAGAAGGCTTGACTCCAAAGTTACTCGTCACCCCTCTGTATCTTCCCTTCCTCTTATCGGACAAAATTTGTAGCTATCCCCTCTTCTTGCTCCGGTAAACCGTATTTTTCTTTTCCAAGGGCAATGCTCTTCATTAAAAAAGCCATATTTCTTGCCAGGGTTCTCATGGTTTGCAGGCCTTCCAAATCTTCCTTCGCCTCTCCTTTTTCGCATCCGTGCACGCTGTTCCAGTATTGACTGGAGGCTACTGGCATTCCCGCGATTGTGAAATACTTATTTAATTCATCAAAGGTTGCGGATAAACCGCCTCGTCTTGCCACAACCACACTGGCACCCACCTTCATGGTCTTATCAAAATGCGTGCTGTAAAATAGTCTGTCCAAGCAGGCAATCAGAGTAGCATTGGCGGAAGCATAATAAACCGGGGATGCCACTACTAAAGCATCTGCGGCTTCAAACTTCTCTGCCAGCTCATTTACAGAGTCATTGAAGACACATTTTCCATTTTTATAACAATATCCACAGGAAATACAGCCTCGTATATCTTTGTTGCCAATCTGTACCACTTCTACTTCTATATTTTCCTGCTCAAAGACCTTTACCATCTCCTCCAGGGCAATGCTTGTATTGCCCCCGATGCGAGGACTTCCATTAATAATCAATGTCTTCATAAATTGTTCTCCTGACTTTTTTGTATCTCCTGTTGTCAATTTCCTTTCGTGTTTTAGCTATTATATATTTCTATAACCCTCTTTACAAGAAAGCTCTAAAAATCTAATTGTACTATCAGAGACTATACAGCCACCTATTATTCAGATTTTCCTGATAATGAAAAGACTATACAAAATGTGTTTGAATCCGGAAGCATCGTTAAGCATTTTTCAAGAACTTTATAATATTTGCTAGTAAATCTAATGTGTTTTCGTCAATCCCTAAGAGACTATTTCGTTTACAGACGCTGTTAACTTTGGAGATGAATGGTAGGAGGAAACCTCCACTTGTTGCCGCATTTCCACAAATCTACTCTACGCAAGAACGGCTTCCTTTACCTTGAAAAGCCAGTATAAGTAGGCATTTCTGGAGAGGCCACGCTGTGTACAATAGTCATCTACTTTTAGACCGCTCTCCTTGCAATCTTTAATAATGCCTTAGCTTCTTTCCTTATTTTCACGTACAACAACGGCTGCCCAGATTCCAGATTCTATGCAAATAGTTTCCTATAATATTTTTAAGAAAGATATTTCACTCATGCCTATTTGTTGCTCAAAATCCTGATAATCTCTCGCATCACGAGGTATTCTAAGTCCATGTTTAATGAGGCATACATCATCCCTGGCTGAAACATTACCCTCAAAAGATGACCCCTTATTAAGCCATAATTCTTTATCATTCTGGCCTGATGCCTCTGGGTAAAAATAGAAAGCCCTCTTTGCATCAAATCTGAACATATACGCTAACACCTGCAAATAATCCTGATTACCAATATTTCCCATTGGCTTATACTTTGCATCTGCAATAACTCGATTTTTATCGTCCTTCCCAATGAAGTCCGGATAAATAAGACCGTTATTGCCAGCAAAGAGCCACTGCTTATCTTTCCCTGCTTTATTCATAGGATGATAGAAATAATCCTCCACCAAAGAATTAACATATTCTTCCCACAACCAAGCACCATCAAACAGGATTCCATAAACCTTGCGTTTACCATATCCCATCTGTTGTTTCTTATTTTGCAGTATCAAAATACATAAACGCTGCAAATCACGATACTCATGATAATATGCATGACGAATCGTATTCTTGTTGTACTCTATATTCTTTTTTCTTTCACCCGGTGTGTAATCCGTAGTTGAGTCTATGACAAGTTTTACTTCATCCTTAGCGCTATTTAACAGCCTACGACCGTATGGCTTGGTTTTAATATACTCAATCGTATGACGCACCAACTCCATAAGGTAGTTATCATATGAATATTCACGCTGACTATACGCTATATTCCCTACAAATGGTGTATTCATGCGTATATGACGTGCTACATCAATTGTTCCTCTAACATTACCATCGTTGCACCATCTTCTAATGTAAGTCTTAAAAGCACCTTTACGTGCCGCCTTACGAAGATAATGAGGAAACAAAAACACCAATAAGTTAAAAAGTGCATTATCCTGGTTAGCATCCGCTTCAAGATCCACTATATTAGGAAAGTCCATCACTTTGTTCAATAAGTACTGAAAAAGGTAATCCTCGCCCGTACTGAATCGTGATTCTATTACAAGCCTTTGGTCGCCAGCACCCAAAAATCCCATTATATTGCCAGAGACATACTTGTCGTTATAGCTCTGCAATACCATCTGATTTCTAGAAATGTCATCAGCATCCTTTATAACTTCTGGAAAGACAAAAATACCATCCTTCTCCAATTGTTCAAAGGTTTTGTCAGCAATAATATCAGTAATCGCTTTAACATCTGCAAAATCAGTTTTAAGTTTTAGCTGATTATCCTTAATTTTGAACAGATTCATCTACCTTACCCTTATCCGGCTCTTCATAGCCATATGCTTTTGCAAACTTCTTCATAATAGCAGACTCATCATACAAGCCTCTAACATAGTCCTGTAAAAGCGGCTTGAGGTAATCTGTCCAAAGCACATCAAATGGTTCATTACCAAGATGCTTAAGTTTAAGGAAGTAAGATGCACCTATCTGATAGTTCTCATTCAAGTCTTCAACCTTAAGAATTGCTGCATTCAAATCATCCATACGCTTAACAGCTTCGTTCTTGAGCTCTTCATTTTCCAAAGACTCCAACATTTCTTGTGTATCTTCTGCTTTAACCTCAATAAAGCGGAATCTTCTTCGCATAGCAAAATCAAATGTATCAACAGATCTATCAATATCATTCATGGTTCCAATAATATAAACGTTCTCAGGAATATAAAACTTCTCATCCGGATTTGTGTGCATGCTAGAATACTGCGTCGCAACCATCCCCTCTTTACCTCTATAACTTGGATCAATCGAGAAGAACAGTTCGCCTAATATCTTTGATATTTCGCCACGGTTGATTTCATCAATGATAAAGATGTACTTCTTTAATTCTTCCGGTTCTATTGATGCTTTGGTAAAGCTATTGTCTGTTTCCTTAATAGCCTTATAAAGAGCAAAATCGTAGGAATAGCCCTGTGTTGCAAACTGCTTACCAAAGAAATTTGTAACATCACTTACCTTCTGAAATGAAGTCCCTGATTCAAGCATCTTCTGAACCTCATCAATATTAAGACTCAGCTTGTTTACAGAATCATTACCCGGAATAGAAATATAAATATATTTCTCATTAACATTAGTAATAGTAAATTCACTGCCCTTGATAGTTTTAAACTTATCTTCTCCAAATGCAATATTCGCAAAGAAATTTTCCATAACAGCTTTAGCAGAAACTTCTTGCTCTCTTAATTCCATTGATTTCTGGGAATCTTCAAAGTTCTTTCTTGCTCTATCGACAAATTTCTTAAAAATACCATCTTGGAGCTCAAAGCCCATGCTTCCATCATCATTCATCTTAGGACGTAATCCTTCAACAAAATCAGAGTAATCGTAGTTTGGATGAAATTGCACAAACTCCACCTGTTGTCTCTGCTCATCCGTAAGATCCGAATATCTATCAGTGTAGCCATTACTAATAATATCAGCAGCAATAGACTTAGATAAATATGATTTTCCAGTTCCCGGCGCACCTCTAAAGATGATATTCTTTGATTCTAAAAGTAGCTTGGAATATGGATTATTGCTCTCTTTTGTAGTCTTTGTAATATCCTCACCAACAACTTTTTCCGTTTTATTCTGGTTAAGCTCCTGATTCGTTTTATCCCTATATATCAAAATAAATTTATCTCCAGGCTCGCCAAAACGCTTCAAACATTCTCTTACAAACACAAGAGTAGAAAAAACATTCCAAGAATAGATTACAAATTGAGGTCCATTTTCACGCTTATAAACAGAAAACTCCATGGTATTTTTGTATTTCTTAAATTCTGCTTCAGTAGCAAAAATGCCTCGGATTACATCTCGACCCGAGCCATATCGGCAAATAGGAAAACTCTTTTTGTCTTCATCAGATAATGATACTAATTGCTTTTCAAAAATCTGGCATGCAATCCTTGGTAATGTTTGATTTGATATTTTTAGTTCGCCCTTAATCCTATTTCTGCGAATGATTTCTTCCCCACTCTTCATGAAATAGGCATCAATCGGCTTATAATTATCTCCTGCCTCAAGATGATCCATGGTAAATCTATCATCTGTAGATACCACCGAATCAGCCGTTATCGTAATCTCGTATTTCTCCTGCTTCATCTTAATCGTACACCCCCGACTCTCAAGATAAGATTTTGCTTCTACCGCATTATATTCTTGAGTTGATATTTCTTTACCATTTGCTATGTGATTAGCAACATCAATTACATACTTTGGAGGATACTTTTTGCCCTCCGCAACCAAAACATATAGAGTGCTCCCATTAACTAATCACTCGCTAAGAACGTGTTAAAATCCATTTCCTAGAATTCTCTAGGCTTTAACAATTATAAAATGTTCTGCTAAACTGTCGTAAATTGCTTTTCCCAACTTATTCTTTAAAATATGTATATCGTCATATCAACCTGCGTTTTCAAGAAAACAGGATATTATCGATATGCCATCAATATACTTTTTTGTATCTCCTGTTGTGTATCTCCTATTGTATATTTCCTGTTATATATCTCCTGTTGTGTATTTCTTTTCGTGTTTCTCCTATTATATATTTCTATCGCACCTTTACAGAGAAGCCCTGAAAATCTCTGCAATATCCTTCTCTAAAAGAGGAGCCCAGGCCTCTTCCAGGCCTTCATTTTCAGCAACATGCTTTGCCATTTCATCGATTCTCTTCTCATCGATTCCCACATCTTTAAGATGCATAGGAATGTTAATGGATTCGAAAAAGCGATAGGTTGCATCAATCGCCTGCTCTGCAATCGCAAACTTATCCTGCTTCTCATCGATTCCGAATACATTTACGCCATATTTCACAAAACGCTTCACCGTCTTTTCATTTAAGATATGCTTCATCCATCTCGGGGTGATAATGGCCAGTCCCTCTCCATGGGTAATGTCATAGTAGGCGGAAAGTGCATGTTCCATGCCGTGGCAAGGCCAGCCGGACTGACTGTTTCCAAGGGAATAAATCCGATTACAGCCATAGGTACAGCAAAGCATCATTTCTGCCCTTGCCGTATAGTCTTCCGGATTTTCCAAACATTTCCTTGTGTTAATCATCAGGCTCTTTAAGGCAGCCTCCATAAAACCGTCGTTTAAGAGGGTGGAATCCTCACAGAAATACTGCTCCATAATATGATTCATGGCATCCGCACAGCCTGCTGCAGTCTGTTTCTTAGATACTGAGAAGGTATAAGTCGGATCCAGGAAAGAAACCGCAGGATAGAGAAGAGGATCACTATAGGCCGTCTTATCATTGGTCTCCGTTCTCGAAATCACTCCGCCCGCATCAAATTCACTTCCTGTTGCGGAAAGTGTAATAATATCCACAATCGGGAGTGCCGCCTTCGCTTTCACCTTATAGGTAATCAAATCCCAGGGATCCCCCTCATATTTCGCCCCTGCGGCAATGGCCTTCGTGCAATCCAAGACACTTCCGCCTCCGACAGCAAGGATGACATCGATGTCCTTCTCTTTACAGATTCTCACGCCGTCCAATACGCTCGGGTCATACTTCGGATTCGGCTGAATATCGGGAAGCTCATAAATCTCATAGTCCTTCAAAAGCTCCTTTACCTTGTCATAAAGGCCAATCTTTTTGATGCTTCCGCTTCCGTAGCTAAGCAGAATTCTTTTTCCGAACTGCTCCATCACTCCGGGAAGTTTTTCAACCACGCCTTTTCCGAAAATGAGTCTTGTCGGTGTACAATAATTAAAGTTTTGCATTTTTGAACCTCCTGTTTTCTTTCATGCTGATAAAGAGAATAGACTCTCTATTTACTATTTTTTATATATCATAATCCACTCTCCCTTTTTATTAGATCCGATTCTTTTAATTACTCCTTTGTCCATTAATTTTTGAAGTGTTCTCTTTACTGTTGAATCCGAACATCCCATCCTCTTAGCCATTTCGACTCTGGTTATTGATGGATTTTCATATACTATGTCAAGAATCTGTTTTTCTCTTCCTTCCAATTTTATTGGGTCATTTATTGGGTCATTTATCGGGTCATTTATCGAGTCAGCTTGAACCGATAAAAACTTTCCATATCATCTTCCGATTTCCTTTGTTCTTCTTGAGCACCATATGCTTTTAAATTATATTTGAGCACCCAGCTAATTGCAAATCCAATTGCGGCATCAGTGGCTATACAAAAATAGCCCGCCATCCTCTGCGGACAGCGAACTATTTTACAAATCCCTATTAAGCCTTAGCCTTCTTTGCGGCTAGCTCTTTTTTATTGCATTTTTTTTATTGCAAGCTCCTCTTATTGAAAAGCTCTTCTTATTGAAAATTCTTTTTACTGCAAACTCTTATATACGGAGTAAGCCTTTCTCGGTCTTCCGCCTCTCTCGTAAGCTTCTCTGATTCCAAAATGCATTTCCTGCAGTGCGCCGCCTACATTGTGCATCTCGCCCGGCTGGTCATACTCTCTTGCCAGGAAGAAAGCTTCGATATAGGGGTTGTTCTTCGCGATGTTGTATGCCTTGGCAATCTGGTCAGCCTGCACATCTTCGTTCGTGGCATTGAAGCCCTGCTCGGAAAGAATCAAGTGTCTTACCTTGCCATTTGGTGCCAAATACTCCGGCTTCTGCAAATAGTCTGTTAAAACATTGATATTCTTCATGTTGATAATCAGAGAATTCTCGCTGTTCGTTGCCTTCGAATCATCCTCGAAGTTCGGATCAGCCAGTCCCTGTGGATAGGGGTGCCAAGCGATACCGTAATCAAGGTCACGAAGTCTGTCATTTAAGAGGCGAAGAAGGTCCTTTGCCTTATAATATCCGCCCGACGGAGATTGCTCTGTCCACACGTAGTCAAACGGAATGTACACATTTGCAGAAGGATTGTTCTGCTTGATAGCGGTGTACCAGATACGGAAAGCATGAGCATACTGGTCAGCATAATTCTCGATGCTACTGTGCGGTGTATAATTCCATGCATTCGGGTAGTTGATTTCGTTTCCGATGATCCAGTTATCAACAGAATCCCTGTATAAAGAAGCAAAACGGTTTGCAAGACGGGTGGTTGCATCGATACCTGCCTGGCTTGTCACGTTAAATCCATAGTAGTTTGCTTCCTGTCCGGTAATGCCTGCCGGAAGAGACTGGGGTTCCGGATTGTTTCTCGGCGTATTCAACATGATTGCCGTTACGCTAACACCGTGCGCCTTCGTGTTACGGAAGTTATCCATGAAGTTCTGCTCAAAATTGGTAAAGTTATAAATGATGTGTTTTACACCAAGATCACTTACAGAGGTGTTATTGAAAAGGGTGTCTCTGGTAGCCAATCCTTTCTTGGAACCGGATTTGGAAAATACGGACTCATTCACTGCAGCAGCCACCTGCTTGGTCTGCACAACTCCATTTTCCGTCCATGCGCCATCTCCGTTTACCTGATATCCATCCGGTGTAGTGGTGCCGGTCAGGATATAGCCGCTATTTTCAAAATAATAGCACTCAGCAACACCGTCACGGTTGCCGTCTACCCAGCTCCATCCATTCTGAAGGTAAGTTCCATTTTCGTTGTCGTACCACCAGCCGATTGCATCCTTCTTCCATGATCCTGCAAAGGCTGTTAAGCTCATTGTCAAAGCCATTCCGGCAACTACGACAGCAGTTAACCATTTTTTCTTCATACTCCACTCCTTATGAATTCGTTTTTTTGTTCCCTATACTATCGACAAGTTTCGGGAATTCCACTAGTCCCTTTTGTCAATCCCGCTTATTATCGCAGATAATCCGTAAAAAAGAAACTTATTTTTTAATTTTCCCATATTTTTATTCGATGTCATGAAAAAATGTCCTGAAAATATTTGCCTTGAAGAATACTTTATTTCGAGAAAGGATTATATTATGCTAAGAGAAATTTAAGCTTTACAATGGTCTGTTACAGCTTAACCAGCCATTGTACGTTCACAGGAAGGAGGCTATTCCATGGACATATACTCCATAAACAAAAGGAAAGAAAAGGATACTCTCTCTTCTAAGAGCCTGCACTTTTCCTTCAATTTCTTTGCTCCTTTTCTGCTCGTTCTCCTGCTTTTCCTCTTTTTCCATGCTTTCCCCCGAAAGAGGGAAGATTATGGTGTTTTCCTGGGAATATCCATGAGTTCCGATACCGGAGGGGAGGGGTTAACTTCCGACGATAAGGAAACCGACCAACTATTATTTCTTGCCAAATATAAGACTGTTATCCTCTCTCCGGGAAGTTTCACTAAAAAAGACCTGCAGTACCTGCATCGGGCAGGTACCAAGGCCTATGCCTACATCAATGTCGGAGCCCTGGAAGAATATGATCCGGAGTACTTACGTTTCAAAAAACTCACCCTTGCCCCATACGAAAATTGGGAGGATGAGTCCTGGGTCGATGTTTCTGATAAGGAATGGCAAAATTATATTACGGAAAAGATTGCGAAAGAGATTGCTGAACTTGGCTTTGACGGCTTCTTCTTAGACAATTTCGATGTCTACTACCTTTTCCCCGAAGAAAAAATTTATCGGGGTTTAGATGCTGTTTTAAGCGGTTTGCAAAAATACAATATGCCGATTATTTTGAATGGAGGAGATTCTTATGTCAGTCGAGCCATAGAAGAGAATGCTACCGATCTCCTCTTTCAGGGCGTGAATCAGGAAGATGTTTTTACCGCCTATCACTTTGATACGAATTCTTCCTCCTTACAAGACAGCGACACGCGGCGCTATTATCAGGACTATCTTGAAAAGGCAAAAAATGCCGGACTATCCGTCTTTATCTTGGAATATAAGGCGGATAAGGAGCTTAGCAAAGAAGTCTCATCCTATTGCAAGGAAAAGCATTTTCAATGGTACAATGCACCGGATATTTTTTTAACCGAAGGAAAAGCATAAAAAAACTACTCCCTATAAAGGAAGAGTTTTTCTCGGAATGACAGGACTTGAACCTGCGGCCTCTTGACCCCCAGTCAAGCGCGCTACCACCTGCGCTACATCCCGCAACATTCTCCAATATACCTTATTCGAATCAGATTTTCAAGTTCTTTTTAAAAAGGGGCCCCTTAAGGCCCCTTTTACTTTCATGCCGATTGCCGTTTGTAAAACCGGCGACAAGTCCTTTAAAGCATCGACAGACTCTTTTTAATGATTCTTATGAATTCGTCGTAGTTTCCGCTTCCGTACTTTCTTCCGCGGTACTCGTTTCCGTGGAGGCCTCTGTCTCCGTAGTGGATTCATTGCTTAAAATCTTCTCTTCCGCCTTGTAGTTGGAAAGATTCTTGCTAACTACCGTCGTTCTCAAGCTGTCCAATGTCTCGAAACCGTCCAAGTAATACTTTGTGGTAAACCATGTACCTACACCGGTATCAATCACAAAGCTGTTGTAAATGGTATTCATATCGTTTACATCCACACTTACCTTACCGTTTCCCTCATCCATAATATTTTCAAATCCGCCTGTTACATAATAGCTGTAATCCTGTACGAAATTGTTTTCCGGAAGGTTGATACGAATGTTCACTTTATATACAGGGTAGAAAACATTATGCTTATACGTGAATGAGTCCTTTGCCGTTAAGAAATAGTATCCCTGATATTCCGCACTGACAAGCTCTACCGTCTCACCTTCTCTTGCAATATCACTCGTAATCAGGTCTTCCACTTCCTTCTTCATACTGTTCAGAAGAGTATCATCTACCTGCGCTCCGGACTGAATATAGGAAAGAAGACCTTCTACGGTATATACCTTCTCGGTTTCCTTAGGTGCTTTACCGGTTTTCTGAATGATCTTATCCAGATATTCCTCAGGCTCCACCTTGACTATCACCTTGTCCCCATTGGAAAGGCCTTCCTGCGGACTCACAGAAAAATAGAATCCCTTAGAACCGTCCATGATCCCGCTTGCTTCCCATTGCGCAAAACCGTCCGGTGCAGTTCCCGTAAATTCCATTTTGAGGTTTTCGAAAGCATCAAAGCTCTCTACCTTTTCCAGGTCTTTTACCGTAAATTCCTTTGCGGAATCCTGAATTTTCACTTTGAACAATTCTTCAATATTGTCTTTATCCAGATTCCACGTTAAATGAACCTTGTCATCATTTTTATACTTGCCGTTTTCTCCGTCCAGTTCCCAAGCGCCGGAAATATAATAGTCGTATAAAAATTCTTCGGCAGTGTAATCATCCAAAATCTCATCGGTCAGACCACTCTTCTTTTTCTTGACTTTGATTTTCTTTTTATAGTCCTTCAAGAAGGCTTCTTCATCAAACTTAACTTCCGCTTCCCCATATCCCTCATATCCGGAAAAATTGACAGATATATACTTATCCAAATCAACCTTTACACGTCTTTGGAAAAAGGCATAGCCAAGGCCAAGTACTAAAAGCATGAACAGAATGACAATCACGATAATCACTGCGGAATGGCTCTTTTTGCCGTCTCCGCCATTTTCTATCGCAGTCTTTTGCTTCTTTGCCGGCTTATACTTATTGACATTTTCTTTGATTCGATCCGCTGCGGAAATTTTCTCTTCCGCCTTCTCCACAACTGTTTCAACTTTCTGCTCAGCCTGTACAGCAGCCTGTTGTACCGCCTGTTTTACTTCAGTCGCAGTCTGTTGCACTACCGGTGCCGCCTGCTCTACCTTTTGTGTTACAGCTTCTTCCACTTTCTCGGCTGTCTCTTTCACAACAGGCACTGCCTGCTCTACCTTTTGTGTTACAGCTTCTTCCACTTTCTCGGCTGTCTCTTTCACAACAGGCACTGCCTGCTCTACCTTTTGTGTTACAGCTTCTTCCACTTTCTCGGCTGTCTCTTTCACAACAGGCACTACCTGCTCCGTCGTATGTTCAAGCTCACCGGCAACAGCTTGCACCGCTTCCGCGGCACTTTGCTCTTGAGCGCTCTCTGAAGCCTTCTCTTCTGTATTCCGAAGCGGCGGTTCAACTCTGAACACAGGCTCAGGCTGTGTTTCCTCCTGCACAGATGTCGCAGGCTCTGCTTGTACGCCTTCCTGTGCGGATGTTTCCTGCCCTACTTGTGTATCTTCCTGCACGGAAGCTGTCGAATCCGCTCCTCCAACCTCGTTCGGAGTCGTATTCACAACTTCATTCTCATTCTTTTCCTCTGCACCCATTCAAGCTTCCTCCTATTCAAATGATGAAACTAACACAAAAATCATATCATTTTAATGTCATTTTTACAATGGATTAAGTTTTCATCACTCCAAGGAATCGTTTCAAGGAAAGAATGACGAAATTTCTTCTTGTTTCATCAAATCAGCCGTTAAGCTTTTTTCTTTTCTCTTCAAACTCCTTCAAAGACGATAACGCTTCTTTACTCAAGGGATACATCACAAGAAGATTAAAAATAGTCATGAGGCCTATTCCGACATCTCCTAAATCCCAAACTACGGTATACTGTGCAAGACCGCCGACAAAGAGCATAAGCAGCGCAAAAATCTTGTAGGCTGTCTGGGAAGCCCAATTGTCCCCAAAAAGATAGGAAACATTGGAACGCGCATAGAACAGAATGCCGAGGAAGGTCGAAAAACTGAATAGCCATAAAATTACGGCAATAAAGATTTTCCCGAAAGCGCCAAAGTGGTAGTTCATTGCCATCTGTAAAATATCCATCCCCTGCAGATCCTTAATCATTCCTTCCGGGGTAAGCAGCATGATAAAGGCGGTACAGGAGCAGAGGATAATGGTATCGATGAACACACCGATTGCCTGAAAAAGTCCCATTTTCACAGGATGATCCGTATCGGCTGCCGCTGCCGCGCAAGGTGCGGAACCCGAACCCGCCTCATTAGAGAAGAGCCCTCTTTTCACACCATTCATAAGCACTGCCGCAAAGCCTCCGGAAACGATTTGTCTGAGTCCGAACGCCTCCGAAAAAATCCGCTCAAAAACATGCGGAAGTGCCGGTAAATGCGTAAGAATCACAAAAACGGTCATGGCAAAATATAAGCCTGCCATAACGGGAACAATCACATCCAGGACACGTGCTGTTGCATTTTTCCGAAGGACAATCACCGCCGCAATAAGTACCAGAAGAATACTGGAAATAAGGGGCTTCACGGAAAAGGCATTTTCAAAGGAGGAAGACACGGAATTCCCGATAACCTGGCTGATTCCCGCCCAGCAAATCAGACCGGAAAGCGCAAAAAGAGCGGCGACAATGCTTTTCTTCTTCGGAACCCCCTCTTCCAGCTTCTCCCCCGGCTTATTATGAAAGAAAAAATCATGAATGTAGTAGGCAGGGCCGCCGCGGAACCCGCCGTAAAGCGAATCCTTTCTCTTATGGAGCTGTGCAAGCGTCGCCTCAACAAAGGCAGTGGAGGAACCGATCAGCGCGGTAATCCACATCCAAAATACTGCACCGGCACCGCCTCCGGAAATTGCCGCAACAACGCCCACAAGATTTCCCATCCCGACTCTCGTTGCCGTAGAAACAATCAGCGTCTGAATGCCGGACAACTTTCCCTTGGAAAGATCGCCCTGCATCTTTGCATCCGGCTTTTCGATGAGCACGGATATCATTTCCCGAAACATGCGAATCGGCAGAAACTTCGTACGAAGGGTATAATAAATCCCGGCAGGAATGAGTAAGAGCACCATGGGAGAAAGCCCCAGGGTACTTCCGCCCGGAAGCGGAATCTTGAGCAAATCCCCCCAGAGAAATCCCGCCATAAATTCGATTACAAAAATGATTCCATTTAATATGCTGTGCATTTCACCCTCCCATTTCCTTGGATTTCGAATAGCTTAACTCTGCCTTTCGCTTTTTCACTTTGACGCTTTTATGCGTCTATGCTTTTATGTACTAAAGTTCTTTTTCAAAAAAGAAAAGCACTCTTGTGCTTTTCCGAGTATAGCGTATCAAAGCAAAGTCTGGCAAGCTGATTCGTAAAGTTTTTTCTCACTATTTCCTTTTATTCGGTCACCTCCGATTCGGTTTCTTCTGAATAAAGATTAACCTAGACTTTCTTCCGGGTAAAGGAATTATAGTTGTTTTTTGTTCCTCAAACGAGATACCGCACGCTTTGCGAGCGATACTCGTTATGAATTATAGCTGTTTTTTCAGCTCCTCAATAAGAGAAATATCCGCAGGAAGCCATTTCAGCGTATTCAACTCTTCCTTCTTAAGCCAACGAGCGTCTGTTGCTTCCACCAATTTGATTTCCCCCGATAAAACGGAGCAAAAATAGCAGTGCATAGTAAGGTGAAATTTCGGATAGTCATAGTCCAGCACCGTACATTTTTCTTCTATATTGATTTCTACTTGCAGCTCTTCCCGAATTTCCCTCCTTAAGGCTTCCTCCAAGCTTTCGCCCGGCTCCACCTTTCCCCCGGGAAACTCCCAATAGCCTTTAAACTCTCCATATCCTTTTTCTGTAGCGAAAATGGTATTCGCTTTCCTAAAAATTGCCGCCACAACCTCTATGTTTTTCATTGTTTTCTCCTTATCCTATTATGATGTATCTGTAAAAGCTTTTAATAAGAATCTTCAAAAGATTAATAAGAATCTTCAAAAGATAGCCTCTTCTTTATATGGTCATTTCCCAGTATAATGCTGTTGCTCTTTTCTTAAAAGGAAAAAGGAGAATTTCCAATTGAATTTTCCAAAAATAAAATTGAATTTTCCAAAAATCCGCTCTTGCACCATAAATGTACTTATGCTATACTCCCGTAGATATTGACAAAAGATGGGTTAGAGTCTGTAGCTTTGTCTATCGGCTTGTTTCCATAAAAAGGATGGTTTTCATGAGAATAGCAAAAATCGCTTTAGTACTTTTATTTGTAATTTTAGGTGTTGCCTTATCTGCCATTATCCTTATGCAGGAGGGAAAGAGTGACGGTTTAGGAGCTTTATCCGGTTCAACCGATACCTATTGGCAGAAAAACAGAGGTCGTTCCGTGGAAGGAAGCTTAGAGAAGTTTACCAAGTACGGAACCGTCGCATTTTTTGCGGTTGCTTTACTTTTGGATATCATTTGGTAAGTCTGTTTTTCCACCGTTTTTTAAGCCTGCAAGTTTTGCAGGCTTTTTCTATTCTATAAAACGAGATACCGCACGCTTTGCGAGCGATACTTGTTATGAACAAGATGTCTCAGGCTTCGCCTGCGCCACTTGTTAAGAAGTAAGGAGCAGCATGCGCGAAGAGCAAAAGATAAAATTAAAGAAAATCATTTTAGACATCGAAAAGGACAGCTCTCTTCCGAAAATGAAGGAGAAAGAGCTGATCCATTTTTTAGGGATTCCCAAAGAAGAAAAAAAAGACTTCACCGCTCTTTTAGAAGAAATGCTAGAAGAAGGGCTACTCTCTTTTTCCGCTAAAGAGGGGCGGCACTCTTCTTTATCTGCTAAACCGGAAGAAAGGGGAAATAGTAAAGCTTCCATGCAAAAAGAGCGGACTCTAAAGGGTGTCTATTCCAAGGCAAAAAAAGGCTTCGGCTTTGTGAGCCTCTCGGAAAAGGAGCTCGATGACATTTATATCCCGAAGGGTTCGGAAGGAAATGCCATGGACGGGGACACTGTACAGATCCTTATCACAAAGGAAAAGCAGGTTGATTCCAGTGCCGAGGGAAAAATCGTAAAAGTCATGAAACGTGCCGTAACGGAGGTGCTCGGACTTGTGAAGGAAAGGCGTGAAGGGCTCTTCCTCTTTCCGGACAATCCAAAGCTCCCTTCTCCCTTCTATATTCAGCCGGGAAAGGCCGGCGGAGCCCTTCCGGGGGATAAGGTCATGGCAAAAATCCTCTCCTACGGCGGAGTGCAAAAGGAGGAAAAAAGGGGAAGCCGGGGACGTTCTCCTATTCCCTGCGGAAAGAGGAGTCCCCTCCTCTCCTATCCCGTCTGCGGTGTCACGGAGGTGCTCGGTGCAAGTACGGAGCCCGGTGTAGATGTGCTCTCCGTCATTCGTGCATTTTCTCTTCCCGAGGACTTTCCGGAGGAGGTAAAAGCCGAGGCTGCAGCGATTCCAATGGAAGTGCCGGAGTCTATCCTGAATTCGAAGGCAAGAAGAGATTTCCGTGCGCTCACTACTATTACCATTGACGGAGAAGATGCCAAAGACTTGGACGATGCCATCTCATTGGAATATTTTCCGGAAAAGAAACTTTACCGCCTCTATGTGCATATCGCGGATGTCACGGAATATGTGAAGGAAGGCTCTTCCCTGGATTTGGAGGCCTTAGAGCGCGGAACCTCCGTGTATCTAACGGACAGAGTGATTCCCATGCTTCCGCGAGAACTTTCCAACGGCATTTGCTCTCTGCATGAGGGCGTGGATCGTCTGACCCTCTCCTGTATCATGGACTATAACGAAAAAGGGGAACAGCTCTCCCATGAAATCTGCCCGGGAATCATTTGCTCCGATAAAAGAATGAGCTATACGGGCGTGACGGCAGTTTTGGAAAAAGAGTCAGGCACAGCTTCTTTAGGTGCAGAGAATAGCGCTTCCGTAGCTTCTTTAGATATGGGAAAGAGAAACGAAGAAACTGCAGAGGACTATTCCTCCTATCTCCCCTTTAAGGACTTGCTTCTTCATATGAGGGAGCTTTCCCGTCTGCTTCGTCATAAGCGCGTAGAGCGTGGCGGGCTGGACTTTGATTTTCCGGAGTCCAAGATTATTTTCAATGAAAAAGGGCAGATTGCCGAAATTCGCTCCGTGATCCGCGAAGAATCCCATAAAATTATCGAGGATTTCATGCTTGCAGCAAATGAGACCGTCGCGGAGGAATATTACTGGAGGGATATTCCCTTCCTCTACCGTGTGCACGAGCGACCGGACTTTGACAAATGGCAGGAGCTTTCACGGATTCTTTCGAATTTCTCCATTCTCCTACGCGCGAAAGATCCGGACAGCATCCGTCCGAAGGCTTTACAGGGGATTTTGGAGACGATTAAGGGAAAGGAAGAAGAAATGATGCTCAGTAATCTCATTCTCCGCTCCTTAAAACAGGCAAAATACAGCGTGGAATGCGGAGAGCATTTCGGACTTGCCAGTAAATATTACACCCACTTCACCTCTCCGATCAGGCGTTATCCCGACCTCCAGATTCACAGAATCATTAAGGAGAACCTGTTTTCTCAGGAAAATGCGAAGCGCTACGCCCACTACGGTCGTATTTTACCCGACGTAGCCATGCAGAGTTCCCTTCGCGAACGCCGAGCAGATGAGGCGGAGCGGGATTGCATGAAGTTGAAGAAGTGCCAGTACATGAAGAACTTCCTCGGGGAAAGTTTTCCCGGGACCATTTCCGGTCTTACGGAGTACGGCATTTATGTCACTTTGGAAAATGGAATCGAAGGCATGATTCCGCTTCGCATGCTGAATGACGACTATTTTGTTTTTATAGAGAAAGAACTGATAACGAGAGGCGAGCGAAGCGGAAAAACCTTCCGTATCGGTGACAGCATGTCCGTCCTGGTGTATGCTGTAGATACCTTGAGCCGGACTATCGACTTTGTGCCGGCCCCGGAATTACCGGAAGAATAAAGCCGAATTACAGAAAGGAAATATAAATGGGAGACAGCATTAAGCAAATCGCAAACAACAAAAAGGCTTTCCATGATTTTTTCGTGGAGGAAAGTCTGGAATGCGGCATTCAGCTTTTCGGAACGGAAGTCAAATCTCTCCGCCTCGGACAGGCTTCCATTAAGGAGTCCTTCTGTCAGATTCGAAATGGGGAGTGTTTCATTGTTGGCATGCACATTAACCCCTATGAGCGGGGAAATATTTTCAATAAAGATCCGCTTAGAGATAGAAAGCTTCTCCTCCATAGAAGAGAAATTGACCGCCTGCTCGGAAAAATCAAGGAGCAGGGCTATACTCTTATGCCCCTTCGCCTCTACTTTAAAGGTAGCCTCGTAAAGCTCGATATGGGGCTTTGCCGCGGTAAAAAGATATACGATAAACGGGAGGATATGAAGAAGAAGGCACAAAGAAGGGAGCTCGAGAAGGAATTTAAGAAGGCGAATATTCGCGTGTAAGAAGGATTGCAAAAAGAATATTATGATTCCACATTTTGCAGGCATTGAAGCAGGGGCACGCTCCCGCTAACCTCGCCACGTAGTAGTACTAAGCTTCAAGCATCGCTACTGCTCGCTTTCAGCAAGTACTAACGGGCTCAGATTGCCCCTTGCTTCAATGCCTGCAAAATCGTGAATATGCCATTCCGTATATTCCTCTTGCAATGTTATAAACGCTCAAATTCAACGAAAAGCCATGGAACATTTTGATCCACGGCTTTTTTGCTATGTATTTTAGGAGTACAGTTCTAAAATATCTCTTTCACTTAAGTATAGACCTTTTCCGATATGTTCTTGAGTAAAGCGTTTGGAGGCTCCGGCACTTGCTGAAAACAAAGTAAATGGGCAAAAAGATTATCCCACAGTTTCATAGGTATTAAAGCAAAACACGCTCTCGCTAACTTCGTATTTAATAGATATTGGAACTTTACTCTTTACTTTTGTATTGTAGAGCAAAAAATAAAATTGCCATAGATAGTAATACCACAGATAAAGGTAATGCCCTGGCCATTAAGGCTTCTGCAATATAATCGCCGAACACACATATCTTAACTAGATACATCGTGATAAGTAAAAAAGCTATCAACAAACAGTATTTACAAATAAAAAAAATCTGTCTCATAACTCCCCCTGTAATCTCCAGAAAAACGACGAATAACCGGCGCTTTAAACTCCGGCTTTCTTTATGTGTTGTAGAATTGCAGATTTAAAATAACCATTCACTAAAATATAGACCTCCTCCGATATGTTCTTGAGTAAAGCGTTTGGAGGCTCCGGCACTTGCAGAAAATATGGGCAAAAAGATTATCCCACAGTTTCATAGGTATTAAAGCAAGGGGCAATCTGAGCCCGTTAGTACTTGCTGAAAGCGAGTCGAAGCGAAGCTTGAAGCTTAGTACTACTACGAAAGGACAAACTTTTCATCAGAAAAGTTGTCCTGTACAAGACCAACTTCTGAAGGAAGTTGCTTTGCGAAGCAAAGTGAGCAATGGGCTACCAAACCCATGCTCAGTCAGGCGAGGTTAGCGAGAGCGTGCCCCTGCTGCAATACCTATGAACCGTGGGATAAAATTACATATCCCTTAACTTCACCCCTATTTTCTCCAGTGCATTAAGTAACTCCTCTCTCACCTTATTGATTTCCTCTTCACTTAAGGTGTGGTCTTTTGCTCTTAAGCTGACATTGTAGGAGAGGGACTTAAAGCCGGCAAGAACCTGCGCGCCTTCGTAGATGTCGAAGAGTTCCACCTTCTCAAGGAGCGGGGATGTCGCTTTCCGAATCGCGTCTTCCACTTCGCCGGCAGTCACATTAAGCGGTACAAGGAGGGAGAAGTCATGAGACACTGCCGGGAACTTGGCAACCGGCGTATACTTTTTGTGATCTCCCGCCAAGGGATATACTTCCTCTAAATCAAGTACCGCCACATAGGCTCTTTCCTTCAAATCAAAGTTCTTTAAGACATCCGGATGAATCTCTCCCATTGTTCCGAGTACTTTTCCTTCATAGAGGATATTGGCCTTTCTGCCCGGATGGTAGTAGGGTTTTTCACAGTTTCCGTCGTAGCGGAAACGACCGTTTAGACCGCAGTGTGTGAGGAGCTCTTCGATTTCTCCTTTCAGGCTAAAGAAATCACCCTCTCCGATAAAACCGAGAGTCAGAGTCATGCGCTCGTCCGGAAGCTCAGTCAGGGGCAGGCTCTTCGGAATATAGAGCTTTGCCATTTCAAAGAGCTTTACATCTTTATTTTTATGACGATTATTTAAGCTCAGTGCCTGCAACATTCCCGGAACAGAGCTGGTACGCATTACGGAGAAGTCCTCTCCCAAGGGATTGGAAATCATAATCTGCTGCCACTCGGAAGCATTTTCCGGAAGAAGTAACTTCTCATAGACCTTCTTCGACTCAAAGGAATAGAAATAGCTTTCGTTATAACCGAGTGCCTCGGCCAAGTGGCGAAGACTGCGATTCAAAGCCAGATTCGGGTGCATTCCCCCTACGGTACTAGATAGAGGAAGAGTACTCGGAATCTTGTCATATCCATAGTATCGAGCCACTTCTTCCGCAATATCCGCCATTCTCTCGAGGTCCTGTCGGAAAGTCGGAATCACAAGCTCCAGACTGTCTCCCTTCACCTCAGTTTGAATCTCCAAAGGTAACAGATAAGCCTTCATTTCCTCTCCGCTTAAATGAAGCCCCAATAAATTGTTGATTTCGGAAATGGATACGGATAAATGCTTCTCTTCCTTCTTCACCGGATAGCAATCTACCATGCCGCCTACCACTTCTCCGCAGTGGAGCTCTTCAATCAAGGTGCAGGCTCTGTCCATGGCCATTTCGCAAAGATTCGGATCCAAGCCTTTTTCAAAATAAGAGGAAGCATCGGTACGAAGTCCCAGCTTTCTTCCGGAAAGACGGATATTGGTGCCGTTAAAACAAGCGGCTTCCAGCACCACATTTTTTACCTTATCGGTAATCATGGAATTCTCTCCGCCCATGATGCCGCCGAGGGCAATGGTCTTCTCTCCATCCTTGATGCACAAAATAGAGGAGTCGAGCTCATGTTCCACGCCGTCCAAGGTCACGAACTTTTCCTTATCTTCGGCACGTTCTATGCGAATTTTCTGTCCGCTGATGTCTTCGTAGTCAAAGGCATGCATGGGCTGTCCGAGTTCCAGCATCACATAGTTTGTGATATCTACAAAATTATTGATTGGGCGAATGCCTGCAGTCCGGAGACGAATCTGCATCCAGGAGGGAGACGGCGCAAAACGCACATTTTTAATAAGACGTGCAGTATAACGACTGCAAAGCTCGCTGTCCTTTAATTCCACAGTGAGGTAGTCGGAGAGCTTCTCTTCGTTCCCCACCTTCTTGATTTCCGGAAAATGAAATGCCTGTCCGAAGGCTGCTGCCGCTTCTCTTGCCAGTCCCACTACGGAGAAGCAGTCCACACGGTTCGAGGTAATTTCATACTCGTGCAGAATATCCCGAAATCCGAGGAGTGCCGGAGCATCTTCTCCCACAGGTGTTCCTTCAGGGAAAATGTAAATGCCTCTTTCCGGTGCTTCCGGGAAGAAGTTCCGGTCACTTCCGAGCTCCTCGATAGAGCACATCATCCCGAAAGATTCCACACCGCGTAGCTTTCCGTTATGAATGCTTACGCCTCCCTCCGGGCGCTTTCCTTCATGATCAACCTTTACCTTACCGCCGTCTAAAACAACCGGCACTACCTGCCCCTCTTTTACATTAGGAGCCCCCGTTACAATCTGCAAAGTCTCTTTTCCAATATCCACTTGGCAGATTAAGAGGTGGTCGGAATCCTCGTGCTTCTTCACGGAAAGAATCTTTCCTGTCACAATCTTCTCCAGATTTTCCCCGAGGTCTTCCATGGTTTCCACTTTATTGCCGACCAGGGTCATTCTGTCTCCGAAGTCTTTTCCCGATGCGGAAAGCCCCGGAACATATGCTTTTAACCAATTCATGGATGTATTCATCTTAATCCCCCTTAAAACTGCTCTAAGAAGCGCAGATCATTTTCATAAAGCAAACGCATATCATCGATTTCATACTTCAGAAGTGCAATACGCTCAAGACCTACACCGAAGGCGAAACCGCTGTACTCGTTCGGGTCGATCCCGCAGGATTCCAGCACCTTCGGATGCACCATGCCGCAGCCTAAAATCTCAATCCAGCCTTCTCCCTTACAGAAACGGCATCCCTTACCCTTACACTTAAAGCAGGAAACATCCACTTCTGCGGAAGGCTCCGTAAAGGGGAAGTGGTGCGGACGAAGCTTCGTCTTCGTATCCTGTCCGAAGAGCTCCTTGGCAAAGAGGTCCAGCGTGCCCTTTAAATCTGAAAAATGGATATTTTTATCAATGACCAAGCCCTCCACCTGATGGAAGGAAGGGGAATGGGTCGCATCCACTGCGTCGGAACGGAACACTCTTCCCGGGCAAATCATGCGAAGTGGCGGCTTGTGGGTTTCCATATATCTGGCCTGCACGGAGGAGGTCTGGGTTCTTAAAAGAATATTGCTATTGATATAGAAGGTATCCTGTTCATCCCTTGCAGGGTGTCCTTTCGGAATATTCAGTTTTTCAAAGTTATAACTGTCGTACTCTACCTCGGGGCCTTCCACAACTTCATAGCCCATGCCGATAAAGATTTTCTCCACCTCTTCCAGAGCAAGGGTATTCGGATGCGCATGTCCATAACGAATCTTCTTTCCGGGAAGTGTCACATCAATCGTTTCCGCAGAAAGGCGGGCATCCTGTAAGGCGCGTTCCAGCTCTGCCGCACGCTCCTTAATCTCCTTCTCGATTTTCTGAGAAACTTCATTTACCAGCTGTCCGAAAGCCGGCCTTTCCTCGGCACTTAAGTCCTTTAAAGCCTTCTTCGCCTCCGCAAGCTCGCCCTTTTTCCCTAAAAAATGGGTACGAATTTCATTGATGGAATTCATATCCATGGCAGAGCGCAAACGCTCTTCCGCCGCCTTTCCGATTTCCTCGAGATTGAATGTGTTCATTTTTCCTCCCTTTATCTTAAATTAATAATTTTCCTTTACGGAATCGTCAGCGCTTCGCGCTTTTGCGATTCCTACGCCTCGGCTTTTTTCTTTTCTTTTTCCTTTACGGAATCGTCAGCGCTCCGCGCTTCTTCGATTCCTACGCCTCGGCTTTTTTCTTTTCTTTTTCCTTTACGGAATCGTCAGCGCTCCGCGCTTCTTCGATTCCTACGCCTCGGCTTTTTTCTTTTCTTTTTCCTTTACGGAATCGTCAGCGCTCCGCGCTTCTTCGATTCCTGCCTGCATTCGCACTCTCGAGACTATCGTCTCTTCGTGCTCATGCAGGGGCGTGCCATCAAGTCCTATCCCCTTTTGCAAACCGGTTTGCAACGGGGATAGGGACTTATGGCACTGTAAAACAAAATCCCCGTCTGCAAATGCAGACAGGGACGAATGTTCGCGGTACCACCCTGATTCCTGAATTTCTTTCAGGCTCTCTTTATGCTTAACGCAGTCTCACGGTTTTTCCTACTCTCCTTGAATTTCAAAAAAACTGCTCTGGTGGGAATATTCCAAAAAGCGCTTGGGAAGAACTTGCAGCCTGTGATTCTTCTCTCTATGCTAAGCGGACTCCTTTTGTACTGTGCACCTTCATCGCATTTCCCCCGAAGTATATTGAATACGAGCGGAAAAGTCAAGTTCTATGTTTTTATTCCCGGCTCTTGCATTGCAAAAAAGAAACCGATAAAATATTGTCTGTTTTTTTGCGAGAGTTAATCAAGGAGAGATACCCTCAAGAAAGTAAAAACACCTCAAGCCTAAGAGTATTTTACACGAAACAAATCAAGCTGATATAGGAAATTGATATAGGAAAGGAAGGCTATATTATGTCGGAAAAGCAAAAAAAAGCGCTGAAAGCAGCGTTCCCTCATACTATTCCCATATTAACCGGCTTTTTATTCCTCGGTTTTGCTTACGGGGTCTATATGCACAGTGCCGGTCTTTCCGTGCTCTACACTTTCTTTATGGCATCTCTCATTTTTGGTGGTTCTTTGGAGATTTTGGCGGTCAGCTTTCTTATTTCTCCCTTTGCACCGCTGGAGACCTTTTTCCTTGCGGTAATGATTCAGCTGCGTCACCTGTTCTACGGCATAGCTATGCTGGACAAATTTCCAAAAGCCGGCTGGAAGCGCTTCTATCTTATCTTCGGGATGTGTGATGAAACTTTCAGTATCAATTACAGCGCAGAGATTCCGGAGGACACAGACCCGGAATGGTTCATGTTTTTTGTCACCCTTCTAAATCAAAGCTATTGGGTCATCGGCTCCTGTATCGGAACACTTCTAGGGAATGTTCTTCCTTTTTCCACGGAAGGAATTGACTTTGTGATGACCGCCCTCTTTGCCGTGATTTTCATGGACCAGTTCTTGAAAGAAAAAAATCATTTTTCTTCCTTCCTTGGTCTTTCCGTCTCCATCATCTCTCTACTTGTTTTTAAAGAGAAAAATTTCATTCTTCCCGCCATGCTCGGGATAACCGCTATTTTGCTACTCGTTAGACCGAAGTTGGAAAAGCAATAGAAATGATATAGAGAGAAAGGCTTATTCTATGACAGTATGGCAACGCATCATCACGATTCTTCTTTGCATATTGGGGACAATGCTCACGCGCTTTTTACCCTTTATTTTATTTCAAAAAAATACACCGAAAGCGGTACAGTATCTTGGAAAGGTTCTCCCTCCCGCAAGCTTTGCCCTGCTTTTAGTGTATTGTTTTCGAAATGTTTCGATTTTTAGCGGAAATCACGGACTCCCGGAATTTCTTTCCCTGGCCGCAACCATAGGCATACATTGTTGGAAACGGAATATGCTGCTTTCCATTTTCTCCGGCACCGTCCTCTATATGCTTTTCCGACAGGGAATCCTTGTTCTGCCGTTTTAGTTCTTCTCTTCCGTTTTAACTTCCCTTTTCTTTATTTTCCCCTTCATCTTTTTCTTTTCCAAGATCCGTTGCCTGGCTCCACACACGGAAATGAGATTTTGTCGTCTTCTTTACAATATACATCGCATAATCCGCATTCTTCTGCAGCTCATCCGGTGTTACTCCGCCATCAGGATACCAGCTGACACCGCCGGAAAGACGAAGCATCTTCTTCGTTCCGTCCGGAAGCACGATAAAGCTTTCATCTATCGTTTTCTGCAGTTTTTCAATCAGGCTGTTAATTTTACTTCGATTTCCATCCTCATCAAAAATGAAAATATTAAATTCATCTCCGGAAATACGGGAGTACAACGCATTCGAACCCAATGCCTCACGCATGGCATCCGATGCACAACGGATATACTTATCTCCGTACTCATGTCCGAAGCTGTCATTGACCATCTTCAGATTATCAAGGTCCATCATGATATAAGCACCTGTAGCATTTCCGCTTCCATGATGGTCCAGAAGTTCCCGAATCCGTCGCCCGAAAGCTCTTCTGTTATACAGGTCGGTCAGGAAGTCATGATCCCTTTCATACTGCAGATTTTCCTGCTCTTTCAAAAGACGGTCGGAAAGATCTTCCAACGCCTCCGACATTTGATCAATCTCCAGGATTCCCGTTTTCTTTAAGAGCAATTTTTCATTGGGCTTATTTCTCCTAACCTCTGAAGCCAACGCCTTAATCGGCTTCTGCAGGAAAATGGAAATGAATAGACTACCCAACAATCCGATTAAAATCGTTAAAATGACGGTCACGCCCATAACATAAAACATTCTATCGGCAAAGCGATTCATCGTTCTATAGGGAATCTCGGCGCCAAGTCTCCATTCCAAATCCGCAAAGGGTCCATTTGTCGAGAAAATCCGCAAAGGAATGCTGTAGGCATAGGTATCTCTCTCTACTCCGTCGGTTTCCAAATCAATATTATCCTCTATCGTTGTTTCCATGGATTCGAAACGAATCAATTCCTGATAGGTGCTGTCACTTAAGACATCCGAACCCATTTTTTCAATACTCATAAAGTAAGATGCGGTTCCGCTACTGTCCAATTCCTTCTCCGGAAGGTTGCTGTTCAAATAACTTAGCAGTACATCTACTCCCAAGACACCATATACCCTTCCGTCGGAAAGACGAAGAGGCACCGAATAGGCAATTGCCTGTCTGTCTTCACCAAAGAGCGTATAGGGTCTACTCCAGTATCCCAAATCCTCCCAGCCAACCTTCTCATCATAGTGGAAGCAGGCTTCTGTGGGCTGATAAAGGAAATCATAATAGGGGATATTCGCCTTTCCGAATTGGAAACTGGTATTCCAAGTCGTGTCGGTAGTCATTTGTTTGTTCCGAACCACCAGAAAGGGGGAGCGTTCTATCAGAATATCCAAGTTCTGAGAACTGGGCTTAGACTCCGGATCCAAATCGCGAAAATACAGTCCGGGCTTATCCTGGTACTGTCCGGATTCCATCCCATCTTTTAAGTCATCCGCATTTAAAATCAGGAATGCACCGGTCACATGATTGGTTCGCATCATGGTAATTAAATCATCCGTTACGGCATTCAGGAACGGGGCTGCATTTTCCGAGCTGTCATCAATTGCCTCTATATCCAGCTTTCCCGCCTCATATAAGCCATCTGCCAACTGATTGATTTTCTGCACCGTCTGTCCAACGTTCATCCATTGGTTTACCATGATGCTTTCCAGATAATTTCTTCTGGCTTCTACCCTACTCTCAATGATTTCCCTGGAATTGTTGTGAATCAATTGAAACAATCCCTGTCCATAAATGGAAACCATAAGAATTCCTATCTCTAAAATGAGCAGGCCCATCAGCGGAAGCAATATTTTCCTAAAAATCGGTTGTTTTCTCATTCTTTTCCCGGCAATCTAGCCTTTTATCCCTTCTATCTCGGAAAGCAAAGACTCATACCACAGAGTAAAATTCTCCTCTGTATCATACTCCCCTACCGCATCCTCTTTAGACAGGCCGGATGCTACAGCCGTCTCAATCGCCTTTTTGTCCTCAATCGCCTTGTCCTTCAAGGTGTTCTCCAGAATTTCCCTAAGCGTCGATATATTGTCCGCCGCAGGAATATAATACATTGTATGAGAGGAAACTGTTTTTAGGGCCTCTTCAATTGCAGGGTTGGTTCCTCTTCCCTTGATAACATCTACCGTTTGCACCGTTAAACTGTCCGAACGCACCGGCAAATAGTCTGCAGAAAGAGCAAAATTACTGTTTACGGATTCGGATGTAAGCCAACGCAAAAACTCTATAGAAGCTTTAATTTTCTGCTCGTCTCCCTTCAACACGCCAATGCCGGCTCCCTGCTGAATTGCAATCTTCTGCCCCTTAACAAAGTCCGGTGCGGGAAGGACAGTAGACTCGATGGGAAAATATTCCTGATCGGATAAAATAACCGCCTCAGGGAAATAACTGTAAGAAGCTGAAGTACTCACATAGGAAATAATTTCTCCCGTTCGTAAATCATCGGAACGGTATCTCCCGGAACTGCCAAAGTATCCTTTAATGTAAGGCACATAAAAATAATCCCATAACTTGTGTAAGACATCTTCCGGAAAATTATAGATGACTTTTCCGGAGGCATCCACGGAAACCAGATCCACTCCCATTTGCTTGGCACCGACCAGGAAATACGTCGCGAAATCCTCCTGTCCGAAAAAAGCCTTTCCGTCACCCTCTTCCGGGGTTAAGGCATCCGTATACTCGTAATACTTCTTGGCCACTTCAATCAATCCCTCTCGAGTGTCCAAGTCGGAAAGAATAGCTCCGGTCGCATCGGAAAAGCTCTTCCATGCTGTCGCATTCAAATAGAAAACCTCCGTGGATTTTGCTACCGGAAGAATTTTTATACCTTCTCTTTGATTTCCAAGTCTGCCTTCTTCCAGAAACCCGGGCACAAAATCGTCCATTTCTTTCTTAGTTAAGTAATTGCTAAGATTCACCAGATATCCCTTCTGATCCAATACCTTCCCCGTGTCTCTATACATAAAAGCCATATCGGGATAAGTGCCCTGTGCAAAGTTCTTATCCGTAAGAGCGAAAAGATTCGCTTCCAAATCATTCATCGATCCGGGACTCATCACATGGACCGTGATATTTAAATCCTTCCCTCGAGTTAAGTTAAACTCATCTACCGTTTTCAGGAAAACTTCCTGCTGCAACGCGGAATAATAACTCCATATATTTAATTCTATATTTTCCTTACTTCTTTTATAGGTATATGCTTTATCTTCCTGTCTATTCGCCTTTTTCTTGCAAGAAAAGAGGAACATCATGCACAAGAAGAAAAATAAAAGGAGCTGTAAGTCTTTTCTCTTCATTCTATATTTTCCTTTTTCCTGTCTACCTGTCTCAAAATGAAATGGAATGTCATACAAATTTTTTAACAGACTAAACTTTCTCTTATCAGTGAATATCATCGACTGTTTCATAACTGAATATAAGAAGACTGCAAAGCTTTTCCCCGTCCGTCCTCTTACTGAACAAAATCATTATAAACAAAAAAAAATTGATGTCCAAGTTTTTTATGATACTATATTCGAAAGCAGGAGAATTTTTTCTGTTTTTCTCTTATATCCTAAGCGGTTTTATCCGATAAAAAGAGGAAAGACCGGTTTGAATAGAAAGGATAGCTATGTCATTATTTTACGGAAATGGAATAGCCCTTACGGAGAAGACACTTGACCTCTTGTGGGGAAGGCAAAACTTAACGGTAAACAATATCGCGAATGTTGATACCCCAAACTACAAGTCAAAGTATCTCACCTTTGAGAATGAGCTTCTTCACCGTATCTCCACTGCGGAAAAGGGCGGGCAGAAAAAAGTTCATGTGGCTCGGGCAATTGATGGACAAAGAGCTCGGATACACAGCACGAGAAATGAGTCCAGCAGGTTGGACGGCAACAATGTAGACATGGATCAGGAACAGGTAGAGCTTGTCAAAACTACCTATGCCTACCAGTATATGGTGAATTCCGTAAACAATGATATAAAACGACTTATGGCAGCTGTAAAAAGCTTCTAGTCCCTTTTCTTCTATATAATATAGGAAGAGCTTATAGCAAGAAGAGGAAAAATGATGACTTCGGTAAGAAGGGATGCTTCCGATTTTCTCCGAATATATTATTTTTCTGTATTCTACTATACGACTTCAGGAATAGAGAAAAAGGATGGAAGCACTGCCCCGGCAGTGTTTTTTTGGCATTATGATTCTTTGCTTATAGACTGAGCAGAATCGCCGATAAATTACCAGGACAGAAATATTGCAAATTGGATAGTGGTAGTAAATACCTCTGGAAATACTTACTGAATCAAAGTGTTTCCAACGAGATAGCGCAGAACAAGTGTGTGATGCTCGTTTAGAATGAAAAATAGCGAAAAGGTGGTAAAACTATGGATAGTACAATGGAAGGAATGTTGGATACCTATCTTCTGGAGACGGAATCTCTCTTGGATAAGTTAGATGAGATGCTGATTGCGGCTGAGAAGGTCGGGGACTTTTCCACAGATGACGTAAACGAAATCTTCCGTATCATGCACACCATAAAAGGGTCCAGTGCCATGATGGAATTCACCCCCATCTCCAGCATTGCACACCATATCGAGGATATGTTCTTCTTTATCAGAGACAAGGGCATCGATTCTTTAAACGGTGAGCAAAAGAGGGAGCTCTTCGACCTCATGTTCCGCTCGGAAGACTATCTTCGAAGCGGTCTGGAGAAAGTAAAGGCTGGAGAAGAATTAGACAATAACGTAGATGCCTTTGCAGGAGAAATCAACGGCTTTTTGGCTAAGATTTCCGGAAAAGGCGGAGACAACTCTGCCGCAGGAGCAGCCTCTACACAGACTGCTTCCGCTTCGGGAGAAAGAGTCCTTCCAAATGACCCCACTGCCAAAAAGTTTATTCATGTCTTTTTGGATGAGGGAATCGGAATGGAGAATCTCCGTGCATTTATGATCGTAAATGCCATCAAGGAGTTTGATTTGGAGTTCCGTTACTATCCCGAAGATATGGACAGTAATCCCGAAACCGCTCAGAGTATTATTGATTCCGGATTTTTCCTTGCTTTCGATAATGATGAGACTCTGGACAAGGGAGAAAAAGTACTCCGTGAGCAGAGCCATATTCTTTCCTACGAAATCGTGGAAGGAAAGAAGGAAGAAGCAAAGAAAGAAGAGACAGGAAATGCTAAGGAAAGTACTCCCAAAGCACAGGGAGATAAGGATAACGGAAATGCACAGCAGGCCGCTCAGCAGAAATCTGCCGCACCGGTTAAGCAGAGCTTGATTTCCGTAAACTTACAGAAGCTGGACAGCTTAAACGACCTCGTGGGAGAAATTGTAATCACGGAATCCATGGTTACCTCCTCTCCCGTTCTTCGTATGTTGCCTCAGGAAAGTCTGGACAACTTTATGAAGTCCGCAAGACAGCTTCGTAAGTTGACTGACGATTTGCAGGATATTGCCATGAGTCTCCGAATGGTATCCATCTCCGGTGTATTCCAGAAGATGAATCGTATCGTTCGTGATATGAAGCAAAAGCTCGGTAAGGAAGTAAAACTGACCATTATCGGTGAAGATACGGAAGTAGATAAGACGATTGTCGACAGCATTCAGGATCCTCTTATGCATATTGTTCGAAACAGTATGGACCACGGTATCGAAGAGACCAAGGAAGAACGTATTGCTGCAGGTAAGGATGCAGAGGGAGAATTAACCCTCTCCGCCTTCCACACCTCTTCCGAAGTCATTATCACCGTTGCCGATGACGGATATGGCATGAATCCCGAAAAGCTTCTCGATAAGGCGGAAGAAAAGGGTCTCCTCTATAAGCCGCGTTCCGAATATTCCAAAAAAGAGGCACTGGGACTCATTATGCTCCCCGGTTTCTCTACAAACCAGAGCGTAACGGAGTTCTCCGGCCGAGGTGTAGGAATGGACGTAGTAAAGAAGAACCTGGAGTCCGTTGGCGGAACCATCAGTATTTCCAGTGAGCTTGGAAAGGGTTCCACTTTCACCATGAAAATCCCGCTTACTCTCGCCATCATGGATGGTATGAAGGTCAATGTAGGCGACAGTATTTTCACTATTCCAATCGTAAACATCCGTCAGTCCTTTAAGGTTGACGATGCGGAAGTCGTTTTCGATGAAAACGGAAATGAGATGGTTAAACGTATGGATGTCTTCTATCCTATCGTACGTCTCAACAACTTCTACGGTATCGAAGGAAAGTATACCGATCTTGCAGACGGTGTTCTGATCTGGGTAGAAGCCAACGACAAGTCCTGCTGCCTCTTTGTGGATGATTTAATCGGAGAGCAACAGGTTGTAGTAAAACCGCTTCCGGCTTACTTTAATGCCTATAATTTGAAGGATAGCGGAATCAACGGATGTTCCATCTTGGGAGATGGTAACATTTGTATCATCTTGGATGTCTTAGGCTTGTACTCTCAAGCCATTGAAAATAATTAAGGAGGGAAGTATGGGCGAAGAAGAATTAATGGATGATTTGCTGGAGGGACAGGAGTCTGTGGAAGAAGCGGACAGCATTGACGCAGAACGTTGCCTTACCTTTGAATCCGGCGGAATGGTGATGTATATGAGCACCAGCTATGTTATTGAAATCATCAATGACCACAGCATCACTGCACTTCCCATTGTACCCCAGTATGTTAAGGGCATCATTAACTTAAGAGGTTCTATCCTCCCGGTTATTGATATTCGTCTTCTGATGGACAAGGAAGCTGAGGAGTATACCTCTAAGACCTGCATCATCGTATTGAATATTGATTCCGTTTCCATCGGAATCATCGTAGACCGTGTAAGACAGGTTATCGATATCGATTTGAGCGAGGTTCAGCCGATTCCTCTCAGAAACAGACAAAAACTGTGTAACGGTATGATTACATTGGACAGCGGCGAAGTCGCAATGTCCTTTGATGCAGAAGCATTGGTACAATCTTCATCCGATGCTGTATAAGGGGATCTTTCATGTACGATTTGTCGGACGAGGATTTTAAACGCTTATACAGCTATATGCAGGACAAGTTCGGCATTGATTTAAGTAGAAAGAAACCTTTAATCGTAAGCCGTTTGTCCTCCATATTGGAGAAAATGGGATATCGTGATTTTCACAGCTATGTAAGCGATATTTTGAAAAGGGAAGATCAGGAAATGTTGACTACCCTTTTAAACAAACTGACTACAAACTATACCTATTTCATGCGAGAGGAATCACATTTTGATTACTTGGAAAATGTAGTTCTCCCGGAGCTTGCAAAGAAGCACGCAAGAGACAAGGTGCTTTCCATCTGGAGTGCCGGCTGCTCTTCCGGAGAAGAGCCCTACAATATTTCCATGTATCTTCTCGAATATTTCGGAAAGCTTCCCGGAAAGTGGGATACCAGAATTTTGGCTACGGATATTTCTCACAATGTCCTCTCCAAAGCTGCAAACCCGCGCTACCCTGAGGAAAGCTTGGAGAAACTTCCGAAATCATGGAAAAATAAATATTTTGTACCGCTGGGAGACGGATTTTACACGGTTACTGAAGCATTGCGGAAAAATGTCATTTTCCGACCGTTTAACCTGATGGAGCCCATTCATTTTAAGAGGGACTTCGATTTAATCTTTTGCCGAAACGTCATGATTTATTTTGATCAGGCCACTAAAGATGCTCTGGTAAAACGCTTTTATGATGTAACCTATCCCGAAGGACACCTGTTTATCGGGCATTCCGAAGGACTGACGAAGCAAACCTGTCCCTACCAATACATAAAACCGGCTATCTACAAAAAAGAAGCATAGCCTACCGCCTTATCTTGTCGCTTTCAAAGTTTTGGAAGAAACAAGATAAGGCTATATTACCTTTAAGGACTGGCTTAAGGAGAGGCGATGAAAGACTTTTCATTTCCAAAAAACTATTTTCAGCTGATTGCAATGGGGGCTTCCACCGGAGGAACGGAAGCTCTACTTGCCGTCTTGGAGAAGCTTCCCGGAAATCTTCCGCCTATCGTCATCACGCAGCATATGCCACCGGTTTTTACCAATATGTATGCAGAACGCTTAAACAGAATTTGTAAAATGGAAGTACGGGAAGCAAAGGATGGAGACCCCCTCTACCCCGGACTCTGTCTGATTGCTCCGGGCGGTTTACAGATGCAGGTTCTAAAAGATACCTCGGGAATGAGGGTAGAGTGTAAAGAAGGAGAAAAGGTAAGTGGACACTGCCCTTCCATCGACTATCTCTTTTCCTCCGTAGCCAAGGCAATCGGCGCTCACGCCGTAGGAATCATTTTGACCGGCATGGGAAAGGACGGTGCAAACGGTCTTCTGTCCATGCACGAAGCGGGCGCCTATACACTCGGACAAGATGAAAAAAGCTCTATTGTCTACGGGATGCCCATGGAGGCCTATAAACTGGGGGCAGTAGACAGGCAGGGAAACTTATCGGAAATCGCGAATTATCTTCTTAGCGCAATACAGTAGGAGAAAGAAATGGGAATTTTTAAGACAATCACGCAAAAGCTTCTTATGTGCAGTGCCAAACAACTCGGCATTGCCGCTGTTGCGTCCCTTTCTGTAATGACAGCCAGCTTTTCCGCCATTGCATATAACGGCTATAGAGAAAGTTTGAAGCAAATGGATGCCAAAAAGGAAGGTAGCGTATCCGGAGAAAGTCGCTTTCAGCAGGTATTTTATAATCATACTGCCGACCGCTCCGACTCCGTCCAAAACGAAGGTGCTACCGTAAAAGAGGCTGTGTCTATTGATTCGAATGCCCCGAGTGCTTCCGAAAATACCGCTTCGGAATATTCGAAAAAGAATTCTTCCTCCAGAACAAGTGAAAACGAAACAATCCAATCGGAAGAAGATACAAATTCTGCCGAAGATACGGAGGGAACAACAGCGGAAACGGCAGAACCGTCCTTAGCGGCAAGCTCTGCGGAAGCCGCTAAGGATCCGAGTACAACCGCTACAAAGCCGGCTACAGTCGCTACGAAACCGGACACAGCCGCCACTTCGGAAGCAGCACCTGCCCCGGAAAAAGCAGAGTCCGCCCCGCTTCCCAAAGAAGATTTAAATAACCCTTCTACCATTGCAGATACTGCGGAAGATGCGCAGGAACCTCCCGTGATTCCCGTCAAGACGGATCCTTTTGAAAACTACTATGGCACCTCTACCTTTAATGACTATAATGTCTACCTGGATACAGCCATGGGGCCCATGTATTACTATAATCAACACGACAGCCATTGGGGCAGTTACCTTTACGGCGGGCAAGATACAATCAGTAAATACGGCTGCGGTCCGACCACTGCCGCTATGATTGTTTCCGCCTTTGGAAATGTAAACGGTAGTATCACACCGAAGGAAATGGCAAACTGGTCTGCATCCTATGGTTATTTTGCTCCTAAGAGCGGATCCTATCACGATTACATTCCTGCGGTTCTTTCCGCCTTTGACTTAATCGTAGACAGTGTAAAGGATGGAGAACGCACTCCCGAACATGTCGCAGAGCTCTTAAATTCCGGTCATATTCTGGTTGCCCTCATGGGAAAGGGAGCTTTAACAAATGGCGGACATTTCATTATTATTACAAAGCAAAATCCGAATGGAACCGTCTGCATCGCCGACCCGAACTCCTATAACAATACGAATAAAGAGTGGAGTCCGGCTCAACTGATGCGAGAATTAAAGAAAAACTACGACGCCGGCGGCCCTCTTTGGTCGGTTCGTGCGCCGAAAGCATAAAGCCTGTATGAAAACTCCCGCTCTACACTCTTTGCAAAAGATGTAGGGCGGGTTTTTTTCAGCAAAAAAGGCTTATAGGACAAAACGTGTTGATGAAAACCGCTCTACAGCTAGATAAATAAAGGCTGTAGGGCGGTTCAATCTTTTTCAAAACAACTTTAAGGGTGGACAAAACGTGTTGATAAAAATGCTGTAAGTCCTTGTACAGCAACGAGTTATGAGGGTTTAATCTTCCTTGAAACCATACTCCTTGGAGGAAGATGAAATGAATCAAATAAATTGCCCTATTTGCGGAAAGAAATGTGTTAAATCAGGAAAGACCAATGCCGGCTCTCAAAGGTGGTTATGCAAAGCATGTAAGAGTTCTTTCACGCATAAGATTGATAATAACTCAAAGGAATTGAAGAGCTTTTTAGAGTGGCTATTCGGCAAAGAGGCACAATCCACCATGCCTGGAGAAGGAAGGAGTTTCAGAAGAAAAACTGCTAAATTTTGGGATATATGGACAATGCCTCCTAAGATAGAAATCTCCGGGGATGTCTTATTTTTAGATGGTATATATCTTGGGCGAAAGGCATGTATACTCATTTGCTGTGATGAAAAAAATGTGCTTGGATGGTACCTCTGCAGATATGAACATGCAGGTGCATGGATCGCTCTTATGAAGCGTATAGCAGAACCAAGAATGGTTGTTTCAGACGGGGGAACCGGCTTTGGAAAAGCACTAAAGCAAATATGGCCTAATGCCAAGCATCAAAGGTGTATATTCCACGTGTTCTGTCAGATAAAGCGTTATACAACTTCAAGGCCAAATACTATGGCGGGTATAGAACTTTATTCTTTGGCTAAAGATCTCTTAAAAATAGAAAACAAAAACGAAGGTGGAAACTGGATGAAACGCTTTGTGGACTGGATTAAGAAATACCAGGAATTCCTTAGTGCAATGACTATAGATGAGTATGGGAATAAAAGACCAACACATGAAAGACTACTAAAAGCAGAAAGGTCCTTACTAAGACTCATTCGAGAGAATACTCTATTTACATATCTTGATGATGAATTCACTACTAGCTTTTCTACGCCATCAACGAATAATAGAATAGAGGGTGGCATTAATTCGCGTCTTAGGGAAATGCTAAGGAATCATAGAGGGTTATCGATAGAAAGAAGAATAAAAGCGGTCTTCTGGTGGTGTTATATGCACTCTCCAGAGCCGCTTTCTTCGTCTGAAATATTAAAGATAATGCCAACTGATAAAAGCATTGTAAGGCTTTATAAAAAGATGAATGAGAAACAGAGGTTAGAAAAAAGCCTTTCCATTTGGGGTGATGCTATTGTGTGGAGCGATCTCCATAACGAGAATAAAACATTCATTGATTGGGATTAGCCATCAACACGTTTTGTCCTATAACTCGCAAAAAAACGAGGCGGTGAAATCCGCCCCGTAGTCTTTTCTGTTTCCGTTTTCAAGGATTAAACTTCTTCTACCAGTTCTTCTCCGCTAATGCTGTTTACCACATCGGAAATTCGCTTTACAACGGAAGATATCTTCTCGTTTACGGCAGAACTGCTGTCGGACAGACGTCCAACCTCATCAGCAACCACGCCGAAGCCCTTACCGTGCTCTCCGGCTCTTGCAGCCTCAATGTTTGCATTTAAAGCAAGAATCTTCTGTCTGCTTTGAATACTCTTTAAGTCATTTGTGCTTTTCCGAATTTCTTTTACCAGACTCTGGGTTTCATTGATTCCGGATGTAAGCTTATCCACAAAAGAGTGGAAACGACTTTCACTGCATTCCGCTTCCAAATAATTGGAAAGACTTACATTGAGCAAACGAAGTGCAGCCTCTCCTCTCTCCTGCTCTACTGAAGCATCATCCTTCAGAAAAATTGTTGCTACTTTCTCTCCCTGGTACTGCAGTTCTTCTTGGATAGAGGAAGAGCCAAATTCATGGGAACTGCGATCTAAAGTATCGGCCTTCCCTGGCTCCCTCTTCTCAGCATCGGCAAAATATACCGTTTTTCCATCTGTCGCCTGTACCATCGCCTCAAGTCCTGTAGCGATTGCCCAGTCACGAAGTATGGATTGAAATTGCTCTTTCCCTGCAAAATCTTGAATTTGAATTGCCATTTTCTTCCTTCCTCTTCTATCCTATTCTTAGAATATGAAAATTAACATTGTATACTCTTATATCGACAAAGGAAAAAAGAGATATAACAAATTTTTAAAAAATTATTCCCTTTTAAAAAAATGCTTTTTCATTCATGCAATCCCTTTCCAACCGGTTTCTTATCCGAAATTTTTACAATGCATAAAATTTTAAGAGTCAGGATGCAAGAAATAGTGTATACTAACCATCAGTATGAAATAGGCTCGGTTCGGTTTCCTATCACGCCGTTTCCGACTTCAGTATAGAAAGGATAAACATGCAATTTCAACTCTGCCATGAAAATGATACTTCTCTTCGACTTCGTTTGGATCGTCACCACCTAAGCGGGAAAGAGGAGCAAATCTTAAGCGATATACTTTCTTTGCATCCGCAAATTACCGGGATCCAGATTTATCCTGCAACCGCAGGACTTCGCATTTTTTTTAAAGGAAGCAAAGCAAAGCTTTTGGAAAGCTTGGAGGCAATCTCATATGGCAATATCCTTTTTCTTGCCGAGGGACTTCCCAAAACGGAAGATTTTCATGTTCAGCTTCTACCAAGCGGAAAAGAAATTATAAGAGAATTAAGCAAGACGAAGAAAATGAATCCCGGCTTAAAAAAGAAAATCGGGAAAGAGATTAGTTTGGAAGCCATAGCGGACCTCATTCTTCCCACTCCTCTTTCCCTTGCCTTTCACGTTTATCAACTACTGCTTCTCGCCAAGGCGTAATTCCTGCAAGGCATGTAGTCCATAGTATTGATCACAGAACCACTCTTCCGCCTCTCCCTTTAGGAAAATGAGCACGTGCTTTGCTCTGGTTACGGCAACGTATTCCAAACGGGTGAGGCGGTTTTCCATCTTCCCGCTACAGTTCCCTCCGGCTTCCGTAATAATGACAATGTTGGCATTTAAGCCCTTGGATAAATGGGCTTCAAAAACCATCTTATCGAGTGCACTGTCGGAAAACCCAACTCCGGACAGACTTTTCTTGTAATACTCCTGTTTCTCTTTGCTTCTGCACAGAATCAGAAAATCCCTTTCTTTTAAATTCGGATAAGCGAACAGAATCTCGGACACAAGCTCTCGAAGGGCTATTCCGTCTTCTCCCGTAAAGTCTCTTCGGAATACACCATGGAAGGGACAGTACTTCAGGAACTCTTTTCTCTGAGAAGGATACATATCCCGATAGGAATGCATGCGTTTCCGAAAAGCCTCATTAATCCAATCCACAAGCATTTTATTCGCACGGTAATTTTCGTTCAGATATAAAACCCGTACGTTCTTCTTCTCTTCCATCTTTTTCTTCATATCGAAAAAGACTTGCTTGTCCTCTTCCGCCTCCTGATAAATGGTCTGTCTGGGATCCCCCACCATAAAAAGACAGTTGTGCCGCATCTTTCCTTTTTTATCCGTAGCCAGGCTCAGAAGAATACTCAGCTGGGTCTGATTTAAGTCCTGGAGTTCATCTGCATAGATCTTGCTAAAGTCTCTTCTCAGCACCTGTAAAAGCGCCTTATCTTCCTGTAAAAGCCTGTAGCAGCGTTCCTCTACGGACAGAACTTCTTCTGATTTTTCCTTCTCTTCTCCGGTCTTAGCCTCTTCTCCGATCTTAGCTTCCTCTCCGGTCTTAGCTTCCTCTCCGATCTTAGCTTCTTCTCCGGATTTATCCTTTTCTATCTCGTTCCTTTCCTTTTCCTCCGTCGTTTCCTTCTTTTTCATGGAAAGAACCCACAGACAAAAATCGTCAAAGGTCATAATATGCATTAAGTCTATGCCGTGGACTTTTTTCTTCAGTCTGTGACTTGCTTCTCGATTGATTGCAATTTCTCTGTACAAATGCTTCTTGATTTTCTGCTTAAATTCCTGTACTGCCTCTTCAGTAAAGGCAATTAAAAGAAAATGGGAGAGTCTTTCACCTCCCATAATCTGGTTTAAAATTCTCCTCGAAAGTAGGGTGGTTTTCCCTGTTCCGGGCCCTGCAATGATGAAGAGATTATCCTCCGCACTCCGGATATACTCCCTCTTCCTCTGCTCAGTCCAAAATCTCTTGCTCTTCTCCATTCTACCCTCTATTTTAAAAAACAGGGCATCGTAAAAACGATCCCCTGCCTTCTTTTACTCTGCCTTTGTTGTCAAACGAAGTCCCATGCTTTCCAGCTTATTTAAAATCTCATCCAGCGACTTTCTTCCCATATTTCTTACTTTCATCAAATCGTCCATGGTTTTCGCACAAAGATCCTCTACCGTATTAATTCCTGCTCGCTTTAAGCAATTGTAGGAACGTACGCTGAGCTCCAGCTCATCAATGCTCTTGTTTAATTCATCGCTCTTCATCTCATCCGTGCTGCCTGCGCCTGCATTTTCACGCACATTTCCTTCCATATCAATGAAAAGCTTCAAATGAGTCTGTAAAACTCTCGCTGCAAGTGAAACCGCCTCTTCCGGGGCAAGCGTTCTATCCGTGCTGACATCCAGCGTCAGCTTTTCCTCTTCTCCCTGCTCTTCAATAAAAACATTCACTTTCTTCACCGGAGAATAAATGGCATCCACTGCAATCACTCCGATAGCCAAGTCACTGTGATCACGGGTGTTTGCCCCGTCATAGCCTCTTCCTCTGGTAATGGTCAATTCCATATAGAGCTTTGCATCTTCTCCCGAAAGAGTTGCAAGAACCAAATCCGGGTTCATAATCTCAATTTCCGAGCTCACCTTGATATCGGAAGCCTTAACAATCCCCTCTCCCATATAATCCACATAGGCCATAACGGGCTCCTCGGAACTTCCGGTATAGCGAACCGCAAGCTTCTTTAAGTTCATAATAATCTCGGAAACATCCTCTTTCACTCCGGGGATGGAGGAAAACTCATGATATACACTGTCAATTTTCACTTCACTGACTGCGGCTCCGGGCATGGAAGAAAGAAGAATTCTCCGAAGAGAGTTCCCCAGTACAGTTCCTTCTCCCTTAACAAGAGAAGTACAAACAAAACGACCAAACCCCTGATCCTCTATAAGCTCTTCTACTTCTAATACCGGTTTCATAGCATTCTCCATTCCGTACTCCTACTATAGTTTTTTGAAAAGAAATTACCTATATAAATTATATAAATTAATCCAGCCTATCTATTATACTCATTTTCCGGAAATTTTCGAGTGTTTTTCCGAAAATGAGCGGAAAAGACAACTAAGCTGCAAGATGTTTCCCGTTCTCGAGGCCGTCCAGCTGTCTCACAAGAATCTCTTCTATAGAAACCTGAAACAAAATACTCAGAGCAAACATGTTGTCCAGACTCGGAAGAGCCTTTCCCTGCTGCCACTTATATACCGCCTGCGGCTCCACAAAGCCCATAAAGGAAGCAATATCTTTTACGGAAAATCCCTTCTCTTTTCTAAGGCGTTCAATATTCTTTCCCGTAGCATACACATCAATCACAGGATATTCCAGTGTTCTGCATTCTTCCATTAAAGAGCTCCCTTCTTCTATAATCTATTGCCCGAATCAAGATTTCTCCTAAGCGAGCGCTTATCTCTAAAAAATAAAGCATTTGCTAAAAATAAGCGGAAGCTTAACTAGCCAAGCTTCCGCTGTGTGAAAAAGCTGATGACGGGAATCGGACCCGTGACCTCCGCACTACCAATGCGACGCACTACCGACTGTGCTACATCAGCATACTCAGAACATTAAGAAAATAGCATAAGAACCTACTCCCTGTCAATTCTTTTTGGAAAAAACTATGCCTCGCTTTTTTCACTTTATTTCCTTCTTACGCTTTTTTCTTTCCTTTCTATAACGTATTGTCATAATCGAGCATAAAAGCTATAATAGGCGAAGTTAATTTTTATGATTCAGGATTACATTTTATGAATCATAGAAATTCATTTCACCTAAAATAAGGCGGGAGGACAGGAAGTAAAAATGAAAAGCAAAACGATAATGGCAGTTGCCGAGGCTCTGGGGCTAAAATACCTGGAAGATATCGGAGAAGCTGCAGGGGTCTTTAACGGGTATTTCATATCCATCCGTTACAGCGGAAAGTTTCACGAAGGTTCCTTTTCCCTATCACAGATGGGGCAGCACCCGAGCAAAGACCTTTTGAAACTCATTGACAAAAGCGTCAAGCAAGTGAGCCACCTCAATTTGTCCGGCTACCTCGTGAATGCCGTTTTTAAAAACGGTTTTACGGATAAGGGGACCATACAGAACATGATTGACGGGATTTCTCAGCTGACAACGCATTTTTCTGAAAACGAACTGACAAACTGCAGTGAAGTGGACGGGCAGGAGGAAAATATTTCCATCTACTGTCTCAGCGGAAAATGCCATATCTACACCAGAAATCAATTCGATGCTCTTCGGCTGAATGCGGAAGAAAAAAGGCAGAAAGAAGAAAATCGAGGGATTATCGGTGTGATTCTCGGTATATTCGGTGCACTGATTGGTGCGTTTGTCGGTGCCATCTTCGTCTTTTTCATTGCAAGACTCGGGTATATTTCCCTCTATGGCGGTGTAATCATGGGCTTCTCTACTGTTCTCGGCTATAAGCTCTTTGCCGGACGGTTCGGTCTGATCGGTATCCCTGTTTGTTTAGCCTTCATGGGCATCATGGCATACCTTGTCAATCGTCTGGATTTCTCTTTTTACTTATCCGAAGGTTTCTACGGGGACTTCAATCACGTATTGGAATGCTTCCAATATGTTCGGGAAAGAATCCAGGAAACGGGTGAACCGCAGGTTGCTGCAGACTATCTTCATAACCTTTACTTGCTCTTAGCCTTCACCCTGGCAACCGGAGCCCTCGCTACGATTACCACCTATTTTACAGACAAAAAAGCCCTGCCGTCCTATCCCGTCCTTAATGAAAGTTATAGCATTCCTACAGCAGGTAGCTATTCCGCTACACCGGATTTAAGCGCTCTTTCCGGTTTAGGGGAATATGCGGATAGCAACAGGGACTATACAAGCGGAGTCGGTGACGATACCGACACGAATGCCAACTAAGCCGGTACAAGATAAAATGGACTCCGGTCCTAAAGAAAATACATTTCACGATACTTCCTCCGGAGAGGAGGATGCTTTCGTCAATGCTTTCCTATATTTTTAAACCAAAAAGAAAGAGGAGATTATTATGTCACAAAAGCAGATTTTGACCATCGTTGTTAGCCTTGTTTGTGCCGGTATTGCCTTCGCGGAGATTCAAAACATCCGTTATGCGAAGCAGATTGACACACCGACAACCATTCACCCCATCAGATTGATCGCATGCATCGCAATCGTCTTAATGGGAATCTATTCTCTGGTTACCGGAAACTATATCCTGAACGTAGGATAGTTCAGCGCGGTATTTTCTGAACGAGATATCGCACGCTCTTAGGGCTGTACTCGTTAAGAATAAGAAATGAAAGAAGGGGGAAGCTATCTATTCAATGGCCTCCCCCTTCTTTTTATACAAAAACGAGTATCCTGCACTGAGGCCGGATACTCATTTTTTGCAATATGTTTTTACGAAATCGTCTTAACAAGCAGAATCGTTTATTCGGCTGTATTTTCAGCGCTTTCTGCAGTTACAGCACTTCCGGTGGTTTCAACACCTTCTGAAGTTTCAGTGCTTTCCATCGTTACAGCGCTTTCTGTAATTTCAGAACCTTCCGTACTTTCTTCCCTCTTTTCTTCGCTATCCAAACTCTCTTCTAAAAACGGATCTTCCAGGAGAGACCGTCTCACTCTGCTCGCAGTACTTGGATAAGAAAGCACTAAATCATTATAGCCTTCGGCTTGTACAATGACCTTGTCTTTTACACCGGTCATTTTCGAACCGGAAATGGAAATTGCATTATGCTTCCCATTGTTGCCGCCGATATCCGTGGTTGCAAAACTGTCTTCTTTGTAATTAACATTTCCTGAATAGTTTATTCTAGTATAAAGCGTGCCATTTACGGAAACAGACTTTACTTTCGCAATGTATGCGGTAACCTCAGCACTCTTTCGATTTCTTCCGAAAGAAACATAGTAAGTTCCTCCAAAAGCCGCTTTCTTCACTTCAGCCCCTTCCGGCACCGCTATGCTATCCGCTTCTTCTTTTCCTTTCAAAGTGACCTTATACTGTAGTTTCTTATAGCCTTCCGCATAGACTTCAATTACATTTTCCCCTTCTACGAAAGCAGAGGGAGAGAGGCAAATAATGCTATAATTTCCGCCGCCATTGTTATTGTGTAACGCGTATGTCGCGTCCTTTCGGTTCACCTCCGTGTAGTAAGATGCTTTCTTATATTCCTCACCGTTTACCACGACTTTGTTGACTTTCTCCAGGTAATCGGTAACATCCTTTTTCGGATACGTCTTCTCGGGCACGAAAGAAAGCACATTTCGATTGTTATATCCTTTCCGGTCTTCCTCAAAGTACTTTACTTCCGGCGCCTCCAGTCCTTTGTCCTCCTCTTCTTTCGGCTCTTCCGGCGTATCGGACTTTTCTTTCACTTGGAAGGTCGTGTTCAGCGTTCCGTTCTGCTCTTTCACTTTCACAAAAACGGTGTACTCGCCTGCCTCCTTGAAGCGTCCGGCTTTGATGATCAGTTGGTCATTCTCTTTATCCAAAACGTAGTAATCGTTTCCGGAAGTTCCGCCTGCAGACTCATCCAGAAGGGGTTTTACTTCGCCGTCCCCCTTCTGTAAAGAAACCCCTGCAAAGCGTAGTATCGCGTTTCTCGGAAGGGAGAGTGTCAGATCCTTTCCAACTGCGGCTTCTCCTACCAGAGTCGGCTTCTCGGTGATCTCTTCCTGCGTAATCGTAAGAATAATATCCACCTTCTTGTAGTCCGCTCCCGCATCAAGCGTAATCGTATGCTTTCCGACTTCCGGAGTCACCGGATTCAGGAAATTAAAGGCATAACGATGCAGGGTAATGGTGCCTTTCTCCGAATCAATTGTTACTCTCTTCGGATAATTGTAATTCATCTGATTTTCACTGCTGCCATCGGTATATACACCCTGTATCTTCGAAAGGTATTCTTTGTTGTCCGTATGAAGGACAATTTCCTCCCCTTTCTTGATGGTTGTTCCGCTAAAGCTCGGTGTATCCTCTCCTTTGTACTTCTTGAAATCACTCAGACTTCCGAGCGTTCCGTCTTCCAGAACAAATTGAACTTCCGATACCCCGTTAAAATCGGCTGCTTCGGCCTCTTTCCGATACTCGCTATAGGAGCGAATCTTTCCGCCTTTCGTCTCGTCATCCTTCAGAGCATTCATGTATTTTTCTACACTGTAGTAGTTTTTTGCCCCCTCATCAAAGAGGTACCCGAAGCGGTCAAAGTTCATGCCGTAGTACCAAACAAGGACATTCCGGGCATCTTCGTTTAAGGCTTTAATTTCATTTAAAACTAGGGCATTTTCAAGGAGATCATAGTCAAATACCACATTCACACGGGTATTCACGGTTCCGGTTGCAGAGGACACCCCGTCATACACGGATTCCTTCTCCTTCTTCCCGGATTCCTTCTTTCCCGCGTGGGTGGAAGTTTTTCCACTTGTTGCCGCAGAAACCGCATCCGCCTTCTTTCCGCTGTAGGCAGCTCTCGCACTGCTTCTTGCCGTGTCTTCCTGCTTATCTTCCGTATTCTGTCCTTCTCCCTTGTAAACGATAAACTGTTTACTGAGCGTAGGATAGCCGGAATATTTAATCTTAATGGTATACATCCCGGCTTCATCGGTATTGACCGTCTTCTCTTTATTGGAACTCGTGCCGTAGAGGATGAAATTGCCGCCGAAGTTGAAGTAATCATCGATATAGGAAAGCTTCTCCTTCTTTCCGCTCGGTTTCTCCAAAGTCACCTGCATATCATCGACTTTGATTTCATTTCCGAAGCTCTCCCCATTCTCGCCGTTAATCCGGAACTTTACTCTCTCTCCGGTCTTCGGTGCCATGGTCTCCTGCGCGATGTCCACCTGGAATCTCGTGTTGCTCTGCAACTCAATCGGAAGAGTGATGACTTCCTCCGTCTTCTTGGAGTGAATCGCCAAAATATAGAGTCCGCGAGAACGCATATTGTCCTGTCCGACCGGCACCTGCAATGTGCCTACAAAGCCATGCTTTCCGGATACCGGATCCGTCTTCTTGAAGTTTAAATTTCGATTCAGGACGGTATTGTCCTCATACCGAAGAAGGGAAATCTGATCAATGCCGTTAAACCAGTCTTTCTCCTTATCCGTTCCCAAGCTGAATTCCGCTTTGATTCCTTTTCCGCCGACGCCATTTCCTTCCGCATCAATAACAACGGGTTTCACATAAAATTCCGCCTGAATGGCATCCGGATCCTCCTTCTTCTTTTCGAAAAGAGTAAAAGTGCTCTTCTTCGGCGTAAATCTTTCTTTTCCGTCCTTCCCGTTATTCGGAAGAAGACGGTCAAATACGGTCGCCGTTCCCTGTGCAAGAAGGTACTTCGGATGATCCTGCGGGTCACCCGCCGTGACTTCTACCTTGGACTCTTCCGCTTGGGCTTTCCCTTCTTCCAGCTCAATTTCCTCTGTCTTCCCGTCCGATTTTCTGGAAATCACGAGTTTCTTCGGATGGGCAACCGTAGCTCTCCACTTCGCAATCTGCCCGGAATCGTCCACATTCGTGAGAGCGGAGGAAATGTCCGTTCCGTCCACTGTAACGGTATAGTCCTCTTTCGTGCCCTCTAAAAAGGCAAGAGAAAGGAAATTCCCAAGCTCGGTATTCACCAGTTTGGTCTGTGCAGTCGCTACGAGACTTGCTGTCTTGCTCTCCTCTTGTTCTTCTTTCTTGGTATCGTCTTCTTTTGTAGCGCTACCCTTTTTTCCGGAATCTTCTTTCTGCTTGTCCTGACTTGCATTCTGCTCTGTTCCCCCGGAGACGCTACTTTGTCCACTGCCTCGAGAACTTCCGCTTCGGCCGCTACCGCTACGCCCGGCGGAACTTCCCGTTCCGCCTGAAGGAATCGGTCTGTCCGCACCGGCTACCTGCTGTGCATTTTCCGAGGAAGAGAGTCCCTTTCCATTTTCATACACGGCGGTACCGTCTTTTGTCCAGCGTCCGGCGCTATCCACCGTATACCCGTCCGGTGTCGTTCCGCCTGTAAAAAGTTCTCCATATCTTGCATTATCTTCCGCAATAAAATAATAGCAATAGCCGTCAATCCACTGCCAAGCGCTAAGAAGTCTTCCCGTGAACTGCCCCGATTCCGTACTTAAGAAATAGGACTTCCCGTTCAGTGTTAACCAGCCGGTCTTTAAGCTTCCGTCTTCGGGACTCAAGTAGTACCAATTCTTATTGTAAACTATCCATCCTGTGATCTTCCGGTCCTTCTCATCTGTAAAAATCCACTTCTTTTCCTCAACCTTCCAGGAACCGTCCGTGCTTACTCTGTTTGTCTCCGCAAAGACAGAAATTGTCGGATTCAACATCATCGACATCGCCGCAACAACGGCAAGCGTTCGAAACCCACGTTTTACCATGTTCTCTTATTCCTTTCTTTTGCCTGCACTTACACAAAAAATTTCAAAAAATACACTTCTGTCGTTAAAAAATCATATAAAAGAAAAATCCCTTCTTTTAAGCGCTTAAATATGCCTTCAAAAGTGTAAGTTTATTAAAATAATTAATTTCAGTGCGTATTTTATATTCGCCGCAACTAACTTATCATTAGCCAAGGCTAACGTCAATAAAAGAAACGGGAAATTCTATAACAAAAAATTCCCCCGATGCGTTCAATGTGTTATACTTAAAAAGTTCGCAAAAACGAAAGAAAATAGTATGGAGCCTGTCTCCTTTTATGCTGTGGAAACAACTGCATTACCCACAATACGGAAAAGAGGATAGAAGAAGATGAATCTTACAAAAATGGAATGCCCGAATTGTCACGGTACACTCAATATTCCGGAAGGAATGAAGGAAGGTTTTGTTACCTGTGAATATTGCAAGACGAAGGTCTATATCGAGCCGCATAAGCCGAACATTACGCAGAACATTCATATTGATAACCTGAATATGGGCCAAAGAACTGCTCCGGTAAGGCAGGACCTTGGTGCAGTTCAGGCGGCGGCCATCATTGGCGGAATTGTTTTTATTTTCTTTATGTTCATTCTCAGCAACATATTCCGCACGCCTCATACAACTTCTATCGGATCCACCCAGACGACGGCAACGTTCCGCAGCGTGCCGGAGGACGAAACCGTGAAGAGCTTCGTAGAGAAGGCTTTCGGAAAACAATTGAAGGATATCACAACGGAGGATTATAACTCCATCGCTGCCCTGTCCATTCATATAGTAAATAGTACCGACTCCGATAAAAGTGAGAAGTGGAAGTTTGACTATGCCAAGTCTGTGAATGAGGACGGCACGGCGAAGGATCCGGAAACCATCTATCTTCCTGCCACGGATAGTCTTGACGAAGCGGATATGCAGGTTTTTACGGGGCTCACCACGCTCTCCCTTGGATATCAGGTGCATTTCAACTATGATACCGACTCCGATGCGAAGACCTTGAAGAGTCTGACCAATCTCCGCTATTTTTCCGGAGAAAATGAGGACTTTCAAACTGTCGCAAAGCTTTTCGCACACCCTGAGCAGATTATCGGTCTCTACAACATGATGCTGGACGATGATGCTACCGGTGATTCCTACTCCGACGAAAATACAGAAGGAGAAGATCCGGATGCTTTTTTTAAAGCATTTTCTTCTCTGGAAGAGCTCACCGTTCATATCGATGACGACTATACGAAGGGGCTTCTGTTCCTTCGAAACTTTCCGAGTCTCAAGACGCTTGCTCTGGGGTTTTATGGAGACAAGCCCACGGACCTTTCCCCTCTTTCTTCTTTAAGTAGCCTGAGTAAGCTGGACCTCTTGGGAACGAATGATTCTACTGTGGAAAATATCGGGGTACTTTCCGGTATGCCGCAGCTGGAACAGCTTTCCTTACGAAATTTAAAGGATGTGAAGGACTTAAACTTCGTGCAGAACATGCCGAAATTAAAGTCCTTGAACTTGGAAGATCTTGCGATTTTGAATCTGGACGGTTTATCGGGGCATCTTTCCTTAAATAGCCTCTCCATTGACTGCTCTTCTCTGGAAAATGTCAATGCGCTCAGCACCCTCAGTTCTTTACAGACCCTTTCCATCAGCTATCACACGTATGAGGTTCCCGACTTACACGGTTTAAGCGCGCTGGAAAATGTGAAGTGTTATTCCATGGACCGAGATTCCATTTCCCACATGCCTTCCATAAAGAATCTCACCATCGATAACTACGGTAGTGAATACAGCGCCGATTTCCTGCAGGGAATGAATGCTTTAACGAACCTTACCATCATAGGAAACGGCATTACCGATGAGGTGGAGCCGGACCTCGGGTCTGTCCTTCGGGCACTTCCCTCTCTTTCCAAGCTGGAATTTCAGGATTCCCCCTTCAGCCGCTATAAGGATTATACAGAGACGTTTACAAATACCGGGGTAAAAGAACTTCTTTTCACTCCGAACAAAAACCAAGTCGCAAGTAACGACCCTGTCCTTCCCGTTTCCCTAAGCCGCATGGCGGATGACAACACGGTAGAGAGCCTGACTCTCACACAGGCCATTCTTAGGAATATAGATAACGAGTCGGAAGATTTTTCCGCCAATATTCAGCCTTTCCTTTCTCATTACAAGGCCTTAAAGAGTCTCGATATCAGTAACAACAAACTGCAAAGCCTGGATTGTCTTAATGGTCTGACCAGCTTGGAGGAAGTGGATTTCTCGAATAACTATATCACCGATATCTCCGTTCTTCGGAATCTCCCGAACCTAAAGAGAGTGAAAATGAGCGGAAACTCCATCGTGAATGCGGAGCTTCTACCCGATGGCGTCGAAATAGTGGGATAAAGCGAAGAACTGTTATTATACTAAAGACTGTCTTATTTGAAATACTTGAAGGGGCTGTAAAAAATCAAAATGATTTTTACAGCCCCTTTGATAAGTTTTACTTCTATGCTTCTTTTACGAGTTTTCCGCTCATTCGGTCAATGGTCATCACAAGTCCATTTACCCTGCTTCCCGCGTTTCTGATTTCTTCTTCTATGGATTCTTTCGTCGGATAGAAGCGTTCTGCAAGCTTTCTGCAAATGGAAAGCACCTTTTCTCGATCCTCTACAATTTCCATTCTTCCGAGACATACAACGGAATGAAAGTGCCAGGGCCACTCTCCTTCTTTCTTAAATCCTTCGTCCAGCACAGTAAAGCAAACTTTGTTGTTCTTTGTAATAAGATCCAGCTTCAGTCCCTGCATCGCTCCGTGAAAATAAAGTTTTCCGTCTTCTTCGTTATAGAATTGATTTAAAGGAATAGCATAGGGATAGCCGTTTTCTCCGTGAAGAGCAAGCACTCCTCTCGGGGCTTCTTTCAGTACCTTTATGCACTCCTCCTCTGTGATTTCCTGCTTAAATCGACGCATCTTTCTGAATTCTTCCATTGAACCTTCCATCCTTCCTCATCTCACAAGCTGAAACAGTCAGAAAACTATAGCATAGAAAAAAACTTTTTCCCATACTATCAACTATTGAAAAATGAATATCTTGTCCCCATCCCATTTTTCTATTTAAAAAATTTATCCTTAAAAATAAACTATTTATAGAGAACGATGGGAAAAATACGAGCCTTCTTATTGTTATATAAGACTAACTATTATATGATAGAGATTATTCTTTTGTATGTATTATATGATTTTAGATAGTTATAGCTAACTCTTACGTCAAACTTTTTAGGAGGCCTCCATGAACGTTTACAAAAAAGTATTTCACTACGTTCCGGAAAAAATCGTGCCGGGAATCCTTTCTATCCTGACTTCCCTTCTTTCCGGAGTGATTCTGGTCTACGCCTATATGCTCCTCTACTTCTTTCTGGAAAACCTCATCCTTTTCCGAGATGAAGGACAGAGCTACGCCATGAGTCTGAAAATTGTTCTTGCCCTTACCCTGGCAGGACTTTGCTATCTCTTTTCCGGTGTCTTATCCCACATCTTTGCCTTCCGCCTGGAGACGAATCTCCGGAAGAAAGGGATTGAAGGACTGGCATCCGCTTCATTTCGTTTTTATGACCTGCATTCTTCCGGCTATATTCGGAAAACCATCGACAGTAACGCAGAGAAAACCCATCAGGCAGTGGCCCACATGATTCCAGACAGTGCCCAGGCTTTTCTTGTGCCCCTCCTTACCCTGGCTCTTGGCTTCTTTGTGAGTCTTCGGGTAGGGGTAATTCTCCTGCTTCTGGTTCTCGTTAGCGGCTTCTTCCTCCAGAAAATGATGGGTGGGAGCCAATTTATGAAGTTGTATCAGGAATCCTTAAATCATCTCAGTGCGGAAACCGTGGAGTATGTTCGGGGTATTCAGGTCGTAAAGCTCTTCGGAAATCGCTTACAAAGCTTCAAAGCCATGAAAGAAGCCATTGAAAACTATGCAAAATACGCCTTTGAATACAGTTTAAGCTGTAAAACGCCCTATGTTCTCTACCAATGGATCTTCCTAGGCTTAATTCCGATTCTTTCGATTCCCCTGTCCTTTCTTCTGGTAAAAGAACCCCAACCCGAAAAACTGATTATCGATTTGATTATGATTTTCTTTCTGGACGGGGTCATCATGGTGGCTTTCATGAAAATCATGTGGTCCGGCATGTACATTTTCAATGCAAGCTTTGCCATCGACGAAATGGAAAAGCTCTACAAGGCAATGCAGGAAGACAGCCTACAATACGGCAAGGAAGAAAATTTCCCCAATTACAGCATGGAGTTCCAAGATGTAGATTTCTCCTACGGAGACAAGAAAGTTTTGGAAGGGCTTTCCTTCCGTTTGGAAGAAGGAAAAAGCTATGCCCTTGTGGGGCACTCCGGTTCGGGAAAATCCACCATTGCAAAGCTTTTCTCCGGCTTCTACAAAGCGGATAAAGGGCAGATTCGAATCGGGGACCTCCCCATTGAAAGCTACAGCAAAAATGCCCTTTGTAAGGCTATCTCCTTCGTTTTCCAAGACAGCAAGCTCTTCCATAAGACGATTTATGAAAATGTGCTGTTAGGAAAACCGAGTGCTACTCCGGAAGAAGTCCATCGCGCTTTGGATATGGCGGGTTGCAGAGAAATTCTGGAACGTTTTCCCGAGAAGGAAAATACCTTAATCGGCGCAAAAGGCGTTTACCTCTCCGGCGGAGAAAAGCAAAGAATCGCCATTGCCAGAGCGATCTTGAAAAATGCTCCCATCGTGATTCTGGACGAAGCCAGTGCCTCCATCGATGCGGATCAGGAGTATGCCCTGCAAAATGCCTTTAAGAATCTGATTCAAGGGAAAACCGTGATTATGATCGCCCACCGTCTTTCCAGTATTCAGGGACTCCATGAAATCCTGGTTTTGGAAGAAGGAAAGATCCTGGAACGGGGAAGCAGTAAGGAGCTTTTACAAAAAGACAGTCGCTATAAAAAGCTCTGGGAACTGTATCAAACTACGGAAGATTGGAGGATAAACAAATGATGAATTGGTTCAAAAAACAGTTCTCCCTTACGGAGCAGGGAGCGAAAAACCTGCAAAAAGCCAGTCTCTACTGCTTTCTTACCTATTGCATCAATATGGGGCCCGTTATGCTCTTACTCTATCTTGCAAAGCTCCTTCTGGAAAATGCGGCTAGAACGACCTTTTCGCCATGGGAGCTGATTCTTCCGGCGCTCGTTATCCTGCTCGTCCTCTACCTACTGCTTTCCAAGGAGTATGTCTGCCTCTATAATGCGACCTACAAAGAATCGGCAAACCTGAGAAAAAATATTGCAGAAACCCTGGCAGACCTTCCCGTTGCCTATTTTTCCAAACATGACTTAAGTGATTTGTCGGAAAGCATTATGTCCGACGTGGAGAGGATTGAACACGCTTTAAGCCATTCCGTCCCTAAAATCGTAGCCATGTTTTTCTTCTTCCCGATTATGGGAATCCTCATGTGCTTCTCGAACTGGAAGCTGTCCCTTGCCACCCTTCTCCCCACGATTTTCAGCTTTCTTTTGATTCCCTTATCCAGAAAGCTCGTAGTGCAAAACAATCAGAAGTACTATCATCTTTTGCGGGAAAATGCGGAAGCTTTTCAGGAACACATCGACCTGCATCAGGAAATCAGCAGCTTTCTCCCGGACAGGGAGGTTAGAGAAGCTTTATATCAAAAAATGGACGAGCAAGAAAAACTTCACTTAAAAACGGAAATGGGTTCCTTTATCGTCATGGGATGCTCTTCCATATTTGCTTTCCTGAGTGTGGCTACGGTGATTTTCGTCGGTTTCCCGCTCTATCAAAATGGCAGCCTTTCCCTCCTCTACTTCTTGGGCTTTATCATCGCTTCTATGAAGCTAAAGGAAATCTTCGACATTTCCAAGGAAAGCTTGATGGAAATCTTCTATATCGCACCGGCGGTGCAGCGCATCTCCGAAATCAAGGCTGCAAAGAAGCAGGAAGGAGTGAGTACAGCGCTTTCCGACTTCTCCATTGCCTTTCAGGATGTGTCCTTCTCCTACAACGAAGACAGGGCGATTCTGAAAGACGTCTCCATGTCAGTAAAGGAAGGAGAACTTTTCGCTTTAGTCGGTCCCTCCGGCTGCGGAAAAACCACCATTTTACGCCTGCTGTCCAGACTTTATGACGCAGATGCCGGAAAAATTCTCATCGGCGGAAAGGATTTACAAAACACGGCGACAGACTCCATTTTCCAAAAAATCGCCATGGTCTTCCAGGAAGTGAATCTCTTTAATACTACTATCCTGGAGAATATCCGTCTAGGTAGAGCAGATGCCACGGACGAAGAAGTGCGGGAAGCGGCACGTCTTGCCAACTGCCTGGACTTTATTGAAAAGCTTCCCGAGGGCTTCCAAACCAGAATCGGGGAAAACGGCGCGGAACTCTCCGGCGGAGAAAGACAGCGACTTTCCATTGCCAGAGCCTTCTTAAAGGATGCTCCCATACTTCTCTTAGATGAAATTGCCGCAAATCTGGATATTGACAATGAAAGGAAAATTCAGGAAAGCCTCAGCAGCTTAATCCGCGGAGAAAACCGAACCGTGGTTCTCATTTCCCACCGTTTGAAGTCCATCGAGAAAGCAGACCGCATCTTAGTGCTGTCCTCCGGAGAGGTGGACGCCGTGGGCACCCACGAAGAACTGCTGGAGCGCTCCAAAGTCTATCGGAACCTGGTAGAAAAGAGCCGGCTTGCCGAAGAATTCAGCTATTAAAGCCGTTTTACGAAAAGGAGATTTGCCTTATGAATAGAAATAAACTGACCATTAAAGACCTGGTGTCTATCGGCGTTTTTGCCGTGATTTACTTTATCTGTATGTTTGCTGTGGGGATGATGGGCGTCATTCCGATTTTATTTCTTGTCTACCCTGCTGCCTACGCGCTTATCGGCGGACCTATCGTCATGCTCTTTATGGCGAAGGTGAATAAACCCTTCGGGCTTCTCATTTTCGGCATGATTACCCCCTGTATCATGTTCCTATTCGGACATACCTTTGTGGTGCCCCTCCTCTCCCTTCTCTTCTGCCTCCTTGCAGAAGGCATCCGGCGGATGGGAAACTATCAGTCCGGCTCTGCCACGATGCTAAGCTATGCAATTTTTAGTCTCTGGCCCTGCAATTCCCTTCTGCAAATGCTTCTTTTGAAAGAGCGTTATATGGAGATGGTTATCAAAGAAATGGGAGAGAATTACGGAAATGCCATTGAAAAGCTGATTAGCGTACAAAATATGGCTATCGTTTATGTCTGCACCTTCCTTTTTGGCCTTCTCGGTGCCTTTCTCGGCAGAAAGCTTTTGAAAAAACATTTTGAAAAAGCAGGAATTGTATAGAAACACGGAGCAGAGCCATAGGGAGTAGCGCCATACGGAATAAAATAAAACGGAGTATAGCAATACGAAATAGAACCATACGGAGCAGAACAATGCAAGATAAAAACTCTTTGAAATCGACAATAAAAGAAAAACCCTGGGCGGAAAAACGGAATCCCTTTAATCCAAACCCGATTACGAAACTTCTCGTTTTACTGTTTTTAGGCTTCACGATCATGCACTATCTGCCCTTTTACAGCGAATGGGCAGTGGTGCTTCTCTTCTCTGTCTTCTTCTTTCTGAATGGCTTCCGAAGAATCGCGCTGTTCGCCCCTCTTGTTTTTGCCGTGCTTTGCTTTATTCCGGGATATTCCGCGCAGTATTTTATGCCGGTCCCCTTACGCATTCTGTTTTCCTTTCTCTATATTTTTCGTCTGCTTTTTTTACCCTATCTTGCAGGAAGCTTTTTCATGCGAACTTCGGATGTGGGGGCCATCTTAAGCTCCATGGATTTCCTCCATATCCCCCAATGCATTTCCATCCCTATAGCCGTGATGTTCCGCTTTTTTCCCGCCTTCACGGAAGAAAAAAAAGCCATTGAACGAGCCATGAAGATTCGGGGAATTCAGACTTGGAACCCAATTCAGAATCTGCTCTATGTTTCCATTCCGCTCCTCATCATTTCCGCGAACATTGCGGAGGATATTGCGAAGGCGGCGGAGTGCAAATGCATCGAGAATCCCGTCAAAAAGACGCGCTACAATACGGTTCGTCTGCAAATCGTAGACGCTGTTTTTCTATTTTCAATCCTGCTGATACTTGGATTAAGCTATTTTGGAGTTCGCTGACTACACTATTTGGGAATTCGGTGACTACACTATTTCTTCCCGGTGCAATCAAGGAACGAAGAGGAATATCCATCCCCTTCCTTATCCTGTTTAGATACGGAAGGAACTCGTAAGGAAAATAGACGGTAACCAGATTATAAAAAAGGAGTTTTTATGCTTTCTTTCGAAGAATTTTCTTTATCCTACGGGGAGAGTGCCCCGGTGCTACAGGACATTTCCCTCACGATAAAAGAGGGGGAATGTCTGCTTCTTACGGGAGAAAGCGGCAGCGGGAAATCCTCCCTGATTCATGCCGTAAACGGTCTGGCTTATCAATACTACAACGGAAAAAGCAGGGGGAAAGTCCTTTTTCAGGGAGAAGACTTGTCTTCCCTTCCCATTTACAAAATCGCCCTACGAATTGCCACCGTTTTTCAAAATCCGAAAACCCATTTTTTCAATATTAACACCACAAGAGAATTGCTCTTTACCATGGAAAATATGGGACTGAACCGAGCGGAAATGGACAGGCGAATGGAAGATCTTCTCTCCATTTTCCCCATTAAAAAACTGCTTGGGCGAAATATCTTCGCCTTATCCGGAGGAGAAAAACAGATTCTTGCCCTTGCTTCCTCCTACCTCTCCGGCTGTCCCCTTCTTGTTCTGGACGAGCCCTCTTCCAACCTGGATGAAGGCGCTATTGGTGTCCTAAAAACCATGCTCCAGACCCTGAAAGAAAAAGGGATGACGATTCTTGTGGCTGAACACCGCCTTTACTATCTGATGGACTTCGTTGACCGGGTGGCCTTTTTAGAAAAGGGAATACTCAGCAAGTTATTTTCCCGGGAGGATTTTCTGGCACTTCCGGAGGAAAATATCAAAGCCATGGGGCTTCGCGCAAGAACGAAACCGATCCTTTCTCTTCCGGAATGGAAAAATGAAGGAGCGCTAAGATATTATAAGGAAGAGAACTGTGCCTCTTTTTCCTTTGGAAAAATTTACGGCATTGTGGGAGAAAACGGAATTGGCAAATCCACCTTTCTTCGCAAACTCAGCGGCTTGGAGAATGAAAGAGGAAGTCATTTCTCCCTGTTTGGAAAAGAGCTAACAAAAAGACAGCGTCTTGCTCTTTCCGCGATGGTTATGCAGGACGTGAATCAGCAATTGTTCGGAGACTCCGTGGAAGAAGAGATGGAATTGGGAAAATGTGGTAAGGCGACAAAAGAAGAACTCCTCAGCGCACTGGGACTTTCCGCGTTAAAGGACCGCCATCCCATGAGTCTTTCCGGCGGGCAGAAGCAACGTCTGGCCATTGCCGCAACTCTCTATCAGGAGGCAAGGCTTTTCTTTTTTGATGAACCTACCAGCGGGATGGATCAGAAAAATATGCTTCGAATCGCTAGTCTCTTAAAGTCCACCATTCATGAGGATCGAATCTTCTTCATTGTGTCTCACGACTATGCCTTTTTACAGGAAGTTGCGGATGAGGTGGTGGAAATAGATTGCTTAACGGGAAATTTCAGATTCCCTCCTACTTCAGAATCACCCCGCTAAAATACACCAGAATCGGCATGGAAATGATAGTACAGAGGGTCGTGAAAATGTTGATACAGCTCGCATACTCCTCTTCTTTTCCATAGAGGATGGCAAACTGGGAAACGTTCGCGGCCGCTGGAGCCATGGCACTTAAAAAGCTCACGAGGAAAAGGACGGGATTGTCCAGAAAACCGTTTATCCTGCTGAGCACAGAAATCAGCAAAAGGTAGATAAAAGGAAAGAAAAGCAGACGGAAAGCCGTAACCATATAGATTCTTCGATAAGATAAAATCTTTTTGAAAGACATACTACCCAAAACGATACCGGTAATCAACATACTGATAGGCCCAATCATTTTCCCTAAATCCGAGATGGCAAGGGAAATCGGTGCCGGGAGAGAAACCGCCACCGGCCTTATAATTCCATGTTTGACTGACAGAAAGTATCTGATGAGAAAAGTCAAAATCCGCCGGCGTTATCGCAAGTGCCTCCGAAAAACGCATTCCCGTTTTGGCAATGAGTAAAATAAACCAATCCCAGCTTACTTTTTCTGTTAGGTTTAAGTTATGAAGAAGGCTGTGCAGTTCATGTTCCCTCTGAAAGAATATCTACATATTTTTTATATACATATTGTCTATATCTTTTTTTATCTTCTACAAGCTCCACTATTTCTATAGTCATTAAGTTTTCTAAAAGCTTATTAGCAGTCGGTTTACTGACACCTACTAAATTTTTTATATCTTCCGCTTCTAAAAAAGGATGTTGCAATAGATAATCATATATCAAAAGAAGATTGGAAATATTACTACCTGAAAGCTCACGAATCTTTTTCATATCCGTATTTTTCAGCTCAACAATCTTTTGAATTGATGTAATTGCATCTTCCGATATTTCACAAATTCCATCTATAAAAAATTTAATCCATTCTTCAAATTCTCCTTTAATACGAATGTTATTAAGGAGTTCATAGTACCTGTTTCTATTTTTCTTAAAAAAATAACTCAAATACAGAACAGGGTATTCAATCAAACCTTGCTCTCTTAAATATAATATAATCAGCAACCTGCCCATTCTTCCATTACCGTCTAAAAATGGGTGTATTGTTTCAAATTGATAGTGAATTAGAGCTATCTTTATTAAATTTGAAATAGTACTATCTTCATGTATATATCTTTCTAAATCACCTAAGCAAATATCCATCTCGTCCGGTGCCGGTGGAATAAAACTTGCATCTTTTAAAGTTGAACCCGCATGGCCAATCCAATTCTGTGATCTTCTAAATTCACCCGGCATCTTTTCTTCCCCTCTAACATTAGAGAGGAGAACAGCATGTGTTTCTCTTATCAGTCTCATACATAGCGGCATCTTATTGAGTCTTTTAAATGCATAATGAGTTGCTTTGATATAGTTTACAATTTCTTCCGTATCTTTTATCTTTTCTTTTCCCTTATCCTTTTGCAACACATCAACAAGAGATGCCTGTGTTCCCTCTATTTGAGAACTTATAACCGCCTCTTTTTGTACGTACATCGATACAAAAAGATCAATATCCGGTAATGTAATGGCCATTCCGTCCAATCTGCCTAATAGTAAATATGCTTTATTGACTAAAGCATTTATTTCGCTGTCAATATTTAACTTTATATCTTTTAGATTATGGGGAACAAAGCCTTGATAATCACTTTGCATTTTCTTTAATTGTCATGCTCTATTATTTTCTAATTTCAAAATATCCCCCCCTAAGTAAAATCTATTTTACTTAGAATAAGTACACTTGCTATAAGTAAAATTTTAAAGCATTATTTTTACTTACATAATCAAATGCCTCTCTAAGTAAAATTCTTTTTCCTATCCTCTTTTTCGTTTTCACATTATCTTCACAAATTCCTCGAAATTTTTCAGTTTCATTTCAGCTTCACTTTGTATTCTCGTTGCAGGAAAGGAAATGAGTCCTTCCCCAAAATCAGAGAACAACTTTAATCGAAAAGAGGAGCTTATGAAAAAGAATATTAAAAACAAGAAAAACGTAGCCTTATCCCTTTTGGGAATCGGAATGGTACTGGCCTTAAATGCCTGCAGCGCATCCGGACAGAATGCAAATGCCGCAACCCTTTCTAATGCTGAAGCCATTACCAAGGGCGAGAAAACCGTCATTACCATTCAAAATGATACGGTTTCCATTAATGGCAACGGCGCAACAGCAGACGGAAAAACCATCACCATCAACGAAGCGGGAACTTATCAGTTTAGCGGAAAGCTCAGTGAAGGACAGATCAAACTGAAAACTGACGGCAATGTAAACTTTATCTTCGATAATTTCTCCCTATCGAACTCGAAAGTCGCCCCGATTGTCGGAGAAACAGGGAATCTGAATATTTACCTTAATGAAAATACGGAAAATACGGTAAGCGATCAGAGAGCCGCCAATACGGAAGAGGAAAATACTTCTACTGAAAGTACAAATGCACAGAATGGAGATGGTAACTCTAATGAAAGCGCAAAGATCGATACTTCCGAAGAAACCTATGATGCAGCTATCTACAGTGAAAACGATATCACGATATCCGGAAAAGGAAAACTCACAGTTGAGGGTGGTTACGAAGATGCCATTCACAGTAAGACCAATCTTACCATTGAAAATGGAACTTACACCATCACTGCTTCTCACCACGGTTTAAATGCGAAGAAGCTCCTTACCGTAAAGGACGGTTCCTTTGATATCACAACGGTAGAGGACGCACTGCACTCAAAGGGTGATGTCACAGTTGAAAAAGGAACCATCGACATCAATGCGGGAGACGATGCGCTCCATGCGGATAATACCCTGACAGTAAAGGACGGCACCATCAATATCAAGAACTCCAACGAGGGTTTGGAAGGAATTACCGTAAATGTGGAAGGCGGAGACATTGCCATTTCTTCCACGGATGACGGCATCAATGCTGCCGGAGAGTCCGAAGACGGTTCTACCGTAAATTACGCCATCAATATCTCCGGCGGAAAGATCAAGATCGTTCCGGGTGGAGACGGTATCGATTCCAACGGAGACCTGAATGTGTCCGGCGGAACCATTATTGTAGACGGTCCCTCTGACGGCGGTAATGCCCCGATTGACTATGACGGTACGGCAACCGTGACTGGCGGCACCATCCTTGCCAGCGGTAATTCCGGGATGTTCCAGGGCTTTAACGGAAACAATACCACACAGAACAGTATTGTTTACTATTTAAGCGGAAACGGCAGTGCCGGAGACACAATAAAAATCAGTGATGAGTCCGGAAAAGAACTCTTCTCTGCAAGCAATCTCGCACAGAGCTACAATGCCGTGCTTTACAGCAGTCCGGAACTTGAAAACGGTAAGACCTATAAAGTGAGCGCCGGCAGCAATGAAGAATCCGTAACGATTAGTGACACCACCAATACCATCGGAAACGGCGGTATGGGAATGGGCATGGGACAGCCTCCGATGATGGGCAACAACGGGCAGAATTACGGTAATGACCAGGGACGCCCACCAATGCCTCCCATGGGTGAAAACAGTCAAGGCGGAATGCAGGGCCAGCCTCCTATGGGTGGACAGGGTCAACGTGGCGGACGTGGCCAAAATAATGGTCAAAATGGTATGGGTCAGCCCCCGATGATGGGCAACAACGGGCAGAACGACGGTAATGACCAGGGACGCCCACCAATGCCTCCCATGGGTGAAAACGGTCAAGGCGGAATGCAGGGGCAACCTCCTATGGGTGGACAGGGTCAACGTGGCGGACGCGGCCAAAATGGCGGAAACGACATGGGACAGCCTCCAATGATGGGCAACAACGAACAAAATGGCAGCCATGGGACAAACAAGAATAACGGTCAAATGCCCGACTCCGGCTCCAAGAAAAAGAATAAGTCCAAAAATAGCAGCAATAAAAATTCCCAACATAATAAACCACAGAAGCCGAACAATGCCGGAAGTGCAAAGCCAAACAAAAATGAAGCCAACTCACAAAAACAGAATACAAATAATGCAGCAAAACCAAATGATGCTACAAGTGGAAGCACACCGACCAATTAGGAGCTTCCCGGAAAGGAGAAAGCATGAAAAGACAATTCGCCCTAATACCGGCCTATAAACCGAACGAAAATTTGATTTCCTTTATACAGTCTCTGGAAACAAGGGGCCTCGAGGTAGTAGTGGTGAATGACGGCTCAGGGGAAGACTATCTTCCCCTCTTCCATAAAATTCAGGAGCAGAGCCTTGCAACAGTAATTCACCTCGAGAAAAATCAAGGGAAGGGCGCCGCCTTAAAAGCAGGGCTTTCCTACCTAAATACCGTAAACGATGACTTTCAAGTCATCACCCTCGATGCGGACGGGCAGCATTCCATACAGGATGCTCTCTTCCTCTTACAGAAGTCTCTCGAGAATGAAGGAAGCCTTCTTCTCGGATCCAGGGCACAGTCCAAGGACTCTCCGCTCCGTTCCCGAATCGGAAATTACATTACAAAAAAGGTATTTTCTCTCACCACCGGTGTAAAGGTAGAGGACACCCAGACCGGAATGCGAGCCTTCTCAAAGCAACTGATTCCGAAGCTTCTCAAAATTCAGGGAAATCGCTACGAGTACGAGATGAATATGCTTTTAGACTTTACAAAGGAGGGAATTCCTATTCGAGAATATCCTATTGAAACCATTTACATTAACGACAATGAAGAAAGTCACTTTGATACCGTGAAGGATTCCGTCCGGATTTACAGCCAGATTTTGAAGTTTATCTCAAGCTCCCTGCTCTCCTTCTGTATCGACTTTCTGCTCTATACCTTGAGCTTGTCCCTAATCGGAAGCATCCTTTTTTCAAATGCTTTTGCCCGACTCATTTCCTTACACTGCAACTTTTTTATGAATCAAAACTATGTTTTCCAAAATGCTTCCGAAAGCACAAAGAGAGAGCATTTAAAAGAATACCTCTCCTACCTGGGACTTGCCCTATCTCTCTTTGCCATGAACACTCTGCTCTTAAGTGCTGTCGTAGAGGTCCTCGGCGTGAACGCCTACCTGGCAAAAATCATCACCGAAATTCTCTTATTTATCCTGTCCTACTTTGTACAGAAGCACCTCATTTTTTCCAAACAGGAAAATGCACCGTTTCACAATGAAAATATACCTTTTCGCAATGAATACACAGCGTGAAGCACAGACGACGTACTGAGAATACACCGCGTGAAACGGCCCACACACACGAATACACCGCATAAAGTACAGGCAACACTTAGAAAACAAACATTACCCCGTAATGTTCACCATAAAGAAGGGAGAAATCCATTGAAAAGACTGAATACAAAAAAAGCCGGCCTGCTCTATGGTCTGGTCTTATTTTCCTATACAAGCTATGCACTCCTCGATACCTTTGTCATCCCGCATCCGATGAAGACAGTCCTGGCAGAGAGTGCGAACATCGAGGCAACAAGCGGGATAAAGGAAAGTATCGAAGCTAAAATTAACGAAAAGCTGGGCCTTTCCGAATCCGCCGAGACTTCTCTTACGGAAAATACAAACGGAAATAGCAGCTATAGCACGGGACAAAGCACAAGCGAAGCTGAAAACAGTTCGGGAAGCGCAGTAAGCAGCTCCGAAGCAAATGATACCTCCGAGAATAGCGCCAATACCGGAGGCAGCACAAACCTTACCGCTTCCTCCACCGTGGAAGGCGGAACCGTAATCGGAAGCTATTCCGACAGCAATGTTTCCATAACACTTAAGGAATACCGGGAGTACGACAGCGCAATTTATGTTGCAGATGTTACGGTATCGGATGTTTCCTATTTAAAAACTGCTCTCGCAAGTAATACCTACGGTAGAAATATCACGGATACCACCTCTGACATGGCAAGTGAGAACAACGCTATTCTTGCCATTAACGGAGACTACTACGGGGCAAGACAAAGCGGCTATGTCATTCGTAACGGAAGTCTATATCGAAACAGTTCCGGAAACAGGGACGCCCTTGCCATTATGAAAAACGGAGAATTTAGATTTGTAACGGAAGGTGAGACTTCAGCAGAAACTCTTCTTGAAAATGGAGCCTTGCAGGTATTTTCCTTCGGTCCGGTGCTCTTACAAGACGGCAGTATTTCCGTTACGGAAAATGAGGAAGTCGGCATGGCTATGGCCAGTAACCCGAGAACCGCGATCGGCTATCTCGGAAAGAACCACTATGTCTTTGTGGTTTCGGACGGAAGAACAAGTGAAAGCGCAGGACTCAGTCTCTATGAGCTGGCAAGCTTTATGAAGAATCTGGGGGTTGTCGATGCCTATAATCTGGATGGCGGCGGATCCTCCACCATGGTCTTTAAGGGTAAAATAATCAATACCCCAACTACCAACGGGCATTCCAGTGAGGAAAGAGCCGTCAGCGACATTCTTTATATAGGAGGTAAGCAGTCATGAAAAAGACAATCCGGTATTTATTCCTTTCTGTATTTGTCTTTGTTTTTTCTCAAATATACGAGTATTTCTCCCATGGCGTATACTCAAACTATATGCTTTACGCCTTTTTAATTCCCTTCCTGGGGCTCTCTGTGCCAAGTTTCCTATTGCATAGTCTTAAGAAAGCTCTCCCGACAAATTCCCGTTTCCTATGGAAATGCGGAATCGCAACACTTACTGTAGGCTCTATTTATAAAGGCATACTCGAAATATACGGAACAAACGGCTACTTTGAATTCCCCTACCTTTTCCTCGGTGCCGGACTTTGTATCGCAGCAATCTTTATGATATGCACAAAGAAAAGAGCGATTTCGCTCGGCACGGCCTAGAGGCATTCACATTTTACTTTCTGCAGCGGATACAAAAAACGAGAGATTCGGCAAAAGCCGAATCTCTCGCTTTTTAATTCATAACGAGTATCGCTCGCATAGCGTGCACTATCTCGTTTATAACAAGTGGCACAGGCGAAGCCTGAGACATCTTGTCCTTATCTTCTTCTCTTTTTTCTATCCACAAGATAGTAAAGAGCAAGACAGAAGCAACTGATCATGGAGGCAAAAGCATACCAAATCATATGCGATGCATCCGCTGTATTCACCTTTCGGGACTGTTCTTTTCGAAGAGCGCCTAAAACCTCTCCCAGACGTTTCAACTCCTTCTTTTCCGCTTCCGTCAAAGGACGCTTACGACCTTCTCCAAGAATTTCTCCGATTCGCTTTTCAATCTCTCGGATTCTCTCCGGAATTGTAGGAGTAGGCGGAACATTTTCACCGGGAGTCGGTGTCGGCTCCTCCGGCACATCCGGTACAGTCGGTTTTTCAGGCTCCTGCGGCTTCTCTCCGGGGCCGCCCGGTGTTACTGGCCCTACCGGAATCGGCTTCGGAGGATTTCCTCCCCCACCGCCACCGGAATTCGACTTGTATTGGTTATGAAAGACTATGCTTTCTACCTCTACACCGTCCTTATAAATCTTTCGATCCACAATCAGATTGTAAATATCATCCTCGCTCTGCGTTACGGTGAAGCTAAGCGTATATACGGAAGGATCATAGGTATATCCTGCTATCCCGTCATTTACCTCCTCAACGGTGTAATGGAATACACCGGGCTTGGTAAAGGTAATCGGTGCAAAATCAGTGTGCCCCTCTCCCGCCAGTTCTATCGTACTGCTGTCTGCCGAGCTGCCTATCGGCATAGGCTGTCCACCGGTCTCTTCAGGGCGCAAAGTGAAACGGAACAGGGCAGGCGTTGCAGGACTTGCTCCGGATACCTTCTTTTCCAACTCAATTCGTTCCTCATTCGAAATCGGTTCAAAAGTATTGGTGAATTCCGGCTCATCTCCGGTTACCAAGGCAAAGAGTTTTCCTACACCTATATCTTTTACAGAAATTTTGATTCTTTTTTCCGACTGAGGATCATTTACCACGCCATGGAAGAATCCGCTTTCTTTGACAATGTACTCATATACCCCCTGGTTCTCTATCGTAATGCTGCCGAAGTTTATCTCTCCTCCATCCTTATCGGGATTCGTCAGCGTCATGCTGTCTTCTGTTCCGGCTCCTGCAGGCATGGGCGGAAGTGGAGATCCGTCTTTTCTTACTCTTTCTAAAGTAAAGGAAAAAGCATTACTGATATCCGGTTTCTTCAATCCCGGAGCCGCGGTAAGAATTTTATTCACCTTAAGCTCCATATTCAAGGCGCCGACCACATAGATATTTTTAAAGGTAAGAGGTTTGTCCTTCGTGTATTTTAAGTCTGATACCAGTTTCTTGTGATCCGGGTCCGTCACGGTAATCGTAACAAACTTATCTCCCATATCCTGGCTCTCCACGCCGGCAGCCGCCGCTTTATTCTTTCCCTTTTCTTTGACTTTGAAGGTATACGTTCCCGGCTTCAATAGTCGAAGCTTTTCAAATACCATCAATCCGCCATGATCATCCGGATTCTTCATTGCAGCAACAGAAGTTCCGTCTTCGTTTAACACCGGCTCTCCATCCACTCTCGCCAATTCGAAAGTAAACCACTCTTTAATGGAGGGAGGCGAGCTTCCTTCCTTAAAGTCATAATCCTTTCTTACCGGCAAATCGAAAATGAGCGGTTTTACTAAACGATGACTGCTTATGGACGTTTGAACATCCGGAATTGAGCTTAGCGGTACATCTGCTCCCTTAAACTGAGTGCTGTACATGTACGCCTTATTGTTGTTCACTTTCACTTCCGGGTCAACCTTACTCTTGTCCGTTGAAGCAACCATATTGATTTTTGCCAGCAACAGCCCCTGTTGATCCAGGACAAAGTTCTTCCCGTTCACCGTTTTCCGAAGATCAAATGCCAATGCCTTAATCAACTTTCGATCCACGGTATTCGCACTTTCATTCCCATAGTTCCATACGTGCCAGATTGGGTTAGAGACATCCATCTGCTCTTTGCTTGGCACTACAGTCGCATAGTACACCTTAGGAAGTAGCGTATCCGTATTATTAGGATTCGTTTTATCATAGCTGGGTTTAGTCAGCATGGAACTTATATCTACACCGTTAAAATCTCCGTTTCTTTCCTCCGTATCTCCCAGAACATCAAAAAGTACAATATCCGTGGTTCTGGTAGTTGCCTGGGCCTGATACAGGAGACGATGGCTATAGGGATCTCCCATATAGCTGACATTGTCTGAAAGGAAGCTGGGATCAATAGCGGTAGATACACCATTGGTGAAAGCCGCCTCCAATACGGTTACCGGACCGAAAGGCATCACTCTGTCAATTACGGAAGTCGTGAACCGAGGGTTCTCTTCTGCCGCTTTTTCTTTGATGTCTTTATAGAATGTCAATTTCTCTACACCCGGATTCTTGCCTCTCTCCTCCGAAATGTAGTTTCCGTTCCAGACCGTATTCTTGTCTTTATTGATAAAGCCCAGCGTGTTCTTAACCGACCTTCCTCGATCCACTATATTCGTGTAAGGATTCCAAAGGGTATACATGACCTTCCAACCGCTACGGTTATGGTAAGAGCTCCAAGACTGCAGTCCTTCCGGGATGGTGAAATCGATGATCATCATCGTCTGTTTGGAGCCTTCCCAGTTATCCTCAAAACGAACGGTATAATCATCATTCTTTGTCAGCTTTTCGGAAGAATTATCCAAATCCCAGCCGCCAAGCCACCCCGATACCTTGATGCTATCTTCCTCTACGGATGTACCGGCAGGAAGAAGATCATAGATTGTCCCCTTTTTCAACATATACTTCTTCGTGTATTCCGGTCCCTGTAAGCTGGTCGGCAAATTTCCCATGTTCGACCCTTCTAAATACACGGTCATACTTTGTGCACTTTTCTCCGGATGATCCACAAAATTTGCACTGCTCTTGTACATCACGGAGTTAATCTGCAAGGGCGTTAAGGCATAGCCGACTTGAGGCCAGTACTGTCCAATACGAAGTCTTTGGGGCTTCGGATCTCCATATTGCCTTCCCTCCGCAGTCGCGGCACCGGCAAGGAAGCTGATATTATAGTCATCCGTTCTGGCCATAGTCTCCGAAATGGCATTCTGCATCTCCGGAGTCGGAGTGATTTGCATAGTATAACTTGCATCAAAGCCCGTTCTGTAGTAAGGAGAATTCTGGATAAGCTTTAATCCGACTATCGGCACTCCAAATCTCTCATTCACTAAGGAAAGCTGGTTGTTCGCATCGATTGGCCTGGTGCTGTCATTCGTACTGGTCGTCCAGTTTTCATAACCCGCCTCCGGTCTAAAACGCAAGAGCCCCGAATTGTCATAATACAATTCTCCGTACTTAAAGAAATCCCCTTCCCCGGCTCCTTGTTTTCTCAACCATATCTCTACCGGCGGGTAATTATCCTTCCGCTCTCTCAAGGTGGACTTCTGGTTAAAGGAAACGAGTCCCTGACTGGCTGTCGTATCGACCTTTTCTACATCATAGACTTTCATACCGTCTAAATAAATGCTGCTGTAGTAATAGTCTTTATCCTTCAGTGTGTACTTATCCCCGCGATATACATCGTCCGTGGTATTGGTATTGTTGTCCAGACCTGCCAGATCCGGATTGGCAGGATTGCTATTTACATACTTTCCGTTCAAGGTACTTGGATACTTTATCTTAGAGGATAAGAGAAAGTACTTTCCGTCTGTAAGGGTAACGCCTGAGCCGAACGGTGTTTGCGAATCATTTTTCGTGGTGCTGTAATTCGTACCTCCCGGATCCATGACTACATTTTCATTTTTGGCATTGTACTCAGCGGATAAGGTAAAGCTCTTCGTCCGGTTTCCGTACCGTAAAGGTGCCGGAGTGCCGTCCTTATAGATGGTTTGTAAACCGAAGATATCCAGATAATTCTGTCTCAGATCTACCCCATACTTATTAAAGGAGAACTTTCCTCCTCCGCCCGGACGGGGATAAATCACCATATCCTCATCCGGTCTTACATTGAATGGTCTTTCGTGGCCATCCGCCCAAGTCTCAGTAACATTTATTCGGTTCGTAATCTTCATGCCTTTATCGTAGAGGTCCGTTACTTGCTTCATTTTCGAATAAGGATATCTAAACAGTAAGGCATAGAGCTGTGAATTGTACTTTCCCGAAGGGGCATAATTGTGTCCCGTTAAGTAAGGTTCATTGTCCGGAAGTCTATACAGGCTTGGGTCTTTGGAAATTCCCACTTGTTCCTTTCCTATAGGATTTACAAGGTATCTGTCATTTCCATTGGGATCCGGGTCCGTTCCATCCATATATTTGGCAATGTCCTTATAGCCGTTCTGTGCATAAACCTCAATATTATTGCCTCCATCCTCATTATAGAAATAATAATCCTTTCTATAATCCATGGGCATCTTTTTGGCGCCTACCAGTTCCCCACCGGCAGTTTCCTGCTCCGTCAATGTCGGATCCAGGGCGAACTTATATTTGAAAGGCTGAGAGCTTCCTCTTGCTCTGTCCACTCTCACATACCATACAGCATAAAAATAGTCCTTAGGATCTCCTACGGCAGGGGGTGCTCCCCAAGTAGGATCCCAGTTAAAGAAAACACCGCCGTTCACATCCGCAGTACCGGGCTTAAGCGTTACTTTTGTCTCTTTGACCTCGGTTTCCACATGAACAGACATATCCTGGCTCTTGGAATCGACAGTATTGCCGTTTTCCGTGATTTCCAGGCTCACAGGGAACTTGTACTCATACACTCCCTTAGGCGCGCCGTTCACTATCCGATCTTCCACTTTCAGCATACTGGGCGTCATGTTGTAGCCGATATCCGCCTTAAACAGAACACCTCCGCTAAGATCATTATAGTTTGTTAAATGAAGGTATGGCTCCGTCTTGCCGTCCACCGTCTTCGGCACAACTTCATAGTTAAAGCTGCTTTGTGCATTTGTTGCCGGATACTCGGGAAGGCCGTGAATGATTCCGGGTAATTCCTTGTATACCCAATTCACTCTGTCTGCAGAGACAGTGATTTTATTCTTCTTAAAATAATCATCTTGACTTGGATTGTCACTATGACCGTCTTCCCAGCCCTTGAAGATACGGGCGGGAATATACAGATTTACCGTTCCCTTATTATAGACCGTGTTTTTATCTCCCTTTAAGGTAAGCTCAACCCCTAAAGTAGTTGTATTCACGGCATTGGAATTATTTTCCGGGGGAATAATGCTTAGTTCTGTTTGCTTACGCATCTCCCCATTGCTTCCATCCGTATAACTGTGTCCTGAACTTGCCCTATTTGTTCCCGCATTGGGGTCAGGCGCTTCCTTCCAAAAGGCCTTTAATTCGTGTCCGGCCTGACTTAAATCTCTTTTTCCCCTTCTTCCCATAATAGTGAAGGTACTAAAATGCTTCGCTGAAAAAAGCAGCTTCTCTCCTTCTTCCTTAACAGGGAGAATCTCTGTCGGATGCTCCTCGGAGAGGTGTACAATCTTCAGCTCTTCCGGAGCGGAAAGATCCTGCTCCGCTTCCATTCCGCTCAGTGCTTCCTTAATCTTTTCCGTTTTTTGAAGGGAGATTTCCACCTTCTTTCCATTCTTAGGTTGTACTTCCTTGACTTCTCCGTTTATTTCGCGGTAAAAGGAAATATCCACAGACTCTAAGACTTCTATCTCCGACTCTGCATCAGGATCTTCCTTTTGGAACTCCTTTTCCAACGCTTTCTTTGCTTCCTCTATCTTTTCTTCCTCTTTCACAGGTTCCACCTTCATATAGGTGCCCTCAAAGAAAGTGCCGTCAGGAAAAGACGCCGTTACAGTAAGATCCTCTCCGGCTTGTGCACTAAAAGAAGAGGCTTCCAGGTATTCCGCCTTCTCTTCTTCCTTTTTCTCCTCTTCAAAAAGCTTGGCCTTCTCTTCTTCGCTAAGCTCTTCCTCGGATTTTTGTTCCGAAGAATCTTCCTTCTTATCTTCGGATCCTATAGCCTCATTCCCGCCTTCCGACGAAGAGAGCTCGGTCTTGTCCTTTCCGCCTGTCTCCTCTAAAGAAGATCCCTCTTCCGACTCTCCTGTCGTGTCCGATGAGACTGTCATTTCGGATGTGACCGCTTCTTCAGGTCGATCCGTTCTTTCTTCCGTCTTGACTAAAGCCTCCGTCTCTTCCAAAGACGGCTTCTCTTCGCCAAGATCCAGATGACCTGCGATTTCTTTTGCATTTTCCTCTGCATAGGTTACAGTTTGAACGCTTCCCATAAGCATCAAAAAAGTAAGGAAATATGCCATTCCCCTCTTTGCAAAATGCTTTCTTTTTACACGGCCGCGTGACAAACCGTTCCCGGAAAGGGTAGTTTTCTCTCTTTCCTTCATCATTTTACTCCTCTGCTTTCCCTCGCCTTGTTTACCTTGGTAAACATTGATGGTACATTCCTTCCGTCTTCTCCTATCAGAAGGATTTTTCCGAACTTTATTTTAGTAAAAAAGTCCCTGTCAGTTTATCGGCAAAACTTAGAAAATTATTATAGATAGGATTAGAGAATTCGAACAAAAATTGCCACATTTTACCTATCCTGTTTATTGAATAAAAACATTGAACTTTTAGAGCTTTTCCGAAAGAGCAACATGAAAGCAAATCTGCCCCTTCTCACTCTCCACTTTGATTGTTCCTTTATGCATAAGAACAATTTCCTTTGCAATAGACAGCCCCAGACCGTAGCCGTCCCCTCCGCTATGGGCTTCATCTCGCCGGAAAAACCGTTTGAAAAGATTCTCCTTTTCCTCTTTACTCAGTTCTTTTTCCACCGCATTGGAAACGGAAAGAAGCAAAATATTCCTCTTTTTCTTTAAAGAAAGTACCGTAGCGGTGGGGGGAAGAGAATATTTCAGAGCATTCTCGAGCAAAATGGAAAGAAGTTCCTTCAGCTTGTTTTCATCCCCTAAAGTATGGAGTCCTTTTTCCACTGTATAGTCCAGGCTCTTTCCCTTCTCGAAAAAGAGCGGTTCAAAATACATACACTCGTGCTCTATAAGAGTGGACAGGGCAACGTTTTCCAGCTGACTTCCTCTGTCCTGCCAGCTTTCAAGACGGCTTAAGTCCAGGAGCGATTCCGTTAAATGCTTCATCCTGCCGCCCATTTCCTCGATTCCCCGGATATTCTCACGGATGTTTTCCACGTCTTCCCCCTGAAGAGCGGGAACATTTTCTATCTTCTTTTGCAGGTTTCCCACGTTGTTGATAATCACGGTAAGCGGTGTTTTCAGTTCATGGGAGGCATCCGAAATAAATTGCCTCTGGGACAGCATGGCATCTTTCACCGGAGCCACCGTTTTCCGTACAAAAAATCGCGATAAAACGATAATCACGAAGGAAAGCGCAAAAAACAAAATAAAGAGCACTATGGACAGTTGACGGATGTTCCCGATTTCCTTACTGAAGTCCGTTAAGGCAATTCGATAGGCGGTTTTTCCATCCGGCGGAGCATCTTTTTTACAATAATATTGCAGCTTTCCTCCCTGCATCGAGCCGTAAAAAGACTCCTTTCCCTCCTTAATCCGTGAAAGGGCATCTTGCACCGCCTTCTCTTCAGTATCGCTTTCCAGAAAAAAATCCTCTCCGGAATGTTCCAATATCTCTCCGTTTTCCTTCATAAAAATCTGATAAATCGGGTAAGAATCGGAGGTAGAACGGTCCATCGGTTTTGTAACGGCAGAAGACAACGCATTCCGCATCGTTCTATACAAACTGTTTCTGTTAAAGAAAAACAGAAAAACCAATAAAAACAGAAGCAAAAAGATACTCACGGAAGATAAAAGCAGGGTAAGTTTCTTTTGTAATTGTTCAATCATGCTTTTCTTCCTCCAAATGGTATCCGAGTCCCCGACTGGCCACAATACTGACATCCGAAGAAAGGGACTTCAACTTCTTCCGGAGGAAGCCGATATAGACCTCCACATTATTTTCCGTCGCATCACTCTCATATCCCCAGATTTTTTCCAGAAATGTATTTTTTGTGATGTTATTTTTCCCCTCCGAAAGAAGCAGCTTCATCATCTGAAATTCCTTGGAGGAAAGCCTTATCGTATTTTCTCCGCAAATCAATTCCGAGGAATCCAGGTCTAAGGCCGTATTCCCGAAGCTGATTTGATTCACCTCCTTTCCCTGTCTCCGGAGAAGCGCATTAATACAGGCAAGCAGTTCTCTCTTGTCAAAGGGTTTCGTAAGATAATAATCCGCTCCCGAGTCCAGTCCCTCCACGCGATCCAGAATATCCGACTTGGCGGTCAGCATCAAAATCGGAAGTCCGTTTCGTTCTTTACGAAGTGTTCTTGCGACCTGAAAGCCATTTAACTTAGGAAGCATCAAATCCAAAATCAAAAGATCGAAATGAGCGGAACGCGCAAGCTCCAGGCCTTCCTGCCCATCGTAGGCCGAGGATACCGAATGCCCGGAATCCTCCAATATTTCCTGCAGTGATTTCGCAAGCAACACCTCATCCTCTACGATTAAAACCCGCATACCTACTCCTTTTTCTGCTCCCTTTATCTCGATTTTGACTCTATAGAGAAAACAACGAACTGTCAAGGATTTTAAGGCTTATAAAAAACAGGAATCAGGGAATACAAAGGACAAGTAGCAGGCTATCATTCCGTCCCTCTTCTCCCTTAAGAAAAAACTCCATAAAAGCATTGCTATCTTCTTCCCTTTAGTGTTACACTTATGCAGGTTTTTGGGGAAAGCTCCAAGTTCTTTTTCCCTGTGTCCATGCAGTTTTGGAAAGGAGAGAAAAATGAACGAAAATGAAAGAGTTCAACAAGACTACGTTCAGGAAATTATAGATTTGCTTCGCAGCAGCGAAGATATTGAAAAGCTTCAGGAAAAATTAGAAGAATACCACGCAAATGACATTGCTTCCGCCCTTCCCCTCTTGGAAGAAGACGAGCGAAAGCTTCTTTATAATGCATTGGAGAATGAACGTCTCGGCGAGGTCATGGAATACGCCGAGCACGGCTATCTCTATTTGGAAGAAATGAGCTCCGAAAGAGCGGCAGTCATTCTTTCCGAGATGGAGCCCGATGATGCGGTGGATCTTCTGAAAGAAGCCAACCCCGAGAAAAAAACCATCTGGCTTTCCAAGATGAGTTTAAAAGACCGGAACGAATTGCAGATTCTGGCGGCTTATGACGAGAGCTTCATCGGTTCCCGTATGACCACGAATTTCGTATTTCTGGATAAGCGTTTAAATATCCGGGAAGCCATGCGTTCTCTGATTGATCAGGCGGCCGAGCATGACAATATTTCCAAAGTTTATGTGGTAAACGAAGACGGTTCCTACTACGGTGCTGTAGATTTAAAGGAACTGATTATCGCCCGAAAAGAAACCAATCTCGATGATATTACGGAAACCGGATACCCCTTCGTCTATGCGGATGAGAAAATCGAAGACTGCTTGGAGCGAATCAAAGGCTATGCCGAGAACTCGATTCCTGTCTTAGGGGAAAACAGCATTATCCTCGGTGTCATCACGGCGCAGGACGTTTTGGAAGTTTACGATGATGAGATGGGTGAAGATTATGCTCGTTTGGGAGGTCTTACTGCGGAAGAGGATTTGAATGAACCGCTTATCGACAGTGTGAAGAAGCGCCTTCCCTGGCTTGTGATTCTGCTCTTCCTCGGTCTGGTCGTTTCCACCGTGGTCGGACTGTTCGAAACGGTAGTGGCGCAGCTCACCATTATCATGGCTTTCCAGTCCCTGATTCTCGATATGTCGGGAAATGTCGGTACCCAGTCTCTTGCCGTAACCATCCGTGTTTTGATGGACGAACGTCTTACCGGTAAGCAGAAAATGAGTTTGGTCGCAAAAGAAATGGGAGTCGGCGGATTAAACGGTCTCGTAATCGGCCTCTTTTCCCTGGTCGGCATCGGAGCTTACCTTTATTTCTTTAAGCACCAACCGGCGCACATTGCCATCGCCATTTCTTCTTGCATCGGCTTTTCCCTGATGCTTTCCATGGTGATTTCTTCTCTGGTCGGCACGGTAACTCCTATCTTCTTTAAGAAGGTCGGCGTAGACCCTGCAGCGGCTTCCGGTCCGCTGATTACTACCATTAACGATTTGGTCGGTGTTGTCAGCTACTATGGACTGACTTGGATTTTACTTCTGGAAATCCTGAAAATCTCCGGATAAATTTCTTAATTCCGAGTATAAGAAATTTATATTTAAAAACGACAGATTTGCGTCCTGCACTTCTGTCGTTTTTACTTATAGTTCCTCCTCATTCTGTCGATGAATATGCGTGACATTAAATAGGATGCATATCTTTACTATTTTCAGGGAGGAAAGAAAAAAACATGAAGAAGAAACAAAAAGCGAAGGGGTCTTTTTATGAGAATCTGAAATTAAGACAGAAAATGTCTCTTATTCTCGGAACACTGACCTTTTTTGTTTTGCTTGGATTACTGTATTTCTTAATCCATAGCTTTGAAATCACAATGGATAAGAAGATTGATGCCAATATGGCGGAAAAGTCCGCAGACGCATCTTCAGACTTGGAAGACTTGATGACCAAATTGGATGCTATTACCGATAACATTGAGCAAAGTATCAGCTTTGTCTTTGCGCAAAACGACGAAGTGGGCGGGGTCCCCGGAAATCCGTGGAAAATTCGAGATATTAAAGGAAATGAACAAACGATTACGCCTATGGACAGCGTAAGCTTTCGAAGCCGTGTAGTGAACTCATTTCTGCCCGCATCCCGTTACAATGCGGAAGTCGTTATCTTAAATGCACTCTATTCCAATATGAAAGGAGAAGAAAATCTGGAAGACATCGGCGTTCTTTTCGAGCCGAATGCGTTCTATAAAGGCATTGAAGATTATGCTCCGATTCTTTTAAGATCCGAAGTGGAAAACAGACGAATCATGAACTTCCCCTACGAGAAGTATCAAAACATTGATTATTATACCGGAGCAAAGAACAAGGGCGATACCTACGTTTCTCCGGTGTACAGCGATTCTATCGATCCGACAAAGAAAATGTTCGCCATTACAAAGCCCATTATGGCGAACAACCAGTTTATGGGAGTCATTCTTCTGGATGTAAAAGAAGATATCTTACTGAATATTACCCAGCAGGATCCGGAATTCCCCTCCATGTTTGTGAATCTGATTGACGGGGATGGACTCATTCACAGTAAGGTGGAAGCGGTAAACGGTAAAACCTTGCAGGAGCTTCTTCCGGAGAAGGCTGCCAATGCGATTTCCGAGAAAATGACAGCAAGCAAGCCCTTTACCTTGCAAATCGTAAATGAAAAAGGGGAAGAAAGACGGGAATACTATAACCCCATCGATATGCACGGCAGCACCTGGTGGGTAAGACTGGATATTTCCGAAAAAGACTATGACAAAGAAGTGGATCGTCTTGTAAATATCGGTGCCGTAGCCGGAGTAGCAACCGTGATTCTCTTAGTCATTGTCACCTCTCTTCTCATTTCCTATTTCTTAAAGCCCTTACAAAAGGTTGCGGAAGCGGGCAAAAAGTTGTCTGCCGGAGACTTCTCTATGGATCTCTCCTACAAGAACAACGACGAAATCGGTACGCTTATGCATGCAATGAATGATGTGGTAAACCGAATCCGTTCCATCATAGCCGACCTTTCCGAGAAGCTCAGTGAGCTTGCACAGGGTAATTTCAATATGGAAATGAACAACGAAGAATACTATAGCGGTGCGTATCGTCCGCTCTTCGACTCCATTAACAACATTACCTCCGACCTTTCCGGAACCATGGCGGAGATTCAGCAGAGTGCGGTACAGGTCAACTCGGGTGCCGAGCAGGTAAGTGCCGGTGCACAGGGACTGTCTCAGGGCGCTACCGAACAGGCTTCTTCCATCGAAGAGTTGTCCGCTACGGTAAATGACATCTCCGAGCACATCAAGAGGACTGCGGAGAACACCCGTCTTGCCAATACGGAGGCACAGAACGCCGGTAAGGAAGTCAGCCACTCCGATAAGCAGATGCAGCAGATGAAGGCAGCTATGGAAAACATCAACCAGAAGTCCGGTGAAATCAGTAAGATTATCAAGACCATCGACGACATCGCCTTCCAGACCAATATCCTGGCACTGAATGCGGCAATCGAGGCGGCAAGAGCCGGTGTAGCCGGTAAGGGCTTTGCAGTCGTAGCCGATGAAGTCGGAAACCTCGCACAGAAGTCCGCCAATGCGGCAAAAGACACTACGATGCTGATTGAAGAAACTCTTCAGGCCGTAGAGCAGGGAACCGTCCTTGCGGACAGCACGGCGGAATCCTTACAGAGAGTGGTTACCGGAGCAGGTAAGGTGACCGAATTGGTTAACCAGATTGCCGAAGCTTCCGTAGAGCAGTCCAGAGCTGTAGAACAGGTCTCTACGGGAATCGACCAGATTTCTTCCGTTGTACAGAGTAACACCGCAACAGCCGAAGAATCCGCTGCCGCTTCCGAAGAGCTTTCCGGTCAGGCCAATATCTTAAATGATTTGGTAGGACGTTTTCAGTTAAAAGAAAACTAAAGATATCGTTTTTACGGTTTCTATCATTTATTCAAAAAATGAGATATCGCACGCTTTGTACACGATACTCATCATGAAAAGTACGAAAAAGAACTGCATCCCCTCGGGAGGCAGTTCTTCTGTCGTTTTTGCTTATAGTTCCTCCTCATTCTGTCGATGAATATGCGTTACATTAAATAAGATGCATATCTTTACTATTTTCAGGGAGGAAGGAAAAAAGCATGAAGAAGAAACAAAAAGCGAAGGGGTCTTTATTGGAGAATCTCGGATTAGGGCAGAAAATGTCAATTATCATCGGGATTTTGACCTTCTTGCTTTTATTGGCATTACTGTTTTTTTTGATACATAGCTTTAGATTATCTATGTATAAGAAGGTGGATGCCAATATGGCGGATAAGTCTGCCCAGGCTTCTTACGATTTGGAAGACTTGATGACCAAGCTGAATGCTACAGCCAATAACATTGAAGAAAGCATCAGCTTTGTTTTTGATCAGCATGATGAGGTGGGAGGTGTTCCCGGAAATCCTTGGACTATTAATGATGAGGATGGAAATCCTCAGAAGATTACCCCTATGGAAAATGTATCTTTCCGGAGCCGTGTGGTAAATGCTTACCTTCCTGCTTCCCGTTACAATGCCGAGGTTGTGATTTTAAATGCACTCTATGCCAATCTTAAGACAGAAGAAAACTTGGCGGACATCGGTATTTTATTTGAGCCGAATGCATTTTATCAGGGGATAGAGAATTACGCCCCAATTCTTTCTCGGGAAGATTTGGATAAAAGAGTGATTACAAACCATCCTTATGCCAATTATCAAAATGAGATTTATTATAAGGCAGTAAAAGAAAAAGGATCCACTTTTATTACACCGGTTTATGGAGATATTACAAAGCCGGAAGAGAGAATGTTTGCTATTTACCATCCTATTATGAAGAATAATCAGTTTTTGGGAACCATTCTTATGGATGTAAAAGAAGATATCTTAATGAATATCACCCAACAGGACCCGGAATTCCCCTCCATGTTTGTGAATTTAATTGATGGGGACGGACTCATACACAGCAAGTCGGATGCGGTAAACGGTAAAACCTTGCAGGAGCTTCTTCCGGAGAAGGCAAGTACTGCCATTACCGAAAAGATGGAGTCCAAGGAATCCTTTGCTCTTAATATTGTGAATGAGCATGGACAGGCAAGAAGAGAGTACTATTCCCCCATTGACATGGAAGGCAGTACCTGGTGGACAAGACTCAGTATCTCTCACCAGGATTATAGTAAGGAAGTGGACAGATTAAGAAATGTGGGAATTGTAGCAGGATTTAGCACGGTATTTGCTCTTGCATTTGCATGCGCCCTGTTGATTGGCTATTTCTTAAAGCCCCTGCAGAAGGTGGTAGAGGTAGGAGAAAAGCTATCCGTAGGGGATTTTGACATGAATCTTTCCTATAAGAGCAAGGACGAAATCGGAAAATTAATGCATTCCATGGGAGATGTAGTTTCCAGAATTCGTTCCATTATCGGAGACCTTTCCGAGAAATTAAATCAACTCTCACAAGGAAACTTCAATGTGGAAATGAACAACGAAGAATACTATAGCGGTGCGTATCGTCCGCTCTTCGATTCCATTAACAACATTACCTCCGACCTTTCCGGAACCATGGCGGAGATTCAGCAAAGTGCGGTACAGGTTAATTCCGGTGCCGAGCAGGTAAGTGCCGGTGCACAGGGACTTTCTCAGGGCGCTACCGAGCAGGCTTCTTCCATCGAAGAGCTTTCCGCTACGGTAAATGACATCTCCGAGCACATCAAGAAGACTGCGGAGAACACCCGCCTTGCCAATACGGAGGCACAGAATGCCGGTAAGGAAGTCAGTCACTCCGACAAGCAGATGCAGCAGATGAAAGCCGCTATGGAAAACATCAATCAGAAGTCCGGTGAAATCAGTAAGATTATTAAGACCATTGACGACATCGCCTTCCAGACCAATATCCTGGCACTGAACGCAGCCATCGAGGCGGCAAGAGCCGGTGTAGCCGGAAAGGGCTTTGCTGTAGTAGCCGATGAAGTCGGAAACCTTGCCCAGAAATCCGCTAATGCGGCAAAAGACACTACGATGCTGATTGAGGAAACCCTTCAGGCCGTAGAACAGGGAACCGTCCTTGCGGACAGCACGGCGGAATCCTTACAGAGAGTGGTTACCGGAGCAAGTAAGGTTACCGAGTTGGTTAACCAGATTGCAGAAGCTTCCGTAGAACAGTCCAGAGCTGTAGAACAGGTCTCTACGGGAATCGACCAGATTTCTTCCGTTGTGCAGAGTAACACCGCAACAGCCGAAGAATCCGCTGCCGCTTCCGAAGAGCTCTCCGGTCAGGCCAATATCCTAAATGATTTGGTAGGACGTTTTCAGTTAAAAGAAAACTAAAGATATCGTTTTTACGGTTTTAAAAAGGAAAGCGAGATATCGCAGACTATGCACACGATACTCGTTATGAATAAAGCATGGAAAAGAACTGCATCCCCTCGGGAGGCAGTTCTTTTCTTATATATTCTATTAATCCTGTCGATAAATTATAGGCTTTTTTTATATTCTGTGTGTCTTATGGAAAGCGCACTTCATCTCATTTAAAAAGTCATGCATCCAGTATAGAAGTAGTTTTTTCAAGGAGGAAAGAACAAGATGAAAAAGGGAATTCGTGTGGAGAAGAAGCAGAAGCGTTCCTCCATCAGCACAAGACTGTCTATGATTTTAGGCATTGCCAGTGTTTTGGTGTTTTTGGTCATGAGCATAGCTATCATCCGAACCGGAGAGCATTCCATCAGCTCTGCTTTGGATAACAACTTAAACGATAAGGCCGTCATGGCTATCGGAGACTTGCAACAGGTGATTTCCCGTTTGGAGTCTATTTCCATGACTCTGGAAAACGGCATTCATTCCATGCACAGTCAACATGACAGCATTGGAGCGGCACCGGAAAATCAATGGATTGTAAAAGACAGAGCCACCGGAAATGTAGTGACTAATCCCGGGATGGATGCCACCACTTTCCGCTCCAGAATTGTGAATGCCGCTCTTCCCGCTTCCCGTTACAATGCGGAAACCGTGATATTGGATTCTTTACAATCCGCTTTAACCGACAACAAGGATCTGGTCGGAGCAGGAATCTTCTTTGAGCCGTACGGATTTTCCGATAATGTGTCCGATTATGCCGTATATATGTCTGCAGAAGATTTGGACAAGAAGAGCGTTATGGCTTACCAGTACAGCTTTTATAAGGACTCCTCCTGGTATAACGGGGCGAAGGAATCCGGAGATATGGTCTTAACCGATGTGTACAGTGATACCCTTCATCCGGAAATCCAGATGATCAGTCTGGGAAATCCCATCACCGATGAAAACAATCAATTTGTGGGTGCGGTGATTCTGGATATCAATACCAAAGTATTCAGTACCATTCAGCAGACGGATGCCCGTTTTCCGTCTTTGGCCACCAATATCCTGGATGCAAACGGAAGTTTTTTGTATTCCATGAGGGAAGAGGCAATTGGAAAGAAGCTGGAAGAAGTTTTGGATAAGGATACCTATGAAATGCTTCGCCAAAATATGGATAAGGAGGAAGCCTTTACCGCTACGGTGGTGAATGCAGTGGGGGTAAAAGAGAGAATGTACTTCCGTCCATTAATCATTCACGGTTCCACCTTGTGGTCTATGATTAGTATCGCCGACAGTGAATTTATGGCAGCAAGAAATCAGTTGGTCATCATGTGTGCCGTTTTCAGTATTGTAGGTCTTATGATTTTGATTGCCATCAGCTTCTTCTTGATTAAAAGGGCTTTAAATCCTTTGCTGGGCATTGCATTGGCAGGAAAAGCTGTTGCGGAAGGAAACTTCGATGTAAAGGTTTCCTACGACAGACAGGATGAAATCGGGGATTTGGCAGCTGCCATCCAGAGTGTCATGCAGCATGTTCAGGAAATTATTTCCGACCTTTCCGATAAACTTTCCGAGTTGGCAAAGGGAAACTTCAGGGTTTCTTTGGAGAATACCGAACAGTATCCGGGCGCATATCGTCCGCTCTTAAACTCTTTACAGGAAATCAGCAATGACCTGAATAAAACCATGGCGGAAATTAAGACCAGTGCCAAAGAAGTCAATGCCGGTGCCGAGCAGGTAAGCTCCGGTGCACAGGGACTTTCTCAGGGCGCTACCGAGCAAGCCTCTTCCATCGAAGAGTTGTCCGCTACGGTAAATGACATCTCCGAACACATTAAGAAGACTGCGGAGAATACCCGCCTTGCCAATACGGAAGCGCAGAACGCCGGTAAGGAAGTCAGTCACTCCGACAAGCAGATGCAACAGATGAAGGCCGCTATGGAAAACATCAATCAGAAGTCCGGTGAAATCAGTAAGATTATCAAGACCATCGACGACATCGCCTTCCAGACCAATATTCTCGCCTTAAATGCGGCAATCGAGGCGGCAAGAGCCGGTGTAGCCGGAAAGGGCTTTGCGGTAGTAGCCGATGAAGTCGGAAACCTCGCACAGAAGTCCGCCAATGCGGCAAAAGACACTACGATGCTGATTGAAGAAACTTTGCAGGCGGTAGAACAGGGAACCGTCCTTGCGGACAGCACGGCAGAATCCTTACAGAGAGTGGTTACCGGAGCAGGTAAGGTGACCGAACTCGTCAATCAGATTGCCGAGGCTTCCGTAGAGCAGTCCAGAGCTGTAGAGCAGGTATCTACGGGAATCGACCAGATTTCTTCCGTTGTACAGAGTAACACCGCAACAGCCGAAGAATCCGCTGCCGCTTCCGAAGAGCTCTCCGGTCAGGCCAATATCTTAAATGAATTGGTAGGACGTTTCCAGTTAAAGGAAGACTAAAAATAGGGGATGTAAAACACCCCAAAAGAAAAAAGTGCTCATCTGAGCACTTTTTTGGTATAGTTAATTAATGCTTAAAAATAAAATAGCCTCAGTGATTACACTGCTCGTTTCTTATTCATAAGGAGGAGAACTATGCTTTCCGTTTCTTTAGACTTAATGAAAAAAGCCTGTATGGAAAAAGCAGGGCTGAAGACAATGTCCTGCTCAATCGAAAAACTAAATGCCGAAACTAATTTCCCTCAGATTTTCCGCCTGAAGTCTAACGGGCAAGAATATAAACTATACATTTACAGTGAAGAAGTCGAAGCGCTCTCCACGATTCTTTCTTATGCCCTATTTTCCAACTCCGGAGAAATGCTTTGCATGGCAAAAACCGAGTTTCACTCTCCCGATAATCCCTTTGCTGAGGCCCCCTACTCCCACCTTATTCCCGAAACAAGCTCCTGCGCACTTTGCAAGAAAAAACTCTCCGGAGAATGCGAGGGGAGATAGTCCATTCTACAGCTCCCTAACGCTGTTCCGTACCCGAAGCTTGGTCGGCACCATAATCTTAATATTGATTTCCCGGCTCTCCTGGATTCTTTGAGAAAGTAGACTCACGGCATACTCACCCATAAATTCCATGTAGAGTCGCACCGTCGTTAGAGGCGGCACCATATATTTCGCTCCGGGAATATCATTAAAGCCGATTACACTGATATCCTCCGGAATTTTCAGACCGATCTCGTAGGCTGCCCTGTAGATTCCTGCCGCAATGGAATCATTTGCCGCAAAGATTGCTGTTGGAAGATTCCCTTCGCGATAGAGCTCCGTAAACAGCAATCTTCCATAACGGGCCTCGTGCTGTCCCAGCTTTACATAACGTTCACAGAAGAGATTCTTTTCCTTCAAATAAGCACAGAACTCCGTATAACGCGGGTCTTCGCTTCGTCTGTCGAGCCAGCGCTCCGCACCGCCGCCGATAAAACCGATTTTTCTATGCCCCTTCTCAATCAGAAAATCCAGGAGATCCCGGACTGCATTTTTATAATCCACCGTAATCGTATCACACTGCTCCAAATCCGCATTGCAATCAACCATCACAATCGGTCTGTTCCAGGCGGAAAGTCTCTCCAGCATCTCGTTGGTAAAAGTGCCCGTGCAGATGATTCCGTCCAAGCCTGCTATTTTCTCGGCAGAGTCCGAAAGACCAATCTCCATCATATGGCACTGCTCCTCTTCCAGCTTCTTTTTTATCGCAAGCCGAATACAAAGATAATACGGATCCTCCAACTCTTCTTCCGGAGAATAGGAGCCGAAAATGCCGATTTTCAGCTTTTTACTCTTTTTTCTCGGAGAAGGCATGGTATATTCCAACTCTTCCGCCGCCTCCATCACCCTCTTCCTTGTAGATTCCTGTACATTCAGGGTTTCATCATGATTGAGTACCCGAGAAACTGTTGCAGGAGAAACTCCGGCCCTCTCCGCTATATCTTTGATAGTTGCCATAGTTATTTTCACCTCTCTTAAACAGAGCTACTGTCCTTTTTCTTGAAGGATACCTCCGAAATCATCACCGCCAGTAAAATGGTGACAGAGCCCAAAATCATGCGGCTTGTCACTTCTTCCTGCAATAAAATGACGGAGAAAACGGTACCAAAGACTGCTTCCAGCGATAAGATAATGGCGGATTTTGTTTCATCCACATACTTTTGCGCCCAGGTTTGCAGAAAATAGCAAACTGTCGTACTGACAACTCCCAGATAAAGCATCGCGAGCCAACCGGAAGAAGATACCCCTTCGAAAACTATTCTACCACTAAAGAGAAGGCCGATAAAGGAAAGAATACAGGCCGAAAGCATTTGCATAAAATTGAGAATTGCCGGACGAATTCGATGCACATATTTTCCCGTAAGGTAAATCTGGAAAGCAAATCCTATTGCACAGCCTAAAGTCAAGCTATCTCCCAGTCCAATGGAAAAACCGCTCTGCAGAGAGAGAATTCCCGCACCGGTTAAAGCAAGGATTGCGCCCGCCACACTCTTTAGCTCAACTTTCTTTCTTTCCAAAAGAAAAGCGATAAAAGGTACCATAACGACATTGGTGGCTGTCAAAAACGCATTTTTGGAAGCTGTGGTGTATTGCAGACCCACAATCTGCAGTGCAAAGCCGGAAAATAACGCGCTGCCAAGCAGAAAGCCGCAAAGAATCTCGTCTTTCGTGATTGTCTTTATTTCTTTTCTTGCCAGCATTCCCATGCAAAACGCCCCAATCAGGAAACGTAAAAACATGATTTGAAACGGAGCAAGCGTCTGTAAGGCGATGTCGCTTGCTACAAAACCGCCTCCCCAGATAATAGTAACCGTCACAAGACCTAGAATTCCCAGTATTTTTTTCATTCCTTTTCCCTTTGCCCGAAAGAACAGAGAAGGAACGGAGAAAAAGTCTTTTTACTCATAGCTTCTTTCCCTCGCCCTCCTGTACGCTGAAAATGCTTCCTTCTGCTCTATTTTTTGGAAGAGAAGCTGTAAACGGTAGTCATTGAATCTTGTCTTATTTCGGTAAATTTGCTCCTCTCCGCAGGAATTGCTTCCTACCCCGCTGTGCTTTGCATCCAAGTGCAGAATAATATCTTCCGATTTCCGAATCTCCCCTAAATGCTTTGCCTCTTCCAAGGCTTCTATCGTGTAATGATGTGCGTCAAAACCGATTGGATTCGTACTTACAATCTGCAGGCTTCCTTCGGAATTTCCGAGTGTAATCCACTGTGTTCCTTCGCGATGTCCGTTCTCCTGCGGCATCACATAGTTTTCATGCATCTCCTCTATTTGCTTTTTGTAAATGCCGATTCGTGTATGCTCCTGCACATCCGGGTAATTTTCCTCCGGCCCGAGACCATACCAGGATACTGTAGAAAACTTTCCCGGTACAGAAAGCTCAACACCGATTCTCGGGATGAATTCCGGTGCAAAGCTGCTGTAGCGGAAGCCCTTCATGGATAAATCAAGTTCCACAGAGCCGTCTCTATAAATCTTATAACTGTATTCTCCTTTGAAGCCGAACGCCATGCTTAAGGCGGAGAAATGCGTATTCACAAGAACGCTGTACCCAAATGCCTCCTCTCGGTAGCGGATGCCCTCGAGCTGTTCCTGCTGCTTATGGATAAAGTACTTTTCCTTCCAGTCCTTTACCTTATACATATCGTTATCGATATTTGCCCGAAGCATATTGAGGACAGGACCGCTTGTGATATAGTCTTCTCCGCTGTAACTGAGTTTCTCAAGCTTACCGCTTACCTTATTAAACTGTATTGCAAAGTTTTCATTGCTAAAGGAGAGGGCGGTATTGTTCTCTTCTACGCAAATTTCGGAAGTCTCGGCAATCTCGGAAGTCTCGACAGACTTGACCGGCTCAGTCTTCTCTGCGGGTGCAAGAAATAACTTGTTCTCCCCGAGATTTTCCCTTTCGTAATCTCTTTCTGCACCGCCGTAGCCTTCTTCCTTTAAAACAAACTGCTGCGCGGAAAGCTCTTCTCCCTTTTTGGCAAAAACACTTTCTTCTCGATATAAAATGCGGAAATCAATATAGATTGCATCCTTTTCAAAGCTCTTATTTTCCTGCTGTTTTAGGAGTTCCGGAATCTCCGAAATCCGGAAGCGCGTCGAAGACTGCGCATTCACCACAAGCTCAGGAAGGCTTCCCGTAAGAAGTGTTCTCTCTCCGCTCCAGATTCGATATTCTAAAACCGTATCGCTACTGTCCCGGAAATACCGTTTACTCCGAAGTGCAAATTCTCCCTCAGCCGCATTGAGCATTTCAAGAACCAGCGGGGCAATCACCTGCTTATAGTTTAATAAGCCGGAAGACATGACTTTGTCCGGTCGCAATAGTCCGTCGATACAGAAATTGCCGTTATTGGGTTCGTCGCCGTAATCCCCGCCATAGCAGTAAACGGTCTCTCCCTCTTTTCCTATTTCCTTCAGTCCATGGTCATACCACTCCCAAATAAAACCGCCCTGAAGACGCGGATATTTCTCAAAAAGTGCCTGATACTCTCTTAAGTTTCCGGGTCCATTTCCCATGCTGTGCCCGTATTCGCAGAGAATATGAGGCTTTCCATGGGCATCATTTCCTTCCGCAATTCTCACCATTCCGTCAAGACGCGTATACATCGTGGAATACACATCCGCAATGTCCGCCTTGGCATCACTCTCATAGTGAATAAGACGGGACCGGTCCAGTGCGCGAATCGCTTCCGCCATTTTTACAAAGTTTTGTCCGACCGAAGACTCGTTTCCGAGTGACCACATGATGATTGAGGGGTGATTTCTATGCTCCTTCACCATTCTTACCGCACGGTCGCAGAAAGCCCCTTCCCAGCTTTTAAGGTCGTTCAGCCACTCATAACGCTCGATCCATTCAAAACCGTGGGTTTCCAAGTCCGCTTCGTCAATGACATAAAATCCGTACTGATCGCAAAGGGAGTAAAACCAGCTCGCCTTCGGATAATGGGAGCACCGGATGGCATTGATATTGCAGCGCTTCATTCTGAGGAGATCCTGCTCCACATCCCCTTTTTCTACCGTGAGCCCGCCGGTTGGAGAAAAATCATGCATGTTCACGCCGTTGAGTAAAATAGCTTTTCCGTTTACTAAAAAGTTCTCTCCTTTTACTTCAATACTTCGGAATCCGACAGGCATTGTCACAGCATCCACAATGGCGCCGTCCCTTTCCAGGGCAATCTCAAGCTCATACAGGTAAGGATCTTCCGCGCTCCAGGGATGAACAGTCTCCAACTCTTTTACAAAATTTACGCTTAACCTTCCGGCCTCTCCCTTAGCGAAGCGGACTCTTTCGCGGAAAAGCGGAGTATCTGCCTGATCTTTTAGCAAAACCGTAATAGAAGAACTGTCCTCTTGTGAGCCGCTCTCCTCTTCCAAGGTGTCGTCCTCTTGCAAACTGCTTCTCTCTATCCCTAAATCCACCTTTAGCTGAAGCTTTCCGGATCCGCTTTCATACCGATAATCCGCATAAACTGTGACATCTTTCATTCCTTTTTCCGGAAGGGAAATCAAGTTTACCTCTCGGAAGATTCCGGAAAACCACCACATATCCTGACACTCAAGGTAGCTTCCGTCCGACCACTGGTATACTCTGACACAAATCCTGTTTTCACCTTCACGTAAAATCGCCGTGGCATCAAAGGACGAGCCTAAACGGCTCACTTTACTGTAGCCCAGATGTTTTCCGTTCACCCAAACATCAAAGGCACTGCTTACTCCGTCAAAGCGAAGCAAATACTGCTTTCCTTCTTCCTTCTTCTCCAGATGAAAGCTTCTTCTGTAGATTCCTGAGGGGTTGTCGGACGGCACAAAGGGCGGATTAATCGGAAAGAGATACCATACATCCGTGTAGTGTTTTTGCCCATAACCATAAAATTGCCAGCAAGAAGGTACAGGAATCTTTTTCCATTCCCGATCCTCAAAATCTTCCTCATAAAAGTTTTCAGGGGAGTACTCCGGTGCTTTCAGATAAAGAAAATTCCACTCTCCGTTTAAAGAAAGAACTTTTTCATGCTCCGCTTTGTGGTGAAAGTCCGCCACCGCTTCCTCTCTTCCAATCATGATCAGTTCTTCATTTTCCCACTGCTTTTTTATTCTTTCCATACGATTCCCCATCCCATAAAAAAGTAAATATCACAGACTTCCTTTAATATAGAAAGGGTATCATTTTACTAGTAACGAGTCAATAATTTTAGTAAATATTTTAGTTGGGATTTACGAATTCTTTTCAATCTTTCCTCTTAACGCTTCCAGCACTTCCTCTTCCGGAAAAGCCTGTCCCGTCCAAAGCCGAAAGCTTTCCGCTGCCTGGTAGAAAAGCATGGGGAGGCCGTTCATATAGCGAAGTCCCTTATTCTTAGCCTGTGAGAGCAGCTTTGTCTCCGCAGGATGATAAATGCAATCTGCTACAAAAAGGCCTTTATGGAGCAGTTTTTCGTCCGGAATGAGAGACAGCTTTTCTCCCATTCCCACATTTGTGGAATTGACAAGAATATCACTTTCTTCCAGAAATTCTGCTAAATTTTCCTCATAGGATCCAAGGAAAATGCTCTTCCCGGTTTCTTGTTCCACTTTCTCAATAAATGCCCTGTTTTTTTCAATGGACGAGGCTCTCTGTAAAAGTCGAATTTCTGAAAGCTCGGTGTAAACCGCTCGGGAAAGGACAGCTTTTCCTGCACCGCCGAGTCCCATAAGACAAAGCCTCTTGCCCTGCGTAGAGCCATTCGCATCTTCCAAAGCACGGAAGAAACCGATTCCGTCCGTACTGCTTCCTGTCATTTCTCCATTTTCCGAAAAGATAAGGGTATTCACCGAAGAGGAGAGCCATGCTTCCTTGGAAAGGCTATCGCAAAGCGGAAGTACCGCCTCTTTCAGCGGCATCGTTAAGTTAAGCCCTCCCACGCCCATTTTCCGAAGAGCGGATAAAGTGCCTTCCAACTCCTTCTCTCCCACACGAAAGGCAAGATAACGGGCATTTAGGGAAAGGCGCCGAAAGCCCTCATTATGAATAAAAGGAGACAGGCTATGCAAAACCGGACTCCCGAGAAGGCCATACAGTCTTGTTTCCCCGTCAATTTCCCATTGCTTCACTCTTATCTCTCCCTTCTTTATTCATAACGAGTATCGCTCGCAAAGCGTGCGATATCTCGTTTCACCCTTCTTTATTCTCTCTTCTGGTATGATAGAACAAAAATAAATGCAAAGCGGATACCAGCCAAATGCAATAAAAGCTGAAGATATGACTTAAAAAGACCGCCATAAAAGCACCGGCACAGAAGGAAAGGAGCATGACGGCGTGTCCTCTGAACAAAACGGCCGCATTTTCATTTTTATCCCTAACCGCCTTTACAAGATTTACCCCGAGCTGCCGGACGTGTGCCGTACAGAAGGTCGTCGCCATATTGACTCCCTCCGCCTGTCTAAAGGCAGTAAACTGCATTGCACAGATAAAACTGAGTGCGACCTGCGGAACATGATCCGGTACGGAAGATGGCATAAGACCGATTGCAAAGGAAACAAAAGCTTCAAAGAGAAGCAGCTTCTCTTCAAAAAGACTCTTGTTCTTTTGATTCATTTTCCCGGAAACAAATTCCGCCATACATACCCCAACGATATAAGCCGTCAAAGGAACAAAAGCATAGAGGCCTTTCTTCCAATCTCCGTTTCCGAAGGAAAGCATCATCATTACCAGATTCGCCGTCTGTGCATTGGCAAAAACCTTTCCCCGAAGGCTAAAAGTATAGCCCCCGTAAAAGCCGCCGGCAAACATGAGGAGTGCAAAAAACCACAGTTTTTCCACAACCCGGTAATTTCCTTCCGACTTCAAAGCGCTCTCCTTTCCTAAACCTTAACTTACTCTATCTCTTTGCTTAATATCTTAGTATTCTCCCCCATCTTGCTTTCCTAAGCCTTAGCTTTTCACCCCATCGTTCTCTGCCTTACAATCTCATAGGCGAGCACGCCGCAGGCTACGGAAACATTTAGGGAGTCGATATCGCCTTTCATCGGGATAGATGCCTGCATATCGCAATTTTCCTTCACGAGACGAGAAACGCCTTCTCCCTCATTTCCCATAACGAGTCCGATTGGCCCCTTCAGGTTCAGCTTATACATGCTTTCTCCGGCCATGTCGGCGCAGACGAACCACATCCCCTCTTTCTTCAGCTCCTCCATGGTTTGTACAAGATTCGTCACCTTACAGACCTTCGTATAATTCAGAGCGCCGGCACTGCTTCTTGCGACTGTCGCAGTCAGCCCTACCGCGCGTCTCTTCGGGATAATAACCCCGTGCGCACCACATAGATTCGCCGTACGAATCATGGCGCCAAGATTATGCGGGTCTTCGATTCCATCCAACAAAAAGAAGAAGGGCGCCTCTCCCTTTTCCTTGGCAACAGAAAGGAGCTCCGGAAGCTCCGCATAGGAAAATGCTGCCAGATAGGCAATCACTCCCTGGTGCAGCTCTCCCGCACTGATTTCATCAAGTCTCGACTTCTTAACAAAGTCGACTACCGTATCCTGTTTTTTCGCTTCCCGTAAGATGCTTAAAATCGGCCCGTCCTTCAGACCTTCCTGCACGAACAGACGATCAATGGTTTTCTTTGCCCGAAAGGCTTCCATGACCGGATTTCTTCCCACAAGGGTATATCCCTCTTCTCTCATTTTTCCTCTTCTCTTTCCAAAAGGAAGGAAAGACCGGCTTCCATAAGTGCCTTTAGTCTTTCTTCCTTATTTTGATAATGTAAATACCCGAGCACTGCCTCAAATCCCGTAGCACGGCGATAATCTCCGATTCCGGAATTCTTGGAACGACTCTGCGACTTATGATTTCTTGCCCTGCGGTAAACCGCCAGCTCTTCCTCTGTGAGAAGTTCATTGGCAAGATAATATTCCATAACATCCGACTGCGCTTTCGCGCAAACCAAGTCCTTTTTCTTACTGTTTATCTTGTTTAAGGACCCGGAAAGGTCGCGAATCAGTCTGTCCCGAACAAAAAAGTCATAAATAGAATCCCCCACATAAGCTAAGCTTAGGGGGGGGATTTGCAATGCAAGGCTGTCCTTTAGATCTTCTGCCATTCTACTCCGTTTCTGGTGTCCTTAAGGGCAATTCCCATCTCCAGCAGTTCATCACGAATCCGATCCGCCTCGGTAAAATCTTTATTTTTCTTGGCTTCCTGCCGCTTTGCAATGAGAGCGTTGACCTTCTCTTCCAGCCTCTCGTCCAGCTTCTCTTCCTTTTTCTCCGTACGAATGCCGAGAACATGCACAAGGACAGCAATTGACTCTTTCATGATGGAGCCGAAGTCTTTGGAAGACTCTTCATTTACTGTAGAGTTTGCAAGACGCACCAGTTCAAAAATCTGGGTAATGGCATCTGCCGTATTTAAGTCATCCTCCATCTTCTCGGAGAAAAGAGCGGTATATTCTTCTACCTTCTTTAAGGCTTCCTCTTCCTCTTTGGACATGCCCTGCTCTTTCAGACGAGGAAGCAAATCCTCCAGTCTCCAGATACAGCTTAAGATTCTGTCGAGAGAGGCCTTCGCGGACTGCATCAGTTCCTTAGAGAAATTGAGCGGGCTTCTATAGTGCGCAGAAAGCATATAGAAGCGGAGAACCATCGGATCAAACTGGGATGTCACATCCCGCACGGTAAAGAAATTTCCGAGCGACTTCGACATCTTCTTGTTATCAATATTGATAAAAGCATTGTGCATCCAGTAGCGGGCAAACTGTTCACCGTGAGCCGCCTCATACTGGGCAATCTCATTTTCATGATGCGGGAAAATAAGATCCTCTCCGCCGGCATGAATATCCAGAGCCCCTCCGCAATACTTCGGTGCCATAACACAGCACTCCGTGTGCCAGCCCGGTCTTCCTTCACTCCAGGGAGAATTCCAATACGGCTCTCCCATCTTCTTCGGCTTCCAAAGCACAAAGTCGGTGGGACTCTTCTTCTCTTCCTCACCGGAAACCTTGAGCTCTCGAAGTCCGGATTGCAAATCCTCCATATTTTTATGAGAAAGCTTCCCATAGGGTTTAAAAGCGGTCGTATCATAATAGACTGTACCGTCTACCGCATAGGCAAAGCCTTTTTTCTGCAAGTCCTCGATGAGGCTTACCATGCCGCCAATTTCTTCCGTTGCCTTCGGATGGGCGGAAGCTGCTTCGATGTTGAGATCCGCCATATCCTTTTCCACCTCGGCAATATAGCGCTTTGTAATGGTCTGGCAATCTACGCCTTCTTCTACCGCAGCCTTGATGATTTTATCGTCTACATCCGTATAATTCGAAACATATTTTACCTGATAACCCTTGTACTCCATAAAACGGCGAAAGGTATCAAATACAATCATAGGACGAGCATTTCCGATATGAATCAGATTGTATACGGTCGGCCCGCAGACATACATTCTGATCTTTCCTTCTTCAATCGGAACGAACTCTTCCTTTTCCTTTGACATGGTATTATAAATCTTCATAAAATCCTCTTTTCTTAAGTCCTAACGTTCTTTGTAGTTTATATCTTCACCCTATTTTAGTCAAGAAAGGGAAAAGCTGCCATGAACGCTTTTTCCTGTCATAGCAGCTTTTCTTATATCTTTTCTTATATCTCTTTTTATATCTCTTTTTCTATCTCTTATATTCGTTGAAGAAATCCTGGAAACTCTTAAAAGGATTCTCTTCCCCTGTACTGCCATTTCCGTTTTCGGTAGAAGGCTCCGTTTCTTCAGGTGTATTTTGATTACCCTGACCGCCGTTCTGAGAGGGTGCATTTCCGTTGTTTCCGGTATTTCCGCTTAAGGCGGAAGCCTTTCCGAGTACCACCTTGACCTCCATCTCGTTGTACTTTCCGGATCCGTCCTGACGCATCAGCGTGAGCCTCACCTCTTCTCCCGCTCTGTACTTGGAAAGCAGAGACTTTAAATCCGCAGTGGTATAAACGCCCTGCCCGTCCAGCTTGGTGATAATGTCTCTCTCCTGGATTGCACTGTTCTCGGCACCGGTATCTTCCAATACTTTGAAAATATAGATTCCTTTCGGCATCGCAAAGCTTTCCGCCGTCTGTGCATCAATATCTTTTACCTGCACTCCAAGAACGCCCTGCTCGCCCTCCGGTACCTTATCTCTGGTCGTTAAGTTGGATAAAGAAGAAAGAATGCCTTCCGCTGCAGAGGACGGAATGGAATAGCCCATGCCCTCTACATCCGTATCCGCATATTTTGCTACATTGATTCCAATCAGCTCTCCCTGCATATTCAGAAGCGCACCGCCGGAATTTCCCGGATTGATTGCCGCATCCGTTTGAATCAGCCCCTTGGATACCCCCTCTTTCGTCTGTACATCTCTGTTTTTTGCGGAAATGATTCCGCTGGTTACGGATTGTCCGTAGCCGAGGGCATTTCCGATTGCCACAACAGGGTCTCCTACTTCCATATCATCGGAAGAACCCACTTTAATGGCCTTAATCTTCTCTCTTGTTTCCGGTGAAATGTCTGAAAGCTTCACGGAAACCAGCGCCAAATCGACTGTCGCATCGGTTCCCTTTACCTGTGCGTTTGCCGTACTTTCATCGATAAAGCTGACCGTCAAAGAATTGGAGTCCTGAATCACATGGTTGTTGGTCGCAATCAGAAGTTCCGTATCGTTCTGTCCCACAATAACCCCGGAACCGCTGGCCGGTAATTCCGTCTCTTTCTGTACTTCTCCGAAAATGGAAAATCCGTTTTGCTGATAACGCATCATATTGGTGATGGCAACAACGGAAGGCATAGCCTCCTTTGCCACCTCCGCAACGGTTTTTTCGCTTCCTTGAGAAGAGGCAGTTACCGTATTCTCCGAAGCCTGTGTGCTTTTCTCCGTTTCCGGCATCACGGAAGGACTGGACAGCATCGCTTCCGGATTTTCTACTCCGCTATCTCGTAAAATAGAATAGATATTCCGTTCCTGGGCAATATAGTTCACCCCCACCATCATCCCTCCTGCTACAAGACCAAAAAGCAGGGCAGACAAGATAACCCCTATTATTTTCTTCATTCCACTTCCCTCTCTTTCGGGCACATCGTATAAAAATTTTGTGTCAACTTTGTGACGAGGCAGACATAAAATTGCATTTTCTCAGTCTGCAAGCTTCTCCAAAAGCACGATGGCCTTCGCCGCAATGCCTTCCTCCTGTCCGGTAAAGCCCAAGCCCTCTTCCGTTGTCGCTTTCACGGAAATTCTTTCCCTCTCACAGGATAGTGCCTTGGCAATATTTTCCTCCATCAGAGGAATAAAGTCTTTCACCTTCGGTTTCTGCATGAGAAGCACCATATCCGCATTCCCCAAGGTATAGCCTTGCCCCTTTACCAGTGCATAGGCCTTCTCCAACAAAATAAGGGAGGATATTCCCCTATACCGTTCATCGGTATCCGGAAAATGTCTCCCTATATCCCCCAGTGCCGCGGCACCAAGAAGAGCATCCGTCAGAGCATGGAGAAGGACGTCCGCATCCGAGTGCCCGAGGAGCCCTTTTTCATGCGGAATCTTCACGCCTCCCAAAATCAAATCTCTTCCTTCCACCAATCTATGTACATCGTAGCCCAAACCTACTCGCATGACTGTCTCCTCACTTTGCTCAATCCGTAACGGGAAAAATCCGTAATGTGAAAAATCCGTAATATGCAATATTAAATCTGTATCCGCAATTTTCTGGGGCGACAGGAAATGCTTAAATCCTGCTTTTTCCCCACTGTTTCTCCGTCCACATGACAGAGCAGTCCCTCTTCCATATGAATCTCCGCCTTCTTAAAGCGATAGCAGTGCACTCCCGGCAAAGAACGATGTATGCCGAAAAGTGCAGCCAGCATAAAGCGAAGTAAACGAAGTTTATGAGTAGTACTCACCAAGCAGAGATCCAGAAAACCGTCTTCTCCCGAGGCACCTTTTCCGAAAGCATAGTGTCCTTCATAAGGGTGATTATGCACGGAAAGAAAAAGGATGTGATTGAACTCAATTCTCTCTTCTCCGTCCAAAACTATGGTTCCTCTGCACTTTTTGGCTCCGACAATCCCCTTTAAAAAGGCATAGATATAGCTTAGGGTACCGGAATGATTGCAAATGGAGCTCACGAGTCCTCTGTTTTCCTTTGCAATGCGTCTTTTCTCTTTCGGGCAGATATCGAAGCGCATGGTAAAAAGCTCATTTAAAACCATGGCATCAAAGCCGACTCCGACACTGACCACAAAACGGCGATGCTTCCTCATGCTCTCCACTATGCCGTAGTCTACTCTTCTTTCCTTTTTTTGCAACAATTCTTCTATACTGCCGGGAACCTTATAGCATTTTTCCAGTCCGCGAACAAAATCATTTTCCTTGCAAACCGGAAAAAAAGCCAAAGAAACACGGTCATTGTCCAATTTAAGACCGTCCACCACCTCATTCAAGGTGCCGGTTCCCCCAATGACCACGATTTTTTTCTCTTCCCGACTGTCTTTTGTGATTTCCCCCGCAATGGACTTGGCATCGCCCTTTGCCTTGGTAAAGAAAAGTCGAAAACCTTCCTTTTCCAGAAAAGCCTTGCCATCCTCTTCCAACTTTTTCCAAGTCCTTAAGCCCTGTCCCCGCTGCGCCAGGGGATTAACAATGAAAAATAACATCCAATACTCCGCACAATGAAAATAAGCCACTTTCGGTATATTCACTCTCTTACTTTATACAGCGGAGTATAGCACAGCTCCTTTTAGCCATGTATAAAATTAGTATAAAGAGTCTCTGCCGCTTTCTTAAGCTGACTATCCTTTGCGCGGTCCTGGACATAGCTATTGCTGTCCGCTTCGGGAATCTCTACCTTAATGTCCGGAGTGATTCCGACCTTATGAATGTTTCTTCCGGCGGGAGTGAAATAGTAATGTGTGGTAAACTCAACGGCTGAACCGTCCGGGAAAGAGCGAACCGTCTGCACAATTCCCTTTCCGAAAGACTGCGTCCCGACAACTATAGCTCTTCCGTAATCCTGCATGGCGCCCGAAAAGAGTTCGGAAGCCGAAGCGGAGTTTTGGTTGACGAGAATCACAATCGGCATATCCACTTCATGTCCGTCCTCGCAATACCAATCCTTTCCGTTCCCGTTCTTATCTTCCGTATACAGTAACAAGGTATCTCCTGCCTTGAATTCTCTATCGGTTTTAGACTGAATTGCTCCGGACTCTTCTGTAGCCTTCTTCTCCGGTTTGGACAGATGGTCCGGCAAAAAATAATCCAGAAGTTTGGTGGCCGCTTCCACATCTCCTCCGGGATTTCCGCGTAAATCAATAATCAGTGCTTCATCCTTCCCGTCTACTTTCTCTTCATATTGGGAAATAAACTCATCCACCGCCTCCATGTAGAAGCCTCTGAGAGAAAGATAGCCGATTTTCCCCTTGGGAAGGCTGTCGTCTTTCAGCATCTCCGCAGGATCTCCGTACTCCACGGCGGGGATAACAACCTTTCCGCGCGTAATCCGAAGCGTAAGTTCCTCTCCGTTTCGCTTTACAATCATTTCCAAGGAGCTGCCTTCCACTCCCTTTACCAGATTTTCAACAATATAGGTTAAACTCAGATCCTTTACGGAAATCCCGTCCACGCGAAGAATCACATCTCCTGCCTGAAGGCCTCCCTTTTCCGCCGGAGAATCCGGATAGACAAACTCTACCTTAGGTCCCTCTTCCGACTCGGAAACCGTGGCTCCGATTCCCTGATAGACTCCTTTTTGCTGATTAATCGTCTCGTCAATTTCTTCTTTGGTGTAGTAAGCGGCATACGGATCATCCTCTAAAAGGCTGTTTAACAGCCCCTTATAGATGTCGTTTTCCGCATTGATTCCATTTTCCGTATAAAGATAATACTTCTGAATCAGATCCTGCAATTCTCCGAGTTTCTTGCTTACCCGGGCAAGATTGATTTCTTCCTTCTGCGTCCCCTGTGTCTCTCTTTTCAAAAATTGGAGACCCGGATAGCTGAAATAATAAACATAACAAGCCGCACCACCGAGCGCAAAGGAAAAAAGCATGGCGAACAAGACTAAAACGAAAAGCGCGGTCTTTCCGTTCTTCTTGCTTCTTTCCATGCTTAAATTCACTTCTTTCTTGCTGTCTTCTTTAAGCTCTATCTCCGACGGATATTCCTTTTCTTCTTCTCCCATGACATCCTGTCCTTACGCTTCTGTTCTTTAAAAATCCAAATGCTCCATGTACTTCATATATTTTACTACCATCAGTGCAATCTGGAATGTAATGGCATCATCAAATACGCGAAGGTCCAGTCCTGTTGCCCGATCCAATTTATCCAAACGATAGACGAGCGTATTTCTATGGATAAAGAGCTGTCTGGAGGTTTCCGAAACATTTAAGTTGTTCTCAAAGAACTTGGAAATGGTTTCCAAAGTTTCTTCGTCAAAATCATCCGGGGACACATCCACAAAGATTTCCTTAATAAACATCTTGCAAAGCGGAATCGGAAGCTGGTAAATCAATCTGCCGATGCCAAGTGCATTGTACGCTACAATCTTTCTGTCCACAAAGAAAATCTTGCCGACTTCCAAGGCCATCTTTGCTTCCTTATAGGAACGGGATACTTCCTTGATTTCGTTCACAATGGTGCCGTACGCCACTCTGGTGGAAAGCATAACCTCGGAGGAAAGCATATCCAGCATGCTTGCCGCAATCTTCTGCACCTCTTCGTAACCGTCTTCCGGCTGCAGCTCCTTCACCACAATAATATTCTTCTCATCCACCGCCGTCACAAAGTCATTGGATTCGGAAGAGAAGAACTCCTTCAGCGCATCCTGTGCCTGTACATCGATGGTTTCATCCGACTCCACAAGGAAAACCACTCTGCGAACGCCGACTTCAATGTGCAGCTTCTTCGCGCGGTTGTAGATATCCACCAGAAGAAGATTGTCCAAAAGAAGATTCTTTACGAAATTGTCCTTATCGAACTTTTCTCTATAGGCAACGAGCAAGGTCTGTACCTGCAAAACCGCAAGCTTTCCGACCATATACACATCATCGGTGTCTCCGTGCGCAATCAGCACAAACTCCAGCTGATGCTCATCAAAAATCTTAAAAAACTGAAATCCGCCCGCAGCCTGTGAATCAGCCTGAGACTCCGCAAAGGATACCACCATCCCCGACAAATCCCTGTCTTCAACAAATGTGGTGGCAAGAACTTTTCCGTCAATATCCGCAATAGCAATGTCCAGCCTTGCGATTCCCTTAATGGAATCAATCGTACTTTGCAAAACCTGATTTGAAATCATCTTTACTCCATCCTTTTCCTCTATTGATCTGCATTGGAAGGGCGAAAACTCTTCTCGCTAAGGCCTGTTTGTATGCATCACCCTTATTTTTGCGACAAAAAAATACTGCATTGCCATAACCCTTGTTTCCATCCTTACTATAAACAGTTTTTAATCCTATTTCAAGCATTTTAAAAAAAGACAGGATGAAGAATCTCTTCTTTCCTGTCTTTTTCTCCAAATTTCTAATTTTATTTTATGAAATATTCACAAAGCTTTCGCTTAGTTTGTAATGGTTATCTCTGTTTCTTTATCAAAGATATGAATCTTGTTCTCATCGAGCGCGAAGCGAACCGTATCACCTGTTCTTGCCTTGGTCTTCGGATTGACTCTTGCAGTCCAAGAGGCATCCGCGATGTCAAAGTAAAGCAGTGTCTCGGCACCGAGCATCTCGTATACACGAATCTCTGCAGTAATAAGAGACTTGGAATGATTTGCAAGATAATCTTCTTCATCATGTAAATCTTCCGGACGAATACCGAGTGTTACGGTTTTTCCGATGTAGCCCTTATCCTTTAAGGCAGCCGCCTTCTTCTCGTTTAAGGTAATGGTGTTTCCGGCAAAGCTCAACTTCACTTGGCCGCCCTCTTCCGTACACTCCGCGTCAATCATATTCATCTGCGGGGATCCGATAAATCCGGCAACGAACTTATTGCAGGGTGTATCGTAAAGATTCTCCGGGGTATCCACCTGCTGAATAATACCGTCCTTCAACACTACGATTCTGGTTCCCAGCGTCATAGCCTCGGTCTGGTCATGGGTTACGTAGATGATGGTTGTCTCAAGAGACTTATGAAGCTTGGCAATCTCTACACGCATCTGTGCCCTTAACTTTGCATCCAGGTTGGAAAGCGGCTCGTCCATCAGGAAAACCTTCGGACGACGTACAATGGCACGTCCCATAGCCACACGCTGTCTTTGTCCGCCGGAAAGAGCCTTCGGCTTACGATCGAGCAAATGCTCAAGGTCAAGAATTCTTGCAGCCTCATGCACTTTCTTATCGATTTCATCCTTCGGAACCTTACGAAGCTTTAATCCGAAAGCCATATTGTCATAAACCGTCATATGTGGATAAAGAGCATAGTTCTGGAAAACCATGGCGATATCTCTGTCCTTCGGTTCCACATCATTCATCTTCTTTCCGTCGATGAAGAGTTCTCCGGTACTGATATCCTCAAGACCTGCCACCATACGAAGAGTTGTGGACTTACCACATCCTGAAGGACCTACAAAGATGATAAATTCCTTATCTTCGATTTCCAAGTTGAAGTCTTTTACCGCAACGAAACCGTTAGGATACTTTTTGACTACATTCTTAAGCTGTACACTAGCCATGTGCGTTCTCCTCTTCCTTCTGTCTATAAATCTTTTTTATTCTGTCTTATTGCTTCTAAAAGCTTGAAATACCCTTCTCGCTTTCTTTTAAGAATAGCTGTATTGTATCTTGTTTCTGTGCATCTGACTATTGACTATCTTCCGAAATTCATCCGCAAATTTTGTACAGTTTATTATATGTTTGACAGAAAATCGACAATTTAACTAAATTTATTTGCTCAGTTTTAGCGGAAATTCAGTTGAAAACACGAAGAATCCCGGGGAAGTATGAAGCCTATAAAAATTCTTTATTTCTTTGTCCTTTATTCATCCTTTTCATGATAGAGTTTAAAAATCGCCGTTTTCGTGATTTTAATCTTCTTTTCCTTCAAGAGCTTCCCTATTGCTTTCTTAAAAGCCGCCTTCGATACACCGAAGTCTCTCTTTACCTGCTCGGGGTCTACCGTCTTATCGGTATAAGGAATATGCCCCGCAAATTTTTCCTCCAGGATACGCTCTATCTGCTCCGCACATTTCTCATAACGGGAAGTATTGACCTCTTCCTGGCTGATATGCCTTGCATCTTCTTTTTTCTTCGTATACATGCTGGCTGCTAAGCGTTCCGTCTTATCGATATAAAGATAAACCTCTACCTCCATATCCTTCTTCAGGGCATATCGCATTTCTCTATGCGGAAGCAGGATGTCTTTTTCCAAGCCGATGTCCATAAATGCACCGATGGCGTTCACGTCGTTCACCCGAAGCTTGGCAATCTCTCCCACTTCCATATAGGGCTTCCTGGTTGTGGCAATGAGCCTGTCTCTGGAGTCCTTATAGACAAAGACCGTTATCTCATCCCCAACTTTCTTTCCCTTCGGAACCTGGCGAATCGGAAGAAGTACCCCTTCTTCTCCCTCATTTCCCACGAAAACGCCAAAGTCCTTTTCTCTTAGAATCTTACATTTTTGGGATTTTCCTAATTTCAACATGGCAGCACAGCTCCTTATTCTGATTGTAAAAGGCAACAACTTTTCTATCTTCTTCTATGGCAATTCTTGGAAAAATAGAATCCCCGAGGGTATACGCCTTCAAATATTCCGCTCGAATTCCGAAAGGCTCCATGCTCTCTTTTTTATTTTCTTCCGAAAAAGAAAATGCAGGCCTCCCGCTGCTTTGGAAGAGAAGCTCCTCGCTAAGCGCAATATAACGGGCATTGTTCATATGATGATTGGTGTCCAGATACTCCCTCGGTACGGGAAAGTCCTGCCCCGCCTGCCATCCTTCCGGAAAAGTGATTTTACGTTGCAGAGGAGGCAAATGCAGAACATCCTGCGGTTTTCCGAAAGGCTCTACCAACTCTTCCGTAATCTTTTGCGGTCTGCCCTTTTCCGTGTCAATGCAGAACCACTCACTATCCGCCTTGACCAGATACTCTCCATCTTTATTCTTAATCCAGAAATTTCGGTAAGCAAAAATACCGCGAAAGAGGTGAGGGGAGGTTCCCACCGTAATTTCCTCATAAAGCGCCGGAAAGGCAAAGACCTGAATATCCCAGGCGCTTAAAAGCCAGGCTCTTTTCAACTCCAGCACCCTCTCTATGGACATTCCCACATCATGAGAATGAAAGGTGGAACAATCCTGTAAGAGGTTTACAATCCCGAGGAGACCCATTTTTCCATTTTCCCGTACCTCGGAATAGCGCACTCTTTCCTTAATTTCGTACATTTTCTCCCTCTACTCTCTACGTTTCTATCATGGGGCGATCCAGCTCTATTGCACAATCCATCCCTTTTTCCTCTTTTACCGCATCCCTTATCTCCGCCTGAATCTTCATGGCCGTTTCTTCCGTTACGGAATAGGGCAAAAGAAGGTCAAAGTATAGGATTTCTTTCTCCTGCTCTTTCTTAAACTGAATATCGTGGAAGCTCCCTTCGGTATGATAGCAAGCCAAAGTCCGCTTCACGATAGAAGACAGCCAGACCACGTCCTCTTCCGCAACAATCGGATCCACATGAATCAATAAGGAAAAACCGAATTCCTTTTTGATTCTTCTCTCCATATCATCCACCTTCTCATGGATGTAGGCAATACTTTTTCTTCCGTCACAAAGAACATGAATACTTCCCATCGCATTCTGCGCTCCGTAAGGATGATACAGAAAATCATGGACAGCCAGAAAGTCCTTTTCTTCTAAGACGGTATCCCGAATTTCCTTGTACAATCTTTCTTCAATCGGCTTTCCCAATATTTCCGTAATGGTTTCTCTCGCCATCTTTATGCCGTTAAACAAAATCAGCACGCCCAAGCCCAAGCCTAAAAAGGCATCTATATTATAGCCTTTTTTATAGTAGAGGAGAACCGATACCAGCGTGGAAACCGTCATCAGAGAATCCAGAAGCGCATCCATCGCTGTCGCTTTAAAAAGTGTGGACGAAATTTTCTTCCCGATAAAGCGAAAATAAAAAAACAAAAACACCTTAATCAAAACGGAAAGTAAGAGCAGCCAAACCGCAGGAGCAAAAAATACGAGTTCCTCCTTCTTTCCTAAAGAAAAGAGTCCCGAACGAATGGTGTCCAAGCCCAATTGAATTATAAAGGTACTCACCAGAAAAGCTGCCAGGTACTCAATTCTGCCATGCCCGAAGGGATGTTCTCTGTCCGCCTTTTTCCCGGACAGTTTTCCGGCTACAAGGCCGAGGATGGAATTGCCGACATCCGACAAGTTGTTCCAAGCATCCGCCGCAATACTCAGGGAATGAAGAGAAGCAGAAAGAAGATATTTTACAACAAATAGAAAAAGATTTGCCAGTATGCCGAAAACCGCCGCCCTCGTTGCAATTCGTTCACGCTCCGTTTCTTTCATTTCACCCTCCAAAAAGGAAAATAGGGAGCTGCGAAAAGCCGGAAACGCTCCCGCTTTTCACAATCTCCCAAAGAAAGTTTATCCACTCCGCTTTTTAAACCGACTCCGCATAACCTGCAAGCTTAGAGGTGCAGTGAGGACAACGGGTTGCCTCGATTGGAATCATCGTCTTACAGTACGGGCACTCCTTCTCCGTCTCCACTGCCGGCGCTTCCTTCTTCAGCTTATTCATCTGCTTTACAAAAATGAAAACCACGAGTGCCATGATCAGAAAGTTAATCACTGCGGTAATGAAGGAACCGTAGGCAAAAACCGCTCCCTGTTCTACCGCTTCGCTATATACCTTTGTGGTCTGTCCGGCAAGAGGAATGAACATATTGTCAAAATCAATCTTTCCGGTAACCAGAGAAATGAGCGGCATAACAAGGTCGCTTACCAGCTTGTTTACCAATGCGGTAAAAGCGGAACCGATAATCATACCGACTGCCAAATCAATCATATTTCCCTTTAATGCGAACTCCTTAAACTCCTTTAAAAATCCCTTCATCTTTTCTCCTTATACTAAGTAAACTCTTTTTTGGAACTTTTCCTTACATCGTCCTGAAATCCCTCGCTACTCTAGTATAGAAGAAGCAATTTGGCAAGCATAATTTCAAAAAACGGGAAGGATTTCAAAAAATTGGAAGGATTTTTCCGGCTTGATAAACCGCTTTTTGCTTTAAGTCCTTATCCACGATCAGATAATCCGCCACTTTTCCGACTGTGATACTGCCGTAATCCTGGTCCACTCCCAGAGAACGGGCAGGATTTAAGCTGGCCGCTGTCACGGCCTTCCTAAGAGGAATGCCCATCTCCTTTACCGCCGTACACAGGCAGTCATAAACATTGGATACGGAACCTGCCAGTGCTCCGTTCGAAGTTAATCTGCAGTGCTTTCCTTTCTTCTCCACTTCCTGCCCTCCCAGGTCATAAAGACCGTCCGGCATCCCTGTAGAGCGAAGACTGTCACTGATGAGAATCACTCTGTCCTCTCCCAAAACCGTAAAGGCCAGGCGAACCATCATCGGGTGAACATGAACGCCGTCGGCAATCAGTTCCGCAAAAACCTCTTTTTGTTCCATCGTTGCCCCGACCACACCCGGATTTCTATGATCCAGTCCCGTCATGGCATTAAAAAGGTGTACCGCATGAGAGGCTCCTGCCCGATATGCTTCTACTGCCGTTTGGAAATCCGCATTGGTGTGCGCCAGTGAAATTCTCACCTTCCCCTGCATCTTCGGAATAAAATCCTTAAAAGCGGGATTTTCCTCCGGTGCGATTCCCATATACTTTACCAAGCCTCCGGAAGCCTCCAGGAAACGATTCGCAATCCTGTCATCCCATTTCAAGATGTAATTCGGATTTTGGGCTCCTTTTTTCACGGGACTGATAAAGGGTCCCTCCATATTGATTCCGAGGAGACGAGCCTCTCCAATCTTTAAACCCTCGTCCCGGTAGGTTCTCGCAAGACCAAGGACCTTTTCCAATTCTTCCACCGGAAGGGTCAGTGTTGCGGGGCAAATACCGGTAATGCCGTGCTCCGCTTCATACTTTGCAAGCGTCGAGACGGCTTCCCTTGTTCCGTCGCAAAAATCCTTCCCCAGACAGCCGTGAAAATGAATGTCTATGAGTCCGGGAAGCAGAAAGTCTTCCTCCCCGGAAAATAACTCTTCGTCACCGAGTTCCCTCTCCAAATCCACCGAAGAAAAACGTCCATCCGAAACGGCTATTCTTCCCAGATAAAATTTCTTGTCTTCCGCAAAAATCTTATATTTTTTTCTATCCTCGTCCATGCCCTATTCCTTCTTTCCCGCTGCTTCCTTAGAAAATAAACCAGTTCAATATTCGGTTATTTATGCCATTATAACACAGTTCAATATTCGGTTATTTATGCCATTATAACACAGTTCAATCGGATTTCTCAGACTTAAAATAGGTCTGAAAAAGGGTAAGCTCTCGCCACTCTCCTTTCAGACCTATCTTGTACAAAAACTCTTTACAATTTTATTTTTTTACAGCCTTATTTGATTCCATCTCCTTTTCAGAGCCATGTATAGGGCAAGAAGTATTCCGCTGATTCCCGAGAAAATGACATAGAGAATCGATTTGGAAGAATCCGCTGTTTGGACTCTTCTCTTGTACTTCGATACCACTTTGATAAGCTGCTCCAGCTCTTCCCGATCCTCCTGCGTCAGAGGACGCTTTCTTCCCAGAATAGCCTTAATTCTCGAGTTTATTTCCCTTAAGGTTTTGGGCCTAGGAGTAGAAGGCCTGTCCGGTTCCGGCGGAATCTCCGGTGTTTCCGTCGGTGTCGGCGGAGTCGGAGGCCCCGGCGGAGTCGGCTTGTCATTTGGAGGAAGAGAAGGATCCGGCGGTGTGGGCGGTGTCGGGGGATTCGGCCCCGGTTGGTTCGGCTCGTATTCATTAACGAAAAGAATTTGTTCTGCCGGAACATCGTCCTTAAAAATTTCCTTTTTAACCGTCAGGTGTGAAGGATTTGCCGGATCTTCTTCCACGGTGAAAACCACTTGGTAGCGACTCTTATCAAAGCGATACCCTTTTAAGAGCGCTTCCTCTCTAACTTCATAGGTATACTTTCCGGGCGCAGGGAAGGCAATTTTCTCAAAGGTTCCGGTTCCCGCCCCATTTACCGTAATTTGTACTTCCTGCCCCGGACTGTTCCCCGGCATGGGCGCCGGATTTGCGGGAAGTTTCACGCCGGCATTGCCTACGGCTGTCAATTCCGTCTTCTTCCAGCTTAAGCTAAAGCGAAACGGATCTTTATTTTCAGGACTGCCGCCCTTTACTTCCTTCTTAAGAGAAAGTTCCTCTTCGGCAGGAGGCAAGGAAAGGAGATTCCTAAATTCCAGTGCATCCCCGGAAACCGTCGCACTCATGGTGCCGTTTCCAAGATCCTTTACCTTTACAATAAGGTTTTTAACGGCTTCCTTATCATTTTCCACGAGAGGAACGGATCCGCTTTCCGTCACGGTATAGCGATACTCTCCCGGTAAGGAATACGTGATTTCTCCAAAAGAGATTTCTCCTCCGTCCGCATCCGGATTCGTCTTCGTAAGGCTTCCTCCGCTAGCTTCCGCGGGCATCGGTGCCCCGTCTAAAGCTGTCAAAGTGAAGCTGTATTTCTCCTTGATATCCGGGACGGTTACTCCGCCGTAATGCTCCAGCACCTTCTTTATGCTTATTTTCGGTTTTACCTTATCTATTCCGAAGGTATTGGTAAAGGTAAGAGGCGTTGTTGCATTGACTGTAGAGGTATAGCTCAGCTTTTTATCGTCCGGATTGGTGACTGTTACCGTAAGGGTTTTTTCTGAAAGCAAATCATTCTTGATCCTCGGGAAATTCCCCGTCTCTGTAACCGTATAAGTATAGGTTCCGGGACGAATGAATTCTATCGGTCCAAACTCCAGAAGACCGCCGTCCGCATCCGGATTGGTTTTTTCCGTCACAACCGGCTGTCTGTTTCCGTCCAGTAAGCTTGCTCCGGCTTCCGCCTTCAAAGTAAAGCGGAAGGCATTCCGAATATTCGGAGCCGTAACACCCGCTGGGCCGTCCAGGACCTTCTTCACCGGAATCGATACCTGTACCGGTGCAATCAGGTTGTGGCTGCTCGGAGCCTCCAATTCTTTGATGACTTCGGAGGCCGGAACATCCTCTCCGTTAAAGGTGATGCTCTTCAGATACCCGGTATTCACATTGTGAACCGGCAGCTTCTTCTTATCCATAGACGCCGTCATCTTTACATAAGCCACCAGCTTTCCCTGCGTATCCAGGATGAATCGCTTACCCGCCTTCGTGGTTCGTGCATCGACGGCGATAGCCTTGATGTCTTTCTTATTGACTCCGGCATTATTTTCCGGATGTTTATAATCCCAGACCTTCCAAATACTGTTCGGGTTCTTCGGATTGTAAACACTGTTATCACTATTGTAGGCTGCCGTGTCATACTTCGGCGCTCCCAGATTCCTTTGTGCTTCGGTAGTAGGTACAACCGTAGAATAATACACCATCGGCTCCAAAACATCCGGATTCTCGGTCGTAAGCCCCTTCTCAAAGGGTTTTTTGTTCAGGAAGGAACTGATATCGATGCCGTCAAAGTCTCCGTTTCGATCCTGCTCTTCTCCCAAAATATCAAAGAGAATAATATCGGTCGTCCTGGTACTGCTCAGCGCCTGGTACAAGAGGCGATGCCGATAGGGGTCGCCCATATAGCTCACATTGTCCTTTGCGAAGGGTTTATGAACTTCGGTGGAAACATAGTTGCTAAAGCCCGCCTGCACAATGGTGATGGCCTCATAGTTCAGAGGCATATCCGTTACACTCATTGTCTTATAGTGGCTCGGATCCGCATTCCATGCATTCTCCATCTCCTTCTGAAAATACGGTTCTTTCAGTCTTCCGGAGTGTCTTTCCGGAATCCCGTTTGCTTCATTCTTCGGACTAAAGTTCGGAATCCATTTGGTTTCTTTCGAGGTGTTTAGAAAGGCTGCCGTATTCTGAAGAATCCTTCCTCTGTCCAAAATGTTGGAATACGGATTATGCACGATGTAGCCCAAACGAATCCTGGATGCATTTCCTCCAGAAATATTCTTTCGGCCTGCCGGCGTCTTAAAGCTCACCTTCATCATGGTTTGTCCGGAGTCTTCCCAATTTTCTATAAACTCAACTTGGTAATCTCCCCTGTCAAAATCACCGCCATAAGCGCCGCCTTGCCCGTTAGGACCCAGATGGATTTCTTCTTCCTTGACATAGGTTCCCGCGGGAAGAAGGTCATAAATAATTCCATCCCTTAAGAGGTAAGGAGAAAGGTATTCCTCTTTTCTTAAGGGTTCCGGCAAAGCCACTTGATTATGTATATCTACATAGCAAAGATGAAGCTGCTCACCGTGCACCGGGTCATCCTTAAATCCCCTTACAAATCCGTCGGAATACGTAATATTATCGAGGTATTTGTTTATACTCGAAGTAAGCTGCATCGGTCTATGGACGTAGGCGACCCTATCCCACTGCTTTCCAAGTCTTCCTGCGAGACTGTCGGCTCCCGTATCCGCCTTCCCATAGCCGGGCCCGGCAACCGCACTATTCAATCCCGCATTTAAGGCTTTCTGATACTGTTCCCGCATGGCTGCACTCGGCGTTAAACTGATACCGAAGGCCGGTTGCAAGTTGGTCTGATAGGCCTTTGTCGTATTTCTGAACTCGATTCCGCTGACACCGCCCGGAAAAGCCGCCTTTAAATCCAGATAGTTCGCACTTGTGATGATATTGTTTCCTTGCTGAGCCGTAACTTTCGAGTAACCGCTTTCCGGTGTAAACGTAAATTGATCCTTGTCTATTGCCTGAAAGCTTCCATATTTTTCATAGCTTGTGTGTCCCTTTTTTCGAATCCACAGCTCTACCGGGGCATAGCTTGCAAAGTTTCTACTGATTCTCCCCGTAGGAGTGTAGTTCACCGGAGCACTGACCTGCTCCACGTCGTACACTTCCATGTTTTTAATGGAAACACTGTCATAATAGTAGTCCTCTTCCTTTAGTTTATAGACTGCCGTTCCCGGCTCTCGAAAGCCCGTTTCCAGGTTTATCGCCGTAGTCGGATCCGTATTTAAAGGCTCAGTCATCCAGACATTGTTTTTCAAAGTATATAAGTAGTACTCTCCGTCATCCCGCAAAACAATCTTTGTTTCCGGCACGGTGTACGTGCCGTCCGCATGCATCACCACCTTACTGCCATCCACTTGATTGCTGGCAAAAAGGTAGTACATGGGACTCGTTCTCGCATTTCCGGAGATGGGAATATTTTGAGCCCCATCCGCAAAGAGAGTCTGTAAACTGTCCGTAAAGATCCATCCGTCACCGGTGTTGTTCTTATCCATCTGGACTTTCCCCTTCGGTCTTAGGGGAAGAATAACCTTGGCCTGATTCTCCAATGTCGCTTCGGAAGAGCCGTTTCGAGTGTACCCGTCTGCCCAGGTTTCCGTCCAGCTCACCTTGTTTTTCAGAAGAAAGCCATGCTCTACCATGTCCACATGATTCGCGATGGCATTGGTAATCTTCGTCATGGGATAGCGATACAAGGCTACATAACGTTGTCCGCCTTGATAAGACTGAAGCGGGTAGCCATCATAATCGTAATAGCTTCCGGTGGAATTCTCGAAAGTATCGTCAGAAGGACCACCCGGCCGCTTCACCGGCTCCTTATCGATTCCGACAAAAGTTCTTCCTATAGGATTAACCAACCAATACTGATCTGCCGGCGGTGCGGAGTTCATGTATCTTGCAATATCCGGATAACTGCCGGAAGAGGTATCGGAATCCAGATAGGAAGCGTAAGTATATCTGTTCCACCAAACAGACTGGGGCATCTTCTTTACCCCTACCAGCTGTCCCCCGTCTGCTGTATTATTATCCAGGTGAAAACTGTAGGTAAAGCCCTGGGAGCTCCCTCCGGGACGGTCCGCATCAATATACCAGGGGACATAAAAATACGAATCCGCATCAGCCGGTTTGTCTCCCCAGGCGGGATCCCACTTGTAGAAGAGTCCTCCCGTTTTTCCTCCCGTGCCGTGCTTAATTGTCATCTTAAAAGGTTTCACTTCCGTTTGCAGGGTTACGGAAAGATTGTCCTGCATGCTTGCATTGTATTGACTATCCGGATGATGGATTTCGGCAAAAACCGGAAAAGCATTCCGATACTCTCCGATTTCCTTCCCTCCTACCTGTTTATGCTCCATCTGCACCATGGTCGGTCGCATGGGATAGGCGAACTCCGCCTCCAAAATCATGGCCCCCGGTACTTCACTATGATTAACCAGATGGTAGTACTTCTCTTTTTTTCCGTTAATAGGCCTTTCCACTTCCGTATAGTTAAAATCGCTTAAACTGTTGGTCTCCGGTGCTTTGGGAACCTGGGATTGCACCGGTTCCATCCCGTCCTGAAGGTTATAACGATCTTTATAGGCCACCAGTGTCGGGTGAGTGGTACTCCAGCTTTTAAAGACGCTCTCGGGAATATCGATGCTAATCGATCCGGGCGGATATTTCGTATCCTTATTTCCTTTTAAGGTAAATTCCAGCATCATAGTAGAAGTATCCAGCTGATTGGAAGATTTCGCAGGAGGAATAATCTGCAAATTCTTTCGTTCCCGAATGTTCGTAGCAGCTAAAGGATCGGAGTAGCTGTGTCCGGTCGTGGCATTTTCCGTCCCTGCTTGAGGGTCCGGTGCCTCTTTCCAATAGACCTGAAAGGAGTGGTTACTCGCCTGTCCTACCGATTTTCCTCTGCCGGTCCCTGCCAAACCATAAGGACTGAATTCTTTTCCGGAAAAGCGCAAAGTCGAATCTCCGTCCGTAAGAGGAAGGAGCTCCGCCTCTCTTCCTTCCGGAAGATGCACAAGGCTTAGCTCTTCTCCCTCCGGAAGGGAAACCGTATACTCGTCCTTTTGGAAGAGAGTCTTTTCTTTCCGGATTTCTTCCTCGTCCACATATTCCTCAACCCATGTGCCCGGCTTAATGGAGAGGGCTTCTTCCAGAGCGGGACTCTTCTTTAACTCTACCTGTACAGCCTTTCCTTTTTTCGGCTGTACTGCCACTTCTTCTCCCTCTTCCGTCACACGGAAAAACCCGATATCCACAGCATAAAAAGAGCGAAGCTCCACTTTCTGTCCGGAAGCTTCTTCTTTCTCTTTTTCACTTAAGACTTTTTCCTTCATGGCGGAAAGCGTTTCTTCCTCCTCCACAGGGCGCAGTCTCATAAAGGTCCCCTCGGGGAAGGTATCCTCTCCGTATTTTGCACGAACTAAGATGCCCTCCTCTGTCGTCTCCTCAAATTCTCCGGCAGCTAAAAAAGCGGTATCCTCCTTCGCATTTTCCGCTTCTGTATTTTCTGTCTCTATATTTTCTTTCTTTTTATCACGCAAATTAGAAGGCGACTCTTTCGAAATCTCCTCCCTATCTCCCTTTTCAGCAGGTTCTGCTTCCATTCCTTCTGAAGCTTCTCCTTCTATTCCTTCCTGCTGCGGATTGCTCTCCGATGCAAAAAATGCGCCTTCCTGCGATATCTCTTCCGTGCTTTCTCCTGCGTACGCTATCTGTACATTGCTAAAGCTGAGCACCGCACACAAAAATGCGGAAAGTACTCTTTTCCCGACTCCGTTTCCGGAAAACTTTAACATACCGTCTCCTTACTTTTTTTCAATCCTCTCTGCTGCTTCCGCCCTGTATCATGAACTCTTTTTCTATATATTTTTTTATAATAAATCATTTAACGTTCATAAAAGTTTTTATTACTTTCATAAAATAGGCTCCTTAGTTTTTCGACAAGATCCTTTCATTTTATAAGAATAGGTCTCATCACAAGGTATAAGGCGGTACGCGCTCAATCGAGTAGGGGGAATTTAATCCCCCTCTCACACCACCAGTACGTGCCGTTCGGCATACGGCGGTTCAACATAACTTCAAGGCATGACGCTTATTATAATATTCGAGACAACTTATTAGTCCTGCTTTCGCAAGCACTTCCTCAGAGATTGCTCTTACAACACACGTCTTCGTGACAACCCATTGGTAGCGGTCACCACAGTATGAGGTTAGCCTCGCAAGGTCCTTGCCTATTCCCAGTTTCTGCAAGCCCCACTGTCGCTTCTTTGGTACTTTCCACCGCTTCCAAATAATAACCCGAAGCCTTGTCCGTAAATGTGCGTCAATCGCTGTCATCGCTGTTTTCATGGAGCCAAGGGCATAATAGTTAATCATCCTCTTGTTACCTGATTGATTTTCTCTATCTTCTCCCTTACTTTTTCAGGCGTTTTCCTACAGGTCAGTTCTTTTAGCCTGCGCTTTATTTTTACAATCGAG
>NZ_JH414505.1:190046-274476 GCF_000238075.1 Oribacterium asaccharolyticum ACB7
TTCGCACTTTCCGCTGTCAGGTATTTCATGGGGCATACATTTGATTACACAGTTACCTTGTTCAGCCCTTCGGTATCATCCATTTCAGAATCATACCTACTACGGCTTCTGCTGACTTCTCACAGTTCGTTGTTGCTACGGCGAGTTTCCTCGTCTGTGAGACCTCACGGGATAAGCCTGCCAGTCTTTCCTCGTCTACCTGCCTGATTTACGCCTACGGGTTACGGTTGCCTTTTGGACTTTGCTGCTTTTAGCCAGCTCATCCGCCGTAAACGCCTTAATATCAGGTTTCTGTTCGTCAGGCTACGATTTCGCTATCCCTTCTTCTCGCCTACACCTCGCGATGTAAACCTTGGGAGTCGCTATGGGGTTCGTCGGCAACTACGCCCCTTGTGGACTTGCACCACAGATTGACGGCATGCCCGTCATACTAAAAAAAGAGAGTACAGATTACTCTGCACTGTCTACCCAGGCCTTCAGCTCTTCTTCCGTTCCCAGAAAGCGTCCCTGCAACATTTCCTCTCTTCCTCCTCCGGAAAATCGTCCTGCGTCCTTCCATTTCTTAAATCTTTCTAAAAACCCGCTGCAACCTGCTCCGGCAAACTGCCATTCCTTCTCTCCTCTCCTGGAAAAGCAGAAAAAATCCGTATCCACATAGGATTTTAAGCTTTCACAGGCTTTATTAAGAAGAATCATCTCATAGTCCGGAAAATGAAAGACAGCAAGCTTTTCCTTTCCATAGTATTCTAAGCCCTCGCCGCGAAGGGGTTTTCCTGTAAGAACGGCTTTTTCTTGTTGTATAAGCAGTTCTTTCTTATAAGAATTTCCAAGCAGCTCTACTGCCTGCAGGGAAAGGGCGATTCGTCTTCCTCTCTCCTCTTCCGTCTGTTCCTTCAGCTTATCCACCCGTTCGGAAAGGTTTTGATAGTCGGTACTTAACTTTCTGGATGCCTCCAAAAGCAGCTTTTCTTTTTTCTGCGTGTCCAAAAAAGCGAGCTCCCCGGAAAGCAGGAAAACTCTTGTTCCTCCCCGGTGTTTCTCAAAGGATAGAAGCTTAAAGAGTCCGATTTCTCCTGTCCTCTTCACATGCGTTCCACAGCAGGCACAGCTGTCCACTCCGGGAATGCTGACCACTCGAATCGCACCGGAAAGGGCTTTCTTTTGGCGAAATTCCCTTGTCTTCCATTCTCGCTCGAGGCCTCCGCCAGGCTCTTCTACTGACAGCTGTTCCGCACTTGTCTCCAGCTCCTCACTTTTCCCCCCGTCTTCTGCATCGGGCAGGCTTTTTAAATTCTCTTTCCCGAAGTCATCTTCTAGGTATTTCTCCTCTACCGGCAGATTCCTTCGAATCACGGCATTCACTGCCAATTCCAGCTCCGAAAGCTCCTCTTCCGAAAGTTCTCCGTTAAAGTCCACGGTGACATGCGGATTGTCCCCGAGAAGCTCCATGTGAAAGCCGACATTGCTGTAACCGAAGCGCCGATTGATGAGCCCTGCGAAAATATGCTCTCCGCTGTGATTTTCGGACTGCCTCCTTCTATAGGCATAGTCTACCTTACACAGCACCTCTGTTCCTTCCGGAATCTCTTTTGCAAGAAGATGCACGATATACTCATCCTCTACATTTTCCGCAAAGAGAAGCTCTGCGCCATCTATCGTCCCCTTGTCCGGCGCCTGTCCGCCTCCCTCCGGATAAAAGGGTTCTTCGGAAAGCCGCAGAAGAAAAAGAGCGGGAAAGCTTTTCCCCACTCTCTTCTCCCATGCCGCCTTCTCTTTTCCTTCCAAAGGCAGGCAAGACAGAACCTTTGCCTTATAACTCTCTTTTTCCTCTTGATAATACAAAGCATTCTTAAACATCGTTAACCCTATTCCAATCTGCCGCTTTCTTCCGTCATTTTCCGAATCTTTTCCGCCACGCTCTTAGAGAAATCCTCCTTTGCAAAGCGGTAGCTCCAGTTATTACCCAGTTTAGATGGCGTATTGATGCGTGCTTCTTTTCCCTTATGCAGATAGTCCTGCATGGGAATAATGGCCGTGTTGGAAACCGAGTCCAGGGTCATTTTGATAAAGAAATCGACATAATCCATCTTAAGAAGCTCTTCTACAGTCCTACCGCTATAGTCTGCCGCCATTTCTCGATCTTCCGGAAGGATTTCCAAAAACCAGTCCTTTAAGACCTGATTGTCATGGGTTCCCGTATAGCAGACCGTGTTCTTGGTCCAAGTATTCGGACGGTAATCTCCGCTCTCCCTCGAGTCAAAGGCAAATTCCAGGAGCTTCATACCCGGGAACCCGCTGTCTGAAACAAGCTTCTTCACCGACTCCGTGACATAGCCTAAATCCTCCGCAATCACTTCTTTCTTTCCGAGCGCCTCTTTCACGGCACGGAAAAGCTTCATTCCCGGTCCTTTTTCCCAATGTCCGCGCTTTGCATTTTCATCTCCGTAGGGAATGGAAAAATATTCGTCAAAGCCTCGGAAATGGTCAATTCGCACGATGTCATAAAGGGAGAAACAATGCCTTATTCTGGAAATCCACCAGCTATATCCTTCCTCCTCGTGCTTTTCCCACGCATAGAGCGGATTTCCCCAAAGCTGTCCATTTTCCGCAAAGGCATCGGGAGGGCAACCGGCAACCGCCGAGGGCTCTCCGTTTTCCTTAAGCTGAAAGAGAGAGGGATGATCCAAGACATCAGAAGAATCCAAGGAAACATAGATCGGAATATCCCCGATAATCTTTATCCCCAAGCTATTCGCATAGTCTTTCAGGCTCTTCCACTGCTTGATAAAAAAATACTGGCAAACCTTATGAAAATCGGCGGAATACGGCAGCTTCTTCGCCATAAACTCGGCATAGCGCGGAAGCCAATGCGCATTTTCCGAAAGGAAGGCGCTATAGGCTTCTTTCTCTTTCTCAAGGTTTTCCTTGCTGTATTTTTTTGCTTCGCCATGCTCTGCACTTCCGCTCGAAGCGGTATCCAAATCCAGCTTCTCTAAAAAACGCTTTACCGCTTTTTCCAGTACAGGAAAACGTAGCGTATAAAGCTTTCCGTAATCTACGTGCTCTTCCGAATCGGAAAAAGAAAGGTCGGAAAGCTCATCTTCCAAGAGAAGCCCCTCTTCCGCCAAAGTATCAAGGTCAATAAAATAGGGATTTCCCGCAAAGGTGGAAAAACTCTGGTAAGGAGAGTCCCCGTAGCCTGTCGGCCCCATAGGGAGAATCTGCCAATAGCTCTGTCCCGCCTCCTTCAAAAAACGGACAAACTCTCTTGCTTCCTTTGAAAAACTTCCTATTCCGTATTTTCCCGGTAAGGAGAACAGAGGCATCAAAATCCCCGCCCTTCTCCGCTCTAAAAGAAAACTGCTCATATCCTTTCCCTCACATAAAAAAGTCCACTTCCAAAACTACGGTTTCAGAAGCGGACTTTAGCGAATGCGACTGTAGCGTTTCCATAGCCTTTTTCGCTATGAACACCTTCCTTCTAAAAACATAGTTTATTCAAATTCATCGTTCTTCGCAATTGTATCACAATAAATGCAGCGATACTGCCTATTTTTTCCCTCAATCTTCTTAAATACCTGCGGAAGCTCCTGCTCCGTGGAAGTAATGCAACGCGGATTCTTGCAATGCAGGACATTTTTCAGCGTCTCCGGTAAGGATAGGCAAGCCTTATCCACTCTTTTTCCGTCCCGAATATAGTTTACGGTGATGCCCGGATCGATGTAACCAAGCACATTTAAGTCAAGGTCAATATTCTCCGCAATCTTTACGATGTCCTTCTTTCCCATCTTTCCGGAGGAGCAGTTCTGGATGAGCGCCACCGGACTGTTCAGATTCTGGAGTCCCAGATACTGATACACCAGCATGCTCTTGCCTGCCTTAATGTGATCTAAAACAATACCATTCTCAATTCCATCTATATTCATTATGATTTCCTTTCCTTATTTAACAGTTTATCTTACAGTAAAATGGATTTTTCTATACTACCAGAAAATACTATTTCGTTCTTTTTCCTAAAGCGTATGGAGACGCCGGCACTTGCCGAAAGCAAGCGCAGCGAAGCTCGAGGCTTAGTGCCGCTCTGTCGGAATCGAGCGAGAGCGCCTTTAGAAAAGAGTATATGAATGGAAGTACAATCTTTAATCAATAAATCTATATTTACTTATCCAATCCGAGAAGCTTCAAAATCAGCGCCATTCGCATCTGCTTTCCGCAAAGTGTCTGATAGAAATACTTTGCGCGCTTGTCCTTATCCACTTGAACGGAAATCTCGTTTACGCGGGGAAGCGGGTGAAGAATACCCATTGTTTCTTTTGCATTTTTCAACTTTTCCGGAGTCAGAACATAGATGTCCTTTAAGCGGAGATAGTCTTCCTCGTTAAAGAAACGCTCTCTCTGGACTCTCGTCATATAGAGGATATCCAGCTCCGGAATCGCGCCTTCCAGGTCCGTCGTCTCTCTGAACTCCGCGCCGGCTTCCTTCAGTTTCTCAATCTCATACTCCGGAAGGCGAAGCTCTTCAGGGGAAATCAGAATATAGCGGTTATTCGGGTAGCGAAGCATGGCATCGATTAAGGAGTGCACGGTACGGCCGAACTTCAGGTCTCCGCAAACACCTATGCATAAGTTATCCACTCTGCCGTAGGTTCTATGAATGGTCAGAAGGTCCGCCAAGGTCTGTGTCGGGTGGAAATGTCCGCCGTCACCGGCATTGATGAACGGAACCGTTGTGTGTTCTGCCGCTACAACCGGTGCACCTTCCTTCGGATGCCTCATGGTAATGATATCCGCATAGTTGGAAACGGTTTCAATCGTATCGGCTACGCTTTCTCCCTTGGCTGCAGAAGAACTCGATGCCCCTGCGAAACCGAGGACGGAACCGCCGAGCTCCAGCATAGCCGCCTCAAAGGAAAGTCTGGTTCTTGTAGACGGTTCAAAAAACAGAGTCGCCAGCTTCTTATGTTTGCATCGCTCCCAGTAGTCTTCGGGCTTTGCTTCAATCTTATCCGCCAAAGCCATCAGCTCATTAATTTCCTCAATACTCAGATCCAAAATGTTAATGATACTACGATTTTTCTCCATCCTTTTACCCTTTCTTATGCTCAAACATCATCTATAGAGAATCCTTTTTCAGGATTTGCTCTTATGCATTACAGCTGTTCCACAAACACTAACTTTTTCCTTCACAAGGAACAGCTTCGTTTTCCGTCTCTACTTTGCCATCCAGGACTCATCGGAGGGATTATCTCTAAAGTGCAGGAGCTTCGCCTCTTCTTCCTTTTCGATATAGCCCTTTGCAACAGCTACCGGCAAGAGAGAATCCAAGTCGCAGAGGGAGTAATTCACTACATTGGCCTCGCTCAGTCTCTTCTTTCCCTTTTCCATTCCGTAGGTGAAAATGCTCACCACGCCGAGCACCTTGGCTCCATTTTCCTCTAAGACCTTCACACAGTCGATAACCGATCCGCCGGTGGAAATGAGATCCTCCACCACAACAACGGGTTCACCCGGAGTAAGCTTTCCTTCAATCTGATTTTGTCTGCCGTGATCCTTAGCAGAGCCTCTCACATAGCCCATGGGAAGGTCCAGGATTTCCGCGGTTAAAGCGGCATGGGCAATGCCTGCCGTAGACGTCCCGAAAAGTGCCTTTGCCTCCGGAAAATGCTCCTTCACAAGCTCGGCAAGCCCCGCCTCAATCTTTCTTCTTACCTCCGGAAAAGAGAGGGTCAAGCGGTTATCACAATAAATGGGAGAATGAATTCCCGATGCCCAGGTAAAGGGCTCCTTCGGTCTTAAAAATACCGCCTGAATGGATAATAAAGCCTCTGCAATTTCTTCTTTTCTCATTTTTTCCCTCCTGCTATATGGACTTATTAAACTAATTTTGTACTGTATTAGACAATCCTTGCTGTGCCGCTGTATTCCGGCTTTTCACAAAACTCTACTTTTATTCATAAAACTCAGCCTTCCCATTATCTTAGAAAGGAAGTTTAGTCGCAGAACTGTCTTACCGCTTCTCTATAGGCCTCTACCGGATTTTCCGCCTGCGTAATGGGCCGTCCCATCACGATGTAGTCCGAGCCCGCTTCCTTCGCGTCCGAAGGGCTCATGACTCTCTTCTGGTCCCCTATGTCACCGCCCTTAAAGCGAACACCCGGAGTAATCGTTAAGAAGTCCTTCCCCAGCTTTTCGTGGATTTCTCTTGCTTCCCAAGGAGAGCAAACCACACCGTCGAGCCCCGCCGTCTTCGCATTTTGTCCGTAGTGGAGCACAACCTTTTTCAGCTCTTCCTTAATGAGAAGTTCCTCCTCCATACACCTTTGGTCTGTAGAGGTAAGCTGTGTTACCGCAATAAGAAGCGGACGATTTTTCCGCTTTTCAGAGCTTGAGCTCTCCTCTTCCGCATGGCAAGCACAAGCTTCATTCTCTCCCTCCTCGAAGGAAAGACCGCAAAGTGCCTGTCGCATCATTTCCACTCCTCCGGACGCGTGCAGATTCGTCATGTCCACACCGAGGTCTCTTAAAGAGCGCATTCCGCCCTTTACGGTATTCGGAATATCATGAAGCTTTAAATCCAGAAAAATCTGATGTCCTCTCTCCTTTATTTTCCTGACGATCTCCGGTCCCTCGCTGTAAAAAAGCTCCATTCCCACTTTCACATAGGGCTTTCTTTCTTCCTTTGCAAATAAATCCAAAAACGCTAAGGCCTTCTCTCCGCTCGGAAAGTCCAGCGCTACCATAACATCCTTTCCCATTTTGGCTCCTTCCCATTTTTATCTATATATTTTCATTGATTTATCTTGAATTCGACCTTGTGCCTTCTATGTTTTCGAATTCAGTTTATCTCTTCTATAGAACTAAACTGCTTTTAACTAAACAATTCCGATAATATCCTGTATATCCTTAATCCCCAGTCTCTCGCAAAGTATTGGAAGTTCCGTGATGATTTCTTCGCAAACCCTCGGATTCACAAGGTTCTCCGCCCCGACTTCCACCGCACTTGCACCCGCCATCATCATTTCCAAGACATCCTCCGCACGGCTGATTCCGCCCATTCCGATAAGAGGAAGCTTCACTGCTTGATGTACCGCATAGACGGCACGAACGGCAATCGGGAAAATGCCCGGTCCGGAATAGCCTCCGACCTTGTTTGCCAGCACCGGCTTTCTTCTCTTAATATCGATTCGCATGCCGAGCACCGTGTTGATGAGTGAAAGACCGTCTGCCCCTCCGCTCTCTGCGGCTCTGGCCATTTCCGTAATATCGGTTACATTCGGACTTAACTTCATGTAAACCGGCTTCTTCGTCTTTTCCTTTACTACTTTACAAACCGCTTCCACGGACTTTGCGTCCGTTCCGAAGGCCATACCCCCGTGGGATACATTCGGGCAGGAGATATTCACTTCTAAAATGCCGACATTTTCCACCTTATCCATCTCTTCAGAGAGGATAGCGAAGTCCTCCAGAGAAAAGCCGGAAATGTTCGCTACCAAAGGTTTTTTGAAGAACTTTCCAAGGCGCGGAAGCTCCTCTTCTACAACCTTTTTCACACCAGGATTCTGGAGCCCCACGGAATTCAGCATGCCGCCCGGACACTCCGCAATACGGGGAAGGGCATTTCCCGGCCGTTCCTCCACCGTCGTTCCCTTAAAGGAAATGGATCCAAGGATATTTAAGTCGTAGAGACTCTTGAACTCTTCTCCGAAGGCAAAGGTGCCGGAGGCGGGAATAATCGGATTGTCCAACTCTATTCCCGAAAGCGTTGTTTTGATGCTTACCATTCGATTTCCTCCCATGCAAATATCGGTCCGTCCTTGCAGATGCGCTTCATGCCGGACTTCATTTTCCTGCTGCAACCCATACAGGCTCCGAAACCGCAACCCATGCGCTCCTCAAAGCTGAACTGTCCTCCCTCTACCTTTTCATACACGGCGCGGAGCATCGGCTCCGGCCCGCAGACCATGGCATAGTTATGATTTCCGAGCAGAGAGGTTACAAAGCCCTTCTGTCCGTGACTGCCGTCCTCTGTCGCCACATTCACGGGAACGCCCAGTGTGCGGAACTCTTCTTCAAAGAAAACATCTTCTTTTGCGCGGAAGCCCAAAGCAACATAAGGGTGTTTTCCGGCTTCTACCAGCTTTTTGCAGAGGTAGTAGAGAGGCGGAACACCGACTCCGCCGCCGCAGAGTACAGGATTTTTCGGGGCGTCCTCCACGCTGTAGCCGTTTCCAAGTCCTGTTAAGATGGAGAGGTATTCTCCCTCTTCCATGCAGGAGAGCTCTTCCGTTCCCTCTCCCAAAACCTTATAGATGAGTGTCAAGGTATTTTCCGAAACATCACATACGGAAATCGGTCTCCTCAAATACTTACCGGGAATCTTAATCTCGCAAAACTGTCCCGGCGCTGTAAATTCCGAGCAGTCCCCGTCCAGCTTCATCAAGAAAACCTCTTTTGCAATCATTTTGTTTTCCAGTATCTTAAACTCGCATTCTTGCATGCAGTTTTTCTCCTCTCCTTACTCTTACTCAACTCTTTCCCCATAATAAAGTTTTTTCCAAAAGTAAACCGTTTTCAGAAAACACAGTTCTTCCCTGGTATGCCCTTGCTCCTCAGAGTCTTAGTCTTCCTAAGCTTTCAAAATCCCTTTTTCGCTGTCATAGACTTCTCTTCCCTGATAGAAAGTCTTCAGCACCCTGCCCTGTACCTCCTGACCGGAAAAGAGCGTGCTTCTGCCTTTCGTATAGAAGCTCTCTACATCTACCTTGTACACTGCGTCAAGGTCTAAAATCGCAATGTCCGCTTCGGCCCCGTTCTCGATATACTTCGGTCCGCAAATCGGGAAAATTTCTCTCGGCTTTGTGCACATCAGCTCCAGTAGCCTGTAGAGGGAAATCGCTCCATGCACTGTCTTCCCTCCCTCAGAAAGAATTTCCGAAACCTTTGCCTTAGCTTTTCGTCTGTCTACTCGTGCTTCTTCTCTGTCTAAGGGGTTCCGGAGAACCATATTGTGGAGCATAGCCGGAAAGGCGGTTTCCAGTCCTACGATACCAAAGGAGGATTGGGAGAGACCCCTACTCTTTTCTTCCGCACTGTGCGGCGCATGGTCCGTGATTAAACAATCAATCGTGCCGTCCTGTATTCCCCGAATTAAGGCTTCTCTGTCAGCTGCTGCTCGAATCGGAGGATTCATCTTCCAGCTTCCGTCTTCTTCCAAATCCATGTCCGTAAACATGAGGTAATGCGGTCCGGTCTCTCCCGTCGCCTTCACTCCTCTTTCCTTCGCTTTTCGAAGAAGCTCTACGGATTCTTTTGTGGAAATGTGGCAAATGTGATACTGTGCGCCTGTCTCTTCCGACAGCCGAAGGTCTCTTTCCACCTGCTTCCATTCCGATTCAGAGTTAATCCCGATATAGCCATGGGCTTTTGCAAAGTCTCCGTCATGGATACAGCCGCCCGGCTTTAGTTCACTTTCATCTTCACAGTGTGCAACGATAGCCTTTCCGAGCGCATGCGCTTTTTGCATAGCCTCTCGCATAAGTGCCTCTTCCTGCATGCCCTTTCCGTCATCGGAAAAAGCAATCACATCCTCTGCTATCTCCTCCATATCGGAAAGCACACCTCGTCCCTTTTGTTCCCGGGTAATCGTACCGTAAGGATAAACCTTAATGAGTGCATCCTTCTCTATTGCCTGAAGTTCAACGGAAAGATTCTCCACGCTTGATGGCGGCGGATTTAAGTTCGGCATAGCACAAATCGCGGTATACCCTCCGTGCGCAGCTGCCCGTGTTCCGCTCTCCACCGTTTCCTTATACAAAAAACCGGGCTCTCTGAGATGTACATGAACATCTACAAAGCCCGGAACAATTAATTTCCCCTCTAAGTTGTAAACAGTAGTATTCTCTAAATCATTTTCAGAAAAATCAAGAAAAAGTCTATCTTCGGAAAGCAATACATCCGCCTTCCCGATTCCCTCTTTCGTATACACATAGCCATTTTTCAGAAGTACCTTACTCACCTTGTCCTCCTATCCTGCCCAAATGTCTGCAAGAGTATAGCAAAAAAAGAAGAGGGTGGCAAGGGGGAAAAATGGACTTTGAAAAATACAAAAAAAGACTTTGTTTCAGCAAAGTCTTTCCCTCCTTCCGGTGTTTTCCTATTGAAAACACCTCCACTCATGACTGAGCGTGGACTTGAAGTCCACTGCTCACTTTGCTTCGCAAAGCAGATTCCTTCGGAATCTGGTCTCACTCATCCCACCCTTCTTTTGGCATGAGGAAGGCAAGCATGGTCTTCTCTTCTCCGTCCTTCAGTTTTATATCGTCCAAGTGAGTCTGCTTCGGGAAGTTCATGCTGTCTTCAGACTCCACAAGAAGCCAGTTTACCCCGGCGTGCCTTGCGTCTTCCAAGGCATCCTGCTTATCTTTCCCCTCTCCGAAACAGCCTTCCAAATCAATCACATCCACTCTATAGCCTTCTTCTTTTTTCCGAATAATAGCCGGATAATAATACGTCATTTTTCATTCCCTTCTTTCTATCCATTTCTTTTACTGATTCTACTCTAAATTTTTCCGCTATTCCTGCATTCTCTTTCTATATTGATTCGGCGTTTCCCCCATAATGGTCTTAAACGTCTTAATAAAATTCCCCTGATTATGAAAACCCGTATTCTTGGCGATATCGATAATTTTCTCCTCCGTATGCACCATAAGCTCGGTTGCCATTTTCACCCGATAACGGTTCAGATATTCCAGAGGCGGAATGCCTACATGGTTTCCGAAGAAGCGGGTAAAATACTGTTCATTTAATTGACATAACGAAGAAAGGTCATGAATATACAGCCTCTCTCTATAATGCTCCTCCATAAAAAGAATACAGTTTTTCAAAAGCTCAGTCTTTCTCTCTTCTTCCAGCGGGCTCTTATCCCGAATCAATCCCATACTCTCCATGGTTGCAAAGAGATGCAACATTTCCGCACGGACGTACATATGTTGTGCCAGACCTCGAAGACTATATTTCTTACTGGCCTCAATACTCTTATCATTTGTCCCGTGCTTGTGAAAATACTGCACCAGACGAGAAAAGCTTTGCACCGCCTCAATAAATCCCATATCGTTCAAACTGATATCTTCCGGAAAAAAACGGGAGCCGTTCCTGAGCGGTCCAAAAAAATCCTGCTCCAAAAAATCCCCTTCTGCAAAAGAAAAATCTTCCAAGCGAAAGCAAAGAGAATGCTGAACCGCCTTATCCGATGTCGCATAAAGCCTGTGGAAACAGCCTCTCGGGATAAAGTAGAGAGATTCTTCCTTGATTAATTTTTCTTTCAGGTTCAAGTAAAGCTGAAATTCTCCCTCTTGGAAATAAATCAGCTCATCATAATCATGCCAGGTCGCTTCTACCGCCAGGCGCTCTCTTTTTCCGCTGAGACTGCTATACAAAACGGGTAAACTTATAGAAGAGGTCGTGTTTTGTTCCGTTTTCATTTTTCCCTCTCCTTCCCCGTATTAAAAACGAGATACCGCACGCTTTGCGAGCGATACTCGTTATGAATAAATGTCGAGCCGTTCATGCGATAGGTTCGCTATAGACAAGCTAACACGCTTTTCACAATGCATAAAATTTTCATAATGCATAATATTTTCATAATGCATAAAAATAGCTACACCTCCATCGAAGTGTAGCTATAAGTTTATCATAGGAAGAGGCTTTTATCCAGAGAGCCGCAAGCGAATCGTTAAAACTATTCTTCTTCCTTTAACTGAAATTTACTCATAAGCTCATTTAAAGTATGTGCCTGTCCGGAAAGTTCTTCAGACGCAGCGGCACTTTCTTCCGCCGTAGCGGAATTGTTTTGTACCACGGAGGAAATCTGATCGATTCCCACGCTTACCTGCTTTACCCCCTTGGCCTGTTCATCCGACGCCTGAGAGATATTCCCGATCATACTATTGATTTTCTTACTTTGCGTGGAAACCACTTCCAAAGATTGAACTGTTTCCCCGGAAAGCTTTGCACCCTTCTCCACTGCATCAATTGCCTCGGCAATCAAGCTGCCGGTATTCTGAGCGGCCTTTGCAGATTTTTGAGCAAGATTACCTACCTCATCCGCTACAACGGCAAATCCCTTTCCGGCTTCACCTGCGCGGGCTGCCTCAATAGCGGCATTTAAGGAGAGAATGTTGGTTTGGAAGGCAATATCATCAATGGTCTTGATGATTTTGCTGATTTCCTGGGATTTTACCGTAATATCCTGCATGGCTTTTGCCATCTCATCCATCTTATCGGTGCTGACATTGACGGCTTTTTCCGCATCATTGCTTAACTGAGCTACTTCCTCGGTGATTTTCAACGTACTGTCAATTTTATGAGAAATGTCAACCATTGTAGCGGAGAGTTCTTCGATGGAGGATGCCTGCTCCGTAGCCCCCTCGGAAAGAGACTGGGCTGCATTACTCACTTGTTCCGATCCCGCCTTTACCTGTTCTGCGGAATTCTTAATTTCCTTCATAGTATCGGATAAGTCTCCACGAATGTCCCGAAGAGACTGTAAGAGCGGTGCATAAGCACCGGCATAATACTCCTGATCCTCCATATCCACGCGATAGTTTCCCTTGGACAGTTCGCTGAGTTTGTTCTGCAGGTCGGAAATAATCACCCGAATTCTCTGCATGATTTCTCTCATGCTCTCTGCCAGTTCTCCAATCTCATCTTTCTTATTGTACTGAATATCTACATCGAAATTTCCCTTAGCCACTTCCACACCCGCAGAAGAGATTTTCTTTAAGGGTGCCAAGGAGGTTCGAATCAGGAAATGCGTAAGACAAACCAAAATCAATACACCGAGGATATTGGATAACAACGCCGTTTTAACCAAGGTCATCAGGGTGGCATTGTATTCCGCCTCGGAAAGGCTTACAGTCACCCACCAATCGGAGTCTCCCACTTCTACCGGCGCAATATACCGTTTTACATTTCCCTTGTCTGCACTGGAGGTCACGGTAGTAAAGGATTTTCCTTCTTCCTTCTTTGTTTCAAGAGCATTATATGCTTCCTCCGGCATAATTTCTTTTAAGGGTTTGGCAATGGTATCCGCATCCATGGAATAGGCAATATTTCCTTCATTATCCGCCAAGTCTATAGCTAAAGAAGGAAAACGCTCGTCCTTCTGCTGCAAGAGTTCGAAAACGTCCATTTTCATATCCACAAGAACATATCCTTTAAACTCTTCTTTTATGACGATGGGAACCATAATGGAAAATACCCAGTCCTTGGTATAGGCATCCTGATAAATTCCACTAACACTAAGCTTTTTCGTTTCTTTTAAATGCTTGAAATCCTCTTCTTCCTGGTATCCTGCGGAATAGGTTTGTATCGTTCTTGTTTTCGCATTTTCCTTCGTAAGATACAAAGAATAATCATCCACTCCCGGAATAAAGGCATCTTTATCAAAATAAATCCCTACCCCAAAAATGCTGTCATCACTGTTTACCGCCGCGTAAAGCGCGTCCAACATAGAGGATTCGGCGTTGTAGAGGTTTGCCGGAATGGCAACGTTTCTTATACGAGATTGAAACGTGGCGGGCCCCATCGCTTTGGCAGAAACCGGATCACCCTTACCATCCACAACATTCCAGATTTTGGCCGGAGCCGCTCCCACCTCTTCCTCCGTCTCATAGGCCGATGAAATTCCTTCTTTAATCGTTTCGGCAACCACCTGATTTTGGTAGAGTATATTTTGAATATCATTGATTGCCATATGGGTTTTGTCCACCATATTGCTGTCAATGCTTTTTTCCATGCTTCTCTTACTGATATCAATCAAAATAGAGCCTGACCCAATTAGCGCTATCGCCGAGCAAAGGCCAAGTAAAATCGACATTTTGCTGCTTAAACGCAAGCTATGGAATAAGCCGGCCTTTTTAGGACCGGCTGGTTTTTTCTTTCGTTCCACTCCCTTATTCATTTTCTTCTTCTCCTCTGATGCTAAACACAGCTGTATCCGCTGACTCCTTATTTTTTCGTCGGAGAGCAGGAAAAGAATAAGAAATATAGGAAAATCTTATACTACGGGCTTGCTATATAGTAGATTTTTTATAGCTTAAACGAGATATCACACGCTTTACGAGCGATACTCGTTATGAATCAGTTCTGCCACTTTCTTCCTTACCTCTCCCATATCCGCCGTCGGCTCAAAACGTTCCACAACATTTCCGTCTCTATCGACCAAAAACTTCGTGAAATTCCACTTAATATCCGGATTCTTCTTATAGTTGACATCTCTTGTCAGGCACATTGCCGCCATGGCAAGCCCCTTCGGACTATGCCCAAAGCCGGAAAAGCCCTTCTGCTCCTTTAAGAAAGCATAAAGAGGCAGTGCATTGTCTCCGTTTACATCCGACTTCTTCATCTGCGGAAACTTGGTATTATAGTTTAAGGTACAGAATTCATGAATCTCTTCATCGGTTCCCGGAGTCTGTCCGGCAAACTGGTTGCAAGGGATGTCAATGATTTCCAAGCCCTTCTCATGATACTCCTCATAAAGCTTCTCGAGATCCTCATACTGCGGCGTGAATCCGCAGCCGGTTGCCGTATTCACGATAAGCATAACCTTACCCTTATTCTCTGCCAAAGAAAGCTCTCCGCCCCCTACCATCGGTACTGAAAAATCATAAATGTTCATTTTGTTCCTCCTTTTTGATTCTTACAACTCTGTACTGCTTTTGTTTGAAAATATTTGCCATGCACACTTGCTTCCACTCTCTCCCCTACCCGATATACGAGATGGGGTATAAAGCAAACAGCAACTTTTAATTGTTTACAATTTAATTATAAGCAATATTTTTCTCCTGTCAAGAGTTTTGATAAGTGACTATTGTCCTTGAAATGCTCTTTTAAATAGGATATCATTAGTTCGGATAAAGCGAAATAATGAAAAGGAGACTCTGACATGATCGTATTAGACTTTGAGCTAAAGGGAATTTATGGATTCAATGATTTTCATATCAATTTCAGTTATCCCAAAAAGATTGTCAATTCGATTATCGATCAGGAATATCTGAAAGGAAGAGAGCGGTTTCGCTATAAGAAGGCTGTAATTCTTATGGGTGCTAATGCTACAGGAAAGACCAGCCTTGGAAAGGCTTTGCTTCGTATTTTCGGATATATGACTGATGGAAATCCAACACCGCTGTATGAGATGGTTTCAGGCGATAAGGGATACTTCAGTATTGATTTTGTAAATGGTGATTACCGCCTGCAGCGGTTGTCAGCTCAGATTGATACTTCTAATCAGGAGATTGACATTCAGTATCAGACCGCAGACATTGATACGATGGATTCGTATGAAAAATGTGTAAAGAAGCTGAAAGATCAAACAATAGAGGCAACCAGAACCGCTACAGCACTTAAGAAGCTGGTAGGTGCTGTTCGATATCGTTTTGCATATCCTGAAATAGAAAAATCTTTGAAACTAACAGGTGCAAATAAAATCATTTTGTTGAAGACACTGCGTGCTGTTATTGGAACGCTTGATCCTACATTGCAGGACGTTAGTTTATCAAAAGATTTGAAGGATACCTTTATTATTCGGCGCGGTGGAACGGAAATCATCATTCAGGAAGGTAAACTACTGAATCGGGAGATACTGTCCAGTGGTACAGCAGAAGGAATAGATGTCGCAATGTTCCTTGCTGCAATGGCGACAAAAGAAAGCAGTTTCTATTATTGTGATGAACATTTTTCTTATATTCAGAGCGATATTGAAAAACGGATTTTCGGTATTATGCTGGATCGTACCGGAGACGATGAACAGTTGATTTTTACAACGCATAATACAGATATGTTGGATTTGAACCTGCCGAAACATAGTTATGTGTTTTTGCGTAAGCATCTGGAGGAAGGTGTATATCAGGTTTCTGCTGTTTCTGCATCGGATGTACTGAAACGAAATACAGACTCTTTACGCTGTGCGGTCGAGAATGATGTGTTTGCCTCGCTTCCGCAGGATTCCCTTTTGGACGAGTTGGAAATGGGGTGGGAAGATGAAGGTCTTCAATGACAAAAACGCCTGAAGCATTTAGTTTTGTGGAGAATAATAGTTCTCAAATTAAAACATTATAATCTTTGATGCCTCGTTGGGAAACCAACGGGGTATTTTTTTGCCCCAATCCGGCTGTACAGAGTATTGGCAGCTTGCCTATTCTCTTCTAATCCATAGGGATTTTTTTCTTACATGAATGCTATTTAAAGAAAGAAGTTCGCGAGAACTCCATTTTCCACCGTATAGGACTGGGCAATCGCCCTGAACTGTAGTACTATTCATTCTGAAACTTTAGCCAATCCCCTTTACTCGGAAAGGAGCTCTCTTAAGTCATGGAAAGCGGAACATTAAGCCTTTGTGCCACCCCTATAGGAAATCTGGAAGATATCAGCTTCCGTGTGCTCCGCACGCTGAAAGAGGCGGACTGCATTGCCGCAGAGGATACAAGAAATTCCATTAAGCTCTTAAATCACTTCGAAATTAAAACGCCGATGACCGCCTACCATGAGTTTAACAAGGTCGAAAAAGCGAGGGAACTCGTCTCACGTCTTTTAAAAGGGGAAAATATTGCTCTCATCACCGATGCCGGCACTCCCTGCATCAGCGACCCCGGAGAAGAGCTGGTACGGCAGGCAATTGACGCCGGTATCCGCGTAGAAAGTCTTCCCGGCCCTGCCGCCTTTGTGACTGCCCTGACACTTTCCGCTCTGAGTACAAGACGCTTTGTCTTTGAGGCCTTTCTCCCTACGGAAAAGAGCAATAAAAAGGAACGAAAGGCGATTTTGGAGAGCCTGAGCACAGAGGAACGAACGATAATTCTTTATGAGGCCCCGCACCATTTAAAGAAAACTCTCGAAGACCTTCGGGCGGCTTTTCAGGAAAATCGAGCTTTAAGTCTTGCCAGGGAACTGACCAAAAAGCATGAAGAAGTGCTGTATTTCAGTTTGGATGACGCCATTCGGAAATACCAAGAGGAAGAACCCAGAGGAGAATATGTTCTGGTCCTTGCCGGAGCATCCCGTGAGAAGAAGAAAGAGGAAGCGCAGGCCAAGTGGGAGGAACTCTCGATGGAAGAACATTTTGAGTATTATCTTAACGAGGGTTACAGTGAAAAAGATGCTCTAAAGCAGATTGCAAAAGACCGCGGAATGGGAAAGCGGGATGTCTATAAACTCATAAAAGGGGCTGTAAAAAAATCAAAATAATAAAGTGATTTTTGCAATATAGGTCTGAATGCGGGGTAGTCTGAGCCCGTCGGTACTTGCGAAAAACAAGAGAAACGCAGTTTTTCGCTTAGTATCCGTTACGTGGCGAAGCTAGCGAGAGCGTGCCCAAGTTCAGACCTATATTGCTAAGAAAATTATTTTGATTTTTTACAGCCCCTTTTATGACTCTTTATGCCTCTTGCTTTTCTTTTTTCTTCCGTCTTAAGTACTCTTCCAAAAGAACGGCACTGAGCGCACACATTCCGAGATAAACCGGCAATTGGCTCCGGTCTCCGGTAGCAACCCATCTGCCATAGATATCCATCTGTCCTCTTCGCATCGCACCAAGGATTTCTCCGATGTAATTCAGTTCATCCAGGTCTTCTTGGCTTAATGTCCTGCTGGAACCGAGTACCTCCGCCAGACGGTCTGCAATCTCATCCCTGGTATAGCCGCCGCCGATTTCTCCCTTTTTCTTCTTGGGTCTGATGATTCTCCCCTTCTTGGAAATGGGCGTTTGGGAACTTTTATGCGGCAATCCGTACTTTTGCAAATAGCGGATGATTTCCGGATGCAATAAGCGTTTGGGGAAATAAATCGGATTTCCGTTTTTATCCAAACCGACAAAAATCAGTTCCACATCATCCGTTACTGCAGGATTGTTTGGCTGTGTCTCCTCCACTCCCGGTTCACCGCCATTCGGTTTTTTCCCCGGAATCCTTCCGGTTTTGCTGACATGCGGACTACCTCCGCCATGGGATTCTCTCGGATAAAGCAGCCACTGGAATGTCAGTTTCTCTATCATTTCTTCCCCTTCTCCCAAGACTCCTTCCTCATTCATCGGATAGTAGAGATCGGTCTGCAAATCTCGCTTTGTTCTGCGAATGTACAGCTCTTCTCCCTTGGAAAATGCCGTCTGGTATCTGGGACGAGTCGGATTTCTCAGGTCTCTTCCATAGGAAAGAACCTGCATTGTTCTGCTTCCGTCCGTTTCTTCCACAATACGGAAAGCCGTCTCCATACTCGGATTCTCATACTCTCTTTCTTCGGAAAGGTTTAAAAGCAGATAGTCTTGTGCCAGAGTCAGGTTCTCTATCGCGAGGTTTCCGTCCGCATCATTTTCAAAAACTTCCTGTAAAAGGTAGTCCTCTCCATGATAGGAAATAACGGTTTTCGGCACCCTTTCACGATATTCGGTCCCCTTCTCTATGCTGTCATCTTCTCCCTTCTCCCCTTTCAACAAATCCTTAAGGCTCCAGTCTTTCTTCATGTAAAGGGCATATTTCTGCTCCCCGACATCCTTTGTTCTGGTCTTAAAGTCCGTCGTATGGAAGGCAATTTTGTCCTTCTTCAATCCGTATGTGAAAACAGGCTCTTCTCCCGGACTAAAACTTTCTTTTGCTCCGTCTTCTTCCTTTTCCACCGTAATATTGCTGTCGGAAGCCACCGTAATCTTGTAGAGTCCGATGCCGTCCGGGGAAAGATCCAGATTCTTCCTGCTATCCGGGTCTTCCGCTAAATTACTTGCACTGGCACGAAGATAATAGCTTTTTCCTCTTTCCAGTCCGAAGATGCTTAAACTTCCTTCGGCATAGGGACGATATCCGTTTCGCTTGGCGGCACGAATCTCTCCTGTCCGGACAGCGGAGTCTATCTTATAGGTGGTAAATGCTGTCGGCGTGTTGACTCTATCTCCATTTACCGTAAGCTTCAGATTCGCAGGAATAGCCTGAAGTCCTGCCGAGTCTTCGGAAAGCAGGTAGGAAATACCGTAAAGCGGTAAAGCTTCCGTCTTTCCGACGCGTTCCTGATGTTCCACCCTTGCGGAAAACTGTAAAGCCGTACGCTCCCTGGCAAGGTCCAGGTAATTCCTGTCCACATGGGAAATGATGCTCTTATCCGCTTGGATAAGCTCTATACGGTTCTTATTGTTGATCTTAAACTGCAAATCCTTCATCGGACGAAGAGAGGAGGGAAGCATAGTTCCTTCCTTTATGGTATAGACCTGTCCGGCAAGAAGGTCTCCGGAAATCAGCACAGCCCCCGATTCCGTTCCGCTGCTTCCTGTCGTATACGTTTTCTCCGTTGATCCGTCACGGAAATTTCCGGAAATCGTGAAGCTATACGATTTCATTGCTTCCTTATTTTCCCAGTTTTCTATTTTCTTATCTTCCGGCGAATAGGATAGCAAAGGATCGATGCCAAACATACTGATCTGAATTCCGTTTTTACTGTTTTCTTGCTGTGTTGTTACGGAAAGACTTGTAGCAGAAAACGTAAAAGGCTTCTTCTCATGCGATTTCCCGTAAAAATCGTCATCAATCAAATAGCCGCTCGGCTCCTGCAACTCCTTAATATAGTAATTCTTATACCAATCCAGTCCGGTAAACTGCAGTTCTCCGTTTCCGTTCGTAATCGCTGTATAGTCTGCACCGTTCCTCTGTACCGCTACCTTTCCGCTTGCACCGTCGGTATAGAGGCCGTACTTGGCACCGCTAAGTTTCTTCGTTGCATCGTGAGAATCCACCTTGATCAGCTTTAAAGTTCCCGGGATACGATCATTTTGCGCAATCCCTTCTTCCTCTTTTGCCGGAATGCCATCTTCCACATCAAGACGGGATTTTAAAGACTGGGCCTTCAACTCCTGTCCCTGATCGGCATTTCGCACAATAAAGACATACTTCTTTTTCTGTGCGCCTTCTTTCTGCAGGCTATAGCCGGTCGGCTCCTTTGTCTCTACAAAATAGTACACACCGACAGGAAGGCCTTCCGTCAGGGATTTTGACTCATAAACCTTGTTGACTTCTTTTTTAGCGGGCTTTTTCGTCGTAATCTTTCCGTCCTGATCCGTAGTGTATACGCCCAGAGCTTTTGCATTTTCGGTTTCGGATCTAGCCAGGAAATTAAAGTAATCCGGAGTGATACTCAGCTTGTTTCCGTAGTAGGCTTCGAGTCCCTCCGCATTCAGCCTACGATCGGAATTCTTCACCTGATAAAGCGTAAACTCCGCCCCCGCCAAAGCTTTAAAATCCGTACCGCCCTCTGTGGTCGGAAGTGCATCCAGCTTCTGCAAAGTAGCATGTGCCAGAACACGGGTTGCCCGAATCGTCAGCGTCTTTTTATTTGCGGAAACCGTTCCGGAAAGTCCTCTTTCCTTGACCTTCTCCATGCTTTTTCCGTCAGGACTTACTTTAAAAAGAACGTAATCACTGTTCTCTCCTTGCTGATTCTTACTCTGTACGTAAAGGATAGACTGCTGCTTTCTTTCCAGACGGTAGTAGCCGTCCGCTTCCAGCTTGTTAACGGTATTATTTGTCCAAGAAGTAATCGGGGGCAAGTTTAGCCATTCTCCATGCTCCTTAGAAGGATAGATCACAAATTCGGTATCCAAAACGGCATAGTTATTTTGATCTTTCTCATCAAAACTGAAGGAAGTCGGCTGATTTTTCATCTTTAAGGTATTTCCGGCTACTCCAAAATTCCCCAGATTCTCCGGGCCTGCAGGTACAATACCGCTTCCGTCGGCCTTTAAGCTAAAGCCGCCCTTCGCTCCGATTTCATAGCCCTTCGGTGCGCTCATCTCTTCGATTGTGTACTTGGTTTTTCCGTCTGCTTTCAACACGCCTTCCAAACTGAAGCCGTTCCCCGTAAGATTGTTTTTATCTATTGTGATGTAAGCATTTGCCCCGTCTTCCACAAGGGTATAAGTCGCCGCTCCGTCCCCCTTTAAGAAGTCTTCCTTCTTTCCGCGCAAACGGAACTCTCCCTCTTTCAAGTTTACGGAGTTATTTTCATTCCACTTTTCAAAACTGAACTTAGAGGGATAGTTCTGCATCGCAATCGGCGCCGTAATGGTGGCCCCGTTATAAATTACTTCCGCCTGGTTCTCTCCTGCACCCTGATTGTCTTTTACTTCAAACTGAATTTTCGACGAAAGTGTATAGCCCTCTTCCGTCTTGATTTCCTCCAGTTCATACTTTCCCCAGGGGAGGTCTTTAAAGCGCAGATTGGCTACTCCGTTTACGGAAGGCGCAGTCTGAAGCTCTTCCACGGTATCTGCAGCATTTAAGTCGGCATACTGATACTCCCCTTCAGAAAGCTTCTTTAACTTTAAAACGCGCTTCTCCGTATTGTCATTCTTCTTCGGGAAAATGGACAACTTGAAAACGGCTGTATAGTTATTTCGGTTTCCCTGATTTTTTCCGGTATAACGCGAGGTAAAACTTAGAGCATGCTCTTCAAAATGCTTCTGAATCGTCAGTTCCCCTGTCTTGTAAGTCTTACGCTCACGCTCGTCTGTAAAGAGCTCTCCCTTTTTCTCCTCTATTCCAAGTATATTCCGGGTAAGGGGATAGATATCCTTGAAATATTTTTCTCCGGTGTTAATCCGATACGTTCCGTACTGTGTCTTATCCAGACTATAGCCTGCGGGAGCCTTTAGCTCCATAATATAGTATTCCTTATTCCGATCTCCGGCTAAGCTGATTTCTCCCTTGTCATCGGTATCCTGAATATCTTCTGCCAGACCCAGAACTTTCTCGTCATCCGAAGCGGCAAGCGCAGTATTCAGTTCAGACAAATCGTCCTTTAAGAAGAGTCCGTATCTTGCCTTTGCAAGCGGAAGCTTTGCGGAAAGAGAATCCACCTTCTTCATATTAAACTGCACTTTAGAGCTGGAGGAACTCCAGTCCATATTTTTATTCAAATCCACTATGGCGATGCTCTTACTCTGGCCCTTATCCGTTATGGTATTCTCCGCCCGCGTTATGGCACTCTCTCCTTTGACCATTTTAATATAGGTTCTATAGGTCAGGATGTAACTCTTATCCGTATTATTCGGAAGGGTAATTTCCAATGCCGTGGTATACGCTTCCTTCGAAGCACTCGTATAATTTCTTTTTCGCTCCGCCTTCCAGACTCCGGTGCCCTTGGGAAGCGGAGTAAGCCCCTCCGGGGTATCCGGCAACTTGGCCGTTCCGGAAACGTGCCCGACCTCATAAAGCTGCACGGAATCCAAATCCAGGAAGGTTTTATCCTGAATTTCATCCCTCAGAATGCAGGAGCCGGAAAGCTTTGCTCCGAGCGGGTTGATTTTCACCGTCCAATTAACGACATTGGTCTTTTTTCCCGCCTCTTCTCCCTGTTTTCCCGTCTTTTTCAGGATTTCATTCCATAAATTCTCCGTGTTTGCATGCCCTTCCGCCGTCACGGTCACCGCCGTATTGGACGGATTACTAACCTGACTCGTCGGGAAAGTCGTGGACTCCAGTTTCGCCGTATTTCCGGCGTAGATTTCCATATCCTGCAGCGAGTCCGTACCGGAAAATTGATAGAGGCGCTTCCGCCCTTCTTCATTTAAATAGGCATAAACATCCAGTTCCAGCCGGTTCTCTAAAGGCTGATTCAAGGCCACTTTTACCAACTTATGCGTATCATCGATCGTAAGCTCGGATGCGGAAAGCTTCTGCTCGCCGCCCGCCTTATGAATAATAGCCTTTGTCGGATATTTGGGGTCGTTGGAATCGGTTATCGTGAAGTACTCTGCCGAAAGTGCAGTCGCCCCCGTTCCGTCCTTCTTTCTAAACTTAAAAATAGTGGAGAGGTCGTCCGTAAGAACCACGTTTTCCAGACCCTTATACTCGTCATTGTTTGCGTTAATGGTGAAATGGAAATACGCTCTCTGCTCCTGATCATCGTAAAAAGTCTTGATTTCCTTCCTCAGAAGATCGTTTGAATGGCTTTGCTTTACCTCCTCGGATTGCATTTCATGCCGCAGTAATGTTCCCTGGTAAATAGCCAGTGTAGCTTTATTCTTATACTCATGGGCCTCTTTATTGTGCCCGATATAATGCAATGCCTTTGTATGGTAGCTTATTTTCAGCTTGGACAAGTCCAAAGGCACGGAACTTCCTACTTTTTCCGCTGTGATTTGCAGCACACCGCCGGCCGTATTGGGTGTAGCACTCGGCGTATAGCGCACAGTAAGATTCGCAAGGCTTACTCCCCCGCTTACTATCGTATCCGTCTTATCGGCACTGTCAAAGTTCGCTACGGGTTCATCCCTTAAAATGTCCGTACCCTTGTAAGAAATACTGAGATCCGCTAAGGCACTGTCTCCCGTGATGTTATCCGTAACGATCGCTTTATCGTAGTCGTCTCCTCTTGTGGATACATCCAGACTCCAGCCCATAAGAGCCTTATCCTTATTCCAACTGCCTGCCGTTTTCTTGATAAAAGCTTTGTGGAAGGGCACGTTGGCAATCGAAGGAATCTGCGTCACACCGAAAGAGCCTCCGTCCGAAAGGGGATATTCCACCTCTACATGAGCCGTATTTTTAACCTGTGCTCCGGTAGCGGAAGGCTCCTCTGCGCCTTCCTCCACCTTGGTCCGGAAGCTGATGCGATAAGCCTGATCAAAGCCGGTTCCGAAATTCACCCTAAGCTCATTTCCTCCTCCGATATTGCTGGGAGAAATGACATAGTCTACCGTGCTCGCATGCCCGTCGGATCCGCCGCCCGGGATGCTTTTCTCCCGGTTTCCCTGGTTTAGAATAAGGATTTTCTTCGGTCCGTTCAGACTTTCAATCTTGATTCCCTGCACTTCGTCTACAATCAGCCCGGAACTCAGACTATCCACAACCGCCACTTTATGCGCATAAGCACGATTCGTATTAAAATCCATCTGCCAGCTGATATACTTTCCTTCAGTCTGACCGCCTTCTTTTTTCAGCTCCACTTTCTTGACGCTCATATCCGCAACAGCTTCCGTATGCGTCTTCGTCGGATCCGATACCAGACGGGAAGGATCCTCATGACTGAGCTCCACCTTATTTTGCTCTACATTTTGCGGATCTGTATAGATCTTCTTTGTTAAGCCGGTCGTGAAAATGATTTTTTGCGGTGCACGAATAGGCTCTCCCTCTTTCGGGAAAGTAAAGGAATAAGTACCCTTTGTATTCTTGCTTTCTTCTATGGCTTCTTTAATGTTGATATTGGAGCTTGTCGCCGGATTTTGCCACTCCGCATCCAGGAATTTTAAACGATTTTCATCAAAAATATCTGTCACGGTGAGGCCATTCAGTTTCGCGCCCTTGCTTTCCGTTCCGACTTCAATCGTCCACCGAATCTTTCCCTCCTTTTGGAGATTTTCAGCGGTCTTCTTTACGCCGGAAATGAGTTCCGGAATCGCCGGAAATTGCATCACATGTGTCTTTCCCGGGATATTGATTTCTACGGAGGTCTCTCCCTCCGCCTTAATCTTGTCAGGATTTAAGCGGAACTTTAAAGGGATATTTTTCAAAATATCCCGGATATTTTCATCCTCTATTCCCTCGGTGAATTGCAACTGAAGTTCGTAATGATTGCTTACCTTCTTAACTTCGTATTGAAAAACCTTCTTCCCGTCTTTGTTGTATACACCGCTGTCTGCAATAGAGGGATCCGTCGGGGAGGGATTCACATGCACGGCCTGCAAAAGTTCCGGAAACGGAATCCGAATGGTATCTCCATTTTTAATGCTTCGATTATTCTTCACTTCAAAGTAAAGTGACATTTCCACCGTATCCAGATTCAGAGGGTTATAACTCTTGTTGATTTTCCAGTTCGTCTTTCCGCCTGCCTCCGTCGCGGTGAAGTCGGAATCCGTCGTTTCACCACTAAGACGTCCGGTAAGATTTTTCAGACTAAAGCTGACATCTTTTCTGATTCGTTCTTCTCCTGTTGTACCCGCCCTATAAAAGGAAACAACGGAAAAGCTGTCCAAACTGAATTCCAGCTTGTCCCGCTTATCGCCGAGATACTTCTTTCCTTCTTTTACGGAAAGCGCCTCTACCTCGATATCCTCCTTCTTCACGTCCAGAATATCCAAGGTACTGATGCCGTCTTCCTTCTTTTCCTTCTTTAAGGGTAAATGCGTCGCCTGAAGCTCTCCCTTTCCTTCCAGAGGCTTACGAAAGGAAAATTTCAGATCGACCGTTCCCCGGTTCGGCTCGATTTCCTCGTATTCTCCCGTTTTTTCTTCCGTCAAAAAGAAGCCTATATCATATAGGCGCAGGTCCCCCGCCCGGAAGTCCTCCTCATGCTCCGTAAGCGCTTCAGTATAGGCACTGTATTGCTCCGGTCTTTCTTCTTCCTTAATCGGGCGCACCAGAAAAACCACTCCCTTCGGCAGGCTTTCCGGCACGGAAAGAGTGGCATTGACCGTAATCTCCTCATCCTCATACTTGAAGCTTTTGATTTGATTGGCTTCCATATAGGAAGGACTGGTCAAATCCTGCTCCGGATCGGATGTGTTTTTCTCTTTTTCCTTTTTGCTCTCGGCATTCATTCCCTGATAAAGGGAATCCTCAAAGCTTTCTCCGGATCCTTCCGTAAGAGCTTCTTTTTCCGCAAGAGTAAAGTCTTCGGCACTTCCGCCTTCTCCTACGAAAGCTTCGCCGCTTCCGCTGTCTTCTCCCTGCGGATTCAAAACAAAATCCTGCTCCGAATCCTGCATTGCGAGCACCGGAATCTGCTCCTCTCCCACTGCTATGATGCTTTGCATCACAATCATTAACGCCAAAAATAAGGAAAATACACGTCTCATATTACCCATCCTTAGAGCAAATCGATACTGCCGGTTCCCTCCTGCAGTATACCCGTTAATAGTTTCACCCGTCTTTTTTGACTGGTTTTTTTGCTTTAAAAACAAGACCGGATTTTTACGCTTCAACTAATTAAAAATATTTAAATTAGTGTGCTTTTCTAAATATCACCTCATTTTATCGACCGAATTTATACAAATATAATAATAAAAGGCAAGTAAAAGGAAAAACAAGTTAAAAGAAAATCTTTGGCAAGCAAAAAGCAGAAGCCGAGCACGCTTCTGCTTTTCTTTCCGCCTTAAAGACGGACACTTAAGTTGAGTCTATTTATTTCAGGAGATTCCCGCTTTATCGTGCTTATGGTCAGGAGGACACGACAAAGGGATTTGTTATGAATTCTTAAGTCATGCTGCATAAGGGACGGTAATTCTCTTAGGTGGCAAAACCCTTATTCACAACAGTTAGTTTTATCTAACTGCAGTTATATTACACTAACTATTTTTTTCTGTCAAGCAATTTTTTTATTTTTTTCAAAACGAGTGTTACTGTCAAGTAATCGTTGGCAACTCCATCATACAGACTAAGGAATGTCTTGCTTTGGTTTAGGCTCTGCCTCAAAGACACACTACAAAAAAAGAGCCGGTGCAACCCTAAAGACCATACCGACCATAATACTATTTAGTATCATCATTCACATTTAATACAGTACCTATTTCTTCATAGACTGATATAGTATCTAAGAAATCAACATCTTTAGAATACGGGTTATTCTGTGTGTATTTTTTCCATAGTTCTTTTGGTGTTTCACTTTCCCGGAATAACTCTACGATTTCCTTATACTGTAAAGCTGTTTCAAAAGAACCTCTGTATTTACTCGTTCTTTCTATTGCTTTTCTTAATATGTCTTTATCAATTTTATCTTTATAAATGCTGTATATCATATACAAATCATAGAAATCCCTTGCTCTTGTTGTGGTAATATTTCTGCTTGAAATAGTTTCAAATTTTTCAGCGAGTATAGTTTCTATGGTATAGGTCATAATCGGTATTGTACCTTCTTCTAAGATTCTTGAATAGGAATAATTCATTTCTCTTGGAGTAATAACATCTCCTGTCGTTATATCTATATTTAAGGTTGCATTTATTTTCCCAAAAATGCAGGATATGCTTGCACAAAAATCTTCATACACATCTTCCTGTCTTATTGGCGATAATTTAATCAGCTTATATTCAATATCTGCATCAATTTCAATCGCTAATATTTCATTTAAAATATTTGATATAGACTCTTCATTTAGCGGAATGCCTCTAAGCGTGGTATCCATATCCATCGTACTACGCATATCAACACCGATAAGAGAGGAGATAAGAAGTCCGCCTTTTAATATAAAATTCTCACTATATTTTGATTTTGAGAGTTTTTCAAGTATTCCTTCAAACAAGCACATCTGAAGCAGAGAGTTCGGATTAACTCCCGTTTTCTTAGATATGTTCCTAATCGCTCCTTTTATCTGTTCCGATGTTTTCATAACAGCACCTCCGTATATCGTTTTAAAGCTTGCTCCATATTCATCCTAATGGCATATTTTGACAGTTTTAATAAATTTTTCTCCTTACCTGCAAAGTAAGATTTTATTGCTTCGCTAAATACTTGTGCATCTATTCTGTCCTTATCTTTGATAATATCAAGTATGGTTCTTTCTTTGTCATACACTAATATTTCTCTGCCAAAAGGACCGGTTATAGTTGTTTTTCCAATATCGTAATAATCTTTTTTCACATACTTAAAAATAATATTATCTCTTGTTGACTTGACTCTGCTGACATTATCTCCTACCTTTACAGTCATCACATAAACAAGGGGCATTCGTGTTGATAATCCTTGTAAATATGCCGCTGTTTCGTGAGAAAAAATACCTTTGGGTATTCTGTATGAGAAATAAAGATACTCATCAATATTCTCATCCGGAAGTACATAGAGTCCGTTGGCTATTTTTTCAAGTTCTTCTTTTATGGTTAATTCTTTTAGGATATCCTTATGAATACCAAGATTTAAGGCTTCTTTGGTAGTTATAATCCCATTATTTTCTTTTATTTTTTTTAGCAGGAGTTCCCGTTTACTCATTTCTATTACCGCCTTTTCGTTCTTAAATTATGGTATTTATAAGAACAAAAGTCAATATTTAGCAAAAAAAAGACGGAGAACTCATTTTCTCTCCGTCCAATCCTTTCCATCAAGCATTCCGCGAGGCTTCCTGCATCTCCATATACTCTCGCAAAACATCATTCAAATCCTCTGTCAAATCATCCACATCAATGCCGTGAGCCTCACAGGCTTCTTCTAAAGACTCTGCTTGAGAGGCAGCACAAGATACGCAACCCATACCGTTTTGCATAAGAAATGGAGCGATCAATTCATTTAGCGCCAAAATCTCGCTAATCTTCATGTCTTTTGTAATTTCTTCCATAGCATTCTCCTTCCTTAACGCCTTTTCAAGCTATTTTTTGTAAGGGATTCTTTTCTATTCCATAACTCCCGCCCGGGTAATCTTGATTCGATTACACCGTCTTTAACTTCTGTAAAGCGTTTTCTTGGATCAATTGCTCCATATGCTCCTTATAATAAGCCTCTGTAGCGGAACCGCCGTTCACTCTTTCTCCATATTCCAGCAAAAGATTTGCAGCACGATTCAGGCTGTCGATGTCGTCTCCTTTACTGTGCAGACTCAAATAATACCCCTTTTTGTCCTCTGCCTTATACAGACTGTTTGCGCCCAAATCACAATACGACACCGCCTTGGCTGCATCGATTACGCGATCCAAAGTCCGGAAGCGATATAAGCGAATCCCCTCATCTCCGGATTCCTTCTTCTCTTCCGCTACGCCGGGTTCTTCTTCGGTCTCCTTCAATTGCTTCATCAAGCCCTGCGCTCCCTCCAAAATCTGGGTTGCCAGTTCTGAAATCCAGCCGTTCTGTCCACTGCCGGCTGCGGAAAACTTCGAAAAGCGTGTATCTAACTCTTCCGGGTCATCCACCTTAGAAATAATGAGTTGTACCGCACCTCCTTGCAAAGGAACAGCCTCAATCATGAGGGGCGTGTTTTCAATGGAAAATCCAACCTCTTCCTTCGCCTTTTGCATCATTTCATTAAATAGCCTTTTAGCAGCTTGAGAGCCATAGGTCATATCCCTTAGGTTTAAATTCCTCGAAGATAAATCTAAACTGGACAGTGTACACTTGATGGAGTTGTCATCAATTTTCTCGATTTTCATGGCTCCTCCTTACTATCGATAGCCTTTTTCCCTTACTAAAAAAGATTTATCGATTGCACTATCATACTATTTAATCGGTTCATTTGCAATTTCTAATACCCGTTTTTAGAATATTTTAAGCTAATATACCGGATAAATTCTGTTGATATGCTATATTATAAAAGAAATTTATCTGACTTTAATGATATTAAATCAATTTTATTAATAAAAGATCTTACTTTTCTCCCCTGTAAAACGAAATAGGCTGCATTCCCCCATGCACTACAAATCATCTGCTCTTGATAAGGAAAAAGAAGAAGCTTTTATCGCTCCTTCTCCGCATTTTTAAAGCGCGTATACTGCGGTTGCCACAAAAGGCGCACCGTCCCTATGGGACCGTTTCTTTGCTTTGCTATAATCAACTCCGCTTCGTTAGGATGCTCCGTATCCTTATTGTAATAATCATCTCTATAGAGGAACATGACGATGTCGGCATCCTGCTCGATTGCCCCCGACTCTCTTAAGTCGGAAAGCATGGGGCGGTGATCCGGACGCTGCTCCACAGCACGGGACAGCTGAGAGAGTGCAATAACCGGGCAGTCCATCTCTCTGGCAAGTGCCTTTAGGGATCTGGAAATGTCGGAAATCTCCTGCTGTCGGTTTTCCAAAGACCTTTTCCCCTTTTCTCCGCTCATTAGCTGAAGGTAGTCTATCATCACAAGGGAAAGTCCGGACTCCAGCTTTCTCTTCCTGCATTTTCCTCTCAATTCACTTACCGTGATTCCCGGAGTATCGTCAATAAAAACCTGCGACTTGGATAAACGATCGACTCCTTCAATGAGGTCTCCCCACTCTTCGTCCGTAAGGGTTCCTTTTCTCAGCTTATCCGCCTCAATCTTGGTTTCCAAAGAAAGCAAGCGATTTGCCAACTGTTCTTTGGACATCTCCAAGGAAAAAATCATAACCGGTTCCTGCTTCTTTACCGCTACATGGTCCAAGATATTTAAGACAAAGGCCGTTTTTCCCATGGAAGGTCTTGCCGCAATCAAAATTAAATCGGATTTCTGGAAACCTGCCGTCCGATAGTCTAGGTCAATGAAGCCGGAAGCAACGCCCGTAATGGCATTCTTCTGTTTGGATGCTTCTTCCACCTTCCGAAGTACATTCATGGCCACCTCGGAAATGGGCACAAATTCTCTGGTATTTCTCTCGAGTAAGAGATTGAATATCTTTTTCTCCGTAGTCTCCAGTATGGTTTCCAGGTCTTCTTCTCCCCGGTAGCACATGTTGGCAATCTCTTCGTTCGTTCGAATCAGAGCACGAAGAATGGACTTGGAACGTACCATCTCGCAATAAATGCGGATATTCGCCACACTGGGTACTTCCATGGCCAGATTTTTCAAGGTTTCCAAGGAAAAAAACTCAGGCGGAACATCCTTCTTCGCCTTCAATCTGTCCTGTAAGCTGACAAAGTCAATACTGATGCCTTCTCTGGCCATTTCCTTCATCGTAGAGAAAAGCACCTGAAACTGTCTTCCGTAAAAATCTTCAGGCTGTAAGATTTCCAAGGCCTGCAGTACCGCATCCCCGTCGCGAATCATCGCACCGATTACACTTGCCTCCGCCTCCTTCGAATGGGGAATCGTTCGTAAAAGCAGCTCTTCTTCCTGTGATGCCATAATTTACTCCGATTGTACACTGACATGGAGAGTCGCCTCCACATCCTTATGCAACTTCACCTTGATATCATAGCCTCCGAAATTCTTCATCGGCACATCCAGCTCCATTTTCTTCTTATCCACACTGATGTCATACTGCTTCTTCAGCTCTTCCTGTACCTCTTTTGTGGAAATGGAACCGAAGGCTCTTCCGTCTTTTCCCGCCTTCATATGGAAGATGAGCTTTACCTCTTCCAGTTTCTTCTTCAGCGCCTCCGCTTCTTCCAATTTTTCTTCCGCAATCTTCTCGGCATTCTGCACCTGCAGCTTTAAGGTATTTAAGTTCTTGGCATCCGCCAGAACGCCCGCCTTAGTGGGAATGATGAAATTTCTGCCATATCCCTCACTGACTTCTACGATTTCTCCCTTTTTTCCTAAGCTCTTTACATCCTTTAATAAAATAACCTTCATTATTCCACTTCTCCTTCTTCAATCATTTCGTCAATCGCCGCTCTTACCTTGTCAATACACTCTTCTATCGTAAATCCCTTCATCTGGGCGCCGGCCACCGTACGATGTCCGCCCCCGCCAAGCTTCTCCATAAGCACCTGCACATTCAGCTCGTCGATAGAACGGGCGGAAAGAAAAACCGTATCCTCCACCTTCGTTAAAACGATGCTGGCTTTGATGCCGCGAATATTCAGAAGTTCATTGGCCGCCTTGGCGCAAAGCACGGTCGGGCTCTCTGTCCCGGCCCTTTCCAGGGTACTGATGGCGTAGTATTCCCGATAAATATCCGCCTTACTGATGGTGTCCGCCTTCGCCTGATAATCAATAAAATCCTCTCGGAACGTTTTCCGAATGCGGATAATGTCCGCACCGCAACGTCTTAAATAGGCAGCGGCCTCAAAGGTTCGCACGCCGGTCTGGTTGGTAAATTCCCGCGTGTCGATAACGATTCCCCCGTACATACAGTCCGCCTCTATCGGCTTCGCCTTGATTCCCTCCCGAATGTACTGCATCATCTCCGCAATCAACTCCGAAGCGGAAGAAGCATAGGGTTCGCAATAGCTTAGAACTGCCCCCTGTATGGTCTCGGAACTCTGCCTGTGATGATCAAATACCACCTTCGTTTTCACCATGGTCAGCAAATCCGGCTCATCAATAATGGAAGGTCTGTCACAGTCCACCACCACGAGCATGGTATTGTTATCCACCAGAGCCTTTGCCGTCTCTCCGTCAATAAACATATCATTCGGATAATCCGGATTGTTCAGAAAGCGTTCCTTTAAAGGAAGAATGGTGGAGGTCACCTTATTCTGCACAATATAAGCTCTCTTGTCCAGTGCCGTAATCATGCGATAGACTCCTACGGAAGCTCCGAGACAGTCCATATCCGCATTCTTATGTCCCATAATCAGGACCTTATCCTTCGAGTCAATCAACTCCTCAAAGGCCTGCGCCTTCACTCTTGCCTTAACTCTGGTCACTCTTTCCGTACTTTGGCTCTTACCGCCAAAGAAGCTGAGCTTCTCGGGATTCTTTACTATCGCCTGGTCCCCGCCTCGACCGAGTGCCATATCCATGGCGGTTCTCGCATAGTCGTAGTTCTGGGTAAATTCTCCCGCACCGTAGCCGATTCCCAAGCTTAAGGTTACCGCCAGTTCATTTCCCATATCCACTTCTTTCACCTCTTCCAGGATGGAAAAACGATCCTCCATCATCTTCTCCAAGGCTGTCTGCTTTAAAAGAAAGAAGTATTTGTCTTTTTCAATTTTCTTGATAACACCGTTTGCGGAACTGATATAGCGGGTGATTTTTCGATCCACAAGAGCCGTGAGCAGGGAACGTCTGACTTCCTCAATCTGCTCCATAACATCTTCATAGTTATCGATATAAGCCAGCCCCAACACCACTCTTTCTTCATCCAGCTTCTGTTGGAGCTCCACTTCCTCCGTTTCGTCCCGCAGGTAAACCGCTACAAGCTCTTCTTCCTCCGAAAGACCGTAGTGTACAACCTCTCCCTCATCCCGTAAGCTGTCCAGACGAATGATGTCGATACAATACTTTCTTCCCATGAAGGAGGAGTGCAGCTCCACCACCGCTTCCTTTTCTTCGAGCATCTCTTTCTGCATATTGGGAAAAATACTGAAAATATTCTTCTCCGGCTTATTACCGGTTTGCAAAATTTTATGTAATGCCTTATTCTCCCAGAGCAAGTCTCCATTCTGTCCGATAATACAATAGGCGGTGGGCATTTCCTCAAAAAGCTTTGCCCTGTTTTCATTTGCCCGCAAGGAAAACTCCAAAAGAGCGGATAACATCAAGCTCTTTCTGCTACGATACAGAACAATGGCCGCACAAAGGTAGAGCAAGGCAAAGAAGATGAGCATAAGCCCATATCTCCACTCCCTAAAAAATGCCGTGAAAATTATGGGAAGCCAAAGTAAAGATAACCACAAAGGGGCTCTCAGATAAAAATCTATTATCCCCGGTAATGCATGTCTTTTTTTCATGATTCCTCTTTCATCATCTTTTATCTAAACAAAACAATCTCTGTTAATCTGCTGTTTCTTTTCTAAATCCTTTTTTCAAATAATCTTTGCCATTATACTATTTCTTCCTTCCAAGGTAAAGTTACAAGCTTCCTATGAAGAACGAAAAGCTTACTCCGGAGAACAAAAAGATTACGAACTTAAGGAAAAACGAGTTATCCTTAAGATTTTCTTTATTGTTTTATTTTCCTCCTCTAGTAGAATGAATGCAGTTTTGCGAATGATTTTTGAAAATAAAATGTAGAAACAGAGGTTATACTATGAAGAAAACGAATTTAGTTGCTACTCTTGCCATTGCAATGAGTGTTATGGCAGCTATCCCCGCTATGGCAAATTGGAACATGGGACAGGGAGAGAACAGCAATCGTTGGTGGTATGGAAATGAAGACGGAAGCTGGTGTCACTCCGGTTGGTTCTGGCTGGACGGAAACAGAGACGGACTCGCAGAGTGCTATTACTTTGATGATGCCGGTTGGGCTTTGATGGACACTACCACTCCGGACGGGTATACCGTAAATGCGGATGGTGCCTGGTATGTAGGGGATCCGGATGAAGGCGTAAAAGAAAAGGAAGTAGAGGTGCAGTACGAGCAGGCTGAGCAGGATGCTATCAATAAGAAAAAGCCTGTCGTAAAAGTTCCCGAGAAAAAGAACGGTGTTATGAAGAACTATAAGCCGAGAGGAACAGGCATCCAGGGAAGCGGCGTAACCCCTAAATCCGGGGAAGTCAATGCTGCCGATTTCAGTAGAGAGCAGGGCAAGAATTAAGCCTCGAAAAGAGCGAATCAGACTATTTAAAAGGGGGAAGAAATCCGAAAATTTCTTCTCCCTTTTTGTTCATAACGAGGGTCGTGCGCAAAGGGTCGATATCTCGTTTATAACGAGTATTGCTCGCGAAACGCCCTGAAGGCTTAGAACAAAAGCAGACCCATAACCTCTTTCTTTAAGGTCTCCGCCTTTCTCTTCATATTCAAAAGACTTCTCAAATCACTTCGTCCTGCCGCCACAAAAACAAGGGTCCGATACATTCCCAATTTGCTGATGCCTTCTTCATTTTTGAAAATATCATAGGCATAGGAACAACTTAAATAGGGACTTTCATCGTTCATGAACTTGACCGTTTTTTCTAAAAGTGTCTTGTCCTCTCCTACAAAAAGAATCTCTTCGGCAATATTCCTTTCCTTAAGGAGCAGAGAAAGGTTACTCTTCGCAAGGGAAAGCAGAGCCTCTTCATCCCCTTCTCTTTCCCGGTCTCCCGAAAGCTTGTCGGATAAGCTTTTGCAAAGCCCCTCTCTTCCGAATCTTCTTTTACTTCCCAATACGGTAAAACCGTAGATGCTCTCCAAATCTTCTTCTCTCGGAAGCTTCTTTTCAAAAAGATACTGCAATGTAAAAACAAAAACAGAAAGAAATCCACCCAGTATCACGCCTAAAATGGCTTGTTTCGCAAAGGCTCTTTTGCTGAATCCGAGGTTCACACTTGCCGTTTCCTTAGGAAGACTCTTCTCCTGATCCTTCAGGTTTTTAATGTTTTCCAAGCGTTTGTTCAGACTTGCCTTCTTGTCCTCCTGTCTTCCCAGGATAGAATCCTGTCCTCTTCCTTCTACATTTTCCCCGGAGTTTTGATAGGTCAAAACACTGTGCACACGCATTCCCTGTGCGCTTGTATCCGAAAGAAGAATGATGCTGTGCGGTTCCAGCTCTTCTCCCAGTTTTGCGGCAGCATTCTCCCAATAGGCCTTCGCGGCATTTCCCATTTTTTCTACCTCTTCCGCACTTGCACCTGCGAAAGAGAGACTGATGTTCCCGGTTTTATCATCGGCATCCAGGAACAGGAGATCCGGAATATCACTGCTTTTCAAATTCCCCGTCGAGGATGCAATCTGATTATAGAAATCCGTCGAGCGAAAAAGCGTCTTATAAGCTTCCACCAAGCCTTCCCTCTCCGCTATTCTATTCATGTAAATCGATTCCGAATTTCCCTGCGCATCCACAGGATTGGGCAGTTTCAGATAAAGGTCCATCTGTCTCTCATAGACGGAATCCGGCTTCAATTGAAAGAGAGCCGAATCCTCCAGTCTCTTTACTTCCCAAAGAGCTAAATCCTTTTCCCGCTCCAGCTGCGTTTTTACATAATTCGCCGTTCCCTCTTCTAAGGCCCGCTCCTTATCAAACGCCGACTCTTCCTCCGTACTTACGGCAGGATTCTCCTCACCTCTCCGCAAGGTTCTCAGGCTCGCAAAAAGAATGCCGAAAATACAGCTGCACGCAAGAATCAGAACTCCTTTTCTCAAATACATGGCTAAAAGCTCGGGAAGGTCAAGTACAAGCTCCTCTTGCATCTCTTTTTCCATAAGTTTGTTTTCTCCTAAACTGCTACTCTTTTCTCCGAAGTGTGTCCGTTTCATTGTATCATAGAGAAGAAAAAAGATAAGCCGTTTTTGTGATTTAGCTTATCTTTTCTCTCTTCTGTTTTTCTTCGTAGAAAAAGCATTTCCTCTCTTCTTATCCGGTCTTACAGAATTTTTCTTCCTTGAACATACTTGGCTTCCATCTCAAATAATTCCTTTTCCGTATACAAGAGCATTTCCAGACGCTCAAGTAGGCTTTCTTCCCTGACGCTCTGTCTCTTCCGGGAAAACACCAGGAAATCCGCCTCATAATCCGGCATGAAAGACCCAACCTCCCCAAAGAAAGCACCGCCGGAAAGCGTTGCCATATAAAAGGCCTCTTCCAGATTCAAGGCACTGTCATGCTCTTCCAGGAGGCAGTTTCGGAGCTTGGAGGCCCGGATGGCATCCGTAAGGGCTCGAAACATGGACAGGTTCGCCCCTCCCGCAACATCGGTTCCCAAAGAAAGCTTTGCGCCTTTCTTCAGAAAATGTTTTACCGGAGAAACGCCGGATTGCAGATTGGTATTGGACTGCGGACAATGGCAGATAAAGCATCCTCTCTCAATAAGAAGGTCCAGTTCTTCCTCCCCGGTATGAACGCAGTGGGCCATAACGGTATGGTTTAAGAGACCATAACGATCATAACTCTCCCCATAGTTTCGGGTACCCGGACAAAGCTCGGAAACCCAGGCGATTTCCGCCTTGTTTTCGGAAAGGTGAGATTGCAGGGGAAGCCCTTTTTCTTCCATCATTTTCCCGAGACCGAGAAGCAACTCATCCGAACAGGTTGGGGTAAAGCGCGGCGTCAGAATCGGGCGGCAGTGCCGATAGTTCTTCGGGATTTCCTCCAGCCACTCTCTTGTATTCTTTAGCGACTCTTCCGCACTATGCTCTGTTAAATACTCCGGAGAATTCCGGTCCATATTGACCTTTCCCACCATAGTCTCCAGGCCGCTTTCTTCCAGAAGTTCCATGAGGCAAAGCGTTGCATCCTTATGCAAGGTTCCGAAAATGACCGCACGGGTTGTGGGACTTTCCTTTAAATCCTCCACAAAATTACGATAAGCCGCCCTTGCATAGTCGGTATCCCGATATTTCGCCTCTTCCGGAAAGGTGTTGATATTCAGCCAATCCAGAAGCGGTAAATCCATTTTCGTTCCCCGATAGGCATACTGGGGTGCATGGAGATGCAGGTCCACCATCCCCGGAAGCACGAGTTTTCCACGATAGTCTTTGATTTCCAAAGCGGAACAATTCGAAGGCAGGCTCTCATAGACGGCAAGGCATTTCCCGTCCTTTACATGCAAATAGGCATTTTCCTTTGTCTCAATATGCTCCGGTCCCGTACTGTAACACAGGTCTCCGTGTACTAAATATTCCATTTTCCCTCCTACAAAAAATGGAACAGCTTCCGATTCCCGAACCGAAAAATCTCTCTTTCCTGTCCGGACAATTTAACGCTCGGTGGAAACCGTTCCATGTGCAGTGTATCTTAAATGAAAATATATTTCAAAATGAAGATAAAGCTTAATACGTACATCAAAATGCTGACTTTCTTTCCCTTTCCGCAAAGAAGGTGAATAACGGTATGGCTCATGATTCCGAATGCAATTCCCTCGGAAATGGAATAGGTAAAGGCCATCGCAATAATGCAGATAAATACGGGAATCGCCGTAAGCATATCGTTCCAATCAATCTTTGCCACCTGCTGCATCATGAAAAATCCGACTACGATAAGTGCCGGTGCTGTTGCAAAGGACGGAATCGCAAGGAAAATCGGAGAGAAGAACAGTGCAATAAGGAAGAGTACACCTACTACAATAGACGTAAGACCTGTCTTGCCGCCTTCCGCAATCCCGGAAGCGGACTCTCCGAAGGTTGTAATCGTGGAAGTTCCGAAAATAGCGCCTACCGTGGTTCCGATTGCATCCGCAAGAAGAGCGCCCTTAATCCCGGGAAGCTTTCCGTCCCGATCCAACATATCGGCCTTGGAAGCGCATCCGATTAATGTGCCGAGGGTATCAAAGACATCCACGAAAAGGAAGGCGAAAACAACCATAGCGAATTCAAGACTGGCAAGCTTCGATAAATCCATTTTCATAAAGGTCGGTGCCACGGATGCCGGCATGGAAACGACCTTTCCGGGAATCAGGCTGTAAAAACCGCCGTCCGGATTCGGCTGATAAAGGCCGGTAAGCTGACAGAGAATCCCCAGCCCCCAAGTGATTACAATTCCCAGCAAAATATTTCCTTTTACATTTTTAATCACCAGGCAGGCTGTGATTAATACGCCGAGTAAGGCAAGAAGCACGGTGATTCCTTCCGATTGGAAGGTTCCGTTTAAGACAGAGCCCTTGAAAGAAAATAAGGTTACCAAAGTTGCACCGTCTACTACAATATGTGCATTTTGTAAACCGATAAAGGTGATGAAAAGTCCAAACCCCACGGAAACACCGAGTTTCAGACTGGGCGGTATCGCATTGAAAATTGCCTCACGAACATTGGTCAGGGATAAAAGGATGAAGATGATTCCTTCCACAAACACGGCTGCCAATGCCATTTCCCAGGTGTAACCCATATTCAGTACCACGGTATAGGCGAAGTAAGCGTTCAGTCCCATTCCCGCCGACAAAACAAAGGGCAGATTAGCCAGTAGCGCCATCATGATGCAGGCTATGGCGGAAGCTATGGCTGTTGCCGTAAACACGGAGCCCGCATCCATTCCTGCTGCAGAAAGTACTCGCGGATTTACGGCGAGGATGTAAGCCATCGTCATAAAGCTGGTAATGCCCGCTATGAGTTCCGTTCTTACATCAGTTTGATGTTCCTTGAGTTTGAAAAATTTTTCCATTTGTCGTCCCCCTAAAAATGAAATAGACAGTATATGAAAACCGGTAAAGACTTCACGACATGTTCATACCGGGATTCAACGAGAAAAAAGAACCGTTCAAAATATCTTCTTAAGTGAATCTCTGACTGAGCTATACATCATTCGTTTTTTTACGAACAAACGATATTTTACATCAATCATCAAAAAAGAACAGGACTTTTTTTGTTTTCCTATATTTCTTTTTTTGTTTTCCTATATTTCTTTTTATTCTGCAGTGCATAAAAACTTTCTATTTTCTTTCCTCGACATTCTTCGCTATAGTTAAGTTATAAGGGTTCCGTTTCTCTATTTTTATGGCTATAGACTCTATTTTTTACTTACTTTCCCACTTACTTTTCTACTCTTTAAGGAGCGGCAGTATGAACAAAAGTCTTTACGACAAATTATCCAAGGTTTGCAAAAAAGAAAGTCCTGCGGATCTGATTTTCCGAGACGCCCATATTTTTGACGCCTACACCGCCTCCTTTTACGATGGAGATGTAGCGGTTAAACAAGGCTATATTGCCGGAATCGGAAAGGACTTTCCGGGCGATACCGTAATCGACTGTAAGGGGAAGTATCTTTTCCCCGGGTTCATCGATGCACATGCTCATTTGGAAGCCGCTCTGGTTCCTCCCAATGAAGTGATTAGTGCGGCAGCGGCCTGCGGAACCACAAGCTTTATCGTAACCCCCCACGAAGTATGGACTGTGGCGGGAAAGGAGGGCATTGATTATCTCCTAAAGCAAAGTGAGAAAAGTCCCGCCAATGTCTTTCTTATGCTTCCCTACTGCATCAGTCCATCCCTTTCCGAAGGGCATGAAGCCAAGTTTTCCTCAACAGATTTCTTTTCCTTCTTAAAAAATCCACGCATTCTGGGGCTTGAAGAACTCATGGACACAAGAGGAGTTATCCACTCCAATCCTGTACTTTGGAAAACGGCAGACGGAGCGGAAAGCAAATTTCCCGGCGGCTATTCCAGCTTCTTATCCCTAAACTCCGAAGACTGCTCTCTTTTGAAGTTGCAAACCGGTCAGGTTCCGAAGGACTTTTCCTATACGCTGGATGAAGTTCATGCCGGGATGCACATTCACATCAAAGAAGACTCCGCCGTGCATAAGCTGGAAACCTCGATTCAGGGAATCCTTTCCAAGGGAATAGACAGTAGGAGCTTCTCCTTTTGTACCGACGGTAAGAAAGTGGGGGACATTCTGAGAGAAGGCCATATTAATCACTTAATCCGAAGAGCAATTTCTCTCGGTCTTCCCGTTGGAAAGGCTTATCAGATGGCAAGCATCAATGCCGCAGAATGCTACCACTTAAGTCATCTGGGAGTGATTGCTCCCGGAAAACAAGCTGACCTTGTCCTGCTTTCCGACCCGAAAAAAGTTGATATCGAGGCCGTTTTCCATAAGGGAAAACGGGTGGAGAAGAAGGAAAAGTACCCTATTTCGCATTGTCCGAAGGAACTGAAAAAAACACTCCATTTCTCTCCCTTGGAGGAAGAAGATTTTCACCTTCCCATCTTCAAGCAGAACTCTACGGTTATCGGAATCCAAGAAGGGGAAATTCGTAACAGCCGTCTGCAGGTCAACTTCAGAAGAAGCAATAACTTTGATCCCCTGGAAAATCCGGACTATCGTAAAATCGCTTCGATTTCGCGCAACAGTGGCGGGAAGCGGATGTGTGTTGCCATCTGCTCCGGCTATCCTATCCGACAAGGTGCGATAGCCACCTCTCTTTCCCGAGACTGTGACGGCATTCTCGTAATTGGAGACTCGGACAGGGATATGTGTCTTGCGGCAAACGAGCTTCTTCGAACGCAGGGAGGCGTTTCCGTCGTATCACAGGGCACCATCCTCTTTTCCCTCGCCCTTCCCATTATGGGGCTACTCACGGACTGCGGCCATGAAAAGGCGGAAGAACAGTTACGACTGCTGAAAGAAAAACTGCATGAAATGGGAATCGGTACTGCCATGGACCCCCTCCTTCCGCTTGCCTTTCTCTCCTCTCCCTCCATTCCGGAGATTCGAATCACGCCGAGAGGAATGTATGTTATAAAGGGTGCCCAGTCCAGACTTTTAAAGCAATAGCTTGTTTTCGAATTAAATAGCTTGTTTTCGAATTAAATTATTCTTGAAGATAAGATAAAATTATGATTAAATTCTAATGAGTTAAAAAGCTTTTTACAGAAGGAGGATTGTATGGAAGAAAACACAAAGCAGGAAAACGTAGTACAGAACAGTACAACGTCGGGAAATACAACACAGGGAAGTAATGCACAGAATAGCGGAGCACAAAGCGGTACAGCTCAGGGAAATGTCGCTCAGGGAACCCCCATTTATGTGGGAAGTCCGGCTCCCTCTACACAAAATGCGCAGAGAACACCGGGCAGTATCCCGGTATACCCTGTGGAAACCAAGGGTAAGTCTTACTTTGACGGAACCACCTTACAGCTTATCGGTTGGCGTTTCTTAGGAGCTTTGGTTTCTTTAATTACCTTCGGACTTTGCATTCCATGGGCCTACACCATGATTTATAAGTGGGAAGCAACACATACTTATATCGAAGGACGCCGCTTAAAGTTTGACGGTTCCGCGCTCCAACTTTTCGGAAAGTTTATCATTTGGTTTTTGGGCGGTTTCGGTCTCAGCATCCTCTTTATCATAGCGGAAGTGATTGTTATTTTTGCTGCAGGCGGATTCGAAGATACCTTTGACAGCATTCAATCCGGCATCATGCCTCCACTTGCTCTAATTGTTATCTATCTTATTTTCATTCTTGCCCTCTTCCTTTACGATGCATGGGTAGAGGTTGCTTTACGAAAATGGAAGGCTTCTCATACCTTCTTTTCTTAGGGAATTTTGACTTCTATAAAGGGGGCTGTAAAAAAACGCCCCACAAAAAGACCGATAAACCGGCATTAGCCGGATTTATCGGTCTTTTTCTAACTTTTTCTGAAATCCTGGATTTTTTATACTAATGGAATAGATTATAATATAAGAAACTTTTATTCTCTAGATTATATTTGACATTCTTCCAAAATCCATAATTAAGATATAGTTAGTAGGATACCCTAGATTAATTACGATCGTGCGATGACGACCATAACTGCGATGTATAGTTTAATCCACAAATTTTGTGGAAATACCGTAAAAAACCACCCGATATTGGGTGGTTTTTAAAAGAGGTTAGATATCCTGCTCCATGCCTGGTAAGCTACGTAGCTTATAATGAAGCAAGTAAGTATAGTGGGAATTGTTTTCGGGATTATCATCCAAATACACGCTATCGATGATAGGCATATATTTGGCAACATCATCAAGGCACCAGCCGGAAACATATAGCGCACGATTTACGCTAGGATAATACAGTTTCACAGGCTCAATGGGATGTCCATACTTAGCATTATAGTCATCAACAGTTTCATTCGTAGTCTGTCCATTACTAGCATTATTCCAGTAGAGTTCCTGATACACAGCAAATGGTTCTCCGGAACCATTATGATTCATTGCCCCTGGGACCACAATTCGCGTACCGCGTGGATAACAATTTTCCGGCTTAACATGAACCCCAACACTCATCCTAACTGGTATATCCATATGTCCAGAATCATTCCTCATGAAATAAAGTTTATTTTCCGAGCTTGACCTACGCATTCCGTTTATGGTGTACTCACAGTCGTAATAAGGAAGGACTTCTTCTCTGAGGTCGAACGCATAAATTCGTTCACTCCCTCTTGCAGCAGCAGCAGTATTATCTGCATACTCGCGGATTCGCCAGTTCAGGCCATCGGCCCAAGCTTGGACCATTAGTTCACCTGTGTCGAAACGCTGGAAAAGCCTCCAGTTGTACTTGTCGAAGTTTTTACCCTCTGCCTTAAGTTGCTGGGCAGGATATTGATACTTCGTGGTATCATACTGCACGTTTTGAACATCCGTGTTCGCCGCGTTAGTAGTATTACCGCTTGATTGAGTCACGCTTTGATTGGCGCTAGGCTTCAGACCTAATACACCTGCCTGAGCTTGCATAGCAAGTACATTTACGGACAATGTTGCTACAGCCAAGGCAGTTACTAAAAAAATCTTTTTCATTAAACCCCTCCTTTTTAAAAATTATTTCAGATAAAATAATTTCTTTAAGTTTTCAAAACATTCTCTTTTACATTTAGTTTGGTATGAATGTCTGACGCCCATCATTCAAGGTTCAAAAGATAAGTTAATCTACATTATACTCGACATAGCGCAGTAATTTATAATGAAGTTATGTACCTATGTACCACGGGAATAAGCATAGCGCTTTGTGTGAAGAACATTGGAGTGTGTATAAGGCCGTATCTTTTAATCCACATTGTAAAAATTAATGTTTTACTTTTCAAGCTAAAATGCAGTAATTTGTGAAATTTACTACCGTAAAGTATGTTGCCGATGAACAATATAAATATACACAGCAGACAGACGACACATGCACAACAGGATGAGATGTTCCGCAGAATCGGCAACGGCAACAGCCGTATAATTTCCCTAGAAGTTTTTATCGAAAACATAGTACTTTCATACTGAAAAAGGGCTGTAAAAAAGCAAAATAATAAAGTAATTTTTGCAATATAGGTCTGAATGCGGGGTAGTCTGAGCCCGTCGGTACTTGCGAAAAGCAAGAGAAACGCAGTTTTTCGCTTAGTATCCGTTACGTGGCGAAGCTAGCGAGAGCGTGCCCAAGTTCAGACCTATATTGCTTAGAAAATTATTTTGATTTTTTTACAGTCCCTTTTTATTCCTTTTTATCTTTTTTTCTTTGCTCTTTCCAAAAGACTGTAAGCAGCGAGAAGCATAATACTTAGGCTACTTGCCAAAGCATACCAGAGCATCCGGGATGTATCCGCCGTATTAACTTTTCTGGATTGCTCCCTCCGAAGCGCTCCGAGAACTTCTCCCAAGCGTTTCAGTTCTTTTTGTTCTTCCGGTGTAAGCGGGCGCTTACGAGCCTCTCCGAGTATTTCCCCGATTCGCTTTTCAATGATTCTGATTCTTTCCGGGATACTTGGCGTTGGAGGTACATTCTCTCCGCCTCCCGGTGTCGGATTTTCCGGCGTCCCGGGAGTCCCCGGTTCCTCCGGAACCGTCGGTTTGTCAGGCTCTTTCGGCTTTTCTCCCGGTCCTCCCGGTGTATTCGGATTCGGGAAAATCGGCTTTCTGGGCGTTCCTCCTCCCCCTCCGGGATAACTCGGTTCGTCCGGTGTCGGAAGAGGCGGTTCATCCGGAATATAACGGTTTTTATATTCCAAAGAATCTCCGCTGACCAGTGCAATCAGCTTTCCCGTTCCAAAGTCACTCACCGTGATGGTAATCTCTCTCAGCGGTCTTTCGTCGTTTCGAACATCGGTCACCTCTCCGGTTTCCACGAGTTCGTACTTATATTCACCGGGAGTGGTAAAGGTGATTCGTCCGAAGGACATCTGTCCTCCGTCCGCATCCGGATCGTTTTTTCCAGAGTACTTGCCCCTCCCGCCTCATCCGGCATCGGCGCACCGTTTAATGCCTTTAAGGTAAAATGGTACTTTCCGCTGATATCCGGTTTATCGGCCTTGGAAGACAGCAAGCTCTTCGAAACTTTAATTTCCGGTTTGACTTCCTGTACACCATAGACATTCCGGAAGATTAGAGGATGCTCTTCTGTTGCGGAAAGATTTGCCTTTAGGACATTATTTTCCCGCACTACCGTGACAAGCAATTCCTTTTCACCCATGGAATCCGGTATTACACCGGCAGTATTCACCAATTTCGATTCCTTAATGCGATACTTATAGATTCCCGGCTTTACAATCCGAATTCCGGAAAAACGAATGATTCCGCCGTTTTCATCCGGATTCTTAATATTGTTTATAATCGGGTTATCATACTGATCCGTAAGCGGAGCATCTCCAAGCGCACGGATGTTAAACGAGAAATTCTCCCGAATATCCGGAGCCGTGAGTCTTGCCGGTACCTCCAACTCCTTCTTCACAGGAATATCCAGCGTAAGGGGTGGAACAATGGCGTGCTTTGCCTCACTCTTTGCCTCGGTCAGGTTCACATTCATCGGAACCGTTCCACCGGTAAAAAGAGTTGCCTTCCGGTATGCAGTGTTGGTGTTCACCACGGAAACCTTTGCAGAATCTCTGGTTGCCAACATTTCCACATAGGCGACCATAATTCCCTTTTGGTCCAAAATAAAGTTTTGTCCGGACACTGTCTTTCGGCAGTCAATGGCAATCGCCTTGATACTCTTCTTGTCGATTCCGCTCATGTTATCCGGATCAAAGGCCTTCCAAACCGTGCTGTCATCTACATTTCGGTCATCCGGAATCGTTGTTGCGTAATAGCACACCGGCTTACAATAGTCCAGAGCGCTCGGGTTAGACGGATTGTAGCTTGCCTTCATCTTTAAGCTGCTTAAATCCAGTCCCTGGAAATCGCCGTTTCGATTTGCCTCTTCTCCTAAAATGTCGTAGAAAACAAAGTCCTTAGTTCTGGTGGCTTCCGCCGCCTGATACTGCAGTCTGTGACGATACTCTTCTCCGAGATAGCTGATATTTTCCTTTAAAAAGCTCTTATGAATCTCTGTGGAAACGGTATTGCTTAAGTTTGCCTCAATAACGGTAATCGGCTTGAAATTCAGCTTTCTCTCTCCGAGAATCATTTTATGTCCGTTTCCGGCACCTTCCATCATAAGATTTCTGTAGGCTTCCCGCTTTTCCACATCGGGATTTTCGCTATTGCTGAAATTAGCTTTAAACTCGGTATCCCCGGTATTTAAGAAGCCTACGGTGTTCATCGGCTCTCTACCGCGATCAATGATATTCGTATAGGGATTGTGCAGGGTATATTTCAGTTTCATACCCGCACAGTTAAATCCCGTATCCCAGTACAAGGTATTTGCGGAATCGGGAACCTTAACCTTTACAATCATCATAGTCTGTCCCGTGCCTTCCCAGTTCCTTTGGAAATGCACGGTATAGTCCGTATCCTGGATATATTTTCTGCTTGCGGAAATGGGAGACGCATTACTGATTTCCCAAGTGCCGAGCTCCACCTCTTCTTTGTTGACATAGGTACCGAAGGGAAGGAGGTCATAGAAGATTCCTTCTTTAATGAGGTACGGATCCATTACGGAACGCTTACGCATACTGACGGGAACATTTGCCTTATTTAGCAGTTCGATGGAAATCGGCGTCCACTGTTCCAGGACATCACTGTGGTAAACGCTCTCCCCGGTCTGTTCCTTTAAAATATCCGTCTTATAACTAAAGACATTTAATTCATAGCCTATTCTGCCGAAGCTTTCTCCCAGTCTCGCGTGGAACAGTTCACTCGCGCCCTCACTGTACCTTCCTTCCGCAGGTCCTGTAATAAGGGAGGTCTTACTCTTGTTGATGTCTTCCTGAATCCGATTCGCCATGTCGGTCGTCGGATGGATGTTCAAAGTAAAGGACGCGGTAAATTCCGTCCTGTAGAAGGAGCTTTCTCCCCGGAAATCAATGCCTACCGTATCGACGGGAAGCGCCATCGGTTCGGTTTCCGAAATTTTTGTCTCCGTCCCGGACTGATTCACAAAAACAACATCTCCGTTGGCTCTTCTTTTTACTGTTCCGTACTCCGTAAAATGGTTCTTCGCCTCCCCCTTCTTACGAATCATGACCTTCACTTCCGGGTACTTGGCATAATCCGTACTCGGCTGATTCAGTTCTGTTACCTTGATAGCGGGATTCGCATGCTTTTTCACATCATAGGTGTTGAACTTCGGCACAAAGAAGCTCTTATAGGAAAAATCTTCCTCTGTTAAGGAATAGGGATTTCCTCCTGTAATCGGGTCCAAATAGTGGGTATTGGATAAATCCTTCGCCACCTCTTTTCCTTCCGCGGAGCTCTTTCCGTTTGGAAGCGTCAGCAGTGAATATTCTCCGTTATCCTGCAAGGAAAATTTCACCCCGTTTGTAGTATAGCGGTCATCTCCGTAGGGGAAGTTCACACTGTCCCTGGAGACCGTGGAAATATAACTTAAGGAAAAGCTTTGCCGAAAGGCATTATACACCAAAGGCGCTTCTTCCCGCTTGGCATAGAAACTTTGCAGGGTATCCAGATTGAGAAGGGACTTATTCGTCGGATCTCCCTGCACCCACTTATCGAGCTTAAAGGTTCCGTTTCCCGTCTCCGGAAGAAGAACATGCATTTTCTTATTCTGATCCGTAATTGTAAATTCCTGCTCTCTTTCGTATCCGTCCGCCCAGATTTCCTTTAATTTCACTCCCGTTCCGATATAAATGCCGTCGTGCACCATATCGGTGGTTGTCTTCGCATCTTCAATGATTTGCATCGGATAACGATATAAAAGCGCATAAATCTGCGTGTTGAAGGTTCCGTTATATTCTTCCGGCCCTACATACTGTGCTTTATCCGCATGCTTATTATAGGGATCCTTCGGGATTCCAAGGTAAGTCTTTCCTATCGGATTTGCAAGCCAGGGCTGAGAAGCCGGTGCGGGTGTCCCGTTCCCGTCCATGTACTCGGTAATGTCCTTATAGCTTGCATCAACCTGTTGATCGATCCAGGACTTATAACGGTAATCATCAAAGTTTTGACTTTGAGGATATTTTTTAGCCCCGATGAGCTTTCCGCCTTCCAGGACTGCCGAATTGGAAGGCTCGGTAAAGACATAATCAAAGGCCTGGCTGCTGTTTTTGCTTCTTGCCACCTCAACATAATACACGCCGTAGAAAAAATCTCCGGGGTGATCATCCGAAGGTCTTTTTCCCCAGCTGTTATCCCAGTCAAAGTAAAGTCCCTGATTCTGTCCTTTCCTTCCATGGTAAACATTTACCGTCGTCGGTTCTACCTTGGTACGTACATCCACGGAAAGCTGCTTTGTATCCTCCAAATCAAATTGGTTATCGTCATGATTGACATGCAGTTCCACCGGAAATTCCCATTTATACTCTCCGACTTCTTTTCCACCAATCTGCGTTTTTGTAACCCCGAGCATGGTCGGAGTAAAGTCATAGCCGACTTCTACCCCAAACTCGGTATTTCCCTCCAGGGGGCGGTAGTTTGTCAGTCGGTAGTAGGCCTCCTGCTTCCCGTTTACCGTCTTCGGGATTTCCGTATAGTTAAAGCTGCTCTGTCCCGTTTTATTCGGTGCCTTCGGAATCCCCGAACGGTAGGAAGAGAGTAATTCCGCTCCCCTGCTTTGTCCGTTCCCTTCCTTAACCAGCACTCTTCCCGGATTGGCCGGGTCCCAGGACTTAAAGACGTTGACGGGAATATCGATGGAAACGGTTCCCTCCGGGTATACCGTATCCTTTCTTCCCTTCAGGTTCAAAAGAATTTTATAGGTTGTCGTAAAGCGCGCATTATTCGCCGGATTCAAAACAACATCCTTTTGGTCCTCGATTTTATGAACTGTTCCCGTATAGGAACGAGTCGGATTGGCCCCGGTTGTAGCCGGATCGGTCCAATAAACTTTGAACTCCGTGGAAATCTTCTCAGACGGTGCCTCTCTTCTTCTCCGCACGCGCGTGAAATAATAGGGACTGAAGGACTTGGTATTAAACAGAAGTTTTCCCTCTTCTTCCTTTGTCTCTATCAGCTCAGGATGCTCTTCATCCTTTAAGTGCAGAACATAGGAGAGCTCCTCACTGTATTCACTTCCACTCTCTCCATTTAATCCGGAGACTGTTTTATCAGCCTCTTCTTCCTCCTTCTTCACAAAGAAAGACTTTCCTTCCGGATAGCTAATCGATACGGAAACTTCCTTTCCCTCCTCCGGCTCTACTTCTCTGTAGATTCCATTCTCTTCCTTTACTTTAAAAGAGAGGTCTATTCCGTAGATATCAATGACTTCGGAGGCGCTTTCCTCTTCCCCTTCCGTCTTTCCTTCTTCAGAAAAAGCGGACTCCTGCTTTAAAAGTTTTTCCGATATAGCCAGAGCCTTTTCTATTTTCTTCTCGTTCAAAATAGGCGTAGCGAAAAACTTCGTTCCCTTCGGGAAGGTTCCCTCTTCAAAGCTTACCTGAATTTCCGTTCCGTCCTCCAGGCTCTTTCTGAACTCTCCCGCTTTAGCGAAATCCTTCTCTTCTTCCGTAAAAACGGAATTCCCATCCTTTTTTGTGCTGTCGGCAGAAAGAGCTTCGGAACCTTCTTCTGCGGATGCCCCGGAAAGTTCTTCCGCGGTCTTGCTTTCGTCTGTAGCCGAAACAGCGTCTTCGCCTTCTTTTGAAGACTGAGATTTTTCCGATGATACAGCCGCGTCTTCCTTTCTCGCAAGCTCCTCCCGATTTTCCGTGAGGCCTTCCACTCCCGTCTCAATCCGCCCTTCTTCCACTGCATAGGAAGAGAGGGGAGAAAGAACCAGGTTCATCACTAAAAATAAGGCCATAAGTCTTTTTCGATTGTGCATGATTCTTGGGCGATGCATAATGGTCTCCTTACCAAAAACGAGATATCGCACGATACTCGTTATGAATTAAATTATGTCTCTTTTTGTCTGTTCTTAAATTTTAATATTTATTCGCAGGCAAGTTTATCTATTTAAGCACAAAATCAGTTAAATTCCAAGGGTTTATACCAATTATATATATTTTTTACTCTTCGCACTTTTCTATAAATAAAATCACTCTTCCAATATTGCAATAAATTCTAATTTCGCTTCCATGCTATACTATTTGAAGATTTTATAAATTGGCTGTCGCATATTTTGTGCAAAACAGGCTTTCAAGAAGCCGTCACACATTCTTTTCGCGCGTTATCACTGTGGAGAAGTGATTTCGTGCTTTTTGCGACACACGTTTTGAACCGAAAGCTCCGCAAGTCAAGCGGAAAGAGGAGGAAGTATGAATTTTAAAGCGGAACGTATTCACATCGCCATTGCCGGAGGAATCATCGGGATTATCTCCGTTGCATTGGTATTGCTGGGCAATCCTGCAAACATGGGATTCTGTCTGGCGTGCTTTATCCGAGACACGGCAGGCGGTCTTGGTCTTCATCGGGCTGAAGCGGTACAGTATATTCGCCCGGAGGTAATCGGATTGGTATTGGGTGCCATGATTCTTTCTATGGCAAGAGGAGAGTTTGCGCCGCGCGGCGGTTCCGCCCCCGTTACCCGTTTCTTTATTGCCTTCTTCGTCATGGTCGGTGCCCTGATGTTTTTGGGTTGTCCCTTCCGTATGGTTCTCCGTCTTGCCGGCGGTGACTTAAATGCGGTAGTCGGACTCATCGGTTTTGTAGTCGGTATTGCTGCCGGCGTATTCTTCTTAAAGAACGGTTATTCCTTAAAGAGAACCTATAAGCAGACCATGGTCGAAGGCTTGTCCCTTCCCATCGTGCAGCTTGTTCTCCTTATCCTTTTGGTATCCGCTCCGGCCTTTATTTTCTTTACAGCCGAAGGTCCCGGTGCGAAGCATGCTGCAGTAATCTACTCTCTCGGTGCAGGTCTTATCGTAGGTGCTTTGGCGCAGTATACCAGACTCTGCATGGTTGGCGGATTCCGTGACATTATCCTTTTCCGCGAACCGAAGCTCTTAATCGGATTCTGCATGATTTTCCTGACAGCACTGATTGGAAACCTGATCTTCGGTAAGTTCCATCTTGGATTCGCAGACCAACCTGTTGCCCATACCGACTCTCTTTGGAACTTCCTCGGCATGGTTCTTGCCGGTCTGGGATGCACCATGCTTGGCGGATGTCCTCTCAGACAAATGGTCATGGCGGGAGAAGGAAATGCAGACTCTGCAGTCAGCTATCTGGGTCTTTTGGTCGGTGCCGCTTTCTGCCACAATTTCGGTCTTGCCGCATCCGGCAAGGGACCGACTCCCAACGGAAAAATCGCTGTCATCATCGGCCTTGTTGTACTTGTATGCATTGCCTTTATGAATACTTTTGGAAAGAAAGAAGAAAGGAGCTAATATGATAGATGCCAGAGGACTTTCCTGTCCGCAACCGGTCTTACTGATTAAAAGTGCTGTTGAAAAAACACACGAATCCCAGTATACTCTTTTAACCGACAATATGCCCTGTGTGGAAAATGTTTGTCGTTTTGCCAAGAGTGCCGGATACGAAGCCGAGTATAAGAAACAAAATGAGGAAGAGTTCTTAGTAACTCTCACAAGGAAGTAAGATGTTAAGAGAATATATTGCTACATTTCATAGCCATTTTGGCGCAGCCCGTTTTCATAAGGAAAAGGTGAAGGAGGGAAAGAAGGCCTATCTACAGCCTGTTCCCAGAGACCTTAGTTCCTCCTGCGGTACTGCTGTGCATTTTTACGTAGAGGATAACGGGAAGAGTGAACCCTTATCAATTAAGGATCCTCACGGTGAAATCGAGCAAATTGTGGAAATTGTAGGGCACAGCTATAAAGTTTGCTACGCGCCCCTGGAGTAAGATATTGCAAAAGAAGTGTCCCGCATTTCGCAGGACACTTCTTTTTTGTTCATAACGAGTATCGTGCGCAAAGCGTACGATAATATCTCGTTTAAACCGCTTATCCGGGGAAAAGCCCGAGGCAGCCGATTCAATCTGCACTTTACTCTTTTTCGGTTTCCGAAATCTTATCCCAGTCAATCGCCTTCATCTTTTCGATTAATTCCGCGATGCTGTTGGCTTTGACCTCCACCTTCTTAACTCTTTCTTTTTCCGCCTCCTTGGCTTCTCGTTTTTCAGCAAGCTTCTTCGTTTCCTTTTCGCTTTCCCGTTTCTTTTCCAGTCGCTTAGCTTCCGCCTTCTCCGTCTCCTTTTTCTTTGCCTGCTCGGCAGCGGTTTGTTTCAAAGACTTCGAAGACTTCTCCAAGCTTGCCAGAATCTCCATGCTGCCGTCTTCTTTTATACGAAGGGCAATATCTTTTACGTCGGATGCATTGGTCTTTCCGCTTCCATTCTCTTCTCCGAGTCCGAGAGAGGCTTTCAGCATTTCCTGCATGGTCTTATCAATGATTGCCAGCTGTTTCTTTTCGAAGGCCTTGTCCGTCGCCATCTTCTCGATTTCTTCATTCGTGAGTACCACGGTAAATTCCTTGGATGTCGTCTTATCCAGATACTTTTCTTCCATGCCCTTCTCTGAAATCCGGAAATCCACATTTTTACGGCTTTTCCTTAGTTTCGACAGATAGTTTTTCGCCTTGTCGGAAAGTTGCTCCTCTACCGTAAGTTCCTTTTTCTCTTCCGTTTTACGAGTCGCTTCGTTAGACAAGGTCAGTCTGTCCGTCTTTGACAAAGTGGCAACTTCCTTGTCAGCCACATTGGGAGAAAGTACCGAGCTCTCTTTGTGCTCAAGCTCTTTCTCTTTTTTTGTATGCCCCAATACTTTGTTTTGGTAGGAATCCCCCACCGCTTTCACATTTGGTAACATAGCTCCTCCTTACTTTGTTTTTATTGGCTTTTTTGCCCATAATAAGCATTTTTTCCGTGTTTCCGGAAATAATGCTTATCAAGTATATATTGTTCCATGGATGCATTGGGATTTAAAAGCAGGGTACGAAAAGCCATTTCTGCCGCTTTTTCCAAAACAACCGCATTTTCTACCGCCTTGGCGGGAGAGTTTCCGTAGGCAAAGGGACCATGGTTTTTCACGATAATGCCCGGCACTGCCAGAGGATCCAGTTTTAACTCCTCAATACATTCCACGATGACATTTCCCGTATTTCTCTCATAAGCTTCTTTTACCTCTTCTTCACGAAGCGCTCTTGTGCAGGGAATATCTCCGTAGAAGTAATCCGCGTGGGTGGTACCCAGAGCCTTAATTGCCTTCCCCGCCTGCGCAAAACTGACAGCGTAGGTGGAGTGGGTGTGCACAACACCGCGAAGAGTCGGAAAATGTCTGTATAAAACAAGGTGCGTTTCCGTGTCGGAGGAAGGGTTCCATTTTCCATCCGCCACTTTTCCCGTTTCCAGCTCAACCACAACCATATCTTCGGCCTTCATCTTTTCATAAGCTATCCCCGACGGCTTGATGACCATGTATTTTCTGTCTTCCGTAATTCCGCTTACATTCCCCCAGGTATAAATCACCACGTTTTGTCTCTTCAATTCCAGGTTTGCCTGAAAAACTTCTTCTTTTAAACTTTCCAGCATCTTGACATGTCCTCTCTAAAAAACGGATTCCTCGGTAAAACAAAATCTTCACGCATCTCGTACAAGTCCCCATGGGGAATCCTCTTTTCACAAATAAATTTTAAACTAACTTGATTTTATTAAATTATAAGAGAAAACACAAGCCTTCTTTACCGGGCTTCTTTTCAGAGGACTGTAGAATTTCTTTTTTGGGGAAGCGCAACGGATAATTCCTCCCGGTACAAGATGTCTCAGGCTTCGCCTCGCCACTTGTTAAGAATCGAAAAAAGATGCCCCGGAATCTTTCCGGAGGCATCTTCCAATTCTTCACGAGTATCGCTCACGTAGCATGCGGTATCTCGTTCATAACGAGTATCATGCGCAAAGCGTGCGAATCCCTTAGCCTGAATTTACTTATAATACTGTGTGTACAGCTTGTTCCAGTGCTCTAAAACCTGGTCCTTATTCTTGATTAACCAATCAATATCTCTGTCCACCCACTTCACTTCATCATCCTTCGGGATGTACTTATAGTCAATCTTTGCATTCGGGTTCGTAAGACGGATTGTTCCCAATGCATTTCCTCTTGCAGTCTGGCTCTCTGCGGACTGCAGGAAGTTTACCATAGCCTTAGCTGCCGCCATATGAGGAGCACCCTTTACTACCGCACAACCGAAAGCAAAGTTGGAACTTCCGGAAGCGGGATAAACCAGCTTGATGTTCTTCGCACCGCTCTTTAAGAGAGTGGAAGCACCGTCTTCATAGGTAAGACCTACTACGTACTCACCGTCTGCCACATTCTTAAAGCAGGCGGAGGAGCTTCCCTGAATCACCATCTTGTTCTTCATCAGACCTTCAATCATATTCCAAGCTTCCTCGCTGTCATTTCCGTAAACAGCCATGATGTTGGAAATATTGTTCCATGCTGCGGAAGACTCATTCGGATCGGAGAATACAATCTTTCCCTCCAGCTTCGGATCCAAAAGGTCCTTATAATCCTTAATATCCAGACCGAGTTCCTTCTCTAAATCCGTATTAACACAGAATACTACGGAAGAAAGGTGATCATAGTTGTAGAATCCATTATTGCTCTTATACTTGTCCGGAAGCTCATTCTCATGTACAGAGATAAACGGCTCGAAGATATCCTTGTTCTTGTCTCCGTCCGCCTGATTCATTCCGCCAAGCATAACGTCACCCTGCGGATTGGCAGCCTCCGCCTTTAATCTTGCGAAAAGCTCTCCTGCAGATCCGTTTACAACCTCTACCGTAATATCCGGATAAAGCTCATTAAAGCCTTCCAATACTGTATCCACGTCATCATCCGTCATAGAGCAGTAGAGTGTAAGGCTGTCTCCCAAGTCCTCCGCATTCTCTGTAGCTGCTTCCGTCTTTTCCTGAGCGGCCTCCGTCTTTTCCGTCTTGGCATCCTGCTTCGGAGCCTCAGTCTCCTTATTCTTCGCTCCTCCGCCGCAAGCTACAAGGCTCAAACTCAAAAGTCCGAGTCCAAGTAATTTCATTAAGTTTTTCTTCATTTTTTTCCTCCTTAATCTATTGCAAAAACACTTCTGTTTTATGCACAAAATCATTTTACCGGAAAGCAAAACCTCTTCCCTGCAGCCTCTGCTTTCCCGCCTTTTCTCCCTTTCCTTAAACCTTCACATCCTCGGACTTACTTACGAAGAGGTAGATAATCAGGGAAATGGTTGTCAGTATAGTAAGCACTGCGGAAAAAGCTGCCGCTATTCCGTAATTTCCTCTGGAAATTGCCACATAAGCCGACATGGTCAATGTAATGGTCTTATTGTTATACAGGATAATGGCACTAGAAAGCTCGGTTACAATCGCAACCCAGCTCAGGATTGCACCGGAAAGAATTCCGTTCGCCATCATCGGTACCGTAATCTTGATAAAAGTCTTCAACTTGGAAGAGCCGAGACTTAATGCCGCTTCCTCAATAGAATAAGGAATCTGCACCAGCGTTGCGGTAGCGGAACGAATGGTATAAGGCATACGCCGGATGACGAGCGACAGCACCATGATCCAAAGGCCTCCCACCAATACGATCGGCGGCTTCGAAAAGGATACTGCAAGCGCGATACCGATTACCGATCCCGGGATGATATAGGGCAGCATGGAAAGTGTATCAATGGTATTGTTCAAAATACTTCCTCTCCGTACTACCAGGTACGCAATGATAATCGAAATCAGAATAATCAAAGCCAAGGATAAAAATCCCAAAAGGAAGGTATTCTGAATGGAACGAACAAGCAACTTTTTTGCCGCCTGCGTATAATTGATTAACGAGTAGCCCGGTTTAAATACGGAACGGTCGCAGTTTCGGAAGGACAGGTAAATAATATAGACATTGGGCAGAATGGCAATTCCACTAAGTCCGTAGGTATAGAGGTAAATGAGAACCCCCATCAGCCCCTTCGGACGCCTTTTCTCTACCGGATGCAAGGCGTTGATAGAGAAGGTAAAGCGCTTTCCGACCCACTTCTGAATCAGGAAAACCAGTGCCGTAACCAGAATGGCCACAACGGATATCGTTGCCGCAAAGGCGTGGTTTGTTCCGTTCTCTCCGATATACTGCTTATAGATTTCCACCGGGAAAGTACGGAAACCTTCTCCAATGATAAGGGGCGTTCCGAAATCCGCAAAAGAACGCATAAACACCAATAAGGATGCTGCCAAAATGGTCGGCATGGAAAGGCTCAAAATAATCTTAAAGAAACGATTAATGCCCTTACAGCCCAGGCTTGTGGATGCCTCAATCAGGGAGTTGTCAATGTTCTTAAACGCTCCGTTCATATAGATAAAAACCAGAGGGTAGAGCTTTAAAGCCTGTACGAAGAGGATGCCCTTAAATCCATAAATGCTGCCTATATTGATTCCGATTTTCGCCAGACTCTGCGTAATCACGCCGGATCTTCCCAAAAGCATAATCCAGGCATACGCTCCGATAAACGGGGCGGACATACAACAGAGGATACTGACCACAAATAAAAACTTTGCGCCCCGTAACTGGTAGAAAGAATAAAAATAAGCAAAAGGAATACCCAAAACCAGGGTGCTGACGGTAATGGCAATCGTCACGGTAAAGCTGTTCAGAATGGTACTGCTATAATAAGGGTTGGTAAAAAACTTATGAAACTGCTCTAAGGTAAAACGCCCGTTTTCATCAATCACCGACTGTTGCAGGATGCCAAACAAGGGGTAAATCAAAAATACGATAAAAAGTGCCAGGAGGGCAAAGGTAAAAAAGGTCCAGATCTCCAATTTTCTTTTCATCATACCTGAACTCCTTTTCCGTCAGCAGAAATCAGGATATTCTTCTCCCCGTCTTCGGTAAATACGTTCACCTTATCCGTATTAATCTTTAAGGAAATCTCCTCTCCCACGTTTAAGATGTTGCTAATCGTGGACTCCTGAATAATTTCCGCACGTGCTCCCGTTTCCAATTCCACCGTGTAGTGGGTATTCAGTCCCAGGAAAATACTCTCCGTAATACGTGCACGAAGCAGCTCTTCTTCTTTATTGCAAAGAATAAACTCTTCGGGGCGGACACTGAGCTTTACCTTTTGGTTCTTTCGGAACTGCCCCTGCACATTCTGAATCTGTGCTTTCTTTCCATTGGAAAATACCAGGAAATCTTCTCCGCCTTCCTGCTTCAGTTCCGCTTCCACCACATTGGAACGGCCGATGAAGCTGCTGACAAAGAGATTTGCCGGTCTCTGGTAAATACTCTTCGGTGTACCGACTTGCTGTAATACGCCGCCCTTCATAACAGCGATACGGTCGGATATCGCCATAGCCTCTTCCTGGTCATGGGTAACGTAAACCGTGGTAATGCCTACCTGATGCTGCGTTCTTCTGATTGCACCGCGCATGTCCACACGAAGCTTGGCGTCCAAATTGGATAAAGGCTCATCCATTAAAAGAACATCCGGCTGAATCACAAGGGCTCTCGCGAGCGCCACACGCTGCTGCTGTCCTCCGGACATTCGCTCCGGCTTTCTGTCAGCCAGATTCTCAATCTGCATCAGACGCAGGAATTCATCGCTTTTTTCTCTTCTTTCCTTCGCCGGAACCCCTTTATTCTTCAGGCCGAATTCCACGTTCTGCCTTACGGTATAGTGTGGGAATATAGCATAATTCTGGAATACCATTCCGATGTTTCTCTTGGCAGGATCCAGGTCATTAATTCGTCTGTCATTGAAGTAAAAATCTCCTCCCTCAATGGAATTAAATCCGGCAATCATACGAAGGAGTGTTGTCTTCCCGCAACCGGACGGCCCCAACAGGGTGAAAAACTCGCCTTCATGAATATCTAAACTTAAATCGGGAATAATGGTACTGTCCCCATATTTTTTCACAGCATGTTTAATAGAAATGGCTACGCTCAAGATCTTCTCCTCCTTACTCTCTATCAGGCTTTTGTAGCATTTGTTCCTATTGTCTAAATTTATTTACACAATAGGCAGCAGGAACAGTATATTGTTTCGTGCTTTTAAAATCAAGTTTTTTATTTATAAGTATTTGCTATGGCAAGACTTAAAATCCACAATTTCCTTGTGCATTTTGAAAAATGAATCTAAAAAATATCTATCCCGGACCTGCGTTCAACTTATTGAAAAAAAGAGTCCATATCCCCATAGCAGGCAAAACAGAGGAATACTCAATCTGAATTTCAGTTTTTTCGTTTTATGATGAAAAAAATACATAGCAAAAAGTGAGCCGAAAGCGCCCCCCATCAGTGCCGTCAGCAATAAAACCCTCTCGGGAATACGCCATGCATGATGAATGGCTTTATATTTATCCGCCCCATAAAATAAGAATGCTATAAAATTAATGGATAAAAAATAGACGCCAAACGGAGTGAACAAACGCTCTATCCCCACAGCTCGTCCTCTTCTTTTTTCTCTTTGTACTTTGCATAAATGTCCTGTATATTGAGAGCCGTGAGAATTGCCTCCAGTACACTCACAAGAACCAGGCCGAATTTTGCAAGTCCGATCATGCCTTTATCTCTTCTCTTTTTTCCTTCTTTTATTCCTTCCAGAAGGATTAAAAGACCGATTAAGTTCCCCAAATGAACAAGATTCCGATTCACCTGTCTATTTTCCTGCAGAATTTCTTCCAGCATTTTCTTTTTATTCATCTTTCTTTTCCTTTCTTTTTACACCCTGAAACGGATTGTAAACTAGAGCATGGTCCGAATCGCTTCTATTTCTTCCTCCTTAAAGGCATAGGCCCTGGCATTCTCCACCCGCACACGAATGAAGCTGTCCGACATGGCATAGCCGTCCCGCAAGGACAAAAGCAACATAATGACCGCGCCGTGTGTGATAATCAAGATATCCCCTTTTTGGGCATCGGCATCCATTGCACTCCGTTTTTTCTTTATCAAAGAGTAGGCGGAGAAGAAGCGATTCAACACATCCTGGTAGGACTCTCCCCCCGAAATTCTCCTGTATCGCTTGTTTTGCTCCCACTCTTCCAGTTCTTTCGGATAAAGGCTTTTTGATTCTATCCAGGTTTTTCCTTCGCAGATTCCGAAATTCATCTCCTCCAGACCGGGCACGGTTTCCACTTCCACGCCAAGCCGCCTTCCCACAATTTCCGCAGTCTCCTTAGCCCTCATAAGAGGGCTCGTGAAAATAGAGGAAAGAAAACCTCCCTCGGCATGAAACAGCCTATCCAAATAGCTGCTTAAAGAATGTGCCTGCCGGATTCCGTTTTCATTTAAAGGAATATCGGTACTCCCCTGAATTCGTCTTTCTACATTCCAATCCGTTTCTCCATGACGAGCCAAAAAAATGCGCACAGTCTTTCTTTACCCCTTTCCACTATAATTTTCCCGCTTCAGCAATTTCCCTTGCCACAAAAATACCGGATGCCGATGCATGAGAAAGAGAATGCGTTACGCCCGATCCGTCTCCAATCACATAAAATCCCTTATACTTCGTCTCCAGATGTTCATCCAAAGCTACTTCCATATTGTAGAACTTTACCTCCACTCCATAGAGCAGGGTGTCTTCATTTGCCGTTCCGGGTGCAATTTTATCCAGAGCATAAATCATCTCCATAATCCCGTCCAGAATGCGCTTGGGAAGCACAAGGCTTAAATCTCCCGGCGTCGCCTTAAGAGTCGGCTGCACCATTCCCTCTTCAATCCGCTTCTGATTACTTCTTCTTCCTCTTACCAGGTCTCCAAAGCGCTGCACAATGACACCGCCGCCCAGCATATTGGAAAGACGGGCAATGCTTTCTCCGTAGCCGTTACTGTCCTTGAAAGGCTCCGAAAAATGCTTTGCCACAAGGAGCGCAAAGTTGGTATTTTCCGTATGTTTATCCTCTCCCTCGTAGCTGTGTCCATTCACGGTGACGATTCCGTTTGTGTTCTCGTTTACCACAATGCCGTTCGGATTCATACAGAAGGTTCGTACATTATCTTCAAAGAGTTCCGTTCGATAAACGATTTTACTTTCATACAGTTCATCGGTCAGGTGAGAGAAAATCACGGCAGGCAGTTCCACGCGCACACCGAGATCCACACGATTGGACTTCGTAGGAATCCCCAACTCATCACAGACTTTCTCCATCCATTTACTGCCGGAGCGTCCGACGGAAACAATACATCTTCTTGCGGAAAAGTCTTCCTTCCCGGTATGCAGCAGATAGCTTTCACAATACACTTTTTCCTTGTTTTTTTCTGCGGAAGACTTCTCCTTTTCTTCCCGTCTTCCCTGAATTTCTATTTTCTCCACCGGGGTATCAAAATGAAACTCTACCTTATCTTTCAACTCGGTATACAGCTTTTCCAAAACCACATAGTTGATATCCGTTCCCAAATGACGGACGGAAGCATCCAGAAGCTTCAGGCGATTCTGCATACAGAGTTTCTTGAATTTGGTTCCGGCCGTAGAAAAGAGACGGGTCCCTTCTCCTCCATGTTCCATATTGATTTCATCAACATATTTCATGAGGGAAAGGGCTTCTTCTTTTCCGATATATTCATAGAGGGTACCGCCAAAATCGTTTGTGATATTGTATTTCCCGTCGGAAAATGCCCCCGCTCCGCCAAATCCGCTCATAATAGAACAACTCTTACAGGAAATACAGGACTTGATCTTCTTCCCGTCAATCGGACAGTGCCGCTTTTCCAGGCTATGTCCTGCTTCCAAAACCACAACAGAAAGAGCGGGATTCTTCTTTATCAGCTCATACGCCGCATAAATTCCGCCGGGTCCCGCACCGACGATAGCCACATCATAATTCTTCATTTTCCCTCCCTGCCGCTAAACACGAATCCGATTCATAATTACGACTTAGTTTATCATAATTTATTTGCTTTTGCATAAGAACTTGCAGACAAAAAAGTCTCACGGAAAAAACTGTCTTTCCATAAAGAATAGGCCCGAAATCGGGGAGCATTCAATTTTCCCCTTTTTCAGACCTATACTACATAAACACTTTACAAGAGTCATTTCTATAAGCTTTTTTCCAAAGCGTTAAGAGCCCCGGTTAAAAACTCGACATGTCCTTTACACTAACTGTAAGAAAAGCTCCTTGATATCCTCGAACTTCGGATCTCTCGGGTTTCCGGGTCTGCAAGCATCATCCATAGCGGACTGGGATAAGAAATCCACATCTTCGGGCTTTACAATATTCTTCAAATCCTTAGGAATCCCTACATCTTCAGCAAGCTTCTTAACGGCATCAATAGCCGCCTTCTGGTACTCTTCCTTGCTCATATTTTCTGTGCCGGAAACGCCCATAGCCTTTGCCACATCTCTTAACTTCTCTCCGACAGCATCCTTATTGTATTCCATAACGGTAGGAAGAATAATCGCATTCGCTACACCGTGCGGTGTATCGTAAAGAGCTCCTAAACCGTGTGCCATGGAGTGCACGATTCCGAGTCCGCAGTTGGAGAAGCCCATTCCGGTAAGGTACTGCCCGAGTGCCATTCCTTCTCTTCCTTCCGGGGTATTGTCCACTGCACCGCGAAGGGACTGTGCAATGAGCTCAATAGCCTTTAAGTTGAACATATCGGTAATGGTATTTGCGCCCTTTGTGGTATATCCCTCGATAGCATGGGTTAGAGCATCCATACCGGTAGATGCGGTAAGGCCTTTAGGCATGCTGGACATCATATCGGGATCCACGAAAGCTACAACAGGGATATCATGGGGATCTACACAAACGAACTTTCTCTTCTTTTCTACGTCAGTGATAACGTAGTTAATGGTTACTTCTGCCGCGGTACCTGCCGTTGTCGGAATAGCAAAAATAGGTACGGACGGCTTCTTTGTCGCGGAAAGTCCCTCTAAGCTTCTTACATCCTCAAACTCGGGATTGGCAATGATGATCCCGATAGCCTTGGAGGTATCCATGGAGGACCCTCCACCGATAGCGATGATATAGTCAGCCCCGGACTTTTTGAATGCCGCTACGCCGTTCTGCACATTCTCGATTGTCGGATTCGCCTTAATATCGGAGTAGATTTCATAGGGAAGCCCTTCCTTGTCGAGTAAGTCCGTTACCTTCTTGGTAACATTAAACTTAATCAAATCCGGGTCGGAACAAACGAAAGCCTTTTTGAAGCCGCGCCCCTTTGCCTCTTCCGGAACACTCAGGATGGCACCCTTTCCATGATAAGATACCTCGTTTAACACAATTTTGTTTGCCATAATTTTACCTCCTTATAAATAAATGGGACTATTTGTCCTCACCCTTTCTCTGTCCATAGCTCTTGAATTTCTCAAGCATCACCTTCATCTCCTCCTCCGGCAGAATCACCGGGTTGCCTATCGATCTTGCCTTGGTGTAAATCTCTGCACAGTATTCTACTTCTTCAATAATATTAAAAGCATTTGCCAGATCCTTCGCACCGGCAAGAAGGCCGTGGTTCGCGAGAATAACCGCCTTCCTATCCTTCATTGCGTCAAATGCATTTTTGGCAAGCTCCATGGAGCCGAAGGTGGCATATTTCGCCACTCTGACATTTTCTCCGGCAACCGCAATCATATAATGCGTAGCCGGTAAATCCTCTCTTAAACAGGACAAAATCGTGGCATACATAGTATGGGCATGAACCACGGCGTCTATATCCTCTCTATACTTGTAGGGCATAACATGCATGGCCCACTCGGAAGACGGAACCCGGTTTCCTTCCAGTACATGACCGTCCAAGTCCATAATCACTATATCCTCAGGCTGAATTTCAAAAAAGTCAATTCCCGAAGGGGTAATGGCAACTCTTCCGCTTGCTCGATCAAAGACACTCAAGTTTCCGCCCGTACCTTTGGTCAGTCCCGCCTCTACAAGCTTCCTTCCGTACTTTATCAAAAGTTGCCTTTCTTTCTCCATATCCATATATTCGTTCTCCTTCGCTTTCCTTTCCTCAATCGATTTCTCTCTTTGCAGAAATTATGGTCCAACTTGTCTCTGATTGCAAGAGAATCTTATCAAAAGAGAATGTTGTCAGAAGCAAAATACTCATGCTATATTATGGATTGCTTTGGGGCTGTAAAAAATAAAAACTTCTTTATGCTATGAAGGTCATTTTTATTTTTTTACATTCCCTTTTAATCATTTTATTATTTAGAAGGGGTTTTTTATGTGGTTTATTCTTTCTTTGGTTGCCGTGTTTTTCTGGTCCGGTTCCGATTTTTTTTCCAAGCTCGGTTCTCCGGAGAAGGACACGAACAGTCATCTGAAAATGGTTGTTGCCGTAGGGCTCGTGATGGGTTCCCACGCGACATATCAAGTTCTCGTAAACGGAGTGACTTTTAATCTTCAAACGGTTTGGGTCTACCTCCCCGTGTCTTTCCTCTATATCTTCTCTATGCTTCTCGGTTATATCGGGCTACGCTATATCGAGCTTTCCATTACTTCTCCGATTTGTAATACCTCCGGAGCCGTAGCGGCCTTTTTATCTTTTCTTTTTTTAAAGCAGACACTCAGCTTTCCGCAACTTATCGCTACCATACTTGTAATTGTCGCGATCGTTCTTCTATCCTATTTTCAAAAGCAGAAGGAAGAAGCGGAGCTTAAAGAATCCGGGGAAGAACCCGGTATGAAGCACATGAACAGCTTCCTTGCTATCTTCTTTTCTATTGCTTACTGCATCATTGACGGTTTGGGAACCTTTATGGATGCCGTCGTTTTATCTCCGATATCGGATAATCCTGCAGAAAGAACCCTTATGGATTCCATCTTTGTTCATCGTCTTTCCGAAGACTCCGCCAATGTGGCATACGAATATACTTTCCTTGCAGTAGCTCTTATCACTTTGCTTTATCTTGTCTTTGTGAAGAAGACCAAGTTCTTCCCGAGCTATGACGGAGCAAAACTGATTGGAGCCATGAGTGAAACTGCGGGACAGGCAGCTTATATTGTTGCCCTTGCTGCAAATGCCGTTGCCTCGGCACCGCTGATTTCCAGCTATTGCATCTTCTCCGCTCTCTGGGCACACATCTTCTTAAAGGAAAGGCTCAGCAAAAAGCAGTACTTTGCTGTTGCTCTGGCGGTAGTCGGTATCGTCATCATGGGATTCTTCGGAGAGGATTAAGCTATTCCTTTTCCCGGTCTCTTTAAATATAAAAAATATTTATGCATGACATTGCTTCTTAAAAGAAAAGCAATTCAACGCTAAAAGAAAAAGGGCTGTAAAAATCAAAGTTGATTTTTTACAGCCTCTTTTCTTCTTAAACGAAGATTGCTCCTTATGAAGAAATCCTTACTCATAATATGCAGAAAACATTCGACAGCTCGCTTTTATAAAGCGGAATAGTTTTTTACAGATTCTTCTCCAAATCCTCTACGATCTTCTTAATGGTTCCCTCTTTAAAGGGATTCATGAGTCCCACCTTTTCCTCCAGTTCTGTAAAGAAAAGGGATGCAGAGCACTTGGAGAACTCCATATAGCTCTTCCAAGCCCCTTGGAAATCCTTATCCATCCAGGCCTTGTACTGTAAAGCATTGATACTCGCGATACAGTAGTCAATGTAATAGTAGGGCAGGTCATAGATATGGTGCTGCTTCTGCCAGAATCCGCCCTCTTCCATAAAGGTATTGTCCGCATAATCCAAATGAGGCTTATACTCCTGCTCCAGGGTTCTCCAAAGCAACTTTCTCTCCTTCGGGGTCATTTTCGGATTCTTATAGACCATGTTTTGGAACTCATCCACCATGGTTCCGTAGGGGATAAACATCAGGAACTCTTCAAAATGCATGGAAAGGTAGTCCTTTGCCCGCGTACCGAAGAATAAATCCATCCAAGGCTCGGTAAAGAATTCCATGGACATGGAATGGGTTTCCGCCGTTTCCATGGTCAACTGATTATGCTCATGGATGGGCAAATCCGCCGTAATATAGCCCTGGAAGGCGTGTCCGCACTCGTGGGTAATTACATCACAGTCCCCGGCTGTTCCGTTGAAGTTGGCAAAGATAAAAGGCATGTGGTAGTTGGGAAGCATTTCCATATACCCGCCGGTTCTCTTATTCTTTCTGCCCAGCACATCGAAAAGCTCCATTTTCATCATATCCTGCATAAACTTTGCGGTTTCGGGAGAAAGTGCATCGTACATCTTCTGTCCAGCCTTAAGAATTTCCTCCGGTGTTCCGATGGGGGCGGGATTTCCCTCCTTGAAAAATACCCCTTCGTCGTAGTAATAGAGCTTGTCCAGCCCGAGGCGCTCCCTTCTTCTCTCATGAAGCTTTTGGACAAATGGCACCAAATCCCGTTTTACCTGCTGGCGGAAGGAAGCAATCTCCCTCTCCCCATAGCAGTTTCGATTCATTCTGGCATAGCCGATTTCCGTGAAATCCGGATAGCCCATCATTTGCCCCTGCTCGGTACGATTCTTCACCAAGGCATCATAGATAGAGTCCAACTTCTCCGCATTGTCCTCAAAAAACTTCGTATACGCCTTCCATGCCTTCTTACGCACCTCTCTGTCCTCTGCGGTAAGGTAGGGTGTCATAAGAGAAAGGTTTAAGTTCTCTCCCTCCCAGGGAATCTTTGCAGAAGCCAGAAGCTTACTGTATTCGGTGGTCAGTTCATTTTCCTTTTGCATCAGGGGAATGAGGGAAATGTCCACCGCCTTCTGTGCCAGCTCCATGTTTTTAAAGGCTACATGCCCCAGCTTCTCTTCCATATAGGCTCTGTGAGGAGAATGGTAAATCCACATTTGGTAGTCCACTAAAAGATTTCGGAAAATGGGCATATTGGCATCATAAAAGGCTCTCTCCTGCTCATAGAAGGGATCAGTCATATCAATGTCGTTTCGAATGCTGGCAATCACACTTTCCGTCATCACATCATCCACCAGCTTATAGTATTTTTGATGCAGGGCGAAAAGCTCCTCCCCGGACTGCGCCTTATCTACTCCCTCGCAAAGCGCCAAAAAATCAGCCTTCAGTTTATCTAAATCAATTCTCTCATAGGGAAATTCGGTAAATTTCATATTTTCCTCCAATTCATAAAGCACAATGTAAAACAATCGGTATAAGCATAACATTTCTATGGGAATATTCCATAAGTTTTGTATTTTTCCTTTTCCCTTTTGCACAGAAAAAATAGGGATGTAAAAATCAAAATGGCTTTCTAAGCAATATAGGTCTAAATTTGGGGCACGCTTTCGCTAGCTTCGCCACGTAGCGGATACTAAGCGAAAAACTTCGATTCTCTTGTTTTTCGCAAGTACCGACGGGCTCAGACTACCCCTCATTTAGACCTATATTTCCGAAAATCCATTTATTATTTTGATTTTTTACGGCCCCTTTCTCGAACTTGCAACACTACAAATCCAAGTAAAAAACTTACTGACAATTTGTCGGTTTTTATAATTCATCTTTCTCCATATCGCTCCGATAATACTTCTATATCATGTGTTTTTAAGCTAGGATGTCTGGGATTTTCTGATAAGATCTATAGGATCTGATACATATCCTTGCTTATAATTACTAACAGCCTTATCCATATCTTTCAAAGTACGTGCAGAAATAGTATCCGGAACTGTCAATTCACGAGGCTCTAGCATAATACAGCCATTTTCATATTCCTTAACATTATAATATTGGTATAAAGCCCCGCGCAAAGTAACTCTCTTCTTACTATCGAGGTGAACATTATATTCCTTTGCTGCTTCCATCATTTCCTCCTATTTGACATTTTTCCAAGGTATTTTCAATCCATTTTTGACACTTTTCCAAGATTTCATAATGTTGTTGCAGTCAAGAAAAGTAGTAATCAACGAGATACCGCTCATTAAGAATAAAAAATACCTTTTCATGATAGTCTAGAAGAAATTTTTATCCCCTCTTCCCTTTTCTCCATTGTAAAGATGCAAAGGAATCAGTAAACCATCAGGATGATAGCAAAATATTATAAATTCGTTACATTGGTAATTTTCTTTATTCCCATCTTCCGCTCTACCTTAATAAGTCGTTAATTTCAATTGCTTATTAACATACTCGCCTAAAAATACATCGCTACAATTTTCAATTCCCTGCTTTTTCAGCTCCTCAAGAAGCCATTCCTCGTCCTTACCGATAACGCTCAGAATATCATGCTGTACCTGACCATCCGTAATAATGGGGAACTTCGGATTTTCCTCACCGGACTGAATAACAATCAACTGTCCGTTTTGTTCCACAATGGCTCTCTTTACCTCATCAGAAGAAAAAATGCCGTTGGTACGCAGTTTAAAGGCCACATCATGGGCAGACAAGCCCGATTTCTTGCAATTTTCAATAAGAATCTTACCGTCATCAATGATGATATGCGCCTTACCATCGATTAACTGCTTCGCCTTTACATTATGATTCTTAACCCATTTCAGGCCAAGCACAAGAAGACACCATATTCCCAGAATGACAATAAATTCATAGATTTTAATACTATTGTTATAAATCACTCCTCCGACAATTCCACCGAGTACATAATTCACAACTTGGTCACTGGCAGATGACGGTGCCAAGTTGCCTTTCCCTGTGATGTTGATAATCAATACCAAGGCCAGAAACCCGATTAAGAGCTTAATAGCCACCAATAAAAATGGATTCATGTTTTACCCTCCCCTAAATACACCACTCTTTCTTTATGTTTTCGCCTCTCTTAAGAGGCTTTTGTCTTCCGGTCTTTCCTCTCCGTGACCTTAGTCTTCTAGTCCTTCAACGAGTTTTCTAATACTTCCTTCCTCAAAGGGACTCATAAGTCCTGCCTTCTTCTCGAGTTCGGTAAAGAAGAGAGATGCGGAAAGATGAGAAAACTCCATATAGCTCTTCCAGGCTTCTTTAAAATCCCGCTTCATCCATGCTTTGTACTGAAGGGCATTGATTGCCGCAAGGCAGTAGTCAATATAGTAGTAAGGATTTTCATAGATATGGCTCTGCTTCTGCCAAAGTCTTCCCTCATTTAAGAAAGGATTGTCCTTATAATCAAGATGCGGTCTGTACTCCTTCTCGAGCTTCTTCCAAAGCTCGTTTCGCTCTTCCGGAGTCATTTCCGGGTTCTTGTAAACGATATTTTGGAATTCATCCACCATGGTGCCATAGGGAATAAACATCAGCGTATCTTCAAAATGCATTTCCCTATAGTCATCTGCCCTCTCTCCAAAGAAAAGCTCCATCCAGGGCTCGGTAAAAAATTCCATGGACATGGAATGGGTTTCCGCCGTTTCGGAAGTTAAGTCATTATGCTCCCGAATAGGAAGATTCGCAGTCAAATAGCCCTGAAAGGCATGTCCGCACTCATGGGTAATCACATCGATATCTCCCGCCGTCCCGTTAAAGTTTGCAAAAACAAGAGGCATCTTGTAGTTCGGAAGCATATCCATATAGCCGCCGGTACTCTTATTTTTCCTGCCAAGGACATCAAAGAGCTCCATTTCCCGCATTTTTCGCATGAAAGTAGAGGTCTCAGGGGAAAGCTCATCGTACATCTTTTCTCCTGCCGCCATGATTTCTTCCGGGCTTCCGCACGGCGCAGGGTTTCCCTCCGGGAAGAAAACATCTTCATCATAATAGTAGAGATGCTCGAGTCCCAGTCTCTTTCTTCTCTTTTCATGCAGTTTTTCCACAAAGGGAACAAGGTCACGCTTCACCTGATTCCGAAAGCTTTCAATTTCCTTCTCGCCGTAACAGTTACGATTCATTCTGGCATAGCCGATTTCGGTAAAATCAGGATAGCCAAGCAGGCGTCCTTGCTCAGTTCGGTTCTTTACCAACTCATCATAGAGGGAATTCAGTTCCTCCCTATGCTCCTCAAAAAAAGCACTGTACTTTTCCCAGGCTCTTTCTCGTACAGAGCGGTCCACGCTGGTAAGATAAGGGCGCATAAGAGAAAGGTTTAATTCCTCTCCCTCCCATTCAATCGTCGCCGTACCGAGAAGCTTTCCATAGGCGGTAGTGAGCTCATTTTCCTTTTGCATAAGGGGAATGAGCTTCTCGTCCATGCCTTTTATCGCTAGTTCAATATTCTTAAAGGCAACATGCCCGATTTTCTCTTCCATCTCTTTTTTGAAAGGAGAGTGATAGAGCTTCTTCTGGTAATCCACCATAGCATTCCAAAAGCCCGGCATCTTTTCGTCATAGTAGTCCTTTTCCTTCTCATAGAACTCATCGGTCATATCGATGTTGTTCCGAAAATTCGCAAGCACCATGGCCGTCATCACATCATCCTGCATCTTGTAATACTTCTTATGAATGGCAAAGACCTCCTCTACGGACTTTGCCTTGTCTAATGCCTTCGTTAAATCCGAAAGCTCCTTTTCCATTTTTGTAAAATCCACCCTCTCATAAGGGAATTCACTCAGTTTCATAATTCATTTTCCTTTCCTTCTATATCCACTCACCTTTTATACTAGGCGTCATTTTTAGAAAGCAGATATACACAATACTGGTTCATGCTAATTCCTTCCCTCTCAGAATGCACCGCTAAGGATCGATGCAAGCTCCGGGGAATCCTCAACTTAAACTGTCCGGAATAGTCTTCCAGACTATCCGGCTCATGAATCTTCACACCTTCTTCCAATGCTGCTGCAAGCCATTCTTTTTTTGCATCCATCGCATTCGCTACTGCACTTTCTACAGTCTCACCACAGCTAATACACCCGGGTAAATCCGGAAAAGAAACAACGAATCCACCTTCATCCTTATCTTCTACAATTTCCATACGATAAGACATTGCCAAATAATCATTCAGCGTCTTCATCATTTTTCGCCTCACTTTCTACAATCTGCCGCACCATTTCTACATATACCTTCTTAATCGGTTCGTGCTTTAGATTGCAAGAAATACCTGAAGCATCGTAACCTCATTTACACAATATCCTTCAAAATCTCCAAAGGAAACGGCTCTCCCACCTTCTCTACGGAAAGGTCTCTTAGTGTAAAGTTTGACTTCCTAAGGGTCAGTGCCGGGTTATAGTAGGGATCTCCCTTTCTCAAAATCTCCGGCCAATGCTTTGCCAGGCAGACAATCTCCCCGTTAAAGCGCTTTACCTTCTCCGGATTATCCTCCAGTCCTCTGGACTTGGACTCGTAATGGGTGAAAAGGGCATAGGGGGTATACACCACCCTCTTCCCAAGGGCACGAATCTTCAAGCAAAAATCCACATCATTAAAAGCTACCGCAAGCTCTTCTCGGAAACCGCCCACCTTGTCAAAGAGAGATTTCTTAGTCATTAAAACGGCGGCAGTGACAGCAGAATAGTTTTGAATGCAGGCCGCCCTATGCATATAGCTGTTTTCCGTTTCATGGGTACCGATAAAGGTGGCTCCGGCAATACCACCAAAGCCCATCACCACACCGGCGTGCTGAATCATTTTATCCGGATACAGGAGTCTTGCGCCGCAGATGCCCACTTCCTCCTGCTGCACAAACTGAAGCATTTCCTCCACAGAATCCGCCTTTAAGCACTCAATGTCATTGTTCATAAAGAGCAGGTACTCCCCATGAGCAAAGCTTACCCCGAAGTTATTGATGGCGGAGTAGTTAAACTCTCTCTCCCAGCGCACCACCCGTACCGCCTTAGTATGGAATTCTCCGTATCGTGCCGGGAATTCCTCCTGAATCTTTTCATAGTAGGCAAATGTCTTTTCCTCTACGGAATTGTTCTCCACCACAATCACTTCCAGATAGGGATAGCTTCCGCTAAAGAGGGAGCGAATCGCCAAATCCAAATCCTCGCTATGATCTTTACTCGGAATAATCACGGAAATAAGAGGAAGCTCCCCTTCCTTCTTCCCCAAGGCATAGTGGCAATGATAATAGCCATAGGTAATGCCCCGCTCCACCTTTTCAATGGGAAGTCCCAAACGCTTCGCATGGTCGAAAACCGCCCGCTCTCCGGCAGTAAAGGCATAGAGCTTTGCCTCCGGATTCTGGGCTGTGGAAAGCTGATGAGAACGCCAATGATAGAGCACCTTCCTGATATGGATAATCGTAGAAGAAGTAAAGAGCGCCGCTTCCTGCGCCTTTTTCTCCTCTTCACTGAGGCCTGCCGCCTTTTCCCTTCTTTCCGCCTCCTCACAAAGTCGCAAAATCAGATCATAGTCCTGAGCACCGTCATATTCCTTCTGCTCGTAAATCTTCTCTCCGGCCTCACCATCCTTTGCTACAGCCTCCAGTAAGGAACGTTTCGCAATCAGAAGATGGCAGAAATAATTTACACTACGGAGAAGCTCCGGGCTGTAATCCGGCTTAAAGTGGGGCTCAAAGTAGTAAGCGGAAGCAAAGTCAATCTTGTCCTCATCACTATAGAGAAGTTCAGCCTTGGGGTGCTCCTTAATGCTTTTGGCAATGGTATATAAAGCATCTTCGGTAAGCTCATCATCATGGTCGGAGAAAATGATGAAATCCCCCTTGGCCATGGCAATGGCAGCATTGGTATTACCGGAAATGCCCAGATTCTTGGGAAGGGCGGTAAAACGCACTCTGCTGTCCTTCTCCTGATACTCCTTTAAGACCGCAAGGGGGGACTTTTCTCCATTTTCCAAGGAATCCTCGGAAAGTTCGGAAGCATCCGCAAGGCAAATTTCAAAATGGGGGTAGGTCTGGGACAAAATGCTGTCTAAGAGTCTTCGTAAAAAAGCCTCCTTGGGACGATACACCGGAATCACAATGGAAAAAAGCAGAGGATTCTCCCAAACTTCCGCCCTTTGTCTCGAAAGCTCTTCCGCTCCGGTCTTTTCCTTTTTATACCACTCGTTATAGTCGTATTCCTCTTCAATACTCTTTAGCTTTCGCACACTCTTATGCCAAAGAGCGGAAAAACCGCCCTTTTTCAAGGTGTCCTTCACCGCCTCCACCGTTTCCCATTGGAAGAGGGCCAGGAACTTCTCCATCTTCTTGTGGGCATGGGAGTTAAAGGACTCAATTTTTTTATCGTCAAAGGTAAAACGACGAAGCTGATGATCCACCTGAAGCAAAAGCTCCACCCTTTCGCCCTTTCCCATTTCGTAGGGAGTGTCTACAGAAAAGCCCAGCTTTCTCTTGATTTTCTTCCCGTTTTCCTCCTCGTACTTCGGGAAATAGGCTTCATTTACTGTTTCCCGCTCCACTTCCTCATAGGAAAACTCTCTTTTTTCTCCCTGTCTTCCCTGGACGGACAGTTTCACAGGAGTCTCCGGATCTCTTCCGAAGGCCCAGCCCTGAATATGCAGTTTTCCTTCTCTTACTAAGGCAATATCAATCTTTGCTCTCATTTTCTCTTACACCTCTTCCGCGGTACTTTCATTCTGTACCGGCTGTTTCGAAGAACTGTCTTCGCCTATTGCTTCTTCCGGAGCACCGCTTGCCTGCTCTGAAATACTGCTGTCGCCGGCAGCCTGCTCCGGCTGTCCCGAAGAGTTCCTTTCCGGCGATTCGCTCGAAAAGTTCAGTCTCTCTTCCTCCACCACGAGCGGTCTCTTCATGACCCTTTGGTTAATGGATAAAATATACTCTCCCAAAAGTCCGATAAAAAAGATTTGCACAGAGCCGAGGAATAGCATTCCTATCAGCATGGGGGCCATCCCTGCGGGAAAGCGGTCCCACCAGATGAGCTTCATAATGAGGTAAATAAGCCCCACCAGCATGCTGATTCCCGCAAAGATCCCGCCAAAAAATACCGCTAAGCGAAGACCCACCTTGGTATAGCTGGTAAAGCTCAGCATAGCCGCATCGTATAAGGTATAGAAATTGTTGTGGGTCACTCCTGCCCGGCGCTTCGGCTGGGTGTAGGGGATATCCTTTCTTCTGTAACCAAGCTCCGCTACAATACCGCGCAGGAAGGGAGTCGGATCGTCCAAAGATTGCATCACCGAAATAAAGCCTTTGTCGTATAGGCCAAAGCCCGTAAACTGGCTGATTTGATCCACCGAGGACATTTTCCGGATAAGCTTATAGTAAATACCTCGAAGCGCATACATGAGCTTCGACTCGTTACTCTCTGTCTTCACACCGATCACAATGCGGTAGCCCTCCTCCCAGGCCTCCACAAACTTCGGAATCATTTCCACCGGATCCTGAAAGTCCGCCGCCATAAGAATGGTCGCGTCTCCCGTGCTTTGCAGCATCCCGTAGTAGGGGGAATTAAACTGGCCGAAATTCTTTGCATTAAAAATCGCCTTAATACCCTTATCTTCCTTGCAAAGCGCTCTTAAGTTCTCCCGCGTCTTATCCTGCGAGTCATTGTCAATAAAGAGAAGCTCATATTTATAATTCTGAAGTTTCTCCTGAAAGCAAGTTCTAAGAGCATTCGCAAGGGGAACGACATTTTCCTCCTCGTTATAGCAGGGAATGACAATACTGATGGTTTTCTTCAAATTCCAACCTCTTTTCTATCCTTCTAAATCGGTATATACCAAGACTTTTACGGCCTTTCTGTTCTTCATATCATATAGTGCCGCTTCTATATTTTCCATACCGCGGTAGCTTTTCGTGAAAAATGCGCTCGGATGAAAATTCCGTTCCTTGACTATCTTCATGATTTTCTCAAGATGCGCTCTTCCGCCCTTGGAAAGGGAGAAGACAAAGCTCTTTCCCGCCATACCCTTTCCTAAGGAAAATTTCGGTAAATAGAGGGCGTCTACCGCCTTCTTTTCTCTCTCTTCTCCATCAATTAGATAGCGAAGCGGTCTTCCGGAAAGCTCTTCCGTTACAATGTCCTCATCCGCCCCGAAATAAGCCACATTGCTGACCACGCCGCCACCGTATTTTACCATGTCGGAAGCTTCACATAGGGCATATTCGTCTCCTCCGCAAAGAAGCACCCGGTCCACCCCTTTTCCGGCAGTCCTGTTCCAAATCTCGTTCACAATAGAAGAATTGGTGGAATTTGCCAGAGGATGCTTTCCTTCGGGAAGGGGCGTTCTAAGCTCTCTATAGTCCAAAACCTCCACCGGACAATCCTTTGTTCCCATACTAAGAGCAAGGCTCTTACTCTCTTCTCTGCTTCCCACGACAAAAATGCGACTTGCTCCGAAGTACTGCGCCGCAAAGATTGCCGCAAGACCGATGGCGCCGATTCCCAGTACACAGACCGTATTTCCAGGCTCCACTCTTCCTTCTTCCGCCGCCGTAAAGCCGGTTTGCAGAACGTCGGTGCAGAGAAGCGCATCTTCTAAGGAAAGACCCTCCGGAATTTTTCCGCAGTTTTTATCCGCATGGGGCAAATAAAAACACTCCTGAAAAGCCCCGTCTATGGACTTTCCGAGGGAATGGGCGGAAAAGGGATAGCCTGCGTGAGACTCATTTTCCGTAACTTCTTCACTCTCCCAGTTCGGGGTAATGGCGGAAATCGCCACGATTTCTCCCACGGAAAAATCCTTTACCGCACTGCCTTTCTCTATAATCTTCCCCACGCACTCATGCCCCAGAGTGAGATTCTCTCTCTTCGGAGAGCCCTGCCAGATTGTATGCACATCACTTGTGCAAGGCGCAAGAAGAAGAGGCATGATGAGCACACCGTGTTCCTCTATTAAACGCGGCTTCTCCTTTTCCATCCATTTCACTTTTCCTCTTCCCTCTAAGACAAATGCTCGCACAGCGACTTCCTTTCTTTTTTCGTAAAATACTTTGCAGCTCACCGAATTATGATGGATTATCATTCTATAAAGGCCTTAGCCTCTATTCTACCCTCGTGGCAAACAACTTCACGCTTTGCCAAAATATTGCTTTCCTATAGGTGATTCCCTTCAATCCTAAAGCTCCGTTATCCTTTCGCCCCTAAGTGCCAAAATCCGCGGGCAGGGCTGAAAATCTCTCTTGATAATCCCGGCTATTTCGTCCGTATAGCCCGGTGCCACGATAAGAATTTCGTCCACCGTCTCCTCCTGAAAATGCTTAGGCGGCACAATCAATACATGGGAAGCCGGACTGTACAGTCCCTGCTTAAAGGGTGCAGAGTCAATGATATAGGAAACTGCATCCTTTAGCGCCGTTGTAGAAAGCAAGGTGAGCCCCTGATGGCTCGCACCCCATATAGCCATCTTTTCTCCCTTTTCCTTTAGCTTCGCAATATGAGCCTCTACGTCTTCTTGAATCTCCTTTTCATTTTCAAGAAGAGGAGAAATGTCGATTTTCTGCCCGCTGTAGCGGAAAATGCTTAAGTTCTCCTTCGCTTCCTTTTGCAAAACAAACTCAATGGTATCCCGATTGATTACGCGACTCTCGAGAAGAGAAAAACCGGCTTCCTGAGAAAGGTATTGCAGGCTCTCTTCCGTGAAATTACTGATATGGTCACGGAGCAGCTCATAGTAGCTCTTATTTTCCAAAATATAATGAAAGCTCGGTACCGTGAGGAGGAAAATGCCGCCCGCCCGAAGATGCGTATACGCGTAGTCCAGCATCCCCTTCGGGTCCTTCTGGTGCTCGAGGAAATTAAACTGCACCATGGCATCGACTTCCTCTCCGACTTCCTTTTCGTGTTTTCCGTCCGGAGAAAGAGCAATAAGTCCCTTTAAGGAAAAGTCTTCTTCCGGGAATCCCTCATAGAGAGGAAGACCTGCTGCCCTCCCCTTTTCCACAAGGCTCTTCTTATGCTCTATACCAAAAGTATAGGGCGTCAACGCTCCGCATTCCACGCCTTCCCACATCTTAAGGAACTCTCCCTGCCCGCTTCCAAGCTCCAAGATTACGGGCTCCCTCTGTCCTTTATTATGCAAATAGGAAAGAAGCTTTGTGTATTCTTCCTCTCGAAGACGGCGCATGGTTGTTGTTCCGCCTCCTGCACGAATCACATCCTTATAATAGGAAACAGGCTCGGTATCAAACTGCACCAGACCGCAGTGCAGACATTGGCAAAGCGGTAAATCCACCGGCTTTTCCCGCTCCAAATCCTCTTTTCTCGGAAAATCCTGCGCAGAGGCAGGCATATTATGAAAAACGGCAAGCTCGGAAAGCTTTTCTCCGCAGACGATGCAGTTTGCCATCGATTTCCCCTTTCTTCTTTATACTTTATTACATTCCGTTTCATAAATAAATTCATACAGCTCTTCTATTCCGGAAGAAAAGCTGATTTGCTCTTCAAATCCCAGCGCGGAAAGCTCTTTTGTATGCGCCGTAAAGTCATAATCTCCCTCTACATTGGGGGGGCGCAGGCCAAAGCGCAGGAGACTTGCTTCGCTATATCTAAGCCCCTTTTTCTTAAGGAAGGAGAAGCCGATTTGCTCGATTTCTTTAATATAGTCGGAAAGAAGACGGCTTTTTCCGCTACAGATGTCTATCGTAAAGCTACCGCAGTCTTTATCCTGCCCGAACAATCCTGACTCAAGCTGCTTCTCCTTATACTCGATTTCCGAATCTGCATTCTCTCTTTCCGGGTTTTCGCCCTCCGATTTACTACCTCTCTGATTTCTGCTTTCTTCCTTCCGCGTCGGAATATCCAAATCCGTAAGGAAGGCCAATGCACGCCCGAAATCTTCCTCCGCCATGAAATTCCAAATTTTATTTCCACTTCCGAGCTCCGTTTCCGTACCTCTTAAGGTGTTTCTCACAAGCGTCTTTACAAGACTTCTTTCATGATCCCCTTTTCCGTAGATAGAATAAATTCGAAGGTCGATAAATTCCATCTCCCCGTGGTTTTTCAGGCCGTATTCGGAAAAAGCGAGTTTCTTCTCCCCGTAGGGACTTGCCGGAAGGGGATCTTCTCTTGTGCCTCTCCCCATTTCCGCCTGTGATCCCGCAAAGAAAAAGCGTTTTATGCCATGTGCCTTAGCCCAGGAAAAAAAGGCCTTGCTCACGCGAAGATTCTTTTCCTGCGTTGCAATATCCGAACGCCCGAGAGAGCCTACACCGTCCCAAGCAAAATGCAGAACCGTGTCAAAGTGGAGCTCGCTAAGAGAGGCCGGACTAACCGGACTAAGGTTTTCAGAAGTAGCATTCCTTTCTGTAGTGATGCCGGCTTCCGTAGTACTGTTGTTATATTCCGCTTCTCCTGCATTTTCTTTCTCCCAAAGAAGAAAGCTTTCCATGTTAAGGGAGAGAAGTTCAATTCCCTTCTCTCCCTTAAGTCTTTCTTTATTCCGACTCTCCGGACGCAAAATCCCGTAGACTTCATGTCCCTTTTTTAAAAGCGCTTTTCCCGTACTAATGCCGAGGAAACTCGTAATCCCGCTAATCAGTACCCGCATTTACTGCCTCTTCTTTAAGAGCATGAGCATTTCCATTTCCTCATCCGGAAGGAAGGGATCCATATCCTGCAAGGGCGGGCTGAAAAGATTTCCGTCCTTATCCCTCTTTGCACTGGATTTGGGCAGGAACTGCTGCGTAAGGCTTACAAAGACTTCGCAAAGCACCGGCCCCTCCTGTGTCAAAGTTTTCTCGATTCCCTCGGAAAGCTCCTTATTGCTGTGAATGGAAACATAGGGGTAGCCATAGGCATACGCGAGCTTCTTTAAGCTTGGGAAAGAAAGGTCCGTACCTTCTCCCTCCATGCCGGAGTCCACACCGATTCCCACCAAAGGCTTTCCGAAGAAGCTGTTCTGTGTCTGACGAATGGAATGATACCCGCCGTTATTTACCACAAAAATCTTCAGCGGCATCTTGTGGTGGATAATGGTCTGCAGCTCCTGCAGGTTCATCTGAATGGAGCCGTCTCCGGTTAGGACAATGATATCCTTTTCTTGGTAAGGCGGATAGCTTTCTTCCTTTCCCTGCCAATACGGCGTCTTCTTCAGCCTTTCCGCCTCTTCCTTTGTAAAGTCAACCGCCGCACAGTAGGCGCCGATTCCCGCCGGAAGGCCGTATCCCATGGACGCTACACCGTCCTGACTGATAAAACGGGTGCCCTTTTTAATGATATAACTCTGTCCGCCGGCAACACAGGGAGAACCGTTCCCTACCGCAGTAATCTGATTTTCCTCCGCTCTTTCCGAAAGCTTCTCCACTAAGGCATAGACATTGCACTCCGCAGTCTCTTCCGAACGATATTCCGGAAGAATTGTGGGATAATTTGCCTGATAGAAGCGCACGGTATCAAGCCAAGTAAGACGCTCGCTCTTATCCTCTTCCAAAACGGCCTTTGCCGCCTTTTCCCGAATGAACTTCCGGGCTTCCGCACGCACAATGCCCTCTCCGCCCTTAAAGAGGGGAAGACTCTTTTCTTCCTTTAAAAGCTCGAGCAGTGCACGAATCAAGGCCTTGGCGTCGCCGTGAAGCTGTAAATCGCAGTGCACGGAGGGCTTTGCAATCTCTTCCTTATCAATATCGTTCTGCATCACATAGGCTTCGGGTGCCCAGTCACGAAAGGCATAGCCAACCTGCCGAATATTCAGTCTCGATCCGATACTTAAGATGCAGTCTGCATTTTGTACGGCAAGGTTTCCGGGTCTGTCCCCTCGTCCTCCGGGGCGTCCCGCATTTAAGGGGTGCTTTGTCGGGAAAATGTCCGGCGCATTCCAGCCGAGCACTACGGGGATTCCTAGCTTTTCGGAGAGCTCCAGAAACATCGTCTCCGCTCCGGCAATGCGAATGCCGTTTCCTGTATAGAAAATGGGGCGCTTACTTTCTCTAATTTTCTCTAAAACCTGTTTTGCGAGGGGAAGGAAGTCCTCCCAGCAAGTAAAGCCGTGGTCTTCCTGTCCTCCTAAGTCCTCGGCTAAAACATGCGGATTCTCTTTTTTCGCATACAGTGCATGGAGGGCCTTCTTTTCTTCCTCATCCGAAAAATACTTTCGGAGCGCAGTTGCAAACTCCGGATGCTTGTTCTCCACGGCTCTCTTTTCCCAGCCGTCTCCTCCATTTTCAAAATCGGAAACATCAAAGCCCAGTAAATCCTCAGTTTCAATGGTGCAGCCTTGTACATCCACCGGAATATCCAGCCAACAGGGACCGGGACGACCGGTCTGGCTTAGGTAAATCGCTTTTTCTATCGCATAGCGCACGCGATACGGGTCAATCAGCATCTCGCTGTATTTGCACATGCAGGATACGGACTGCAGGATATCAAACTCCTGATCTCCCATGGCACGAAGCGCTCTTCCCGACCAGCGGGCGGTATTGTCATGTCGCACCTGTCCGGATAGGACAATCATGGGAAGGGAGTCCAGGTATGCTCCCAAAACACCGGTAATCGTATTCGTTCCGCCGGGACCGGAGGTCACACAAAGGAGGGCCGGAACATTGTGGATTCTGGCATAGCTTTCAGCCGCCATAGCACAGGCCTGCTCATGATGCTGGTAGAGGGTTTGAATTCCCTTATTGTGCCCAAGCGCATCATTTAAGTGCATTGCGCCTCCGCCTACAACGGAGAAGGAGCGGCAAATCCCCGCTTCCACCAGTTTTTCCGCAATGTAATCCGCTAGTCTTTTCTTCATTTTCCTAATCCTTCCTCTCTAAAAATAAGCCATGGTGATTGATATGATAATTGCTGATTAATTTTTCGTTAAACAGTCGAGCATTCTTCTCTTCTTCGCTTTGCTTTTTTATATTCCCATCTTCGAAAATGTCCATTCCGAGTATCTTTACCCCAGCTTCCAAAACATAGGAAATGCCCTCATCAAATTCCTTTTCCGTAAAGCGTTCTCCTAAAATTTTCTTGTCCATGGAGCAGTAAAGAGGTAGATTAAGCATCTTTAAGAGCCTCGGCAAATGTGTCTTTACTCTTCCGCTCTGAAAATCTCCATCCGTAAAACAGTACAGGCTGGTATTTAAAATGGGATCTCGAAAGGCTTCCTTCTCCCTATTCAAATCCATCTTTTCCGCTCTCGCATCCTTTAAATGCGACTCCCGCCTCGGACGATACTCGTCGCTTAAACTCATAAGAGCATCATTGATCTCCGCCTTTTCCTTTTCCGGTGTTCCCAGAAGAAGTATCCCCTTACAATGCGGGACGGACACCATGACTTCCCTAAGCCAGGAGCGATGGCTGAGTTCTTCTCCCTCTCCTCTCTTTAAATCCGCCTGATGGTCAAATAGGAGGAGCAGAAATTCCTCTGAAAGACCGTCTAAAAAATATTTTGTCAGAAAATGATAGTCTGCAGAATCGAAAAAATGCAACCCATAGGGAGAAAACTTTTCTTTCTTTAAGGCTTCCCTGAAACTATTTGAAGAACAGCTCTCTACTCGTATCCCTTCTGTAAGGGAAAGCTCCCGATAGCCTCCTTGTAAATCCAAAAAGATAATCTCCGATTCTCTCCCCATCTCTTCCCGGTCTTCCTCCATCTATGGCTCCTTTCCAAATTTCAAAAAGCCTGTCTGCAACCCATTATAGCTTATATTTCCCTAGGAAAAAGCGAATTTTCGCTTACAAAGCATCTCCATAGTCTAAATACAGTAGACAAAGCCCCTTTGCGGGAGCTGTCGGCCCGGCAAGGCGCCTGTCTCTTCCGGCAAGTATCTCGGAAAGTGCAGAGGGCGAAATCCTTCCTCTCCCGACTTCCAAGAGGGTTCCGCAAAGGATGCGAATCATGTGATAGAGAAAACCGTTTCCCTTTACGGTAAAATGCAGATACTCCCCCTCTTCTTCCAAGCGAAAATCCGTGATACAGCGCACTGCAGAGCCTCCCTGTAACAGGGTCTGCGCCTTGGGGTTCGCAAAGGAAGTGAAGTTGTGCTCTCCTTTTAAAATTTCGATTCCCTCCCGAATCTTCACCAAATCAAGCGGAAAGGTATAATGGTAGTACAGTCTTTGAAAGAGCGGATTTTCCACTCGCGCCCTGTCTATACTGTAGCGATATTCCTTCGTATGTGTCGTAAAACGAGGGTGAAAATCCTCCGTCTTTTTCCAAGCGGAAAGAACACGAATATCTTCCGGAAGATAGCTGTTTAATGCTCTCTCATAGTTTTCGGGATTCCGCTCCGCTTCCGTATCGAAGGAAAGAATATTTCCCAGAGCATGGACTCCTTGGTCTGTCCGACTCGCCCCGATAAAGTTTTGGCACTCTCCCGGAAAAAGACGCGAAAGCACTTCCTCTACCTCTCCCGAGACCGTCCGAAGCTCCTCTTGCCTCTGAAATCCATGATAATTTGTGCCCTCATAGGCCAGTTTCAATACAAAACGATGCAAGACGCACCTCTTTCTTATATTCTCTTTCTTTTTTTATTGCTAATTATCTAATCTCGTATTTTTCAACTTTAAGGGATAGGCTTTTACACTAATTACAGCTTTGGAAACCGGACCCGGTCTTACAACTCTCCTACTCTCCTTAAATAAAGAATGCACGAAACCCTTTATCATCGTATTTTACCTAGGGAAGGCTGATAAATCGACTTCCGATAGCCATCCCTAAAATCAGAAAAAGGACAAGATAGGAAAGGTAATCCGCCTTGGTATAGTGGAGAGGCTTCATCTTGGTCCTGCCCTCTCCTCCCTGATAGCAGCGCGCCTCCATAGCCATCGCAAGGTCATAGGCTCTTCGGAAAGCGGAGACAAAGAGGGGGACAAGGATAGGCACCATAGCCTTTGCCCTATCGAAGATGCTTCCGCTCTCAAAGTCCGCGCCTCTTGCCATCTGCGCCTTCATTATCTTATCCGTCTCTTCCACTAAAATCGGGATAAAGCGGAGAGCAATAGACATCATCATCGCAATTTCATGTACCGGAAAATGGAAGAGCTTGAAGATTCCAAGTCCCTTTTCCATACCGTCTGTCAGCGCATTCGGCGTAGTCGTTAAGGTTAAAATGGAACTGGAAAGCACCAGCATCACAAGACGAATCGCCATCATGCTTGCAATTTGCAGGCCTTCCTTGGTCATTTTCAAGAAAAAAAATCGAAATAATTCTTCTCCCGGTGTGAGAAAGAGATTAAAGCTCACGGAGAGTAACAGCAAGAACAGCACGCTCTTTAAGCCTCTCACCATAAAGGAGAAGGGCACCTTCGATAAAAGAATAAAGCCGAAAAGCACAAGGGCAAGCACCGCGTAGGCAGTCCAGGAATTCACAATAAATAGGGCAATTAAAAACAAGAAGGTACCGGCAAGCTTTACTCTCGAATCAAGTCTATGAATAAAAGAGTTTACAGGATAATACTGCCCTAAGGTAATTTCTCTAAGCATGACTTACCCCCTTTCCCTCGGAATAATCTCCGGAAAAGTAGGCTGAAAGGGCATGCACCGCCTCCGAAACGGTATTTCCAAGTTGCATATCTAAACCATTTTTCTTCAAGTCGAAAAGAAGTGCGCGAATCTGCGGAAGTCCAAGTCCCATACTTTCCAGCTCTTCCTTCTTAGAAAATACTTCCTCTACCGTGCCTTCCAGCTTTAGCTCTCCCTGATGCAAAACCAAAACCTCGTCCGCGTAACGCGCCACATCATCCATGGAGTGGGAAACAAGAAGAATGGTCATTGCATAGTTTTTTCGAAGTCCCGCAATCTCTTCAAAAAGTTCATCTCTCCCGGCAGGGTCCAATCCTGCTGTCGGCTCATCCAAAATAAGAAGCTCCGGTCCCATAGCAAGTACGCCCGCAATGGCGACCTTCCTCTTCTGCCCTCCGGAAAGTTCAAAAGGAGATTTTGCATAGAGCTCTTCTCCGATTCCGAGACTCGCCAAGGCATCTTTCGCAAGCGCTTCCGCATCTTCTCTCGTCTTTCCCTGATTTAGGGGGCCGAACATCACATCCGCGAGGACCGTTTCCTCAAAAAGCTGATACTCCGGGTACTGGAAAACAAGCCCTACCTTAAAGCGGAGCGCACGATAATCAAAACCTTCCTCCGAAAGGGAAAGTCTTCCTTTTTTTTCTATGACCGTCTTCTTCCCCTTGAAAAAGAGGAAGGATTTCCCACTCTTCACGAGGGGTGGATTCTCCCGGAAGGAAACAAAAATCTCTCCCGACTTCGCCTTAATGAGCCCATTCAAGTGCTGCACCAGTGTAGACTTTCCCGAGCCGGTGTGCCCGATTACCGCGGTGAGACTTCCCCGCCGTATTTTCATACTTAAATCCTTTAAGGCAAAGCTTTCCATAGCCGTGCCCTCCTGAAAAATCGCGGAAAGATGATTGACTTCCACAATATAGTCGCCTGCCTCAGGCTTCTCGGAAGAAAGTTCCGACAAGCCCGGGAGCTCCGGCGCCGTAAAGTTTTCTTGCAGAGAAAATCCTTCTTCCTTTAGCTTAAAAAGCTCTTCCTCCAGCTCCTCTTTTTTTAGAATGGTCTTCTCTATCGGAAAACCCTTTTTTTGCAACTTGTGCGCGAGCTCCGTAATAAGCGGCACATCCATGCGATATTCCTTTAAGCGCTCCACATTTTGGAAAACCTCACGGGGACTTCCGTCCATAACGAGTTTTCCGCTGTCCATAAGGAGAATCCGGTCCGCATCGACCGCCTCCTCCATATAGTGTGTAATCAAAATAATGCTGATGCCCTTCTTCCGCTTCAGCTCCAAAACCGATTCCAAAACCTCTTTTCTTCCACTCGGATCCAGCATGGCGGTCGGCTCATCGAGCACAATGGTCTTCGGCTCCATAGCAAGAGTTCCTGCAATCGCTACACGCTGCTTCTGTCCGCCGGACAAGTGGTTCGGAGACTTTAGTCTATAGGCCTCCATATGCACTGCGGAGAGAGCGTTGTTTACCCTTTGCCAGATTTCATCGGTGGGAAGCCCGATATTTTCCGGCCCGAAGCCGACATCCTCTTCCACAACGGACGCAATAATCTGATTGTCCGGATTCTGAAAGACCATTCCCACTTCTCTTCTTATCGGGAAAATGTTCTTTTCCTCCCGACTGTCCATTCCGGAGACCAGAATCGTACCCTCTGTTGGAAGCTGCAAGGCATTGAAAAGCTTAGCCAGAGTCGATTTTCCGGATCCGTTATGTCCCAAAATGCAAACGAAGCTCCCCGCCTCTATCGAAAAATTGAGTGCGGAAAGAGCAGACAAGGTTTCAATCACCTCATCATTTTCATTTCGCCTCGTGTATTGATAGGACACATCTTTTACAACAATATTTTCCAAAGCACACTCCTGCTCTCTAAACCTTCTTTACTCTTGCAACATTTTACAATAGATAGGGGTGCATAACAAGAGAAAAGGCTCCTCCGCCCTGAAAGGGTAAAGGAACCTTTTTTATTCTTATCACAGAGTGTGCAATATCCCGTTTCCGCTAAGCCTTATTCTTAAAAAACCGCAATACGCATTCTTTTTATAAAACCACGATATTATTACAGGAATGATCCTCACTTAAATTATAAATCTTTCCCGTCTGAATCTCTACGACCTTAGGGCGGGTAGGATAACGTTTGTTGTTTTCTACAACTTTAGCCATTTCTCCGTTAGAAAGTTCCACGATAGAATCCACCGGATAAAGAATGACGCTTTCTATGAAGCTCTGAATAACCGTGTTATCCAGCTCGGATCCAAGAGCCAAAATCATTTCCATCGCTTCGCGTCCGCTAATCGGTCCTTTATAAGGACGCTTCGTCACCAACGCGTCAAAAATGTCCGCCACAGACAGGATTCTGGAAAAGAGGGAAATATCCTTCCCCAGCAATTTATCCGGATAGCCCAATCCGTTCATTTTCTCATGATGATGTAAAACACCGTCTAAAATCAAAGCGGAAAAATTATTCTTCTCCTTCAAGATTTCATACCCATAAAGGCTGTGATTCTTTATCGTTTCAAACTCTTCATCGGTCAACTTCCCCGGCTTATTCAAAATTTCATTTGGAATTTTTGCTTTTCCCACATCGTGCAAAAGACCGGTAATACCGAGATGATGGATTTCCTCCTTGGCCATCCCGTATTCTCTGCCAATCATCATGGAAATTGCTGCGACATCCACGCTATGCTTGAAGGTATATTCATCGCTGATTTTAATCATATTGACGTCAATTGCCACCGCGTCATTTTTAAAAATTGCCGATTCCAACTCCCCGAAAATATCCAACGAATTCGAAGTAAAATCCTCATCTTCCGTATGCTCAAAGATGTGGTTCATCCTTTCTTCCAACTGTTGCTTTACTTGTGCAGAAAGCTGAATCTTTGCTCTATCGGGTTTTCTATGCTGGCGGATAATTTTCTTAGTAGCCTCCGGAATCGGAACTGCTTTATCATCCACAAAGCGATAGGTGTAAATTCCCGGATACATTTTCTCTTTAATATAGCGAATCTGATACTCATCCAAATAAACCCCATTTTCGATCATTACTCTTCCCATGGAGTCTTTGATGCTTTCTCCGAGTTGCATCCCTACTTCTATTTTCTCTCTTTGGACAAATATTTTTTCTTCCATCTTCTCCCTATCCCTGCGGCATTGCTCTTCCCTTGTTTAAATTTCGCCATGCGTAAAACGGACATTTTCTTCCAAAAACACAGTTACCTTCCTATCGTCTATAATTTCAATTTTTATAAGCCTTTCATCGACTTAAAAAAG
>NZ_JH414505.1:274862-405344 GCF_000238075.1 Oribacterium asaccharolyticum ACB7
CTTTTTTAATAAACAAGAAATAATCTCTATAGAGACAGGTGTGCTCAGGCGTAAGCTGTCCTTAAAGCACACGGCATAGAAAAAGAGATTCCTAGCACCCCGTATCTTCCTGCAAACTCTTATCCACCCATTCACGAAGCGCAGTAAAGAAGCTCTTATCCTTGGGATAATTTGCAAAGCTCAACTTCATTCCCGCCGTCTCTTCAATGCCTTTTAGAACTCTATCTCTACCAAGACTTTGTTCCGCCATCTTTAATACCCGAATATCCGATAAGGCTTCTTCCAAAACCACGGAACGCATCGACTCATAAGCAGTCCCATCCTTTCCGGGATAAACGATAAAGGGGTCTCCCGAAGGAAATGCCTCTCCCGCATCGGTAACCGCATAGGGATCAATATGCTCAATAGACTTTTCCGAATTATAGAAATTAAAGCCCCAATGCAGGAAGCCTTCTACCTGATAAATATAGCAAAGGACACCGAGGATTCTGTTTCTTGCAGAGGGCATTACAATAAAACGGTTAGGAACATCCACAGCCTGCCCCGTGCAGTAGTATGCCCAGAGATTTTTTACTCCTGCCTCCACAAAGGGCTCAATATGATTTACCGCCACAACCGGACGTTGTACATAGCCTCTTCGATAAATTTCAAAGCTGCTTAAAGCATCCATTACCTTGCAGTCCGCCAAAAGCGCTCTTACCGATTCGACTGCTGCACCGAAGCTGTCCATATTGTCCTCATTTGGCTCATCGGAGATATGAAAATAGCTGTTCCCCAAGATATTTTCCTCTTTTAAAAAGGCCTTTAATTCCGGTAGGAAGATTTTCAGGAATTCGGTATATTCTCCCCCCACAGCCGGACTATCCCAGGAGAAAAGTTTACATTCCCGACCCTCTTCCGTTTGGGCCATCACTTTCGGCGCCGCAACAGCTCCCCACTGAGAAAACAAGTGGGAAATCTCAAGATACTGAATTCCGTGTTTTCGACAAAGAGAAATCCATCTATGCAGTTTTTCGAACTTGAAACTGTATTTTCCATCCTGATACAGGATATCCACTAACTGAATCGTCGTTCTTTCCCCACCCTTTGCCGTGTCGAGAGGAGGCGTGAAAATCGGAGTGAGAAGCATATTCACACCGCAGCGCACTGCAGTCTTCATGAAATTTTCAATGATTCTCCAATGCTCTTCACTAAAGACAGGAACCCGATAATAATCCGCCAGACAATCCGCATGAAACCATTCCGTGTGCAGAAGTGTCTGCTCCGGGAGATTTCCTTCCAAAACTTCGGCAAACAAAGTGTATTCTTGCAGCCGATTCCCCAGCGCATCGGAAAGGATTAGTTGAATCGGATACTTTCCGGGTTGCCTATTTCCCTCTCCTAAATCAATATCGACCCACAGACTTCTCCATTGTCCCGGAACAGCCTGGATCTCCTCTTCCTCGGAAAAAGGAAGAAGAACATCCGGATACAGCCCCGCCTCTCTGGACAGGTAATTTTCATCCGCTACGCCATGACAGGGATAGGCGCAGGGCACCAATCCTACTTTCCTAAGCTGTATCTGTGCCTTCAGATCTGAAATCACTTCTATCCGAAAATGCCTGCCGCTGTGTCCTCTGTCATCATTTTGGCAACTGTAGGCAAGTTGGAAGGAGAGCCTCTCTCCTGCATATCCTTTTAAAACGGAATGGTCCATTTTCTCCGGTTCCTGATTCGGAAGAACCTTTTCCAGTGCATCCACTAATGCAAATTGATATGTTGTCATAGCATCACCCCAAATCTTCCTTTGCCTTTTTGACAATGTCTCCTACTCCGTTTAACACAATAGAGGGGCGGTAGGCATATTGTTTCACGGTTTCTTCATCCGAGATTCCCGACAGTACCAATACCGTGGACATTCCGCTCTCTAAACCGGAAATCACATCCGTATCCATCCTATCTCCAATCATAACCGCTTCTCCGGAGTGGCAGTTTAGAATACGAAGTCCCTTTCGCATCATTAAGGGATTCGGTTTCCCGCAGAAATAGGCTTTTTGTCCCGTAGCAATTTCAATCGGTGCAATCAGTGCTCCGCAAGCAGGCGAAATGCCGTCTTCCGTAGGTCCGGAGACATCCGTATTGGCTCCGATCAGTTTTGCCCCGTTCAAGACTAAATTGGTGGCTCTGGTTACCGTCTCCAGTGAATAAGTTCTTCCTTCCCCCACAACCACATAATCCGGATTGACGTCATTCATGGTAATTCCCGCATCATACAGCGCATTGAGAAGTCCTGCCTCCCCAATAGCATACACCGAGCATCCGGGACTTTGTTCTTTCAAAAAGGCCGCAGTAGCAAGTGCACTGGTATAAAAACGCTCTTCCGGTACATCCAGCCCCATTCTTTCCAGCTTCTGCTTCAGCTCTCGCCTGGTAAGTCCCGAATTATTGGTCAGGAATAAATATTCTTTTCCCTCCTCCTGCAACCATTGCACAAATTCCTTTACTCCCGGAAGCAAAGTATTTCCATGGTAAAGTACACCGTCCATATCGGAAATGAACCCCTTCATTTCATTAAAATTAATCATATACTTCTCCTTATCCATTGAGCAAACGGGTACCTTTTTCATGCCCGCAGTAAATACATTATCGTATGCTTTTCCTATAGTATTCACGATAAACGGAATACCGTATGCTTTTCCTATAGCATACATGATAAACACAATATCTTACCCTTATACACAATACTCATTATGAACAAAAATCCGCCAACAAGCAAGCTTGTCGCGGATTTTTTGTCTTTATCTTTATTCTTAATGAGTCTCATGCGAAAGGCACACGATATCTCGTTTTATAGGTCATCTTCAATTGCAGTGCTCTTTGCGTAGGCGGTGGATCGTGCTTCGAAGAAATCCGTTTTTACCATATTGGCATCGGCATACTGAGATACCCACTTCATGGACTCAGGCTCTTTCTCATAGCCCAAGTAAAGGGTTCCGAAGCCTAGGGAACTGTAGCGTAGATTTCCCAGATACTTGATGTAATCCTCCACCATTTTTCCATTTAAGCCGGGAATGGCTTCTCCGATAACATACTGTCCCCAAGCAATTTCCTGCTCTACACCTTCTTTTATCATGGCGGTGATTTCCTCGATATGCTTTTCATCGAAGAGCTCCGGCTCTTCCTTTTTCAGCTCCAGAAGAATGTTTCTAAACAGCCAAAGGTGTGTATTTTCATCGCGGTTAATATAACGGATTTCCTGCACGGAGCCCGGCATCTTTCCGTTTCTTCCGAGGTTATAGAAGAACATAAAGCCGGAGTAGAAGTAGATTCCCTCTAAGATGAAGTTTGCAATGCAGACACGGAGGAAGCTCTCCTTCGTTTGCTTTTCCACAAATTCATTGTAGAGGTTTCCGATAAATTCATTTCTGCGAAGCAAGTGCTCATCCGTCTTCCACTGGTAAAGAATGTCATTTCTTTCCGTCGGATTGCAAATGGTATCCAACATATAGCTGTAGCTCTGGCTGTGGATGCACTCCTGGAAGGTCTGGATAGAAAGGCAGAGGTTGACCTCATTTGCCGTAACATACTGCGAAATATTCGGCAGATTCGCAGACTGCAGGGAATCCAGGTATACGAGGAAGCTTAAAATCTTGTCATAAGCCGTCCGCTCCGGAGCAGTAAGATTCGGATAATCACTCTTATCCTGATTTAAGTTGATTTCCTCCGGCACCCAGAAATTGTTCATCGCCTGACGATACCAGTCCGAAACCCACTCGTACTTCATATTGTTAAAATCATTGATGTTTGTCGTGTTGAAATTGATCATCCTACGATTCCGAACATCAATATCCCCTTCCGGGTTAAATAAAGGCTTACGCTTAATCTCTTCCATTCTATATTTCCTTTCCTACTGCATGAATGCAGCAGAGTAATCTATTGTCTTTATGATCCTTAAAAAGGCATAGTTCAATTTTTATAGATAAACAGCCTCATGTATAAGGGAGGAATTTATGAGACTTCCTCCGTATATGCTGTGAAAAGGCTATTACGAGGCTTCCGTTAGGAGCCCCATGCTAGCAACGAGTGCGATGCGTGTCTGAGCGAAGCGAGTTCGCAAGGAGCACGAGTGCATCGGCGCATGGGGCGAGTAGGAAACGCAGTAGGCCTTAAGCGGCATATGCAGAGGAATCGATTACTCCCTTATGCAGAGCAAGACTCACATTCATCCGGATCCAATGCTTTAGAACGCACATAGTAAATCGTCTTCACACCGGACTCCCAAGCCAAAGTATAAAGGTTCAAAAGCTCACTCATCTTGTAATCATTGGTAATCCAGAGATTTACACTCTGTGCCTGATCAATATGTCTCTGGCGAAGTCCCGCAGCCCGTACCGACCAGGTCTGGTCAATCTGGTGTGCTGACTTATAGTACCAATAGCTCTCCATGGAAAGCTCCGGAGCAACTCTCGGTAAGATCGCTCCCTTCTTCTCCTCTAAGAAGAAACGATTCATAATCGGATCCAATCCCGCTGTGGTTCCAATTAGAATGGATGTGGAGCTGGTCGGTGCCGTTGCCAAAATCCATGCATTTCGGATTCCTTCATGCACTTCCTTCTCCAGCGCCTTCCATTCGGAAGAGCTATAGTCTCTTCTACGGAAATACTCTCCGCTTTCCCACTCGGAGCCGGCAAATTCTCTATAGCTTCCGCGCTCCTTGGCAAGCTCTGCACTCGCCTTAATTGCCGCAAAGTTAATATTTTCAAAAACGGTATCCACAAAGCGCAAATGTTCCTCGGACTCCCACGCAATATGGTGCTTCGCAAGCATGTGGTGATAGCCGGAAACACCGAGCCCGATGGCGCGATACTTCTTATTGGTCAGCTCCGCTTCCTTAACCGGATAGAAGTTTAGGTCAATGACATTGTCGAGGGCACGAACCACGGTCTTCGTGATTTTCTGTAGCTCTTCCTTATTTTCCACATCAATATTTCCAAGGCAGAGAGAAGCCAAATTACAAACCACAAAATCGCCGGGCTTTACGGTGCTGACAATGACCTCATCACCCTCTTCCGTAATGACCTTTCGCTCCAAAATTTCCGCTTCTTTCATATTCTGTGCGATTTCCGTGCAGAGGTTGGAGCAGTAAATAATCCCCTTATGCTTGTTCGGATTCATGCGGTTTACCGTGTCTCTGTAAAAGGCAAACGGTGTGCCGGTCTCTACCGCAGACTTTAAAATCAGCCGCACAATATCCTTTAACACATAAACTCTCTTACTGATTCGGTTATCGCGCACACAGTCTTCATAGCGGCTTTCCCATTCTTCCCCGTAGAAATCCTCTAGGCAGTAGCCCTTAATCAGGAAAATGTCGTGCGGATCCATCAGATACCATTCCTGATTTAAGTCTTCCTTTACCTTCTTCCAGAAAAGGTCCGGGTAGCAAACTGCCGGGAAAACATCATGTGCTTTCATACGGTCATCGCCGTTATTGGTACGAAGCTGTAAAAATTCCGGCAAATCCTTATGCCATGCATCAAGATAGACTGCCACGGCACCCTGCCGCATTCCAAGCTGGTCTACCGCAACCGCTGTATCATTTACCACACGAATCCAACGAGTAACTCCGCCGCTTGCCCCCTCAAAGCCGCGAATCTTTCCGCCGCGGGAGCGTACCTTTCCGAAATACATTCCCATACCGCCACCGTACTTGGAAACATCGGCAAAACGGGAAATGCTCTGGTAAATGCCGTCCAAAGAGTCCGCAACCGTATCAATAAAGCAGGAGCTAAGCTGATGGTAAGGCTTTCTGGCATTGGACTGGGTCGGGGTCGCCATGGTTACCTGATGCAGGCTCATGATGTCGTAAAATTCCTTGACATAGAAGGCGCGGTTCTTTTCTTCCTTCATGGCAAGGTGCATGGCAATACCGAGGTACATCTCCTGCGGAGACTCGAGCGCGATATGCTGTCTGTCTCGAATGACATAACGGGAAAGAAGTAAGTCCAGTCCGGAGTAGGTGAAGAGGTCATTTCTTCCCTCGTCAATCACCTTCGCAAGCTCTTCCACTTCTTCCTTCGTATAAGCCTCCAAAATATAGCTTCCGTAAAGTCCCTGCTCAGTCAGATAGCAAAGCTTCTCATAGAAGCCGTGAAGGGCACGACTCTCTTCCGTCCTCTTTAGTTCCTTATGGAAATGGTAGGAAAGCAGTCTTCCCGCAATCTTCTCCCAGTTCGGCTCCTCCTGCGTGGTAAGCTCTGCCGCCGCTCTTGTAAGAAGAGCGAGGCGCTTCGGAATTTCCTGTTCTCCCTTACTTAAGGAAAGATACTTTGCGGAAAGACGGGAGAGGTCATAATCCGGAAAATCCTTCTGGATCTTCTTTAAAACTTCCTCTATGCCTTCTTCTCCGATTTCTTCCTTGATTCTCTGCCTTAAATGGCGAAGCAGAGTCCGCTTCTCTCTATAGAGGATATAGGCTCTCGCTACACGGTAGTCCCCGTTTTGCATGAGGGCTTCCTCTACCGCATTTTGAATCTCTTCCACGGAAACACGAAACTTATCCTCTAAGGTCTCCTCCACCTTTCCCAAAAGAAAATGGAGTTTCTCCTCCTCTACTGTAATTCCCTCCGAAAGAAAGGCCTTTTCCATGGCTTTTTCAATCTTCTCTCCTCTGTAATCCTCTTCTCCGAGTCCCCTCTTAATGATTGTTTTCATTTGAACCGCTTCCTTTATCTGATGTACACTTGATTTTGTAAGACATTCCGTAAGCTGACCTACGATTTTTTCCGTAAAACATTTTTCAAAAGACGGGTAGAATGGCAAAAAAAATACAGCTTTAAGCAGTAAACAGGGCTGTAAAAGGGTATCTTTTTAATACGGAAGGAATCCCTCTAAAATACAAAATCTTGTGTCCGTTAATTGGCACCAACACAATATATCAAGGATTAGCATTTTTCTCAAGGACTTTTTATATAGAAAAAAACTACAATTTTTTATAAAAAACCCCGATGCCGCATTTTGCAACGGGTATCGGGGTTTTAAATCTTATTCATAACGAGTATCGTGCGCAAAGCGTGCGATATCTCGTTTAGGAAAGCAAAGCAGTCCTATTAGCCAAAATTACCTTAGCGATTTGACATGCCTCGCAAATACAAGTCTCCTCGCCCTTTTCCTTTGCTTCCTTGGCAGCCTTCAAAACTGCCGCAGCCTTCTCTTCCCCAAAAATCTGTCTTCCATGCTCGCTTCCCGCAAAAGCAATCAAACCATCAATACTGGTAATATCCTCTTCCAGTTCCTGTAACAGTGCTTCTGCTTTACCCTTTTCGTCCGCAGTCCCGTAGACCTCCAGATAGGCCTGCACAGCTTCTTTTCCTTCAGGACAAAGACTGTTGGCTTTAAGTAATTTTTCCACTTCCTGTTTTACTTCCATTTTCGTCATATGCTCCTCCTTCATAAACAGCTCGAATTTCACTTTTTACTACTATCTGTATAGTATAGCATTAAATTTTCCTAGTTTTAACACTGTCCTTTTCATCGTTTTTTCCTTCGATTCCAAAACCATATCCTCTACTTTTGGTGTATTGTCTTCGTAATGTACAGTTATTTAGCGGAAACCATGGACTTCCGGAATTTCTTGCTTTGGGTCCGACTATGCTCTGCTCCATTGCCGGAAGCGGAATATGTTGCTTTCCATCTTCTCCGGCACCGTCCTGTATATGCTGTTTCAACAGGGGATTTTTGCTTTACCGTTTTAAAGCTTATACGTTTAGACAGGCTACGCAGCTTTAAAGATAGCGATTATCGATTGCTCTACTCATGTAAGCACCTTTTTTGAAAAATCCGCCTTCCTTTAGACCCCAAGCAATTGCTGAACAGGCAAGCTCTTCTTTAGCATTCATTTTCGCACTTAGAGAAGTGAGAACTATCCCTTGGGGGAACAGCTGTGCACTCAGGTATTCATACAGCCTATCTGCCTCTCCCTTCTCCACCAACTTCGTAAGATAAGTAGGATTGGTATCCCACCATTCAGATGGCTTACAGAAGGATGCACTGGCACGCATTTCTCCAGTAGAGAGCTTCTCTGCGCAAAGCATACACAAATTTTCCAGCTGTGCCTCCTCTATCACACCATTTGTAATCGAATAAGCATAGTACGCACAGGCCAGACCTTCATCTTCAGCTTCCTTTAAAAGGTAAAGATTCGAAACACCTCTCTTTTTGTATTTCTTCCATTTTGCGGCAATATCATGAAAAACCTTTCCACTATAGCGATTAGAGTTTCCCTGCTCTAAAGCTTCTTCCAGCGCAGAAAGATCCACCTCTTTCTTTTCCCAATTATCAATTAAGTTATACTGTAACTCTGCCATCCTCTTCCTCCAAATCTTAAGGTAAAACACAAGACTAATTCCTTTGCAGTCCATTATATTGCGGAAATCATAAACTACAAGAGAAAGGCAACTATATTCGTCTATGGATTACTCTCGCATACGCAGGACAAATTTTGGAGGGACGCTCTTTGGTTCTTGATTGCCTTTGTATGGATAAGGAGGGAAATATTCACAATATTGAACTGCAAAATGACTCTCTAGGTGCCAGCCCAAAACGAGCACGCTATCATTCCGGACTTATAGACATGAATATTTCAAAAAAAGGAAAATCTTTTGATTATTTACCGGAAAGCTATGTTATTTTTATCAAAAAACACTGTACTCTCCCTGTTTATTGGGATTATACAGTGTTTTTTTAAAGGCTCGCTTTCTAAGAAAAGAATCGTATGTCTCTAGTATCTTTGTAGTATCTCTTTAGTATCTCTGTTTAGAAAAATAGAATAATAAATACCCCAACTTTTCTAAAACTCCAGTTGTCTCTTTATCTGCGCCTTGTGTTCCGCCTTGATTTTCTTTAAGGTCTCGGGCTCTTCAAAAAGCTCCAATGCCGTAAAAGCAAGAACCTTCGCCCCAAGCAGGATAGATTCTAAGCCGAGGCTTGAACAGGAAGCCTTTACAAATTCAGAGCTGTGAGCAGGAATCTTCTTTTTGCTGATGCAAATACTCGGCTGAATGGTGGGCACCACCTGCGAAACATTTCCCACATCGGAAGAGCCCATCTGCAGTGCCTTCCAATCACAGGGGGTAAACTTCTCGCCGAAGCGGTTCAAATGTTTCTCATAAAGGTCATCAAAGGAAGGGGTAGGCACGATATTTTCCACCCAATTCTGATAAGCTTTCATCCTTCCCTTCGCTCCCATAGAAAGGGCAGAGCCTGCTACAACATTTTCCACCTTCTTATATAAGGCTTCAAGGCTCGGTTTTGCACTGGTACGAAGATAGAATTTTGCATGGGCATAGTCCGGTACAACATTCGGGGCAGAGCCACCGGAAAGAATAACGCCATGGATTCGGGTATCATCAGTCAAGTGCTGTCTTAATGCATTGATGGAATTATAGGTCTGAATAAGCGCATCCAAGGCATTGATGCCTTCTTCCGGCTCTCCTGCCGCATGGGCGGATTTTCCCCAAAACTCGATGTCCACCGGCACACAGCCTAAGTTTCTTCCCGTCCTCTTGTGCTCATCAGCAGGGTGAGCACAAAGCGCAAAGTCTACATCCTTAAAATAGCCCTCTCTCACAAAGGAGCCCTTCGCAGAGCCCTCCTCGCCGCCTTCTTCTCCCGGTGTCCCGTAAACACGGATTTCACCGCCCACTTCATCAATCACTTCCTTTAAGGCTACAGCGGAAAGAGAGGCCGTTGTACCGAAAAGATTGTGTCCGCAGCCGTGTCCCAGCCCTTCTAAGGCATCATATTCCGCAAGGAACACTACAACCGGCCCTTTTTTCTTACTCTTATAGCTTGCTACAAATCCTGTCCTATGTCCTGCTGCAGGCATTTCCACAGAAAAGCCGAAGGAGGAAAGTGTCTTTGACAGCTCTTCCGATGCAAAAAACTCATAGTTACTGACTTCCGGCTTTTTATGAATGGCCAGCGCCAGATCCTGAAAAAGCTTTCCCTCTTTTTCTATCTTCTTTACAATTCTTTCTTCTCTATCTGAAATCTGCGCTTCTCCTATTCCTTTCTTTCCCATATTCTTTTCCTCCGTTTCTTCTTTTAAAAATAGGAGGAGCAAGGCTCCTCCTTAGGTTCATCGACCCCTCTATATCCTATACAAATTAGTCCCAAACCGGGATGGACTGTCCGTCGTAGTGCTCTAAAACAACCTGCTTAACTTCGTCGGAATTGTAAGCCTTCTTAATCTTCTGGAAGTCTTCGCTCTCAATGCGATCCTTCTTTGCCACAATGATGTTCCAGTAATTCTTCATATCCGGCTCTTTGTAATCCTCATAAACGATGGCATCGTTCTTAAGGGTTAATCCCGCATCCTTCGCTACACCGTTGTTAATGCAGGCAAATGATAAGTCAGGGAGAGACGCCGGAATCTGGGTTGCTACCATTTCCACAATCTCCACATCCTTGTTATACTTTTCGATATCCATTACGGTCGGAGTCAATCCCGCTTCCTTCTTCAAGGTCAGGAAGCCGTTCTTCTCGAGGAACTTCAGTGCTCTTCCTCCATTAGTTACATCGTTCGGAATAGCAATGATTAAATGACCTGTTGCCTCGTCCAAGCTCTTATACTTGGAAGAGTAAATTCCCATCGGAGCAACCTGCGTATAAGCAAGAATTCCCAAATCGGTATAGCCTCTCTCCTTCACAAAGTTATTGAAATAAATCTCTGTCTGGAAAGCATTTAAATCAATTTCTCCGTCCTCTAAAGCCTCATTCGGTTTAACATAATCGCTGAACTCTACCATCTCGAGCTTAATATTGTCTTTTGCAAGCAGCTCATTTGCCTTTTCCCACTCCTCGTGGTCGGAACCGTTTACACCGAGCTTGTAGGTACGAAGCTCCCCGGCATCCGCCTTCTCTTCTTTTGCAGCTTCTGTTGCCTTCTCACTGCCCTGCTCTGTACCTGCCTCCGTTGCCTTCTCTGTAGTCTTTGTGCTTGCACCGCCGCATGCCGCTAAGGAAGCTGCAGCAAGTGCTACGGTAAGTCCTAATGCTAAAATTCTTTTTTTCATAATCCTCTCTCCTCTAAACAAAACTGTATATAGTACTTTTATCGATGGCTTACCAGCTTACTTAAGCTGTCTCCCACCCATTGTACGAAGAACACCATGACAAGCATGATGACTATCGTCAGAAACATGACATCGGTCTTATTTTGCCCATAGCCGTAACGGATGGCAAAGTCTCCGAGTCCGCCGCCGCCTACCGATCCGGCTACCGCCGAATAACTGATAAGACCGACCAGCATAATGGTCACCGCCTGAATAATGGCGGAAAATCCTTCCTTCAGCATAACCTTGAAAATGATGGCAATTTCCGAAAAACCCATTGCTCGGTATGCCTCAATCACTCCCTTGTCAATGCTTTGGAGCGCAAGCTCCGTCTGCTTCGCCATAAAGGGAATGCAGGCAATAATCAGAGGAACAATGGCTCCCTTCATTCCTATTGTCGTCCCCACAATGGCACGAACAAGCCAGGGAATGGATGCAATCAAGATGACGAAAGGGATGGAACGCACCGTATTCACAATCTTGGAAAGAATGGAATAGAGCGGCGGGAAGGATAAAAGTTCTCCCTTCTTTGTCACTGCAAGGACAATTCCCAAAGGAACGCCGAGTGCTGCCGCAAACACGCCGGAGATACTGACCATGATGAGCGTCTCATTCAAGGATTTCACAATATAGGGCCAAAGCTTTTCTACATTCGGAAACATACTGTTTAGCCATTCCATATTTTGTCCTCCTCTCTTCTCTCTTCTTTTCTTTCCTCTATCTTATGTCCTCCAAGCTCTTCCACCTTAATCTCTCTACTCTTTAAGTATGCCACCGCATCCAGAATATCTTTCCCTTCTCCCTTCATATCTATCGTAAGGGTTCCAAAGGGGACACCTGAAAGAATTTCGATATTACCGAACAGGATAGACACCTCTACGGGGTAGTTTCGAACCAAATCCATGATAGCCGGATCATTGGCTTTCTCTCCAATAAAGGTAAGTTCATAAAGATTTCTCTTGTTCTTTTCCGCAAGGGCAATCGCTTCCTTCCGGTAAAGCGTTTTCTCACGGAACTCTTTCGTGATGCTGGACTTCGGTTCGGAAAATACCTCTACAAGACTTCCTTCCTCGATAACCTTTCCCTCCTCCATCACGGCAACCTTATTGCAAATGCTCTTCACCACTTCCATTTGGTGGGTAATCATCACTACCGTAAGCTTCAGCTTTTCTTGTAAAGAACGGAGCAATTCAATAATCTGTGTTGTAGTATTCGGATCCAACGCGGAAGTCGCCTCATCGCATAGAAGAATCCTGGGTCTTCCTACCAAGGCTCTTGCTATAGCCACTCTTTGCTTCTGACCACCCGAAAGCTGTGAAGGATAAGCTCTTGCTTTATCTTCCAGTCCCGTTAAACGAAGCATTTCCTCGACTCTTTCCCTGATTTCTTTTCCGGAAATTCTACCCTGATTTTTGAGTGGTGCAGCAATATTTTCAAAAACATTTGCAGAATTTAAAAGGTTAAAATGTTGGAAAATCATCCCCATTCTCCGCCGTACAGCTCTAAGCTCTACTTCCGAATACGCAGTAATGTTTTTCCCCTCTACGATAACCTCTCCGCTTGTCGGTTTTTCTAAGAGATTAATGCAACGAACCAAGGTAGACTTTCCTGCACCGGAATAGCCGATAATCCCGAAAATATCTCCCTCTTCAATCGTCAAGCTGACATCTCTCACCGCATGAACGCCCTCACCGACCTTCTCCGAAGGGAAGGTTTTTACGATATTCTTTAATTCAATAATCCCCATAACTTTCTCCTCCGGCTTCCAATTGCGCACTTTATGTACGACGCTCGTTATGCATTAAAAATCCCTCCATATTCATCCTTTTCGGGAGTACCCCGGAAAGATTATGAATATTTTGGGATTATAGCCATTTTTTTGAATCCTGTCTAATCGCTGTTCTATATGTCCTGTTATAGGAATAAACTATAGCAGAACAGAAAATCAAGAATTTGGATAAAGCTCCTCAAAGGCTGCCTGCACAATAAAACGCTGGTTTCCTCCTGATGGACCTGAACAGGTTGAAAGCGTAATCAGATTCGGACGTGTAGAAAAGTCAATCGCCCCTTTCGGATAATTTCTATAGGATGAAAGTTTGCTTGTCAATTGCACATAACGATCGTATCCGCTATCTCCTTCAAAGTCCGCGTAAATGTCACTCTCCGTGGTTGTTAAATAATAAGAATAAATGCGATAGCGATAAATTCCATCCGGTTTACAGAGGAAAACATAAGGATTCGAATCCGCAAGACTCGGATCCTTCAAAAAATTCTTCAGCTTTCCGAACATGGACCCATTTTTCATATTGTGGCCAAAGATAAAGGTATTTTTATTGTCATAGCTTCCCTTTGCATTGGCATCCAAAAATATGGAGCCGGCAAAGTTTGCCTTTCCTTCAAATGTTCGGTGCAAATAATCTTCATTATCCTTGCTGCGCACAACCGGATAACTTATACCGATTGCAGGCACATAGATAACGGCAGTAAAATCTCCGTTAATCTTCGCTAAAGTATCATAATTAATCTGAAATTTGGGATGTGCAATGTCAACAGGCTCCGGTGCCTCTGTCTCCGGTTCACTTTCCTTCTCTTCCACGGAGCCCTCCTCTTTCTTTTTTTCTTCCTTCTGCTGTACCGTCTCCGGCTGGACAACAATGTGTTCTTCCAAAGCGGCATATTCGTCATCTGCCGCTTTATACTCTAAAAAGTCCCGCAGAAATAATCCGCCGAAAACCAACATGGAAATGAATAAAACAAGGGGGATAATCTTATGAATTATGCTCTCCCGCTTTCTTTTATAAGACCTTTTAGAAGGCTGCGGTTCTCTTCTATCTCCGGAAGACGCATCTTCCGTCTTTTCTTCTATGGTTTGTATATTTTGTCCTGCTGCTTTCTTCTCTTCATTTCTATTCTCTTCGTTTCTGTTCTCTTCCATTTACCTGATTCCTTCTTTCTCTAACAGGCACACACACTCGCAGTTCATTGTCGCTAGTATAGGAACGCAAAGTTTCAACCTTGTTGCTTGATTGAGGATACAATTTATTATGTATTTCATCAACCATTTTTACGTTTTTTTCATCTTTCCCATAATGATACTATCTATGCTTTGCTCAAGATTCCCCTTATAACTAAGATGTCTCCGGCTTCTCCTGCACCACTTGTTATAAGTTAAAGGCGACCAACTTTTTACGGTTAATCGCCCTTGCCTTAGGAATGATTTAATTGTCTCTTTCTCCATATGGTGCAGATTCCTCTGCTGCTTCCATCCGGTAGCTCGACTCTGTATCATAAATCGTAGGCTTCTCCTGTTCCTCTGTTCGGAATTCAGCAATTCCAAGCCCGAAGTACTTCTCGAAAAATGCTTTCAGTTTTTCGATTACACCTTTCTTTTTCTCGGTTCTGCCGCCACCGCCGAAACGGGAAACCGGAGGCATGAGTTTGTCGATTTCCGTTCCTGCCGTTTTGAACACTCCATCACGAAATGCATTATCAACCAATCTTCTGGTTTCTTCCTCTTTTAGCTTTTCGCTGGTGATAATTTTCGATAAATCATTCTCTTCCTGCTTCAGAACAAAGCGTCGCCAGTCTGTCGTTACCTGCGTATCCACATTGACATGACTGATAAATGCTTCGATAAGCTCCTTCTTGCTACGTAGCTGCATACTTGCGTCAACTGCTCTACGGATAGAAGAGAGAATTTCTTTATCTTCACAGTTACCGTCGTGATATTTTTCAACCAACATCAAGATGTAGTCGATATTGATTTCCACTTGCTTGATTAGCTCGATTTCAAATTCAATATCATCCGTTATATCCTCTTTTTCAGCATCTTCTTTTCTACGGTACTTGTCGTAGAGGTCAAGGTAGATACTCTGATAATCCTGTAAATCCCGTTCGGCAACACTGTCCATTTCGATAAACTGGTCAAAGGACGAAAGAATGTTTCTCATGCTGAGGATGGCACCGAACAGCTTGATAAAGTCCTTCTCTGCCTGTTCTCCAACAATCGGCGTACCAAGAGGGAATTCTGTTTCCAGCTTTTCAAGCAAGTCAACGTAGCCCGGATGATATTTCCCGTGGTTATCCTCGTAGCCGTTCCAGTAATCGTTGAAGCTCTTGAGAAGAACAATACCGCTTGCATTCTTATCGCCAAAGAGAGCGATTGCGTCATCCGTAGCCTTCTGCAAATCACGGAAACAAACAATGTTACCGTAGGTCTTAACAGAATTTAAAATACGGTTGGTTCTGGAATAGGCTTGAATCAGTCCATGCATTTTGAGATTCTTATCCACCCACAGCGTATTCAACGTTGTAGCATCAAAACCCGTGAGGAACATATTTACAACAATCAACAAATCCACTTCACGGTTCTTCACTCGCATAGACAAGTCTTTGTAGTAGTTCTGAAACTTGTCGGAAGAGGTATCAAAGTTCGTGTTGAACGTAGCATTATAATCCTTAATTGCACTATCTAGAAAGTCGCGGGAAGTTTGGTCCAGGGCGTCGGTATCAAAACCCTCCTCTTGCAGGACATCTTCCGGATCCTCTTCATTTGCAGAATAACTGAAAATCGTTGCTATCGTAAATTGGCGGTGGCTTGCGGCAATCTGCTTTTTAAACTCTGTATAATACTTCATGGCCATAGGAATGGTACTAACAGCGAATATTGCATTGAAGCCGGCCATACGTTTCCCCTTCAGGGAGTAGAAGCTGTTTCGTTTGGTTTTCTGATCAAAATGCTCCAGAATGTATTTTACAATTTCTCGAATACGTCTCGGTGCCCCCATCGCCCGTTCAATGTCGATTGCTGAAACATTTTTGTCCTTGATATTCTCTTTTTCCTTGACCGTATTCACATAATCAATACGGAACGGAAGCACATTCTCATCATTGATGGCATCCACGATGGTATAGGTGTGGAGCTGATCACCAAAGGTCTGCGGCGTAGTCAGCAATTCCATGTGCTTTCCTTTTCCTGCATTAACGGCGAAAATCGGCGTGCCGGTAAATCCAAACAGGTGATAATTCTTGAATGCCTTGATGATTTTAGCGTGCATCTCTCCGAATTGACTGCGGTGACACTCATCAAAGATAATAACCGCGTGCTTGCCAAACACCTCATGTCCCTTGTTCTTCGTGATAAAGTTGTCCAGCTTCTGGATGGTCGTGATGATAATTTTATACGGATGATAACCGCCTTTTTCGTCTCTGTCTTCAAGCTGTCTTTGCAATATTCTGGTAGAAGCATTGCTGTTGGCAGAGCCTTTCTCAAAGCGGTCATATTCTTTCATGGTCTGATAATCCAGGTCTTTTCTATCAACCACGAACAAAACTTTGTCCACATTGGGAAGTGCGGAGGCAAGCTGTGCTGTCTTAAAGGAGGTCAGCGTTTTTCCACTTCCCGTGGTGTGCCAAATATATCCTCCTGCATCCGGTGTTCCCATCTTCTTGTAGTTGGTGGATACGTCGACGCGGTTCAAGATACGCTCAGTCGCCGCAATCTGATAGGGACGCATCACCATCAAAATATCCTCTGTCGTAAAAACACAATACTTGGTCAGTACATTCAGAATCGTATGCTTCGAAAGAAAGGTTTTTGTAAAATCAATCAGGTCGGCAATCACCTTATTGTTGCCGTCTGCCCAGAAGGAAGTAAACTCAAAGCTATTGCTGGTTTTCTTCGATTTCTGCTTTGCAGATTCGCCCATCTCCTTGATATGACTGTTCCGTGTGGTATTGGAGTAATACTTGGTGTGCGTTCCATTTGAGATGATAAAAATCTGCACATACTCATATAAACCGCTTGCCGCAAAGAAGCTGTCTCTCTGATAGCGTTTGATCTGGTTAAAGGCTTCCCGAATGGCAACGCCCCGGCGTTTCAGCTCTACATGGACAAGAGGCAGACCATTGACCAAAATGGTCACATCATAGCGTGTATCGTGCTTACCTTCAGATTCTTCATACTGGTTAATGACCTGAAGATGGTTATTGTGAATATTCTTTTTGTCTATAAGCTGAATATTCTTGGAACTTCCGTCATCCCTGCGAAGCACCTTCACATGATCGGTCTGCATGGTGCGGCTTTTCTCTACGATACCCTCGTTCGCATTAGCAAGAATCTCCGTAAAGAACCGCTTCCACTCACTGTCGGTAAAAGCATAATCATTCAAAATCTCCAACTGTTTTCTAAGGTTGGAAATCAGACTGTTTTCATCATGAATCGTAAGGTACTCATATCCTTGCATGGTCAGCAATCGGATGAATTCCTTTTCTAAAGCTTCTTCACTCTGGAAGCTGTCAGAGCGCGAGCTTTCCGGCGTATATTCCGCAACCACGGTACTCTCATTGCTTGCGGCAATGATGTTGTAAGTGCTCATAATTCCACAACTCCTTTCATTAAGAATCTAATATTTCTTCTATCAATGGCTCAACACCAAAATTTTTGATATCCTCAATCATGTGTTGCGCATTAAATCGGTTAATATCTCGGGCTACCAAGCGCAAAATATTTGCTGCGGTCTCATTTACTACATAAGGAAAGCCATTACGAAGAATCGAATAGGCAAAGGAAGCAAATGGGTCATAGGCAGCGAAAGTTCTTCCACAAACATCTCGATATGTTTTATCTACGCTCTGAATGATATGCAATGCGTGTTCGTCATTTATTTTCATAAACGCTAACAACACATCAACGAATCCTTTTTTCTCATGAAGAATAGCTTTAGATATTATTTCTGCACTCAGATCATAGATGTAACTTTCAACTTCGTCATCGAAAACTTTTCTGCTTATTTTTTCGTCAATTCGTGTTTGGTTTTCTCCTTTTTGCTTATAAGAAACCGCTTTCTCAAAGAAGATAGATAACTGTCCTGCATCTGCATAACGGTATGCAGCATCTGAATTTGTGGCTCTTTCTGCAATGCTTCTGTAAATATGGTGAGAATCTCTTGGGTCGCTCGTCATAATGAAGTTTATAACACGACCAAGGGAATACACATCACTACGCTTATCACCGTCTTTGAGCATCATAAACTGTTCTGGTGCACAGTAGTTAATCTGTCCCACCGCTTTTGTATGCATTGTTTGATAAGAGGTAAAAACATTTAGGTCTTTTCCCAATCCAAAATCTGCGATTTTAACCGTTCCTGAGATAATAAAAATGTTATTTGCGCTAATATCCCTGTGGATGATATTGCGCTTGTGTACTTCTGTCATGATATGCAGAATTTGGCGAATACAATTTAGCTTTATATCATCCGATAAATCAAATGATTTAACATACTTGTCCAACGTCATTTCAGCATACTCCATTGTATAGGAGCTGCTTCCTTCATCAAATGTGTGGACTCGAATAATTCCAAATGCATCTTGCAGGGATTTAGTTATATTGTATTCTCTCTTGAAACGACTTCTGATGCCGGTATCTGTCAAATAATCGTCTTTCAATTTCTTCACTACTAATCCTGTAGATTTTTGTCGATATACATTGGCAAATCCACCATTTCCAATTAGTTCTAAATCGTCATTTTCCTTAACAAGATGATATCGCCCATTGTTACGGGTTATTTTGCATAAATCTCTGTGGATAATGCGATTAAACTCGGCGTATATAACCTCGACCTTTTCAGCCGCCTCTACTTCTGATAGCGATTGTTCCTGCATTAAGTAAGTCTTGCCCAGAACAATATTGAAGAATCTATCTATTTGGTGGCTATTGATTAAATCAACAAGTTTATCGTGAACATACATCCATCTTGATGGAAAACCGGAACGATAAACGTCTTTCGTGCCGAAATTGGTGTTAAAAAAATCTACCAGTTTATACCCTTGTTTATAAGAGTAAAAGCCCGCAATATCACCACAGAAAATATTTGAAATTTCTTTTAATGAATCGGAACTAAGCATGATACTCCTTTCTATTTTCCTGACTCAAAAGTAAGCAGCTTGTCTCGATAATATTCGTATTGCTTTGTCCTCGCCTCAATCTCTGCCGGAAGTCCGGAAGAAATGTCATTGCAAAGAGAATCAAAACGGTCTAGGATGGAGACAATGCGTTTCTGTTTCTCGATGGTCGGAACGGCAATAATTGCTTTGCTGATATTATCGTTATATAGCCTTGAAATTGTTCCGCCAGTGGATACATTCCATGGTTGTAACTGATAACAGTAATGCAGGTAGCTATTTAAAACGATGCTTTCATCGTTTGCAATCCAGACAATATTGGAGTCCTGATAGTAAGCATCCTCTCCATCAAAAATAACCGTTCTGCCAATTGTTCCGGCGGCAGAAATCAGAATATCACCCTTTCTCGGATAAGCGTAGGCTTCTTTATATTCTTTAAATTTTTCTCTGGAAATATAGGCATCGGGCTCTTTGCCGAATGTTCCAATCTTAAAGAAAGGCACATCACCAGTAGGGCTTGTTTCAGCTTTCATAATTCGCTTGCACATGGAAACCTTTCCAATACTGCCAAGTTCAATGCAAACATAACCAAAAACATATTGACACAACCGAATCAACGCATTATGTCTGTCTGTCTGTCTGTCTGTCTGTCTGTCTGTCTGTCTGTCTGTCTGTCTGTCTGTCTGTCTGTCTGTCAAGATTGTCTTGCCGGTTGCGGCGTAAGTCAAGAGAGCATCTCGATAGTATTCGTACTGCTTTTGCCTTGCTTCAATCTCGGCAGGGAGACCTATGTTCAGATCGGAGCAGATAGCGTCAAAGTTGTCAAGGACATTGACAATACGTTTCTGAACATCAAGTGATGGAATTGCCACTTGAAACTTATTGAGCATTGGTCTACGAATTGATGGCACTGACCCCTGATACATTTGCTGACCGATGTATTTCGGGAAAATAGTAACAAAATAATGGTACAGATATTTACCTACAAGCTCGTCTGCTGCCGGATGAATTCTGTACGCTCTTTGATGAAGTGCATATTTTCCATTGATATAGTGGAATACTTTTCCAACGCCCACGCCATCTCCAGCGGTGATAATTGCTTCCTCATCATACTCGTATTCATTCTTAGCAAGCGGTTGCTGAGAGCGAACAAAAAATGGATAGCATCCACCCTGAACCGCATCATCAGTGTTGCTCGAACCGGTTGATATTTCTGCAATCTCAGAAAGTACTCGCCATTCAACATGGCTTGTTGTCCCCTCTTGGGCATTGCCGAAGGTCAGTAGCTTATTCCGATAATACTCATACTGCTTCTTTCTCGCTGTAAGCTCCGCTGTAAGCTCCGCTGTAAGCTCCGCTGTAAGCTCCGTGAAATTGTCCAGAATATGGACAATTTCACTCTGCACAGGCAGAGGCGGAACTGGAATCTGTAATGCTCTAAAATCTCCACCTGTCAACTTAGGTATATTGCCATGAATTAAAGGAGTTACATCGATAGTCTGCATATAATGAAACAGATATCGAAGAAGGACACCGTCAGTTCCTTCAATGATATGTGCGTGATTGTTTACCCATATTTTCCCTTCTGCCCATGTTACAACCGGCGTTCCTGCTTTTGTAATTACGCTTCCATCTTCTCCGACAAGAACAAATGTGCCATCAAAAATATAATCTGAAACATAATCCTGAATGCCGTTTGCACCATAATACGGATATTCGCCTGCTTCTCTTGCTGCTTTTGTAACAGGTTTCCTTTTTTTATCAAGAACTGTACAGCAATCTTCAAGTTTCCTATACTCCACCCCCTCCGGGCAGTACTTCTGAATCAGTTCATCCAGTTTACTCTGTTTTCTCTCATTACTCATTGTTCTCACCGTCTTCCTCTATTTGAAGGGGATGCTGCATATAGAAAACCGCTTTCTGCCGTTCGTTTTCCTGCTTCAGCTGTTCCTCGATAGGTAGATAAGGCAGATATTTCGATATGCTCACTATTGTCCAAATCTATGTGTATCCTTCTCAACTCTTCTACGTTCTTCTCAACTCTTCTGCGTTTTTCTCAACTCTTCTACGTTCTTCTCAACTCTTCTACGTTCTTCTCAACTCTTCTACGTTCTTCTCAACTCTTCTACGTTCTTCTCAACTCTTCTACATTTTTCTCAAAACTCTTCTGCGTTCTTCTCAACTCTTCTATGTTTTTCTCAACTCTTCTATGTTTTTCTCAACTCTTTTAACGAATTATTCTTAAAACTAGAATTTGAGTATATAGTGCTGTGTACGATCATTCTGTGATGTTCCATGCCATTCTAATAAATCTTTATCTGCAAGATTTTTAAGTAACTTTCTACAGAAGGTAGACCCTTTTTCGACAAGTTCAATTGCTTTTTTAGTAGTCATTTTTTCTCCGCTATTATACATAAAATGCAAGATTACTTTTTCATCTCCATTTAATTTTTCAAACTTTTCTTCTGAAATCATATTTTTTATTTTATCTACTGTTCTCATCGTTCTATTTAAAATATTGTTCTCCAATACAAGAAGGACATTACTATTTGGTTCAGAATACTTTGGTTTCTTTAAAAACAACTTTTCCATTTCAGAATAAATTCTCTTAACGCCTTCATTCATTTCTTTGACCCAACCAAATTCACATAATGTTCTGGCAATCCTTGGATTTCTTGAGTATCTTTGACTCAATATATTCTCAATGGTCACAATATTAGGTAATAGTCCCGGACTTAGGATTTCTAATCTATCATCAAAAATCAGCACCTTAATATGTTCTCCGCAAATCGAGTAATTCCTGTGTGTCAAAGCGTTAACTATGCCTTCAAACCATGCAAACTCCGGATATTCTGGCATTATTTTAAATTTTCCATCTTTATCTAGATATTGAAAATCTCTTAATTGAGTATTTATAAATTCTCTTGATTCTCTAATAATATTGGGAATTGCTCCATCAAATGTTTTCTCTTTTATAATATTTATTTCGGTTCCTACCATTTGGTGCATTCCATTATACTTAATAACCCTTAGTCTCGCTTGCGGTAAAAACTTAGACGGATTTTTACCAAAAAGCAGAATTCCTGCATTGGTTAATTTCCCATCTATCAGTAAGTTTCTTGCTTTTAATACTTCTTCACTGGAAAGTGCAGAAATATCCATAATATCCTTATAATCATTAATTAGAGTATCATCTAAATCATCCAAACTTGACAATTGAACGATTTCATCCTCAAAGTATCTCTGTCCCCTATCGTACTGCAATTGAAGAATCTGCTCGAAATTTAATTCTTTGGATTTATCATTTTGCCTAAGGAAAACCCTGCCATCATACGATTTTACTACCCTATCTGAAGAGACTTCTATAGAAATAATTAATATCTTATCATCCTCATTTCTATTATTTTTCACATCCATAACATCAAATCTCGGATTTATAGGGGTTTCTCTTAATTCAGTTAAAAATATATTTCTATACTCATCAATTACATGAGCACCTTTATAATTAAATCCCGTAATCGTTCCGTCATCTTCAATACCTATAGCCAGTTGCCCTCCCTCCGCATTGGCGAATGCAACTAAATGCTTTAGTATGTCTATCGGTTTAATTCTGGCACTTTTTCTATCAAAAAATTGATTTTCTCTTTCAGAACAATAATAAGATAAATTGTTTATATTATTGATATACATCATTTTCCTCCAGGATATTAATATATAAACTTAACATTCCGACATCTTAAAATACTTCAAAGCATTCAAAATGGCTTCTTTTTCACTGGAAACTCAGCACTAATACATCTTCTCAAGTCCAATTTAATGTGTCCAAATCAGATTATGAACGCATGAGTTCACGATCTCAACATCCGGAAATCACTGATAAACATTAATTGCCATCATTCCACCTCGATTTCCGCGATAATCTTTGCTATTTCATCCCGAAGAACCTGTTCACGGGCAACGATTTGCTCGATTTCAGCATTGAGCTTTACAATGTCGATTTTCTCTCTGGTATCCTCGGCCTCCACATAGGTAGAAACGGAAAGGTTGTAGTCGTTCCCCTCGATTTCCTCATAGCTTGCCAGATGTGAGAAGTGTGCTTCCTCGCTTCGCTTTGCAAAGGAATCTACGATTCTTTCGATGTTTTCCTGTGTCAGTTTATTGTTATTCGTTACCTTGACGCACTCTGCGGAGGCATCAATGAACAGCGTTTTGTTGTCGGCTTTACCCTTTTTCAGAACCATAATGCAGGTCGCAATAGAAGTTCCGAAAAACAGATTGCTCGGCAACTGGATAATGCAATCGATAAAGTTATTGTCAATCAGATATTTTCTGATTTTCTGCTCCGCACCGCCACGGTACATTATGCCAGGGAAGCAGACGATAGCCGCCGTACCGCCTGTTGCCAGCCATGAAAGAGAGTGCATGATAAAGGCAAGGTCTGCTTTCGATTTCGGTGCAAGAACACCGGCCGGAGAGAAACGAGGATCGTTAATCAGAAGCGGGTTATCGTCGCCAGCCCACTTGATGGAATAGGGCGGATTAGAAACAATCAGTTCAAAGGGTTCATCATCCCAATGCTGTGGTACGGTCAAAGTATCCTCACAGGCAATGTCAAACTTATCAAAACCAATATCATGCAGGAACATATTGATACGGCAGAGGTTATATGTAGTGATATTGATTTCCTGTCCATAAAAACCGTTTCTGACAGCATCTCTGCCCAAAATCTTTTCCGCTTTCAGAAGAAGAGAGCCGGAGCCACATGCAGGATCATAGACTTTATTGATTTCCGTCTTACCCACCGTTCCAAGTCTGGTAAGCAACTCGGAAACATCAGCGGGAGTAAAAAACTCGCCGCCGGATTTTCCGGCACCGGATGCGTACATGGTCATCAGATATTCATAAGCATCGCCAAAGGCATCAATATCATGCTCCTTCACATCCCCAAGATTCATATTTGCTACACCATGCAGAAGTTTTTCCAGACGTTCATTTCTCTTTGCAACAGTAGAGCCGAGCTTATTGCTGTTCACATCAAAATCATCAAACAATCCGGCAAAGCTGCTTTCGGAAGATGATCCTTTTGCAGAGCTTTCGATATGGTTAAATATACGCTCCAAGGTTTCATTCAGATTTTCGTCATTATCGGATTCCTTGTTCACATTACAGAAAAGCTCCGATGGAAGAATGAAAAAACCTTTTTCTTCTACCAAGCCCTCACGAGCTTCTTCTGCATCGGCATCGGACATTTTAGCATAGTCAAAATCATCGTTTCCGGCTTCTTGTTCACCGGAATTGATATAGTTTGTCAGATTTTCGGAAATATAGCGGTAAAACATGGTTCCAAGTACATAGTTCTTAAAATCCCAACCATCCACAGCACCACGGAGCTCATCAGCAATTGCCCATATTGCACGATGCAGTTCGTCACGCTCTTGTTCTTTCTTTGTATCAATCATGCATTTCTCTCTCCTTTTCGTTCTCTGAATAGTTTGTCATGAAAAAGTAAAAAAATCAAATGAGAACTTAACATTTCTACTATTTGCACGAGAAAAAAACGACAGTTGTTACCATCGTCTTTTCTCACCATTTGTATGAAATTTTCAGAATTTTTTTCTTCCTCCTCTATCAGCATCTTCAAAATGGTCAAAATGCTTGTAAAACTACGCAAAATGACAGATTCTTACGATCCCCCCTTCTCCAGCAGCACCACCACCTCGCAATACATTGTCACTAGTATGGGAACACAAAGTTTCAAGCTCGTTGCTTGATTGAGGATACAATTTATTACTCATCTTTTATTTTCTTATTTTTCTAACGATTCCGGATCTAATAAGAAATATTCTATGTAAATCTTACGTTCAATAATCATCTCGTGCCTTTATATTTGTAAAATTTTTGCGGCAATACGCATTTTTATAACGAGTTAATTGTACTCTATTCGTGGATCAAATCAATTATACTCATAAAATTTTTGCGTATTGCTGCACTTTTAGAGAGTATGAAAAAACCATACTCAACGCACAAAACCCTCCATCATTTATCTTGTATCATCGTTAAATTCCTCTTTAATAAGATCCTTAATATCACTCTTAATACTCTGCGTATCAACAATTGAATCTTCGCCCAGCTGATGAAATTTTTCTTTATCTTTAATTGTATAATCTTGATTATCATCATATTTCTTAGTAATCAATCGTATCATTTTACGTCTTAAAAATTTCTCGCCTTTTATATTTGATTTTTCTTTTATCCATGCAATAGTTAATATCGCAAGCATCACAAAGCCAATATATCCCAAAATTGGATACATAATAGACACCAATTCTTTAAAGCCCATAAAGGATAACGCATATCCTATTACTACAGCAGCAATCAAAACCGGGTAAAAATGCTTAGGATTGTCTGAAGAGAATCGTTTTGCGAATGCATAGAATAAGCTGAAAGCTGTATTAAAAATTAGCCCATAGATGATAAGAGCATATATTAACGAAAAAATGGGGTGAATCTGTTCAGCGATTGCTAACATGGGCATATCAACTGTAGAAGCTAGTTTAATATTTACATATAAGATACAAGTTGCAACAGTAATAATAATGCTAACCACAAGACCGCCCAAAATACCGCTTTTCTCTGCTACACCAATCCTCATAATGGATCCGCCTAGTACAAAAGCCATGGGGACTCCCGTCATTACCGTAAGTGCAAAATAATTTAGTAAAGAAATCCATACATTTGGCATTGGACTAGGGATTGTGGCTGAAATTGCTTCTAATTCATCGAAATCAAAGTTTCGATTTGTAAAAGTGTGGACTGCAATAATTATAATCATGATAAAAACTATGGGTGTAAATATTCCAAGTATGCCAGTAATTTTTTCGAAATCAAGAAAGCTGACAATGATTATTAGTGCAGCACACAACAATCCTCCTGCCCAAAATGGGAGACCGAACTGCTGATTAAGGTTTGAACCGGCTCCGGCAATCATAACAAAACCGACTACAAAGCAAGAAACGATTAAAGCTATATCAAGGATTTTATTCGTAATCGGTCCGGCTATTTGTGAAAGAACTTCAGAGTGATCATTAGATCGGAAATAACTGCCTAGCGTAATGATAATTTTACCAAAAACTACACTTATGATACCAAGAACAATGGTTCCTATAATCCCCCACTTACCAAAACTGACAAAGTATTGCATCAAGTCCTGACCGGAGGATAATCCGGCACCGATAACAACTCCAACATAAGCCAATGAAATATTTAAAATTCTTTTTAACACCTTCTACCTCCTTACTACTATATATACAAACTACGATTCCTCTTTCTCCAACAACGCCACCACCTCGCAGTTATTGGTTCTTGGGAACAAATCCACCGCGCAAAGCTTCTTCACCCTGTATCCTGCATTCTGAAGCGCCTCTAAATCCCTTGCCAGACTCTTTGGCTTACATGCCACATAAATGAGTCTCTCTACTCCGTAACGAATAATTAAATCCAAAGCTTTCCTATGCATCCCGTCTCTAGGCGGGTCTACGATAATAAAGTCGGGCGTCGGAAGAACGGTCGTCTCAAAGTTCAGCTCTCCATTACAGTTCCGCGCTCCATTGTCATCCTCTTTTTCCGGGTTTTCCCCTTTCGTTTCCTCCCGCTTTGCACTCTCTTCCAGTACCTTCAGCACATCTCCGGCAATAAAATGACAGTTTTCTATTCCGTTTTCTCGCGCATTTTCCTTAGCCGACCGGACAGCCTCGTCCACTATTTCTACCCCGTAAGCATCCCGAGCTACTTTGCTCATGAGCTGAGTAATCGTTCCGGTTCCGGAATAGAGATCAAAGATAATCGGTTTATCCTTTGCAGAGTCCGAAAGATTTGCATACTCTCGAATTTTTTCATACAATTTTTCGGCTCCAAGACTGTTGGTCTGAAAAAAAGAAAAGGGTGTAATTTTAAAACGCAAGCCCAAAAGTTCTTCGTAAAAGAAATCCTTTCCATAGAGAATCTCCGTGCCTTGGTTTACCACCGCATCCGCCGGACTGTCATTTTTCGTATGCAGAATTCCCGCAAAATGCCCTTCCAAGCTGCCTTCTTTTTCCAATTGCAAGAGGCTTTCGCACCATCCCGTGAGAAGAGACTCCTCTGTTTGCGCACTTTCCGGATTCCATGAAGCATGAATGAGAGAGACCAGGATTTCTCCTGTTTTTTCCGCCCTTCTAAGCAGAAGGTGGCGAAGATAGCCCTCATGTCTCTTCTTGTGAAAATAAGATATACCCTTTTCCCGAAAATAATTTCTGCTCACGGTAAGAATTTTTCCCATATCCGGGCTGGGGAGTCTACAGTCATCCGTATTTAAAATATTAAAAAAACTTCTTTTTTGGTGTAGTCCAAGACAAAGAGGGCCATCCTTTTCCTGATCGCCGAAAGAAAATTCCATCTTATTCCGGTAAGCTTCTTTTTGAGGCGAGGATAAGATTCCCTCAAAGGGAAGCTCTCCTATTACTATCGGCAAAAACAGACTTCTTATTTCCTCTTCTTTTTTCTTCAGTTCCTCTTCATAGGAAATCTTCTGGTAAAAGCAACCTCCGCAATATTCCTCATTTTTGCACCATTCTTTTGCCATTTTCACCTATACTCTCCCTTACTATTCTTTCTTTTGCGATTGATTCATGTAGCCCATTCTACAACAAAAATAGATCGATGAACAAGCTATAACGAGAACACCCGCACTTTCCGCATGGTTCTCGTTATGGATGAAGAAAAGGAGGCATTTCTGCCTCCTATATCTGTCCTACCTTCTCTTTTACTCTTCTTCCGAAAAATCCTCGGAATCCTCATCGTAATCATCATACTCATCATACTCATCTGAGTGATTGGGAGCCAAGAAGCGATACACGCAATAAGCCAATCCGCAAAAAAGAATAATCCCGCTGATAACCGCTAGTACAATGCAAATCGTTTCCGTTGTCTTTTTTTCTTCTTTATGCTTATCTCTTGTCCTAAGAGCATACTGAAAATCGGAGCTCAAACTTTTTGCCTCTTCCGTAAATCTTCTGGCTCTATCTTTAAGATTTTCTATATTCCACTGTTCCATATATTCTTCCTTTCGAAAAGCATTACCATTCCCGAATGCCTTGTTGATAACTGCCAAATGGCCTTATCACCGGGCGAGTTTTGAATCAGTATATCGGTCTTTTTCTGAAAATGCAATGGGGAAATCACACTGTACCGGATTATTCCAATACCCAGTTTCCATCTGCCATAACAAAGTTCTTCTCCACACCGAGCTTATTCATCCAGAACTTGGTTAAAGCAATCGTATACGTTTCCTGATCCTCCGTAAACGGTTCCTTTCGTTTATCCCAAAGTTCTTTGGAACTGGGCCAGAGTGCATAGCGCGGATTAACTGTACTATAGAACGCAAAGCTTCCACCGTGCTGACCGTGATGAGCCATTTGCACAATATCCGCTTTCAGCTTCTCTGCCGGCAATTCCTCCAGAAGCTTTCCCGCCGCCTCATAAGGAAGATCCCCGGTAATCAAGAGCTTCTTTCCGTTTATCGTAATCATGTAGCAAATAGAACTGTTATTTCCGGTATCAATCGGGATGGAATAAGCTGTATTTAAAATCTCCACCGATACATTTCCATAAGAAAATGTTGTACCCCTCTCGGAATTCTCGTGCTTCTTCTCCGCAGGATAAGCAGCAAGATCATCCATTACTTCCTTAATCATCGGTAATCTGTAGCTCTGCTCATACTGCTCATAAAAGGAGTATGGCGCAAAGCTGAAATAAATCTGTCCCGGATCAATATTATAATAATCCGGATGCCCGGCCACCTTCTGCTGTTCCAAAATAACGGAAAGTGCTCCGACATGATCCTCATGCGGATGCGTAAGGAGCCATGCGTTAACCTTTCCTCCCCTTGCCTTAATATACTTGGATAAATAGGGTGCATTGGTCTTTAAGCCGCCATCCACAACAATTAATTGTCCTTCATTGCTTTCAATCACAATACTGATTTGTTGTCCGCTTTCATTGCCCTTAATCATAGTAATCTTGGCACCGCCGAGGCCGATTGTGGAATCGGTATAGGTAGGGGTTGCCTCTCCATTCCGAACATAGATGGGAGCATTGCCTCCACTGGTCTTATCTTGACTTAAACTTGCCTCCGTGTTTGCGTTTCCATAGATGGTTCCCGTGCTGCTTTCCTCAGCAAATGTGGGTAATGCCAAAAGAAAACTCATTCCCACAGCAAGTGCCAGGCTTCCAAATCTTTTATTCATTTATACTCCTTTACGTCTTTCTTACTGTCTTACTCCGTCTGCCCCAATGGAAAAACCGTCTTTTACCGTATTCTGTTCCATGGCTCCTACAGGGATGTCAGCATCACTCACATTGAAGAAATACCACTTCTCTCCGATATTTTCCCAACCGGTCTTCATTTCGCCGTTTTGGATATCCAGATAGTACCACCGGTCATTCAGCTGTCGCCAGGATGTCGCCATCTGTCCCGCAGCTCCGCCTTCCGTATCAAAGTAATACCATTTTCCGCCTACTTCCTGCCAGCCGGAAAGCATTACGCCGTCACCGTTCATATAGTACCAGTGCTCCCCAATCTTCTGCCAACCGGAAAGCATCTTTCCCTGCTCATCAAAATAGAACCAATAATCTTTCACTTTGGTCCAGCCTTTGGCCAATCTTCCGTTTGCTTCATAGTACCAATCCGCACCGTTCTGACGCCAGCCTGAAGCTGCCTCTCCGGGGCCGTTTGCATCGGGATTTTCCTGATTTTGCTGTCCATTATACTTCTCGGAAGCTCTCTTCTTATTATCCTTCTCCCGCTCAGCCTTGGTTTTTTTCTTCTTTTTTGCACTGTATTCTTTGAAGCTTCCCTTTGAGATACCGGTAGCCTTTAACGTAATCAAATTAAAGAAATACTCTCCGCTATCTCCGTCCGGATCTTCTACGCTTCCTGAAGAATCCACATACAGGGAATCCGCAAAATACTGTGCCATATCATCCCTTTTATCATATACGGCACGAACCGCGATATGATCGAACTCTTTTCCGCTTTGGGTATAAGAAGAAAAATTGAACTTGGGAGAATTGCTGTGCTTTTTTACAATTTTTTCATCTCCGTTTGCCGTATTGTAGAATACCAGGACATCATAGCCTGTTGCATAATTAACCTTTTCCCAAGTATAGGATTTTTCATCAGAACTGAAGTTTGTCGGTTCCTTCAAAACATAATAGGGGTAAGCATTTGCCTTTATTTTAATCGTATTCTTTCCCTTCTCGGTTACCGCCATTTCATACGCGCCGCGTACCTCCACCACGGTAGAAGAATCAAAGAATTGTCCCTCGTCCGCCTTCACGGTTATCGTATAGGTATAGGGTTTTTTGGGCGTATTGTACTTTCCGTCAACAGAGAAGTTGCTGACCTCGTATCCGCTATCCATCGCTCTTGCATCCGGCTTGGAATACGTTGCACCGGCTTCCAGCTCTAAATCCTCATTGGGGCTGATGTCCACCTGCACCCTTCCTACCAATTGCTCCGCAAAAGCGGGAAGCGCAAAGATTCCCGATAAAAGTGCGGTAACCAAGATGATTCTTTTCTTCATCATAATTCTCCTTATGTTTCTGTTTTTTTATATTTTTGAAACGCCTTACGGCATCCATGCTCCGTTTGCATCGAAGCGGTATTCCACCCCGTTAATGGTACGACTTGTATTTTCCAGCATTGCACCGGATTCTTCCATATAATACCACAGATTGTTAATGAATTTCCATCCTGTTCTCATGGCTCCGTCCTGATTTAACCAGTACCATTTTCCGTTAACATTCTGCCAATTCACCGCCATTGCGCCGGAATCCTTCAGATAATACCAAAGATTATTTTGGAATAACCATCCAGTCTGCATGATTCCCCGTGCATCCATAAAATACCATAGGCCGTTTACCTGTTTCCAACCGGTAGTCGCCTTACCGTTTTCCATGTATTTCCATTGTCCGGGCACAGTCTGTACCCAGCCGTTTTCTATACTTGCCGCTTCCTTTCCGGGTCCCTCACCGGAAACAACTGTACCGTCAACACCGTTTCCGCTTCCCGTAGTAGAAGTTTTCTCCGTATTTCCGGATGTCTTTTGTGAAGTGCCTGAAGAAGTGGACACGGAATTCGACCCGCTACTACTTTTTCCCGCATTTTTCTGGGAAGGGTTTCCTCCCCCATATACCTTCCAGGAAAATTCAGTGGTGACCTGTCCTTTGATTCCCTTTACTACACCCTTTTCACTGGACTGCCAGATTGTCGTCTTACTCCCTCCTACCGGTACATAGACCCGATTTTCCGGATAAGCCGCAAACCAAACGTCACAAGAAATCTTGGACAGATTCATGTATTTTGTAAGCCAGGTACGATTTGCATAGACCATAGGAATAAAACCGGCGTCCTCCACCTTCTTGCAATATGCATTGATCATATCCGTCAAATCGTCCTTACTCAATCCCTCTGACAGCATGGACGCCACTTCCAGGTCATAAGCAACCGGATACTCCAGTTTATAGGGTTTTATTTTTTTTAAGGTCAAATCGGCTTCCGCCATTGCATCGTTCATATTTTTTGCGGTGGAACAAAGATAAACGCCGACTTTGATACCGGCCTTCTGCGCCCCTTTTACGTTCGCATCAAAATAAGCATCCTCCTTTGTCCCGTAGGCAAGCCGAATCATAACAAAGTCGAGTCCGTCCTTCTTTGCCGCATTCCAGTCTATGGGACCGTTCTCATTTTGAAACTTGGAAACCTCCGTTCCCTTCTCCAAATACAGAAAATCGGAACCGTCCTGATTGGTATAGCCGTACCACCCGGCATATTCATCTGCTACCGTACTCTCTACAGCATCCGTACTCGCCACAGTTTCCGTCTTTCCGATTAAATCTCCCGGTCCAACGGCAAATGCACTGCTTGGTGAAAGACAACTCAGCATAATCACGAAAATAGATGTAAAGCAAAGCTTCATTCGTTTTACGGGCATCCTTGTGCAAAACCGCTCATTTGCTTTTTGAAAAACCATTTTATTCCTACTCCTCCCCGTCTTATTCTCCTAAGACTATCGGCGAAAAAGAAAAATGGCAATAGCGGGGGAAGAACCGTAAGAGATATTCAGAAAAGAGTAAGGACTTTGCGGATATAAAGAAGCTTTCGAGGCCGCAAAACATATTTTATGAAAGAATTGATTCCTTATACGGAAAATGGGTTTATAACAAAAAACTTCGGCATCCTAATGTTTTCAGGATACCGAAGCCTCTTGTCACATAGAAGAACATAAGCAAACTCACTTCTTCTCTTTATATCTCACACACTTACCCCGAAGGGATACTTACTCAGTATATATACTGTATCGGCAAAAAGCGAATTAGTATAAATTATTTGCCCTATATTTTAAAAAAAATAATTTAAAACAATCTCCTGATTGATTTAATCGGTTTATAGGTAGCCGACTCAATCGTCACACCGGAACGAGAATTCAGTGCGGATAGCATTCTTCCCTCTCCCAGGTAAATACCGACATGACCGGAATAAGCCAATATATCACCGGGAAGCGCATTTTCCAAAGAGCCTACACTCGTACCAACGGAACGAATTGCTCCGGAAGAATGCGGAAGGGAAATCCCGAAATGCCCGAATACGCCTACTAAAAAGCCGGAACAGTCCGACCCGTGAAGAAGACTCAAACCGCCATATCGGTATGGACGTCCGATAAACTGCGAAGCATAGTCTACAACCTGCTGTCCTTTGGCGCGGCTGTCTCCTTTTAAATTATCCTCTACAACTATTTCAACTGTCTGTTCTTCCTGAGAAACCATCCCTCCGTCTTCACTGAAAACCAAAATATCATCTTGCTCCGAAGGTGCCGCCAGGGCGGACAGAGAAGGTACGGAAGAAAAAGCAAATACTGCAATTCCCAGTGCAAGGATTCCTTTTTTTGTCCTTTGCAATACAGAATGTCTTCCTTTCCGTTCAAAGTGCTTGGGTTCTTCCCCTGCTGTGCACAAACTAGCATTCCACTTCTGCATAAAATCTCCTTTGCTCTTTTCTCCGGGCAAAAAGAAAGCCCGAGTATCGTAATACGCTATCATTCTAGGGAGAACTTATGGCGAAAATAAAAACACAGTATGAAGATTCGCTAACGCTTTCTTACGAAAGAAACTGTTTTTTTAACGCTTTCATACCGTGTTTTTTACAATTTTATGACATTTTAAGCTTTTTTATAATCAAAATTAAGAGTTTGCCGAAGAGCTTCTCTTTTAACCTTTTAATGCGTCTCTCGCTTCTTCTTCCTTTTCCCCTTCCGGTGTATAGCCGATTAATTTTTCGGATACATGGGTATCAAAGAAATGTACTACCGGTCCGAGACCGAATGCGGATATCAAGGTTCCTATGCCGACCAACCCTCCTGTAAGGAAAGTGCCCAAAGCACAGATTCCATCCGTAAACATTCTACATGCAAAATAATGTTTCTTCGTCTTATCTCGAAGCCCCAGGGAAAGATAGTCATACGGTGCAATCCCGAGGTCAGCCGTCTGATAAAGAGAAACTCCCAAAGAAGTTACCACCACGGCAACTGCAGCCCAAACAATCTGTATAATGAGACCGTGTTCCTCAGCCGGCCCAAAGTTTCGGAGAAGAATAGCATAAAAAAAGCTTACGATATAACCAAGTAAAATTCCATTCACAAAAGTCCCCGCCCCAATGTATTTTCTTCCGAAAATAAACTGAATCAGGAAGAACAGAATATTGCATAACAGATTTTGAAAACCATAGGGAATGCCGAATATCTCCGCTATGCGCATATTCAAGGCGGAAATCGGATCATTTCCGAGATGAGACTCTTTAAACAGAGCTATCCCGATGGAAATGATAAATACCCCGAGCACCATGCTTACATACCGCTTAAGCAATACTCTATTATTTTTCATTTTTCACCCGCTCACTAAATGACTGCTTTTTGGAAAGCGACTGTCTTTACTCATGAACCACAATCGGGCACCCCTTCTGAATCCGATTATACAACTCTGCCGCCTTATTTCGCGGCAAATTAATGCAACCGTGAGAGCCGCCTCTGACATAGATATTTCCCCCAAACTTGGAACGCCAGGATGCGTCATGTAAGCCGATTCCTCCATTAAACGGCATCCAATAGTCTACGTGGGCTTCATACTCCGGTTTCCCGTTAACCAGTTTGCCGCGGAGCGTTCTATTCGTTTCTTTGCCTTTCAAGAAAAAGATCCCCGGCGGTGTCGCTCTGTCTCCGCTCAACATTCCGGTCACTGTAGGGCTTTCCCAAACCAAATTTCCGCCTTCATAGTAATAAACATGCTGTAAGCTTAAATCGATTTCTACAAAAGTCGTTCCGAATTGGGGCTGTGCATACTGGGCAGGTCTATAGCTGTAAACCGGTTCTCTTTCCATCGTCTTAAAAGAAGAAATAGCCTGCTTTAAGGCTTCTTTTTCTCCCTGTACATTGATATGAAGAGCATAAGGAGTCAGCATGGCAATGTCCTTCCCGCTGGCAGAATGAAAAGAAACCGTATTACCCGGGTTTCCGTACTTTCCCTCCAAGTAATTGGCATAGGCCAAAACCTTAGCCTCATCAAAGATAACTCCGTTGCCATTGATTCCCAAAACCATATCACTTAAGGTATCTCCGGAAAGAACTTCCTTGTTCCCTAAGATATTGGTCACGATTTCTACGGACTCCAGACGTCTAAGAACCTCCAGTTTCGGTTCAAGATCGCTCTTATGCACTGTCACCGTGTCGTAAATCCCTCTTTGTGTTAAATCAAGAGTATTTTCTCCCCTCTGCAGAGCGGAGTACAGATTCGCATAGAACTTTGCCTCGTCCAAAGAATCTCCCTCTACTTCGGGAACAATGCTGTATGTACCGTCTTTTTGGATATACGCATTCGCGGTTTTCTTGCTGTACTTTAAAACGGAAAGCTGTGCAAGCCTTTCTTTTAGCTTTGCCTCATCAAATTTTGCGGAACTGCCTTCTAAGGAAAAATCATAACGACCGTCCGCTTTGGGTTCCAAGCCTTCTTTCTCTTCTCTTTTCAGGATTTCCTCTAAATTCGTTGCCGCGGAAAGCTGATAGCCGATATCGGATCCTTTGATTTCCTCTACCTTATCTCTTCCCTTAATATATAAAACATAATTTCGGCTGTATTCTCCTTCCAGATAGGACTTAGCCTCCTCTACAGTCTTTCCGGAAAGGGGAATCCCGTTTCCGTACGTTCCCATAACAAACCGATCCAAGGCATAGGCAGACATCGGTAAAAGCACGCTAAGCAGCAATGCGCTAAAAAACAGTTTAATCTTCTTCATGTATTCCTCCAAAAGTATTTTCCCCCTATTCTACACTGTCTGCCTATCTTTGAGTAGTCAAAATATTAAAATTTGTCTTAAGCCCCAAACACCTTTTTTCTTAAAGCCAAACCTGTAGGACTGGCTGCCAGTCCTCCCTGCGCAGTTTCTTTCAGACTGGAAGACATATTGTCCCCTACCGATTTCATGGCGGCAATGCACTCATCTACCGGAATCTTTAAATCTATTCCGGAGAGCGCCATATCTGCACTGGAAAAGGCAATCATCACGCCCGAGACGTTTCTTTTCACGCAGGGAATCTCCACGAGTCCGGCTACCGGATCACAGACCAGTCCCATTTGATTGATAATAGCCATCCCCAAAGCATCTCCACAGGCACTCGGGCTTCCACCCATAAGCTCCACGAGGGCCGCTGCAGCCATGCCCGATGCGGAACCGCATTCCGCCTGGCATCCTCCCTCCGCCCCGGAAATGGAAGCGGTTTGCGCAATCACCATCCCGAAGGCTCCTGCCGTAAAAATAGACATCACAATATCTCTCTTAGCGAATCCTCTATCCTCGTACATGGATACCAAGCATCCCGGAAGGATACCGCAAGAACCTGCCGTAGGGGTAGCCACGATTCTTCCCATCGCGGCATTACAGTTGGAAACACACATGGCTCTTCCGATGGCCTTAGTTAAAAACTTTCCCGAAAGACCTCCGTTTGTCTTTTCGGCATAGTTTAACATCTTATTTCCTTCTCCCCCGGTCAGACCGGAGGTGGAACGAAGGTTCGGATCATTTCCCTTGCTGACGGACTCCAACATCACCTCAAAATTTCTTTCCATGATGGAGTAGATTTCCTCCTCCGACTTCTGCATCTGATCCGCCTGATCCTTTAGACAGAGCTCACTGATTTTGATTCCCTGCCTCTCTGCCGTATCGCAGAGTTCTTTGATACTCGTATATTTAATCATTTTTTCTCCCGGCTTTCTACTTTCCTGCTTTTCCAAGCCCAAAACTGTTACTAATCCTAAAACTGTTACTAAGCCCAAAACCGTTACTAAGCCCAAAACTGTTTTATATTGCCCTTATCAAAATGGCATTTTCCACATTCGGTAATTGATTGATATCCTTCATCAGTTCTTCCGGAGGTAACTGATCAATTTCGATAGTCATTAGAGCCGTTCCCCCTTTTTCGGGACGGCTGAGCCGGAAGTTTCCAATATTCAGATCTTTATACTTTTCATACATAATATGGGTAACTTCGGCAATCACCCCCGGTTTATCCCTATGCAGGACCAGGATGGTATTATTTTCTCCCGTAAAATCGACACGCATGCCGTTTACGGAATCCACCCGAATATTTCCTCCTCCGATGCTGGCACCTTCTACAACTCCGCTTTGTCCGTTATCCAGAGTGTAATGGATTCTCGCCGTATTGGGATGCGCTCCCGGAATATCATTTTCTATAAAACGATAATCTATTCCTCTGTCCTTTGCAATCTGCAGAGCATCTCGGATTTCCTCGTTGTAACTATGGTAGCCCATAATGCCGGCTAATAATGCCCTATCCGTACCATGTCCTCTGTAGGTTCTGGCAAAGGAGCCGGACAATTCAATATCTACCTCTTTGAATTCTCCTCCCTCCGCGAGCTTATTTACAACTCTGCCAAGTCTTACCGCTCCGGCCGTATGAGAACTGGAAGGTCCTATCATAATCGGTCCGATAATATTAAAAACATTCACTGTATACCTCTTTTCTTAAACAGGGGTTGCAAAAAAGAACAGATTATAATTTTTACCTGAAATCCATCCTTTTCACAACCCCTTTTCCATTTTTGCCGCATACGTGGAATTCTTTTATTCCGCTTTATTTACTTCTTTTCTTTGGCAATCATTCTTGTATAGAACTCATTGACCACTACTCCGATTGCATTATCCCCGGACACATTACAAGCCGTTCCAAAGGAATCCTGCGTGATGTAAAGGGCAACCATGATTGCGCAAATCGGTCCGTTCGGATCTCCCGCTTCTTTCCCAAAAATCATATAAAGGAAGGGAAGTGCCGTCATGATGGAACCGCCCGGTGCCCCCGGAGAAGCAACCATCGCAATACCCAGAGTCATGATGAACGGCACCACGGTGGATAGACTGATGGGAATCCGATTCATAAGGCAAACTGCCGTTGCGCAAGCCGTAATCGTAATCATGGAACCGCACATATGGATATTGGCACAAAGGGGAACGACGAAGTTTCGAATTTGTTCGGAAATGCCGTCATGCTTTGCACATTCCAAGTTAACCGGGATTGTCGCCGCGGAGGACTGTGTTCCCAGCGCAGTAGTATAACCCGGAATCTGATTTTTCATCAAGGTAAACGGATTTTTCTTTGAAATCGTACCGGCTACAATAAACTGCACAAAGAGATAGCAAAGGTGCATGATAATTACAACGATAAATACCTTCCAAAGAATAGACAAAATAGCAAAGGTCTTTCCGGAACGGGTCATGTCCACAAAGGTTCCCAAAATATACAGCGGAAGCAGAGGAATAATCACTTTGTGTAAAACCCTATCGATGATACCGGAGAAGTCCTTCATTGCGTCATAAAGTGTAGACCCGATTTCCTTCCCGCGCATCGTAGACAGACACAGTCCCATGATAAAAGCCAGTACTACCGCCGACAAGGTATCAAACATCGGCGGAATGCTGATAGAGAAGAAAGACGCAACTGACTGGGACGCCGTCGCCTGAATCTGCTTCATTGCCTCCGCCGACATAAAACTTGGAAATAAATTAATAGAGACCAAATAAGAAATCGTTCCGCCAATCAGCGTGGAGCCATATGCCAGAATCACCGTGAATAGCAGAAGTTTTCCCGCACCCTGAGAAAGATCCGCAATTCCCATACTGACATAGGCCAAAATCATTAAAGGAATTACAAACTTTAAAAAATTACTGAAAATTCCGGACAAGGTCACAATCAGACTACAAAGTCCGAGTGGTGCATATTGCCCGATTAAAATACCGAAAATAATTGCGATAATGAGTTTTGGTACCAAACCTAGTTTTCTTTTCATTTCCATTCCTCCTCCCAAGGGATATGGCACGGCTTTTCGCCAAGCTTTATACAAAAATCCCCGAGTAGAGACTTCTACCCAGGGATTTTTATTAAAAATATACAAGTAAAATATCTCTTCTTTGTATATTATATCCTGTATATTTTACTTTGTTAAGCTTTTTCTATAATATTCCACCAACTGCTACAATGAGTGGAGCAAACACCAGAGCAATAACCGTCATCAACTTGATGAGAATATTGATAGAAGGTCCGGATGTATCTTTAAAGGGATCCCCAACCGTATCACCCACTACTGCCGCCTTGTGGGTTTCCGATCCCTTTCCGCCGTGATGTCCCTCCTCAACGTACTTTTTTGCATTATCCCAAGCGCCGCCGGAATTGGACATAAAGATAGCCATCATGACTCCCGAAACCAAAGCTCCCGCAAGAAGGCCGCCCAAAGACTCTGCCCCCAGTAAAAGACCGATTACAAGTGGAGCAAGTACAGCCAGAACACCGGGAATAATCATCTCTCGTAGCGCTGCATGAGTGGAAATACTCACGCAAGTTCTGTAATCCGGCTTCTCCGTGCCCTCCATGATACCCGGTTTTTCTCTAAACTGTCTTCTTACCTCGGAAATCATGGAGAAGGCAGCCTTACTTACCGAACTCATGGTAAATGCAGAGAAGAGGAAGGGAAGCATTGCGCCGACAAAAAGACCGATGCATACACGGCTGTCCAATACATTGATGTTTTGTAAGCCCACCGCCTGCGCATAGGAAGCAAAAAGGGCGAGTGCGGTAAGTGCCGCAGAACCGATGGCAAAGCCCTTTCCCATAGCAGCCGTAGTATTTCCCACAGCGTCCAGCTGATCCGTGATATTTCTTACTTCCTCGGGGAGACCTGCCATCTCCGCAATACCTCCCGCATTATCCGCAATCGGACCGTAAGCATCTACCGCAACGGTAATTGCAGTGGTAGATAACATTCCTACTGCGGCAAGCGCAATACCGTACAGTTCGAGCACATGATAAGAAACAAAAATTGCTACGCAAATCAATAAAATTGGAACAGCGGTCGAACGCATACCAATTGCCATACCGGAAATAATATTCGTTGCCGGACCGGTTTCGGACTGCTTCGCAATGTCTTTTACCGGATTGTAAGCGGACGAAGTGTAATACTCCGTAATAGCACCGATGGCAAGACCCGCAACTAAACCGGCCATCACGGCCAGAGCCGCATGGAAGTTTCCAAAGAAATATTGAGAAAGCCCAAAGGCAAAAACCAGTACAGCCAGCGCTGAAGAATAGCTTGCCATTTTCAAAACCTTACTCGGATTTTCTCCTCCGAGAGCAAGCACCAAAACACTGCCGAGAACACAGGCAAGTAAAGACAGCCCCGCTAAAAGTAACGGAAAAGCCACACCCTCTATCGACTTTCCTTCTAAAAGGAAGCCAAGCGTCATAGCGGAAACCAAGGCTCCCACATAAGACTCGAAAAGGTCCGCTCCCATACCGGCAACGTCACCTACATTATCTCCTACGTTATCGGCAATGACTGCAGGGTTTCTCGGATCATCCTCCGGGATTCCGGCCTCAACCTTTCCAACCAGGTCCGCCCCGACGTCAGCCGCCTTGGTATAAATTCCCCCGCCTACACGAGCAAAAAGAGCAATACTGGAAGCCCCAAGGGAAAAACCGGAAAGGACGCCGACATCCTTCGTAACAAGGTAAAAAATTCCCACTCCGAAAATACCGAAGCCGGAAACACACATTCCCATAACGGAACCGCCCGAAAAAGCTACCGAAAGCGCCTTTTTCATTCCGGACTGTCTTGCAGCCTCAGCAGTACGAACATTGGCAGCTGTTGCGGAACGCATACCGAAGTAGCCTGCCAAAGTGGAAAGCAGTGCTCCGAAAACAAAAGCTACCGCACTAAGCCAGCTTCTTGTTCCGAATCCGATGCACAAAAATAAGCTGCAAACAAAAAAAAGAAGGATCCGATATTCTGCAAAAAGAAATGCTTCTGCACCTTCTGCAATGGCCTTTGCAATTTCTTTCATTCTTTCATTTCCGGAATCCTCCTTCAGAATCTTCTGTCCCTGAAAAAGCGCGAACAAAAGACCCAGAATACCCAAAACAGGTATCGCGAAAAATAAACTATTCATTTTTCCTCCCTCATTGATCAAAATACTGTCACTTCTCCCGTTGTTTCCTCATAATACCAAACGAATATAGAATTTTCTACTATTTATTTAAAAAAAGAAATTTTTTCCTATAAATTATGTGATTTTTTTCCAAAGCTTCCACAGTAAACCTACAACATAGAGAAAAGCACCGAAAAAAATAGCTATATCCGCAAGATTAATGATCGCTTTTTTTAGCATTCCTATCCGAATATGAATATAATCCGTCACCTTTCCGTCTCTTATTCGGTCAAGGGTATTGGAACCGGCTCCGCCCAATATGAGGGCCGTTCCGATTTTTTGTAGCAAGAAGTTGTCTCCAACGGTATAGCTGAAATAAGGTAAACTAAAAAAAAGGAAGCCGGTTGCAAAAATGGATACAAAGCCCACAAGCTTCGGATATTTCTCCAGTTTACCCATAGAGAATCCGGGATTATGCGCTTTTCGAATCTCTATCATTCCTCTCGTGCCTTTTAATTTCTTCGGAAAATTTTCTTCCTTCTCCCGATTAATTTTCTTTTTCCATATTTGATCTAAAGAAAAAACAGCCGCGCTAAGGCAAGTAAGTTGTACAAAACCTTTGGGAAGGTACCATATCCAATCAATTTTAAAATGTCGCACTGTTTCTCCTCCGTCTTTTAATTCGATTAATATGCCTTTCAAACTCTCCTCCCTGTAAAAGCTCCGTAAGCAAGCATTGCTCTAAAACCGGAACCGAACAGCTGTAAATAGAGATTTTTTGAAGGTCTTCTTCTACTCTCTCCTTCGGAAGGAGCAAGTAAGCCATTCTGAAAGCGGGTCCTATCGTCTTGGAAAAGCTGTTGATATAGTACACGGAATTTCTCTCATCCATCGAAAAAAGGCTGTCTTCCGGCTTTCCCAGAGCTGAGAACTCCGAGTCATAGTCATCCTCTATGATAAATCCGTTTTTTCGTCTGGCATAGTCCAGATACTCCCGCCTTTTTCCCGCAGTAGCGGTAACACCGCTCGGATAGCTGTGAAACGGAGTTACATGCAGGATCCGGCTTTTCGCCTTACGTAAAGCCTCACTGTGAATTCCCTTTTTTCCCATTTCCAGGAATTCCAGTTCAATTCCGTTTGCTTCATAGATTTTCTGCATTTTCTCATAAGAGGGAGACTCCACCGCAAAGCTTTGCCCTCTTCCTAAAATTTGCGCTAAAAGAGAGTAGAGATGCTCTGCTCCGGAGCCGATGAGAATTTGCTCCTCCGTTACAAAAATCCCTCTTGCCCTCCTTAAGTAATCCTTTAATGCTGTACGAAGAAAATACTTTCCTTGCGCTTCAGAACGGCGCAGCAATTCTTCTCCATACTTCCCGAGTACCTTTCGTATCGTTTTACTGATAATCGAGAAGCTCATTTCCTCCTTGCCCTGCCCCGGTATTTCCGAAAGAGCCTGAACCGGATCCTCTTTCTCTTCTACCGGAAAAAGTAAACCGTCCTGGTAGCTTACAAAATAGCCGCTTCTTTCTCTCCCCTCGATATAGCCTTCCTCTTCCAGAAGAGCATAACAGTGTTCCACGGTTAGGAGCGATACTCCCATGGTATCCGAAAGAATACGCTTAGAGGGCATTTTTTCCTGAAAACGATAGCGTCCCTCCACAATATCTCTTCGGATTTCTTTATACAGTCGGATGTATTTGAATTGCTTCTCCATGGACTACTCCTTTTAAGATAGCACAAAACTCTTGTAAAACCCGTATGCGGAAGGGATACTCAAGTTGTTTTTTATTTCTTCCCTCGTATAAAATCGGAATCCTTCCTCCTTCACCACCGCTTCCGGAAATTCCCCCAAATCTATTTCGTAGCCAATCATGTCCCATTCTTTATGGGTAAAGATATGTCTTGTCGCTCCCAGTTCCCGTAGTTTTAAGGCGGAAAAGCCAAGTTTCCTTGCTTCTTCAAGAGCCTCCTTTTTGCTTACATGGCCTGCCACTTGATAAAAGGCGTAAAGCCCCGCAAGAATACCTTTTTTAGGGCGCTTTACAAGCGCGATTCTATCTCCCTCTCGGAAGACAAAAATACTGTATTTTTCTATTTTCCTGGGTTTTTTTGTCCGCCGTTTCGGATAGTCCTCCGGATTTCCCCCACGATGCGCTTTGCAAAAAAAGGATATCGGACAAGAAGCACAATCTATTTTCCCCTTCGGTAGGCAAACTGTTGCCCCTAAATCCATGAGTGCCTCATTAAAATCTCCCGGAAAATCCCTCATTTTCTCCTGAAAATATTGAAAAGCAGCAAATTTTGCTTCTTTGGAAAGAATATCCCCTTCGTAAAGCTCGCAACGGGAAAAAATCCGGAGAAGATTTCCGTCTACCGCCGGCCTCTTCTCACCGAAAACGATGGAAGATATCGCTGCTGCGGTGTATTCTCCAATTCCCGGAATAGAACGAATATCCGCATAGTCTTTCGGCATTTTTCCGTCAAATTTCTCTACAAGGAGCTTTGCACCCTTGTGAAGATTCCTTGCACGGGAATAATATCCCAGCCCCTCCCAGAGCTTTAAAACCTCTTCCTCCTCCGCGAAGGCAAGGCTTTTTATGTCGGGAAAACGCTCAGTAAAGCGGAAAAAGTATCCCTTTACCGCCTCCACTCGGGTTTGCTGTAACATGATTTCAGAAAGCCAAGTATAATATGCATTTTTCTTTCCCCGCCAGGGTAAAACTCTTCCATTTTCCCTAAACCAGCTTAAGAGCTCCCCCGAAAACTCCATTCTTCCTGTCTCCTCTTTACAATAAAACGGCTACAGCCACGAGTACAATTCCCCCCAGTATATCCGCATTTCCGGCATAAACCGTACCGAACTTTTTCCCGACAAGTATGGCGCAGTAAGATAAGATAAAGGTGACCAAGCCTATTATCAAGGCGGAAAGAAATACTCTCGGGATAGAATCTTGCGAAAAAGTAAAGCCCAAAGATAAGGCATCGACCGAGGTCCCCACAGCTTGAAAAAGCAGGTTCCCCTCTGTTTCTTCCGTTTCTTTATTCTTTTTCTTCCGGTATCCGCTTAAAATCATTCGCGCCCCGAGATAGCAAAGAATAAGCGTAGAAATCACCGAAACATATTTCATCACAATCGGTGCAAATCCGGCAAAACTTTTTACCAAAAAGAAGCCCAAAATCGGCATAAAAAACTGAAAGAAGCCAAAGGAAAAGGCAATCGACAACTTTCTCTCTTCCTTCATTTGCGGATTCTTTAAACCATTTGCCATGGAAACCGCCACTGCATCCATAGACAGTCCCACTCCCAATAAAAGGCTTTTTATGAATAGCATGGTTCTCCTTTTATAAAATCAAAGGCGAGGCGGCTGCTTCCGTCCTCCACATAAACAATTCCGCAATAATGAAAACCGAAATTTCTTAAAGCCGCTTGCATGGAAAGATTGTTTTCATGTGTATCAATACGAAGATAAGGAATCTTATCGAGGCAATAAGAAAAACAGGCTTTCGTAATCCCTCTCCTTTTCCCCGAAGAAGCTACCCGATGTATGGTACCGTAAGGCTCCACCTTTCTCCAAGCTCCGCCTTCAATCTTCCGATAGTTTTTCTCTTCTCCTGTAAAAAAGCTGAAGGCTCCCAGAATGTCATCTTCTTCCAGAACATACAAGGCTTGATTTGCAAGATCTTCTAACGCATTTGTTTCATTCGGGTACTTTTTCCATTGACTTGTATTCCCTTCAGCCCGCATATGTTCTCTTGCCAACTCATAGATATGACAAATCTCCGGAATATCCTCCTGTCTTGCCAAACGAATTTGCATTCTTTACTCCTTATTTCCCCCTACTTTTCATAACATAGTAAATTTTTATTATATCACTCGTACTTTTAAAAAAACTATACAATTTTTTCTGTCTGAATTTGTGAATGGAGCACAGTTTTTTGTTTTATATACATTATTCTCTTTCAAAAAGCAATCTTCCTTCCGGAAATCATATCATTATTTCTCTTTTCCGCATTATCCGTTTAAGGATAATATCCATGAAGAAATAATATCCGAATATCGAGTATAGGCATTCCGAAATGCTCGCTTTATACTGAAGTCAGTACAGGAAGGGATAAAAACACTCTTCCGAAGAGGAGGTAGCTATGCTTCATTCTCATTACGAAGTCCTCTTACTTTTCCTACTCTATGCCGCCTTAAAAGACATTTTGGAGAGAAGAATCCCTAATCAATTCTTTCTTTTCTTTTTTCTATGCTTCTTCTGTCTTTTGCAAAGCGACTCTTCTAAACACTCTATTCTTCTTTTCCCGATTCTTCTTTTTCTGATTCTTCTGCTAAGCTATCCCCTCTTTTATTTTACCGGAAGCGGAGGAGGAGACTGGAAATTATTCTCTCTCCTCCTCTCCCTGCTCCCGATTAATCTAAGTATTTCCCTCTTGTTTCTTTCCTGTATTTTTTCCTTTTTGCTCTTTTATCATCTCAAAGAAGACATTCCCTTTGCCTTCGCCTTATTCTTGGCAGCCATTCCCCTGTTAAGCTAAACGAAACCGATTTCTCATCTGTCTATAGGAAAGGAAGTTCTATGGAAAAAATTTTAACTATTTATGATGAAGACGAGCTGTATTGTAAAAGATTAAGTCTCTACCTACGGCAAAATACAAAACTTCCCTTTCAAATTTATCCCATGAGTACTCCTGAACGCCTGGAGGAGTTTCTTAAAAAGAAAAACTCGGATCTCCTTCTCTTATCGGAAAAGAATGCAAAGTCTTTGCATTTTTCCCCTAAGTCCGGAAGGACGCTTTATTTAACAGAAGAAAGTCCTCTTTCCAAAAAGAAAAAAGAGAACTCTATTTATAAATACCAATCTGCAGATCGGATTATGAGAGAAATTCTTTTACAATACGGTGAACTCGCCCTCTTAGAGAGCAATGGACAGGGAAGAGCAGATATTTTTATGATTTACAGTCCCTTGGGACGGTCGGGAAAGACCGCCTTAGCCTATGAAATAGCGCAAGTTTTAGGGAAAAACAGACAAACGCTGTTTCTTTCCCTTTCCGAGTTAGGTTCCGCCTTTAAACAGTCGTCCGATTCTCCCGGCATTTCAAGCCTTAAAAGTAATGAAGCAAAAGAAAGGGAGTGCTTAACCGAGGCTCTTTATCACTTTAAAGAAAATACCTTAAGCCCCTTAATTATCAAAGCATTAAGCTATGACAGAGGAAGCTATTCCACCATTCTCCCCGTCCGTTCTCCGGAAGATATCCAGAGTATAAGTTCTCGTGAGCTTGCTCTTTTTCTGGATAAGCTGGCAGAGGATGCAGGGGTTTCCGCCTTGATTCTGGATACAGACTGCTCCTTAAGTAAATACCTGGATTGTTTTCCGCAGTGTAAAAAAATCTTTATGCCCATACTCCCCGACTCGATTTCCAAAGAGAAATTAGCCTTTTTCCGGAACTATCTGAAAAAAAATCTGGCGGAAGAGATTCTGGAAAAGTTTGTACAATGCGAAATTCCTTTTGCTATAGGTTCTACGGAATGGTGCAATCCCGCCCAGGGAAAAGCAGAGTATTTTCGGTCCTCTTCCCTAAAGGATTATACCGAATCCCTCCTGCTTCGCTATATCTATGAGGAGGAAGATAAAGAAAAGGAGCAATATAGAAAAATGATTCTCTAGGAGGAAACATGTTGGCCTTAGACAATATTAAACAGGAAATTAAAAGAGAATTGCTGACCGATCTTGAAGAAAGGCAAATGTCCGATTCTCACCTCTACCAACAAATCGACAGCGCCTTACTAAACAGACGAGACATCGGTTTACAGGAAAAGCTGTATTTAAGAACCGCCGTATTTGACAGCTTTCGTCGCTTAGATCTTTTATCCGAACTGTTGGACGACAAAAATGTGACAGAAATTATGATTAACGGTCCAAAGGAAATATTCGTAGAAAAAAAGGGAAAGATGGAAAAGTGGAACCGCTCCTTTCAAAGTGAAGAACAACTCTTTGATCTAATCCAGCAAATCGTTTCCAGAATAAACCGTGCAGTCAATACAAAAAGTCCCATCGTTGATGCCAGATTGGAGGATGGGTCGCGTGTTCATGTAGTCCTTCCTCCGATTGCACTGAAGGGACCGACCGTGACCATTCGAAAATTCCCGGAACCCATAACCATGGCAAAACTGATTCAGCTTGGAAGTCTTACCGAAGAAGCCGCTTTATTTCTGGAGTCCCTAGTGAAGGCCTCCTATAACATCTTTATTTCCGGTGGAACAAATAGCGGAAAGACAACATTTTTAAATGCATTATCACAGTATATTCCCAAGAGAGAAAGAATTATTACGATAGAAGACAGTGCGGAATTACAAATTCAGGAGGTGGAGAATCTGGTTTCTCTGGAGACCAGAAATGCCAATGCGGAAGGCGAAGGGGCAGTCAGCATTTCCGATCTGATAAAGGCTTCTCTTCGAATGAGTCCGAACCGAATTATCGTCGGAGAAGTCCGCGGAAAAGAATGTCTAGATATGCTGAACGCCATGAATACCGGGCACGACGGCAGTATCTCTACAGGACACGGCAACACAAGCAGGGACATGTTGCGCCGAATGGAAACGATGGTTTTACAAGGGGCGGATCTACCCTTAAGTTCTATTCGAAACATGATTGCCTCGGCAATCGAAATCATGGTGCATCTGGGGAGAAGCAAAGATCACAAACGGCGAGTCTTGGAAATCAGCGAAGTGACAGGAGTGGAGAATGGAGAAATTCAGCTTAAGACCTTATATCAATACAATGGGGAAGTTCTGGAAAAATTGTCGAATCTGTCTCGTGAAGAAAAACTCCTCCGTCGATTATAGGCAGTATGAAATCTCTTTAGGAGAATATCTCTATATCCTTGTAAAAATTCTTGGCATTCTTCTTGCCTTTTCTTATGCCTTCTACCATTCGTTTTTACTTTTTTTCATTTTAATTCCCTTTGGCCTCCTGATTCCGTTTTTCTTTCGTCAGGCACTGCGAAAAAAGAGACAAGAGCTTCTGCTTTTTCAGTTTAAAGAAATGCTTTCTATTTTAAATTCATTTTTAAGTGCCGGTTACTCTATTGAGAATGCATTGATTGCCGCCATTCCCGACTTATCCGCTCTACTTGGTGAAAACAGTTATATGGTCGAAGAACTGAAACAAGTTAAACGAAGTCTGGCTATGAATCGTCCTCTGGAAGAGCCTCTTTCGAATTTTGCCCTACGTTCGGGATTGGATGATATTCATAACTTCTCGGAGATTTTTCTCGTCGCAAAACGTTCCGGAGGAGAACTCTCGGAAATTATTCAACACAGTAGTTCCATCATTCACGACAAACTGAGTATCCATGAGGAAATATTGACACTCAGTGCTGCAAAACGTTTTGAGCAGAAAATCATGAATTGCATTCCCTTCTTTATCATTCTGTATTTAAACGCATCTTCTCCTGATTTTTTTCATATTCTATATCACTCCATTATGGGAAGAATCGTCATGACTATCGCTCTTTTCATCTACCTCCTTGCAATTTACCTCTCTCAAAAAATCATCAATATTCCCATTTAAACTTGGATACAGGAATACCCAAAAATCCATCCACAAGAAATATCAATGCGATAAATTCAGCCGCAGAAATATTTAAAGGCGTTGAATCCTGCTTCTTAAGGTGAACCCATGAAAAACAAGGTACTATTTCAATATTTGCATCAATTTCTACAATCCTTCAGTCCGAAAGAAGAGGCAATATTAAAGAAACAAGCTCTCCTTATTATTCTTTCTCTTCTACTCGCTTCCGTCGTCTTTCTTAAGACGCAGGAAGAAAGCCATATACAGTCCGGCTATACTTTAAAGCGAGAGGGGATAGGAGGCTCGGAATACAGTCTCCCCTTGCAAGTTCAAGGTCTGAATCCGCAGAGAAAAGAAAATCTGAATATTACCGTCTCGCCCAGAATTTATACCAAGGAAGAAGCGGATAAACTTTTTTCCGAGCTTCATGACAGAATGGAGAGTCTCATTCTCCCGGAAGAAGAAAGCCTGGACGGTATAAAATCCTCTCTCCGATTAAGCTCTTTTTTTCCGGAGGAAAATGTCAAAGCCTCTTGGTCCTTTTCTCCAACAGCTTTAATCAACGGAAAAGAAAAGCTTAGCTCGGAACATAATCTGGATCTTATTTTGGGCTACCGCCCCATTTTGGAAGAAAAAGGAAAAATCCATCATGAAATGCTTGCTCAAGATCAGATTTTAGAAGGAGAACTCGAGCTTAAACTCAGTACGATTATCTTACCCCCGAAAGAGGAGAAGACCAATGCCGATTTAGAAAACTATGTTCGAGATTCGGAGGATTATCTTTATTACTCTCCTCGTTATATTTTTCCAATTCGCATTCTTCCCGAAGAAAAAAACTCCCTGGAAAACCTAAGAGATCTTTTGATTCAAAAAATATCCATACTGAACCAAGAAGAAAGAGGAACGGAAGAGCTCCACCTTCCTCAAGAAATAGAAGGACATAGAATTCATTTTTCAGAAGAGAAAAGTCGTGCTTATCTCTACATTCCACTTCTTGGACTCTTTGCAGCATTTCTGCTCCCCCTAAAAGACAAAGAAGAGAAAAAAGAAAACTTGAAAAAACGAGCAAACTCTCTGGAACTCGACTATTCTGAACTGGTTTCCAAATTGGTTGTATATCTCGGTGCCGGTCTCTCCCTTCGTAATGCCTTCACGGAAATCAGCAAGCAATATGAGTATCTTGTAGAGTCCTGCGGTCTTGAAAATCATCCTCTCTACGATGAGCTGCATACTCTCTTAAATCAATTAAAAAGTAATATCGGTGAGGGAAATGCCTATCTCGCCTTTTCCGGCCGAATTTCTCTTCGTCCCTACAATAAATTGATCAGTGTAATCGAACAAAATCGAAAAAACGGAAGCAAACACCTACGTCTGCAATTGCAGGTAGAAATGCAAGAAGCCTTTGAAATGAGAAAAGCAACTGCAAAAAGATTGGGCGAAGAAGCAGGAACCAAACTCCTGCTCCCCCTCTTTATGCAACTCTTTATCATCATGATGATGATTCTTTATCCCGCCATGACTTCTTTATCCTAAAAAGCCTTTAATTACTTTATTCTAAAAAGTCTTGATCTACTTTATAGATTAAAGCACTTCCCGTTCTTATTTTTATTATTTAAAGAAGCATTACAGCGAGGAAGACTTCGGTAAACAGCGATTCTTCTTCGCCTTGTAATACACCTGCGTAAAAAATACGCAAAACAATAACGGCAATATTTGCCCCATTTAAAGGAGGTCCTTATGCTACTACAAAACTTGGCAGAACTGCAATATTCCTTAGATGCTTTTCTCCTTTCCCGCTGGGAGCAGTGTAAGAAAAAGCGAAAAGAACTGCTGCACGGAAATGACGCCCTCGGCACAATTGAGCTGGTCTTAATTATTGTGGTGCTTATTTCTTTGGTCGTCATCTTCCGAGACAGAATTCAGAAAGTTTTAAATGATATCTTAAAAAAGATTGAAAGCAACGCGAAAAACGTATAGTACCTCATTCATCCGCCCCGCCGGCAAAAGGAAAAATCATGAAAAAGAATTATTCCGCCTCCATTACGGTATTCCTTTCCCTAAGCTTTGTGTTGATTGCCGCACTCATTCTGACCATTACCGAATCAGCCAGGACAATCGCACAAAAGTATTATATGCAAACCGCCCTGAATAGCGCCATGGAATCTCTGTTTTCAGAATTTCACAGGCCTCTCTGGGAAAACTACCGTATTTATGCCTTGGAATTCAGAGATGATAACTTACTGAAAGAAGAGCTGCAAAGCTTCATCAAACCTTATTCCGATGCGAGGAATCTATTTCCGGCAAAAATAGAAAAAGACGGTTTCTCCTTTACCGGCAGGGGACTGTTGTCTGAAAGTCATTATTTTGAAGAAGAAATATTGGAGTATATGCCTGCTCTTCTGGCAAAAGACTGTATAGAGTTTTTGGGAGAAAAGAAAAGCGGTACGGATATTCCCTCTATTCTGGAAGAGGCTTCCAAAAAAGAAAAGGAAGCCGACAGCATACAAAGATTACAGGAAAAATATGCCTTAAATCATTACGATGTGGAGTATCTTGAAGACTGCATTAACAACATTGACCGCTTTTGTAAAAAAACGGAGACCTTAAAGCACTACGCTCTTTATTCTTTACAAGCTCATGATGCTTCCCTTTTCTTCAGCTATTCGTCTTCTCTGAAAGCTACATTAAACAGCCTGAAAAATACAGTGAACTCTTATGACGCTCGCGCAGAACTTTTAAAGTCCAAGGTGGAAGCCCTATGGAATGACTTTTCCACAGAAAAGGAAAATTTGGAGGAAGACGGTATCGCCGCCATTGAAACACAATTGAAAAGTTATGATAACTACCTGGATGATGGCGGAAGAGTCCGGCAAAAGATTGATGGATTTCCCGCGCAATGCGAGAATTTAGACTTTGCAATAGAAGGAATCGAGGAGAATGTCCGACGCTTTCAAGAATATATTGAAGAAGAGAGGGAAAGACGCAGAAAGAGAAAAAAAGAGGAGGAAGATTATGATGAAGATAACGGACTGCAAGCAGAAATTGACAACTTTTACAATGACACCATCTCCACATGGCAAGCCCTTACCATGCCCGTATACGGAGAAGCCGTCACGCAAATCAATAAGAAAAACAAAAGAATCCTCGAAAGTATTCACGATATCGGAAAAAAGAAGCTCTTGGAGCTTCTCCTCCCAAGCGGAAAAGAATGCCCCTCTTCCGAGGAATCTTTTTCCTCCGCTCTCTTCTCTACCGAGTCCGCTGCAAATCCCATACAAATCGGACTGCTCGGGGAATATTCCCTCCGTTTCTTTCATTCCTATCATAAGGAGGAATCCGCCCATACCACTCCTTACAGCAATGCAAAAGGCTTGGAGGTGGAATACCTGCTGCACGGAAAGAAAAGCGACTATGAAAACCTGTCCGCACAGGTCACCTCTCTTCTAGCCTTTAGAGAGTCTATGAATTTTATCCACATTATGTCCGATCCCGAAAAACTGGAAGCTGTTGAAGAATTTGTTACAAGCTTTCTGGCAATCACTGCAAACCCGGTCGTAATTGCAGTTTTTAGTGCATTTGTAATCGGGATATGGGCTTTTGCCCAGTCCCTCCTTGATGTAAAGGAACTCTTAAATGATGAGCGCGTTCCCCTAATGCACAGTTTAGAGTCGTGGACTCTTTCACTGAACCATCTTTTAGATTTTCTCTCCTATCTTTCCGGTGAAGAAATTCCGAAAGAAAATATAGGTTTGTCTTACGAAGACTATCTTCGTATATCCTTATTCACAAAAGGCTTACTGTCACAAGCCAAAATAAACGACTCCATGCTTTACTGCATGGAAAAAAACATACAGACAAGTATTCGGGATAAAGAGCCCTCCTTCCAAATAAATAAATGCCTTTACTATCTCTCTACGGATGCGGAAATTTATTCCAGGCACAGCCTGTATCATAAGGGCTTCCTGGAGATGATTGGCGTAAATGCAGGGGAAGAAGGATACCAATCGGTCTTACATTCCGACTATAAATACAAAAATCTGAGTCATTAAAGGAGTCCCTATGAAATCTTATTCTGCCTCCATGACGATAGAGGCTTCACTCTCCTTAAGCATTTTTATTCTTTCTATGGTCATGCTGATGACTCCGCTCCTTATTCTAAACCGGAGTATCAAAATTTCCGCTATTTTAGAGAAAAATGCACGTTGTGTCAGCATGTATAAGTACCTGGAACATTACGGTCTTTTAAAGACGGAGATAAATGATGTTCCGCACATTGATGAAATTCTGACCGTCGGAGAAACCGCCTTGGAGGACCTGGCGCTTCCTATCGAAGTGGAAATGGAAGGCATGACCAATATAAGAGCCTGGAAATCCCATATTACAAAAGAGGATATTCTTCTTGACTTGGAATATGAAGAACTGATTCCGCTCTCCATCATCAATAAAAAATCCATCTACCAGGAAATCGTAGCTCACAGAAGAGCCTGGATAGGTGTAAAGGGTGCAAGGTGGGAAAAGGATGAGGAAGAAACTACGCCTCCGGAAGAAATGGTTTATGTAATCAACGGGCCTTCCCTTGTCTATCATAGGAGCAGGGATTGCAGCTATATCTCTAATGACTTTTTAAGTTGTAGTCCCAGAATGATTGATGGCAGCAGTGCAAAATACGGCGGAAAATTCTGTCCCTGTAAAGCTTGCAAACCTTCATTAAACAGTGCAATTGTATATTATACCGCTGCGGGAAGACGATATCACAGCAGTCCCGACTGTCCTGCCATGCGTTCTTCCATACATGAAATTCCACTCAGTCAAGCCCTTTCCGAGGGACGGCATCCCTGTCCAAGATGCGGAAACTAAAAGTCCCGGATTAAGGAGTCACCATGTCAATACTTTTCTTTATTTTTCTTTTAAAAACCATTTTATTTTACTCTTTTTTTCTCTTTTCCATTCTCTGGGATTTTCGAAAAAAGTCTCTCCCTAAATTGCTCCTTCTCTTTTATTCCCTGGTCGGAGTCCCTTTTTTTCTTTTCTCTCTTTGGCAGGATTTCTTTCAAGGTCCCTTTCAACTTTCTCTTCCCTTCCTTTACAGTTTTTATCCGCTTCTTTTTTCCTTTCTTCTCTTCCTTTTCGCCAAATGTTCAAAAGGTGCCTTGGGGTGCGGAGACGGATTATTTCTTCTTTGTTGTGCCTTCTATTTAAACTATAAAAGTTTTCTGTTTCTTTTCTTATCCGGACTAATCTGTTCGGCGCTGGTTTCCATGCTTCTCTTTCTCTTCTCTATAAAGATGAAAAAAAACTGGAAAAATATGTCTTTTCCCTTTATTCCCTGTTTTATTCCTGCCGGAGTTTATTTCTTTGTTTTATTATTTACTCCCCGTACTTAAACCGAAAGGAAGTCTTATGCATAGTATTGAAACAAGCCTAATCCTTTTTCTAAGCTTTGTTTGTATCGTACTTCTCCTGCAGTGCTGTATTTTCCTGCACAGTACCGTAAAGGAAAGAAGCGAAAAAGAATACAGTCGTGAAATAGAGAGTCATAGACTAGGTAAAGATAAGGATTTTTATAAGGTGGAATGCTATACCCGCTTCGTATCTGTCGTGGAAGATCTCCTGCGAAAAGAAGAAGCAGAAAGCAAAGTGAATCCCGAACCATAAGTCTTGCTACAGTCCAAGTTCAGATCAGAAAGGAATCACCATGTCTCATAGTTCTCTAAGAGTAGAAAAAGATCTTACTCACAGCTATCTCTATCTTTACGGGAAACTCTGGAAAGAGGATAGCCATGAGCAAAAAATCATTCAACAATGTAGCATACCGGGAACTCTTCCCTTTCGTCTGATTCAGGAAGAACAGGAAGACATCTTTCAGTACAATTTTTCACCCTATGAACGAATGCTGGACTATTTTTCAGATAAAAAAATGAATCTAAGTCATATTCTTTCTTTATTCGAGTCTATTCGTTTCGCACTTTTCCATCTGGAAGAATTTCTTCTTTCTCCGGAAGTCCTGGGACTAGATATAGAAGAAATTATTTATGATGCGGAAAATTCTTCTTTTCTCTTCCCCTTGATTCCTTCCGCAAAAAACGCATTGGAGGATGAGCTGAAAAAGCTGATTGATTATGTTTTTAACCATGTGGATGAAGAAGATGATTACGCAATTTTATCCGCCTATTTTCTTCAGCAGGAAGGGAAAAAGGAACATTTACAACTTCCCCGCATCTTACAAATTTTGCATTGCACCGTGGATAGGGAAGGAAGGCTCGGTGCTCCTTTCTCGCCTTCCCCCGATGTCAAAGCAATTTCTTCCGAAAAGCTGCCTTTCGGAAAGCGGGTTTCCGAAGAAATAGAAAAAACTCCCGCCGATTCCGAAAACAAAACCGATTCGAAGTCTGAAAAAAATCCGGATTCCAATAAATCGCTTTCTGTGCAGGAGTTGGATTTGTCAAGCTGCAGCTATTCGGAATATATGGGAAAGCAACAAGAAAAATCAGAAAGTTCCATCCCTTTTTCCGGCACTTCGGATTTGACTCCTCCTTTTTCCGAGGAAATCGAGAAAAACGAGAAAAAAAAGGAGAAATGGGCCCCTCCCCGTTTCTCCTCACTAAAGCAAGTTCTTAGAAACAAGAAAAAAATTCTTCTCTGTCTCCTTATCATGATTTTATTTCCCATAATACTTTACGGTTGGAAGGGCAAGACAACCCTGATAGAGGTTCTTCCCTGCATTATTCTTATCGAAGTTGCCATCTTGCTTTATGGCATTTTGGATTTCCTTCCCGTCTTCTTTAACTCTGAAAAAGAAAAAAGTAAAAGTCTTAACGACAAGTAAATGCTCTGACTTCCGGAAACGTTCTTTCTTCCTTTCTCTTACTGAAACATTTCCGCATCACCGAGCTGTTCCTCATGGTTTTCCATAAAAAACATCTGCGCCTCATCTTTGATGAACGACAGCTTTTCCATGTTTAAAGTATGAATACCGAAAATCACCCTCCTCTCGTCCTGAGCCTCCTCAGAGCGTATTAAGATATAGCGCTTCCAAACATACTTTTTCTCCTTGTTTTTTGCCCGAAAATAAGACAATACAAAGCCTTCTCCATTGCTTCCAAGCCTTTCCCACATATCCGAGGGATTGAAAAATTCCCGACAACGGGCGAAGTCATCCGGATGAATATATTTATGGAGATATTTATCCAAATCGTTTGTTAAATCGTTACTTCTCTCTATCTTTTCCGCTGCATTCGTTCTGTAAATCGGAAGCAGTGTGTTATTCTGCAAATCCAGAAGAACAACGGTGTCATACATGGAATACAAAGGCCTTAAGCTATTATCCAAGTTATTTGATTTCTGAAAGGAATCATTATTCGTCAAAATATCTATTCGCAGAAGATAAATATAACTGTTTCCCTTACTGGTTACTCTTCTGACCTGTATTTGACAATACTGTCCCCGAGAAATAAAGTCGGTCGTTTCAATTCCCAGAGAATCCTTTGCCAAGCTGATCGTATCCCTGATTCTCTCCACCACCAGGGACTTTTCATCATTTAAGATGCCCTGAAATTCTTCGATATCTTCATAGCCCAAGTCTTCAATCGTCTTTTTATAAGGTTTTGTCCAATTCAAGTGTTTGATTTTTCCCGCCTTTTCCGAAACCAAAGCCATTGCTAAAACCGTATCAAAACCATATATGGTGGGAGTCTCATCTAAACGATCAAATACAAAGGGTGTAGGACTTAAAATATTGACTAAGCCGACCCGATCATAAAGAAAGGTATCCTCTCCGCTTTCTACTCCATTCTCCTCTATCCGTTCCGCCAGCCAGTTCTCTATAGGCTCCGGTCTTCCAAAACAATAGCCCTGCATACGTTCACAGCCTGCAGCCTTCAAAAACTGATATTGCTCCTCCGTCTCAACACCTTCCGCAACAGTATGAATGCCGATTTCCTTCGCCATATAGAGTATAGAAGAAATAATAATTAAAGATTTCTTTCCCATATCGCTTAAAAAGCGCATATCGATTTTAAAGGTATCAAATTCAAATTCCTTTAAAAGATTCAAGGAGGAGTAGCCTGAACCGAAGTCATCCATCCAAACCTTATAGCCCTGCTCTCGAAGTTGTCGAACGGCAAACTTCATATACTCCTCATTATGCATGACTACGGATTCCGTAATTTCAACATGTAAAATGGATTTCGGAATTTTATACAAAGCCACAAGATCATCCAACTTGTCTAGGAATCTTTCCACATCAAAATCAAGTCTTGAGAAATTCAGGGAAATCGGAAATACCGCCTCTCCTCTGTTTCTCCTCTTGGCAATATTCCGACAGACCTCTTCAAAAACAAAAAAATCCAAGAGATGAATCTTAAGGCTTTTTTCCAAGACGGGAATAAAGTCACCCGGGTAAATCATCCCATACTTAGGGTCAACCCAACGAGAGAGTGCCTCTGCGCCGCACACTCTCCTCGATAAGCCCCGAATATTTACTTGTAGATAAACTTTAATCCATCTCTTTTCAATCGCTTCTTCTATATGAGACTCAATATATTGCTCTAATTCCAAGCGGCTAAAATCTATCTTATCTTGTTGTGAACGAGGAAATTTACGAATTCCTTTTTTTGGCCGTCCCTGATTTTGTTCGTGCTCCATCACTATTACCTATTCTTGCTAGTCCAAGTTACCATTAGAAATTTCGTCCAAAATTTATAAAAACATAAGCAAATCCCGCACCACTTCCGAAGCCAAAATGAGCCCGGCAACAGGGGGAACAAAGGGTACCGACCCGGGCACCCCTCTATCTATCTGCGGTTTCTGAGGATTTTCTTCCGAGTAAACCACTTTCAGTTTGTTGATTCCCCTCTTTTTGCACTCTCTCCTCATCACTCTGGCCAAAGGGCATACTCTGGTTTGATAAATATCGGAAACCTTAAACGCTGCGGGATTCAGCTTGTTTCCGGCTCCCATGGCACTGATAACGGGAGTCCCTGCCCGTTCCGCTTCACAGATTAACGAGAGCTTCGCCGTAACCGTATCAACCGCATCAATGATGTAATCATACGATGAAAAATCAAACTGCTCTTTTGTGTCGGGAAGGTAAAAGCAACAATAGGAATGAACTTCACAATCCGGATTAATGCTATGGATTCTTTCCGCCATAACCTCAACTTTTTCTCTTCCTACCGTATCCCTTGTGGCAATCAGCTGTCTGTTTAAATTGGAAAGACTCACGGTATCTTTATCGACCAAATCTATCCTGCCCACACCGGATCTTGCCAAGGCTTCTACTGCATATCCTCCCACACCGCCTACTCCAAACACAATCACCTTGGCACGGCTCAACTTTTCTATTGCATCCCTTCCCAGGAGAAGTTCGGTTCTTGAAAATTGTTCTAGCATTCTCCACTCCGTTTCTTCAATATCGCTTTCACCTTTCGTCCCAGAACTAAAGCCAAGAAAACTTTAATGCAATCCGGTCCAATGAAGGGAAGAACCCCAACAGATAATGCCTTCATAAAGCCCAAGTAAAGCACCTTGGAAAGCCACAACGTTCCCATGATATAACAAAGAAGAATCCCCAGAAGAAAGAACAGGTACTGCAGTATCGGCTTCTTTGCAAAACGATCCACCCCAAAACCGCCCAAGAGACTTAAGAAAAGCATTCCGATGAGATAGCCTCCCGTTGGCCCCATTAACTTAGCAAGACCACCTTCATAATTAGAAAATACAGGCAGACCTGCTAATCCCAGTAAAAGATAGGTCAAGTACGAAACTGTCCCTAAATTCTTGCCGAGAATCGTTACCGAAAGACAGACTGCAAAGGTTCCCAAAGAAATCGGCACCGGTCCGATGGGTATCGAAATAGGAGATAATATTGCTAAAACAGCCGTCATAAGTGCCGCCAAAACAAGTTCTTGTATTTTTAATTTTCTCATAGCCTTATCCTTTTAATCCCTAATTCATTACTTTTCCAAAAAACTAAACAGCCAATTTCCCGCTCCGGAAAACTCCACTTCTCCGCTTCCTGCCGGAATAAAGAAGCTATTTCCCTTCTCTGCAATCATCTCCTGTCTGCTCTCCTCCAAAGAGGCTCCTTCTTCCTCTGTTCTCTTCCTCACTGTTTTTTGGACAATTTTCCCTTTTCCGTCTATTAGAATCGCGGAAAGAAAGCTTTCTTTTCCCACCACTCTCTTATGGATTTCTCCTTCTTTCAGAGAACAACGCTCTACCGTAAAATAGGGGCAGGAGGCAAGACGCTCTGCACCGTTTTCCGGAAGGACGGGTCCGGAAGAAGTTAAGTCCCTGATTTCCGTTTTTTTACAGTTCATAACGGAAAGGGCCTTTTCTATATGTAATTCCCTTTCCCTTCCATCCTTATCTTTTCTTCCATAATCATAAACCCGGTAGGTTAAATTTGAGTTCTCTTGAATCTCCGCAATACAAATCCCGGCCCCGATTGCATGAACAGTGCCTGCCGGAATAAAGAAAACATCCCCTTTCTCTACGGGAATCTTATTCAAGTATTCCGTCAGGAAATGCCCCTCTATTGCTTTTCGTATTTCATCCTTACTGTATTCACTCTTAAATCCGTAATATAGGAATGCCCCTTCTTCTCTCTCTAAAACCACCCAGAGCTCCGTCTTGCCAAGGCTTCTTTCCTCTAAAGCCGCATACTTATCGTCCGGATGAACTTGGACTGAGAGAGGCAGCTTTGCATCAATCAATTTAATAAGCATAGGAAATACGGGAAATTCCGTTCCCATATCTCCTACGCTTTTCGGATTCTCTTGCAAGAAAGAAGAAAGAGGAAGCTTGGCAGAATTGGAGAGCAAAATCTTGCTCTCCCCATCCTTATGACATGACAAAAGCCACGCCTCCGCCAAAGGACTTTTTTCACTGCTTACATGATACTCTTCCCGCAGGCGCTCTCCTCCCCAAAGATAGTCTTTCGTAGCGGCCTCCATCAAATATATACCCATCCTTAGATTTTCCTCCTCCATTCTTTCTAGGGGCTGACTCCAGGACCGTTTTCACTATCCCTTTCCCCTAAATAATTGCCTGCTCCGGGGCCGTCATAGAAGTTGCTGCTTCCTCCGGGGCCACCGCTATCCTCTTCTTTCAACGGGAGTTTCCGCACTCTTGTAATCGCTTTCTCCAGCTGTTGGCTAAGGGAAGCATAGTCCTCAGCCCCGGCCAATTCATGCAGACTGTCTGTTGCATCTGCAATTAAGGCTTCCGTGTCTCCATCCCGATATTCCAAACTTTGTAAAGAACTTAGATAGGATAGAAAAGCCTCTCTGTTCGCACTGTTCTTTTCCTCTTCCTCCTTTGCTTTACTTTCCTCCAGAGACTCGGCAAGCCGGGATTCTTCTTCTTTTTTCTGAAGATATGCTTCTATTTCCGCTTTCCATTGTTCTTCAATCTTCAAAAAATCCTTCTGTCTGGCAAAGAGTTTTTCCTGGTATTCTTTTTTGAATTTTTCATCCGGAATATCATTTAAAAGGTCACGAGTCTCTTCAAAAAGATTCCTTGCAGTAAAAATATCTTCTACCTTATCAACATGCAGATTCTTATACTCTTCCAATTGCCGAATCACGGTTTGCTTGTTCTCTTTTTCCGCCCGCTTCTTGCGTTCCTCTTCTCCTTTTCGCATTGCAGTACGAGAAACATAGTCTGTAATTCCCGAGTCTTTGTCTGTTTCTTTCTCAACAGTAGACGGAACCTCCCAATCCTCGGGTTCCAAACCTTCATGTAAACTGTCCATAACATTTTTCCAAATCTTACCCGCATAAGTCGCCCCATAAATGCCCGGCATTTCTACGGGAATGTCATGTCCTACCCAAACAGCCATGCTGTAGTATTTCGTGTAACCGCAAAACCAGGTGTCTTTGGAACCGTTACTGGTTCCCGTTTTTCCCGCTGCCGGCATCTTATTTTTTAACTTCAGTCCTCTTCCGGTCCCATATTCCGTAGTCATGGTCCCTTTCAGAATATCCGTCATAATAAAGGCTGTATCTTCACTATATACCTGCGTCTTTTTTAAGCTGTTTTCATCTGCAACCACACCGTCCTTTTCCGATGTAATCTTCACGATACAGGTCTTATCCTCGTAAACCCCTCCATTGGCCAATGTTGAATAGCCTCGTGCCATATCGACAATGCGTAGACCGTTTGTAAACCCTCCGATGGATACCGCAGGAGCTGTATAATCCTTTATACTGATTCCCAGAAAATGCATTTTTTCCAGATACTCTAATCCGTCGGAGATTCCGACACTGTCCAGAACCTGCCACGCAACCGTGTTTAAAGAACGGTTCAAAGCCTCTCTCAATGTCACTTCTCCGAAATAATTTCCTCCGGAATTGGAGGGTCCATCCTCCCACTTGTGATCATCCACAAGACTTGCTGCATTGTAAATTCCCATATCCAAGGCAGGCGCATAATCCAGTAAGGGTTTAATGGAAGAACCGGGTTGACGATAACTCAAATAAGCACGGTTATACTTATCCTCCGCACCTCTTCCCCCGATTGTAGCCACAACGTAACCCGTCTTATTATCTATAATAACTGCGGCACCCTGCATGGAAAACTTGCCGTTCTCCTGCACTTCTTTAAACTTGGCAAGTCCCTCATCCAAGAGTGCCTGCGCCTTTGTCTGAATTTCCGGGTTCAAAGAAGTATAAATGGTGTATCCGCCTGCCCGAAGTTCTCTATTGTAATAGGCATAGCTTTCCTCATATTGTTCCTGATAATTTTCTTTTTCCTCCCTAGTGGAAAAATGATAGGTAAAAGGAAATTGATTCACTTCCATCATACGAAGTGTTGCCGCATAAAGTGCATACGAATTTAAGTAATCTTCGTCTGTTCCCTTTTGACTGTTTCCGGAAATGGTTAAGGGCGATGCAACTGCAGCTTCATAATCCTCTTCCGTAAGATACCCAACCGTCTCCATGGATTTTAAGACCTGATTTCTCTTCTTTAACGCAAGATCCGGGTGACGAACCGGTTCATAACGGGAAGGCGCATTGGAGATTCCTGCCAGAGTAGCTGCTTCTTCCACAGTTAAATCCTTTGCCGCTTTATCAAAATAGAATTGGCTTGCCGCCTCAACACCGTAGCAGTTATTTCCATAGAAATTCGTATTACAGTAAATCTCCATGATATCCGCTTTGGTATATCTTTTTTCCAGTTCTTGCGCCAAAATCATTTCCACAATTTTTCTGGTATAGGTTCTCTCCGAACTGAGATAGGTATTCTTGACCACCTGTTGGGTAATGGTAGAACCGCCCTGTTTGATTTTCCCCCTATTTTTAACCAATTGCACAACAGCACGTAGCGTCGCCATGTAGTCTACTCCGTGGTGGCTTCTGAACTTGCGGTCTTCCTGTGCAATATAGGCATTTTGCAGGTTGGGAGAAATCTGATCTATCGTCACATAAACGAAATGCCCGGCATTAACGGTTCCCAGGGTATTTCCCGCATAATCCAAGACTACGGTGTCCGAACGCTTGGTCAAGTCTTTCAGATTTCCGCTCGCCAATTTGTCATAGGCAATGGTTCGCAGTCTGTTCAATTCCGGACGAATAAAAATAAAGAATCCCAAAAGGGTCATGAGGGCTAACAGCCCTGTTAAAAACAAGAAAACTTTTCCAAAGAAGCGTAAAATCGACTTCCGCTTTCTTTTTCCTCTACCTCTATCCCTTCCATTCTCTTCTCTCATGCATTACCCCTTATAAAATACGGCACAAAGCCCCCATGGGCCTTGCGCCGATACCGATACTCTCATGCTAAAAGTCCGGACATAAAGACCTTCCTACTTTGCATAGTCCACTGCTCTGGACTCTCGAATAATATTTACCTTGATTACGCCCGGATATTGCATCTGGTCTTGAATCTGCTGGGAGATGTTTCTGGCCATAATGGTCATATCGTCATCGCTGACTTCATCCGGAACAACCATAATACGAACTTCTCTACCCGCCTGCACAGCAAAGGACTTCTCTACGCCCTTATAGGAATTGGCAATTTCTTCCAGTTCCTTCAAACGATTGGTGTAGGTCTCCAAGGACTTTCTTCTCGCCCCCGGTCTTGCTGCGGAAATGGCATCCGCCGCCGCTACTATAAAGGAAATCAGGGAAGTCGGTTCCGTACCTCCGTGGTGAGATGCGACCGCATTGATGACCACTTCCGGCTCATGATATTTCTGGCAAAGTTCGATTCCCAAATCGACGTGACTTCCTTCCACCTCATGATCGATGGCTTTTCCGATATCATGTAACAAGCCGGCACGCTTGGCCATACGGGTATCCAAGCCCAACTCCTGCGCCAAAAGACCGGATATCTGAGCCACTTCCATGGAATGCTGTAATGCATTCTGCCCAAAGGAAGTACGAAATTTCATTCTTCCCAAAAGCATAACGAGCTCCGGATGAATGCCGTGAATCCCCAGCTCTAAAGTCGCCGACTCTCCTTCTTCCTTAATGGTATCATTTACTTCTTTCCTGCTCTTTTCAACCACTTCTTCAATTCTCGCAGGATGAATCCGTCCATCCACAATCAGCTTTTCCAAAGCAATTCTGGCTACTTCTCTTCGAATAGGATCAAACCCGGAAAGCACCACCGCTTCCGGCGTATCGTCAATAATGAGTTCCACTCCCGTAAGTTGCTCTAAAGTCCGAATGTTTCTACCCTCGCGTCCGATGATTCTTCCCTTCATTTCATCATTGGGAAGCTGAACAACGGATACGGTAGACTCTGTTACCTGATCCGCCGCACAACGCTGAATCGCCTCAACAATATATTCCCTGGCTGTCCGCTCCGCCTCTTCCTTGGCTCTTGCGTCATACTCTCTGATAATTAAAGCGGTGTCGTGCTTAATACTGTCTTCCACGGAATGAAGCAGTTCCTGCCTTGCCTGCTCTTTGGTCAGCCCTGATACCCGTTCCAATTCAACAAGCTTCTGTGCCTGCAGCTGCTCAACCTCTCCCTCTTTTTCCTGTAAAACTTCTTCCTTGTGCAGGAGTTCCGCTTCCTTTCGCTCTAAGCTCGCCGCCTTCTTCTCCGAGCTCTCCTCTCTCTTTAAAATTCTTCTTTCCAGCTCATTAACTTCTTTTCTTCTGTCTTTCATCTCCTTATCCAGCTCATTTTTGGCCTTTAAAGCCTCTTCTTTCGCTTCCAATAAGGATTCTCTCTTCTTGTTTTCTGCTGTTCGGATGGCATCATCAATAATTTCTCTGGACTTTTGCTCAGCACTTCCCACCGTTTTGGCATAGATAGACCGCTGTTTATTTTGTCCAAGGATAAACATGATGACCCCCACGATAAGCGCCACAATAACCACAAGGGCTATTCCTAATGGGTCCACTGTTTATACCTCCCTTAATATTCGTTTGTTAATGTACAAATATGCGAAGCAATTATTTTCTTGCGAAATTTCAGATTCCATATTCATCATTTTAACGTATTTATTCTAAGGTATCCGAAAACTTGTGTCAACAATTGTCTAGCCTTGAAATAAAGAGAGCATTTTCTTGGACTGGCTTTCTCCAATCCCCATTACGTTATTGACAAAAACAATTTCTCCGATTTCCTTATCCCGTATAAGCTCCGGAAGTTTTTTCTCATAATGACGGTAGTCAACCACATAAACATTCCGGTAATCTTGTGCCAAAAAGGGAACAAAAGCATTGGCATAGGAATCTTTAATCACCAGAAGATTTCCGTTTCCCTTTTCATTATGCACTTCGACATAAGGATGATCCCCCAACATGAAACAATTATATTTATTCCCCGGCAGCATATTGGATGCATCATTGATCAGTTTAGCATCACCTTCTTTTCCGTCCGCACTTTGAAAATGCATATCATTTACGGCTCCGGTATAGGCGATTACACTGTCCGGATTCGCCTTCAAAGCCTCCGGACGGTTCATATAGAAATAAAACGTACCATAAAAGCCGTCATATTCCGCCTTCGAAAAACTCTCCAGAGCTAAGGCTTTGATTCCCCTTACCTTACAATATTCCGCGTAAGCATAATACGCACCAAGCTGTGTCCAATGGTGATCCGTCCTGAAATAAATGTATTCCGACCTATGACGATAAAGAGAAGAAAATGCATCTATCGTATGGATGCGCTTGTCCATCAGGCTGTAGGTGTAGGAAATCGCCTGATCCATCCCCGAGGAAGCCAGCTTCTCCTGCGTTTTGGGATCCAAGAGAACACCGAACGAATTCGGCACCATCATGGCAGTAATTTCCAAATTGGGATAAAGACTGTTCACAGTATTCAAAAGGGATGCATAGCTTCGTACTCCCTTTTCACTGAAATAATACAGTTCAAAGGCTTCTTTTCCGCTCAGATAGATACTTCCCGCAGTCTCTCCCTGTAATTCCACATTGGCATCCGCCTTCTTGATTTCCAGATTTCCTTCTGCATCCGTCTCAAAATTTTGATTTTTTTCGGATTCTTCGCTCTCCTCTCCCGTTTTTACCGTTTTTTTCGTTTCTGCATTCTGATTCTCGGAATCCGCAGCAGAAAGTGTCTCTTCAACAGGAACTTTCTCCTTAGAACTCTTTTCCTCATCCTTTTCTAACGAAAATGTTTCTGCAAGTTCCCCTTCTGTCGGAATGCTCTCTTTTACATTTTTCCCCTCACCATACAATGCTTCTCCCTGAAAGCCGTAGAGTCCCTCTACCTTGGCTTCCAGGCTGAGCCATCCTTCTTTTCCGGGATAACTGTCCTGGTACCATTCAGAAATATCCTGAAAATAACTTCCTTTCAACACTGCTCCTAAAGAAAATTTCGGAAAGGTTTTTAGCTCTCGTTTTTCCTCATTAGAATACCGCTTCCGTAAGGGGAGCAGCATGCCGATGATGCACAACACAAAAAGAAAGAGAAACAGGACAGCTGCCGATGCAGCCTCATATAAACTTCCTTTCTTTTTATTCCACTTCATAACTCCTCTTCCCCGACTTTCTCTATTGAATGATTGACTTGAATCTCTAACTTAAATCACCAGCTTAAATCACTAGCTTTCATCTCTAATTTTATCCATTCTTTCGCCTTCCGCATTTCAAAAGAAAAGATTTTTCCGATTCACGTTCTTTTCTTCACCATCAAAATTGATTATACAAAAACGGCGTATAGCTTTGCCCCGCCATAGCCGCAAAGGAAAGTGCCAGTGCCGATAGTGCCAGTGCAAGCTTTACAAAATAATAAATCATCTCACCATAATCCAAAAGAAAGATTTTCCATTTTGTTTTGATTTGAATCTTTCTTAGAGCCAGAAGGTGACGCCTATGCGCTTCCTCCGACAGGACCTCTTCCGCAATTTCTGTTTCCTCCGGCTTTACCCCTTCCGCAATTTCCGTTTCCGGCTTTTCCGTCCGCACAAAAACTGTTTCCGTATCAGTTGTATGTTCCGTATCGACTGTTCGTTCCGTATCGACTGTTCGTTCCGTATCCACTGTTCGTTCCGTATCCACTGTCCGTTCCGTATCGGCTAAGTACTCCGCTTCCCCGGTCGCAGGCTCGCAGAATGCAGATCCACTCGCTTCACACACAATCTCACCCTCTTCTTCTGCGTCGTCATTATCCTCCATACCGTAAAAGCCTTCCCTTTCCCGCTTAACTTTCCGTTCTTTTCGAAGTCTTCCGCGCATCATAAGATCAGCCCAGGCTTCATCCATTTTCTTAAAGAAACTTGTGGAGAAAAAGATGGCCAGGATAAACAGAAAGATGTGATTTCGCAGTAAAAGCAAAGTCTTTTCATCGGTAAATGCTTCCGTATTTAGAAAAAGATGTGCCTTAAGAACATTTTTTAATGCCTGAAAATCCTGATATCGGAAAATAATCCAGGAAAGATAAACTGCAAAGAGAGTATAGAGGTGTAAGACCGGCTCTTTCAAAACTTTTAAACGAGAGGAAGTCATTTTCTCCTTCCACTCCGGACGTAAGGTTTCCAAACGATGCAGGGCTTTTCTTCCCATAAGTTCCAACACGATTAAGACAAAGAAATACAGTCCCCAGAGAATAAAATTGAAACTTGCTCCATGCCACATTCCCGTTAAAATCCAAATCAAGAAAAGATTCAGCACTCTTCTCGGAAAGGAAAGTCGGTTTCCGCCCAACGGGATATAAATATAATCTCTGAAAAAAAGAGATAAGGAAATGTGCCAACGTCTCCAGAAATCCCGAACGCTTTTTGCTTCATAAGGATAGTGAAAGTTTTCCGGAATAGTGAAGCCTACCATTTCTCCGATTCCTATTGCCATATCCGTATAAGCGGAAAAATCCAAGTAAATCTGTAACATAAAGGAAAGAGAGGACAAAAAAGCCGCCATAAAAGACGGCAGGGTATTTCCACTGCCTGATAAAGCTTTTGCAAGTTCCAAGGGAAGAAAAGAATTGGAAAGTTTCCCCATAGAATCTGCCAGAAGAAGCTTCTTCCAAAGCCCGAAGGAAAAGCGATATAAACCGCGAGAAAGTTTGTCAAAATCCCATTCTCTGTCTTCTATCTCCTCCCGCATTTCCTTATAGCGAAGGATAGGTCCCTGCGAAAGAACCGGAAAGGCAAAGGCATACATCGCAAAATGGAAGAAATTCTCCTCCGCCTTTTCTCCCTTTCTGCAATCCGCAAGATAGGTAATCAGTCGAAAAGTATAAAAGGAGATTCCAAAAGGCATAAACCCTTTTAGCCAAAGAGGTAAAGCCGACAAATAGATACTATACTTAAAGAAAAGGAGCGGCAGGAGCAGGACAAAAATGGAAAAGGCGAAGAACGTCCGGCTCTCCTTCTCCATTCGCTTTCCGATAAAAAAGCTGTAATAGCTAAGTAACGCAAGAATAGACAGAGAAATGAGGCCCTGAAACAAAAGAAAGAGAAGAGAAAAAAAGAGAAAGACCATATTCTTTCCCTTTATATCCCTTCTTAAAAACGAAAAGATAAGGAACAGCGGAAGAAATCCCCCGACAAATATCATTTCCGAAAATTGCATACTTCCCTCTTACTCTGTCTTATGTCTTAGCTACTCTATCTTATGTCTTAGTACTTCGTCTTATATCTTAGTACTTTGTCTCATGTCTTAACTACTTTGTCTCATCTCTCTTATGTCTTAGCGGCGCTGCCTCGGATCCGCAAGCTTCATATAAAAACTTGCAAAGCCTCCTAAAATCCGTTATACTTCTACTGCTTCGGGGGCAATGAAGCTTGGGCCCCACGCAATGGAAGATACCGAACCGTGTCAGGATGGGAACATAGCAGCACTAAGGTAAACCTTTCATGTGCCGTGGGTAATCCTGGGTGGAGTCTCCGAAGTTTTTTATTGCCAACAAGTATGGAAAGCTCTTCCCGATGGCCTTTGCTCATCACACGGGAAAAGCCTCAATATCTTATTTTATTCTGTATACCCGCTTTCCGTTTTCCGCCGTCTTCCGAATCACGTCTTCCACGGAGATTCCCTTCAATTCCGCTAACAATTTTGCCACATACTGCAAATTTCCGGAATGATTTCTCGTTCCCCGAACAGGAACCGGCGCCATATAGGGACAGTCTGTCTCCAGAACTATGTGCTCCAAAGGAATTTCCACGGCTACCTGCTTTAATTTTTTTGCATTCGTAAAAGTTAAAACGCCGCCGATACCCAGCATCATTCCAAGGGAAACAAAGTCCTTCGCCACTTCAAGCGGATAAGAAAAGCAGTGTACAATCCCTCCGTTTACGAAACCCTTCTGATCCCGAATGATTCGGAAAGTATCTAATGCCGCATCCCGGGAATGAATCACGACAGGGAGGTCTCTTCTCTTTGCGAGATCCAGCATCTCGATGAAACAGCTTTTTTGCACTGTCGGTTCCGGATTAAAACATTCCTGGACCTCTTCCCCTCTCCTCTTCTTTTCCTCATCCCGCTCTTTTTGTACTTTAGAACGTTTATCGAGGCGAAAATAATCCAAACCGATTTCTCCGATGGCAACGACTTCCTTTTCCTTGCTTAACGCTTCTATTTTTGCCGTCGCTTCGGGACTCCATACTGCAGCATGTTCGGGATGAATACCGACTACGCTATGAATGGAAAGAGAACTGTCCACGTAAGCTTTCGCAAGCCGAACAGCTTCTTCCGAGCTTTCCGGGGTATATCCGATTTCACAAATTCGGTCTACTCCCCTTCCCGGAAGACTATGTAAGAGTTCTTCTCTATCTTGATCAAAGCTTTCATCATTGTAATGACAATGTGTATCAAATATCATCTTCTTCCCCCTTTAAGCCGTGATTTTCGCTCCCAAATAAATCAGCAAATAGAAAACTATCAAATGCAAGGGATAATAAAAGTATAAAACTCTCCCCAGCGGAAGTCTTCCCTTCTCTCCATTATAGAAGAAAATAGGAAGAAAGCTGCATGCAGCCGCACCGAAGTTCCCAAGAGACAACAGCACGGAAAGGAAGGCTCCCGAAGCGATTCGAAGTGCCTTTTCCTTACGAAAATTATACAGAACGGCAATCAAAAGAATGCCCAATGCTCCGTAATCAAAGTGTAAAAGTTCAGAAAGAGCGGCACAGCCCAGTACCGAAGTCCATTTCAGGAAGGGCTTTCTACGATATTTTTTCATCAGGAACATGGTTGCAATGCCAAGCGCCAGGGTAAAGCCTATATTTTGTGCCGAAAAGTCGAACCATTGATTGAAAAGGCACAAGTCAAAAGGAATCTCCGCACAAAGCCCCATAAACAGAACTCGAAGAAAATATTTTTTTCTGTCCTTCGTGTGTATAAAGCCCTCTGTTAGCAGAAAGGCAAAAATCGGAAAAGCCAATCTTCCAATGGTACGGAAAATATGATAGATCCGCATCAGTTGCATGCCTTTTTCCGTTGCTATAGCCATTTGGTAGTATTCCGAATCAAAGCCGTATAAGTTGCCATTGTAAATTACAATCGCGGCATAGTGGTCTATCGTCATGGAAACAAGGGCAAGAAGCTTCAGCAAATCCGCTGAAACTCCTCCCCCTTTCTTTTTTGTATCCAGTGCATTTAACCCGGTCATATTATGCGATGTCCGCTCCTGCAGGCATATCCCGCAAAGAAGTCATAAGTGATAAAATCTCTTCTCCGTCCTGCTCAAAAGCCGCAGACAGAAGCATACCCTGAGACTCATAGCCGGCAATCATTCTGGGCTTTAAGTTCACGAGTACCATAACCTTCTTTCCCACTAGATCTTCCGGTTTATAGGCCGACTTGATGCCGGAAAGAATCTGACGAACTTCTTCTCCAATTTGTACTTTAAAGAGCAAAAGCTTCTTGGACTTCTTTACTTCCTCCGCATGAAGAATCTTTCCGATACGAAAATCCAGCTTTTCAAAGTCCTCATAGCTTACCTCGTCTTTATAAGGAAGCACTACAGGATTCCTGTCCCTAGGTGCATCTCCTTCTACCGGGGATTCATCTGCAGCATCCTTATTTCCGTCTTTCTTCTCCGACTTTTCTTCTTCCAAGGAGGCCTTGCGAATCTGCTCTTCCGTTATCTTTTCTACTTCCTTCTCAATTTCTTTCCAGTCTTTTCTGTCAAATAAGGTAGAAGGATTCTCGGAAACCTTGGTTCCGGACGGGTACAGACCAAACTGATCCAGCTGTGTAAAGGCTCTTTTTTCTGTGGAAAGTTCCTCCAAAATCGTCTTCGCCGTATTCGGCATAAAGCTTTCCAAAAGAGAAGCTCCGATTACGATGGATTCCGTTAAGTTGTAAAGGACGGTCTTTAAGCGTGGCGCAAGCTCCTCTTCTCTTGCCAAAACCCATGGCTCCGTCTCGTCAATGTATTTGTTGGAACGTCTGAATATCTCAAAAATAGCGGTCAGTGCATCGGCAACCCTGTGTTCTTCCATTTTCTCAATCGCAAGCTTCGCCTGGGAAAGCACCGTATTCTTTAAATCCGCATCTACGGGCTCTACTGCATCGGTTTTCTCCACAATTCCCTCGAAATACTTATTGCTCATCGCAATGGTACGCTTTACCAGATTTCCTAAGATATTTGCAAGCTGAGAATTATAGCGCTCCACCATCAGTTCCCAGGAAATGACACCGTCATTTTCAAAGGGCATTTCATGCAGAACGAAGAAGCGAACCGCATCGACTCCGAAGAGGCGAACCAAATCATCCGCATAGATTACATTTCCTCTGGACTTGGACATCTTCGTGCCCTCATCAGCCTTTCCTACCGCAGTAAGAAGCCAGGGATGTCCGAATACCTGTTTCGGAAGCGGAATATCCAAGCTCATCAGGAAAATGGGCCAGTAAATCGTATGGAAACGAACGATATCCTTTCCGATTAAATGAAGATCCGCCGGCCAATATTTTCGATAATTCTCGCCATGCTCTCCGTCCACATCATAGCCAATACCGGTAATATAGTTGGTAAGCGCATCAAGCCATACATAAACCACATTCTTCTCATCAAAATCTACAGGAATGCCCCAGGTAAAAGAAGAACGAGAAACGCAAAGATCCTGCAGACCCGGCTTTAAGAAGTTGTTCACCATCTCGTTTTTACGGGAAACAGGCTGAATGAACTCGGGATGGGACTCAATATGCTCCATTAAACGGTCGGCATACTTGGACATCTTGAAAAAGTATGCGTCCTCACTGGCCTTCTCCACAGGACGTCCGCAGTCCGGACACTTTCCGTCCACAAGTTGCGAATCTGTCCAGAAAGACTCACAGGGCGTGCAATACCAGCCCTCATATTTCCCTTTATAAATGTCCCCTTTTTCATACATCTTTCGGAACATTTTCTGAACCTGCTTCTCATGATAGGGCTCCGTTGTACGCATGAACTTATCATAGGAAGTATCCATTAAGTCAAAAATACTTCGAATCTCTCCCACTACCTCGTCTACAAACTCCTTCGGAGTCTTTCCGGCATCCTTCGCCTTCCCCTCTATCTTCTGCCCGTGCTCGTCGGTTCCGGTCATAAAGAATACATCATATCCCTCATAGCGCTTAAAACGAGCCATCGCATCTGCAAGAATAATTTCATAAGTATTCCCGATATGAGGCTTCCCTGAAGCATAGGCAATCGCCGTGGTAATATAATATGGTTTTCTTTCCATGGACTCTCCTTTACGAACTAAGCATCCCGACAAATTATTAAGAACGTTTCTAGTCTAGCATAGATTTTTAACTAGTCAACAAGTTGTACGGATGCAAAAAGTGATGTTTCCTTATAGAAACACCACTCTCTGCAAAACTCTTCCCTTATTTCATTTTTTCGGAAAAGCCAAGCTTATTCCGTAAAATGCTTATTAATTAACTCGTCCACAAACGGAACCGTTATGCTTGCCTGATTCAATGCCTTAAATGCCAGAGCAAGGAAAAGACAGGTTCTGAAAATTTCTATAGCCTGGGTAATCAAAGACCAAAATGAAGTAAACGCATAGGTGCTCACATCAAGGCTGATTACGGTAAAGCAAGTTCCTATCCATTTTACAACATCCGGAACCAGACCGAGCACGCTCAGCAGGAAGCTGAAAAACAGCATGGTTGCTACAGCCTTCAATGCAGACTTCTTAAGCCAATCATTGTCTTCCACAAGAAAAATATAACCGGCCGCCAACAATATTGCGGTATAGTTTCCCACTATCGCAAGAATATAAACTCCTGCAGCAACTAAAACGGCAGATACTCCTAATTTTGTTTTCATCTTTTCATTCCCCCTTACCAAGCTGTCTTACTGTCCTGTGGACTGATTCTCATTTACTGCATTTTCTACCGCAGTTTCCGCTTTGTTTACCGCCTGAGCAGTAGCATCAGCAGCGCCTTCCGCAGCATTTTGTACATTGTTTACCGCCTTAGCGGCAGCATCGGCAGCGCCTTCCGCAACGTTTGCAGCAGTATTGGCAGCATTGCTTACAGCTTCTTTTGCTTCTGTAGCCACAGCTTCAGCGGCAGCCTTGCCTTCATTCTTTAAGGCATTCAACTTCTCCTGAATTTCTGCAATCTTAGCCTGAGCGGCATGAATTTCATCCACAAATTCCTTAAAACCCTCAGCAGGCGCGTTCTTAAAATCTTCAAAGTACTTCTTACCGATTTTACTGTAAACCGCTGTGATTTTCTTCTCTTCATCATGAATCATGGAGTTGAACTTGGCAGTATCTGCCATTTCCTTCCCCTTCTGCATAACATCCTGACTTGCGTCTGAAATCTTCTTTCCCAGTTCATCAAAAAATCCCATAATCCGCCTCCTTTTACATTATTTTTCTCATTTTATCATTTTTACAAGGCAAACACAATTCTATTTCTTTACTTGTACCACACTGTTCTCTATCCATCTGCCTTCATTGTCCACTTGATAGCCATCCGGCGTCTTTTCATTTCGATAGAGATGCCCCTCGTTGTTTCCGCTGTCCGTTCCGAAGTAATAGCAATAACCGTCAATCCACTGCCATCCGGTCAGCATTCTTCCCATCCAACCGTCGGAGCCCGGGAAGAGATAGTACTTACTGCCATTCAAGTCTACCCAGCCTGTTGCCATATAGCCGCTATCTAAGAAATAATACCAATAGGACTTTCCATTGTAGGCTTCATATCCCCAGGTACTCTTCGGATAGCTTCCGTCCTGTCTCTTATACCACCAGCCTTTTTCATCTTTCACCCATTCCCCATTGGAAAGAGAACGATCCGCACCTAAAACCTGTCCGGCAGGATTTCCGCTTAAGATTGCAGAAGAGCCTCCGCCTGAGCCGCTACTGAATGCCCCTCCACCTGAGGAACTGCCGCCGCCACTATATGAGCCGCCGCCCGAGGAACTGCCGCTACCACCGCTACCGCCGGAGGAGCTGCCGGAACCGCCGCTATGAGAGGAGCCGCCGGTACTTCCACCTGCGCCCGTTAAAGTGATGTAGTCCGGGTCATACAAGGTGACTTTCAGACTCCCTGTCACCGGATCAATCGAATCCAAAGAACTTGTCCTCGGATCGATCCGCCATTCTTTATCATTGATGTAAAACTTGGTTACAAGACTGCCATCCAAACCGCCGAAGGTGAGTCGATAATGACTGATTGAATTCATCTTCAGTGTAAAGTTGCGAAGCACACGGCGATAGGTACCCGGCCTTGTGATTTTCGATCCGCTTTCGTAGTATCCGCCCCTCGAAACATCCTCTAACGCATACTCACAGTTTACTTTATTTTCACCCTTATGCGGAATGGACACCTCCAGCCATGCTTCCTCTCCATTTCTATCAAGCAGTCCATCCCCCATTTTACTCCATGTGGTATGGGGTACCTCGTCTCCCAATTTTCCATACTGTAAATCTTTCTCCGGAAGAAACATCCTGATTTCTTTAAACGGATAGTCTTCTTCTACATGATAACTATTTTTCTCAGAAAGATGCAAAACAAAGTTATTTCCTTCTTCATTTTCTCCCACAATGAGAAAATGATAAGTCGATGTAGTTCGGCTCTTTGGGGTTTCCCTATTACTCATTTCCAAGGTAAAAGAATTCACTAAAGAAGCCTCAAAATAGTAATTTGGATTTGTCGTGGTCAGCTCTAATCCGTAATGATAATCTCCGGGAGTGAATTCTCTCTCCATGTACTTCGGAGACTCTCCCGTCCCATCAGGTTTCCTATAATAAATAGGAGAAGAAATATAGATATCGTCTACATTGATGAACTTGTCCGGAGCATCCCCTCTCCGATGTATCTTCAGTTTTGGATTCTTCCCTCTAAGGTCAACTTCCTGCACCCTCATCCTATCTCTTGGAACATTAAGAATTACATCTTTTAAAGGCTCACGAAGCGCAATCTGATCAATGATAATCTGCTCCGTCTGCCGATTCGCACCATATCCATAGGCCGCTCCGGCAGAAAAAAATTGAGTTCCGTGCGTTGACACAATATTGGAAGAACTGGTTTGAAGTTCCGTACCTTCTTCTCCCGCATAAGCGCTCATCCTCCCTGCCAAGAAAGAGAGCACAAGTCCCATACATGCCGCAAATACCATTCTGCTTCTTTTCATCTGCACCTCCTGCAAGCCTGTAAAATACTTTCTCGAAGTATTTAAATCCATCTTTGTATTTTACGCTATATTTCTATTAAGTCCATGTAGAAATATTAAATATTTAATGAAATATTTTTAATCCGAACACCTATCTGAACTATTCGTCCTCTCTTTGGGCTTTGGGAAAACCTTCATTAACGAGATGTCTCAGGCTTCGCCTGTGTCACTTGTTCATAACGAGACATCACACGCTCTGCGAGCAATATCTCGTCAAGAATGAAAAAAGTCTGCACAGAGTTCTCTCAAACTCCATGCAGGCTTTTCTATCTTTTTCATTTCCCTTTCATATGGCGCTCTGAAAGCAAATATCCAAGGACAGTTCCTTCCAAAGCACACTCAGGCAAACTACTTTCTGTTGAATGCGCCAAATCCCGGATAGTAAGCCGCCTCGCCAAGCTCTTCCTCGATACGAAGAAGCTGGTTGTACTTTGCCACTCTCTCGGAACGGGAAGGAGCGCCGGTCTTAATCTGGCAGGTATTTAAAGCGACAGCCAGGTCGGCAATGGTGGTATCCTCCGTCTCACCGGAACGGTGGGATGCGATTGCGGTATAACCGGCCTTGTGCGCCATCTTGATTGCCTCTAAGGTCTCGGAAACGGAACCGATCTGGTTTAACTTAATAAGAATGGAATTTCCGCATCCCAGCTTGATTCCCTTGGAAAGACGCTCAGTGTTGGTTACGAAGAGGTCATCCCCAACGAGCTGCACTTTGTCGCCAAGCTCCTTGGTCATCTTCTCCCAGCCTTCCCAGTCTTCCTCATCGAGTCCATCCTCGATAGAGTAAATCGGATACTTCTCAATCAGAGACTTCCAGTGTGCAATAAGCTCATCGGAAGTAAAGTCCTTACCGGACTTCGGCTGATGATAGAAGCCCTTTCCTTTTTCGCTCTTCCACTCGGAGGAAGCGGCATCCATAGCCAGAACAAAGTCCTTACCCGGCTCATACCCTGCTGCCTTGATCGCCTTTAAGATGTGCTCAATGGTATCCTCATCGGAAGCCAAGTTCGGTGCGAAACCGCCCTCATCTCCTACTGCAGTAGTATTGCCTTCATCCTTTAAAATCTTCTGGAGTGCATGGAATACCTCAGTACACCAGCGAAGACCCTCGCGGAAGGAAGGAGCGCCGGCAGGCATAATCATAAACTCCTGTGTATCTACAGAGTTCGTAGCGTGTGCACCGCCGTTTAAGATGTTCATCATCGGAACCGGAAGACGATTTCCGTTTACCCCGCCGAGGAAACGATAAAGAGGGATATCTAAGGCATTTGCTGCAGCTTTGCAGGTAGCAATGGAAACAGCAAGGATTGCGTTGGCACCGAGCTTGGACTTATCCTTCGTTCCGTCAGCCTCGATCATAGCGCGATCCACTGCATAGATATCCATCGGATCCATACCGATTAAAATGTCATTGATTACGGTGTTAATATTTTCAACAGCCTGGGAAACGCCCTTTCCGCCGTAGCGAGACTTGTCCCCATCTCTTAACTCTAATGCTTCAAATTCTCCTGTGGATGCGCCGGAAGGTGCTGTTCCTCTTCCCACTGTTCCATCGGACAAAATTACTTCTGCCTCAACAGTCGGATTTCCTCTGGAGTCAATAATTTCTCTTCCAAGGACCTTTTCAATCTCTAAGTAGCTCATTATACCCTCTCTTTCTTATGCAAATCCTTTGCATAAAACACATTGTCCTTTTATTTTAAGGTACTTACACCTTAAAAAGCCTGTCTCTATGCCTTAGAGAAACACTTCCTCTACAGCATAAAATAACCTTCCTAATAGTAATGGATTGTCTTATTTGTGTCAAGTTGGACTGACGGCATAAAGCCCTCTGTCTCGACCTTCATAATCCTGAAAAACCTCCACTTCCCGATAACCTTCTTTTTGGAAAATGTCTTTCACGCTAGTCCCTTGGTCATAGCCGATTTCCAGATAGACCCTTCCTCCCGGAAGTAGAAAACGCTTCCCCTCCTTCGCAATTCTACGATAAAAATCAAGGCCGTCCCCCCCTCCGTCCAGAGCTAAAACAGGCTCATGAAGAGCAACTTCCGCATCGAGTGTTTCTATTACATCACTCCTTATATAGGGTGGATTGGAAACCAAAATGTCAAAAGCGGAAATACCTTTTTCTTCCATAAAAGATGGAAGCGCATCAAAAAGGTCCGATTCCAGAAAATGCAGGGAAGGATTAAGCCCTTGCTCTCTTATTCGATTAGGATCCGGTTCTCTTCCGCTAGAAAGCATGGAGCATTTCCATTCTTCTTTGGCACTTTCCTGTTCTAAAAAAAGCCTCCTGTAGTTTTCTTTTGCGACTTCCAGCGCTTTATCCGACTTATCGAGAAGCAGCACAGTTTTGCAGTGCAGATTTTTTGCCAGAGTGAGGCCGATACAGCCCGAGCCGGTGCAGAGGTCCAGGATACTAAGTGCTTCGCATCCGGCAACTCCTACACTTTCGTCTATTAATTCTATTTTCTTACCGCTTCTCTTATCTTGCGCTCCGAGACTTTTCCATTTTTCTTCTTCCTCCAAAATGCGCTCCACAATGCACTCCGTATCTTGCCTTGGGCTAAGCACATTTTCGTTGACCAAGAAAGAAAGGCCGAAGAACTCTTGTCTACCGAGAATTTGAGAGAGCGGAATACGATGAAGTCGCTTTTCGAGAAAAGAGAAAAAACGGTTAAGAGCAGAATCCGGCTCTTCATCAGCAGAAGAAGAAAGCGCTAAATCTCCGGTAACTCGCGAAGACGAAAGTGCCGGCTTCTCTTCTGCTCTTTTCCTATATAGGGTAAAAACCGCCTCTCTTTTTCCAAAAAGATAGTCCTTTGTATCCAAAGAAAAGGCTTCCTGTAAAAGAAGTCTTAAGTCCAACTCTGCCTCTTCTACACCGGCTTCTTTCAGGAGCGGAAGAGCATATCTTTCCAAATCAAGAAAAGAAAAGGCAGTGCTTTTCCCTTTCTCATCTTGACTCCTTAAAAACTCTTCTTTCAGACTATTTGCCATCTTTTTTTCTTTCCCGTCTTCTCTCAAACCCTGTCCTTCTCTCCGGCAATTTCTGTATCGAGTATTGCCCAAGCCCTATATTTTTCACCTACTTTTATCAAGTTTCATCCACTTTTATCATCAAAAACTTGTATTTCCTTTATGGCTTTTCCGAAAAATGTTCCCTCTGAAATGCCCTCCAATCAAAGACCTTTTCCACAGCAGCAATGGCTACTTCCACCTCTTCGGCATCAGGCTCTTTCGTCGTCAGGCCCTGCATCCACATACCGGGGATAAAGAGAATGCGAGTTAAGGCATTGTCCACCATACCCACAAGGCGAAGTACTTCATAGCTGATGCCGGCAATCACGGGAATAAGAAGAAGACGCGCCAAAACCTTCATCCACAGACTGTCAAATTGCAAGAACATAAAGAGAAAAATGGAAATCATCATCACATAAACGATGAAACTCGTTCCACAACGTTTATGCTCTTTGGAGGAAAGAAGAACATTTTCCACGGTTAAATCAAGACCATGCTCCACACAGTTTATACACTTGTGCTCCGCCCCGTGATACTCAAAGGTCCTTCGGATATCCTTCGCCCGAGAAATCAACTTGATATAAATAATAAATATGAGGATACGAAGCAGTCCCTCCAAAAAGGCGAGCATCGGTGCAATCGGGAGGATTGTCTTTAAGAAATTCAGCAATATGGTCGGGAGTGCTACAAAAATAAAAATTGCAGCAGCAAAGGAGAAGACCATCACAAGAGCCGATAAGACCTGCTCAAGCTTATCGCCAAAGATTTTACCCATTGCTTTTTCAATAGCTCCCGGCTCAGAGCCTTCATCATCCTCATAAAAACTTGCACTGTGACTTAAGCATTTCATTCCCAAAGCCATGGAGTCGTAAAAAGAAATGATTCCTCTTAAAAAGGGGAGCTTCAAAAAAGGATATTTGTCCGTAAGGGAAAGGTACTCGCTTTCCATAACGTCGATTTCTCCGCTTGGCTTCCGAACCGCAACGGAGTATTTCTCTCCGTTTTTCATCATGATTCCTTCTATTACAGCCTGACCGCCTATTCCGCTATATACCTGTTTACTCAATCTTTTCCTCTTTCCTGTTCTACTTACACTTTTATAAATCTATTTACTTTATAGTTCTACCTATACTCTGTAAGCAACGGGTATGCTGTACAAATTCTTATGCATTTGGTTCTATCTGTTCCTATCATTCTAATGATACTTCTTCCTTCATACAATAGAGTCAAGCCATACTATCTCTATTTTATGAAAAAGAAGTGAACAAAGAAAGAATCGACGCAAGAAAAAATCGAACAAAAAAAGCAGAGCCAAAGCCGGTGCTACTAAGGGATTTTTCCTTATGGGGAAGTACAACCTCTCCAATGCAGTTCCACACTATCCGGATGCGCTGTATCTTAAAGCCGTCCACATTACTGCTTTCCTTTTCGGTAGCAATCAGAGCTTTAAGTTCTGTCACACGAATTTCCAATGTGTGCTGATATTGCTCTACATGATAAAAATGATGGAAACCCACATTGCCATATCTTACTTACTATGCGACCACTAAACGAAGATACAACATGGAGAGCAAAATCAAAAAAGGAATATATCCTTGATAAAAACGGAGAAAAGGTAAAACTCAAAAATGGTAATTACAAAACAAGAAAAATAAATACAACAGACTGGAACGAGTAAGACAAAGCGGAAGAGTGGCGAAAAGCATAGGCAGACATTACAAACAAATATCTTGAAGAAAACAGCATACAGGACAAAGTGGATCATCGTTCTTATCAAAGACAAGGCATAGAACAAATACCGACCATTCATTTAGGAGTGTCAGCAACCCAAATGGAGAAGAAAGGCATAGCTACAGATAAAGGGAATATCAACCGAGAAATCAAACATCAAAATATGATTTTAAGAGAAATCTCAAGAAGAATAAAAGCCTTGTTAAATTGGATAAGAGGAATAGGAAAAGAAGAAAAAGTAGAAAATGAAAATATAAAGTCTACACTCCCAACCAAAGAAAATCTGTTATCAGTTTTGGAAAATCTTATCCGTAAAAACGCAGATAAGAATAATGCAGACTTAGAGAAATATATTGAAAGTTATCAGCTACTCAAAGAGAAAAACATTACAAGTATCAATCAATTAAAAGAGAGCATTACCGATTTACGAGATAAGAATTATAAGACTACAAGAGCCTTAAAAGATACCGAGAAGAAGATTGATGATAGAACACAACTTGTAGATCAATCAGAAAAATATTTGAAGTACAAGGACATCTACAAAGCCTATACAAAATTAAAGAAACGTGAACAGGAAGATTTTTATAACGAGCATACAGCAGAACTTATTTTATTTGAAAGTGCCAAGAAATATCTGAAAGAGCAATTAGGGGAAAGCAAGACATTAGCCATCAGTAAATGGAAATCAGAAGTTGCCAATTTGAAGAAAGAGAAAAAGAGCTTATACAATCAAATATTAGAGATACGAGAAGAAGTAGAATAAGCAGAAAAAGTTAAGACTTGTATAGAGCAGTTACTGCAACAAGAAAAGCGACTATCACAGTAAAGAAAAACGAGTTAGAACTATAATACTAAGTGAAAAAATGCTATAAAGATTTAATATAAACAAAATTTGAATTTGGCGGAGAATAGAAAATGAAAGTATTTCTTGAAAAAATAAGAATACCTCAAAAAGGTGTTACTTCAAAATATATATTGGCAACGGTAGGGTTCATGTTATTTGGGTTTGCACTTGGAGTATTTCAGAAATGGATTGATGGTACAGCAAGCAATTATTTCCCAATGATTTTTCAACAACTTAATGTTGTAAATTATTTTGGCAGATTATCTATATGGATTTTGCTTGGAACAATAATATCAGTTTATTCTAAATCTCCTTTGAGAGCATCTATTAACATATTTTCGTTCTTGATTAGTATGCTGATGGGGTATTATTTATATTGCAATTATGTTTTAGGTTTTCTGCCGAAAACTTATATGATGATATGGGTAGTGATTGCTTGTGTATCCTTTTTTATGGCATACATGTGCTGGTATGCAAAAGGAAAAGGGGTTTTTGCAACTGTTCTTTCTGGAACAATTATTGGAGTGTTATTTGCTCAGGCTTTCAATCTTAATCCCCTACAAGGCTTTTATATGTATGACCTTATGGAGGTTATAACATGGATAATAGGTGTTCTAATCTTGTATAGAAAGCCAAAAGAATTTGTTTTAGAATTAGGAATATCCGTTATAGTTGCATTTATATTTCAATTGATTATTCCACATTGGGGATAACTAAAAATCCTAGCTTTTGTAAAAAACAATTTTTTAATAAAAACTAACACAGAAACAGTAAATCAAAAAGGTTTACTATTTTTTCTTGTCCAAAAGTGAAAAATATCCTACAGAAAAAGCATCCATAACTATAAAAAGTTTTCTCCCAAAAATCAATAGTAAAGGACAAGGCAGTGCACGCAAAAAGGGTGCTGCCTTGTCCTTTAACCAATAACATATGACAGATGATCTTATTAGCTTCCCGCCTGCAGCCTTACCATATTGCTGAAAATACCACCATGCTTCATCAACTCTTCCGGTCTACCCTGTTCTGCAACCTTGCCATCTTCCAGCACCACGATTTTGTCTGCCCCTGCCACAGTACGCATACGGTGGGCAATCACGAGTACAGTTTTGTCGCGCAGAAGTTCAGATAACGCCTCCTGCACCATGCTTTCATTTTCTACATCCATAGATGCGGTAGCTTCATCCAGAATAATGACCGGCGCATCCTTCAAAATCGCACGGGCGATGGAAATTCGCTGGCGTTCGCCACCGGAAAGGGTACAGCCGTTTTCTCCGATTCTGCTTTGATACCCCTCCGGCAAGCGGGAGACAAATTCCTCACACCTTGCTGCTTTGGCAGCTTTTATCACTCCCTCATCCGTGGCGTTTTGCCGACCAAGCCGGATATTTTCCATTACGGTATTGTCAAACAGGGTAACATCTTGAAAAACAATGGAGTAGTTTCGATACAACACCTCCGGCTCTATGGTCGTTACATCCACGCCGCCGAGCAGAACCTTTCCCTTATCTGCATCCCAAAAGCGGGCTGCCAATCGGGATACGGTTGATTTTCCACTGCCGGAATGTCCTACAAGCGCAGTAATTTCCCCCTGCTTTGCTACAAAGGAAACGCCTTTCAACACAGGGGTATCCTTATAGGAAAATTCCACATTGGAAAATTCAATATCAAAGCCTTGATTATTGCAGACATTCGCACCGGTCTGTTCCGGAGTAGCCTCCATTTCTTTTGTCCGGCGGATACTGACCAGTGCGGAGAACATTTCAGCCATCAGCATGAAGCAGGAGCCAAACGGCTCATAAATCCTGCCTGCTATCAGCAGATAAAGCAGGAACATATTAACAGAGAGGCTTCCCTGTGTCATTAAAACCCCGCCTACAAGCAACACCGTCACCAGGCCGAAGCGAAGGACAAACTGTGCAAGCGTAACTACTGTACCGGGAACAAGCTCATTGCGAAATGCACACGCAATTACATTGTCCAGTTTTTTTCTTACTCCGGCTAAATATTCCTGCTCCGTTCCAGAAGAACGAAGTTCAGAAACTACATCAAGATACTCCTGCACACCGTCATAAGCGGCACGATAGGCATCGTAATTCTTTTCCTCCGCATTCTGCTGCATCCTTCTTCCGGCAAATACAATCACACCGGCAACAGGAACGGGAAGAACAATGCAAAGTCCCATACGCCAATCGACACAGAGCAGGCAGGCGGAAACCACAAGGAACATCACGATTGTTCCAAACAGCCCCGGAACTGCATTTGAGAATATCCGTTCCAGTTTTGAGCAGTCACCCATCATCGTGGACGTCAGGTCGGAAAGGTCACGCTGCCCAAAGAAAGAGAGCGGAAGCCGCCGCAGCTTTTCGGCCAGAGTAATTCGCCGGTTTGCGCTTTCCCGATAGGCAACCGTATAGGTAAGATGGTACTGCACCCATTGTGTTAAAAAGATAATTCCACAAAGCCCTATTGCCATCAGCAAAATGACATCTGACCGGAGGGTAAAACCTTCGCCGCCACATATTTTATCTAAAAGCGCCATCGTTACCATCATTAAAAGCGAAACGGGAGCCATAATCGCTAAATTGGAAATCGCTGTGGCAGCGATACCCCTTTTCAGTTCACGCACTCCGTCATCGCTCAATCCGAGTAAATTCTTCAGCATGATGCAGCCTCCTGTTCCTGCCCGCTTTTCAGGGCATCATGGTGCACCCCTGCGGTGTTTCCTACGTTATCCATCTGCCAGCGAATTGACTTCTGATATTCTGTCCACATACGGGCATATTCGCCCTGTCTTGCAGCTAATTCCTCATGTCTGCCGTACTCCGCTATCTGTCCGCCCTTCATCACGATGATTTGGTCTGCATCGGTAATAGTAGAGAGACGGTGCGCAATCATAATTACCGTTTTGTTTTTTGTCAGTTCTTTCAATGCCTGTTGAATCTGTGCTTCATTTTCCGGGTCTGCAAAAGCGGTGGCCTCGTCCAAAACGATGATAGGGGCATCCTTCAATATTGCTCTCGCAATAGCGAGCCGCTGTATTTCGCCACCGGAAAGATATACACCTTTTCCTCCAATCATCGTATGGATTCCATCGGGGAGTTTTTCGAGAATATCATCACATCCAGCTAAATGCAGAGCATTCAAAATATCCTCTGCGGCTGCGTTCTTTTTCCCGCCCCGGACATTTTCTTCAATGCTTGCTTTCAGCAGCTTTGGATTTTGAAATACAAAGGCAACTCTTTCCATCAACGCCTTCCTGTTCATGGAAGAAAGTGCTACGCCTCCGATGGAAATGCACCCCTCCTGAATATCATAAAACCGTGGAATTAAAGAGCCTATGGTACTTTTGCCTGAGCCGGAATGTCCCACCAAAGCAGTCACGGTTCCGCCTTTCGCAAGGAAGCTGACATCGGAAATGGCAGGGCCCTCGCCTGTAGGATAAGTAAAGGTCACATGGTCGAATCTTACATCATTACCCTGCGGCAGTTTGAACTCTCTTGGCTCTGCCTGCTCCCTTGTCAGCAGGATTTCATCAATGCGCCGCATGGATTCCACAGCCTGCATCTTGTAGTTGGTCATATACATCAATTTGTTCAGCATAGCTGCACAGGCAGGTGCAAAAATCAAATAGAATAAAAAGTTTTGTGCAAATGTTTCCAAATCTGCCGCGGCTGCCATACCAATCAAGGCTGCCGGGATCAAGGCAAGAAACGAAGAGTTTACCACAGTATTAAACGCCACATACCCCGGCTTGCAGGCCATCGTATAGGCTAAGGCGTCATCCCGGTAGGCATGGATGGCTTCTTTGAAACGGCGCAGCGAATGAACGGACTGACCAAAGATTTTAATGACGGAAATTCCTCTGACGTACTCCACCGCTTCATGGCTCATGTCCTCTTGCGCATCCTGATAGCGTTTCATAAAATTCATGGTTTCTTCACCCATCATAGACATTTGAAACGCAAAACCGATCATCATAAGCACCAGCACAGGAAGTCCAATCCGCCAGTCAACCGCAAGCATGAGAAGCGCCGCAGCAACCATAGACACCTGTGCCCCTACGAGGTCAGGAAGCTGATGTGCCAGATAGCTTTCTGTCTGTTTACTGTTTTCATCTATGATTTTCCGCAGTTTTCCGCTACTGTTTTCTTCAAAATATCCCAGAGGCAGCCTTGACAGATGTTCCAATACTGCCATTTTCAAATTCTGTTCCGTATGAAAAGCAGCTTTGTGAGACAAAAGCAGGGCAATAAAATTGACAATCAAGCCTGCCAGTTCAAACCCAAGCGCCCAAAGCCCCCAATACGCCAACGCAGACGCATCTATGCTGCCGCCAAGCAGGAAATCCAAAAGCTCCCTTGCGGCAAAATAAACACAAAGAAACGGCGCTAACAGCAATAATGCACTCGCTCCGGCAAGAAGCTGGGAGAGAAAGAGCATGGAACCAAATGGAGCCGTAAATTCCAACAATCTTGGAATACCGGTTTTTTGCGGTTTTCTTATCTGTGCATCTTCTCTAAATACTTTCCACATATAGATGTTCCCCCTTTCATCTAATGGCAGGAGCTTTTTTACTTCTCCTGCATGAATATGTAAAATATGTGTGGCACAGCGGGCAATCAGCTCCGGGTCATGGGATACGATAAGAGAGCATACGGCATTCTCGTTCGCTTTTCGTATGATTTCTACGGTGCGAAGCAGATTGTCCCCATCCTGTCCGCTGGTTGGCTCATCATACAGCATGACCGGACGTCGGTTACAGATCGCTGTTGCAAGAGCAAGCCGCTGCTGCTGTCCGCCGGAAAGAGAACCGGGGTGTCTGTTTTCCAATCCCGCCAACCCTAACTCACGGAGTACCGCCTGTGCCTGTTCCTCTGTTAAAGAAGGATTGTTTAGCGTAAGCTCACCCATTACACTGTCGCTAAAAAGCTGGTGTCCGGCCTCCTGCATGACAAGGAAAGCTGTTTCCGGCAGTTTTTTGTTCGGAACTGTTTTTCTTTCTATCATAATCGTTCCGTTATGCCTGAGAAGCCCCGCAAGGCATAAACTCAGCGTGGACTTACCTGCACCGTTCTCGCCAATGACCGCAACAATCGCTCCTTTTGGAATTGCCAGGTGGCGAATATCCAATACCTGGCGCTGCCCACGGTTAAAGGTCAGACCGTGGATTTCGATTGCCGGTTCCTGATTCAAATTTCGATTCGCGGTTTCGGGCATGATATGAAGCTGCTGCGGATTGACTGCACGAAGCCCCAAAGCAGTCCTTTCCTGCTGTGTCAGTGCGTTTATTTCTATCGGCTCGTATTCCCTGATAATTCGTCCGTTATCCATTAAGATATATCGGTCAGTCATTCCGCTAAGATACCATAGGCGATGTTCGGACATTAAAATTGTCTTTCCGTCCTCTTTCATGGTGCGAATCAGCTTTTGCAGCTTTTGTATGCTTTCCATGTCCAGATTGGACGAAGGCTCATCCAATACCACCACCTCTGGCAAGGACGCATAGACAGAGCCACAGGCAATCTGCTGTTTTTCCCCGCCGGACAGTTCAAAAATGTCCCGTTCCAGCAGTTCCTCCAAATGCAGATGATAAGCGACTTCCTCAAGCCGCTTTTTCATTTTCTCCCTTGGCATATTTTGATTTTCCAGATTAAATGCCATTTCCCCTGTGGTATCCATGTGAAAAAACTGAGTCCGTGGATTTTGAAAAACACTTCCCACAAATCTTGAGATTTTCGGCAGATCAGACGAGGGGATGTCCATGCCATGTACCCTTACAGCTCCCTGTAGGTTTCCAGCGTAAAAATGTGGTGCAAGCCCATTGACAAGACGCAGCATTGTGGTTTTTCCACAGCCGCTTTTTCCGCACAGGACAATACATTCGCCCTTTTTGATGTGCAGATTCACATCTTTTAATACTACAGAGGAAGCAGGCGTTTCCATACCCGTCTGATAGGAAAATGATACATTTTCAAATGTTACCATAAAAATCCTCCCCTCTCACCAAAGCAGATTCCATACAAGGACAATGACGGAAACTGCAACAAATATCCAATCCAGCGCCTTCATCTTCACTTCAAGGAAACTGCTTCGGGGATGGTCTTTATCAAATCCACGAGCCATAACTGCTGCGGACATTTCATCCACAATCGCCGAACTTTGCAAAAGAAACGGCACTAACATATTTTCCAGCATATACAGAGGGCGACGCAGTACATTTTTTATGGACAGAGCCATTCCACGCAGACGCATTGCCTGTGTGATGACCTGCCATTCCTCTGTCAGCGTGGGCACAAAACGAAACATGACCGCTATGGGAATAATGACCACATTTGGCAGGTGCATCGCCATAAACGCGCTGATATATTGTCCCACGGTTGAGGTTTTCGTGACAATATAAAAGGCGCCAAACAGAGGAAGCAAAAACCGAAGCACATGGCACAACAACAGGGCTACATATTGGGGCGGGCCGGACAATCTTCCCACCACAAACAAGTCACATAAGAACATAACTGCAAATGTAATGGAAACATTCAACGCCCACTGCCACTTTTTACAAATCAGCATTGTAATACCGCAAAACAGAAGCAGGGCAATCTCCTGAATATACGTCATACCTGAAAAAGTCGAGAAGCAAGCAGCGACAAATACCGCCAGCTTGCTTCTCGGATCTAACACAGTTCTTGAATTTTTCTGCGTCATTACGCAACAATACCGGCTTTCACAAAATGCTTGCTCAGAATACGCTTACCGAACAGACCGCCCAGAAGTCCGCCCAACAGAGCCAGTGCAATGAATACTACAATAATCCAATTCGGAGTCAGAGAATCGAGTGTAGCAGCATACTCAGCCCCATAATATGTAGTGCAGATGGAAAGAAACGCATCTTTCGCAATCAAAATTGCAAAGAACGGGCCCATCGAGGTCAGGTTAAACACACAGTAGCTTGCGATAAGAGCTTTGGCAGAATTGCGGCGTTTTCCGGCTACGATAAGTTCTGCAATCACGCCCCATACGATAGCGGCAATCAGCGGATAAAATGTAGCCATAGAGGTAATCAGTCCTACAAGCACAGCGAGAATAAAAATAGAGCCGGTGCGGGGGACTTTCAATGCATACAGCATATACACCGAGCCTAATATAATGCCGGCAATCAGCGGTGTTGCCAGATAGAGTATTGGAACGATAGGCAGTATCATTGACGATAATACAGTGAGCAGGACAAGGTAGATTGCTCCGAATGCACCTGCGGAAATTAAGTCTTTTGTAGTAAGTTTTATTTTCATAACGACACCTTCGCTTTCTTGAAAATGGCAGGAGATTCCAAGCCATTTCATTTTTATGTAGTATGCAGTATGCAGTTAGCATCTCCTAACCACAACACATTTTAAACGAGATACGACTGCTTCATCTACCCCGAACAGTCGCAGCAATACAAAAATAATCCAAAAGGTCAAAGAAAATGGAGTGCCATACATGACACTCCAATCTATTGTTCTTCATTCTGTTTTCGATATTCCAAAGGTCTCTTTCCCATGACGGAGAAAAACGCCTCTGTAAACTTACTTGGATTCTGATACCCCATTGCCGCCGCAATTTCGATTACACGCTGCTTTGTTTCCAACAGCAATTTTGCAGCTATGTGCATCTTATATCTTTTCAAATAGACATAAGGGGTTTCGCCATAAACCTGTTTGAAGCTGGTTTTCAGTTGCGTCAGGCTGATTTCATGCTCTGCCGCCAGCTCCTTGAGGCTGACAGAATGTTCCAAATCTTCAATCAGATGGTTCCTGACATGTTTAATCTTTTCAGTCAATGGTTTCGCCATATATTCGTGATTTTCTTCCAGAACAGTCTGCCTGGCCTGGAAATGATACAGCAGCTCCAATATTTTCAGGCGCAAATATGGCAACTCCGGTTGAGTAAGGCTGCGATACAATTCTCTGTATATATGTTCCACATTCTCATTACGTCGAAACACCATACAACGAGTATCCAGGGAATATTTTCTGGTCAAAATATCTGTATCTATGCCGAAGCTGTTCAATTCCGGTACTGTTTTGCATAGCCGTGGATAAAGAATTATGGTGGAACCGGAGTAATAATTCAAAGGGAAGGATGAGGCAATGGGAGAATGTAAAACATTATTGATTGCAATATCGCCTTCACCCATATACGCACAGTTTCTGTTGTCAAAAACACATTCAAACCGCCCTTTGAAGCAATGGTTTATGCTGATGACATCCTGCTCCATACCATCCTGATAACAGGTTTCACTTTCAAAAGTTGTTATCATCAGTTGAACACCGGGAAACACATCATACAAATGAATATCCGCCCTTCCGTTCTTCATAGGATAAATGATGTCCGTAATGAAGGCTTCCTCTCGCCTTATTATTTCCTTATCTATCAAATATTTTAATTCCTGCATTGTGCTCTCCTTGTTTTGAGAGATTGTGTTCTTAATTCTTGGGTTAGATATGACTAATCTCCTGACAATTATTATAGTGCCTTTTGCGGGCAAATTCGATACCGCACAAGCATTTTAAGAAAGCAAAGTTACTATAGAGTCAAAATAATACTATAACTCTTTTATGAAAAAGAAGTGAACAAAAAAAGCAGAGCCAAAGCTCTGCTCTTTTCATCTTACTGCTGAATTCCAAAACGCTTATTGAACTTATCAATTCTACCCTTAGCAGCTGCTGCCTTCTGGTTTCCTGTGTAGAACGGATGACACTTGGAACAAATTTCCACGTGAATTTCCGGCTTTGTGGAACCTGTCACGAAGGTGTTTCCACAGTTGCAGGTTACGGTTGCCTGGTAGTAGCTTGGATGAATGTCTTCTCTCATTTTTTCCCTCTTTCTGCATGGTTTCCAATCATGCGCATTCGTCTATCCGCAATCGGATTACTTGGTTTTCATAAAGCAAAATCCGCTTTAGCCAAGATACGATACCACAGAAAAGAGAAAGGCGCAAGAGCTGTTTTCCTATTCTCTTTCCTAAAACATGTTTTCCTATTCTCTTTCCTAAAACGGTATTTTTCTCTTGACTTTTAAGTTCTTACTTTTTTTGCGAAAAGATATCTTCTTGTTTCCGCCTTAGTTAGATGGAATCCGAAGAATAGTTCGGTGCCTCTTTCGTGATATGAATATCGTGCGGGTGAGATTCCTTCAAGGACGCGGAGGAAATCTTTACAAACTCGGAAGTTTCCTGCAAGGTCGGAATGTCCTTTGCTCCGCAGTAGCCCATACCGGCGCGTAGTCCTCCGACATACTGGAAAATAGTATCCTCCACCTTGCCCTTATAGGCTACTCTTCCTTCCACGCCTTCCGGAACCAGCTTCTTCGCTCCGGCCTGGAAGTAACGGTCAGAAGAACCGTTTTTCTGCTTCATGGCGCCAATGGATCCCATTCCGCGGTAAACCTTATATTTTCTGCCTTGGAAAAGTTCGAACTCACCGGGTGCTTCATCGCAGCCTGCAAATACAGAGCCCATCATAACCGAGGAGCCTCCGGCAGCAAGGGCCTTCGTCACATCTCCGGAATACTGAATTCCGCCATCTGCAATAATGGGAATTCCGTATTCCTTGGCAACGGCATAGGCGTCCATTACTGCGGAAATCTGCGGTACACCGATGCCGGCAACCACTCTGGTTGTACAGATGGAACCCGGTCCGATACCGATTTTAATACAATCCGCACCGGCTTCAATCAATGCCTTGGTTGCCTCTTTAGTTGCCACATTTCCGGCAATCACCGGAAGATCCGGGAATTTTTCCTTCAAACTGCGAACGCAGGTAATGACATTTTTGGAATGGCCATGGGCCGAATCCAGTACAATAACATCCACATGCGCATTAATGAGCTCTTGTGCTCTGTCCAAGACGTCCATGGTAATCCCGATAGCCGCGCCGCAGAGAAGTCTTCCCTGCTTATCCTTTGCCGCATTGGGGTATTTTATCTGCTTTTCAATATCTTTTATGGTGATTAAGCCCTTTAAATTTCCTTCCTCATCCACAATGGGGAGCTTTTCCACCTTGGCACGGGCCAGTATGGACTTTGCCTCCTCCAAGGTTGTGCCTTCCTTTGCCGTAACCAGATTTTCAGAGGTCATGCAGGCGGAAATCGGACGATTATAGTCTTCTTCAAACACCAAATCACGATTGGTGATGATTCCGATCAACTTCTTGCCTTCCGTAATGGGAACGCCGGAAATCCTAAACTTTGCCATTAAATCATTGGCATCCTTCAGACTGTGATCCTTGGTAAGGGAAAAGGGGTCGGTAATTACGCCATTTTCCGAACGCTTTACCATATCTACCTCTTCCGCCTGTTCGGAAATAGACATATTCTTATGGATGATTCCGATTCCTCCGCATCTGGCCATCGCAATCGCCATATGATGCTCTGTTACGGTATCCATTCCCGCCGAGATAAAAGGAATATTCAATCGGATATTCTTGGTCAAATTGGTGCTTAAGTCCACCTCATTCGGAATAATATCGGAATAATGCGGAACCAGAAGTACATCATCAAATGTAATACCTTCTCCAATGATTTTTGCCATATTTCGCCTCTTTTCTTTAGCCAGATGAACCCACAGAAAAATATTTTTTCAGTACTATAGCATAGGCTTTTTGGAAAAACAATATTCTTAAACCCGGAAAGACCGGAAGGTGAAATTTTCTTCAACATTCACGTTTTGCGACATCTTAATACTCGTGACTCAGCAGAAAATCCGCCATGTGAACCATCTTTACCCCATTCACATTTCCCCCTGCCAAGTCATCCAGTGTCACCACGTACTTCGGATAATGGTCCTTAAGTTCCAAAAGATTCGTTAGTTCCCGATCCGAATCCTCCGGCAGATTCCGGCAGACCTGTACATAGATTCGCTCATCCCGCCGAACCGCTACAAAATCAATTTCCTTCGTCTCATTTTTCCCGATATAAACCTCATAGCCTCTTCGTTTCAGTTCAAAGTACACCAGGTTTTCCAGCATGGAATCAACGGACTTGGGATTAAAACCCATCATACAGTACTTTAAGGAAGAGTCCGCCAGGTAAAATTTTTCCTGTGTTTTCAGGACAGATTTTCCCTGTAAATCATATCGGGGACAGCGGTAAATCACGAAGGCTTTTTCCAGATAGCTTAAGTAGTTGTAAATGGATTCAATGGAAAGGGAACGCCCCTCACTTTTTAGAAACTTGGCGATGGCATTGGCGGAAAAGGTTTTTCCTACATTTTCCACCACAAATTTAACCACACGCTGAAATAAATCCAGGTTTACAATCTTGTATCGCCTAGTAATGTCACTGTTAATGACGGAGTTATAGATTCCTTCTACAATCTGATAGGCGGAGTGTTCTTCAAAATTGCTGCGGGCCACGATGGGAAAGCCTCCCATACGAATATAGTCCTGCAAGAGCTCCTTTTTAGAACGGGAATCTCCTTCCTTAAAACGTAAATACTCGGAAAAAGACAGGGTGTAAACCGGAATAGAAATATACCGCCCTGTTAAATAGTCGGAAATCTCTCCGGACATCAGCTTGGAATTGGAGCCCGTCACATAAATGTCGGTGTTTGCGTCCTCCAAAAGACTGTTTATCGCCTTTTCCCAGCCCGTCACTTCCTGCACCTCATCCAGCAGAAGATAATAGCGATCATTATCCCGCATTAACCGCTTTATCCCCTGATACATCTCCTTACTGCTCATGCCCTCTTCCAACTCTTCCGAGGTATAACGCAGGCTAATGATATGATCTTCCGAAATTCTGCTCCGAATCAGCTCTTCCTTGAACATTTCCAAAATGGTGGATTTTCCGCATCGCCGAATTCCCGCCAGAATTTTTACCAAAGGCATATCCCTGTACTGCTTAAGTGTCTGCAAATATTCAGGACGATCTATTCTATTCCGCTCTTCCATACCGTTCTCAGCTCCTTATAAGACTTTCTTTTAACTGATATTATACCACAACAATGCAGAAAAATGTTCTTGTTTCCATAAGTTTTTACCTCTTAACAATAAAAAATTTCTATTTTTTACTCCTTTTTTACTTTATATTCAATATTGCCGAAAGAATCAGGGACGTAGTGAATCCCTGCTCTATTCCTCATACAAAAAATGAGGCTGTAAATCAAAATAAAAGCAATTTTCGGCAATATAGGTCTGAATGCAGGGGTAGTCTGAGCCCATCAGTACTTACTGAAAGCGAGTAGAGCGAAGCTTGAAGTTAGTACTGCTATGAGGCGAAGCTAGCGAGAGCGTGCCCCTAATTCAGACCTATATTGCTTAGAAAATTATTTTGATTTTTACAGCCTCAGTTTTATATTTTAGTGTAAGCCTTTATTCTTTCGGCTCATCCGGCTTGATTTCTTCTTTAATGACTTCCGTCCTGATAATTTCCCTGGTGATGACTTCCGGCTTACCGCCTTCCGGATTTGCTGCTGCAAGCTTTAGCGCTTCCTTCTTCTTTTTCCAGCCTTTAAAGAGGAGGAACTGGCAAAGGAGGTAAAGTAACGCAAAAAGAATGTCAACACTTAAGAAAATCTTATCCATATTACTCATCTTGCCGGTAGGATCTCCGTTGTCATAGACGCCGCTGTTGGCTACCGTATAAAGAATGTTCTTACATGCCTTTCTCATAGCAAGAGCGGCAGTTGCGCTCTTGTCTGTAAACTTGTTGGAGTCTGCCATAGCAAAGCCCAGCATCAGGTCATTTCCGTTTCGTACGGACTTATCGGAAATCATATAGCCGTAGGAACCGTCATAGTCGGTAATGACCATACCTTGGAAGCCCCACTCTGTACGAAGCACATCGTTTAAAAGATTGGGGTTCGCACTGCATGCAACGGTTCCAATGAAGTTGAAGGAGGACATCATGGCCTGAATATTGCCTTCGTACTTCTTCAATCCGATTTCAAAGCCCTTCAGATAATTCTCACGAATCGTCTGCTCCGTTGCGAAAGTCAAAAGGAAAGCACAACGGTTGGTTTCCTGATCGTTCAAGGCAAAATGCTTCAAATACGGGTACACCTTATACTTAATCGCCCCGTTCATTTCCGCTGCCGCAAGGTTTCCGGACAGTACGCCGTCTTCGGAGTAATACTCAAAATTTCGTCCGGCAAAGGCACTTCTGTGGGTATTTGCCGCAGGGCCGTACCAGCCGTAGTAGCCTGCCGCCTTAAATTCTGCCGCAATGGCTTCTCCTATCTCGCCCAAAAGCTCTCTATTAAAGCTCTGCGCCATCAGGATTTCTCCCGGGAAGGAGGTACCGTAAACCTGGGTAATGAAGTTGTTCAATCCTGCAGGACCGTCACACTCCACCGTTGCCGGCTTACTGATGGACTTAATGGCCGCAGTCTGCCAGCCGCCCACATTGATTAAGGTAGCCATATCGTCAAAGCTCATCTGATCCAAAAGCTTGTCCCACTTTTCGTCATCGTAGGAGGCGCCTACAAGGTCATAGAGCTTTAAGCCGTTCTTTTGCTCCATATTCGGCATGGTGTCCGTTGCATTGTCATACTTTGTCGGATCATAGTAAGCAAAGGACTGCTCTTCCACTGCCTTACGGGTAGCATCGTCCATCACATAGGCATCCTCGGAAAGAGGACCGCAGGCCTCTTTGTAATTGGCAAAATGATCCTTACGGGAAAGAACGGTGAACTTTCCTCTGGTGTAGTCTTCAAAATGATTGACTGCCGCTACCTTGTCGCTTTCTCTCTTATTTTTCGAGTAGTCGATATCCGCCGCTACCGTGAAGCTTTCCGATGCGATTTCCTTGTGGGAATTTTCCCGAATAGAAATCTTATAGTCTCCCGCTTCCAGAATATATCCGCCGCCCTTTACCTTGATACCCTCCGAATCATAGGAGGCAAGGTCTTCTTTGTTAATGGTAAAGGACAATTTTTCCGACTCACCGGGATTAAGCAGCTTCGTTTTTCCGAAATCAATAAAATTGACTGTGGATTTCTCGATGCCGCCGTTATAGTACGGAGGGGTAAAATAAACCTCTACCACATCTTTTCCGGCTACCTTACCGGTATTTTTCACCTCTACATCAAAGCTCAGCTGATTTCCGTTATCCTTAAAGTTCTCCATGGACTGGGTAAAGCTCGTGTAGGAAAGACCGTAGCCGAAGGGGTACTGCACAGTATCTTCGTAATTCAGGAAACCTTCTTCTGCTGCAGTTTCATAGAACTTGTAACCGGTGTAAATGCCTTCCGCATAGTTTACGAAGGAAATGTTTCCTTCCGCAGATTCGTCTGCCGCCACAATCGCCTTCTTTAAATCGTCCACATTGGAATAAGCATGGTTTCCGATGTTATTAATGTAGGGAGTCTGCTGCAAATCCTTCACAAAGGTATCCACAGTTCTTCCGGAAGGGTTTACCTCTCCCTTCAAAATCTCACCCAGAGCGGAAAATCCTGTTACCCCCGCACCGGGAGCCCAAATCATGGACTTAATCTGCTTATAATCATCCGCAAAGCCAAGCTCCATGGGGTTATTGGCATTGACAATTAAAACTACCTTATCGAAATTTTTACAAACCGTATCCAGCATATCCTTTTCCGGCTTGGAAAGCTCCAGATAGGACTGTCCTTCCTCAAAGTCCGGTGTGGAACCGTTGTTCTTATAGGAGGCACCGAAGTAACCGTACTTATCCGGATTTACCGATACTTCCTTCGCAATATTGTACTTACCGTCAATAATGGCACGCATATCCATGGGAAGGTCTGCACCCTCTCCGCCGGATCTGCCCAATACTACAACGGCCACATCGGAAAAGCTCTTCGCCTTATTCATCAGATCATCCGTATAGTAATCCGCTGTCGGTTCGGGAAGACTCCAATCCTGCTCTTTCATGTTCAGACCCTTAGAAACTCTGCCGTCCTGATACTTCTTATACATCTCCGTAAGGTCGGAATTTAATTCATAGCCTGCATTCTTAAGAGAATCCAAGATTCCTTCATTGTTCGTGGTATCGGAAGAACCGGAACCTGTTCCGCCGTAAATCGGTGCGGTGGATGCCCAGCCGAAGACATTTAACTTCTTTTCGTCTTGGAGAGGAAGCAGGGAGTCATCATTTTTCAGAAGCACAAATCCCTCTTCTCCCACCTTCTTTACCACTTCTTTACTGTGATTCCTTGTTTCTTCCGGAATCGTCACCTTGGAGGCATTTAAAAATCCGGAGACATTGCTGTGCATCGGACCATAGGCAATAAGATTCCCCACGAACACCAGCACCAGGAAGAAATTCAACACTGCCTGAAAACGCACAAAACGCTTATGCTGTTTTTTGATGATGCTTGCAAAAATCAATATTACAAGCATTAAAATAAGGGCAATCAAAACCGCTAAGATATAGCCCTGCAGGGTGGTAATGTAAGACTTTAAATCCGCCTCGCTGACCCCCAGACCGAAGAAAAACGGCCCTACTGTTTTTAAGAGAAAATCAACCATTCATACTCCTTTCTACCCTTTAACTTATGCAGAAGTCCAGCATAAGAGATACTATCTTTCACTATCTGACGAATTGCATCTTCAAAACAAAGTCTGCACGTAAGATAGTTTAGATTTCTTTTGATTCTATCGGCTACGATTCTCATTTTCCTTTTGGCATAATCCAGAACTTCATCGTAGGATAACTTAAAAGTACCTGCACAACAATATTCACGATATTGGCTAAAGTCGGCGCAAGGGCAGCCGAAATCCCCATCTTGATGAAAAGGCTTTGGCTGTAACCCGGCAGTGCCGCAGAAACCAGCACAAGGAAAACAGCAAAAATCACATACTTCGGGATGGCCTTTTCGAAGGCTGCATCGGACTTAAAGACCAGATTCTTCTGCACGAAGAAGTTTACCGTCTGGGCCAATGCCGTTGCCAAGAGAAAGCTTAAAAATCCGCAAAGCATCAAGCTCTCCGGGCTGGTGTAATCGAAGACGAGAAAGCGAAAGGGCGTCGTCTTCCAAGCTGTAAAAATCACCCCCGTGCACAGCCACATCATGATGAAATTGGTCACGGTAGCGCAGTTGGAAAGCAGGTTAAAGAGGATAAATTCCCAAAGATTCGGATGTGCCGCAATCCATTTTTTTATGGCGTCCATTCTTTTCCTCCTTCCAAGGCTTGTTCATAGGCCTTATTCTCCTTGCGGTTTCTAAACCATCCGCCGATAAGTCCGCCGATTCCTTTAAAGAAATGGCCGTTTACCACCTTAAGCATTGCCCTTGCCATCTCCATGCTGACATTTCCGGCGCTCATTTTGGCAATGGCACGGAAGGGCATATTGTAAATGAAAAGAATATTTAAATCCGGCTTGCCTTTACGCTCCGCCTCTTTCTTTTTTCCCTCTAAAAATTTAAACAAGAGCCTTGCCAATCCGCTCTTTGCATAATACATCTGGCAAATGGCATCATTTTCATCCAATTCTCCGCTCCAGCTGCTGTCCGGAATCGGATATCCCAAGAGCTTTTCGAAACATGCATCGGAAATCTCGGTGACTTTTCCGCTAAAGTAGGGCTCCAAGCCCCCTTCCTGATAGGGAAGCTTGTCCGTAGTGGCTGCCTTTTCGATACTTCCTTCCAAACGGATATCCGTAAGAGAGGCCCCTACCATAATCCGGTATACTCCCCCCTCTACTTCAAAGCGCTTCGTTACATTGTTCCAGTAGCGGAAGCTCTTATCATCAAAGGGAATCTCCACCGCCTTCGTCTCTCCGGCTTTCAGGAAAACCTTGCTAAAGCCCTTTAACTCCTTTTTTGCCCGGAAAATCTTGGAATCCGGAAGGCCGATATAAAGCTGTGCGATTTCCGCTCCGTCCCGCTCTCCGGTATTCTTAATCTGAAAACGAACCCCATCTTCCGTTACTTCCAGGTCACTGTACTGAAATTCCGTATAGGAAAGTCCATAGCCGAAGGGGAAATGCACCTTGGTATCCGTGGTATCGTAATAGCGATAGCCCACAAAGATGCCTTCCCGATATTCGGAAGCTTTCTCCTTTGCCGGATAATAACGATATTCCGGCCCGTCTTCTCCCCGAATCGGATAGGTTTCTGCAAGCTTTCCGGAGGGGTTTTCCCTTCCTGTTAAAAGGTCAAAAATAGCACCTGCTCCTGCCTGTCCCCCTAAGTAACTATGCAACAATGCCTTCAAATGGACGCTGTGTCCCATGGTTACGGCGGCACCGGCACTTAAAATTCCCACAATATTGGGGTTCACGGTCTGCAAACGGGAAAGAAGAGCAATCTGGTTATTGTTGATTTCCATGTGCTCTCTGTCTAAGCCCTCCGATTCGCTCATTTCATCCAAGCCGAAGAAGAACAAGACAAGTTCAGCATTTTTCGCAAGCTCCAGAGCTTCTTTTTCCAGCGCAAGGTCCTCGCCCCCATGGCGGAGGAAGCCCTTGGCCATGCCTACCACCTCAATTTCCGGATATTCTGCATGCAGTTCAGCAGCAATCTCAAGCTTTGTGGTATTCACCACGGAGGATCCTGCCCCTTGGTATCTTGGGGTAAAGGCAAAGTCTCCGATAATGGCGACCTTAGCTCCTTTTTTCAAGGGAAGGGTATTTTCTTCATTCTTTAAAAGCACTGCCGTTTCCAAAGCCGCCTTTCTGGCCAGGCTATGATGTGCTTCGATATCAAATTCCGCCTTCTTATCCTTTGCAGACTCTTGAGTCTCAAAAATTGCGGAAAGCAGTTCGTCTACCCTCTCATCAATCTCCGCTTCCGTGCTTTCTCCCTCCTTCACGGCACGAAGAAGGATTCTTGCAGAGTCCAGTCCGGGATTCGGCATTTCCAGATTGGATCCGGCCTTTACTCCCGCGGTGTGATCGTTGGATCCGCCCCAGTCCGTAATCACGATGCCCGGAAATTCCCAATCTCCCCTTAAAATGTCCTTTAAGAGATGTTCGTTTTCATTGGCATAAATGCCGTTCACCCGATTATAGCTGGTCATAATCGCCTTGGCTTTTCCCTCTTTTACCGCAATCTCAAAGCCGGTGAGATAGATTTCCCGAAGGGTTCGCTCATCCAAAACCGCGCTCATGGCCATTCTTCTGGTCTCCTGGCTGTTCACGGCAAAGTGCTTCACGCAGGAATAGACTCCCTCACTCTGGATTCCTCTGGCATAGGAAGCCGCCATCTTTCCGGCAAGGTAAGGGTCTTCCGAAAAATACTCAAAATTTCTTCCGCAAAGAGGACTTCTCTTGATATTTAAGCCCGGGCCAAGAAGCACATTTACGTCCTGCACCTTGGCTTCTTCCCCAAGAGCCTTTCCGACCGCTTCTCCCAAATTCACGTCCCAGCTGTTGGCGATAGATGCCGCTGTGGGAAAACAGGTTGCCGGAAGAGAGGCGTTTAATCCCAAATGATCTCCCGCTCCTGCCTGTCTACGAATACCGTGGGGGCCATCCGAACAGGTCATGGACGGAATATTGAGCCGCTTTACCTCTCTTGTGCTCCACTCGTCCTTTCCGCTTAAAATGGCGCATTTCTCCGTCAAAGTCATTTGCTGAATTACTTCGGTATATTTCATATCTTTCCCTCCAAAAGAAGAGACACCCCACTCTATCACAGGTCAAGTTCCACCTAAAAAAACTGTTTACATTTTATCAAAAATAATTTTTATCCACAAGATAATTCACATGGCTTATTTCACACCACTTTGTAATTTCCATTTCACCTCATATCCCTACAAAGGACTATCGAAGGCTTCCGATATGATATAGGGAAAGGGGCTCTAAATAGCAAGAGAATAAGTTGATTATATGCAAATATAGGTCTAAAAAGGGGGGACTAGCATAACGTAAAAAAGGAGGCTAAAAAAGCCTCCGAAGTGATTTTCTCTGATTTGAGAAGGAAATATTTTTATCCTAAAACCGGCCATGGAAAATTACGCATACAGGCTTTCTAAGGAAATCAAAGCCACGTCATCCCGGGAAATTGCTTCAAATCCGCTTTTGGAAAGGAAGCCGTAACGATAGCATTGCAAGCCGCATTCCTGCACCTGTGCTATCTCTTTTTCTATTTCCGCCTTGCTAAGAGGCTTATCTTGAAACTTTACTTCATAAAAAATATAACCCTTAGGATCGTAGGTGACAATGTCGAACTCCCCGTTTCGCCGTTCTTTCGGAATGTCGTAGTAGTACCTGCCTATTTTTTCAAAGGGCTCCTCCATAAGTCCTGCCCGATTCTGCCGAATTAAATATTGTTTTCCTATCGTCTCAAAACGCTTCGGCACATAGGCATTTTCAAAGTCCTCCTGAATATATCGCTGATAGAAAATATCCGAATTCATCACGTTTAACTGAGAGCTGTAACGGAAAATATATTGATAATAAAACAAGGACATGGGGTCACTGATATAATATCCGGACTTCTTTCGGTTATTTTCATCATTGATGGGCGCCGCCTTCTCCACAAGCTCCATACGAATCAGCTTATCCAGCACATCCACCAAAGTAGGACCGCTGGAAACATGGGACTGAGACAGGATATCGTTAAAACGAGAAAATCCCTTTGCCATAGCCTCAAAGACTTCATTGGCATTCACAATTTTCGCAATTTCCGACTTAAGGTACATCAGTACTTCATTTTCCAGTCTTGCACCGGGAGAAGCAATCAACTCTATAATATTCTCCTTTACAGACCTGTCTTCCTGAATCAAACGATTATAATAGGGAATTCCGCCAAAAACGCTATAAAGCCTCACCTTATCCTCGTCGGAAAAATGGGGATAAAACTGTGCTGAATCATAGTAATCCATGGGCTTTAACTTTAAAACCAAATCAAAACGCCCAAATAAGGGATTCTCTTTTTCTATCAGTTTCTGCATGGTGTCCACAAAGGAACCGCACAAGGCCAATTTCAATTTACTCCGGTTTCGATATTTATCAATCAGTGCCTGCAAAACACTGTCCATGCCCTTCAGCACATCACTAAGATAAGAATATTCATCCAAAATCAAAAGAATATTCTCTTCCGTCGCTTTTTTTAAAAGAAAATCCAGCACTTCCTCCAGGCCGGAAAAGGAAATTCTAGGATAGCCAAACTCTTCCGAAAGTAAAGTCGCCAAGCTTTCTACATTGTTCATTTCCGAAGTCTGCTTACACTCGTAATAAATCCTTTTCCCCTCAAAGAACTGCATGGAATGTTTCATCAGCTCGCTTTTTCCAATGCGCCTTCTTCCGTATAACAGAAGAACTTCCAGGCCGGGAGACTGATACAAGCCTTTGATTTTCCGTACTTCTTCCTCTCTTCCGATAAATTTCATTTTATTCGGTCACCTCCGATTCGGTTACTTCCGAATAAAAATTATCATATCCTTTTTAAGATGTAAAGCCAAAGAAGGAAAAGAGTAGGGACTGTAAAAAATCAAAAGAGTTTCTAAGCAATATAGGTCTGAAATTCTCTTCATTATTTTAATTTTTTTACAGCCCTTTGTCCTTGTCCTATTCCACCGGAATCCCGATATCCTTTCTGTATGTTGCTCCTTCGAAATGGATTTCTCCGATATGGGCATAAATCTTCTCCCGGCAGGCGGAAAGGCTGTCTCCCATGGTGGTGACGGAGAGCACTCTTCCTCCGTCGGAATAGGCTGCACCCTCTTCCAGGACAGTATTGTTATGGTAAACAAAGATAGTCGGCTCGGTAATTTCTCCCGTAATCTGCTTATGCTTTTCATAGGCGTGAGGATAGCCCTTGGAGGTCATCACCACCGTCATACAAGCTTCCTCCGACCACTGAAAGTCTTCCCTACGGAGACTACCGGAAATCACCTTATCCATAAGAAGCAGTAAATCACTCTTGAGCCTTGGCAAGATTACCTCTGTCTCCGGATCTCCAAAACGGACGTTAAATTCCAGAATCTTCGGCTCTCCCCCCATTATCATAAATCCGATAAAAAGAATGCCGCTGTACTGAAGCCCCTCCTGCTCCAGTCCATAGGATATCTTCTTAAGAACCTTTCCAATCTTCTCCTTTAATTCCGCATTAAACAGCTCGTTGGGAGAATAACAGCCTACCCCGCCGGTATTGTCCCCCAGGTCTCCGTCATAGATTCGTTTATAGTCCCTCGCCGATTCCAAAGGAAATAGCTGATTTCCGGATACCACGCAAAGAAGGGATGCCTCTTTTCCATCCAGAAATTCCTCTATGACCACCTTCTTCGCTTCTTCTCCGAAAATCTTTTTCACAAAAAGATCCTCTAAATACTGCCTTGCTTGCGCTAGCTCCTGAAAAATCCCCACACCCTTTCCGGCGCAGAGGCCGTCCGCCTTAATCACAAGGGGATAGGAAAAGTCCTGCAACGCCTCCACCGCTTCTTCATAAGAAAATACCGTTTTGTACCGGGCAGTGGGTAAGTCATATTTCTCCAGGAAACGCTTCGTAAAATCTTTGCTTCCCTCCAATTGCGCAGCCTTTTTTTTCGGGCCGAATGCTTTTACGCCTACCCCTTCCAGTTCATCCACAAGGCCTTCGCACAAGGGCTTTTCCGGGCCGACAACAACAAAGTCCACGTGCTCCTTTGCAAATCTTACTATTTCCTCGTTGTTCCCAAGGGAAAGATTCTCTGCATAGCGGGCTGTCCCCGCATTTCCCGGACAGCAATACAGCTTTTCGCAGAGCGGACTTTCCTGCAACTTTTTACAGAGCGCATCCTCCCGACCGCCATTTCCCACAACCAATACGCGCATGGTCTACCTCCCATTGTTAAGTCATGGAATCTTGATTCCTGAAAACCTGAATACCTCAAAACTTATTCCCTTGAAATCTGCGTTCCTTGACATCAGAATCCCATGGAATCCACATTCCTCCAATTCTTCTTTTCTCTTAGTGTCTGAAATGCCGAATATGAGTCATCACCAAAGCAATCCCGTACTGATCGCAGAGTGCAATCACTTCCGGATCCTTCACGGAGCCTCCTGGCTGGATTGCCGCACGGATGCCGTGTTTCTGCAAAAGCTCCACCGTATCGGCAAAGAAGAAGCCGTCGGAGGCAAGAACCGCCCCGGAGTGTTTGCCTTCTCCATGGGAAAGGGCATCCTCCACTGCCCAGGTGCGTCGTACCTGGCCCTGACCGATTCCGAGAGTCGCGCCGTCTTTCACCAGTACCGCACCATTGGAAGCAACCATTTTTACCGCCTTAAATCCAAAAAGCAAATCCCGCATTTCCTCTTCTGTGGGCTTCCGCGCACTGACCACTTCCATTTCTTCCGAAAGATCCGCATTGTCATAATCCTGTACCAGAATGCCTCCCAGCACTTCTTTCACTGTCTTCTTTGGAAGGGAGAAGGTGGACAAGTTCGGCATCACAATCACCCGAAGATTTTTCTTTTCTTCCAAAATGGCAAGGGCCTCTTCCTCATAAGCCGGTGCAATCACAATTTCCATAAAGAAGGAATGTAAGACTTCTGCAATATGCTTGGTCACCGGTCGATTCAAGGCGAAAATTCCTCCGAAGAGAGAAGTTGCATCACAGGCATAGGCCTTATCGAAGGCTTCATCAATCGTTTCCCCGATTCCTATTCCGGCAGGATTGTTATGCTTGGTGCCCACCACTGCCGGCTCGGAAAATTCCTTTACAAAGCGAACCGCATTATACATATCCGTATAATTATTGTAGGACAGCTCCTTTCCGTGAAGCTGCTTCCACTCTGCCGGATTCTCCTCGTATACCTTCTCGTAAAATGCGGCATTCTGGTGGGGATTCTCCCCATATCTTAGGCTTGTGCCCAAGCGATAGCTCATGCTCAGGTACTCCGGAGCGGATACAGAAAGCCGATTATTAAAGTACTCTGCAATCAAAGCATCATAATAGGCGGTATAACGGAAGGCCTTTGCCGCCATTTGCTCCCGATAAGAGAGGTCATTTTTTCCCTCCCGAAGGCGAAGAAGCACCTCTTCATAATCTCCTGCATCGGTCACCACAAGAACATCCCGAAAGTTCTTTGCCGCGGCGCGAATCATGGAAGGTCCGCCGATATCGATATTTTCCACCTGCTCTTCCTCACTTACCCCTTCCCTCTTAAGTACCTTTTCAAAGGGATAAAGATTGTTTACCACAAGGTCAATGGAGTCGATTCCCAGTTCTTCCACGGTTTTTTGATGCAATGCGCTTTCTCTTCGATACAGGATTCCGGCATGGATGCGGGGATGCAGCGTCTTCACCCTCCCATCCAAAATTTCCGGAAAACCGGTCAGTTCGGAAACCTCTTTCACTTCCACTTCTTTTTTCAATAATTGATAGGTTCCCCCCGTGGAAATCAGCTGAAAGCCCAGATCCTTTAAGCCTTTACAAAATTCCACAATGCCACTCTTGTCAAACACACTGATTAATGCAGTTTTCATACTTTTTCCTCCCGAATAAAGGCACGTTCTCCCTGCCAAAACACCCGATCTTCCAAACACGCTCTCACAGCAGACGGTAGAATGCGATGCTCCACTTCCAAGACCTTTCCGGCAATCTCTTCCGGACCCTCTGCTTCCAAAACGGGAACCACCTCCTGTAGTAGGATTGCCCCGCCGTCCACTACCTCACTGACAAAATGCACCGTCGCACCGGTCCATTTCACTCCGGCGCGATACACCGCCTCATGCACCCGCATCCCGTAAAACCCGGGGCCGGAGAAGGCAGGAATCAGAGAAGGATGAATATTTACAATATGCCGGGGAAAATGGCGGATTAGCTCCGGAGATAGAATCTTTAAAAAGCCGGCGAGCACAATCCACTCCACTTCTCTCTTTTTCAACTCTTCCAAAAGCGCGCTGTCATAGTCCCCTTTCGGAAGCACCATAGTCTCTATCCCCTTCCTCTTCGCTCTTTCCAGTCCATAGGCATCCCCCCGACTGGAAACCACAAGGCGGATTATGCCGCTCTTTTCATGCACCGAATCGATAAGGGACTGTAGATCCGTTCCTCCTCCCGAAATAAATACTGCTATTTTCTTCATTTTGCTCCCTTAAAATACTGTACTCCGCTGTAAAACAGATTCTGGGGATTCGGAATTCGACGATTCCGATACAGTCCCTCGCCATAGCGTTCGCTGTGTCCCATTTTCCCGAGGATCAAGCCGTCTTCCGAAACCATGCCCTCGATACCGTACAAAGAGCCGTTCGGGTTGAACTTTCCGTTCAGACTTGCATTTCCGTCAAAGTCCGCATACTGGAACGCCGCAAGATGCTTCCACTTCTCAATGGATTTTCCTACAAGCTTCCCTTCGCCATGAGAAAAGACCACGTCATGCATCTCTCCTATACGGAAATGCCGTGTCCACGCACTGTTCGTATTGGACACCCTGGTAAAGGCGGTAGTGGATACATGGTGCATGCAATCATTATGGTACAGCGTTAAATCCTCCTCACTGAGATCCCGAATCTCTCCATAGGGAAGTAAGCCGGATTTTAAGAGGGCCTGGAAGCCGTTACAGATTCCAAGAATGAGGCGCTTTTTCTTTAAATGGCTATGAACCGCCTCTTTCACCTTCTCATTTCTCAGGAAATTCACAATAAACTTGGCAGAGCCGTCCGGCTCATCTCCGCTGGAAAAGCCGCCCACAAGCATCAGGATATGAGCGCTATCCAGCTTCTCCACAAACTCTTCCATGCTTTCCTTTAAATCCTGCTCTCTTTTATTCCGGATAATGACCGTCTCCACCTCTGCTCCCTCCTTTTGGAAGGCGCGGGCGCTGTCATACTCGCAATTCGTTCCCGGAAAGACAGGAATCAGGACTTTCACCTGCTCCACCTTTTCCGGAGAGAAAAACTCTCTTTCCGTCTCTTTGGACAGGTTCTCACAATTTCCCTTCTCCAAATTCACATACTCCGGATAAAGCTTTTCAAAGGTGCCGGTATAGGCTCTCCGCAAAGTCTTCTTATCCAATGGCTCACCATTCGCAAGAATGTCCTCTTCCACCGTTCCGATCTTACGGAAAGGCAGGTCGGAAGCACTCGCCTCAATAACCATGGAGCCCGGCTGAAAGTCTGCAAGGTCTTCCATCGTGACGTGAAAACCTAAATCATTTCCTACTGCCATCTTGTAAAGGGCGGAAAAGGCGGAACCTTCCTCTAAAACATAGACGGAGCAGACCTTCTTTTCTGTAATGTAGCGGTGCAGGAGATCATACTGCGCTACCGTCTCCGCTATATTCGGAAAGCCTCTCTCGTCCTTAACGAGCGGCAAGAAATAAAGGGTGTTTCCGCAGTTTTTCAGCTCCGGTGTAAGCACCTCTTCTATTTTCACCGTACTGCAAGCAAAGGAAATCAAAGTTTCTACCACATGGAGATCATTAAAGGTACCGGACATACTGTCCTTTCCCCCGATAGCGGAGATTCCCAAGGCTCTCTCGGCGTGCAATGCGCCCAGTAACGCTTCCGTCGCCATGCCCCACTTCTTGCTATCTGTTCCCAGCTTCTCGAAGTACTCCTGACAGGAAAGATAGAGGGTCTTTCTGTCTCCTCCTACCGCATAGACCTTTGCCACGGAGAGAAGAACCGAATAAAGCGCGGATAAAAAGGGAGAATAGTGGGAAATCTTCGGAATAAAGCCGTAAGTTAAAACGGTCGCCACATCACTATCAAATCCAAGAGTGGGAAGCGCCTGTACGGAAGCCTGCACCGGCGTTAATTCTTCCTTTCCCGTAAAGGGCATCAGCACCGTTGTTGCCCCGATACTGCTGTCAAAGTTCGTAGCAAGCCCCTTCTGAGACGCCACATTTTTCTCTGAAAGTTCTTTTACAGCGTCGTCTTTATGAAAGCCATGATGGAGGAATGGATTCTCCTCAGGGTGATCTATTAAAACAGCCTCTCTATGCTGCCGTACCCCGGAGGTCTCCAGGAAAGAGGCCTTTAAATCCACCACCTTTTCCTTTCCCATAAACATTTCCAGTCGATTTCGATCGGTTACCGTCGCCACATGGGCATATTCGATATTTTCCTCTTCACAGGCTTTTACGAAAGAAGTGTAGTCCTTTTCCGAAACCACCACCGCCATTCTTTCCTGGGATTCACTAATGGCAATTTCCGTGGCATTTAAGCCCTGATACTTGAGAAGCACCTTGTCCAGATGAATCTCCATTCCGGGACTGATTTCTCCAATAGCAACGGCAACCCCGCCGGCACCGAAATCATTACATTTTTTAATCAGGCGGGAGACTTCCGGACGACGGAAAAGTCTTTGTATCTTCCGCTCTTCCGGCGCATTTCCCTTCTGTACCTGGGAAGCCATGGTGTGAAGAGAGGCACTGGTATGCACCACACTGGAGCCGGATGCACCCTGGATGCCGTCCCGACCGGTTCGACCGCCGATTAAAACCACAATATCCCCCGGCGCGGGAAGCTCTCTTCGCACATTTTCAACCGGACTTGCCCCCACTACCGCGCCCACCTCCATGTGCTTTGCCACATAGGAATCATCGTACAATTCCCGGACGAAACTCGTGGCCAGGCCGATTTGATTTCCGTAAGAGGAATAGCCCTGCATGGCTTTCTTCGAAATCTCCGCCTGAGGAAGCTTATTGGAAAGGGTCTTTTCCCGCCCTTCCAGCACATTTCCCGCTCCGCTGATCCGCATCGCCTGATAAACGAAGCTCCGTCCGGATAAGGGGTCTCGAATCGCTCCGCCGATACAGGTACTGGCTCCCCCGAAGGGCTCAATTTCCGTCGGATGATTGTGGGTTTCATTTTTAAACTGAATGAGCCACTGCTCTTCCTTCCCATCATGCTCTACGGTCGTAAAGAAGGAACAGGCATTGTTCTCGGAACTGACTTCCACGGTCTGATCCTTTAGAATGAGCCGATGATACTTTCCCACAATGGTCGCCATATCCATAAGAGTAATCGGTTTCTCCGTCCCCAGTTCCTTTCGAAGGCTCAGGTATTCCTGCATGGCCTCTTCCATTTCCTTCTGAAAATGCTTAGACTCCACGGAAATCTTATCCAGCTCCGTCTCAAAGGTAGTATGCCGACAGTGGTCACTCCAGTAGCAATCCAATACGTAAAGCTCCGTTTCGCTTGGGTCTCTTTCTTCTACCCTGAAAAATTCCTGAATAAAGAGAAGGTCTTCCATCAAAAGGGAAAGATTCATCTCTGTCTTTAAAGCAGCAAGTTCTTCTCTTCCGAGCCTACGGAAACCGCTCATATCCCGCATTTCTTTTCTCTCTGCATCCGGCGAGAAAGAAAGAAGGGACATGTCCTTCTCTTGGGACTCAATGGGATTCACCAGATATTTAGAAATCTTCTCCAATTCCGAGGGATTAAGAACCCGGTCAAAAACAAGCAAGGTTCCGGAGCGCACAAATGCCTTACTTTCCGCATCCAGGAGTCGAATACACTGCATCGCACTGTCTGCCCGCTGGTCAAATTGTGCCGGCAAGGTTTCATAAGCAAAATAAAAGCCTTCCTGAAGCGGCAGCTCTTCGAAAACTTCGTTCACCATTACCTCGGAAAACACGGACTGCTCCGCCCGTTTCAATACTTCTTCTTCAATAGAATACACGTCATAAATCTGATAAATGGCTGCGCTTTTCACAGGGATAGAAAGGCTGCGGAACAATTCCTCTACCAGTTTTTCCTCTTCCTGCCGGTACTGCTCTCTCTTTCGCACAAAAATACGTTTATCCATAGTCCACCTTTTCCCACATATTAATTACCGGAAATCCTCCGGCGTCTATTCAATTGTCACTTCTTCGGTGCCTACCGAATGTTCACTTTTCCTGCGGCTACTAAATGCTCACTTCTACGGCGGCTACTGAATGGTCACTTCTCCCTTTCCCCGAACAACTTCTCCGATTCGCCTTGCCTCCGGGAGCATGGATAAAACTTTCTTCTCGTCCTCTTTCCTTACAAAAAGGGTAAAGCCTACCCCCATATTGAAGGTGCCAAACATTTCCTCCCGACTTAATTCTCCCCACTCCTGCAATTTGCTGAAAATAGGAAGACGGGGCAAAGCGCTTTCGTCGATTAGCACCGAAAGTCCTTCCGGTAAAACCCGGGGCAGATTCTCCGGGAATCCTCCTCCGGTAATGTGGGCCATGGCGTGTACATCTACCGTATTGAGCACCGGAAGCACTTCCCGAACATAGATGCGAGTCGGTTCCAATAAAATATCTGCCAGGCTTTTTCCGGAAATCTGCTCCTTTTCCAAATCCAAGTGCATCTTGTCAAAAATGATTTTCCGAACCAGAGAAAAACCGTTGCTGTGGATTCCGGAAGAGGGAAGTGCCAGGATAAGATCCCCTTCCTTCACTTTCTGCTTGCCGTCAATAATCTTCTCCCGGTCAACAATCCCCACAGCAAATCCGGCAAGGTCATAGTCCTCCTCCCGATACACCCCAGGCATCTCCGCGGTCTCTCCTCCGATTAACGCCGCTCCTGCTCTTTTACAACCTTCCGCAACCCCTTCCACAATCCCTGCCATCTTCTCTGCGTGGAGTTTTCCGCAGGCAATATAATCTAAGAAAAATAAGGGTTTTGCTCCCTGACAGAGAATGTCGTTCACGCACATTGCCACACAGTCAATGCCGATGGTCTTGTGTCTATCCAGCTTCTGCGCCAGTACCACTTTTGTTCCCACACCGTCTGTACCGGATACCAGAACAGGATGGGAAAGCTTCTCCTCTTCCAAGGAAAACAGACCTGAAAAGCCCCCCAAATCCGATAAAACACCGGGAGTATAGGTCTCTTTGATAAACTTCTTAATCAGTCCCACCTCTTTATAACCCTGCTCTTTGTCGACTCCCGCCTCCTTATAGCTTAGTGCCATACCGCCTCCTCTTGGAAAATATCCACTCCTGTAAAATATTTTTCATAATAGCCCTTGTTACCGCAGCAATCTTCCAGTCCCTCCAGACTCAGATAATAGAGGCTGTCACAGCCGATATAGTCCCGAACCTCTTCTACCGTCTTGTTGTAGCCAATCAGCTGCTCGTTTTTCGGAATATCAATCGCATAGATATCGTTGGAAACCACCTTGGGGCTGGCAACCCGGATATGGACTTCCTTTGCCCCGGCATCCTTTAAAATCTTAATGATTCTCTTCATGGTCGTCCCCCGGACGATGGAATCATCTACCAGAATCACCCGTTTATCCTGCAGGTTTTCTTTAATCGCATTTAACTTGATATTGACACTGCTGACTCTTTCTTCCTGTGTGGGTTTTATGAAGGTTCTTTGAATGTATCGATTCTTCAAAATTCCGTCCACGAAGGGAATGCCTGATGCCTTCGCATAGCCTTTCGCGGCAATCAAACCGGAATCGGGAGAGCCGATGACGATATCCGCCTCTGTGGGGCACTCCTCATAGAGCCGCTCTCCCGTCTTATAGCGCGCCTGATAAACGCTCACCCCGTCGATAATGGAATCATGGCGTGCAATATAAATCATCTCAAAGAGGCAGAGATGGTGGGGCTTCTTAGAAAAATGATGAACGGAATAATCCCCATTTTCTACAAGAACTATTGTTCCCGGTTCTACATCCTGTAGAAACTCCCCATTCATCGCATCCAAGGCACAGCTTTCGGAAACGGCAATAAAGGTATCCTGTAACTTCCCGAAACACATCGGTTTTATGCCGTAAGGATCTCTGGCAATCAGCATTTTCCCCTCATCAATGTAAATGAGATTATAGGTTCCCTTTAAGCTTTCCATATAGTCCTGAAAGCTCTCTAAGGGGCCGTTTATCTTATTCACAAGCTCGCAGAAATTAAAATTTCGATTTAAGATGGTGCCGTCCAGGGCAATCATGGAGTTGCCATGGTCTGTCTGGTAAACGAAGGGCATCATCGGCTCATATTTGGTATTGTGGGAAAAAAGATATTTCACAAAACCGATACCGGCCGATCCGCAGATATCCTCGATAATCTGTTGGTTTAGTACTTCTGAAAGCATGCCCTTCCGCTTTAATTCACAGACTCTTTGCCCCTCCATGGTAGTGATGCCGAACCCCTCCTGTCCCCTATGCTGCAATGCATAGAGTCCCACCTCCAGAAGGTCGGTAATATCGTTCTTTTTATCAAAAGAAAAAATGCCGCACAGTCCGCTCACATCGCACCTCCTAGAGAGAGATCCGCTCATTCATCTCCTGAACGGACTGCTTCATTTTTTCCTTGTATTGTCTAAGCTTCTCTTTTAAATCCGGATTGGACAACGCCAGCATCTCTATAGCAAGAATGGCTGCATTTTCCGCCCCATTGATGGCAACGGTGGCAACCGGAACGCCTTTCGGCATCTGTACCGTACTAAGTAACGCATCCATACCGTCCAGGCAGGAGGACTGCACAGGTACCCCGATTACCGGTTTGATAGATAGTCCGGCCAGTACGCCGGCAAGGTGTGCCGCCTTTCCGGCAAAGGCAATGATAATATCAATCTTATTCTGCTCCATGCTCTCTACGTAATCCAAAACAAGATTCAAAGAACGATGGGCTGAAATCACACGGCAGTCATATTCCACGGAAAAATCCTTCAAAACAGCGGCAGACTTTTTTACAATTTCCTCATCGGAAATACTTCCCATAATCAAAGCAACTTTCATACTTCTCCTTTCAAAAGGGATTAGCGAACACAATTACACGATCACTTTCATAAATAAGATATCTACAGATTCGCATACAGCACCGGTTCAGAGCGAGCTCCCCCGCGCCTTGCCGGCTAAACTCATCAGGAATAATACTCTTTAGAAACAAGAAAAGAACTGTAAAAAGAGGGCTAGGACAGTCCTTTGTACAGGCCTTCTCGGGAAGGACTCCCGATATTGACCTGTACAGGGGAAAACTGTTCCTTCATTTCCTCTTTTATACAGTTCCTTTATCTAAATACGAATATATCTTTAAGGGCTCTACATAGCTGTCTCCGTCAAAAACACGCATATTTCCGCCGGATAGTTCATCGATTAAAATCACTTCTCCATTATGCCGTCCGAATTCCAGCTTAATGTCGTAGAGCGTCAGCCCCTTCTTTGCCAGATCCTCTTTAATGATTCCGGTAATCTCTTTGGTCTTTTCTTTCAGCTCTTTGTATTCTTCCTTCGTAAGAATCCCGAGCATATCCAAAGCATCCTCAGAAATCGGCGGGTCGTTTCTTTGATCATCCTTTAAGGTGACTTCTACGAAAGTCCCGGGAAGCACGGTTTTGTCCTGAATGTATGCCCCGTACCTGCGGATGAAAGAGCCTGTTGCAATAAAGCGGGCAATCACTTCCAGCCCCTTTCCAAAGACCTCACAGGGCAGCACGGTCATGGTATTTTCCGCTACGTTTGCATCCACATAATGTGTCTTCACGCCGTTCTTTCTTAAGAGCTCAAAAAAGTACTTACTGCACTTTAAATCCTCTTTTCCAACCCCCTCGATGGTCAGGGCAACGGCATTTGCCCCCGGATCAAAAACGCCGTTCTCTCCGGTGACATCGTCTTTAAACTTTAAAACCAGATTCCCGTCTTCCAGTTTAAAAACATCTTTCGTTTTTCCGGTGTAAATCTTCTGCATAAATTCCTCCTTAAACTCACTGAAATGGTTCTCCAGAAATAAATGAAGCCTCGGAAGCAGGCTTCAAGTGAAACCTGCCTCCGGGGCTTTTATCCCTAAGGTGTCATACTGCCGTGCAGTATGTGTATCGCTCGGACCAGCTTGACCGGAACCCTAGATACACTTTCTCTCGTGATTTATTCGTGGGAATTAGTTCGAATTACGCCACCATCAAACATCATGTCCAGCTTTTTGTCAAGGGGTTTTCTGAAAACTTTGCCTACATTATTTTTCTTTGGATTTTTTAGCAGCATCTAAATATGCGATCATCCTATTAGTTAAGTCCTGAGCTTCACTATCGCTTAATTCATTTTCAGATAAGTATTTGTGAAGATGAGTAAATTCTTGTTTTAAATATATTTCTTCATTTAATTTTTTATTTAATTTTTTATTTAATTTTTTATTTATATTCTTAAAATCATGAGTTTGAGTCAAATCCGCTAATATATTTTTAGAATTGTGTTGTTTCATATCAATTGTTACAGCAACATATAAAAAATAGCTCCAAACAATTAACTTATCTTCATCTTCGACTGTAGGATAAAGTTCAGAAAATCTATATGGTATCTTTTCTAGCTCCTTTTCCATTTGTATATCCAACAAAAGTTTATTCTCCAAACCAATACAAGTATGAACATCATAAAAGTTAATGAGACTTTTGATGAATTTTTTTCTGTAATAACCCCGTCAATTTGCTCTATTTCAGCTTCATTAATACGATTTTTAATTATATAATACATAAAAAAATGAATGGACATACAATGTAATAAATTATATCGACAAACTTTATCTATTTTTTCCTCTGGAAACCATCCTTGTATTACTAATTTAGTTAGGCCATTTAAAATATATCCAACACAAATATAAAAATTTCTTTCTACTATAGAATCGTAATAAGAGTCTTTTTTTTCCTCTGAGACATTAATTTTCATTTTATAAAATAATTCATCTCCATATATATTTAAATTATCAGTAATTAATTTCTGCCAATATTCAAAATCAAAATAGTATAGCTTTCGACTTTGCTCTGTTACATAGTTTCCCAATATTTTTGCTAGAAAATTGATTCTTTCCTGCAAAATATCATGCCTATGTTTTACGAATAAATTTATATATAAAACATTTCTAGAGAAAAAATCAAACCAATGATAAAAATTAACATTCAAGTTATTTTTCTTTAAAGTACGATACTTAGGCGGATTATATTTATCATGAGCGTATTCCCCAAAACTCTCTATAAATGTTTGTTTTGTGATTTCAGCATCTATTGAACACAAGGCAAAGTACCAAGAATCATAAACTTTATCAATTAAATCTATTGGTTGATTTATATATTCTTTCTTTTCTTCTTCTACTTTCTTCTCAATCCATTCTCTTGCTTTTCTATAAACATCATTCACAAACAATAATCCTCTTAATTTGCAAGATTGAGATTCACCTTGTAGTAAAGATAATGCCATACTCTCAGTATAGGAATTAATCTTATCAATTTTTTTATTATGGAGAAGAAATGTAAAAATTTTCCAAAAAATCATAGAACACTGTTCAAATTCCTTTGTTGTTTGTGATGATGCAATAGATTTCCAATGTTCTACAAACTGTCCAGCAATCTCTACACCTTTTTTTATTTCTTCTGTATCTTCTATGTTTTCTTTAACTTCTTTCTCTTCTTTAACCTTTGTATCTTCTATAATTTTAAATTCACTATTAATATACTCTTTAATATTGTCTTCAACATATTCTTTCCCTTTAAAAACTTCATATATCTCTTCTATAGAAACAACTATAAGAATCAAAGAAGATATAAATATAGAAAATAAAAAATTATATAACAAAAACACATAGCCTATGAGGCTAAGTACCAATAATATAAACTCTGCATAAATTATGTTTTTATGAGTTAAAGGACGTGGTTTTATCTCTAAAAAATAATAGCTAACCGAAACCCCCATATACTGATCTGACAAGACACCTGAAAGAATACCAATAATGCTGAGCATTAATGTGGCGATGGTAGCTTGTATTTGTATTAATGCTAAAGAAAATTCGCTAATGTTCTCCATTTTAATGAGTATAGGCAGTTTGAACCTAATCCCGATGTCAAATATTACACCTAAGATAGGAATAGCTACTATAGCAACAATAAGGGGCCGAAGATATTTTATATTATTTTTCTTGCAATTCATGGATAATCCTCCTTGATTTTTTTCTTTACCATTCGCTATATTCTTTATTTAGTATTCCTCACTCAGCAAAAAATCCGCCATATGAACAATCTTAACCCCATTAACATTTCCCCCTGCCAAGTCATCCAGAGTCACTATGTACTTGGGGTAATGGTCCTTAAGTTCCAAAAGATTGGCCAGTTCTCGATCCGAATCCTCCGGCAAGTTGCGACAAACCTGCACATACATTTGCTCATCTCGACGAACTGCTACAAAGTCTATCTCCTTTGTCTCTTTTTTTCCTATATAGACATCATATCCTCTTCTTCTAAGCTCAAAATATACTAAGTTTTCCAACATGGAAGCAATAGACTTAGGATTGAAGCCCATAATAGAGTATTTGAGAGAAGGATCTGCCAGATAAAACTTTTCCTGTGTTTTTAGCACAGACTTTCCCTGTAAGTCATATCTTGGACAACGGTAGATCACGAAGGCTTTTTCCAAATAGCTTAAGTAGTTATATATAGATTCAATGGATAAGGAGCGCCCTTCACTTTTTAAAAACTTTGCGATGGCGTTGGCGGAAAAGGTTTTCCCCACATTTTCCACCACAAATTTGACAACACGATGAAACAAATCCAGGTTTTGAATATTGTATCTTCTTGTAATATCACTATTAACCACGGAGTTATATATGCCTTCAACAATCTGATATGCAGAACTTTCGTCAAAGTTGCTTCGAGCAACAATCGGAAAACCGCCCATGCGAATATACTCTAATAAAAGATCTTTTTTAGAATGGGAGTCTCCCTGCTTAAAACGCAAATATTCAGAAAAAGACAGGGTGTATACAGGAATCATAATATAACGTCCTGTTAAATAGCTGGAAATTTCGCCGGACATCAGTTTTGAATTTGAGCCGGTAACATAAATATCTGTATTCTCCTCCTCCAAAAGGCTGTTTATAGCCTTTTCCCATCCGCTCACTTCCTGCACCTCATCCAGCAGAAGATAATAACGTTCATTATCTTTCATCTGCATTTTGATTCCTAGGTACATTTCCTTACTGCTCATATTCTCTTCCAGTGCTTCCGAAGTATAGCGAAAGCTAAGGATATGATCTGTCGAAATTCCACTTTCCAGAAGCTCTTCCTTTAGCATTTCTAAGATGGTGGATTTCCCACAACGCCGAATTCCTGCCAAAATCTTTACCAAGGGAGTATCTCGATATTTGCCCAGCTCCTGTAAATATTGAGGGCGTTCAATTCTATTTTGTTTTTCCATACTATCCTTAACTCCTTTGTTTACTTTATTTACCCATACTTTTTCTAAACTATTCCTATGCAATTCTTTCAACTTGGGTTTTTCTATCATTTTCCTTTATTCTATCATTTCGTATTATATCACAGGCACATGGAAAAACTTCCATAAATTATAGATTATTTACTTATCTATACGGAAAAACTTTCTAATTACTAAAAGTTTATCTCCGAATAGCAAAAAGAGACAGCCTAAACTGTCTCTTTTCCATATACTTCGCTATCACTATTACATCATACTTTCTAGCATTTTCCCCATATCCATAGATAGATTTTTTATTTTCTATCATGGTTCATAGGATTCTTTAGATACTTTTTCTTGCCTCAAACACGCATCCAAAGTACAGAGCCCTTACAGTACAGACTCCAACTTCTGGGGATGAATCCCGTGCTTCTCTGCATATCCGGTAAGAATCAGTGCCAATGCACCATCTCCGGTTACGTTACAAGCGGTTCCGAAGGAATCCTGCAATGCGAAGATGGTCAGCATCAAAGCGGTTCCGGTCTCATCAAAGCCAAGCACACCGGTGATCAGTCCCAAGGAAGCCATAACGGTTCCACCGGGAACGCCGGGAGCGCCGATTGCGAATACGCCCAGTAAGAGGCAGAAAAGAATCATCTTCTCTACGGAAGGGAACTCATTGTAGAGCATCTTAGATACCGCCATAACGAAGAAGGTCTCTGTCATAACGGATCCGCAAAGGTGGATGTTGGCAAAAAGAGGAATTCCGAAGTCCACCATATCCTCACGGATGGTTGGCTCAGACTTTCTTGCACACTCTAAAGCTACGGAAAGGGTTGCTGCAGAAGACATGGTTCCTACCGCTGTCATATATGCAGGACCATAGTGCTTTATAATGTTCATGGGGTTCTTCTTGGAATACGCTCCTGCAACGGAGTAAAGAAGAGTCAGCCAAATGTAGTGTCCAATCATTACGATAATGATGATGATTAAGAAGATTGGTAACTGCTTGGTAATGGTTCCTTCGTAAGCCAGAGTACAAAAGGTAGTACCGATTAAAATAGGTAATACCGGAATAACGAACTTGGTTACGATGGATAAAACGATACTCTGGAACTCTTCCAATGCCTGGGTGATAATCTTGGAATTATTCCAAGCTGCTGCCAAACCTAACAATACAGAAAGGAAGAGAGCAGACATTACCGGCATAATCTGAGGAATAGACAACTGGAATACTACCTCAGGAAGCTCCTTTAAACCATCCACATCAGGGTTGATGTTTAAGTGTGGTAAGATGGTGTATCCGGAAAATGTGGCAAAAAATGCCGCTCCAATAGAGGATACATAAGCAAGGAATAAAGCTACCATCAGCATACGGGAAGCATTGTTTCCCAGTCTTGTGATGGAGGGAGCAATAAATCCAATGATAATCAGTGGTACACAGAAGCTGATAAACTGTGCCGCAATATACTTTACGGTTACCACAATGTTTAAGATGGCATGAGATACGGCATTCTCCATTCCGCTTAAAGCCAAGCCCATACCGATGCCCACAGCCAATGCCACCAAAAGCTTAAAGGGCAGACTATGAATAAATCCTTGTTTTTCCATACTTTTTCTCCTTCTTGTAAAAAAGTAGTCGTAAAATGTCAAGCTTAGATATGATAGAATTTCATACATGATATAGATACGACTTCCTACAAAAGAGGCTGATGCCTCCATTTTCTCTATCGTTACATTCTGAAAGCATCCCTTATTCCCGAATGAAAAAGTGTTATTCCCTCTACCTTGCTTCATCACTCTACAAAATGGGATTTACAGACAGGTATCTACATCTACCTGGTCGGTCATAACCTTCAAAATCTCTCTGTCCGTGGACTGCATACCCACCTTTCCGATATAGCCCATGTTCTTAATGGTCTTTTCCACGTCTTCTTCCACGATACCCTCTCCCCCATGGAAGCCCTGATCCTTCATGCTCATGTGGTGAGCCAAAATTGCGGCATGGACGGAGGAAGCAATCTTTGCCGCACAGCTGGGCTTTGCTCCATCACAAACGATTCCGCCAACATTTCCCAAAGTATTACTGATGGTACGACCAATCTTCTGATAATTTCCCCCGCAGAGATAGGTAATGCCGGCCCCTGCGCCGCAGGAAGCACTTACCGCTCCGCAGAAGGCGGAAAGAGCACCGATATAGTGTTTAATGTAGATAGATACCAGATTGCTGACAATCAAGGCTCTGTACATCTTCTCCTCGGAAATGGAAAGGGATTTGGCATACTCCACTACGGGCATACTGACGGTAATACCCTGATTTCCGGAACCGGAGTTAATCACCACAGGAAGAGGACAACCACTCATTCTGGCATCAGATCCTGCTGCCGCTCTTGCACAGGCACAGGCCCGTACATCTGAGCCCCAGGTTTCCAAAATGGTCTTTCCTACACTGGCGCCCCAGGCATTATCCAAACCTTCCTGAGAAATCGCCAGGTTCATCTCCACCTGCCTTTGTAAGGAAGGCTTCACCAAGGATAAGTCCACTTCATTGGCATAGTCTAAAATTCCCTGAAGAGACATAAGACTTCTGTCTCCACCTGCGGAAATCACATCCTGCTTATCCTCATGCCCTTCTTTATAAAGAACTTCCCCATCCTTTTCCATGTAAATGATGTTACTGTGCTGGTTGGCAATCTCCAGCTTTACCTTATGGTTCTCGGACAGAAGCTCTACCGCAATGTAAAGCTTAGGGCCATCCTCCTGAAAACTCACCTTGCAAAATCCGGTATCCACCAGCTTTCTGCACTGCTCTCTATCCTCATCCGATACAGTGGATAAAACCTCCAGCTTTAAGTCGGAATCCCCTCCGAGAACACCGAGAATAGCCGCTGCCTGCATCCCCTTCTGTCCGCCGGAGTTGGGAACGGTAACCGCCTTTACGTTCTTAATGATATTTCCGGAGCAGCAAAGCTTTATCTCCTTTACCTCTTCGCCCAAAAGCTTTCTGGCTGCGGCAGCCGCATAAGCAATGGCAATAGGCTCTGTACAGCCCATGGCCGGAACCAGCTCATTCAGCAGAATTTCCGTATAATTGTTCATCAAGCTCTCTTCCACCAATCATCCCTCCTAAAACATTTTTCTAAAAATATTTATATTTCCTTCTATAGAAATACCGTTAACATCTCTTCAGGAAAGAAATCCTGAGATTTTCCCCTATGCAAGTATCGATACTCCGTATTTTTCCTTTAAACTACTATAATCATATCAGTAATACGATTAAAAAGCACTAGAGAGATTTTGATGATTTTTTAACATTATTTTTGTGCTATTTGCATAGCAGTTTTTAAAATATTACAAATTTTTTATGCAGTATAAGGCTGTAATAGGGGCAATCCGAGCCCGAACCTTACCCCGCCATGCGTTCATACATGCCGTAATAACTTCGATCCTCCAGCATATCCTTTCGCAATCGCAAAACTTCCCCAGGGTCATCGGTGATTATGCCATCCACCGGTCTTTGCAGATACTTCAAGATTTTATCCTCTTCATTGATGGTCCAAACATAAAATTCCTTCCCCATATCCTGTACCTCTCCCATCAAGTAGCCGTTATAGGAGGAGTCCTCTATCGCATAAAAATCCACAAGCTTCGTAGCAAAATCTCCAAATTGTACAGGAATTACTACTCCGGTCTTCCATTCCGGAGCAGTCTCTTCTATCCCCTCCATCAGAGAAATGTCCAAAGACATCAGGGGATTGGTCTTCTCCACCCCGGCGGAAACCAGCCCTCTATGGGCAATGATTTTCGCATCCGTATTAACCTCCCGCCCCATATAATCCATAAGCGCTACGGTACTGTGAAAAACAAATAAAGCCAGTAGGAGGAAAATGGTGGCCTTGCTATACTTTTGTTCCTCGGCAAGAAAAGCATTTTCCCCCTCGGAGCCTTCCACCGGAAGGGTATTGACCAAAAGGGAAAGAAATCCGATTTTTGACAAAATCGCAAAGAAAAATCGGGTAAAGCGAAAGAGCAGGAAGAAAAGAAAATGAAAGATGCCCAGTTTTCCCTCCGGGTCTAAGCGGGTAAAGAGAAAAGCCGCCAAATAGAGTAAAAGAGCTGCCAGCAAACTCAGCAAAAACTCATACAAAAAGAGGGTCAGAAACAGTCTGATTTCGCCTTTTTTCGTGTAGGCAAAGCTTTCCCGCACCGATTTATTAAACTTCTGCGCCTTTAAGCCCATTAAAGGCACCGTATAAACCAGTCGCATATTGAGGTACATAAAAAAGAGGAACAACAGAAAAAGAACGATATGCCCTCCCACAGTCTTACCTACTTCTTCCGTTATAAAATTCGGAATGCGAAAGGAATCCGTCAGAGAAGAGCTTAGAATAAAACCGGCCACCGACACAGTACAGAGAATGTACAGTAGAAACAACAATACATTTCCATAGCTGAAATCTCTCAATCTGCTTAAGGAGGTGCGGAGAATTTTTCGATAAGAAGTCCGGGCGCCTTCTTTGGCCGCCAGAATCACCTGCACCAGAGTGAAGACTTCCACATAAAAAAAGAAGGCTAAAAGAAAAGCAAAAAGTAAAGCCATGAAGAGGCTTCTGGGACTGGTAAAAAAATAGCGAATATTGTACTGATCCACATTGGGTAAGTCCACCAGCACCAAAGTTAGCCGGAACAGCGTTTGCAATAGCTCCTTTCCCACAAAGGTAGCGATTTGCAAGAAAATGGCTATAGATAAAAAAAGGAACTTATGGCGATTGCAAAATGTCAAAGTTCCAAAAACCTGTTTCCACATGCCCTCTTTTTTTCCATAAGTTCCTTTCTAAAATTTGCTTAGTAAATACTTGAAATAAATTTTTTACAATATATCTCCTTTGCGTTCAATAAACCGCACATTTCTTTCCTGAATCAGCTTAAGAAAAATGAAGTTTTAAACGATAGGCGGAATATTCTCCGAAGTCCTGTATATCCTCTTCCAAATAGCGAATGGCCTTATCCACATCCTTATTTCGTAACGCAGATACGATATCCACATGGTGCTCCGTATCCATGGAGAAGAGAATTTCCTTGTCCTTCTTCCAATAGTACTGGGAATAGGCCCGCTTCAGTCTGGCCATGCATTTTTCCAGCTGCTCCGTAATATATTCATTGTGGACACAGGCAATCAAACGAAGGTGAAATTCCGTGTTATGCTTCCAGTGGGTCATGGCATCTGTATCATTTTCACTACACTGACTATTGATTTTCTCCAAGTCCAAAAAGTCTTCCTCCCGAAGCTCTGCCCCGCACTCCAAAAGCACCCCCCGCTCCAAAACAAAACGGAAAGCCAGCATATCGTAGATATCTTCCCTGCTGAGACGCACCACCTCGTAACCGTATCGGGGAATATTCTTTAGTATGCCGTCAGCACAAAGAGCCATCAAAGCTTCTCGCACCGGAGACTTACTGCAGTGGTATTTTTCCAGCAACGCCTTCTCATTCAAAATATCCCCCGGAGCAACATTTCCCTGAAAGAGATCCTCCAGAATAGATTCATATACTTGATCTTTCAGACTTTTTTCCATAGTTCTCCCTTCATTTCTTTGAACTGTCCTAGTATAGCGTAAAAAAGGAGGCTAAAAAAGCCTCCGAAAGGATTTTCTCTGATGAGAAAGATTTTTTTATCCTAAAACTTGCCATAGAAAACTATGCAAACAGACTTTCTAAAGAAATCAAAACCACATCCTCCCGAGAAATTGCTTCAAATCCGCTTTTGGAAAGGAAGCCGTAGCGATAGCAATGTAGACCGCATTCCTGCACCTGTGCTATCTCTTTTTCTATTTCTGCCTTGCTAAGAGGCTTATCTTGAAACTTTACTTCATAAAAAATATAGCCCTTAGGATCGTAAGTGACAATATCGAACTCTCCGTTTCGCCTTTCTTTCGGAATGTCGTAGTAGTACCTGCCTATTTTCTCAAAGGGTTCCTCCATAAGTCCTGCCCGATTCTGCCGAATTAAATATTGTTTTCCTATCGTCTCAAAACGCTTCGGTACATAGGCATTTTCAAAGTCATTCTGAATATATCGCTGATAGAAAATATCCGAATTCATCACATTTAACTGAGAGCTGTAGCGGAAAATATATCGATAATAAAACAAAGACATGGGATCACTGATATAATATCCTGATTTCTTTCGATTATTTTCATCATTAATAGGAGATGCCTTCTCAACAAGCTCCATACGAATCAACTTATCCAACACATCCACTAAGCTAGGACCACTGGAAACATGGGACTGAGACAGGATATCGTTAAAGCGAGAAAATCCCCTTGCCATAGCCTCAAAGACTTCATTGGCATTCACAATTTTCGCAATTTCTGACTTAAGATACATCAGTACCTCATTTTCCAGTCTTGCACCGGGAGAAGCAATCAACTCTATAATATTCTCCTTTACAGACCTATCTTCCCGAATCAAACGATTATAATAGGGAATTCCGCCAAAAACGCTGTAAAGCCTCACCTTATCCTCATCGGAAAAATGGGGATAAAACTGTGCTGAATCATAGTAATCCATGGGCTTCAACTTTAAAACCAAATCAAAACGGCCGAATAAGGGATTCTCTTTTTCTATCAGTTTCTGCATGGTATCCACAAAGGAACCGCACAAGGCCAATTTCAATTTACTCCGGTTTCGATACTTATCAATCAGTGCCTGCAAAACACTGTCCATGCCCTTCAACACATCACTAAGATAAGAATATTCATCTAAAATCAAAAGAATATTCTCCTCCATCGCCTTTTTAAAAAGAAAATCCAGCACTTCCTCCAGGCCGGAAAAGGAAATCTTCGGGTAGCCAAACTCTTCCGAAAGTAAAGTCGCCAGGCTGTCTACATTATTCATTTCCGAAGTCTGCTTACACTCGTAATAAATCCTTTTCCCCTCAAAGAACTGCATGGAATGTTTCATCAGCTCGCTTTTTCCGATGCGCCTTCTTCCGTATAACAGAAGCACTTCCAAGCCGGGAGACTGGTATAAGCCTTTGATTTTCCGTACTTCTTCCTCTCTTCCAATAAATTTCATTTTATTCGGTCACCTCCGATTCGGTTTCTTCCGAATAAAAATTATCATAGCTTTTCCAAGATGTAAAGTCTAAGAATAAAACAACTGAATAAAGAGTTTTCGGAAAAAAATTTTAATACTTCGTAATACGCAATGGAATGACCGCACGCTATATGAACGATACGTGTTAAGAATAAGAACTTCTTTATTCGGGATGTGCTGAAGCTACAGCGCCCTATGCGACTCCTCCGTAATGGCATGGATTTTCTCCTCCATTCCCTCCGGAAAGCTTCGGCTCTCTTCTCCTTCATAGCGAAGATAGGCCAAATATTCAATATTTCCCTCCGGTCCTTTAATCGGAGAGAAGCTAAGGCCTTCTATGGAAAATCCGATGCTTGCCGCAAATTCGAGAACCGTGCGAATCACTTCCTCATGTACCTTCGGATCCCGCACCACTCCCTTCTTCCCGACCTGCTCTCTTCCCGCTTCAAACTGCGGTTTAATCAGGCAGACCACCTCCGCAGGAAGACTTGCAAGTCTTTTCACCACCGAAAGCACGAGCTTTAAACTGATAAAGGACACATCTATAGAGAAAAAACTCGGTTTTTCCCCAAGATCCGTCTCTTCCACGAAACGAATATTGCACTTTTCCATGCAGTGTACTCGCTCGTCATTTCTAAGCTTCCAGTCCAACTGTCCGTGTCCGACATCCACGGCATAGACCTCCTTTGCCCCATTTTGCAGCATACAGTCCGTAAAGCCCCCTGTAGAAGCCCCGATATCCATACAAACCCGGTCTTTTAGCGCAATCGGGAAGCTCTTCAGTGCCTTTTCCAGCTTTAGACCCCCTCGGGAAACATAGGGAAGGGGATTTCCTTTGACTAAGATTTCCGCAGTAAGAGGAAAGGTCGTTCCTGCCTTGTCTTCCTTTTCCCCATTTACAAAAACAAGGCCCGCCATGATGGCACGCTTCGCCTTTTCTCTGCTGTCAAAATGTCCTCTCTCCACTAAAAGCACATCTAGGCGCTCTTTCTTCTCTCCCATTTGCTTCCCTTCTTTTAATTCCTGCCTTATCTTGTTATTACAATCTATGTTGAAAAGGACCTGTTTATTTTTCATTTCAATCAACGAGATATCGCACGCTTTACGAGCAATACTCGTTATAAATAGCCAAAAGTACTCGAATTGCACTATTCGAGCCTTTTAGGAAAAATGTTTTATGCTTGCGCCAGTTTTTTCTGTAAAAGCTTATCAATATCCTCAAATGCATTTTCCAATCGTTCTACATGATAAATATCATATAAATCATAGATTAACTTTGTAATACCGCTCTGATCCCACATCTTTAAAATCTCACTGGCCTTCTCCTTCTTGTAATCCGCATACCGCTCAAGGAGATAAATAAAAAACTCAGCTTCTTTACTCATTTTCTTCACCTCGTATGTACTGCGAATTACGCGGATCTCCCGTAATCATCTCACTTTCCCACATTTCAAAAACAATCTGCGGGCTGAAGCTATAAACCTCTGTCAGTGGGTCCAAGAGCATTTGATATGTTTCTGAAAACAAAAAAGAGCGAATTGCTTTCATATCTTCCATGCCATATTTCGCTTTTATCAAATAGATTACCTGCCGATCAAAAAAATCTCTTGTTCTGGCATTAACTTCGGTCACCCCTTTTCACTCCCTTCAAAAGTCAAAAAACGAATCGCTTTTTCTGTCAAAAATGCATACTGGTCTGTCAGTTTTTGTGGCAACAATCGCTTCACGGCCTCTTCCTTATCATATTTTCCATCCATATAATCGTCAATAACCGGAAGTGTGGAGTCATTTGCCACAGGTCCAATCACTAAATCGTAAGAACTCACACGCTTTTCTTTTCTGTTCTGTACTACAAAATCCAACCATTCCGCATTTGCTGTTGGAAATTCCAAAATAGACAGTTTCGAGTAAAACTCATCCTCTAATTCATAGATATTTACTATACTATCTCCTTCTCCCCTTCTTCTTGTGACAGCTTTCGCCCATTTCCTCGCCTGTTCTTTGCTGGAAGTCAGATAAAACCCTGCGCCAAAATCCAAAGCTCGAAGTTTAGTTAGTATTCGAGGTGTATTCACGATAACATTACTTCCATGAAAAAGTTTCATCTCCACCACCTTTTTCAAATAGATATTTTTTAACCTCTTAAACTCAGTATAGCATAGATATGAATGCACTGTTCAGATATCCTATTTTTCAGCATATTTATTTTAGGACTGTAGAAGCTACTTTTTCATGCAGTTGCAGGTCTAAATATGGGGCAATCTGAGCCCGTCAGTACTTGCTGAAAGCGAGTGTAAACGATGCTTGAAGCTTAGTACTGCAAGGACAGACTTTTCATCAGAAAAGTCTTCCTGTAACAGACCAACTTCCGAAGGAAGTTGCTTTGCGAAGCAAAGTGAGCAGTGAGTAACAAAACCACTGCTCAGTCGGGCGAGGTTAGCGGGAGCGTGCCCCAATTTCAGACCTGCAACTGCAGAAAGTATCCTTCTGTAGGCATAATATTTTACTTGAAAAATCCCTTCTCCTCCAGCCCTTCTATAATGCTGTCCGAATCAATCTTTAGCATTTTCCTAAGGGTGGAAACATCGCCGTGCTCCACATAGGCGTCGGGGAGGGTGATATTTTCCACAGCTACCTCTTTGTGATGAGTCTCCATGTAGGAGAGTACCGCCTCACCAAAACCACCGGAGCGAACGCCCTCTTCCAATGTGAGAATCTTTCTATAGCCTTTTTCGGAAAGTTTATCCAGCATTTCCGTATCAATCGGCTTGGCAAATCGGGCATTCACGAGACTTAAGTTCACGCCTTTTTTTACCATTTTCTCCACAATATGCTCTCCGGTTGAAACCATGGAGCCAAGCGCAAGGAGGGCTATTTTTCCTGTCTGCTCCTCAATTAATATCTCCGCCTTCCCATACTCTATCGGCTCCTGTTTTTCGGAAAAGCCTTGGTAGGCTGTCCCTCTCGGATAGCGAATCGCAATCGGCCCCTGAAACTGCAAGGCAAAATGCAGCATTTCCGTAAGCTCCCTCGCGTTTTTCGGCGCCATAACCGTCATATTCGGAATACTTCTCAAGTAGGAAATATCGAAAATCCCCTGATGTGTTTCTCCGTCCGCCCCTACCAGGCCAGCTCTGTCAATCGCAAAGACAACCGGAAGCTTCTGCAAGCAGACATCATGCACGATTTGGTCGTAGGCTCTTTGCAGGAAACTCGAGTAAACTGCGAAAACCGGCTTTAAGCCTGCACTCGCAAGCCCCGCTGCAGAGGTTACCGCATGGGCTTCGGCTATTCCCACATCAAAAAAACGCTTCGGAAAGGCCTTTTCGAACTTAGTAAGACCCGTTCCGTCCGGCATGGCCGCCGTAATAGCCACAATTTTCGAATCTTCCTTCCCCTCTTTAATCAGGCTTTCCGCAAAAATATCCGTGTAACTCTTCTTTCCGTTCTCCTGCTTACTTTTTCCCGTAGCAATGTCAAAGGGCCCGACGCCATGGAATACACTGGGATTTTGCTCCGCCGGAACATATCCCTTTCCTTTTTTCGTAACCACATGTACAAGGACTGCATGATCTATGCGTTTTGCCTCATGGATAACCTGCTCCAAAGCATGAAGATTATGCCCGTCCACCGGACCGAGATATGTTAGGCCCATATTTTCAAAAAGCATTCCGGGTACAAGAAGCTGTTTAATGGAGTTCTTCGTGTTTTTCAGACGCTCCACTATCCGATCTCCGACCACCGGAATTTTTCCAAGGCTACTCGCCAGATTTTCCTTAAACCGCGTATAGCCCTTATGGGAACGGATGCCATTCAGATAAGTGGACATTCCGCCCACATTTTTCGCAATCGACATCTCATTATCATTTAAAATAATGATGAAATTCTTCTTCATCTTGGAGGCATTATTCAAGGCTTCATAGGCCATACCGCCGGTAAGCGCACCATCTCCGATTACGGCAAGAACAGTATAGTCCTCTCCCAAAAGATCTCGCCCCTCCGCAATCCCGAGGGCTGCGGAAATGGAGGTCGAGCTGTGTCCTGTATTAAAGCAGTCGTAGGGGCTCTCCTCCCGTTTCGGAAAACCGCTGATTCCCTTGAATTTTCGAAGGAGTGCAAAGTCATCCCGTCTTCCGGAAAGAATTTTATGAGTATAGCACTGGTGCCCCACATCCCAGACGATTTTTGTCCTTCGGGAGATTCAGCGTATGAAATAAGGCAATGGTCAGCTCTACCACCCCTAGGTTCGAGGCAAGGTGTCCTCCATTGTCGGACATTTTTTCTATGATAAAGCGACGGACTTCCTTCGCTAAGATTTTTTGCTCTTTCAGGGACAGCTTTCGTACATCCTCCGCCCCAGTGACATTCTCCAGTAACATAAATAAACCCTTTTTATTGTTTTTTTCCTCTATTCGGTCTGCCTAAGACAGCCCGCGGAAGTTTCAATCATTCTGAAAATAAGAACTTCATAACTTTATTTTTTCCTACTTGCAAGGAAAACCGCCAATTCCTTTAGGAAAAGATAGGCGTTATCTCCATCTGCACCGGCTTTATCTATCTCTGTCAAAAGTCCTCGATGCAAATTTTCTAAGGCAAAAATGGCCTTTTCTGTATACTCTTTTACCTTCTCTTCCGCCCTTTCTCTTCCGTAGAGGGAATAAGCCGTTGTCTTTCCTTCCTCCTTATCGGAATGTACCGGCTTTCCGAGTTCCTCCGTCGTAGAGATTTCGTCTAAAATATCATCCCGAATCTGAAAGGCGAGACCGAGGTTTTCCCCGTAAAGGGCAATCTCCTCCTGCACTTTTTCCTCTGCGCCGCCTAAAATAGCCCCCATAAGAAGAGATGCCCGAAGTAGTGCCGCCGTCTTCTTCTCCATAATAAAGAAGAGCTCCTCTTCGGAAAGAGGCTGTCCCTCTTTTTCAAGATCCACGACCTGTCCGCCCACCATGCCGTCTATGCCGGACTCTCTCGAGAGCACAAGAAGTGCCGAAAGCACTCTTCCTTCATAGCGGGAAAGCAGAGGATTCTTTCTCCTTTCTTTCTGAAAAGTTTCCAAAACCGCCTGAAAAGCATAGAGCGAGAGGGCGTCTCCCGCAAGGATTCCCTGCGCCTCCGAAAAATGTGCCCAGGTGGAGTCCTGCCCTCTCCGCACGCGGTCATTGTCCATTGCAGGGAGATCATCATGACAAAGGGAAAAGCTGTGAATCATTTCGATGGCAGCCATAAAGGAATGTAAAATCGGAAGAAGCACTTCCTTCTCTTCCTCTTTGCAGCAGAGAAAAAATGCTTCCTCCACTAAAATCGGGCGAATCCTCTTTCCCGGTGCCATAAGGCTATAGTTCATCGCCTCTCTGCCGGTTCGGTCAAAGCCTTTTTCTTCCGCTAAGAATCTCTGTAAAATGGCTTCCACAGCTTCTTTCTTTTTCCCGAGTGCCTCTTTGATGCTCATTATTTTCCCTCTTCACCATCTAAGATACGAACTTGTTTTTCTATTCGGTCAATACTGGAATTCGCTTCCTTTAAAAGGGCCACCGCCTTTTCATAGATTGCAAAGCTCTTTTCCAGACTTTCCTCGCCCTCCATCTTTTGCAAAAGGCCGTCCAAATCCGTAAAAATCTCGCTTAAATCCTTTTTCTTCTCCACTTTTTTTGCATTGTCTGCCTTATCCGCCTTTGTATCCGGAGTGAACACCACTTGCCCATCCTCCACTACTGCTTTCTTCTCTTCATTTCCCTCTATCATAGCCTAAGCTCTCCTCTTATTTGTTATTTTATTCCGTAGTAATTCTTAGTTTTTTGACCTATTTTTCTTATCTTCTACTAAAATCGGCTTTCGTAAATCCATGCATCTTCATCTTTACCGAGACTTTTTATTGCTAATCTCTTCCACCCTGGCTTTTGCAGAGCCATCCGAGAAATGCAGTTCCAAAAGTTCACCCTTTTTGAGCTTTTCTGCGCTGCTTACCCTGCGTCCTTCCTCGTCTCGCACATAAGAGTAACCGTTCGAAAGAAGACGGAGGGGGGAAAGCGCATCAAACTGTTCCGAAAGAAGCTGCATTCGATGTCTGCTTTCTGCCAGCTTCTCCTCCATAAAGTGAGGAAAGTCCTGATAGCGGATAAGACTGTGCCTTGCCTTTAAGAGTTTTTCCTCCATAAGGTGCGGAAAGCTCTGATAGCGACTGAGGCGTGCCTTATCTTCACTGAGTCTCCGCTCCATAAGCTTTGCAAAATTGCCATAATCTTGCAAATTTTCCTTGGCGCTCTGCAGGGCCTTCCTCATCTGATTTTGCAAGCGATTCTGTAAATCCAAGAGCCGATGCTGTTTTCCCTGTAAAATGGCTTTGGGGTGCAGAACAGAGAATTTCAACTCCTTCTCCTTCAGTCTTTGTCTAAGGAAAAGGATTTTCTTCTCGATTCGCTCGTGAAAGCTATAGGTATAGGAGCTTAAATCATCTACGAACTGCATATAGTCAAAGACCGCAAGCTCTGCAGCGGCAGACGGTGTCGGCGCGCGTAAATCCGCGACAAAATCCGCAATAGTCGTGTCTGTCTCATGTCCGACTGCGGAAATAATGGGCGTCTCCGCATCAAAGATTGCCTTTGCTACCGCCTCTTCATTGAAGGCCCAAAGGTCTTCTATCGATCCGCCTCCTCGCCCTACAATGAGAGCGTCCAGACCAAGCTTATCCAGTCTCTCTATTCCCCGCACAATGGACGCCACCGCACCCTCTCCTTGCACAAGAGCCGGGAATAGCGTAATTTCCACAAAGGGATTTCTCCGTCTTGCAATCTGCACAATATCCCTCACCGCCGCGCCGGAGCTTGCCGTAACCACGCCGATGCGCCTTGCATACTTCGGAATAGGCTTCTTATACATGGGATCGAAGAGCCCCATTTCCATGAGCTCCTTCTTCAGCGCTTCAAAGCGAAGGTAGAGGTCACCCTGCCCCGCAAGCTGGAAGGAATCCGCATAAATCTGATAACTTCCCCCCGCTTCATACAAACCGATTCGCCCCGTAACCAGCACCTTCATACCATTTTCCAAACGAAAACCAAGCCCCGCCCTCTTTCCGGCAAACATGATGCCCGAAAGCTGCGAAGCTTGGTCCTTAAGCGTAAAATAAATATGTCCCGACGGGTGCATTTTCAAGTTGGAAATCTCTCCGGATACCGTAAGGTGAGAAAGAAAGAAATCCTCCTGCATCATTCGCGAAAGATAGCGATTGACCTGCGAGACCGTATATTCCTTCTTGGAAACTCTTTCCATAAACTAATCTTTCTTGTTCAGCACGATGTGGAAAGAAGAATTCTTCTGTTCTTTCTTTCCCTTCTTCTCGCTCTTTTTTCCCTTCTTCTCTGCACTTTCGGAAAGTTCCGGAGAAAGCTTCGGAAGAATCCGCGCAAGCACACCGTTTACAAAGGAGCCGGAATCTGCACCGCCATACTTCTTTGCAATTTCCACCGCCTCATTCAGGACAACCTTCTTCGGAATTTCCTCTTGGAATTTCAGCTCATAAAGAGAAAGACGAAGCACCGTAAGATCGGTCTTACTCATTCTCTTTGTGGTCCAGCCTTCCGTATCCGCATTGATCATGCTGTCCAGTTCGGGAAGCCGCTCCAGAATCTTCAGCACCTCCGCCTCTAAATACGCTTTTTCCTCATCGGGAAGACAATCAAAGGCAATGACATCCTCATCATCTTCCTCTTTCTCAAAGGAATAGTGACTGATTTGCTCTTCCTTCTCCTCCCCCTCATAAAAGAGGGTAGAAAATAAGAGCTTAAACTTATGACTTCTTTCTTCTCTCTTATTCATTCTCTTTATCTACCACTCCGGAAATCCTGATGTTGACCTCGGAAACATTGAGTCCCGTCATATTGTTGATACTTGCGGAAACCTTATCCTGCACAAGGTCGGAAACCTTCGGGATAGCATAGCCGTATTCCATATTGAGGCTTAAGTCCACCTTGACCTCTCCATCTCTTACCTGCACCTTCACGCCTCTTGCAAGGTCCTTGATACCGAGTTTGGAAATGAACTGTCCTGACCAGCCTCCGTCCATGGAATGCACGCCTTCCACCTCGGTTGCCGCAATCCCGGCAATAATGGCAAGCACCTCATTGGCAATCACCACATCCCCTAAACTTTTATTTCCCTCTATTTGAATATTCTTCTCGTCTTCCATATAAGCCCTCCTATCGTCTTTTACAATACTAAGCCTTGCAAAATTCTACCATAAAAAAAGAAAAGGGGAAAGAGATTTAAAGCTCCGCGATGGAGTAAACTTACTGTCAGTTAACGAGCTTCAAAAATACACCTTGATATAGGTCCTCAACTTTTCAATTATCTTATTATCATTTTTATGTCATGTCAAAATTTTATAATAAACGGAGGTGGTTCCGTATGGAGAAAGTCTTCTTAACCGTTTCTCCCGGAATTGATGCATGGAGCCCATCTATATATTTCTTTGACGCATCATAGTGCTCTTTTAACACATCTCTAAGTCTTATTTCCTTTACACTTATCCCTTCTGTTCCGGTCGCTTCCAGCTTTCTTTCTTCTCGACCTATCCGCACCAACTGAAGAAGCTTCTCTCTTCCATAGTTTCTCTCATAACACCTTAGCTTACTCATCTTGTCAGCACCCTTTT
>NZ_JH414505.1:405903-665480 GCF_000238075.1 Oribacterium asaccharolyticum ACB7
TAAGTTCTTCCAGCAAGTATGAGTGACCTCCTTGCTCTGCTTTCCTCTTGAAATACGTACAATCAAACACCACATCTCCAACAGAGGTAATCAGCGTCCGCTTATCGACCCTCTGAATGTTAAAACGCTCTTTTCTGGCTCCGCAATCACTAAGCATTGAGTTCATTCTTGAAAGAACTTCACCCAAGAAAGAAGCAGAAAAAGCCTCTGTAGAGCTTTTCACAGACCTCTCCAGAGAACTAAAGTCCTTAGGATTTTCAAAAAATTTGTTCTCTGCATCAAGTAAACCTTTTACCAAAACCTCTAATAGTGCTACAATATCCATGAGAGTAGTCTCCTTTGCATAGTTTTTTAGTCGAAACCATTGTATCAAAGGATTAATGATTACTCTCTTTTTATTTCTTTATCAACTGACAAAATCTTTACTCTATTAAGCTCCGCTTCCTTAAGTAGTTCCTCTGCATCATCTTCTACAAAGCCCGGATCCATATGCGTCAAAAAATGCCAGTCTTCCGTTCCCTTTTTTCTGTAAAGCACGGCTTCTCCATCTTCCGAACCGAAGTAGGCTCTGTCCGTCTCATAGCCCTTTTCCTCTAAGAACCCTTTTATTTTTTTGTACTGAAGCTCCCTCTTTTCGATATAGTCTTTCACTTCCTCATTGGGAATCGCATAAGCATCCACTCGAGTACAGCCTTCCACCATGCCGTCTCCGGGAGAACTCAAATCCGGTATTTCTTTCCAGAAAATGTCTATATCCCCCTCTTCGGTAAACATGAACTTGCTAAAAGGAACGATGTTGCCATTGTAATGCAGCTCCAAATACTTCGGAAGCTTCCTGATGTCCAAGCTTTCATAGACAAAGCCCTCTTCTTCCTCGCAGCGGTAGCCGTCCACTTGAGAAATAAAGGCTCTTCCCTCTTCGATAGTACGGAATACGGCGATTTCCATTCCCATGCCCTCTTGGTTTAATTCTAAGATGAACATACTTCCTCCTTTAAGCTTCTCTATCTTGATAACTTTATACAAAAGATAAATTTTCCGTCTCTTTCCGAGGCCTCATAGGGAATCTTGTAGTTCTTCAGTAAAGTGCTCACAATATATAAGCCCAGACCGTTGCTGTTTTCCTTATTTAAATCAAAATTCATAGCGTAGAGTTTATCCGTATCGAGAGATTTTTCACTGTTTTTTTTAAGTCCGGCACCTACTTCACTTCCATAGCTCGCAGAACTGTTCTCCACATAGAGCAGGCCTTCTTTCGCATAAATCTCTATAGTTCCCCCTTCTTCCGTATATTTTACCGCATTGCTCAATAAGTTGGATAAAATAATCTTTAGAGCCGGCTTTCCGATATAGATCTTTTCATCCGCTAAACGATTTTGTAAATGCAGTTTTTTCTGCTGCAGTAAAACCTCGTATTTTTCTAAAACGCTAAGCAGTACAGGCTGAATCTCCAGACTTTCTTCATCCTCTTTTAAATTTTCCAAAGAAGACACGGATAAAATCCGGGAAATACTTTGGCTAAGGCTGTCTACAGTGGCTATACATTCTCCGATATAGAGGTCTCTATCCTTATACTTTCCGATATTGTACTGCATATTTTCCAGAATGATTTTCAGACTCGCAAGAGGGGTTTTCAGCTCATGGGAAGCTCCCTTTAAAAAGTCATATTTCAGCTTTTCCAGCTTTAAAATCTCCTGATTTTTTGTTTCTACATTTTCAATGGCTTGCAAGAGACTTCGATACAGAGTATTGATTTGGGCCTTTAACTCACCAACTTCATCTTTAGTGTCAACCGGCAAACACGCCTCTTTATTTAAAGCAATCATCTTGTCTGTCTCGTTTTTAATTTCCGAGATATTATTTTTAATCGCTTTCGCATACACTAAGGAAACCACTATGGAAAACAAAAGGGAAATCGTAAGAGAATAGGGCAAGAATTGAAGACTTAGTGCCTTCGCTTCCTTTTGCATATCCGCAGTGGAAATAAACAGTAAGCTCAGCCTCTCTCCCGTATTCGTTTTAATCTCCCTTTCTTCTATAATCATCGAGTTCGTCTTACTGTCAAAATCAATGGGAACCGTATCATCTATGGGAATATTCGCGTCAACGGGAATCGATTGGCTCTCCGCACCTTTCTTCACGAAAGCCTGAATATCACTGCTTTTAGAGTAAAGAGCCAAAGTATTCTCTATTTCTGTAAGGGACTTTCCCTCCATGCCGTCGGAAACTTCATTTGCCCGATTCGTAATGGCTTCCTTCCTTTGCTCAAGATAGCTTATGGGAAAGAAGAAAAAGACCAAGAGATGAATCAAGAGAATAATGATTCCAAGAACAGAAAAAAGCTGTATGAACATTTTAGGAAATAGCTTTAAATTTTTCATTCTTTCTCCAACTTATAGCCCACATTTCTGATGGTAAAAATGCAGTCCAGCTTGAGTTTTCTTCTTAGCTCCTTGATATACACATCAATCACTCTGTCGAAGGGGATTTCTTCCGTTTCCTTCCACACATGGTCCAGTATTTGCGTCCTGCTGAGTGCCCGACCTTCATTTTCGGAAAGATACTTTAAAATCTCCACTTCCTTGGCATTCATGTCCACAGGCTTTCCATCCAATTTAGCGGTGTAGCCGGAAAAGTCCACCTCTACATTTTTATAAAGAAACTTATCCATCTGCCCGTAACTCTTTTGGATTAAAGAATCGATTCTCGCCTTTAAAAGCGGCAGGGAAAAGGGCTTTTCCATATAGCCGTCTGCAAGATGTGTGAAAGCATCAATCTTACATTCCTCATCACTAAAGGCGGTAAGAATGAGAACAGGAAGCTTGCTCTGCCTCCGAATCTCCTTTAAGACCTCGAGACCGTTTACAAAGGGAATTTGAATATCCAAAATGACAAGATGAATCTCTTTGTTGAATTTTGAAAGGGCCTCTCGGCCGTCTTTCGCTTCCACCATAGTATAGCCAAATTCCGAGAGGAACGCTGCGATGCCCTCTCGGATACTTTGATCATCTTCCACGACAAGGATGTTCATAGTCCCTCCCACCTCGTTCATCTTCTTTCGTGCCATACTCTTAGAGCTTGGGGCAAGACTTTACCCCACTGCTCTCTCTATGCCTTTGCTTTTACCGTTTCTTTCGACACATCCAGATTCGTCACCCCGCAGGCAATCGCATCCACCGGGCAGGCGTTCTTACATTTTCCGCAGCGGATACACTCCAAATCATTGCAGTTTTGTACCGGATCACATTGCATCTCGCAAACTGCCTTGCATCTTCCGCAGTGAATACACTTCTGATGATCCAAAGTATAACGGAAAAAGGACACGGAATTAAAGAGAGAATAAATCGCGCCCAAGGGACAGATATACTTACAGAAGGGTCGGTAAATGATTATGGAAAGGAGGATGGTCAGAAGCAAAATCAAGCCCTTCCATGCATAGAGAAAGCCTACGGCTCCCCGCATACTAGTGTTCATCCAAACCAGAGGAATCCCTCCCTCCAGCATTCCCACGGGACAAATCAGTTTACAAAAATAAGGCGCTCCCTGTCCTATAATATCCACCAAAAACAGAGGAAGGAGAATGACGAAGACCAGTAAGATAAGATACTTCGCTTTTCGTAGCGGCTTATCCCACTTAAAGGTCTCTATCTTCTTCACAAAGGGAATCTTATGCAATAAATCCTGCACCAGTCCAAAGGGACAAAGGTATCCGCAAACGCCTCTCCCTATCAGTGCCCCCACGAAAAAGAGAAAGCCCACCACATAGTAGCTGAACTTGTAATTCGGGCTGCCAATCACCGCCTGTAAAGCCCCAATAGGGCAGGAACCCTTGGCTCCCGGACAGGAATAACAATTCATTCCGGGAACACAAAGTTGCTTTAATTCTCCACTATAAATTTTTCCCGTTTTAAATCCCTCAAAGAAGGAATTGGTCACTAAAAACCAAAAGGATTGAAAGATGTGTCGTAGATTGTTTCTTGCTTTATATTTATCTTTTTTTGATTTTCCGTTGATGAATTCTTTTAACTTATCCAATGCCTATACACTCCATGCACACTCTAATTGCCTTATTCATTACCACCAGTGCTTCTCCCCGATGCACCCCTATGTACATCATGGCGATGCCTATGCATAGGAGAACCAGGGAAGTCAACCGGGACTTTAAAATTTTCTGTTTCATATTCCCTCTTTACTGCTTTACTTTAGCCAGTCTACTTTACTTTAGTCCGTCTACTTTACTTTAGCCAGTCTACTTTACTTTAACCAGTCTACTTTACTTTAGCCAACTCCTTCTCTATAATTTCAATCCAAGCCTTTTTATTATGGGAACCGGAATAGGTCTCTCCTACAATCTGTCCCTTCTTATCCACGAAGAAAGTCTCCGGAAAGGCCTGAATCCCGCTGAGTCTGCCGTTAAAATCGCTCTGATCCGGAAGCAGGAAGGGATACTCCGCCTTGCTTCTTTCCCGAATCAGCTTCGCCTTCTCCAAAGCCTCCCGGTTTTCTCCGGTCTGATCCACCGTGTCCGTCACCACCCCAACGATATTGACGCCTTTGTCCTTCATTTCCTTCTGAATTTCCGCAAGGTCCGGAATTTCCTGCACGCAGGGACTGCACCAGGTGGCAAAGACATTGACCATGGTAAGGTCGTAATCGGAAAAATCCTTTCCGCTGAACTCTTTTCCGTCAATATCCTTGGTCTGCAGATTACTTAAGTCCGTAACTGCATTTTGGGAATCAGCAGAAAAAACCATATCCCCTTCCAAATCGGACTTTTCGGACAAAACAAAGCCGTTTTCCGGACGGTCTTTTTTCTCCGTAATCTCTACCGTTGTCTGTTTCAATTCCTCTATCGTCTCTGCATCCGCTGTGCTATTTACACTAAGATAATAGCTGTATTTTCCGTCTTTGGACTCTCCCAGCTTCGTATGGCTGTCGCACTTTGTAATCTTCCCGATTTCTTCTTCAGAAAGGCTCTTTTCGAACATCCCGATGGTACCGATTCGGTTCAGGCTCTCCTGCCACTTTTCGTAGCCATCTCCCATCTTAGCAACTTCCGCATTTTTCTGCTCTTCTGTCAGTTTACTAAAGCTCAACAATCCATACTTTAAGTCCTGGTCGATGGGGCTTTGATCATCCAACATCACGATGTCCTTTGCCTTCATAGCTTCCCTAATCTTCTCGGAAAGCTTGAATTTTAAGCCCAGATATTCATAGATATACTCATCCTTTACCGGCAAAGTATAGTCTGCCGGCTTAAAGCTGTCTCCATTACTGTCCTTATTTACCGATACTCCCGCGTCTTCCGGACTGACCACAAGTCCTTGCTCTCCTGTAGCTTTTTCCTCTGCCGACTTCGTTTCCGTCGAAGTCTGCTCTGCAGCTCCCTTATTTTGGCATGCTGTAAAGCTTAAGCTTACGCATAAGCCAAGTACAAGAAATGCTCCCTTAAATTGAGTCTTAACCATGAATCTTCCTCCTTCAATTACTTTATCATTATACGTCCTAATTCTTAAGCTATCTCTCTCGAAAAAAGAAAAAATTCCTTTTCCAATATAGCGTTTCTCTAAACAGAATACAGGGCATTTATAAAATGAATATGAAATGGGAGAAGATATCTTTATATCATCCAAACCGGAACGATGTAGTTTTCTTTATTAAATGCAGATATGTCTGTCTTTAAGCAGATGACCGCACCATTTCCCCTTTTTAAAGATGACTTGTCTAAGACCGGAAAGACACGAAGAATTTCCGCTGCCGGATTGGCAGACTTTTTAATTTCTATAGGATGAAGTTCTCCGTCCCGCTCCACTTGGTCAGATAGGCCACGAGTCCCGTATCGTAAAAATATACTTTCGGTGTTTTAACAAGACGATTTAATAAATTATTGGAATACGGATACAAGTAAAACAGAATTCCCAAGGTTTCCAATATCCCGAGCCAGTCTTTCACCTGTTTTTGATTCAGCTCCGCATCTCTTGCAAGTTCACTGATATTCAGCATCTGACTGCACCTTGCAGCAAGTGCCGTAATAAAGCGTAAAATAAATACCACTATGAAAAACATACCTCTCTATTTCTTTGACTTATCCTCTAAACTCTTCATTCCTGTATTGTTCAACTTTTCAATTGACAGCAGCTGGGTTCTTGCAAGCTTTCTTAGTTCTATCATTCTTTCTTTTTGATCCATGCCTTTTCCGATAAGAATTGCATTGTAGCTTTCCATATTGGCAAGTATCAATAACTCATTTAAACTCGCATAGTCTCTCATATTCCCTTTTAGGTCCGGATTTTCTTCACGCCACTGTTTTGCTCTTTTGTTAAATAAGGCAACATTGAGCATATCAGCTTCACTTGCGTATTGATAAGATAACTGCTCGTTGGTAAGATTCTTTAAGAGATATTCTTTGATTGCATCTGTATGGATTTTATAGTTAATCTTAGAAATTTCTCGATTAAGACTCCAGCCCAATGATAATTTTGAGTTTTCATCTGACTTAAGCCTTTTATAATCCTGGATAATGTAAAGCTTGAATTCTGGTGAAATCCATGAAGCGAACTCCATCGCAAGATCATAATGTGCATATGTTCCACCATATCTTCCGGACTTTGAAATTATACCAATAGCATTTGTAGAATCAATCCATTTTTGTGGTGTCATTGTAAATCTATTCAGTCCTGCCTCATTTCTAAACGTGTCGAATTGCACACGGTTAAAATTTTCATTGTTCAGAACTTCCCATAGCCCAATAAATTCTAACGTATTTCTGTTTCTCATCCTTGTCCATTAACAAGCAAAAAGCAGCCACAGGAGGGATTAAATCCCTGCCCGTGGCTGCTTTCCTTCACAACGAGTATTACGATGACTCGTTTAGAAATTTGATATTATTTACTTTCGCTAACCAATGTCTGGAAGAGTTCATATCCTTCCGCACCGGTGAGACCGTTGTGAACGACCTCATGCACAGCGTGTGCCATCTGAACCGGATGAGTACTCTGGAAAATATTTCTTCCCATGTCTACACCGGCTGCACCGCCCTGGATGCACTTATAGGTCATTTCCAGAGCATCCTTCTCTGTAAGCTTCTTGCCGCCTGCAACCACAATGGGAACAGGACAAGCGGAAACCACTTCTTCAAAGTTATCGCAGTAATAGGTCTTTACAATCTGGCAACCTAATTCCGCAACGATTCTTGTCGCAAGCTTAAAGAATCTGTCTGTTCTCTCCATTTGTTTTCCGACAGCTACAACACCCATTGTCGGAATGCTGTACCGGAAGCCGGCATTGACAACCTTGGAAAGGTTCTCCAAACTGGAAAGCTGACCGTCAGCACCGATAAAGGTCTGCACTGCCATGCAGTCTGCATTCATACGAATTGCATCTTCAATATCCACTGCAACAACTTCCTGGCTAAGATCCTCTTGCACCATGGATGATCCGGAAGTAACACGAAGTGCAACGCCGTTTGTTAAGTTTGCAGGAATACAGGTTCTGAGAGCTCCTCTCGTAGCCATCCAGACATCTACATAAGGTGCCAAAGGCGGAATCTTAAGATCCAAACGCTCCAAGCCTGCTGTTGATCCCATGAAATAACCATGGTCAAATGCAAACATCACTGTCTTACCGGTCTTCGGATTAAAGATATTGGACAAGTGCTTCTTCATGCCCCAATCCAGACCATTACATCCTTTTACCTGGAAATCCCCCTGATTTGCAAACGGAACATCCACATAATAGTTTTTCGCGACTTTTAATTCATCTAAATCCGCCATTCTTTATCTCCCTCTTACCCTGCTTAGCCAATATGCAAACTGTTATCCTTCACTATAACTTAGAAATTATAATCTTTTACATTCTCTTTCGTAAATACAACTCTTTCCGGAAGAAGTACTACACCGTTGTTCTCCGGAGCTGTCTCTGTTCCGGGTACAAGCTCGCTGTTCGGAACAGTCTTTACAGCACCGATACCGGGAACATCAATGGTATCTCCTGCCTTAATGGTATTTCCTGCTGCAAGATATGCTGCGAAATAGCATCCTAAAGCACCCTGAACACCACAATCCCAAAGTCCCCATCTCTCCAAGATTCCTGCATCAAGATATGCAGTCATTCCGGAAGGTGTACAGAAACCGGTAATGGTTACGTCCTTCATGGTTAATCCCTTGTTCTGTGCAGCCTGGCACTGACCGGGAAGTGCTGTGGAGTCATTACAGATAATCAAATCGATATCGGGGTTATCATCCAGAACAGCCTCACCGATGGTTACGGACTTCTGAGAATCCTGCTCGGAATAGTACGGATCATGTACAGCAACCCACTTCGGATACTTTTCCTTGATATACTTCTCACCTGCAACATACCAAGAGTTCTGATCTGCTACTGCTGCCTGAGAATAGTGCCAAGCGTACTTAACTTCTCCCTCAGGATCAACACCGCGGTTCTTAAGAGCTTCAACACCCATATCTACAAGCATTGGTCCTAAAACATCGGCAGTACCCTGAGAAACCATCATGGATCTTGCATCCGGAGATACATCGGAGTCCCAAGTGCAAACTACGATTCCTGCATCCTGTGCCTCTTTCAGCTTCTCATCCAATGCTGTAGCATCTACAGAAGAAATGGCAATGGCATCTACGCCGGCATCAATCGCCTGCTGGATAACTTCAAGCTGATCTGTTACGGTTGCATTAGCGCTTCCCATATAGTCAACTGTGATTCCCCATTCCTTAGCATACTTCTGTGCGCCGTTATTTGCAGCCTCAAAGAATGAGTTTCCTGTAAGCTTCGGAATAAAAGCTACCGTCTTTCCCTCGATAGACTTAATGTCACCGGATGCCTGATCAGCCTTAGCTTCTGCAGCAGCCTCCGTTTTAGCCTCTGCCTTGGTTGTCTCGGTAGATGCTCCTCCCGATGTGTTTCCTCCGCCGGCACATCCAACTAAGGACATCACCATACTTGCTGTTAATACAGCTGACAACAGTTTTTTCATAATAAACCTTCCTTTCTTATAGAAAAATTATGGGGATTTCTCCCTCATTTTTTACCTTTTTATTTTCTTCTCTTAAAGAGCTGAAGAATGAGTTTATTTTTAGCCAATTCTCTTCCTATTACGACAATCAGGAGCATGATTCCAATCGGCAGGTCCAAGGACTGCGTCTTGATTCCAAAGCAAAGCGGTAATCCGTATCGCATAATACAAATCATCAAGGATGCCAATACCGTTCCGAGAATACTTCCTTTTCCTCCGGTGGACAAGGTTCCGCCAAGCACTACCGCCGTAATGATGGAAAGTGTAAAGGTCGATCCTAAATCATACTTAGCCGAATCAATGTTCGCTGTCAAGAGCACTCCTGCAATAGATGCACCGATACTGGTCAAAATATAAGTACTCATCACGATTAATTTACTGTTAATTCCGGAATACTCCGCAGCTTCAGGATTCACACCGATAAGAAAAACCTTTCTTCCATATTTTGTTCTATGTAAAAGTACGAAACAAAGCAAAATCAAAACCGCATAAATCGCAACCGGCACAGGTATGGTTCCGAAGAGCATCCCTTTTCCGAGGAAACGGAAACCTGTGAAGCTACCGTTCGCAGCCTTTGCCGGAAATCCGCTGATACCCTGATAAGCAGGCGTCTTGGAAAGGCCGGAAATGAGCAGTGCCAGACCGGAGTACAGTAAGCTTCCGCCCAAGGTTACAACCATCGGCTGTACTCCACAGTATGCGATAAAGTATCCCGACAAGGCTCCGCAAAGCGTGGACAGAAGCATCGCAAGCAGTACGGCAGTCCAGATATTTAATCCCACATCACTCCACAAAACACCGATACAAATAGACGTCAGACCGATTAAGGCACTTGCCTGAATATCAATTCCTCCGGTAATCATAACAAAAGTAACGAACAAAGCAATAATACAAACACTGATATAATTTGTTACACTTGCTAAAATAGAACTTGCCCGGAAGAATTTTGCCGGATTCGCTACACCGAAAATACCTATCTCCAACACAAACAGCAATAAGAGAATAAATTCCCAATGCTTCAGTAGGCCTTTTATACTTTTCATTACTTTTTACCTCCCACCTTAGCATCAAAGGCTGCTGTTCTGGACAACAGTCTTTTTCTTCTGGCAGATTCCACAGCATGTCTCTGTACCAGAGCATCCGCCACAACAATAATCAAAAGCATGACTCCCGTCAGCGTGTTATTAAAATTGGAGGGAAGATGGATAAATACAAGCATACGGCTTACCGAGGACATAATCACTGCACCGAAAGCAGCACCCAGTATATTTCCAAGCCCTCCGGAGAGAGAGATTCCTCCCAGCACACAGGCCGCAATGGCGGACATCTCATAGCCGGTTCCGGCCACGATATTGACTTGTCCGTATTTGGAAGCAAAAACCACTCCTGCAACTCCCGCAAAAATGCCACAGATAATATAAGCGAGCATTTTGGTCTTCATCACGGAAATCCCGACCAGCGTCGCACCGTTCGGATTATCTCCTACCGCAATAAAGTACTTTCCCTTTTTCGTTTTCGTAAGCAGCAAATGAATCACCGCAATAATCACGACTATGATTGCAAGATAAATCGTCACTTCCGCAAACAAAACCTGATTTCCGATTTTCGTAAAGGCTCCGGCAAAGTTTTCCGTTGTTTTTCCGCCGGATACAACATAGATGAGGCCTCTTAAGGCTCCGTTTATGCCCAAGGTAAAAATCAGAGAAGGCACATGGAAAAACGAAACCCCGATTCCGTTCATGGCCCCGACAAGCATCCCGATTAGCACCGCAAATACCAGCATTTCCAGGATACTTCCGTTTCTTTTCGCAATCTGTCCGGCTATTGTCGCCGTAAGCCCCATCACCGCACCGATAGATACATCGATTTCTCCGGTCATAATCACAAAGGCGATTCCGATTGCCAGTAAGGTAAATACGACAGATCCGTTAAAAGAAGTAACAATATTGGAGTAGGTCAAAAAGTCCGGATTAACCATTCCCGTAACAAGGAATAAGGCGATAAGAAAGAGGAAGCTGGACAGCCATCTCGCTTTCTTTAATTCATTTAAATACTTCACTCGGACACCTCCTTTTCTCCCTTAAAGCCGAAGGAGGCCGAGGTTAATCTATCCTGCGTCAGCTCTTCCCGTGAAAATGTTCCCGTAATTCTTCCCTGGAACATGATGATGGCGCGGTCTGCGAGCTCCTCTATTTCCTCCATATCGGACGATACGAGCAACACCGCAACTCCGCTTCGCTTCAAACGGTGAATAATGTTGTAAACATCTCCTCTTGCCGCCGCATCGATTCCTCTTGTCGGCTCGTCCAGAATAACCACTTTGGGACTTGTAGAAAGAGATCTTGCAATAATGACCTTTTGCTGATTTCCGCCGGAAAGACTTCCGATTTCATCATTCAAACCTACTATTTTGGTCCTGAAGTCATCCGCATAGCTCTTGGCAATCTCATCCTCCTTTTTCCGATTCAGGAAGAAGCGTCCCAGTTTCGGACCATTCAGGAGTGCCGAACTTGTATTGGCGGAGATAGAGCTAATCTTAAACAATCCCTGATAGTGTCTGTCTTCCGGCACATAATTGATTCCGGCTTCCAGCACCTTCCGAGTGGAAAGCCCTGTAATATCCTTACCGCTGAGCTTCACCGTTCCGGACAGCACCTGATCCCGGCCGTAAATGGTACTTACAAGCTCCGTTCTGCCCGCCCCAACAAGACCGGCAATGCCCAGGATTTCTCCCGGATATAGAGAAAAGTTGATATGGCTGAAGCCATAGCCGCTAAGATTGTCAACCACCAGCACCGGATCCAGATTTCCGCGTTCAAACGCCTTTTCTTCCTGTCGTTCCTCGGTCTTCTTCTCCAGATTCGGAGGCAATAAACCGTTCACAAGATCTTCCTTTGTGAAATCCGAAACAGGGCCGTTCACGGTAATCATCCCGTCTTTCATGATGGAAACATGCGTCGTAATCTCAAAGACCTCGTTCAAGCGGTGCGTGATGTAAATAATGCCGATTCCCTTCTTCCCGAAGTTACGGATTACTTTGAAGAGAGACTGCACTTCATCAAAGGTCAAGGCACTCGTAGGCTCATCCAGAATCAAAATTCTCGCCTCTCGCATCATACCTCTTAAAATTTCTACCAGCTGCTGTTCCGCAATGGAAAGCGTGCTCGCTTTCCGCTGTAAATTAACATTCCAGTTGAGTTCCTTTACCTTTTCCGAAAGGCGCTTCTTCAACTCGGAAGAACTCTCGGAAAATCCCATCAGGACATTCTCTTCTACCGTCATGTTCGGAAACAGCATCGGTTCCTGCGGAACCATGTAAATTCCCTTGGACAACGCAACCGAAGGATTAACCAGTTCCGTCTTCTCCCCGGCCACATAAATTTCTCCCGAATCCGCCTGATAAATTCCCATGATGATCTTCATCAAAGTACTCTTACCGGCACCATTTCCTCCGATCAGAGCAATCACTTCCCCCGAGCGAAGATCTAAGTCAATTCCTTTCAGCACCGCATTGCTACCGAAGGTCTTACAGATTCCTTTTACGGAGAGTAAGCTATTCGACAATCCCGGTACAGCTTGGTCTTTTTCATGATCCATTGCAGTTGTCTCTTTCATTTCCATACCCTTATTGCATCATTTGTTTATGAGTATAACTTTTGTTCTTAGCAGTATGATACTGGATTTCCTCAATGTTGTCAACTGATTTTTGTCTTCCCAAAACCTTAACCCGCCACTCTCGCAATATATCCTTATTCAAGAGTACAAGCCATTAAATTCGGAGTTTTCCGCCTCTTTTTAATTAGAAGTATTTTGCCGCATTCTTGCAATAGTTTATTGACAGAGGATTCTTTGATTGCTATACTTCAACTGTTAACATTTGTTTTGTTTTCAAACATTTATATAAGAAGGAATTATGGAAATCTATGATTATGAAGAAAGCCTAATGGCCAAAACCGCTTGGTACTACTATTCCGAGAATATGACACAGCAAAATATTTCCGAAGTTCTCGGGATAAGCCGTATGCGTGTCATTAAGCTTTTGGAAAAGGCAAAGCAAAGCGGAATTATCCAGTTCCGAATCCGTTCCAATATTGATAAGAGAATGCAGCTGGAACAAAATCTGATTGAAAAATTCGATTTAAAGGACTGTTTTATTGTTCCCGATTCCGTTCAGACTTTGGCCGTAAACGAAAATGTTGCCAGAGCCGCCGCAATGTATATCTCGAACCGGATCAATGCCGATACCTTTATCAATATCGGATACGGAGACACCACAGGGAGAATCCTGAATCATCTGGCTATCAACACCGAATATACGCCGTCGTTTGTCTCCTTAACCGGAGGAGTCAGCTATTATTTGCCTAACGCCAGTTCTTCCACCTTTAATTCCAGGTTATACCTGATTCCTTCTCCTTTAATTACTTCAACCAAAGAGATGGCAAGCGCGATAAAGGCGGAAAAATCCGTGAAAGAAATAGAGCAATTGATTCCTTCTTCTCACCTTTCCGTCGTCGGAATCGGTGCCATGAATCCGAAAGCCACCATTTTACAGTCCGGTATTTTAAGTCAGAACGAATTTCTGATTTTGGAAAACAACGGCGCCGTAGGGGATGTACTAAGTCATTTTATTGATAAAAATGGGGATGTCGTGAATTCCTCTTTGGAAGGGCGAACCATCAGCACCTCTTTGGATGTGGTGAAGCAGTTGGAAAATGTCATCGGTGTAGCCGCCGGTCAGGAAAAAGTGAATGCCATTCGTTCCGCCTTAAACGGACGTTATCTGGATGTATTAATTACCGATGAGGGAACCGCAAACTCATTAATCTAAAAATAAAACTAGGTAAAGGAGCACATTTATGAATCAACAATATTTGCTTGCAATCGACGCCGGAACCGGCAGTATCAGAGCCGTATTGTTTGACACAAGCGGTCGACAGATTGACTGTGTACAGGAGGAATGGGAACATCATGAAGATCCTCGCTGGCCGGGAAGCATGGACTTCGATTGGACTTTCAACTGGAACTTGGCATCAAGCTGCATAAAAAGACTCATTGAGAAGACAAAGATTGACAATAAAGATATTGCCGGTATATCCACTACTTGCATGAGAGAGGGCATTGTTCTTTATAATAAAGAAGGAAAAGAAATCTGGGCATGTGCAAATGTTGACGGCCGCAGTGTCGATGAAGTTGCCGAGTTGATTCGGCAGAATCCCGCTTTAGAGAAAGTCCTGTACAGCGAATCCGGACAGACCTATGCACTCGGCGCACTCCCCCGCCTTCTTTGGATCAAAAACAAACTACCTCATATTTATGAAGAAACCACTGTACTGGGTATGTTTAACGACTGGCTGATTCATAAGCTTACCGGCGTGCTGGCAGTTGAGCCGAGCAACGGTTCCACAACCGGAATCTTTGATTTAAAGAAGCGTTCCTGGAATCCTGAAATTGCCAAGCAATGCGGATTAAGAGATGACATTTTCCCACCGGTACAGGAATGCGGTACTAAGGCAGGTTATGTCACGGAAAGTGCCGCAGCAGAAACCGGCCTTGCCGCAGGAACCCCTGTCATTGTAGGCGGTGGAGACTGCCAACTGGGATGCATCGGCGTCGGAGCCGTGAACCCGGGAGATGCGACCATCTTTGGCGGAAGCTTCTGGCAGTATGAATATAATACGGAAAGCGGACAAACCGATCCGGAATGCAGAGTCCGTGTAAACTGCCACGCTGTACCGAATCTTTGGCAGTTCGAAGCACTCGCCTTTAAACCGGGACTCGTTATGCGCTGGTATAGAGACGCCTTCTGCCAGCAGGAGAAGGAACTCGCGAAACAAAGTGGAGATGACCATGACCCCTACAACTTGATGAACAAAGAAGCGGAAAAAATTCCCGCAGGTTGTTACGGCATGATGTGTACCTTCTCCGATGTGATGAATTTCATCCAATGGAAGCACGCCGCTCCTTCTTTCTTGAATTTTGAGTTGGATGCGGAGAAATTTAATCGTTACACCTTTTACCGTGCCATTCTGGAAAATGCGGCACTGGTAACGAAGGGGCACATGGAGCTGGTTCAGGCCTCCACAGGTAAGGCGCCAAGTCATGTTGTTTTTGCCGGAGGAGCCAGCAAGTGTCCTCTCTGGTGCCAGATTCTTGCCGATGTATTAAATCTGGAGGTAAGAGTCCCGGTTGTAAAAGAGGCGACCGCACTCGGCGCCGCCATTCTCGCAGGATACGGAGTCGGAATTTACAAAGATATTGCAAGCGCTGCAAAAGAATGTGTGAAGTGGGATAAAGTTTATACACCGAATGCCGAAAATCACGCGGTATATCAAAAGATGTACCCTATTTGGAGAGAAGTTTACAAAGCGCAATTAGAGCTTTGCGATAGAAAATTGACCAAGAATATGTGGATTGCACCGGGCATTTCTTAATCAATAAATCATTAGAAAATAGGAGGGAAAAAATGTACGTAGTTGATGAGAAGGATTATGAGTACCGAAATGAAAATTTGAATGGGCCGAAATACTTAATGAAAGGACCGAGAATGAATTTTGCGCTGGTTCAGTTCCAGCCCGGAAAGGATTTCAAAGCACATTATCACAATGTCATGGAAGAGAATTTCTATATTCTGGAAGGAAAAATCGATGTGATTGTTGACGGTGTTGTGAACCATCTTTCACCGGGACAAATGATTCATATCGAACCGGGTGAAGTACACTATGTTGTGAACAACTATGACGAGCCGGTAAAAATGATTTCCACCCTTGCCCCCTATCAGGAAGTAGATAAGGTTGAAGTCGATAATTATACCTATTAATTTAGGGAAAAAGAAGCAGAAAGCAATCAGGAAATAGATAAGAAAAAATAAGTAAAGAAAGTAAACACCCCCGCGGCAGGAGACTGCCGCGGGGGTGTTTGAGAGTGCGATGTAAGAGCTTAAATCTGTTTTACTACACTAATAATTGTTTCACGCCTGCATTTTGGGCAGAACAGCGTTACTATTTACTTGTTCGTTTGAATCATCGGCACGCCTTCGATGTATAACTTGGTTCACATGGCTATCATAGGCAAACGGATACTTTGTAATGGCTTTTAGCCCTTCCAACTCATCCAATCCATATCGGACTGTCATAGCAGCATACACTGACAGGTGGCAAAGTGGCGTTACATCATGATCTGCCGTGATGCATACTTTTATGCCCTTACGATTTAATTCTCCTGCTGTAGCAAAGCTTCTTGCCCAGCTTTCCTGCTTTGATTTTGGATACATAGCGGGGCCACAAATCGCAGGATAGTCAAACTTTGCCAGATAATCTTTTACCGATATTCCATCCGTGCAATGAACCAATACTAAGCGCACATCATATTCTTGTGCAATGCGAATCGCGGTGCAAATGTCATCGGAGCGGTGCACATGTGCGTGGAGGGGAATCTTTTTCTCCAGCACCAACAGCATATTTTCCATTCCAATGTTATGCTTAAAATAATCTCCCTTTGAAGCGGCTTCTTTTTTCGGTGACCATAGTCCTTTGCATCTTCTAGGCATTTTCGAAGGTGATACGCCATTCCCATCCGTGATTTAAACCCGAGATCCGCCTTTTGGGGATTTTCTCCAAACGAACACTTCATTGCGGTTGTTTTGCAAATCGCCATTTCATCTGCAACGGTTCCTTTTAGGGAAATGGTACTTGCCATTCCGCCGACCACGCTGTCACTCCCTAGGCAAATACACACTGTGGTAACTCCGCTGCAAACGGAATATTCAACCGCACGATCAAACGGATAAATTGCATTCATTACAGATAGTTCCGGAGTCAGTGCACTGGAGTAATCATTGCAATCGTCAATATTCTTTAGCAGATTTAATTCATGTTGCTGATATTGTGTTTTATCGAAACTTAGGAATACCAATTTCAAAAATGAAACAGTTTGATCAGTTCGGTTTAGCGGAATACTATCAAACGTTTGAACAAGTAAAAGTTGATTTGGAACAAAAAATTCAAGAATACCAACAGATGTATGATACCGTATTACGAAAATTAATGCAAATTCGAGAAATTCTTCCGTCGAATTGGAGCGATTTTTCATTTGAACCAGTCCTGTTTTCCTGCATCGTTCCATTTAATTATACGGATCGGGAAAAAACACTTCGGTATGTAAAAAATCCATCCCTCTACGTTCGCTATTGGGACACAAACGATCTTGCAACGGAAAGCCGTGGCATTATTCGCGAAAATGGTTCTAACGAGCCAGCACTTTGGGAAAATACCTCAGACAAGACGTGATGTACGTTTCTCATAAAAGAAATTGCAGAGCAAAATTATCAAAGGAATTTTGAAGAAAAACTGCCCCAATTACAAACCCATCACAAAACCGGCATTGCATTGGCTCAGTTTCTTATAACTGCTATGGAAAACGGACAGCATGTGGATTATTTGAAAGCGTATGTTGAAATTTTAGATCGTTGACTGCTACGGGACAATGCCCCTTAGATTCCCTTGGCAATGCTCAAGAAGAGCGAGCCTTACAATCCGGAGCTCTAACGCAAAGCAGACTGTTCTCCGCATACCGTGAGATTTCTACCCGTCAAAGAAGCCGTCTTTATCCTCCAGAGACTAGGGCATCTGGTTTCGCCTCTCTCTGTTACTTAGCATCTAAAGGGTAATGCCGATTTTGCCCGCTTCAAAGGGTGGTCTATCTCTTATTGCGGAATGGTACTCAAATTACAATACTTCAACCTCCGCTCCTATGGGGAAACCGCTCTGGACGGTGACAACAATATTATAACCGCGAGAAATTAGGAGTCCTTTTTGCGAACATCCCATGACACGGTCATCTTGTGCTCCAGACTAATCTACAATTACATATTTGGCAGAACGTAATATGCAAAGACCTCAATTCTTGAGAAATACTCAAGAATTGAGGCCTTATTTTGCTTAATAGAAAAATTTCATCAACCCAGCTAGTTGAAATCCTAATATGTGTTATTTTCTTCCTTTTCATATCATGTCCATAAACGTTGTAACAGCCTTGGAGAGGTATCGATTGCGCTTATAGTAAAGACTCACTTTTCGTACTGCCTCACGGTTATCCAATTTGTAAAAAAGAAGATTTTTTGCTTCAGGTACGTTCTGCACAAGAGAGTCACCTATAAAGGCAATTCCCATACCATAGCACGCAAGATTATACGCAGTAATCTGCTGGTCCAACTCCGGCCATATTTGAGGCGTGAAGTGACTTTCTCTGCAAATATTCATGGCACGTTCGCGTGTATCATTTTGTTCGTGCAGGAGAAGAAACGGATCATTCTGAAATGCCCCCATCGGTACAGGTGCTACAGAGGAGTCCAGATGTGTCCCCCTTTTGATATCTGCAGCGGTAAGCGCGTACTGTTTCACTTGGTTGTTGGTAGAAAAACTCACTGGCACCGCGATCAGCAGATGTTCTTCGCGAATTGTCTTTCGGTCGTAGATCTCGGGGCCCAAAACGCTGTTGTCCAACAGTAAATCCAAGCTGCCCGTGTTGAGCTTCTCTGTAAGCTCCGATGTGGTAGCTTTCACAAGTCTGATATGGATTAAGGGGTAAAGAGCAGTAAAACGACTCAGCAAGGGCGGCAGGACATAGGAAATGAAAAAATTTGTTCCACCGATAGACAGCGAACCATTCTTTAGCTCTGCCAGATCGCTGATATAGTTAGCAAAACTGTTCTCCACATCCATCAAGCGCTCCACAGAGCGGATATACTCCTGCCCAATTTCGGTAAGCTGTATGGGATTCGTGCTGCGTTCAAAAATCTGTGACCCAACTTTTTCCTCTTCCTTTTTAACCGCCGCGCTTAACGATGGCTGACTGATAAACAGATTTTTCGCAGCCCGTGAGAAACTCATCTCCTTATAGACCTCATAAACATAGCGCATTGATTGAAACATAGTCTCCCACATTATAGTTTGTAATCTATATTAATTATAATTGTATTGGTATTTGAGAATATCATAGAACTGCGTTATATTGATGGCAAGTCAAAAAAAGTCAAACATCCGCCAAAAAATCTAGGAGGCCATTATTATGACGACTACTCAGCAATTCCGCTCAGAACATGATTCCATCGGTGAGCGTTCCCTTCCCCGTGACGTCTATTACGGCGTTCAGTCTCTCCGCGCTTCGGAAAACTTCCATATCACGGGTCTAACTATGCACCCAGAGATTATCAACTCCATCGCCGAGATCAAAAAGGCTGCAGCGATTACCAACGCAGAAGTTGGTCTGTTGGACAAGAATGTGGCCGATGCCATTGTGAAGGCTTGTGATGAAATTACCACTGGTAATCTTCATGATGCTTTCATCGTAGATCCCATTCAGGGCGGCGCTGGCACCAGCCTGAACATGAACGCCAACGAGGTCATTGCCAACCGCGCAATCGAGCTCCTAGGCGGCGAGAAGGGCAACTACACCTTGGTCAACCCCAACGACCATGTAAACTGTGGACAGTCCACAAACGATGTGTTTCCCTCCGCCGGTAAAATGGCTGTCCTGAAACTGCTTATCAAGGCACAGATTCAGCTTGAGCGTCTCCACGATGCCCTGACTAAAAAGGCAGAAGAGTTCGACGACGTCATCAAGATGGGCCGAACCCAGCTCCAGGATGCAGTCCCCATTCGCCTGGGCCAGGAGTTCAAAGCATACAGCGAAGCGATCCGCCGCGACATTTCCAGACTAGAGCGTGCAGAGGATGAGATGCGTTGCCTCAACATGGGCGGTACCGCCGTGGGCACCGGCATCAACGCCGACAAAATGTATCTCGAGCGTATTGTGCCGAATCTCTCCATGGTCTCCAACCTGCGGTTCGTCCAGGCATTCAACCTGGTTGACGCTACGCAGAACCTCGATGGTTTTGTTGCCGTATCCGGCGCTGTAAAAACCTGTGCGGTGAACCTCTCCAAAATGTGCAACGACTTACGGCTTCTCTCTTCCGGTCCCCGCTGCGGCCTGGGTGAGATTAACCTGCCCCCTCGCCAGAACGGTTCTTCCATTATGCCGGGCAAGGTCAATCCGGTGATCCCCGAAGTAGTCAACCAGGTGGCCTTTAACATTATGGGCAATGACCTGACCATTACCATGGCAGCCGAAGCCGGCCAGTTGGAGCTGAATGCATTTGAACCCATCATTTTCTGGAACCTGACTCATGCGGTGGAATTCCTCACTTATGCCGTAAATACACTGACGGACAACTGCATCGTCGATATCACCGCCAATCGGGAGCGCTGCAAGAGCCTTGTGGACAACTCCGTTGGCATCATCACCGCCCTGACTCCTCACATCGGCTATCAGCCCGCTGCCGACATTGCCAAGGAAGCCATCAAAACCGGCACATCCGTCAGGGACCTGATCGTCCAGAAGGGCATTCTGAGCCAGGACGACATGGAGAAAATCTTGGACGCCTACTCCATGACAACTCCCGGCATCTCCGCAAAAGAACTTCTGACTCACTAAATCAAATCAACCAAGAAGGGTTTTTCATATGGATTACGCAAAGGAATCTTTAAAGCTACACTATCAGCTCAAAGGCAAGCTGGAGGTGGTCTCCCGCGCACCGGTGGACTCTGAAGAGGCATTGGCGCTGGCTTACACCCCCGGCGTAGCGCAGCCCTGCCTGGAAATTCAGAAAGACGTTGACAAATCCTATGAGCTGACTCGCCGCTGAAACACCGTGGCAGTGGTGACCGATGGTACCGCCGTCCTGGGCCTGGGTGACATTGGCCCCGAAGCTGGTATGCCCGTCATGGAAGGCAAGTGTGTGCTCTTCAAGGAGTTTGGCGGTGTGGACGCCATTCCCCTGTGCGTGCGTTCTAAGAGCGTGGATGACATTGTAAATGTCGTGACGCTCCTTGCTGGTTCCTTCGGTGGTGTCAATTTGGAGGATATCTCCGCTCCCCGTTGTTTTGAGATTGAAGAGCGGCTGAAGCAGTCCTGCGATATTCCTATCTTCCACGATGATCAGCACGGCACCGCCGTCGTTTCCACCGGACGGAGTGATTTCCCCAACCAGGTCAACAACGTTCTCTGCTTCCCCGGCATCTTCCGCGGTGCTCTGGACGCCCGTGCCAGCACCATTACTGAGGGCATGAAGATTGCTGCCGTCTATGCCATCGCAGGACTGGTGAGTGACGAGGAACTTAATACAGACTACACCCTGCCGGAGGCTTTTGATCCTAGGGTAAGAGATGCCGTGGCCAAGGCTGTGGCCAAGGCTGCCCATGAGGACGGTGTCGCACGCATCTGAGCGCAACAGATTTTAGCAGGTTCCTATAGCCCTTGGAGAGGGGCTTAAATCACTACTACTCTATTATAACAAGGAGTATATGAATTCACAGGCACGACAATCTGTCGAGCTTTCGGGAAAGCCAGGTGGACCGGCTGGCCGCGGCACTTCTGATGCCCCGATACATGGTACTGAACAATGTGAACCGCTTTACCGCAGGGAAACCGATCTCTATCTACGGGAGCAACCTGCTTCGCCTGGAGGATAAGCTGCTGGCACAGAAGATGGCAGACGTCATGGGCGTGTCGTACACAGCCTTCCTTATCCGCCTTAAACAGCTTGGCCTCTATAACAAGCGGAGCTCAGAGAAGTACATCACGCTGGAGATGAGATCATCAATATCAAGTATTTAAGTGTCGTAGTTTAGATTTTCTGTATTAAAAAAATCTTGAAGAAGCTGTTTACAAAAATACTGAGGAAATGTTTAGTTTCTCTCTCCAGTTCTGCTTTGAAATGTTCGAATACGGTCAACGGCTTCCCACGGGAATTCATTTTAATATAAAGCTCATCAGTGAAACCCATATCTCTTATTGGCAGGAAATAAAAGGTAATCGCTTTATTTTCCAACCGCTCCCATATATCCGGTACATCCTTGAAGCGCTCATCAATCGCATCCAACATTACAAGCATGGAGCTAATAGTAGGATCATCCTTCCAGTCAAAGGGAAACCATGCTTGATTCTTTATATCAGAAGAGTGCGTGGTTTCAAAAGATGGCATAAACTTCACAAGCTCTACGCAGAAATATCTTGCACTATAACGTGTTTCATAACTGAACCTACTGAGAAATGCGTACTTATCTTCATAAACTTTTTCTTTTTTAGCCGCATACCAATGCAAGAGGAACAATGTTGTTAAACGCTGCTGACCATCTAAAGGTGTCATAGTTCCTTCTTCATCAATGTCACCGTAAACAAAGTAAAGTGCAAATGGCTCCCCAGTAACAGCCCTATAAAGCGCCTAAAGAAAGCGACTTCTCACTCTATTGATGTCTTTATCAATACGTCCTTGAGCGTAGTCTCTCTGAATAAGGGGGATTACAATTTTATTAAGCTAAAAAGAAGTATCTCCATCCTCAATCGTTGTTTCAAAGATATCCATAAATGAGTGAAGTGTCGTACTCATTTTGTTCCCTCCTTTTCCAAAACAATCGGCTCTATATAGTCGCTCAGAACATCATTGATTGCTAAAATATAAGCAATTCTATCGTCCTGGCCCCAAAAATGCAGCTGATTTTCAGCCGATGGGGTATAATATTTCAGAAATACCATCTTAGTTCAGAAAGGAATATACTGTCCTTTTTTATCCATCTGAATGATATCATTTTGTTTCACATCAAATGTCGAATGATTAAGAGCTGCATTGTCCGCTGTATTAGTAATGCAAGATTTGCGATGGAATGCATATACTCTGTATTAGAGAGTATGAGACTTTCTAAACTCTTCTACCTCTATCTTTGTAGGCATGGCAATTTGTGCGCCACACTTCATTACCGTTAATGCACTGCAGGCAGTCGCAAACCTACAGCCTTCAAACAGACTCATTCCGCTTAAAAGTGCGTAAGCTAAGGCTCCAATATAGGAATCTCCTGCCCCCAATGACTCAATTGCATTTACTCTGTAGGAGGGAATAAAGATGACTTCCTGATTACTTGCAACAACCGATCCTGTTGCACCAAGCGTAATAATCCAATCATTTCCCATTTCCATACTCATTTTTAATGCTTCAACTTTTGCTTCTTCTACAGAATCAATTTTTGTCCCACAATAAAATCCGGCCTCAACCTCATTCACTACCACAATATCACACTTGGCAATGTAATGTCGGCTCATCTCTCTAGCCGGTGCAGCATTATAAATAACTTTGTACCCAAATTCTTCCGCCTTATCTACCACATAATAATCTACCTCTCTCGGAATCTCATTTTGCAGAATGACTATATCTGCACTTTTCAATAAAGATTCCGCCATAGTAACATCTTCTATTTTCAATTCAAAATTTGCCCCTTTTACAACCGTACAAAACAAATGGCCATCCGGTAATACATGGGCATCCGCCATTCCGGTAGGGGCATTGGACCTTTTTACATGCGTGACATCCACATGGAATTTCTCTGCTTCAGTTAAGAGAAACTCTCCCATTGTATCTTTTCCTACAGATCCAATCATAGACACATTAGCTCCCAGCTTAGCTGCTTGAACAGCCTGATTAGAGCCTTTCCCCCCAGCCGCCAAAATGCATTCATCCACCATCATGGATTCACCCAAATCGGGCATTCGACTTATTTTCATAATAATATCTTGATTCATGCTCCCTATTACAACAATATTTTTTCCCATAATAGCTCCTTTCTTTTCATTATAGCTGATTTGAAATAGATAAATATTCCATTTCACTTTAATCATTATAATAAGGTATCTCCAATAGGCTATAAATTATTAAAGAAAAATCAGGCAGTTATTTTTTCTGCCTGATTTTCAAAATGATCTAAGAGCATTTTTCTCTGTGCTAAGTAGTCGTTTTCTTCGATCTTTTTAAATGATTCATCAGTCCAATTGGATGTTTTTTAAGTTGGTCTGCCACAATAGCGACTACAATAACACATCCAGTGATTACCTGCATCACAAAAGAATGAATCCCAAATTGTGTGCCCACATTGTCAATCAATATAATTAATACTGTACCAAGTGCTGTTCCAGCTATAGAACCCAGTCCTCCGGCAAGAGAAGCACCTCCAAGTACACTAGCTGCAATAGCGTTTGTCTCATATGCCTCTCCTGCAGTCGGAATTGCAGAGTTAATTCTTGCAGCAAGCATAACTCCAGCAATACCATACAAAAGTCCTGCAAAGGCATATGCCGCATAAGTCGTTTTCCGAATAGAAATACCATTTAATCTTGCTACTTCCACTCCACTTCCTAACACAAATAAGTTACGTCCAAATATCGTATAGCGTAATAGCAAAAATACCAGTACTGAAATTGTCCCCCAAACAAAAGCCAACTTTGGAATAAATAGAATGTTGCTACTTGCAAAGTCAGCAAACTGAGGTGCAATACCTGAGACTGTTCCTCCATTGGATATCACTTTAATCAAGCCTCTTATAATTGTTTGCGTCCCTAAGGTTGCTACAAATGCAGGGACTTTAAACTCATGTATTAATGCAGCATTTACTGCTCCCCATATTACTCCAGTTACAACTGCAACAAAGATTGAAGGAACAATTCCCATTCCCCATCTAGCCTGTCCCATAGCAACCATGAGCGTAGAAAATCCAACAATTGCACCACAGCTGATATCAATTCCACCCGTTATAATAATGCAAGTTTGTGCAATCGATATCACTCCAATAATGGCACACTGTTTTAAAATATTAGTTAAGTTATAGCTTGTCAAAAAATTTTGTGTTCCTAAAGACGCAAAAATAAATAATATACCAATAATAAACATAATGGAAACTTCCGTTTTCATCATAATCTTTTTTAAGCTATCCCTCTTGGCGAGTCCCTTTTCTTCTACTTTCACTGTGCCACCTCCTCATCATAAATCGTAGACGCCACTCTCAAAATATCTTCTTCTCTCATTTGTTTTAATTCATCCGCTTCAACTGAGCCCGCAATATGCCCCTCTGCCATAATTACCATTCTGTCAGAAAGCCCCATTGCTTCCGGCAAATAAGAAGAAATAATGATGATTCCTTTTCCTTGCGCCGCCAAACTCTCAATCAATTTAAAGATTTCTTCCTTGGCACCTACATCAATCCCCACTGTGGGTTCATCAAAAATGAGTATATCCGGGTCTCTACACAATAACTTCGAGATGACAACCTTTTGTTGATTTCCTCCGGAAAGATAATTTACAATTTGCTTCACATTTGGAGTTTTTATTCTCATTTTTTCTTGATATTCAATCGCTCTTTTTCTTTCTTTTTTTAAATCCACAATACCAAGAAAGCTAATCAAGTCATAGGAATACATATTGATGTTTAATTCCACGCTTTGGGAAAGTGCCAAACCGTCGCTCCGCCGGTCTTCCGTTAAAAATCCTATTTTATGCATCATTGCATCCCTAACTGAGTTTATTTTTATTTTCTTACCTGAGATAAAGATATCTCCGGAATAAATTTTTTCAGCTCCAAAAATAGCCCGCATTACTTCACTTCGGCCAGCTCCCACCAATCCAAAAAATCCCAGGATTTCCCCTTTGTGCAAAGAAAAACTGACATCCTTAAATTTTTCCCCGAACAAATTACACACCTTAAGAATTTCATCTCCCGGTTTTTGATGTTGAATATTATAAATATCCACCATCTTACGCCCAACCATCTTAGCAATCAGGTAGTCCTTATTCACTTCACTTACATTCTTTGTTTCTACATGTTCTCCATCCTTCATGATGGTCACTGTATCACAAATTTCTATTACTTCTTCCAAACGGTGAGAAATATAAATTATACTCACCCCTTGCTCTTTTAATTCTTTAATATAATGAAACAACGTCTGCACTTTATCATTTTCCAGAAGCGCTGTGGGTTCATCAAAAATAACCAATCGAATATTTTGATTCACCGAAATTTTACTAATTGTAATCATTGCTTGCATAGCAACAGGCAATTGACTAATAACATCTTGTGGATTAATTGCCAAGTTAAACTTATCAATAATTTTTTGACTCTCAGCGTTTAGCTTTTTCCAATCCACAATTCCCAGATTATTCTTTGGTAAATGGCCAAGATAATAATTTTCAGCCACAGTTAAATCTTTAGCAATATTTACATGCTGGTAGTTGGCATACATTCCCAATTTCGCAGCATCTAAAACAGATTTTGCAGAGCAAAATTCTCCATTCACGTTAATTTGAACGCTTCCTTCGGTCGGCTCTTCTACTCCCATAATGCATTTAATCAATGTGGATTTCCCTGCGCCATTTTCCCCAACCAAAGCTCTAACTTCGCCTTTTTTAATTGTAGTGCTAATTCCTTTAAGCGCTCGAACCCCGGGATAGGTCTTTACTATATTATCAATTTTCAAAATAATTGAATCTTCCATGTCTCTCCCCACCACAAAAGGCTGTTAGCCCCAAAACAATATCCGGACTCCTATTTTGTTCCAAGTTTCGCCGAGGCACAAAACCTTCAACGAAACTTGAAACAAACATAACGCATTACTACATAATTCAATTGCAAGTCTCAGCTATAGTTTCTTTTACTTTGCTAAAAGACTCGGGTTAAGTAATGCAGCATACTTTTCTTCCTTCATATTTTTAGTTGTAACTGCTTCCGGAGCCATTGTGACCTTTTGTTCCGATTCAGGATTCTTACCTTGAAGTAAAGTTTCAACCGCGTTCTTTAATGACGCATAACCTTGGCCGTATGCATCCTGTACAATAATGCAATCCAATGTTCCATTCTCAAGTGCTTTAATCTCTGTAGGATCAGAATCGACTCCGATAGTGATTACTTTATCTTTAATTCCGGCATTTTCTACAGCTAACGCAATTCCATCTCCCGAAATATTATTTGCACCATAAACACCAATTAGCTGATCACCGTACGTCGCAATTTGGTTCTCAATATCCGCTTGAGCCTGTTCAAGGCTATTATTGTTATATAATGTATCTAAAACTTTTATCTCAGAATTAGCTTCAATGTAAGCCTTGAAATTATCCATTCTTGGTTGTAAAGAAGGATTAACATTGGAGAATTCCATAGCAATAATTCCCTTTTTAGGAATTCCTGCAGCATCTAGCTGTTCCAGCATGATTTTCCCCGCCAAATCTCCTACATCCGCACTAATTGTTGTGTAATACTGATTGTAGCAATCTGCATACTCTGTCGAATCAATAGTTTCCAATCCGCAGTTGGTAAAATTCACCACAATTCCCATATTCATAGCTTCTTTCGAAATAGAACGTGTAGAATCAGGAACTTGAGTTGCACTTATAATCGCATCCGGTTTTGAAGCAATCGCATTTTCAAATGCTCTAATATAACTTTCCGTTTCCGCTTCTGTTGCCGGTCCTACAGTAGTGAAGTTAATAGATATACCATGCTCCGCTTCCATATCTTTAACTGCATTCTTCATGCCAATTTCTTGATATTGCCAGAATTCCGACTCCGTTGAGCAAGAAACCCAAGTAATATTAAAACTCTTTTTATCCGTAGTTTCCGCCTTTTCAGCTTCTGTTTTTACATCCGCCTGCTTCTGAGTTTGATCGGCTCCTTGGTTTGTTTTTCCACATCCTGATAAAGCCACTAACATTCCCGCAACTAAAGTAAAAGCTATGATTTTTTTCATTGTTCTTTTCCTTTCCCGCATTCGCAAATAAAATTGTTATGCTCTTCCAATAAACGTGATTATAAACGCTCATTTAATTCAATTCGCTCGTTATTCGGTCCTCTTAGCATTATCCATTTTGAGCCGTTCTCAAAAACATGTGGCGCTTCACAGTAACTTCCCTCTTCAAACGTCACTTTTTTCCCTTGTAGCTCTTCTATCACTTTCTCTAAATCCTTTACCGAAATAGCGAAATGATCTACAACTCCATCCCCCCTTTCTTCTAATTTAGGCATCTTAATCAGTTCAATGATCAAGCCATCTTTCTCAACAAAAACCACTTGCACATCTCCATAGGGAGACGAATTTGTATTCTCCCAAACTTTATGAAATCCCAAAATATTCTCATAAAAGTTTTGAGAGATTTTTAAATCAAATACCAACACTCCAATGTGTGCTAAAGCATTTTTCATCCAGGGTCCTCCATGATTTTAAAAGCTTAATAGCTGCCACGCTTCAAAGCATCCTTTGGAATCAAGATGCTGTTTATTTATCCCATCTCATCTATAATTTGCGTTCCACAGCTGGTTCCTATTCTAGATGCCCCTGCAGCTATCATTTCGAGGGCTGTTTTTAAATCTCTAATGCCTCCGGCCGCTTTTATTTTTATTTTTTCCCCTACCATTGCTTTCATCAATTTGACATCTTCAATTGTTGCACCACCAGTACCGAAGCCGGTTGAAGTCTTTATAAAATCAGGTCCTACTTTTAATGCAATTTCACAAAGTCTTTCTTTTTCTGTTTGTGTCAAATAACAGTTCTCAAAAATAACTTTGGATATGACATTATTTTGCAGACATATCTGCACAATTGAATTCATCTCTTTTTCAATATAGTTCCAATTCCCGCTCTTCAGCTCTACCAAGTTCACAACATAGTCAACTTCTTTTGCTCCCTTTTTGATTACATCAGAAGTCTCAAAAACCTTGGTTTCTAAGGTGCATTGTCCCAGCGGAAAACTAACCGCAGCATCACACACCGTTTTACTGTTCTTTAATAACCCAGAGCAATACTCAACAACTGCATTATTAATTGCTACTGTTTTAAAACCATACTGATCAGCCATTTCGCAATGTTTTCTCATATCTTCCAATGTTACAAAGGGCTTTAAAAGAGTTTGGTCTATCATGTTCGCCAATTCATGTTTCTTCAATCCTTCCATATCAATACATATCCTCCTATATTTATTCTATTTTCCACTTACTTAATGTTTGATAAGTATCCAGTAAAGCATAGTAACTTTGATCAAAAACTTTTCTTAAACTTTGATATTTCTGATGGCAATTCATTTGCGGTTGAATCACATCTTCAACCTTTATAAATTTTGAAATTTCCGTAAAGTCCTTCAACACTCCAACTCCGACCCCAGCTGCTACTGCCGCCCCCATGGATGTCGCTTCATCAACCCAGTTGAGTTTTCTTATTTCCAGTCCGTAGATATCCGCAATAATTTGCCTAATCTCCTTACTTTTAGCCAAACCGCCTATTACATTCAGGGACCTGATATCGATTTCATCATTTTGAAAAACATTCAATATAATCGCCAGATTCATTATGATGCCCTCAACACCCGCTCGAATTAAATCTTTTCTTTGATGTTCCATCTTTAATCCGATAAAGGCACCTCTTGCATCCGGATTCCATCTTGGACTCCTCTCCCCCAAGATATAAGGCAGATATAACAGGCCATTCGCACCAACACTACTTTGCTTCAATTCTTGATTCATTAATTCATAAACACTGATATTCTGTAAATCAGCCTTTTCCTCTAAGTCTTTACACAGAATTTTTCTTATAAATTGATATGAATTTCCGGCAGCTTGCATTGTTCCATTAGGAGAGTATTTCCCTTCAATCATATGAGCCCAGTTATAAGTTTTCATGTCTTTATCATAAATTGGCTTATTGGACGTTAGAGCGACCCAAGAAGATGAGCCCAGGTAATTAAAGGCATCTCCTTCTCTCACGCTTCCCGCCCCTACTGCAGCACATAACCCGTCTCCTCCCCCAACTACGATGGGTGTTCCCTGCGCTAAGCCACATTCCTCGCTAATTTTCTTCCCCAGTTCGCCGGCGACATAAGTTGAAGCATGTATTTCCGTAAGCTTTTCTCTATCTATTTCTGTAATATCCAAAATTTTATCTGACCAACAGAGTGCTTTCAGATCCATACAATTTGTTCCCGATGCATCCGTATAATCTGTTATGAATCGCCCTGTTAGCCTATAAATAAGGTAATCCTTTGGCTGTAGCATCTTATAGGTTTTTGCATAGATATCCGGCTCATTTTGTTTTATCCACATTAACTTCTCAATGCTATAAGCCGAACTGATCCGATGTCCTGTAATTTGATAAAACTCCCACTCCTCTATATTATCCCTTATCCATTTTTCTTCCTGGAGGCTTCTTTGATCTGCCCATATAATAGCCGGTCTTAGCACTAATCCTTCTTTATCAACTACAACACATCCCATCATCTGACCACTAAAGGCAATTCCGGCTACTCTTTCTTTATCTACATCCTTTAGCAACTCATGATTCGCACAACAAAAAGCCTTCCACCAGTCTAAAGGATTTTGTTCTGCCCATGTACTATTGAAAAAGTGTGTGTCGTAAGCAAACATTACACTTTTAATCAACGTTCCATCTTCGGAAAACAAAGTGGCTTTATCTCCGGATGTTCCTAAATCATGAGCTATAAGATACTTCTCCATTCTCCTCTACCCCCATTTTTTATATCCAAACTTTCATATTCCGCGCAAAAACCAAAAGCTATGCAATAATATTGACATTTGCTATGTGGGAACGTTCCCACATAGCATAAAATAATAATGCAACTATCCCTATTCTTTTATTTCCTAAGTTCTGTTCCCTTTAAAACTAATTTATATGGCACTATTTGTACCGTGTTCATCTTTAGAGGATTCTTTATTCTATCCATTAGAAGCTGCATGGTAGCTCTTCCCATTTCCACAGTATCTCTCGTTACATGTGAATATTTGTAGTCAATAATGTCTAACACGTCAATATGATCGATTCCCACAAAGGCGATTTCTCTACCCAGCTTCATTTTTCTCTCTCTTGTTGCTCTCAGGAATCCCAACGTTGTTCTATTGTTGCATGATATTATGCCATCAGGGATATCCCTTTGTTCATACATTTTCCAAGCTAAAGAGTAGGCAGTATCCGCCATGAAATCACCATGCAGTACATACTTTTCAATAACCGGAATATTGTATTGCTTCATCGCTTCCAAATAGCCTTCATATCTCCCTCTTGCATGTTTTAAATTCAAGTCTCCTGTTATTATTCCTACCGTCTTGTTCCCCGCCTTAATTAAAGCCTCCGTTGCTGCAAAAGCGCTTCCAAAATTGTCATACACTACTTTATCTAGGCTAATACCGTCTATATCTCTATCTAACAAAACTACCGGCGCATTTATTTTTTCTAACAACAACTTGAGTTTTTTAGTAGCCTCCGGCTCAGAATAGTCAACTGCTGGAGCTAGGATAACCCCACGGACCCTCTGCGCTTTAAGCATCTGAAGTGCTTTTTCTTCTTTTGCAAGACTATTGTTTGTATTAAAATATATAATATTAAAGTTATTCTGATCAACCACCTGGCTAATGCCATTTAAAACTTCCGTATAAAAACTATTATCTATCTCCGGAACCACTACTCCAATTGTATTAGTAATCCTTTTAGGTAAACTCCTGGCTGACTCCGACGGTTCATAACTATTTTCTTTTATAACTTTTTCGATTTTTTCCCGTGTCTCGTCATTCACATACCCCGTTCCGGTAAGAACTCTGGATACTGTTGATTTTGATACCCCGGCTAAACCCGCAATGTCTTTAATTGTAATCATTTATATATTCCTTCGTACTTCATTACAGCGATTTCAAACTCATGCGGGAACGTTCCCTTGTGCATAATATTATTCTTTTGCTTTCTATTTGTCAACAATTTGTTTGTTTCGTATATTTATTGATAGGTTTAAATTTAATTATAAACACTTAAGAATTTGGCCTACAAAAAAGAGGGTACATATCAATTATCTATTCCCCCCTTTTGTTCAAAAATTTATTATACTATTTATTCTTTTCGCTTTTTGTAATCCAACTGATATTGTTCTATCTTTCGATAAAAGCTGCTTCTGGATATTCCTAAACGCTGACAAATTTGTTTCACCGTATAATCTCCTTTAATTAACTGTTCCAAGCCATTTCTTTCCATGTCTTTGACAGTGCCTTCATAACTAATTAAGCCCAACTCTTTTTCATCTATTCCATCATTTTTAAAATAACTTTCTAAATAGGTTTCTATCGTACTTAAATCTTTTTTACCCTATTAATTTCCAGAGTTTTTGATATAATTCATCAATTCCGGAGGATTCTTTTTTGCCATACATTTTACTATAATACAACACGGCACTATGAAAAAACCGTTCAAAAACAGCCTTATTATTATATACGGTCTGAAAATCCACTATTTTATTTTGCACAATGATGGAGTATAGCCGGTAAGAAAAAAGCTTTTCTCGAACTAAGTCTTCCAGGTTCTCACTTGTACAAAAAACAAATTGAATGGAAAGCTGTTCTTGTTCTCTTTTCTTCACCTTTTCTAATTCCTTTTCCAGATATCTTGCTAATTTTTCCTGAGCAATCAATAGCATTTTTTCAGGTTGTACAATAATCAGACTGCCTCCCTGCATCTGCCAAAGCATTCCTCTATCATCAAACATAAAGGTATTCATCAGCTCTCTGTATACATTCTGCATATAGATGACCTTGAGTTGCTTCAAACGACGTTCAGAATAGTTTATAATAGCTTTTCCAATCAGCTCATTAAGAGCATTGTCCTCACTTTTTATCAATAAGCACTCATTTTTCAAAGCCATATTTTTACATTCTTCTATGGTTTCCTTTCCCACATATTTAGAAAGCCAGGAAAATGTCACCATAGTGCTTGTGGAATATACATTGGATTCTTTTTGTATTTGACTATAGGACTTAAACTTACACAAAAATTCTTTTTTATCATCTTCTACGCTTACAGGAATCAAACTGATTGTTCCATAAAAAGAATATGTGCCTTTTTCTATCGTTATTTTAGCCTCTTCTATTCCTTTCCCCTTTTGTAGATATTTTTCCAACTCCTCCGACAAATCCCGAATATTGTTAATGGGATTTTTTAACTGAAAAATGGATTGAAAAGACGCATTGTGATAAATGATATTTCCAAAACGGTCACAATACAACAAGGCCTCCGGAATCGCTGCAATAATAGATTCCGCCCTTGTCAGTCTTTCCCGTATTTTCTTTTTGGATTGGTGTTCAATAATTCGTTTTCCTATAAGCTCTGCCATATTGTCCATAAAGAGAAAAGTAGAATCTATTTTTTCAAAAAAATTCTTCCCTCTTTTTTTGCTGACAATTAAAGCAAGAGCTCCTATCACCTCCGTCTTATCTCGGATAGGAACTCCCACAAAACCGTCAATTTTACATTGCGCATACCCCTTACACTCTTTGCATTTAGGGACAGACTCTCTGTTTTTTACATAGAACTGTTCACCGCTTTCAATAACCGTATAAATGAGGGATCCATAGTCGATTTTTTGATACATATCATAAAAGACCAGCTTTTGGCCAAGCAAATTCAGATTCGAATCCACAATAATTACATCGATATTTAATACATCCGAGACTATATTTGCAAATTGATTCAAATAAGACTTGACCGCCATCGCTCTCTCCCATTGCTTTAATTCATTGATAAAACAGAATTGAACAGCATCTCTTCCAGTTTATTTTTGTTGTTAGAATGCATTCATTATACTAAAAAGTGCTCAAATTGAATTACATAAAAATTGCAATCTGAGCACTTGTCTTTCTGACCTTTTTAAAGCACTATATACTACTGTCAGAATTTATTTCTTTTCCTTTGCATACTCTGCGGAAATATCTTTAATCCACTGCAGTCTTTCCAAATCGATATCCTCTCTGATGGTACAGTCAGCACCTAGTCCTACTCCTTTCGTGCCACTCTCATCCAGAATACGATAAATTTCTTTCTTTATCTCTTCTCTTGTTCCGGTATACAGAAGGCTTCCCTCCGCATTGTCAAAGCCGCCGAAAACAGGCTTATTGTTCAATATCTTTTTCCCTTCCGCTAGAGAAATATTCTCGGAATAAATCGCCCAGTTGAAAGCCTTTACGGGATAATCTTTATACCATTCCAGATGGTTTGTATACTTTCCATATCCGCAAATATGGAGGAGTACATTATCTGTATACTTAAGAATCTCATTTAAAACTTCCAGATCCAATGGCTGTACTCTTTCTTTATGCACTTCTTCTGTAAAACTTTTGTCCTGTACACACTGCACACTGTAGTAAATTCCGTCTACGTCCGTTTCTGTAAACAGCCTCTTTACGAGTGCCTTTGTGTCCTCTGCGATACGCTTTGCAACCATAATCATGGATTGGGGATCTTCCTTGAAAAGTCTGGTAAACTTTGTAAAATCCTCATCGTATTCCTCAAAGCGAAGACGAATGTACTGTAGCGGAGAAAAGATATTGTAGTACTTGTATACATCTTTCCCTGCATGAGCACAGATTTCCTTTACATAATCTACTTGTGCTTGAATCCATGGATGATTCTCCCCAACGGATTGTACTTCTTTTAACTGCTCCAGTGTAGTAATAGTAGACTTGCAAAGAGACGGATGTCCAAAGAACCCATCAGACATAATTTTGATGAAATCCGGCTTTGCCTCATCGATATATTTTTTTTGTTCAGCAACAACCGTCCTCATAATGCTCGAATCTTCCCACCCATAGTGATTATGAAAGGACACGAAATGATGCCAGAATCCTCCAATAACTCTTTCGCCTTCTTCATTTGCCAAAAAGGCATTCATTAATTCTTTTCTGTTTTCCATGCTTACTCTCCCTGTTCTCTATTCTTCTGTGCACAATACGTTATCCAACGTAAGCGTTCATTTGAGATGCTGTTCGGTACCGAACAATCTGCTCCGAGAATGAAGGAGCGATATTTACTCTCCTCTATGCAATCCTCAGCAAATTTTTCTACATCCGTTCTATCTCCTTCTGTTATCAGTGTTTTAGGATTGTTATCAAAACCGCCGAGTATGCATTTTCCGGGGAATAATTTTCTGCCCTCCGATAAGCTGACGCCTTCCGTATGTACTGCCCAGTTATAAGCTCCCGCTTCATAGTCTCTATAGAAATCTAAATTGTTTTTGTGATGTGCATAGCCGCAAATGTGGAGGATGTTATAAGGACTTAATTCATTTGCCAGTTTTAAGACAGCAAGCTCGTCCTCTCCCACGATTTCCTTGTATGTTTTTTGGTCATATTTCGGGCTCTGTACATTTTGCACACAATAATAAATGCCGTCCAGTTTTGTTTCAGTAAGAAGTTTTCTTACCAAAGTCTGAATATCCTTTCCGAGCTCTTTTCCCGCATGCTGCAATTCCTTGGGATAATTTTCCGCCAGATACACAAAGCGTTCAAAATCCAAATCAAAAAATTCTAATCGAATTCGAATCCACTGCACAGGAGAGAAAATATTATAAAAACACATTACCTTGTCTGAAAAAAACTCTGTCATCTTTTTCAGATGTTCCACCTGCTCCGTAATCCAAGGATGATCTTCCGGGAGACTTTTTATAGCAAGAAGGTCCTCACCGTTTCTAAGAGGATTTTCCATCACAGTCGGATGTCCGATAAATGCATCATTCATAATCTTCATGATATCCGGCTTAACTTCCTCAAAAAACTTTTTATGCCCTTCTATGGCTCTTTCTTGTGCAGCCTTATCACCGGGCTTGGCAAACTGTTCCTTTTCCGGGAGAAAATGATGCCAAAATCCTGCAGGGACTTCCTGCATTTTTTCTCCCGAAAATGCCATTTTAACTAGGTTTCTTTTGGATTCTTGCATCTAATTCCCTCTTTTTTCTAATGCTTTGTCCATTAAGACCTTGATTTGCAACGCCATAGTAACCGCACCGGGATCCAGATGCCCCATTCCCTTATTACTCTGATAGGTTGCTCTTCCTTTAATAGATTCCATATTTCTGGTTTCTTCTGCACCCTTTTCTGCTGCAGCCGCTACTCTCTTACACAAATCATCAACACTTACTCCCTCTTCCAAAGCAGCCTTATACTCTTCTACTGCAGGATACAAGCTGTCAATCATTGTTTTAAATCCGGGCTTAGCCTGTCCTCTTTCCATAATTGCATTGAGCATTGCGTTTAAAATTTCAAAAAGTTCCTCTTTATGGATAGAGTCCTTATCCTTCATCACTTTGGAAGCATGCAGATAAGCACTGCCGTAGAGAACTCCGGAAGAGCCTCCGATTACCGCCATCATAATCTTTCCGATTTCTTTTAATTCAGAGCTTATGTCCAAGGCCTCCAATCTTTCCTTTTCTTCGGTAAGCTTTGTAAAGCCCATGTGTAGATTTGCCCAATGGTCTCCATCACCCGTTGCAAGATCGAGATTGGTAATGTACTCCTCTTTTTCATTTAATTCCTGATTAACGGCAACAATATAGTCCATATAATCTTTACTGGTTAATGTAAAATTCATATTTCCTCCTCATTAATCAATCTTAAAAGCCGGGGTATCACAGGACGCATCCAAAAGCGTCTTCATCTTGTCGTTCAGCTTTAATAAAGAAAGAGAGCATCCTGTCATCTCTAAGGAAGTGGTATAGTTCCCCACAAAGGTCTTATATGAGGTGATATTCTTTTCCTTCAATAATTTTTGTACTTCATAGTTCAGGATATAAAGTTCCATAAGAGGAGTTCCTCCTAAACCATTTACCAGTACCGCTACTTCACTGCCTTCATAATCATAATCATCCAGAATTTTCTGAAGCAAAATCTCCGCAATCTCTTTTGCGGTCTTCATGGTAGTCTTTTCTACTCCGGGTTCTCCATGAATACCCATGCCGATTTCAATTTCATTTTCTCCCAAAGTAAATCCAGGTCTTCCTACCGCAGGTAAAATGCAGGGGCTCATCGCCATACCCATACTTCTAAGGTTTGCGACCACCTCTCTTGCCACTCCTGCCACTTCACTAAGAGGAGCTCCTGTTTCAGCCATAGCACCTGCAATTTTATGAACAAACATGGTACCTGCAATTCCTCTTCTTCCTGTGGAATAGGTACTGTCCGGCACTGCCACGTCATCCTTTACTACAACGCTTTCTACCTGGATACCTTCCATTTCAGCCATATCCTGTGCCATACCGAAATTCATAATATCGCCGGAGTAATTCTTAATTACAAATAGTACACCCTGTCCTTTTTCCACCTTCTCAATAGCGGCTTCAATGCGGTCCGGACTTGGAGAGGAGAAAACATTTCCTGAAACTGCTGCATCCAGCATTCCTTTTCCTACAAAGCCGGCATGAAGTGGTTCATGACCAGCTCCACCCCCGGAAATAACTGCAACTTTCTTATCCATATTTTTGCGATAAATAACTTCCTTTTCCGGGATATATTCCAAGGTGTCACTATTTGCCATCTGTAAGCCCATGAGACACTCTTTTACTACATCTTCCGGCTTGTTAATAATCTTTTTCATGCTTTATCCTTTCTTTATCCTATTCCTAAATATGCTTCCTTTACTTTAGGATTGTTTGCAATTTCCTTCGCATCTCCCTGCATAGTAATGAGTCCATTCTCTAATACATAGGCGCGATTAGAAGTCTGTAATGCCAAGTTTGCATTCTGCTCTACAAGAAGTATGGTTACTCCCTGCTTCTGTATTTCCTTAATCATGTCAAAAATCAATAAAACAATATTGGGTGCAAGACCCAGAGACGGTTCATCCAAGAACAAGAGCTCCGGAGAAGACATCAGTGCACGTCCAACCGCAAGCATCTGCTGCTCACCGCCGGAAAGAGTTCCGGCCTGTTGCTTGATTCTTTCTTTTAATCTCGGAAACAAAGCGAATACTCGATCGTAGTTCTTCTCAATCTCTCCCTTATTACTGATGGAGAATGCTCCAATTCTTAAATTTTCAAGCACCGTCAAATCCGGAAAAACTTCTCTTCCTTCCGGAGAAATACTGATTTTCTTCTTACTTAACTGGTAGGGAGCGATATTGGTAATGTCTTCATCATAAAGCATCACCTTTCCGCTACTGGCCTTCTGAATTCCTGTTACAGTGCTTAACAGGGTACTCTTTCCTGCACCATTGCTTCCTATCAAGGAAACAACCTCTCCCTTATGAATTTCCAGATCAATTCCCTTTAAGGCGTGAATTGCCCCATAATGCGTATTAAGTCCCTGAATTTTCAGCATTTTGCAGCCCTCCCAAGTACGCCTCTATTACCTGCTTATTATTTGCGATTTCTTTTGGCAAACCGTCTGCAATAGGCTTTCCATGATCGATTACATAGATTCTGTCGGAAATGTTCATTACCACACTCATATCATGCTCAATCATTAAAATGGTATATCCCATATCTCTAAGCTCCCGGATAAATCCCATAAGTTCCAAGGATTCCTGGGGATTCATACCGGCTGCAGGCTCATCCAGTAGAATCAGCTTGGCTCCGGTAGCAATTGCTCTCGCGATTTCTACCTTTCTTTGATCTCCATAGGGAAGGTTTGCCGCATATTCATCTCTTCTATGATCCAGCTTTAAAAGCTGCAAAAGCCTAATCGCCTGTATTACTCTTTCATCTTCCTCTTTTCTAAAGCGTTTCGTTCTAAAGCTGGAATCCAAAAATGTATATTTTGTTCTGTGATGAGTTCCCACCAGAACATTTTCTATTACTCTCATGTCATGAAAAAGTCGAATATTTTGGAATGTTCTGGCTATCCCTTTATGTACAATTTCAATCGGCGGAAGATGATGAATGGCTTCCCCTCTAAAATATATTTCTCCAGAATCCGGCTTATAAATTCCTGTCAGCAGATTGAAAACAGTTGTTTTTCCTGCCCCGTTGGGACCGATAACACTGATTATTTCTCCTCTTCTAATCTGTAGATTCACGTTATCAACAGCTTTAATACCACCGAATTGCTTGGACAGATTTTTAACCTCTAAAAGCATTTCATCCGTACTCATACTAGCTCCTTACTCTCTTTTGCCAAATCCTCCTTAGCCTGACGGGAAAGAGGATAGGGAAGCCTGGATTTCCATCCTAATAAACCTGCCGGGCGGAAACGCATCATCAATACCAGAATCACGCCGTACAGTACGAAACGGTACTCCATAAGGAAACGAGATACTTCCGGAAAGGCAATCAGCAAAATAGCACCGATATACATCCCTCTCTGTGTTCCCATTCCTCCTAAAATCACGATACTGAGTATCATCGTAGATACATCAAAGTTGAAGGTGTTCGGATCCACATAGCCAATTAAACGGGAATATAGAGAACCGCCCAAAGCACAAATCATGGCGGAAATGACCATAGCCAGTATCTTATAAAAATTTACATTGACTCCCATCATAGTGGAAGCAAGCTCATCTCCCTTGATTCCTCTTAATGCTCTACCTGTCTTGGAACGAACCAAAAAGAAGCAGAATACACTGACAAGAATAAGGAAAAAAAGAGCAAGATAGTATAATCCGTAATTCTGAACAGTTAATTCCATTCCGAAAATCTCAGGTTTCGGAATGTTCTTTATTCCCAAGGTTCCGCCTGTAACGCTTTGCCAGTTCATCAGAATCATTTTCATAATCTCTCCGAACCCCAAAGTAATAATGGAGAGATACGTTCCTGTTACACGAAGACTGGGAAGCCCCAGAACTACGCCAATTGCACCGGCTAAAAGCATACCTAAAAGAACTGACGGAAAGAATGGTAGCCCTGCTTTCATGGAAAGAATCGCACTACTATAAGCTCCAATAGCCACAAATCCTGCATGTCCCAAAGAAACGAGTCCGGTATATCCTGTTAAAACATTTAATCCCAGAGCCAAAATACTGTAAATTCCGATTTTTATACTAACGGTCAGTAAGTACTGGTTAGACAAAATAAACGGAAAAGCCAGTAAAAAAAGAATCAAAGCAGGAAGTAAAATCTGTTTCTTCTCATGTACCCATTTTTCCAACTGATGCAAGTTCAACATTTCAGCAATAGCAAAGCTCTTCCTTTCTTTTGCTGTAGAAGTATTTCTATCTTTATTCTCTGCCATAACTTACACCTTCGTTATCCCTTTCCGTCCGAATAATCCTTGCGGTCTTAGTAAAAGCACAAGAATCAAAATGATAAAGGCGATGGAATCTCTATAGGTTGACCCCAGGAATGTGGCTGCCATACTCTCCGAAACGCCGACCATAAGTCCACCAATTAAAGCTCCGGGAAGGCTGCCGATGCCGCCTAAAACTGCTGCAGCAAAGGCCTTAAGCCCCGCCATAAATCCCATGTTGGGATATACAATCTGATAATATCCACTTACCAGTGCACCGGCAATTGTTGCCGAAACGCCCGCCAGGAAAAACGTGAAGGAGATAATAAAATTCACATTTACTCCCATCAGATTTGCCGCTTTCGGGTTTTGTTCACAGGCTCTCATGGCAAGTCCTATTTTCGTCTTAAATACGATAAACATGAGAATTCCCATAAGAAGAACAGACACCACAAACATCATGATTTGGGTGATAGAAATTGGAAACTTTCCAATCATCACGTTTCCCTCTCCAAATATAGATGGAAAGCTTCTTTTTTCCGAACCCAAAAAGATAATTAAGAGATTCGTTATAATATTGGAAATACCGATAGTGGTAATCAAAGAAGCAATCGGCGGGGACTTTTTCTTCCGCAAAGGTTCTAATGCCGCTTTATCAATTGCTATTCCCAGAATTCCTGTCAGCAGCATTGCTGCAACTATGCCTGGAACTATTCCAAAATGCATGCCTATAAAAACCATAGCCATCTCTGCGCCAAAAGCATAAATTGCGCCGTGCGAGAAATTGACAAGACGAAGAATTCCAAACACCAAGGAATATCCTACAGCAATTAGAGCATATCCCATTCCTAACGCTAAACCATTAATAATTTGCTGTGTGACCATAGCTACTCCTGTATAGATATCAAAATATCTCTTTATTTTAGGATGGGAAAAAACATGTTTCATGTTCTTTCCCATCCTTCTCAAATAGACTAGACTTTATTACTTATCCATTTTTACGAATTTACCATCTTTAATGGTTACTTTTACGAATTGCTTATCTACATCACCGTTCTCATCAAACTTGATTTCTCCGGTTACTCCCTGATAAGCAGTCTTATAGAGCTGATTCTTTACTGCCTCGGAATCGGTTGTGTTTGCATCCTTAATTGCAGTAAGAAGGATACCTACTGAATCATAAGCCTGAGAAGTAAGGGCGGACGGAGCATTTCCATAAGCCGTCTTGTAAGATTCTACATAAGACTTAATGGTCGGATCATCAGACTCGGAGAAGAAGATAACCGGGAAGCAAACCCCCTCCACTGCACTTCCGCCAAGCTCGATTAGCTGCTGACTGTATGCATTGGAAAATCCCACAATGCTGATATCAGGATTAATCTGTTTGTACTGCTTGGCAACCGGTGCAACCAAATTGTACATTCCACAGCAGATTACCACATCTGCACCGGCCTCATTTAACTTAGTAATAGCCGGAGTATAATCGTCAGATCCTTCCATAACTTCTTCGTGTGCAACGACTTCTGCATCTGTCTTTGCAACCAACTCCTTAATGATAGAAGAAGTATTGGTTCCCCAATCTGTCATGATGCTAATGATACCGACTTTTTTCTTTCCTAAGTCGTTCACTGCAATATCAACACTTGCAGCGGCCTCCTTAGAAATAACTGTATTATTTCTAAAGATATAATCTCCAATTCCCGAATAATCTGGGTGAGAAGCAGACGGAGAAATTTCGATAACCTTGTTTTCTTGGTAAATAGGAGCTGCTGTCATACATACGCCGGAGGAGAAGTGTCCAATAACGCCTAATATTTTTTTATCGGAAATGATTTTCTGTGCAATGGTTGTCGCTTCTTCAGCGGTATTCTTGTCGTCATACTGTACAATTTCAATCTGCTTTCCTAAAACGCCTCCATTGTCGTTCCATTCCTTCGCCTTTAATACTGCAGCATTGTAAAATCCGATTCCATATTCTGAATTATCCCCGGTCATTGGGCCGCAAACAGCAATTTGAACTTTATCTCCACTTGCTTTTGCATCATTACTTTCTGTCTTTGCTGCACCTCCACCGCAGGCACTTAATAATGCCACACAGAGTAAACTGGCAATTAAACTTCTTTTCTTCATTCACATACCTCCTAATATTTTTACGATGGAAAACATAAAATGTTTTCTCCTAATGCATGTGTCTATATTAGAATATTTACAATAATTTTTCTATAACATTCGTGCAATATCACTAATTTTGTTAAAAATATACGGATAGATTTTAGTGCATTATTACTATATTAAACAAAGCACCTTATCATATGTTTCATTTTGAGACACTCTTAAACTTTCGCTTATCTTTCACAAGTATTTTAAAAGACATTGGTATTTCTCTAAATGTTTAAACACAAAAAAGGAAGAGCTCTCAGCTCCCCCTTTTTCTTTTCCTTAATCCCCTTTTTTTCTTTTTCCCCTTACAAATAGAAAATTCCGCAAAGAATGGTCACAACCAGTCCGAAGATGATGCACATCGGGAAACCGCAACGGAAATAGTCCTTAATGGAATAGCCGCCTGCCTCCCATACCAGGAGATTCGGAGCCGTTCCGAAAGGCGTCGCAAAGGCACCGGATGCGCAGACGGAAACAGCCATGGCGGATGCCAGAGGGTTAATGCCTGCTGCCTGAGAAAGAAGAATGGCGATTGGCAGAACCAGTACCGTTGCCGAACTGTTCATCAGGAACTGCGTTACGAAAATCATCAGGAATGTAATCGCTCCGAGCAAAATGATGGGCGGAAAATGAGACAGAACGGGCTGCACCGCCTGAACCATGAATTCCGCAGCCTTTGTGGAGACCAGCGCCTTACTCAACGGGAAAATACCGCCTACGATAAAGACTGTCGAAGTCGGGAATGCTTTAACGGCTTCCTCCGCGGTAATGCAACCTGTCAACACAACCAAAATGGCTCCGATAACCCCGGCAATATGCATGGGAATAATATTGGTGGCCATGGAAACCAGTACACCGATAAAGATAACAGCCACGAGAAGCATCTTTCCGGGATTCTTTTCACTGACTCTGTTTACCGCAGCACTTTCTACATCCTTTTCCGGAAGAAGTTTTACGCCGAAAAAGCACATATACAGAATACCGATGATAAGGAGCGGTAAACCGATTTTTGTATACTCAAAAAACCCGAATTCACGAAGTCCGTTGTCCTTTAAAATACCGTTTGCCACGATATGGGGCGTTGTTCCGACAAGGGTAACGGTTCCGCCAAGAGATGCAAAATAGGCAAGAGCCATAAGAAGCTTGGACTTCTTGACATTTGCCTTGTCTGCCATGGAGCCTACAATCGGCATAAGGCAGGCCGTTGAACCGGTATCATTTAAGAAAGAAGAAAGACCGCCGGCAACAATGCCCGTCCCCAGGATTAGACCCTTTTCCGTCTTTCCGAGGAGTCCGATGATTTTTCCGCCGAGGAATTCCGCAAGACCCGTTTTAAAGAAGGCTTCACCGACCACAACGAGTCCCATAAAGAATACAACCGTAGTATTTCCGAAATCCGAGTAAGCTTCCTTCGGATCAATAACACCCGCTATGGCAAGCACGGCCGGAATTGCAGCTCCGAGAATGACCATGGGAACCTTTTGCCAAACCAGTAAAATCAATGTAATCAAGAATACTACGCAAGTAAATGTAGCTTGCCAAGTCATACGGTCTCCTTTCCCGCCTCTATAAAAGCTTTGAGTTCTTCATCGTAGGTATTGAGTGCAAGGGAACAATCCGGTGCAAGGAAGAAGGGAATACCCTTCATCCGCTTTACGGCGTCTCTCGTTCGAAGGTTGATTTCTATCTCCTTATGTTGCCCGAATAACCGCTCATCACAGCCCCCCATGGGTGTGATTTTCGGATCCAGCCACTCTTTCGAGCTGTCTAAAGAGGGATTTCCTATTGCACTTTCCGGCCAGTGTAAAATATCAATCGGATAATGGGCAAAATACTCCGGATGCACATAGATTCCGCAGGCATGCACCATCAGTTTCATAGGACGCATCGCCTCGAAAACCTCAAAATCATAGGGCTTCACAAATTCTTCCCACTCGGAATAATGAAGGTAAGAGTCACGGGACAATCCGGTCGCCCCATAGAATACGCCGAAGGTTCCGGCTTTCTTTAGCTCTTCCGCATAATTCTGCAGTGTTTTTGTAATCACTTTTAGCGCGTGATGCACCTTTTCCGGATGATTTTTCATCGTTTGCACAAGCAAATCCTCGCGGCTTGCTTCCCGGTATCTGCCGATCGGATTGATATTGCAGATTTTTTGTAAGATACTGGTCGGACACATGATTGTTTGGAAAATCGGAATCTCATCTCCTACCTTTTCCCGTATTTTCCGAATCACTTCCGCCTGTTCCTGAAAGATTTTATGACTCCCGGATACTTCCGTAAGTGCGTCAAAATCGGATTCCTTCTCAATCGGTGCTTTAATGCAGGTCGGAAGAACTCCCGCGTATTTCGTATAATCAAACTCCGCTCCGAAAGCTTCTTCATAATAAGAGGCTCTGGGCTGTAATTTCATGTAATCGAAATCCCACTTTTCCTGCCAGTTCAACATCGCTTCCACAAAGGGATCCACTCCATCGTGCTCCGATTCCGTAAAATGTCTCCATGCGGAAATCGGCGGCCTGTCTACCGCTTCTCTTTCGAGTACGGCAAGGACTCGTTCCTTTTTACTTAACATAGGCTCTCCTCCTAAAACCCAAGACAACGAGTTACAAAAAACAAGCTTAATTATAGATTCTATTTTAAAAAAATATAGTTTTTCTGCCCATTCTTAATAAATTTAATTTTTTGCACTAAAAAAGATACCTCATCCATAAAGAATGAGGCATCTTTTTGAACAATTTTCTCTTTTTCTAAACGACTTCCAGTCCGGATTTCGTGTATTTTATCTCACAAAGTTCCAAGCCTTCTTCCACTGTCTTTACCGGAAGAATCTGCAGCTTCTCCTTGACCTCATCCGGAACGTCCCGAAGATCATCTTCGTTTGCCTTCGGAATCAGAACGGTCTTTACACCGGCACGTTCCGCCGCCATGAGCTTTTCCGGAAGTCCGCCGATGGGGTTCACCAAGCCTTCCAGAGAAACCTCTCCGGTCATGGCAATCCGCGGACTGACAGCCTGTCCCGTCACTAAAGAGGCAAGGGCAATAGTAAGCGTAATTCCCGCTGAGGGTCCGTCCTTCGGAGTTGCCCCGTCCGGAACGTGAATATGCAAATCATTTTCCTTAAAGAGCTTCGCCTTATCGGGGAACATGGACTTTACCAAGCTGATGGCAATCTGTGCAGACTCCTTCATCACATCGCCGAGCTGTCCGGTGATATTCAGCTTCCCTTCACCCTTCGTGAACATACTTTCGATATAGAGGATTTCTCCGCCTACCGCGGTCCAGGCAAGACCTGTAACAATCCCCGGCTTTCCTTCTTCCTTTACTTCTCTTCTATGCAGCGGGTTCATGTCCAGATATTCTCTAAGGTCTCCCTTTCCTACGGAAATCTTCTCTCCCTTCCCCTTAACAAGATGGACCGCCGCAATGCGGCATAAGGTATCCAGTCTCTTCTTTAAGCCTCTGACGCCGGCTTCTCTCGTATAATCGGAGATAATATTTTCCAGGGCTTCGTCCGTAATTTCCACATTTTCCTGTTGTAAACCTACCCCCTTTAAGGACTTTCGAAGGAGGTGGCGCTTTGCAATCTCAAACTTTTCTTTCGGAGTATAACCCTGATACTGGATGACTTCCATACGATTTAAGAGCGGCGCCGGTATGGTATCCAGAGAATTTGCCGTACAGATAAAGAGCACATCGGACAGATCATAAGGCACATTCATGTAGTGGTCGGTAAAAGTATTATTCTGCTCCGGATCCAAAACCTCAAGAAGGGCCGCAGCTGGATCACCGTTATAGGAGGCGGAAAGCTTATCCACCTCATCCAGTACCATGACCGGATTGGAAACACCTGCCTTTTGTATGCCGTCCATGATTCGACCGGGCATGGCACCGAGATAGGTTCTTCTGTGCCCGCGAATGTCCGCCTCGTCTCGTACACCGCCAAGACTCACGCGAACATATTTTCTTCCCAGCGCTTTCGCAATGCTCTTTCCGATACTGGTTTTCCCTGTACCGGGAGCTCCCACAAAGAGAAGAATGGAGCCGGACTGCTGCTTCTTCAGATTCATGACCGCAATCTGCTGAATCATCCTTTCCTTAACCTTCTTTAAGCCGAAATGGTCCTCCGATAAAATCTTCTCCGCCTCATCCAGGTCAATTTCCTTCTGTTCTTCCTTCTTCCAGGAAAGTCCGGTCACAAAATCCAGATAATCATAGAGCATACCGGCTTCCTGTCCGTTCGTCCCCTCATTCTTCAGTCGATTTAAAATCTTTCCGGCTTCCTTCTTTGCCGTTTCATTCATCCCGGCTTCCGCAATACGCAGCTCAAACTTTCGAAGGTCGGAAACCTTCTCCGGATGCATCTCATCCAGCTCTTTCTGGAGGTAATCAATCTGTTTCTGGAGCGCCTGCTCCTTATACAGCTTCTGATAATCTTCCTGCTGCTGGGTTCTTGCATCGGTGGTAACCTTCGTCACCTCGATATATTCATAGATTATCTGCTCCAGCATTTTCGTGCGGACGGAAAGTCTATCCTCCTGCAAAACGCGATATCTTTCTTCATTGTTGAGACTTAGCCAGGGAGAAAGCACACACGCCACCTCCTGTATCGCCTGATGGTGGTCGATCATCCCCGCCATGACTTTTCCTGCATGGAAGCGCTCCACCAAGCCTTTTAACTCCTCTTTAATCTCCTGTAATTTCTTAGCCGCTTCCTCTCGATCCACATCTTCCACATCATATAAGGGCGTGGTTTGCAAAAGGAGCGGTTCACCTTCCACCTGAGAAAGTGCATCAATACGCACTCGATTTCCGGTTTCCACTACCGCATAACCGTCCTTACTGATTTCTTTAATCGTCCCTTCCACGCCGATAGGATGCACTTCTTCCTTGTGAAGTGCCCTGGTATCCACCTCATTTTTATGTAAAACGGCCAAAAGAAGCTTATCGCCCTCTTCTACCGTCTTTCCTGCCAAAGTCCTGAAATTATCAATCTGAAAATAAATATAGGAATTGGGCAAAATCATCATGTTGTAAACCGGTACTACTCGCATAGCCTGTCCTCCTCTGTCTTTTTCTTCTTCGGAAAATGCTTGCAAAGCCTCCCCTGTCTTTTCGTTTGACTTTGCCTGTTCAGCATTTTTATCCTCTTCTCCGCTCTTCTTCTCCGAACAGGCCTCTCCCTTGGTCTTCGGAATTTCCCTGGAAATTGCGGAAATTCTTCCTTTTTTCTCTACTCCTTCTTCTCTTTTCTCTATCCATTTCTTTAGTGCTTCCACTAATTTATTCATTTTCATACCCATCCTTTTGAAAGGCGAAACGGAAACTCGAGAATCCCTCCGCCATGTCTTTCCTATCCGGCGAGAAACTCTTCCGGAGTACCTTCTTCTTGCCCTTCGAAACCCTGTTAGCAATCATATAGTTCGAGTGCTAACGTTCTCTACAGAGTATCACCCGCCCCTATCCCTGTCAAGGTTTTTAGAAATTGTTTATATCCACAAAAAGACCGGACTCCAAGCTTTCCGAGTGTAGGGATAACCGGAATGCCGTAAGACTAATAGTAGGCGCAATCAGTCTTGACCGGTACACATTCCAAATCTTCATCTACATTCCATATAAAAAGTCTTGACATACTTATTTTGCACGTGTATAACACGTATTAAGAGAGGAGAAAGAAAATGAAAGTTTCAGAACTAAGTAAACTCTTGAAGAAAAATGGTTGCTACCTAGTAGAACATGGTAAAGAACATGATGAATGATACAGTGAAATCACAAGGAAAAGCTTCAGACTACCGAGACACCAATCAAAAGAGATAGCAACCGGAACACTAAACAGAATTTTAAAGGATGCGGGGCTGAGATAGCCCCTCTTCCGGAAGGAGAAAATATATGAAATACGTTTATCCGGCAGTATTTACACCTGAAGACAATGGACAATTTTCCGTAAACTTCCCAGACTTGGAAAGTTGCTACACCTGTGGAGACGACTTAGGTGATGCCCTCTATATGGCAGAAGATGTCTTGGCCATGACCTTAGTTAGTTATGAGGATAAAGGCTTGTCTATTCCGGCACCCTCCGAAAAACTTCCCTTAGAGGCTGGAGAATTTCAGAACTTTATAGCCTGTGATACAGAGATCTACAGAAAACAGAATTTGAACAAAGCCGTAAAAAAAACACTCACTATTCCGGAATGGCTGAATGAAAAGGCCTTAGCACAAGGTATAAACTTCTCGCAGGTACTGCAGGAAGCTTTAATGGAGAGATTACAGGCTTAGGGTTATGCGTATTGACTTAATGCGTGTTCCTGGGATAGACTATACCTAAAGAAATAGAGAGGGGAAAGTATTATGCCGAAGAAAGCCAAGGAAATGGAAAGAATCATATTAAAAGACGGCTGGTACCTTGTAAGTCAAGAAGGCTCACACAGGCAGTACAAGCACCCGATTAAAAAGGGCAAGGTAACAATCCCCTTCCACACTAAGGAGCTTACTAAGTTTACCGAGTGTTCTATCTACAAACAAGCAGGAATAGAGAGGAGCTAACCATGTTAAGTATATATCCGGCAATATTTTACAAAGAAGACGACGGGAGATATTCCGTTTTATTCCCCGATTTTGATGTTGCGACCTGTGGAAACGATTTAAACGATGCCATGAACATGGCTGTTGAGTGCTTAGCTTTACAGCTTGTTGGTTTGAAACGTGACGGCGATCCATTCCCTGTCTCCTCTCCTGTTGATACAGTAGATCCTGTTGCCTATGCAGAAGAATTGGGGGCAGGTAAGCCGTCGGATTATTTTGTAAATCTTATCAGTGTTGATGCTGATGAGTATGCAAAGTTACACTTCAATAAGTCTGTGCGAAAAAACCTCACTATCCCCGTGTGGCTGAATGAGAAAGCCTTAGCACAAGGTATAAACTTTTCCCAAGTACTACAGGAGGCTTTACTGGAGAGATTAGGAGGATAGGGGGATTAATACTATGCCAACAATATCTATGTTTTATGGAATCATTATCAGAATGTATAACAATGGGGAACACAATCCACCCCATTTCCATGCAAGCTATCAAGGCTACTATGCTACTTTCACTTTGGACGGAGACCTTATAGAAGGTGAAATACCAAAGAAACAAATTAAATTAATTAGCGCTTGGGCTGAAATCCATAAGGACGAACTGCTTGCAAATTGGGACTTAGCAATATCAGAGCAGCCACTTTACAAAATAGATCCACTAAAATAAAAGGAGGACAACACTATGCATATTCCAAAGTGGATAGTTAAAGATGTTCAAGTAGCAAAAAACCATAAGCTTCTGCTTACTTTTATAGACGGTAAAAAAGGAATTTTCGACTTTCTTCCGCAACTTCACAAACCGATATACGAGAAACTTAAAAATGAGGATTTCTTTTCTACGGCTCACGTCGAGGACGGAACTGTAGTATGGGATGATGAAACGGACATAGCGCCGGAATACCTATACGAGAATTCATAGGAGGCAAGTATGAATAAACTTCCTAAAGGCGTTGACCAGCTTCCTTCCGGGAAGTATCGGCTTAGAAAAATGGTAAATGGGCAGATGCTTACGCCTTATTTGAGGAGCAGCCCACACAAAGAGAAGTGATGAGAGTTGTAAAAGCATCTTACAAAAAAGGAAGTAAAAACAAGCAAAAACGCTAGACCACAAGCCATTAAAGGCTTAAAATCTAGCGTTTTAAAATCACGGAGATGGAGGGATTTGAACCCTCGCGCCGGTTACCCGACCTACCGCATTTCGAGTGCGGACCCTTCAACCACTTGGGTACATCTCCATATTCTGCACAGGAAAGGTATAAAAAAACCGGCGAGATCTCTCACCGATTATTCTCCTTTGCTGCCGGCGACCGGGGTCGAACCGGTATGAGATTTATGTCCCGCAGGATTTTAAGTCCTGTGCGTCTACCTATTCCGCCACGCCGGCAAGTTAAGACTGCTCCTAACTGTGTCGCTTCTATTGCAACAGACTAATGATACAGAATGAACATCCCTTTGTCAATATTTTTTTATCAGTCCAAAACCCTGTATTCCTTCATAACCTCTCCATCTTGGAAGATAACGGGTTTTGCCGTAAGCCCGTCCGCATCCTTATCATAGTAGCCCATCAGATAGTCATTTACCTCTTGTAAAGAAGAAAACTCATCTACCTGGTAGGGCAGTTCAAAGGCCAGCTTCTCGATAAACAAGAACTTATCACCGTCCTGTACCAAAACGCCGACATGTCCGATAAACTCCTGCACCTTATTCAGTCCATCATCCATGGTCATAAAGACGGAAATCATGTGCATCTTATCATTGTGGAAGGAAATTTCTTTCTCTTTCCAGGATTGAACGATATCCGCGGATAAGACAGCCGTGTCTTTTGTATTTTCCACATCGATATAGGAAAAAACAGTATCATAGTTCTTCTTTGCCTCTCCGGTAAAGATTTTTTTCGCGGAAATGGCATCAAAGTCGGAGAAAAGCATGGTCGTTTCCCCCGGAGTCGGATTTCCTACGGTAATAAAGTCTCCCATCAGGGAGAACGCGGTGATTCTGCAGTTCCGTCCGACATATCCTCCCTTATCCAGCCAGGCATCTACGAGTTTATCACTGTCCAGGCTCGGAAATCCGGCGTCAATCGTAGTCATCTCCTGTACCAGGTTCTCTTTTCCCACTGCGTTATTGTATTCGTCCACTGCGGCAAAAAAAGACTTGATTTTATCCTCCTTAAGTCCGGCATTCTTTAAAGCCGCTTCCACCCTCTCTCTTGTTTCCGTATCCACCAGATTGGAATACTTCAACTTGAGCTTAGCCTTACTGATTGGAGCATCGGACTCCCCCGCTCCCGCACGACTGTCTGTTTCCATTACCGTTTCTTCGTTCTTTTCAGACTTTTCCGAAGACTCCGCCTTCTCACTTTCCTTCACTTCTGCTTTTTCTGTCGCTTCGTTACTTGTATTTTCTTTCGTATTGCCGGCTTGGTTTCCGCAAGCAGCCAATGCAAGTGATAATCCCAAGAGGGGAATCCATAATTTCTTTTTCAAAATGCTTGTCCTCACTTTCTATTTGTGCTCAGTTGCTACTATATAAAACGGAAGACAAAATCCTAGAACTATTTTCTTAATTCTTTCTCTCATTTTATAAATAGAAAAAGGGCTGTAAAAAACGAGATATCACACGCTTTGCGCACGATACTCGTTATGAATCAAAATAATAAATAGATTTTCGGCAATATAGGTCTAAATGAGGGGTAGTCTGAGCCCGATACTTGCGAAAAACAAGAGAATCGAAGTTTTTCGCGTAGTATCCGTAAGGACAGACTTTTCATCAGAAAAGTCGTCCTGTTACAGACCAACTTCCGAAGGAAGTTACTTTTCGAAGCAAAGTGAGCAGTGGTTAACAAAACCACTGCTCAGTCAGGAGAAGCTAGCGAAAGCGTGCCCCAAATTTAGACCTATATTGCTTGGAAAACTATTTTGATTTTTTTACAGCCCCTTGCTGTCTTATTTCTTCGGATAGAAACCGGACGGCTCTTCCTTCAGATTGATATAGATGTTCTTCATCTGTGTGTAGTGCTCTAAGATTACCTTATGCGTCTCTCTTCCCACACCGGAGGTCTTCACGCCGCCAAACGGTGCTCCTGCGGGTATAGCATTGTAAGTATTGATCCAAATTCGTCCCGTCTCAATGCCTCTGGCCACACGCATTGCTCTGTTGATGTCTCTTGTCCAAACCGCTCCGCCAAGACCGTACTCGGAGTCGTTTGCCATGGCAATCACTTCTTCCTCGGTCTTAAACTTAATCACTACCGCAACCGGCCCGAAGATTTCCTCTCTGGCTGCACGCATCGAATTGTCCACATTGATAAGAAGTGTCGGACGATAGAAGGCGCCCTTACTCAGTTCTCCTTCATCAAAGACTCTTCCGCCGCAGGCAATCTTCGCTCCGTCCTGCACCGCAATATCTACACAGGACTGAATCTTCTGTACCTGCTTTGCATTAATCTGTGCTCCCATCTGCGTGTCCGCTTCCAACGGATTTCCGACCTTAACCTTGTTAAACTGCTCCACTGCCGCTTCCACAAATTTGTCGTAAATATCCTCATGGACAAATACACGGGAACCCGCACAGCATACCTGACCCTGGTTAAAGAGGATTCCGAGCTGCAATCCGTCAATTGCCATATCGAAATCACAATCCGGGAAAACGATATTAGCCGACTTTCCGCCAAGCTCCAAGGTTGCCGGAATCAAGCGGTCCGCCGCCGCCTTTGCCACGCTGTATCCCACCTCTGTAGAGCCTGTAAAAGCAAGCTTTCTGAAGCCTTTATGCTCCAGCATATACTGGCCGGACTTGGATCCGGAGCCGGAAATGACATTAATCACACCCTTCGGTACGATATCTTTTATCAGCTTCATCAGCTCCAGTACACTCAGCGGTGTGGAAGAGCTGGTCTTTAATACGCTGCAGCAACCGGACGCAAGTACCGGCGCAAGCTTCCATGCCGCCATTAAGAAGGGGAAGTTCCAAGGTACAATCTGTCCCACGACCCCGATTGGCTCATGGATAATAAGGGAAAGGGTATTTTCATCGAAGAAGGTTGCAGAATCCTCTTCCGTACGAATTGCTCCGGCAAAGTAGCGGAAATGGTCTGCCGCCAAGGGAACATCTACAGCAAGAGTCTCTCTTACCGGCTTACCGTTATCCATACTTTCCACTCTGGCCAAATGCTCTTTATTGGCATCGATAATATCCGCAATGTCCAGTAGAATCTTGGAGCGGCTTACCTTATCCAGCTTCTTCCAGGATGCAAAGGCTTTCCATGCACAAGATACTGCGCGGTCCACGTCTTCTCTCGTAGCTTCCGCAACCTCCGCAAGAACTTCGCCGGTCGCCGGGGAATAGGTTTTAAATCTAGCCTTATCCGAACTTTCGCAAAATGCACCGTCAATAAACAGTCCATAAAATTGATCTAATTTTTCCATGATAGAATCTCCTTTTTCATAATAATGATTTCATAAGCTTCCAAAAAGCTTTTATTCTTTACGAGTATCGCTTGCCGAGCATGCGGTATCTCTTTTTTTTCATTCATAACGAGTATCATGCATAAAGCGTGCGTCTCGTTTGGAATATGAAAGGATTGTATCATAGAAAATCTTATAATTAGTCTATTCTAATTTGTGAAATTCTTCTAAAGTTTGACTATTTTTTGACTATTTATTCTATAATTTTTATACAAAGTTAATAAATATAAAAATTTTCCCTCTGCTTTCCAAAAAAAATTTGCCAACTCACTGCCTATCCGACTTCCGGGCGTTACGGCATTCTGGATGCGGAACAGGTAAAGTAAAGAATCTGTCTCTTTTCGGAAAGACCGTCTAAAAGAGCAAGTCCCCTTTCTCCTTTTTCATCATCAAAATGGCTGTAAGGGTCATCCAGGAATAGTACAGCCTTTCCGTCCGGAAACATCGCATCAAAAATAGCAAGTTTCATCGCAAAACGGCACAAATCCTGCAAGCCCTCACTCAGGTAGGCCAAGCTTCTCCGCATTCCTCCCTCGATAAATTCAATTTCAAGGTCATTTGTGATGGCGAATTGCATCTTGGTCTTTGTTAATTCTTGAAAATATTTCGTGAAAGCGGAAAGAATCGGGCCTCTGTACTCTGATGCAAAGGCATCCTTTGCCTTTTCCAGATAGTCCTTGGTTTGCTGCAGGATATGAATTCGTTCTTCCATAGCCTGTCGTTCTTCCCGAACAGCTTGAAGCGTTCTTTCCTGTTCGGAAAGAGCCTTAAGAATCTCCACCCTGTCTTCTCTCTCTTCTCTCTTTTCCCGGATGTTGTCCTTCAGTAGCTCCTGTTCTTTTCGATGTCTTTCCAGCCTGCTTTGCGCCTCTTCCAAAGAAACAAAGTCCGCCACGGAATTCTCTACGGTTTTCTTATTTTCTCCCTGTGCCAAAAAGGCGGAAAGCGCTTCCTGCCTTTCCTTCTCTTCCGCTTCCAAAGAAAGCATCTCTTCTACCTTATGATAGTGGGAGAGCAGTTCCTCCAAAGACGAGAGACGGAGCGACTCTTCCTTTCCTCTCTTCTCTTCTTCCGCAAGGCGTCTTCCCAGATAAGCGTTTCTTCTCTCCCTTTCTCCATAGTAAATGGCAAAAGCAATCGCAAAAAGGAGAATGGCGATTAATAGCGAAAGGCTTCCCGGTACCGGCAGATTTCCCCCGCTGATTTTAAAGAAAAAGAGAAGCAAAAAGGCAAGTGCCGTCACGGACAAAATATAAATCAAAGGGTTTCTTCTTTCCCTTTCTTCAGTTTCCTTCCCTGAAGAAGCTTCTTCCTTCGGTTTCTCCGCCTCCTTCTTTAAAGCATTAATCTTGGACTTCAATTCCTGCAGTTCTTCCTTCCACAGTCTGTCCTGTTCTTCCTCGCTCAAGCTCTCCAAGCGATTCTGATAGTACCATTTCTTCGCATTTTCATAACGATAATGGGCTTTTTCCAATTCTTCCTGCAGCTTCTGGTATTCTACCTTTTTCCCCAGCGCTTCCTTTTCAAGGATTCCCTTTTGAACCTCCTCTTCCAGCCTTTCCTCTTCCTTTGTTTTCTCTTTCCATTGCTCTTCCAGGGAGAGGACTTCCTCTTCCAGAGAAAGCACCGCTTCCTCTTCCTCTTTCTTTCTGTAAAGAGATGCGGAGAGACTTTCTTCCTCCATTTTTTTCTTAAAAATCGCGCCGGTCCGTCGATTGGGAGAAAGCGCATTAATGGCATCCTTCAAGGTATTCTGTACCTTTTGGAACTTCTGCATATCCTCCCGGTCATCCGAAACATTGCCGAGCTTCGCGTGAATACTGGAGTTAAACCGTAAGGAAAGATCCTCGTGACTGATCATACATACCTTCTGAAAGGCTTCGCTGTCTAACGAAAAAATTTCCTCTCCGATATTCTCACTGTAGTCTTTACTTTCTTTTCCGCCTTCCTCTAAGAGGCGAAAGCTGTCTTCCGCCTTTCTTAAGCCGAAGCTTCGCTCCAAAATATAATTTTTTCCCTTCTCCTGAAAATGAATATTTCCGCCAAAATTTCCGCCCTGAAAAGGCATGAAATGCTTTCTTTCATTTTCAAGAATATCCTGTTTTCTTTCTCCGGACAAACCGTAAAACATGATATGGAAAAAATGCATTAAGGTGGTTTTTCCCTCCCCGTTTTCCCAGAGATAAGGGTTCAACGCATCCGAAAAGGAGAAGTCCTTCTCCTTCCACTTTCCAAATTGTGCAATATGACAAGATTTGATAATCATAATTCCTCCCCCTGCAGAAGCCCTATCCCCAGAAGGATAATCTTTTCTTTTTCTTCTTCACTCAAGCTTTCACTGTCACTGACCATACGGAGAAACTCTCCTTTCAGGCTCTTTTCATGCATAAAATCCTCTTTATGAAGCTTTAAGCGACACTCCTCTTTTATCTCTACATAGGCATGATTTTCGCTTAATTGCTTCTCCAGATAGCGGAGATTTCGCTCTCCCTCAGGGCTTTTTTCTCCTTTTAAAATAATCCTGAGACTGTCCTTTTCTCCTGCATTTTCCTCTCGAATCCTTTCCGTTATTTTCTCAAGAGCCTCTAAGCTTCCGTCTTCTTCGGAAAGCAGTACCTCGATAATACGAAACTCCCCATCCTTTAGCGGAACAAATTCCGTGCGGATTTCCTTATTCTGCTCGTTAATTTCCAGATAATAAAAGCCTTTTTCTCCTTCTTCGTCAAATCCTCTTCCCTGCAGGCAACCGGGATAGAGGTAGCGGAGTGCACCGAATCTGCCCTCTTCCCTCTTATGGATATGTCCGAGTGCCAGGTAGTGAATCGGATATTTGCTCAGCGCCCTTAGAGAAATACCGTCTTCCGTTTGCACTGCCTCCGGCGTCCTCTCGGAGCTAGCTTTCTCTTCCGACGTCTCTTTGGAAACGGAGGACTCCCTTAGCATGCCGTGTAACATAAGTAGGTTACAATCTTCTTCCTTGAAATTCCAAATCCCCTGCGCAGGCTCTTCCTTTTCCGGGAAACAGTTCATCCCCTCCTCCAAAGCCTGCTCCTCCTCTTCTTCGGAATCAAAGAAGTAGTTCTCTTCTTCCTGCTCTCCTCTCCCGTAAAATTCCTGCCCCGCAAGAACAAGCTTTTCATTTAAGCGGTATTTTTTCCCTTCATGGGAGAAAAGAAACAAGTTTTTCGGGAGATGCTCCTGGAAAAGAAAAGTATTTTTTGTATCATGGTTTCCCCTTAGATAAAAAAAGGAAATTTCGGGATTTTTCCTGATAGAAGAAAGGAAAATATCCATGGTGGAACGGGAAACTACGGGGCTGTCAAACAAATCTCCCGCGATTAAAACCGCCTGCACCCTTTTTTCCGCCCCGAAGTCCAAAAGTTTATTCCATGCCAGGAGCAGTCCCTGTCTCCTCTCTTCCGCCTCTTCTTTGGAAAAGCGCGACGAAAAAGTAGTATCCAAATGTAAATCCGCCGTATGTATCAAACGCACCATGAAAAGTCCTTTCCTCTCCTTACTCTGCTCTCCCTTACTACAGCATCGCAACTGCCCGGTCTAAAATCCCGTTCATCTTTGCCATAGCAAGACCATAATTGCAAATAGGAATTCCCTTGTCCAGAAAATCCCGATATCTGGATTGTACTTCTCTTTCGCTAAGCATACAAGCACCGCAATGAATCATAAGCTTTAGTTCTTTCTGTTTCTCTTCGGAAAGAAAGCCCTTCCCCTCCGTAAAAACAAAGTCCAGCTTCTTTCCGCTGTACTTTTCCAGCATCTTGGGAAGCTTCACCGTGCCGATGTCTCCGCACTGCCTATGGTGCGTACAGCCTTCCGCAATATAAATCTTATCTCCCTCCTCCAGAGAATCCAAAACCGCACAGCCCTCTAAAGCATAAGACAAAAAGCCCTTGTACCTTGCCATCAGAATGGAAAAGGAGGTCAAGGGAACCGCCTTCTCCAGGATGCACTCTACCTCTTTAAAGGCCTGAGAATCCGTCACAACAAGCTTTACCTTTCCCTTTAAACTCTCCATAATCGTCTTTAATTCTTCCGGCTGCGCAACAAGCGGAATCGCATGGTAATCGAGAAGATCCCGTATTGCCATTTGCTGCGGTAAAATGAGCCTTCCTTTCGGCGCCGACTCATCAATCGGGCTTACGAGAACGATATAATCCCCCGCTTCCACAAGGCCCGAAAAAAGTCTCCTTTCTTTTTGTTTCGGAAGAAAGACTCCCAGTGCACTTTTTATTTCTTCGATGCCCTCTAAGCTTAGTCCGGAGGAAGACCGGACTTCCAAAATGCCATACTTTGTTTTTTCTTCCCGCAGAATTTTAATGACTATCTGAAGTGCTTCCCGTTCCGCTTCGGATAGCCTGTCCACCTGACTGAAAATCAGCATGACGGGGATATCTTCCTCCCGGAAATCGGCCAAGAGCGCTCTTTCCCGCTCCGGAAGAAGAAACTGTTCCCTTTTCAAAGCTTTAAGCAATCGAAAAACAGGGGGCTTCCCACTATCAAGCCCCCTTTGTAAAAACGAGGCATTTTCCTCCAGAAAGACCTTCGCGGACAAAACAAGCAGTGCAATATCCGTCTCCCGAATCACCTCTTTACTGCGCGCGACACGCATTTCTCCAAGACTCCCCTCGTCATCGATTCCCGGGGTGTCAATGAGAAGCACCGGTCCAAGGGGTAAGATTTCCATGGCTTTTCGCACAGGGTCTGTTGTTGTTCCGGGCGTCTCCGAAACGAGGGAAACCGGCTGTCCCGCAATGGCATTAATCAGGCTCGATTTTCCCGCGTTTCTCCTCCCGAAGAAGCCGATATGGATTCGCTCACTCTGCGGTGTATCCTGCAAGCTCATAGTTCCTCCTTAAATGAAGATCATTGAGTTAAACTTTCTTCATTTTGCATTGCCATATGGGGACACGCAAAAATAAGAAATATGATCTTTCTAAAATGGCTCCTCTACTGAACTTAAAAATAGAAGTCTCTCTTGTTTGATTTGTAGATACTCTTAATATGCTCCCCGGCAATTCTGCTCCGGTTTGCATTCGGAATGGTCGCAAGCTCTTTCTCGATAAGCTCTTCTCCGCATTTTCCGGTTTCGGGACTTGCATAGTCGGTCAGGTACTCTGCCAAGGTCATTAAGGCATTCGGGTGACAGCAGTTTTGAATCTGTCCTGATTTGCAAAGTGCCATAAAGCGGTCACCGGTTCTTCCCTCTCTGTAGCAAGCCGTGCAGAAGGAGGGAATATAGCCGAGATCCATGAGCCACTTTACGACCTCATCCAAGGTTCTTTGGTCGGAAACGTCAAACTGCTCCGTATCATGCGGCCTTTCCTGATCCGTATAGCCGCCAACCGAGGTTCTGGACGCACCGGAAATCTGGGAAATCCCCATAGAAAGTGCTTTCTTTCGCACTTCTTCGGACTCTCTTGTGGAAATAATCATGCCGGTATAGGGTACGGCAATCCGGATGCAGGCAATAATTTTCGAGAAAATCTCATCGTCAATCCCGTTATCAAATTGCGTCGGATCGATGTCGTCCGCCTTCTTCAGTCTCGGTACGGAAATCGTGTGCGGTCCAACACCGTGCACCGCTTCCAAGTGCTCCGCATGCATGAGAAGTCCTGCAAATTCATAGCGATATTTGTCGAGTCCGAAGAGCACGCCGATTCCCACATCGTCGATTCCCCCTTCCATGGCTCTGTCCATAGCCTCCGTATGATAACGGTAGTCGTGTTTCGGTCCTGTGGGGTGAAGTTCTTCATAAGCCTTCTTATGGTAGGTCTCCTGGAAGAGGATATACGTTCCGATTCCGGCCTCCTTTAACTTTCTATAGTTCTCCACCGTGGTTGCGGCAATATTGACATTGACTCTGCGAATGTCTCCATTTTTATGATGAATACTGTAAATGGTCTTGATGCTCTCTAAAATATATTCAATCGGGTTATGTACCGGGTCCTCTCCTGCCTCAAGAGCCAGTCTTTTATGCCCCATATCCTGTAAGGCAATGACTTCCTGTCTGATTTCCTCCTGCGTGAGCTTTCTTCTTGCAATGGTCTTGTTTTTCGCATGATACGGGCAATAGGTACAGCCGTTCACACAGTAGTTGGAAAGGTAGAGCGGGGCAAAAAGCACGATACGATTTCCGTAAAAGGCCAGCTTAATCTCTTCCGCAAGTTTGATCATTTTTTCATTCAAATCCGGAATTTCACAGGCCAAAAGGACAGAGGCTTCTCTATGGTTCAGTCCTCCGCAATGTAAGCTTCCGTTTGGATTGTAAATGGGTTTTGCTTTTTCTAAAATAGATTCGATATAGGCTCTGTCGTTCTTCTTCTCGTCCGCAAAACGAAGAGTCTCAAGAATTTCCTCATGAGAAATGAATTCTTCCGCTTGTAAAGATTTTGGATTGTAGTTCATGATACTCCCTTCTTTCGGTCCGAAATCCTTTTTCAAATGCTTCTCACGTCAAATATCGAAATGATTCATTTTTAAAAAAATGAGCTATTCCGCTAAAGACATGTTCTATTCAAAAAAAGATACATTCCGTTCAGATAATAAATAGACTAATTTGAACTGATTTTTCCGCACTTGCTTTTATTTCTCTCGCTGACAGCAAGTCCGTCTGTTTCTTTTACTCTCGCTCTCTTTCTCTTTTCTCGCATCCCCCCTATCCACTAAAAGCTCCGCTCCGATTGCTTTCATTTTCTTCTCTAAGTCCGCCTTGCACTGTGCCGACTCATCTCCCGTACAAATTTTGTTGTCATAAAGAAGATATTTCTTCCTGACCTCTTTCGGCGAAAGGTTCGGCATCAGTACATTTGCCCCGGAAAGAATGCCAAGTTCTCTGCCATGCTCATCAATCGTGCCGAGAGCCGTCGTAGCCGGAAGAAGGAGATTTGGCTTAATCAGACGAAGAAGTGCAAGAAGAAACAAGGTTTCCCCGAGACTTCCCGCCTTTTCCTTTGCAAATTTTGTGGCATGTTGCGGAATAAAAGGCCCGATTCCGCACATATCCGGTTGAAATTCCTGGATAAAGTAGAGGTCCTTTGCCAGGGTCTTTACAGTCTGTCCGGGAGATCCCACCATAAAACCGCATCCCACCTGGAAGCCGATTTCCTTTAGTTCCTTCAGACAGCGCATCCTCTTCTTCCAGCTCAGCTCCTTCGGGTGCAGGTACTGATAATGCGCTTCATCCGCCGTCTCATGACGAAGAAGATAACGATTTACTCCCGCCTTAAAATACTTTTCATAGGACTCTCCGGACTTTTCCCCGATGGACAGGGTAATTGCACAGTCGGGGTAAGCTTTCCTTATCGCAGAAACAATGTCTACGATTCGCTCATCCGTAAAATAGGGATCCTCTCCCCCCTGCATCACGAACGTCCGAAAACCCAATCGATACCCTTCCTCACAACAGGAAAGAATCTCTTCCTTGGAAAGGCGGTAACGCTCCACCTCGCCATTGTCTCTTTGAATTCCGCAATAATGGCAGTTATTCTTGCAAAAGTTCGTAAACTCTATCAGCCCTCTCGTATAGACGCCGCGTCCGTAATGCTTCTCCGTGCATTCTCTTGCCAGACTCCTTGCAAGCTCCTCTTCCTCCTTCGTCCTTTCCCGAAGAATTTTCTCATAAGAGGAAAGGCTTAAGTGATGCTTTTCGAAAAGAAGCTGCAAGAGTTCGGAAACCCCTTTCTCCGTCTCCTTATGCGTTGGCATAGGCTGTTTTTACACTGATTCCGGAAATATTTCCTATCTTTCCGGCCAGAGCGGAAATGGTATCATTGGGCGCATCCAGGGCGATGGATACGATATGCAGGTTTTTCTTCTCATAGGGCAGACCCATTCTTCCCACAATATAATTTCCATACTCGTGTAAAAGCGTATTTAACTCGTCCACGGAATCCCTGTTTTCTACAATAATTGCCATCACTGCAATTCTGCTTTCCTGTTCCATTTCTTTGCCCTCCTTTGTGCATTGTTGTTGTGCATTGTTCTGCATTGTTGTACATTATTGTGCATTGTTCTGCAATGAAGTATACCATAGAAAAAGGTCTTGGAGCAAAACTTCCAAGACCTTTTTCTGCACAAAGACCGCAGGCATTGCCCGAGACATCTTGTTTATTCCAAACATACATCCCTGTAGAAAGCTTCTGCTATCTCACTCTAACGTTATTCAGGAAGTTCTACCCAAAATTCCAAGGCGTGCCCCAAGAGTTCCCGCGGCTCCACCTGAAATTCTTTTGCCAATTCTCTTAAGCGATCATCGACCAGATAGTCCTTTTTCTTTTCATAGGCTTTCAGTTCTTCCCCATGGAGAAAAACTTCGCTGATTCCATGCGCCTTTCCGCCGATTTTTCGCATCATACTGATAGAGGCCTCATTATCCGCATCTACTCTTCCGCGGAAGACTCTCTCCCCTGTTCGTCTCTTTAAAGCTTTCATAAGAAGGAGCAGACTCTCCGGACCTATACCGTGCCCCTGATACTGCAGTTTAAGTGCAATCGCCAATTCCCAAGGCTTTGCCTGTAAATTTAAAATTCCGCAGTAGCCTAAGAAGACAGAGTTTAAATTGAAAATACTGTAGTAAGCACGATTCGGCTGAAAAAATCCCTCCCACAGTTTTCTCAAAAAACTCTCATCCCGGAAGGCATCCTTAAAAAAGGAAGCATCATACTCTACTTCCATATAGCCTCGATAGTCCGATTCCGAAATACCGAGCAGGCAAAGATTCTCTCCTTCAATCAAAAGTTCTCCCGCCTTCGGTAAGGGTTCCGGGTCAAAACGAGGATTCCGCTTTTCCGGGCTGTCCTCCTCACAAAGCTTCATTTCTTCCTGTAAGTCAGAAAAGAGGCTGCCAAATCCCTCAGCTGCCTCTTCTTTCCCGTCATATTCTCTATAAATTGTTTTGCTTCTTTTCTCTAAACGATCCAGTAATTCCGAAAACATCATTTGTTCTTTCAAATGAATGTTTCTTTCCTCCTTCTCTTTTTTCATAGGCACCCCTTTCTGTAGGTTGCCATCCTACTCATCTACATTGTACTCCTATAAATACAGAGTTCCTAGAGAAAGAGGGTATAAAAGTTTTTGGAGGACTCGATAAGTGATTCTACATTCAGCCGCTTTACGGAGTTTCTCATTAAACTTCTATAGCGAATATCACATTAAATCGCAATAGAGAATTTCGTATCAGTTAAAATTATACTCCGTCACAATCGGTTTTCTGCCTTCCGTCTTGTCCCTATAATACTCATAGAAAGAGATTCCAAGAAAGGATCCGGAAATATTATAAAGATTCGTATAACCAAGCTTCTGCAAGGCGCAGATTACATTATAACTGCGCTGCGAGGAGCGGCAATGTAAATAGACCGGAACATCCCTCGGAATTTCGGACAATCTCTCACGGAATTGTGACATGGGAATATTGACCGCATGAATGAGGTGCCCTCTTGCAAATTCTTTTTCTTCTCTGACATCGATAATACAAGCCTTGCTCTCCACCAGTTCTCTGACCTTATAAACCGGAACCTGTCTGAATTTTCCATGTAAAAGATTTAAGGCCACAAGGGCTGCCTGATTCACCACATCTCTTGCCGTGGAATAGTGAGGAGAATAGCAAAGTTCCAGTTCCTTCAAATCCTCCAGAGTGGCATTCATACTGATCATTGCCGCAATCACATCGATCCGCTTATCCGCACTCCCCTTTCCGACAGCCTGGGCTCCCAAGATCCTTCCTGTCGGCTTTTCAAAAATCAGCTTAAAGAAAAGTGGATGCGCATCCGGCATGAGACCAACCTTGTCTGTAGAAAGAGTGTAGGCAAAATCGTAGTGATAGCCGTGCTCTTTGCAATCCTTTTCATTTAAACCGGTATTGGCCACATTGAGCTTAAAAAGATGAAGACAGCTCGACCCGATAACCCCCCTGTTACTGTGTGTTTCTCCAAACATATGGTCAGCGGCGGCTCTTGCCTGTCTTTGGGCAGGTCCGGCGAGCGGAAGTCTGCTTTTATCATGGCTCAGTCTGTTTGTCAGTTCAATAGCATCTCCTACAGCATAGATGTCCGGATAATTGGTCTGATAATTGTAATTTACAAGAATACCGCCCGTCTGCCCCAGTTCAATTCCGCAGTCCTTTGCGAGCTTCGTCTCAGGACTGACACCGATAGCCATGATCACGGCTTCAGCAGGAAGTCGCTCTCCACTCGAAAGAACGACCTCCCCTTCTCCTATCTCACTGACCGTCTTCCCCAGATAAAGCTGTATCCCATTATCCAGGAGTTCCTTATGGAGAAATTGCGCCATCTCTTCATCCAGAGGCTTTAGTACCCGGGAAAGACCTTCCACAAGGCTCACTTCCTTGCCGGCCGCTCGAAAGTTTTCCGCTACCTCAAGACCGATGAAACCGCCACCGACAACCGATATCTTCTTGACCTTCTTTTCGGAAACAAAGACTTCAATTTTCTTGATGTCACTGACATTCTTTAGCACAAAGACATTTTCCCGATCGATTCCCTTGATAGAAGCAGGCAAAATGGCATTCGCCCCCGGTGCAAGGGCAAGCTTATCATAGCTCTCCGTAAAGCATTCCCCGGTAAGAAGATTCTTTACCTTTACTTCCTTCTTGTCCGGCAGAATCTCCGTTACCTCATGTTTTACCAGAGCCTTAATCCTATATTTTTCCCAAAATCCCTCAGGAGTCATCAGCACCAATTTATCGCTCTTGTCCACGATTCCGCTCAGGGCAAAGGGTAGACAACAATTGGAAAAGGAAAGATGCTCTCCTCTTTCAAACATCACAATTTCTGCCGTTTCATCGATTCTTCTTGCTCTTGCGGCAACACCGGCTCCGCCTGCAACACCGCCTACAACTACAATCTTCATATCTCTCCTTTCCGGCGATTTTCTCTCCTTAGAGTATTATACAGCTATGATTTTCTGCCCTGCCGCCTTTTTCATCCGATTCATAAGGGCAAATCCTATTCCTTCCTCCGAATAGCCTTCCGAAAGAATGAGTTCGATTCCCTCCTCGTCACATTCCCGAAGAATGCGAAATAAGTTATGCGTCATGGACAGGGGCTCATCCCGTCTTCCCAAAACTTTCAGGATTATTCCCTCTTTTTCCGCCATTTCCTGATAGAAATGCTTTGTTTCTTCCGCACAGAGAATAGCAATTTTCTCCCGAGGAAATCCCTTGCTTTCCTCTTCAAGGTACTCCTCTATTCTTTTCGAAACCTTGTATTCGTATTCTTTTCCCTCCGAGATCCTGTCTTCAGACCTCTTTTTCTCCGAAGTCTTATCTTCCGATTCCCTTCTCTCCGATTCTTTTTTCTCTAAAGAACAAAACGAGATATCGCACGCTTTGCGTACGGTACTCGTTATGAATAGAATCATTTCCGCCTTTGGCGCATAATGGCGATACTTCATTCCCGGTGCTTTCGGAATAAACCCGTCTTCCATCTTTTTTCCGAGCAAAGTCGGATCAATCTCCGGTTTTTCTCCCAGAACCTCCGTGAGGTCTTCCAACGTGATTGCGCCCGGTCTTAATAAAGTAGGCCTATCCGTGCTCATATCCAAAATCGTGGACTCCACCCCGATTCCGACCGCCCCGTCATCGAGAATTCCCTCGATTCTTCCCGCGAGGTCATGGTACACATGGGAAGCCTCCGTCGGACTGGGACTTCCGGAAAGATTCGCGGATGGCCCGGCTACAGGAAGCCCCGCCCTTTCTATCAACTCCAAGGTCACTCCGTTGTCCGGGCAACGGAGTGCCACCGTATCTAAGCCCCCTGTGCTTTCCAAGGGAACGATTTTCGATTTTTTTAAAATGAGTGTGAGCGGGCCCGGCCAAAAGCTCTCCATCAGGCGCTTTGCCTTTTCCGGAACACTTTCGACAAGGGGATACACTTCTTCCATCTTCGAAACATGAAGAATTAAGGGGTTATCCGAGGGACGCCCCTTTGCCGCATAAATTTTACGTGCCGCCTCCTTATCGAGTCCGTTTCCCCCGAGGCCATAAACCGTCTCCGTCGGGAAAGCCACCAGTCCGCCTGCTTTCAAAATCTGTGCTGCTTCCTCTATATCCTTTTTCGAAAATATCCTTGTTTCCATATGTTACTCCCCTGTCAGGATAGACCAAAATCCCTCCGGCTCCTGTCCGAGCTTCCATGCCGCAACGCCCTGAATGCCATTTTCCTTAAGGAGCTTCATCTTCTCCTTCATCGACTTCTCATCTTCCATCCAGATTTCTTTCTTCTCGTTTCCGTCCTGAATGCTGCCATAGTTCTGCCCTATGTCGCTAAGCCATTCGAGGGAAACATTTTTCTCCTGAATCCAAGCCGCTGCCGCCTTAATGGAAAGCGCTTCGGAGCGCAATTTTCCGGACTGATCCGTAATCCAGACTCTGGTGTAGAAGGGGAGCGCAATGATAATTCTGTCCTTATCCATGACGGCCGCCGTCTCCTCGATTCCACGGCTCACATAGGAAAGAGAGGATACCGAACCGGCTTCTTCCGATCCGGCATAGTGCTCGTCATAACACATGATGACAACATAGTCGCAAATCGTTCCCAGCTCCTGAATATTGTAATAGGCGTTATAGTTGAAAGGAACATAACAGTCTACGCTTAAGTACAAACCGTTCTTTCGGCAGGCAATGGAAAGTTCCCTCATAAATTCAAGGTAATCTCTTGCCGCTTTTTCCGGAAGCAACTCAATATCCACATTGATGCCGTCTATGCCCTTTTCCTGCATATCTTGAATCAATGCTTCAATCAGTTTGCTACGCTTTGTTCCACTGGAAAGAAGACTCTTTAAGTCAATTTTTCCGGCGTCAAAGTTGTTTAATGTGGCAAATACCTTTCTTCCCGTACTATGGGAAAGTGCAACATAAGCCGCATCACTGTAGGAATTTAGATTTCCCTCATTATCCTTTATCGCATACCAGGTCGGTGCGAGAATATTCACTCCTGTCGCATTCGTGAGTAAAGATTGCAAGCCCTTGTTTGACTCAACATTGCTAATCTGGTGGAAAGCCAGCACCGGCTTTACCCCCTCTCCCAGATTTTTATGACTGTATTCCGGAGCCTTAAAGCCACTACTTCGCTCTTCGCTTGTTTCTTTATTTAAACGGCTGTTCCGAAGATAGCCGATAAAGCCGTCCTCCGTTTCCACCTTGGACCACTTCTCCATTTTTTCCAGGATAATGACTTTGGCTCCCTCCTCCAAATCCGTAAGAATCGGGCTCTTTACTCCCCCCTGCAAACGAACCGCCTCTTTTTTCTTGAGACTCGCTACTGTAGCGGGTGTAAATTCATTTTCCAAAAAGACACGCTTATGCTCCGTATCCGTATAGCTCCGGCTTAAAAGTGCGGTATGTTTTTCAATTAAGGACAGGCTTATGAAAATGCTTTTCCCGTCCGTAAAGAAATCGGCTTTTCCGCTTTCCCCCTTTTCTCCGTCTGTAAAAAGAAGGAGTTCTTCCGGAAGCGCATAACGAAGGTTCTTCTCCACATCATCATAATAAAAGCGAATATTCAAATTCCGCACAACAAATCCGTAAGGCAAATATACTTCTCCGTCCCGCATCCGTCCTATGGTGAGCTGATCCCCGTCCTTCACCTTTTCATGATTCAGATACAGCTCCACATTATCACCGGAAACGGAAAAATAACTGTTTAAATCGGCCCGTTCCTTGGTCGGCATATATTTTTTCACATAATAGTAGCCGCCGAAACCGGCAATCCCCAATATAAAAATAAAAAAGATAAGAAAGAAAGGAAGGATACTCCGTCCCTCCCTTCTGCCTCTCTTTCTGCTTTGATTTTCCGTATTGAAATTCTCCATTTTCCCTCTACTTTTTTAATTTTGCATTCAATCTACCCTGTTAGCCAAATCTGTTCTCTTGCTAGGGCGATACCTGCTCTGTTACTATGACAGCCTCTACTCTATTACGATGACCGCTTTGCTCTTTTTACGTTAACTCCGCCTGTTTTACAGTAAACCGACCGTTTTTCAGGCTTGTAAAAATAACAGCTTCCATTCTATCTCTTATTTCATACCTTACAAGGCTTCTGCAGGAATCTCCATACTTTCGTAAGGCTTTCTTGCCAATTTACGAATTTTCTTCAGGCAAAGCGATTTTTTGCAAATTGGCGAATTCTCCTCCGACTAAGCGATTTCCCCAAATTTACGGATTCTCTTCCAACCGGGCGAGCTTCTCTGCCTGATCTTCGGTAATCAAAGGATCAATAACAAGATCCAGGTCTCCGCCCAAAACGGCATCAATATTGTAAAGAGTGAGCTTAATGCGGTGATCCGTCACTCTTCCCTGCGGGAAGTTATAGGTACGAATCTTCTCCGAGCGGTCTCCGGTTCCAAGCTGCGAGCGCTTTTCCTCCGCATTTTCCTTCTGCTGCTTCTCAAGCTCAATCTCATAGAGTCTTGCACGAAGAAGACGCATCGCCTTTTCTCTGTTTTGTACCTGAGAACGCTCTTCCTGACACTCCGCAACCATTCCGGTAGGAACATGGATAAGGCGCACTGCGGATGAGGTTTTATTGATGTGCTGTCCGCCGGCACCGGAGGAACGGAAAACCTCCATCTTCACATCGGCAGGGTTAATTTCCACCTCTACATCTTCCACTTCCGGCATAACGGCCACGGTCGCGGTGGAGGTATGAATTCTTCCGCCGCTCTCCGTTTCCGGAACTCTCTGCACGCGGTGTACACCGGACTCGTATTTCAGTCTCGAATAAGCCCCCTGTCCGTTTACGATAAATACCACTTCCTTCAGACCGCCGAGTCCCGTTTCATTGAAGGAAACGAGCTCCGTCTTCCAGCCTCGTTTTTCAGCATAACTCGTATACATTCTGTATAAAGAACCTGCAAATAGAGCCGCCTCTTCTCCGCCGGCACCTCCGCGGATTTCCATAACGATATTCTTGTCGTCATTTTCATCCTTCGGAAGTAATAAAAGCTGAATTTCCTTCGTAAGGCGCTCCTGATCTTCTTTCGCCGTAGAAAGCTCTTCCTTCGCCATTTCGATTAAGTCCTTGTCCTTTTCATTATCCAAAATGAAAAGAGCATCCTTCTCGCTCTCCTCCGCCTTTCGAAAAGCAATATAGGCTTTATAAACGGGCTCTAAGTTACTCTGCTCTAAAATCAGCTTCTTATATTGGTTGATATCGGAAACCACCTCGGGAATCGTGAGATTCTCCATGATTTCCTCATAATGCTTCTTTACTTCTTCTAAATTCTCAAACATTTTGTCCTCTTTCTGAAGAGCCTTTCTCTTCATAATCTCATCAGACTATAAACAAAAAGAAAGGGGCTGTCAAACGTTACTGTCAAGGAATCTCTGGCAACTCCATCAGACTAATGAATGTCTTGCTTCGGTTTAGGCTCTGCCTCAAAGACACACTACGTTTCCTTCTCGCTGCACTCGCTTTTTCACTCAGGCTCCTGCGCAAACTCGCCCTTCGGGCTCAAACATGCGCCCGCCTTCGTTGCTAGAGTGCAGCTCCTTACGGAAGCCTCGCGACCGTCTTTTTCGTGCAGAGCCTAAGCCCACGCAAAGATTTCTTGCTCTATTTCCTTGAAACGTTGCCCTTTTCTTCTAACATGGAATTCCTCATACAGCTCCTGACCGTAGTATTTTTGTCAACCATAGAATGGGTTATTTCTGTATGATGAGGAAGAGGCTTCGTTCTCTGCCTATTTTTTTCAACTAAAATTTTACTCTAAGCTCATTGTCTTCTCCTTGCAATAAAAAAGAGAAGCGGGTTATTTCTCCACTTCTCTATCAGGGATAAATAAGTGTACTTAATCAGGATAAGGCAGTTCAACCGCACCCAGCTCTTCCATATTGAAAACTGCCTCATGCTCAGTAATTTCGTGCTCAATCCCTTTTGTTTTAAGTAACTCGTAAACACCTGTCTTATTCACAGGTTCACCTACGCGAGACAGCTAATGTATACACATTGCAACAACTAGAGGGCCTAAGACCGTCAGTAGAATGTTTCCCATTGCATATCCCGGTGTATATGCTACTGCAAAAATACTGGACTCATATTCCTCCACAACTCCGTTAAGCGCTGCGGTACAGGTTCCGGCACCACACAGAGCTCCAATGATATCTACAGCATCCAGCTTTAATACAAATCTCCCGAAGTAAACGGAAGCAATATGAGGCAAAATAGTCACCAAAACACCGATTAAAAGTACCTTTACGCCCATCGATTGCAGGGCAGATAAGAAGGATGCACCGGATGTAAGCCCCACAATGGCGATAAATAGATTCAGTCCCACACTCTTGCAAAACCACCGTGTTGCTTTCGGCATCAGTCCATAGTTAGAATGTTTGTCCTGATAATATCCGAATAAAAGCCCTCCAATCAAGGCACCTCCGCCGGATCCGAGTGTAATCGGAATTCCGGATACTACGAAGCTGATTGCACCGATTAATAAACCGACTACAAGCCCCATGCTGATGAAGGATACATCTGTCTCGGTACCTGTATCCTTCACATAACCAAGTTTCTTTACAACCTTAGCAATCAAGGCTTTCGGTCCCACCAAGGTCAAGTGGTCGAGAGCTTTTAACGCCTGATCTTCAGAAAGGACATTGTTGTCTCTCTTCCTCTCTGAAATGACAATTCCATTTTCTGAAAGATGCTTTATCACATCCAAAGAGAAATGATTAGTCAAAACAATTTCCTGCTTTATCACATCAAGCTTAAGGGCTTCCGAATCATCCGTTTCCTTCATGCCCGGAGCTTCAAAATGCAATACTGCATCAAGAAGTCCGATAATCGTAACCGTATCCCCTTCCAGGAGCTGCACATCCGATGCAAGGTTCACCTTTTTACCCTTTCGAATGATTTGCGTTATTGTAAGATCATCCCCGTACTGCTCTTCCACCGAACCTATTGTTTTACCAATAAATTCTGCACCATTTTCTATGCAAAATGCACGTGCTTTGATATTTCCAACAACAGTATTTTCCGAAGAAGACTCATGGAAATTTGTTTGATCTATTTTCTTCTTAACAGTATCTGTCAAATTTACACCAATTAACTTCGCTGCACCGTTTTTCAAAAATACCACTACCCCAACGGTTCCGAAAACATAGGTAAGAGCATAGGCAATTGCCATCTGACTTTCCGCTGTTTTCAGTTCTGTGCCTGAAAGCATTCCCTTCATCGTGGAATCCGCTGTTCCCAGGATTGCAGACTGTGTAAGGCTACCGGCCAAAATTCCGCCGGCTTCTCCCGCTCCGATACCAAAAGCCTTAAACAAAACTATAGAAACGACAAAGGCTGCCACGGCGAAGAAAAGGGATAAGATAATAATCTTAAGACCGGAGCTTTTTAAACTTGCAAAAAACGAAGGTCCAACCTCATATCCGATAGCAAAAATAAACAGTGAGAAAAAGATTGTCTTCACAGTTCCGTCAATCTGATAGGTTCCCGCCCCCTTAAATACTAGGGATATGAGAAGTCCTACCAGCAAAGTTCCTACAGTGGCTCCTATAGTAAAGGATTTGATTTTTAGCTTTCCAATAAGATACCCTAGTGCAAGACATACAAAGATAGAAATAACCGGATTGGCAATCAAATAATGGGCTATATCGGAAAAACCTGTTATCGTAATATGCTGTGCTGTTTCCAACACTTCATGTGAGATTAATCCTATATTCATATTAAATCCCCCTTATCCTATTTATCCTATTTATCCTTTTTCTCTTTTGCATACTTTTCGTGATACTCCTTCAAAAGAGACAGGATACGATTTGCTATTTTCTTATAATCATTGTCCGCTAAGTTTGCTTCAGAAACTCTAACTGTACCCGGAGTTGCTCCAAAACCAACTCCTTCCATCAACACAACACCATCTTCCTTTGCCAGGTGCAAAAGAAAATCGATTTCCTCAAAGTGATTTCTAAGCCATGTTGCGAAGTCCTTATCATAACTTTTCTCGGCAAGTTGGTAGATATCAAGCAGGGAATAATACTTAGCATTGCAGTCACTGTTATCCTCCGGCAAACCTAAAGTAGACATCAGATTGTGGTAACGCATAGCCACAATTTCTTTACAGCCTTCAATATACTGATCCTTTTCATTTTCAAGAACCAAATGAGTCATAGACAAAAGAACCATCATAATCTGCTGCGGAGTGGAGAGTCCGGCGGTATGATACAATCCGATGGATCTGCTGTCCGCGCATATCCTGTCAATAAAGCTCATTTCCGAAGGATTAAGTGTGACAATCGAATAATCGCTTTCCAGCTCCTTTTTCTTCTTATCCGGAACCTTCTTAATCAGTTCATCAAAAACATTGTCTTCATTAATGGCTATCACGCCGAGTCTCCATCCTGTAACCCCGTAAAGCTTTGAATACGAATAGACTAAAATAGTGTTTCTCGGGCAAACGGAATAAACTGTACGGAAGTTATTGACAAAGGTTCCATATACATCATCTGTGATAATAATAAGGTCAGGGCGCTTTTTAACTACTTTTCTTAACTGTTCCAAAGTCTCATCTGTAAGACTGCGGGAACCCGGATTAGACGGATTTACCAGAAAAAATGCCTTGATGGAAGGATCCAAAAGCTTTTCAAATTCTGAATCCGGAATTTGCCAGTCATTTTCTTCCGTTGCAAGAAGATTGATTTCCGCTAAATCGAAATTCGATAGTCTCGGAATCTGAATATAGGGGGTAAACACCGGCGTGTTGATGGCAATGCGGTCACCCTCATTGAGCAGACCATTGTGCTTTAAAGCATCAAAAATATAGACGATTGCAGCCGTACCGCCTTCTACCGGAAATACCTTCGTTTCCTTTCTTAAGTCAGCCTTCCCGTACAGAATACTTTGGAGAAATGCATTGATGATGTGCTCCGTATTCTCAAGACAACGGCTAGGTACCGGATAATTGTTTCCGATAATTCCGTTTGTAAGTTCCGTAATCAAAGCTTCCTTATCTAATCCCAGATGCTCTGCGCTATACTCCACTATTTTTTTCAGGAATACATCCACCTCATCGCCATGATTTAGAAATGCATTGTACCTTTCCGCAATTTCTTTAGAGTCTACATATCCCGCCAAGTCTCCCTTGTCCAGAGTCCTTTTGCTTTCTGCCACGCCGAATTCCATCAGTCGTGCAAAAGCTAATCTGCCCAAGGAATTAATCCAATTCGGATTTCCCCTTCCGGCATTTAAAAATTTCAAATGCTTCTCATTCTTTTCTGACAGCTTCAACATATCAAAGCTAATTTCAAATGCTCCAAGTTTTTCCAATTCTCTTTCGTAGCTCTTTTTAATCATCCTTACTTCTCCTTTCACTGCATACGCATTTTCCAAGACCAATACAAGAAAGTTGCCACTTTCTTGTATATGGAGATTATATCACACTATAAAGCTAAAAGCTTACTTCAGATTATTTTAGAGAAATATCTTTAAAACAAAGTCCGAGATTACTATGTCTTTCCAAAGAGTGCAGTCCTTCTTTAATAAAATCCCAAGATTCCCTATAGCCTGTGTTTACGGAAAAATCTGATTTGCAAAGAAATTGCAAAAATTCTCCCAGAGCATTTTTATATTTTTTAGCAAAGAGAAAAGCATTTCTCTCCTTATCCTCCGAAGAACAGTTTAAGAGATTGTGTAAGACATGGTCTAAGTTAGAAGACATATAATAGCATCGATAAGGAACGGAATCCCAAACTTGACTTTGCCTGCTCAGCTTATCCATATTTTCACTTTTTTGCTTATTTCGACTGCGAATTAAGGCGGCATCTTTACAACGAATCTCTGACAAACTGTATTGCAATGTTCTAAGGCTATGATCTTCTACCACATTTTCCTCGGAAATAAATGCGCCATCCGTATCCATAATATGAATCACTTCCAGAAAATCACTTTTACTGTAGTGATTGGACTTCGCATATTGTTTCAGTAAATCTCCAACTTTTCCTACAATATTTCCACTATGATTTCCTTTTACACTGGTGATATCTCCATGCATCACTTCCACATAAACAGCATTTTTATCGAAAGCACGGCTAAAGATTACCCCAAGGGCTTCATCATCCGATGGACCTTCCACAATAATGAAGACAATTTTTTTCCGAGTCAAGCTACTCACCCGCCTCTCTCAAAGCTAAGGCAATCTCCGCATTGTTGGTCATCTCATAAACCGGCTCATTTTGCTCGCCGAGGACAATATCTCTGAAATAGAAATCCCGTAGATTATTGGTTGTTTTGATATTGGTAAAGCGAATGTAGCGGTTCTCGGGATTCGTTGTTGTAAAAGCAATAAAGCCCCGGTCTATCGTTTCTAATGGGCGCAAATTATGTGAGGTGAAAATCAATTGTCCCTTTCCCTTTTCCGAGAGGATGTGCAGGATTTCCCCAAGAAGATATTCGAATATCCCGGCATCCAACTCATCAATCGCCACTGTAATAGAGGACTGATTATACATTCCTATTAGAAGATGCAGCACGGAGACAATCTTTTTGATTCCTTCCGATTCACAACGAAGCGGGATTTCTTTACTGTTTTTATTGGACATAAGCTGTATGCGGCGGCCCTTTTTTCCTTCTCCGTTTTCCATAAGCATAATAGTACCTAGGTCCGCTACGGAGATGGTAAGGCCGGGGATAATCTGCTCCAAAACACCATTTATGTTTTGAATCAATCTCTTCGTCTCCGGAAAAAGTTCTTCCGGTAGTTCAGTCGCCTCATCTAAAGACAGAAAATATTCTCCCGTTATCCCGTGTTCCTGCTTTTCCGAAGCGTTATACCGGATAGGCAGCTCTCCTAAATTAATCTTCCCCGTGCTGGACGCGCCAAGAACAAAAAGTTCGGTACGACCGTAATTTAATAGTCTGAACAAAAGTTCGACGCAAAACTTTTGTTTCTCATTATCCCTTTTTAAAGCTTGTAGTAAAGCCTCTTCAAAAAAATCATCGGAAAAGAATAAAGATTGCGAGTTCTGTTTTGCCATTAAACTGATGAGCTTCAACCTTTCCGCTGTTTCCTTTTTCCTTCCAAAGAGGAGAGCGTAATACTTTTTAGGAGCAATCAATTCCGTCCTTGTGCTTTGCAGAAAAGTATGCTTTTTGATCCTCTTCTCCCCATCCGTATAGGCATAACTCAGCTTTTCACTTTTTATTTCCAATCGACGCTTCTTTTTTCCCAGGGAATTCCACAGATTTCCTCCTCTTTCCGATAAATAGGAGAGCTCCCCCTCTGCTACCCCGGAAGTAGAAAACGATTCTTCTCCCTGCTCGTCCACTGTCAAACAAACTTCGTAATCTACATCATAAATTTCCGTTTCCAAAACATAAATCCGGAAACGGTAAGAGAGCTTTGCCTCCTGTGAATCCACATTGATATAGTTACAATACTCATCCGGAATCGGCTTTCCGGAAAGGAGCAGTTTTAAAATATGTAAGGCATCGATAAGAGCAGTCTTTCCGGTACCGTTCTGCCCATAGAGTCCAAGAACGCTGGCTTTAAATGCCTTTCTTTTATTTACAAAATTTAATTTTCCGTTTTTTACATTTTTTAAACCGTTTATCTCTAAATCCGTAAGGCGCAGATAGTAGTCTTTCATCTCTATTTCCTCCTTCGATTTTACTTTTTTCATTATACCACAAGCAAAAAATCCATCAATAATGATTATATCGGAATATTTTATATCGATATTTGTTTTTCTTTCATTTTATTCTTTAATTCTAAACTGTCCCCCATTTTGCAATAATTAAAAAATTGTTTCAGCAAAGCTTACTTCAGATTATTTGCAATTCATGTTAGAATCATGGATAATATATAGAAATATTTATTCTTAACAAGTGGCGGAAGCGAAGTCTAAGACATCCCATTTATTCTTGTCGTAATAAAACGAAGGGTTTTTACAAGGGTCTAACTTGACCAAGAAAGGAGTACTTATGAAATTACAATTCTATGGTAGCCACCTCTGCCCGAAGTGTGTAGAGAGTCAGAAGATTCTGAAGGAAAAGGGAGTGGAATACGAATTTATCGATGTGAACGGAGATTTATACAACTTAAAGCGTTTCCTGGCCTTTTGGGTACAGGAAGACATTTTTAAGCCCTTCCGTGAGCAGGCCGAAAAACCCGATTATGCCGATGAAGGCCGTATCGGACTTCCCTGCTTCCGTCTGGAAAACGGCGAGTGCAGTATGGATCTCGATTATGTTCTGACGAAGGTATAGGATTTAAACAGTTCCAGAAGATAAACTAAGCATAAAATCCATTGTAAGCGAGCTCTTTTATGCGTTTTACCCATTATGAATAAATTCCCCCGCATACCCTGTGGAACAAAGCGTTTGGAGAGCTCGGCACTTGCAGAAAACGAGCAAAAGCGAAGTTTGATGCTTAGTGCCGTTAGCTCGGAACCGAGCGAGAGCGACTTTGTGCAATAGGGTATGCGGGGGAATTATTCTAAGTAAAACCCTAAATCCGCCCCTTCTCCGCCTGCTCCTTCGCAAAGACTGCCGCCCCGAGGGCGCCGGCGTAGCGTGCATACTTGTCGGAGTGAATTGGTCTTCCAAGGACATCAGAAAGAAGCTCTTGAAAATACTCCGCCTCGCAGAGTCCGCCCGTAAGATACACGTCCAAGTCCTGATTCCGGAGTTTTCCGAGCATCTGGGAAACCTTTCCGGCAACAGACTGCAGAATGCCGTAAGCGATATTTTCCCGAGGAACGCCCTGCCCTACAAGAGAAATCACCTCCGACTCCGCAAATACCGTACACATTGAACTGATTTTCACCTCTTCCGTATGCTTTCTTGCAAGCTCATTCAATTCTTCCAGAGAAATATTTAAGCGATTTGCCATGACTTCCAAAAACTTTCCCGTTCCGGCGGAGCATTTATCGTTCATAAAGAATTCTTCCACCGCCTTCCCCTGACAGGTGATGACCTTCGTGTCCTGTCCGCCGACATCCACCACATTCATGGGATTTTCCCCGAAAAGTGTCATCGCGCCTTTCGCGTGACAGGTAATTTCCGTCATGGTCTTTCCCGCAAAGGCGACCGCATTTCTCCCGTAACCGGTTGCAATGCAGGCGTAATGCTCCTCGTCCATCGGCATACCAAGTTTAGAACCTATGGATTTTAGGGCTTCAAAACTGCTCCAGCCCGTAGGCACGGTGAAGGCCTGTTCTATTTCTCCTTTTTCATCGAGTACCACCGCCTTGGCCGCTGTGGAACCGATATCGATCCCCAGAAATTTTCGCTCCATTTTTCAGTTCCTTTCTGCTAAGTCCATTTTCAGAACAGCTTTTCGTCACAGAATCGTCTTCTGTGCTACTCTTTCGTGCTTAGCAAAGCCTTCTTACAGCATTTCAATAAAGGCCGCCACTCTGGTGTTCAGCTGTCCGATGTCCGACTGAGAGTAGTCCGTTTCCACATTGATATAAGGGATACCCTTTTCTTCCGTAACAAATCGGCGGACCTTATTGGTCTCAATGGCATAAGTATGGCAAGCCTGCAAAGTCATATCCAGCACGCCGTCCGCGTGGTACTCGTCAATCATTTCCGAAAGGCTCTGAAAACGATTCTTGTTTGGCGTCATAATGGAGCAGCCGATAGCCAGATAACGCCGGGAAAGCGCTTCATAAATATCTTCCGCATCTTCCTCTACCTGAATGCCCACCGCCTTTTCTCCGCTACAGTTCTCGTAGCCGATCACTACAGCTCCATTATCCTCCACGGCACGAATCACCTTCTCCGTAGCTCCGCCGATAGGGCAACCTGTAATAAGGATTCTCGGTCTTTTTTCAAAATGTTTTCCTTCGGCATATTCCCGCTCGATTTTCTCTCGTAAGGCATTGACCTCGTCCGCAAGAGCCGCGCGGTCAAAACGGAAGGTGGAGCCGTAGAGCACCTTGAAAATGTCGTAGCCGGAAACGGGAGTCGGATCATGTTTCATCACGGAATACAAATCCTTTAAGGCTTTGTTCGCACGATTGTTGACTCTTGTCGCTTCTCGCACCATTTCTTCCGTAATCTTCACTTCAAACTTCTGTTCCAGATAGTCCTTTAAGCGCACAATCTCGTCTCTGTAGAGCGCAACCGCCTTCTCCGTCTGCTCGTGCGGAAGGCGAAGGAAGAAGACATCCTTAAACTCGCTCATCAGCTCATACATTTTCTTCTTTCCGTCACAGGTGCTTTCCCCTACCACCACATCGGAAAAATAAAAGAAGGGGCACTTGTCGGTTTTCGCAAAGCCGTAGCTGGACTTAATCAACGGGCAAAGATTCTTCGGTAAATCCTTCTCCGCCTCCGGAATCGTTTCATCGGAGGTCGCACAGAGGGAAATGCTCGCCGCCCCGGCCGCCATCGCAATTTCCTTCGGAAAATAAGTACAGTACGATCCCACAACCGGCTTTCCCTTGTCCTTCCACTCCTTTACGGAAAGAAAAGACTTTTGTCTCTGCTCGGAAAAGCTTGCAAATATCTCCGGTAAATCTTTAACCAGCTCCATAGTTTCCTCCTAAAATATTGACCAAATTCTCCTGCTTTAAGCATAGAGCAAGCTATTTTCTTAGACAAATTCCTTTTATCTATAGCTTTTTTGATTTATAAGGTAGGGGAATCAATTGATTTTACACTTCACGTTCCTCCGACAGCGAACGAATCGACGAACTGTACTCTGACGGAGACATTTTACACTCTTTCTTAAACTGCCGGGAAAAGTAGTGAATAGAAGAAAACTCAAGTTTATCCGCAATCTGCGTGAGGTTGAGCTGTCCCTCCCGAATCATGCGCTTCGCCGTATCCATTTTCATTTTGGAAAATAGAGCCATAACTCCGGTATTTCCGACTTCCCGGAAAATTTTCTGCACGTAGGAACGTCCCATCAGGTTGTCTCTACAGATCCGTTCCATACTGAGCTTCTCATAAACATGACTTTCCAAGTATTCCACCAGGCGATTATAACTTTCACTCTGCCTGGAACTTTTTTCCACATAGTAGTCCTTGGCCTCCATCGGCAGCGGATAGGAAAAATAACGACGGTAAAGTTGAATCAAAAACTCGGAAAGGTACTGACGGATAAGCTGCTGTCCGCCGAAACTTTCCTCTTCCAGAAAGAGGAGTTTTTTCTGGTAGGGTTGATCCATTCTTCCGGAAAAAACGCCCTTCCCCTCGGTAATGATTTTCGCAAGAAGACTCTTCTCCTTATCGCTGATTCGCAGACACTTCTTCTGAAAACGCCAGATAGCGGGACTGTTACAATAAAAGCTGATGACCACGATACTGGGGCTGCTCTTCCCATCCGCCTTCACCGAGTGAAACTCATTTGGCGCATGAAAAAGAATATCTCCTTTTTTCAGAAGATGCGTCTCTTCTCCTGCCTCTACCGTAATCTCCCCGGCATCCACGCAAACGAATTCCCAGAAAGGATGCGTCTCCCCGGGAAAATAAAAGTCACTTCTATATTGAAAATAATGTAGGGAAACAATCTCCCTGATTTCCATGCAATCCTTTAAGCAAACGCTTTGATAGTCCATTTTCTGTCCTCAATTAACTGTCACATCACGCACAGTACCGATATTAAACGAGATACCGCACACGTCGCGCACGATACTCATTATGAACGAGATACCTCTGCTCTGCGCACGATACTCATGCAAAACAAGATGTTTCCGGCTTCGCCTGCGCCACTTGTCAAAGAAAAATGATATAATGCCTCTATGTGCAATTGTACCAATAAAGTAAGCAATCGTACAATAGATGGATATAGCTAGACTCTTGAATTTCTTTTATAATGCGAACAGATACTAAACGAGATAACGCACGCTTTGCGCACGATACTCGTTATGAATAAGTTTTTGCAGCGCAAAATACGGAAACAGCAGTACGAAATACGAGGAGATAAACATGAAGAAAACAAGCGGAAGACTGACCCTCCCCAGCGAAAACAATTTTCTAAAAGAAACGGAAGAATTGATTGCACGCCTGGGAGCGGATGCGATACGAGACAGTGACGGAACCAAGCTGGATGAGGAAACCCTTTCTCTTCCGGTGAAGGTTTACAGCACCTATTTCGTGGCGAGAGGCCATAATGAATTTGCCAAAGAACACATGGAAGAATGTCAGCAGTTCTACCTCATGTCCAAAAGAGTAACCGCATTTTCCCATCATCTGGAAATCCCCTATATGGACGGTTTTTTCAGAAAGCAGGTCACACCGGACTTCCTGCATGACCCGAAGAAGTGGTGGGAGCTCATTGACAGAACAACGGGAGAAGTGATTTCTCCGGACCGGTGGAGACTTTCTCCTGATAAGTTTGGAAAAGACTTCGGCGAAAAAGCGGAAGCTTCGAAAGAAAACTCGAAAAGCTCTACGGAAAAGACAACAGAAGCAGGACTTCCTTCCTATTTTCTGCAAGATGGAGAAACCGCCCTTCTTATCCTGGAGGACGCCACTCCCTTCCATGAGTATACTTTGAGTTTCCTCGCCTTTGCGCTCTGGGATCCGACGGAAATGTATAACCACATCACGAACAACTGGGGCGATAAACCTGCGGATATTCCTTTCGATATTCGAAAGCCCTACAGCAATCGCTTTGCAAAGGAAGAACTAAAGCGCTGGCTTAAAGCGCACCCTAAGACGGATGTGGTGCGTTTCACCACCTTCTTCTATCATTTTACTCTGCAATTTAATCACGAAGAAAAGGAAAAATTCGTAGACTGGTTCGGTTACGGCGGAACGGTTTCCGTAGAGGCCTTGGAAGCCTTTGAAAAAGAATACGGCTACCGCCTTCGCCCGGAAGACCTTGTGGATGAGGGCTATTTCCACAGCACCTTCCGTACCCCGACAAAGGCTTACCTCGACTATATGGACTTTATCGCCCGTTTTGTGGCAAAGGAAGCGAAGGAGCTGGTAGATCTGGTGCACGCTGCCGGAAAAGAGGCCATGATGTTCCTCGGAGACAACTGGATCGGTACCGAGCCCTATGGCAAGTATTTTAAGGAAATCGGACTGGACAGCGTGGTCGGCAGTGTCGGAGGCGGTGCAACACTCCGCTTAATCGCGGATATTCCGGGGGTGCGCTACACCGAAGGGCGCTTCCTCCCCTATTTCTTCCCGGATACCTTCTACGAGGGAAATGATCCTGTGCCGGAAGCCATGGAAAACTGGGTGAGTGCGCGTCGCGCCATTATGCGGAAACCCGTGGACCGCATCGGTTATGGCGGCTACTTAAGCCTTGCCTATAAGTTCCCGAAATTTATTGACTACATTGCGGAAGTCGCGGAAGAATTCCGTGACCTCTACGAAAAAGTCCAAGGTACAAAGCCCTATGCAAAGCTGAAAGTCGGTATTGTAAACGCTTGGGGAAAGCTTCGTTCCTGGCAGGCCTACATGGTTGCCCATGCCCTCTATTATCAAAAGGCCTACAGCTACTTCGGAATCCTGGAGGCCCTCTCCGGAATGGACACAGATGTGGAATTCTACTCCTTTGACGAGCTTTTGCAGGGGGGCGTTCCAAAAGATGTGAATGTTCTTATCAATGCCGGAGATGCTATGACCTCCTGGTCGGGCGGAGAAATCTGGAAGGAAGAAAAGCTCCTTAGCCTCCTCCGCACTTTCGTCTATCATGGCGGCGGACTCATCGGAGTCGGAGAGCCGAGCGCCTGCTCCTTCCAGGGAAAATATTTCCAGCTGGCGGACGTCTTCGGTGTAGATAAGGAAATGGGCTTCAGTCTTTCTACGGACAAATATTTTAAAACAGCCAAAACTGAGCATTTCCTCCTCGAGGACTTCCCTGTGGAAAACTTAAACTTCGGAGAAAGTCAGAAGAGCATCTACGCCTTGGAAAAAGACACGGAGATTCTGGAATACAGTGACGGCTCTGTACATTTATCCTCTCACGATTATGGAAAAGGGCGCGGCATCTATATTGCAGGTCTTCCCTACAATTTGGAAAATACCCGTCTCCTCCTCCGTGCCCTCCTCTATAGTGCGCACAAGGAAGAAGAAATGCGGAAATGGCAATGCACGAATCTTGCCTGTGAGCTTCACGCCTATCCGGAAAAGGGAATTTATGCTGTCCTAAACAACAGTAAGGAAAAGCAGAGCACCGATTTTTATGACGGAAAGGGAGAGAAGCATTCCGCAAATCTTGCCCCCGGCGCAATGCTTTGGTATGAAATCGGATAAAAGAAACAAAGATAAATCTTTCTTTTCCAAGAAAAACAAAGAAAATCATTTTTCTTTCTTTCAAAAACTTAAAAAATGATGTTTTTTGTTGTTTTATAATAATCAATCGTGTAAATTGTTTGCGCAATAAGACAAAGAGTTTTCTGTTATTTCAACCTATACTGACCATAAATTCACCCTCTTTATTTAGCATTTTGCGCAAAAGAGGAAGTAAATTGGGAGGTATATATGAAAAGAAGAATTTTAGGAACTGCCGTAGCCATTCTTTCCGGATTAACGCTCTTCGCTTGCGGCGGAAAGAAAGAAGAGGCAAAGACAGAAGCTCCTGCTAACGCTCAGGAAAAGACGGATGAGAAAGATACAAGTGCTGCAGAAAAAACGGAAGCTTCTTCCGACGGATTGGTTTATTGGTCCATGTGGGAAGCAACAGAGCCGCAAGGTCAGGTTTTAAAAGAGGCAGTAGAGGCTTTTACCGCTGAAACGGGAATCCCTGTAGATGTACAGTTTAAGGGCAGAACCGGTATCCGTGAAGGATTGCAGCCCGCTCTGGATGCTGGAACCAATATCGACCTTTTTGACGAGGATATCGACAGAGTAAACAAGACCTGGGGAGACTATCTTCTGGATCTGGAAGAGCTCGCTAAGGCAAATGATTATGAGAAGACCGCCAATGCCGGTTTAATCAATGCTTGCCGTGAGGTAGGAGGCGGTACTTTAAAGTCCATTCCTTACCAGCCGAACGTTTTCGCCATGTTCTACAATCAGGAAATTTTTGACAAGGCGGGTGTTAAGGAAGTACCGAAGACCTGGGAAGAGCTCGATGCGGCTTGTGCAAAAATTAAAGAGGCGGGCTTCACACCGATTACCAGTGACGATGCTTATATCTTAAGCAATTTCGGCTATCACTTATCCAGAATCAACGGCTATGAGAAAGCTTCCGAAATTGTAAAAGAAGGAAAGTGGGACGATCCTTCCGTTTTGGAAGTCGCAAAGGCTTACGAGGATTTTGCAAAGAAGGGCTATTTCTCCGAGCAGATCGCATCCAACGTATGGCCTGCAGGACAGAACCAGGAATTGGCTCTTGGAACTGCCGCAATCTACTTAAACGGTTCTTGGCTTCCGAACGAGGTTAAGGATATTACCGGAGAAGACTTCAGCTGGGGATGCTTCAGCTATCCTGCAGTAAAGGGCGGAAAAGACGGCGTGGAAGCTTCCAACTACGGGGCACAGGTTTTCGCCATCAATAAGAAGTCCAAGAAGGCGGAAGACGCTTTCAAGTTAATCCAGTTCTTTACAAAGGGCAAATTCGACGAGAAGCTTTCTCAGGAATCTTTAGGAATTCCGGCAGACTCCGACAATAAGGATTGGCCGAAGCAGCTTAAGAATGTAAGACCGGTTATGGAAGAGTTAAAGACTCGTTATCCCTGGGCAGCCTCTGCAGAAGACAATGTAGATATGACTCCGATTTTAAAGGAGAACTTCATGAAGCTCTGCGGCGGAAGTATTACTGCTGAAGAATTTGTTGCTAATTTAAAGAAATAATAGGATAATACTATCCTGTGATCTCAAGGAGGTGGCGCCGATTCAATGCTCCACTTCCTTTTTTAAAAGAAATCTTTCTAGGAGGTTTTTCGTGAAAAAGAATTCCGCCATGCTGATTGCCTTTGTAAGTCCGGCAGCGCTCTTTTTTATCATCATCTTTTTGTATCCCATTTTACGTACTCTTTTGATGAGTTTCTTTCGCATCGAAGGGGTAACGGACAGTTTTTCCAAATGGCAGTTTGTGGGATTTGCAAACTATGGAAAGCTTCTCGGCACAACCCTTTTCCGCATTTCCATGTGGAATCTTTTTCGCATCTGGCTCTTCGGAGGGCTGATTGTCCTCTCCCTGGCCCTGCTCTTTGCCGTCATTATTACCTCAGGAATCCGCGGTCGGAGTTTCTTCCGCGCCATGATTTACCTGCCGAATATCGTTTCCGCCGTAGCGCTCGCAACCATGTGGTTACAATATGTCTACAGCCCGAAATTCGGTTTGTTGAAGAGCCTCTTCACATTTCTCCATCTGCCGAAGCTGGCTTCGATCCAGTGGCTCAGTAACGACCATAAATTCATGGCTCTGCTCATTGCCTACTGCTTCGGCATGGTCGGCTATCACATGCTCATTTTTTCCAGCGGAATCGAACGCATCAGCAGTGATTACTTTGAAGCGGCAACCCTCGACGGCGCGAACAGGATCCAGCAATTTCAACACATCACTCTCCCTCTTTTAAAGGGAATGTTTCACACAAACATTACCATGTGGTCCGTCAGCAGTGTAGGCTTCTTCGTTTGGTCGCAACTCTTTTCAACCGTAACGGCCGATACCCAGACGATTACCCCCATGGTTTACATGTATATGCAGATTTTCGGAGCCGGAAACAGTGTGACGGAACGAAATGCCGGCATCGGTGCGGCAGTCGGGGTACTCCTCAGTATCTGCGTTGTCATTATTTTCACCGTTTGTAATAAGCTCTTGCAGGATAAAGAGCTGGAATTTTAAGGAGGGGATTATGTTTTCATTGTTTAAAAAAGAAAAAAGCTATGCCGAACCCTTCCGCTTAAAGAAGGAGTTGCGCCTTTTTCCGGGCTATCTTCTTCTCCTCCTTTGGATTTTCTTTACGATTGTTCTCCTCGGTTGGGTGCTTATCGCAAGTTTTTCCACTACCAAGGAAATCTTTGCGAACAAACTCTTAAGTAGCGGTTTCCATTTTGAGAATTATGAAAAGGCCTGGGTGAACTCCGATGTGTCCACCATATTCTTCAATTCCCTTTTCTACTCCCTGGTCTCCGTAAGCTTACTCATCCTGGTCTGCGCACCTGCTGCTTACGCCTTATCCCGTTTTGAATTTATCGGAAATAAGCTTATACAGCATTCCTTCGTCGCATCCATGGGTGTTCCGGTCGTGATGATTGTCCTGCCTCTCTTTGCCCTTGTTGCGGGGCTTGATATTTTAAACCATGTGGCAGCCAATAAATTGACCTTGATTTTCTTATATGTTGGTATTAATGTTCCTTATACCACCATTTTCCTCATGGGATTTTTTGCCAATATCTCCCGTGCCTTTGAGGAAGCTGCCGCGATTGACGGCTGTCCTCCCGGAAAAACCTTCTGGAAAATTATGCTTCCGATGGCACAGCCCGGCATTATCACGGTAAGTATTTTCAACTTCATCAATGTGTGGAACGAGTACTTTATCTCTCTGATCTTCGGAAACTCCGACAAGGTGCGTTCCGTTGCGGTAGGACTCTATTCCATGATTAACTCCATGAAATATACCGGAGACTGGGCCGGCATGTTTGCCTCGGTAATCATTGTTTTCCTCCCCACCTTCATCCTCTACCTCTTCTTATCGGAGCGGATTATTGCAGGAGTGACCGGTGGCGGTGTTAAGGGCTAAGGCACGTTCTTAAAGGAACGGCTTGATACGTAGGACAGGATACCGCAATAAGAATGTTACGGTAGAGAAAGAAAGTAGAAACAAATAGGACAATCAAAAATGAATAAAGAATTAAGTAAAAAAGAAATTGAAAACGCCCTCTCCCAATTTCAAATTCAGGGAGAGGTGAAATCCTGTGCTCCCTATGGCTCAGGACACATCAACGACACTTTCCTGGTAAAAGCCGATCGGGATTATATCCTGCAGAGGATGAACACGAACATTTTCAAACAGCCCAAGGAACTCATGGAGAATGTCACCTTGGTTTGCGACTTTATGGAAAAAGAAATTCTAAAGGCGGGCGGTGACCCCGAAAGAGAAGGCTTACGTCTTGTCCCCACAAAGGCGGGACTCGGCTACTATGAAGATCCGGAAGAGAATTTCTTCCGCATGTATCTCTTTGTGGAAGATACCAAGTCCTATAATCTTGTGGAGAAGCCGGAGCACTTCTATGAAAGCGCCCGTGCTTTCGGGCATTTCCAAAATCTGCTCGCCTCCTTCCCTGCAGAAAAGCTTCACGAGACCATTCCCGACTTCCATAACAGCGTAAAGCGTTTTGCCCGCTTTAAAGAAGTCCTGGAAAAAGACGCTTTCGGAAGAAGAAAGGACTGCGAAGAAGAAGTACAGTTCTTCTTAAATCACGAGAAGGATCTCTCCTATGCGATGGATCTTCTTGCGAAAAAGGAGCTCCCGCTTCGGGTCAGCCATAACGATACCAAGTTAAACAACGTGCTTTTCGATGCCAAAACGGAAAAAGCACTCTGTATCATTGACTTGGACACCGTCATGCCGGGTCTCTCCATCTTCGACTTCGGAGACGCGATTCGTTTCGGAGCCAATACTGCAGAGGAAGATGAGAAAGATCTCTCCAAAGTTTCCCTCTCCCTTCCCCTCTTCTCTACCTATGTAAAGGGATTTTTAGAAGGTGCCGGCGGAAAGCTTACAAAAAAGGAAATTGAGTCTCTTCCGGAAGGCGCTAAAATCATGACTTTGGAATGCGGTATGCGCTTTTTGACCGATTATCTCGAGGGAGATGTTTATTTCCATACTGCGCGCCCGGGACATAATCTGGACCGTGCAAGAACCCAGATTGCTTTAGTAAAGGACATGGAGCGGCACTGGGAAGAAATGAAAAAAGAAACGAATCAATATACTTAAACAGGCTTTTTCTCTTATCAAATTCAGCCTTCTTTCCGATGAATATAGTATGTGAAACATCAGAAAGGAGGCTGAGTTGAAAAACATCGCATTAATCATTGCCGGAGGGGTCGGAAGCAGGATGCACCAGGATATCCCGAAGCAATTTCTAAACGTTAACGATAAACCAATCATTATCTATACGCTGGAGGCCTTTCAAAAGCATCCCAATATCGACGCTATCGAGGTAGTCTGCCTAAAAGGATGGCGGGATATCTTATGTGCCTATGCAAAGCAATTCGGCATTACCAAACTCGAAAATGTAGTCACCGGAGGCGAAACCGGTTTAAAATCCATTCGAAAAGGATTATATGATATTGCAAAGCGCTATCAGGGAGAGGATGATATCGTACTGATTCACGACGCCATTCGTCCGATGGTCAGTCAGGATATCATTTCCGACAACATCCGTGTATGCCGGGAATACGGCAATGCCATTACGGTCATTCCCTGTACTGCGGTTATGCTGAAAACCATGGATGGACTCTCTTCCATGGATCAGGTTCCCAGAGACAACTTGAAAATCACGCAAACCCCACAAACCTTTTTCCTGAAGGAAATTCTGGAGGTGCACAAAGAAGCCATCGAAAAGGGAATTGATGATTCTGTCGCTTCCTGTTCTCTTTATGTGGAATTGGGCCGAAAACTCTATCATTCCATCGGATCGGAAAAAAATATTAAGCTGACCACTTCGGAAGACATCGAAATCTTCACAGCCCTGCTTTCCGTCGAAAGACCGGATTGGCTCAGAAAATAGCGAATAGAATTGAGGAAAGATATGCGAATTGCACTCGGAAGTGACCGAAACGGTCTGGATTATAAAAAAAGAATTATTGCCCATTTGAAAGAACTCGGGCATGAAACCATAGATGTCGGTACGGAGGAAAATATTCCCTGCGATACCCCCGTTTTTGCCGCCAAAGCAGCGAAATTGGTGGCCTCCGGGGACTGTCAATACGGGATTCTCTTATGTGCCACCGGAACGGGTATGGTTATGGCCGCCAATAAAGTAAAAGGGATTCTCTGCGGTCTTGGCTATGCGGACCTTGTTACGGAGTATATGCGTAAGCACAATGACGCCAACATGATTGCCTTCGGGCAGAAACACATGGGATATGAAGATGTGGAACATAGAGTGGACATCTTTTTGAATACGGAATTCATAGGGGGACACCATGCACCCAGAGTACAGCAGGTCCGTGACCTGGAAGAAGGAAAAGAAATTCAGCAAACCCCCATCATGAATCCCAATTGGAGATAAAAAATGATTATAGAAAAAATAAACAGCCCGGAAGATGTACAGGCCCTGTCTTCGGAGGAATTGAAAACCCTCTCCGCCGAAATAAGGGACTGTCTGATTCGGAAACTCAGTAAGACCGGAGGACATCTGGGATCGAATCTGGGTATGATTGAAATAACCGTAGCCCTGCACAAGGTCTTTCATTCCCCCGTGGATAAGATCCTTTTTGATGTATCTCATCAGTGCTACACCCATAAAATCCTGACCGGAAGAAAAGAGGCCTTTCTGGAAGAAGCGCATTACCATGATGTCTCGGGATACAGTAATCCCGCGGAAAGCGTACACGACTTCTTTCCCATCGGGCATACTTCCACTGCCATCAGCCTTGCAACAGGCATGGCCAAGGTACGGGATTTACAGGGCGGAAAAGAACAGATCGTCGCGGTAATCGGCGATGCATCTTTAGACGGCGGAGAAGCCTTTGAAGCTCTGAACTATGTAGCGGAGCTGGATGGCCCGGTTATCATTGTGGTCAATGACAACGATATGTCCATCCCCGAAAATTACGGGGGATTGCATAATCTCCTGAATCGTTTGAAAGCGCAAAACGGAGAAGTCGAAAATAACTTCTTCAAGTCTCTCGGCCTGGAATATGTCCTTGTCCGAAACGGCCATGACATCGATGCCCTTACAGAAGCTTTTTCTTCCGCAAAAAACAGCGGGAAATCCACGGTCATTCATTGCTGTACGCAAAAAGGAAAAGGCTATTCCTTTGCCGAAAAGGACAGAGAAAAATGGCATTGGGCAAAGCCCTTTTCTATAGAAAGCGGAGAATTTTTATCCTCTGTACCGAAGGAAAACTATGGCGCACTGGTTGCCGAGCATCTTTTGGCCAAGATGAAAGAGGACCCGCGCGTTGTGGTCGTGGCTGCCTCCACGCCGCTCTGTATCGGTTTTCATGAAGAAAATCGGAAAAAGGCGGGAAAACAATACATCGATGTCGGTATTGCCGAACAAAACGCCATTACCATGACTGCCGCAATGGCTAAAGCCGGAGGAAAGCCCGTCTTTGCGACAAACAGTACCTTCTATCAAAGAGCCTATGACCAGATTGCCCAGGAGATGTGTCTCGGAAAATGTCCGGCGACGCTCCTCCTTAGCCACGCCTCCGTATGGGGTCATACCAATGATACCCATGTCGGCTTATACGATATGGCTTTGCTCTCGTCCATCCCGAATCTTACTTATCTTGCACCGACAAATCTGGAAGAGTATCTCGCGATTTTGGATTGGAGTATTGAGCAAAAGGAAAGCACCGTTGCGATTCGCATTCCCTGGACCAGGGTCTGTCATGCGGAAAAAGCAGTGCGAAAAGACTACTCCGACGTAAAATACATGATGACGGAAGAGGGAGAAGAAGTTGCGATTCTGGCTCTGGGCAGTTTTTATCAGCTTGGAGTGGAAGTCAGAGAAAAATTGAAAGCAGCCGGCATCCACGCCAGCCTCATTAACCCGCTTTACATCAATAAAAAGGATGAGACCTTATTGGAGTCACTTAAGAAAAAGCATCGACTGGTCGTTACCTTGGAAGACGGCATACTGCAAGGCGGTTTCGGAAGCATGATTTCCCAATACTATAGTCTGGATAAGATGAAAGTCTTGAATAAAGGCTTTTTCAAAGCCATTCCTTCCAGCTATGTTCCGGAAGAATTCATGCGGGAAAATCGATTGCTCCCCGAGCAAATCACAGAAGACATTATAGAACTGATAAAGGAAAAATAAATGAGACTATCCACCATTGAGCGAGAAGAGCTCACGAAATATATCGAGACCCATTCTTTTGACCGGGATTTTAAAGGGAAGACCATCTTACTTACCGGAGCAAAGGGACTGGTCGGTACTGCAATCACCAAGTGGATTCTGCTGCAAAATGAAATCAAGAAGACGGATACCGTACTCTATGCTTCCACCAGAAATCCGGAGCAGGTTCCGGACTACATAGAAGCCGGTGATCAAATCCACTACATCCCCCATGGAAAAGAAGCGGAGTATTGCAAGGCTCCGGATTATATTTTGCATGCCGCATCCCCGACCGGAAATCAATACCACATGCAATACCCCTTGGAAACCTTCCGCACAAATGTGGACGGCATAGAGAGACTGCTCGACTTATGTAGTCAGAAAAAAGACACTGTCCTCCTCTATCTTTCCTCGGAAGAGGTCTACGGCTTACCGAAAGATGATGCTCCGCTTGTCACGGAAGAAACAGTCGGCGCAATCGACAGCTTGCACTTAAGAAGCTGCTACCCCTTAGGGAAGAAAGCCTGCGAGTTTCTCTGTCATGCAGCGGCTAAGGAATATCATTTAAACACGAGAATTATTCGTCCCACCGTAATCCACGGCCTTTTCCAGCGCTATGAGGAACCCAGGGTGGTGAATGAAATTTTACGTTGCATTGTGGAAAACAAAGACCTGCATATGAAATCCGACGGACTAACCAAAAAGTGTATGTTGTACTCCCTCGATGCCATCAGTGCCATTTTCACCGTTTTGTTAAAAGGGGAAAATGGAGAAGCGTATAACGCATCCAATCCGGATACCTTCCTGACCGTACGAGATCTCGCTGACAGAGTTTTTCAAAAATTCAATCCTTCCATCAAGATTGTTTTTGAAAATGCAGCAAAACAGTCTGACGGCTTTTTACCGCATAGAAGCATCGTGCAGGACTGCACCAAGCTGAAAGCACTGGGATGGGAACCGAAGGCGGATTTAGAGCATATCTACCATGTCGATATTGCCCGTTTTAAGAAATAGTTTTTTGCTTGTTTTAAACCGAATGTCATCCGGGAACACCGGGACATTCGGTTTCTTTTTTGTCTAATTTGATGTAAAATAATGGATAAAGTACCGAATCACTGGAGAATTTAGCTATTATTTTTTTGCTTATTTCTCTTTGTTTTTATTTTCACACTCTCTTCAAAAGGAAGGAAAAATGCTATGCAAAGTAAAGAATGCGGGGAGAAAAGGCTCTATTTTAACTCCGATTATCTGGCCGGTTGTCACGAGCGGATTCTGCAAAGCTTAATCGAAACCAATCTGATCAAAGCGCCGGGCTACGGAACCGATGAATTCACCCTCGCCGCCAAGAAAAAAATCCTGAATGCCTGTGAACTGGAAGAAGGCGATGTGTACTTTCTGGTAGGCGGAACACAAACCAACGACACCGTCATTTCCACATTTTTACGTTCTTATGAGGGAGTTATCTCTGCCGACACCGGGCACATTGCCACACATGAGGCGGGCATTATCGAAGTACACGGGCACAAAGTCCTGACCATTCCCCATAAGGAGGGAAAGATTTATCCCGCACAGATACGGGAGTATATGGTGCATTTCCATGCAGACGGTAACAATGCCCATATGGTACAGCCCAGGCTGGTCTACCTTTCTCAGCCCACAGAGTTCGGAACACTCTACTCCTTACAGGAGCTTAAGGACATTCGCGAAATTTGCAATGCATACAGTCTCTCCCTTTATGTTGACGGTGCCCGTTTGGCCTATGCTTTGGCCTGTCCGGAAAATGACGTCCGTCTTCCCGATCTCGCCAAACTTTGCGATGCCTTTTATATCGGCGGTACAAAATGCGGAGCCTTATTCGGAGAAGCTGTAGTGATTCCCGAAAAGAGAAATTTTCCCTTCTTCCCGACAACGATAAAACAGCACGGCGCCTTGCTTGCAAAGGGTAAGGCTCTCGGCGTGCAGTTCGATGCTTTGTTTACCGATAATCTGTATCTGCAGATTGGGAAGCATGCTATAGAACTCGCGGATAAAATTCGTTCCGCTTTACGGAAAAAGGGGATTCCTTTGGCCGTTTCTTCCCCAACCAACCAGATTTTTATTCTTTTGAAAAAGGACGAGGCGGAAAGAATCGGAAAAGCCGTGGAATTGACTCACTGGGATGATCCGGACGACGAACACTCCATCCTACGAATCTGCACCAGCTGGTCTACGGAAGAAGAAGATGTAGAAAAGCTTTTAGCCATTTTATAAAATGAGATATCGCGCTACGCGAGCGATGCTCGTTATAAACAAGATGTCTCAGGCTTCGCGAGCGATGCTCGTTATGAACATGATGTCTCAGGCTTCGCCTGCGCCGCTTGTTAAGAATAAAAAAAGAGGCACTGCGTCCCTACCTAACGCATTGCCTCTTCTTCAATTTTACAAGTTAAACCTGCTTCAGGAAAATCCCTCTCCTCCGTTTTCACTTCGGATAAAATCTTCCCGGTGCTTCACTGCTTACGCAGCGCAGCTCTTTTCACAAAGCAAGTCCCTAGTCAACCGAAAGTCTATTATCTCAGTAAGGATAATACACCCTGCGGCTGCTGGTTAGCCTGTGCAAGCATAGACTGAGCAGCCTGGTTAAGAATGTTGTTCTTAGTGAAAGCTGCAATTTCCTTAGCCATATCTGTATCACGGATACGAGACTCAGCAGAGGTCATGTTCTCGGAAGTAACCTTCAAGTTGTTGATGGTGTGCTCGAGACGGTTCTGAGCAGCTCCGAGCTTAGCTCTGTGCTTAGAAACCTGATCAATAGCTTTGTTCAGCTTTGTGATAGCAGTGTTAGCCTTAGAAATAGTCGAAACTTTGATATCATTAACGCTAAGCTTTGTTGCTGTCAGACCACTTACTGCAACTGCAAGAATTTCGCCGGAAGTTGGTCCAATCTGAAGGGTAATCGGCTTCGTAGCACTACTTGCAATCGGCTTAACACCGTTGTAGTCAGTTGTGTTAGCGATTCTGGTGATTTCCTTCTTCAGCTCTTCAACCTCTTCTGTGATGGAAGATCTAGCAGTGGTATTGTAAGTTCCGTTAGCTGCCTGTGTGGAAAGAGTAACCAATCTCTGAAGCATGTTGTGAGTCTCAGTTAAAGCACCTTCAGCAGTCTGAATCAAACCGATACCATCCTGAGCGTTCTGTGTAGCCTGATCAAGACCATTGATCTTGGAACGCATCTGCTCGGAAATAGCAAGACCTGCAGCATCATCAGCAGAACGGTTGATTCTGTATCCGGAAGAAAGCTTCTCTAAGTTCTTCTGAGAACCGGTAGCATTCATAGATAAGTTTCTGTAAGCGTTGTTAGCAGCGATATTGTGTTGAATAACCATATAAAATTTCCTCCTATTAGGCGACTTATTGATCGCTATGTACCGTTTTTATTTTTGGCGGTCATAGAAATCCGTCCTATTCAGAGAACCTCCCTGTCCTCACTCCACACTCCCCTTTGCCGGCTTAGAAGAGGTAGATTTTTTTGCCTATACTAAGATTTCGTCGGGGATGGAAATTATATAAGTTTTTATTCTTATAAGTTTATTTATTATATATATAAATATAATTTATTAATTTTGTGTTTATCCCTCATTTCTACGGTAACTTACTGTAGTCCTCATCACTTACCGCTTCACACCACTCCAAACTGCAATGTTCTCCGGGCAACTCCTCCGCAATATGCTGGAACCAGCTGTCGGATGCCGCACCGTGCCAGTGCTTTACATGCGCCGGAATGAAGACCGTATCTCCGGCATGCAACTCTCTCGCTTCTTTTCCCCATTCCTGATACCAGCCTCTTCCATAGGTACAGAGAAGCAGTTGTCCACCGCCCCGATCCGCGCGGTGCACGTGCCAGTTATTTCTTGCTCCCGGAGTAAAGCTCACATGGAAAACATTCATCTGTCCAAGGCTAAGGGTCGCAAGGTAGCTCTTCCCGACAAAATGGTCTTGATACGTCGTATTCTCCTCCCCCACGGGAAACGGTGCGAGAGTCTCCGGCATTGCCGTAATGCGCTTCCTTCCGCTGTTCGGGTTTTGATCCGTAATTCTATTATGTTCCGCGATGGCGGTTCTTTCTTCTGAAATCGCAGGTTCCTCTCCATAAATCTCTTCTATTAGAGGAAAGGCACTCCATGCTTTCGGCCAACCGCAGTAAAATGCAAGCTGCGTGATGATTTCCACCACCTCTTCCTTTTGAATGCCGTGTTCCTTTCCGAGGGCAAGATGACTCTTTAACTGCGGATACTGTCCCGCGGTGAGGAGAGACGCAATCGTAATCATACTTCTGTCTCTCAAGGAGAGTTCCTTTTCTCTCGCCCAAACTTTCCCGAAAAGCACATCATCGTTCAACTCTGCAAATTGCGGAGCAATCCTTCCAAGATATTCTCTACCTGCTGTCTGTTTCTTCATTTTCTGCCTCCTTTATTGAAGCTCCACCTTACATTCTTTCCCCTACATTATACACCCCCTGTAAATAAGATATCTCAGTCTTCGCCTCTTTGCTTCATAAAAATAGCGTAGCAGCCAAAAACTGCTACGCTTAAAAAGTCTACTTTTTTGAGGGGTACATCAAAATCTACGATGGTACGTTCTGCTTTATAAAAATTTAGATAATCTTCTAGTGCCAGGTAAACCAGATGAAGAGATAGCCCGCCATTACGGCAACAAAGGTAAAAGGAATCCCGATTTTCATGAAATCGGAAAACTTCACCGTATAGCCGTTCTGCTTCAGCATGCCCACTGCCGTGATATTTGCACTGGCCCCAATCGGGGTAATATTTCCTCCGAGAGTCGCTCCGGAAAGCAGCCCGAAATAAAGCAGATAAGGTTCAATTCCGAGCAGTTGGCTGATTCCCGTAATAATCGGAAGCATGGTCGCCACATAGGGAATGTTGTCCACAAAGGCGGAAAAAAGTACGGAGCCCCAGACAATGATGGTATAAAGCAGGAACAGATTCTTTCCTCCGACTTTGGCAATGCCGTTTGCCACCATATCAATAATGCCGACATCGGTGATGCCTTGAATCACCAGAAATAAGCCGGTCAGGATACAGAGCGTTTCAAAGTCAACAGAAAGAACAGCCTTCTTGAGATTCTCAGGCATCCTCTTCATCCGAAAATCCATGAGCATGCAAAGCACGGCAATCACACAACAAATGATGCCGTTAATCGTACTCGGTGTATTCGGGATAAAGGAAGCGATAATCAGACATACTACGACACCGCATAAAGCCACCGTCGGAAATATCCCTTCCACTTCCGTTTTTTCCGTCGCTTCCACCGGTTGATTCAGCTTATGGAAAAGGAAAATCATGACCGGAACCGTGAACAATGCCCCAAGCTCCACTGCCCAGAAGATTCCCGGCCTTCCATGCATAAAGAAGAATTGCATAAAGTTCATGTTCGCATAGGCGCCGAGCATAATGGAGGTCGTATCCCCCACGAGAGTTGCCGCCCCCTGCAGGTTAGAGGAAACGGCAATCGCAAGGAGCATCGATACCGGACTGATTTTCAGCTTCTTGCATATCGCAAGTCCGACCGGCGCAATCATCAGCACCGTCGCCACATTGTCGATAAAGGCGGAAACCGCACCGGCAAAGAGAGACATCAGAATAATCACCCACATCACCGTGGGACATTTTTCCAAAATAATCTCCGCCAAACGGTTCGGCATCTTGGATTCAATAAAGTAATAAACGATGACCATGGTGCCTCCGATCATCATGATTACATTCCAATTGATGACCGAAAGCCAGTAGAGCGGATTTCTCTTTAAAATACCGAAAAGGACAAAGAGCACGGCCACACTCCAGATTGCATACAGCCTCCACTCCGTTTTTGCAATCATCACGACATACATCAGAATGAAGAGAATGATTGCAATCATTTGTAAATTCATAAATTAACCCCTTCTTACTCCTTAAATGGAAGCTTTAAAATAATCTTTGCATAGTTCTGCTCTTCTTTCGAATGCGCGCCGGGTCTGTGTCCGTCCCAAGGAAAGGCTGCCCAAAACATGCCCTTCTTAATCTTCATCTGATGAGAAAAATCTCCTGTATAGCGCGCAGCATCCTTTTCCGCATTGTACGGGATACTTTCCGTAAGTTCCTCTAAAATTGCCCAGGCAATTTCTTCCGAACCTTCCTCAATAATCTGCACATCAATAAAGTTCTTGTGCGCTTCATATGTGCCATTGGAGAAAGCCTTGGTCTTTCCTCTTTCCACCTTAAAAAAACCGCCGTCAAAATCATATCTTCCGGCAGGAATCTCTCCTCCGGCCTTTTCCTTCTCCTCCCTAATCGCCTGTAAGCCCTTCTCGAGGTTCGGCAGAAGCGGTGCATAAAAATGAATGTTATCAAGATGATCGATAATCATAAAAGTACCTCCTTTTTTTCAAAAATCTCTTTAATAAACTACTTCTTAATTTCAAATCTTTGTATGCTGTTCCGAAATATAGTACCACAGGAACATCATTTTTCATAATGCCCTCTACAGGAAACAATCAGCAACTCTCCGGAGACAATGGTAAAAACAAGCCTATTTTCTTTATCAATTCTTCTGCTCCAGCCATCACGATATTTTAGGGGTTCAGATTTTCCGATTCCTTGTAAACCATTTCTCTCTATATCTTTTATTAAGGAATTAATCCTCTTCAATGTTTTTTTATCCTGCCCCTGCCAATACAGATAATCCTCCCAGGCTTCATCAGACCATATCTTTCTCATCTTAATCCTCAATTAATTCGTGCACAGTTCCCTTGCCGTCCAGCAATTGTTTAAATCCTCTCTCCAGTTTATCTAAATACCGTGCATTTCGTAATTCCTTTTCCATCTCATTGAACTGTTCCAGGCTTAAAACAACTACATTTTTATCTTCTTTTCGAGTAATGATGATCGTTTCTCCATTATCCGTAGCCAAATCGCAGTATTCCTTCAAATTATTTCTCATTGTTGTATAGTTTACCGCTATCATAAAAGCACCTCCATTTCTGTACAGTCTATTGTACAGAAATGGAGGTGCCATTTCAAGCCTTCTCTTGTATTTTCGAATTTTCAAGCTTTGAATCAAACTATTCCAAAGTAAGTAGAAGTGCCATCTTAAACTTCCCGAGAGCCTTCACGCTGTGCCGTCCGCCTTTAGCAAAATGGAACTGTTCTCCGGCATGGATGGTATGGTCTGTTCCCTCATAATTAATGATTGCCTCTCCTTCCAGCGCGAAGAAAATCGCCTCTCCGGGAGCCGCATGCTCGCTTAAGCCTGTCCCCTCATCAAATGCCATCAGCACGAACTTCATTTTCTCATTGTGAACAACATCCATATTCACAATTTTTCCTTCCCCGTACGGAAGTAAATCCTTTAATTGAAAAACCTCACCCGCCTTAATCACTTCATTCATCTTATCTTCCCTCCTAATATTTATTTCCGTATAAATTGCACCCTGTTTGCTTCGCATTCCTACCGGCTCATCCACCTTGCAGAGAATGGACTCCCCTTGTGAAAGGACCGTGGGATTCTGCAGCTTTTGGGATTTTCCCCCATAAACCTCGAGGTCTCCCGCATGGAGAATCAGAAACTTATGCTCCGAAAAAATCTCCGGGCTGATATCGGTATTCCTGTCCATGGAAAAAATCAGAATCGGATTACGGCCGCCCTCAAGCTCCTTCGACACCGTACAGCCCTTCAGCGGCTGATTCTCCTTTTCTATGGAAAATACTTTTCCTGCTTCCAGTTTCATCTTTCCTCCTTTCTCCTTTCTCTTTACAGGTATACTGTAACATGCAGTTTACACTATATTTGTTGCAAATGTCACACTTTCACAGCCCTTCATTTCGTTTTATCTCGCAATTCCCATTAAATATACTTTAGTCTTATCCTTTCAAACATTTATGTTTTAACTATCTCGATTTTTAAGTTTTTCCGTCGAAGGAATAGTAGCTGAAATGACACAAAAATGACTTACGAGAGGAAAAAAAATGAAAAAGAAATCAGCAACTGGAGAGAATACGGGAAAAAGCTCCCGCTGGAAGAAGATGAAGCTAAGTTCCCGCATATCCGTTATTACCGGCTTTCTCAGTATTTTGATTCTGGCAGCTGTCAGTATCTCTATAATTCACATGGGAAAAAATGCATTGTACAAATCTCTGCAGGGAAATATGAACGATAAAATCCGGCTGGGTATTGCAGATCTGGACAATGTGGTAACGCAGGCGGAAACTACCGCAAATACCATAAAAGACGGGATGATTTACATTTACGATCAGACCGATCTGTCGGGTGGTGTTCCGGCAAATCCCTGGACCATCTATGACGATTACGGGAATTTACTGGAAACCAAAGATATGAGCGGCACCATATTCCGCTCCAGAATCATTGATACCACGATTCCCGCGAGTCGTTACAATGCGGAAACCACCATACTGGATTCCCTTTATTCCGCCATCAAAAATAATGAGTCTCTCCTGGGCGCCGGTGTCTTCTTGGAACCGGATGCCTTTTACAAGGGAATTGACGAATATGCTCCCTATATGACCAGTGAACAGGTGCAGAAAAGAGAAGTTACCAATGCCGCCTATGTCAATTACAAAGACCAGGAATATTACCTGAGAGCACGCGAAAGTAAGGGACTCGTCTTGACCAATGCCTATGAAAACTTCGGAACAAACGAGTATGTTGTTTCCGTTGTGGAGCCTATCTTCTATGGAAATGAATTCAAAGGTGTCGTAATTCTGGATATGAATACAGAAGCCTTCGGCATTGTGGAGCAGGAGGATTCCCGTTTTAAAACTCTCTACAGTAGTGTAGTCGATACAAATGGCTTTGTGATGTACAGTATGGATGCCGAAGAAGATAAAAAAAATCTAAAGGATGTACTCCCCGCCGACAGCATGTCTACCCTACAGTCCTTTTTTGATAAAAATGAGCCTTTCTCAACGCATATTGCAAATAGCAAGGGGGAGCTCCTGCAATATAATGCTATGCCTTTACAGGTAGAGGGCGTAACGTGGTGGGTTTCTATTTCCGTTTCCGAAAAAGAGTATACTTCCGCCATTTCTCATATGGTTCTGGTTGCACTTCCCCTCTCTCTTTTAGGAATTCTGATTCTGGTCGCTGCGGGTCATTTCTTTATTCGGAAAGGACTTGAGCCATTGCAAAGCATTGTGACTGCAGGAGATCGTCTGGCAGTAGGAGATTTCTCTCAGGATATCCAATATGCTTATCAAGATGAGATTGGAAGTATTTTCCTCAGTATGGGAAGAGTGGTCAGTCGAATAAAAAGTATCATCCATGATCTATCCGAAAAACTATCCCAAATTGCCAAGGGTGACCTTTCCACGGACTTTCAAAACACGGATCTCTATATCGGAGAGTATTCCCCTCTTTTGGATAATCTCAAAGAAATACTGCTTGATTTAAACAATACCATGGGAGAAATCAAAGACAGTTCCACGTCCGTCAACTCTTCCGCCTTTAAGCTAAGTGAATCTGCACAGTTCCTTTCGGACGGAGCCTCTGACCAGGCCTCCTCTATTAAGGAATTGAGTGTGACCATGGATGAAATTTCCGCTAATATCCAGGAAACAGCAAATATGTCTATCCACGCCCTTACCTTATCCGATCAGGCGGAACAGGCCGTAGGAAAGAGTAATTTGAAGATGGAAGAGATGTCCGAAGCCATGACGGAAATCACGGAAAAGTCTCATGAAATCAGTAAAATCATTAAGACTATAGATGACATTGCCTTTCAAACAAATATTCTATCCCTTAATGCCGCTATAGAAGCGGCAAGGGCCGGTGTAGCCGGAAAAGGTTTTGCCGTTGTTGCGGATGAGGTCGGTAATCTTGCACAAAAATCCGCAGAGGCCGCTAAAAATACGGCAAATTTAATTCAGGAAACTATTAGCTCTGTGAATAAAGGTGCCAAAATATCTACAGAAACAAAGGAATCCTTATCTCTTGTTTCCGAGCAAACCAAAAAAATTAACACAATCATCTCTTCTATTTCGAATGCTTCGGAAAAAGAGGCGGATGGAATCCAACAGCTTAGTAACGGCTTGACGCAGATTTCCTCCGTAGTACAAAAAAACAATGCTACGGCTGAAGAGTCTGCTCTGGCATCCACCGCACTTTCCAAGCAGTCGGAAAGAATGAACGGCTTGGTTGGAAAGTTTAAATTGCGAAGGAAAAGGGAAGACAACGATTAGAAAGAAGTCCCCCTAAGCTCGTTATCTCATGCCCGACTCGTGTATGCTCTTAATGAAAAAGGATTGTATGCTCATAGCGAAACATACAATCCTTTTCTATATAGATGGCGTTTATGCAGCCTTTATTGATCTTGACGCAGAGCGGTTTTTATCAATACCTTTTTGTCCTATAAATCAAAAACGGTTTCCCTTACGCTTCCTGCTCTTTCTTGCGAAGAACAACAAAACCTGCCAATGATGCTGCGGAAAGGCCGAACAGAGATGCCCAAAGTGCTGTGAAGTTATTGTCTCCCGTAGCCACTACAGCACGACCGGAAACATTTTTTCCGCTCGGACGGGACTCTCCAAGAACCTCACCCTTCTTTTCTACAGTCTCTACAGCAGTCGGTGCAGGACGATTCTCCCCAAGAACTTCGCCCTGGTTAGACGGTGTCGGACGATCCTCTCCCAATACATTCCCCGGCTGAGACGGAGTGGACGGATTCACAATCGGAGTTCTGCTTCCGCCGTTGCCGCCATTTCCACCGTTACCGCCGTTGCTCGGTGTTACAGGATTAACCGGCTGTACGGGATTTACCGGTGTAATCGGTGTTACCGTACGTTCCTTATCCGTAAACTTAACAGTCAAGTAAACCTTGTCGTTATCCTGACCGGCAACCTTGTCACGACCGGCATCGTTCTGGATGGCGCCCCAAACAAATTTCGCTTTTCCCTGTACATTTTGCTTACCGGTATCTGCATTCATATAACCAACTAAGGTTCCAAGTACTGTACCCTCTGTGGTCACAGTTTTGTCCGTAATACGCTCTGTTTCTGTCTCAGTATTATTTTCGGACTCAGCTCTATTTCCGTTAGCTGAATTGAATTTAATTCCTTTCATAATCAGCTGAATCTTCTTTGCGGAATGATTTACCAACTCTTTCAAGTTTCCAAAAACGCTGGTTTGATAATAGGTTCCATAATCAGAATCCGGATGATTAAAATTCTCCACATGGTTTGCCTTGCCTGTAGCAGAATCCTTACCATACAAGTTCTTATAATCCGCACCGGCAGAACTGTACTGGTTTGGCAATGAACCCATTTTTGTAAGGTCTAAGTCCATCGCAAGAGTAACCTTATCTTCTGCAAAAGAAGAATTGCCATAATTAATGCGATAAATCATCGGCTTCGGCTTCCCATCAGCATCAGCATCAGCAGAACTAAGTTCATAATGCTTTTTCGCATCCTCTAAGTCAGTTGGAAGATGAAAACTTCCATCCAGATTATTCTCCATGGTGAATGTTGCGCGAAGCCCGGTTTCCAAATTATTTACATAAACATCTTTTCCATTACTTATATAATTTCCAACCAAAGTACCTATTGCATTAATAGTATTATGTACAGGAGAAACATCCAAATCAGCCTTTAATGTATACGTATCTGTCTTCTCCACGTCTTTCGCTTTATCACTTGTACTATCAAACGGAGTTGTATCCCTCTCCTTTTGAATAGACAAATCGCCATGCATAACCAAATCATCATTTTTAAGTCTGCCTAAAGCGGTATACTTAAAATCCCTTGCCGTGTCCTTTAATTTCTTTCCGTCTTTTGTATCTTCCGGATTAATCACTCCGTTATAATTATCATGAATCGGAAATATTCCTCCAGCCAGACCATCCGCTTTAAAGTGAATATCCGTCCCCTGCTTATCATTCTCCACCACACGATCCACATGATCCTCTTTGTTCGCATTGTTCGGTGCAGTAGTTCCCGAATCTGCTGGCGACTCGAAAACAGTGACCGGTGCTGCCGGTGTAGCAGTAGCTGTTGCCGCCGGAGTTGTTGTGCTTGCTGCGGGTGTAGTAGCTACTCCACTTGCTGCCGGAGCTGTTGCTGTCGTTCCGGATGTTGCTGTCGTTGCAGCTGTAGTAGCCTCTGTACCTGCTGTTGTAGCTGTACTAGCCGGAGCTGCTGTTGTTGTACTAGCTGCCGGTGTTGCTGCAGCTGCTGTCGTCGTTTCTGCTGTTGTTGTGCCTGCTTCTGTTGCAGTGGTCGTAGCTGTCGCCTCAGTGCCGGTTACTGCCGAGCTGCTTGTTTCTTCTGCTCTTGCTACAAATGGAGTTGTTGCGATTGCTCCCGTCACAGCGAGTGCCGCTACCTGAATCTTCAAATTTTTCTTTCTCATCTTCATTCTCCTTGGGTAAATGTACCATAGCAGTTACTGCTCAATCCTTGAAAATGTCCTATGGTATGGATTTCGGACAAAGACTTCAGACAGAACACGATTTTCCTTCAGAGGGCTCCATCAAATTGTCCACAATTATTTCTTTAAACAACGCCAACAACTATACTACGTATTCTAGGGGAAATGCAATAGATAATTAATTTTTAAATTATGAAAATTAAATAAAATCTTAAACATTTTTTGTAAGAAATGTCAGAAAGGTTTAAAAAAAGGAAGGGCTTCTTAAAATCCCTTCCTTGAATAAAATTTTTTCAAACAATTTAATCTTCCGGAGCAAATTCTCCCCCGTTTCCGGGAACAAAATGTCCGCACCCTACGCCCAATACAAAATGGAGTTTCGCAATACCGAGATCCACCAAATCCATTTCGTAACTGTTTTCCACCGTAGCCGTAACAATCCCATTATGATAATGAAAGAAAGGTTTTTGCTTGTTCAAAGCACTCGGCGCAAGAGCCACCGCCTCCATGCCTTCCTTCACCCACTTGGGGTAAGCCCTGTCCCCTTCGATACGGGCAGTCCAATCCTTCTTTTTCGTAGGAAGAAGGGAATGGAACAGCTTTCCTCTCAGTCCCCCGTCTCCTGCATAGCCAAGAAGAATTACAGCCTGCACATGCTCCTCCTCCGCATAGGAGAAACTCTCCCTGTCAAAGGTTCCTCCCACCCAACAGGTACTAAGGCCCAGACCTTCCGCAAAAAGAAGGAGTTTTTCACCGTAGTAACCGATTTTCTCCCGAAAGTGGGGCTGTCCCGGATTCCCCTTTAAAAGAAGGAGGCTTCGTACATTTTTAAATAGTCCATAGCTTTTTCCGAAACGGGAAAATGCTCTGCTTCCGTCTTCTACAAATTCAATGGTAAAGCCGCTTTCCGCATTTACCTCCAGAATCTCTTCCTGTATCTTCCGAATGCAGTCTTCCTGCAATTCTTCTTTAGAAAAATATCGTTGTGATTTCCGATGCAATATCGTCTCGTCCATGCTAGTCCTTCTTCCATTTCCATATCGCCATGCTGAAAATCAAGGCATATCCTATAAAGCTGTAAATATCCGGCAATTCTCCCAATATAACAAAGCCGAGTATTGCGGAGAAAATAACCTGACTATAATCAAATACGGAGATTTCCTTTGCGGGGGCATAGGAATAAGCCCTCGTTACGAAAATCTGTCCCACGGCCGCACAAAGACCCGCCCCCGTCAGGAAAAGCAGCTGTTCCGGGCTTAAAGGCTTAAACTGCAGAAAGCAGATAGGTAAGAGCGCAATAGAGGAAATAAAGGAAAAATAGAACACAATCTGTGCTCCTCTTACGCCATGCGTTCCAAGCTTTCGCACAAAGGTAAAAGCCGTTCCGGCACAAAATCCTCCCAGAAGGCCGACCAGAGCCGGAAGCCCCAAGATTCCCTGTCCCGGTTTAACAACGAAGGCCGCACCGAGTAAGGCGACCAGGACGGAAACAATACTGGTCAGATTCGGTTTTTCCTGCAAGATGAAAATGGACATCACAATAGAAAAAAACGGTGCCATTTTCTGTAAGATGCTGGAATCCCCCAATTTCAAATACCCAATCGCCCAGAAATTACAAATCAGCCCGACCGTTCCGAAAAGACAGCGTAGAAAAAGAGGAAGTCGATTCTCCTTCTCCACATAAAAGGACACGCCTTCACGTCGCATGATAATGTAGGCAACCACCAAGGCTACCACATTTCGGAACATGGCCTTCTCAATGACCGGAACCTTTCCGGACAGCTTTACAAAAAAGCTCATCCCGGCAAATCCCGCCGCGGAAATCATAATGGAGATAATCCCTTTCAGGCGTTTATCATTTACAATTTGTTCGCTCATCTCTTAATCCACTTTCCATTGGTAAAGTCGGGAATGGCCACTGCCTGTCCGCCCAGCGCAATCGACTCCTCGGAAAGAGCCGTAATGCTCATCCAGCTTGCCATATCATAGACATCGATAGGCATGGGAAGCCCTTCCTTAAGACAGTGAATGAATTCAGAGAAAACGAGATAATCCATTCCTCCATGACCCTTCTTTACTCCGGCCTTAAGGTAATCCTTCCAAAGCGGGTGCTCATACTGCGCGCGGAAGCGTTCCACATTGCCCCACTGTTTCTTCCAGTCAAAATGATCCTTTGCCCCCTCATCTCCGTCCAGGAAAATAGAAGCATTGTCTTCCATATACATGCCCTTCGTACCTTGTACGGTAAAGCCTCGGGAATAAGCGCGTGGAAGCGTGGTATCCAAGGTCAGTAAAATGCTTTCTCCGTTACTGCAGTGAATCATGGTGTTCACAATATCTCCCTGCTGAAAAACCGTATTCTGCAGTACCTTGTCTTCCGGCTTCTTTTCCTGAATATAGTCTCGAAGTCCTGCGGCTTTGGATGCCATAGAGCAGAGGCTCAGCATCCTGTTTCCTCTATTAATATGTAAAATTTTAGCAATCGGACCTAACTCATGCGTGGGATAATTTTCCGAATTCCGATGGATGTAATTATCCAAACGATAATGGCGATTCTCTCTTCCGAAGGCGATTTCCTCCCGCAAATCATGCTTATAGCCGCCCTCACAATGAACAATCTCTCCGAGAACTCCCGTCTCCGCCATATGATAAACCATCATTTCGTCTCTGCCGTAGACGCAGTTCTCCATAAACATAATGGGCGTCTTGGTTTCCTCATAGCAGTCCACGAGTCTCCAGCACTCGGCAACGGAATAAGCACCGCCTACCTCGGAAGCCACCGCCTTTCCGGCACGCATAGCGGCAATCGCGATTTCACTGTGGGTATCCCATGAGGCGGAAATGAGAACTGCATCCAGTTCTTTCATCTCCAGCATCTCCCGGTAGTCGGAAAAGCACTTCGGTCTTTCCCGACCCATCTCTTCCAGGGCCTTCGCAATATCTTCTCTTCGATCCTCATACACATCGCAAAGTGCAATAAATTCCACATCCGGATGCTCTGAATACACGTTCTTTACCAGCTCAGCCCCCCTCTGTCCGAGACCGACCACTCCCAGATTGATCTTTCTTCCCATTATGACCCCTTTCTTGTACTATGTCATAGCCTTTATACGGTACATCCGATTCTCTTATTTTTTCTCAAACTGGTTTCAATTCTAACATAATTTCAAAAATTAATCACTTTTGCTTTTATTTCTTTATCAACTGACAAAATCTTTACTCTCTAGTCCGTTTTTTTCTTCTTTTTCTTTTGTTTTCCTAAATGGCTTGAAATCATTTTGAGATTTTTCCTATAAAATGATAAGATATTTCCAATCATTGCAGTTATTTTGCAAATACGGATTGATCCATCCTGTTACAGCTGACTGCCGAACGAGGAGGTTTCTATGAATAAAATATTGGCAAATGCCGTTTCTTTGGGGCTGCTCGCCCTATCTCTTTCAGCCTGCGGAGCCGCTAAAGAAAACAGCAATCTTCAAACGACCGCCGGGGAGAGTTCCGCTGAAGAAAAGAATCAAGAGCTTACGGACGCCGGAAGTCCCATAGATAAGCTGGATGTCTGCATCGGTCCCTCTCCGGAAACCATGGATCCCCAGCTGAACTCCACGCTGGACGGAGGCACTATGATTATGCACTGTTTTGAAGGACTGCTAAAATACGGAGAAGACGGGAAAGTCCTCCCTGCAATGGCGGAAAGCTGGGAAGCCTCGAAAGACGGGCTCAGCTGGACCTTCCATTTACGGGACGGCTTAAAGTGGTCGGACGGTCAAGAACTGAGTGCGGAAGACTTCGTTTACTCTTTCAGAAGACTGGCAGACCAAAAGACGGCGGCTCCCTATAGCTACGATATGTTGAACATGGTAGCAGGCTATGAAGAAGCGACAAAGGGAAATCCGGAAGCATTGCAGGTAGAAGCGCCGGATAAGAAGACCTTTATCGTTCATCTTTCTACTCCGCTCAGCTATTATGAGAAAATTGCGGCATTTGTTTCTTTGGTTCCGCTTCGAAAAGACATTCTGGAGAAAAACGGGGAATCCTGGAGCATCAATGCTTCCAGCTACATCTCAAACGGAGCCTATCAGATGAGCGAGTTTGTGGATGGAGACTACATTGCCTTAAAGAAAAATCCCTATTATTACGATGCCGACAAAGTCAGCGTAAACGAGTTGATCTTCCACCTGGTGGACGATGATAATTCCGCTTACAATGCTTATCAGGAGGGAAGTCTGGATGTCACGAGCCGTATTCCTTCCGAGGAAATGGCTTCCCTTCGGAATACCGAAGATTTTAAAACCTATCCCATGCTCGGCACCTCGGGGATGGTATTTAACACGGAAAAGGCCCCTTTTGACAATCCGAAGGTTCGCAAAGCCTTTGCATTAGCCATTGATAAAAAGTATATTGCCGAAAATATTTTTGAAGGCTATCGTACGCCTGCCTCCACCTTCGTTTGCGAAGGAATCACGGATCCTGCAGACGGAAGCTCCTTTGTGGAAAAGACCTTGCAGGACTATGGAACGCCCTTCCATCCGGACGATTATGAAAAAGACCTGGAAGAAGCCAAGAAGTTGATGGCGGAAGCAGGTTACCCGAACGGAGAAGGTTTCCCGAAGGTAAAATACTTAAACAATGCCGGCGGAGCAAACAATACCATTTCCGAATATCTGCAGAGTGCCTTCAAAGAGCTCGGAGTGGAATTGGAAATTGATACCCAGGAGTGGAAGGTCGTTTCCGCAACCCAGCACGTCGGAGACTTCCAGTTGACTCGTTTTGCATGGGTTTATGACTACAATGAGCCCTCACAGCTTCTGAATGTTTTCCGTTCCAAGGATCGGAACAACTACGGCCGCTACAGTAATGAATCCTATGACAAGCTGATGCAGGAAGCCATGGCCGAAAGTGACGGAGAAAAACGTTCGAAAATCCTGCATGAGGCAGAGCAGATTCTGCTCGAGGACCTGCCGATGGCTCCCATGGTATTTTCTAAAGACAATTACCTGGTTCGTCCCAATTTAAAGGGCATGCAACACCTTGAGACCGGAAATACTTATTTTATGTATTGCACAAGGACGGAATAGGATCGCGCATTTTCAGCACGGTTCATAACGAATATCGCACGCCTTGCGCACGATACTCGTTGTGAACAAAATGTCTCAGGCTTCGCCTGCACCACTTGTTAAGAATAAAAGAGACGGAGCAAAAAGGATTTCTCTTTCTGCTCCGTCTCTTCTGTTTCCGACAAGACCTCTTCTTATTTTGTCATTATTTTATTGTGAAAGGTGGTTTTCCAGACCGTCCGTATAAAATTCCGCACTGTACAGTCCTCTCACCGTAGCATAAACGGAACTGTGATTTCCCGGAACTAAAACAACTGCATTTCCCCTTTCTTCCACCTCATACCGCTTTACTCCATGCAGGAAATCGTCCGGTTCCGTCAGGTAAAGTGCGGTAAGCTTTCCTGCGTGAGTCCATTCTCCTCCAAGAACCAATGCGACTCCGGAAGTTTTCTTCTTCACGTCGCGAAGTCCGCTATGCTCCAAAATAAACGGCTGATCGTTCTCAATTTGTTCCTTGGCCCACTCGGAGAAGGAATTCAAATTTCCGCTGTTTCTTCTGCTTAGTAGGGTTTCTTCGCTATAGTTTGCGGGAATTTTCTTCCCTCTTGCATCCGCACTTAAGTTCGATGCACTGCTAACGGCCGTTCCCGCTTCCGCTCCTTTCTTATATAGAGCGATTGCCGTTTGATCGGCACCGTTCTCTTTCTCTTCCAGCACAGTCTTTAGCTTATGATTCCGTCCGAAAATCTTAAGAGAAGCATCTTCGTTGCCACGCAGGATGTTTTGTACTTCCGCATCATGACTCCCCAAGTAGTAGTCCAAGAGATCCCTTTCAACAGCATAGTAAGAAAGTGCTGCAGAATACGCCTTCTCTCCTTCCGCATTCTCTACCTGCTCCGGAATGTTCGCCCGATCAATGATTCCGCTCCCTGCTGCATATTCCTTGAAGCCGTAGCTGTACGTCTTTTCTTCCACATGGACTTTTTTACTGCTAAAATCCGATTCATGAAGGTCTACTCCGGCTATGAAGAAGGATTCTCTTCTTTCCTCCAGACGCTTTTTCTCCAAAGCCTCCCGCTCCAGTCTGTCCCTCTCCGCCTTAAGACGTGCCTCTTCTTCACTATCTTTCTTCTGCTGCGCTTCCTCTTTCTCTCTTTGCTTTCTTTCCGCCTCCGTTCTTCGTTCAATCTCTTCTTTTCGCCTTAGCTCATTTTGTGCGTGATATTGATAGAGCTCTTCCGCTGTCTCAAACGGATTCGTTGTTGAGGGGTTGTAGCTTGTTTGCCAAGCGGAAGTGCTGCCGGATCCTGCTCCACCGGCGCTTCCCGATCCGCCGAAGCTTCCGGAACTGCCTGAACGTCCGCCTCCACCGGATCCACCTGATCCGCCACCGGAACGACCGCCTCCGCCGCCTGAACCTCCTGAGCCGCCGGATCGAATACCGCTTCCTCCGCCGGAACCGCCTGCGGCCTTAAAAGCCACTGTGCTCTCTTTGTCCTGTCCTCCGGCGTTCAAGGCCTCGGTCTGCTTTCTCTCCTTCTCCGCTTCCTTTTCTTTCTCTACCGTACTTTTTACGCCCAGTTCCGGCTTAAAGACGGATTCACCTTTTTCGTTGGCCCACTTTCCGCCACTTGACACAAAATAGCCGTCCGGAGTCTTTTCATTCTCCGCCATTTTCCCGGTATCGGCAGCAAAATAATAACAGTATCCGTCAATCCACTGCCAGCCCTGCGCCAATTTTCCAAGAGAGGCTTCCTTCGTGTCCAGGAAGTACCACTTTCCTTCCATCTGTACCCAGCCTGTTGCCAGCGTTCCTTTTACCGGATCAATAAAGTATTTCTGTCCTTTATCCTCTACCCAGCCCGTTTTCTTTTGTCCATTTTGATCCAGAAAAATCCATGTGTCACCGGTCTGCACCCATTTTCCGGCCGTCCCTGACTCTTCCGCTCTTACTGCCAGCGGGGAAAATGCAGTCAATGCCGCAATACTCAAAGGTATAAGTCCTTTTTTTGCCCAATGCTTCATGATTCCTCCTTCTTTCTATCCTATAGTTATATATACTTATCTGAATTACAGTTTTTCCATATCTTTAGGAACATCGACCGCTTATAATAATTAAATAAGTAGTTTTGTTTGCATTTTGTCTAAAATAATTAATTTTTTATATTATAGAGTGCTTTCGCTCAACAAAAAAGCCGCCTGCCAAAAGGCAGACGACTTTCGAAATTGCTCTTCACTCCCGCTTAGTCATGGCGATTTAACCAATCGATCAGGAGCTCCTTATACTTCTCCGGCTCATCCACAAAACACATGTGTCTGGAATTTTGGAAGAGCTCCCACTCGGCATTCGGTATCGCATCGTACATCAGCTTGGCAATATAAGGTGAGCAGAGATCCTCCGCACCGCTAATAATCATGGTCGGGTAGGAAAAGCTCCGGAGCTTCTCCCTATAGTCATAGTCACGAAGACTTCCTGTCGGCGTAAATTCATTCGGTCCCCATGCGGAAACGTAGGCTTCCGTTCCGACTATCTTCTTTCTCTTAAGGCACTCCGGACTGTCCTCCGGGAAAGGCCCTGCGCAGTATCTTTCCATAAAAAGCTTGAGTGCACTGAGATACTCCGGCGCTTCATAATTTCCCGTTTCTTCCGCCTTTCGGAAGGCTTCCTGCACATCTTTTCCCATATAGCCGATACGGCGCTTTTGCTCCGCTTCCCAAACGCTGTTGTAGGGGAGCGTACTGGAAAGAATCATGGATTTGATGCCCTTTGGTGCATAATCCGAGCCGTAAATAATGGCGAGCATGCCTCCCCAGGACTGTCCAAGCAGGTGGATTTCCTCGAGATTAAGGTGTTTCCTAAGCTCTATTAACTCCTCTACCCAGGTCTCCTTCGTCCAAATCTCGGGTTTTCCCTCCAGGAAGGATTTTCCGCAGCCAAGCTGGTCGTACATGATGATCTGTCTCTGATCCCGATCCGCTATGTCATCCAGAAGCTCAAAATAATTGTGGGTTGAACCCGGCCCGCCGTGAAGGAGCAAGAGAGGCGCTTTCTTCGGGTTTTTCTCCCCCACAATCCGATAATAGGTTTCATAGTGTAGATAGGGCATCATCCCTTCCGTAATCTTTGCCATTTTTTCTACTCTTTCTCCAATCTATGCTTTCTCTTTACCGTGCAGTGCACAGCGGTCTCCCTTTCTTGGAAATCTTTCCTCGTTCTTTTACTCTGCAATTTCCGTGGTGCCGTCTTCCTTTACGATAAGAAGATCCTTCGGATAATGGTTCAATACCATGCAGCCGTCTTCCGTGATTAAGACAAGGTCTTCCACACGCACGCCGATATTTTCCTCCGGAATATAAATGCCCGGCTCCACGGAAAAGCACTGTCCTACCTCAATGACTTCCTCATTTACGGAAGAAACGTCACCCACTTCATGATCCTCAATTCCCGCAGAGTGTCCGGTTCTGTGAGTAAAATACTTTCCGAAGCCTTTTTCTTCAATATAATTTCGACAGGCCAGGTCGACATCACACATCCTGTTTCCGGGCTTCGCCATGGCAATGCCTCGAAGATTTGCATCCCGGACAATCTGATAAATCTCCTTATGTCTTTCACTGACCTCCCCGAGGAAAACGGTTCTCGTCATGTCGGAAATGTAGTTATTGAGGACTCCGCCGATATCCAAAAGGACACAGTCCCCTCTCTTTCCCTTCGTATCGTCCGTCTCATGATGCGGATCCGCCGCACCTCTTCCGTAAGCGGTTATCGGATCAAAGGAAACATCGGACGCACCGTGCTTTTTATAAAGTTCCCTCGCAATCGCATTCAATTCCTTCTCCGTATGCCCTTTTACCACATAGGGAATGAGCTCCGCCATGACTGCATCGTTCAGTAAAGACGACTGAATCAGCTTCTCCTGCTCATCCTTATCCTTAATCTGTCTCACCTTATCCACGATAACGGAACCGTTTACATAGGAAGAAGCGGCTTTCAACTCCTGCAGGCGGAGGAGGAAGCGGGCAGACCAGGTCTTATCCACGCCCAAGGGGCTTTCCTTGTCCACCACCTTGGAAAGGAGCTCCACGCTGTCTTCCGTGTCGTCAAAGTACTGAATCTCTACGCCTAAATCCTCTTCAATCGGAAAAAGGCGGTTCACAAAGAATCTTTCCTTTCCCTTTGTACTGATATACAAGGCAAGCATTCTTTCTCCCGGATGGATCCATTTGCCCGTCAAATAGAAAATCGCGGGAGGATCGGTAATAATCATTTGCGGAAGATTTCTTTCTTCCATTTTTTTGTAAATTCTCTTTAATTTTTCTCTATCCATATTTCCCTCTATCTTTACAATGCCTGCCTTGTTTACCGTGCTTTCTTCTGTAAGCACCCTTTTGCGTTCCGCTGAGTAGCCTCTTCTTAAGCGCCCTTTTGCATTCCGCTTTGCCTTATCGCTGTACTCTTCCGGAGCTGTCTCCGCCCGCAAGCTTCTCGACTTCGGGAACGGTAACCATGTTGTAATCCCCTTCGATGCTGTGCTTTAAGGCGGAAGCCGCTACCGCGAACTCCAGCGCCTTTCTGCTGTCATCTCCCTTTAAGAAGGAGTAAATGAGGCCTGCCGCAAAGCTGTCTCCGCCGCCGATACGATCCACGATATGCACGGGATAGACCTTCGAGAAGAGACATTCCTTCCCGTCATAGAGAAGACCCGACCAGTCATTATCCGAGGCGCTCTTACTTTCCCTAAGCGTAATGGCCACTTCAGAGAAGCGGAACTGTTCCATTAACTTCTTCGCCACCTCTTCATAGCCCTCTTTATTCAACTTTCCGCTATGCACATCGGTCTTATCCGCTTGAATCCCGAAGACGGTCTTCGCATCCTCTTCGTTAATAAGAATCAGGTCAATATACTCGCTAAGCTCCGTCATGGCTTCTCTTGCCGCCTCCTTCGTCCAAAGCTTACTGCGGTAGTTGACATCGCAGGAAATCTTGATTCCCTTCTTCTTTGCGACTTGGCAGGCTTCCCGACAAATCTCCAGAACATTTTCAGATAAGGCAGGGGTGATTCCGGTAAAATGGAACCACTCCGCACCGCTAAAGATACTCTCCCAGTCAAAGTCCTCTTTCTTTGCTTCGGAAATCGCGGAATGCGCTCTATCGTAGGTGCAAATACTGGGGCGCTGAGAGGCACCCTTTTCATTAAAGTAAATGCCGACTCTGTTTCCTCCGCGGACAATCTTTCCGGTATCCACTCCGTATCTTCTAAGAGAATTGATTGCCGCCTGCCCGATCATGTGAGAGGGAAGCTTTGTTACATAGGAAACATCGACTCCGAAATTGGCAAGGGAAACGGCCACATTGGCCTCCGCTCCGCCGAAAGTAAACTGCACATTTTCCGCCTGCACAAAGCGCTCATAATGATAAGGCTGCAAGCGCAGCATCACTTCTCCGAAACAAACTACCTTTGCCATGAATACCTCCAAATTTTTTCTATTGATCTATGCATTTCTTGCTTCTTTTATAATGGCAACCGATTCTTCACAGAGTCTCGTAATTTCGTCCCAAGCTCCCTCTTCAATCATCTTATCCTTTACCATATAGCTTCCGCCACAAGCGCAAATGAGAGGAGAGGCAGAATATTCTCCTAAATTCTTTAGAGAAATACCGCCGGTAGGCATAATCTTAAACATGGGGAAGGGGCCTGCTAAGGCTTTAATCATGGCTAAGCCGCCGAGTTGCTCTGCCGGGAAGAATTTCAAAACCTTTAAATCATACTTTAAAGCCTTATGATATTCACTCGCACAGCTTACTCCGGGATAAATCGGCACATTTTTCTCCTGTGCATACTGAATCAGCTCCTCATCAAAGCCGGGACATACGATGAACTTCGCGCCGTTGTCCACTGCTCTGTCAATCTGCTCCGTAGTGGTCACCGTACCGGCTCCAAGCAGCATCTCCGGGATTGCCGCACTCATCAGGCGAAGTGCGGTGTCCGCCCCTTCTGCACGAAAGGTAACCTCTCCAATCGGAACCCCTCCCTTACAAAGGCTCTTTCCTAAATTCACGGCATCTCTTTCCGGATTCTTTAACTTAATCACCGGAACAATCCCCACCTCACTGATTCTCTCTGCAATACTGTCCATTTTTCTTTCTCCTTTCGGCCATGTATGGTTTCCTGCTCCACTATCATTAGGATGAACCGTATTGTTTTATTCTATCAAAAATTCTTCCGATTATATAGAATAAAAAGAAGAATTTTCCTTAATTCTCTTGTTGTCTTTGTCTTTTTTTCTTTTTGTCGTATACTGTAACTTCAGTGTCAAAAATTTTGTCCTATTCAGTATGCACCAAAAATACTTTTGGCTATGCACAAAAATACTTTTCGGCTTGCAGGGTAAAAACAATGCAACGGAAAGATAGAGGAATAACAGCAAAGGAGTTTCGAAAAAATATGAGGCAGGCTTATTGCAGAGGGATTTCTTCCCGACTTAACAAAAATCTTTTTCTTTTTGCCCTTTTTCTTCTTTTCAGCTTTTTATTTTTCTTTTCGATGAAAGGCTATGCGGAAGAAAACACGGGACATCGCTTGAAGTCTTACTACAGCTTGCAGTATAAGGGTCTTGGCTTTTCCGCCTACAGTAATGACGGCCAAAGGCAGAGCCGTACCGATAGCTATCCCACCGCAATGAAGGTATTGTTGAAGCATCAGCCCGAGGGGCTTAGCGGTACGATTCAGTATCAGGCAAATATTTCCGGAAGCGGGTGGTCAGGCGTCTTTGAAAACGGGCAGGTTGTCGGAGAAGGGCAGGAGATGCCGCTCGAGGGCATTCGCATTTTCCTAAACGGAGACTTGGTATCGCAATATGATGTTTGTTATCGCACTTCCGTACTCGGAGAGTGGCAGAACTGGGCGAAAAATGGGGAGGACAGCAATCCCGTCGGAGTCGGAAAGCACATTGACGGAATAGTGGTTACGGTTGTAAAAAAGGGTGAAAATCCGCAGGAAGAGCAAGCCGCTGCAAGTCCGGAAAAAGCTGTATCTACGGAGGGAAATGTCGATTCAAAAAAGCCCATGGTGGCTCTTACCTTTGATGACGGTCCCGGAAACTATGAAGACCGCATCTTAGCCGTATTACAGAAGTACAATGCCAAGGCTACTTTTTTCTATGTCGGAACCCAGGCTGAGAAGTATCCTTCTACAGTAAAGCGGATGGCCGATGCCGGAATGGAAATCGGAAACCACAGCTATAAGCATGAAAATCTTCCAAAGCTTTCGGAAGCCGGTATCGAAACTTCTCTTTCGAAGACCAATTCCATTCTTCGTAAGCTTTCCGGTCAATCCGTGAGTCTGGTTCGTCCTCCGTACGGAGCAACCGGCGGCAGCGTTAAGTCTGCCTTAGCCTCCACAGGGCAGCCTTCCATTCTTTGGAGTATCGATACACTGGACTGGAAGACCAAGAATACCCATAATACGGTCAATGTTGTGCTCACGCAGGTAAAGGATGGAGACGTCATCCTGATGCATTCCATTTACAAGCAGACTGCAGAAGCCGCGGAGCAGATTGTTCCCGCTCTGAAAGAAAGAGGCTATCAGCTGGTTACCGTGTCTGAGCTGGCCAAGGCAAGAGGTGTCTCCTTACAGGCCGGAAAGAATTACAGTTCGTTTAGAAAGAAAAAGTAGGACAGTAAAAAAAATAGGGTGCCGCATATCACGCGGCACCCCTTTTTTTTAACAGGTTTGTATTATTAGAGTTATTATTAATCTTTTATTATTTATCTTTTATTATTTATCTTTTATTCTGCACCTTTTACATCGTCATAAAGGTGGCAGTACACAATATGACCATTCCCCATATCCTTCTTTTCCGGAACTTTGTTCTTGCAGATTTTCATACACTCCTTGCAACGGGTATGGAACTTACAGCCGGAAGGCGGATTTGCCGGAGAAGGAATGCTTCCTTCCAGAATGATTCGACTCATCTTAGCCTCCGGATCCGGAATCGGGATTGCGGAGAAGAGCGCTTTCGTATAAGGGTGGAGCGGATTGGCAAAGAGGTCCTTGGTATCGCCGAACTCCACAATATTCCCCAAATACATAACACCTACCGTATCGGAAATATGCTCCACTACGGAAAGGTCGTGGGAGATAAAGAGATAAGTCAGCTTAAACTTTTCCTGTAAATCCTCCAGAAGGTTAATCACCTGTGCCTGAATGGATACGTCCAGTGCGGAAACCGGCTCATCGCAGACTACGAATTCCGGGTTCAAAGCCAAAGCTCTTGCAATACAGATTCTCTGTCTCTGTCCGCCGGAGAACTCATGTGGATAGCGTCCTTTATGGAAGGGCTGCAGACCGCATTCGTCCATAATCTTATCAATATACTCCTCATATTCATTCATCGGAACGAGCTTATGCTCCTTCACCGCTTCTCCGATGATTTCTCCGACCGGAAGTCTGGGGGAGAGAGAGGAGAAAGGATCCTGGAAGATGATCTGCATTTTGGTACGCATCTCATTCATCTCATTCTTCGGAATATCGTAAACTTCTCTTCCGTTAAAGAGAACCTGTCCTGCTGTCTTTTCTCCGCCGAGACGTAAAATTGCTCTTCCGGTAGTGGTCTTTCCGCAACCGGACTCTCCAACGAGACCCATGGTCGTTCCTCTCTTGATATGGAAAGAGATTCCGTCAATTGCCTTTACCTGACCGACAACGGTATTGAAGAATCCGCCCTTAATCGGAAAATATTTTTTTAACCCGTTCACTTCCAAAATATTCTCTTCATTGTGAACAATAGGCGTGAAATCTTTCATTTCGCTTTTTTCCATCATTTCCTCGATTTCTTCTTTAAACTCTCTACAACTGGTTCTTTATGAAGCGTCTCAAAAATCGCTTTTCCCGACTTTAATCTTTCTGTGCTTCATCATAGAGATAACAGCTGACTCTGTGTGTTTCGGATAACCAAATCTCGCCCGGATATAATCCGTCGCAACAGGGCTTCCGCTTGTCACAACGATCTCGGAAATAGCAATAATTCGGCATATTAATCGGATTCGGCACCTTACCGGGAATGGAATAAAGCTTATCCACTTCTCTTCCTACTACCGGTTTGGAAGCCATAAGTCCGATAGTATAGGGGTGAGCGGGATGGGCAAAGATTTCCTTTGCCGTTCCGGCCTCCACTACACGTCCGGAGTACATGACTACGACATAGTCTGCCATCTCCGCAATGACACCGAGGTCATGGGTAATCAGCATGATAGAAGAATTAATCTTATCCTTTAGTCCGCGTAAGAGATCCAAAATCTGCGCCTGAATGGTTACATCGAGTGCTGTAGTCGGCTCATCGGCAATGATGAGCTTCGGGTTGCAGGCGAGCGCCATCGCAATCATAACACGCTGTCGCATACCGCCGGAGAGCTCATGAGGATACATCTTATAGACACCCTCACTGTTTGCAATCCCAACCATCTCCAAAAGTTCTATGGTTCTCTTCTTAATCGCTTCCTTTGTATTGTATTCATTCTCATGAAAGAGGAGGACCTCATCGACCTGATCTCCAATCCTGAAAACCGGATTTAAGGAAGTCATCGGCTCTTGGAAAATCATGGACATGAAGTTTCCGCGAAGATGCTGCATGATATGCTCAGGAGTCTTCGTAATCTCATAAACCTTTTCACCCGTATTCAGTCGAATGGAGCCTTCCACAACCTGTCCCTGGGGACGCTGCAACAGTTGCATGAGAGAAAGGCTGGTTACGGACTTTCCGCAACCGGACTCTCCTACAACGCCGACCGTTTTTCCTAAAGGAACATCAAAGCTTACGGAGTCCACACTCTTTACGGTTCCCGCATCGGTAAAGAAGAAGGTATGGAGGTTTTCAAACTCTACCGCATTGGCCGGATTCTTCATTTCCGTAAGATATTCACTTTCCGGAACATTTCTCCGTGTACGTTTCTTTTCCAGCTTGGATGTAATTGCTTTATTTTCTTTCGATATCCTCCGGGATTCTTTCGCGGAAAGATAACCGTCATTTCTTGCCATAGTTTTTCCTCGATTCTATCGTTTCATCTTCGGGTCAAAGGCATCTCGTAAGCCATCGCCCACCAAGTTGAATGCAAGTACCGTTAAGAGTAAGCAAACTCCGGCTGGAACCCAAATAAATAGATAGTTACTTAGTACATACGTGTTGTTTACATCGTTAATGATGTTTCCCCATGAAGCGAAGGGGAACTTTACACCGAGTCCCAGGAAGGACAGAACCGCTTCCGTAAGGATGACTCCGCCGAGGCTCATGGTACAAGTTACAATAAGCTGCGGAATAACGTTCGGCAGTAAGTGTCTGAAAATACGGTGTACAGGCTTAATACCCGTTGCTTCCGTTGCCGTCATGAACTCCTGCTCACGGAGCGTCAAAATCTGTCCGCGGACAAGTCTTGTGATGGACGGCCAGCCGAAGAAGCCGAGTATGATCATCAGATAGAACATTCGAAGCTTCGGATCGACACGCATTGCATCCATTGCGGCACCAATGATGATATAAATAGGAATAGTCGGAATGCAGTAGAACACATCCACCACTCTCATAATCAAATTATCAATCCATCCGCCGAAGTATCCGGAAATTCCGCCCATGATCATACCGATTAAGGTTTCAATGATAACTACGACAAATCCGATATAGAGAGATACTCTTCCGCCATACATCAGTCTCGTCAGCATATCCATTCCGTTCTTATCGGTTCCGAGCGGATGTGCCTTACTCGGTGAGGAATAGGTATCATAGACCATCTGCTCTCTGGTTTGTCTGATGTTGTAGGCTTTGGAAGGTGCATCGTATTCAATGTTGTATACGGATTCTTTACCGTCCGCATCCTGATAGGTAAAGCTCTTACTGTCCGCTTGAATCTCAGACAGCAATTTCTCTTTAAACTCCTTTGACAACTGGATATCACTCATAATGGTGTTGATGACATAACGTCCTGCCGTTGCATAAACCGTTCCGTCTTTTTCTACGGTACCGTCATCTGAAATAGTATAATTTACCCCGTCCAGAGTGAAGGAGCTTTCTTTATTGCTGTATGCCTTCAGGATATTTAACTGCTCGTTAAAACTCGGTGTTTCCGCACCGGCAGCTGTCACCAAGTCCACTGCGGCAAAGGCGACGGGAGTCGCGCTTCCCTTTACACTGATAATATAAAAGTCTTTTCCGGCTTCCTCATAGTTGTAGGTTTTATCGCCTGCGGAGAACTCGGTCTGTTTCTTTCCCTTTGCCAAAACAAACTGTGCCTGCGCAAGGGCGGGGAAAGCATCCTTTTCCGCCTGCTGATAACGAAGTTCGGTGTTTACTTTTACACCGGCATACTTCTGGCTTTGTACATCCTTTCTATAGAAGAGCTGAGACTCCTTATAAGGAGAAATCGCTCCGCCCAAAAAGGAAAAGAGGAACATAGCAAGCAAGATAATCATTCCGAATACCGCAATGCGGTTTCGGAAGAAACGCTTCGCTACCATGGCACCGGGAGAAAGAGTTTTAACACGACGGTCATCGTTTAGGGAGTATTCCGCCTTTGTTTTTTCTACTGTGTTTTTTTCCATCTCAGACATCTTTCCCTCCCTTCCTACGCAATACGAACACGGGGATCAACAACCGCGTATAAAATATCGGTAATTAAGTTCCCGACCAAAGTCAACGCTGCAATAAATACCAGGTAGAACATGGAGAACGGAATATCTCCGGAAATCATAGCCTGATAGGAGGTGTATCCGATACCGGGAATAGAGAAAAGCTGCTCCGTAATCATGGCACCGGAGAAAAGCCCCGGAAGGGAGGTTCCCCAGATGGTAACCAGGGTAATCAGGGTATTTCGGAAAGCGTGGTGATAAATGACACGACGCTCGGAAAGTCCCTTCGCTCTTGCCGTACGAATATAGTCGGAGCTTAAGACCTCCAGCATATTCGTTCGGATATATCGCATATAGGCACCGATGCTGGCAATCAGCAAGGTGATGATTGGAAGCACCAAGTGCATGGCAATATCCATTTTCTGTCCCATGGGAGAAAGGAAATCATAATTTCTTCCCACCAGACCGTTTAAATCAAACCAACCGAGCTTTACGGAAAAAATGAGTTTCAATAAGGATGCCGTAAAGAAGGTCGGAAGAGAAATTCCTGCCAAAGCAAGAATGGAAATGGCATTGTCGGTTGCGGAATACTGCTTGGTTGCCGCAATGATTCCGAGCGGAATGGAAATGAGCATCTCCAAAACCATGACAATCAGGCCCATCCAGAAGGAAATACCTACAACCTCGGTGAATTTCCGAGTTACCGGTACGGTATACTTCCAGCTGTCGCCGAAGTCCCCTCGAACGGCCTTGGAAAGCCACGCAAAGAAGCCCGGAACAATCCCCTTATCCATTCCGTAGGTTGCTTCGAGCTGTTGCATCCATTCCTCAAAGGTCTTGGAACCCGGTTGCTGCGACTTCTGTCTGGCAATCTGTTCCAGATAAGAGGTAGGAAGACTTCTCATCAAAATATAAAGCAAAAAGGCCACGATGAATAAAATCAACACAGACCATAATAATCGTTTGATAATATACTTTTTCACTACAAACCTGCTCTTCCAAATAGGCGGTAAATCTCCCGCATTTTATCCGCTTAGTATGGGGAAAAACCGCATTCCCTTAATCTCTTAAGGAACGCGGTTATCCCCCGAAACATGATTCTCGGACTAAACTCCGCTACTTTACTTCGCCAGCTGATAGTTCTGAATCTCTGCAAACCACTTATAGAAGGATGTCATATCCGGTGTAATGGTATCGATATTGATTCTCTGAGAGGAGAAAGTGGTTACTTCCTGTCTCTGGTAAATTGGAACTTCACAAGCCCAATCTACAATGTCTTTCAGGCAAGCTCTGTACATCGTCTTACGATATTCCTGATCGGTAGACTCTCTGGCCTGCATAATCATTTCATCCAGCTTCGGATCTTCAATCTGATACATGTAGTTGGAACCGCCCGGCTCTTTTCCGCCGTTTGCAACGTCGGAGTAATAAACCTGGTACATATCGGGATCCGGTGTTGAGTTCCAAGCCGCACACCACATCTCGGCCTGTCTTGCCTGTAACTTGTTCCACAAGTCGGAAGTGTTGGATAAGTCGTTTACGGTTAAGGTGATGCCGATATCGGCAAGGGCTTTCTTTGCTTCGGTTAAGATCATGAAGGAAGGATGGTCACCGTTTCCGCTTCCGCCGATCATAACTTCATATTCCATCTTTGCACCTTCCGGTGCTGCAGTAACTTTTCCGTTCTCTACGGTGTAGCCTGCCGCTTCGAAGAATCCGAGAGCCGCCTTCTTCGCTGCTGCATACTTATCTTCATCGCTCATGCCGGAAGTATAAATCGGGTTTCCTTGTGCATCCTTGGAGAATGCGATTTCATAGCCGTCATCGGTAGGCTGCGGAGCTGCCCAGGAAGTGTTGGAAATCGGGTAGTTAATGACACTTGCTCTGTCTCCGTAATAGGTGCTGATGGCAAGGTCTCTATATACGGAGAAAATCGTTGCGAAAGCGCGACGAAGGTTCTTCGAAGCATCGCTTCCCGGCTCCTTATTTACGGAAACATTGTGGGTATTGATACCGATATAGCCGTAGCCTAAAGCGTCTACCGCTACAGTATGAATCTTATCGCCGGAGAGCTCTCCGTTGCTGTTTGCCTTCTTGATGGCATCTGCCACTTCCGTCGTGAAGGAAGGAGTAGCGATATCCACGGTTCCTGCCAGGATAGAGTTTAATCTGTCGGCTTCCGTTACATAGTTTACTCTTAAGTTCTTTACCTTCGGTGCACCGTCATAGTAGTTCTCATTTGCCGTGAAGGAAATAACACCGTTCTCATACTTTTCAAAAACATAGAAGCCTGCACCGAGCGGCTTGGAAATCTTCTCTCTCATCATGGAAAGATCGCCCTTCGGGAAGCCGAACTGATTCTTCTCTACATCAAACTGCGCCTTATCGCCGTAGTAGTGAAGAGGAGCTACGTTAATGCCGCCCACCTGATAAATCATCTGCGCATCCACTTTTGTTGCGATAACACGGAGCGTGTTCTCGCCGGTCTTCTGGATACCGCTGATATTCGGTGCGGACTCTCCCGTCTCTACACCGACAGAAAACTCCTTATAGCTCGGCATAAGATCGGCAAACTGGGTTCCGGCACTCTCTGCGGAACTCATCTTCGTCACACTGCCGTCATACTTTGCCAGCATGGCATTGAAGAAATCCATAGCCGTAGCGTCCTCTTTCAAGCCTTCATAGCCGTAATTTGCCGCACAAGCCGCAATGGAATCCCCTTCCTTGTTAGAGCCGTTAGACACGCAAAGGTCTACGATTTCCTTTACAAAAGCGTCTACCGCGCTCTTATAGTCTGTCCAGAAGGTCTTCTGCTGCTCTTCCGTCCACTTGGAGAAGTCCTTGTTCTCTTCTCCGGCAGCCAGAATCAGGTTAAAGAGTGTGTCCACACCGCTTCTATATTCCTTCATGCCCTGAATGGGAAGAGAGAAGAAGGAAGCATTTCCGTCATAGGTGGGGTCTGCATATACATACATGGAGAAAATAACATCGTCTACGGTAAGCGGCTCTCCGTCGGAGAACTTTAAGCCATCCTTCATCGTAAAATCATAGTATACGGTTCCGTCACTGTTCTCGGTTACCGTAAGGTCGGAAATGCCGTTATAGGTATATTCCTTCCCGTTATACTCTCTCTTTTCTCCTTCAATGCCCTTGTACACCATGGCACCGCTTCTATCCATAGTAAGAAGGCCGACACTGACAAGATCGTTAATGGTCTGATCGGGAACGGTATCCGCAAAGAACGGAGAGAATTTCGCGTTGAAATCATCCGTAGCAAAGACCATGGCACCGGAAGCATCGGCTTTCGTATCTCCGGCCTTCTCCTGACCCGTCTTCTGATCATCCGTCTTCTTTTCCGCTGTGCCTTTGGAACAGCCGGCAAGAAGTGAGGTGGCCATCACTGCCGCAAGCAGGGAAGCAATGACTTTTTTTCTCATTTTCATAGTACAATCTCCCTTCTGTAAACGAGATATCATGGGCTCACGATACCCGCTATAAATAAAATATCTGGTTTATTATAAAGTAAAAAAAACTATTTCACAACGTCCAATTACGAATTACCCGACTCAGATTCAGCCAAAACACTCGGGAAAACGCAACAAAACTTAGTTGAATGACGAGGATGCCGAACTCCAAACCGTAGTTTTTTTCCTCTTTTGCAAGCAATAGATAGAAAATTTCTATAAGTAAAAATCCGATTCCGAGAATATGGGATACGGCCGCCCTCCCCTGCAGGTTCTGAAAATATTTTCGGTAGATTCCCCCGTCTATTGCGCCTTCCGCGAAGGAGCCGTCCTCTCTCCGGACTTTTCCGCCTCGGGAAAAGTGGAGAAAGCAAAAGAAGCTCACCGTTGTAAGAACAACAGCCACCGCCTCCATGGCATAGGGCAACATGAGATAGGCTGTCCGGGAGAGTGCCGCCTTCGCAAAAAAACCGGGAAGGAGCATCAGGGGGAGAAGCGGGAGAAAATAAAGAAAAAGTCGAATATTTTCTTTTTTTCGGATTTCCGGGCTTCTCCAATCCTTATAAATCTTCTTTCGTTCCTCTATGGCTTCTTTGGAAAGGACTCCCCCGCGGTCATAAGGGGATTGAAACATCCCCATTATTCTATCCCCGCAAGGTCATAGTCGGAAAGGTACTTTGCCGCCGTTTCACAGATTCCTCTTAAGCAGCTTTCTTCAAAGGGACTCTCCATACCGGCATTCTTTAAAAGCTCCGTAAAAACCACGGATCCGCCCTGCTTGGTATAGTCCATATAATGCTTCCAGGCATCCTTCTGATCTTTCTGAATCTTATTCCAGAATTCCAGTGCCACCGTCTGTGCAAGGCAGTAATCAATATAGTAGAAAGGCATGGAGTAGATATGGTGCTGTCTCTGCCAGCCTTCTCCTTCGCTGTAGAAGGGAATCTCTCCGTCGAGCTTAAGCCACGGCTGATAAATCTTGACGAGTTTCTTCCACTCGGCGTGTCTCTCTGCAGGACTTAAGCTCGGATTTTCATAAACAATATGCTGGAAATGGTCCACCATCGTGCCGTAGGGGATAAAGGTCAGGGCTCCCGCGAGGTGCGAGTAGTTGTATTTTCTCGCATCCTTTCCGAAGAACTCCTCGGAAAAGGCCTCGGCAAAGAACTCCATGGACATGGAATGCACCTCACAAGCTTCCATACCCGGCCAAATGGTCTCTGCAGGCACTCTGTTCCGGTTGACATAGGCCGCAAAGGCATGCCCCGCTTCGTGGGTAATCACTTCGATATCATGCTGTGTACCGTTGAAGTTTGCAAAAATAAACGGCGTCTTATAATCCAGAATCGAAGTACAGTAGCCACCTCCCTGCTTTCCCTTCGTGGAAAGAAGGTCCATCAGCTCATCCTGAATCATGTGATGAAAGAACTCGGAAGTTTCCGGGGAAAGCCAGTCATAGAACTTCTTTCCGGCTTCCACAATCTCATCCGGATTTCCCGCAGGCTTCGGATTTCCGGAACGGAACTCGATAGCCGCATCGGCATAGCTTAAGGGATAGCTCTTTCCCAGTCTTTTCGCCTGTTTTTCATAGATCTTTTCCGCAAGGGGAACCAGATATTTCTGAACCGCTCCTCTGAACTTCTCCACATCCTGCTTCTTGTAGCAGTTTCTCTTCATTCTGTAGTAGCCAAGCTCCGTAAAGTCCTTGTAGCCGAGCTTCTTTCCCATGCCGTCGCGAAGCTTGACAAGTTCATCATAAAGTCTGTCGAGTTCCTGTTGATTGTCCTTATACCACTGCCCCTCCGCCTTCCACGCGGAAAGTCTTCTCGCATCATCCTTGTCATTCTTAAAGGGGGTAATCTGAGACAGGGTGTATACTTTTCCCTCAAAAGGAATCTGCGCGCTCGCAAGGAGCTTCTCGTAGGCGGTGACCAGCTCATTTTCCTTCTGTAAATCCGGAATAATCTCCGGAGAAAAGGTCTTTAAATCCATCTCGGCATTCACAAACATGATGCTGCCGTATTTCTTTTCAAAATCCGCTTTAAAAGGAGACGCAAGCAGGGCCTTAACCCACTCCTGTCTGTACTCCTGAATCTTCGGAGAAGCGTTGTTCCAATAATTCTCTTCCTCATCATAAAACTTGTCTTCCGTATTGATGGAGTGTCGAATAGCGGTTAGCGTGGACATCGTATCAACATGTCCCTGCAGCGCTTCGTTTCTTAAAAAAACTTCCTCCGCCTCGGCAAAACTCTTTGCATCCTTCAATTCTTCTATGAGTGCCTTCGTCTCTTCCGCTATTTTCTCCACGGGAATCCGCTCATACTGCATCTCTTTAAATTTCATATTCTATCCTCCGTCCTCTTCGATTCAGAAAATTTTTTCCACAAACATTTTGATAATAAAACCTTTTCCCTACGCGGTCAATGCTTTTACGGGGAGGACAGTGTTACTCCCTTTCATACGACCCCCGGCCCATAACCGAGATACCGGCGCTATGCACAATACTCGTCAAGAACGGAAAGGGGCTGTAAAAAATCAAAATAATAAATAGATTTTAGGCAATATAGGTCTGAATGAGGGGTAGTCTGAGCCCGTCGGTACTTGCGAAAAACAAGAGAATCGAAGTTTTTCGCTTAGTATCCGCTACGTGGCGAAGCTAGCGAGAGCGTGCCCCAAATTCAGACCTATATTGCTTAGAAAACTATTTTGATTTTTTACAGCCCCTTTCTTCTTATGAGAAAGTGTATAATGATTTTACTTCTTGGTAAGATACTTTCGAATATCCAGAGATGCCGCAATAAAGATAACAATACCGATGGCAATGTACTGTGCATTGGCATTCACGCCCAGATACTGTAATGCCGTCTTTAAGAGCTCGAGTACCGCTACACCGATGATTGCACTGGATACCTTACCGCGTCCGCCCGTTACGGATACGCCGCCGAGAGCGCAGGCCGCAATGGCCTCCATCTCATAGCCGAGTCCGGTGTTTACCGAAGCGCCTCCCGCCTTGGCTCCCAGCATATAGCCCGCCATACCGTAGAACGCGGCAGCCTTTGCATAAATCAGTACAAGCGTCATATTTACCGGTACACCGGCAACCTCTGCCGCCTGCGGATTTCCGCCAATGGCATACATATATTTTCCGTGACGGGTCATGTTGAAGATAAACCAGGTGATTCCCGCCATAATGAGCGCCATCCAGATCAGATAGCTTAAGCCCAAGAATTTTCCGGTTGAAAAAATGGTATAGCCTTCAATATAGCCTCCGAGCGGAGTCGCATTGGTAAAGAGCAGTCCCAGGCCATAGATAATCTCCATCATAGCCAGGGTCGCAATAAACGGCGGGACGGAAAGGTAGGCAATAAACCAACCGGTTACCGTTCCGAAGACGGCGCAGACTACCATAACCAAGAGCAAAACAAGAAATGGATTCATCGGAGTTATTTTCAAAAGAATCCCGTTCCCGAAATGCTCCCACTGCGGTTGCGCAAAAAATCTTCCGGAATTCTCCACCTTCTGCAATAAGGTTCCCGCAAGGCAGGCACCGAAACCGATCATACGTCCCGCAGAGAGGTCACACCCCGCCGTGATTACACAGCCTGCAATCCCGAGTGCAATAACCAGACGGTAAGACATGTTGGCGAGAAGGTTCAGTCCGTTATCCGGCGTTAAGAAGTTCTTGCTGGTCAGTCCCGTATAAATGACCAGAATAAACATAACGATGATGACTCCGTTATTAATCAGAAAATCCGTTATTTTTTGTTTTTGTGTCTTTTGCATTTTCCTTCTCCCCTAAAACATCGTTGCGAAGTTCATGACATTTTCCTGTGTCATCTCTTCCTTATTGTTCAGCTCGCCCGTGAGCTTTCCGTTACACATTACACAGATTCGGTCTGCCATACCGAGGAGCTCCGGCATTTCGGAGGAAATCATGATAATCGCCTTCCCCTGCTTGGCAAGCTCTTCCATGATTTCATAGATCTCGTGCTTGGCACCGATATCGATTCCTCTTGTGGGCTCATCCATAATCAGAATATCCGGATCCTTGGCAAGCCACCTGGAAATAATCACCTTCTGCTGGTTTCCTCCGGAAAGGTTTCCGATTTGTTCCTTCATCCCGGGCGTTTTGATGGAAAGTCTCTTAATGTTATCATTAACCACCTTATTGATGGCGGGATGATCAAGCATAATGCCGGCCTTTAAGTATTTATTGTAAATGGATACCCCGACATTGTCCTTAATGGAAAGGCAGGCGAAAATGCCGTTTCCTCTTCTGTCTTCGGTGATCATGCCGATGCCGTTATTCATCGCATCCTTCGGTCTTCTGACGCGGACTTCCTTTCCGTGAACCTTCAACTTTCCCTTTGCGATGTGGCGAATCCCGAAAATCCCCTCCATAAGCTCCGTCCTCTGCGCCCCGACAAGACCGCCGAAGCCGAGAATCTCTCCTTTTTTAATGGAGAAAGTGACACCGCGGAAGGATTTATCATGAATCGAGGTATAATCCTCCACCTCCATGATGGTCTCTCCGATTTCGTGCCGGTGTTCGGGATAGATATTGGTGAGTTCACGACCTACCATCTTCGCAATAATCTGCTCCGTAGTCATGTCTTCCGCTCTCCAGGTTCCTACATAGGTGCCGTCTCGCATGATGCTGATGTCATCGGAAATGCGCTTAATTTCATCCATCTTGTGGGAGATGTAAATCATGGACACGCCCTTCTTCTTTAAATCTCCCATCACCTTAAAGAGGAATTCCACCTCCTTATCGGAAAGAGAAGAAGTGGGCTCGTCGAAGATGATGACTTTCGCATCGTGGGAAACCGCCTTGGCAATCTCCACCATCTGCATCTGTCCGATGGAAAGAGAGGAGAGCGGCGCCTTGACATTGTAGTCCAGCCCCAACTCCGACAGCCATTTCTTGGTTTCCCGGTGCATTTTACCATGATCAATAACCTGCAGAGGACCAAACTTATGCACCGGAAATCTTCCAAGATACATATTTTCCGAAACGGAACGTGCAAGCACCGGTTGCAACTCCTGGTGCACCATGGCTACGCCATGTTCCATCGCCTCATCCGGATTATTGATTTCCACTTTCTTCCCATCCAGAAAAATTTCCCCCTGATCCATCTTGTAAATACCGAAAAGGCACTTCATCAAAGTGGATTTTCCTGCTCCATTTTCCCCCATGAGGGCATGAACCGTTCCCGGACGGACAGAAAGCTGTACATTATCCAGCGCTTTAACACCCGGAAATGACTTCGAAATATTTTTCATTTCCAATTTGAATTCTGTCATCTAGTCCTCCATTTCTCTTATAAAAAAATGAAGGAGAGAGGCATGCAGCTTCACTCCTTCATTTCCTTAAAACATTACTTTAAAAGAGCCAAAATATCTTTCGCATTTTCTGCTGTAACCTTTACATAGTCACATTTGATGTAATGCTCGTTTTCCTTCCCGGCGAGATAATTGATTGCTGCATCCCCCGCAGAGTGAGACTGTGTAAGGAAGTCGTTGAATACGGTTCCCGTCTGTGTGCCGGCAAGTACGTTCTGGCAAGCCTCGGACAGTGCATCAACACCTACTAAGTAAATGTCTTTTCCAACTGTTCTTCCTGCCGCCTGGATAGCCTGCAATGCGCCAAGAGCCATAGCGTCGTTATTACAGAAAACAACTTCGATGTCCTTGCCGTTCTTTGCCAGTGCATTGGCTACCAGAGACTGCGCCTGTGCCTGATCCCAGTTACCAACCTGCTCATCCAGCTTGTTTACTTCCATGCCTTTATCCTGTAATGCCTTTACGGAATACTCGGTTCTGTACTGTGCATCGATGTTCTCGGGATCACCCTTAATCATGATGTAATCTACCTTACCGTTTCCGTTCATATCCAGCTTGTCCATTCCGATATCTCTAATGATTTCGCCCTGGAAAGTACCGGACTGACGAGCGTCACAGCCTACATAGCAAACATTCCACTTATTGTCTTCCCATCTCTTCTCTTCATCCTTACTCGGCTCTCTGTTGATGTAAACCAGAGGAATTCCTGCAGACTGCACCATATCGGTGATGGTTGCTGCGGAAGAAGAGTTAACCGGGTTAACAATGAGAACATCCACCTTGTCAGTGATGAAGTTCTGAATCTGGTTGGTCTGTGTTGCCTGGTCGTTTGCTCCGTCTACAACCTTGATGTTCTCCTCCTTGAATCCCTTGGATACAAGGTAGCTCACCAGCTCATTGTGGAACAGGGACATGAAATTGTCGGAGAACTGGTAGATACAGATGCCGACCTTCTTATCGGAAAAATCTCCGCTCATTGCCTCTACGGCAGCCTTGGTCTCAGCCATTGCCTTGTCGGCTGCTGCAGTGGTTTCCTTTGCATCCTCTGCCGCCTTCGTGGTTGTAGCAGTGCTTCCGGAATTTCCGCAGGCTGCCAGCATGGAAACCGCCATAGCGGAAACCGTTAATACGCTTAAAATTTTCTTCATTTTTCTCTCCTCCCCTTGTTTAAGAGTCATTTAACATCTGAGGAGATTATAGGCGCCTCCCGGTCGAAAAAAAATAGAGATTTCTTTCCTGTATCTTAGAATTTCTTTCCAAAATTTATATTTCCTACGGATAATATTTTTAATAAAAGAGGATTTTCCCCATTTCCTCCTTCGTGAGTTTTTCGTCCGTGAAAGGAAGATAAATTCGTTTTCTGTACTTTGCGGAAAGATAGATGGCTTTCACCAGTTCCAGGGTTTTTCGTCCTTCCACTCCATCCGCCAAAGGCTTTCCGCCTTCTCTTACCGCACGATAGAAATCCTCCAACTGCATAATATGGGTGCTGCCCCAATAATCCTTTCCCACGGTAACGCTTTTTTTAACCTCACGGAATTCCTCATACTTTTCCCCAAGATAAGAGTAACCCATATCCTGTATCAAGCCGCATCTCCCCTTTTCACCGCAGAACTCAATTTGTATCGGCGTATCGAAGCCGTTGGTATTGGTGGCAAAGAGATGATACTGCACCCCGTTTTGAAACTGAATCTGCGCCTCTGCCGTATCCTCCACGAAAAGCTTCGGATGGGTTCTGTTAAAAATGGAGGCTTCTACCCATTCCACATCGGACGCGACAATATAGCGAACCCGGTCGATGCTGTGAATGGCTTGATCGATAATCGTTCCGCCTCCCTCATATTCCCAGGTTCCCTTCCAGTCGCTCCCCGCATAATAAGAGTCCGGTCTGTTCCAGGTCAGAATCGAACTTGCCGTAAGGAGTTTTCCGTAAATCCCCTCTTCCAGGCGTCGCTTTAAGATGGAAACCGACTCATTATAGCGGGTTTGAAAAATACAGCCCAGAAGCTTTCCGCTCCGCTTTTCCGCCTCGAGCATTTCATCCGCCTCCTGCAAGCTCATTGCCATCGGCTTCTCCGTAAGAACATGCTTTCCGTGTTCCAGGGCAAGTACGCTGTAAGGCTTATGCAGATAGTGCGGAAGACAGAGGTGAATCACATCCAGTTCTTCCTCCAGGATATCCTCATAGTGATCGGTATAACGGCAGGAAAAATCCGCTGCAAAGTTTTTCGCCTTTTCTATGTCCTTATCTACCGCATAGACCACGCTGACGCTGTCCGAGAGCTTCTGAAAAACATCCCGGTAACAATCGGAAATTCTCCCGCAACCCACAATCGCAAGCTTTAACTTATCCATTTTCCCCTCCCAATCTATATTTTGCCAATATTGTATACCCTGCAAAGCGTTTTTCCCATTAGCCCAAGTGAATTCCCTCTATTTTTCTCTCCGTAAAATGAAAATAGCGGGAAAAGAAGTAGTCCGCGGCAGCCGCCTGAAGTTCTTCCTTCTCTTCTTTACTGTACAATAAATGCAGATCCTGCATGATATAGGAAAAGCCGATACGATTAATCTCCGCCTTCAGCTCCTCCAAAAAATCCTCTCCCCATAGGGAAAAGAAACCGCCGAGAAGAATCAAATCCGGAAAGACCATGGTGGAAACATTGGAAATAGCCAGGGAAAGGTCTTTTAGAAACTTCTCCTTCACCGCAGTATAGATTCCATCCGCCTTTTTTCTTCCGTCTATGATTTTTCGTAAAAGCTCCCCCTCTAAAAGGGGCTTAAGCTCTTCCTTTCCGAAATAGGATGCAAATTGCTCTTGTAAAGCGCGCTCCCCGATTTCCGCTTCCAGACACCCGTGTGCGCCGCAGGAGCAGAGGCTCCCTCCCGGGTGGACGATGATGTGCCCGAACTGTGTCAGCTTTCCTCCGGCATCTCCGAAGATTTCTCCCTTCATAAAGTAAGCCGCACCGATTCCGGTGGAAAGGTTAATATAAAGAAAGTTTTTTTCCTGCAGGTTTAATCGTTGCATGGCCGCATAGCCCAGGATTGCGTTATCGTTCAATATGCCGACGGAATTCTCTCCGCTCTCCTCTATTTCCGAAATAATCCGTCTTCCCGTCTCCAGATCTATCCCGAGCGGATGGGATAAAACAGCTCTTCTTAAGGGATCGACTATCCCGGGGAGAACCAGGACACTGCCAAGATACTTGTCCTTTCCATATGCTTTTTCATATTTATTTTTGAAATCCCGAAGAAGTCTGAGAGAGCATTTGCCATATTCCTTTGCGGAGGAAACGGGGCATTCCGTACTTTCCAAAACTCTCTCCGCTCCGCTCTTGTCCTGTGCCATGGAAACAACACTTGCCGAAATCCGCTTGGGCTTCCAAAACAGCACGATACAAAAATGCCTTCGAAAATCCGCCCGGATGACAATCGGGGTTCTGCCGACCCCTCTCTCCCCCTCCTCTTTTCCGTCCTCAAAAAGAGCTCCCATGGAAAGAAGTTCATCTACCAAAGAGGAGCTGGATGGCCTGCTCAGTCCCAGCGCTTTGGCAATTTTTGCCCTGGACGCACCGGAACTGTGCAAGACGTAGTCATATACATTTTTTAAATTTTGCTCTCGTATATCAATTTGCTTGATCTGTTGCATTATACTCATGAATGACCTGCTGTCAGGCTTTTACTCCAAGTTCCCGATTAAGTCGGAAAGATACTGTTTCGCAAAAAGGATGTCCCGAATCTGTTCTTCTCCGGAGATTTCCCGTTCTATCGTAATATCTCCCTGATAGCCCAGTTGAAAGAGTTTCTTTAAAAATACCGGATAATCGACTCTCCCGTCTCCGATTTTGGTTTCCCGTCCAAGTTCCCCGGGACAAGTCGGATAGAGTCCGTCCTTTCCGTGTACACCGCGAATCTTTTTTCCGAAAATGTCTACGGCATCCACGGGATTGGCCTTCCCGTAAAGGAGGAGATTGGCCGGGTCGAGATTGATTCCCAAATAGTCCGATCCGATGTCCTGAATCATTCGCATTAAAGTAATCGGCGTTTCCTGCCCCGTTTCAAAAAGAAAATATTGCCGATTCGCTTCACAAACCTTCATGAGGTCTTTCAAAGCCGCAAGCGTTCCCGCGTACAAGGGGTCACGTCGGTTTTCCGGTAAGAACCCGACATGGGTAATGAGGTCGGAAACCCCCAGGTCTTTCGCAAAATAGGATCCTTCCTTTAAAGTCTGCAGACGTTCCATTCGATAAGCCTCGGGAACCAGCCCCAGTGTAATGGGGCCTTCCGTAAAGTTCCAGAAGGCAGGGCCTTCCCAGCCGCACCAGAAGGCGGTGATCGTAATTCCCAGGCTCTCCGCCGCATCCTTCACTCTTTTCGCATTTTTTTCCGCATTGAAAAACTTTCTGTCCCAGGAGACCACCTGGCAGCTGTGAAGCCCCAGCCCTGCAAGATTCTTCATTTCCTTTTCAATATCCGGATTTCTTTCCAAACGAACTATACAGCCGATATTCATCTCTTCCTCCTATTTCCGTTAACCCTTTACCGCTCCGGCAGTAATTCCCGTTACAATATATTTCTGCATCACCAGGAAGAAAAGCAAGCTCGGAATAATGCTCATCATCGTTCCCGGTAAAGCATGGGACCAGTCCGTACTCTGTACGGAGAAAAACATATACAGGGCATTTTGAATATTCATGGAGCTCATCTTTGTCCCTACGATCAACTGATTGGTAATGACATCGTTCCAGGTGGAAAGTGCGTCCAAAACCAAAACCGTAGTCAGAATCGGTCTTAAGAGAGGCAGAATAATGTAGAAGTAGCACTGGAAAATATTTGCCCCGTCGATATAGGCGCTTTCCTCCAAGGTCATGGGAATCGTATTGATGTAATTATAAATGATGTATACGGCAAGGGGAAGCAAAAGGCCTACCGTTACCGAAATGTACCCCAGACGGGTTCCGATCAGGTGGAATCCGCCCAGAAACTTCGTAAGGGAAATCATGTAGGTCTGGAAAGGCACCATAATCGGGAGAATCATGAGGAGCAGGCTGATTCTGCACACCAGCATGTGCCGACTTCTCGCAATAAAGTAGGACGCCATGGGGGCAAAGAGCAGAACCATAACCGTAGTGGTTACCGTATAGAAAATCGTATTTTTCAGAAGCAACGGAAAATTAAATTTATTCCAGGTTGCGACGTAATACTGCAAAGTCCATTCCTTCGGAAGGGCCAAGAAATGATTGATAATTTCCGCATCCCCTTTGAAGGAGTTCATAAAAATAAAGATGAGGGGCATAAGCCAAAAGAGAGACAGAACTATGGTAATGGCGAAAATGCCCTTGCTAAGAATCGCTTTTTTCACATCTCCACCTCCCATTTCTTTCTAAGCTGGAACAGTACGCCTGTAATACAAAGCACTACCGCCACGAAGAAGAGGGACTTCGCCGTAGCAAGCCCGTAGTGGTTTGCACTGAAGGCCTCCTTATAGATATTAAAGGAAACGGAAATGGTACTATTCACCGGTCCGCCCTGCGTAAACACCATGATGATATCGAAAAGCTTTAAACCGAACATCATGGAAAGAAGAATGCAAATGGAGAGAGACGGCACCATAAGAGGCAGCATCACCTTCATAAAGCACTGCTTGCTGTTTGCGCCGTCAATGACCGCCGCCTCCACAAGCTCTCTCGGAATCGTAATGATTCCCGCAATATAGTTCACCATGTAAAAGCCGATGTTCTGCCAAATCGTCATCACAAGAATGATGATAAAAGTAAGCTTCGGTCTTCCGAGCCAGCTATAATGGAAGAAAGGCATTCCGGTAATATCGTAGAAACCGGAAAAAATCGGCCCCAAGATAAACTGCCAAACCAGGCTGATTGCGGTAAGGGAAATGATATGCGGCACATAATAAAGGGTTCTGCCCACCTTGCTGGCAAAAGTATTTTTCCAAAGCTGCAGTGCCACAAAAAGAGACAGGATATTGACCAAAACCACATAATAAACCGTATAGCGCATGGTAAAAAGAAAACTCTTCCAGAAAAGCTTATCATGAAAAACCTTGGCAAAATTTTGCAAGCCTACAAAAGTTGCCGACTTGGAGATTCCATTCCATTCAAACAAGGAATACACCATATTTAAAACGAATGGTATATCCGTAGCCAGCAGCACAAAGAACAGCGCCGGAAGAACAAAGAGTATAAAATAAAGGTATTGCTTCTTCCCTCGATGTATGCTTCCCATCCTTTTTTCTCCCCTTTCTGTGCTCCTTTTCCGGCGAAAGCACCGGGGCGTTTCCTGTCGGAAACGCCCTGAACTCCCGCAACTTTCCTTTTACTGTAAATTCTTAAAATAATCTTCGAAGCCCTGCGTTACTTCTTCCTTCGTGTACTCGCCGAGGATATAACCCTGAATCAGCGGTCCAACCGTATCGGAGTAAGTCGTATCACAAATGGTATGAATCCATCCGTTGGTCTTTCCGGCCTTGATGTACTTCTGTGCATCCTGGGGAAGATCGCCGGAAGGCTGTAAATCGCTCGTTGTACTTGCAGGAACGGCATCTACTCCTTCCGTCATCCACTTTGCACCTTCTTCACTGCAAAGCACATACTCGCAATATTCCTTTGCCAGATCCAAATTCGGAGAGTCCTTATAAACCTGGAATACCCAACCTACGGAGGATAAAATGGTATTGTCGGCTTCACTACTGCCTACCGGAACGGGAAGGAATGCCAGCTTGGTATCCGGTCCCATCTTTGTGAAGTTGGCCTGTGCCCAGTCGCCCATATGGAGCATTGCGGCTTCTCCTGTTGCTACTGCATTTTCTGCAGGCTCCCAGCCGGTCTCTACCGCCTTGTCGCCGTCATATTCCTTTACCAGATCCAAAAGCTTAAAGAAATTGTCCCAGTGAGGAAGATCCTTAAAGCTCTTCTCGCCGCTCTTTAAAGCCTTCACCGTACCGGCCGCATCCAGGCTCTTATCCATAATAAAATGGGTAGCCATCTGTCCCAGTGCCCACTTCTCTTTGCCTGCGATAGCAAGCGGCTTTACTCCGCTGTCCTGCAGTTTCTTGCAAATCTCACCAAGTTCTTCAACGGAATTCGGAAGGGTGGTGATTCCGGCCTTATCAAAAACATCTTTGTTGTAAATGAGCGCCATGGTTTCATAGGTCCAAGGCAGTCCGTAGATTGCGCCGTCCTCGGTCTTCGTTAAATCCAAAGCATCCTCTTTGAACTTCCCTAAAGTCTCCGTATCCTTTGACCAGTCATAAGAATACTCATAATAGAGCTGTGCTCCTGCACCCGGCTCATTTAAGAAAACATCGGGAATATCGCCGGAGTTGAATCTGGACTGCAGGAGGGTATTGCTGTCATTTGCCGCATGCTGAATTTCCACCTTGACGCCGGGATGATTCTCTTCGAATTTCTTAATGACTTCATCATACGCTTCTACACCATAGGCCATGGAATCGTAGACTTTCAGGGTCACCTCCTGTCCATCCTTCTTCTCTTCCGCCTTCTGTGTCTCCTTGGAAGTCTCCGCTCCCGCCGGTGTCTCCTTTTCCGTCTTCTGTCCGCAAGAGCAAAGTGCCGCTGCGGTGAGACTCGCTACCATGAGCATTGCCGTCATTTTTTTCATACACTGTCTCCTTTACTTAAGTATGTATTGAACAGGTTAAACGAAACCTGCTTCTAACAAGCTCCCTTTGTTTGTGTGAGAATTTGAATTCCCAGACGCACGGACTCTACAGCATCCGCAAGCGATACCGGATTCTCCGTACTTTTTCCGAGCAGATAGGCAATGAATTTCCGGTCCTCTATCAGATAGGCTCCCAGACTCTTGATATTCATTTCACTTTCTATTTCCTTGTCTTCCCCTCCGATTTTTTTCTTTTCCGCCTTTCCGTCCGTGCAGAGGAAGACGTGTTCCTTATCTATCGCGGAATTGAATTGCACGGTCGCTTTCTCAAAGTCTGCCCGATAGCTCGCGTGGAAAGGATAGGAATCGGCATGATACCAGGCGGCTTCGCATAAGACCTCCAGATTTGGATATTTTGCCTTTGTGACAATATGGTTCACCATCCCGTCTGAAAAGCTTGTGTGATGCAGAACCTCCGCCGAATCCGGTTCTCCCAAGATAAAGCGCATAAAATCGAGATCATGGATGTGCAAATCCAGGATTACGCTGCCGGACTTCTTTTCGTCGTGGAACCAGTCTTCATAGCCCCAGTTCACATTTCCGGAAAGTCTTTCAAAGGACAAATCCAAAAGCTTTCCATATTTTCCCGAATCAATGCAATCCTTTAAAAATAAAAACTCCGGCATGTGCCGTACAACCTGGCCGATGCAGATGGGTTTCTCATATTCCTCTTCCATCTTTACAAGCTGATCGCAGTCCTCCGGGCTAAGACACACCGGCTTTTCACAGAAAATAGAGAGCTTTTTCTCCATCGCCTTTTTCATAAGGGGAAAATGCTCATAACTCGGTGTAATAATGAACACGGTATCCAATTCTTCTTTTTCCAACAATTCCAAGCCGTCCGTATAAAGCTTTGCCTCGGGAAATACTTTTTCCGCCATTTCCCGCCGTTCTTTTCGTTTATCCGCAATGGCAGATACGCAAATTTCCTCCGTGCCCGCAATTTCCTTCAGGCAAAGTAGGTGGGTATATCCCATGCCCCCTACGCCGATAAAGCCGATTTTCATGGACGCCTCCCCGTCTTGCCGAAAAGCCCGGCAATGCATAGTTTTTTGTGAATATATCTAGGATTTTAATTGTAATGCGGGTTTACAAATAAATCTATGCATAGTTTTTTATAGATATTCAAGAATTTTTTATGCGTTTTTGCCAGTTTTTTACTTCCGGAAGGAGAGAAGTCGTTCCCAAGATTACAATGGGAAGCCCTTTTTCTTCCGCCTTTTTCATCGCCTCCGTAAAATCTTCCGCCCATTCTGTTGCGATTCCCTCTTCCGCCATTCTCTCGCATTGCTTTTCCGAAAAATGATAATGCGGGTTATGCGTACGGGTCAGAATGATGCTCTCCGAGAGGGGGTACATTTCCTGCACCACACCGCGGTAATCCTTATCCTCGGGTATCGCAATGATGCTGACCGGCTTCTCTATCTTTCTTTCTGCGAGCACGGCCTTTACCGCCTTCGTGCTTATGCGGTTAATACAGCAGTCCAAAAGAATAAAGGGTTCTCCCGAAATAAGTTCCAGCCTGCCCGGCCAGTTGATTTCCGAGAGCCTCCTTCGTACCGCGTCCATCTCAAAAGTCTTTCCCATCTCCGTGCTTTTGGAACGCATTACACTGCACGAGCTTTTGGAACCCTTTACACTTGCACTGTGTGCGCTTTCTGCACTCGGCAAATTTTCTGTATTCGGCATACTTTCTTCTACAACGGAAGCTTTTTCGCTCAAATCCGAAAAGACGGTTTCCGAAACAGCCATGGCCAAGGCACAGTTTTTCGCCTGAAAGTCGCCCAGGAGAGGCAGTCTGATATCCCGGTATCGCTTTCCGAAAATGCAGAGGTCAAAAACGATTCCCGTCTGCTCCGTGCGAAGATTTTCCTCCCAAAAATCTCTGCCGTAGACCTTTAAGGGTACGGAAAAAAGAGCGGCTCTCTTCTCGATAACCGCCATGGCTTCCTCCGTCTGTTCGCCGACAAACACGGCTTTCTCTCTTCCCGTAATCACATGCGCCTTATCTTCCGCAATTTCAGCGATAGTATTGCCGAGTTCTCTTCTATGCTCCAAAAATACCGAATTTATCACCGCGTAATCGTGCAGGATATTGTTTACGTCATCCAGCCTCGCCCCTTTTCCGCATTCAAAAACATTAAAGTCCGTCTTTCTGCTCCGAAACCAGGTTAAGGCAAAATCCGCCTGAATGCCCATGGGACTTACAGAGAACTCTTTCGGGATTTTCCGATCTATCTCTTCTATTTCCGGACGAATCTCTTCCATAAGCATAGAAAAAAGGGGAGAAGATACCTTTTCCCCATTTACCTGAAAACGTTCGCAGAAATCCTCTATATGCGGACTTGTCATTAAACCGACGGTGAACTTCGTCTGCAAGATTTCCGCAATCATCTTTGAAACGGAGCCCTTTCCCTTGCTTCCCGTCACAATAGCGGCAGGCGTTCCGGATTTTTTCTGAAGAAGCTCCCTCGTAAATTCCGGATGCCTTCGCTCGACATCCTTTTCCTCATAGACATGATATTTTTCCGCCCTCAGATAGGAACTGTACACAAAGTCTTCCGCTTCTTTTCGATTCATTTTCTTATCCTTACTTTACTACGTCCTTACTTTTATACGACTTTACTTTTATACGACTTTACTTTTATACGCCCTTACTTTAATGCGCTCTTACTTTAATACATCCTTACTTGACTTTAATACGTTCTTCGTTCAAGACCAAATACAGGATGGCCGGGACTAAAATGATGCAAAGCAGTGTTCCGAGCCATAAATTGCTGATAACCTGAAAAACCGCTAAAAAAGTCCCGAGAAAGGCAATCGTCTGCTCCTCGGAATGCCTTAAGAAGATGTGCATCATATCTCTATGCACCGTAACAATATCGTTAATACTGTTCATGCCGAGGCTCTTTCTGGTCGGTGCGGGAATCCCGATTTGATAGTCACTTAAGGTATCCTTATCCAGCACCCGCAGAACCGCCTGCTTTTTTCCGAAATGAATCACAATCTTATCGTTCTCCGAAACACCGAGAAGATTCATCATATTGGAATTCAAACGCGCGACATTGTTTCGGTCATCGGTTTCACTGCTCCACTCCGCCTTAAGCAGATAATCCGCCTTTCCGATGGCGAAATTGAGAAGTGAGTCGAACTGCAAGCCGGCAGCTGTCTTTAAGCTCCTCCGGTCTTCTTTTTCCGCATCCGGGCAGCGGAGCGTCTTCAGCAAATCCACCCTGTCAAAAACATCCAGTCTTCCTTCCGCAAAGCCGGCATAGATTTTATTCTTTAGAATCTCATGCGTTTCTTCCTCCGCTTTTCTTTCCGGAAAGGCAATCCCCTGTCTTAAGGCAAATTCCAGAACCTCCTCCAGCGGAAGCCGGATTTTCTTTAATCTTTCCTCCATGTCCGGCGTCTTTTCCGTAATTCGGGGGATAAGACTCTTTTTCATTTTTAAGCCGAAAAAGGATTCCTCTTCCTTACTTCCCTTCTGCAAATACGGGTCGAACTCTTCCTCTATGGAATGCCCGCCAAAAAGCTTTGGATAGGCCTCTTTCTCTTCCGTATCTTTCTGCAGGATGGCATGGATGATTCTCCGGATTATGGAACTGTCCTTTTTGCCGGGGTGGAGCAAGTCTTCTACGAAATTACTGACCTCAAACTGCTCTCCCTCATAGCTGTCCCGAATCCGGTAAAAAAGTTCTCCGGGAATCGCCTGATAACAGGCATCAAAAGCTTCTCTTTCTTTGGGATGCAGCTTCTCCCTGAGCGACAAAAACTCTTCTTCCCGAATCATCTTTAGCGGGAAATCCAAATAGCCCAAAAGTCTTTTATAGTAACGAGGCAGCATCACCTTCCGCTCCTTCACGCGTCCTTTGTCCCCGTAATCCGCCTTTGTGAAGTCAAGATGCAACCGAGAGTCGGTATAGCGGTTAAAGACCATATAATCATAAGACTTTGCCTCGTCTTTTTTTGCCTCCGCAAGAAGAGACGAGAGAAAAATGCCGTCCAGTTTGTCCGCTAAAGGAAGACCGATTGCATAATCCTCTCTGGCATATTCATAAACGATGACCGGAGCATAGCCTAAGCGCTCCTTATCCCACTTCTCCCCGAAAAGCTGCTCTATCAAGCGATTGGTTAGGAAAATCATTTCCCCGATGCCGCCTGCTCCGTCTCCCGCATAAGAAGACATAAAGCCCAGAGCAAAATCCTCTTTGGGCAGACGAAGCCGCACCTTTTCCGCCCCCCTCCCGTAGGAGCTGATATTGACAAGCGCGTTGCAGGAAAAGCACTCTCCCTTTATTTCAATCTTGTCCTGCGGCTTATGGGTCCCGGACTGCCAGAGCCGGTAAACTTCTATTTTTTCAGCACTCCAATCCAGATGAAAAAGAAGCTGTTCCAGCTCTTCTATCGCCTTATAGAAAAGTTCTTCCGCGTTTCCCGAAGGGGCGCTTTCCCCTCGTTTCGGGATTTCCGTATCGGAATAAATCTCCGAAACAGAATCCTCTTCTTCCTCCTCTTCTTCTAAAGCAGGTGTAAAGTAAATCTGAAAGCTGCTTAGCGCTTGGAAGCCGGAATCCTCCGAGAGAGTCTCCCGACTCTCCTTAAGAAGAATTTTTCTCTCCTTCCGTTTCAGGCTGTACTCCAAGGAGTAGCGGATTGCCCGCCTTACAAAATCAAAGCTTTTCTCACCGCTGTCTTCCAGCCGGACAAGAAAGACCCCTTCTCCCGGATTCGCCTCCGCATGAAGCCTTAATCCTATCTTTTTCCGTTCCCAAATCCGATTGATTGTTTGAAAATGCTTCTTGCTCATTCGAAAGTTCTCCTTAGTTTGTCCCAATCCAGAGTAGAAAAATAGGATATGCAGTCTCTTAGTCCCTCCACCAGGCTCTGCATAGCCAAAGAATGCTCCATTTCCCGATATTCCCGATTCATTTCCAGCTGAATACAGGCGGTGTTCGTGTACGTAGAAATATAATTTACTATCGTATTTTGATTTTTTGCGGCAAAAAAAACATTTTTCGAGATATTCTTCTTTTCCGTGTTCAGGGACAGAAATTTCTTTTCCAAAACCGCTTTAATCACATCATCCACAAAGGGATATTGCAGTAAAGACGCATCCTCTTTTCTCTTTCTCGGCGCCGTTCCCATTTCCACCGCAAACTCCCTTTCCCGTGCCGCACCGTGCAAATCCATCAGTAAATACACAGGATGCGTTTTTAAATAGGCTTTAAGACTCTCCTTATATCCTCCTGCCTCGGGACTGTCGTAGTTCGGATCCGTTTCCGTAAAAGACGCGGAATAGATAATCGGGCAGCCTGTCCGTTCCCGTAAATATCTGGCAATTCCCCCGGTATAGCAATCCGCCGCCTTCAGCTTTCCGTCCCGAAAATGGTTTACTGCATGAGGGGCGGACAGCATAACGGGAACACTGCCCTCCTCAATCCGAAAGGCAGTGTTCCCTGAACCGTTGTAGTGATTGGCTGAAAAAACTTTTTCCAGCTCCTCTATTCTTTTACAATCCACTTCCCTATTTTCCAAATTACGCATGTTCCTCTGCCGGCTTATAGGTAACTACAATCTCCTTCACAATCTCACGAATGTCTTCTTCCTTATTCTTGTATGCCACGTCCATCAGTCCGTCGATTTTCGTGAGAAAGGCCTCAATATCAAACTGCAGAGGCTTTCCGATATGAATGCGACTGTTTTCCGTCTCCTCCAGTCCTTCCTCCGCCATCAGCTTCTCCTCATAGAGCTTTTCCCCCGGACGAAGTCCGCTGTATTGAATCTTGATATCGATGTCCGGTTTAAAGCCGGAAAGCCGAATCAGGTTTCTGGCCAAACTGTCGATTTTTACGGGAGAGCCCATATCCAAGACAAAAATCTCTCCGCCCTTGGCAAATCTTCCAGCCTCCAGAACCAGACTTACCGCCTCCGGAATCGTCATAAAATAGCGAATAATATCGGGATGCGTGACCGTTACCGGCCCTCCCTTTTCAATCTGCTTTTTGAAAATGGGAATCACGGAACCGTTCGAGCCTAAGACATTTCCAAAACGAACTGCCACAAACTCAGTATGAATATTTTGAAAAACGGTTCCATCTCCCTCTTTATCCGCATTTTCCATCCCTTTATGGGTATAAAGCTGAGGGATTTCCTCCGCCTTTCCTTCTTTAATCTTCTTATCGAAGGCCTGAATAATCATTTCGCAGACCCGCTTGCTGGCTCCCATAATGTTTGCGGGGTTCACCGCCTTGTCCGTAGAAATCAGGACAAAACGCTTGCAACCGTGCGTCATGGCCGCATAAGCCGTCTTATAGGTTCCAAGCACATTATTCTTGATACTCTCACAAGGGCTGTCCTCCATGAGCGGAACGTGTTTATGTGCAGCGGCGTGATAAACGATATCCGGATGATATTTTGCAAAAACCTGGAAGATTCGGCGGGAATCCCGAACCGAACCGATCAGCACTGTAAGATGCAATTCCGGAAAGCTCTCCCGAAGTTCCAGCTGTATGCTATACGCATTATTTTCATAAATATCAAAAATAATGAGTTCCTTCGGATTGTGTCCGGCAATCTGCCGGCAAAGCTCCGAGCCTATGCTTCCTCCACCGCCGGTGACCAGTACCGTCTTTCCGTTAATAAAACGGAAAACCTCCTGCAAATCCGCCTGAATCGGTTCTCTTCCGAGTAAATCCTCCACGGAAACCTGTTTCATCGCGGACGCCGTCACCTGTCCAAGCACGAGCTGGTACATTCCCGGAAGATTCTTCAGTTCACAGCTCGTCTCATTGCAGATACTTAAAATATCTCTTCTTTGCGCAGGGGTCGCGGAAGGGATTGCGAGGAAAATCTTGTCCACAGAGAACTTCTCCACCATCTCTAAAATGCTCTCACGTCCGCCGACTACGGGGATGTTGTCAATCATCCTTCCCCACTTGTTCTGGTTGTCGTCAATGATGCAGACAACCTCCCCGTCCACTTCACCGGCACGATGAATGTCGCGGATAAGCATCTGGCCAGCTGATCCCGCACCGATAACCATAATACGAGAATTGACCTGCTTCGCCTTGATTTTCCGAATCAGAAGAATAAAACGGTAGGAAAAACGAATGCCCAGCACGGCAAGGTACTGCAATAGTGCGCCGATGATGTAATAAGAGATCGGCATTCTTCTGTGCAGGAGGGTGATGCCCACAATATGAAAGACCGCACTGATGAATGTGGCTATACTGACTCTTAAGAGCTCGGAATAGCTCGCAAAACGCCATATGCTCTTGTATAATTTCAAATACCAAAAAATGAGTAAGGAAAAAATCACATGGAACGGAAGAAAATTTTTCCAAGCCTCCACATATACCGTATCAATCATGCTGTAGCGCAGGTCAAAACGGAGCCATAAGGCGATAAAGTAGGAAAGCCCTAAAGCCAAGGCATCATATATCATGAGTAATAGAGCAATAAAATGCCAATGCTCAAACGAGATACCGCACGCTTTGCGAGCGATACTCGTTATGAATTGAAAGCCCTCTCGCTTTCTCTCTGTTTCGTTCTTCATGAATCGTTCAACACTCCAAGTCCATTTTTGTTTCTTCGGGGAGGCGGCACTTCTTGCCGCTTTTCACTGCGGGAAAGCTAAAGCTCTATTGGCTTTTCCCCGATGTCGATGCGCTTATGCGCTAAACGGGAAAGCTTCTCCCGGATTCACCGTAACGTCCTCTACGGTCTCCTCCCCCTGCTTTACAATGTAGTGCACACCATATTTCTTAAAAAAGCTGCCATACTCCGTATCCGTAGACTTGGAATAGCGAAAATCCTGAATCGCAGCCTCATTGGCAATGGTCTTCATGACTTCGTTCAGGAAGGTGTTCAGGGCTTCCGTACTCACATTTTCCACAATTTCCACTTCAACGTTAACCGTCTTTGCGCTGTTATCTCCGGAGATATTTAAGTTCTTTACAAACGGATAGTCCGATGGAGAAACGGATTCCAAGACATCGTTATGAATCTGGTCAAAATCCATGGGAATCTCTACCTCCGCCGCAGCCGTGGTCATCACCGGTGTCTCATTTACACCGTACTTCGGCTTACAGGCACTAAGCCCCGAGAAAGCAAGAAGCGCTATCGCAATATATACACTGTTCCTTTTTACTATATTCCCATGTACTCTCTTCATTTTTTCATCCGTCCTTATCTGTTTATTTTGAAAATCCGAATTTCATAACGGCTATTATACCATGCTTCTTCCGTATTTCTAGGAAAATGTGCCGAAGAAAAAAGAGCCGTGCAAAAGCACGACTCCTTTCCTACATGTAAATTACTTTCTCGGATTCTTAATCTCAGCCTGTGCTGCAGCAAGACGTGCTACCGGCACACGGAACGGAGAACAGGATACATAGTCCAAACCGATGTTGTGGCAGAACTCAACGGAAGAAGGATCTCCACCGTGCTCACCGCAGATTCCTACGTGTAAGTGCGGATTTACCGGTCTTCCGAGGTCAATCGCCATCTTCATCAGCTTTCCTACACCAACCTGGTCAAGCTTAGCAAACGGATCGGACTCGAAGATCTTGTTGTCATAGTAAGCATTCAAGAACTTTCCGGCATCATCTCTGGAGAAACCGAAGGTCATCTGGGTTAAGTCATTGGTTCCGAAGCAGAAGAAGTCCGCTTCCTTAGCAATCTCATCCGCAGTGAGGCATGCTCTCGGAATCTCAATCATGGTACCTACCTGGTAAGCAAGCTTCACGCCGGCCTTCTTGATTTCCTCTTCGGCAGTCTCTACAACGACCTTCTTAACAACATTGAACTCCTTCACTTCGGAAGTAAGCGGAATCATGATTTCCGGCTCAAGCTTCCAATCCGGATGCTTCTTCTGTACGTTGATTGCCGCACGGATAACAGCCTTCGTCTGCATAACGGCAATTTCCGGATAAGTAACGGCAAGACGCAGTCCTCTGTGTCCCATCATCGGGTTAAACTCGTGCAGGGAAGTGATAATGTCCTTAATCTCCTGAACAGTCTTGTTCTTTGCCTTAGCGAGCTTCTCGATTTCCTCTTCCTCCTGCGGTACGAACTCGTGGAGAGGCGGATCCAGGAAACGGATGGTAACGGGGTTACCCTCAAGAGCCTCATAAAGTGCCTCGAAGTCTCCCTGCTGGAAGGGAAGAATCTTCTCTAAGGCTTCTTCTCTCTCTTCCTTGGTATCGGAAACAATCATCTCACGGAAAGCAAAGATTCTCTCGGGGTCGAAGAACATATGCTCTGTACGGCAAAGTCCGATTCCTTCAGCACCGAGCTCTCTTGCCTTCTTAGCATCCTGCGGTGTATCGGCATTGGTACGAACGGCAAGCTTTCTGTACTTATCAGCCCATCCCATGATACGGCCGAACTCACCGGCAATACTTGCATCTACTGTCGGAATGATGCCCTCATAAACATTTCCTGTCGTTCCGTCAATGGAAATCGCATCTCCCTCATGGAAGGTCTTTCCGCCGAGAGTAAACTTCTTGTTGGCCTCATCCATCACGATGTCGCCAAGACCGGCTACGCAGCAGGTTCCCATTCCACGTGCAACAACGGCTGCGTGAGAAGTCATACCGCCACGAACGGTTAAGATACCCTGTGCCACCTTCATTCCGGTGATATCCTCCGGAGAAGTCTCTAAACGTACCAAAACAACCTTTTCTCCGCGAGCTGCCCAAGCTTCAGCATCATCTGCGGAGAATACCACCTTACCGCAAGCAGCTCCGGGAGAGGCACCGAGTCCCTTTCCAAGCGGAGTGGCAGCCTTCAATGCCTTCTGATCAAACTGCGGGTGAAGAAGGGTATCCAGGTTACGAGGATCGATCATGGCAACTGCCTCTTCCTCGGTACGCATTCCTTCATCTACTAAATCACAGGCAATCTTAAGTGCCGCCTGTGCGGTTCTCTTACCGTTTCTGGTCTGGAGCATGTAAAGCTTTCCGTGCTCAACGGTGAACTCCATATCCTGCATATCTCTGTAGTGCTTCTCCAGAGTACTGCATACCTCAGTAAACTGCTTAAATGCCTCCGGGAACTTCTGCTCCATCTCGTTGATGTGCATCGGTGTACGAACACCGGCTACTACGTCTTCTCCCTGTGCATTGGTCAAGAACTCACCGAAAAGTCCCTTGTTTCCGGTTGCCGGATCTCTTGTGAAAGCCACACCGGTTCCGCAATCGTCACCCATGTTACCAAATGCCATGGACTGTACGTTTACGGCTGTACCCCAAGAATAGGGGATGTCGTTGTCTCTACGATAAACGTTTGCACGGGGGTTGTCCCAGCTGCGGAATACGGCCTTGATGGCACCGAAAAGCTGTTCCTTCGGATCAGTCGGGAAATCCTTACCGATCTTCTCCTTGTATTCAGCCTTGAACTGCTCGGCAAGCTCGTGAAGGTCTTCTGCAGAAAGCTCAACGTCCTGCTTAACGCCCTTTTTCTCCTTCATCTTATCGATAAGTTCCTCGAAGTACTTCTTTCCAACTTCCATAACAACGTCGGAGTACATCTGGATAAATCTTCTGTAGCAGTCCCAAGCCCATCTGGGATTTCCGGACTTCTCTGCGATAACTCTTACTACATCTTCATTCAAACCAAGGTTTAAGATGGTATCCATCATACCCGGCATAGAAGCTCTTGCGCCGGAACGAACGGATACAAGAAGGGGATTCTCATGGTCTCCGAACTTCTTTCCCGTAATCTCTTCCATCTTCTTGATATGTTCTTCAATCTGCCCCATGATTTCCGCATTGATTTCTCTGCCGTCCTCATAGTACTGTGTACAAGCTTCCGTTGTAATTGTGAAGCCTTGCGGAACAGGTAAACCAATATTGGTCATCTCTGCAAGGTTTGCTCCTTTACCTCCAAGAAGCTCTCTCATGCTTGCGTCACCCTCTGTGAAGAGGTAAACCCACTTTCTTGCCATCTTTAACCTCCTTATATTTCTCTCTTACAAATGAATGTAAAGAAGATAAGTTTGAACGATGTACACCATGTACAACTATGTTGAAACCCCGTGCTTTTTCTTAAAAAAAGGAATAAACACTAAGCGGAATTATATATGACAGGGCATTTTTAGTAAAGGGACGAATTCTATAATTCGAGAATTTTTCGCTATTTCGAAGAAAAAGGTCGGAAGTAGAAAGCCTGCAGTGCTCTCTTCTTCCAACCTTATGAAAAATTTATTTATGCTTTAAAACGATATCCTACGCCCCAGATTGTCTCGATATACTGCGGCTTCACCGCATTACTCATCTCGATTTTTTCACGAAGCTTTTTGATATGTACAGTAACCGTCGCAATGTCTCCGATGGATTCCATCTTCCAGATTTCCTGGAAAAGCTCTTCCTTGGTAAAGACACGGTTCGGATGTGCCGCAAGAAAGGCCAAAAGATCGAATTCCCGAGAGGTGAATGTGACTTCCTTCCCGTCCACAAAAACTCTTCTTGCCGTAGTATCAATCCGAAGTCCGCGAATCTCAATAATTGCATTTTCTTCTTTTCCGTTGTCTCTGAGTCTCTTATAACGAGCCAAATGTGCCTTCACCCGGGCTACCAATTCACTCGCGGAAAAAGGCTTCGTCATATAATCATCCGCCCCAAGTCCCAGGCCGCGAATCTTATCAATATCATCTCTTCTGGCGGAAACCAGAAGAATCGGGATATCTTTCTTTGCTCTTAACTCCTGTGTGACGGAAAAACCGTCTCTTCCGGGAAGCATGATATCCAAAATCAAAAGATCGTAGTCCGAAGCAAGGGCACGCTGCAATCCTTTCTCTCCGTCCTTCTCCGTATCTACCAAAAAACCGGACAATTCCAAATAGTCTCTTTCCAGTTCCGCAATGGACTCCTCATCTTCCACAATTAATATTTTCTGTTTTTCTTCCATAAAATTCTCTACCCCTCCATAAAGTGTTTTCTCAAAACAAAGTGTATACCGGTACCTACGCCTATTTCACTGTCTGCCCAAATCCGTCCTCCACTGTCCTCAATAATCTTTTTCACAATGGACAAGCCAATACCGGAACCTCCGGTTTCCGTGCTTCTGGCCGTGTCGGAACGATAAAACCGTTCGAAGATATAGGGAAGGTCTTTTTTCTCGATGCCTTTCCCGTTGTCCTCTATCACTACCTCTACAAAGTCTCCCGCATCCAAAAGGCTGAAATGGATCTTCGGCTCCGCCTTATCCATATACTTTACCGCATTGGAAACGATATTGTTCAATACTTTTCTAAGCTGCACGGGATCGGCAATCACCTCCACCGTATCTTCCAAGTAGTAATCGGTCGTAAATTGAAATCCTATCGCATCCAGGTCTATCGCCATTTCCATACCGTAATCCTGAAAATATTCCAGCGCCGGAAGATGCACAAAATGATACGGAATCTTGTTCGTCTCAATCTTCGCATAGTAGTTCAACTCATCTATCAGCCGATTCATCTCAACAGCCTTATGATAGATGGTTTGCAGATACTTTCTTTTTTTCTCTTCCGTTGCCGCAACCCCGTCCAGGATTCCCTCCGCATAGCCTCGAATGGCCGTAATCGGCGTTTTTAAATCGTGGGCAATATTGCTGACCAACTCCCGGTTTTCCTCCTCGTCTCTCGCCTTTTCTTCCTGATTTTGCTTCAGCTTCATCCGCATTTTTTCAAAGGCCTGTGTCAGTTCGGCAAACTCGTCATGCGATTCCGCTTCCAGGGTAAAGTTCAAATCACCGGATTCTATGCGCCTCGCGGCATTTTTTAAGCTGTCAATCGGTTTCACGATTCCGTTGTAAATCCATGCCACAAGGAAAATGCCGGCAAGAGCCAGGACGAAGATGTTTTGTCCCATACTCGTAATGCCGTGTGTGGAGAGGAAAAAAAGAAAAATCGGCAGAACGGTACTGACACAAAAACTCATCGCCACTCTTCCCATTAAGCCAAGGCTTTTCATTGTCCCTCCTCTCCCGTTCGAAACGGTATTATGACATGCTTTATCTAAGGGTGTTTTCCGAAAATTGCAGTGCAGCCGCAATCACGGCATCCATATCATAGTACTTGTACTCTCCGAGGCGGCCTCCGAAAAGAAGCTTCTCCTCTTTCTTTGCGAGAGCCTGATACTCTGCAAAGAGAGCCTGATTTTTCTCATCATTTACAGGGTAATACGGTTCTTCCCCTCTCTTCCACTCCGCACTGTATTCCTTGGAAATAATTGTGGTCGGAAGATCCTTTCCTGCACGGTCTTTTCCGAAGGTAAACCACTTATGTTCGATGATTCTTGTGTAAGGGCTTTCTTCGTCCGTGTAGTTCACAGCCGCATTTCCCTGGAAATTCGGTATCGGAAGCTCCTCCACTTCGAAACGAACTTTTCTGTACTCCAGTTCTCCAAGGCAATAGTCGTAGTAGGCATCGATAGCACCGGTAAAGATGACTTTCTTCGCCTTACTCATCCACTCCTCCTTCTTTTCCAGGAAGTCTACCGAAAGCTCTACCGGAATGCCCTCCAGCATCTTCTCCACCATAGCCGTATACCCCTCTACCGGAATCCCCTGATAAAGTGCATTGAAATAGTTGTTGTCATAGGTAAATCGCACGGGAAGTCGACGAATAATGGACGCCGGAAGATCCTTGCAATCTCTTCCCCACTGCTTCTTCGTATAGCCCTTGATGAGCTTTTCGTAAATCTCTCTTCCGACAAGGGAAATGGCCTGCTCTTCCAGATTTTTCGGCTCGCCGATACCTGCAGCCCGCCTCTCCTCTTCAATCTTTTTCTCCGCCTCTTCCGGCGTAATCACTCCCCACATCGTGTTAAAGGTATACATATTGAAAGGAAGAGAATAAATCTTTCCCCTATAGTTCGCTACGGGAGAGTTGGTGAAACGGTTGAAGTCAGCAAAGCGATTCACATAATTCCATACCTTAGTATTGTTGGTATGGAAAATGTGCGCTCCGTAATGGTGTACCATAATCCCGTTTTTCTCGTAGGAATACACATTTCCGCCAACATGATTCCGCTTATCGATTACGAGCACCTTCTTTCCTCTGCTCGCAGCTTCATGTGCAAATACCGCCCCAAAAAGTCCGGCTCCCACTACAAGATAATCCAGCTCTTCCATATTCTTCTCCTTTGCTTTTCGCTCAAAACGGCAACATCCGATTCCTAAACTATTTCGGGATTTTCCATTGCATGCAGGGTCCTGCTCAATAACTTCTTTAATATCCCTATTTCTTCCAAACTTAAGGGAATACAGGCGTGCATGGAATGCGGCACCGATTTAGCCTTCTCCTGCAGCTTCTCCCCCTCTTCGGTAATATGTACGCAAAGAGCCCTTTCATCGTCCCGATACCGGGCACGGGTAATCAGTCCCTTCTGCTCCAAACGCTTTAAAAGCGGTGTCAGGGTTCCGGAATCCAGATACAAAACCTCTCCCAGGTCCTTTACCCGGACTTCTTTCTTCTCCCACATTACCATCATAGTAATGTATTGGGTATAGGTTAAATCCAAAGGATCCAAAAAAGGTTTATACCTTCTGGTAACTTCTTTTGCACAAGCATAAAGAGGAAAGCAAAGCTGATTCTCCAGTCTTAACTCCTTATATTCTTCCTGCATAACTCTTTCCTTTCCTTTTTCTGAAAATCCATATCGCCTTATAAAGCAAGTCCGTTAATATAATTTACGGCAGCAAGGGCCGCTACAGCACCGTCGGAAGCCGCGGTAGCCAATTGTCTTACAGCCTTTGTCCTGCAGTCTCCCGCCGTAAAAATGCCTTCGGTCTTTGTGCTGCAATCTTCCCCTGCGGAAATATAGCCCTTGCTGTCCAAGTCCACCTCATTCCGGAAGGCCTCATTGTCCGGAGCCTGTCCGACAGCCACAAAAAGACCGTTCACCGGAATTTGTCTTTCCTTGCCGTCCTTATCTTGAACAAGAATCCCCGTAAGGCCGGAAGCATCGCTTTCCAATGCTTTGATGGTCGAATTCAAAACCAACTCCACATTCTTCTTGGCAACCAGTCGATCGACCTCCGCCTTATCCGCCCGGAAACTGTCTCGTCTATGAATGACATAAACCTTTTCCACGTATTCCGAAAGAAAAGTGGCGTCTTCTACCGCAGTGTTTCCTCCGCCGTTTACCGCTACAACCTTTCCCCGATAAAACATGCCGTCACAGGTCGCGCAATAGGAAACACCCTTCCCTACAAGCTCCTGTTCCTTTTCTATGCCGAGGTTCCTATTTTTTGCTCCGGTTGCCAGAATTACCGCTTTCGCTTCATACTCTTTGTCCTTCGTGACTACAATTTTGTGCCCATTCTTCTCCTGAACGGAGAGAACCTTTTCAAAACGAATCTCCGCTCCCAGTTCCTTTGCCTGGTTATACAGGTTGGTCGCAAACTCAAAACCGGAAATCTTCTTGATTCCGGGATAATTCTCTATCTCCGGTGTATTGATAATCTGTCCACCGTAAGCCGCACCTTCCAATACAAGAACGGACTTGCCGGCGCGAACGCCGTAAATTGCCGCGGAAAGGCCGGCGGTCCCTGCCCCTACTATAATCAAATCGAACATATTTTTCCTCTTTCTTAAACGAGGTGCCGCACAATACTGAGCGACACCTCATCATCTTTTTTCTGTAGTCCCGTATCTCACGGAATCCTTTTTCTGAGCGTTTCTTATTTTTGATCGTTTCTTACTTTCGATCGTCTCTTATTTTCAACCGTTTCTTACTTCAAGAGATCTAAAACCTGGTCCTTCGGAATAAAACCGGTATTCTGCTTATATACCTGACCGTCCTTAAACACAATCAAAGTCGGAATCGCACGAACACCGTAGCGAACCATGAGTTCCTGTTCTTCATCCGCATTTACGGCATAAACCTTAAAATCCTTTGCTTCCTCTGCAATCTCTCCGATGATGGGAGACAGCATCTGGCAAGGACCACACCAGCTTGCCCAGAAATCAACCAAAACCGGTTCCTTAGACTGTAAAACTTTCTCTTCAAATTCTTTTCCTGTGATGCTTGGTGCTGACATAATTTTCTCCTCCTATAAATTTAAATACTGTTTTTCTGTATACTCGCATACGAAATTCCGCATGCAGTTCCTCTTCCCAACTACTTTATCTCTCAATTTTATTTAAGACAAGTTAATTGTACGCAATCTAATGATGCCTGTCAACTGTTTTTTTCTTCCTTTTTTAAAACTCCTTCGCTTTTTTAAGACTGCTTTTTTAGACCGCCTTCTCTTTCCGTCCCGCTATGATTCAAAGTCTTCTATATCCATCATTTCCCGAATCAAGCTATAAGAAAATCCCTTTCTCATAAGAGAAGCCAAAAGCTTCTCCCTGTCTTTCCGATCGGAAAGGTCAAGACTTCTGCTCTTCTTCTCTATCCACTTCTTTAAAGCTTCCCGCTCGGGATTCGTCTCCTCTTCTCTTTGCTTTTCTCGGAAATCCGCGATGGCACGTTCCAGGGAAACGGAATCCACCCCTCTTAAAAACAGTTTGGACTTCATGTTCAAAAGAGAGCGCTTTCCTGCATTCTCCTCCAGATAACGCAGGGCGTAGTGATAGTCATTCAGATAATCATAGTCCTTCAAAAAGGCAATGGTTTTCTCTATCACATCCTCTGTATACCGTTCCGATTTCACGAGCTTCTCACGAAGACGGCGCTCCGTCTTTGCCGTTCCAGAAAGCAGGTAAAGACTCCTCTCCTTGCAACGCTGTAAGAGCTTCTCCTCCGTAGAGAGAGAAGCCCTTTCCAGAGGATTTCTAACCGTGATTTCTTCTTTCCATTCTTTCATTACGCTTTATGCTTCCTGTCCGGCAGTGTCGGTCTTCCGCTCTTCCGGACTTTCCTCTTCGGCTGCATTTAACACAGCTTCCAGATACGGATCTTCCTTTAAGCCATATTCCTTACGAAGCGCAATTTCGAGTTCAGCCATCAGCTTCGGGTGCTTCCGTAAGAAGTCCTTTGCATTTTCTCTACCCTGGCCGATTTTATTGCCCTGATACGCAAACCATGCTCCACTCTTGTCAATCAGCTTCTTCTCCGCACCAAGATCCAGAAGCTCTCCCTCTTTGGAGATTCCGGTACCGAAGCTGATGTCAAACTCTACCTGCTTAAAGGGCGGTGCAATCTTGTTCTTGGCAATCTTTACCTTAACGCGGTTTCCGCTGAACTCACCCTCACCCGCCTTAATCGTCTCTCCTTTCCGGATATCGATTCGGACGGAAGAATAGAACTTCAAAGCTCTACCGCCGGTAGTTGTCTCGGGATTACCGAACATCACACCCACCTTCTCACGGAGCTGGTTAATGAAAATCAAAATACAGTTGGACTTCGCAATGATTGCCGTAAGCTTACGAAGGGCCATGGACATCAGTCTTGCCTGCAGTCCCACATGGCTGTCTCCCATCTCTCCGTCTATTTCCGCCTTCGGCACCAGAGCGGCAACGGAGTCCACAACCAGGATGTCCATAGCACCGGAACGCACCATCGTCTCCGCAATATCGAGAGCCTGCTCTCCGGAATCCGGCTGGGACACATAGAGGTTATCAATATCCACTCCGATAGCCTCCGCATATCGCGGGTCCAAGGCATGTTCCGCATCGATAAAGGCCGCAATGCCGCCCCTCTTCTGCACTTCCGCAACCGCATGAAGCGCCAGAGTGGTCTTTCCGGAAGACTCCGGACCGTAAATCTCGATAATTCTTCCTCTCGGAAAGCCGCCTGCACCGAGCGCAATATCCACGGAAAGCGATCCGGTCGGCACCACCTCGATGTCCTTGTTGACACCGGCATCTCCCAGCTTCATGATGGAACCCTTTCCGCAATCCTTCTCTATCTTAGTTAAAGCGGCATCCAATGCCTTCAGTTTTTCCTCATGATCCACCAATGCCACAACCGGAGCCTTGCTCACTTTACCTGCCATACTTTCTCCTTTTCTTCCTATCTTTTCTACCAATCTTTATTCTACTTAAAAAAGCGTACGACCGCCCTGTAACTCAAGCTTTTCCTGTACTCTTTTTCACTCTATGGAAAGCCATAGAGCTTTGCTTTCTGCATTATATCACAGAACATACTTTCTTCCTATACTCCACATTCGGATAAGGTTTTTTGAAAATACCGGCAAAAATTCGCCATTCTGCCTGAAAGAGAACGATAAACCCATTTTTGAGGAAACACATTTCTTGAAGAAGGCAGGAAACGCATTTTTTGAAGAAGGCAGGAAACGCATTTTTTGAAGAAGGAATGGACAATCCCCCCGGCAAGTGCTAAAATGAGCCGGTCTTAATTGAATCTGTTTTTTCACATTTTTTCATAAGAAGATAAAGCTGTTTTGCAATAACCCGGATGGATATGGTTTTTTACTTATTTTCACTGTTAAAAGTAGGTTGAAATTCCCGATTTGGATTGTTACAAAACTTTTTTTATTTTTTACGAATATCGCTCGCAAAGCGTGCGGTATCTCGTTTATAAGGAGTGCCGCACAGTGATTGTGCTGTCTTGTTTCCAAAAGAAGGAGGAAAAATGAGTCAAGAAAAGTCAGAAACCGTCTCTATGGAGAACATTTACCGTCTTGACGGTCGTGTTCCCGTCGCCAAGGCCATTCCCTTCGGCCTGCAGCATGTCCTTGCCATGTTCGTGGCAAACCTAACCCCCATGACCATCATCGCCGCGGCTGCAAAGCCGGCACTAAGTCAACAGGAACTGGCTATGCTGGTGCAAAACGCCATGTTTGCTGCAGGCATCGCAACCATGATTCAGCTTTATCCCGTATGGAAAATCGGCTCAAAGCTCCCGATTGTCATGGGCGTCAGCTTCACCTTCGTCACCATTCTCTCCACAATCGGCGGACAATTCGGCTATCCTGCCGTAGTCGGTGCCGTTTTGGTCGGCGGTATCTTTGAAGGAATCCTCGGACTTCTCGCCAAATACTGGAAAAAAATCATTTCTCCCATAGTGGCCGCAACCGTAGTCACTTCCATCGGTTTTTCTCTCTTCACGGTCGGCGCACGATCCTTTGGCGGAGGCTATGCCGAGGACTTCGGTTCCGCGACAAATCTCATTATCGCCTCCATCACCCTGGCAACCTGTATTCTCTGGAGTATCTTCGTTAAAGGATACATGAAGCAACTTTCCGTTCTTGCGGGACTGGTTGTCGGCTATATCTGCGCTATTGCCGTAGGAAAGGTGGATTACACCCTCATTTTCTCAAAAGGTCTGATTTCTCTTCCCCACATTCTTCCCGTGATGCCCGTGTTCAACATCGGTGCCATTCTTTCCACCTGTATCATCTTCCTGGTTTCCGCAACGGAGACCATCGGAGATACCACAGCCATGGTCGTTACCGGTCTGAATCGGGATATTACCGAGAAAGAGATTTCCGGATCTTTAGCCTGTGACGGTTTTGCCTCTTCCATTTCCGCCCTCTTCGGCTGTTGTCCGGTAACTTCCTTCTCGCAAAACGTCGGTCTCATCGCCATGACCAAGGTTGTCAACCGTTTCACCATTGCAAGCGGTGCCGCCATGATGCTTCTTGCGGGACTTCTTCCTCCGGTAGGACAGTTCTTCTCTTCCTTACCCCAGTGCGTTCTGGGCGGATGTACCATCATGATGTTCGGAACCATTGTGGTGTCCGGTATGCAAATGGTGGCTTCCTGCGGATTCTCTCAGAGAAACATCGTCATTTCTTCTCTTTCTCTGGCCATCGGAATCGGTTTTACCTCTACTTCGGAGATTGAAATCTGGAAGATTTTCCCTCCTATCGTACAAAATGTTTTCGGTGCCAATGTTGTTGCGGTTGTTTTCGTCGTTGCCTTGCTTCTGAACCTGATTCTTCCGAAAAATATGGATATTCAGAAGTTGTCCGTGGAGTAAAGCTAAATCCTCTTTTCCGGGAGGCGAAAGCGACAAAATGCATCCAAAGCTTTTCTTCCGAGAAGCTTCATCAGGACAAGAGAGAAGCCGATTAAGAACAAATAGAATAACACGACAATCCATAGGGGGAGTCCCCCTTCCAAGAAGTATCTGTCCGCCCCGCATGCAAAAAAGGCATCCCGGAAGGGACGATGGAATACAAAAATCGGAAGGGTGTACTCTCCCGCTTTTTGCAGAAAATCTTCTATCTTCTTCATTTTTTTCCTGTGTCCGGAAGGAGCAGCGCCGGAAAATCTTTGTCCTCCCCCTTTTTCCAAAAGAAAGCGAAGCAGGAAGAAAAAGAAATAAGCAATGCAAAGCGCAAAAGGAATGTATGCTATACGCAGTACAATCGGATACGTCTTAAAAAAAGGAAGAATGGCTTCCCGCTCTATCCTGTAGCCCCAGGTCCCGTAAAAAACCCGGGTATAGGGGAGAAGCTGCGGTAAGAAGCCGAATAAAGAGAAAGAAAAAAGTCCCCCGAGCACAGCGGGCAATTTATAGATTTTTTGAAAAGAAAAACCATAGCACTTCGCTAAAAATCCCAAATAGTAAAAGGGAGCGAAGCTAAGGCTTCTGTCCAGGGCAAGGAAGTCCTTCAGTGTTCTCCCGACTTCCAGGAAGGAAAGCGGGACGGAGAGCAGGATCAGGAAGAGGAGGTATGCGGTAATTTCCTTTCCCTCCCTCCTCCTAAGGAAAAGCTCCGCCGGAAGCAGTGCCAAATTCCAGAAAATAAGAGCCAAAATATACCAGGGCGTGGACGAGGCATGCCAAAAATCCGGGAAAATTCGCGTTGATCCATAGAAAAAAATGTCGCAGATATGGAGCATCCCCTGCATAAAAAGATATAAGAAACCATAAGAAAGGAGGGAACGAAAGTTCGTTCCCCTTTTTTTCCATCCACTATAGCCGAAATAGCCGGAGAGAAAAACAAATGCCGGCATATGAAAACTGTAAATCAGGTAAAAAGAACGAGAAAACAGCGGATAAGGACTATCCTTCAGCGGGAGCAAAAAGTGCCCAAGCACCACTATGAAAATCAAAAATCCTTTAAAACTGTCCAGTTCTTTTATTCTCTGCGTCTTCTTTTTGGACTGCTTCTCTTTCTGCTGCTTCTCTTTCTGCTGCTTCTCTGTCTGCTCCTTCTCTAGCAAAATGCGGTCCCTCTCTTCTTTCTGCATTCTTAAGCGGGATCATGAAACTTAGCTGAAAATCGGTTGCAAAGCATTTGCAAGCTTGTCTTTCTCCGCTTTCGCTTCGTCCTTTGTCCTTCCCAGGGTCGTATAATACGCCTTAATCTTCGGCTCCGTTCCGGAAGGACGCACAATGATGCTCTCACCGTTTTCCAAACTGTACAGCAGGACATTGGACTTCGGAAGTCCCGTCTTCTCACTCTCCAAATAGTCCGTACAAGCCTTTACGGGAATGCCTGCAAAATCCTTCGGGCAGTCTTTTCTGAGTGTCTCCATGATGCCCTGCATCTTGTCCATGCCGGACAGACCCGGGAAGGAGAAGCTGTCCACTGCATTAAGGTAGTAACCGTACTTCTTATAAATCTCTTCCAAACGTGCCTTGATGGAAGAGCCGTTCTTTCGATAGTAAGCCGCCATCTCGCAAATGAGCATGGAAGCCACCACTGCGTCCTTATCTCTTACCGCGGTACCGGAAAGGTAGCCGTAGCTTTCCTCAAAACCGAAGATGAAACGATTCTCTTCCCCTTTTTCTTCCAGGAACTTAATCTGCTCTCCAATCCACTTAAAGCCGGTTAAGGTATGGCGAAGCTCTACCCCGTAATCTGCTGCAACCTTATCTGCAAGAGGCGTGCTGACAATGGATTTTACGGCAACTGGATCTTTCGGAAGCGTTCCCTCCGCGATTCTGCCCGCCGCAATATAGTCCAGAAGGAGAACGCCCATCTCATTTCCGCTTACCAGCTCATACTCCCCGTCCTCTGTTCGCATGGCGATTCCCACGCGATCCGCATCGGGATCGGTCGCAAGCAGCAAATCCGCATTTTTCTCCTTCGCCAGAGCAAGACCCTTTTCCATAGCCTCCAAAATTTCCGGATTCGGATAAGGGCAGGTGGTAAAATAGCCGTTCGGATATTCCTGTTCCGGTACAATCGTAACATCGGAAATCCCGAGCTCCTTAAAAATACGGGTTACCGGCTCAAGCCCCGTTCCGTTTAACGGAGTATAAACCAACGAAAGTCCTGCATCCTTGCACACTCCCGGATGTACACTCTGAGAAAGAACAGCCTTATAAAAGGCCTCCTTACACTCCTCTTCCACAAAGCGAATGAGTCCCTGATCCACGGCTTCTGCGAAGGGCATTGTCTTAGCTCCGCTTAAGATATCTGTCTCCTGAATTTTCCGGTAAACCTTATCCGCCGCTTCGTCCGTCATCTGACAGCCGTCACTCCCGTAGGCCTTGTAGCCGTTATAGACTGCCGGATTGTGGGAAGCGGTAAGCATGATTCCCGCACTGCAATGATAATATCTTGTCGCAAAGGAAAGTGCCGGAACCGGCATCAAAGCATCATAAAGGCGAACGGCAATTCCGTTTGCGGCAAGCACCTGTGCCACTTCTTTCGCAAAGGTCCAGCCCTTTAAACGGGAATCATAGCTGATCGCCACCAGCTTCTCCAGGCCTTCTTCAAGAATATATCTTGCCAGACCCTCCGTTGCCTGCCGAACCACAAAAATATTCATGCGGTTTGTGCCCACACCTAAAGTGCCGCGAATACCGGCGGTGCCGAATTCCAGACTTCTTCCGAAATGCTCTTTTATTTCATCATCCTTCCCCGAAAGGGAATCCAGTTCCCTGCGAAGGTCAAAATCCGGCAAATCCGCCTCTTTCCAGCGTTCGTATTCTTTTTTGTAGTCCAGCATATAAACCCTCCGTTTGCTTCTAAAACAAATGTGACATATAGTTCTATTCTACTACTTTATCTTTTAAAATAGCAGTGTTTTTCTCCAAATAGAGCAGTAATTTCTCTCTTTGATTTTCCTTCGGATTCTGCAAAACATGGTCAAAAGCATACTGCAAAAGCTCTCCCAGTTTTTTCCCCGGTGCTATCCCGAGGGCAATCAAATCCTTTCCGCTAAGCGCGAGGTCCGAAAGACAAACACAGTCGCCCTCTTCTTCTATCTTTCGAAGCCAAGACAGTCGTTCCTCCACAACGGCTAAGTCTTTTTCAGGACTGTCCTCTGTGGCATCTCCATTTGTGGCATCTCCCTCTGTGGCACATCCTTTTGTCACATTTCTCTTTGTCGCATCGAGCCCCGTCTCACTGTCTTTCGCCCTTTTGAGAAGCTCTTTCCTTGCTTCATAAAAGTCTGCAACCATTTTCTTTCCGTAGCGGGCAATCCGTTTTCGTAAGGCATAAGGCGTGTCCGCTTCTTCCTCCGCAAAGAGTCCTGCCAAGTGGCTCGCTCCCTCAATGGTATCCCGATCCAGCTTTAAATCTCTTAAAATCTTTCGGGCATCTTCGGGAACACCTCGAAGAAAGAGACCGAAACGGAGAATCTTTTCCTTCGGTGCAAAGGGAAGAAGCTCCGGAATCCCTCGAAGGGCAATCTTCGGAAAATCCTCCGTAATATAGGGCGCAAGCCCCGTCGCAAACAGTCTCTCCACCTTCTCCGGATGTGCACTGGCCAAGAGCTTCCAAAGTTCCACGGCAATGCGTTCCTTGGACACCTTGGAAAGACTCTCCTTCAGCTTGCAAATTCCCGAAAATGCCTCTTCGTCCAAGGCAAAGTCGAGTTGCGCGGAAAAGCGAATCCCCCGCATCATTCGAAGCGCATCTTCCCGAAAACGGTCTTCGGCTCTTCCCACTGCCCGAACAATTTTCTTTTCCAAATCCTCCTGTCCGGAAAAAGGATCAATAATCCCTCTTTCCATATGATAGGCCATGGCATTGATGGTAAAATCCCGTCTTGCCAGATCCTCCCTGAGAGAGCCTGTAAAAGAAACCTCATTCGGATGGCGGTGGTCCGTATATTCCCCGTCAATCCGGTAAGTCGTGACTTCAAAGCTCCGTATCCCTCTCTCCACCTCATCGGGCGGAACCAGCACGGTTACCGTTCCGTGCTCAATGCCGGTATCTACCGTAACCGGAAATACGGACTTCACTTCCATAGGCTTCGCATTGGTGGTAACATCCCAGTCTTCCGGTTCCCTTCCAAGAATCCCGTCCCGGACACAGCCCCCCACAATATAGGCCTCAAATCCGGCATTTTCCAGAGAACGAATAATAAACTCCGCCCCCTTCGGCATCTTTATTTTCACCATTCTATTTTCCCGGTTTTCCATTCTCGTCTTTTTCCATCCCTTGCATAGCCTATCCCTTGTCCTTCTTGGGAAGCATCACCTTGATTGCTCTTTCCAGAATTTCCACATGCATCTCCCGATAGGCCCCGCCGAACTCTCCGTCCAGAGTCCATTCCAATTCCTCTTCCGCCTGAATCTCCATGCTTTTTACCTTAAAAAACTGCACAAGCGGATTGTTTTCCGGAATATCCCCTCCTACTATCGTACTCAGAATTTCTCCGTAATCTGCAATATTTTTCGGCTTATGAATCAGCAAAGCCTCAAATTCTCCATCCTGCAAATCCACAGCCAGTCTTTCTTCTATCGTTCCGCCGGGAAAGCCGGTAAAGCCTCCGACAGAACGGGAATTAAAGATGGCGCCGAAAATATATTCTCCGGAAAAAGTGCTCTCTTCGGAGCTGATTTTTAACGAGTAGCTCTTGGAAAGGCTCTCGGGCATGGTACGAATCGATTCCAAAAGATAAGCCATATGTCCAAGGTTGTTTTTTAATCCCTGGTCAGTGCCGTAGCTCACCTTGGTAAAGGCTCCGAATGCGGCTATGTAGTTAAAATACTGCCCGTTCAACTTTCCGATATCGCAGTAAAAAGGCTCTCCTCTTACAATTCCTTCGATATTCTCTTTCAGGTCCTTCGGAATGCCCAGGGAGTTCGCAAAGTCATTCGTAGACCCCGTCGGAATATAGCCGACCGGAACAGACAATTCCTCGTGCAACAGGCTGTTTACCAGATAATGCAGGGTTCCGTCGCCTCCGACGCAAACGATTAAATCAAATCTGTCTTTATACTTTTCCACAATGGCTTCGGTATTCAATTTTTTCGATTTCGGAAGAATCGGAAAAACCGTCACAACACAGTTTTTCTTGGCAAATTCCTCCACAATATTATACAGGAACGTTTTCCCCTTTTCCTGTCCGCTTTTACTGTTCACAAGCAAAAGAACATTTTTCCCCATACTATTCCACTCCTTTTCAAGAAAAATCCCTTTTCCGTCCTTTCCCGAAACGCTCCTTCGGCTATTTGTCATTATATAATGAAAAAGGGAGAAGCCCAAGGCTTCTCCCCGAAATATCTCTTAATAGGCTCTTCCCCAGTAGACCATCTTTGTGGCTTTCTTTCCGCAAACCACACAGGTATCGGAAATCTCTTCCTGCGCCATAGGGATGCAGCGGGAGGTGATTCCGGAATATTCCTTCAGCTTATCTTCGCATTCTCTGCATCCGCACCACATCGCGCGTACAAATCCCGGCTTCTTATCGATGGATGCCACAAGCTCGTCCAGACTCTTTGCGTCTGTCGTTCTTTCCTTTTGGAAGGAAAGCGCTCTCTCATACATATCCTTCTGCATCTGCTGTAAAAGTTCCTCCACCTTTGTTGAAAGGCCGGAAAGCTCGGCTACAAGCTTCTCTCTGTTGTCTCTCCGAACGAGAACCGCCTGATTCTTTTCTATATCCTTCGGTCCGATTTCCAAACGAAGCGGAATTCCGCGCACCTCTCCGTCTGCGAACTTAAAGCCCGGCGTTTTATCGGAATCATCCACCTTTACACGAATACCGGCCTTTACAAGCTCCTCTTTTAAGGCATAGGCTTTGTCGAGTACTCCTTCTTTATTCTGCTGAATCGGGACAATCACCACCTGCGTCGGTGCAATTCTCGGCGGAATCACTAGTCCGGAGTCGTCACCGTGTACCATAATCAGTGCTCCGATGGTTCTCGTTGTGATTCCCCAAGAAGTCTGGTGCACCGGTTCTATTTTATTTTCCTTACTCAAATACTGCACATCAAAGGCTTTCGCAAAGCCGTCTCCGAAGTTATGGGAAGTCGCGCACTGCAGAGCCTGTCCGTCATGCATCAAAGCCTCAACCGTGTAGGTTGCTATCGCACCGGCAAACTTCTCCTTATCCGTCTTTCTTCCCTTTACTACCGGGATGGCCAGCTCATTTTCCAAAACATCCGCATAAATGTCCAGCATCATCCGCGTTCTCTCCTCCGCTTCTTCCGCTGTGGCATGTACGGTATGTCCCTCCTGCCATAAGAACTCTCTGGTTCTTAAGAACGGTCTGGTCGTCTTCTCCCAGCGCACTACGGAGCACCACTGGTTTAAAAGCTGGGGCAAGTCTCTGTAGGACTTGACCACCTTGGAATAGTAGTCGCAGAAAAGCACCTCGGAGGTCGGACGAACGCAGAGCCGCTCTTCCAGTCTCTTGGAACCACCGTATGTAACCCAAGCCACCTCGGGTGCAAAGCCCTCCACGTGCTCGCTTTCCTTCTGCAAAAGGGACTCCGGAATCAGAAGCGGCATAGCACAATTCTGCACACCCGTCGCCTTAAAACGACTGTCCAGTTCCTCTTGAATTCTCTCCCAGATGGCATACCCTGCAGGACGAATGACCATAAAGCCCTTCACGGAAGAATAGTCAGTCAGCTCCGCCTTCTTCACCACATCCGTATACCACTGTGCAAAGTCTTCCTCTCTGGAAGTAATCTGCTCCACCAATTTCTTATCCGCCATATTGCCCCCTCTTGAACCTTATTCTATGTATTCCGGAATCCGTTCCCTTCCGACTCTGTCCTCGGAGTAATCCGCGCTCCGAAGTACATTTTCGCCGGAATCTCTTCCGATATCCTCTCTCCGATAAAACTATTTGTTGATTCTACCCCATGGAAAACAGAATCGCAAGTGAAGATTTCAGCAGTCTGTGCCCTGCAAAATTTCGACAGTCTGCATCCGCTTTGAAACGGGAAATGCCCTATTCGTCCCGATACTCCGCCGCCATAAACATGGGCTTAATGACAACAAGCCAATCATACACTTTCTGTGAGACCTGCTTCGTGCTGTCCAGTTCTTTCAACTCCTTTTTCAAGAGCTCATAAGAAGAGGCAAGCGTCTCTGCCTTCCCTTCCAAAATATTTTGCTTCATCCACAAAAGGCAGACAGGATGGGCATACCGCGCGGGAATCGGGAAGTCCTCCGGAAGAGAATCCTTCATCTTCCGAATGGACTCTTCATACTCCCTCTCCACCTCTTCCTTATTCTGTCTCCCCGTCGGACGGACACGGAATCCTACCAAAAAGAGCATGAGGAAAAAGCCGAAAAGCACAATGGCATGGCTCTGATCTCCGTTTTTATAAAATATCCCTGCAGAGAGCAGACAGAGCAGACCGCCAAAGAAGAGGAGCAGTGCAAAATGTCCGTAATACGGATTCGTACTTTGCACCATTCTTTCCTGCTTGGCTCGCACTGCAAGATTTTTGCAGAGTTCTTCTCTTTCCTGTAGCAGACGATCCGCCTCTTCTATCTCGGAAACGGCCTTTTCGGCCTCCTCCGAAAGCTTAGGAAGAAGCTTGGCCTTTTCTTCCTCTTCTTCCCTGCGAAGACTTTCCTCCGCTCTTTTACTCATGGTGGGGAGATGCGGAAACCGTTTTCGGATTTCCGAAAGCGCTTCATCCACCCTCCATTCCTTTCGAATAAGACAGGCCTTTTCCTTCCCGCCGTCATATTCCACCACGAGGTAGGAAAGGCTCGCAAAAATGCCCTTTCCGGAGAATCCGCCCTTACTCATGGCAACACGCTTATACACACGCTCAATCGCCTCTATCGGAATATAGTACATCCTGTCGATATAAAAGGAATTTAAGTACAGAGCCTTTTCTCCGATTCCTATCGGGCCGATATGCTTAGCCTCTCTTTTATCCTTCTTTAAAACATCCTTCTCCAGTTTCTTCTCACTCAGGGGAAAATTCATACACTACCCTTTCTATACACTTGTAATACGCTCTCTTTTTATTTTGTCTTTGCTTTTTGCGGCTTTTTCCTATTTTTTAACTCTTCTATTATAAAATTCACCCCGCTCTCAGTACAAGCGAGGTGAACAAGATAACACATTCAATTTTCTGCCGGCTTATGCCTTAGCCTCTCCGGAATAGGGCTTCTTCGTCGCCCGTAAGAAGAGGATTAAGAAAAGTGCCGCAAGAAGAATTCCTGCCGGATAGGCCACGGTTGTGGTCAGACCGAAAGCACCCAGACACTCCGGTGCGCAGAAGAAGTAGGTCATGGAAACCGCACTCATAAATACTGCGGGAACCGCTGTAATCCAGTAATTCTTCTTCTCTCTGTAGAGATACATGGAAGCCGCCCAAAGGACAATCATCGCCAGAGTCTGGTTCGTCCAGCTGAAATATCTCCAAACAACGTTATAAGGCAGGTGAGAAATCACTGCACCGGCTCCCAGAATCGGCAGAGTCAGAAGTCCGCGCTTCTTGAAGTCGTTCTGATCAATCTTAAACCAGTCCGCAATCGTAAGACGAGCGGAACGGAAGGCCGTATCTCCGGAGGTAATCGGACAAGCAATAACGCCCATCATCGCAAGGAACATTCCTACGGAACCCATTGTGGTCTTACAAATCTCATATACGGTAGTTGAGTTACCGCCTTCTAATTTCAAAAGCTTCTCACTGCCGTAAATCGCGCAACCAGCAGCTGCCCAGATAAGAGCAATAATTCCCTCTGCCACCATGGCGCCGTAGAATACGAAACGTCCCTGTTTCTCACTCTTCATACAACGTGCCATCAGCGGAGACTGGGTAGCATGGAAGCCGGAAATGGCACCGCAGGCTACCGTGATGAACATGAAAGACCAAATCGGAAGTCCCTTCGGATGTTCATTGGCAAAATGCTCAAAAATCTCCGGAATCACAAAGCCGTGGGAAAAGATTCCGATGCCTACACCGACTGCCATCGCAATCAGACAGATACCGAAAACCGGATAAATCTTTCCGATAATCTTATCAATCGGACAGAACGTGGCAATCAGATAATAGAGAAGGATAATCCACAGCCACATCTCTTTATTGGTAAGAATCGCGTTTGCGGAACCGCCCGACTTAATCAAAGTCACAATCAGTCCTGCAGGTCCTACCGCAAATACGGTACCAACCATAATGAGGAGCACTACGGAGAACACACGCATCAAGTTCTTCATGCCAAGTCCGAGGTAGTTTCCGGTAACCTCGGAAATAGATGCACCATCCGAACGCTCACTGAGCATTCCGGAAAAGTAGTCGTGTACACCGCCGGCAAAAACCGTACCGAAGGTAATCCATAAGAACACAACCGGGCCCCACTCTGCACCGGTCAAAGCACCGAAAATCGGACCAAGCCCCGCAATGTTCAAAAGTTGAACAAGGAACAATTTCCATTCCGGCATCACCACATAGTCTACACCGTCGTTAATTCGTACTGCCGGCGTCTCTCTGTCATCCGGTCCAAAAGTATTTTCTACAAACTTACCATAGGTAAAATACCCGCCAATCAGAATAAAAAGACACACAAAAAAGCTTACCATAACTTTGCCTCCACTCTTTTTTTCTCCTGTTTTACAAAAAACATTATAAATTTACGAATTTATCGTCGCAAGACAAAGATTAAAGGTGATTTTTTTCTCCATTTGGGCAAATTTTCAAGGATTTATTAATTTGTCCAAAAATTACGTCCCCATAGTCCATTGTTTTGTTATTTTTTAGAGTTTTAGGCGAATACTCCACCATTTTCTCGCAAAAGATAAGCGTTTCTTGATTCAAAAAAATATTGTATCCAGTATGGAGTACTACACTTATCCGGAAAATTCCTGCTTCTGCAAAACTATTTCCTGCAATTTATACTGATAATTCCAAGGCTTTTCTATCTTTTTTTCGCCGCCTTTCTCGTTATTTGAAAAAGCTGCGGTCGCAAATGGACCTCCTCCAATACCACACCCTCCCTTTGCCGTAGAATCATTTCCACGGCGGAAGCCACATCGGAAGGAAGGAGATAGCTCTCCGTATTTTCCCCTACCGTAAAATCCGCATTGCGGTATAAATTGCTGTCCGTCATATCCGGTAAAATGCTGTGCACCTTTAGGCCTGACTTCCTGTTTTCGACAAAAAGGCTTCTCGCAAAGGAGAGAAGTCCCGCCTTTGTCGCACCGTAGGCTGCCCCGTATCCGTTTTCGTGAAGGGCGGTCACGGAGGAAATAAAAAAAACATGCCCTTTCTCTTCTTTCAAATCCCGCAGGAAATACTGTGTTATCGAGAGAGGAATCGTAAAGTTCACCTCAGTCATTTCCGTAATCTTCTCCGCATTCAGGCTCTCATGAAAACCGTAATAGGCGACTCCTGCAGAATGCACCAGAACCGAGAGTTTCTCCTCCATTTTCAGCTTCCGAAAAAATTCCTCCGAGGCTTTCCGGTCCCGTAAATCCAAGGAAACGGGAATAAAAGGAAGCTCTCCCTCTTCTTCCTTAAAGCTTCGCCCTACTCCATAGACGACAAAGCCCATTTCCGAAAGCTTCTCCGCAATGGCCCGTCCTATTCCGCCGGAGGCGCCTGTCACCAGGGCAAGTTTCCGCTCTGCATGCCGCGCGCTATTCCCTTCTTTTTGTCCCTTTTTCATAACAATTTCCTATTCTTTCCACTCACAAATGCCGAGCAAACTCTCTATTTTTCCCCCTTACTCCTTAGCGCATCCTTTCGCTCGTTTCGTCTATCTCGTTGCCTTTATCCTACTTTTCTTCTTCCGTCCACCGGAAAATCTTCTCTTTCGGAAGTTTCTCGAGGAGCCTCTGTTCCAAGAAGCCTTCCATTTTCAGAAGAAGCTCCTTCGGATAATGATAATAGCCGTCCGTATTTTCGTAAGGAAAAGAAGTATAGGGAGAAGCACCGCAGGCCTTCGTCATGGCCTTCAGGTAACTTTCCGAAATACGGAAGCTCCCGACACTTACATCGTATAGTTTTTCCATGGGGATTTCCCGAAAAACCGTTTCCAAAAGTGCGGTATACAGCCCCTCCCAATCCGCATGATAAAGCATGGGATCAAAGCAAAGGCGCAGAGTAAAGCCCTCCTCCATCGCCATTTTAACAGCCTTAAGTCTCCCCTTAAGGCCTGCCGTTCCATGCTCCGCCTCCGAAACGATTTTCTCCGGAGAGAGGGTAAAGGCAAAAATCAGGCGCTTTTTCGCGTTCTCGGATAAATGCATTTTGAGAAGTCTTCGGAAAAGACTTTCTCCCCCCGCCTTGGTCCGTACTTCAATGCGAAGATCCGGCTCTTCCTCCAAAAAGCGAGCGAAGCGCTCCACAAAGGGATAAAGCTCTTCCAACGCCAGTAAATCCGTGTCATAGGAAATACAAAGATAGAGACTCCCCTTCTCTTTTATAAGCCTCCGACAGTCCGAAAAATAATCCTCGAGATTCAGGAAGAGCACCAAATTGGCGGAGGGGTACATTCCCTGTAAGTAGCAGTACTCGCAATGGAAGGGACAGTTCATAAGAAGAGACGCATAATAGAAGGCACTCTCGGAAAAGCTCTGGCAGACGGGTGCTCCCGGGTAAATCCTCTGCCCTTCTTTCTTGGCAAGGATGAGTTTTCGACTCTTCTCCTGCAGGGCTCGATTCTGCTTCCTTCTGTTAAAGAGGTCTTTATAATGCCGAATCGGAATGCACTTCGCCTTCGGAAATTTCTTTAAAATCGCGAGCACTTCCTCTCCTCCGAGTAGTTCTTCCTCGACATAGATATGCGAGAACGGCGGATAGAGCGGAAGAGCCTTCTCCTTATCCTGCCTTCCCTGCTTTTCCTGAACTAGAAGCCACGCCGTGAATTCAGAAAGCACTTTCTGCCCACCCCGCTTGTCCCGGCAGGGAAGACATCCTTCTTCCCTCTTTTTCTGAAAATAGGCTCTCCACTCCGAAGAAAGGCTCTCCGCATAGGAGAGCAGACCCTCCAGCTTTTTCGCAAGGACAAAGGACAGACGCAGTTCTTCCGCGAGAGAAGCGCTTTCCTGCAAAAACGTTTCTTCTTTTTCCCTCTCTTTTTCTTTCTCCGCATCCAGTCGCTCTACCTGCGAAAGAAAGGAAAATACCCTCTCCTCTTCCTTCCGCATCTGCTCTCGCAGCATTTCCGGCACAGTTTTCCCGCTTCCGTGTTGCCTGCTTCCGAGTTGCCCGCTTTCGAGTTCCTCTCTTTCGAGTTCCCCTACTCCGAAGTCCGTTGCGCAGCGGAGGAAAAACAAATTTTCCAAGGAAAGAAAAGCATTGGCAGCCTGGAAAATCGCTGTGGACTCCATGTCGTAGAGTAAGGTTTCCTCCGTATCCATGCGCTCCGGCCTTTCACCGCACATCAGTATAAACTCATTCGTCCCGAAAGGTGAAACATTCTCTTGCCCACTGTCACTTGCCGGAGAAATCTCCTTTTCTATCGAAGAGTAAGACTTCGTCTCTATAGCCCATTTTGCATCCGAACGCCGTAATACTTTATCCCCTGTGATCAGCCTTGCCGTGGGAAAGTCGGTCTGATAAAGAAGCTCAGGATAAAAAGCCCTTCCGCTTCCTCCCTCTTCCAGGGCATGAATCAAAAACCATTTTCCTAAAAGACGCTTTTCCCCTGCTGCCTTAAGCATTGCCGCGCTCCCGATAGAAAGCAGAATGTCTCCCTTTTTCGCTCCCTCTCTTGCCAGGGTCGCTGCAACCGCAGCTGCCGCATTGTTCCGCCCTTCCCCGCATATCGTCAGCAATATCCTTCCGTCTGCACCCGCACTCTCTTTCATACAGGAACGCTCTTTTCCGGCTTGCTTCTGTTCTTTCTTTGCTCCTGACTCATTCCATCCGTCTGTACAGTACTGCAAAAAGGGAAACGAAATCTTTCGTTTCCCCATTTTCTTATTTCTTATGATGTTTTCCACTTCGCCGTAATGCGCCGCAAAGATAAAAATCATAGTGTTTACTCCAAATTCCTATAAGCCTTTAAAGATAAAGTCATAGTGTTTACTCCAAATTCCTATAAGCCTCTCGGTAAAAGAAATCCTGCGAGTTAAAGCGTTCCTCCTGAACGCCCTCGGGATCATGATAGAGGCCATCGGAAAGAAGCCATTTTCCCTTTTCCGTATCCTTAAAGCCCAGGTCAAAAATTTCCCGTACACGCATCCTGCAACGCTCATCGTAAATCGGAGCGGCAACCTCCACCCTTCGAAGGGTATTTCTGGTCATAAAGTCCGCACTGGCAATATAGATTTCCTCTTCTTCGCCCTGCCCGAAGCGATAAATACGGGAATGTTCCAGGAAACGCCCCACTATGCTGTGCACCTGAATATTCTCCGTCTTCCCGGGAATGCCCGGTATCAGGCAGCAGATTCCGCGGATTAAAAGTTGAATCACCACACCCTTTTGAGAGGCTTCAATCAAAGCATCGATAATGTCCTTATCCGTAAGCGCATTTAACTTTAGACCGATATAAGCGCCGCGCCCTGCTTCCGCCTTTCTGCCCTCCGCCGCTATCTTTTCCAAAATAGCGTTTTGCAGGCCCTTCGGTGCAACAAGCAGCGCCGAGCTTTCCTCCACGGTTTCCCCGAGAAGCAGGGTACGGAATACCTCCAGCGCATCTCGCCCGATAGCCTGATTTGCAGTCATCAGGCTTAAGTCCGTGTAAAGCGTTGCCGTTTTCTCATTATAATTTCCGGTACCGATTTGGGTGAGGAAGGATACTCCCTCCTCCGTTTGCTTCGTAATGAGACAAAGTTTGGAGTGCACCTTATAGTCGGGAAGGCCGTAAATCACCTGACATCCCGCATCCTCCAGGCGCCTGGACATCTCAATGTTGGCGGCCTCATCGAATCTGGCACGTAACTCCACAAGAGCAAGGACTTCTTTTCCATTTTCCGCAGCTTCGCAAAGCGCATCCACAATCTGACTGTGATTTGCCATACGGTAAAGTGTTATCTTAATGGAACGAACGGAAGAATCCACTGCCGCCGCCTGCAAAAAACTGATGAAGTTCTTCATGCTCTCATAGGGATAAGAAAGTAAAATATCCCGTCTTTCCACCTGACTCAAGATATTCTCATCCCTTCGAATCTCCGGACTCATTCTGGGACTGTATTTCGGATAATACCACTCCTGATGCTCCCGCATCGTATTTTGCAAAGTAAACAGATAGGATAAGTCGAGCGGTGTGCCGCAATGTAAAACATGTTCTTCAGAAATGCCGAGGAATTTTGCAAGCTTTTTCTTAATCGATTTATGTAGGTCACGGCTGAGCTCCAGTCTGACCGGATTTAAGCGTTTTCTCTTCTTCAGAAGCTGTTCCATCATTCCGCGGTAGTCCAAATCCTCATCGTAAACATCTCCTGCATCGATGTCCGCGTTTCTGGTAATGCGGATAATGGATTTTTCCCGAATCTGGTAAGCGGGATAAAGCTTCGATACAAAGTGGAGAATGAGTTCCTCGGAAAGCATGTGGTAGCCTTTTCTGCCCGGAATTTCAATCAGTCTCTTAAAGACGGGGTTCCAGCAGGGCACAATACCGATTCTTTTCTTTCCGCCCTTTGTCTCGAGCCTTGCCACCGCATAGAGCTCCCGATTTTGAAGGAAGGGGAAGGGCTGCTGCTTTCCGACAATCATGGGAGAAAGATAGGGTCGGATTGCCTTATCAAAATAGGCTTCCAGCTGGCTTTGCTCCTGTTTGGAGAGCTTCTGAAAGTTAATGATGTGGATACCCGCCGGTTCCAGCTCTCCCATCAGCTGCTCATAGATTTCTTTTCGCTTTAGTTCGAGGCGTTCTACCTCTTCCAGGATGAGAGCGATTTGCTCCTTACTGCTTAAGCCGGTCTTGTTGTCCTTTGTGGTTTTTTTACCGTTCATCTGCTCCATGAGCGTTCCCACGCGCACCATGAAAAATTCGTCTAAATTGGTCTGATAAATGGAAACGAACTGCAGTCTCTCCATAAGAGGCACACGAGGATTCGCCGCCTCATTTAAAACTCTTTCATTAAATAAAAGCCATGACAACTCTCTGTTCCGGTAGCATTGCCTGTTATCTTTCATTGTCCCTTCTTCTCCTTCCGGCCTTTTTCCTTAAGAACTGTTTCCCGCCTTTTCTCTGCCCCAAATTGCATTTTTCCTATTATACTCGAAATTCCGAAAATATACCAAAAAAGCGCTCGGATTATTTGCATCTGAGCGCTTCTTCTATGAAATTTATTTTCCACCCAGTTCTCAGCTTATAGCGACACCGTTCAAAACAGCCCCGAAAGCTCTATAAGCTTTTTTTATTTTTGGGCTTCGCTTTTTGCCAAAATCGGCATGATGATTCCCAAGACGGAAAGCACCAGAGGGGTAATGACATTTAAGGCCATGGTAAACATATCCTTGGAGTGCATACCGAGGATACAGCTTACCGCGGTAATCAGGAAACACCAAGCACCGAAAGCCAAAGCCAAAGTATTATTCTTTACAAAACGATATTCCGGATGGAACTTGTCTCCCGCCTTACGGAGCGCGATATAAGCTGCAAATACCCAAAGATAACGAAGCGGCATACATACGGAGTTTAACTTGGTAAGCTGCTTTAATACCGCTGCCGCTCCCGGCACAAAGGACTGCGCCAGGATGATGGAACCGGAAAGTACAGCCACCATGACAATCCCGTTTGTGTAAGCGCCCACATCGTTCTGCTTCAAAAGCTTCTTCGGAATAAACTGCTTTGTGTCTTCATTGTCCAAGAGCATACGAAGCGGTGCATCGATACTTATGATGAGAACGGCAAACTGACCGATCATATTGCACAGGGCATAGATGATTAAGAGGGTATCTCCGATATTATAGTATTGTCCCAGTCTCTGGAAGGCCCAGTAAGCACCGTTTGCCGCATAAGAGTTAAAGCTCTCATCCGAAGCCTTGATCACAGTCGGGTCAAACATCATGCCCATCGCAATGGTGCCGAGCATAGCACAAACCACAACCATGATAGCCAGAGCAATCATGCCCTTCGGGAAGCCCTTACTCGGGTTCTCTACCTTGTTTACGTACGGAGAAATCTTCTCACAGCCGCCCACCGCGAAAACCAGGATGGAAAGAGAGGTAAAATACTCCAAACGGAAATTCGGGATTAAGTTTTTTAAACTAAAGTCCATAGTGACATAATCCGCCTTCGGGTTGATTACCGGTGCGGCAAACATCATCAGAATATAAAGCAGGGACATGATAAACATGCTGGAACCTGCAAGAGTTGCCATCTTCTTCAAGGGGTTCAAGCCTCTGCTTGCCACATAGCAGAAAATCAGGAGCAGGGCAAAGGTAATCAGCTGAATATAAATACTCGGCAGACGATCATAAAGCTCCGCACTGCGGAAGATGACCCAGGATAAAGCCTTCAGGCCGCCACTCGGCTTACTGGCAATATAGGTAATGTGACAAGCCCAGTAGGTCCATCCCGCATAGTACGCAAGCTTGGTTCCCATCGTTTCCCGAATCCAGGAGCTCACTCCGCCACCCGCGTTCTTAAATGCGGAACCGAGTTCTCCCACCATTAACGCATAGGGCACAAAGTACAAGGCAAACATGAAAATCCAGCTGAAAATAACCTGAATTCCGTCAAACCAAACGAAGCCGTTTACCACATTACCAAAGCCCCAAACCGTGGAAAATGCCATAAACGCGAGCAATTTCCAACTAATCTTTTTTTGTTCCATACTTTTCCTCCAAAATAAATTGTTTCTTTCGTAAAAGAAAATTTCTCTCCTGTAAAAATTCTCTTTCGCTTCAGTCTTCTACTGCGTGCCTCTCTATCCGCTTCTACGACAGCACCTTAGAATTTGATTTCCAGATTCCCGTCTCCTCTTCCCAGTACGGAAGAAGAGTAGAAAAGCTTAGCCACTTCCACAAGATAGTAGGTATCTTCCACCCCTGCCGTCTCATACGGGGAATGCATGGAAAGTTGCGGCAGTCCGATGTCTACGGTATTCAGTGCCACCTGACTGTTTGAGATATTCCCCAGTGTGGAACCGCCCAGCATATCCGAACGGTTGGCAAAACTCTGATACGGCACCTTCGCCTTGTCGCAAAAACGCTTAAACACGGCAGCGGACACGGCATCTGTAGTATACTTCTGATTTGCACTGTACTTCAGCACGATTCCCTTATTCATATACGGCCGGTTTAAGGCATCCGCCTTGTCGAGGTGCGCAGGGTGTACGGCATGCGCGTTGTCCGCGGAAACGAGGAAGCTGTTCTGCAAAGCCTTCATATAGTCTTCCTCTCCCATCCCGAAAGCAAAGAGAATTCTATGCAATACATCCTTTAAGAAGGTCGAATCCGCTCCCTGTTTCGTGCCGCTTCCCACCTCTTCATTATCATAAACACAGTGGAGCGCCACACTCTCCTTCGGTGTTGCGGAAAGCAGTCCCTGTAGGGAAGAAAAGGCACACTGCAGGTCATCCAGTCTTCCGCTTGCGATAAATTCTTCCCTTGCTCCCAGGATTGTAGCTTTCTGTCTGTTGTAAAGGAATAGATCCCAGTCCAGAATATCCTCTTCTTTTACAGACGCGGCATCGGCAACCGTCTTCTTGAAGCTCCCCTTTCCTTCGATGGTGGAAAACAGGGGTAACATATCCTTCTGTGCGTTAAACTTATAGCCGTCGTTCACTTCGCGGTTCATGTGAATCGCAAGATTCGGGATAATGAGTAAGTCGCGATCAATATTCACCAGCTTTGTTTCCACGCCCTTTGCGGTCTTTACCAGGACTCTTCCCGCAATGGAAAGCGGTCTGTCCAGCCAGGGAGAGCAAATCATACCGCCGTACTTCTCCACATTTAACTGAATATAAGCCTTATCCATCTCGAGTTCCGGTTCTCCCTTAATCTTAAAGACCGGAGAATCGCTGTGGCTTGCCATCATCTGAAAGCCCTTGAAAGGCTTCTTGGGAAGCGCAAAGGCGATGAGTGCGGAACCGTTTCTTGTGACAAAATACTTCCCGCCCTTCTTCAAATTCCAGTCCTCTCCCTCATACAAAGGAAGAAAACCCTCCTCCAAAAGGATATTTTTCATATTTTCCACGGCAAAGAATGCATTCACACTGCTGTCCAAAAAGTCCATCAGCTTCCTGTTCAGCTTCTTCACCTCTGCTGCTTTATTTGCTGCCATATCGGCTCCTTTCCTGATCCTTTACGGAGAAAAATAAGAGCTAGCTAATAGAAAAAACCGGCTTTCCAAACCTCTCCTTTTCTCTCCCGGACCACAATCCTCTAGCATTATACAGGAAAGAAGAAGGCCTGAGAAGCAAAAAAATAGGAGAATTTACCAAGTTTATTTTTTCACAAGCAGCTGCGCGAATTGTTGCATTTGCAACACCACTATTTTCTTGTATTTGCTATACTACTCATCGTGACGAAGTATCGTGTGCTGATAAAGATACTCGTTATACATCGATGATTTTGCTCCCTTTCCAAACGCGGGAGTAAAATAAAAGCAGAAAAATCAGGAGGAATATAAAATGGCAAAGATTTCCAGTGATATGTTGGTAGGACAGATTGTGAATGAGCACCCGGAGTTGATTGATACCTTACTTGAGGTCGGTATGCACTGCCTGGGTTGCCCCAGCTCCCAGATGGAGTCCTTAGAGGACGCTTGCATGGTACACGGTTTAAATCCGAATGCGGTTCTCGGCATTTTAAATGAAAAGTTAAGTGAGGTTTCCGAATAATGAGTGCATTTTTAGGACCGATTCACTATTGGCTTTACAATAAGATTCAGCTGCAGGAAGAGTTGATTCGGAAAATGGCGGAGTACGGCGAGAAGGCCGGCTGGCCCGTTTTTTCCGAGAAGCATTTGGAAAAAGAAACGGTAAACAAGGAGCTTCGCCCCTTAAATGAGTTGATTGACGTGATGAACATTCACGGATGGCTGCAGGAGAGAGTGCAGGATGCGGAAGCGCGTTATGCACTTCTGGTCAGTTCTGTTTTAAAGGAAGATCCGGATCGGTTGCCCGAGCTGGAAAAACTGGCCTTCCAATTTGGAAAAGAACGCGCGCTCGATGCTTCTTCCGATGCTTCGGACGCTTACAGAAAAATGGATGATTCTCTCTTAAACGGCATGCCCTGTGACAGGGTAAATGTCATTACGGAGCAGGATCCGGAACGAACCTCCTGGGTACAGGAAGAAGATATCCATGCCCCGTTCTGGATTGCTGTAGATGGAGATCCGACAGTTTACTACCGATTAAGAACGAAAATCATGGAGGGAATGCTCTTCGGAACGGAGCTTCACCTGGACTGCAGCGAAGAGGGACACTACAGCCTCTATAAGTAGCGCTTTAAAGGCGGCTTTCCGGATTACGTTAACTAAGAAAGAGGAAAACAATGAATGTAAGTATTGCCATCATGGAGGAAGAACACAGTAATATCAATCGGGCTCTCGCAGTCGTTCGTACAATCTGCTTGCAAATGATGCAGGGCGCCGAAGTTCCGGATGACGATTTTCGGCAAATTATTGATTTTATCAGAAACTATGCCGATAAACACCACCACGGAAAGGAAGAAAAGTTTCTTTTCCCCGCTATGGTTGCCAAAATGGGGCCTGTAGCGGACAAACTGGTTACACACGGCATGCTGGTAGAGCACGACCTCGGAAGAGCGGATGTGCTTGCCCTGGAGACCGCCTTAAACGAATACCGGAAGAACCCTATTCCGGAGTTAAAGCTGGACATCCTTTCCTACGCGATGGCCTATGCCCATCTTTTACAGCTGCATATCGAAAAAGAAAACAGTGTCGTCTATCCTTTTGCGGAACGAGGCTTAAGCGAAGAAGATTTTCGGGATATCAACGAAAAAAGTGAGACTTACGAGGCGGAAAAGAAAAAAGAAGGGATTCAGGAACATTACCTGACCGCCCTTGGCTCTTTAGAGAAGAAGTATCAGCTGTAGGCTTCTTTCCGGAAGAAATCACGGAATGGGAGCTTGGTTTCCATTCCTATTGTTTATAGATTTTTTACTGGTATTCTCTTCCGTATTTCGCTATAATGGAATTCCGTATAGAGTGTTTTTATATATTGCAACCGGTTAACAGCAATTTGCCTGGATAGATTAAAAAAATACCGCGCGTGAACCGCGCGGTATTTTTGTGCTTCCATAATGAACAGGCTTTCCCGTCTTTTCCTTTATTTTATAAAGTATTTTTCTTACAGTGCCGCCTGTGCTTTCAAGATGAAGGTGTTTCGATCAAAGTCAATCACCCCCTCCTCTTTTAAAGCGGAGAGTTCCCTCGTCATCGCGGAACGGTTTGTGCAGAGGAACTGCGCCATATCCGTGCGGCTTAAGCCGAGTTCTATATACTTCGACTTCTGTTTTTGTGCCTGCAGCGATAAATAGGCCAGAATTTTCTCCCGCAGGCTGCTCCGGGAAGTGACCTCTATCTTCTCCATCAGCTGAATATTTTTTTTGCTGATTAAATCAAAGAGATTCTCAATTAAACGGAAGTGAAAGCCGCACTGGTTTTTACAAACATGGATGGCCTTTTCGAAAGAAAGGAAAAGCACCTCCGTCTTTGCAGCGGAAAGAAAAGAGACATACTCATCCTCGGAAGCACTGTTTCCGAAGGTTTCTCCGAAGATTTCCCCCTCCCCCATATAGGTAAGCAGGGTTTCCTTTCCCCAGACATCCGTTTTAATCATGTGAATGCTGCCGTAAAGCACTACCCCTACATGCTTTTCATGATTTTCCTCCAGGTGAATCATTTCTCCCTTTTTATAAGAGCGTACATAGCTTTTCATACAGTAAAGCAAGGCATTCAGATTTTCTTTCTCAATGCCCTTAAAAATTTCCATATCCGAATAACGAAGAACCTCCTCCTTATTCAGCTTTTTCCGCTCTTCCGTGGTACTGCATCCGCAACTGCAGCAAGCCTTCTTTTCTTCTATCATAAGTACTCCATCCTCTTTGTATTTAATTAATGCACAGTCTAATCTTATTTTGTTGCGCGCGCAACATATTTTTCTTCCCTTTTATTGCAAAATGGAGAACATCGAGCGGCGGGGAGCGTTCTTCCGAGATTGTTCCGGGCGTAAACGCCTCTTCGCAAAGTAAGAATGAGTCAGGTTTTTTCTTAGGAGGGAAAAATGGAGAATAAGATGTTTTGTTATCAATGTCAGGAAACGGCAAACTGTTCCGGATGTACCGTATCCGGTGTTTGCGGAAAGAAACCGGATGTCGCGGCTATGCAGGACCTTTTGGTCTATGCCACTAAGGGCTTATCCGCTGTGGCTGAAGAGTTAAGAGCCGAGGGAAAAGAAGTTTCTCCGGAGTTGAATCACCGCGTAACGATGAACCTTTTCATCACCATTACCAATGCAAACTTTGATAAGGATGCTATCGTGGAAAATATTAAGGAAACCTTCGCGCTTAGAGATGCGGTTAGAGCAACACTTTCCGACAGCGCAAAGCTTCCAAAGGCCGCAACCGTGGAAGTCGCAGAGAAGGATTACGAGATCTTTGCACAGAGCATCGGTGTTTTAGCTACGGAAAATGAAGATATCCGTTCTTTAAGAGAGTTAATCACTTACGGATTAAAGGGTCTTGCCGCTTATTCCAAGCATGCAAACGCACTTTTAAAGGATGATGCCAATGTTGACGCTTTCATCCAGAAGGCTCTTACAAAAACATTGGATGACAGCCTCTCCGTAGACGATTTGGTAGCTCTTACCTTAGAGACCGGTAAGGCCGGTGTAGAGGGTATGGCCCTTCTTGACAGCGCAAATACTTCCACCTACGGAAATCCTGAAATCACGACCGTAAATATCGGTGTTCGAAATAACCCGGGAATTCTCGTTTCCGGACACGATCTTAGGGACCTTGAAATGCTTCTGGACCAGACAGAGGGCACAGGCGTAGATGTTTACACCCACTCCGAGATGCTCCCTGCCCACTACTACCCCTTCTTTAAGAAGTATAAGCACTTCGCAGGAAACTACGGAAATGCCTGGTGGAAGCAGAAGGAAGAGTTCGAGCCGTTTAACGGACCAATCCTGATGACCACAAACTGTATCGTTCCGCCAAAGGATAGCTATAAGGACAGACTTTGGACTACCGGTGCTGCAGGTTTCCCCGGATGCAAGCACATCGGCGGAAAGTATGGCGAAATCAAGGATTTCTCTGCCATCATTGAACAGGCTAAGTCCTGCCCCGCTCCAACAGAAATCGAGACCGGAACCATCGTGGGCGGATTTGCGCATGAGCAGGTATTTGCCCTCGCGGATAAGGTGGTAGAAGCTGTAAAGTCCGGCGCCATCAAGAAGTTCGTGGTTATGGCAGGTTGTGACGGAAGACAGAAGAAGAGAGATTACTACACAGAGTTTGCCAAGGCACTTCCAAAGGATGCCATAATCTTAACCGCAGGATGTGCAAAGTATAAGTACAATAAGCTGGATCTTGGCGATATCGGCGGAATTCCAAGAGTTCTCGATGCCGGACAGTGTAACGACTCCTACTCCTTAGCCTTAATCGCTCTGAAGCTGAAGGAAGTATTCGGCTTGGATGATGTAAACAAGTTACCACTCGCATACAACATTGCTTGGTATGAGCAGAAGGCTGTTATTGTTCTTCTTGCCCTTCTCTACTTAGGAGTAAAGAACATTCACCTTGGACCAACCCTTCCCGCCTTCCTTTCTCCGAACGTAGCCAAGGTTCTTGTAGAGAACTTCGGTATTGCCGGAATCGGAACCGTAGAAGATGACATGAAGATTTTCTTCCCGGAAACAGCATAAAGAGAAACGAGATACTGCACGCTGCGCGAGCGATACTCGTTAAGGATCATAAAAAGAGATTGCTCTAAAGGGGGCAATCTCTTTTTGAAATTCACTGGAAACTGCTATTCGCATATGCTATATTTATCTATACAATAAAACGAATATCGTAATAGGCTCGATTTGGTAGTGTAGTTCTTAGGAAAATGAGTTTTCCGGGATTCACGCCGGTACTCCCGTTTTCTATGCAACACTGCAGATTTCCTCTTGGGGAGAAAGTGAGTGCAATATGTGTCGGTTACAAACGAAACGAATTTATCTTGCGCAGGCTGAAACGGACGGTTTTCGAATATTAACAGACCGATTATGGCCACGAGGCGTGGCAAAAGAAAAAGCGGCAATTGACTACTGGGCAAAGGATTTCAGTCCTTCCACCCACCTGAGAAAGTGGTTTGACCACAAGGAAGAGCTTTTTCCTCGTTTTCGCGAGCTCTATCGGGAGGAATTGGAAAATAATCCTGATAAAGAAAGCCTGATTCAACTCGTAAAAGAACATCTGGAAAAGGAAAATGTCAGTCTCCTCTTTGCTTCCAAGGAGGAAAAAATGAATCAAGCTGTGGTCTTACTGGAGTGGCTGAAAGAGAAACTGGCGTAAAAGCGGTTCTCCTCCCTTTACACTTTCAAAATGTCCTCCGTCCCTTTTGGGGCGGGGGTTTTTTCTTTCCCCGGGAACAATTCCTCCACTATTTCGCGCACCGATACAATTTCCCGAAGCTTTCCCAGATTGGCTCCCGAGAAGAAGAGACCCTCCCCCACATTTCCCTCTACTGCGGAAATGAGTGCATGGGTAATACAATATTTCACGCTTCCCGGATCGCAACTGTGAATACAGCGGGAGCAATGTTTCGGAGGAATACGTCCTGTTTCTCCCAGCTTTTCCAGCATAGGGCTCTTCACCGCCCTTCCCGGCATTCCTACCGGACTATGGATGATAGCAAGGTCCTTTTCACCCTTGGAAATAAGATATTCTTTATAGGCGGTACTCGCGTCACATTCCTCGGTGCCGATAAAACGGGTAGCCATCTGTACACCGTAAGCTCCCGCCTCTTGTACTCTTACAATGTCTTCCCTGCTCCAGATTCCTCCCGCTGCAAAAAGCGGAATCTTCCGGCCGAATTCTTCTTCAAAGCTTTGCAATACGGTCAAAACTTCCGGAATCAATTCCTCCAGCGATTTAGCCTTCCCTTCCTCCACTTCTACGGCCTTAAAGCCCAGGTGCCCTCCTGCCAGGGGACCTTCCAAAACCACAAAATCGGCAGTCCTTTGATACTTTTGGCTCCATGTTTTGAGTAAAACCTTGGCCGCCCTGCCGCTGGAAACAATGGGCGCAATAAGCGCCTTTCCCTCCGGCACCAGTTCCGGCAGACTTAAGGGCAGGCCTGCTCCGGAAATCACGGCATCGATTCCCTCTTCCACGGCAACTTTTATAGCATCCTCCCACTGTCTTGTGGCAACCATAGCGTTAATGGAAAGCAGTCCTCTTCCCTCACTGCGTTCCCTTGCCCTTCGGATCTCCTTCCGCAAGGCCCGCAGATTCGCCTCCTCAGGAGAACGGCGAAAATCCTCCTCACGGTAGCCGCAGTCCGCGGTGCTGATACAGCCCATAGCACCTGTTCTTGCCACAGCCCCCGCTAAGCCGGAAAGGGAAACGCCTACTCCCATTCCTCCCTGTATTAAGGGAATCTCCAAACCTCTGTTTTCCAAGCAATTTTTCAACTGATTCATTTTCCGTATCCTTTCCGTGATGAAAAAGGGAATTCCTATATGAAAAAGCGAGTTCATATGATTCAATATTTTTAATTATTTGATTGCTCTATCTTAAATCTTTTGAAAATAGCCGTAAAGTCATTTTTATACATTCTTTCTTGTGTATTTATTAAATATTTTGAAATATTAACCGTATCTTCCGTGTTTTATTTGTTAAGAATCGAGTAGGAGGCGTGCCGTCCTCTCACAGCAAAAAAGAGGCCCTGCGTATGCAGAACCTCTTCCTATTCTTAACAAGTGACGCGGGCAAAGCCTGAGACATCCTGTTCATAACGAGTATCGCTCGCAAAGCCTGCGATATCTCCTTTTTTCCTTAAGCCTTAGCCAAAGCCTCTCCTAAAGCCTTACAGTTTGCAAGTCCTTCTTCATCCGGTGTCAGGTTGCAGATAACGGGCTCCGCCACTAAAACCGCTCCGGCCTCTTTCATTCTTCCTTCCCAGGTACGCATCCACTCTCCATCACCCCAGTCATAGGATCCGAAAAGAGCAATCTTCTTTCCCGAAACGGACGGAAGCAACTCTTCTACGAAAGGTTCCATCTCGCCCTCATCCAGAACCTCATCTCCCATTGCGGGACATCCTAAAGCAAAAACGGATTCTCCTGCCAAATCGGCTGCGGAAATATCGGATACGCTGATTGCCTTTCCCTCTCCGCCTGCAGCCTGAATGCCCTCTACTACCGCATCGGCCATAGCCTCTGTATTTCCTGTCTGGCTCCAAAATACAACCTTAATCATCGTTTGTCCTCCTTTGTAAAAAATACATTTGCTCCTTTGTCTATATCATACTATTTTACCGGGAATTACTTGTTGCTATTGCAACAGTTCTTTGTCCTGTTTGCAATAAGCTTTCCTTTCCAATAGATGGAACACGAATAAATGAATCCCCCCTTAGGGAATCTTTCCGGCTATGCCGCCATGGCTTTCTCACAGCAGCTCTCGGTTATGCCGCCCTAGCCTTCTTACAATAGCTCTCGGTTATGCCGCCATGGCCTTCTTACAATAGCTCTCGGTTATGCCGCCATGGCCTTCTCACAGCAGTACTCGGCCATCACAGCCAAATTCTCACAACGCTCGGCAAGTGCTGTAAAGCGGGCTATACATTCGTCAAAAAGTTGAAAACGTCTCAATGCCCCCTCTACATCAAAGTAAACCTTCCAGTACCCCGTCAGCTTCGCCTTTTGCCTGGGATTCTCGATAAATGCACGAATGTCCCAAAGAGGATAGCCCAAGAAAATACCGACCTCGTGAGGAAATACGTCTCCCGCCCCTTTATAGTTTTGGAAGCGCTCCTTAAAACGTAGAATCCAGTCTTCTCCTTCCTCATATCCCAGATGTAAGGAATACAAAAAACGCTGTACCCTTTTATCCGCCAAATGGCGAAGTAAGGTTTCTTTTCGGTATAGTAAAATGCTTTCCTTCTCTGCTGAATATAAAGTCAAAATGGAAAGCTCGCTTTCCGTTCCCTTCTCTGCTCCCGCATTTCTTCTTTGGAGCAGCACTCTTTCCAATAATTTCTTTTCTTCCTTCGTGACTGTAAAGATTGCCGCCGGCTTTAAACCGACAATAACCGGTGCATTCAGACAGAGATGTTCTTTTACCAAATCTTCTGCTGTCTTGTTTTTTTTAAAGAATACTCTGCCCTTCTCCATAATTACCCCTCTATTAGTTAGTTTATATTAACTAACCATAATGAGGATTATATTAGTTCCATCTAACTTTGTCCAGTGCTTTTTAGTCCGAAGGAACAGATTCCTCTCTTTTTACTTCTCTTACGTGTCCTCCCTCGCAATTCTTGCAGCTTTGTAAGATTTCTTTCATCCTTTCCTTCTTTTCTACTGTTTTTCTTTATCTTTTTTATTTTTCTTTAAGTCATAAAACATATTTTAATCACAGTTTCCGATTATCCTATACACAGTTACATAAGATGTAACTAATAAAAAAGCTTTTCATACTCAACTCCGGAACCTTCTCCTGTAAATACAGGTTTCGGAGTCCCCCTTCAAAATGATAGCAAAAGAGCAAGGCGCACGCCTTGCTCTTTTGCTATCTTCTTAGAAACCGGAGTCACGCAAGGGCAAATCCCGTGCCCCTCATTTTAATCGTACTTATACCCCGGAGAGAGTCTATCTCTCCTCTTCCGCCTCCTTTTCGCTCTCCCAATTTCTGCAATCCTCTGCCAAAGCACGAAAGGCCGGAAGAGACGCTTCTATCTTCTCATAAGGCACACAATAGGCTAAACGGAAATAACCGGGAAGTCCGAATCCGTCCGTCGGAACCAAAATAATATGCTGCTTTTCCGCAAGCTTCACAAAGCTTTCCGTGTCTTCCAGAGGGGACTTCACAAGAAGATAAAAGGCGCCCTGAGGCGGTACACAGGTAAAGCCCATTTCGGTAAGCTCCGTGTAGAGTAATTTACGGTTTCTGTCATAGAAGCCCAAATCAATTTTCACATCCAGGCACTGCCCGATTACCTTTTGGAATAAGGAAGGGGCATTGACAAAGCCGAGTGTCCGCCCGGTAATGATTGCCGCCTGCATAAGCAGCTCTCCGTCCTCCACTGCATCGGAAATTGCCATATAGCCGATACGCTCACCCGGAATGGAAAGTGTCTTGGAAAAGGAATAGAGATAGATGCTGTTTCGATACAGATTCGGTAAATACGGAACCTCCCGTCCGTCGTAGGCCAGTTCACGATACGGTTCATCACAAATCAGATAAATCGGATGCCCTACTCTTTCTTCCGCCTCCTTCAGCATCTTCGTTAAAAGAAGCAGTTCTTCTTCGGAGTAAATGATGCCGCTGGGGTTATTCGGGTTATTGAGAATCACCGCCTTGGTTCTCTGTCTGATCATCCGCTCTGCAGCGTCCAAATTCAGAGAGAAATCGTCCGCCCTCATCGGAACTACAGCCAGTTTTCCCTTATAATGGGAAACATAGGACTTGTATTCCGTAAAATACGGGGCAAAGCAAAGGACCTCATCCTCCTCGTCCAAAAGGCAGCGCATAAGGATATTCAGTCCCCCTGCAGCACCTGCACAAAGTAAAATATTGTCCTTATGGTAGTTTTGCCCGAAACGGGAGTTCAAATGCTCCGCAACCTGTGTTCGAACATCATCGAAACCGGCATTTTTCATATAACCGTGAATCTCATGCGGATCCTGATTTTCCAAAAGACTGATAATGGCATTCTTCACCTCATAGGGTACCGGCGCAACGGGATTTCCCAGGCTGAAATCATAGACCTGATCTTTTCCATAATTTTTCGCCATTTCCTGTCCCATTTCAAACATTTTCCGAATGACGGAATTCCCCGCCATGAGACCTTCCATCGTGCGTGCTAAACTCATTTCCTCCTCCTAAAGAGCTTGATTCAGCTTCTTTTTTCTAAAGGCTTCCATGCTGATTTGTATCCTTTAAGGGCTTTAGAGCCGCTTTCTTTAAATCGTCAAATCCACTTGCCTCGGACACCGCCTCCGGATTGTTCCGAAGCATCGTTTTTACCCACCAAGGCATCTTTCCGCTGTTTTCATTTCCGCCGTCTTCCAGAAGAGAAAGTCGCTCTTCCAAACGGGTCTTGTCTTTTTCCAACTCAACGAGCGTTTTCTGCCCAGAGAAGATGGCTTCCGCGGAATCCTTGACATTGCCTGCTACTGCTACGACAGAGTTCTTCAGGCTGCTGGCTACCGCCACGGTGGAGTCCTTCATGGAACTCGCCATGGCCACGGTAGAATCTTTTACGGTACTCGCTACCGCTACGGTGGAATCCTTTACAGTACTCGCTACCGCTACAGTGGAATCCTTTACGGAGCTCGCTACCAGCTTTGCCGCCGCTACATTGCCTTCCGTCTTCTGGACTTCCCGGATTTCTTCCGCGGACTGTTCCCATTCCGCTTTGGTATCTGCAAGTTTCTCATAGACTTCGGCAATGGATTTTCTCAAAAGCTGGATCTCCTCCGAATTCGCCGCCAGACGTGTAACTCTTTCCTTCAGTTCCAGTGCGGCAATCACGGAGAAAATCACATCTTCCACAAATAAAGTATAAAAAATGGTATTCATCACAACAAAGGTGATGTACGACCAGGTCTCCGGAATACTGGCAATTCGAGGATGCACTACCCGGATCACAAAAATGGCGGCAAGCCCCCAGCCAATGGATGCCGGTAAGCAAATGTAGCCGTGAAAATTCAGGGGATTCTGCGAATAATCCCACCAACGCATATGGAAGATTTTGTTCATTAAAAATCCGGTAACGAGCTCCAAGCAAGTACCGCCGAAAAAACCGACCAAGAACAAATACAGTCGATTTCCCTCATGCCCCTGTGTAAACAGAAGTAAGAGAGATGCTCCTACGCCGTAAATCGGAAGCCAAGGTCCATGGCAAAATCCTCTGTTTTGCAGGTGCCCCGACTTGATGGAGCAGTAAGTTGATTCAAAACACCATCCGAACATACAATAGAGCATAAAAAAAGTAGTCCATTGTAATACCGTATATGACCCCATAAAAATACCTCTTTGTATCTTTCTGCAAAATCATATCCTAGCACAAAATGGACTTTTTTACAAATTTTCGGCAAAAGGAAACGAGCTCTATCCCCTCTTTGCAAGCCGTTCCAGCGCTTCCGGAAGTTCCTTAAGACAAGTGATTTTCTCTTCAAAGCTCTCCGGATTCCCAAAACCGTATGAAGCGAAAATAAAGGGAATCCCGCATTCCTTTGCGGAAGCACGGTCCAATGCGGTATCGCCAAGGTAAACCGTCTTTTCCCGGCTCAGACCGTTTCTTTCCATAACAAGACGGATGTTCTCCGCCTTGGATTTTCCGGTATTCCCGAAGCACTCGATATCCCGGATAAGCTGCCCTTCCCCGAAGGCTAAGCCTGCCGCAGTAAGCATGGCTTCTATATAGCCCGACTGACAGTTGGAGACGATAAAAAGTTTTTTCCCGGCTTTCTCCAAGCTTTTCACCGTAGAAACAAAATCCGGAAAAAACCTGCCGGGATGTTTTGCCAGGTAAATATTTTCATACTCCATGGCATAGCACATGATTTCTTCTCTTCTCTCCTTCTCCAATCCGGGAAGCAGCCCCTCTCCGATGGCTTCCATCGTGAGCCCCATATACGGTTCCAAATCCGCAGCCGTAAGAACTCTCCCCTTGCTCTCAGGGTAGTTCTGAAACGCCTCCGTCCAAGACTCCGCTACTTCCTTCGCACTGTCCCAAATCGTTCCGTCCACATCAAAAATCACTGCTTCCATTTCCATTCAGACCCCTTTCCTCCATTACCGTCTTCCATTGCTCTTCTCCCCCGTTTATCTTCCGGAAATAAAGCTCCAAAAATACTTCTTTCACAGGCCTTGCCTTTTCTTCCAGGCCTACCGCCGCAGGAATAAACAGCAAAACCTCTCCTATTTCCTCCGCCATCTTTCTGGACAGGGACTCATCGCTCATGCGAATCATCCCAAAGACTGTAGAGCCATAGCTTTTATCCTTTACACAGTTTTCCAGCCAAAGTAAGGCAAAGCACTCTATCTCTTTCTGTCGCAAAGCCGAAAGCGCATCCGCTCCGCCTTCCGTTTGTCCTTCCATTTTCCCGTCCGAAACAAAAATATCGAGGAGCTTATCAAGCTCTTTTTTTACCGCCCTTCGATTCCAAAAGTGAATCCCGGTTCTGCCTGCAATCAGAATATTCATCCAGCTGTACATGTACCGGTCCACAATGACGGGATTCTTTTGAAACGCTTTGCTTTCCCGGAGCGGACGATCCTGCAGACTCGGATAGCGTTCATAAAGCACACTTAGCCGTTTTTCTTCTTCTCGCTTCTCTTCTTCCCGCTTCCCGTTTTCACTCTGCTCTTCCGGCTGCGCTTCTTCCTGTTTCCCGTTTTCACTCTGCTCTTCCGGCTGCTCTTCTTCCCGTTTCTCTTTTTCACTCTGCTCTTCCGGCGCATCTCCCTGCAAGCGTCTTATTTTTTCTAAAATAAGCTTTTCCCTTTTTTCCGGATTCCTCTCTTCATAGAAGCTCTCCGGCCAATCCGAAAACGGATCTTTTTCTTCCGCTAAATCCTCTCTAAACAGCATATTCCCTCTCAGTTCATGATTCATTCATATTTTGTTATCACATTGTTTACAGCATAAACATAGTTTATTCATGCCTCTTTTTTATACTGCATGCAGATAACGAAATAAACGTTATTCATTAAATAGATTTTTTTCATAATACTTGGCAGGAGTAACCTTGGTGTTGCCCCTGCCTCCTCCCTTTTATGGGAGTTTTTTTATTTCTCACTTTGTACATTTTCCTCTTCGGGCTCTTGCTCTTCCGGCTTCTTTTTCTCGTAGCGGGCAAAAATCCTCCTGAAAAAAGCGGAATTCATCCAAGCCAGCAGCGGAAATCCCAAAATAAAGAAGACGGGAACAAACATCGGAACAAGTCTCAGTAAAAAGAAAATCAGAATGACCGATGCAAAGTCCAAAGCCAGAATTCCCAAGGTATAGGGAAGGTGGTGAATGGACATCAGTAAGGCATGGAGCATCACCTTCTGCCAACTGTTTTCAAAGCGGGAGAGAAGCGGCCATACATACAGAAATACGAAAATCCAAAGCAAAATCAGTGCATCGGTAATTCCTTGCAGAAGAAAGCGTAGGACGGCATGATTCTGAAAAAGCACGGTGAAGAATCGATGATCCAAAAGCAAAATGCCCAGGACGGGAAGAAGAATCAGCCAGATAATCAGCCCTTCCTTCCAATTCCTTTTAAAAGAACGGAAAAACATACGAAAATTTCCGTCATCCTCATCTTTCACGATTTTCAAAGTGCAATAGTACAGGGCAGTCGTGGAAATCCCGAAAGTCACAATCGGAAGCGAGCAGACAATCCAAAGTAAGTTCAGTACCATGATGTCCGCAAGTCTGCCCACAAAACGCCATATATCGTTGTCATAATTAAAAAAGCCTTGTAACATTTCGTTTTATTCCTTTCCCGCTTCTTCCTCGCTATTTCCCGTTTTCCTCTTTTCCAGCTCCTTCAAATACGCCTTGGCATCTTTCAGAAAGCTGAAGCTGATTAAGAGGATAATAAATCCGATCGGAAAAGCGGCAATAATTGAAACCGATTGCAGGTTTGCCATAGAGCTTTCCGAAAAAACCAGAGCAAGCGGTAAAAGGATCAAGAGAACCGCCCAGAATCCCTGCACCTTCTTATTCGGTTCTTCTCCTTCCTCCAAATTCTTATAGCTGTACTGCGATGCCACCAAAGCAATCGAATCAAAGGATGTGGCATAAAAAGCAAGCATGGTAAGGAAGAGCAGAGCCAGTACCAAAGGTGCCAGCGGAAGGGCCTCCAGGGCTTGTACGATCACCTCATAAAGAGACTGTGTCTTTTCATAAATCGAAAGAATCGGGACTCTGTGGAAGAGTTCCAGAGACAGGCTGTAATTTCCTAAAACCAGGAAGCTCACAAAAGTACTGCCCACTCCGAAGACATAGCCTCCCAATATGGTTTGCCGTATCGTTCTCCCCTTACTGATACTTCCGATAAAAAAGGGAGATGCCACACACCAAACCATCCAGTAGGCCCAGTAAAAGATTGTCCAATTCTCCGGAAAATGATTCTCCCCGAGTGCATCCGTATAGGTCGCCATGCTCGGGAAGTGTTCCACCATTTTCCCAAAGGCAGAAAAGCCGTGCTTCAAAATAAAATTGCCGGCCCCTCCGAAAAAGAAGACATAAAATAACAGCGAGTAAAAAAGCCATGTGCAGGTTTTTGCCAAAAGAGAAATCCCCGCCATGCCCTTTAAGAGGGAGTAGGTATAAACCACGCAGGTAATAACCAGAATCAAAATGGTCAAGCTCACTGTGGAAAAGCCCGGCAGAACCTTTCTGATAATTTCGGCCATGAGCGGCGTCGCTACGGAAAAGGTCGTGGCGGTCCCCGCAAGTAATGCAAAAACAGCCAAAAGGTCTATTCCGCGTCCCAGTATTCCGTCCGTCTTTTCTTTGAGAATCGATCTGCAAGCTTCCGAATAACGCTGCCTCTTCCGTTTCCGAACATGAAGCATGAACCCGAAAGCCGCCGCAAGAACCAGATAAAAGCCCCAGGGAATAAAGCCCCAGTGAAACAGGGTGTAAACGGTCGCCCACTCTTCCGCATTACCGAGGCTTTGAATATAAGGCTCTCTCACATACAAAATCCATTCACAGAGAGAGTAAAACAAGATATCCGCCGCGAGCCCCGCAGTGAACATCATACTTCCCCAGGTAAAAAAAGAATAGGCCGGCTTCTCGTCCGGCTTTCCCAAAACAATCGTTCCATAGGGAGAAAAGGCAATAAACAAAGAGAGAAGAAAGATAAAGAGCCCCAAGCCCAGGTAATATACGGCAAATTCCGAACCCAAAAAGCTGCGAATCGCGGATAAACCCCGATTCGAATTCTCCGGAAAACGGAAAAAGAAAAAGCACATCAGGAGAATCGCCAAAAGGGGAATCCCGCTGATACCAAAATCCAATCTCTCTTTTTCGCTATTACTCTTCTGCTCTGAATTCTGCATAATTTTCACCGGTTACCTTCCTGTAGGGAATTTTGGTAATCTTCTGGATATCCCTATCCCCTTCCTTTCCTCCATCCTCTGTCGCAAGCTGAAAGGCAATGTTGAAAAGAGCCTTGGCCTGTGCCATCTCATCATTATACACCGTCGCCTTCATTGCTCCTTTTTTAACAGCATTGATGCCTGCCATGGTTCCGTCAATGCCGTATATCCATGGGCGCGCATCCTTTTGCACCCCTATTTTATCATACGCATCCAATACGCCAAGAGCCATATCATCATTGTTAGAAAGAATTAATTCAATCTTATCCTCTAATTCCGAATAAAGCTGCATCATCCTACTCTGCGCTTCCGCTCTGCTCCAGTTTGCAATGCCGTATCCCAGTCTTTCCAGAGGAATCCCCTTCTTTTGCAAAGTACTGACCACATACTCGGTCCGCATGATGGCGTCCTGATGTCCCGCCTCTCCCTCAAAGAGGACATACTGCAGCTTACCGTCTCCGTTTTTGTCTACACTTCGAGGCAACGCTACAGACTCTCTCGACTCTGTTTTCGACTGTACTGTCGTATCGAATTCTTCCCCTAAGAGTCTCCCGCCAAGTTCTCCTGCCCATTCCGTTTCCGACTCCGTAATGTCTTCCGACTCTGTAACGCCTTCCGGCGCCGGTTCTTCCGGATTCGTTTCTTCTTCCGGCTTCCTTGTCGTTTCTGCCTCTCCCGGTTCTTCCGCAGAAGAAATCGACTCTTCTTTCGACTCCGGCTCTGCCGAAAGCTCTCCTTCCTTTCCTTCTTCTCTTCCGGAAGCTTCTTTCTCCGCCTCCGCCAATATATCCTCCGCTACCAATTCTCCCTGTAATATCCCGGACTGCTTAGCATCCGCCCCGACATAATAGAGTTGATTCCAGCGGTACAAATCCTCTTCCACAAGTTCTCTGTTAAAGAAAATAACCGGTGTATTTTTCTTCTTAGCCATGTCAATAATCTCAGACGGTGCAGTCCGATCCACCAAATTGATGCAAAGCACATCACAGGAATTTTGCAACATTTCCTCTACCTGCTCATTTTGCACGGACTGACTTCCCTCCGCATTGAAACGGAGAACATCCACCTCATAGCCTTCTCCACGCTTCTCCGCCACTTCCTTGTCAAAGGCGCTCATATAGCCGGTGATAAAGGTATCATGACTGTCATACAGGGTGATGCCGATTTTTATTTTCTTCTTTTCCCTTCTCTTCTCACTCGTTTTACAGGCAGATAAAGAAAAAAGCAGAAGAACAACCGAAATCCAAGTCAGAAAACTTCTCCTATTCACACGCATCTCTTTTCTCCTTTCCTTCGGCTTGAACGGTCCCTCTTTCAAGTCCTCTCTTTTCGAAAGCTGCTCCGAAAATTTCCCGCTCTTCCCGGAGGGGAAAGCGGCCGTCGGCTTATTAATCTGTCGGAAACAGAATCCGTTCCATTTTTTTACTGTACATATTGCCGGCCTTCACGACATAAAAATCCACAAGGTGGGTTTCTCCGGTTTTTTGCCCCCCGGACAATTGTTTCCACAAGGCTTCCACCGCGGAATAGGCCATATCATAATGGTCGATAACAATCAGGCTCCGAATCACGCCCGTATCCAAATCATAAATGACTTCCTCGGAATCTCCTACCCCGTAGAGCTCGATAAAGCTTCTTCCGGTTTCCTGTGTATAGTGTGCAGCCGCTTCCAGGCTGTCGTTATCCAGAGCAATGATGACATCCACACTCTTCCTATGGCTTTCCTCATCAAGGTCCTTTCGATACTGTCCGCGGTCCTCAATCACCCAGGCAATTTCCTGCTCTCCGCTCTCCAAAACCTTCTTTAGGGCATCCAGGCGTTTCTTCATATTGCCCTTGCTCTGATTTCCGGCGAGAATCCCGATACTCAGTTTTTCTGCCTGTAAGGAGCTTTGTAAAACCTCCGTTCCAAGCGCCGTTCCGAGCGCCTCTTCATCCACGGAAAAGGTCGGAATGAAAAGGTCGGGTCTCACGTTTTCCCGCTCGCTTTCCACCAGGGCGATCTTCACCTGCTTCCCAAGCTCATCCAAAATTTCTCCCGTCCCCTCCGTCGCGCGTAATTCCGTAATAATGCCGTCCGTTCCGTTCTTGACTTCCCGGGTAAGACTTGCATATTCCTGCTGAATGGAACTGAAGCGGCTTGTCGTCACAAAATTATATTCCATGTTGTATTGTTTGACTGCTGCATTTAAGCCTCTCCGAAAGCTGTCCCAGGATGCCGAACTGCTCCGGTCCACCACGATGGAGATCTTATATTTTTCGGGTTTATTCTCCCCCAGGAATCTTCCCAGAGAGAGCAGCAGAAGAATCATCGCTATGACTGCCACCGCCACCGTGAATATCCGATTTTCCTTCATTGTCTTTGCCCCCTCCGTGAAATCCGTCTGTACTGCTGTGCATATTACCGTGCTCCAGACTTTTCTGTGTTTCTTCCGTATACTCTATCGCGGGAAGTCGAACTTCCACTCTGGTTCCCTCATCCGGTTCGCTGTGGATCCTGAGGCCGAAACGAGTTCCAAAACGCAACTGAATTCTTCTGTGTACATTAATCAGTCCCACACCGGAACCTCGTTTCTTCCGGTCGGAGAAATCGGAAATCTCCGCCTCCGTATCGAGCAGGGACTCCGCCTTTTCCTCTGTCATGCCGAAGCCGTTGTCTTCCACGGACAAAAGGACCATGGAAGTGTTTTCTCCCTTAATCATTTCACCTCTGACATGGATTTCCCCATCCTCATCCACGCCCGCCATACCGTGATAGATGGCATTTTCCAGGATGGGCTGCAGAATAAGCTTTACGGTCAGACAACGTAAGACTTCCTCGCTCACCGTAAAATCCACCTTGAACTTATCTTTAAAACGGATTTGCTGGATATTCATATAGTTCTTGGCGTGCTGCAGTTCCTGAGAAAGAGGGATGATATTTTTCCCGCCGGAAAGACTGATGCGGAAAAAGCTTCCCAGCTCGGTTACCATAAATACCGCATCATCCTTCTTGCCGCTCTCAATCATCCAGACCACGGACTCCAAGGTATTATAGAGGAAATGGGGATTAATCTGGGATTGCAGGGCATCCATCTCGGTCTGTCTTTTCTCTTCCTGCTGCTCTATCTTCTCTTCCGTCAGTCTGTCTATCTGCCGGAAAGACTGCACCAGGGTTTTTCCCAGGTGAATGATCTCCGTGCTGCCGTAGTGGGCGATATCTTCCATAGAAAGTCGCCGCTCCCCCATTTTCTCCAAATCCTCATTCAACTTACGAATCGGATAGGACAGGCGTAGCGATACCAGCTGGTTAAACAAAAGCGAGATTAATAAAGTTAACGAAATCAGAATGAAGACATAATATAACATTCCGCCGGAGGCAAAAATCCGATTGCCTTCCTCCAGAACGGCAACCATCTTCCACCCGGTATAACCTATCGTATCCACGATGATTGCCCTACTGTTACTCCCCGCCTTGATATGATGGATCCCGTCATCCAGCTCGGAAAGCACCTCCGTATTCTCCTGAAAATCATTTCGTAAAATTTCCCGCATCCTGGGATGGTAAATCAGATTGCCCTTTTTATCACAAAGGTAAAAGTAACGATATTGATCTTCCCCGTTCAGCTTCTCCATCATTCTCTCAATGGTATTAAAATTCATGTCAACAAGCAGAACGCCGTTGCTGCTGGCTCCATTTTCACTCAGTTCCACAACGCGGCTGAGAGAAACGACCCAGTGTGTCCTAAAAGAGGGGTCATCAAAAAGATTCTGCACATGCGGAAGGGAAAAATGCAGATTCTCCACCTGCTGCACGGCAGACGTAAAAAAGTCCTGTTCCACCACCTTTCGATTCTTCTTCTCCGTTGAGTTCGGAACCGCCGTTAGAAGCTTTCCTCCTCCCGAAAAAATGGCAACAGAAACAAGACTTTCCTTATGCGCCTCATATAAGAGGTTCATTTCGGTATTCACTTTCAATAAATTCAGATTGGAACCCTTAATCACATCATAATACATCGCATCCGAAATCTGTCGCATGCTGATCAGGTATTCTTCCAGGCGATTTCCGCCCTGTTTTAAGAGCTGTTCCGCCTGTGTTTCCCGTTCTTCCTTCAGCCGTGCGGAAAACTGCAGATACAGAACCGAGGATAAGAAGAGAATAATGATAATCGATAAGAGCATAAAGCTCATGAGAATCATATTGTGAAAAGAGCGAAATGGGCTCCTTAAAGAAAGGGGCAGGAAAGCACCTTTCTTAAAAAAGATGTCCTGTAGGAAGTGCTTCTTCTCTTCTTTTTCCGATATCCTCATCATACACCCTCTTGCTTCATCCCGCTGGTTTTATATTTGGAGGGAGACATCCCGAATTTTTTCTTAAAAGCGTAGCTGAAGTAATTCGGATCCGCATAGCCAACCGACTCTGCGATAATATAGGTCTTTTCCTCCTCTTCAATGAGAAGACGCAAAGCCTTCTCCATGCGATAATCCGTAAGGTAATTGATAAAGCTCTTTCCCGTTTCCTTCTTAAACACCGTCGAAAAATAAGCCGCCGAAACATGGAGCTCCATGGAAAGTCCCTCTACGGAAAGGTTTTTATCCATGTAATGACTGTGTACATGCTCCACCGCCTTTTTAACAAAAGACTTCGTCTTGTCACTTCTCTTTTCCTGAATAATGCCCTGAATCCTTTCGCAAATCCGCTTCATCCAAGCCGAAAGTTCTTCCAAACTGAACTGCTGCACCTTCTGGTACACATCCTCGTCCTTCGGAAAAATAAGCGTCGCATCCACCTGATTGGACAAAAGGAACTTATGAATATTGGTCACAAGTTCCATCAGGAAAAACTGATACTCCTGCAGGGAAGGCTTCTCCAGGCGGCTGTTCTGGATATAGAGATCGATGTCCTTGAAAAGCTCTTCCTTGGATGCCATCCTGATGCTTCGATAAACGTCCAGAAGCCTTTCCTCATCCAGAAGTTCCCGATTTAAAGACGGATTCTCCCGTTCCTCCGGGTTGATGTCGGAAACCGCAATGGCCTTTCCGCGCCCGTAGAGAACACGATACGCTACCGCGTCGCGTGCCCCCAGATAAGAGAGCGGTAAATCCAATAAGGAGCTTACCGTTTTTCCGATACCCGCCGTAATCGTGGCATTACAGACATACTTCGCCATCCGGCAGAGCGTTTCCATCTCATCCGTCAAACGGTAATGTTCTTCTTCTCTTTTTAACTGTGTAAGGATGACCGTGTTTCCGAGATAGGTGAAAAAGCAGGCTCTCCATCCCTTTTGCATCCGCTCTTCCGCAAGCTTGCGAATAGACATACTGATTAAGACCGGATTGATGCCTTCCGGCGAAAGGCTTATGGAGTTATGCAAAATCACCACGGAATAGAACTTTCCCGTCAAGTCAATCTGGTAGTCCAACATCGCCCGCGTCAAATCCTCTTGCCGGACATTTCCCTCAATCAGGGAGGTGTAAAAACTCTCCTGCAAAATGGGCAGGCTCTCCAAATAGTAATTCTTTAAGTGATTAATATTCTGTTTTTCGTCGAATTCCTTGTCCAGTCTCTCGTGTACCGTACGAAAAATGCGGGAAAGTTCTCCGCTGTCTACCGGCTTTAATACATATTCTTCCGCTTCGAGTCGAATCGCCTCTTTGGCATATTCAAATTCATCAAATCCCGAGAAGATAACAATCTTAATGGAAGGATACAGCTCCTTCAATTTGTGTGACAGAGTCAGCCCGTCCATATACGGCATTTTAATATCGGTAAGGACGACATCCACCTGCTTTTCTTCGGCAATTTCCAGCGCCTCCAAGCCGTTTTTGGCATAGCCCAAAAGCGAATAGCCGAGGCCGTCCCAATCAATCTTCTGCATGATTGCTTTTACTACATCCTCTTCGTCATCGACCAAGAGTACGGAATATTTCTTCATTTTCTATCCCCACTATACTTTTCCTCCAAACGCCGAAATTGCATAGCGACCAGAATAAATCCCAGCAAAATGAGCGATATCCCTAAAAATGGATGAATAAGCATACAAAAAGATGCTACTAACGAAATAGCTGCAAAAATAAGAACCAATATTCCGGCTTCCCTGCCATATCCCTTCTTATCTTGAACGGGAGCCCGCCCCTTCGGACGAATGCTCTCCACATCTTGAAAAACCATTAACTTTATTGCGTAATACAGCAATAGGACTGTAAAAAGTAAGGGCAGCCCCATTTCCTGTATAACTTTCTCTACCATATCTTATCGTCTCGATTCTATATCCGTATTAAATGCCACGCCAAAAGCGGACCCCTTTATTTAAAAAAACTTAAAAATTACCATAAAGCTTCTTTTTATTTTACAAAATCCCCGCCTTCTTTGCAAGTGTCACATCCTCTCAATACTTAAATATTTAAGACGATTTGCTTTCGATTGACAGTTCGGAAACTTCCTTGTAGTATCAGAAAAACAGAATTATTTTTTTCATGGAATAAGGAGTTTTTATGAAAAACAAATTATTTATTCAAAAGCTCGTCGGTACCGCCATACTGGCCGCCGTCGTAATCAGTCTTCAGCTTATTCTGGGCAGCATCAAACTCGGCCCTTTCAACATCACTTTTACACTCATCCCCATTATCCTGGCGGCAATTTTATACGGTTCCTTGAGTGCTGCGTTTCTCGGTGCCGTTTTCGGAATCATGGTCTGTTTTTCCGTTGTTTCGGGAAATGATGCGGGCGGCTATATTTTATTTTCACAAAGGCCGCTGATCACCCTTCTGCTCTGTCTTTTGAAAAGCACCCTTGCAGGGTACCTCGCGGGGCTTAGTGTGCACTGCACGAAGCAAAAGCTTCTCCGGATTCTTCTGCCGGCTGTCCTTGCCCCCGTTGTAAACACCGGGATATTTATTCTGGGCTTAGTGCTCTTCTTTCAAGAGACGCTTGCTCTTTGGGCGAACGGGCAGGACGCCGTCGTACACTTCTTAGTTTTCAGCATTTTGGGCGTGAACTTCCTGATTGAACTCTTGGTGAATCTGCTTGTCTCCCCCGTCATTGTGCGCATCTTACAGGGAATCCGTTTCACCAAAGAAGAAGTAGAAAATATTTAGCAAAAAAAGCAAAAGTATTTAGCAAAAAAGCAAAAGTATTTAGCGAAAAGAAGTCGAAAATATTCAGCAAAATAGAACTTTCTTCGCAAATTCAGTAAGGGAGAAGCCATGATTTTAGCCATTGACTGCGGAAATACCCACACCAATTTCGGATGCATCCGGGAAAGCGGAGAAATTGCACAGATTTTCTGCATGGAAAGTAATCGCAAAAAGACCAGCTACGAGTATGCGGCGGACATCGATGAAATCTGTACTCTTCTTAAGATTTCCGCCCACGACTTCCAGGCCATGGTGCTGTCCTCCGTTGTACCGGAGCTCACCGGCTCTTTTCAGGAAGCCGCCGAGATTTTAGGCATTCGTGAGTGCTTCATTGTAAACCGGGAAAATGTTTCCGCCGTTTCCTTTTCCGCCGCATCCTACGCGGACGTCGGCCCGGACCTGATTGTTTCCGCTGTTGCGGCCAAGAAACGCTATCCGCTTCCCGCCATCATCATCGATATGGGTACCGCCAGCACCCTGACTGTAGTGAATCGGGAAGGGGTATTTATGGGAGGCGTCATCCTCCCCGGCGTAGGTATTTCCATGAATGCTTTGGCAAAAGAAACCTCGCTCCTTCCTTCTATTGACGTTGCTCCCGCGAAGAAGCTGATTTCCTTAAATACCGTCGATGCCATGCGTTCCGGTATTATTTACGGTACGGCAGGCTCCTTGGACGGCCTCATCGACCGCTTCTTAAAGGAACTCGGACAAGAAGCCACCCTTCTTGCAACCGGCGGGCTTTCCCATCTGATTTGTCCCTACTGCAGACATTCCATTATCGTAGATGAAAATCTGCTACTCACGGGCTTATGGGAGATTTGGACGGACTCCCGAAAGGCAGGCGCATAGGTCTGTCATAAGAAGAAAGGCGAGCGCATAGGCCTGTCATAAGAAGAACGGCAGGTACATAAGCCGATTGCCAGAAGGATGGCAGGTGCCACAAGATCTCCTTCCGTGCCTTTTAAGAATAAGCCGACGGGAGAGAGATAAGGCAGGTACTTTACCCATCCGCTTAGGGCACTAAAATCCATAAAAGCGCCTCCCGAAAGGCAGAAAAACAGGCCCAGATTCAAGCTGAGTCCGGTCTCCGCTCCCTCTCCGAGCACTCTTACGGAAAGAAAGCGGGAGAAGCCGAAGAGGAAGAGCGTGTAAGAAAGAAGGGACAGCAACGCATTAAAACTGAAGTCGAGCCGGAGGGCAAAGAAAAAGCAAAGACTGATGCCCAGAAAGACGAGAAAGAGCCCGATCAGATATCTTCTGCTTGCACCGGCTATACTTTGCAGTCGGGCGCCGACTCTTTTTTCTTCTCCTTCTCCGGCAACGGAAGCCAGGGAGAACAGAAAGAAATAGAGCAAAAAGGCATAAACCGCCTCTCTTCGCGGAGAGAAGAGCTCTTCCCGCGTTGCACCGTTTTGTTTTCTCACCGTATATAACGGACTCGTTCTTTTATATTGTTTTTGATTTTTCGTAAGCAAGTCTTGTTCATCCGCACGGATTTCCCGCCCCAAAAGAGAGGAGAGATAGTCGTTCGCCCCTCTTTCAATCTTCTCGCCGGCCACGACAGCCGCTACGATTTCTCTTAGCCCCATTTCCGAAAGGGAGGCGCTACCGCTCTCATAGAGGAGCTTTCCCTTTTCTTCCTTATCTCCGGTATAGCCTTTCCGAATCGTCAGTACACCTTCCTTATCGCCATAGAGGAGCTTTTCCTCCTTTTCCCTTTCCGGAATGAGCCGGATCTCCAGGCTCTTTTCCGCGTCCAGGTCTCTAAGCAGTTCCCGACTCCACTCTCCACCGTCCTCATTCACAAGATAAAACGCTATTTTTTCCTGCGTCTTATCCCCGGCATATCTTCCAAGACAGAGGAAAAACAGAAGAAAAAGAAGCACTCCGACCGTTCTACCCAGCAGAATATAGCCTCTCCACAAAGGGAAAGGAAGGCAGTGCATCAGGAATTGTTTTCCCCGGATTCTGTCTTCTTCAAAACCCCTTCTCTTAGGAAACACCGTTTCCTTTTCGAGTAGGCCTCTCTTCTCCGGCACTCTTTCCTTTTCTAGCGAACTTCTCTTCTCCGTAAAGCTGTGCATAAAGCGAAGCAGAATTCCCAAAAGGAGGAACAGCCCGAGCGGCAGGACGAAAGGCATTAAACGCACCGGACTGTATCCGCGCCGCAGGCCTTCCAAAAGGACGGCATTGATGCTGATCGGGGAGAAACGCGCCAGAGAAAAAGGCAGCCTTCCCGCGCTAAACAGCCTCCCCGTAAAGAGCAGGAGCAAGAAAATCAGACAAACAGAGAAGTTTTTCGCCAGTCGTTCCTCTCTTACAAGACTGAAAAGCCCCCAAAAGAAGAGATAAAAGCTGAGTAAGGAAAGGTTGTAATACAGGGCAAAAAAGAGAAGCAATTCCGGTGACAAGGCAAAAGCCTTGTAAAGAAAAAGAAGCGATAACGCGAGAACCGGAAGGGCAAGAAGCAACAGAAGCAGGAATTTTGAGAGGTAAAAGCCCCTTCCTCCCATTTGCCTGAAGCGGGAAACAATGCCCTTCTTTTCCTCCTCCGGAACGGCGGACACCATAGACAGGCTGATAAAGGATAGAAAAAGGAAAAGCAGGGCGGAGGCAATCCGCATAACCAGCGCAAACGCTACATTTGCCCCAACTTCCTCATTCTGAAAAATAAGCTGCCTCTTTAAAACCGAATTAAGCAATCGTTCCGAAGCCCTGTGATAGAGTTCTTCCTCTTCCGAAGCGGAGAGCTTCTCCCCGTAAGCCGTATGAAAAACAGCAAGACTCATCTCCTGTTCTTTTTCCATGATTTTCATAATGGAGGTGAAAACCGATTCCAGAATAGCGCTTTCCGTAGCTCTTCTTTCGTTTAAAATCAGCTCCACGGGCTCTCCCTGAAAACGATAAGCCGTATAAAAGAAATCCTTCGGAATGCGCAGAACGCCGACACTTCCCTTTTCCAATTCTTCCGAAATGTCCTCTCGACTGATTTTATGCACTTCCGAAAAAAGCTCCACCTCTTCCATTTGCCGAATGAGGGTTTTCGACATCAGGGTTTCATCCTCGTCAATCACCGAGACCGGGAAAGCTTGCAGACCGCCGGAGTTTCCCCGGAAGAAAAAGAGAAAGAGGGGAAGTAAGAGAAGCGGAAATAGAAGGGAGAAGAGTCCCCCTTTTCGAAAGAACAAACACATATCCTTTTTTAAGGCTGCCAGAAAGCCATTCATTCTCTTATCTTCCCATCCTCTAAATACACGATTCGATCCGCCATTTCCTCCAATTCTCCTCTACCGTGGCTGATGAGAAGCATGGCCGTGCCCTGTGCTTTCATTTTCCGAAGAAGAGACAAAATCCTCTCATAAGATTCGTTGTCGCACCCTACAGTCGGCTCATCCAGAAGGAGAATAGCCGGTCTTTTCATGAGCGCAGAGGCTAAGTGCACTCTTCTCTTCATTCCGCCGGACAGGGTGGAGAGGCGCTCTCCGGCTTTCTCTTCCAACCCCAGTTCCCTAAGAAGCCAAGTTGCCCTTGTAAAAATCACCTTCTTCGGAAGCCCCTGTATCTTTCCGTAAAAATACAGATTCTCCATGGCCGTAAGACTCTCATAAAGAGAAAGGTCCTGCGGCAGATAGGAAAGCTCTTTTTGGACCTTCGGCGCAAAGCGAATCTCTCCCTCTCCATAAGGAAGAAGCCCTGCTAGAGCCTTTAAAAGCGTACTCTTTCCGGCTCCGTTTTCTCCCCTTATGCCCAGGATCTCCCCTTTATGGAAAGAAAGGGAGAGCCCTTTCAAAACCGCTCTCCCCCCTCTTTGGTAGTGAAGTCCCAGATTCCTTATCTCGCAAATCTGCTCTTCCATCTATGATTTTCCTCCATTACTATCCGCCAAAAACTTCCTCCCCAATATTCCGGATTTCAGAAGAAAACTCGCTCATCAAGTCATAGAGCTCGTCGGTGGAATAATCGGTAATGTCCTCCGTCTTTCCCTTGGGCTTGGATATATCCGCGCCTTCCTTCACGTTAATATGTAGAGTCATCGAGCGGATATCATTGTAGTCTAAGTCATACAGCCCGCTCATTTTCAACTCACAGTCCGTACTGTTCTTTTTTCCGGCCTTTACGGTAAGGGTTACCTTTCCGTTATCCCCTTCAATGTCTCTAAACTTATACTCTCCATAAGGAAGAATCTGATACTTCTTTCCCGTCTCGATAGTATAGTCCGTTTTATTTAAATAGAGAGTGTCCAACATTCCGGTAATCGTTCCATCCAGTGTTTTCCCTTTTTTCTTATACGTATTCCAAAGATAGACCACCGAAGAATAACCGTCCGGAGAAATATTAAAGAATTCCGCCACTTCCTCTTTGTCTTTCCCCGATGCCAGCACAAAGTAGGATTCTTCCTCCGTGTCCAGTTCTCCGTTGTCATCGTTGTCAGCGAAAAGATAGATTTCGTGCAGGGTCTTTCCCTCTACTCCCACTACCCAGGTAAGGTTATTGTCTTCCAGCTCCTCCCCTATGTCTTCCGCATTATCACGGAGCCTTTCGGCAAGGTCGGAAAGCTGCTCGGCAGTGGATTCATTTCTTCCGTATCCGGAGATTAACTCAAGATACTTCCCGTAAGCGCCCTGTTCAATAAACTTCTCGAGGTCCTTGTCCTTTTCCATCATATCGGCGAGCTTCTCTACAAATTTCTCAATTTCTTCCGCCTTAGGCTTAAAGGTATACCTTGTCCCCTTATATTTTGTATCTTTCAAATCCTCATCCAGATGCTCTATTGTGAAGGTTCCCTTCTCCGTAGTGAGATTCTTCTTGTTCATCGACTTGGAAAGGAGTACCCCGTACTTCGCTAAAAGCTTCTTTCCGAGTTTCCGATTTTCCTTTGATTTCTTCAAATCCGGAATCTGCACCTCTTCTCCCGTATTATTTTCGAGCAAGGTCTTTACATCCGCTGTATAAAGCTTCTTATCGATGGACGGGAAGGCAAAAGAAAAGTTTCCATTATCATATTCACCGTAAGCATCCAGTACCGAGTTTCCCGTCAGTTTGACCAGCAAGCTTGCCTGGAGATTTCCCTTATCCAGATTGGTCTTTGTCTTAAGAACCAGAGAACTGTCTTCCAGATACTCCGCAACCTCTTTATTGCCTTTTACTTCTCCGGTCACAGTGAAAGTCAAAGCCCGATTGTCTTCCATGCGAAGCAGTCCAAGGTCCTCCATGGCTTTCAGTTTGCCGTTAAAATAATCCGTCTGATAGCCAAGGAACTTTTGTCCCGGAGTTCCGCCTCCCAAAAGCTGCATCGGATTGAAGCCGCCGAATACTTTTCCCAATGCCACAAAACCGATGATTACAATCAATACAACGGCCGCAACCCCAATCAGAAAATATGGGGGCTGTTTCTTCTTTTCTTCCGGAGTCTCCCGACTCTGCCCGTTATCCCCCGGCGCTCCGGCAGGCTCTCTATATACCGCCTCTTCCATCATCGGCGCAATCAGTACTTCGGAAACCGGTTCCGGAGCAGGCTCCGCAGCCTGAATCTCCTCCGGCACTTCTACAGCCGGTTCCGATACCGGCACTTCATTCACTGCCTCCGATACCGGCACTTCGTTTGCTACAGATACCGGCACTTCGGAGGCGGGCTCTTCCTTTGCCGGCTCCGTTACCGCTTCAGCAGCAGGCTCGGTCACGGGGGCTTCCTCTACTGTATCTGCGTTAGGCTCGGTCACGGGTGCTTCCTCTACTGTCTCCGCAGCAGGCTCGACACTCTGCACAGGCTCTACCGGCTCCAGCTTTTCTCCACAGTTTGTGCAGAACCGGAATCCTTCACTAACTTCTTTTCCACAATTCGGACATTTTGCCATGTCTTTTCTCCCTTCAAGCAGGCACGGACATTGCCGGCCTTTTCTCCTGTCTTATAAGCTGTAGCATAACATAAAAGGGGAAAGCCTTCAAATGGCTATCCCCTTTTTTCTGTGAAATGCTCTGTGCATTGTCTTCTTCACACTTTTTCGATAGACTTTCCGAGCTTTAGTTACCGAATATTTCCTCTCCAATATTCGAAAGTTCCTCCGAGAATGCCTCTCCCAGCTCCTTCACCTCATACAAAGTGTAGTCGGAAATGTCTACCGTCTTTCCCTTCGGTCTGGAAAGATCCGCCCCTTCCTTCGCATTGACCTGGATGCTGAGGGTTTTGATTTCGGGTAAATAATCCTCTTCTAAGCCGCTGATTTTTATTTCATAGTCTGTACTGTTCTTTTTTCCGTCTTTTACTGTCATCTTACCTCGAAGCCCATCGCCTAAAGCATCGCTAAAATCATACTCACCGTACGGTAAAGCTAACATCTTATCCTTCTTCCCTTTTTCCACAGAATATTCAATGTGTCTAAACGGTGATACAGGAAAAATAGGGCTAAGGAGATAAAAATTCCCATCCAGCGTTTTACCCTTATCCGTATATACATTTTTAATGAAAAAAGCCTTCGCGTCCTCCCTTAGGCCAAAGCCGAAAAGATCTGCTCTGATTTTTTCATGCCTCCCGCTAATGCAGTTAAAGAAGATCCTATCTCCATCTTCCCACTTAAATTCATCGTCATCCTCTATATCTGTTCCTATTTGAATTTTCCGGACTTCCTTCCCCTCCATGGTAAGTACCCACATAATATGCTTCTCTTCGAGCTCTTCTGCAAGTTCTTCCGCGTTCTCGCGAAGCCAATCGGCAAAGTCTGCTAAGCGGCTCTCATCTATAAATTCATAATAAGCTATGTGCTCTGAAATCATTATACCGAGTCCGCTTTGTATCAGAAATTTTGCGCAGTCCTCATCCTTTTCCAGCTTATCGGCGATTTTCTCCAAGATTCCCTCCAGATCTTCCGCGCTTGGCTTAAATCTGTAAATGGTACCCTCAAATTCTTCCTCTTCGAAGCCCTTCCCATAAATCGGCATCGTAAATCTTCCCTTTTCTACCGTGAAATTCTCTTCGGTGAAAAATTCGGAAAGCAGACTTCCGTATTTCTTGAATAACTTTTCGGCAAGCTTTCGGTTTTCCTTCATTTTGTTGAAGTTCGGAAGTTCTATCTCTTCATCCGATGAATGATTCAGGATGGATTGAAGTTCTCCCTGATAAAACTTCTTTTCCAGAGAGGGAAAAGCCAAGCCGAGTTTTCCGTCCGCATATTCACCATAGGCATCCAGCACATCTTCTCCCATAAGATTAAAGAGCAGGCTCGCCTGATAACTTCCCTTTTCCGGATTCGTCTTGGTCTTCATCACGATGGAAGAGTCTTCCAGATATTTTGCCACCTCTTTGTTTCCCCTCACCTCTCCGCTTATGGTAAAGGTGATATTTTTTTTCGTTAGCGGAAAGATTTCCAAGGCCTCTACGTTCTTTAGCTTTTCATTAAAGTAATCCGCCTGATACTTTAGGAATTTCTGCTTCGGACTTAAAAAAAGTCCCATGGAAAGAACGGTCTTTCCCAAAAGCAAAACACCGACCAGAACCGCAATGAAAACAGCCGCTACGCCAATGAGAAAATAGGGTTTCCCTCCCTTTTTCTCCTTCGTTTCTTGTGAAGCAGCGCCACCCGAAGCCACATGCACCGGATTCACACTATTCTGCACCGGGGCTTCGCCTCCCACGGCCTCCTGCACCGGCGTTCCCTCTCCTACAGGGTGCTCCTCCAGCTTCTCTCCGCAATGCGTGCAAAACAAACAGCCGTCTTGTACCGCATTTCCGCAATTAGGACAGTTTCTCATGTACTTTCCCCCTTCAAACAGTAAACGTACCGCGTTATTTTGTTTTTCTCCTATTTTTGTAGCATAACATAAAAGGAGAGAGCCTTCAAATGGCTATCGTTTTGAGCTTGTCAAAGAACGTGCGAAACTGAAAACTTCAGTATCTAGGCTTGTAAACATCCTGTTCCCGGAACTTGAGTCTCTTGTTCCGACTCTGCACATGAACTCGGTATACCGTCTTCTTCAGGAACTGCCGGGAGCATATTTTATCGCCTCTTCTATTTTTGTCTTACTTTAAAGAAAATCTCTTCAATAATAACACTCAGCGCCATACAAATACCACATATTGCCCCCATATGAGTTCCTATTGATTTACCAAAATACTCTGATCCGGACTTTGTAAGTTCATAGATAGGTATTCCAAGTATTTTGACGGTTAGTACATTTATATTTGTACTATATGCATTAGTAAAACCAAAATAGATTTTGACGCTCATAAGCAGCATCGCAATAACAAATCCAACAGCCAAAGCAATTAGAATTCTATTTTTCATCTTCATATTTTACCCCACTTCGTTTACTTGTACTATCAAAAAAGTATTGTATCTCTCAGAATATATTTTTCTCAAGCCATTAAATTACTGTACTTTCAATAGTTTTACAGCCAAAACACTTTGTTACCACTTAATCTAAGCTTCTAATTTACCTATCCCGACAGACAGGGATTTACCTCTACAAACGATATATCATCAGTCCATCGATAATACCACACTTTTGAAATCCATATTTTTCAGCTATCCGAATACTACTTTTTTGTTCAGGTACACATTCAATCACTACCTGTTTACCTGAGTTTCTAGCTTTTGCTATCATACCTGATGTCAAGCATGATGCAATCCCTAGCCCCCAAAAGAAAGGTTCTAAAACCCATCCAATCTCGACACTCTCTGAATCGTAATCATGATAAATCACATATCCGATGAAGTCGTTATCTTTTTCAACTGCGTATATCAATGGTGTCTCAGAAAGACCGGATCGAAAGAGGAATTGCTCGGTCTGCTCTTTTGTGTAGGGTGCTTCGAGATATTGCATTACTTTCGAATTCGACAAAAGTTTGTAAAGCGGTTCCAAATCACTGACTGTCATTTTTCTAATTCTTATATTCATTCATACTCCACAACTTCTAATCTACCATTTTCTATTTTCCAGAAAAGCCCCCCATCGAAATGATGGAAGGCTTACTATTATTTCTCACCTAATTGTTCATTGAGAAATAAGTATCGCATGTGAAACTCGCTCAATATTTGTTATCACGAGATGTTATCAGAGTTTCCGATTTCGCACTATTTTGCTAGGTGCTGGTTCGGTACAAACTCTATTCTCAGCGTCGAATTCACCGCTTCGGCGATACGATTCAGTAAGGCCAAACTGGGATTCCTTGTGCCATTCTCCAATCTGCTGATATCTGCCTGACTGATTCCGGTTTTCTCAGATAACTCCGCCTGCGTAAGTCCTGCTTCCTTTCTCGCTCGAATCAAAGACATCGTGATGTCTCTCTCCGGCTGAAGAGCTTCATATTCCTTTCTAAACGCAGCATCCTGCATGAGTTCGTTAGTCAATTCCTGTAAATCGCTCATCGTATGCTCTCCTTCCTTCTCAAGTAAATCGCTCTCCTCTGCTTTGCTAGCTGGATCTCACTTTGCGGCGTTTTCTGCTGCTTCTTGACAAAACCATTTGTCGCAATAATAATCTCATCTTCACGTCAAGCGTTCGAATAAAATCACCAACCGGTTTACTTCCATCTTCTTCTCGATAAAAATTCACACTAAACAAATCGCATCTCCTTTATGCTATATATAGCATAATGCATGTGGTTCACTCCGTCAATACCTATTAATTCCCCTTTTTCTGTACACTTCTTTGTGCATCACCTTCTATTTACTTTATTGATTCGATAGACTTTCCGAGCTTTAGTTACCGAATATTTCCTCTCCAACATTCGAAAGCTCCTCCGAGAATGCCTCTCCCAGCTCCTTCACCTCATACAAAGTGTAGTCGGAAATATCTACCGTCTTTCCCTTCGGTCTGGAAAGATCCGCCCCTTCCTTCGCATTGACATGGATGCTGAGGGTTTTGATTCCGGGTAAATAATCCTCTTCTAATCCACTAATTTTTATTTCATAGTCCGTACTGTTCTTCTTTCCGGCTGTTACCGTCATCTTACCTCGAGGCCCATCATAGCCTAAAGCATCGCTAAAATCATACTCACCGTACGGTAAAGCTAAGATTTTATCCTTCTTCCCTTTTTCCACAGAATATTCCACACCTGCATAGTACCTAAAACCTCTTACGTAAAGATGACAATCTCCATCCAGCGTTTTCCCGTTATCCTTATATACGTTCCAAATATCAAAACCAATTTGGTCTCCTTGGACATCGCCGAAGCCGAAAAGCTCTGCTCTTATTTTTTTATACCTCCCACTAATGCATTCAAAGAATGTTCTATCTCCAGATTCCAAGTTAAATTCGCCATCATCCTCTAGATCAGTTCCTATTTGAATTTTCCGGACTTCCTTCCCCTCCATGGTAAGTACCCACATAATATGCTTCTCTTCAAGCTCTTCTGCGAGTTCTTCCGCATTCTCACGAAGCCAATCGGCAAAGTCTGACAAGCGACTCTCATCTATAAATCCATAATAATCTATTTGGTTTGAAATCATGATACCGAGTCCACTTTGTATCAGCAGTTTTGCACAGTCTTCATCCTTTTCCAGCTTATCGGCGAATTTCTCTACGATCCTCTCCAGATCTTCCGCGCTTGGCTTAAATCTGTAAATTGTACCCTCAAATTCTTTCTCTTTGAAGTCCTCCCCATAAATCGACATCGTAAAGCTTCCCTTTTCTACCGTAAAATTCTCTTCGGTGAAAAACTCGGAAAGCAGACTTCCGTATTTCTTGAATAACTTTTCGGCAAGCTTTCGGTTTTCCTTCTTCTTATTGAAGTTCGGAAGTTCTATCTCTTTATCGTATGAATTACTCAGGATGGACTGAAGCTCTCCCTGATAAAACTTCTTTTCCAGAGAGGGAAACGCCAAGCCGAGTTTTCCGTCCGCATATTCGCCATAGGCATCCAGCACATCTTCTCCCATGATATTAAAGAGCAGGCTCGCTTGATAACTTCCCTTTTCCGGATTGGTCTTGGTCTTCACCACGATGGAAGAGTCTTCCAGATATTTGGCTACCTCTTTGTTTCCCCTCACCTCTCCGTTTATGGTAAAAGTGATATTTTTTTTCGTTAGCGGGAAGATTTCCAGTTTATCGAGATCGTTAAGCTTTTCATTAAAGTAATCCGCCTGATACTTTAGAAATTTCTGCTTCGGACTTAAGAAAAGTCCCATGGAAAGAACCGTCTTTCCCAAGACCAAAACACCGACCAGAACCGCAATGAAAACAGCCGCTACGCCAATGAGAAAATAGGGTTTCCCTCCCTTTTTCTCCTTATTTTCCTGCAAAGTAGCGCCAGCCGAAGCCGCCTGCGCCGCATTCACACTATTCTGCACCGGCTCTTCACCTCCCACGGCCTCCTGCACCGGCATTCCCTCTCCTACGGGATGCTCCTCCAGCTTCTCTCCGCAATGCGTGCAAAACAAACAGCCGTCTTGTACCGCATTTCCGCAATTAGGACAGTTTCTCATGTACTTTCTCCCTTCAAACAGTAAACGTACCGCGTTATTTTGTTTTTCTCCTGTTCTTGTAGCATAACATAAAAGGAGAGAGCCTTCAAACGACTCTCTCCCTTTCTTAATCCCTTTCTTTCGGAATCCTATTTTTTACTTCACTACATCTTCCAAACTCTCAAAAATATGCTCGAAGCCCTGCCCGAATTTTTCAGCAAGCTCCGACAATTCCTCTTCGGAGTAATCGGAGATATCCACGGCCTTTCCCTTCGGTGCGGAAAGTTTTGTCTTGTCCGAGCTGTTCAAGTTGATTTTCAGGGAATCAAATCCCAGGTAATAGGATTGCAGCCCGCTGATAACCAGTTCATGATCCGTACTGCCGTTTTTCCCCTCTTTAACGGTCAAATTTGCCTCTCCTCCCATTCCGGTCGGATCCTTTACGGAATAGGTACCGTAAGGCATCAGAACAGACTTCTTATCCGTTTCAATGGAATATTCCAGTCCCTGAATATTAATGATACCGTTTCCGCCGGAAATACTTCCCTTCAATGTCTTACCCTTCTTTGTGTAGGTGTTGGTAAGATAATAGTTTTCACTGTCGGCAGGCTGTGCATTCAGCTGTTCCACGGTCTTTGCGCCGTCTTTTCCGCTCTCCAGGCTGTAGACTCCCTGATCCGAGGAAATCTTAATTTGGCGAAGCTCTTTTCCTTCTACGGCAATCTCCCAAGTGAAGTTTGCTTCTTCGATTGTCTTCCCCATCTCTTCCGCATTGTCCCGGAGATTCTCCGCAAACTTTGCAAGCTGCTCCTTTGCATCCGGTTCTTCTCCGAGCCCCATAGCCGCCTCGAATCCGTTACCATAGCTTCCCTGCTCCAAGAGGGTCTCTAAATCCTTATCCTTCTCCACCATCGTCGCAAGCTTTTCCATGAAGGCTTGTATGTCTTTTGCTTTTGGCTTAAAGGTATAAACCTCTCCTTTATAGTCCTTTTTGACGGAGTCCAGGGTAAACTTCGTTTTCTCCACTGTAAGATTATCCTTGGTAATCAGTGTGGAGAGCAGAGCGCCGTACTTCTTTCTCAGCTTTTCCAGCGTTTTCTTATTCTCCTTAACCTGCTTTAAATCGGGCGTTTCATCCGCTTTTTCACCGGTCAGATTCTCATAAATTTTCTTATAATCACCCTTATAAAAGTTCTCGTCTATCGTCGGAACGGAAAAGCCGATTTTTCCGTCAACATACTCACCATAGGCATCCAGGATATCACTTCCCATGAGCTTTAAGCCCATGTTCATCTGCAGACTGCCCTTATCCAGATCGGTTTTCGTTTCCAGAGTCAGCGCTGTATCCTCCAGATATTGATTAATCTCTTCGTTCCCTTCCACTTCTCCGGTCAGAACCAGTGTTGCTTCCTGATTCTCTTCCGTACTAAGGAAACCGAGATCCTCCAAGGCTTTAAACTTGTTCTCGAGGTAATCATACTGGTAGTTTAAGAATTTCTGTTCCGGGCTCAAGTTCAATCCGCCGGAAAATAAATTCTTGCCGAAGGAAAAGACAGCCGCCACAACAATGGCAAGCAAAAGGAACAGACCGATAAAGATAAGCGGTGAAACTCCTTTTTTCTTCTTTTCTTCTACCGTATATCTTGCATATTCCGGTGCCTGCTCCGCTGCAACCGGCGTTGGCTCCGCTGCAGGAGGTATCGGCTCCGCTACTGCTGCCGTTGCTTCCGCTCTCAGTTCTGCTGCCGCAGGTGTCGGCTCTACTGCAGGGGGTGTCTGCTCCGCTACTGCCGCTGTTGCTTCCGCTGTCGGTTCTGCTGCCGCAGGTGCCGCCGCTACTGCCGCCGGACTCTCGTCCACTGTCTGCTCCGCAGCCTTAGGCTCCGCGGCGGGTTCAATCGTCACGGGCGTCGGCGCTGTTTCGGACTCCACCTTTTCTCCGCAATACGTGCAAAATACATCCTGATCCTGTAAATCTTCTCCACAATTAGGACATTTTTTCATATATTCCTCCCCTAACTCATCTGATGATGAACACTAAGCTGCCTAAAACAATCTCATGGTAGCATAACATAGGACATAATTTATTTCAAATTTATAAATATTTTAAGAAAATTTCTACCGATTAAGAACCAACGGGATATTGCACGCTTTGCGAGCGATACTCGTTATGAAGAAAAAGTCCTCCGTCTATGCGGAGAACCCATAGAAAAAGCACCGCTAGAGCAGCGGTGCCATAAAACGCAGAAAGCCCTGAACGCTTCTTTTCAAGAGGCTTCTTTTCTTTCCCCATTCCGGGCTGACTTCCCGGGAAACACGGAAGACTTCATAGAAATCATCCGCAATGTCAAAAATGCAGGGACTTTCATAAATCAGCACTCCATTTTCAAAATGATGGTAGAGGGAACGGTAGTCAAAGTTGATTGTCCCCACTGTGGCAATGCGATGATCCACCAGGACCTGCTTGGAGTGGATAAAGCCCGGTGTATATTCATAGATGCGCACCCCGGCCCGAAGAAGCTGCGCATAATAAGAGCGACTGATTGCATAAATCAGTTTTTTGTCCGGGATTCCCGGTAAAACAATGCGAACATCCACTCCGCGCCTTGCCGCATTCGTAAGCGCACGGCTCATCTCGTCGGTGATAATGAGATAGGGTGTCGTGATATAAATGCAGTCTTCCGCAGAAGCGATCAGATTAAGATAAACGTCTTCCCCGATCGCCTTATTGTCAATAGGAGAATCCCCGTAGGGGGCACAGTATCCCTCCCCCGGAAAACGATCCCAGTGTCTCGGGAGGTAATTGTAAATCCCGCGCACCAGACTGTCGTCCATCGCATGCCACATCTCCAGAAAAAGCAAGGTCAGCGTTCCGACAGCCTCGCCCCGTAACCGAATGCCCGTGTCTTTCCAATAGCCGTAGGGAGAATGGATATTAAAATACTCATCCGCAAGATTGTATCCCCCCGTAAATCCGATCTGCCCATCTATAACGGTGATTTTCCGGTGGTCCCGGTTGTTCATAAAAAGATTCACAATCGGCACAATGGGATTAAAGATGCGGCACTGAATGCCGCCGTCTTCCAGCTCCTGCACGAAGCGCGGATTCACAAAACCGACAGACCCCACATCATCATAGAAGAGACGCACTTCTACGCCCTCCTTCGCCTTTGCAAGAAGGACTTCCTTCATTTCTCCGAAGCTTTCCCGGTCTTCTATGGCGTGATACTCCATGAAAATAAACTTTTTGGCTCCCCGAAGCGCTTCTATCTGCGCTTCAAAGCCCAGAGTAGCCTCCTTATAAAAGACTACCTCCGTATTTCTGTAAACCGGAAAGCCCGCATATTGCTCCAGCATAGCAAACTGATTTCTTGCTACCCGGCTCTCTCTCCGTAGCGCTTCTAAAACACCGTGACTCTGATCCAGGTAGGGAAAAAGCATTCCGTCCGCGAGCTCAAAACGCTTTTGCATGGTTCTTCTGAAATTGGTGCCGTATACCAAAATATAAAGTACCCATCCCAAAATCGGTGCCGCCATAATAAAAACAACCCAAGTCATCTTGATGGAAGCATTCGTTCTCTTTCCGATGATGGAAAAAATGGAAAGAACGGAAAGAATCCTAAAACCGATTGAAATAAAGATATAATTATCAACAAGGTGAACCAGTATAAGGTAGAACCAGGCAATCTGCAGAAGAACGGCAAACACCACAAAAAGCAGTCTTCCGACACTATTCTTTTGGTCTTCTTTGTGGATGACTTTCGTCTTTTTCGGCATAACCGGTTCCTTCTTTCCTTCTTAATCTACCTTTCATTTTAGCACAGATTTGCTTTTCTGAAAATTCATCCCGCCTACTGTTTTTCCGATCCGGCATTTTCTTGCAGAAAATGCTCTAAATAACTGAGCGGAAAAGGCGGTGAAGCAAGAGGCTTTACCGCGAGCTGCATCAGAAGAATGGGGTTGTCATCGGCAAGCGCTCTGTTTAAATTCAGTTTTCCGCAACGGTTGCAGCGGTGAAGAATGCTCCAGTCTCCGTCCTCTCTGGAAACAACCGCAATCGGCTCCATTTTCCCGTGACAGGATGCCTTCCGGTCCCCGGGTTCTTCATCCACATGGAGACTGTAGAGACAATACGGGCAATGATTTCTGTGGTTGGAGCCGGCCCCATCCGGATGAATCTCCTTTCCGCAATTCGCGCAGGAGAAGCTCTCCATGCAGGCCTCTGTGCGATAATCCGCATGTATAGACTCTCTTCCCTGCTGCCGTAAGCGCTGCTTATCCGCCTGCTGCACCGTCTGTCTTTCCGCCTGTTGCGTCGCCTGTCTTTCCGTCTGCTCCCTTCCCGACACTGCAGAATCTGTTTTCCTTTTTTGCTGTCCCGGCCTTTTTGCCTTTCTTTTCACCGCCATTTCCCCGTTCTTCATTCCCGCTTTTCTCCTAACTTGACAAGGTAATTTTTTAACAATATTATACCATTCTGGCTTGCAAACAACCTTTTTATTCCGTCCAATCCGGCAGCTTCTTACTCATGGTATAGGTCAGAATGGCAATTTCCAGGAAGAGCCTGTCGCTATGCTCCCGGAAATTCCTATGGATTAATTTTCCGATTTGCTCCATTCGATACTTCACCGAATTCGGGTGAAGAAACATCCTCTCCGCGGCAAGCTTCAGATTCCAGTCACACTCCGAAACAACCTGCAAAGTCTCCAGCATGTTTTTCCCGTTTTTCCGGTCATAGTCGAGTAGAGGTTGCAAACAATTTCTACAGGCCTCCAAAGCTTCCTGATTGTCCAAAATCGGAAGAAAAATCCGGAATAAATCCATTTTTTCATAATACAAAATACGGTTAAACCAGGAAAAAATATAGCTTAAGCGAATGACTTCACGGGCCTCCTGATAGCTCAAATGAATTTGCTCTATATTCTCGTAATATCTGCCGATTCCGAAAGAAATGGTAAAGGGGATATTTATAATGCATCTCTGAATCCGAGAAAAGGCTTCGGCGATATTCTTCTCCATCAGCTTCCGTTCCTTCGGCCGAATGCTCAGAACAAAAATAATGATGTCGCTCAGCTTCACATAGTGGGCATTCGGGTAGAGTTTCAAAATCTCCCGAATGGAAATGTCAAAGATTTCCGTACTCATTTCCTCCAGCATCTTACTTGTGTTGTTGCTGAAATTCCTTTTGAAGCGTTGCTTAATGTTGTTGATATCCACTTCCAAGACGATTCCGCCATGATGAAAATCCCAGCCGAAGATTTCCGCACGATTATGAATTTCGGTTTCGCTCTTAATATTGTGAATCAAAATATCCTGAATCAGAAGCCCTTTATAGCGTTCCGCAACCTGCCGGTTGGAGATGATGGTTTGCTCTCGCAAGATAATATTTGTGGTTGTATTTTCCAGTGCAATCTTAAAACCCGGATCTTTTTCCTGCATCAATAATGCATTAGCACTTTCCTCTTCCGTCTCCCGTTCCAAGACCCCTTTTTCAAAAATAAGTACGCCGAAGCTTCGACTTTGGTTGGCAATCAGATGAAGATCATACCGTGTCCGGTCAAGATCTCGATGAGAAAGAATTCTTTCCGCCTGCAAGTGCTGTGCAAGGCTGCTGTCCGAATCCGAATACCAGATTTGCACCGTTTCAAAATCCAAAAACGCTGCTGGAACCCCCACTATCGACATGAAAGTCGCAAGGATATCGGGGATACTGGCGTCGCTCACGGCCAGTTCCGTGAACTTGGTATGAATAAGATTCGCCTGAATCAGACGGTTCGTTTGCTGATTCACCAGTTCACTTAAAATAGGATTGATAATATCCGCATAGGGAAACTTCTGCGGAATCAAAAGAAGAGGAAGACCGAGGTTATCGGCAAGTGAAACTGCAGAATCCGGAATGTTCTCGATATAACGCCCTTGCTTTATCCCGAGCGCACTGGCCTTTCGCCGATGCAGGGTATGAATAAAGGCAAGAAGCGCCTCTTCGTCGTCTTTTAACATATAAGCGGTCGTAATGACGAACTCTCCGCCCGAAAGCCATTTGGCACCGTCCGGCGTGTCAATGACCGTCACCGTGCTGATGGCATTTCCTGCACCGGACAAGCCGGCAATCAGAGAAAATTCGGAAAATCTTTTGTCCTTTAAAACATCCTGTATCTTCATAATAAGTCCTATTTTCTGCAAGCGATACAAACCGTGACTTTCATTATACGAAGCGCGAAAGAGGATTGTCAAATACGATGTAGGATTGCATGAGACAATACACTGCAAATACAGTGATACAGTGCAATACGCTGCAGCACGGATGCGACAATATAACAAAGTATGAGCCGACCAATACAGCGAACCGAACGAAGTAAAAGTGACTCCCGAAAGGGACAAAGCCCTAAACGAAAGCCACTTTTACAGAGGCAGGAATTTATGGAAACGCGAGCCTCCTCCCCATTCGAAAACGTGGAGGAAACAAGCGTTATCACCTGTATTTCGAGGATTCAGCTCTTTTAACTGTAGAAATTTCTCTGTATTTTACTTCAGAAATTTCTCCGCAATCGCTACGAAGCTTGCGCTACCCATCCAGAATACATCCTCATCCACGTCAAACTTCGGATTATGATGCGGATAATCGGTCTTCTTGGCCGGATTCGTGGAGCTTAAGAACATAAATGCTCCCGGCGCTTTCTGCAGGTAGAGAGCAAAATCCTCTCCGCCCATGTTCGGGCTCTCTCTATAAGTAACCATATGCTCTCCGAAGATATCCCGGATGGCATCCTGGGCAAAGAGCGCCATATCCTTATCATTGATAACGGGAGGTGCACCCCAGTCCATGGTATAGTCTACACTGCCGCCGAAAGCCTCCGCAGTGGTTTTTGCGATTTCACCGATTCGTTTTGCCAGCTTCTGCCTGATGTCTTCTTTTAAAGCACGGGTTGTTCCCTCAATATGCACGGTTGACGGAATGGCATTGTACTGCTCTCCTCCGCGGATCATGCCCATGGTGATTACCCCCGCATCCGTTGCAGCAATCTCTCTGGCATTGATGGTCTGCAATGCGAGGACGATGTGGGATGCAATATTAATCGGATCAACTCCTTTTTCCGGTGTGGAAGCGTGACAGCCCACGCCCTTTACATCCAGTACAAAACGATCATAGGAGGCCATAATCGGTCCCGGAATACAAGCGATGGTTCCGCAGGGAATCGTCTTATCCAAGATGCTTCCGATGTGGATTCCGAAAACCGCATCCACGCCTTCCATTCCGCCGTTCTCAATCACAATAGCGGATCCCTTAGCCAGCTCCTCTGCGGTCTGGAAGAAGAAACGAATCTCGCCGGAAAGCTCTTCTCTATGCGGGTAGAGCACCTTGATTGCCCCGAGCAGCATAGCCGCGTGCGTATCATGTCCGCAGGCATGCATGCATCCCGGATGCGTCGAGCTAAAGGAAAGACCCGTATCTTCCGTAATCGGAAGAGCATCCATGTCCGCGCGAAGAGCAAGAACCTTTCCCGGTTTTCCACACTTCATAGTCGCAATAACGCTGCTGTCCTTCTCGGAAAGTGTATAGGGAATGCCGATTTCATCCAGCTTCTTCACAACAAACTCACGAGTCTTCGGTAAGTTAAAGCCCAGCTCCGGAATCTTATGCAATTCTCTTCGCATAGCCACAATTTCCTCTTGCAAATCTTTACACTCTTTCCACCACATATTTTCCTCCTTTTATCTATGCAGTTCTATTCTTATTTCTTTCTCCATCCTTTATGCCGCCTGTGCCTTCTTCTTATCCATGACATAGAAAATTCTGGAAAAAATAACCGTTCCGAATACCGATAAGAGGATAATGAGCCAAGCCGGAAGTCCGCCGACAGCCTTGCAGCAAATGGGAATTGCCAAACCAATCAGCGCGAGCTTCGGGTTCTTTATTCCGAAATTTCCGAGTGTTGCACCGAAAATAGCTGCGGAAGCATAGGATTTTAAGCCTTCACTTACAACTGCAGGCAAAACGGTAACTACTGCTGCTCCCACAAAGGCCGCCGCCGTAGTGGCAATGAGGTTCGTGATGATGGAGCCGCAGATTGCCATGGTGGAAACCACCTCCGCCTGAATGGTTCCGGGCTCACTCTTCGTCACATCCTGTGCAAGAGCCGCGCAGGGAACACGCATATTTCCGATATTTCCGGAAAGGAAGCTAAGGTAAGTTCCGGACATGCCGAGTGCCGCATAATAAGAAACCGGCTCTACTACATAGAAGGCTCCGAAGGAAATCAGAAGCATTCCCCAGGCTTCAAGAACGAACTTCGGATTAGGCCAACAGTTATAACGAATACAGAGGTAAAGCACCGGGATAAACGCGGTAATTGCCGCCAAAATATTCGTAGGGCTTCCTATTAAGATACTTTTCTTTCTCCAAATCGGCATATATTCTTTGCTATCCATAACTTTGTCTCCTTTCCCTTATTTCCCGAAGAGGATGGCAACCGCAATCCCCAGAATCATAGCGATTCCCAAAGAATACTCCGCAAGCTTCGGAACCTTAGGCACAACGAATTTTCCGAGAAGAATCATAAATATCGCACCGCCAAAGCAAGCATAGGCGTTTCCGATGTTCAAGTCGCTAAGGCCGCCTTTTCCGATAATGAGATTTGCAAAAAGGTAGGCAAAAATACCGATGGAGCAGGCTGTGGACATTGCGGCAAGCCACTTCATATCACCACCGGACATCTTTTCTCTGATTTTCTCAAGTCCCGGTGTGGCAACTCCGGTGAAAAGAAGCCAACCTGCACCGTTTAAAGCCATGGCAAACCAGGAAACCGCAAGCACTTCTATGTTGTAGCCGGGGTCGGAAAGTCCTTTCTCCAAGCCGCAAGCCTGTGCACCGTAGGTTGCCGCAGTGAGCTCGGTCGGAGCCGCACCAATAATCGAAAGGCGAAGCCAAGACATCGGTCCGCCGATAACGGACATCAGTCCTACCATGATGATGAATACTCCGAGTGCCGGTCCAATAGCGGAAATCAAGCCGATTTTAAACGCCTTCTTCGGAATCTCCGGATCCACGTTACAAACCTTGGTTGCCTTTTTTGCTTCCCGGATATAGAGGAATGTCTGGAGGGCGGAAATAAACACGGTAAAGCCCGCCAGAAGCCAGAATATCGGAAGATTGGAAATTTTTACATGATCCATAAATTCTCCTCCTTCATGATGTCGGTAACTATGGGATAAGTCGCACGCTTATCCCGCTCAACTTGTTTTAATTTTAACAAAATCAAGTTCCGAATTGTATTGATTATAAACACAAAGAAAGCCTATTTTCTTTGTTATTTTATACAAATTATGTAAAGCTCAACAAATAAAGAGAAGTAGATTGTGTGCATTTTTAATAAAAATAAATAATAGATGTTTTATTTTTTGTTTAAAATACCCCTGTATCCTCATGCAAATTTCTTGACAGCGAAGAAGCCTAGTACTAGGATTATATTAGTTTAAACTAACTTATTTGAGAGAAAGGCGATATCATGAAGAAAAAAAAGGACCATGAGTGTCTTGCTAAGAACTGTTCTCATCAGGAAAAAAACCCTTCTCCGATTCTTTGGGCTCTGTCTCAGACCGGCTCTCACAAAGGGGAATATATAAAAAGTGTACTTTTTGCCGTCATCGGCGTGGCCTTTTCCCTTGCCCCGTATTTTGTCATTGTAGAAATAGTAGATGGCCTGATGAGCGGCAATCGGGACTTCTCCTTCTACCTTGGAAAATGTCTTATTACAGCACTCCTTTGGATAGGGAGGGTCCTTTTCCATTCCCTTTCCACAGGGAAAAGCCATGCGGCGACCTTTGCGGTTCTCGGGGAGATTCGAAAACGTTGTACGGAAAAACTCATCCGTATGCCCCTGGGTGCCGTACAGGAACAAAGTTCCGGAGCCTTAAAAAGTACAATCATCGAGCGGATTGACAGTATGGAAACCACGCTCGCGCATATTGTGCCCGAATTCACGGCGAACCTTCTGATTCCCCTTTGCATTCTCCTATACATTTTTAGTCTGGATTGGAGAATGGGGCTTGCCGAGCTCCTTACTCTTCCTGTCGGACTCGTAAGCTTTGCCGTCATGATGGGCGGCAGTCAGAAGTTTTATGAGCATGCCGTGGAAGCCACGAAAACCTTGAACAATACCTCCGTGGAATATATCGGAGGGATTCAAGTCATCAAAGTCTTCGGAAAAACAAAGTCCAGTTACGCACGCTTTGTAAGAGACGCCTATGAAGCGGCAAACAGCTATATTTCCTGGATGCGATACTATATTCTCCCTATGACCTTTTCTCTTGCCGTCATGCCGGCAACCCTCCTCCCCGTTCTTCCGATTGGGGGAATTTTGGTTCGTAGCGGAACGCTTAGCAGCAATCACTTTGTGATGATTCTCATTCTTTCCGTAGGACTTGTTACCCCTCTTATCACTTTGATGAGCTATGGCGATGATTTCCAAACCATGGGAACCATTATGGGCGAGGTAAGAGCTCTTCTGAATGCCCCGGAAATGGAGCGCCCGAAAGAGGGAGATTCTCCGGAGAAAAACGACCTGGCGCTTCGCGATGTCCATTTTTCCTACAAAGAAAAAGAGGTATTGCACGGCATTTCCATGGAGATTCCGGAAGGAAGCTTCGTTGCCCTGGTTGGCCCGAGCGGTAGCGGAAAGAGCACGATTGCAAGGCTGATTGCCTCGCTTTGGGATGTAGAGAAAGGCGGTATTTTCCTAGGAGGAAAGGATATCCGGGAGATTCCGCAGGAGGTCTACGCCGAAAAGTTCGCCTTTGTCTCTCAGGATAACTTTCTGTTTAATAGGAGCGTGCGGGAAAATATCCGACTGGGAAATCCCGCCGCAACGGACAGTGAGGTGGAAGAAGTTGCGAGGAAGGCCGGCTGCCATGATTTTATCCTCTCTCTGGAGAAGGGCTATGATACGCTCGTAGGAAACGCAGGCGGCCATCTTTCGGGCGGCGAGCGCCAGAGAATTTCCATAGCAAGAGCCATGTTAAAAGCCGCTCCCATTGTGATTCTTGACGAGGCGACCGCCTATACCGACCCGGAAAATGAAGCCCTGATTCAGCGTTCTGTCTCCAAGCTCACCGAGGGAAAGACCTTGATTGTCATTGCGCACCGCCTAAGCACCATCGTTGATGCAGATAAAATCTTCGTTATAGAGGACGGAAGAATCAATGACTCCGGAACCCATGAAGAACTCTTATCTCGAGGAGGACTGTACAGCGCGATGTGGAAAGCGCATGAGGAGGTGAAGGACAATGCTTAGTATCATTCGTCATTTCTTTCAATTTTGCGGAGTGGAAAACCGCAGGAAATTTACCCTTTCCCTTTTTCTCGGAGTTGGTGACGCTTTTTTCAACGCTTTAAAAATTCCCGCTATTGCCGTGATGTTAAAGGCTCTTCTCGCTTCCGAAATCCGCATGGAGGACATTTTCCTAAGCCTCGGCATCATGCTCCTCAGCATCCTCGGTATCAGTCTTATCAAGTCGAAAAGCATGATGTTGCAAACCGAAGCGGGCTATGATACCTGCGCAAGAAAAAGAGTGGAAATCGCGGAGCACCTCCGTTACCTTCCCATGGGCTATTTCAATCAGAATTCCCTCGGGCAAATCAGCTCTGTCACAACGAATACCATGCAGATGCTGGAAAATGTGGCTACCCGCGTGATTATGCAGGTTTCGGAAGGCTTGCTCACCACAAGTCTTATCATTCTTATGCTCTTTTTCTTTGACTACCGTATCGCTCTCGTTCTGCTTGTCGGCTTTGTCCTCTTCCTCTTCTGTAACAGCGCTTTGCAAAGGACAGCCGGGAAGCTTTCCGGACGGAAAATCGAAGCCGAATCCACTCTTGTGGAAAAGGTGCTCGAGTACCTCCAAGGGATGGCGGAGGTCAAGGCTTACCATTTAAGCGGAGAAAAGAGCCGGGAGCTAAACGAGGCCATTCATGAAAATGTGCGGATCAACACGGAAATGGAGCTCTCCTTTATTCCGATAATGGCTCTGCAAAGCCTTATTGCAAAGCTCAGCGGCGTCGCCATGGTGCTCTTTTCCTGCCTTTTCTACTGCAGCGGCAGTATGACCACCTTAAATGCCATTGTCATGGTCATCTCCGCTTTTATTGTAAATGCGAGTCTGGAAAGTGCCGGAAGCTATTCCGCCCTCCTCCGTATCGTGGATATAAGTGTGGATAGAGCGGAAGAAATTCTCCGCACCCCGCAAATGAGTATTTCGGGAGAGGACATCCAGCCGAAAAAAAGAGAACTTTCTGCGGAAGCGCTTGCCTTTTCCTACGATCAGCGTTTAATTATAGATGGAATATCTCTCGCAATTCCGGAACACACGACCACAGCCATTGTCGGACCGAGCGGCAGCGGAAAAACCACTTTAGTCAGTCTACTTGCGCGCTTCTGGGATCCGGAAAAGGGAAAAGTTCTGCTCGGCGCGCGAAACGTCAAGGACTACGACATGGACAGCCTTATGGCGAATTTCAGTTTCGTCTTCCAAAATGTCTATCTCTTCCACGACAGCATCTTGAACAATATCCGCTTTGCCCGTCCGGAAGCATCTTTAGAGGAAGTGATCGAGGTTTCCAAGAAGGCCTGCTGCCACGACTTTATCACTGCGCTCCCTGACGGCTATGACACCGTAATCGGAGAAGGCGGCGCCTCTCTTTCCGGCGGAGAAAAGCAGAGAATTTCCATTGCCCGCGCCATGATGAAGGACTCGCCCGTCATTTTCCTGGACGAAGCCACCGCGAACGTAGATCCGGAAAATGAGAACGAGCTGATGCACGCCATTTCCTCTCTCACGAAAGAGAAGACCGTGATTCTGATTGCCCACCGCTTAAAAACCGTTTCCAAGGCGGATCAGATTCTGGTCCTCGATCACGGTAAAATCGTGCAAAGAGGAACCCATGAAGAGCTGCTTAAGGAAGACGGCCTGTACAGGGATTTCATTCAGGAAAGAAAAGAGGCGGTCAGCTGGAAGGTCAGAAAATAAACATTTCCCCCGCTGCATTCTTCCAAAGCCTGAAGCTAATGCTATAGAATCTTCCTGTCGATTATTCCAAGGGAGATAGGAAATCGAAAGGCTCAAAGAAAGGATGCTTATGAAGGTACTGATTTACGGAGTTGGCCTTACAGGAAGGCAAATCTATAAAAATATCAAAAATGATGTCCAAGTCATCGGTTTTTTAGATGGAAACCCTGAGAAAAAGGGACAGACTGTTACGGATGGATTACTCTGTTTCGGAGGGGTGGAGAGCCTTTCAGAACTGGACTATGATTGTATTTATATCGGCTCTCTTTTTTGGAAAAATATCCGGAAGGCCCTGCTGGACAGCGGTGTTTCGGAGGACAAGATTGTAATCGATCTCCCGGAAGATCCCATTTCGGATATTCGGAATACCTGGTTGGCCTCCTATGCAAAGCTATATAAGGGCACTACTGTATCCGTCGCGGAAGGCGGTGTGTTCCGAGGAGAATTTGCCAAATTCATCAACAAGGCCTTCCCTGATTCCAAGCTCTACTTATTTGATACCTTTGAAGGCTTTGATAGCCGGGATGTGGAATATGAGTCGAAAAATTATTCCTTCGGCTTGAATGCCCATGAATTTTCCAATACTTCCATCGATTTGGTGATGTCCAAAATGGAGCATCCCGAAAATGTCATCCTCCGAAAAGGCTTCTTTCCGGAAACCGCAGAAGGAATTGATGAGCAGTTTTGTTTCGTACATTTAGACTTCGATTTGTACCTTCCGATCCTGGAAGGCCTGCGGTTCTTTTATCCCAAAATGATTGAGGGAAGCGTCATTCTGATTCACGATTACTACAATATCGGATTACCCGGGGTAAAGGATGCCATTGAAGATTATGAAAAAGAAATTGGAAGAACAATCTATAAGATGCCAATCGGAGAAGACCAGAGTATTGCTCTTATAAAGGATATTCGTTCATAAGCGCTTAAAGGAAAGAGTAGTACGTTTTAAGGGAAGAATAGCATGGATTTTACTGCAAAGGATTTTATTATCTCGGAAAATGAAGACTTCGCCCTCGTAAATAAGCCGGTCGGAATGGATTCGGAGCGCGCACCGGGCGAGGGCTTTTTTCCTGTGCATCGTCTGGACAAGGTCGCAAGCGGGCTTCTTCTTTATGCCAAAAATCCGCGCAGTGCAAAAAAGCTTTCCGAATCCCTCCAAGAGGGGAAAATCAAAAAGAGATACCATATTATTGTGGAAAGTGCCGGCGATACTTCCAAAGAAGATGACGAAGCTCTGTCCGTCAAAACAAACAGCACGAAGAATACAGGCTCTTCCACGGCTAAGCGACTTCCGAAAGAAGACTCTTCCGAAGCTAAGCGGCTTCCGAAAGAAGGCTCTTCCGAAGCTAAGCAGCTTCCGAAAGAAGGCTCTTTCTCCGACTATCTTTATAAAGATGTGAAGAAGCAGAAGATGTTTCCTGTAAAAAAGCTCCGTAAGGGGGTGAAAGAAGCTGTCCTCCATTATCAGGTTCTAAAAGAAAAAGACGGCCTCGCCCTTGTGGATGTGGAACTCGAAACCGGGCGTTTCCACCAGATTCGCGCGCAATTCTCCGCACACGGCTTTCCCCTCTTCGGAGACGGAAAATACGGTTCCCGTCAGAAGGGGAATGTTGCCCTGCATTGCTATACCCTCTCCTTCCCGGATCCAAAAAGCGGAGAAGAACTGCATTTTGCAATTCAGGACAGGGACGAAGAGCCCTGGAGGAAATTTTAGAGCATCTAAAGCCCCCCACTTATAGATTTACTCAAGTTTTTTCTACATAGCAGTTTTATCTAATTTATTCTTTACCGCTTCATTTTTTCTTTTTCTTGAAAAATTGGAAAATTCATATTAATATATCTATGAGTATGAAAATTCGTACAAAAATAAGTACAAAAATCTTCTTTGCTTATTTTTATATATTTTTCTTGCATAAGTGTTTTAGCCCATCTAAATTTTAAACAGAAAGGAGCAAAAATGGTTGCCTTAAAAACTGCCGACATTCGTAATGAATTTAAAAAAGTAAGCGATATGGTACATACCGGTGAAAAAGTCTTGATTTCTCGCCCTCGTAATGAAAATCTGGTTATCTTGAGCGAAAAGGAATATAATGAGTTGGAAAGAATTCGAAAAAATAGCGAATATCTAGCAAAAATTGATGCTTCTATAGAACAAGTAAATCAGGGAAGAACGGTCACAAAAAGCATGGAAGAGCTTGAGGACATGGCCAAATGATGGTAACTTTTACAGAAAATGCGCTGGAGGAGTATATTTCTTGGCAAACAGAAGACAAGAAAACTCTCAGGCGCATTAATCAACTGATTAAAGATATTTAGGAGGGCTTTCATGTTCGTTGCAAAAAACTGGAAAGACTATGAGGTCATCGACTGCTCTAGGGGCGAAAAACTCGAGCGCTGGGGAAAGTATATCCTTTGTCGCCCGGATCCTCAGGTCATCTGGCAGAGCGAAAAGAAGAATCCCCTCTGGAAGAAGCTGAACGGCCATTATCACCGCTCCAAGGCAGGCGGCGGGGACTGGGAGTTTTTCTCCCTTCCCAAGCAGTGGCAGATTTCCTATCCCTTGGGAGAAAATGGAGAAGACAGGCTGAACTTTCATTTAAAGCCCTTTGCTTTTAAGCACACCGGCATCTTTCCGGAGCAGGCCGTAAACTGGGAATGGTTTTACCGCTTAATTAAAAAGGAAAAGGAAAGACGAGAAAAAAGCGGAGACAAAAGCCCGATTAAGGTCTTAAATCTCTTTGCCTATACCGGAGGGGCCACCCTTGCCGCTGCAAAAGCCGGTGCGGAGCTTACCCATGTGGATGCATCGAAGGGCATGGTTTCCTGGGCAAAGGAAAATGCGGAGAGCTCAGGACTTGCCGGCGCTCCCATTCGTTATCTTGTCGACGACTGCATGAAGTTCGTCGAGCGAGAAATCCGAAGGGGAAATCTCTACGACGGCATCATTATGGATCCTCCCTCTTACGGCAGAGGCCCGAAGGGTGAAATCTGGAAAATCGAGGACAGCATCTATCCCTTCCTAAAGCTTAGCGAGAAAATCCTGAAGAAGGATGCCCTCTTCTTCCTGCTAAACTCCTACACAACCGGCTTGCAGGCAGGTGTCATGCAGTATATGCTGGAAGAGCTCATCGGAAAAGGGAGAAACGGAAAAGTTTCTTCCGATGAAATCGGACTCCCCGTAGCGGAAAACGGTCTGGTGCTTCCCTGCGGTTGTGCGGCAAGGTGGGAAAAAGCTGAATCGTAAGGCATTTGGCGTTCTTTGTCAGAAAAACTTTATTGTTTTTCCCTATAAGAGCGGATAGTATTAAGAGTATCAAGTATGAGGGGACGTGGCTTTATCGGAAAGCTATTTTCCTATAAAAATATAAGCGGCGAACTGATCAGTTCGGCGAAAGAAAGGATTCAATTCATGCACAAGGGATTTAAAGCTCTTTTATTTAGTTTGACCGCAGCCTCCGTATTTTCCGGAACGGCGGTTGCGGCCGGATGGACTGTCAACGAGCGCGGACAGCAGGTTTATCAAAATGACAACGGCTCCGTTGCCACGAATACCTGGATTAAGATGAACCAGAACGGACGCACCGAGTGGTATTACGCTACCGCAAACGGAAGCTTGAAACAGGACGGTTGGCAGAAAATCGGAGACAGCTATTATTATTTTGACGGAAACGGGATGATGCAGACCGGCTGGGTACAGGACGATAAATATTACTGTGACCCGTCAAGCGGGAGAATGGTGACCGGTTGGAAGTTGCTCCCCCTTCCCGAAGGGGTAAGCGCTGCAGAAGGCCGAAAGAGTATCAACAACAACTACTGGTTCTATTTTAATGAAAGTACCGGCGAAAAGCTCTACGCGAGAGATGAACGCGTGGTCATTAAGACCATCGGTACTGCTTCCTACGGCTTCGATGAAAATGGTATCATGGTCATCGGTTGGGCACAGACCGCCGACGGAAATCCCGAAATCGCAGGCTATTCCTATTTTGCGGATAAGACGGAAGGAAACTTAAAGCTCGGCCAGCGCATCTCTGCAAGCTGGTATGCCACCGTCGGTCCCGAAGGAGACAGTGCAAGCCTTTCCACCGGCAATGTAGAATGGTTCTATTTTAAAAATAACGGCCACCCTGCTGCAGGAAACGGTTCCGTGTATGAAGTACAGCGTATCGGAGACAAGCGTTATCTCTTTAACGAGAAAGGCAATCCCGTATACGGCATTCAGAAGGGAAAGACCTCTTCCAATGCCGCTGAAGCCTTCTACTATTGCGGAAAAAATAAAGACGACAGTTCCGTGAAGACCGGCAAAATGAATCTGGTAGATGGAGAAGGCGAAGTCATTACCTGCTATTTTGAAAATAGCGGTAAAGGCGTAACCGGTGTCAAGCAGGATTACGTTTACTATAACGGACGTCTGCAGAAGGCGGAAAAAGGAACACATTATCAGAAGATTACGCTTCCCGGGCAGAACCGGAGCTATGTCATTAACGAGTCCGGAAGGATTATGAAGTCCAGAACCAAGTATAGAGATGCAGACGGAAGCAAGTGGTCCGTTAATGCCAGCGGTGTGATCACCCTGGATGAAGGCTTGGACACGGTAGAATTGCTCTCCCCCGCCGTTACGGACATCAGCTAAACGAGATATCGTATGCTTTGCGCGCAATACTCGTTATGAGCAAGATGTCTTAGGCTTCGCCTGCGTCACTTGTTAAGAATGAAAACAGTTCTTGAGGTATCGGCAGAACTTGCCTGATACCTCATTTTTTTATCTTATGGCCTCCCTTTATTTTTCTTATCCGGTGTCCCTTGACGAAAACGGGAATTCGTCCTACTATGAAAAGGTCGCTAGGGGCGCTGTATGCTGAGAGGTGAAAACCGACCCTTTAACCTGACCCGGATAATGCCGGCGTAGGGAAGCTATACTCTTTGCCCCTCCCAGCCATTTTGGCATAAAGGAGGTTTTTTTTATGAAACAAAGTACAGAGAAACTCGCATTTTCAGGGGTGTGCATCGCCCTGTCCATGGTTCTTGGAATGGTTAAGGTATTTTCCCTTCCCATGGGCGGATCCGTGACCGCCTGCTCCATGCTCTTTGCCACTCTGCCCGGCTTCTTTTTCGGAACGGGCTATGGTCTGCTTTCGGGCTTCGCCTACGGTCTAATCAGCTTCTTCTTAAAGCCGGAATTCTACAGTCCCGCACAGTTCGTTGTAGACTATATTTTTGCTTTTTCCGCGCTCGGTCTTTCCGGCCTGTTCAGTCGTAAGAAACACGGTTTGTATATCGGCTATATCGTAGCCTGCCTTGGACGTTTCTTCTTCGCCTTCCTGTCCGGCCTGCTCTTCTTCGCCGCATATGCTCCGGAAGGCATGAATCCGGCATGGTACTCTTTCCTCTACAACATCAGCTATATCAGTATCGAAGCGGCTGTGACCATCGCTGTCTTACTGATTCCTGCCGTTCATAAGACAATTTATCGTTTAAAAGGAAAGTTCATCCGGGAAGAGCCGGTTCCGTTGCGGCCTTAAATCAATTGAAATTCCTGCAGTAAAGACTTCCGATAAGCTTCACTTTCGGAAGCCTTTTTAATATCCGCAATCCGCCCCTCTTCTGCCAGAATCCCCATCAGCTTCGCCATTCTGGCTTCACTCTCCGCTCGACCTTCTGCACGGCCTTCTACACGCCCTTCCGCATGTCCTTCTGCCACCGCTTCTTTCTTCCATTGTCTTTTTAACCGTTCAAGATAACTGCTCATCGTATTCCCTTCTCCTTCCTCTATATAGTTTGTCTCCTTTAGTTCCTTCACTCTTTGAGAAAGAATGCGGGAGTGCATCTTCCTCGGGTCTTCCGCATAAAAATCCTCAATTAGCTCTCCCAATTCATCCTGACTCGTTTTTCCCGTATTCAGATAAATAATATGCGTTTTATCCGGAAAGGAATTACCGCTTTCTTCTATCCTTCGGGAAATATGATAGATTTGCCTGTTTTCTTTTAGGACATCTTTCTCACAGATAAATATAACATAGCTTTCTGGCAAATTCTCAAACTTTTTTCCTGCTTTTAAAAGGTTCATGTCAATGAGTCCGGAATGGTAACGTGCCCGTTTGGGACTTGCTCCCTTAGCCCCATTCTGCAATTCTATGTTGTATACTGTGCCATTTTTATCCGTGCAAAAGCAATCCAGGATTAACGATCTCCCCTGCAAATTTTTCAAATCCATTTGCAAGGATTGCTTTTTTACTTTTAGATCCGGCTTTCCGAGTATGGTTTGTAAAATGTACTCGGTACATTTTACATCCAGTAAAACCACTCGTATAAAAGCGTCATCCATGAGAATCAGTCTGGGAATAAGCTTCTGTTTCCAATTTTTTCGTCTTTTTGTATGTACTCCGGTAGCACTCATGTACTGCCTCCTTTGAAAAAAAAGATTTGAGAATTTAGTTCATAGAACAATGAAAAAAGAAAGAACATAGAATAAAGAATAAAAGTGAAAACTAAAAACGAAAAAGACCTAAGTACTTTTCTTAGGATTCATTTTACCAAAGAATAGCGCTTAGGCCTATACTCCATATTCGGATAAGGTTTTTATAGGACTGTCTAAAAAACTTTGCATAATCTTTTTCCACACTTACATTGTAAGCTTCCTCTATCCTCTTCCCCCATTCAATAGCTTCCATAGCCCCGGAGACAGTCCCTTCATTCCCTTTCCTGTAAAATAGGCAAGGAAGAGGCAGTAGACCGGGCTCAAGAGATAAAAGAAAAGTTTAAATGCGTCCCTCCCCGCGTCTCCTGTAAATGCTGCCGTCCTCGTCTCCAAAAAGCCTTGCAGAAAGAACCACAGGCGGAGAAAGAGATAATGTGAAGCATAGATATAAAAGCTCATGTCACTGAGGGTCTGCAGAATGCTTTTCCCCCTCTTCATAGGCAGGATGCCTCCCTCCTTCTTCATAAAGAGACTTAAGAAAAAAAGTGCCATACCGAGGCGATAGAAGACGGTTGCCAGCAGCAAAATGCCGATGGCATGAGGCAGGAGTGTCTGCGCGTAGCAAAATAGGGCGAAGACGAGGAGCGGAAAGGAAGGCAAAAAGAGCTTTCTTCCGTCCCATAAAAGGGCGAGACTTCCTCCCAGAAAATAGTAAAAAGCCGCATCTTCGTTTAAGAAAGGAACATCCACTTGAAAATACACCAGAAGGAGAAAAAGGAGCGGAAAACATAGAAAGAGCGGAGACATAGCACTTTCGGTACCCGCTCTGTTTATAGCGGTATTCCCCCTTATAAGGATCACTAAAATTGCCATAAACGGAAGGCAGAAACTGAGCAGTATCAGCTGATAGAAATACCAAAACACCGGATTAAAGCGGTAGAGGAAGATTCCTTCCCACAGGTTTTTCAGGCTCCACTCCGCCTTTCCGAAGGAAAGGTAGAGGAGCGTCATGACACTGCTCCAAAGGAGATAAGGAAGGACATAGGAAAATACTCTCGACTTTAATTTTCTGCCCCAGCTTTTCACATCGTCCAAACCTCGGAAAAAGAGAAAGCCGCTTAAGAAAAAAAAGCCCGGTACAGCAACCTGCCCCAAGAATTCCGAAAAGAAAAACTCTATCTTGATCAAAAAAGAAGTGGAAAAAAAGCCCGAATGCGGAACAGCCTGCAGAGACGCAAGAGAAAAGTGTGTGCTATGCACAAAAATGACCAGAACAGACAAAAAAAGGGTGTAGGACGGCAGAAAGGAAAAGTAGGGATGGGCAGAAGAAAGTAAGCGTCTCTCCTCTCCTTCCGCATTAGCGGAACGACCGCCTTTTTCCTTCGTGCTCTCCATCACTACCCCTTTTTCTAAGCGTTATATCCTTACTGCTCAAGAGGGCCTCATTGCCCAAGAGTATCTTATTGTCCAAGAGTATCTTATTACCTAAGCGAACCTGACCGCCCAAGTGCACTCTCCGACCGATTCTTACATATCGTCAAACTCGATTGTAAACTGTGCATTTCCCGTAGTCCCCCTGTGTGCCTTGTATTCATTGACACGCGCATTGATTCTTCCTACCGGATCAAGGATGGAAGAAATGGAAATGTCGTGATTCATATTGTCGATTAGAAGCGCAATATACTTCGACATATCTACGGAAATATACCATTCTCTCTTCAAGAGCTCTTCCGACTGGTAAATCAGATTCGTGGTTAAAACCCCTTCCAAAACGCCCGCAGCATAGGCTTCATCGAACTTGTTCAGGCCGTTTGTAAAAAGCCCGAAGGTACAGCAGGCGTACACTCTCTTTGCCTTTCTGTCCTTCAGCGCCTTTGCGGTATCAATCAGGGACTCTCCGGAGGAAATCATATCGTCAATGATGATAACATCCTTCCCCTCTACGTCGGTTCCCAGGAATTCGTGTGCCACAATCGGGTTTCTGCCGTTCACAACCTGTGTATAATCTCTTCTCTTGTAGAACATACCCATATCTACGCCGAGAACATTTGCATAATAAATCGCACGGTTCATTCCGCCCTCATCCGGGGAAATCACCATCATATGATCCTTATCAATATCCAAATCTCTCACATTCAAAAGAAGAGCTTTGATAAACTGATAGGTACAGGAAACATTGTCAAAAGAATCTCTCGGAATCGCATTCATGACTCTCGGATCATGTGCATCGAAGGTGAGGAAGTTCTCCACGCCCATCTCATGAAGCTCCTGCAGCATCATCGCGCAGTCCAGGGATTCTCTTCCGGAACGCTTGTGCTGTCTGGACTCGTACATAAAGGGCATGATGACGTTGATACGCTTTGCCTTTCCCGTCGTAGCGGCAATCAAGCGTTTCAAATCCGCATAGTGGTCATCAGGAGACATGTGATTCACATGACCGAAGATGGAATAAGTGATGGAATAGTTCATCACATCCACCAGTAAATAAATATCCACACCGCGAACCGTCTCTAAAATCTCGCCCTTTGCCTCTCCCGTTCCAAAACGGGAAATCTTGGTCGGTACGATATAATCCGACTTCTGATAACCGGAAAAGGCCAGCGTCTGCTTGTGCTCACTCTCCCTCTTCGTACGCCAGGAAACCAGATAATCGTTTACCTTCTTTCCAAGCGGTGCAATAGACTGAAGCGGCATCAATGCCAAGGGTCCCACCGGAATCCGCTCAATAAACTGAGACGTTCTAGAATCTGCCATGCTAATCCTCCCTATCCATGATAATTCACAACACTATATTCTATGCTTCCTACACGGTTCCATCCTGCCTATGCGGCATACTCCTTAAAAATACAGGAAAGATACGGAAATGTCCATGCCTTTCTCCCTATCCGAGCCTTAAATCCCTGCCATATAAGGGAATAATCTCATAGTCCGACATCATTCGGGAAACCACACGATCCGAGTAAAGCTCCCGGAGGTCTTTAAAATTCAAATTGGTGGAAATCATCATCGTTTTTCTGGTCAAAATCCGCTGGTTTAAGAGATTAAAGAAACGGGATGCCGTAAAGGAATTCGAAAATTCCGTCCCCAAATCATCCAGGAGCAAAACATCCACTTCTTCCACAAACTCATCCTCTATCCCTTCCCGCATCAGCCTGGAAAAATGATTGAACAGCCCTTCCGCGGTGAAATACAGCACGCTTACGCCCCGATCCAGCAGTGCCTTTGCAATGCAGTGGAGGAAAAAGGTCTTTCCCGTTCCGGTTCCTCCCGTGAAAATAAAGTTTCCCTGATTCTCGGGATAATTTTGGCAGTAGCCGTAAAAATAATCCCGGATGTCCTTCATATATTCCCTAACCGTCTTATTGCCGGTCTGTGCCTTCCTCTCCGTATTGTCAAAGCGTTCCAGCTGAAAACGGGAAAAATTCTCCCGTTCCAAAATTTCTCCCATCTTGGACTGCTTGTAGAGAATCTCCCCCTGCAACTTCAAAAAACAGCGACACTTCTTTCCCTCAAAGATACCGCTGTCCCGGCAAAGAGTACAGCTGTAATGCGCCTCCAAGTCCTCCGGGGAAAAACCTGCCTTCTCCAGGAGCACACGCTTCTCCTCCCGAATCTTCTGTATCGCGGGGCGCAGTGCGCGAATGGCTTCCGCATCTCCCTCCTGCGCCTTCTCTATTGCGGAAATGGAAAGCGTACGCAACTTCTCGTCCAAATCCGCGTAGCCCGACACCTTCTCCAGTACCTCTCTCTGCTTCTCCAGAGCTTCTTTCTCCGCCCGAAAACGTCTTTCGGAAAGAATCTCCTGAATCTCATGAAATTGCTCCGCAGTTAATGCCATTCCGTACTACCTCCCTGCCTCAGTAGCTGTAAGGCCTTTTCCTTTGCCAGAGAATCGTAGTCCACCTCATCCTGCTTGAAATTCACAAAGCGGTTCTTCTTCTCTTCCGGCTTTCCCGCATCCTGCCGCGCATTTTGCTTCCTGCTTTTCTTCGTTAAATCAAATTGCTCTATCAGGCTCTTTGCCTGCTTTACTGTCTGAATGCGCTTCTCATGCCAGTCCAGCGCAACACTCTCGATATAGCGAGGGCTCGTCTTATCAATGCTTGCACAATAATCCAGTAAGAACTCGATGAGCTCTGAACTCATCCCCAAATACTCCACCATATACTCAAACTTCTGAATATGGCTGCGGCTCACACCACCCGGCAGCAAATACTGCGCCACATAGAGGATACCCTCAAACTCTTCCTCATTGATTTCCTGCTTCTTTTCCTCTATCGGAAGCAGATTTCGCTGCGTGTAGGACACGTTCTGCTCTGCTAAAGGCGAATTTTTTTCTGCAAGAGGCAGAGTATTCTCTGTAAGAGGCAGCTTACTTTCTGTAGGAAGCGAATTTTTTTCTGCAAGAGGTAAATGTTTCTGATTTTTCTCAGCAAAAAAAGACAGCTTTGTAAAATTGTTCGCCTGCTTTCTGTGTAAGACTTCCTCGGAAAGTCTAGCCGCCTCCTCAGAGCGAATTTCTTCCTCTACCGCCTTCGCCGTCCCTTCTTTGAAAATCCCTCTTTTTTCCCAATAAAATATAGCTCTCTTGATGTCATAATCCGTCAAGTTCAATGCATCCGCAATAGAATGAATCTTCAGGTTCTCCCGTAAATGACGTAGCAAATAAAGGTAGACCCGAACATACTCCCCGCTTGCCTCCGCTAAATATTCGTCTATAAATGCATTTGGGACGCAGGTAATCTCCGCCTTTATCCCTTCTTGAAACTGAATTTCCATCTCTGCCCTTTCCCTGTCTTCTCCCGTTGTCATACTCGATTTGCATCATAGCACAGGGCAAAAAAGTCTTCAATGGCACTGTTCCACAAGTTTATCAACAGGACTTATCCACAGCAATGTGGATAATGTGGGTTTCTTTTTTCCAATATTCCAAAAGCCTTTATTTACTGGCTTTTTCACACTTTACTTCTTCTAATGACAGCTACTTTATCCACATTTCATAGGTGGATTTCCAAAAAAATCTTCCTCACGAAAGTTTTTTTTATTTTGCTATGATTCCTGTAAAAAATAAAGAGCCTCCGACGTCGAAACCGACGTCCAAGACCCTTATTATCGTATAAACGAGTTTTGTACGAAACCTTACTCGATAAGAAGCCTTGCCACCCGCAATGCGTGTGGCAGTTTGTCTCCCTACAAATTATTTCTCCTATTAATATATCACACCGATTATGGGTAGATACCTTTACTATTGGATATTCTTCTTCTGTTTCTTTTTCTGCCCTAAGCCCCAGAAAAGAAGAGATATCATGGAAACCAGTGCAAACATACCGTAGAGTGCCATGACACTGCCGTCGCCCGTAGCAACCTGTCTCAGTACACCGAGGACATCCGGTTTCTTCATCGTTACATCCGGAGTGGTAATCAGAGGTCTGTTTTCACCTTGTACAGTCGGAACCTTCGGATCCGGTGTATTGGTTCCCGGACTTGGCGGTCTGTTTCCTCCACCGCCCGGATTTCCGGGGGTTGAGCCTCGACTATAGCTATTGTTAAAGACAATCTCATTCTTCTTTGCCAAATCTTCTCCGGTTCCCACCAGCACTACCGCTGTAAGATAAGGGGGAACAGGATTATCGTTCTCATCCTTTGTAAATTCCATTACCTTCACCAGAACCGTATAAACTGTCTGATCATAAGTGAAATAACTCTTATTGCCTGCCGTTTGCTTAATGAAATACTGATAATCTCCCTCTCTTGTGTAGGTCATTTCATTGAACTTCAGTTCATGTTGCTGTGGTCCCGCACTTGTTACCGTAAGCTCACTGGGACTTGCAATCGGCGTAATCGCCGCATTTCCGCTTGCCGGATCCACTTCCATGTTAATCTTATAGGTCTCTTCCGGAGCATTTCCGGAAATATTTACTTTAACAGGAATCTTCACGGATGCACTCTCTGCCGCTTTAGCAACCATTCCCAACCCTGCCGATAGGAAAAGCACAGCCGATAGAAGCTTGCCAGCCCTTATTAAAAACTCTTTTGCTTTCATCTCCGTTACTCCTCCATTTATGGGTTCACTCTTACCATCACCACTGCTCTTCCGTTCGTTTCTACAGATACACAGGTAGACAAGGCCATAATCTGATCCGATTCCTTCATGCCGATGTCTCTGAAATTTGTAGCGTGATTTTTCAAATACTCTACAAGCTCCATAACATGACCTTTCTTTTCTTCTACATCATATATCATTCTGTCATACGCATCACACTCTATGACGGCAAAAACCTCCAACTTTCTTGCTTTTCCATCCGGTAAAAAAAGATGTCCTGTCAGGTGCTTATCAAAGTAGTCCTTCTCAATGAACTCCATGACATCCCCATACATTCCGCCGTTATCCATGTGGTGGCCATAGGTCAGCATATAGGGGTCGCTAAAGTCTGCTTTGTTTTCCACACTAAGAAAAATTGAGCCGGATAAGGAAAACTCACACATTACATCCTTATTAACATACTCCATATCGTCTCGTCCCTGAACCATGGGGTAGTCAATGTGTGTTCCGTCTAAAGTAATCCATGCTCTGGTATCCGGATTGATTGCCATAAGCTCTTGCAAGCTAAGCCTTGCTTCTTCAGGATTATCCAAGCTGGGTTTGTACTTTAGAAGATCATCTTTCAGAAAGGCACCGCTCATCGTTACATAGGTGTCCCAAAGAGAATATCCTCCGAAGGACAACATAACCACCATAAGGATGATTGCAAGAAAGGATAAAATCTTGTCGCCAAATCTGGCGGCACTTGCTACTACATCCATGCTTTGTCCTTTCTACTCCTTTAACTTGTACACTGTGTGTACATGATAAACTTTGCTAAACTATCGTCTATTTTCACAAAATTTATAATCTACATACCCTGTATTTCCAGTATCCCTCCCGGGGAGCAAGCTCCCCGGGAATTATACTGATTCAAAACTTTCCGTAAACCCCACCGAGTTTGGAGAAGAAGATTTGATTACTCGACAAGACTCGCAGAAATATTTTGAAGCTTAGTTAAAGAATATCGAGAAATTATTCCTCTTCCTTCTTACGGTTAACGAATACTACACCCAATCCACCTGCTACAGCAAGCATCAAAGCATACGGAGCAACATTCATTACAATACCGGTCGGTGTAACGTTGTCCTTATCGTTTTTAATCTCTACAGCAGCCTGGTTCTTATGAACGTTAAAGCTTGTCTCATAGTTAGTTACTGCAGCAAGCTCATCAAGACGGGTACCAGTTGTTAAATCACCGGTTGTAGCATAGTTTGTCTTATCCTCGCCGGCAGTCATTACATAGCCTGCTCCGTTAACTTCCTTTACATAAACCTTATCACCCTTTGTTAATCCGGTAATCTTAATTCCCTTGCCATCTTTTGCTTTAAAGGTGAACTTATAAGCTGCAGTTCTAACTGCATACTCAGCCTGTGTACTTGCTGTAATCGCTTTTCCGGAAAGAGCTGTAGCTCCATCCTCGTCGAGAACTGCATACATCTCTCTCTTACTGTCTGTTACAGCCGTAACACTTGCAGGAACTACGAAAACCTCAAATTCAAAGTCCTGGCTCTTGTTGGAAGCATTTCCGGTAACCTTCTTCTTAATCGTTACTACATGTGTAGAATCGTTCGGATGATCTTCATCACCAGGAGGAGTTACAGGAGGAATATCCGGATTTGGTGGCGGAGTCGGATTTCCATAGTTATTGGTAATTCCGGTTACCTTTTCACTCAGTGCTTTCTTTTTCTGCTCTTCTGTAAGGTTAATAGTATTACCTAATTTTGTACGAACAACCTTAGCAATGATATGATCCTTATCAACGTTATCAACAGGATCAACAGCATGGTACTTCATTACCATAATCTTATACTCGGACTTACTATAAACTACACCTTCGTAGCCACTATTAACCTCTTTTAAGATGTACTCATAAGTTCCATAGTCTACGGTTGCAGGAGCAAATACACTGTCAACAACCTCGAACTCTGCATCAGATGCAAAGTATCTATAATCAGAATTTGCTTCTTTCTTACCAAATTTTTCTGCACTACCCGGTTGCGGCTCGAAAACAGCCTTTTTCTTTACTTTAACTCCGCCTGCAAGTCCGGCTTTTGTTGTTACCTTAGACGTACCTGTAGCTGTTTCATATTCCCACTCAGTGCTTCCCGGGCCTGCTTCAATCGTAAAGTCGAAAGCAGTCTGCGGTGCTAAAGTCTCACCATCTACGTACAGCTTCTTGGTGAAAGGAATGGTCAGCTCTTTACTGTCAAATGCGAATGCAGGCATAGCCATAGACATTACCATCATTCCGGATAATGCCAGTGTTGCGAGTTTGTTTAAATTCTTTCTCATTTTTTCTCCCCTTTTTTAAAAAATAGTAGAAGTGTGTGATATATAAACAGAAGGTGTGCGCCTTCAATTTATTGAGTTACGTGAGGTACGGCTTTGCGCCGTTCTCATTTTCCATTGAAAAGTCTTATATTCTTTTCTGCTTAGCCGATATTACATCTGTCTAAGCTATCTCTTCCGATGCAGATGCAACTGCTGTTGGAGACGCCGGAGTCGCCATTTAAACTCCTTTCGTCGGTCTTCGGTGATTCGAAGTTCTTTTCCAACTTTGTTCTTCTTCAGCAGGTGTATCTGCATCGGAAGTGATATTTTTATAAGCTTTTCAATGAACTTGATAGGTTGTTACTATTTCAGAAAAGATTGGATTTATACTTCCTCTCTTTTCTTTTTCTTTATGCTGAGGTAAAGCCCAGCCATAAATGTAAATCCACAGAGACTCAATACATACGGTGTGAAGTCTCCTCGAAGTCCGGTCGGAACCAAAGTTTTACGTGGATTCCGGAAAGTGATTTCTCCATCCCGGCTCAAGATATCAGTAGCAGAGTAAGCCCCTTTTCTATTGATGTACTTTCCGTCCATAAAATCAATAAAGTCGTACTTGATTTCCCGAATATCCAGGGGTTCAGATACTCCATCTTTACTCATCTCACCCTTCGCCAAATCATAACCATCTTCTCTCGACTCAAATACTTTATAATAAATATTTTCATCAATTGGCAAGGTAAGCGATTCCCCATGTTTCAACTTCATACGTACCACGGTGGCGTTTATCTTATTTCCTCGTCCGTCATCAAACTCTATTGGATTTCCTTTGATGTTTTTAACTTCGCCGTGTCCACTTCTTCCATTATTGTTCGGTTTCCACTTATTATCTATATATTTATTAATATCTTCATCACTAAGCGGAATATACTTATTCCCATCATATGAAAATAGCCCTATATAGAATTCAAAGCTTTTATTCCTTGCTTCTGTAGTGAAAGCCGTACCTCCAAATTCTTCTACAACTTTTCTGATGGTAATGGTCTTCTCTCTTGGAACATTTTTATATGTATTGAAGAAATGATAATTTCGACGTACATCCATCAGCTTTAAGTCTTCAGTTTGACCACCATGACGGACTGCATTTTTATCAAATTGGTATCCTTTTGTTCCGGTACTAAAAATCTTTCCTTCGCTACTTTCAACTTCCTTCACCCGGTACTTCATATTAAGAGGAGTGTTATAAATCGAAATACTAATGTTGGGATTACCTTTCGCTCTTGCATAAGGGGCTCCCTGTCTATACTCCTTAAAAACTCTACTAACTTTTATATATAAGTTAGTATTAGGAAGTTTAAGTATCTTATCTTCATTCTCCCCTAAATAATCAGCCGGTGAAACTGTTGCAAGTAGTTCCTCAGTTCCTGCTGCATTTTCACGAGAAATCCTGAAACTTATTGTTTTTAAGATCTCTTTTCCGAGAATCGTTAAGCCTGAACTCTCTTTAAAGAACTCACCTTCATCGAAACCTAAGAACGCTTTTTCAATCACCATATTTCCCGGGTTAATGATTGGTTTGTTATACTTCTTATTTTCATCCTTTCCATTTACCTTATAAGAAAGCGTTGCTTCCGTATTTGTGGGTAATCCAGGCTTACCCGTTGAGGAAGCGTATCTAAGTTTATCGGATTGCTCTCTGTTCAAATCTTCCTTACAAATCGCGTTTAAATCTGTTCGTGCATCTCCTATTATGATGTTTTCAGTACCATGAGGATCTTTACTTATAGGAGCAATATGATACTCACCATTATAAAAAGTTTTACCAATTTCCTCAAAAGCGTCCACTGTCGGGATAATCTTAGCTACTGCACGAATCTCATATCCCGCAGGTAGAGTAAAGTCTTCCGGAATAGTTTTTAATGAAATCTTCCATAACTTTTTGCCATTTTCAATATAATCGTCATCGACTTTGATATCGAAACCTTTAAAGTTAAGGGACTCCTTCTCTTGCGGATCAGTAACCTCATGATCAACTTCTACACCATTAGCCTTGAGTTTAACTAATTGTCCTACAACCGTTGACGTAGGATTCTGTGTATCAACCGGTTGAACGAATCGTGTTAGAGTATCGGAAATCTCAACATTCTGCACCTGATTACGAGCTACCCTCTTATAGATTCCTTGGAATGCTTCATGAAGATTATCAACAGTAGAACCATCGAAGCACTTATAAAGAACATCTTCATACAAAGCTCTTTCTCTTCTGTCAGGATGTTTTTTATCATCGTACTTTTCACCCGTTCTTTGGTTGCCGTCTTCATCATAGTACTGCCCCATGGCAAAGTCATTTAGGTAATTCCAATTAGTTTTTGCTCCTACACCAATGCTATAGAACGCATCTATATTGGTCAATTTGCTAAGTTCCCCTCTAGCTTGATTTAATGCAGGAAAATTTATACTGTATCCATTGCCGTAACTCCATCCCTCTTGATAACTCCTACGAATGATATAATAATCAGAATCATTATACCGATGCGTATCCTCAAAAATATAATTATATGGCTTCCCTTCCTTTTTCTTTTCCTCTTCCTTTTTCTTTTCCTTTTCTGTTTTCTTTGGAATTGTAGCAAACTTGGGATTTCCACCGGCAATAAACACGACAATCTTTTCCGCATCTTCTCTTACTTTGGAATTCTCATTAGTTAAACCGCCTTCGGCAACTTCATACTCCGTTCCATCTCTCAAAAGAGTTTTCACATTTTTCATTGCTGATGCATAGTTTTCTCCACTAACGGTTCTCTTATCCCCGTTCTTAAAGGTGCTCTTCTTTTCATCCAGAGCATCTAGCTTATCAATAATGTCCTTAGGATTTTGGGTGAAACCCATAACATGTTTTGTATCATTATAGGCTTTGTCGCTTACATTAAATCCGCTACTCATTCCATCATAATCAGTAGCTTCATCAAGCCACACTTTGGCGTTTCCTTTATCACCTTTATACTCTCCAACTATATTGATGTCCTTGTTACCTTGCTCATCTTTTTCATTGCCGCCAAGTATTGCATTGGTATTCTTGTAATGAATGGAGTCAAGAGAATCATACTTCGCTTTAACCTCCTCAACTATGCTGCCAAAACCTTTGTCTCCATCCATGGTGACAAGTGCATAACGTACATCACTATCTGATTGCGAAAGTCTCTCAATGAACTTTTTGATTTCATTCTTTACTTTGGTTGACTTAGCGCTATCCTTATCTACATAATCCTCCTCACTTAGCTTCTTTAACTTTTCGTTAAAGCCAAAGCCTGTAGCCATTACAGCAGTATTGTCATAAACAAAAACAACATCCAATTTTTGTTTATTATTGCTATTCTCTTTCACCTGCCCGGTAAGCGTCAAATCATAAGTTCCATCCAAATTATCTGTGATAAACTTCTCATTACTTAAAATAGGCAAAATGTCTTTCTTTTTAGGCTTATTCTTTTCTGTTTTCAGTTCATATATAAAATAGAAATCAGTATACGCACATCCCCATGTGAATTCGGTGTAATACTCTCCTTTAGGATTTAAAGAATTCCACCTAAACTCAGATTTATCTATGGAAATTATTTCCATCCCTTTAAAATATATCCATTTTCCATCTTTGAGCACATATCCTTCTACTAATTCAGGCATGGCCGTATAAGGAGCACCGGCAAGCTCACTCTTTTGTCCTCCAACACCTTTTAACTCAAAGTTTTCAAACGTTTTATACGCAATAGAATTAGCCAAATCACCCTTTTTATAATAAATCGGATTATAAGACGAATTATTTCCTATTTGGTATTCTTTTTTAGTAATCGTTTCATAGACAGTTGGACCAATTTCCTTAAAATTCTTATCTACATAATGAAAGCGTATTCCATAGAACACATTCTCATTGCACTGCCATGTCACAATGTATGCAGAAAAAGAATTTGCAATAAACTCTTTCGTGATTCCTTCCTTCTGCTCGGAAGCAGCACTTTCTTTTTCCAGCTTAGCTAAGGACTCACTATAAGTTGTTTGTGCGTCTACAGTACTTCCCTCTTGTTTTGCGACATCTCCAGCCGATTTTCTTGCCTCTACTTGTTCTTCTGCTTTTTTCTCTAACTCGGCACGAACAACCGTCTCTACCATCTTTACTTTGCCGGTATCTTTTTCTTCAACAATATGATGGATAGCCACAGTATCCGCACCCGCATCTTCCGGAACAGCAGCCTTATCAAAGGTAAGGCGCACTGAAACCGGAACCTTCGGTTCTATTTCCTTTGTTCTGTCGTTCTTGCTTACAAAGCGAATATCCAGTGCATCGGAGCCTTCATAAATAGAGTGCTCCTTCATTGCCTCAACTTGTTCTTCTGTGAGCTTTTCTCCGTCTTTCTTCCCTTCTTCTTCCGGCTTCACAAGGCGCTTTGCCTCAAGAACAACATCCTGCGCCTTTCCTTCTTCATCGACAAATGCTTCGTCATCATAGAACACTTCTACGGTTGCAAAGCCTTCGATTTCAACGTTCTGGCTCTTTCTGCCAAGCTCATTTAAGCTGTACTGTGAGAATCTCGCCGATACCAGCTCTCCCAGGAATTCTTCATAGTGGCTGATAACATCCTGTAAGAATCCGCTAAACTTTACCTCAACTTCTTTAGTGCTTTCTTTCTTTACCGGAGCTTCGGTCGCAGTCTCCACTTCCGCAGACTCTTCGTTCTTCTCTTCAGCCTTTACCGCTGCCTCGGATGTCTCCTGCTCGGGTGCTTCTTCCTTCTTTTCCTCGGAAACAATGCTTACCTTGGACGCACTACCTTCCGTGCCTGCTTCCGTAACGGAAGCTACGGTAGTTTCTTCTTTCGACGCAGCCTGCCCGGCTGTTTCCTTTAATTCTTCAGAGGATGTAACGGACTCTGCAAGCTGTGCTTCCGATGCAGCGTTCTTTGCCTCTGTACCTTCTTCTATCTTACTTTCCGGCGCCTTTGTAGTTTCTACCGGAACTTTCTTTTCTTCTTTCTTCAGCTTATCTACAAGTTCCTTGAAAAGCTGTGTCTTCGGAGATACCGTAACTTTCGGGTACTTGTTTCCGTCTACGGAAAGCTGGAAGGTGATTCTGTGGTCTGCCTTATTCTTATAAAGGAAGGTAATTAACTCGCTTCCTGTCAATTCCGTGTTTCTTACCAGATTGCTGTCCGAAGCAAGGTTTTCCTCTTCTTCCTTCTTAACGGACTCTGTTTCTTCTCCCTTCGGGAACAACTGTTCCAGCTGACTCTTTCCGTCATAGAGAAGTAAGCTTTCCTTACTTTCTTTTCTAACGAGGTTGTCCAGATCCTGTGCATCTCTTTCTACAAAAACCTGTAAACCGGCTTCTTCTTCCGCAAGGCTTTCGGAAAGTCCTTCGGAGATACTGTCTAAAGGAATCTCGTAAACTTCTTTATCCAAGGAGAAGATTCCTGCATAGCTCTTCTGTAATTCCTCGTCCTTGCTGTATCCCTTTAAAACCGAATCATCAACTCTCTCTCCCTTTTCAATCGCTTCCTTTGCCGCTCTTCTTAAGTCTTCTCCAAGAAGCTGTACCTTCACTTGCGTTCCGGAAACGGAGATTTCGTTATTCTGTTCTGTATTCCCCTGTTCCGCTCTTCCGGGAATCGTTAGTCCTCGATAGCCCGTGAACAGGAGGCACGCAATCAAGAGCATAGACAGCTTCTGCTTCATACCCTTGTTCATATTCATTATATGATTGTTCTGATTAGTCTTCATCATACCTACCTCTTCACAGCACCTTGTCATTTCTACAGCAATAACAGTTTCGTCAGTACAGTACGGGCTCGATGTTGCGGGCGTTCCTCCTCTGTAACTCACTCTATACTTTTCGATTGCATCGGATGTGATACAATCCCTACTCTGGTATCGATTCTATCAATCCCATTTTCTTTTTCAATAGACCTTGCTTAAGAGGCCTTTAAAATGTCATAGAATCGGTTTTCCCCGTTTTTAAACAAAAATTTCTTGTTTTGGAATTGGAAAAATCATTGTCATAAACCGCATCATAGCTTTTTTCTTTTGTGCAGTTTTTCTTTTACCTCCTTTAAGTTGAAATATTTTCTTAGTTTTTCCTCTCTTCTTTCTTTAGAAGAGGAGTCTGCGTGGAATTTAACATTTCTTTCTCGATGCCCTTCTGCTCCACTCTATTCATTCATTGGAAAAGGGTGTTTATGCATTTCGTAATTTCCAAAAATATTAAATTCTTAAAATATTTTTCGACATGCTTTAATTTTTTAATAAATAGGTTTTGCTGTTTTGTTAAATTTTTTTCAAAGAAATAGAATACAAAGCTGAAAATAGCTATTTTAGGGCATTTTTAAGGGTGGGGATTCTCTTACAAATTTTTCTGCATTTAGTAGAAAGTATGCTATATTTATTCATGGACAAATTGTCCGGGTGGATAGAAAGTCATTTTCAAAGAGTAAAAAATAGAATGTTCAAGAAAGAAGGAGACGGAATGACGATACAAGAAGAAAAAGCTTATCAAGAATTACAGATTTTAGAAGAGAGATACCCTGTGCTTGTCCCGTTGCATAAGGAGATTGCAGAGGCATTTTCCATGATGCGGGATTCTTTTGAAAGAGGCGGCAAGCTTCTTCTTTGCGGAAACGGCGGAAGCTCCGCGGACAGTGACCACATTGTCGGAGAGTTAATGAAGGGTTTTTGTAAGAAGAGAAGGATTTCCGAAGAACTCTCTTCCGAACTCAAGACTCTTTACGGTGAGGAGGAAGCGGAGTATTTCACAAAGCATTTGGAGCAGGGACTGCCGGCTATCGCTTTCAGCGCGCAGACTGCGCTGCATACAGCGTATAGCAACGACCAGGATGAGGCCTTATTTTACGCACAATGTCTCTTGGGATACGGAAAGAAGGAAGATGTGCTTTTCGGCATCAGTACTTCAGGCAATGCAAAGAATGTGGGATATGCCTTAAAGCTCGCCAAAGCTATGGGGATTAAGAGCATTTTACTGACAGGAAAGGACGGCGGTACCGGAAAGGAGCTGGCCGATCTCTCCATCATTGCTCCCTCCAAGGAAACCTATCAGATTCAGGAGCTGCACCTGCCGATTTATCACTGTCTGTGTTTGATGATAGAAGCATATTTTTTTGGATGAAAGCTACTGAAAGTTAATACGTAAAATTATAGCTTATGAAATTGTATTGCAAATTAGCTTGCATTTTTATACTATTGACTTATGAAAAGGATTGTGGGGTAAAGACAGTGCAATTCGAATGGGATGAAGTAAAGGAAAAAAAGAACATTGAGAAACATGGAATTTCTTTCAAAACAGCTTCTATGGTTTTTTTGGATGAACAGCGATTAGAATATTTTGATGAAGTTCATAGTAGTAGTGAAGATAGGTATATCACTATAGGATTTGCAGGTAAGGTCCTTATGGTTGTTTATACTTTTAGAAATCCCCTATATCGTATTATATCTGCAAGAATTGCAACAGAGAAGGAAAGGAGAGCGTATTTCAATGGCTATGAAAAAATATAATCTTGACAAAAACAGTAAACTGACGGATGAGCAGTTTTTAGAATTAAAAGAAGCAGCCCTGCGCCCACTCTCCTTTGATGAAGATTGCCCTGAACTAACAGACGAAGAACTTGCCCGATTTAAGAGAATTGCAGAAATAAATAAAGAAGAGAGAAGGAAGCAATCTGTAACTCTTCGTTTATCCCCACATGCTCTTAAAAAGGCAAAGTCTCTCGGAAAGGGATACACTTCCGTATTAAGTAGGATATTGGAGTCTGCCTTAGATGATAATGAATTGCTAAAGAAAAGCTTATAATATTGCCTTTACCGCATCCAAAAATGTAGGAAAGTAGGAGAAATCTTGCTTTCCTTCTTTTTTTACTTTTTCCAGCTCCTCTTTTCCGTAGCCTGTACCGAGGAGTATAGGATTAACGCCAAAATTCTCGCCGGCCAAGCAGTCCAAAAGCTTATCTCCTATCATGTAGGAAGAGCTGAGCCAGTTCTTTCGTTCGGGAAGCGTTCGGTTCTCTTCTTCCAGCTCTGCTTCTTCCCTTGCAGTCAATCTATAGGGGGAGTGAATTTGTATGGTATGAGCTACACTTTCTATGCCACTTAATTCCTTCTCGATGGTTTTTCCGGCACTATTTCTCTCTTCCGTAAGCATATCCCATTCCGCCTGATAGAAGAGCCCGGCTTTCGGCTTTCTACAGGAACAATCCATATTATAGGGAGGAAGTCCCTCCAAGTGGTGAGGGCAGTAGTAGATTCCTTGCAGGAGTATCCCCTGCTTCCTAAGCTCCTCTCTCATATAACGGTGAAGCCGTTCCGCATCTTCTTCCGTATAATATCCTCTTCCGATTCCTGCCTGATTTGTAATCACAACAAGCTGAAAGCCGTGCTCATAGAGAAGCTTCATCCCCTCTACCACGCCGGGCAGAAAGCGGAAGTCTTCCGCCTTATGGAGATAAGAAACTTCTTCGTTAATCGTTCCGTCCCGATCTAAAAATACGGTCTTTTTCAGCATTTTCCGCTCTCCACATCTTCCTTAAACTGTGCATAGTCTTCCGGAATCCCGATATCCATAAAGTAGCCGTCCGAGGGAATCGCCTGAAGATAAAGGTCATCTTTTAGCCACGCCGGGATGCAGTCATTTTCCAAACTCTGCTTTCCTTCGGGGATTTTCTCAATAAGGCTTTTTTGCATGACATAAATACCCCCGTTGATTTCTCCGGGGTGCGGTGCTTCCGCCTGATCCGAAGACATTTTCTCATTCCAACGAAGAATACGCCCGCTTTCATCCTTAAGGATTGCTCCGTAGCGGGAGATATCCTCTATTTTTCTGCTGGCTATCGTCATGGCCGCCTTGTTCTTAAGCTGCTCTCTTAGCAAGCTTTCATAATCCGTATGGAAATAAGTATCCGCGTTTAAGACGAGGACATTTTCTCCGGAAACATGGGAAAGAGCATTGCGAATCGCACCGCCTGTCCCTAAGGGGCTGTCCTCATACGAATAGGAAATAGAAAGTCCATAGTCATCTCCGCTCTTAAAATACGCCTCTATCTGTTCTCCCATATAGCCGAGGGCAAATATCAGGTGCTTTACACCGCTCTCGGAAAGCATTTTCACAAGATAATGCAAAAAGGGCTTTCCGGCTATATCCGCCATGGGCTTCGGGCGGTCGGAGACCACCGAGCGAAGTCTCGTTCCGAGGCCTCCACATAAAAGAATTGCTTCCATAGATTTTTCCTAGCTCCTTCCTAACTATGCTGTGCTCGTATTATATTGCATTGACTCATGTATAGGCTTATGCAATCAGAGTATCCGCCATTTCCCGCTCTTATTGGATCCTTCTCTTCTAATAATTTCCATTCTCCTCAGCTCTGCAAGGTATCTTTCTGCTGTAGACCTGGATACATCAAGTTGTGCTGCAATCGAATCAATTTCCACGCAAGGATTTCCTTTGATAATTTGAAGAAGTTCCTTGATTTTTTCACGTTTATATTCAGAGATATAAGACAGCTTTAATCTTATTCCATCATTTATCACCTCATTTTTATCTTTTTCGGAATTTATCACCTCATTTATCACCTCATTTTTGCCTTTTTCGGGATTTATCACCTCATTTATTACCTCATTTTTATCTTTTTCGGGATTTATCACCTCATTTATTACCTCATTTTTGCCTTTTTCGGGATTTATCCCATCATTTATCACCTCAGTTTCATCAATTCTTTTATCCTCTTCCATGCCTGAAATAAAATCAGGATGAACAAAGATTCTAGAAATAAAATAACTGTGTTCTTTATCCGTTTCAAACTCCGGTAACGGAGATCCATTCTGTTTGATTGCATCCAATATTTTCTTGAATCCGGTATTTCTACCTTCTGTAAGATGAAGCTCCTTAAGAAATTCGCCGATTCGTCGATTCCGATACCTACGATTTGAAACACGATAATCCTTCAGCTGCTCACGAGTAACAGAATAAACCGGTCCCGGATAGCTCACAATTTCAATTTTATCGTCTTCAATTCTGACTTCAATAGGCTCTCGAACATCATATGCTTTATGATATACGGCATTTGCCAAAGCCTCTTCCAATGCCGCATAAGGATAGTTATAGATGTGATCTGCCTCTGCTCGGTCAGGATACTTGATGATTTTCCTTTGAATATAGTTGTTGCTTATATATCTCAATGCATCTCTCAGCTGCTGATCAAGTGGCCCCCTAAAGGTCTGTTCATCTATTTCGTCGCCTCCCAATCCCTTGGGAAAAGCTACAACATCAATCTGTGCATACGGAAAAAACCTCTCAGGTTCATCGGAAAAAAACATCAATCCAACATTCTTCGGCTTTCGATATTCAGGCATAGTATTGCAGATTCCCATGTCTTCACAAATTTTTTCCAGAGGTCTGGAATCCAAGTCCTTAACCATACCGCTTCCGACAGCAGAAAGGTACTGCCTAATCAGGTTAATATTCAAATCCGTCATTTCTGCCTGATGATTTACACGATCATCAAACGGAACTTTGTTGGATAGGGAATAAAGCTCATTTAATTCGTCCTGACACGGCTTTACCGTACTTGCCATTTTGCGAATAAAAAACGTGCGCTCCTTGGATGCAACTGCCTTGCCCTTTAGATAAGTAAAAGTATCCGGACTACTGTAAGGCCTCACATCCCCACCCGGTGCCCATATCACAATAAGTGTTTTCCCTTGATATTCAATCGGTGCAACAACAGGAAGATAACGTGGCTGAATTAGATTGCACTTGTTTAGCAAATCTTTCATCATCTCATCAACCTGGCTGACCGGTATTCCCTCAACCGGAAGTGCGGGACGTCCATTCTTCTCTTTCACACCAAGAACAATATAGCCGCCTCCCCAGTTATCAATATCATTGGCGAAAGCGCAAATCGTTTTTAGCGATGCTTCAGGCATCCAGCTAGTCTTAAATTCTATGCGAGCCCCCTCGACCACATTCCCTGTCAAGAGGGTTTCTATACTTGTTGGAAGTCCCATTGTTCATCACCTCATTTTAATCACATAGTATAGCTTAGCATTATCACATTTTACTTGTCCTTCAATTATCTTCTATTAACTCATGCTCATGGATGTTCCGTCCTGCTTTCATATCAGCAACTCTTCTTTCCAGCATAGCAGTCCTTCTATCGACAGAAGGAAAATCTGAAACCCCAAAATCATCCTTTATCCCCTTAAACACTGCATCGGGGGAGAAATATTCCGCAATATACTCTGTCGCCTTCTTCGAATACTCCCGAATCCTCGGCAGATTCCGATAGAGAAGCACCGCTTCATCGGCGAATTTCCGGGGATCGTCCTCTACGACCATGACTTCCTTCGCATGGGGAATGCCTTCCGCGCCACAGGAGGTGGTAAGCACTGCAGCACCTTCATGGAGGGCTTCCACTACCTTTCCTTTTACCCCCGCGCCGTAGCGGAGCGGAACAATCACAAGACGGCTTTCCTGATAAAGCTCATGCAGTCTTTCATCGCTCACAAAGCCGAGAACCTCGACTCCTTCTATTTTTTCCAGCTCCTTCACCTTGTCCGTGACATGACTTCCCACAATACGGAACTTCAGCTCCGGGAGCTGTCTTTTCATAAAGGGAAGGATTTCCCGAGAAAACCAAAGAACGGCGTCCTCATTAGGCGGGTGTGCAAAGCCTCCCACAAAGAGGATTCCCTCTCTTTCCTCTCCAATCTTCTCTACTGCTGCCGGCTTATCAAAGACATAAGCGGTAATTGCCTTTACCGGGATACTGTCGTCTATCTTATGGATTTCCTCGACTTCGAGAGAAGAGGGATAATAGTTCATTTCCGCCTTGCTCATCACGGAGAACTCCATATTTTTAAAATACTGAATTTCTTCCAGAAGCTCCGGTCTCTGCTCGAGCTCATACTCTCTTTGGAGACGGAGGAAGTGCAGGTCGTGTCCATAGAAAATAATCTTCCAGGGCGTATTTTCCTTAATGAAATCAATGTACTTTGTCGCAATATGCGGACGGTTCAAATACGCAACATCGATCATGTCCTTGTTTCGCTCCATCCAGTTCCAGATATCGCCCTGCATCTTCGTGCCGTAAAGCACCTCGATTCCGAGTTCCTCCAAAGCGGAGGTATAGGGTTCCTCATGGAGGAAGTTATCCCCGAGGAATTTCACGATTACCCCTTTGTCCGTCAGCATTTTCAGGTACTGATAGGTCGTTTTTGAACCGGCATCCTTATCGAAGGTCGGTACATAGTGGTCAACAAAGAGAACATAGCGCCTTCCCTGCCCACGTTCCCTTGCACGGAAAGGATTGGGATTTCCGGTATTGACACTCTGCTTCTTCAGCTCTTCCTTCCACTTTTCCTTGAATTTCTCCTGATTTACCTTCTGATAACGCTTTAAGCCGCTACCCTCCACATCGGTGCCGTTCGAAATCCCCTCATAGTGGATGACCTTGGAGCGTGGCTGATACAGCACCTTAAAGCCGTGCTTCCTGACGGAGAAGGCGAGGTCGGAATCCTCGCAGTAAGCCGGTGCAAAGAGTTCGTCAAAGCCCCCGATTTCTTTCCAAAGGGAAGTGCGAATGAGGATTGCCGCACCGGAGATATAGTCCACTTCCTTCACATAATTGTATTCCGGATCATCCGGGTTCTGCAGTCTTCCGTAGTTCCAGCCGGAGGCATCGGACCAGATGATGCCGCCCGCCTCCTGGAGCCTTCCGTCCGGGTAGACGAGCTTTGAGCCTACCATACCGGCATCCGGGCGCCTTTCCATAAGCTCAAGCAGGGAAGAAAGCCAGCCCTCGGTCACTTCCGTATCATTGTTTAAGAAGAAAATGTATTCTCCTCTTGCGACTTCCGCTGCCTGATTGCAGTTTTTCAGGAAGCCCATATTTTCTTTATTTCGAGCAATGACGAGGTTCTCCGAAAAGAGACGCAAATCCCTCGTTGCGTCAGTGGAAACATCATCCGCAATAATCACTTCGTAAGGCGTTTCCTCCTGGCTCGTGTGAGCAAGGATGGATTGCAGGCAGCGATAGGTATAGTGAATCTGGTTATAGCAGGGAATGATAATGCTGACCTTCGGCTGCTCCATTTTCTTAAAACGAACTTTTCCGCCCTCTTTGTAAGCCTTTCCGATTTTAAAATGCCCTAAAATCCGATTTCTTCCGTCCGGCAGAAGATAAAGAAGCATCGTTCTGATGGGATGTAAGAAGGTCTGCGCGATATAGTGGAGAATCAGTCTTCTCCTGCTATCCTCCGGGAAACGGCGATTGAAAGCGGAAGAGACTTTTCTTCTGATGCGAGAATAAAGACTCTGGTGCTTCTCAAAGTACGCCTTCTCCGTCTGAAGCTGCGCAATATCCCGTTCGTGGGTGCTGATCACCTTTTCGAGGTTTCCGACGTGCACCTGAGTCAGACGCAGCACTTCTCTTTCTTTTTTCAGTGCCACATCTTTGTCCTTTATATCCTCCTGAAGATGCGCAATGATTTGCTCTTTTTCCTCTATCACTTCCTTTTGCTTTCGGAAGTTTTCGGGGCTGAAGCGCTGGCTGCGGTAAGCCCAGATATTGCTCTCCTCGCTCTCTCCGTGTACTTCCTCCTGGAATTCTCTTTCCTTCTTCTCCGTAGCGAGAAGCTCCGGCTTTCCCACGGAGAAAAGACGGAAAAAGCTCTCTTCGTCTCTATATCTTAATTTATGCTTATAGCTTTCGTACCAGTAATGGAGAATCCGATACTCCAGAAAGCTCCTTTCCACGCCCTCCGGAAATACCCATTCGCAGTCAATGAGCACCGCCTTATCCTGCACCATTAAGACATTTTCAAAAAGCAAATCATAATTCGCAGGCTGAATCCACTCCTCCCTTCCAAGAAGCAGTACCAAAGCCTCCGTAATTTCCTTAACGGGCGCTTTTCCGTCGGAAATCAGCTCCCCGAGGATTTCGGAAATGCTCTTTCCCTTTACAAAGGGATAGGCGATATAGGAGAGTGCGTCCGAGGATTCATAGGCTCTATGGAACTGCATTTCCTCCAGGACGCTGACATTTCGTTCGGCAAAAAATGCTTCCATCAGCTTCCGTTTTTCCGGAAGGGACTCGATGTGGGCGTTGGCTTCCTTCGTTATTCCCTCTTTTAAAACGAACTTTTCCCCTTTTTTCTCCGTAAGGATTTCCGTCTTGATGGCATACTCGGGCTTTCTGCTGGAATTGTATTTAATATAGTCCACTCTCTTACTGTGAATGTCCTTCATGCCCCGAATGCCCGCCGTGTCCTTTCTAAAACGATAGAGAAAGCAGGGCGCAAAGGCGGGAAATACCCCTTCCTCGGAAAGCGCGATAATGCTCTTTCTCTCCTCTCCTTCCTTCGGGAGTCTGTCCTTGGTATAAAAATGAATGGGATAGTCCAGAGACGGAAGCGGAAAATACACTCTTCCCTCTCCCTTCTCATACTTCGTAAGCAGGACTTTCTCGATGCCTTGTAGCTCCGAAAGACTTGTATAGGCGAGTTCCTTCTCCAGATACTCTGTCGCCAGGCTCTCCATACTTTTCTCATTGTGTATTCCCAAAACGATTTCCCCTCCGGGAACCAGATATTTTTCCATAAGGGAAGAAAGCAGGAACTCCAACGAGTCCTGAAAAAGCGTAAGGAGACGCTTCGTAAGGTTCGGAATCAAAATGTAGTCATACTGTCCTTCCTCCAAGCGAAGCGAGAGACGTTTTACCCGTCTCTTTAAGCGGCTTGCAAACATCTCCTCCGTCTCTTTATCGGAAAGAAGCAGAACTCTCGCATCTCTTTCCAAACCGCCTTCAGCCGGGAAGAAATAGATCCAATCTATGAGATTGCCTTTATATTCGCTAAATGTCATGCGTCATGCCTTTCCAGAGTCACCTTCGACTCCATATCGTAAATCCCCACCGTATTTTTATTGGACAGCACGGTGATGCTGGTAATATCGTATTTTCTGTCATAGACGGTATGCTCTCCACCCTCAAAGCCCGTACAGGAAATGGAAAGGAGATACTCTCCGCCCTGCAGGTTCATTTTCTGAGTAAAGGAGCAGATATACTCGTCCCCCGCCTTCACGGCGGGAATATTTTCCCCTTCAAAAAGCGTATTGGTTCCGCTTAAGTCCATACCGCGCTTATCCTTTATCGTGAAGGTGAAAATCGGGGAGGCAATGTTGTCATAAAAGCGAATTCGCTCTCGGATGGTGAAGTTCTCTCCTTTTATGAGAATGTTGCTGAGCTTCCCTTCGTTGTCGAAAATACCGAAGTCCACAATCTCCGCCTTTCCGTTTCCGTAGAGCTGCGCGGAGGGGTTGATGCTCATCTCGTCCTTCATGAGGCGCGAAAGGTCCGTCTCGGCATCCTTACTGCTTTCCGATTCTACAACTTCTTCATTCGCCTGTCCCGCCTTCTCCTGTCCTCTCGTACCCGCTGTCGTCCCGTCCCCCAGGAAATCCTGCTCATCCACAAACTTCTCCGCTGCGGGGTTCTTTCCGGCAAGGATTTTCTTATACTGATCCACCATTTCTCCGGGAAGGCCTTCTCCGACCTTTTCTCCTTTGTTGAAGAGAATGACACGGTCACAGTATTTCATAACGGATCCCAGGTCGTGCGTTACCATGAGAATGGTCGTTCCCTTCTTCTTCAGCTCGTCCATTCTGTGATAGCATTTTGCCTGAAAGAAGACGTCTCCTACAGAAAGAGCCTCATCAACAATCAAGATTTCGGGGTCGATGGAAATGTAAAGGGCAAAGGCCAGGCGGACGAACATACCGCTGGAATAGGACTTCACGGGCTGATACACGAAGTCTCCGATGTCGGCAAAGTCCAGGATATCCGGAAGCTTCTTGTCCATTTCCTCCTTACTGATGCCCATCATGGTGCCGTTCATGTAAATGTTTTCAATCCCGGTATAGTCCTGATTAAAGCCTGCGCCAAGCTCCAGGAGTGCGCAGACGGTTCCCTTCGTTTCCACGCTGCCGCTTGTCGGGGTCAGTACACCGGTAATAATCTTCAGCATTGTGGATTTTCCGGAGCCGTTTGTTCCGATAATCCCCACCGCTTCTCCTTTTTTTACGGAAAAGGATATGTCCTGCAGGGCAAAAAAGTCCTTATGATAGGACTTCTTTCTTATGCTGACACTTTCCAGCAATCTATCTATAGCGCGGTCATACAAACGGTAGACCTTGCTTACCTTTTTCACGGAAATCAGTTCTTCGTTTTCCATTTGCCTCCCTCTTTGCTCTATGCATTCTTTCTTTAAAGACATTTGGAAAAATTATACCATTCCGAAGAACTATGGTCAAAGAAAAGGCGTATTCCGTTCACATAAAAAAACAGCTCCACTTTCGTGGAGCTGCTCTCATTAATCTACCTGATATGGCAATAATGCGATGTGTCTTGCACGCTTAATTGCTGTTGTAATTGCTCTCTGGTGAGATGCGCAGGTACCTGTGATTCTTCTGGGAAGAATCTTACCTCTCTCAGAAATGAACTTTCTAAGAGTTCCTACGTCCTTATAATCTACCGGCTTGGACTTCTCTCCGCAGAACGCACAAACTTTCTTTCTGCTGCGGAAGCCGCCGCCAGCGCGTCTTGGTCTTGCTGAACCGCTTTTATCTGACTTCTGAAATGCCATGGCTTTCCTCCTTCTATGGCAGACTACTTCTGCCTTTTTTCATCCTGAGGAAAACTTCCCAACCTAGGTGAAGGGGAGTCCCTCGTCCTCTACCCCATCAGGTATACTCATAAATCCTTCGCTTAAATCGTCTGTTCCGCCCATAAACGGACTGTTCGATTCTCTGGAATAGGAAGAGCCGTTTCCGCCTCCCTGTCCTTTGCTGTCCGCGAACTCCTGGTCATCCACAATAATATCCGTGGTATACACCGTCTGTCCGTCTTTGTTCTGATAACTGCCGGTTTGAATGCTTCCGGAAACCAACATACGCATCCCCTGATGCATATATTTCTCGGCAAATTCCGCTCTCTGTCCGAAGGACACGCAACGGATAAAGTCTGCCGTCGGCTGACCGTCGTTCTGGTTTCTTCTGCCTCTTCTGTCTACCGCAAGAGTGTATCTTGCAATAGCCATGCTATTCTCCCCTTGGGAATACCGAATCTCAGGATCTCTTACCAATCTACCCATTAGGATAACTCTGTTCATCTTTTACTCGCTTTCCGCTTGCTTATTCAGCTACAGTTTCTGCTGCATGCTCCGCTGTCTTAGCCTGTGCTGTTTCTTCCGGCTTAACAACAAGATAACGGATTACCGGCTCCATAATACGAACCTGGTTCTCGAGCTCGTTAGGAGTGTTTGCATCTCCTGTGAACGGGATGAAATAGTAGTAGGCTTCCTTCATGTGCTGAATTTCGTAAGCCAGTCTCTTCTTTCCCCACTCTTCGATAGGCTCAACAACAGTTCCATTGTAACGGGTGATAAATCCCTTGATCTTTTCAATGGCTGCCGCTCTCTCCTCATCATCGAGCTTCGCACTGAGAACAACGCATAACTCATACTTGTTCATTCGCTTTTACCTCCTTATGGTCTCTGGCCTTTCCTAATGGAAAAGCAAGGAATAGTGATACAGTCGCCTATTTTAGCAAAAAAACTGTTATTCCGCAAGCTAATTCTGGATTTATACTACCTTTTCTTTACACATCGGTTTTTAGGGAAGGCACACGGCGTTTCTCGTTCTGCCTTCCATAGCTTCCGTTGCTATGGCTTACCACCACACTTCCGCTATAACGGACTTAAATGTCATCCGAAAAATGAATCCGTTCGCCGGAAAGTCTTCTCAGCAGCTCCTCCTCGCTTTCATCCGGATAGCCGGTATAGGATAGAAAGAGCGGCTTGTTTAAAATCTTCATCATAAGAACCGGATTTTCCGGAAGTGCATCCTCCTCGGAATCCAGTAGCGCTTCCTTTTTTCTCCGTTCCAAAAGTGCCTTTGTCGGCACGGCATAAAGGACATAGTCCTGCAAGGCCTTCTCATTAAAATCCGGCAGGTTTCCGTGCTTAGCCGCTTCGCATTTCGGTTCCGCAGAATTCTTTGGCGCTTTCTCCTTTTTACCTTCTTCCGCCTCGCTTTCCTCTTTGGAAAGCTTCGCCACCGTCCGAAAACCGTAGGGACTGTAGATGCTTTCCGCTACGGGAATCAAGATGCAGAAGACTTCTCCCTCTTCTTTTAAGAGTTGAAAGGCGTAACGGAGGAGTTCTCCCATGATGCCCTGTCTTCTTTTCTCTTTTTTCGTCGCTACCGCATAGATATAACTGGCCGTGATTTCTTTTCCGAAGAAGGAAAGCAGGAAGGGATTTAAATGAAGCATGGCAATAATCTGCCCGTCTTCCTCCATGGCAAGAATCCGCTTCGGTCTCTCCTTGTAATAAAAGTCCAGGAACGCTTCCGTATCTTCAGGAAAAATCTCCCGATACAAGGCCTTCGTCCTTTCCTGCTCTTCCGGCGTTTTAAGAAGGAGTATCTTCCTCATCATACTGCATAACCTCTTCCTCAAACTTGTCTACAACAAAGTCTTCATAACCCTTGAAATCCTTCTGCACGACCATATACTTCCGCGCAAAATCAATGGGATTATAGCTTTCCTTCGCCCTTCGCAGGCCGGCAAGTCCCATGTCGTCCTCTCGATTCACAAGCTTCGCCTTAGGGAACTCATGCAGTAAAAATTCCTGGTTAATCACCTGGTAAATGCCCGGAATCTCGGGATTGCCTTTCTCTATGGAAATGCTGGCCATTTCCTCCCTCGGGTTATAGGCCCCGATGGAAAAGGCTTCCAGTCGGCCATCGATAAAAATGCCGCCGATATAATGGTCGATGCTCATGCAATTCTGCAAAACTTCATGAATCCCCTTGATTTCATATTCCAGGGTATCTTCGCCGTTTCCTTCTTCCTTGGCACGAGACTGATACCAACGATCCAAAAACTCCCAAACAACGACCTTCTCACTGCAGCAAATACTCCGGTACTCCCAGCGTCCCTCATATTCTCTCTTGAACTTGTTGACCCGATTCTTCTTCTTATAAAAACGCTTCCCGGGCAGAGTCCTAAGCTCCTCCGCATCGTAGAGATAGTCCTTAAAATCTTCCTCTTCCTTCACCAGGTAACGCGGGTTCTCTTCCAATTTGAGAAACTTCACCGCCTCCTCATCCGCAAGATAAATCTTGAGAGGTTGGTTCAAAACCTGATTAAAATACTCCTCAATTCTCTGAAAATAAATCGGGAGATCCTCTTCATCACAATACGGCATCGCCGTATATTTCTCACCTTCCCGATCCATCAGAAGAAAAAGAGCCTTGTCCTCCTCTTCCGCGACCATAATATCGCAGTACTCTCTCCATAAATAACTGTCAAGGGCACAGCTGTCACAGGTTCTGTTCGGTCTGCGATAAAAATACGGCGCGATATGCTTGGAGTCTTCAGCCCGCAGTACTGAAAATTGCAGCTTTTTTGCATCCTGCATGAATATTCGTTCCTTTCCTTTTACACTCTAGGCTTATCATTTTACCACAGATTGAAAAAAGAAAAGGAAAAAAAGAACTGATTTCCTCCTTTCTTTATGCTTTTTTTAACTTTCATCGGAAGACATCTTCTCTGTAGACTCCTCTCCAATGATTTCCTTCAATCTAGCACGGCCAAATGCCCTCGCCTAGTCCCTTTATTCGGATAATATCCGTTTACGGATATGCTATTCCGTAGATTTCTTTCAGTTCGTCCGTGTATTCTCCATCTTCCCGATAGATCACAAGCGGAGGGAGGATGCGCAGTTCTACCCCCGCATCTTTTCCCGCCTCTATAAGAAAGAGCTTGGCCTCTCCGTTTAGATAGGAGTGCACCATTTGCAGCCGCTTCGGCTCTAGCTTGTTTTCTCGCAAAATGCTGATAATCTCCGCCATTCTTTTCGGACGATGCACGATAAAGAATTTTCCTCTACTGTCCAAAGCAAAACTTGCAGCCTTTGCCACATCCTGAAAACGGCACAGAATTTCATGTCTTGCGATGAGTTTCTTCGAGTCGGGGTTTTGCAAATCTGACTGCATATAGGGAGGATTGGCGGTAACAACCTGAAATCGATGGGCAAGTCGCTCTCCGCCTTTCATGCGAAGCTCTTCTATCTGACAAAGATCTCCCGTCAGCATTTCCATTCGTTCTTCTTCTTGATTTAGGGTAACAGATCGTCTCGCAAGACTTGCCGCTTCCTCTTGAATTTCAATTCCGACGAGCTTTCCGGCTTCGGTTTTCGCGGCAAGAAGCAAAGGAACAATGCCGTTTCCGGAGCACAAATCCAAAACGGCATTCCCCTTTTTGACCGCTCCCTTTGCAAAAGCACTGAGCAGTACCGCATCTATTCCATAACAAAAGGCTTCCGTATCCTGTATAATACGATAGCCCTTACACTGCAAATCATCGATTCTTTCCAAAGCCTACTCCAAATCCATTTTCCGACGAGGCTTGAACTTCAAATCCGAAATCGAGTATTCCCTGAGTTCCTTTTCATCCTCTTTTTCCAGATTGACAATCAATTTTACCTTCTGATTCAGGACGGATACGGAAACCACCTCTCCCTTTAAGCCTTCACGCGTGGTCACAAATTCCCCGAGCGCGGGCAGCTTGGAGTTTAGAAAATCATAAACCTCTTCTTCATTTTTTAAACAGCACATCAGTCTCCCGCAGACACCGGAGATACTGCTGGGGTTTAAGGACAGACCCTGTTCCTTTGCCATCTTGATGGATACCGGTGCAAATTCCGAAAGAAAGCTATGGCAACAAAGGGGTCTTCCGCAGACACCATAGCCGCCAAGAAGCTTCGTTTCATCCCGGACACCGACCTGTCTCAATTCAATTCTCGTTCTGAAGATGGAGGCCAGGTCCTTTACCAAAGCACGGAAGTCCACTCTTCCCTCCGCCGTAAAGTAAAATAAGGCCTTTCCCTTATCAAAGGTATATTCCACATCAATCAGTTTCATTTCCAAACCGTGCTCTTTAATCTTCTTCTGGCAAGTCTCATAGGCTTCCCGCTCTAAAGCGTGGTTTGCTTCGTACTGTACTCTGTCCTCCTCCGTAGCCTTACGGAGAATATCCTTTAACGGAGCAACAATTTTATCCTCCGTAATCTCCTGATTTTCTAAAAGTACCTCTCCATATTCCACCCCTCTTGAGGTTTCCACAATGGCATACTCTCCGCGAGAAAAACTCACCCCCTTGGGAGAGAAATAGTACACCTTTCCCGCCGTGCGAAACTTAACGCCAATCACTTCTGTCATATAGTAAAACTCCTATCCTTCTTCATGCAGTAGGAAAAATAAATCCATAATCTGTAGGGAAATTTGTACATTATACGTCTTCCCCCTCTTATATCGCTCCAGATATTCCCCCCATTTGCCAAGCAGGCGGAAAGAATATCTCTGCCCCATCTCGGCCAAACACGGAATTCCCTCTTTTTCATATAAAAGCGCCGGATTCCCCGTGCACTTATAGCATAACACATCCCTTAAAATAATATCAAGGAAGCAAAACAAATCCTCAGCAGGTACGGTAGAGAGCTCTTCCGCAAATTCCTGCATTTCCTGTTGTTTCTTAAAGGAAAGCTCCCGAAGAAAGGGTAAGAGCTTGACAAGCGCGGGATTCTGCGAAAAAAATCGAAGGCGCTTCTCTATATCCATTTCCCCCGCAAAGACCTTCACCACACGGCTTAAAACCGTGTCCAGCAGCTTCGTTTCATTCTGAGCAAGGAGAAGAATCACCACAAAATCCGGTGCCTCTTCGAGCGTTTTCAAAATCGCATTTTGCGCCTCTACAGTCATGGTATCACTGTGTTTAATGAGATACAGCTTATACTCTCCCTCCTTTGGAGAAATATCGGCTGTGCCCTTGACCTCCGTACGAATCTGCTCTATGGAAATGCTGCTCTTTTTCCCGCCTCCGGCTTTCTCCTGAAAATCCACTACGATGCAGTCCGGATGTTCGCCTTTTTCCACACGAAGCGCCACATTTTCCCGATACTGCTCTTTCGTTGCAAAGCCCTTTTCCTGAAAATGCTTTTCTTCGGAGAGAAGCGTAATGGCAAATCGATTTGCCATGTTCACCAAATCTTCCTCTTCCTGTCCGAGTAGAAGATAGGCATTATGAATTCGATTGGACGATATCTTGATTTCTTTCATCTTCCTTCCTAAGGCTTCTCCTCTACTCCGTATCCTTTTCGATTTCTCTCGTGCATTCCGAAAGAACCGTATCTTGTTCAATCTCTTTCGTACATTCCGTAAGAACCGTATCTTGTTCAATCTCTTTCGTGCATTCCGTAAGATCCGTATTTGGGTAGCGCTTTCGGATGCCTGCCTGCGCCAGCTTTTCCTCGGAAAAGTCTTCATCATCCGCTTTAAAGCGACGAAGAATCTCTTCCCTTGTTTTCTTGCCGCCTCCCTCCTGTCTAAGAAAGGCGCGTTCCAGTCGAATTTCGTCCGGAACCTCAATATAGAGCGGAAAGATCCCCCGCTCCCCGAGTTTCTCTTTCAGCTGCAGATAGCTTTCGAGTGTCCCAATCGCCAGGTAACGCTTCTTTACGGCTCTTTCCGTCTCAGCAGCCCGTTCGGTAGCTGCCGTTCTTTCAGTCTTATCAGCTTGTACTGCGGATTCCGCCTCTTTGGGTAAGACAGTACCGTAATACCATTTTCCGAATACCGTATCATAGACACGATGCTCCGCCATTTCTCCGGTGGAAATCAGCTTTTCAAACTCTTCTTCGGAAATAAAATGATACTCCTGCCCCTCCGCCTCTCCTTCCCGCATCGGTCTTGTCGTATAGGGAATCAAGCGTTGGAAATGTCCTTTTTCAAGAAGCTTATGAAAAATGCTGTCTTTTCCCGAAGCGGATTTTCCCATAAGGTAATAGATCATCAGTGTACCCCGGGTCCTTCTTCCACAACATCTCCGTCCGCAGCATTCGGCGCTTCTCCAATAGCAACATGGTCGGAAGGAGCCTTTCCGGAAGAGGTTTCCGCCTTTGTGCTTTCCGCCTTCTTTGTTGCCGCAGTGGGAGATTCTCCGACAACACCGTTTTCTTTCGCAGTGCTGCTTTCTTTCTTTGTCTCCGACTCCGTAGTGCTTTCCTTTGTGCTTTCCGTTTCTTTAGACTCTTCTGTCTGCTCCGTTGTCTCTTCTCGACTCTCCTTTTTCGTCTCCTTCGCTGCCTCCGTAATCACAACTGCATCCTTGGTCTGTTCCGTACTGGCTTCCGTTTCCTTCAAGTTCGGAAGGCTGAATCCGGAAATATTTTTAAATAAGATAAAACCTGCCACCACTGTCACTACGGCGATAGACAGGGCAAAAAGCAAACGTACAACGTCGCCGATAAAATTGGCTTCTTCATCCACTCTGTTTCGTTTATTTCGCTTATCTTTCATACTCTCCTCCATACCGACACTTATACAGTACATCAATATAGCATGGTAACGGCTCTGAAATCAAATTTTATCTCTTTCTTCATGAAACAAACTTCACTTCTCCGGATAAGAGAATTTGCGATACACCGGAGTCCAGGCGAAGGAAAAGTTCGCCATGCTTCGTAATCGCTGTCACTACTCCTTCTTTTTCGATTCCATTTTCCGAAAACGAAACGCGTCTTCCCAGAACAAGATTATGTTCCCGATATTCCGGTAAAACTTCTTTTTCGTCGCAAATACAGAAGTAATGATAAAGAATCATAGCCATTAGCCGGTTTCTGTCAAAATCAAAAAAGCGTTCCTCCTGATATTCTCCGAAAAGAGAGCCTGCAATTTCTCTTATCTCCGCAGGATATCCGCCTTCCGGTGTAAAAAGATTAATCCCGATACCCATAATGCAATATTCCAAGGCAGGGCAGAATTTTCCTTCCGCAAGAATCCCGCAAACCTTTTTTCCATTTAAAAAAAGGTCATTTACCCACTTAATGGAAAGGGAAATATCGTAAAGCTCCTTCACAGCCCGCACAACCGCTACTGCGGCGTGCGTCGTAATGGTCAGTGCATTTCCCGAGCTTTCCTTCGGTCTGGTCAAAATAGAAAAATAAATTCCCATTCCTTTCGGAGAGTAAAAGCTGTGTCCCTGTCTTCCTCTCCCGCCGCTTTGACAGTCCGTAAGATATACCGTCCCCTCCGCCAGTGTCGCAGAAGACTTTTCGGCTCCCTCAGAAGCTTCTCCCTCTTTTTTCAAAGACTCCTTCATATCGGTATTCGTTGATCCCGTTTCCGGAAAAATTTTCACAGACGGAAGAGGGAGCTTCTCTTGATGAGGAGAAGAAATAAGTTTTTCCTTAAAATAGGCAAGAATCTGTTTTTCATTTAAATCTATCATGACTTGGAATTTTCCTTCTCTATCTTTAAAAGACCGGCATAATACTCTTCCAGTTTGGAAAAGAGTTCTTTGTAATCCTTAAAAATCTGCTTCCGTTTCAATTCGGCCCCTATCGGATCATAAAGAAAATCGTCGTCCTCTTTTATGGAAGCCATGTCCAATTTTCCCTCTTCATCAAATTGCAGTATAAATATCCCGCCAATCTCTTCCGTATAAACGACGGCTATCTTCTGTAAGCTCTCTTGAACCTCTTCCGGAAGATTCTGAAAGCGAGGATTAAAAAAATATTTTTCAATATAGGAATTGGCTCCACATAGTACTCTTTTTGCGGCTTCTCCCTGTTCCGGCAAGTTCATGCTGTCCTCCTTCGTCAGGTGAATTTTTATAACAAAAAAATCTCAAGGAAAACCTTGAGACAAAATGACGCCAACGAGACTCGAACTCGTGATACCACCGTGAAAGGGTGGTGTCTTAACCGCTTGACCATGGCGCCAAACTCTTTAGTAGAGTGAAAGGCGAAGACCGGATTTGAACCGGTGATCAGGGTGTTGCAGACCCACGCCTTACCACTTGGCTACTTCGCCACACTTCCCTCGGTGAGAGATGTGAAACGCCTCCAGATGGACTCGAACCAACGACACCGCGGTTAACAGCCGCGTGCTCTACCGACTGAGCTATAGAGGCATAAATAAATATCCGTCAGAAAAGGATTATATCGAATAGGGCAAACCCTGTCAAGATAAATCCGCATTGCCCACAATTTCCGGACTCCGCAATCATTCCAGCAGTAAAACATATCAATCAGACGCATTGGATAAGCCCTCGACCTATTAGTAGCTGTCAGCTGAATGCTTTGCAGCACTTACACCTCAGCCCTATCTACCTCGTTCTCTTCAAGGGGTCTTACTCTTACGATGGGATATCTCATCTTGAGGTTGGCTTCACGCTTAGATGCCTTCAGCGTTTATCCATTCCCAACTTGCCTACCCTGCGATGGGATTGATTCCCAACAGGTTCAGCAGAGGTCAGTCCATCCCGGTCCTCTCGTACTAAGGACAGATCCTCTCAAATATCCTACGCCCGCGCCGGATAGGG
>NZ_JH414506.1:0-63170 GCF_000238075.1 Oribacterium asaccharolyticum ACB7
CCCCACTGCTGCCTCCCGTAGGAGTTTGGGCCGTGTCTCAGTCCCAATGTGGCCGGTCATCCTCTCAGATCGGCTACTGATCGTTGCTTTGGTAGGCTTTTACCCTGCCAACTGGCTAATCAGACGCGGGTCCATCTTATGGCGATAAATCTTTTCACACTGTACCATGCGGTACTGTGTGCTTATGCGGTATTAGCAGTGATTTCTCTCTGTTATCCCCCTCCATAAGGCAGGTTACCCACGTGTTACTCACCCGTCCGCCACTAGATAACGCATCTTCCGGCCGAAGCTTTCCAATACGCATCTCGTTCGACTTGCATGTGTTAGGCACGCCGCCAGCGTTCATCCTGAGCCAGGATCGAACTCTCATAATAAGTTAAGAGATTGCTCTCTTTAAGTTCTTTCTCCGGTCAAAACTTAGCTTAGCTTCATTTTGTCCTTTTTTACTTTTGGTTTATTAAACCGTTCGTGTAAGTTTCGTTTGAAACATTACTGAAAATTCTTTAGAATCTTCAGGGTCTGTGTATTATTCGATCTTTGATTTTCAAGGTACTTGCCGCCTCTCGTTTGGAGCGACAGCTTGTGTATTCTAGCATTAGGAAAAATCTCTGTCAAGCAATTTTTTTCGTTTTTGTATGAATTTTTTTATATCTTCCGTTTCAGATAAGAATTCCATATTTTTTCTATATTATAATCTGAACTTATTTCTTCAACAAAATATTGATCAACGCATTTTCTGGATTTTAATACAAAAGTATAATGCCCTCTCTTAAAACCTCTGTCCCGTAATCATTGCATAGATAGAGAAAAAGAACAGGAGTATAAATACGATGATGCGAATCGGGTTGAATCGAAAAGCCCAACCGCGCTGTTTTGCAATATAAATCCAGCCAATCTGTCCTGCTACACACAAAAAAGATACCACACACATAATTTGCCATGGATACTGTCTAAAAAAATTTCCAAACTGTTCGCCCATATTTTCCTCCCATTAAGCCCGAATTGCTATAGCACGCTTTATTCTGCTATCACCTTATCGCAACCCTTGCAAGATAGCATTCCGGACAAGCCCTGTCAAGCGGATTTCCTTGGTTTTCACCCTCCTATTTCCTTGGCTTCCAGCTCTATTCCCTTGGCTTCCGGCTCTCCTATTTTTCCTTTACTCCGATCTCCCTCATTTCCTCTATAGACAGTCTTCCTGTTCCGTTTATAATAATGCAGTAGCGGAAGCAATTTATCGATATTCCGCTATGATTGGAAAATTATTCTATTTCCTATAGGAAAGGAGTTTTCATGTCTAAAATAATTTATCTTGCCGGAGGCTGCTTCTGGGGTGTAGAAGCCTATTTTCAAAGAATTCCCGGTGTGCTTTCTACAAAATGCGGCTATGCAAACGGAAATACGGAGCATCCTACCTATAAAGAGGTCTGTCAAAATAATACCGGGCACGCGGAAACTGTTGAGATTACTTATGACGAAGAGTGTTTACCCTTAAAAAATCTCCTGCGCTACTATCTTCGGATTATTGATCCGACAAGCCTCAATAAGCAGGGAAACGATAGAGGAACCCAGTATCGCACCGGCATTTATTATATTGAAGAAAAAGATAAAGCGACAATTGAAGCGGTCTTAAAAAAAGAGCAAGAGAAATATCAGGGGGCCATTGTCGTAGAAGTTCTTCCGTTAAAGCGCTTTGACTCCGCAGAAGAATATCATCAAAGCTACCTCAGCAAAAATCCGGACGGCTACTGTCATATTCCATTGGCTCTTGCGGATGAGCCTCTTCTTGACGAGGAGAAATATCAGGCTTTACCTGAGGAAGAATTACAAAAAAAGCTCACAAAGGAAGAGTATGAGGTACTGGTTCACTCCGCCACCGACCGCCCCTTCGAAAATGTATATTGGGACACAACGGAAAAAGGGCTCTATGTGGACAGAGCCACGGGAGAGCCCCTATTTTCCTCCAAAGATAAATTCCAGTCTGGTTGCGGATGGCCGAGCTTCTCGAAGCCTATTGCTCAAGAAGTGATTCGCTACCTGGATGACGACAGCCTCGGTCGCCACAGAGTGGAAGTTCGCTCACAGGGGGGCGATTACCACCTCGGACATGTCTTTACGGACGGCCCGAAGGAGCTTGGAGGACTGCGCTATTGTATCAACTCCTCTTCCGTACGCTTTATTCCCTATGAAGATATGGAAAAGGAAGGCTACGGAGAGTTAAAAAAGTATATTTAAAGAGATACTCTTAGCGTTCCTTTCAGAGAACGCTTGGTATTTCTTTCGTCTCTATTCCTTCCGCCCTTTATAATCCGAGACTTTCATTCACAAGAATCACATGAATACGATCCGTATGACGGGAATACCGTGTAATTAAGAACTGGCAACAAATCGTATCCGGAGATTTGCAATCGGAACATCTTCCTGTCAGCTTACAGGGGGTTTTGATATCAAATCTCTGGGCGTTTGCCGGTGCGGCTATATTTCTGGCACGTTTCATAGCACTATCCAAGTCTGAACAGATCTTGTTCATGCTCACAATAAAAATAACCTTCTTCGGTCCCTGTGCAATGCAGGAAACTCGATTGGAATTACCGTCTATATTGACAAGAATTCCGTCATCCGTCATCGCATTCGCGCTGGCAAGAAAAATATCCGCATCATATGCTGCGAGGAGTGCTTCTCTCGGCTCCATCTTACTTCTGTCAATAAAATGATAGTCGCTTTCCTTGAGGGCGGAAACAAGCCCGATTTCCTGCGCACTCATGCAACCTCCCATGGAAATGCTGCTGCCCTTCGGGATAAGTTCCAAGGCCGTCTTTAACGCTTCCTCTTTATTCTTTGCATAATAACCGCTCATATTACGGGACTGCAGCCCTTTTATGACATGCTCTGCCAATACTGCATTTCTTTTCTCCAAATGAATGTCCATAGCTCTCCTCTTTCTCAACTTTATTTCATCTTTACTTTATCTTATGCTTCTTCATCTTCTCTTCAAAGATATCTGTAATAATCTTTCGGAGCTCTTCTCTTTCCTTCTCCGGAAGCGCACCCTCCTGTTTTGCTACTGCATAGAGTTCCGGATATTCCTTGGCTATCCTTTCAATGGTCTTGGTAGTGGCATGGCCTCTTACAAAAAAGGGAATCCTTTTAATCCATTCTTCCGGCACCAAATCTAAAATTTTATTTCCCGCCTCCTTATCGCTGATGACCGCCTCCGATAAGCCTTGCTTTATTTGCTCCTGTTCCTTTTCCGTAAAATCCTGTAATTCCATAATTCCCCTCCTTTTTACTCTATAGCTTTTCTCTTTCCTGACTGTTTCTATTATACCCATAATTTAAAGAAAAGCTTTAAAAAAAGAAATCCCTTTCCGTAAAGAAAGAGATTCCTTTTCTAAAAGAAGCTTTGATACTTTATGGCAAAGAAGATAGGATAAAGCAAAAATGGAAAAATAGCTTTAAATTCTTCCGAAAATCAAAAATCCCACTATCGTTAAAATCATCAGGCTTTCCTGAATATAGGTGTATCTTTCCACTTTGGACACAATGCGATAACGCCCCGGACTTTTTGCATAGTCATAGAAGCAGTAGGAACACCATAGAGCATTTAAGAAAAGAGCCAAGACAGACAGTCTGTTCAGTCTCCACACCAGAATAAAGTTCGTGCAAATGTCTACCCAGGTCAAAATAAAGACAAAGCGGATACATTTTTTATAGCCGAAAAGCTTGGAATAGGTCACATACTCCGTTTCCTCCTCCGGTGCCCGAATCTTCCGGGAAATCTCCCAGATGAGAGCCGGAAAATACAAGGTCAGCACGGCCATAAAATTGGTAATATCAAAAACCGGCAATTTGTATTTCATAATGGTATAAGAAATCACGTAAAGATTTAAAAGAATCTGCACCGGATTATGGGTAACAAGAGCCAGAGGAAGGGACTTTGCAATCTTATGCTTTTGGAAAAACCACACCGCCATTAAGCTTCCATAGGTGTAAAGAATAAAGCAGAAGATAAAGTTCTTCATAAAAAGGAAGTTAATCAGCAGGGTAAAGGAAATGAGTATGGTGGCAAAAATTCGTAAATCCGTCTTTGTGACCCTTCCGGAGGGAAGAGGCCGAAAGGCAAAAAGCCGTTTGTCCAGCTCGTAGTCCTTAAAGTCATCCGCAATTCTCAGCCAAAGCAAGAAGCTAAAAACCGTAAAACTGCAAATCAGCATCCCCAAAATATCATGCTGCACAAAAAAGCTGTAAAATGCCGACTGCCCCTCCACCGGCTGAAACGAAAGAAGCGTCTCCTTTCCCACCCCATGATTTAAGAGCACAATAAAGTAGATTTCCAGAAAAATCATGCCCCCCAGTCCCAGTCTTGGCACGATGGGGTACATTTCCTTAAAGTAAATATTTAATCGTTTAAGCCTTTCCATAGCCTATCCTTTCTCCGATTTCCAGCTTGGTTTCCAAGCCTTTATTCGTACTCTCAAAAAGGTCCTCATCAATCATGATTTTATCATTGAGTAACTCCACAATAGTCGAGCCTCCCAGAGAAAAATAGCCCTTTTCCTCTCCTGCTTGAAAGCGAAAAGCTAAATGTTTTTTCCTACAAGGTTTATTTTCCTTTTCTCTAAGGCATCCTACCGCTTTATCGAAAGACGGTTTAAATCCCAAGTGGTTATGAATATGCCCTACCAGCATTGCCCCCACTTCCACATGGAGGATTTTTCCCATGCCTTCCAACTCCAAAAGACTGATTTCTCTTTTATTTTCGGAAAATGCTTTAAAGTGGGCGGCCTCTTTACGCACGCTATCCAGTCTTCCTTTGATTTTCTTTGTTCTTAAAAGTCTTCCCCTTGCCGGGAAAATGTAGCGATGATAATCCGGCAGGCTCAGGCGAAAAACCAATAATGTTCCCCCTTTCAAGAATTCCGGACAGGAGGCTTTCAAGATTTTTTCTATGGAATAGAAATTCCCCTTGATTTCCAAAGGGAGCAGATTGGATTCCCCATTGTTTTCACTGCCGAGGAAGATGATTTTTCCTTCTTGGTCTATTTTATAGGCCTGAAGCTTTCCGGAAGATGTGGCATAGAAAGGTCGCTTTCCTGCCTGTCCTTTTTCATGCCTTTTTTCCTGTATCTTACCTTTCCATGCCTCTCCATTTTCCTTTGTATTCTCTCTCCCGGCCTCCCGTAAATACACGGCTTCTTTTCTGGAAAAGAAAGCCCCAAAGCTCTGATAATTCTTCTTTAAAAGTTCTTTGGAAAGTCCGTATTTTTCCACAAAAGGCGCAATATCTTTTTTAGAAAGAAAGCTATTGTAATACAAGCCTCGAAGAAAAGAAAAATAGGGACGGGCAAAAATCATTTTGAGAAGAACTCTCCCAAGAAAATGATGGTACAAAAAATAAATGGCTTTCTGCCCATACTCCTCTTCTTGAATCAGCCTTCCTGTTTTTCGCTCGATAATGGAAGGGGCGTTTTGCTCTTTTTGTTTTTGCTCTTTACTCATAGTCCTCTCCTCCTAGAGCTTTCTCACCAGCAATATCACAAAGAGAATCGCCAAAAGTAAAAGACCGATTCGGATTTTCAAACTAGGCTTTTTCATCTTGAAGTTAAAGACGAAGAAAAAAGCCAGTAAAGCATACAAAAGCTCTCCCGGAAAAATTTTCTCTATGGAAAAATAGATGCTGAATAATCCATAAAGAGGAATAAAAAAGGAAGCGTAGGTCACCGCAAGGCCGGTAAAATAATCCTTCTTTTCTCCTCCACTGGCATTAAAATAGGCAAGTCTGGTCACTACGGAAAGAAGATATAGCACTGAAAGCAGAAAAGAAAAGACTCCGAACTTGGCAAAATACTGAAGGAAAATCTGCACCGGAAAAACACCAAAGGAAATGAGATCCGATAAAGAATCAATTTGCACCCCGAAGGCTTTTTCCAAATCATTTCTTTGAAACGCATTGGCCACCATACCGTCAAAGGTATCGCAAAGCCCTGCTAAAATCAGTAAAATCAAAGAAAAAGCCGGGCTTTTCGAAAAAAAGATTCCGTATAAAGAAAGGGAAAGCCCAAGATAGGTTAAAAGCACACTGGGATGATAGACCCCAAGAAAAATTTTTTTCATAGATATTTCCTCACCCTAAAAAGAATCAGTAGGCAGTTCACGAAAACATGGGTAAGTCCTCCCAGGAAAATCGCAAATACAGTTTGTGCCGGTGTCAGATGCGCCAGGATACCAAGACAAAGCATAATTCCGAACATGGAATCAATCTGATCCAAAATAAAGAAAAACAGCTTTAGCCCTATCCTTCTATCTCCCTGCTCCGCCGCAGAAACCGAAAGCCTCCTTTTGATAAAGCTATTGGGCAGTTCAAAGAGCATATACAAAAAGCCGAAAAGCATGCCAATCAGGAAATTAAAGACCGGAGTATTTTCAAAATACAGATACAAAAGACTCCAATTATTTTTTCCCAAGCCCTGCAAAAGAAAGCCCCAAAAAACTTCCAGTATACCCGCAAGAGCAGTCATTAAAAGAAATCCCAAAACACTTTTGCTGTCCCCGAAAATCCGTTTTCCGTCTGTCCAGTTTTTTCCGCCGTCAATAGGCCTGCAACGACTTTTCAAAAAAGGAATTTTCAGAAATAGCATGTTGAAAACGCCTGCCAGAATCACCGGAAACATGGTGATGTATAAAGACATAATCCACTGCAATATAGGCTATCCTCCTCTATGAAAAAGGCCTCGTTCTCTCCGTTTTTAAACTTTCTTTCCCCGGAATGCTTTCGTTATACTTAAATACACCTAAATATGCCCAAACATACCCAAATATACCAAAAGAACTTTTCTGCTAGCCACAAAAATATTTTCCGATGGCAATTCCTTGAATCAGAAAAAAAGCAATACCGAAGCAAAGTACCCCTGCTGCCGCCAAATCCTTGGTTGCCTTAATTTCCGGATGTTCCTCCTTCGTCGCAAAATCCGAAAGATGCTCCACCGCCGTATTGACACACTCCATACCGTAGACCCCGGCAGAGCTCAAAATCACGGCATACCAGGTAGACAAATCCACCTTCAAATAAAAGAAATCCAATAGAAAAAACACCAGGTTAATCCCCAGATAATATTTATAGTTTTTTTCCGTCTTTAATCCGAAATAAAGTCCCTTAATGGCGCATAGCACACTTTGTCGAAACGTGATGTTCTTCATCTAAGTTTATGAAAACTCCTTTGCTAACAATACATACTCTCTAGCGGAAACACATTTATCCTGAAAATAGCCTTCGCTGGCCTTCCCTTTTTGAATGAGTGCCGCAATGGACTTGGCCTTTTTTCTTTTCAGTACTTCGGTTGCCAGCTGGGAAAACGCCAGCCCCAGTCCCTCTGAACCTTTCTTCACTGCCAAATACAAAAGAATATAGCAGCTTGGCCTTCTTCTTTTGAAAAGGATTTGCAAAAGAAGAATCGGATTAAGAGGCTTTTGCAGAAGATTCCCATAGTCCGGAAGACAGAGGAAGAAACCCTTAAGCTCCTCCTTATCATAAGCCAAAAAGACCATTTCTTCATCTACAATATACTTTAAAGAGCTGTAAAGGCTTACAAAGTTTTCTCGGGAAATGTTTCGAAAGCCTTGAAAATCCTTATAACGCTCCATTAAAAGCGGATAAATTTCAGAAAGATATCGCTCAAAGTTCTCTTTTGTAGGGTGCAAAAATTGGTAGCCCTTTTCCTGAAAATGTTCCAAGCGTTTCTTGCCTTTTGCATTCTCATAGGACGGCTCCAAAGCATCATAAAAGTTGGAAACATAGCGATTACAAATCTGAAAACCCGCCTTTTCAAAAAGATAAGGATAATAAGCTTTGTTCGCAGGTTCCCCGGTATAGGGCGTTTTCTCTTCCAAAGCAAAGCGATACCTTCCGAAAAAAGAAAGATCAATGGGACCTTTCAAGCCTTTCTTCCCCGCTTTTTTGGCTTCCTCTTCACAAGCTTCTAAAAGTAAAAGAGCCACTTCCTCTTCCTCTATACTTTCATAGAAGCCTACAAAACCGTAGTCCTCATCTTCATACAGCGTTAAAGCAATCCGCCCTGCTACGCTTTCTTTTCCCTCAGAAACGCTTACGCAAAGAAAGGGCAGAAAACGAAGGTTTCCCTGCACTAAGATGTGCTTTCCCGCAAGTACCGCTTCCTCCATTTTCCTGTCCTGCATAAGCTGTGCCTTTTTATACAGCATAGCGGGAAGATTTAAAAACTGCTCCCTCTCTCCTTGACTCTTTACAGCTTTGATTTGATAATTCTTCATTTTCCCTTTCTATTTAATACAAGTGAGCGAATAAAGTCCCGGATTTCCTCCCTCACTTGTATTGCAATCCTATTTTTCCTTTTGCTTTATAACACTGCAAATGCCTAAATCCCCATCTATCTCCACAATGTCTCCGCTGTGCAGCCCCGCCATAATATTCGGAATATTGACCACTGCAGGCTTTTCCAGCTCTCTTGCGAGAATGGCACTGTGGGATAGCAGAGATCCTCTTTCTGTAATGAGTCCTCCTGCCATATTGAGATACGGAAACCAGCCCGGATCCGTAGAATAGCTTAAGAGGATTTTCCCCTTCGCATCCATTGCCCTTACCTCTTGTAAGCTGTTAATCTTTAAAATCTCTCCTCGGAAAATGCCCTTGGAAACACCTCTCCCAAAGAAAACCCTTGGGGTAGAGTCCATTTCTTCTCTTCCCGCTTTTCTATCGTGAGCTTCTCCTTCTTCTTTTCTTTCAAGATTCGTAGACTCCAAGGAGAAAATATCCTCTGACTTTCCACTTTTTTCTTCTCTACTGCCTTTTCCCTTAACAAATTTATAGTTTAAACCCCTAATCTCTCCTGCCAGAGGATCTCTGTCTACCTTTCCGAGAAGTTTAACCCGAGACAAAACCGGAAGCCTTTCATAGGCCTTCCGTAGTTCCTTTTCTCTCGCAATTTTCAAGGAGAAATCTTTGCCGGAAAATAGCAATTCCTTCAACTCATCAAGGCTCAAATAGTACACATCAAAGCCTATGATTTTCTCTCCGATTTTATCTACAATCCGCCGCATTAGACCAAAGCATCTTGTGCGATGAAGACGGGAAATCTCCCTATTGTTACAAGAGGACTCGGCAAGGCGATAGAGGAAGGACTTTCGCTGTTTTGGCCCGGAAGCCTTTTCCATACGGCTCGTCTCTTCGCAATCTTTCTCCGAGCAATCTATCTCTACGCTATCTGTCTCAAAACTGCCTTTCTTCCCATAAGCTTTTTGAATACTATGCTCCGCTTCCAAAAACTCCGGCCTTTCCGCATTTTCGGTCTCTAAAGAATCCAAAATCCACCGGTCCAGTAGTTCTTCATTGGTTCTGTAGGTTCTGGTTTCCAGCTTCAACTCTCCCTCTATTCGATCCCCATAGGTAGAAATATAGCTTTTCTTTTCCATGCGGTATTCTTCGCTGTCTAAGCCATTCTTTTCGGCTACCTCCTTTAATGCGGAAAGCGCTCTTACGGGCTTCATGGTTTCTAAGGAAAATGCCGTTTTCTTCCCATATAAATGAGTGCTGATAAAGGACACCATATCATTCATCAAAGTAATATCCCACTCCCGCAGTAGATCTTCCTTCATTTCTAAAAAAATCCGATAGAGTGCCTTAGCATCTTCCTCCGCATCCACCCTTTTGCCGTACTCGGCATAGCGCTCCTGGAAAAACTTGTCCAGCTCCTTCATTTTCCTTTGGGAAACAAAAAAATAATAGCAAAATAAAAAGGCGATTCTGCACTTTAAAAAGAAACCCGGCTTCTTCTTGGAAAAGGATATTTCTTCATTGGATACCCCCAGCATTCCCTGCCAAACCGGAATAATCTTTCCGGAAAAGGGAAGGAGGCGCAAAATATCATACCAGGAGGAGATTTCATAATACATTCTTCCGGAAAATCCTCCCACCATGCGTTGAAAAAGTGCCTCGTAGGAAGAGACTTTCTTTCCCAAAAAACGTCTTCCTAAAGAAGTAAAAATCCCGCTATACATTTCTCCGGCAAAGCTCTCCGTTAAAGGAAGGCAAACTCCAGGAAAGCTTTCGGAGATATTGCTGTTGTCTAAAATCCGAACGGGAAGATGCATGTCTAAGGTGGTGATTTCTCTGGCCTGTAAAATGTAAACTTTGTCCTTTTCTATGGCAAATTCTATATCCATGGGCTTTTGAAAAAGCTGCTCTATTTTTTCTCCAAGAGTAAACAAAGTTTTCAGCTCTTCCTCGTCCAAAGCTAGACCGGTACCCTGTCCCTCTTGGTACAGGCATTCCCCCGGAAAATAATGGTAGGTTAGTACATTTTCCTGATCCTCCACCACCTTATCCCCAAGACCTTGTCCCAAAACAACTACCATTTCGCTAAGGATACCCTTGGGGTTTTTCGTAAACAGAACACCGGATTTTTCCGGAAACAGCATTTCCTGAATGAGCACCGTTTCTACCAAGACTTCTGCTTTTTTCTGTTCTGTGCTCTCCTGCTTTTCTGCGTTCTCCTGCCGTCCTTCTTTACCCTGCTGTTTTAGAACCTGTTCCGCTTTCCCCCTATTCGCCTTTTCTTTATATTCCAAACTGCCGGCATAGGAGGCAAAGACCTCCTGCACCGCTTCCTGTACCTTCTCCCTTTTCACATTTAAGCGCGTCAAAAACTGACCGGCAAAGGAATGCCCCCCGCCATCTTCTGCAGAAAAATTGGAGCGAACGGCAAAGTATTCCTTCTCAGAAAAAGAAAGATCCACTTCTTCATTTTCCGAAACCAGGATAAACTTCGGAACCGAAAATCCTTTCTCTTGTAAAATTTCTAAATGCCTTGCCTTCATGTTCTCTCCCAATAATGATGCTATACCTTTATTTCATGCGTTTTCTTTGTTCTATGCCATATCCCTATCAGACTTTTTCTTTATTTCATACGTTTTCTTAAATTCATACTCATTCGTATATTTTCTATTTAATTTCACTATACAAAGCAAGGCAGTACAATGCAAGCCAAGCGTGCATAGTCTTACAAAAAACCGGATGCAGTTCCCGCATCCGGTTTTCCGATTCATCATTCAATTTCTTTTAGACAGACTAGCATTGTGTGATATCTTTTCCTTCTTCAATAGCGGCAATCATATCCACTCTGGTCTGATGTCTTCCACCCTCATACTCTGCAGAAAGCCACTCTTCCACAATCATCTTAGCCAAGTCCTCTCCTACGACACGCGCGCCGAAGGCAAGGATATTGCTGTTGTTGTGCATCTTGGAGAGCTTTGCGGTATAGGGCTCAGAGCATACACAGGCACGAATCCCCTTGATTTTATTTGCCGCGAGGGAAATTCCCACACCGGTTCCGCAAATCAAGATACCATAATCCACCTCTCCCGAGGCCACCATCTTTCCAACCTTGTAGCCGGAAATGGGATAGTTGAAACGCTCTTCCGAATCCGTCCCTACATTGATTACTTCGATTCCCTTTTCTTCCAAAAAAGCCATAATGCATTTTTTTAAAGCTACCGCTACATGGTCATTTCCAATCGCAATTTTCATTTTTTCTTCCTTCTTCATAGTAAGATGTCTCTCGTTTCAGACAGGACAGTCCTTATACGGCTTTTTCATGCAGAATCCTCTATAAGTATGAACTGTCTTCCAAACGCTTTTTCCCGTAAAGGCAGGCACCAAGAACACCATTCTTCTGATCCATCTTGGAATATACAATCTCCATATTTTGCTCGGGATAAGGCTTTCTGGTAAATTCATGCGCATACTTTTCCAGCCTCTCCTTCGGAAATCCGCTCATCATCGGAAGGCCGCCGCCAAGTAAAATATAGTCCGGATCGAAGAGATTTTCCTCCGTCGCAATGACCTTTGCCATGTTGCGTACGAATAAATCTACTTCCGGGTCGTCCTTTTCCTCTATAAATATATCATCTATCCGGATGTTTGGGAATTTTTCTTTTTGTAAAGCCTGTAAAGCGATGCCGGAAACAATTGTTTCCAGGCAGCCTACATTTCCACAGGAGCACTTCTTCTCATTTAAGAGTACCGGCAAATGTCCCAATTCGGAGGCGACGCCATTTTTCCCTAAAAGAATTCTCCCATTCAGGAAAACGGCATTTCCCACACCGGTACCGAAGTAAATTGCGGAAACACTGCTCTCCTCCGAGATTCCCAGTTGCTCCATATCGTAAAGCAAGAGGTTATTGACATCTCTGTTAATAAAGACGGGAAGGCCTATTTTCTCCTGCATCTGATCCGTAAAGGCAAAATTATCCGGGAAAAGCGGGATATTCGGTGTCTGTAAAATGACTTTTCGCCTGCGGTCTATGGTGGAAGGAAGTCCTACGGAGAGAGCCTGAATTTCTATTTCTTCACAGAACTCCTTCTTATAATTCTGAAAGAGTCCGGCAAAGACGGAGAAAATATCTTCTCCCGCTTTAAAGAATTCCTGCGTTCTTTCTTCCCGGTAATGACTTAATATTCCATTCTGATCCACAAAGCCGATACGAAAACGAGTGCCCCCAATATCCATTCCTAAAATCCCACTGCGTTTAGGCATGATTCGCACTCTCCCTTCCTTCTACCTTGCTTACAGCCTCTTGGAATTGTGCTTTACAGAGCTTACATGCTTCTCTTAAGTCCTCATGTAAGGAGAAGAGTCCCGAACCGCCCACAATAAAATCGTCCGCACCGGCTTCCAAGAGCATCTCATAGGTGTTTTTATTGCATGATCCGTCAATCAAAATCCGATAATGGTATCCCTTCTCTTCACGCAGAGCCTTCGCCTGTCGAATCTTATCCAACATTTCCGGAATGAATTTCTGTCCTGCGAAGCCGACATCTACCGTCATTATGGTCATAACATCGATTCGGTTCAGATAGTGCTCGATATAGGAAAGTGCGGTAGCAGGATTCAAGGTGATTCCCACCTTTTTCCCCGCTCCTGCAATATACTGCATGGTGCGATATGCATTTGTGTTGATGGTTTCCGCATGAGGACTAATCATATCCACACCTGCCTCAATACAGGGATCCAGCCAGTCACTCGGATTTGTAGTCATAAGATGTACGTCCATCGGCTTCTTCACTGCAGGACGAATTGCCTTGGCAAAGTCCGGGCTTAAGGTGATGTTCTTACAAAAATGGCCATCCATGATATCGATATGATAGCCGTCCATTTCCTCTTCCAAAATCTTCAACTGCTCCTTGATGTCCAGAAAATCCATACACATCAGGCTTACCAGGATATTATGCTTCTTTGTTTCCATTTTCTATCTCCTTATCACGCTTCGAAAGCATTACAGGCCCCCGAAGCTTTTCTATACAGCACTTCCTATTTACTTCTTCCGCCGAAGAAACGATCCAGAGTCACCGCTACAATCAGAAGAATTCCCATTGCAAGCTGCTGGTAAAAGCTGGAAACTCCCGCCATGTTCAGTCCGTTATTGATGGTGCCGATAATCAGACCGCCGATAATCACCTTCGGAATGATTCCTACTCCTCCGAAGAAAGATGCTCCTCCGATAATCACCGCCTCAATGGCATAGGTCTCATAGCCTGTACCCGCATTGGGTTCAGCCGCTGCAAGTCTTGCAATATTAACCATACCGGCAAGAGCCGCACAAAGACCGGACAGTGCAAAGGCAATTACGGTATGACGATTTACCGTGATTCCCGCATACCAAGCCGCCTGCGGATTACCGCCAATCGCATAAAGGTTACGACCGCACTGCGTTTTCCAGGTAAATAGGCTTAAAACCAGAGCCGTAAGTAGGGCTATCATGACCGGAACCGGGAAAAAAAGGAAATGTCCTCCAATGGTTGTTTGGAAAGAAGTCGGTAAACCGGAAACCGATCTTGCATTCGTCAGAATATACACTAAGGAACGAAGAATTGCCTGGGTACCCAGAGTAATGATAAAGGGTGGAAGTCCCGTTCCCGTCACAAGAATTCCGTTCAAAACGCCGATTCCGAGCCCGAATAATACCACTCCGACAAGAATGGCAAGCACCGGTGAAAAGCCGAAGTCAACCATCAGCTTCGCCGTTAAAGCACCGGATAAAGCCATAATGGAAGAAATACTTAAATCGATTCCCCCGAGTAAGATTGCAAAAAACTCTCCCAATCCAAGTAAGATGTAAATGGAACTTTGCTCAATAATCTTTACCAGGTTGGCAGGTGTTAAAAAGGACTTCGGTCTTAAAATACCGAATACCAAAATCATAATGCACAGGATGGACACCGTAGAATATCTGTCCCAAAACTGCGCAAACTTATTTGTTTTCCCCTGACTCATTGTTCTATCCTCCATTTCCGGTGGCCAGCATCGCCAGCTTTTCTTCGGTGGCTTCGGTAATGTCAAATTCTCCTCTGACCTTTCCCTCAGCCATTACCATGATACGATCACAGACTGCCAGAAGTTCCGGCATCTCACTGGAAACCACAATCACGATGATTCCGTTTTCTGCAAGTCTTCGCATCATCTTATAGATTTCACTCTTTGTTCCGACATCAATTCCCTTGGTAGGCTCATCAAATATAAGAACCTTTACTCCTGCCGAAATCCATTTTCCAAGAATCACCTTCTGCTGGTTTCCTCCGGAAAGATTCTTTGTCAACTGCGCATCGCCGGCCCATTTAATCTGCAAATCCAGCTTAGCCTTCTCGGCCATCTCTTTCTCATTTTTCTCCTGTATCAGACCGCAGACACCGCCAAACTTCGATTTTTTCAGTAAGCTCGCAATGGAGATATTTCGTTTATTGGAAAAGTTTTGGAAAAATCCGGTTTCTCTTCGATTCTCCGTAACCAAACCGATTCCGTTCTTTAAAGCATCATAGGGAGTATGAATCGTTAAGCGTTTCCCTTCCAGAAGAATTTCACCGGAAGTTTTGGGCACCGCTCCGAAAATCGCTTCCATCGCTTCCGAGCGTCCTGCACCGACAAGGCCGGAAAGGCCGACGATTTCGCCCTTTCTTACCTGCATATGGAAGTCCCTTACCTTCCCGTCCTTTCTACTTAAATTCTTAACCTCAAATACCACTTCTCCAAATGAACCATGGCCTTCCTGGTAGGATTTTTCCAACTCTCTTCCCACCATAAGGCGAACCATGTCTTCTTCTGATAAGTCGGAAACATTCCAGGTTCCGACGTAATTTCCATCCTTTAATATACTGATTCTATCCCCGATTTCTTTGATTTCCGAAAGCTTATGGGAGATAAAAACAATTCCGATTCCCTTACTTTTTAAATCGCGAATAATTTCAAAAAGCTTCTTTACTTCACTCTCCGTAAGAGAGGACGTCGGCTCATCCATTACAATGCATTTTGCATCAAAGGAGATGGCCTTCGCAATTTCCAGCATCTGCTTCTCACTGATGCTGAGCTCCGAGGCCATTTTGTTCGGTTCATACTTATCCAGATTAACCTGTTTCAATAATTTTTTGGTATCCTGATTTAATTTTGCGTAATCAATGGTGGATACGGGCCCCAATTTTTTACTCTGCATCCTGCCCATAAAGATATTTTCACGAATGTCCAGCCAATTTACAACACTCAGTTCCTGGTAGATAATACTGATTCCGCCCTCCCTGGATAGGCGAGGGTTCAGTTTACTGTGTTCGACCCCATTTAGGACAATACTGCCGCTGTCCGGGTGATAAACCCCCGATAACACTTTCATCAGCGTAGACTTGCCTGCTCCATTTTCCCCTAAAAGAACGTGTACTTCTCCTGGTTTTACGGAAAAAGAAATATTGGATAGTGCTTTTACACCGGGAAAGCTTTTATTAATATTTCTCATTTCTACAATATTCATTTCTTTTCCCTCTTTCTAGACAGGGTTATGAAGAAGCAAAACGTTTCCCCATAACCCTGTGATTGATTCGATACTATTAATTTAAGTAGGACTTTGCATTGTCTTTGTTAATCAGAATGGCTTCGATGCCGTAGGTCTTGAATTCCTTCCCTACTTCCGGCTTCTCACCGTTCTTAACAGCTTCTACGAGTAAGTCTAAGGACTTTGCGCCGATAGCCTTCGGATCCTGTGCAACGGTTGCAGTCATCTCGCCCTTATCTACAGCGGAAATGGCTTCCTTGTCTCCGTCTGTTCCGCAAACCAGGATGTCTTTTCCCGCCTTCTTTACCGCTTCCGCAATACCGAGTGCCATAGTATCGTTACAAGCATAGAAAGCCTTTAAATCCGGATGTGCATTCATCATGTTGGTTGCTACGTCAAATGCCTTTGTTCTGTCCCAGTCAGCAGGCTGGCTGTCAACCAACTTCATGCCTGCCTCTTCGAATGCGGCCTTGGCACCGTCTCTTCTCTGCTCACCGGAGATGGCTCCTGCCTTACCTTCGATGATGGCTACTTCACTGCCCTTTTCCAGCTGCTTTGTCAGCTCTTCACCGGCCATCTTTCCTACAGCCTGGTTATCTGTAGCTACATAAGCGGATAAAGCGCCGCCAAGCTTGCCAAGAGCATCCGCATTGATCTTCTCGTCAATATCCACTACTACGATTCCGGCCTTGGTTGCCTGTGCAATCGCGTTGTTCAGGTTTACATCGGAAATAGGAGCAACACCGATTGCCTTATACTTTCCGGAGGAAATGAAGTTCTCTAAAATGGTAACCTGTCCCTCAACATCATCCTCCGTATTTCCGGACTGAATGTCTACCGTAACGTTGAGCTTCTTTGCCTCATCCTCAATGCCGGCCTTCATGTCCTGCCAGAACTGGCTGGATTGTGTCTTCAAAACAATAGCATAAGCTTCGTCTCCGGATGCTGCTTCCCCAGCCTTCTCTGTCTCTCCGGCCTTCTCGCTTGCCTCTGCTGCTGCCTTTGTCTCTCCTGCAGCAGCTGTGGTCTCTGCAGTCTTCGCAGCACCGGCACCGCAAGCGCTCAGTGCCATAGCGGCAGCTGCAACTAAAGCTACAATTTTACCTTTTCTCATAAATATCCTCCTTTTTGAGAAATCGTTTACTCTACAACGTAAAAAAAATAATATGTAGTCGTTTCTCCACCTTTTTACGTAATACACTGTATAATCTTTTCTCCGAATGATGTCAATCCTGTACAAAGATTTTCTCTTTTATGTTGAGTAATCGTTTGCGCAATTTAGGCAAAATTACAAAAGCGGATAACGCCCGCCTTTGGAGCGATATCCGCTTTTCCATTTTTAACGAGAATGGCTCACTTTCATAATGAGTATCGCCCGTTGCGCGTACGGGTATCCTGTTTAGTCGGTTGATGCTCTGACCGACAAATATACGGGGAGATAAAAATGCGTACTCGATAGGGGCTCTCCCGTTAAGCGTCTGACCAGTGCGTCTACGGCAAGCTCCGCCATTTTCCCTACATCCTGGTGGACGCTGGTAAGCCCCGGGCCGGTAGTAAATGCCAAATCACAATCGTCGAAGCCTACAATCTTGACCTCTTCGGGAACCTTTATATTTCCCTCTCTCAAAGCAGTGTAGACTCCTGTTGCCAAAGTATCCGTAGTACAAAACAAACCGTCATAGAGAAAGCCGTTTCGCATCTCCTCTCGAATGCGGGAGTAAGCACTCTGAATCAAAGCATCTCCGATATCCAGCACATCGACCTTTTCTTCCGGAATGCCCGCTTCCGAAAGGGCCTTCAGAAAGCCTTCTTTACGGGAATCCTGGTTGCAATCATTGCTATTTGTTCTAATGATGGCCAGCCTTTTACAGGAAGCAATTCCGAGTTGCTTTCCGGCAAGATAGCCCCCTTTATAATTATCCGACTCTATCGTAATATCCTCTTTCTCTCCGCCCCTTGCCGGTCGATCCAAATAAACCGTCGGAAAACGGCGGAGGCTTTGATGATAACGCTTTGTTGAAATCATAATAAAGCCGCAGACATGCTGTGCTTTTAAAGAGTGCACATGCTCTTCTTCCAACGACAGGTTTTCATTGGTATTTCCTATTATGGAGGAATAACCGCGCTGAAACAGACTGGTTTGAATGTTTAAAACCAGCTTTGCAAAATGAGGATTGGTAATATCCGGCACAATGATTCCCACGGTTTCCAGATATTTCTTTCGGAGTCCTTTCGCCGTCTGATCTATCACATAGTTATTTTCTTCGATCAGTTTCTTGACGCGGCTCTCTGTCTCCTTGGAATAGCGCCCATTATGGTTTAGGATTCTTGAAACCGTCGCCGTAGAAACTCCGGCCATTTTTGCGATATCTTTCATTGTCAAGGGGCGTTTTACACCGTTCATCTTCTGCTTCCTTTTTTGTATTGGTGATTTCCATGTTCCTTTTTTGTTTTATCTTTTTTTCATTTCCCGGTATATGCCGCTTCTTTCCGTACTCTACTGCCTGTTCTTTCCGTATTCCCTTGCTGCATCTACCAATGCGCGGAAAAGCTTTTTCATATCTTCATCCTTCTCCTGAAGCATCTCCGGATGAAACTGTACTCCGATGCCGAAAGGATAATCCTTCAGCTCTATGGCTTCCACTACATCATCAAGGGCTCTCCCGGACACTTCCGCGGTATCGGGAATCCTTTTTAAGGCCTGATGATGGAAGCTGTTTACCTTGATTTCCTCTCTTCCGAGAATCCGGCTAAGCCTGGATTCCGGGGATAGCTTGACACTGTGTGTCGGAATACTCGGTCCATGTCCCTGAGAATGCTTCAGACTTTCCGTAGTTTTCTGAGACAAATCCTGATACAGGCTTCCTCCCTCTGCCACATTCATTAACTGGCAACCGCGGCAAATTCCCAGAACCGGAAGAGAACGCTCCTTCACCAGCCGATAAAGAGTAAAATCAAACTGATCTCTTTCCGGGCAAATTTCTTCGAGCTTGGCGTGGGGCTCCTCCTGATAACGGAATGGAGAAACATCATGTCCTCCGGAGAAGATTACGCCGTCTACCAAGTCCAGACTCTCCTTCAAATTTTCTTCCGAATCCTCCAAGGGAAGCATCAGCGGAACAGCCCCCGCTGCAATAACGGACTGAATATAATCCCGATTTACATAGATCCTTTCATATCCCGCAAAGTCTCCTTCCCGATCCACCATGATGCTGGTAGAAATTCCGATAACAGGTTTCTTCATTTTTTCTTTCCTTTCCATTGACCGGCCTTACCGACCACTCTACAACCAGAACATTATGCCATAGCGAAATGAATTTTAAAAGGAGCTTTGCACCGCAGAAAGTGATGCAAAGCTCCTTTGTTCCTGATTTTTCTTCCTTATGACGGGAACGCCATAGGCACAACCATTCTCGGAAGGAAGAGGAAAAGCTCCGGGAAAATGACACCGATTAAGATGATTCCCACCGTAAGACCTATGATGGGAAGAACGCTCTTAAACGCTGACGGAATGGAGATTTCTCCTATCTGTGAAGTAATCATCAGGCAAGATCCGTAAGGCGGGGTTACCATTCCCAAGGAAAGGGTAAGTACTACAACAAGTCCAAGATGGACATCATTTATATTGACCACTTTTCCAAGCTGCTGAATAATCGGCAGGAAAATAATGATAGCCGTAATCGGACTTAAGAAAGTACCGATGAAAAGCAGGAAGAGAATCAGCAATACATAAACTCCGATATAGGAGTTGGTAATGGACAAGATGGCATTCGCAATCATTTGCGGCGCATTCAAATACGCAATCAACCATCCCGTGATTCCCGCTGCGGAAACCGCAAACATACTTAAAGAGAAATCCAGCGCAGTCTTCACGAAGATATTCGGCAATTCCTTAACGCTGTAAGTTTTATATACACCAAACATTAAAATTAACGCATAGAAACAGGAAATCGCTGCCGATTCCGTTGCGGTAAAAAATCCGCTGCTGGTTCCTCCGAGGATGATTACCGGCAGTAAAATAACGGGGATACCGCCATAAAGTGCCTTTGCTCTCTGCTTCCAGGTATGCTTTGCTCCGCGGGGATAGTTGTACTTCACCGCTCTATAATAAGTATAAATACACTGTGCAATGGCAATCATAAAGCCGGGAACAAAACCGGCGATAAACAACGCACCGATGGAGGTTCCACTCATTGCACCATACACTACGAGCAGTACGCTCGGCGGGATGATTACGCCCAGTGTAGAGGAACAAGCTGTAATGGCAACGGAGAATCCCGGATCGTATCCGGCCTTCTTCATTGCGGGAATCAGCATGGATCCGATTCCTGCCGCATCCGCCTGTGCGGATCCGGAAAGGTGTCCGAAAAGCAAGCTGATTAAAACGTTTACATGACCCAGTCCTCCACGGATATGCCCCACGAAGGCATCGCAGATTTCAAAAAGCTTGTCCGTGATACCACCCTTGTCCATAAGCTGAGCAAGGAACATGAAGAGCGGTACCGCAAGAAGCGAGAAATTATTCACGGAACTGTACATGTTGTTAATCGCACTGGTTAAAGGAATTTTCAGCATTACCATGACAATCATGGAAGAAAGACCAAGAGCATAGGCAATGGGAATCTTGATCATTACCATAACCGTAAAGCTGAGCAAAAGGACGATCAGCAAGTTGTTATCCATGTATTGCCTCCTTCTTTCCGAAAAGACTCGACATATGGCGGAAGTCTTCCGCTAAATTCAAAATCGTATACCACATCATAAAACATCCTGAAAGAGGAATGCAGGCGAAAAAGTAAGCCTGTGGAATATTCATGGACGGAGAAAGTCTCACGAGTCCCATAATGGTGTACTGATACCCGTAACGAATTAAAATGTAGAAAAATATAACGCCGGAAATGTCTCCTACAATATCCAAAAAACAGTTTGTTTTCGCAAATTTCTCCGGAAGAAATTCCAAGACATAGTGTTTTCTATAACGAACCGCAATGGCACTTCCGAAAAATACAGCCCAGACAAAGAAAACCACGCTTAAATCATTTGCCCATACCATAGGTACTTTTAGGATATTTCTTCCTACAACCTGAAGGGAAATAATGACTACAAACACTGCTACAGACACTCCTCCGATGATTCTGGAAATCTTCTCCAGAAGGTCGGAGAACATCTTTATACCCTTAGATAGATTCATCCTTTTTCCTTTCCAGTAAGCTTCGATACTTCTAAAGCCACTATTACTTCTTCATTTCCTTCTGTACCAGCTCCAGTAAATCTTCACCCTTGCAGCCCTTTGCAATTTCAGGATAAAGCGGCTCTACCACTGCCTTAAACTCGCTTCTGTCCGGCTCACAAATCTTAACGCCGTTTTCCTTGGTAAGCTTATCGAGAAGAGTATCGTCAGCCTCATCGGCTACCTTTGTTCCCAGTTCTGCAGCTTCCTTGGAAACCTCAAAGAGAAGTGTCTGGTATTCAGCCGGAAGCTTGTTCCAGGTGATCTCACTGCAAGTAATATGAGACGGTGTGAACTGGTGCGCAGTCTTAACATGGTAAGGAGCAACCTCATAAAGTGCATTGGAGTTGTAAGCTGCGAGCGTACACTCGAAAGCATTTACCGTATTGGTCTGCACGCCGGAATAAATATCGTTGAAGCTCATGGATGTCGGAATGGTTCCCAGGGCGGACCATACCATAGACTCCGTAGCGGAGGAAGTAACCCTCATCTTCAAGTTCTTTAAGTCTGCGAGCTTGTTGATTTCCTTATTGGTGTGTAAATCTCTCTGTCCACCGTTGGAAAGGCCGAGAAGCTTTAAGCCCAAGCTGTCATACTTTCCCTGAACATACTTGAATACTTCACCGTCCTGAGCAAGAATGCTCTCAAACTGATCTCTACTGTCAAAAAGGTACGGCATAGCCAGAATCTGATACTGAGAAACGAACGGAGCAGCATTCTGTGTTCCTCCTATTACCATATCCAAGGTTCCCAGTCTCATATCATCGAACATAGCCTCATCATTTCCAAGCTGTGCACCGGGCGCCACGGAAACTTCGATTGCTCCGTTGGAACGGTCGTTTAATTCCTTCGCCATGAAGTCTGCCATCTTTACCCAAGCATGGTCACCGGATACTACAGTACCGATTTTTAACTGGTACTCACCCTTTGCATGAGCCTTGGTCTCTGCTGCCGCGGTGGTCTCTTCCTTCTTCTCGCCATCCTTCTCTTCTGCAGCCTTCGTCTCTGCGGACTTAGTCTCTGCGGCCTTAGTCTCCGCAGCTTTCTGCTGATTTCCGCAACCTGTAGCTGCAACCAGCATGCTTGCCGCCATTGTCACAAGTAAAGCTTTTCTAATCATCTTTTTCCCTCCTGAAAATGTTCTATCATTCAATGCCGCCACTATGGCAGGACACTAAATTTCTACTTGTTTTTTCGTTTTTAATCTTTCTCCACCGCAGCTCTTACTGCCTTTAAAAGTTCCTCGGGGGATCTTGGATCCGCTACACAACCGGGTGCCACAATCAGGCCCTTTCCTCCTGCCATCTCAATGGCCTCGTGAATATGCTTCTTGATATTCTCTACTGTCATCCCCTCTGTAGACATAATGCTGTCATACTGAAGCGCTGTTCCCACAATCGCAGGACCTTCCTTTAATCCACCCATGAATACCTTGTTTGTCTTCTCACGGGCAGTCTTGAAATCCGGCTCAGTCTGTCTGTCATGCCAGTTCAAAATAGGAAGCGGATACTTTTCAAGAGTATCAAACATGATGTTCTTCCCGTGAATATGTACAACATTGAACCAGGTTTCCTTGTTGTAGGAAGAAATCACACGTAAATCGTAGGGCTTACAGAACTCGGCATATAAGGTATCGCTCAGCATATCGTAGTTTGCCAGCTGTGTTGCAAAGAAGAATCCGCTGACACCGGCCTCAATATTTGCCTTGACAAAATTAATGGTCGTCTCGGTAATTACCTCCAAAGCATGGTGAACCTTGTCCGGGTGCTCCAGCATGTCGGAGAGCAGTCTTGCGCCGGCGAGCTTCTTTAAACTGGTTGCCGGGCTAAAAATCGTCTGCATATACGGTGTGTTCGGCTTGATCAACTTGGAAGTCCACTGCGCAATCTGTAAGGTTCTTCCCCAGCTTCCATGAGTCGGAGCCAATACTTCCAGCTTCTCATAGTCTTCCGGACAGGTAATCGCAGGCTCAATGATCTCAACCTCTTTGTAAGGGTCACAGAAAATCTTCAGCTTAGCTCCCCAGTCCGGTGTCATGTAAGCTCCGAACGGCATCATTTTAATGAAATCATAGTCATACTTTTCATTAAATGCCACCATAGCTTCAGCTAAAGATCTGGAATCCTGGTCATACTCGGACATGTGCATCCAAACGCTCACAGGGACTCTGTCCGGCTGCTTTCCTTCCAAAACTGCACGTATTCTTTCCTCTCTGTTCATACCTTTTTTCCTCCTACAATCTATTCTCTTCTGTGAAAAACTTGATATTTATAGCAAATGTGTATACAATATGTATATACATTTAGCTTGTAAATATATATTTAACTCGGGAGCATCCGACATGAAAAAACATCAAAACTTTAAACCGAACTATATGCAGATACAGGATTATATCCTCTATAAGATAGAGAGCGGGGAGTATCCCGTCGGCAGTAAAATTCCTTCCGAAGTAGAGCTTGCGGAGATGTTTTCCGTATCAAGAATCACCGCCAACAAAGCAATCAAGGAACTCTCCATAATGGGAATCTTGGAACGAACCAGAGGTCGCGGTACCTTCGTTAAAGATTTTTCCGAAGAAAAAAACAATTCCAAGGCTTTCGTATCTGCCGTCAAGTTGGAGTTGAATGCGAAAAGACAACACCAGCTTCTGCAGTTTAAACTCATCAGCCCCTATCCCGAGCTTAGAGAAAGCTTCGGTTCAGACCAGGGCGATTCCTTCTACGAAATTATCCTTGCCAACAAGAGTGCTTCCGGCATTGAGTCTATCGATTACAGCTACATCCCCTGTTCCCTTGTTCCGGATATCCTTCCCAACCTGGATTCACTCTGCAACCATTTTATATTTAATTTTTTAAAAGAACAACCCATCGAACCGCCGAAATATTTAAAAATATTTGTTAATATTCCGGAGTATAGTTTTTTGGAGAGCGCCAAATCCTTTCTCGGAACCGAGCAAAACATCAACATCTGGAAAACCAATGTTTATGACCAAAACATGAAGATTCAGTCCTGTATTTACACCGCCTGTCCGGATTCTTCCGCAGAAACACCGCTCTTTACCTTCTTACTTTAATTGCACAGTTTTCCCATTGAACCGAAGCAATTTCCATTGAATCGAAGCAATTTCCGCGAAAAGAAACTGCTTCGGTTTTTTCATCTTAACGAATATTGCTCGTGAAGTATGCAGTATGAGATTCCCCGCTTTTAAAAAATGGCAGCTCGGCTCTTTAATTGTCCAGCATGATTTTTAAGATTTCCTTATCCGTCTCGCGCATTCCTTCTCTTCCAAGTCTTCCTACGCTGGCAATCATGTTCTCAACACCTGTTTTGACAATACCGTCTCCGCCGACAAACTGCTGTCCTTGACAGTACATCTCATATCCCATGATTCCGTTTTCTACGGCAAGTCCGATTTTAGCCGCACAGGAAGCCTTCGCTCCGTCACAAATCACTCCGGAAGCAATTGCCAGGCTGTTTACAAGGGTGTGCTCAATCTCATCCAAACGGCCGCCCTTCAAGTAGGTAATTCCGCAACCTGCCCCAACACCGGCATTGACCACACCGCAGTAGGCGCTAAGTCTTCCGATAGGCGTCTTCTGATGGATAGCCAGTAAGTTGGAAAGCACCAAGGCTCTGTACATCTTTTCCTTATCTATACCCAACTCTCTTGCGTAAACCACAACCGGTACGGATGCCGTAATTCCCTGATTTCCACTTCCGGAATTGATAATAACCGGTAATTCACAGCCATTCATTCTCGCATCACTTCCCGCAGCCGCCATAGCCCTTGCTTTCAGCTTAATGGCCGCTTCTCCGCCCTGTTCCAAAACGGACTTGTTGGAAGCGAGAAGTACACTGCCGATATTTGCACCGTAACTGTTCTTCAGTCCCTCTTCCGCAATCGCCATATTGTACTCAATCTGACGGGAAATCAAATGCTCAATATCCGCAATTTCTACGGAATCCGCAAAGTCCAGAATCCCCTCAACACTCATGAAGGATCTATCCGTAATGTTATTTGCCTTATTGTCTTTACTAATTTCCTTGGAAAGAATGACATCCTCTCCCTTTTGAATCAAAACGATATTGGTATGATTGTCCACGATTCTGACTCTGGCAGAGTCATTTCCCTTATATACGGTAATGTCGATATCAAAAATCAAGCCGGAATCCGCAAGATCCACCTTGATTTCCGTCGTCTTCATGTATTCCTTAATCTTCTCAATCTCTTCCGGTGTAACGGAAGCAATGACCTCGAGCTGCTTATCCGCCTTTCCGGCAACAATTCCTGCTGCAACAGCTGCATAAATTCCTCTCATATGGCCGGTATTCGGCACTACAACACTCTTTACATTCTTAATAATATTGCCGCTTGCCGCAAGGAAAACTCTCTCCGGAACATCCCCCAGCACTTCTCTTGCTTTTGCAGCCGCATAAGCAATGGCAATCGGCTCCGTACACCCCATTGCAGGGAGCAATTCCTCTTCCAGAACGCTCACATATTTCTGATACACATCATCTGTCCGAACCATATCCTTCTCCTTTACATAAACAGCCTGAATCATTCAGCTTTTTTGTCACTTTTATTTGTATTAAATTATATATACATATTTATATTGTGTCAATCATTCACAAGAGACAGTGCCATGATTTTTCTGACTTGTTATTTTTACCAAAAAAAGCGTCAATAATCGATAAGCTGTTATCCTTTTTCTCTCCACAAAAATCGAAATAATCGCGAAAAGTTCAAAGGCAAACCAACTAAAGCCTTACAAATACTTTGCATATCTACTAAAGAAACTCCTCAAATATCCAAGAGAAAATATTCCTGAGGAAGAATTGAAAAAACGATGCCTTCGTCGGAGGTATTACCGGATAGCTGTAGGAAGATTAAAAGCAGATAAGAAAAACCTGCCAGTCTGAGAGCCGGCAGATTTCGTTGGACAGACAGGTTATTTACCATTTACAAAAAACAGGGTAAGTGAGTTTGATTTTCATAAAACTCCAACGCCCTGTTTTTTAGCGAAAATCATTTAAAGTAAATCAAAGATTTCCGGTTTAAACTTCATAATAAAATTTTCCAGCGTATCCTTATCTGCCAAAGATGAGGCTCCTTGTTGTGTTGAAGAATAGGCTCCTGCACAGTTCGCAATCTCCAGTGCAAAATCAAGACTATAGCCTTTTAAGAGATATGCCACAAAGGCACTAATAAATGCATCCCCTGCTCCCGTGCTGTCCACAGAAGATACTGAAATTCCTTGAATGCTTTTTTCTCTATCCTTATTTACAAAATAACAGCCCAGCATACCCAAGGTGACTATCACGTTTTTCACTCCCTTTTTCAGGAAATATTGAGCCGCCTCCTTATAGTCTTTTGCTTCAGGAACTAATTCCATAATTTCACTTTTATTCGGTACAAGACAGTCTAATAGTGGCAATACTTCATCTGGAAAAGAGGAGCAGGCACTAGGCTTTAAAATAGTCTGTATTTTCCTCTTTTTGCACAAAAGACAGGCTTCAAATAAAGCTTCCGTTGAGACCTCTGTTTGCATAAGACAGTACTGAGCCTCTGCAAACAAAGCCTTATTTTTCTGAATATAAGCAGCATCTAGCAAAGCATTTGCACCTGATGCCACAGAAATCATAGAATCTCCATCTTTCTGAACAAAGATATAGGCTCTTCCTGTCTGGACATTTTTATCTCTTTCAATTCCACTACAGTCAATATGTTCTTTATGCAGTGTGGAATAAATCAGGTTCGAATCCGCATCTTCGCCCACTATGCCGATTGGAAGAGGTGTAATCCCCAGTCTTTTTAACCCAATAGACTGATTCAAGCATTTTCCTCCGGGATACTGTGAAGAATATCTTGTCGTAACGGTCTTCCCGCTTTCCGGCAAAGACGGGAAAATAAGATAATGATCTACGTTGATACTGCCTACAAGAACTACTTTCTGCGAATCCTCATTTACAGGGGCACCCATAGTATCCTGTTTTAATATAGAAAAATCATAAGAAAACTTCTCCTTTACAGATTCTCCATTTTCCACTCTACTAATCAGCTTCTGCATACAATATGAAGAAAAACGACGATGCGGAATTATATAGGCCGAGAGGTACGGGTTACGGTTTTCTCCCTCCTCGTCCCCTCGCAGACTAAGGAGTGATATTCGCTCGGGAATAGAATAAGAATGCTCTTCGCAAATTTTTTGTACTTCTTCTCCTTTTTTTGCAGAAATAGAAACAATCCCCGTAAATGCTAAGTCCTGCAAGAATTGTTTTTCCATTTCTTCTTTTGTGAAAGAGGAAAATTCCGTTTTGATTTTTAGCTCATGTTCTACCAAGGCTCTACAATAGCCATTATGAAATTTATGTCCATTCCTGCTCTCTTCTGTATAGCAGGCGATATGCCGATGTCCCAAGCCAATCAGCTCATTTGTGATAAAGTAAGCCATTTTCTCATAATCGAGCGGTTTAATATCCTGGCTACTCTCGACTATAAAAAAAGGAATTTTACTCTCTTCCAAAAGCTTCTTACTATCTTCATTGAGTGGAAGAATTGGTTCCCATAAAATACCATCTAATTTTCTTGCAATCAGTAAATTGATTTGACGCCTTTCTTCCTCATACGAAGAAAAGGAGCTTAAGACAAGACTGTGGTAGCCTTGTCTTTCTCCTTCTTCCAAATAGCCGATGACTTGCATAGGGTGGTCAAAACTTCTGAGTAGTACTGCCACCTGCAGACTTCGGCTTTCCAGTTCATCGACTTGCAAGGGCAAAAATCCGCATTCTTTTGCTAAATTTAAAATTCTCTCTTTCGTGGCAGGATTGATATTCTCATCTTTATGATGCATGATTTTAGAAATGGTGGATGAAGACACCCCCGCCAAACGAGCGAAATCTTTAACTTTCAAGCTTTATTCTCCATTTATAATCGTACGTATAAAGAGATCCATAAATCTCTTTCCGTCTACTGTTTTCGCTATCCTTACATTTTTCATTTTTCGATCCGGATAGTCGTAAATCTGTACCCCATTAAAAGCAATGGTCTGGCCTCTTGTTAATCTTCCTTCCAGAGCGACTTCTACATGGCAGCGTTCACTATATGTGCAAAGCTTCTCCTCCACAGCAACTGCCGCCGTAATCACATCATCCATCGGAAATCCCACGAGATGAAAATAGCTTCTCCACACATCTATGTAAATCGGGAATTTCTTCAATATATAATCCGACACGGAAGACTTACCGTTACTTGTTATATCAAAAAGTGAGTCTCTTGTAAGCATGGAATCGGCAAAAAGATTATTTTCACAAATATCCAAAGGCACCAATGTCACGGGTACACCGCTTGTTAAAACAAGTTGAGCCGCCTCCGGATCCGCAAAAATATTGTATTCCGACACCGGCGTAATATTACCCGGAATATGGAAAGCTCCTCCCAGGACATATATTTCACCTAGAAGAGGTACGATGGATGGATCTTTTTGGATGGCCATGGCCAGATTCGTGGTTGGTCCAGTACACACCAGGGATAAGTTTTCTTTGTACTGATGCGCCATGCGGATGATAAAGTCTACCGCAGATTCTTTTTCTTCCACAAGCTTGGTTTCTTCGGACTTATTCATTTCCACTAAACGATCCCCGAATTTTTCTTCAAGAGAAGCAAAAAAATTCACCGGATCCCCTAGGAGATTCTTCTGTTCTTTCACCAGGGGACCTTCCGCTCCACGGTAGACCGGAATTTGTTTTCCTGTAACTTCTACCGTATGAAGTGCCACCCGAGTGGCCTGCTCAATACTCCCCGCAGCTCCACTCACTGTGCTAACAGCCAATAAATCAAAATCCGGATGGAGGGCCGCAAAGAAAAGTGCCAGTATATCATCTCCTACTGAATCAATATCTAAAATAATCTTTCGATTATTCATAGTGCCTCCTCTTTTCCTTTCAAAAAAATATCTAAAATCCTCTCAATACTGGGGCGAACAAGCTGTACTGTCGGCCCGGTCAGGAAGGCAGCCACCACGGTACCCACACCCACAGTGCCTCCAAGAATATAGCCAATTACCACAAAAGCGGTATCTCCTATAACTCTGACCAAACGATACTGTACCTTGGTTTTCCTGCTGATAATCTCAGAAATCAAATCAATTGCTCCAACCCCTAAATCCGCCTTAATATAGGTCGCAATTCCACAGGACATAATAAAGAGTCCTACAAGAATCAAAACCAGCTTTAGTAAAAGATGAATTTCTCCCTGTACAAGAATTGTTAAAATCTTCCGTACAAAATCTGCTGTATAGCCGATTCCGAAAATGGCAATAACAGAAGAAATATTAATGAAACTCTTGTCTATAAAAAATACGATAAGAAGAATAATCACGTTAATCAGTGCAGAGGATGTACCATAGGAAATACCAAATACTCTTCCTATTCCCAGCTCAAATACACTGGCTGGATCTACTCCCATGCCGGAATACAAAAACATAGCTACACCTATTCCACAAAGAATAAGTCCTACTAAGGATATTATAATTCTTTTCCACATTTGATTCTTCATTTTTCAACCCTTTATTCATTCTTCCGTTAAAATCTTTACTTTATTTCCAAATTTTCTTTAGCCAAGTCTTTTCATCGCTTCAAAAAAAGTTTTTACAAATTCTTCTCTGTGTACGCCTGTTAAAAACTTGGTATTCCGAACAACCTTCTTACCAAAAAGCTTCTTTTGGTAGTCTACCGTATCCACCACCGTCATTCCTCTTGTTAATTCTCCTGTGACTTCCACATCTACGTTACATTGTACACTCTCAAAAAGTTCAGGATGTACTAATGCTGCGATAGCACAAGGATCATGCAAGGTACAACCGGGAAATCCCTCTACTTCATAGTGGTATCGACTGAAATAATCAATCAGTTCTGCGACAAAAATAGACATTTCATTCCCCTGCGCACGCAATATTTCATTTTCTTCTCTCGTAATATATGCTTTCTGTGTCACATCAAGACCTGCCATAACGATAGGTAATTCACTGTTAAAAACCACCTTAGCCGCTTCCGGATCTGCAAAAATATTGTATTCCGCAGCCGGAGTCCAGTTTCCAATGGTTCCGCCACCCATGATATAGATTTCCTCAATTTTCTGCTTTAGTTCCGGTCTGGTAATAAGGAGCTGTGCAATATTGGTTAAGGGGCCTATTCCCACAAGTGTAATTTTCTCTTCGGATTCTTCCAGAATCTTTTCCATAAGCTTAAGTGCGGATATCTCTACCGGAGCAAATCCATTTTCCGGAAGTACCGGTCCTTCCAGACCGGATTCCCCGTGTACCAGCTCTCCGCCGATGACCAGTTTCCTGATAAGGGGCTCTTTAGCTCCCACGGCAACCGGAATATGCAGCTGTTTCGCTTTCGTTAGAACACGAATGGCATTATTTGTCACCTTTTCAATGGTCTGATTCCCCGCCACAGTGGTGACTGCCTTAATTTCCAAATTCGAAGAAGCCAATGCCCATAAAATCGCCATTGCGTCATCATGTCCCGGGTCACAATCTATTATGATTCCTCTTTTTCTATTCTCCTGCATCATAGTTTCCTTTCTCTGCTTTATTCCACTTTTTTCTACAGCGTTTATCCTGCGCTGATACATCACTTACTTTGCTTTATCTGCATTCCTTTTAATCGAGTACAAAATCAATCCTACTATCGTCGCCATATACGGAAGCATCTGTACGAGCTCCGGAGGGAACGTCGTTACCTGTAAGCCGTAAGAAAGCGCCTCCGCTACTGCAAATAAAAGAGAAGCCATGGTCGCACCGATGGGAGTAGAATTCCCCATAGCATCAGCCGCAAGAGCAATAAAACCTCTTCCTGCCGTCATGTTTTTCGAGAACCAGGTTACATATCCCATTGACATAAATGCTCCTGCTATACCTCCCAAAACGCCACTGATAGCCAAGGCGATGTAACGAGTTTTTAATAAACTGACTCCCACTGAAGATAAAGCCTTCGGATCTTTTCCCGCAGAACGAATACGTAAGCCTAGCGGTGTTTTATACAAGAGAATATAAACCACAAAAACCATAAAGAATGAAACATAGGAAAGAATATTGTGGTTCGACAATATTTTCCCAAGCACCGGTATTTCCTCAATAATAGGAATGGGGATACTGGGTAATTTTCCAGAGTCCAAAGCCAAGGTTGTTCCTTTATCCTTGACTACCGCATACATGAAATAAACGGTTCCCCCTACTGCCATAGTATTAAAAGCAATACAAGTCAGTACGCTGTCTGCTTTCAAGCTCATGGATACATATCCAATTAAGAGAGAACAAATTACTCCCACCAAAATAGCCACCAAAAGACCAACCCACGGTCCACCTAAAAAGGCACTGGCAAATACTCCCGCTAGAGCAGAAATGAGCATGATTCCTTCTATTCCAATATTGGTTATTCCAGCATTAGATGTAATCACTGCCCCCAGCGAAGCCAAAACGAGTGGTGTCGCCACACGAATTAAAGAGTAAAAAAACGAACTGGTAAAAATCACTTTCACTAAAGTTTTCATTCCTTTCCTCCTTTATCCCCTGCTGTCACACGTGTAATCACCTTATGATGATATTTCTCCAAAAAGGCATTGGCTGCCACAAGTACAATCACTAGAGCTTCAATAATGGCAACAATCTCCGAAGCCACATCCGACTTCTTATACATATAGTCTGCACCAATTCTTAAGTACGCTACCGCAAAGGCCGCAATCGGAATATAGGCAGGATTTTCTTTCGCTAAAATATTTAATACCACACCATCAAATCCATAACCCGGAAGAGCAGACCATTGGAAACGGGAGTACATTCCGAGCATCTCCGCACCACCACCTACCCCGGCAATAAAACCGCCAAGCAATTGAGACATCATAATAATCCCGGTTGTGCCAATTCCTACATATTTTCCAAATTTAAGATTCTCACCGACAATTCTTAACTTCATTCCCCACTTAGTCTTATAAATAAACTGCCAGGTGAAGACCACAAATACTGCAACTAAAAAGATACCATAATGCAACCTGGTCTTAGGAATAAGATTTCCTAAATTCACTCCCTCCCTAAACGGGAAAGAAGCACTGTATGCCGAACTTGGATCTTTTGCTACTTGGTTAAAAATAAAGGTACCAATATAGAGTGCTACATAATTCAGCATAAGCGAAAGCACTAATTCACTACTGTTCCACTTCACCTTGCATATACCAGGAATTCCGCAAACCAAAGAACCGACGATGCCTGCCAAAAACAAAGCAAGAATAATCGAAAGCACAGGGGGAAGAGGCATATAAATGGCAACAATCGCCGAAGTTAAAGCTCCCAGAAAAAAACCACCCTCCGATGCTAGATTAAACTGTCTTGCCTTAAACATAACACAAACAGACAGACCTGCAAAAGTCAGCGGAATCGCTGTTTCCAATACCGTACTGAAACGTCTTAATGTTGTGAACGGCCCAATAAAGAGATTTAATAGAGCAGAGAACGGATGCTCTGTAGAAAATGCCATAATCACAAAAGAAATAAAAAATGCGATAAAAACCGCTACCACAAATCGAATAATAGAAAAATAACGATTATAACGATCCACTTTTGCATTCATATTCATCGCCATATTTTTTCCACCTCCTCTTTGCTCTGGTTCTTTACGCCCAGCATGTAGTATCCCAACTCTTCTTCCGTGAGCTCCGCAGTATCTTCAAAGTACGCGTTTATTTTTCCATTCCACATCACTACACATTTATCACTCAGTTCAAAAACTTCATTCAAATCAGCAGAAATAAGTAAAACAGCTGCTCCAGCATCTCTAAACTCAATTAATTTTCTTCTAATCAATTCCGATGTGCCTGCATCAATTCCTCTGGTGGGTTGCTCCGCGATGATGATTTTAAAATCCTCCGTCAATTCTCTTGCTGCAACCACCTTCTGGATATTTCCACCCGAAAGCATATTCACCTTCTGCTTGGACGAAAAACAAAGTACCTGGAAATCTTCTATCCATTTTTTTGCATCCTTTTCCATCCTGCTTTCATCCAAAAAAACATTTTTTTTCAAATATTGATCAACCTTGCAAGCAAAAATATTATCCCGAATACTCATTCGTTCTGCAGATCCCACCGACATTCTGTCTTCCGGAATATAAACCACGCCCTTTTCTCGAAAGGCCTTGGGCGAATAGTCCTGCATTCTTTTATTTTCAATGAGAATTTCTCCCTCATTCTTTTCTTTCATACCAGACAGGATCTCTGCAAGCTCAGACTGCCCATTTCCTTCTACTCCGGCTACACTCACGATTTCTCCGGCATACAACTTAAAGGAAACATGATCCAACATCATTTTCCCAAGCTTATTGGTATAACACAGGTCTTTTGCCTCTAAACAAAGCTCTCCTTTTTTTGCCGGTAGCTTATCGATGTGAAGCACGACATCTCTTCCTACCATCTTACTAGAGATTTCTGCCGGGCTAGTGTCCTTAACTTCTTTTGTTTCTACTGTTACACCATGTCGCATAATGGTCACTCTATCGCAGATCTCCATGATTTCATTCAACTTATGAGAGATGAAAATAATAGTGTGCCCCTGCTTCTTTAAATTCCTCAACTCTTCAAATAAATTTTTTGTCTCCTGCGGTGTCAAAACTGCGGTAGGCTCATCCAAAATGAGAATTTTAGCTCCTCTTACTAGGGCTTTTAAAATTTCTGTTTCCTGCTTTACACCCACACTGACATTTTCAATTTTTTCCTCCACATTTATGGAAAAGTTATACTTTTCCGCCACTTCGGAAGAAATCTTCAACATCTCTCTTCTATCCAAAAAGAACCCATTTTTCTTAGGTTCTTTACCGAGGACAATATTCTCGGCAATGGTCAGAGATTCGACTAACATAAAATGCTGGTGAACCATCCCTATCCCTAAATTTATGGCTTTTTTCGGACTATCCAAGGTAACTTCCTGCCCATTCAGATAGATTTTCCCCTTTTCAGGTTGCTCCATACCGAAAAGAATCTTCATCAGGGTGGATTTTCCCGCACCGTTTTCACCTATTAAAGCATGGATTTCTCCGGCAACAATTTCCAGATTGACATCTTTATTGGCCACCACACCGTTGGGATAGACCTTTACGATTCCTTCTGCTTTTAAAACTACTTTGCTATTCATATCGCCCATGGTTTGAACCTCCAAACTAGGAACCCAAGAGTAAAGAAGAGCCGCGCGCTTACGCACGGCTCTTATCACAAACAAGCCACCCTACGTGATACACGCGGCACATTATCCTTTACTACGGTTTTACTGCATTTCTAATTTTATCCAATTCTTCTGTAGACATACCGATTGCGGAGCTAACCTTAATCTTACCATCTACTACTTCCTGCTGAATTTCTTCAATCTTTGCTTTTTGCTCGTCTGTGAAAGAGGCATTATAAATGTCATTCTTTGCAAGTCCCACGCCCTCTTCCGCGATACCAAGGCTTTCTGCAGCTCCCCATTTCAGCTCGCCCTTTAAGTCCTTATCAATAGCACGGAAAATTGCATCTCCGACATTCTTTATCATGGAGGTCACAATATGTTCTGCCGTCTTCTTATCCCCCTTATTTTCATAGGCGGTAGACTGGTCAGAATCCACACCGATAATCTTCTTATCCTGTTCTGTAGCAGCCTCAATGGAACCAAGCCCTGCAGGACCAGCAGCAGCAAAAACAACTCCCACTCCCTGATTAAACTGTACAATGGCATGCTCTTTTCCCTTTGCAGGATCATAGTAGTCACCAGTATAGGTGCTAATCACTTTCACGCCTGAATTTACACTCTGTGCTCCCTCAATGTATCCTACAAGGAAGTCATTGATTGGCGGAATGTCCATTCCGCCGATAAAGCCGATTGTTCCACCCTCCTCTACAGAAAGCCCTGCTGCAGCACCTGCAAGGAAAGATCCCTCGTTTTGCTTGAAGGTAGCACAATATACATTGGAAAGATTAGCAGCCTGGAAATCTACCACATTATCGATAAGGATGAACTTCTTCTCAGGATAATCCGGTGCCAACTTCTGCACCGGCTCTACCATAGAAGGAGAAACAGCGATAACATAGTCAACAGGCTCATCCGCAGCATCCGCCAGTGCAGGCTCCCACTTCGCCTCATCATCACCAGTTTCAACCACCTTAACATCCATACCAAGTTCATTTTTCAGTCTTTTCATCCCTCTGTTGGCAGAGTCAAAAAAGCCTAAATCTCCAAGATTACCGTTGATAACCAGAATAGCTTTCTTTCCAGAAGCCGCTTCATCTTTTACAGCATCCCCGGCAGCTTCTGTCTTGTTCGAATTGTCAGTCTGTACCTTAGCACCCCCACAAGCCACAATAGCCATGCTCATCAGAAGCATCGTTGCAATACTACGTTTTTTCATTTTTTCCTCCTCATAGAATATAATTCTCACACCTTTTCAGGCAACTTCTTGTAGCTTATACTCAGTATTTTTACTTTTAGTTCCTCTATGATTCATTCTACTATTTTTAATTTTTTATATTCTTACTTATGGTTTTCGACATGCAACATTGCTTCTTCCCAAAGGGGAATACTAGCCGCTGCTCCGGGCTTGGAAACAGAGATGGATGCCGCTGCACTAGCTAATTCTAAACAGTCTTTCACCAAAAGCCCCTTCGTAAGTCCTGCGAGGAAATATCCGCAAAAGGTATCTCCAGCCCCTGTAGTATCCACTACCTTAGTTGGAAAAATATCCTGTTCTACACGAGTATTCTCGTCAAAGTACACAGAACCCTTTTCACCTAATGTTATTACAAAAGCAGCTTTGGGAAAGGCTTTTCGCAGATCTTCTTCCCTAATTCCATGCTGGTCAACCCAGCTTTCCTCCTGCCCAATATTTAAATGCTCTCCTCTTAAAATTTCCACAGCTTCTATCTCATTCATAATGAATAAGTCGACATCTTTAAGAGGATACCCTAGTATCTTTTTATCTAAAGGAGAGGGATTGAAGGCAATCGTTAGCCCTCTCCTCTTAGCTTCCTCTATCGCAAATGCGACATTGCTTATCTCATTTTGTAACAGCAGAATATCTCCCTTAAGGAAATTCCCTAAAACTTTCTCGATAAACTGCTTGTCTAACTCCTCATTTGCACCGCCACTTATGATGATATTATTCTGCCCCGCCTCATCTATCTGAATAATGGCGTGCCCGCTGACTTGCTTTCCCTTTTCCAGGTAAGTCAAATTTACCCCCGAATCTTCTAAGGCCTTCCTGAGGATAGCACCATCCTCTCCCACCTTTCCGGCATGGTAAACTTCCGCACCAGCTCGGGATAGAGCAATGGACTGATTAAGTCCTTTTCCACCACAATACTCCCGATAGGACTTAGCCTTAATGGTTTCTCCGGGTCTCGCAAAATGTTCCACAGAATAAGTCTTATCAATATTGAGCGAGCCAAGATTTACAATTTTCACTCTTCACCTCTGTTCTTCACTTCCACTCACTTCAGAATACCGTGATATTGCCTCAGAAATTATTTCCGAAATATGTTTCCTTATACACTTTTACTATTTTTGAATCGTATTGTCAATAGAAATTCTATATTTTAACGAAAAAATCTTGCTATTCTTTTCATTTTTTAAAGAATGAGTTATAGAACAAAATGTGTTGATGGCTAATCCCAATTAGCAAATGTATTATCTATTCAATGAAGGTCGCTCCACACAATAGTATCATCCCAGATGTATAGGCTTTTTTCTAATTTTTGCTTCTCATTCACATTTTTATATAGTCTGGCAATACTTTTATCTGTAGGCATTACATTTAATATTTCAGACGAAGAAAGCGGCTCCGGAGAGTGCATATAGCATCCAGTAGACCGCTTTTATTCGTCTTTCTATAGATAAGCCTCTATGGTTTCTTAGCATTTCCATAAGTCGGGAGTTAATACCACCTTCTATTCGGTTATTCGTTGATGACGCGATAAAATCTGTAGATAATTCATTATAAGGTATGTTAAAAATATTTTCTTGTATAAGTCTTAGCAATGAGCACTCTGCCTTTAGTATTCTTTTTGCATGCTTTACAAAGCCAGCGGTGAGATCCTGCTTTGGTTTTCCCAATTTAACAGATTAATTTCCACAAACAGGACATTTTACTTGATTCATTTAATCTTCCTCCAATGAGTATAGTTTTTAGGGAATATCCCCCCACAACCCGTTATTACACAAGGAGTTACAGCATTTTCATCAACACGTTTTTTCCTATATGCCTTTGCATGCTCTCCCATTTTTCAATCCAAATTCTTCCCAAAAGAAAAATCCGCCAAAAAGAAGGCGGATTTTTCTGCTATACAATTTTCAGAATTTCCCCGAAGCACTTTACCTTATAGTCGGAAAGCCCCTCAGGTACAGCATCTCCTATCGCGATACTTTTCATTCCTCCCGCCCTTGCTGCTTCAATTCCGGACTTTGCATCCTCCATGACGATGCAGTCGGAAGGATTTAACCCCAACATTTCCGCAGCCTTTAAAAAGACTTCCGGATCCGGTTTGGTTCTTGTAATATTCGTCCCGTCGGAAATGGCGTCGAAATACTCCATTGCTTTAAGACGCTCTAAGATATGCTTTGCATTTCTACTGGAAGAGCCGATAGCAAGCTGATAGCCCCTTCTCCTAAGTTCCGACAGAGTATTTTTCACCTCTTCCTGAAAGTCCCCTTCCGTCATTTCTTCCAGATAAGAACGGTAGAGTTTGTTTTTTTGATCAAGGTAGCGCTCCGTTTCCTCGCTACTCAGCTTTCCGTCATATTTTTCCAGAATAATCTGAAAACTCTCGGCCCTGCTTACCCCTCTTAATCTTTGGTTGATGTTCTCATCAAAATAAATCCCCAGATCATCCGCTATCTTTTTCCACGCAAGATAATGAAACCGGTCCGTGCTGCAGATTACCCCGTCCAAATCAAAAATTACCGCTTTATACTTCATTTGCTTCCCGCTTTCTTATGGTATAGGAATTGTCCCCTTTAATCGTAATTTCCGTAGCTTCTCCTCTATGCATAATACTGAATTGCAATTCCTCCCATTCTTTGGGCATGTGAGGTTGTAAATGAAGCTCTCCGTTTTCATCAAGGGAGAGACCTGCAAAACCGAAAACCACGGTCTGCCAAACTCCACCGGTATTTGCCGCATGGATTCCTTCACGGGTATTTCCCTGAATATTCCATAGGTCCAGGAGTGCCGCCCGCCTTAAATAGCGATAAGCTTTAGAGGAGTCCCCTATTTTCAAGCCCATAATAGCATAAATGCTGGGGCTTAAGGAAGAGCCGTGCAAAGTCCGCTTCTCATAGTAATTGTAGTTTTCCCGAATTGTCTCTTCGTCAAATTCCTGTCCGAGCAAATGCATGAGCATAACCACATCCGCCTGCTTAATGAGCTGCGTTTCCGTCACACTCATTGTCTTTAAGATTTCGGGTCTGATTGGCCAGTCATTCTTGTCATACTTCTCTATCAGAACTTCGTAAAGGTCGAAATATCCCTCGAATTGCTCGAAAATCTTCGTGCCTTCTTTCTTCGGGATATAAATTTTATCACTGATTTCCTTCCAAGTTTCCGCTTCTTCCTCCATGAAATGAAGCTTCTCACAAAGGCTTCGATACTCCGCCTCCCGTGAATCTTTCATTTCCGTTATTAAGGAGCTTACAAATCGAAGACACCATTTCACCAGATAGTTTGTGTAAACATTGTTATTCACCGGTTCATGCCACTCATCCGGTCCGGTCACTTCACGGATTTCATACAGCTTTAGCGTCTCATTGTAAAGTACTCTGCTTGCCCAAAATCTTGCCGTCTCCACAAAGATTTCCGCTGCTTCCTTATAGAGGAAGTCCGTATCTCCGGTCGTTTCCGCATATTTGTACGCACCGTACATCACAGCAGCCGTAACATGGTGCTCATATTTAGCCACATAGCAACGGTAGCAGGAACCGTCCGGTTCAATCGTCCAGTCCGGACACTGCTCTGTTCCGTCATCAGCGGACTCCCAGGGATACTGTGCACCTTGATATCCGTTTTTCCGCGCATTTTTTCTCGCCGCATCAAGAAGTCTGTAACGATAGCATTCCAGTCTCTTTGCTTTTTCCGGGAAAACAAAGGAAAAGAAAGGAAGCATGAAGAGTTCCGTATCCCAGAAGGCATGACCCCCGTATTCCTCTCCGCTTAGAAGCTTTGCGCCGACATTGACTCTGTCATCATACTCACTTGCGGTACTCATCAGGTGGAAAATGTTGAAACGAACCGCGCGGTCCAGCTCAAAATCACCTTTAATTCGAACATTCGCGCGCTTCCACATCGTATCATAAACCTTTTTATGCGCTCTGTGCTCTTCCGTGAAGCCCCTATCTCGGAAACTCTCCAGTTCTTTAAAAACGGAGGGGCGAATTGCCGCTCTTTCACAGTCCTTCTCTGTAAATACGGAAACATATTTTAGAATTTCTACCGTCTTTCCCTCTTTCACCTTGCAATCCGCAAATTCCAAAGCTACTTCTCCGAAAGCGCTGCATCTGCGATTCCGAAGCACTTCTTCCCCGTTTTCATAGGCATGAAGACTCGCTCCCGTCCCGATATGAAGCAGGTCATCCCTTGTCTCCACCTCAAGATAAATATTGTCTTCCTTTGCACTGTTTTCCGTGACCACGCTATGCTTTACCTTAAACCTCGGTGCATCACAGAAGTTTAGGATAGATCCGTTAATGCTGCTTTCTATTTCCAAAATACCGTCATAATTTAAGGGGGTAAAATACACTTTCATGCCCATTCGATGAACATTTTCCCTGCTTAAGAAACGCACGGACTCAATCAGACTTTCTCTACCTGATTCATCTCTTAAAAGGACATGTTTGTAGAGCGTCGCCGTCTTTAAGTCCAGCGCTCTCCTATACTCCAGAATTTCACAGCGCTCTACAGAAAGCAATTGCTTCTCTACATAGAACTTTAATTCACTCCAGTTGGGTAAGGTGACGAGTTCCCGCATAAAGGTTTCCGACTTATCAAAGATTCCGTTTATATACACATAAGGAAGGGAGGGGTGATTCCCCTCCTCCTGTACACCTCGTATTCCCATATAGCCGTTCGATAAGGCAAAGAGGCTTTCAAACTGCAGATTCTTCTTTGCATCATATTGATCCTCGGAAATCAGCCAAGAATCCTCCGACATTGCCTCTCTCAATATTTTCGAAAAATTGTCTCTAATCATCGTTCCCCCTCATCTTGCATTTTTATGACTTAATGGCGCCCCTGATTCCTTTTGACGGCACATTTTATGACTTAATAGCACCGCCGGTTCCCTCCACGATATATTTCTGCGCAAGGATAAAAGCCAAAATTGGCGGAATAATCATAATCACAGTGATACACAGCATGGGAATAATCTTTGTTCCATGCACTCCTTTAAAGGCCGCCAGTCCCAGCGCCAAGGTGTATTTCGATCGATCCTGTAAGAATACCAAAGGACCGAGATAATCATTCCAAACGGAAATCATATTCAGTACCGCAACCAGAATGAGGGACGGCTTCAAAATCGGCATGAAAATCATCCAGTAAATCTGAAAGACATTGGCGCCGTCGAGTCTTGCCGCCTCTTCAAAATCTTTCGGCACGCCCAAGAGGAACTGTCTCATCAAAAAGATATAGTATGCCGAACCGAACCAAGCCGGAATAATGAGAGGTTTTAAGGTGTTGATCCAGCCAAAAATTTTAAACTCCATATACAAGGGAATCATCGTAACATCCCAGGGAATCATCATGGTGGAAAGCAGTACCATGAACAAGAAGTTTTTCCCCTTGAATTCGAATCTGGCAAAGCCGTAAGCCACCAAAGAGCAGGACACAAGCTGTCCCAAAGTGGTTAAGACGGTAACCAGAACCGTATTGAGAAGAAAGGTGTTGAAGGGCTGTGAATTCCAAGCCTCAATGTAATTGGAAAATCTCCACACCTCCGGGAAAAGCTTCGGAGGATAGGCAATGGCTTCCGTTTCCGTTTTCAAAGAGGAAAAGAACATATAGATAAACGGAGAAATAAAATAAATCGCAATAATTACCAGTAATATCTCTATTACAAGATTGGTTTTCTTATCGGTCTTCATTATTTTTTCCCTCCCTTCCCTTTTTTCTTTTCCGTTGTTTCACTTTGATAGAATACCCAAGCCGATGAAGAGCGGAATACCACTGCGGTCAAGAGTAAAATAATGATGAACATCACCCATGCATTGGCACTGGCATAGCCCAACTTATGATGCTTAAAGGCATTGTTATAGGTATACAGACCGTAAAAATAAGTGGATTTCAGAGGCCCGCCGCCTGTTAAGAGCATAACCAGGGTTACCTGCTGGAAAGATCCGATTATGGAAGTAATCAAGTTAAATAAAATGGTAGGGGAAATTAAGGGAAGGGTAATCGAGAAAAAGCTGCCCACCTTGCCTGCACCGTCTAAAGCTGCCGCCTCATAGAGATCCGTCGGGATTCCCTTGATATCGGTATAGAAAATCAGCATCATACTGCCCACACCGAAGGCGCTCGCAAGAATCACGGCAAAGAGCGCCCAGGCGGGGTCTACCAGCCATCTTGGCCCTTTAATGCCAAGGAGCGAGAGCAGGTAGTTTAAAACACCGTAGTCTCCGTTCAAAATCCAGCCCCAGATAATGGACACTGCAACACCGGAAATCACGGTCGGAATGTAAAAAAGAGTTCTGAAGAACTTCACCCCTCGAACATTCTGGGTAATCAGCATGGCAAGAAATAGGGCTATACAAATATTTAAAGGGACAAATATCGCCGCATACTTGATGCTGATCAAGAGAGATTTCCAAAATTGTGCATCTTTGGTAAACATCTCTTTGTAATTCCCGAACCCCTTGAAAACAGGGGTTCCGGCAAGAGACCAATCAAAGAAGCTCATCACCAAAGATAAAATCAAGGGCCCTATGGTGAAGACAAGAAATCCTATGATCCATGGCATAATAAAGAGGTAAGGTGTTAACCCTTTCAGTTTTTTCTTAAACTCCATTTTACCCGCTCCTTGAACAGCATAAGTTTAGAACATGAACGCATTAATTTAAAACGGATGCAATGGCTTCTTTTACATCCATGAGAGAACTCGGATTGTACATTTCTTCGAAAGCAAGCTCCAACTTCTCGGAAACCTCGGACCATTTATCCATGATAAAGCTTGCAGGAGTATACTCTCCACTCTGATCCAGCATCTCATAGAAGGGTGCGTATTCCGGCTTCTCCAGAATCTTCTCGCTTTCTACAACGGACATCAGAACGGGGAACTCTGTTCCGATACGAGTCTTGTTGCTTTCTTCACTTGTCCAAAACTTTACAAATTCCCAAGCCGCTTCCTTGTTTTTACTGCTCTTTGCAATGGCTACTCCGGAAGAACTTAAAATACTTGCCGACTTTTCCGAACCGAAAGAGGGAAGTTTAGCCAATCCGAAATTCACACCTTCTTCCGTATACTTCTTTACAGCCCATGCCCCGTAAACAAACATACCGGTCTGTCCCGCCTGAAATTCATCTCCTCCGGACTTCTCTGTAGCTACAGCATAGCCGTCTTTTTCCATATCCTGGAACATCTTATAGGTTTCGAGTGCCTTATCGGAATCCACATAGCCTTCCATCTTTCCGTCTTTGCCGCAATAAGCGGTTCCGTTGCTCCAAAGATACATTTCATAATCATAGGGATCCGGCTTCATGGAGAAAGAAAAGCCCTTTACCCCGGTCTTCTCATAAATCACCTTTGCCTTTTCCTTTAAATCTTCCCAAGTCCAATCACCCTTCGGAGCTTCCACTCCGGCCTGTTCAAACAAATCCTTGTTATAGTATACGCAGTGTGTCGTAAACCCTACCGGTAAACCGTAGATCTGTCCGTCATAAGAGTTGTAATTCCAGAGTGTACTATAGAAATTCTTCTTGTAGTCCTCTCCCTCTTTTTCAATATAGCTGTCAAGCGGTTCCAGCCCTTCATGATATGCAGGATAGTTCCACATATACATCACATCCGGTGCGTCTCCCGATCCCATGGATGCACTGATTTTTGTGTCAAAATCCGAACCATAGGCTTCCAACACAACCTGAATATCGGGATGCTCTTCATTAAACTTGTCAACGAGCTTCTGCTGTGCATCGACGTCATCCGCTGTATCCCAAGAAGCAAAACGGATTGTGGTCTTCCCTCCTTTAGACGTTGCTTCCTGCTTATTTCCGCAGGCAGTCAGCCCGAAAAGTACGGCTGTCATTCCAATCATAGCTAATTTGATTTTTTTCTTCATTTGAGAATCCTCCTTGTTTTAGTAATTTTATTTTAATTATTTACCTAGTAAAAGTAAAGAAATTTTTACTAATAAATTTTATTTATTCCATTCCCAAATAGACATTCTAGACAAAAAAAGACTCCCCATTTTCTTGAGGAGTCCCTTCGCAGGACTAAAGAAGACCGGACGATTATTTTCTCATCAATTCTTTCTTAGTTAAGTGATAAAAAATCATTGCATAGATCAAACAAACAAAAATGAAAAATTCTCATTGATATTATGAATCGGGAATTTGAGCAGAAATATAAATTTGATTTTGAAATTGAAGAAGATGCTTCAAATATTATCCTTAAGGTAAATGAAAGTCTATATCAAAGGGTTATAGAGAATATTATTAATAATTCCATCCATCATAATCCAAATGGTTGTAGTATTAAAATAAAGATCAGCAAATCTATTCACCGTTCACATAAGCTTACCATCGAATTTTCAGATGATGGTATTGGAGTGTCTGCAGAACAATTAAAAAAACTTAACACAGCTGTTTTAAACAACTTAGAAAATGCTCAAGAACACGGAATAGGTCTTAGGATCGTTAAACAAATTGCTCGTTATTATAAGTGGAGCGTTCAATTTAGTACTTCAGAAGCCGGTGGAATGAAGGTTGTTATAGAAGCATAAAAAGTAAGTTTAAGAGAGACAGCTACTTCGCAAGCAAGGCATAGGTGCTACCTATGCGTTTTTCTACCTAAAGAAATGATGGAACATGAAAAAACCTCGGAAACCATTGATTTTCCGAGGTTTTTTGAGTCTTCCAAGTCTCGATTAACGCTTGCTGAACTGTACGAGCGATGAGTAAGATGCCCTTTGGCATCTTACCGCGTAGAAGTCTGCATAATTAATACCCAAAAGAATCCCCTTATCCAGTACCTCCGGCTCACCCTTTTCTACTGTGAAAGGGACTTCCTAATCGTCTTTTACCTCTATCGTAATGACATGGAATGGATGTTCGCCCCCTGCCATAATAGAGATTTCATAGGTTTTACTTTCCTTGAATAGGCTCTTAGGAAGAGTCAGAATCTGCTTTTCCCGATCCAAGGAGTAGCTTGGTTCGTTCTCTTGATAAGACTTCGATAAAACCGGCTGAAAATTGACGGCAGCAAATTCGATGTTATCCATAATGTCCTTAGGCAGATAAAGCTTCACATCCTGATTAAGCTTGGCTTCTCCCACCAGCTTAATAACATTCTTTTCCTCCGGTGTCTCAGGACTTGGCTTCTCTTCAGGCTTTCCGCTTTCTCCGGTGCCGGGCTTCTCTTCTGTATTGCCATTTTCTCCGCTGCCCGGCTTTTCTTCAGACTTTCCCTCCTCTTCCTTTGAAAGATTAGAGGAAGAAGCCGGGGTTTCGGATTTCCCATTGTTCTCGGTATTTCCTTCATTCTCCGCTGTATTTCCGGTATTGCCCGTATTGTCTGTAGTGGTCCCGGTATTATTACCGGCGTTAGCAGCTGTGTTTTCTGAATTTCCGGTGGAGGTGCTTCCGCTTGTGGCGCTACCGGAACCGCTTCCGCTTGTGGATCCGCCGGAAGATCTACCTCCGGAACGACTTACTCCCGCTACCTGCCCTACATTTCCGGAGGGAATACTACGGCTTACACCTGCCACCTGTCGCTCTGATAAAGATGCACTGAGTCCCTTGCCGCTAATATACACCGGTTCCCCACCGGCCTCATTGAGCCAACGGCCATTGGCATCCACATAGTAGCCGTCCTTGGTTCTTCCACCGGTGAACAAAACACCGTAGTCTGCCTGATCCGCCTCTTCAAAATAATAGCAATCGCCATCAATCCATTGCCAACCTGTAAGCACATGCCCAAGGGTAGAGCCATTCTCCGTACTGAGAAAATAGGTCTTTCCCTGTAAATTTAACCAGCCGGTTTCCATGAGTTCCTCCACAGGACTTTGGTAATACCAATCCTTCTCATAGACCAGCCAGCCCTTCTCCGGAGTGCCATACTCTCTAAGAAATTGCCACTTCTCCCCTTGCTTCCGCCAAGTTCCCGGCGTGTTCACTCTATTGGTTTTCGCCAAAGATGTCATGGGGCTAGCCACGGTCAGTAAAACTGTTCCCAGCACAAGTGTTCGTCCAAAACTTCCCATTTTCTTTCCCTCTAGCTTCTTCATCCTACTCTCCTTTCCGAAATACCATTTATTTAACTTTTCCATACTACTCCTATTTCTCCGGCTTGAAAAGAAATTTTTCTTAAATTTCAAGAAATTTTGTATAAATATAAGAATATTGTCGAAGGATACTAAGCATAAGCTGCTCTCAAAAAAAATAGGGTATGTAAAAAATGCCCAAAAGAAAAACCAAAAGAAAAAGTAGCTCAAACCGAGCACTTTTAATCGGCAGCATCTTGACATACATTTGCTTCATCATGACAATCATCTATGATGCATCGGTAAAATTGGAATCAGATAAAACTTTTTGAATGTAACCTTTTTATTTTTTGAAAACATTTTTATTTTGACCTCGGAGCGGGTTCAAGCGATTGTAGTTGCTACTCCCACAGCAGTGAAACATAAAGAAGAAGGCTTTCGGCAGAACATCGAAATCTGCTGAAAGCCTTTGTTTTAAGCACTTTTCTACACTCCCGTGCGGTGGATATTATATCAAGATGCGATTTTACATATCCCTGCGCAATTCTTGATTCCAATTCTCCCACCCCGCCTCGCGGACATATTCATCCCAAAAGAGCAAATAATGGCATTCCGTGACATAGGGGTGCGCACCCTCACGAAGCTCCGACTCCGTGAGTACGGATACTTCAATTCCCTTCGCAGGCCCCTCCTCACTGAGTGCTCGTATCTCCTCTACAAAGTGAATGTGCTCGGCTTAGGTGAGGCACTCCGAAACCACCGCGAGCGCATCCACATCGGAGCGCTCCTAGCGAAAAGCATTCTGTGCCACCGAACCGTGGATATAGATGCTGATGAGCTTAGCTCCCAGAATGCATCTAAGTTTATGTTGAAACAGCTTCAAAAATTCGGTGAGTTTTTCATTCTGTTTCGAAATTTCACTGCTCATGCTTGTCCCTCTCTTGGCGTCGGAAGACACAGTGCGATTCCTTGCCCGTTTTGATAATACGCTCTACGCTGCTTTGTTTTGAACCCCGCTTTTTGAAACTCTTTTACCAAGGTATGCATATAAAATCCATGCGTGACAAGAATGCAGTCTTCACCCGCGGCGCATACTTTTCCGACCAGTTTTCTCGCTCGGCGCTCTGTAAGACGCCTGGACTCTGCTTGCCTCGGATGATTCAAAAACCACTGGATTCTCCCCGTCAGATTCCAAAACCAGAGGGGCAGCCGTAATTCCGTATCAAAACTTGATCTAAGAGGAACCTCATCCAATAGCTCCGTCTGTTTGAGTGCCGCTTTGCCATAGAAGCAAAGCGCGGTGCTTTTGCTTCGCTCTAAGCGACTGATGTAAACCACGCCCTCCGCCGTCTGATCTACAGACAGCTCTGCGGCTTCAATCGGAGCCCTGTCGTACTCTCGACACGCCCGATCAAATTCTTCCGAGCTGTAGAAGCTGCGCCAGTCATATTTTACTTTGCAATGTCTGATGAGAATAACTTTTATATTGCACCTCCTTGCCTTCCGTCACTCTTTTCTCGGAAGCGAACAAGCTTTCGCGCTGCCGCGCCATAGACGCAAATACCGTAGAGCTTCTTTTAAACGCCTTCGAGCATCCTTGTGGCCTCCACAAGATAGCCATAAGCTTCAAGATTTCTTTTCCGGATATACGCGAGGCGCTTATACTGGTCGCCTGCAAGGCGTTCCTTCGCATATCCCGCTGCATCGGCAACCTTTGGATAATCGGTCTGCGTTAAAGCACCGGCGGCAAGGCACATCACTGAGCATGCTTTCTCGGCTGCGATCTCCGGCGTGAATTTATTCCCCAGAATATGATCCGTCAAGGAGCGGACACCCTTCAGATATTCTACATAGTCCTCTTTGTCATATTCGCCCCGGCTGATAATACTGATGCAGGCCCGGATGGTATCCTTCAGAACTTCTTCTTTTCTCAATTCCAATCCGCGGAAAGCCAGCTCTTCTACAACGGCTCTGTCGTAGGTCGCACGGAACTGCTTATGATCCTGCATCCGCTCTGCCAGGGTGGCTACATCAAACATCTGCTTGGCGATCTCCAGTTCCTTGTTCTTTGCTAGCGGAACGCCGGTTGTATGCGGAGCAAAAGCAGTCAGCTTGTCACCCAGAATGCATTCCAGCGTCGGCATGGTTACAACAAGGTCTTCCGGAGCAGTGACAAGCAGATCATTACGGATGGGCTTTGTCACTATCTGATCATACGGAGATTCCATGAAAACAATATCCAGCAATATGTAAAACTCTTTCTGCCGGACAGGGGAATAGTAGATAAATTTGAAATGGCGTTTTTCTATATTGTTCCGCCCCTTACGGATATCCTCTTCCTTTCGCAAAAAGGGAAAGATGGTTCCCGCCTGCTCAATATAACTCTCCACATCTGTCCCCGGATCAACAATGATATCAATGTCTGTGGACAGCCTGATCGGATGATCCAGCAAGAGCATCAGGCTTGTGCCGCCCTTAAAGGTAAACTTCATCCCCACCTTAACGAGTGCCTCAAGAAGGCCAAATGCGTAAAGCACCCTCTCCAGCAGGCCCGGATCCGTCTTATATCTCGCTTGCAATTCACGAATATAGTCAAGGTCATAGACTTTCTTATCAATCATGTCCATTCCTCCGATCTCAGCTCTATATTTGTTTCATCCTCAATAAACTTTCGGATGTCGGATTTAAGATGACGCCTTCCGGCATAGCGGAAGAGTGCCAATTCATTGATCGTATATTTGCCAAAAGCATCTTCATAGATCTGTCGATACTCAGCCCGCTCGATCAGCTGACCTGTCAGCTTCCGGCTGAAAATGTCCACCAGCATCTTTTCAAGGGAAGCCTGTTTCGTTCCCGGCTGTGGTGCCGGGGCTCCTGATACCAGTTTCTGGACGATAATCATATCGTCCGCACGATACCGGTAATACTCCTCCATGCCAGGATTCAGCAGCACCCGAGGATATATTTCCAGCAACATATCAAAGACCGTTGTCTCCAGCCCGTTTTCAACTTCGATAAAGAAAGCATTATGCGCCAGCTGATGGTTTACGAACTCATTCCACTGATAAAGCTCCCAGGTCTGGTATGTGATCAGCGGGTACTCTTGATCAATCATGCCAACCAGCTCATCCATCAGGGCGGATGCTTTGAAATGATAAGGCGCTTTCATGGAAGCTTTTAAATAATGCCCACGTCCAACCTTCATGATCTGCCCGCCATCCTGAAGATCCTGCAGCATACGGTATGCTTTCCGATCCGAATAAACCGTCCCAGATTCTTTGACCATCCCGACAAAATCCTTTGTGGTGAAAGACGGGTTTTCTTTCAGAAAGTTTGTGATTCGATTTTGTTCAATCATCTCCGCCACCTCCTTCAGCACATTGCAGTTTTGTCACTTTTCTCAAAAAATGACGTAACTGTATCTATACTATACAGCATGGCATGTCCAGTTTCAAGTGCAGTTTTGTCACTTTTGAGTTATTGTGACAAAACTGTACAGTGAAGCAGCATTATCTTGCATCCCTATTGGAGCTACAACTCATACACATGGGAGGAGTATCCATTATGGCATCGAATTTGACTCTTAAACAGGTAAAAAATATGCTTGCAAAGGCAGGACTGAGTATTTCAGAGGAAAAACGCACGGGAAATAATCTCGGCACAACGTTGAAATTAACCAACGGCTGTATTGTAAACTGCTGGGATAAGGGAACCGCAAACTGTCAAGGTAAGAACAAAGAGGTGGCTGAGAGCATATTGACTGATGTAAAGCTTGCTAATAATCAGAATCTTAAAGAAGTGTTTGTGGTTTATGGTCACGATGGTAACGCCCGGACACAGCACTTTCTATGTGGTGAACCAATTCACGTTTCTGGAGAACAGAAACAACCGCCGCCCGGACATTATCCTGTTCATCAACGGCCTGCCGCTGGTGTTAATGAAACTGAAAAGCCTCTTCTCTCCTAAAGCCTTCTTATTATACTACCTTGCCGCCATATAGATATTGTACATATCATTATAGTCAAGTGATTTGAAACTTCCCATACTTCTTGATTTATTATAAGAACAGTTTATTGCCAAGTCTTCACAATCTTTTTCGCTTACCTCTCTGTTAAGAAGTTCATGTAAGCTTACAGGCATACCGACAGATTTGAAATATTCTACGGTTCTTTCAATCCCTATATCCGCCGCCTTTTTATCATCAGCTTCGGCCACTCCATATACCTTTCTTGCAAATCCGGCAAATCTTGATATATTCTCATCTTTTACATAGTTTGCCCAAGATGCCCAAATCGCACTGAGGGTTGCACCATGTGTGGAGTCAAAAAGCGATGAAAGAGCCATTCCAAGCTGATGACATGACCAGTCACCGTCTCTTGGAGTATCACCTTTTGATCCAAGACCTGTAAGTCCTACATGTGATACACTTCCGCACCACATAACTTCACTCATAGCTTCATAGTCGGTCGGATTTTTGACAGCCTTCGGTCCAAATTTTATAATATCTCTAAAAAGCCCCTCAGCCAACTCATCAGTCAAATGATTGCCTAAAATATTTGTAAAATATCTCTCAGATGTATGCATAAAGATATCAGCTGCACCTGCACCTATCTGATACTTAGGTAAAGAATATGTAAGCTCGGGATCCATTATCGCAAACCTGCATCTGTTAAAGTCTGTGTTAATTCCTTTCTTTATACAGCTTCCGGTTACATCATCTGTAAGAACTGCTGAGTCGCTTGTTTCAGATCCTGCCGCAGCAATAGTCAAAATCGAACCTGTCGGAAGAGATCTTTCCACCTTCTTTCTTTGAAAGAAAAACTCTTCTATATCCGTATCAGGATTTGCCACACCTATTGCAACAAACTTCGCGGTATCTATTACACTTCCGCCGCCTACCGCAAGTACAAACTCAGCACCGAACTTGACGGACTCCTTTGTCATCTCCTTTGCCTTACTTAAAAGTGGATTCGGCACCACTCCTCCAAGTAAGAGTACATCTATACCCTCAGACTTTAAATTCTCTTCCACCAAATCAAGCAGACCGCTTTTCTTTGCACTGCTTCCACCGAAAATAACGGCAACCTTCTTTACTCCGAACTCTTTGATTAAACTTCCAATATCATTCCTTGTTCCTGCACCGAAAACAATCCTTGTAGGCGAATAATAATTAAACTTTTGCATATACTACCTCACTTTTTATTTATTTTATCAAATGTCACCTTTGAATGGCACCATAAACTTGACCATATTCCAAGGCCACAGGCTCCGCCCCAAGCATCCTCACCATATCATTGTGCGGCGGGATAATCCTTCGGATGTTTCTCGGCATAGGTAAAGACATACTCTGCAGACATGTTCTTTCTTACACATGATGTATTGAGTATAACCAAACATACCACAACAATAAGTAAAATATATTGAACCTACCTGTGTCTTTCGTTATTCCTAATTATAAACGCTACTGCTTCCGCAAGTTTTCTATGTCCCGCTTCCGTAAAATGGATTCCGTCACACCCAATACACTCTGCCCCAAGCACCTCTCGTGCGCTCAGAAATTCTGCATGATGAAGTGCGGCAATACTCCTATATTCTTCTGTCAGCCCGCCTGCCTTTTGTGCAGACTCTGCTGCAAATTCTATCCAGTCTTTTTTAGGATATAAATTTGCTGGTGCGATAACTATTTTTTCAGGAGTTTGACATTTCCGTCTGCATGTTTCCTCTATCTTCAGCAGTACTTCATCCAATCCATATCCAATCTCTACTGTATTCACTCCATAGCGTGTCTTTGTATCATTTGTTCCTAACATAACAATGATATAATCCAAAGGAAATTGTGAAATCAGACATGGATACAGATAATCCAGGGCAGATGTTCCAGGTTCAATTTTATCTGTAAATGCAGTTGTCCTTCCATTCATTCCTTCTTCAATCACTTCATAGTTTTCCCCAAGTATCTGTGCAAGCTTTCCCGCCCAGCGCACATTTTTTTCATATCGTTCCCCACTTCCTGGTATATATCCCCAGGTATTTGAATCTCCAATACAAAGTATTCTTTTTCCCATTCCGATCATTCCTTCTTCGATAACCCAAATATTTTAATATCATTCTTTCTATCATGCATTTCATCACCACCGGTAAACACACAGTCTTCCCATTCTTAAACTCTATGTATCTGCATGGTTCGGATAAAGATTAAAAAACTGCGAAACTCACGTCTGAATCAATCATTTATAACGCTTTGTGTTCCGCAGTTTCTTTTTCATATCTCTTTATTGTTTATTCATATTTTTTGCCATATCCAAAAGCACCATTCATTCCACATACTTTGGAAGCAAATTCAGCTGCTGCTGCCAGACTTTCTCTGATGGCAGTTTCTCCCATAATTCCCTTTTTCAGGTAATCTGTATAAGCAACCATAAACGATGTGATCAGAGAATCTCCTGCACCCATGGTGTCAACAACTTCCTTGATCGGTACCGCTTTCTGCACATAGTATTCCTGTCCATCATATAAAATACAGCCATCTGCACCTCTGGATGCAACAGCAAGCTTTGGTCCATAGGAAACAATCTTTTTCAAATGTTCTCTGGCTTCTTCATCTGTTCCGTCAAAAGAGCAGAATGCATAATCAACCGTAGGTGCTACTTCTGCATAATAGTAATCCTCTGAGTCATCTGAAAAATCAAATGAAATCGGCACGCCCGCTTCATGGATTTTTGGAAGTTCTTTCTCCATGAAACAATAATTTCCAGAATGTACAAAATCAAACTGTCTGATATACTCAAGATCAAATCGATCTAATACATATGGTGTTTTTCCGCGGATACCACCTTCATTAGATCCTAAGAACACTCTGTCTCCATCCACTAAAGTTGCACGCGCACAACCATTTTCTCCTTCTAACTGTTTGCACTTTACTGTCTCAATCTCAATATCATCTAACGCATACATAACATGTTCTGCTTCAGCATCATTGCCAAAGTATCCCATATATGCACTTCTTTTTGCACCAAACATTTTAGCATATACCGCAAAGTTTACACAGTTTCCACCAGGATACATTGTTTTAATATGCTCATATTTATCTACAACATTATCACCAAAACCTAATACACTTACATCATACATTTTCTCATTCTCCTTTTTGCCTACCCATAAATTTCAGGTCATTGCGAAATTCCCATTTTCCGATCTCTTATTGCATTTTAGAATTCCGCAATGATCTATCTCTGTGATTAATATTCAACAACACCCATGTATCTTCTCATGTCTGTCGGATGACATCTCTTATCCTGAAGAGCGTTTCTGTATGCAACACTCATTGCATAAAAGACCATTGCATTAAAGTACTCTACGCAGCTGTCGTCAATTGCGTCAAGTCCAAGGTCATTTGCATCGATCACTTCATATTTCTTTGCATATTTGTTCAGGAATACTTCTGCTCTTTCGTCCATAACGCGGTTTCTTCCGCGGCTCTTTAATAAAATATAGAGATGATCTTCATCTGTTACTTCAAATGGTCCATGGAAGTATTCTGCTGAATTTAAGTAGCAGCAATCGATCCACTGCATCTCCTGAAGTGAGCAGATAGCAAATCCATATACAGCTGCATAAGCAGCTCCGGAACCCATGATATATAAGAACGGTTCTTTTGCATATTTTTCAGCAAAAAGCCATGTTCTGTTTTTTACGCTCTTGACAGCAGCTCTTACGATACCATCTGCTTTTTCAAGTCCGTCTGCCACTGCATCGTATAATTTATAGTCTGGCTCCTGAGCTTTCATTAACTCATTCAAAATGTTTAATACAATACCCTGTGGTTTATCCTTTTCATTTGTATCATCTTCCCAGGAATATACAATTGGATTTAATGAACTGTCATCACAGGCTGATCCAGGTGTATGTGTCATTGCTACAACTGCTGCGCCAAGATCTTTTGCTAAATGTGCTGCTTCTACGGTCTCTTTTGTATTTCCACCATGAGAGCAGATAAATACAAGACTTGTTTTTCCAAGGTGTGCCGGAGGTGTTACAACAAATTCTTTACTTGTGATCCAGTCAGCATGCATTGTCCTGGATTCGGTACGTACGAAATAATATCCTGGATAAAGATCTACTAAAGATCCTCCGCATGCCACAAAATATACATCTTCGATTTTTTCTCTCCCGTTTAAAATTTGGGTTACTAATTCTTTCATTGTCTTATTCTCCTTCTATTATAAAAGTTTTATGTTTAAAGCATTGCTGAAATCGTACAGAATACCAATGCCATTGCTGTTACTAAAATAAAGAACTTCCAAATTGTCTTCCACCACTGACCAAAGCTAATCTTACATACAGCAAGTCCTGCAACGGTCATACCTGCTGTCGGGCTTAACATATTGGTCAACTGATTTGCAAATTGAAGTACTGTTACACTTGCTTCCGGATTCACACCCTGTAAATCACATAATGGAGCCATAATTGGCATTGTCAGAGATGCCAGTGCAGAAGATGACGGAACAAGAAGTGTCAACAATGACTGAACCAGATACATTACTGCAACAAATGCTACACTTCCTACACCTGCAAGTGCTCTTGATAAATAATTCAGGATCGTATCAATGATCATTCCGCTTTCTGCAACAACCAGAATGCCTCGGCATACACCAATTACAACTGCTGCAAACGCAAGATCTTTTACACCGATCACGAACTGTTCTGCAATCTCTTTCTCAGAAAGTCCGCCAACAATACCCATTAAAATACCCATTAAAAGGAATACACCAGAAATCTCATCCATATACCATCCATGTGAAAGAATACCATACACGATAATTCCCATTCCTACTGCAAATACAAGTAATACCAATTTATCTCTTAAAGTAAATCCTGTATCCTTTTCATCCATCATAAATTCCTGTTTTTTCAGAAGGTCATCCTGATAAGTGATGGATCCTGTTGGATTTTTCTTTACTTTCATTGCATATCGCATAACATAAACGATGGTAACAGTCATCATAATTGCCCACCAGATATATCTATATACAAGCTGTGGGTTACCATGGATTCCGGCAACGCCCTGTGCGATCAGAACGTTGAACGGGTTCGTTGTAGATGCTGCATAACCAATCTGTGGTCCTAAGAATACGATCATGAAGGTCGTCATGGAGTCATATCCCATTGCGAAGAAAATAGGGATCAGCATAACATAGAATGGAATAACCTCCTCCGACATACCAAATGTCGTTCCACCAATTCCTAACAGAATCATCAGAATCGGTATCAGTAAAACTTCTTTTCCTTTTAACTTTAAAATAACCTTCCGAATTCCGCGATTCATTGCATTTGTCTTTGTTAAAATCTGGAAGGTACCGCCGATCAGCAAAACGAATGCAACAACATCTGCAGCTGCCTGAATGCCTCTTGTAGGTGCCATTAAAATCTCATGCAGCCCCTGTCTCAAATCTCCGGATTCACTCACTTTATCTACCATATGATAGGTTCCAGCCACAGCAACTTCACGTTCACCTGCTGCAGTATCAACTAATTGTCTGTCAAACTGTCCACTTGGCAAAATCCATGTCAAGATTGCAAATACTATAATCAATATAAATGCCAGCGTATATACATGCGGCAATTGAAGTTTAAATTTTTTCTTATTTTCCATTTTCAAATCCCCCGTAATCAGCCTATTAAGTAAGGCTTATAAGCTTCCATATTCCGTTTGTCATGTGATGCCGGATCTTCAAAATAAGCAAAATCTGTAATTTCCTGACCGAAGTATCCTTTGTATCCTCGTCTGACAACCGTATCAATCCATTCTCCAAGTGGATGATTGCCATCTCCCCAGATCAGATGTCCGTATGGATTTCCATCTATGAAATGCATATGAATAATCTCATCGCCAAATGTATCAAACCATTCGTCAATCGTCTTCACACCCAGCTTCTGCTGTGTATCCAGAAAATACGGGAGTGAATAATATAAATAATGAATGTTCATTCCTGCAATTCTGTCTGTGTTAATCTGTGCCATGTTTCTTCCCCTTTCTATCATCATAATTTTTTATTATTCTTTTATATATACCGGTTTTCCATTTACCATTGTCATAGAAACTTTTACATCTCTCATCTCGCTCATCGGTACTTCAAAGACATTCCGATCAAGAACTGCTATATCCGCCAGTTTTCCTGCTTCTAACGTTCCTAGCTTATCTTCCATTCCTATGTTATAAGCTCCACCATACGTCCATGCCTTTAACATTTCAGCGATTGTAATCGTGTTCTGTACATTGTACTGTTCTTTTCCATCTGGGAAATATCCACCACAACCATGGAAAATTGCTTCCGGAATGTCTGTGATCATCAGTGGCAAGTCCGTTGCTCCTGATAATGTCATTCCTCCGTCAAGCATACCTCTTCGATTCCAGAAATACTTACCTCTCTCTGTTCCGATCGTCTCTTCAATCGATTTTTTCACGTCATCCGCTGGATCCAATGACATAATCTGGAAATAGATTTCTCCAGTCACACCAATTTCACCCATCTTTTTCAAATCCGCCGGATTAGAAAATTCCATATCTGTCACTGCATGACGGTTCACAAGCTTTCCATCTTTCTTCTGACATTTATCAAAAATACCCACCACTTTATGTACTGCTCCATCTCCCTGTGCATGCAGGGAATAACGGAATCCATTTTCATCAGCAATCTGCACTTCTTTTTCAATCATCGGATAATCAACCTGAATACTGCAATGCATATTCGTTCCTTCATAAGGTTCTAACAGATCACCCTTTGTACTTGCCACAGTTCCGTCTGTCATTCGGTTATATCCGGAGAACCGGATGAAATCACCCTGGAACTTCTCTCTCATTCTTTTTCCATGTTCAATGTTGATTCCTTCACCAACCGGCTGCGACATAAAAAATGTTCGAAGTGACAATTCCTTCTTTTCTTCTTTTTCTTTCAGAAATGAGTCAAATCCATAAAAATCATCAAATCCCATTTCTTTTACCGTTGTAACTCCACGGCTGTTCATCAATTTCATATAATCTTTAAATTCCGGTTCTATGAAATCCCGATCATTTAAATACTCCGGCATAATCTTGTGGTAGGCTTCCGGATAACATTCTTTCGGGTTAAATCCATATGTCTCTTCCGCTTTCTGATTCATCATGCATGTGCTTCGATCTGCTGCAAATACGATAACTGACCGATTTGGATATGCTTCATTCAACTTTTCCTCCAAACCTTCTGTCTCAAATCCATCCGGATTCCATCCATGTCCAAATACAGTTGCAGATTCTTTCTCTTTTTCAACCTCTTCTTTTATCTTCTGTAAAAAATCTTCCTGTGATGTTATGCCAGACATATCAATTCCAATATGGAAAATTGCATAACCTGTAAAAAAAGTATGTACATCAATAAATCCCGGTGTCACCAACTGATTTCCTAATTCCAAAATCTTTGTCTGTTCGTCAATCCAATCACTTCCATCATCTGTTCCAACCGCCAGAATATTCTGTCCACTTACTGCAACATATCCTGCAAATGGGTTCTCAACAGTAGATGTAAAAACATGATCTGATTTCAACAGATAATCTGCTTTTTGCTTTCCCATGTTCTCCCTCCATTTTTATTGCTTCATTTGATGATTGTGTTATATCATATTATAACGTTATATACGAACGTTATATAACGTTATATGTTCATGTTCTATGTTTTTACCAAACTTAATCTTTTTTTTTGTATTATTTGCACAATATCTTTGCCAGCCATATGATTTATCTTTTACTTTTTTCGTTACGAAATGGATGGATTTTGTTGTTATTTAAGTCTGTTTCCGTTATAATATATTTGTGAATCGTATATCTATAACTAATAAACGTTGTATATATAAAGGAGAATTATAATGAATCTTGATATGAATGCAGAAACTCCATTATATATGCAGCTAAAAGAAGCGATCAATGCTGCAATCAAAGATGGCACTTATCCGGCCAACGAAAAAATACCTACTGAAATAGAATTAAGCGAACATTACAAAGTCAGCCGCATCACCGTAAGACGTGCTGTTGAAGAATTATGTCAGGAAAATTATCTTGTAAAATGTCAGGGAAAAGGAACTTTTGTAAAATCCCGCAAAATCCAACGCAAAATGGAACATCTTCTTGGCTTTGCCGATGCATGCAAAGCCAATGAATGCATTCCATCTCGCCTTGTGATCAAACGCTCTGTAACTAAGTTATCTGATGAAGATGCCAAAACTATGAATGTTCCAGCTGGCGCAAAGGCAGTCTTGATTGAACGTGTTGATCTTGCCGATGGCATCCCAATGATTTATGAAAGCAATTTGTTTCCTTATCCTAAATATAAATTTCTTTTAGAGGAATCATTAGATGGTTCCCTTTATCAGCTTCTAAAAGATTCCTACCATATTCAGGTTAAGGGCTCCCGTAATTCGTACCTTGAACTGACACGTGCTTCTGGTTCGCTTGCCAAACATTTACGCGTCACCAATGGAGAACCTTTATTCTATTTATACTCCGAGATTTTTGATACAGACTATAATCTTGTTCATATTTGCCATGACTATATCCGCGGAGAACAATATCGATTTTATATGGACGATTATACAAGACCTTAACTTTAATAACCGTTCGCTCTGTAAATATTCTATGTCACAAATAGTCATGACCACCCGCTCAGTGGGTGGCATGCTCTCCCCCTATAAAGGGATATTACCTGCTTGCGCCTGGAAGGCGCACTAGCATATGAGTATGATCCGGGCAACATTCTACTTCAATAATCTCTATTCCTTTTCTTCTGCATAGCAAACCCAGAATTTCTCCTACATCTGCTCGAATTTGTTTATAAATTACTTGTCTCCTGTATTTTGGTGCAAATACAATGTATTTTGGTGCAAATACAGATTGTGAATATCTTCTTCATACAGAGGATGGCAAATGATTTCTTTATCGCAATTACTATGACAGCTATTGGACTCCTCTAGTGGAACAGATTGGAATTGATCGTACACCACATTGTTCTCGACATACCTGTATTTCCATGTTATCGGAAGCTGGTGTTCAGGATACAACAATCAAGAAAATTGTGGGGCACTCCGGTGCTATGACATTAACAGAAAAAGTTTATACTCACTTAGATATGCAGGTTCTTGTAGACGCAATCAACAAAACCTTAGAAAATAAGGACAGCGTAACTGCCGATACAAAATCCGCATAATAAAAAGGACACTCTCCAGTGTCTATCACTGAAAAGTGTCCTATATTTTTTAGATATTTTTGTTGCAAACGTGTTGCAAATGCGCTGCGAACTGAATAAATTCCACCTCTTTTCACCACATCTGACAACTCCACAAACCCCTGTAAAACAAGGATTTGAACGTAACTCCAAGTTCCGAAGATTATCTCTTGGAGAACTGTGGAGCACGACGAGCTGCCTTTAAGCCGTACTTCTTTCTCTCCTTCATGCGAGAGTCTCTGGTTAAGAAACCGGACTTCTTTAAGATAGGACGGAAATCGCTATCCATCTCGCAAAGTGCTCTTGCGATACCGTGACGAATTGCACCGGCCTGACCTGTGGTTCCGCCACCCTTAACATTTACAAGAACATCTAACTTTCCTTCGTTCTGTGTTGCCACCAAGGGCTGACGAACGATGGTCTTTAATGTCTCTAATCCGAAATACTCGTCGATAGAACGCTTATTTACGGTTACCTTACCTGTTCCCGGCATGATATATACTCTTGCTACAGAGCTTTTTCTTCTGCCTGTGCCGTAATTTCTGTTTGTAGCCATTTTTTATCCTCCCTTAGATTGATAGTGCAACTGGCTGCTGAGCCTGGTGCTTGTGCTCCGGGCCTGCATACACGAAAAGTTTCTTGTACATCTGTCTACCTAAAGGACCCTTGGGAAGCATTCCCTTAACGGCAAGTTCAATAACCTGCTCCGGCTTGTTTGCTCTCATATCTCTCAAAGAAGTTTCCTTCATGGAACCAACATAGCATTTGCCCTGCTTCTGTTCCGCTGTAATAACAGCCCTATCACTTTATAGAATTTCCCTTGTAATATCAAGACTTTTCTACATTTTTCTTCCTACATATCCAAGGAATTGCTTCATCTTTTTTTCTGCTTTTCCGCAATTTCAGAGAAGCTTTTCCGAGGGCACAGATTCCTACTCTTCTTTACAACAATTTTAGAAATACTTCCCAAAAAAGAATTTTTTTTAATTTTTTTGAAAAAGCATTCCTAATCTCTTTTTCACCGTGCTATCATAGCACAAATTTTTCTTTACTAAGGAAAAAAGAAAAATTAGCGCCAGGGCTTCGGAGATATTCCAAGCTGACGAGGTAAACAGTAATCGAAAGATTCGGCGGATGCTGTTTCGGAGTAGTGCATCGTAAGGGAAAGAAAAAAAGCGAAATCAAAATCGTAACAAAAGCTTTCTCCGCACCTTAAACAATTTAATAGGAGGAAAATACAATGTGCGGTATTGTTGGTTTTGTTGGACAGGGGAATCCCAAAGAGATTCTTCTGGCCGGTCTTTCCCGTCTGGAATACAGAGGTTATGATTCTGCAGGAATCGCCCTGTACGCTCATCCTTTCACAGTGGTGAAGGCTGTAGGAAAATTAGAAGAATTAAAGAAAAAAGTGGAGGCTTCTAAGGAATTTGAGCTTCCCTACTCTATGGGGATAGGACATACCCGTTGGGCGACTCACGGAAAGGCCAGTGAAAAAAATGCCCATCCCCACCTGTCCATGCATAAGGAAGTGGTGCTGGTGCATAACGGCATTATTGAAAACTTTGCAGAAATTAAAAATTTCTTACAGGAAAAGGGTTACAGCTTCTACTCCGATACGGATACGGAGGTTGCGGTAAACCTGATGGAATATTATTACCGGAAAGAAAAGGATATTTTAAAAGCACTCTTCTCTGTACAAAAGGAGCTGAAGGGCTCTTTTGCCTTTGCCATCATGTTTTTGGAGGATGCAAATACCCTTTATGCTATGCGAAAGGATAGCCCTTTGATTGTGGGAAAAGGGAAAAATGCCTTCTATCTGGCTTCCGATGTTTCCGCCTTTTTAGACTATACTAAGAAAATCTATCCTGTGGAAAATCGGGAGATTCTCAGCCTTTCCGAGAAGGAAATCCATATTTATAACCAAAACGGTGAGGAAGTAAAGCGCTCTTCCACTATTGCGGAGCTGAGTCAAAGCCAGATTCATAAGGGAGACTACCTGCATTTTATGGAAAAGGAAATCTTTGAGCAGCCCAAGGTGGTGAAGGATACTCTGCTTTATGCCTGCAAGCAGGAAAATGGGAAACAGCTTGAAAATGGGAAGCCTGAAGAATACGCTACTCCCGGGGCGAAGCAATTTTCTTCTGCCAGGAAAGATCCGGAGAATGCGGAAAATCCGGACTTTTCCTATGAAGCTTTTTCTATGGCGGAAAAGGATTTTCAGGATATTTCCAGAGTTCGGGTGATTGCCTGCGGTTCCGCCTACCACGCGGGTTGGGTTTTGAAATCCGTTTGCGAAAGCCTGGCTAGAGTTCCGGTACAGGTGGAGCTGGCCAGTGAATTCCGCTATAATCATCCCATTTTGGAAAATGGAGAACTGGTCCTCAGCATCAGCCAGTCCGGAGAAACTGCGGACACCTTGGCTGCCGTAAAGGAAGCCAAGAAATTAGGGGCAAAAACCCTATCCATCGTAAATGTGAAGGGCTCTGCCATTGCCAAAGAATCCGACTTTGTCTTCTACACCCAGGCGGGTCCGGAGATTGCGGTAGCCACCACCAAGGCCTACAGCTGTCAGCTTGTGGCAGGCTACATTTTCTCCCTGCTTTTGGCTAAGGCAAAGGGAAAAATCAGCAGGGAAGAAGCTTCTAACTTAACAGAAGAGCTTTTCCTCCTTCCGGGAAAGGTTCAGCAATGCCTGTCTATGGATCAGGAAATCCTTCCTATGGCAAAGGAACTAAAGGATGCGGACAACATTTTCTTCCTGGGAAGAGGGCTGGACTGGGCCATCTCTATGGAAGGCGCTTTGAAGCTGAAGGAAATCAGCTATATTCACTGTGAAAGCTATAGTAGTGGAGAATTAAAGCACGGCACCATCAGTTTAATCGAAAAGGACAGTCCGGTCATCGGTCTTCTTTCGCAGGAGGAGCTTGCCGGAAAGAGCATTTCCAATATTCACGAAGTACGAAGCCGTGGAGCCAAATGCTTTGCGATTAAGACGGAAGATATTGCTATTGAAGAAGAGGACTTTGCCGGAAGCCTTAGCGTAGCTAAGACCCATCCCCTCTTTGCCGGAAGCCTTTTGGTGCTTCCTCTCCAGTTCCTCGCCTACCGAGTCAGCCTCCTAAAGGGCTTCGATCCGGATAAGCCCAGGAACTTGGCGAAATCCGTTACCGTGGAATAAAAAAGGAACTGTAATACAATAGCATCGTCCCAGATAGAGAGGCTTTTTTCTAACTTTTGTTTCTCATTCATTTTTTATAGAGTGCTGCAATACTTTTATCGGTAGGCATTACATTTCATATTTCAGACGAAGAAAGCGGCTCTGGAGAGTGCGTATAGCATCCAGAAGGCCGCTTTTAAAATTCTTTCATGTGTTGGTCTTTTATTTCCATGCTCATCTACCTTCATTTCGAGTTATTATCAATCTTGTGTGTAAAAGAGGATTTACAGATCTTACAAAGCCAGCGTTGGGAGCCGACATTTGTTTTTTCTGACTTAACGCATTTCTTTCCACAAATAGGACAATTTATTTGATTCATTTAATCTTCCTCCAAGAAGTATATTTCTAAGGAAGATTAAACCCTCATAACCCTATGATTTACATGGCTCTACAGAGCTTTTATCAACACGTTTTGTTCTATAACTCCATAATTCCTTGTCTTCGAAGAATACGATAAAGCCCTGCTATAGAGCGTTTATAGCCTCTTTGCATGAGTTTTACCCAGAAGACAACAAGTCCTATATATGGATTTCTTCGGCGCAGATCAGCAATTAGCCTTAGCGCTTCTAAAGTGTGCTGGTTAGAATGATGATGTGGGCGACGAGATTGATTTCGTAATGAATCAATAGAGCCATTATATCGGTTACGCCAGCAATAAATATATTGTCGATTAACACGATACTTTATTGCAGCCTTTGATACCCCGTGTTTTTCAGAATAATGAATGAGTGATAGTCTAAAGCGCATATCTTGTGTTATAGTAGCCACAGCGGAAGCCCTCCTTCATCGTAACGCTTCGCCCGCACTTCTCCCAGAATAATCGAGTAGGGGGAATTTAATCCCCCTCTCACACCACCAGTACGTGCCGTTCGGCATACGGCGGTTCAACATAACTTCAAGGCATGACGCTTATTATAATATTCGAGACAACTTATTAGTCCTGCTTTCGCAAGCACTTCCTCAGAGATTGCTCTTACAACACACGTCTTCGTGACAACCCATTGGTAGCGGTCACCACAGTATGAGGTTAGCCTCGCAAGGTCCTTGCCTATTCCCAGTTTCTGCAAGCCCCACTGTCGCTTCTTTGGTACTTTCCACCGCTTCCAAATAATAACCCGAAGCCTTGTCCGTAAATGTGCGTCAATCGCTGT
>NZ_JH414506.1:63787-146808 GCF_000238075.1 Oribacterium asaccharolyticum ACB7
CCCATGAATAAGCCTTATGTTATGCGGTATCTGCTCAATTACGTTTCGCACTTTCCGCTGTCAGGTATTTCATGGGGCATACATTTGATTACACAGTTACCTTGTTCAGCCCTTCGGTATCATCCATTTCAGAATCATACCTACTACGGCTTCTGCTGACTTCTCACAGTTCGTTGTTGCTACGGCGAGTTTCCTCGTCTGTGAGACCTCACGGGATAAGCCTGCCAGTCTTTCCTCGTCTACCTGCCTGATTTACGCCTACGGGTTACGGTTGCCTTTTGGACTTTGCTGCTTTTAGCCAGCTCATCCGCCGTAAACGCCTTAATATCAGGTTTCTGTTCGTCAGGCTACGATTTCGCTATCCCTTCTTCTCGCCTACACCTCGCGATGTAAACCTTGGGAGTCGCTATGGGGTTCGTCGGCAACTACGCCCCTTGTGGACTTGCACCACAGATTGACGGCATGCCCGTCATACTAAAAAAAGAGAGCCCGCAGGCTCTCTTATATAATTCTTCAAAAATTACTTCTTAGAAGACTCTTCAGTGCTCTCAGACTCTTCAGCTGCTGCTGTAGTCTCTTTAGCATCCTTCTTATCGCTCTTCTTCTCCTCTGCTGCAGTGGTCTCCTTAGCAGCCTCTGTCTCTACCTTGCTCTCTGTTGCTGCAGTAGTCTCTGCCTTCTTACCGGAACATGCAACCATTGTAAGAGCTGCTGTCATTGCTGCAAGTACAAATAATCCTCTAACCATCTTTCTCATAATAGTCTCCTCTCTTCTGCCCATGCAGAAAAAACATTTTTCTTTCTTTTCCTCTTTCTTTCAACAAAATAACACATCGCTGAAAGACGGGAGTAAGGATACTCCTCAGCTTTTTAAAAGACAAGTTTTTTTATCAATTTTAAAAACTTATTAAGAAATTTTCCCAAAAATTTTTTCCATGTTTGTAGAAAAGTACAAAAGCACTTTTTTATATTATTCGCCAGAATGGAAAGTAAGCGCTGTCTCATCAATAAGTGCGCCTCACAGATGAGCTTAACAGACTCCGGGAATCGCTGTATCATTTCAACCCGTAACGGCATCTCCTTCGTTTCCCACCGGTGATGAGTAAGATGCCCTTTGGCATCTTACTGCGAGTAGTTGCAAGCCTTGGGCGAGCAACTCGCAAGTTTACGGGATAAGAAAAGACTCCCCAATTGCTTGAGGAGTCCCATATACTTGATATGTCTTTTCTTATCTCTTGGAGAACTGTACGAGCGATGAGTAAGATGCCCTTTGGCATCTTGCCGCGAGTAGTTGTGAGCCTTAGGCGAGCAACTCGCAAGTTTACGGGATAAGAAAAGACTCCCCAATTGCTTGAAGAGTCCCATATACTGAATATGTCTTTTCTTATCTCTTTGAGAACTGCGGAGCACGACGAGCAGCCTTTAATCCGTACTTCTTTCTCTCCTTCATACGAGAGTCTCTTGTAAGGAATCCCGCTCTCTTTAAAACCGGTCTGAAGTCGCTGTCCATCTCGCAAAGTGCACGCGAGAGACCGTGACGGATAGCGCCGGCCTGTCCTGTGGTACCGCCACCGCATACATTCACAAGAACATCAATCTTGCCTTCGTTCTGTGTAGCCACGAGAGGCTGACGAACGATAGTCTTCAAAGTCTCCAAACCGAAATACTCATCGATGGAGCGCTTATTTACGGTAATCTTACCTGTACCCGGCATGATATACACTCTTGCTACAGAGCTTTTTCTTCTACCGGTGCCGTAATTTCTATTTGTAGCCATTCTCTATTCCCCCCTTAGATTGATAATGCAACTGGTTGCTGTGCCTGGTGCTTGTGCTCCGGGCCTGCATACACGAAAAGTTTCTTGTACATCTGTCTACCTAAAGGTCCCTTGGGAAGCATTCCCTTTACAGCAAGTTCGATAACCTGCTCCGGCTTGTTGGCTCTCATATCTCTTAAAGAAGTTTCCTTCATGGAACCAACATAACGAGAATGGGTGCGATACAACTTCTGCTCAAGCTTCTTTCCTGTTACCTGAATCTTCTCTGCATTAACTACGATTACATAGTCACCACAGTCTAAGAACGGTGTGAAAGTCGGCTTTCTCTTTCCGCGAAGAACGGATGCTACTTCCGATGCAAGACGTCCGAGTGTCTTCCCCTCTGCATCTACCACGAACCACTTTCTTTCGATAGTAGAAGCCTTTGCTACGTAAGAATTCATAACAACCTCCTATGTGTAGGCTACTTACTCTGGTCCAGTCAGGGACTGATTTCAGTATTTAATGTAGCCCGGGCCTAAGGCCCTGCTTTAAGTAATATTCGGGCTTAGTGAACTCGGAAATGAGCATAGTTCACCTGTCCTTTTGCAAAAATGCTTTGTTATTCTACCCCTTTTTTCTACCGCTGTCAAATAGATTTTCGAGATTCACACTCTTCTCTTTCGAGATTCACACTCTTCTCTTTTTAAGCTTCAAGCCCTTTCTTTTTTGAGTTTCAAGACTTTACTTTTTTTGCTTTGGAATCTCTCTTCTTCAAGTATTTATTCCTCAGACTTCTCCTTCGGAAAGCTCCAGGACTGTACCTTTACCTCCCGGCCGTCCAAGGTGGCATACTCTTCCTTTTTATGCTCTTCGGAATGCTCTTCCTTCTCTTCGCTTCCCTTCGATGCATTGTATTTCGGGAAATCATAGCGTTCCCCTTCCAGAGACTTCCGGTACTGTTCTTCTACTTCCTTTTCGTTCTCTTTCAGTTCTTCCTCGGAAAGCGTCGGCGTGCCGTCTTCGGAAAGAAGGAGAGAAAGCATAGCAAGCGCTCTTTCTTCTTCCGCTTCACTCAGCTTCCCGCCGTGCTCTGTATTTTGATTCCCCAAAGTACTCCGAGCTTCGGCTCGCGGATTCCCTTGCGCTTGATAGTCTGCACTTACAAAGGGCTTTGGAGCAGAAAAATCCCATAGATTCCAGTCGTTTTCCTTATCCTCATCCGCTTCCTCATTCTCGTTGATTTCTTCTGAAAGAAAAGCAAGGTCTTCATTAAGAGGAAGTTCCACAGCTTCTTCAGACGGATTCTCCGGATTTTCCGCCGTTGTAGCGGAAGTCTCTTCCTCTTCGTCTCTCTTTTTCTTCTTATAAAATACTTTCTTTCGTCCGTTCTTTCGGAAAGGATCCGCCTGGTAACCGATTTCCTCAATAGAGTAGACGTTGTTTCCTCTATCGGGAGACTCTGTACTCTTCCCGTCCTCGGTCTTCCCGCTTTCTTCCTTCTCTTCTATTTTATCCGGAAGCAGAACAATTTTAAGCAGCTTCCAATCTCTCTTAATCCAGTAGAGCGGAAGCAGGAATCCCTTATCTTCCAATTCCGGGTAAAGGCTGACCATATACCCCTTATCCGGGAATACCCAGCGAAGCTGCCTTCCAATCGCTTTCCAGCGCTCCTGCCACTTCTTTTTCCACTTCCTCCATTTCTCGGCTCTTTCTTCCCGATTCTCCGCATCCCGAATGGCTTTTCTAAGTTTTTCAGCTTCCGGAATACTGTCTCTTCCCACCGTTCCGTTGGAAAGAATACGAGCTTCCATGTCATCATAAAGACTTATACTGTCCTTGGGATAAGGGAAAAGGGTCTCCTTTCTGCTGCTGAACCACATATCCGCAATTTGCAAGAGACTTTGGGAAAGAATCGGAATTCCCAGCTCCTTGATTCTCGAGTCCAGAAAACGATGATTCATATCCTTATAAAATAACTTATAAAACAGATACAAATCCAGGAGTTCTCTGATTCTCAGGTTATCCGAACAAAAGTGGTAGGACGCTTCAGCCAGCCGGAAAAGATAGCTGCTCTCAAGGGAAAGCACCTTTAAAGAGGGGCGATTTTTATCCGCATAAGCCCGATCCAAAAGACTTTTCATGGCTTTTTTATAAGTCTTTGTAAGGAAGGGAAGAGTGTGATAGATTTCAATCTGAAATCCCCCAATCCTCTTCATATGCTCTCCGAAACCTTTATAAAACATGTCTGTCTCATAACCGAGATCAATAAGGTATCCCTTGGCCAGATAATATCTCTCCTCGGGAATATAGAGGCGTAACGGAGAATTTGCCGCAGTTTCGGGAAGATGATAAAGTCTTCTTACCGCAGCACTTTCCAGAATCACAGCCGGTACTTTTAAGGCTTGAAAAGCATCCAGAATTTCCAGTTCGGAAGCTTCATAAACTTCCCCGTAACGTACCGCTTCCTGATATCTCTTAAAGAAGCGCTCACCAAAAATAGCGGGGACTCTCGCTCCCGCTGATAACATACCAAGATAAATAGCCGAGGATATTTCATGATAGTCAGCTATACGATAGAGTCTTCCCCAGTTCATTCTCCGAACCACAGGGAAAGAATCATCTTGCCGCAATGTGCCTCCCAACAAGTTCAATAAAAACTTGCCCTCATATACACTTCGATTCATTACCTTCCTTGTTTTCCTTTCCCACTCCCTGAAAACGAGGCGGCGGGTTCACCGTACCGCACTCGTTATGAATCAAAATCCTTCTATGTAAATATCTTTTCCGCGTAGTAGTCTTTTGTCCTGCCTGCACGAAATTCTATTTGTTTGTTCTTCCGCTTGACTTCTTCCAGCATCGCTTCTACCTTATGGTAAAGTTCCGAGATCTTTCTTTCCCATTTGTTGGAAAAAACCTCTTCCCCTTCTCCTCCGGTAGTAAGGGAGCGGAACAGCTTTGCATCGGCAACGCTTTCTTCCACCATGGCACGAATCTCTATATCGTTCGTTTCCAATTCCCCCAAGGATTCCTGTCTCAAATCCAAAAGCAAATCCAGGCTCACATTATCCTGTCTTTCCGCCGCCAGAAGAATCTCATCCGTCTCCTTGCCTATCTTGCTCATGATATTATATCTTCTCTGATATAGCGTGGCAAGTTTTTCCACATCCATCTCTTTCCCTCCCTTACGGTAGAAAAGAGGCTGTAAAAAAGATACAGTTTATGTTCTTTTTCCACATCCCCTTTTCACTTACGATATTGTATGTTGAAACGTTCCGTCTGATTTTAGCCTACTACCTTTACCTCTTTCGGCATATGGGTATCCATGACTTTTTGGCTGGCTCCGTAGAATCCGTCCCGAAGATCGGTTAAAATTGCAACAAGCTTCGGAAGCTCATCCTTTCTTCTGTCTCTTCCCGCAAGGACAAGACCCAAATCAAAAGTAACAAAGTCATATAAACGGAGCAAATCCCTGCTGATAGGCTGTTCCATATCCAGAGTCTGACGCAAGTAACGAATGATCATATTGCATTTCTTCATTGCCTCTTCAAACTTATCGTATTTTTTATCCTCCAATGCAAACTCAGCAAGCTTTAAGCTTTTGATTGCCTCATCAAAGGTCAAAACCAAAAGTTCTCCCTGGCTCATCTGCATAATACTCTGCTCTTGGTACTTTTTTTGATACTCCTTCATATCCTCTCCTATTATCCGAAATTTCAAAACAGGCACAAGCACTCCTCCTCTGTTTTGTAAGTGCTCTGCTAAAGTGCCTCCCGATTCATCCTCTTAGAATACTTCGTCCTATTCGCTATTTTATATAAAGTATTTTTCAAAAAAATCCCCGCCTCTCCTATAAAAGGAGACGCAGGGATTCTTTATTCGGAATATTTTTTACAATGTACTATTTTGCAGCTTTCGCTTTTCTCGCTTTTCTCTCTTCCAAATGGGAAACCACCATAGTGCAGGCTGCATCACCCGTAATATTGACGGTCGTTCTTCCCATATCAAAGATACGATCCACTCCGGCAACAAGGGCAATACCGTCTACCGGCAGACCTACCGAAGTCAATACCATGGCAAGCATAATCATCCCCGCACCGGGCACGCCGGCTGTTCCGATGGAAGCCAGAGTGGCAGTAAGGATAATGGTAATAATCTGGGAAAGAGTCAAGTGGATTCCATAGCAGGACGCAATAAAGATAGCGCAAATTCCCTGGTAAATGGCAGTTCCGTCCATATTGATGGTCGCACCGAGCGGAAGGACAAAGGAAGCAATCTCCCGCTTTGCACCAAGCTTTTCCGTACACTCCATATTAATGGGCAAAGTTCCAACAGAGGATGCCGAAGAAAAAGCAAACATAATGGCCGGCATCATGCCCTTAAAGAACTTTACGGGAGACAACCCTCCCAGTACTTTCACCGTAGCGGAATACACGAAAACGGCATGCACAATATAGCCGATATAAGCCGCAAGAAGAACCGTGGCAAGAGAACCGATAATTTTCGGACCGTTTGCCGCAATCACCGGGCAAAGCAGACAAAATACACCGATTGGCGACAGGCTCAAAACCATTTCCATACACTTCATGAAAATGTCGTTAAAATCATTGAAAGCGGCTACGACACGGATGTTCTTCTCCTCCACCAGAATAATGGCGAATCCGAGGATAAGAGCCATCACGATAACCTGCAACATATTTGCCTCGACCATAGGCTGAATAAAGTTTGACGGAAAAATGTTGACAATCGTATCCATCAGGGAAATTCCTCCCTTTACTTCATAGCTTAAGTCCGTTGTAGCGATTATTGGAAAAAATCTGCGAAAAAGCGTTCCGAAGAATAAACCTATACTCACCGCAAAAGCTGTCGTACAAAGATAAAAGACCACGGTCTTCAAACCGATGGATCCGACCTTCCTGATATCCTGCATGGAAATAATGCCGCACATGATGGAAAAGAGCACCACCGGCACAACGATGAACTTTACCAGATTCAAAAAGATGATTCCAAACGGTTTAATATAGTGTTCCACCAGTTCACTATGCCCTTGCAGGGCAAGACCGCAAAGAATTGCCAAAACCAATGCAATAAAAATCTGCATGGCCAGAGACGGTTTTTTTCCTTTTTTCATTTCCTTATTTTCTCCTGCCATATAATTCCCCCTATTCTATAAAATTTTCACAGGGAAATACTTTAATGCAAAACATAGGACTTTGTAAAGAATTTTATAGATTCATAAGAAATGGGAGCCGAAGAATCGGCTCCCATTGTTCCTTCTATTTCATTTCCTCTTGAAAACGTCCTGCTTCTTAGCTCAAACCGCTCAGGTAAGAAGACTGTGTATTCATCTTGCTGATTAATTTCTCCAGCTGAGAGAATTGCTTCAAATAACGATCCTGCTCCGTGCTGAGAAGTGTCTTCAGCTTTTCAATCTTATCATTATTTTCCTTTAAAGCCTGGTAAACGGTCGTGGATGTGTTCTTCAGCGTTACCTTATTGGAACCGCCTTCCTTAACCAATTCTCCGTAGGAGCCGCCGTTTCTGGACGCATAACGCGTTGCATAAGGTGTCATCGCCTCTTCAACGACCTTGGCAAATCCCTTGGAACCGTTGTGTCCGCTCATGATTTTCTTTACCGTTTCCGGATTCGTCTCCATTGCCTTCTTGAACTTTTCTTCATCAAAGACAAGTTTTCCACCGTCATGAACATCGGAAGACATACTGATTCCCGCCTTCTCCATATCTTCATATTTTAAGCCGGCCTTCTGCAAATCATTTATGGCATTGGTCATGACTCTGTCCATGGAGAATTTGAAGTTTCTAACGGAAGATTCTCCATAAAGAATTCCCTGCTTAGCCTTCTTCTCCCAGTTATCGATAGAAGTCTGACTGAGTTGCTTCTTCTGCTCATCGGTCAAAGGATCATATCCTTTTTCCTTTCTGGTCTTCACATGGTCATTTAAGGACGTAATCAGTTCGTTGTATTTCTCAACAAACTTCTTCATGCTGGCCGTTGCTTTTTCCACATTTGCCTTGGAACTGAAGCTTACCGTCTTGGAACTGTCAAAATTATACGATCCGTCAGGCTTTGTCACTGCATTACCGCTCGAATCCAATTCTACACCGAACTTTCCGCTTGCCGTAATGGTCATTCCGTCAATATTGAAGGTGTTGGAAGAAGAAGTCAGAACTTCATTGATGCCGTTTCCATAGTTGTAGACAATCTCCGCATCCTGACCGTGGTTTACCTCTCCGCCGCCGCCTGCTGTAGCACCGAAAATCTTATTGGCAACATTGTTGGCATCGGAAGCATCTCCTAAATCGATACTTCTTCCCGAACCGGTTTCACTGTGAATCAAAACAAATCGTCCGGAACCCTGCATGTAGGAAGCCTTTACCCCGGCATCCGCATCATTGATTTTCTTCAACATATCGGAAACAGTGGAGTCTGAAGTGATTCCCTTGATTTCTTTTCCGTTAATCGTTAAATGCGAAAGTGCTTCATCCAGTCCGGCTTTATTTCCGGCAAAGGAATCCAGACCAAGCTTATCCAGGCTGCTCATAATAGAGCTCTCCAAAGATACACGGTTGGAAGCTCCCTTTTCGATTCCCAGATTGCTTCTAACTGTCTGGTCGGAAGAGTTCACCGAAACCGTGTCTTTTCCATTGGCACTGTTGAAAGATAAGCTGCCTGTGGAACTGTCCACCTTGATTTTTCCAGCACCGAACTCCTTATCGATATTTTTCTGCATAGCCTGTGCTACGGCATCCAGTCTGTTCTGGTTGGTTGTGGAATCATTTCCGACAAACCGTGTCTCGATATCCTGTTTCTGCGCATCGGTTAAAATGCTGACCTCTCTGCTCTTTCCGCTATGAGAAACCGTGAGCTTGGTATCCTTTAAATAATCGAGGAAACCGCTCTCCTGTACGGAAGCCTTCGAGAACTTATGCTCCGCTGCGGTTCCCGCATTAAAATTGTCAAGGCTCAAGCCGTAAGCAGCGGAACCGGTTCCTGTCGGCGTACTTCCCGGTGCACCTGCTCTATACCCTAAAGCTTCCAGGGCAGTGGATTCTTTCTTGATGACATAGTCGGAGCTGCCTTCAATGCTGATGAAGTCTTCGCCCGGATTTGCCCCCTGATTATACTTAAATTTCAAATCTTTATTTTCACCAAGCTGTACATTTTTCTGCTTGGCCGCTTTGTTTAAGTCATTAACCAGTTTTTGCTTGTCTCCGGTATAATCGATTTCCACCGTCTTTCCGTCATCATCTTTATAAGAACTCGGGAAAGTAAAGCTTGCTTTCTGGTTAAATATACCTTTTGTGGTATAGTTACCGAATTCAAGGGTCTTTCCCTCTAAATTACTGGTTTTTACGGTTTTAGCACCGGCTAAGGCATCTGCGGAGATTCCGCTTCGAATTGCTGATACGCTACCCTTTACATCGGAAACAATGGACTCTGCCGTTGCAAGCTTTGTTACGGCGGAAATCTTAAGGTTCTTCGTCATATCGGAAGCTCCGCTTGCCGTAATATACTTTGCCGCTGCCGCGTCTCCTCTTACATCCACAACATTGGATTCGTAAAGTTCTTCACTCTTAACGGAAGTAGGCGATGCAAAAGATAAGAAGTCATCCTGAAACTCGATGGTCTTATCCGCAAGTTCTCTGAATGCATCTCTCTTCCATTCAATCTGTGTGGTTTCCTGTCTGGCCTTAGTCAGCTTAGTCTGTGTCCCTCTGGACATCTGTTCAATTAACGCATCTCTGTCGAGTCCGGACGCCATTCCACCAAAGCCCCTAAGGGAGGTGTTTCCGAGTCCAGAGCTACTAGTTGCGCTTGTTGATAAACCTGCCATGATTCATCCTTCCTCTCTTTAACGAAAGCCTCTGTAGTGAAAACTTCCGTTATGATTTTTAAACGAGAAATGTAGGTGTTCCCCGCTTATTGCTTAGCAAGACCTTTGTATCTGCAGGAAGAGCTTCCCTGCCACCTCCTCAAAAGCCCAAGAATGCAGGACTCCCTTCCAAGACATTCTTATTGCTAACTTCTCATGACATTATCGGCTCTTTTTTATACTTATATAAGAAAATAAGAAAGAGACCGGAAAAAGACAAGCGGTGAAAACCGCCTTCTTCTTCACAGTCTCCTGTTGTTTAAAACATTGCAGAAATGGAAACCGACAGCTTCAGAATCGCCTTAGGCAATATTCATGGAACCGCCCTTCAGATTCTTTCGTTCCTCCGCATCAAACTTCGTCGTATCCTTTCCACGGTTCGGATCATGATGCGGGTGTTCCTTTACATCCATTACCGCTTTCAGCATTGCCACAAAAATATCCGCATGGAATTTGCTCCGGTAAAAACCAATCATCGGAGAGGTCTTGTCTTTGTCCAGCACCACATACTTCGCAGGAAGTCTGGTTAAGGAGAGTGCCGTCACATCGGCAACACACTTGTCACAGGTACAACCGCCGTACTTCTGCATCAGTCCGCGCACATCCTTTGTCTGTAAGATATCCGCCATGACATTTACGATATGAAATTCCGGTTCCGCTTCATCATACTCGGAGAGAAGCTTTTTCTCCAAATTCTGCTGAATCTCATTCGTAATCTTATCATTTTCCGAAGACTCATCAATCACGGTGACTTTGCTCTTTTTATAAGCCGGTGGAACCTCTTCCTGCAAGTTCGAATCCTTTGCCTCTTTTTTCTCTTCCTTTTTTTCCTCTTTTTCTTCGCTTTCGGAAACTTTGTTCTGCTCTATGGTATCGAAATTCTCCACTGCGGTTTTAAAGTTGCTTACCGCTCCGTCAAAGTGCTCTGCGGCCTGCTTGGTCTTCTCTGCAGCCTCATGGAAGTCGGAAAGCAACGCCTCATCGATTTCCGCCTTGGAAGACTTGGACGTCGAGGTTCCGCTTCCCAAGTCACTCGCACTCTCCACCTCTTCCGCTGCCGGTGCGGAGGTAAGTAAGTTCATCACATGAGATGTTTTATTGGATTTCGTTGTTTTCTTCGTTGCCATACGCTATCACCTCTTTCAAATGAATATCCCCTGCTATCTCTTCAATAAAGCTCATATAATCCTTGACCGCAGGAGAGCGTTTATTGTAGGTGAAAATATCTTCTCCGTGAGCGGGTGCCTCCGCAATGGCAACACCCTGCCTGATTTTCGTTTGAAATACCTTGGTGGAAATCTGCTTGGCAAGACCGTCTGCCATCTCCTCCACATCCCTGGACAAGGTGGTACGCTTGTCATACTTGTTAAGAAGAATCCCCAGTACTTTCAAATTCTTGTTTAATCCCTGCTTTACGGAGTCAATCGTCTCTCGAAGCTGAGAAAGCCCTACTAAAGATAGTATATCCGAAGACATCGGAATAATCAAAAAATCGGATACCGCATAGGCATTTACCGTTAAAAGGTTCAGTGCCGGCGGGGTATCAATCACCATATAATCATAATAATCCATAACCGGAGCAAGCATCTCTTTCAATGCCACTTCTCTCTTTCCCGGAGCCAATTTTTCCAGACCCGTAGTGGAAAGGGAGATATCCGAAGGCAAAATATCCGCTTTCGGCAAACGCCGAATGGCCTGCTGCACCTTCACCTTTCCATGTAAGGCATCTAAAATTGTGGTCGGATTACCGCCTTCCAATCCCATACAAAAGCCTAAGTTGCCTTGAGGATCCAAATCAATGCCCAGAACCTTGGCTCCCCTGTCCGCGAGACCTGCACAAATTGCTGCCGAGGTAGTGGTTTTTCCCACACCGCCCTTTTGGTTGGATACAGTAATGATGATTGACAAAACAAACCTCCTACTTTGAAAAAGGAATTCTAGTTGTTAAATTCCTGTGTCGCATAGAAAGAAAGTTCCTCTTTGCTGAAGTCCTTCAGGCCTTCCTCCAAGCCCGCCTCGTCCAAGTTATAGGACTTTACCGGGTATGGCTCTCCAAACTGATTTTGAATCGTAAGGAGTATTCTTTGGTATTCCTGAAATTCCACTTCATCCGCAAAAGAATAATACTTGGCAACGCCCATACCGTCTCTCTTTGTTGCAATGGAATAGAGCTGATTCAATCCCTCATCTTTTTTGAACTGAAAAACGGAATAGTCTTCTCCTCCGCGATTGTTTCGTAAGAATGCAATCTCTCCCGTCAGCTTGTTCCGCCGAACCACAAAGGTGTAAGGTCCATCCGCCTCAGCCTCGAGGAGCGGCATGGTGCTGCGCTCCTTGATGGGAAGCTTCTCGTTCTCCGTCTTATTCTTTGCTTCTTCTCTACTTTCTTTCGTGATACGTGTTTCTTCTTTATACAAGATAACGGCTAAAACATTGGGAGAAAGCTTCGTTTCCTCTCTCACCTTATCCTTTAAAAGGACGATGTCCTTATAGCCGTCATCATTGATATCTATCAACGCATACGCTTCAGGGTGAATCACAGCCCCTTCCAGCGTAGTTGCCGTACTGTCAGCGTCTCCGCTCGCCTTTTCTACCTTTTTCCCGAAGTCTTTCTGCTTAAGACTTTCCAGTTCTCTTCTCAGGAAGGTACGATAATCATTAAAATAGCGAAGCTCTTTACCGTTCTTTCCTATGTAAAGCTTACCGTCCTTCGTAAATTCATCTTCCAGAAGCCTTCCGTCCTCATCAAAAAAATACTCGGCCTTGTCTTCCGGATCGATGTATTTTCCGGTAACCATCCTGCCGCCCTGTCCGATATAGTAGCTCTCTCCATTGTAGCTGAGCCACTCTTCCTCCAGAGGCGTATTCGGTGCGAGATAAAAATACCAGGCATCCCCCTGCTTAATCCAATCTCCCGAAAAATTACTGTCGGCGTAAGTTTTTTCTGTAAAAAATCCCCCTGCCAAAAGGCAAAGACTTAAAAAAACAGCCATACTACTCTTTTTCATTTTTTACCTCCTTATTATACCCAAAAGCCTAAAAATATGCTAGGAATTTTCAAAATCCGGATAAAATCCAAACCGGGATATCCTTCCCCGGACACCACCTGGTTTGAACAAGATATCACACGCTTTACGCACATTATGAATAACAAAGAGGGATGGTGAAGTTCTATCCTTTTTTTCACCATCCCTGTTCCTTTCAGGCAGATCCATGCCTTCTTATTTTTAATTCCGAAACGGACATCGTATACTAACACACAATATTCCATTTTCCGCAAGCCCCGCTATGGAAGCTACAGTTTCCATCCCATAGGCCTGACAGCTTTTATTTTACCAGCAATGCGTGATCGGATTCCCGGAAACGCTTAATCAGGGTGTCCAAAACTTCTACCAAGTGACCGATTTCCGGCTTGGTAAGCTGTTCATCCGCACCGAGTTCCTTCCCCTTTATTCTCATCTGATCATTGATCAGAGAGGAGAAAATGACTACCGGGATTCTCTTTAAGCGCATATCATCCTTCACAAGCTTCGTGAGCCTGTGTCCGTCCATCATCGGCATCTCGATATCCGTAATCAGAAGGTTTACCTTCTGGTAAAGATTCTGATCATTTCGCAGAGAGGACAGATAATCCCACGCTTCCTGTCCGTTATTGAAAATGGAAACATTGGTAAAGCCGGCCTTCTGCAAAGCTGCACCAATCATTTTCTGCAGTAAAACGGAGTCCTCTGCAATGACAATCGGAGCCGTCGTGATGTCTCTCTCACCCATCTGTTCAATTTCTTCCATCTTGATACTGGTTTCCGGAGAAATTTCCGCTACAATCTTCTCAAAGTCGAGGATGGTAACCAGCTGATCATCACACTGGGCAATACCGGTAGCCACAGACTCGGCACCGTTTGCCAGCGTTCTATCCGGCTTCTGGATACTCTGCCAGGAAATACGGCTGATTCCTTCAATGGAATCCACACGGAATGCCACCATCATCTTGTTGAAGTGTGTAATGATAAATAAATCTCTGACACCCTGCTCCGGTGTTACGCCGGTAAGATAATTTGCCAGATTAATAACTGTAATCAGCTGCTGTCTCGGCTTGAAAAATCCCTCTACTGACGGGTGGGAATGCGGCATCGGCTTAATCTTCTCCGTCATCATGATTTCTTTCACCTTTGCCACGTTGATTCCGTAAAATTCTCCTAAAACGCGAAACTTCATGATTTCGATTTCGTTCGTTCCGGACTCCAGTAAAATGCCTTCCTTTTCATTTTTCTTTTTCATCTTCGTATATCCTCTCCCTTTTTCGTTCTTCCTTAAACGCGGGACTTGCATCCTGCCCCCACTAGAGTTTTGTATCTATCCTTAAATCCGGACAATGTCCCGTCCATAGGTTCGTATCAATACTTCCCCATTTCCAGTGTCCAGACTCATGGTCCTTGCATAATTTGCTCCGGTATCTTCTCCGGTAATTTTCATACCTTCTTCTCGGAGAATTTGTTTTACACTTTCGATATTTCTTTGCCCAATGTTTCCGAAACCGGCATTTCCGCTGATTTCAAACATTTTGGCGCCCCCTGCTATACGTACCGTCGTCCTACTCTTTACCATCCCAAAAGCGGTCATCTTGCGTAGCGTCTCGCGTATCCCCGTATCTGCATATTTAAAAACATTCGGGTCATTTGCATTTACCCTTTCAGGCAACATGACATGCAACAGCGCTCCCAATTTGATGTATGAGTCATAAAAGGCAAGTCCGATACAAGAGCCAAGAGCGTAGGTGATGATGAGCCCGTCTCCTCGAGTCAGCTTCATATCCCCAATTCCTACTTTTAGCTGCTTATCCAACTGCATCTTACACTCCTAGCTTTCCGAGAATCGTATTTAAAGAATGGATATCCGGAAGCATCAATAACCAAGAGGGAATACTCTTTCCATCTACCAGAAAATCCGCATTACAATACATGAGCTTATCCGACTCATAACCGAATTCCACCATAGGCACGGTGAGAATACCTCCGAGCATATTGACTGTACTGCTGGGAACCGACAGGTTGATATCCACGCCTACCAGTTGGGAAAACGCATTGATATAGGAGCAGATAATGATATTTCCGACCTCTTTTAAGGCTGAAAATGCCATGTCGTCCATCTTACTGAAGTCCTCATACTCTTTTTCCAAAAGCTTTTTCAAGAGTCTTTTGGCAAAATGAAAGTCGTAGAGGAAAAGCATCAAACCGTCCAAGTCTCCACTCATCTGTACGAGAGTTGCTCCTACGATTTCCTCTTCCTGCCCAATTCTCTTCACTGCGCCGTTGTATCCCAGGATTTTCACCTTCGGGATGGTAATGCGCACTTCTCTCTGTAAGAGCTGGGAAAGTGCCGTAGCGGCATGGCTGGTACCGATACTTCCTATTTCCTTCATGACATCGAGTTCTTGAAGATTCATATCTTCATAGCGGTTGATTTTCATCTTCTTGATTCCTTATCTTGAGCTTCGTTTGTTTATCCTCTTAACTGGTTAATCGTCCCTTCCACTTCATCAGAGGTTTGTACCATTTTTAAGGCATAGGTAAATGCTCTCTGACTCTCGATGAGGCGGGTCATTTCCTTCGCCATATCCGTTCCGGAAGCTTCCAAGGTACCCGTTTCCAGCACCGGCTTCTCCACCAGGCTTTCCACATTCTTGGTATCCCCTGCACGGATTGCAAACTCATTATCGCCCTTACTTACTAATCGACTGGGATAAGTCATTGTATAAACACCAATTTTCTGTTTCTTCTCTTCCGTATCCCCGGTTGTGCTGCTCTGTGCTCCGCTGCCTTCTCCAGCTTTTGCAGCCTCTTCGATGACCTTTAAGGCAGTGTCGTCTGCGAGCATCTTCTCTCCCTTTTCATCCAAAACATGCTTTCCGGACTCTGTTAGGAGATAAAACTTTCCGTCCGGAAACTCTCCGGCATGGAAATGACCGTTTCTGGTGTAGCTGATTTCTCCCGATTTCGGATCCATCAGCTTAAAGAAAGCATTACTTGTTCCGATGGCGTAATCATTCGGTTGTCCGGTCGTTGTAAACGCAGCGGTTCCGTACTCCGTGTTGGTTCTGACCACTGTGGTGCCGGCTCCTCCGGCCTGCAGTTCGGTCTTTGCTTCCGGAGAATCATTCAGGTTATAATTAATCAGCTCCGAAAAAATGGCATTTTTCGGTTTGAACCCGTTGTTATTGATATTCGCCAGGTTGTTACTGATGACATCCATTTTCTTCTGACTGGCGTTGGCACCGAGTGCACCAACGTAAAAAGACATATTCATAGGTATTTTCCTCTGTAGCTTATATTCTCATTTCCGGATGCTTAAATTCTACCCACATCACTGCTTGCCTTACTCATCACCGTGTCGTACATCCTAAGCATCTGCGCGGCACTCTGCAGAGATCTTTGTGAGCTCATCATCGTCGTCATCTCTTCCACCATGTCCACATTCGACTTCTCAAGCATTTTCCAATTCACCGTTGTATCTGCCGGCTTCGCAAGCTCCGCCTGTGTCGTACTGAACATGTTATTGTCTTCCTTATGCAGGCCTTCATAATTTTCAAAATCCACAACTTTTATGGTGCCGTACACCTTCCTTGTATCCCCGGTACTCTGCGGATCAAAGATGCTGCCGTCAGGATCGATGGCAAAGTTGTCATTGGGAAGAACGATATCTCCTCCCTCTTTGCTCTGTACTTTACCGATTCCTGCAAGTTCCAGAACGCCGTTTTCATCTACGGAAAAATTTCCGCTTCTTGTATATAAGGTTCCCTTATCCGTACGAACGGCGAAAAAACCTTTTCCGTTTAAGGCTGTATCATAAATTCCGTCCGTTGTTTCATAGGAGCCCTGCTCGTAATCGGTATAGGTTCTGGCAGCTGACTTAATACGGGACGCCATCGCAAGATCTTCCGGATTTTTCTTGTTGTATCTTCCGGTCCGAATCATCATCTCTTCTTTGAAGGTGGTGCTGACCATGGTATCTTTCTTATATCCTGAAGTCTGGACATTCGCCATGTTGTTACTGATTGTATTCAGATTTCTTCTTTGGGTAATCATCCCCGATGCCAAATCATAAAAGCCTTGATACATATTTTTTCCTTTCTTTTCCGGATGCAAAAAAGAGCCCTGCATCTTCCACGAACCTGAACTTAACCTTCTTTTCCCAAGAGGTCACTCATCTCGCTTCTTGATTATCGGACTCTTTTCCGCTTTCTATAAGGGCATACACCCGGAATATTTGATTCCTTTTTTACTGTCACACAGGCTTACAACAAAATCTAACTTTCCAAGAAATCTATGCTCCTTCCCGATCTCCCATAAACTTTCTCAGTTTACGGAGAGCGATGCTGTGTAGCTGAGAAACTCGAGGCTGGGAGATTTCCATAACCTCGGCAATCTGGTTCATATTCAATTCTTCCACGTAGTAGAGAGAAATAACCAGTTTTTCCTTTTCCTGAAGCGCTTCAATGGCCTCCGTTAAGGCGCGAACATTTTCCTTTTGAATGAAACTGAATTCCGGCTGTGTACTGTGGTCTAATGAAGGAATCTGAAGCAGTGCTTCATTTCCCTCGTCGTACGTCATGTCCAAGGACAAAACATTCACCATATTACTCATACGCTGAATTTTCTGTAACTTCTTTATGTTCATATTCAAGTATTCGGCCAGTTCTTCATCGCTGGGCGCTCTGCCCAAACGACCATTCAACTCTACGGTTGCCTGCTCTATACTCCGGCTGTCTCTGTGAAAGTTTCTCGGAAGCCAGTCGTTTTTCCGCATCATATCGATGACCATACCTCTGATTCGACGAGAAATATAGGTTTCAAACTTATTGTCCCGGCTCTCATCATAGCGTTCGATGGCACGCATAATCTCGATGACACCTTCGTTTACGATATCATCGGTCTGCATAAAGTCATGATACATTTCACGCATTTGATAAGCAATGGAGCGCACAATATACACGTAACGCATGGTGAGTTCCTGCTTTACCTCTTGTGCATGCGTTTCCTTATACAGTGTAAATAGTTCTTCATTTGTTTTTCCCTCTAAGCTGGGATAATTCAGTGTATTCAAGATGGATTCCTCTTTCCCCGGATTTCAACTTAAACATTTCCGTGATTTTTCTTAGGCACTGCCTTTTTCTTCCATATCGTCTTCCAAACGAAGGCTTCCAATCGCCTGAATCTGAACATTGCTCGCCACTTCGTTAAACGATAGTACCCTTACATTCGGATAAAATTGTTCGATCAAATGGTAAAAATGGATTCGCATAACCTGCGAGGTGAGAATCAGGGGAGGACTGGTAAGATTGTTGAATTTCTTACTTTCTTCCGCCACCTGTCGTACCAGGCTCTGTAAGAGCTCAGGGCTCAAGGCAAGGTACAGTCCGTTCTCTCCTCGGGCAAGAGAGTTTACCATGGTTCGTTCCAGACCGGCATCCAAGGTGATAACCTTCATGTTGCCATCCTCACAATACATTCTTGTGATGGTTCTCTTCAGTGCAGCACGAACCTTCTCTACAATCTGATCCGTATCCTTGACCGGTAAACCATTCTCACTAATTGTCTCAAAGCAGGTCTCAACGATGGTTTCCAGGTCTTTTATAGAGATTCCCTCCTTAAGGAGCATAGTCAGGATTCTTTGCAGAAGATTGTAGCTGATTACGCTCGGAAAGGCTTCTTCGCAAAGCTCCGGTGCGGTTTTCTTCAAATTCTCGACAAGGCGCACCACTTCCTGTCTGGTCATCAGTTCAAAGGAATGTCTCTTAATCGTTTCCGACAGGTGAGAAAGCATAACCGAAAGGGGGTCGATAACCGTATAGCCGTACAGCTCCGCTCTTTCTCGATTTTCCGGACGAATCCACTTCGAGGGGATACCGTAGGCAGGCTCAATGGTTTCAATGCCGTCGATAGTGTCTTCCACTTCGTCCGGCTCCAAAGCCAGAACATAATCCGTCAGAATTTCACCCTTTGCAATTTCTTCGCCTTTGACCTTGATACTATATTCATTGGTCCCCAAATTGGAGGAATCCCGCAAACGAATGGAAGGCACCACAAAGCCCATATCCTGCGCATACTGCCTTCGGAATATAACGATTCTTTGAATCAAACGACCGCCTACCGATTCATCCGCAAGAGGAATCAGACTGTAACCGAAATCCATTTCAATCGGTTCGACCTGTAAGAGGTTATAGACGTTATTGACATCCTTATAGAAGTCCTCTTCACTCTGCGGCGCTTCTTCCTTCTGTCCTTCAGCAGGAGCGGCAGCCGGTTGCCCTTCCTCGTCCATAGCGGCCAGTAAGCCTTCACCCTCGTTCCTTGCCTGTTCAGGTTCTTCCTTGATTCTTTTTTCCAGATAATATCCTGCCGCAATAAAGCCGCCTGCAACGGGAATAATCTGTAAAATCGGCATACCCGGAATCAAAACCAAAACCATCATCGCCATACCGGTAATCAGCATCGCTCTCGGCTGCGCCGTGAACTGTTTGGAAACGTCTTCATTTAAAGAGCCTTCCGATACCGCTCTGGTAACAATCATACCGGTTGACACGGAGATTAGCAGTGACGGAATCTGTCCTACCAGACCGTCTCCCACGGTAGCAATGGAATAAGTGGAAAGTACGGTAGCAACCGGCTGACCCGATTGAATGATACCGATGATACTTCCTCCGACCAGATTGATGGCCGTCGTAATCAGAGACATGACACCGTCTCCTTTTACAATCTTTGTCGCACCGTCCATGGAACCGTAAAAATCGGATTCTCTCTGAATCTTCTGTCTTCTTTCTCTGGCCTGCTTTTCCGTAATCATACCGGAAGAAAGATCCGCATCAATCGCCATCTGCTTACCGGGCATTGCATCCAACTTAAAGCGGGCAGCCACTTCCGATACACGCTCCGCACCCTTTGTGATAACGATAAACTGCATGAGCACGATGATTAAGTAAATAATCAAGCCGACAACCACATTTCCCTGTACCACGAAATCACCGAAGGCCTTGATAATGGCCCCCGAAGATCCGCCACGGGTCAAAATATTTCTCGTTGTGGAAACGTTAATTCCCAATCGGAACAGGGTCGTAATCAATAGGAGGGACGGGAAGATGGATAACTCAAGCGGTTCTCTGATCGTCATGGTGATGACCAGAATCATCATGGAAATTGCCATGTTAACCACAATAGCCACATCGACAAGTGCCGGTGGCATTGGAATCATCAATAGCAATATGATCACCAGTACGAAAAGTACTACTGAATTTTGCAAAAGTCGTTTAAGCATTTCTATTATCTTCCTTTGCTCTATCTAAGATATCTTGTCTATTTTCCTTCCGGTAAATGTAAACCAGAATTTCCGCTACCGCCCCGTAAAAATCACCGGGGATTTCCTGTCCCACCTTACACAGGGGATACATGGCTCTGGCAAGCGGTCTGTTTTCCACAGCCGTAATCTGATGTTCCTCTCCGACCTCAATGATTTTCAGAGCAAGCTCATCCTGTCCTTTCGCCAGGACAACCGGAGCCTGATTCTTATCCGGATCATACTTAATGGCAATCGCCAAATGTTCCGGGTTTCGGATAATCACATCCGCATCGGGTACGGATTGCATCATACGCTGGTTCGCCTTGGAACGCATCAACTGACGAATTCTTCCTTTAATCTCCGGGTTTCCTTCATTCTGTTTGTATTCATCCTTTACTTCCTGCTTCGTCATCTTTAAGTCTGACTCGTATTGCCACTTCTGATACATAAAGTCAAAGATGGCAATAATCAGAAAGACACCGCATACCCGGGTAATCAGGTCAAACATCATACTCATCAGCGCAATACTGGAATTCCGGATGTCCATATGCAACATTTTGGCAATGGGAATAATATCCGCCTTCAGTATAGAATAAAGGAAATTTATCAAAAGTACAATTTTTATTATATTCTTAATCAGGTCTACAAGGTTTCTTTTGGAAAAAACCTTTGTAAAGCCTCTTGCAGGGCTCAGCTTGGAAAACTTCGGTACAACCAGCTTGAAACTGATGTTGAACCTGGTCTGCACAAGGCTTGAAATCGTTCCCAGGAACATCGTAATGAGCAAAAGCGGCAGCGCAGACTTGACCAAAAGCCACAAAAAGCGATAGTAAATCTGACTGGACACCGGTTCTCTTTCCTGAATCAATTCCAGTATGAAAGAGAGAAAATTACGTAAGTCCTTGTAAATGAAGGGAATCATAAAGCGTACCGCGTAGAATACCCCAAAAAGAACCACTACCGTAACAATATCCGCACTTTGAAAGACATTACCTTCTTTTCTCGCATCCTGCCGCTTTTTTTCGGAAGGCGCTTCGGTCTTATCGCCGTCAGCCACTATCTACCTCTCCTTCTGCTTTAACCCTTACCCCTAAGTGTACCTAAAACCGTGAAAAACTTCCACAGTTAAATGCATGATTTTTAAGTATTTTTTAATTCCCAACCGTTTTCGACCTTCTCTAATCCTACAAAAGACGCATGACCTGTCCCAAATAATCAAAAGCACTGCGAATAATATCGTTCATTTTGTCCGATATAGGAACGAGAAGGAAATACAGCATTAAAAAACCCAGGGAAATTTTTAACTGAAAGTTAACCTGAAAGATATTAATCTGCGGAATAACCCGCATCAGGATGCCCAGAGCCACCTCGGTCATAAGCTCAATTCCCATTATGGGAAAGGCCAGCTCCAAGCCCATTTTCATGGAAGCAACAAAGAGGTTCAGTATCAGCTTCGGCATGAGCAGGGTACGGATAGATACTTCTCCGAAGGGATTGGTATCTATGGTTTTGAATAAAATTTCCAAAAACCGAAGGTGACCGTCTACAGAGAGAAATATGAGCAACAAAAAAGTATAGAACAGACCCGTACTGACGGTAGCCTGACTGCTGCTCTGCGGGTCAAAGACCTGCGCCATGCTTAAACCCAAGGAAAAATCGATAACGGAAGTGGCAAATCGCAGGGAGAGAAAAGTCAAATCCATAGCAAAGCCTAGACAAAATCCTACGAAAAGCTCCTTTAAAAGCAGAAAACCGTATTCAATAAAATTGCTCGGTACCACATTTAGCTTCCCCCCCGTATAGCTATAGCAAAAGAAGGATAGCGCCAAAATCAATGCCGCTCTGGCTCTCGCAGGATAATTCACCCGACCGAAAATGGGATTAAATGCCACGGCTCCGCTCATGCGCATGACGATAAAAGAAAATAAGATAAACATATTATCCTCCCGCCACCAGTCCTAAAATCATCACAAAAAAGTCTTGCATGGTCTTCAAGAGGGTACTGCCCAAGACGGAAAGCAGAATGACTATCGCAATCAGCTTCGGCACGAAGCTTAAGGTTTGCTCATTGATAGAGGTTGCCGCCTGAAAAATAGCCACCACAATACCCAAAATCATACTGATTAAAAGAAAAGGCAGGGCTATTCGAAGCGCCAACATAAAAGTTTGGTTCATAATATCCAGGATTTGGTTGCTATCCAGCATTTTTGCTCCTTTCCTCCCGCTCTGCTCCTCTCCATCGTTTTCCTCCATGAAGAGCCTATCTCTTACTCTCTGCTTGCTCTGTCTTACTTCACTTCGGACTTTAACGAAAACTGTTCACCATACTTGCAAAAAGCAGATTCCAACCGTCCACCGTGATAAACAAGAGCAACTTAAACGGCATAGACACCATAGCCGGAGGAAGCATAACCATTCCCATAGCCATCAAGGTGGTGGAAACCACGACGTCAATTAATAAAAACGGCAGATAAATCAAAAATCCCGCAGTAAAGCCTCTTTTCAGTTCGGAAGTCATAAAAGCGGGCACTACCACTGTTAGGGGGTAGTCCTTGGGATCATTTTTCAGCTCGGTCTTACTCATTCCCACGAAGCGATCCAGGGTCTTTTTCTCCGTATTGCGGAGCATGAATTCCTTCATATCGTCTCCCATGCGTTCCAGAGCCTGTTCCTGCGTAATCGTACCTTTTTTATAAGGCTCATAAGCCTCCTGATTAATCTTATTAATCGTAGGAGACATGATATACAGCGTCAGAAAAAAGGCGATGCCCGCCAAAACCATATTCGGCGGAGTCTGCTGCACCCCCATCGCATTTCTCGTAAAAGAAAGGATAATGATGATTCTTGTGAAAGAAGTCATCATAATGACAATAGACGGGAGCAATGCCACCAAGGTCAAGAGATAAATCAATTCCAGTGTTGGCACAGACCCGCCGTTTAATCCAGTTAATAATTCATTCATCCGGACTCCTTTCCGAAATACGCGATCCTTCGCCTTCTACTCTATCTGCATTTTCCGTATTCAAGCTTTGAAAAATGCCGGAAAAATCTCCCTCTTTTTTCCCACCGATCGACCGAATAAAGTCCTGAATCGACCTTCCCTTCATAACCGATTCTACCTCTTCATACTCTTCCTTAAGCTCAGTAATCAGATTGATTCCCTCAGGTCCTGAACCCAGAAGTAGACAGCGGTTTTCCTTCTCCAATTGAAGAATAAACAGCTGTCTGTCTTGTGCAATCTGTATGAGATCGACCACCTTCATATAGCGGCCCTTTTGAAAATGTTTGCCGTACTTTCCGATGATTCGATTTAAGGTCCAGGCTCCTAAGATAAAAAGACAAAGAAGGAGAAATCCGGATACCAGGGAAATGCTATCCTCCGCAAACATTATAGGCTCTCCTCATTAATGTCTTTCTTTAAAATTTCCGTAATACGAATACCGAAGTTATCTTCTACAACTACGATATCTCCCTTTGCAATACACTCTCCGTTTACATAAAGATCCGCCTGTTCTCCGGCCATCTTATCCAAAACCACCAGAGAGCCCTGTGTAAACTCGAGGATATCCTTTACCAGCTTTCTGGTTCTTCCGATTTCTACCGAAATCTCCAAAGGAACCTTCATCAGGAGTTCTCGATTGCTGGCATTTTCTTCTTTTCCTTCCGCATCATCCAAAAATTCTTTGGAGTTTAACGGTTTTATGATGCTGGGTTCTGCAGGAGCCGCCTTACTGCTCTTTCCGCTCTGCATCTCTCGCATGAGCTCCATCATCTGGGTCTGAGACTGTTGCATCTGTGTAATCAGCTGCATCGTCATGGGATCCATCATCCCGCCCATAACCATTCCCTGGGGGATAGCCTGCGGAGCGGGCGCCGCCTGAGGAATCGGCTGTGCCGGAGCTGCTTCCGGCATCGGTTGAACCGGTGTTGCCTGTGCTTCTTGCTTCGGAGGCTGATTCTCTGCCGGTGCCGCATTGTTCGAGGATGCCGGCTGTACAGCCTCAGCGCTACCCTCTTCCGCCTGTGCCTGCAACAGACTTGCCAGAAGAGCATCTGCCTGTGCCTGGTCAATCGGGCCGGACTTCGCGGCCTGCGGTACTTCCACCGGGGATTCTGCCGGAGCTGCCTCCTGCACTTCCGCCTGCGGGGCTTCTACCGGAGCTGCCGGCTCTTCGGAAGGAATGTACTCATCATCGTCATCTTCTATGCCGAACTGTGCCTTAAACGGCTCCAAAAGACGCTTCACAAGGTCTACAGACATGATATTGATAAATTCGCTACTCAGCTTTCCTTCTATCTCTAAGGTAAAACGAATAACGACGCTGTCTTCCGATCCGTCGAAATACTTATCTTTAAACGCATTTCCGTCGTCAATCTCATAGGAAATCGGGGTGGAAATATCCACGGTTGTGCCTAAAAATTCGGATAATGCCGTGGCGGAAGCCCCCATCATCTGGTTCATGGCTTCCCGAATCGCACTGGCATTGATTTCATCCATCACGAATTCTTCTTCCGGAATCTCTGCTCCCATCATCATCGAGACGATGACACGCACATCATTTCGGGAGAAAAGCATAACGCTCTTTCCGCTGAGCCCTTTTACATACGAAATTTCAACTCCAACTGCAGGTTCTAAATCCTGGAAATCAAAATCATCCTTTGTCAGCACCTGTACAATCGGAGTGGTAATGTTCACCTTCGTGCCAAGAAGTGTGGATACTGCTGTTGCCGATGAACCCAGGCTGATATTCATAATCTCGCCTATGGCATCGAATTCCATTTCATTGAAGCTCGTGGCACTCATCTATCATACTCCTTTATTTTCCCTAAAAATCCAATCATCCTCTTATCTTATTTATTTTCCAATGTCCAAAGCTCTCTGTGCCATGGTCTTCATCGCATTCAGGGCTGTGACATTTGCCTCATAAGAACGTGTAGCGGACATGGAGTCTATGGTTTCCTTCAAGACATCCACATTCGGATAATTTACATAACCGTCAGCGTCGGCATCCGGGTGGTTCGGGTTATAGACTCTCTTCATTTCCCGATCGTCCGTAATAACTCCCTGCACTCTTACTCCTGCATGCTGACCCCGGAAGCCTTTGCCATTCGCTGCATTCCGAAGCGCATGCTGAAAAGAGCGGTCTCCATAACTTTCCAAAACCACATCTTTCCTTTTGTAGGCACCACCGGACTCCGTTCTGGTAGTATCTACATTTGCGATATTCTCTGCGGCAATGTCCATTCTAACCCTCTGAGCACTAAGGCCCGAAGCGCTTATATCGAATGAATTTAAAAATGACATACTCTTCCTCTACTCTCTTAAACTCCTAAAATTGTTTTTACCGTGGAAGTGATACGCTCTGCATTAAAGGGCTTCACAACAAAGTCCTTGGCACCGGATTTAATCGCATCCACAACCATGCTCTCCTGTCCCATTGCAGTACACATAATCACCTTTGCATCCGGATGTGCTTCTCTGATCTTCTTCAAAGCCTGCAAACCGTCCATATTCGGCATCGTGATGTCCATGATGACCAGATCCGGATTCTCTTCATCAAATTTCTTTACCGCTTCCATGCCATCCTGTGCTTCCACGAAGGTGCTATCAGCAAATCCGCCCTTTGTCAGGGAATTCTTAATCATCATTCGCATGAACGCTGCATCGTCTACTAACAAAATCTTTGCCATCTTCGTTTCTCCTATCCTTATCTTTGCTTTCTATATCTGTAGGCGATTTCGCCTAAAGAATCATTTTTGCATCCCTATTCATCCAGGGAAGGATCCGTATCCAAAAGTTCCTGAAGGTCTTCCGCGTCAATGCCGGGATTGCTGATAAATTCTTCATCCTCCTCCGACTCATCCGGACTTTGAGTAAAACCCTCTGTATCATCTTTCGGCAGTTCTTCTTTTTGCATAATACGTTCTTCTATTCGAACGGCTATGTTTTTCTTAAATACACCCATTTTTCCGGTAAACCACGGCTGTCTTCCCACATAGAGCTTTACCGAAGAATCTTTCTCCTTGTTCAGGTCGATTACATCTCCCACCTTCAGGTGATACAAATCCTCTATGTCCAGCTTAACAATGCCCAGCTGCCCCGTTAAGGAAAATTCGGAAGTGCGCAGATGTTCCATAATCACATCCTGGTTGTTTTCATAGGCAAATCCTCTTGCCAGATGCTTCCGATTGTCAATAATCTTAAACATATGTTCCAGCAAGGTTCCCGGAAGACATATTCTGATTCTTTCCATAGCCAAACCGGAAATGTCCACATTCAGAACCACAATCATTACCGTCTCGTCCAGACCGACTTCCTGTACCATGGAGGGGTTGGTCTCCACTTTCGAAATCTTGAACTCCGCATTGATGTAGTTGCTGAAGCCGTCTCCCAAAGCATGGACAATGTATTCCATGATTCGTCTGTAGAGTGCCATCTCCACATCGGTGTAACGATAGTCTCCGTCCGTCTTCATAACGGAGTCCGTGCCGCCGAGCATATGGCTTACCAAAGTTAATGTAAGCCCCGGAGAGATATAACTCATAAGGGGTACGTTGCTGGTTCCCTTACCGTCTACATGCGTCTCCACAATGGTCATACAATCATTTTCATGGAACGCATTGACATATTCGTAGTATCTTGTTTCCCTTAACTCTAAAACCGTAATATCCGTCATAGTTCGGAAAATACCGTTTACTTGAGATGTCAAAATACGAGCATAGTTATCAAAGATGCTCTTTAACAAACGAATCTTCTCTTTGGTAAACTTTCTCGGACTGTAGAAATCGTACTTACTGAAATTGTCTTCCTTAGCAGGAGCTTCCTCCTTCTTCGGACTTTCCTGGACCGAAACCTCTACAGCCTTCGGTTCCTCTTTCTCCTCTTTGGGGGACCGTCCTGCATGGATTTCAGAAGTGCATCGATTTGGCTTTGGGATAGTACATCTGCCATCTATAAACCTCTTCCTGAACTCTTGTGAAAAAGCTTTCCCTTTCCCACATAACTCCTTTCGTATGCTTCGGACTTCTATCCTTACTCCGAAGCTGACGTAGCGCCTGCGTCAACTGTTTCTGCCTGTGGCTGTTCAGCAGGAACTGCCTGTGGCTGTTCTGCAGGTACTGCTTCCGCATTCCCTTCTCCTGCCACCTCCTGCGGTGCTTGTCCGTTTTCTTCCGCTTGAATATTTTCCGGAACCCCGTCGGTCACGATTGTCTTATCGCTGTTCTTTCCGCTGTAGTATTCCTGGAAATATTCATCCAAACCTCGAATCTGCGCGCCCTGATCAATGAGAAGAATCTCCACACGCCTATTCTTGGCTCTGCCTTCGGATGTATCATTTTCGGCAATGGGATGAAACTGCCCATAACCTATGCTAACCAGCTTATCCGGAGAAATAATTCCCCGTCCCTGTATAAACAGGCAAACCTCCGCAGCACGCATCACGGAAAGCATTCTGTCATTTCTCGGATTATTGGCTCTGTTCGGATCTCCCTGAGCGGTATGCCCCATGATGTTGACCTGAGAAATCTCATTCGCCTGATCAGCCAGCGCATTGCAAAATACCGTTAAAGTCTCTTGTCCCTGCGGTGTAATGACGGAACTGTCTCCATTAAAGAAGGCCTTATCCTTAAACACAACAAAAGTATAATCCTCTCCTCGGGAAACTTCCACCCCGGAAATTCCTGCATCATTCAAAGCCTTCGCAATCTGCAGGTAGAGTTCCTGCGGATCGTTCAGATTGACCTCGTTTGGGGGAATCGAACCGTCTCCCACGGAACCTTTTCCATCCTCATTCGTTACCTGTCCGTTCAGGACTATCTGTTCTGCCGATTCTTCGCCCGGCCTTCCGTTCGGAAAGATAGAGCGAACAAAGACATCCCATTTTGCCTGATCCAGGCTGGACATGGAATAGAGAAGCACGAAGAACGTCAGTAAGAGCGTTACCAAGTCTCCGTAGGTGTCCATCCAGGATCCGCCTTCGTCACCGCCTCCGCCTCTTTTCTTCATTACTTTTCACCTCCGCCGCCTGCTCCGGCTTTAGCCAGAAGCTTCTTTTGTTGTTTCTGATCAAGAGAGGCGAGAAGTCTTTCTCTGATTACCTTCGGATTGTCTCCGGATTGGATTGCAATAACGCCTTCAATAATAACCTGGCAGTAAAGCACCTCTTCATTATCTCTTATTGTGAGTTTTTGTGCAATAGGGTGAAAGATAACATTACTTAAAGATGAGCCGTAAAAAGTGGTAATCAAGGCAACACCCATATCCTGACCCAGGGTACTGGAACCGCCCGAACCGGAAAGGTCCATTCCTTTAAGCATGTTAATCAGTCCTACCAGAGTTCCAATCATACCAAAAGCCGGCGCCAAAGCCGAGCCTTTTACATAAAGTCCCTTGGCTTCTTCATGCCGGGTCATCATATCTTCTACTTGCCTTTCGAGTGCCGCTCTGACCTTATCCGGGTCATTGGCGTCTACAATCATGACCACAGCCTGTTTAAAGAACGGCTCCTTGATTTCCTCCGCTTTTTCTTCCAGCGCAAGTAGTCCGCTCTGTCTTGCAATCAGGGCCAGGTCAACTATAGCATCTACTGTCTTGGGAATGTTGTATTTTTTTCCGCCCCTAAGACAAATTGCAATATGTTTCGGAACTTCCTTTAAGATACGGAAGGGATAGCAGGCAACCAGTCCCGCAATGGTACCTCCGATAACGATAAGCACACTGGGAACGTCCCAGAAATTTCCCAGCTTATTCACACCGATTCCGTTAACGATTAATATAGCGGCTAAAATCCAGCCGATTAGCATTGTTAAATCCATGGTCTTTTAACTGCCTCCTTGCAATCATTCTCCCTTTCAGGCCTATTCTTACCCCTTGATTTCATAAACATCTTCTCCTGTATGGAGTTTGTTCTGAAAGGTAAAGCAATTTCCCAAAAACTCCTGTACCTGCTTCACGATTGATTCAACGCTGTCTCTGACAAGATAAAAATCACCATTTGCCAGCTTGATTTTTGTTTCCGGAATTTGTCGTATGTATAAAACTTGAAAATAATTTAAGAAAATTTCTTCTCCGTTTAATTTGGTTAGGCGAATCATGATTCCCTTCCTCTCTTCAACCTAATGATATAAAGTAAGTCTCTTTACTCAGAAAACGAGGATGCGAAATAAGGAAGACTGTAAAGATTCCCTTCTTTCTTTCCTTATCTCGCAACCTCATAGCTGCTCTGTTAATTCAAAATTATCTCTTCATGTTAACCAGTTCCTGCAGTACCTCATCCGATACGGTAATGATCTTGGAGTTTGCCTGGAAACCTCTCTGTGCGGTAATCATATCCGAGAACTCCTTGGCAAGGTCTACGTTGGAAGCCTCCAAGTATCCTGCCATAAGGGTGGGGGTAGAACCTTCTCCCGGCATTGTTGCGGAAATGTATCCCGTGTTATCGCCTACACCTGCGTTAAAGGTATTGTTTCCCGCCTTGGTAAGACCTTCCTGGTTCTGGAATGTCGCTACCGCTACCTTTCCTAAAACAACCGACACGGAAGTAACCTGTGCAGCGGCTCCTCCGACTCCGGGAGTCTTGTTATCAATAATTCCCTTTACGATTCCGTCTTCACCGATTTCCACGGACTTCAACTGTGCCGCAAAGCCGGTAAATACCGGAGTTCCCGTAAGAGTAACCGTTCCAGCATTATCCGCAGCCGGTGCTCTAAGCGGTACCAGCTTCTTTCCGCCGTCTCCGTACTTGGTCGGCTCCGTCAAGGAATCGGGCTGGAAACCGTAAACAAAGTTATGGTTTGCATCTACGATATATCCGTTTGCATCTACTGAAAACTGTCCTACTCTGGTGTAAGCAAAGTTGTTCTTTTTCATCTCTGCGGTGGTAGTCTTCGTATTTGCCGGATCCAACTCAATCGACTTATTGGATGCACTGGTTACAAAGAAACCGGAACCGTTGATAGAAGCATTAAAACCGCCTACATAAGAAGGAGTACTGGATGTATAGTCCGTCGCAATGGAACCCGTAAGAGAACCATAGCCGTACTGTGCCGGGTTAGCACCACCGATGGTTGCATTACCCGTTGCTTCCTGCTTACCTCCGGAAGAAGTGGAGGATGTCTGATACATCGCATCCTTAAAACTGTAGGTCTGCGCCTTAAATCCAAAAGTGTTTACGTTTGCAATATTGTTACCGATAACATCCAACTTATTTTGATGTGCTCTCAAGCCTGCCACAGCAGAATCCATTGCTCTTAACATATTATCTTATCCTTTCCTCAATTCATTATGCATTCTCAAAAGAGGTTCTGTTTTGTCTGTAAGTTTACGTTTTTTTATCGACCATTTTTTGATTTTGTATAAAGGATATTGTTAAATTTTAATTCTCGTTTTATACATGGTCATCCCGTACGCCTACGCTGATGTCGAAGTGCTTGGACTTCCGCTTGTTCCCGTTACCGCATTACTCTGTAATCCGACACCCGGTCCTATTTCCGTAGTGCTCTGCGCTCCGGTGTGTGTTCCTGCCGCAGGAGCGGTCTGCGCACCAGAAGCGGGGGCGGTGCCTGCTCCGACAGAACTCGGCGTAGCCGCTCCTCCCGCACTTAGCGGAGTAGCCGTATTGCTTGTACCCGCTACGGCAGACGTTGTACCGTGAGAGGCTTGAGCGCCTGCGGTAGACGTTGTACTGTGAGAAGCTTGAACACCTGCGGGTGCTGCGCCTGCGGTTGCCGCGCCTGCAGCTGTGCTCTGCGTGCCTGTAGCGTTCACAGCAGTCGCCGCTGTTGTTGCAGTTCCTGTACTGAGCTTTCCAATCTGCAAAAGGCTCTCTAACGGATATTCCGTTGTATCTCCCTCAATACGGAATGTTGCTTCATTCCCTTTCATGTTAACGGAAGCAATAATGCCGCTCTTCTCCTTCGGCGCATTGGGATCTGGATTCTTATCCGCATCAGGCACCTTAACTGTTACATCCTTCCCGATCAAGCCGGCAAGATAAGTTGTCTTGGTCAGTGCCATTTCTTCCTTCATGTTGCTCGTCATGGTTCCCAAACTCTGTACCATCGCCATCTGCGTCATCTGCGCCATCATTTCACTGTTGTCCATAGGATTCGACATATCCTGATGGGCAAGCTGTGCCGATAAAAGTTTGAAATAACTCTCAATGGTTAATGTATTTTTAGCATTGGACTTCGCTGTATAGCTCCCTGCCTCATAGGGGCTTGTAGCCGAAGACACACCGCGTATATCTGCCATACTTCCTCCTTACTCACTAAGACCGAGTCTCATTCTGTGGATAAATCCTTCCGTGTTGCCTCTTCTTCTTTCTTCCAGTTCTTCACGGAGTCTCCGCTCCGCCTCATCCTTATTTTCTCCATTGTTATGAGAAGGATTCTCTTGGAAAAGATTTTCTCCCTTCGCTTCCTCATGGACAACGACCTTCGTGACTTCTCCGGTTTTCTGCTCCAAAATTCTGGCCATATCCAACGCGCCGTTTTGCAAGAGGGATAGGGTCTTCGGATTTTCCGCAAGAATAACCAAATTGGCTTTGCCGGCGGAGAAATTCACTTTTACCGTAATCTGTCCCAGTGTTCTGGGCTCCAATTCTATCTTGATTTCTCCTTTGGAAAAATCGATTTGTTCTCCTAAAAACTTCGCCACGTCTTCAGGAATGCTTTCTTCCTTTGTATAAAGTCTGAGCGGTTCCTCCGCTTTCTGAACGGGGCTGCTCTCCGCCTCTTTCCGGAACAAACTCTCCGGCTTTACGGCATGCTCGGGTGCAAGCTCTTCTTTCTTTAAATCCGGTCTTGCAACTCTCTCTCCGCTTTTCTTTGCAGACTTGGTCTCTACTTCATCCTTTACAGTCGTTTCTTCCTCCTGTAAAGGCTGTTTTTCCATTCTCACAGCCGAAAACACAGTCTCCTGGTCTTCAGCCTTCTCTTCTTTCGGAAGGACTGTTTCGGCAGCTACCGCCTTTGTAGCGGGAGCTGAAAGCTCTTTTATCTCCGGCTGACTGCTTTCTACTGTTGCAAGAACTTCAGGAAGTTTCTCTCCCGACTCTTGCACAGCGGCTACCGAAAGGGCTTCTCCCTCTTCCGTCTTGGCCTGTAATTCCACCTTAAGCTGGTCTCTTTGAATCAAGAAACTGTTCTCGGTCAGAAGCGTAGCCATTTTTCCGTCTTCCGAAGCTTCTTTCTTACTCTCCGTTTTCTTTTCTTCCGTCTTTTTCTCGTCCGGTTTCTTTACTTTTCCGCTATTCTCGTCTTTTTTGTTTTCGACGCTTCCCTTTTTATCGTCTTTTTCCGTACGAACATCTTCCTTCTTCTCTCCTTCTTCCTTCGAAGCCCGAAGAACTTTACTGAAGTCTAAGGGAGCGCTTCCGCTATCTTCCGTTTTTCTGTTTTCTTTTCCCGATGAGTATACCGAGTTCTGTTGAATAAGACTGCTCTTACCTGCGCTGATTTCCTTGTTCAGCATCATTAGTTCCGCCATATTTTCTCCCGCTTAATCAGGCCTTTCTGGCATGAGAAACGAATTCCTCAATAAAGACCTCTTCGACTTTCTGCCCAAGGACATGGTACTCCTCCAGCTTCTTTTCCTTCAATTTCTCAAAGGCCTTGGTATCCATGTTTGCCTTGATTACTTCTTTCTTTTTTTCCTCAGCAAGAATAGTGAGGCGGGTAAGTTCATCCTCTTCCTTTTTGATGCGTTTTTCCATTCTTTCCAGTCCGCGCACATAAATCATCATGTTTTCAATGGAACATCCTTCCCTTTTGACGACTTCAAACTCCTCTTCATAATGATGAAGTTCCTTTCTCAAGTCTTCCAAAAGTCTTTGTTGCATCTGCACGTCCTGCAATTTCACAGCATATTCTTTCTTAAGTTTGTCTAAGATTTTCTGCTTAAATTGGTAAACTGCCTCCAGACTGTAGCTGAATTTTTTCATTCCGCTCCGCCCTTTCTTCTCAGGAATTTCTTACCTCCTAAGAGATATCGGTAATTTCCTCCATTTTTATTACTGTTTCTTCATAGGAAAATGATTCTTCTACTTTTTGCTTAAGAAATTCATTGATTAGCGGATATTTTTCTATCGCCTCATCAAGTTTAGGGTCACTGCCTTTTTTGTAGGCGCCAATGGAAATCAAATCCGAATTCTTTCTATAGAGTCCCAGCGTGTTTCGGATTCTGGAGGCGGATTTTTTATGTTCTTCCGAAACCAACTCATTCATAAGACGGGAAATACTCATTCCGATATCAATAGCGGGATAATGATTCTCCGCAGCGAGCTGTCTGGAAAGCACAATATGTCCGTCCAAAATACCGCGGACCGTATCCGCAATCGGTTCATTTGTATCATCACCCTCTACCAGGACGGTGTATACGCCGGTAATAGAGCCCTTTTTAAAGGCTCCCGCCCGTTCCAAGAGTCGCGGGAATTCCGCATAAATGGAAGGTGTATAGCCTCTCGCAATCGGCGGTTCTCCCGTTGCCAAACCGATTTCTCTCTGCGCCATGGCAAAACGGGTCAGAGAGTCCATCATCAGGAGCACATCCATCCCCTTATCTCGGAAATATTCCGCTATCGTGGTTGCAACAAGAGGTGCTTTCAGTCTGAGCATGGCAGGCTGATCGGAGGTAGCCACTACCAGAACGGTACGCTTCATTCCCTCTTCTCCCATATCCTTTTCCACGAATTCCAAAATTTCTCGACCACGCTCTCCTACCAGTGCAATAACGTTAATGTCCGTTTTGACATTTCTCGCAATCATGCCCATAAGTGTGGATTTTCCGACACCGGATCCGGCAAAAATGCCGATACGCTGTCCTTTTCCCACGGTATTTAGGCCGTCAATGGCTTTGATTCCGAAGTGCAGACGCTCTCGAATAGGCGGTCTGTCCAAGGGGTTCATATAGGCGTTATTTACCGTATAGTATTCGCTGTCGGGAAAGGGCTCTCCTCCATCCATCGGGACTCCCTGAGCATCAATAATTCTTCCCTTTAGAAAATCGCCAACAGGAACACGGAGACGACGTCTGGTGTTTCGAACAAAGGCACCGGACGTAATCCCCATCGCACTCTTGTAGGTCATCAGCTGTACACGATCTCCCTTAAAGCCGACCACTTCCGCAGCGACCTGAGATTCCGTCTCATCACTGTATATCATACAAATGTCTCCGATACTGGACTTACCCGTACCGGAGGCCTCCATAGACATTCCCACTATATTTTCAATTTTTCCGATATTCTCCACCGGGTCCATCTTTTTAATGGTGGAGAGGACATTCTCATACATGACTTACACACTCTCTTGGGTATCCAGGTGCCCGAGTCTTTCTCTCAGATTTTCCATCTGGGTGCCGATGCCGGCATCCACAATTTCTTCCTGGGTCTCTAAGATGAGTGTCCCCGGCTCCTCTTTTTCCACAATCACAAACTTAATATTGTCCGAAACCTGCGAAAGCTCTGATGCCACGTCTGCGTCTGTCTCTACCAGCATTTCATAGTCTAAACGGTCAATATGAATCTTCAGCCAGGCTGTTTTCTTGATTCTTTCCGCTTCTTTTAAAATCATCCTCCGGATGACTTCTCCGGAGGAGCGAAGACTGACATAGATTACCTTTTCCGCTACGGCTATCGCCACATCCTTTAATTCATCCATATAGCGATACAGTCTTTCCGTCTTCGCATCTTCTACGGTACGTAAGGTTCGGTTCAGCTCCTGACGAAAATCATCCAACTCTTCCGCATGCTCGGATAGGATTCTCTCCTCCGCTTCTTCCTTCCCCTTTTCATATCCTTCCCGAAATCCCTCTTTATAGCCATCCTCCTTTGCATCTTCCTTGATTCTCTGCGCTTCTTTCTCCGCAGTATCGATGATGCGCTGCGCTTTTTCCAGTGCCAGATGCAGTAAGGTTTCGTGATAGGGATCTTCTTCTTTTTTCTCCGGAAGTGCTAAGTAATCCTCTTCTTCCGTCGGCTCCTCTTCCTGAAAAAAATCCTCAGGAGTTTCTTCGGTCACAGGCTTTTCCTCGTCAAAAGAGCCAAGATAGTTGGAGAGCTCCTTATTCGAAGCGGACCTGATAATCTTCCTAGACGAGGACATTGTCTTCATCTCCTCCCTTATTGATGATTACTTCACCCTGATCTTCCAGGGTACGGATGAGGTTAACAATACGCTGCTGTGCCTCTTCTACATCCTTCAAGCGGATATTTCTGGATACTTCCATATCGGAATGCACCGTCTCCGCCATACGCTTGGACATATTGTTGAAGAAAATCTGCTTCATCTCTTCGTTTGCCGTCTTCAGGGCAAATACGATATCCTTGGAATCACAATCACGGATAAAGCGCTGTACGGAACGATCGTCCATGGTAAGGATGTCTTCGAATACAAACATCTTGTCCTTGATATCCGCAGAAAGATCGGGATCGGTTACATCCAACTCGTCGAAGATCTTCTTCTCATTACTTCTATCGATATGGTTCATGACATCGGCTACAAAATCAATACCGCCGAGGTTCATATTGTCTTCACTGGTAATAATGGTATCGAACTTTCGCTTCATTTCGTCTTCTACAATGGAAATAGCTTCCGGGGATACACGATCCATCTTTGCCATAGCCACTACCGTAGGAATACGCTTGGCTTCCGCCAAATTCTCCAGTACCTGCGCCGCCTGCTCCGCATCCATATAGGATAAAATCAAAGCAATGACCTGCGGACGCTCGTTCTGTAAAAGAGAAAGTAACGCCTTCGGATCTCCCTTGGAGAAGAAGTTGAAAGGCTTGGATGCCAGGGTATGAGACACGCGATCCAAAAGGGACTTTGCCGCTGTTTCTCCGAAAGCCTTTTCCAGGACAGCCCTCGCATAGTCCATTCCGCCGTCTGTCATCATCTTATGCGTAAGACACAGGCGGTAGAACTGCTCTAAGGTGGTTTCCACCATCGAGTTCGTGGTTTTTCCCATCTTGGCTACCTCAAAGGTCAACTCCTCGATGTCTCTTTCTCCCAAGTATTTGTATATCTGCGACGCACGTTCAGCCCCCAGAGAGACTACCACGAGGGCAGCCTTCTGTTTTCCGCTGAGGCTATGATGAGGCTCCGCGCCTTCCGGATTCGCATTTGTTTTAACTTTACTTTCTTGTACTTCTGTGCTGTTTTCTGCCAAGGTTTTGCTCCTCTTCTCTCATCCAGCTTTGAATAAGCTTTGCTACAACCTGTGGGTTCTGATCCGCAAACTCGCCAATACTCTTCTTCAGCTTCATGCCGTGAATCATTCTGCCTTCCGCATTGAGCTCATACTCATCCGGCGTGTCATCGATCGGTGCTATCTCATCACTCGGCTTAACACTGAGTGCCTCTTGGTTCGCCATCTCTTCTTCCATAAGCTTCTTCTGCTTCTTTTTCTTCTTCGCACGAAGAATCAGAATCAGCAAGATCAGGATTAATAAGAATGCGGATACTCCCGCTCCGATTAATGCCCATAACGGGAATCTCTCGAGTACTGTCTTCGGCTCTTCCGGAAGCGGTTCTTCTTCCGTCTTCTGTACATTGGTCTTATTCAAAGAGCGCAAAATCGTAATTTTGTTCTCTGCATCTTCTCTATTGATGCCCGCCGCATCCGCGACAAGATTAATCAAATCTCCATCCGGAATGCTCTTGTCATCCGTATTGATTACAATCGCAACCGTAGCGTCCTCCAAGACGCCGGGGGAAATTTCCTTCTGCTCTTTTAAAACATTGTAAAGCCATTCTCTGGTGGCACTGGAATTGGCATAGCCGTCCACCGTGGTATTGCTTCCGTTTTGTGTCGTATATCGCGGCGTGTCCGCATTGGCATCCGCTCCTGCAACACCGGCGGCATTTTCACCGGAACTTCCGGCATTCTCTCCCGCCACTTCCTCATTCTTAAGAAGACCGGTCTTGTCTGTGGCTTCCGTCTTCTCCGGAACGGAGTACTGTGTGTTTTCCTGAACCAGCTTGGCCATGTTCAAGGTACCTTTTACAGAAACGGCTAAGTTCTCTCCGCCGTAAATCTTCCCGAGTACCCTTTTAATATTGGTAGCAATGTTATTCTCTACAGTGGCCGTAAGATTCGCCATACTGGTCCCGGAACCGCTTGCGCCGTCTTCCGCATCCGCAGCCACTTCCTCCATGGTTCCTGCATCAAAAACCGAAACCTTGGTAAAAGTCATTCCTTTTACAGAACGGGCTACCAGGTTTTTAATGGCTTCTGCATTTTTCTCGCTCAGAGTCTGCCCTTCATCCATGGTCACCACTACGCTGGCACTGGCCTGAATCGGATTATCGGACTCTATGGCATAGTTCTGCTCCGTGCCTTCCGCAATGGTTACCTTTGCATCCCGCACGCCGTCAAACAGGCGAATGGTTGCCCCCAAACGATCCTGCAAATCATAGAGAGTATATTGTTTCTTATCGGACTCCGTTGTCATCAAACCGGAATTTCCGATATACATATTGTAAGCAAAGCCGGATTTGGGGTATCCCTTCGATAAAAGCTGTGCTCTTAAGGTATCTACCGATTGAGAAGGAACCTTAAGAGAACCGGACTTTCCGTCATAAAGATAAGGAACGTTCTGTTCCTGCAAAAGAGAAACAACCTGTTGTGCCTCGCTTTGACTCAGAGAACTGAAAAGGGTCTGGTATTCTGTTTTTTGTCCTTTAGCAATCAAAACAACAGCTACAACGATCACGAGTAACGTCACAGCAGCAATGATGCCTAAGAGTTTCTTTGATTTTTGTGACAGATTCTGCCACATCTCCTTGAGTTTTTGCACCTGAAAACTCCTCTATCATTCATCCTACAGGCTGATCTTCATTAGATCGTTATAACTCTCCAACGCCTTATTCCGTAAAGTTACCAGCAAATCCAAACTGATTTGCGCCTTGGCTTCCGCAATAGGCAGACTGTGGGCGTCGGAAAGCTGGCCTGTAGCCAGTAAATACTGTTTATTTTCCACGTCCAGCTGTGTAGTCTTTACATTATCAATTGCCGATTTAAAAACATCTCTAAAAAGACTGCCATTCTCCGTTCCTGTCAGTCCTCTTTCCACCGCTGTCGTATCGCCTATATTTCCAAGCTTCCAAGAAGTCATAGGCTGAATAAACGCTATATTTTCCATCGCTCCTCCTCCTTTAGGACACAATGTTATTCTCTCTGTGCTCATCCGTGATGCATAGTATCAATCCTAAAAAAGCCGAGAGTACCTGTTTTTAATCTTTTTTTAATTTTAAATCCTATGTACTATAGCAAAACCCTTGCTATTTGACAAGTATAAGATTCATGAATATGACCAATTTTTTTATCTATTTTTTTCTAAGTATTTTCATCGATTTAGAATTATATCACAAATGACTCGCTTTAATTCGTCTATTTTTTCAGCAAAAAAGACAGCGTAATTCTCTATCTTATTTAATCCTGTTTTCTTGCCTCTTTTTAAGAAAACCGTAATCCTATCTTTTCTTTCTTAAAAAAGATAGGATTATGCCCTTTTTTCTTCTTTGTTTTTCGGCTTATAAACCTTCGCCCAGTTTCCCTGCAACAAGAGAAGCGACCTGTGCATTCCAAAGGCGTCTGATGCTCAAGAGGATTTTCTCCTCCTCATCCAGCATGGAAGCCTTAAGGCTCACCAGTAAGACGATTTTCTTTCCGTTTTCGTCTACTCCCATAAAGTATTTTTCCTTGACGGCTTTCTCCCCCTTTAGGGCACTGTTTTGCCGTAAGAACTGGAAAAAGCGTTTTCCCTCTTCCTTTGAAAAAGTATCCCTGGCATAACACGTCAGAAAATCTTTTTCCTCCTGCTGCATTCTGCCTTCCGCCCTAAGGTAAAGCAACTCCGTCTGTCCCATTCTGGGGCTCCAAAGGAGAACCAGCTCATACCCCTTATATAAGTCTTTGACCTTTTCGATCATTTTCTTCTGCTTCAGCTTTAAAAAATCCCCCTGATAGACCTGAAGATTTACAATATAAGCATTTCTTCCCGGAATGTGACTAATCTCTCTTCCCCGAATACTGAAGAAGGTATCTCCCACGATGGTATCCAGCGTTTCTCTTTCTCCCGCGGACAGATTGGAAAAGAAACGTCTTACCACCTTATACATCTCTTCCTGCTTATTATTAATGATTTCCTCCGTCCCCTTCACGCTTAATCCTCTGACACTGGAAAGCTCCTGTTGGAAGGATTTGTTGGCATAGAGAAACTCCATCTTATCGCCCACCATTTCCACAATGGAAAGGGGAATTCCTTCCACATAATTTCCCACCTCGGACGCAGCATGCTGCTTTATATGGGCATACCCGCTAAGCAGATTGACATTCCCGAGGTCATCGTTGTATCTTCTCTTCCCCGGTGTCTCAAAACGAAAGCCCATTTCCTTACAATGGGCAATACTTTCTTCGTAGGGACGGGGACGACCGATATAATACCCCTGCAACTTTTCACAGCCGATTTCCCGCAGGAACTCCAGCTGTTCCTCCGTCTCCACTCCTTCAGCAAGCGTACGGATTCCGATTTTCTTAGCCATATCCACAATAGAGCTGACAATTTTTTGAGACTTTTCCTGGAAATCCTGCAACAAAAGCATATCGATTTTCAACAAGTCAAAGTCAAAGTCCTTCAGAATATTCAAAGAGCTGTAGCCGGATCCGAAATCATCCATCCAGACCTTGTAACCGGCCTCGTGAAACCGCTTTATCTGGTTACTGATCAAGGCCGGATTTTTGTTTAAAACGGATTCCGTGATTTCCATGGTCAGCATTTCTTTCGGTACATCGTATTCTTTTACAAGCTTCTCAATCTCCGCAAAAATATCGCAGAGTTCAAAATCCATACGGGAAACGTTAAAAGAAACCGGAACCATGTTCTCCCCCTTTTCCCGAATATTGGAAAAAGCCTGGCAAATCAGAGAAACAACGTGAATATCCAGTAAATGAATAATATGATACTCTTCCAAAACCGGAATAAACTCTCCGGGAGAGATAAATCCAAACTGCGGGTCCACCCAGCGTACCAGAGCCTCCAGTCCGCAAACCTCCTTGGAAAGCGCACGAATCAGGGGCTGATAATAAACCTGGATATCCCCTCTCTTCATGGCATCTTCAATATTATCCACAATAAAACGCTGGCGGAGCAGCATATGGCTGAGTTCCTCATCGTAGTAACGATAAAAGCTTTCCCTGTCTTTTTTGATGGAATCACAGGCCGTTTTCGCATTATCACAGGCATTGATGATATTTCTCTTCTCAGAGACAACATGAATTCCCACCTTAAAGTCCAAAAACATGGGTAAATCCAGCTTTTCAAACTCGGTATGCGCTTTCAATAAGGAATTATGGCAATCCTCCGGAGTCGTCAAAAGGGCATACTGATCCGCAAACATTCTGGTAATCAGTGCATGCGGAAAAGCGGATTGAAGAATCTTTGCCATTTGAATCAGCAAAAGATCTCCCTCCTCGAAACCGAATCGGTAATTATACAGTTTAAAATCTACAATATTAAAATAGCAAAGAAGCTGCCCCTCTTCCAAAAATTCCGCTGCCAACTCTCTAAAGGGCTGATTCTTTATCGTCTTACTGAGAGGGTCCAGCTGACTCTCCTTCAATTGTTTCTTTTTCTCCATCCATTTTGGAAGAAGAAGATTCTTCTCTTTACTCACTTCGGCTCCCTCCGATATTACGGCTTCCTGCCGCCCGCGCCCAGGCAGTTCATCCTGTCTTTTCGTTTATTTTTCGATAAAATTTTTTTATTAAAAAATGAAAATATTTCATGGCTTCCCTGTTTTATCGTCAAAAAAAAGAGAAGATATAACTTCTCTTTTAAAATTTTGCTTTTTCATCTCGTTTTTATTCGGAAAAATAGGACTCATAGCGCCGGTAGAGCGCCTCAAATTCTCCATTCTCCTTTATTTTTCGAAAGCCCCTGTCGAAGGCTCTGAGAATCTCCCGGTTTTGACCGCGACTCACGATGAAAGAGATTTCTTCTTCCTTGTCGAGAGAGAGCATCTCTAAACTGTTGTCTCCTTCCCGCATTTTCAAAAGGGCGGGGCGAAGATCACAGATGGCATCCGTTTTTTCCTCTTCCAGGGCGGAAAAAAAATCTTCATTACTCTGTACCACGCTAAGGTAATAGCCCTCCTCCTCTCTTTTCTCTTCGAGAAAGGATGCGGCGGCGCTGCCTTCCTTTACCAGAACCGTCTTTCCCCGAAAGTCTTCCAAACTCTTTTCTGCCGGATTATCCCTGTCTTTCCTTAAAAGAATGGCCAGGTGCACCGTCAAATAGGAGGTAGAATAGCTGAGTCTTTTCTCCTCGTCTTCTATGCGAGACAGACCGCCAATCGCCATATCCGAAGTTCCCGTAATCACGGAGGGAGCAAGTGCGGATTGATTTTTGGGCAAAAACTTTAAAGTAAAGCTTTCCTTTTCCGCAATCCGTTCCATCAGTTCGATTTCAAATCCAACGGCCTTCCCTTCCTCGTCCTCCGCGGTAAAGGGATAATTATCCCGGTCAAAGCTCAGCCGAATTTCTCTTCCGGAAATGGTGCCGGTCGGTTTCTTCCCGCACGCAAAGAGAAGCAGAAAAAAAAGACAGAAGACTGACTTGCATAGCCTTCTTTTTATCTTCTCTATTCCTCTCGATTCTACTCTCTCGGACATTCCCTCTCCATAATCTTTAACAAAGCCAGTACGCTTTGAAAAGAGAAAGCCTTCTCCTTTTCTCCGATATAGACTTCTCCCTGCCATGTACAGTGCTGCCTAAACTTCGTATGCACAAAAAAAGTGGCGAGCTTTCCTCGCTCTTCCAAAATGGAATGCTTGGTGAGCGTCCTCACCTCATCCACAAAGTCTTTCTTCCCTCTTCTGTCGGGATAAACATACTTCTGTCTCTTCCGGAAGCTTCTGTCCCGTGAAGAGGTCTGCGGATAATCCCACGCATCGTACTGCATTTCCATCTTCTTAATCAGGTCCAAAACGCCATAGAAAGGGACCCGCTTCGTAGAGTACTGTTCTATCAACTCTCCCCGAAAGTCCCCGTCTACTCTTTCCATGATTAACACGCCCAATAAATCTATGGCATAAAGCTCAGCTAACGACTTCTCCATCTTCTTCATCCTCATCCTCTAAAGACAAAGTCTCATCCAACAATGCTCTATCCATTAACTTCAGAAGTTCCAAACTGCTCCTAAAATATTGAGCCCGATTTTTCTCAGCCCAAATAACCTTCCCTTGCCACGTATCATTTTCCATGCATTTTATTTGAACGATAAAAGTACTGCCTCGAACCTCTTTTTCTTCCATGGCTCACCCTCCCCTTATCTGTATTTTCTACTTTACTATGAAATCACGGAGAAAAAAAGAACTTTTTGTTTTCAAACGAATGAAAGGACTACCGATGATATGTCGGCAGCCCTTTCATTTCTTTCTTAAGGTTCACGTTTTCTTATTGCATATTCTTCAAACGAAATTTTATAGTTTTTATTAGATTCCAAACTCCTCTGCCCAGTAAACTTCTCCGTCTACTTCAACAGTAAAGATTGCACCACTTTTGAAATCCGGCTTTAAGATGTTGGCTCTGTGAGATGGAGAATTCATCCAAGCCTGAACAACTTCTTCAGAACTGTCATAATACTGTGCAAGATTCTCTCCATAGAGAACCTTATCATCAGCAGTATACCAAGGTCTTCCGTCCGGTCTTGTGTGGGAAAAACTGCTTACGATTTCATTTGCTCTTACTTTAGCAGCGTTCTCAACCTGGTAGTTCCAAGTGAGTGGGTTTAAGCCGTTAGCAACTCTGATTTCATTCACTTTGTTGAAAGCTGCCTGAGCATCACCTTTTGCAGCGAATGCTGTCATTGCAAAAAATGTGGCAAATAATGCTGTAAGTAAAACTAATTTTACTACCTTTTTCATACATAACTCCTTCTTACGAGGGAGTCAGGAGCAGAATCATTTCACCCTGGTCAGGGGATTCATGATTGCAGCTGGCTGACATTTTACAGTCCCTATAGCTTTGCGTCGCCGGATTTCCCCGGGTTTGCCGATGTCCTACCGTTAGTACGGTGACACCATATGATGAAAAGAAATACTCTACACTTTCTTTTCGAGTAATAAAAAACCGACAGCTAGAATTCCCTTTCTAGTTGCCAGCTAACCGAATCTTCATATGAAAAAGCTTGTATAGATTGTTATACATCTTCTTACAGGGAAGATCGCAACTGGCTGCCATGTTACAGGCCCTATAGCTTTGCGTCATCGGGTTTCCCCGATTTTGCTCAAACAGATCCGGTCAGAATCTGTTGGTAAGTGGTGAGTACTCAGCGGCTTCTCCGTCCGGTAAGTTATCCAATTCACTTACAATTTGGATTATAGCATATATTAAAGAGATGTCAACAGAAAAATTAAATTTTAAGTTTTTTCTTTTTTACCTCTTTATAAAAGCTTCTCTCAGTGTATATTATCGCCAAGGAATTAAATTATATAAGTAATTTTCAAATTACTTTTAAAAAATAATTTTAGCTGTAAAAATAGGGCGTTGCACACGGCAATTTCCCTATCTTTACAGCTATATAATCAGGTATAAAGTAGTTTAATTAGATACAAAGTAGTTTTACAAGATACAAAGTATTTTTTACAGTTCTTCCATAAAGGCTTCTTTATTCTCAATCGCGGTGGTCTTCGGTCTTCCGAGGTCCTCCCTGGAAAAGACGGAGCAAGCGACCTCAATAAAAATCGGGCCGGTCTCCTTTCCGCTCTCGGAAAGGGCATTTTCCAAAGCGGCCTTCTCCTTTGCCAGATAAACCTTCCGATAGCCTACCGCTTTCGCAAGCTCTCGATAATGGACTGTCTTCGATACGGTGGGCTGCCCTCCTACCGTCTCATGTGCTTCATTATTAAAGAGGATATGGACAAAATTCTTCGGACTTACGGAACCGATGGTCGCCATGGCTCCCATATGCATGAGTGCCGCACCGTCTCCGTCCAAACAGAAGATTCGCTTATCCTTCTTTTCTAAAGCAATCCCAAGTGCAATCGAACTGGCATGCCCCATAGAACCCACCGTCAGGAAATCCAATCCGTGCCCTTCTCCTTCGGCATCTCTGATTTCATAGACTTCCCGGCTGATCTTTCCCGTTGTGGAAACAATCGGATTCTGTCCGCTGTAACGAAGAACACAGCGAATCGCATCCTCTCTGCAGAAAGAATAGGAGTTCCTATAGGAATAAGACTCCTCCTTCGTAAGAGCTCCCTTCTTAACTACAATAGCCGCCTGCCTTCCTTCCTCAAAAACGTCTTCAAACCGCTTGCAGGCCTCCTCCAGCTCTTCCTTTGTGCTCTCTTTCTCCAAAACAAAGTAGGGAATCCGCATCAAATCCAAAAAGGACAGGGTAATCTCCCCTTGAAAAACATGTTGCGGCTCATCCTTTACCCCCGGTTCTCCGCGATAGCCGATGATGAGAAGCATGGGAATCGCATACACGGATTTAGCGCAAAGAGAAGCCAGAGGATTCATGGCATTTCCCTGCCCGCTGTTTTGCATATATACGGTGGGCACCTCTTTTGTCGCCAGAAAATGTCCTGCTGCAAGCCCCACGGCATTCCCTTCATTTGCCGCAATAATATGCCGCTCGGAAATCCCGTAGCGCTCCATCAGACTGTCGCAGAGTGCCTTTAATTGGGAATCCGGTACACCGGTGAAAAAATCCGACGGAATCCGTTCCAAAAACTCTTCTACTTTCATCCTTCTTTTCTTCTATCCTTCCAACATAAGAATTCGCCTGTAAATCTGTTTTAATTCCTCCTCTGAAAGACTCATGGGGTGATTCTGCAGCCGCTCCAAATTGACGGACTTGGCAAGAATCTCCACCGCCTCTTCCAAAGACTGCACATCCGGAGACTTCTCCCGCAAGCGCTCTTCATAAAAACTCTTCTCCTTCGGCAGAACATCCACCTTCTCTAAAAAAGCCTTGTAACGCTTTGCCCCTTCTTGTGCGGTCTTTACCCCAAAGCAATGAGCCAGGTAAACAAGCTTCTCCGGGTCATGAACTCTCTCTTCGTTTTCCGTGAGCAAGGGATAGAGTTCCTTATTTACTATTGCTGTAGCCAAGCCGTGCGGAAGCGAAAACAGACTTCCCAGTTTATAAGAAAGTGCATGCCCTCCCGTCGTTTTCGTAATGGCAATCGCCTTTCCTGCAAGCGTTGCCGCATCGGAAATCGGATTCCATGACCGAGGATCATTTTCCAGATAAGCATCGGCATGACGAAGAATCCCATCTATCGCTTCCTTCCCGTAATAGAGGTTGTCTCCCTCACTCGCCCTGGACCAAATCGATTCCATGGCATGACTTAGGGCATCCAGTAAGGTTACCTTCTTCTGATAAAGCGGTAAGAATTCCAGGCTCCTTGCATCTTCTACGCGAATCAGAGGGTATATGCTTTCGTCCTCTATCGAAAGCTTCTCCCCGCCCTTGTACAAAACGGAAAAGGGGGTACATTCCGATCCGGTTCCCGCCGTAGTCGGAATTGCGAGCAAAGGAATGCCGTTATCCTTCCAGGGTTTTAGAAGAAGCTCCTCTTCCTCCAAGGAAGAAAAAAGCTTTATCGCCTTTGCCGTATCCATCGCGGAGCCGCCTCCCACCGCAAAAATCACATCGGGCGAAAAACTCCGAAAGACTTTACTGCCCGCTACCGCCTCCGAGAACTCGGGATTGACCGAAAAGGCGGAAAAGCGCTCCACGGTGAGGGACAGCTCCTGTTCCAACTCCGCAAATTCTTTTCCTATAGCCAGACCGGAGAAGGATTTTCCCGCTACAAGGAAAATCTTTTTCCAGGCATTTCTGCGAATAAAATCCCCCAGTTCTCTTTTAACATTCCCTTTTCCGAGGACTATTTGTGCCTCAATGACATCCTTTCTCATATCTACCCCTACTCTCCTACGTTTTATCTTTTAAAGCTTGGATTGTAAATCTTCTTTGCCGTTTCAATCGATCATAAAGATAAAATTTCCGCTATATTCTACTGCAAAGTATCGGAAGGGAAAATATGTTTTTTTCCGATTTACCACAAAAAATCTTCAAAAGCAAAAATCATCCCGATTTCTTTTTAGTCCTCTTCCGGAATCAAGCGGATAATCTCTTTAAAGGGCATGAGAAAACTGTCACATTCTTCCGCTCTCTCATTTTGAAGAATGGTCTCCGCGGCATTCTGAATGGCCGGTACGGTGGCACGCATAAGTTGGTTGGCATAAATCACGACATTCACGCCCCTTTTCTTAAACTCCTCTTCTTTTACACTGTTAAAGCTGGTCGGGACTACCACAATATAGGTTTCCGAATCCTCTTTTCGGAAACGCTCCACAAAGGTAAAGATTTCCTCCGGACTCTTCTTCCTGCTGTGAATCATAATGGCATCCGCGCCTGCCTTTACAAAGGCAAAGGCTCTTTCCAAAGCGTCCTCCATTCCTCTTTCCAGAATCAGGCTCTCGATTCTCGCACAAATCATAAATTCTTTTGTCCGTTGTGCCTTCTTTCCGGCACGAATCTTTTCGGAAAAACTCTCTATGCTGTCCTGAGTCTGCTCCACTTCGGTTCCGAAGAGGGAATTTTTCTTCAGTCCCGTCTTATCCTCGATAATGACCATGGAAACACCGAGACGCTCCAAGCTGCGTACCGTGTAGACAAAATGCTCTTTGATACCGCCCGTATCTCCGTCAAAGATAATGGGTTTGGTTGTAACCTCGGTAATGTCTTCAATGGTTCTGAAACGGGAGCTCATATCCACAAGCTCTATATCCGGTTTTCCTTTTGCCGTAGAATCGCAAAGAGAACTGATCCACATCGCATCGAACTGATGAGCCCCGCCATCCTTATAGACCTTGGTGTTCTCCACAATCAGCCCGGTTAAGCCGTCATGGGCTTCCATCGCATTGACAAAGCCTTTTACCTTCAATTCCTTTCTTAATCGCCCTCTTCTAAAATCCGGCATTGCCAAATCCGCGCGGGTCCGCTTTTCCAGGTCCCGATATTTTTCATTATTGTTATACGGCAGTTCTACAAGTTTCCCGCCATAGCCTGCCAAAATGCTACAAACTTCTTCCCGAATCGGCTTCTGAAATCCGCTTTGCCAGTCGTCTCCATGCACCACAAAATCCGGTTTATATTTTTCCAAGTTTTCCCGGTAGGAAAGACTGTTTTGCTCGACCACTCTTTCCACTCCGGCAATATTTTCAAACATGGCCTTCCTCTCCGAGAAAGGCAGCAGGGGAAAACGCTTGTAGGAGGATACCACCTCATCACTCAGGACTCCCACTATCAGTCTTCCCAGTCTCTTCGCCTTTTTTATCAGGGTGAAATGACCGTTATGCAAGATATCCGTTGAAAAGCTGAGATAAACCGTCTTCTTTTTAATGGCACGAAGCAGGAGGGAAACCACTGTCAAATCCTCTGGATTGTCCACCTCCTGGCAAAGCTTCTCTTCCGCATCATAAAGGCGAAGCGAAAACTGAGAAAGCACGGTATTTAAAGCTTCTTCCGCATACAGCTTCTTCCAATTCGTTTCTCCCTCATCCTCTCTCTCACAAAATGCGCAGATTGCGGAGAGCCAAAGTCCCCAGTCCTCCTTCTTAAGCTTATAGAGCGGCTGTGCACTGAAGGCATGCTCAAAAAAGGAAACGCCCACCCTCGTAATTTTTCCGTCCAAGACTTCCGCCTTAAAGTCCTTCTCCGGAAGCTCCTTTGTTGTACTCCCTGCCATAAGGGAGCCTTCTTGCTCCATGAAATCGAAGAAAACATCATTTTCCACAACGAGATCTCCGTGCATTAAGAGCAGGTCCGTATCTTTCAGGACTTCCCGAGCCAAGTAAATGGAATAGATATAATTTGTTTCCGCAAAAAGAGGATTCCGCACAAAACTGTATTCCAAATCAAGGCCAAGGCTCTCCACATAGTGAATCAGCTTGTCCTCAAAGGGGCCTGTCGTAATCACGACCTCTTTTATTCCATAGTCCTCAATCTGCCGAAGCTGTCGGCTCAGTATAGTCTCCATGCTGGCAATTTCCGTCATACACTTGGGATGATTCTTCGTTAAATCTCCCATTCGACTTCCCTTCCCGGAATTTAAAATCAGTGCTTTCATACTATGCTCTCCTATTCCTCTATTTCCCTATTTTTTTCATCCTGAAGCGCTATACGCTGAAAATAGGCATGAATCTTCTCTCCGGCAGTGCCGATATTTACCGCAATCTCCTTTATCTTACTATGGGAAAATGCCTTGTCAAAGGGACGGGGAAGCGGTTTATCCGAAAGAAAATCCTGCAAATTGTAAGCTACATTTTCCTGCAATCCATAGGAAAAATGCCTCCATGGCAGAAATCCGGAAATCAGTTCTTCCTCCTTAAAATTGCACTCTACCTTCCACTTCTTCAGTTCTTCTTCCGGAATATGATAAATAAGCTTTCCCTCTTTCTGTCCCGTCTCTTCGAGAACACGCAAGGTTTTTAAAGAAAACCGAATATCACAGGGATAGTTTTCCGCTTTGCAGAATATATACTCCCCTTCCCGATAGCTCTCATAAAATGCATCCGGCTCAATAAAGATATGTTCCAGTTCCACTTTTTGAGGAGCTTTTCCCTTCTCGAGCACAAGAAAATGTCCCCCGGCCCTGGGACAAAGTATCCAGCGACCATGCTCAAAGTAGGCTTCTCTGTACTCATCTCCGGGGATTTTCTCTTCTTCTGACAGGAGTCCCCAGTCGGCTAAATCCAGCTTATCCAGAAAAAGAGTCTTCCCCTCTATCTTGCCTTTTAGTAGGAATCTCCCTTCAAATACCAGAGCTTCTTCTCCCTCCTGAGGATGTATTCCGGCAAAACGAAGCAGGAAATATTGCAAAAGCGGCCACAACTTTTCATTCCGCTCCTTATTTTCTGAAGAAAGGGCATAATCCAGCATCACTAGCGGTTTCTCCGCAACATTAAAAAGAGAGGTGATTGAAGTTCCCCAATCGCCAATATAGAGGGCGGACAAGGCTATCGCCCTATCCAGTTCCGCCGAATCATCGTAAATTCCTATTTTTTCCGTAATAAACTTCTCCTTTAACTGTTGAAAACGAGGCAAAAATTCCCTCTTCATAGTCAGGAAAGTATTCTCCAGTAGTGGATGAGGACGCCACAAAAGACAATATTTAGGATGGTCTTTAAAAAGCCGAAAAAGTTCTTCCATCTTACGCAGAAATCCGTCGGGATTCTCCAGCATACAGATCAAACTCGTATTGTAATAGTATAAGCTTCTTCCTTTCGCAATTTCCTGCCACGCAGGCGGAAGCTCTATTTTCTTCGTTTTAAGCCCTGCTGCCGCATCAAACTTCGGATTGCCAAGCACTACGCATTTTCCCGTTACTTCAGAGGGAAGGCAGTTTTTATGTACCTCATTTTGTCCAACAATGTAATCCACATAAGGAAAGGCCGGAAGGAAATTTCTCCACAGGTTCGACGCAGTCGTCGTTGTAAAATAAGGGACATAAACCAGATTTTCGGTATACTTCTTTAAATTGAAAGAGTAGTAGCGCGGGTGTACGGAAGTGACTAAATTTGCGTCATCATAGGGATTGTGGATATAGATCAGGTCCGGTTGTTCCTCCTCTATCGAAAAGTCTTCCGTGATAAGCGGAATATGTGCCGGAAATTTCTCCCTCTCATTCTGCGCTTCGCCGAAACTTCCTTCTTCCGCTCTTTCAAAATAGCTAATCGGCATAACCAGCGCTTCGCAGGATGGATCCTTTCTTGCCGCAAGATAAATAGACTCCATGCTGTCCCACATGGAAGCTTTATAGGGTAAGAATAGAATCAGACTGTGGACTGCTGTCTTCTCTATCCCATCCCTGATCTGAAAATAGACGGATTCCGCCTTTTGCAAAAAATCCATTCCCGATTCCGCTATCGAGAGCGCCTGATAAGTACGAAAGAGAGCTTCCTGATACTGTAAAAAAAGAGCCGTAAGCCCATCGGCCTCTGCCAAATTCGCCCGCACTTCCCCTTCTATTTTCTCCATTCCCTCCTGGCACAGCACAAGAAGAGAGGTCGCTTCTTTTTCTCTTCCCTCTGTAATAAAGCTTCGCAGTGTAGAATGTGCTTCCTCATAAGACTGTAATAACGAGAGAAGCTGCTCTTTTTTTCTCTTTCGCATATCGTTCCGTCCTCATTTTTCTCCCCCTACGGGGCTTTCTCTATACAAATTTTACCCGAAAAATCCGGCTGCAAAATGAAACTACCACTCTATTTCTTTTCAAAAAGAATCTGTTTCAATGATTCTACCACTTCCTTCGTTCCCTGCCCCTCTTTCTCTCCAAGAAGACAGGAGCCTGCGCCGAAAATCTTCTGTTGCATCATTTGCATCAGCTCCTCTGTGCTTTTTTCCTTAAGACAGGCTTCTTTCGAGGCAGGATGCTCCTCTTTTTGCTCCATCTCCTTTTCCAAAAATCGAGAAATCTTTTCGAGATAAGCTGCTCGCATTCCTTCCGACTGCACTATGGTGTAATCAGCATGGAATATCCCGGGAACGGTCACATAGTAACGCATATTGTAGAAGGCTTTTCCGTCTTCTTCTGCTTGAGGGTCAATTTCGTCCGTCACAAACCAGGGAATGTAGACTAATTTATTCGTATATTGCTTTAATTTTTCACTATAGAAAAAAGGATCCACACTCCAAACCGGATTAAAGGCATCATAAGGAGAATTCATGACAATGCAGTCCGGCAGTTCCGCCAAAAAATTATAGCTTCTATAATCTGTAATCGGGTATTCTTTCGGAAAATTCTCCCCTTCATAATGCATCTCCGAAAGACTTCCGTCTCCCATTCGGTCAAAGTAAGGAATTGGCATCAGCTTCACTTCCATATCTTCTCGCTCCCGCAAAGCATCGATGAGTGGACGAATACTTGCAAAATGCTTTGCACTGTGCGGAAGAAAAACAACCTGTCTTCGCATTTCTTTTTCCAGAGTCGCACGCAAGTTCTGTAGAAGCGCTCTAAGTCCTTCCAACTGTTCTTTACTATTTTCTACAATGGTAGATTGCTTTAGATTCTTTTCCGATTGTTCTATCTTCTCTTCCAGCTCGTTCTCTTTTTCTTCCGAGGTGTCCCAATAGGCAAGCACTTCCGTTAAGGAAGAGTGCAGTTGAAAGAGTGCTTCACAGAAGCTTTCCAAGAGGTGGACACTTTCCGTCCCCTCACCCTTCCTTTCCTCTATAGCGTTTCCGAGCATTACGGCACGCTCCTGGAGAAACGGAAGCGCGGAAAGAACTGCCTCATATTTCCTTTCAGAAAACACTTTCTCGAGTTCCTCTTCCTTAAGCACAAAGGAATCCAGAAACTGCATGGCAATATCCCGGAAGTTCTCTACGCGCGGTCTTTCCAGATCTTTCTCCTGAAAAGTATAGTCAAAGAACCACTTATCCTGTAAATCTTTTCGAAGTCTTTCCTCGTACTTCTTAAAATAAGGATAGTTATGCTCTCCGCCGGCCTTCGCGGGAACCCGGTACTCTCCATAAATCACTCTTAACACCGTATCATATTCTTCAGGTACAGGAAAAGAAGTTCCACAAAAAGGCAGCTCCTTTGTTCCCAGAAAAGCCTTCTTCGGAAAGCAGGTATTCGGATGATACAGCTGAAAGGGAAGATATGCCACTTCTTCTCCTTCTCCATTAAACTCTTGACAAATTTCGTGAAAAACACGGTATAGTTCCGGAAGAAGCTTTCCGCTCGTATTCAATTTTTTATGCAGTAGTTCCTCAATGGAAGCTAAGCCCTTCTGTAGCGCTTCCTCACTCTCTTTTCCTTTCTCCACTCTATCAATCAAATCAAATAAAGCATCCAACTTTTCTTTCCGCTGCGCTTCTTTCTCGGGGTCTTTTGCAAGGTCATCCAGTACAAAAACATCGACTCCAACCGGATACGGGAATTCACAAAATTCCTCCAGTACTTTCTCTCGAAACCGCATCTCTCCTACACCCACTACAGGAAGAAAGTCGCTATAATCCGCCTCCTGATCTCCATAAAAAAAGGTCATTTCCGAAGGAAGTTCCTTACTAACCACCTCTTGAAACCTCGAAAAGGAATCCCTCAGCATAATGATATCGATATCATCATCCCAGGGAATAAAGTTTCCTTCCCGCACAGCGCCTAGCAAAGTTCCGGCACTGATATGATACGTTATGGCATATTTTTTACAGATTCGATCAATCTCGGTTAAAACTCTATACTCTGCACCCCATGCTCTCTTCATCATGCCGGGGATATAGAATCCGTCCCGCACTTCATCATAAAAAAAATCTGCTGCCAAGTTCATAAACTATTCCCTCTCTATTCCTTTTCAAATAGAATCTGTTTCAATACTTCTACCACTTCCTTCGCTCCCTGCCCCTCTTTCTCTCCAAGGAGGCAGGATCCTGCACCGAGAATCTTCTTACACATTTCTACTAAAACTTCATCTGCATTCATTTTTCCAAATGCATTTTCCTCTGCTTTTCTATTCTTCTGCAGCCTTTCTTCCTCCAAAAATTGAAGAATTTTTACGAGATACGCCTTTTTCATTGCTTCCGACTGCACTATGGTGTAATCCGCATGAAATACCCCGGGAACGGTCACATAGTACTGCATATTGTAGAAGGCTTTCCTGTCTTCCGGATTCTCCGGATCAATTTCATCCGTCACAAACCAGGGTATATAAATCAATTTTCCCGTAAATCGTTTCAGATTTCTGCTGTAAAATGCAGGCTCTATGGAAAAAACGGGATTATATTCGTCATAGGGAGAATTCATCACGATGCAGTCCGGAAGTTCCTTCTCAAAATCATAGCTTTTATAATCCGTAATGGCGTATTCCTTTGGGAATTCCCCGCCTTCATAATGCATTTCCGTGAATGCTCCATTTACTGCTTTATCATAATAGGGAATCGGGATAATCTTACAAGCCACATTTTCCTTCCGCAGTGCATCGACCAACGGGCGAAGACAGGCAAAGTCTTTTGCCCTATGAAGAAGAAAGACCGCCTGTACTTTCAGCTCTTTCTTGACTCTATCTTTTAATGCCTTGAGAAGAGAAACGGTCCCTTCCTCCTGCATCTCTTCCTTCTTTTCTTCCGGAGATGATACACTCTGATATTTTTGGTACAGCATTTCACAATAGGATTCCAATAAAGAAATGGATTCCGCATCCTTTCCTATCTTTTCCTCGAGCAGTTCCCCGAAAGCAATAGCCGTTTCTTGTAACGTTGCAAGAAGGGATTGATATGAGTAATATTCCCCTTTTCGGAACAGTTCACTCCCTCTCCTCTCCTCCAAAAGAAAACCGTCAAGAATCCCCAAGTACTGTTCCCTAAGGCTCCGGACGGGGTTTCGTTCCATACTCTCTTTCTGAAACGAATATCTCGGAAAAGCCTTAGCAGGTAAGATATGAGAAACTCGCTCCTCGGACTCTCTGTAGCACGGGTAAGTATGATCCTCTCCTGACTTGCTCTTCTTATGCCAGTCTCCATACTCGGAACAAAGTCGCATTTCATACCCTTTTGCTACCGGAAAGCGCATTCCACAAAAGGGAAGAAATATTGTGCTTTCATAGGCTTTCCTTGGAAAACAACAATTCCCTAATAAATGGTGGTAGGGGAAAATCGCTATATTTTTCCCTATCGTTCCATTGAATTCTTGGAAAAACCGGTTAATCAGGCCTTTGATTTGAAGGTTCAAAGACAGGTTTCTGTCAAAATGAATTTGGAGAACCTCTTCCAGCTTTTCCAAAAGTAGCTCTACATCCTCCCTGCTTTTCCCTTCAAATACCTTGTTATTCAAACTGTAAAGCATGGTTAGAACTTCTTCCCTGTATCGCTCCTCCTCTTCTTTATCGGAAAGTTCATCCAACAAGAAAATATCAATCTCCACTTTATAGGGAAAAAAGCAGTACTTTTCAAGCGTAGGAAGAGACATCACATCCTCTCTAAGTCCCACCTTCGGCACAAAACTGGCCGTTTCTATATTCACTTCTATGGCCCTAATATAGAGCTCGTCCGGAAGCTCCTCTTTTGCAACACTTAAAAATTTCAGGTAGTCCTTTCGAAACATCTCAATGTCCACATCATCATCCCAGGGAATGAACTGTCCCCCCTCCCGGACCGCCCCAAGAAGAGTTCCGGAGCCTAAGAAATAGGGAATCCGATGCTTTCTGCATATTTTATCGATTTCCTTTAAGACATTAAGCTCTGCGCCCCATGCCCTTTTCATCATGCCGGGAATATAGAATCCGTCCCGTACTTCATCATAAAAGAAATCCTTTTCCCATTGCATCGTAGTGCCTCCTCTTTTCACCATTTCCACTCTTCTGATGGAGCTATCACAGCTCTTCCAATATCTTCCGAAATGCTTCTGCCACTTCCTTCGTCCCCTGTCCCGCCTTCTCTCCAAGAAGACAAGAACCGGCACCTATAATTTTCTTCTCCATCTGCTCCAAGACGTCTTTCCTATTCAACAAAGCTTCTTTTCTTTGGATCCTATCCGCGTTTCCTGCGTTCTCTTCCAAGTCTTCTTCCCCCTCCAAAAATCGGGAAATCTTTTCGAGATACGCTTCTCGCATTCCTTCCGACTGCACAATCGTGTAATCCGCATGGATGATTCCGGGAACAGTCACATAGTAGCGCATATTATAGAATGACTTTCCGTCTTCCGGATTCTCCGAATCAATCTCATCCGTCACAAACCAGGGGATATAGACCAATTTATTCGTATATTGCTTTAACTTTTCGCTATAGAAAAATGGATCTACACTCCAGACCGGATTAAAGGCATCATAGGGGGAGTTCATTACGATGCAGTCCGGCAGTTCCGCCGCAAAATTATAGCTTCTATAATCCGTAATCGGGTATTCTTTGGGGAAATTCTCCCCTTCATAATGCATCTCCGAAAGACTTCCGTCTCCCAAACAATCAAAGTAGGGAATAGGCATCAGCTTCACTTCCGTGTCTTCTCTCTCCCGTAACGCATCAATGAGCGGACGAAGGCTCGCAAAGTGCTTTGCACTGTGCGGAAGAAAAATGACCTGTCTTTTAATTTCTTTTTCCAGAGCCGCATGCAAGTTCTGCAGAAGTGCTCTAAGTCTTTCCAGCTGCATTTTACTCTCTTCCATAGCGGAAGATTGTGGTGCCATTAAGGAAGAGTGCAGGTGAAAGAGCGATTCACAAAAGCCTTCCAGAAGACAAACACTTTCCGTCCCCTCACCCTTTCTTTCCTCTATAGCGTTTCCGAGTATCACGGCACGTTCCTGCAAAGAAGGAAGCGCAGAAAGCACTGCATCATACTTCCTTTCCGAAAACGCTTTCTCCAGTTCCTGCTCCCCCAAAACAAAGGAATCTGCAAACTGCCTGCAGATTTCTCGGAAATTTTCTACGCGCGGTCTTTCAAGATCCTTCTCCTGAAAAACATAGTCGAATAACCACTTCTCCTTCAGTAACGCGTGAAGCTGCTTTTCATACTTTTTAAAATAGGGATAATTATGCTCTCCCCCGGCTTTTACCCGTTTTCGATAATTCCCATAAATCACCTTTAAAACCGTATCATAATCGACAGGTGCAGGAAACGGATACCCGCAAAAAGCAATCTGTGTTTCTCCCTGAAAGGCTTTCTTTGGAAATTTCGTTTTCGGATGATACAACTGATAGGGAAGATATGCCACTTCTTCTCCTCTTCCGTTATACAACTGACAAAATGCATGAAAAGCATGGTACAGCTCCGGAAGAAAATTTTCTTCCTCCGTAAAATGGAACGGAATCAGCTCCTCAATAAGCTGAACCTCTTTCTGGAAGCATTCTTTCCCGACTCCGTTTTGCTCAACAGAAGCAATCATAATCGTCAGCATCTTCAATACTTCTTTACGACGAGACTCTACCTCTTCGTCCTTTGCGAGATCGTCCAAAATAAAAATATCGACTATCGCAGGATAGGGAAATTCATAAAATGTCCGCAAGGCTTCAGCACGGAACTCCATCTCCGAAATCGAAATAGCGGCTAGATAACCTTTATCTTTCTCTCCATCTTGGCCAAACGAAAACGTCAACTCCGATATTATCTCCCCCTCCACCACCCGAGAAAACTTTTTAAAATCATCCCTCAACATAATGACATCCAAATCATCATCCCAGGGAATAAAATTGCCCTCCCTGACAGCACCGAGCAGCGTTCCCGCACTGATAAAATAGTGTATGTCATATTTTTTACAGATTCTGTCAATCTCAGATAGAATCTTCATACTTGCGCCCCATGCTCTCTTCATCATCCCGGGTATATAGAATCCATCACGCACTTCATCATAAAAGAAATCTGCTGCCAAGTTCATAAATAATCCCCCTTCCTACAGTATTTCACTTTCTCTTTTTTCTTACTTCCTGCTCATTTAGAAAGGAGCTGCAGAAAGTACATAACTACTTCCTTCGTCCCCTGTCCCTCTTTCTCTCCAAGGAGACAGGAACCGGCGCCTAGAATTTTCTGCTGCATCATTTGCATCAGCTCGTCTATGCTTCTTTCCTTAAGGCAGGCATCCTTTCTTTGTAGACTATCCCCGTTTTCTGCTTTCCCTTCCAGGTTTTCTTCTTCCCCCTCCAAAAACCGGGAAATCTTTTCGAGATACGCTTCTCGCATTTCTTCCGACTGAACAATCGTGTAATCCGCATGGAACACCCCGGGAACAGTCACATAGTAGCGCATATTGTAGAAGGCCTTTCCGTCTTCCGGATTCTCCGGATCAATTTCATCCGTCACAAACCAGGGGATATAGACCAATTTATTCGTATATTGCTTTAATTTTTCACTATAGAAAAAAGGGTCCACACTCCAAACCGGATTAAAGGCGTCATAAGGAGAATTCATGACGATGCAGTCCGGCAGTTCCGCCGCAAAATTATAACTTCTATAATCCGTAATCGGGTATTCTTTCGGAAAATCCTCCCCTTCATAATGCATTTCCGAGAGACTTCCGTCTCCCATTCGGTCAAAGTAGGGAATCGGCATCAGCTTCACTTCCGTGTCTTCCCTTTCCTGTAACGCATCGATGAGCGGGCGAAGGCTTGCAAAATGCTTTGCGCTGTGCGGAAGAAAGACGACCTGTCTCTTGCAATCGCGCTCCAGCGCCTCTTTTAAGTTCTTAAGGCAGTTCCCCGCTTTTATCAACTGATCCGCTGCAATCTGTTCCACTGCAACCTGCTCCGTTGCAAGCTGTTCCGCTACAAGCTCTCCCGATGCATCTCCGGAAGGTCCTTCCTGCAAAGTAAGATAAGCCTCATACAAGGCTTCGCAATACCTTTCCAAAATAGAAACTGATTCTTTTTCCTTCCCCTTCTTCTGCTCTATGGCTGTTCCGAGAGAGATTGCTGTCTCCTGCAAAAGCGGGAGCTCGGAAAGTGCGGGAGAGGCATTGCCTCTTTGAATCTGCTCCGCTAAAGATTTACTTTTCTCCAGAAGGTAGTCTGCCGTAAGAAAAGTTAAATCTCGAAAGCTTTGAACCTTCGGTCTTTCCAAGTCTTCCTTCTTAAACGTATAGCTAAAGAAGCGCTCTCTTCCGAGCATCTTCGCGAGCTCCTGCTCTTTCTCTTTGAAATAAGGATAATCGTGCTCTCCGCCTGCCTTCACCTTCTTATGGTAATCCCCGTATGTACACTGCAAAAGTCTGTCATAACCGCTAGGAATCGGTAGAGATAAATTGCAGAAAGGAGCCCATTCTCTTTTCTCAAAAACCGCTCGCGGATACCGGTCCTTTCGCATCATATATAAAGGCATAAAAGTCAGTGTATTTCCTCCCCGCCCATTGAACTCCTGATAGACCCGGTCCATCACTCCGCTTAGCTGGGTAAGGATAGAGCGCCTCCGGTCAAGCTGTACGGAAAAGAGTTTCTCTATCTGCTTTAACTCCTCTTCCCATTTTGCCGGCTCCCCTTCTCTCCCCTCTACCTTTTTCATCATTTGAAAAAGCAGATGTACTTTATTTTCTCTCTGTCTTTCCTCTTCCGGATCCTCGGCCAGTTCATCAAGGGGAAAAATATCCACAAAGGCATGGTAGGGAAATTCCCGGTACTTGGAAAAGAGTTTAGGATGAAAACAGAGTACCGCGGAGCGAACACACGGATTCATCCCCCAAAAATCCGGATTCGTTTCTAAAGAATCGAGGGCAAGCTCTTCCGGAAGTTCCTTTTCCGCTACAGAAAGAAAGCGATTAAAATCAGACCGCAACATCATAAGATCAATATCATCATCCCAAGGAATAAAAGAGGAGGAACGCACAGCCCCAAGTAAAGTCCCATAGCCGGCATAATACGGAATTTCGTATTTTCTGCAAATCCTGTCGACTTCGGACAGAATGGTAAGCCCCGCTCCCCAGGCTCTTTTCATTATGGAAGGAATATAGAAACCGTCTTGCACTTCCTCATAGAAAAACTCTCTTTTTAACTCCATCATTCTCCTTTATGATCCCCTTTTTCAAAAACAAAATCGACTATTCTTCCTTTCCGCTAAGCATGGCTTTAAAAAATGCATAGATTGCTTTCCCGGAAGAACCGACATGTACCGAAAGCTCCTCCAATTTTCTCTTGGAATCATCCTCATCAAAAGCATAGAGAAGCGGTCTTTCCTCCAAATAATCCGAAAGACTGTACAATGCAGTTTCCTGTAAACCGTAGGAAAAACTCCGCCAGGGCAGAAAACCGGAAATCAGTTCCTCCGCCGGAAACAGGAATTCTACATGCTCTATTTCTTCTCCTTTTTCCGGAAAAGCTTCTCTATCTTCCTCCTCGTGAAGAACTCCTTCTTTCAGTTCCTTAATCCCATGGGTTTTAAGTGAAAATCGAACGTCGAAGGAATAGTTCTCCGCCTTACAGAAGAGATATTCCCCGCCTCGATAGCTCCCGCTAAAGGCATCGGGTTTACACCCTCCTTCGGGAAGGGGAAGCTTCCTCGGCTCTTTCCCCTTTTCCAGAATCAGAAAATGATTGCCGGCCCTCGGAGTCAGAATCCACCTGCCCTCATAAAAATAGGCCTCTCCGTATTCATCTGCCGGAACCGGCATATATTCCCTTGCTGAAACAGACATGCTTTCCTGTTCCGGAATTCCCCACTCCGATAAGGCAAGCTTTCGAATGCGGAGTCTGTCTCCTTCCAACTGCCCCATTAATAAAAATCTTCCTTCGTAAACAAGCGCTTCCTCCGGCTCCTTTTTCCCGGACAGAGCAAAGGATTGCCTTTTCATCCTATGGAAAAGCCTGAGAAAATATGCTGTAAGCCTCTGTTCCTGATTTCTTTCTCCCTGATTTCGCTCCTCCTGCCTTCTTTCTTCCGATACCGTACTGTCCAGTATAAAGAGCGGTTTTCCCTCTGCGAGGAAGAGGGCTGCCATAGAACTTGTCTCATCTCCCAGATAAACGGAAGAAAGCGCAACCGCTCTTTCCGGTTCTGCGGAAGAATCATAGATTCCGATTTCCTCTGTGAGATATCTTAGCTTCAGTTCCAGAAAACGCTTCCTGTATGCTGTGTCTACCGCCAAAAAACTGCTTTCCAATAAAGGATGCGGACGCCATAAAAGACAGTATTTCGGATTTTCTTTGAACAAGCTGAAAACTTCTTCCATCTTCTGCAGGAAGGACTCCGGATTACCCAACATTTCTTCTATGACGGTATTATAATAATAAATCTTCCTTCCTCCGGCAATTCTCTTCCAGTCTTCCGGCATCTCCGGCGGATTCTGACTGTAGGCTAAAGCTCTGTCCAGTTTCGGACTGCCGAGTATACGTGCTTTCTCCTGCACCTCTTTCGGAAGTCTCTGTTTGTGCTCTTCACTTTGCACCACAATGTGATGCACATAGCGATAGGCCGGCATAAATAAAGAACCGAAGCCGGCCTTTCCCATAGTTGTATAGTAAGGAATATAAACTAAATTGTCCGTAAAATCTTTTAAGCGAAAGGAATAGTAGCGCGGATCGACAGAAGTCAAAATGTTTTTGTCATCATAGGGATTGTGGATGTAAATGACATCCGGCTGTGCTTCTTCCAGGGAAAATCCCTCGTCTATGGTTTTGATTTCACTTGGAAACTCCGCCCTCTCATTGATTCGCTTTCCGAATTTTCCATCCTCTTTTTCATAATATGTAATCGGCATCACCAGCGCTTCACAGGAAGGATCCTGTAACGCCGCAAAATACACCGACTCCATACTATCCCACATGGATGCCTTATAGGGAAGAAACAAATGTAAGCTCTTGGATGGAATGGAAGCAATTGCCTCTTCAATTTCAGAAAAACAGGATTCCGCCCTGTCTAAATGGGATATCGCACGCTTTGCGCACGATACTTGTTGAGAATCAAAAGCTGAACTGTCTAAGTTCTCTTCTCCTTCTTTCTCTTCCGTCTTAATCAGAGATAGATAGCAGGAATAAAGCGCCTCTTGGTAAGAGGAAAACAGTGCTTCTCTTTCCGCCTTTCCGTTAAGCTCTTGTTCCGTATCCCGTTCTATCTTTTCCATGCCTTCCTGACAAAGCACCAAAAGGGAGATGGCTTCCTCGCCTCTCCCTTCCTCTATTCCCTCTCGAATCGTAGAATGTGCCTCCTTATAGCACTGTAATAAGGAGACTATCTGTTCTTTCTTCTTCTTTCGCATCTCTCATTCCTCAAGTTTTTCCTATTTTTGCAAAAAACTTTTGAACTCCTCCAAAACTTCCTTCGTCCCCTGTCCTTTCTTCTCACCGAAGAGACAGGAGCCTGCACCGGAAATCTTCTTTTCCATCTTTTTCCGAACTTCCGATCCGTAAAAACTTTCAATCTTTGCAAGATAGGCTTCCTTCATTGCTGCCGACTGCACGATGGTGAGGTCGGCGTGAAAGACTCCCGGAACCGTCACATAGTACTTCATGTTGTAAAAAGCCTTCCCGTCTTCTTCTGCCTGCGGGTCGATTTCGTCCGTCACAAACCAAGGAATATAGATCAGTTTTCCGGTAAATTTCTTCATTTCTTTACTATAGAAAAAAGGGTCCACTGTCCAAACAGAATTATAGTCATCATAAGGAGAGTTGATAACGATGACATCCGGAATTTCCTTTGCAAAGTCATAACTTTGATAGTCCGTAATTTGATACTTTGCCGGAAATTCTTTCCCTTCATAATGTATCTTACTGAAGCTGCCATCTCCCCTTGAATCAAAGTACGGAATAGGCATAAGTCTACAATCCGCATCACCCGCATCCTGCAAAGCGTCAATCAAGGGTCGGACACTTTCAAAAAACTTGGTACTGTGGACTAAGAAAACAATCTCTCGTTTCCATTCTTTTTCCAGTGTGCTGTGTAGATGCTTGAGAAAAGAAGCTGGTTTTTGTATTTTCTCACACAATTCCTTCTTTTCTTCCGAGGAAACTTCTGAATCCTGTTCTTCCTCTTTCAACTTGCTTTCGTGCAGACTTTGGTAAGCTTCAAACAAGGCTTCACAGTATTGCTCTAAAAGAGCAACCGCCTCCGTCCCCTCACCTCTTTTCTGCTCAATAAGATCTCCTAGGGCAATGGCTTCAGCTTGTCGTGCTGAAAGGGAAGACAGGACATCGCCGGTGTTCTCCGAAAGATAATCCTCCACAAGCTTCTTTTGGGCATCCAGCAACTGATCCGCCGTTTTCAGCACAAGTTCCCTGCAGCTCTCTACTTTTTCTCTTTCCAAATCTTCTTTTGAAAAGCAATATTCAAAAATCCACTGCTCTCCCAATTCGTGTTTTACATTTTCTTCTTGTGTCTTAAAAAAAGGATAGTCATGCTCTCCCCCCGCCTTCACGTTATTCCTATAATCACCATAGTCAATTTCAAGAATTTTCTCGTAATCACCCGGCACCGGAAACTCTTTCCCGCAAAAGCTAAGATATTTTGTTGTATCAAAAGCCTTAACAGGGTACGCTGATCCTCGCATCATATAAATCGGCATCGTTGCAATGCGACTCCCCCCTCTTCCATTAAAGCACTGGAAGCTCCGCTCCATAAATTGTCTAATCTGCCCTTCCATAGGCACATTCCTGTCAAATCGTACTTGAAAGAGCTCTTCTGCTCCTTTTAATTCCTCCTCCACTGCTTCACTTTGCTCGCCCTTTTCTCTCATAATATCAATGATTTTAAGGAGCAAACGAAACAAACTTCTTCTGTATGACTCCTCTTCCTCTGTATAGGCAAGTTCATCCAATACAAAAATATCTACAAATGTACAATACGGAAAAGCGCAATATTTCTGAAAAATATCATTTTGAAAGCGCTCTCTTGTCATACTTATGACTGCATTTAAACCTCTGAATTCACTATCTTTCTCAATAGAAAGCAGTTCCAATTCTTTGGGAAGTTCTTTCTCTAAAAGATTAGTGAAACGATAATAATCTCCTCGAAACATCATGATGTCTATATCGTCGTCCCAAGGAATAAATCCTTGATCCCGCACCGCTCCAAGGAGAGTTCCGTACCCTAAATAATAAGGAATATTATGCTTTTTGCAGATTCTGTCTATCTCTAAAAGAATCGTAAGTTCTGCTCCCCATGCTCTTTTCACGATGCCGGGAACATAAAAGCCGCTACGCACTTCATCATAGAAAAAATCTCTTGTAAACTCCATAATACTCCTTTCCATCTTTTTACTGCTTCTTTAACAGAAAACGTCTGAACTCTTTCACAAGATTCTGCCCTTCTCTTTCCCCTAAGAGGCAGGAACCCGCTCCGGAAATTTTTTTCCGCATCTTCTTACTGACACCGCCTTTTGCAAAACGGGCAATTTTTGCAAGATACGCTTTCTTCATCTCTTCCGACTGCACGATGGTGAGGTCGGCATGGAAAATCCCCGGAACCGTCACATAATATTCCATATTTCCAAAGGCCTTTCCATCTTCCTCCGCCTTCGGGTTAATCTCGTCCGTAACAAAGGGAGGAATATAGACCAATTTTCTCGTATAGTTTTTCATTTTTCTGCTATAGAAAAAGGAATCCACACTCCAAACCGGATTCACCTCATCATAGGGAGAATTCAAAACGATGCAGTCCGGAAGTTCCGTCGCAAAATCATAAGTTCTGTAATCCGTAATCTCATAGCCTTCCGGAAATTCTTTTCCTTCATAGTGCATTTCCGAAAAGTTTCCGTCTCCCAATCTGTCAAAATACGGAATAGGAATAATCTTACACTCCACATCTTCTTCCGCACGCAAAGCATCAATTAAAGGACGAAGACTGTCAAAATGCTTGGCACTGTGCGGCAAAAAGACAACCTGTCTCTTAAACTCTCCTTCCAGAGTCTGTCGTACCTTTCTAAGATGGGATCCCAACTTCTTTAGCATCCTTTCCAGTTGCTTTCCGGATTCGGACAGCATCCGGTCAATTTCTTTTTCATCGCTGTGCAATACTTCTTCCAAGGCCTGATAAGCATGATAGAGGGACTCACAGTATTGCTCCAAAACAGAAACCGATTCGCATCCCCCTCCCTTCTTCACTTCAATGGCATTTCCCAGGGCAATCGCCTCTTCCTGACAAGCGGGAAGAACGGTATGCAAAAAGAGAAAATTCTTCTTCTCATATGCTTCCAGAATCTTTTTCTGCCTTTCCCGGAAAGAGTCCACTGTTTTGAAGAGAATCTCTCTAAAGTTCTCTACATTCGGACGCTCTAAATCCTCTTCCTTAAACTGATAGCTGAATACCCACTTTTCTCCAAAGTGCTTTTTGAGCCGCTCTTCATACTGTTTGAAATAAGGATAATTGTGAATTCCACCCGCTTTTACAGGCTTTTTATAATCTCCATAAATCACTTTCAGAACGGTATCATAGTCTATCGGAGCCGGAAATTCCCGATTACAAAATAAAATCTGCTTACTTCCCAGAAATGCCGCTTTGGGAAATTTTGTCTTCTCATGATGCATTTGATAAGCTAAGAAGGCCACCATGTCTCCGGTTCCGTTAAACTCCTGGCAAACCCTGTGAAAAACGTCATAGAGCTGTGGCGCAAGGGGACTGTTCCGGTCAAACTGAACCTCCAAAAGTTCTTCTACCTTCTCCAGTTCTTTTAAAAAGCTTCGGGATTTCTCTTTTTTCGACTCAACAAGTCCAATCATGGTATATAACATCCGTAAAACATCTTTTCTAAATTCTTCATCTTCCGGATTCTTTGCCAAATCGTCCAATACAAAGACATCTACTCCTGCGGGATAAGGGAACTCACAGTATTTCCGAAGAATTTCCGACCGGAATTTCATTTCCGGAATCCCCACTGCAGCCAAATATCCATTACAATCTTTACTTTTATCTCCAAAGCTAAATATCAATTCGTCCGGAAGCTCCGACTTTGCTATACTCCAGAACCTATTAAAATCATCCCGAAGCATAATAATGTCCAAATCATCATCCCAGGGAATGAATTCTCCTTCGCGAACGGCTCCCAGTAGGGTTCCGGCGCTGATATGATATTGGATTCCATGTTTTTTACAAATCCGGTCTATTTCGGAAAGTATGGTCAGTGCGGCGCCCCATGTCCTCTTTATCATCCCGGGAATATAGAACCCGTTACGTACTTCCTCATAAAAAAATTCTCTGGGTAATTTCATTTTTATTTCCTTCTATTTTTTAAACAAAAATCGCCTAAATTGTGCTATCGTACCCTGTCCCTCTTTTTCTCCTAAAAGACAGGAACCCGCACCGGATATTTTTTTGCTCATCTTCCTGCTGATTCCTCTCCCGGCAAACTGTGCTATCTTTTCAAGATAAGCTTTCTTCATTTGCTCCGACTGCACAATCGTCAAATCGGCATGAAAGACACCGGGCACTGTCACATAATACTCCATATTGTTGAAAGCTTTTCCATCCTCTTTATCCTCGGGATCAATCTCATCCGTGATAAACCAGGGAACATAAACCAGCCTTTTCGTATAGTTCTTCATTTCTCTACTGTAAAAGAAGGGATCCACACTCCAAACATGGTTAAATTCATCATACGGAGAGTTGATGACGATGCAGTCCGGAATCTCTTTCGCAAAATCATAGCTCCTGTAATCCATTATGCTATAGCCCTTCGGGAACTTTTCTCCTTCGTAGTGCATCTCGGAAAATTCGCCAAGACCCAAACGGTCGAAATAAGGAATCGGAATAATCGTACATTCCACATCTTCCGCCCTCAGTAAGCTGTCTATCAGCGGTCTTAAGCTGTCAAAATGTTTGGCGCTGTGCGGTAAAAATACCACCTGCCGTTTAAACTCTTTTTCCAAAGCGGAATGTAATTTCCGAAGATAATAGCCCGGTTTCTTGAGTTTTCTTTCCAAATCTTTGCGAAGAGCCGAGGATAAGTGCTCCATCGAATTTTCTTCGATTGCCAGTAATTCACTTATCAATTGGTATGCATGATAAAGGGCCTCACAATATTCTTCAATATAGGAAACCGACTCTGTTCCGGTCCCCTTCTTCTGTTCTATTGTGTTTCCCAAAGTGATTGCCTCTTCCTGTGCTTTGGAAAGGAGCGCCAGAACCATGGAAAAATCCCCTCGAACAAAGGCTTCAAAGCTCTTTTTTTGTGAGGCAATAAAATACTCCGCCGTTTTTAAAACAATATCTCTGAAACTGTACACCTCCGGTCTTTCCAGATCCTTTTCTTTAAAGTCGTAATCCCAAATCCATTTTTCCTTGAAAGTTCCTTTGACAGTTTTCTCATTTTTTTTAAAATATGGATAACCATGGTCTCCTCCAACCTTAACTTTTTTATGATAATCCCCATATTCTGCCATCAAAACCGTGTCATAGTCTTCCGGAACCGGAACTTGCATTCCACAGAAAGATATTCTTTTTGTTTTCTGCATGGTGTATTTAAAGTACCAGTTTTTTTCATCATACAACTGATCCGCAAGATAACTGACCCTATTGCCACCTTCACCGTTAAATTCCTGACAAATCTTATCAAAGAGTTGATAAAACTGAGGCTTTAAAGACTGATGTTTATTAAATTGAATTTTCAATAACGACTCGATTTCTTTTACTTTTTTTTGAAAGTCGTTATTATTTTCCTTCTCTTGTTGAATGAACACCATCATGGAATAAAGCACGCGTAGTATGTCTTTCCTGTATTTCTCATCCTCCGGATTCTTTGCCAAGTCGTCCAAAACAAATATATCAACCGATACCGGATAAAGAAATTCATAATATTTTTTTCGGATATCCGATCCGACGGCCATACTCGCAGTTCCCACTGCCGCAACCAATGCCGGATTATTCTGATTCGTACTGATGGAATTAAATGTCAGCTCTTCCGGCAACTCTTTCTTAACCACCTCGGCAAACTTAAAAAAATCGTCGCGCAACATGCAAATATCCAGGTCATCGTCCCAGGGAATACACTGTCCGTCTCGAACAGCCCCCAACAAAGTTCCTGCATAAACGTGATACGTAATATCATTTTTTTGACAGATTCTGTCAATTTCGGATAAAACACTGAGCTGCGCTCCCCAGGCTCTTTTAATCAGTCCCGGTATATAAAAACCGTCTCTAATTTCATCATAGAAGAATTCTCTCGGTAATCTCATCATACACCTACATTCCCTCTCAAATCACCTTTTTTCTCTATCGGGATTCCTGTGAAGAAGCTGCTTCAGCATACCCCAGTTTATTGGCCAGAATCTCCACGGAGGACATCGCTTCTCCGTACATCGGCTGTAAAAATTGTCTTACCTCTTCCCACGGGGTATGGGACAAATAGAAGGTAAAGAGCAGAATCCTTAAAATCTCCACCTCCTGCGGTTTTTCTTTTAAGACAACCGTCGCATAATGTACCGCTTCCCTATAGTTCCCCGTATTCATATAAGAATCCGCGAGCATCCCGTAAGCGGAAATAATGCCGGCAAGAAATCTTTGCGAAACCGTGCCTTCTCCGACATCCTCCGTCTTCTTGAGCGCTTCCAGAAGAAGCGGAATCACCTTATCGTATCGATGATTTAAGTAATGCATAATGCTGAGCTGATAGAGATAATCCGCATCTTCCGGAATGATTTTTCTTCCCAACGCCACAAGCTCTTCCGCTTCTTTGGTCAGCTCCTCCATCTTGCTCTTATCTTCCACACTCCACTGATGTAAGGCATTCAGATGCTCCGCCATACCCATGGACAAGATAATCTTATAGTTTTCATAATCTTTGGGCATATTCGGATAAACTTTTCGATAATGCTCCAAAGCTTCTTTCCACATTTTTCGAAGAGAATATTCTATTCCCGTGTAAATATGCATTTCAAAGTCTTCCGGATTTTTCTCCAATTCTTTCTTCAAAATGTTCAGATTGCGATTGGATTGAATCTTTTCCGTGAAAACAGCGGATTGATAGCCAGTATGAATCACGGTAAGATCTTTGTTGCAATTTGCGGAGAAAAAATCTTCTCCGCCTGCAAGAGTCAGCTGTTCATGAATGGCACGGCGATAAAAAATATCCTTTCGATTCCGGAAAAGACGGATGGTATTGTCTACAGATTCCACCTGTCCGTTCTCTCCGAGATTTGCAATGGCTGTTAAAATGCCGTGTACTTTCGGATTATCATCAATCAGGCCGATATAATACTTGATTTTCTTCGCATCCTCTTCCGGAAAATATTCATCGGCATCCAGCATGGCAATCCAGGGATACTTGCATTTACTGATTGCAAAATTCCTTGCCTTGGAAAAGTCATCCTCCCAGGGGAAAAAATAGACTTTTGCTCCCATACTCTTCGCAATCTCCACGGTTCGATCGGTACTTCCCGTGTCCACCACAATTTGCTCCGACACGACTCCCTTTCCCCAGGAAAGCGCCTGTACGATATTCTTTTCTTCGTTCTTCACGATCATGGCTTGTGATATTTTCATGCTGATTCTTTCCCTTTCTTATCTCTTCCGAAATGCTGTTGAAGCAACGGAAAAAACATGGAAGAACCTCCTATCCTTCCACGCTTTCTTGTTCAACTCGCGTTCCTTCGCTTTCATCCCTATTTTCCTCTAAATCTTTTTATTGTTCTTAAATATTAAACGGAATACATGATTTCTGACTTCCGATTCTTCCCCCAAGCTCATTCGAAGGAAACGCAAACCGTAACCGTATCTTCCATTTTCACCCGCTTTAATCCAAACCACCACCAGCTTCAGTTCTCTATCCATCTTGTCAAAACGGTAGTGAAAGCGTACAATATCGTCTTCCTTCAAGGGCACATTCGTTTCCATGAAAATGCCGCCTGCACTTAAATTTCTGATAATGCCGAAGAAGTGCAACTCCTCCTCATCGTCTTTTTCCTTCTCTTTCACAAAGGGAAGTTCCATAGCTACCGATACTCGTACATCGTTCTGTCTCTGTACGATGCGAAGCACCTCTCGGATGTCACACACCCCGATCCAGGGGTAAGGGCTTTCCGGAAATGCCGGATTTTTTCGCATAACCACTTCGGCCAATGTCACAATCATGCCCTTTTGCAAATCATAAAAATCAATCTCCGATACAAATCGGGTATCCTGAAACTTATAGCCTTTAAAGTAAAGAAGAATTTCATCTCCGTTTTTTTCCACCAGCACAGGAATATTCCTATCGCCTTCCGGCCAATGCACCATGCCTTTTTTACAATCTCGTAAAACCATCTCCTGCTCCTTCATTCAATCCGAGTTGTTTCGTTCCTCTCTTCCTCTTTGCTCTATCCAAAAAGTCTTAAGTATCCTGTTCTTTCTCCTTATTCCCCGATTTCACCGATACGGGAAGGCATCATCATCTGCATCTGCAAAAGAGAAAGCAGGCTTTGAAAACTTTGCTTATCGATTGTCACCGTGGAAGGATCTCCATCTCCCGCTGCCGCTTCTCTTGCCTGTCCCTTTGCAATACCGCCGGTGAGCAAAGATTGCATCAAGCCCGAAAGAAGAAGAGAATTGCCGCCCGCTCCGCCGAGTATGGAAAGTAATGACGAATTTGCGGAAATTCCGAAATCACCGCTATTTAATCCTAAGGAAGGTGTAGTCGCTCCCACAGTACTTCCGGAAGAACTTGTGCTCTCACCCTTATAGGTAAAATGGCTCTGCACCCGGTTTGCACTGTCTCCCAGATCCGCCATAATTTTCTTCACATAGTCCTGTGTCTCCTTATAAGGCGGAACCCCTCCATACTTTTTCACCGCTCCGGGACCGGCATTATATGCCGCCAATGCAAGCGGTACCGATCCGAAGCTCTTGATATTGTCCCGAAGAAGCTTGGCTCCTCCCATAATATTTTCATAAGGGTCAAAGGCATTTTTTACGCCCAGCGTTTTGGCCGTTCCGGGCATGAGCTGCATGATTCCCTGTGCTCCGGCATGGGAAACGGAATTTGCATTAAAGTTGGACTCCTGTTTTGCGACAGCCAGAAGAAGCGACTTTGACACACCGTAAGTCCTGCTCGCCTCATCAAAAATAGCTTCATATTGCGCTGCACCCTTGGGAAGGGCCGCCGTTTTTCTTGCTCCCTGTGCTACCGAGGACAGGACATTCTGAAAGCTTGTTCCGGATGCACCCTGCGTCGTTGTCTGTAAGGCATTATTCCGAACGCCGCTAAGGACTCCCTGGATTCCGTTCTGTATGGAAACTGCATTTGCCATGCTGTAAAAACCCCTTTTTCTATAAAAAATCATACTAAACAGTAGTCTATCGACAAGCTCTATAAAAAAAATAAGCGGAAGGCTTGCCTTCCGCTTCTCTTTTTCTTATGCCGCCGCACCGTCCGCTCCAAGTCTTTTTCCCTGGACCGTGGTATTCGTCAACATTTCTCCCGATTCATTAAAATAGTAGGTCTTTCCGTTGATGACCCGGAAGCCGGTTTGCATCACGCCGTTTTTATCCATATAATACCATTTTTCATTCCACTTCAACCATCCAATCTGCATTTTTCCGCCTAAACTTTGATTTAGATAAAACCAGTTTCCGTCAGAATTCTTCCACCAGCCGTAATACATATAGCCGTCGAGACCAAAATAGTACCAAACATCCGGCCCGGTCTGTAACCAGGTATTGCTGATCATCGACCCGTCCTGCTTGAAATAAGCAAACTTGCCGGTAGAGGTTTCCACCAGTCCGGTCTCCATGGCTCCGCTTCTGTTGTTCAAAAAGAACCATTCTCCGCCTCTTTCGAGCCAGCCCTTCTTCACCTTTCCCTGTGCATCAATAAAGTACCAGTGTCTTCCCACATAGCGCCAAGCATTGGGCAGTACTCCGTTTCCTGCCGCGATGTAGGCTTCAATATTGTCTTCCTCATCCAAATCGGCAGGTTTATCCCCTTTCGGTTCCTCCACCTCATCCGTTGTTGCGGTGACAAACTGCCCTTCCTTAAAGTATTTTTTCTCTTCCTCCGTAAAAGGAGCAGCCTTTACCTCATAATAATAGACTTTGGATAAGTCTTTCATATCCTGTGCAAAGTCCACATAAGTCGTCTTGACCCCGGTATATTCCTTCACCAGCTGGTTGTCTCCATAGAGCGTCACGGTATAGGATGGGGCAAAGCGCACCTTTTGCCAAATTCCCATGGTATGCGCTGCATTCCATGCTGCATACTGGACGTTTCCCAAAGCCATTTTCGGAATAAAGTCCGCTTTCACCATGAGTTGGTTCCCCTTTCGCTCACCGGCTTCCACATAATTTGCACCGTTTACCTTCACCTTGTCCCGATTTAAACTCCGCGCAAAAACCTTTCCGTCCTTTGCCTTTAAAAGGATTTCCACTCTGAGCTTCTGTCCGGGCACCCAGGCGTCATAACTCTTTATATAATGAATATCCGCAATTTCCACATCGTTCTGCTGGACGGTGATATTCGGTGACTGGATTTCCTCCTGTCCTCCAAAATCACTTTGGAAGCTTATATCCACGGATTCGATGACGGAAGACTCTGCCGCTCTTGCTCTTTCGGAAAGAGAAAAAACAAAAATCCAAAGGAGAAGCAGAAATAAAATGGATCTTTCTGCCAGTTCCAAAACCCTAAGTTCTCTTTTTTCCTGCCGCATTTCTTTCCCGTCCACGGGATGCACCTGCATTTGCCACTGCTTTTTCATCACTCTTCCTCCCTCATTTACCTTGTAAAAGTATTTTGATCCAATATGCCGTCCGCATTCAGAGGGAAGCCGTCCACCGTCGTGTTCTTCAACATTTCTCCACTATCCTCCTGAAAATAGTACCAATTTCCGTCTATACTGAGCCAGCCGGTCTCCATGGCTCCATTTTTATTCAAGTAGTAGGTCTTTTCATTTCGCACTACAAAACCGGAAAACATAACCCCCTCCAGGCTATTTTCCAACTCATTTAGGTAATACCATTTTCCCTGATCAAAGACCCAGCCCTTGTGCATCTTTCCGTCCGGATCGATGTAGTAGTACCTTCCGCCGATGACATGCCATCCTGCAGGGAGCAGTTCTCCGGCTATCAAACCGTTTCCCGCCTCCGTATCCGGCACGAGATAATACCACTGCCCGTTGTCCTTAATCCAGCCCACGGCCATGGACCCGTTTAAGTTAAAGAAGAACCACTTGTTGTCAATCTTCTGCCAACCCTTTACCATCTTTCCGTCCGGCTGAAAATAATACCAGTAGCCGTCAATCAGTCCCCAGCCTGTCAGGAATTCTCCGCTCGGCTTACGATAAATATAGGTATTCCCTTCCTGATTCCAACCGATTTTTTTCTCCGTTCCGCCTACAACCTTGTCTCCCAGCCTGCCTTTTCCGTCTGAAACATCCCGATCATCGATTTGCAGTTCCGAGGACTCGGTATAGCCGCTGTTTCTGGCATATTTTTTCTCCGCATCATTCTTGATCAAAGTTTTGACTTTTAACTGATAACGACCGGGTCTGGTCATATAAGGGTAAAAATTATACTGATTTCCCGCCACTCTTTCGATTTCATAGATTCGACTGCCATTTCGGAAAAGTTGCACATGATAGAAACCCGAATCCACCTTTCCGGGATTCCAGAAAGCCATTCCGAGGGTTCTTTCATTCCAGTCCACGGAAGAGGGAGCATCATAGCTTCCCTGTACCGCACGCACCTTTACGGTAAGAACCAGGTCATCTCCTTCTCTTTTCGAGGAGACATAGTATCCTCCCTCGATATGAAAGCTGCTTGCCTGATACGCTCCCAAAAAGAAATATTCCGTTACGTCTACCGGCGTTAAGGTGAGCACCATCTGCAGTTCATCTCCAACAGAGACAAAGGGGACCTGTCTTCCTCCCCACTCCGCGGAACTTACCGTAAAAAGACTGCTCTTTGCGCCGACGCCGACCTCATGCTTGGCCGTCTCTTCCACCGTGAGCTTAATATCCCCGGGGGAATCTCCTGTTTCCAGTTTGGAATTAATGTTGATTCGTATATTTTTAATCGGAGAGGTTCCGGCAAAAACCTTTTCTCTGAAAAGCAGCACGAAAAAAAGGCACAGTAGTAAAAACACCTGCCTTTTCCAAAGGAGATGCAAAAGAGATCCTCCCTTGCCGCTATTTCCCGGTAAAGTAATTCTTTCTTCTCTTTTAGCCATCCCTGTATTATGATTCCGCATCCTCTTCATTTCCATCCTCTTCCGGCCGTAAAAAACGGCTACTTTATTAAGAAGAGAGTGCGTTTTTTCTTTCTTCTCTCCTCTTTTCTCTTTCCTCCTTGTCTTTTTCCGGATCTCCGGTAAAGCCCAGGAAGTAAATATAAATTTCTACAATTGCCTGAAAAAGTTCCTCGGGAATCTCCGCTCCCAGCTTCATCTGCGTAAGCAGAGACGCCAGACTGTCGTCTTCATAGACCGGTACTCCCGACTTCATAGCCGTTTCCGTAATTCGTTCCGCCATTTCGCCCATTCCTGCAGCAACAATGACCGGAGCACCGTTTTTCTCGCTGTCATATTTTAAGGCAGCCGCCTTCTTCTCCATAAGTCTGGTAAAATCTGTCACCTTATCTCCTTTGTTCTGAAGAACTCTATTCCTTTATCGACAAGTTCTTAGCTTTATAGAAGTGAAAACTTGACTAAATTCTTACATTTAATCCCTTTTCCGCTTCCTTGATCTCCGGAAATACCTCTTGTACCCGAAAATCTCTGGTCTTTTTGTAAATCCCGATATTCGCCACGGAAAGCCCGTTTCTCCGTAAAATCGTAGAAAGAACTCCCTCTACATCCTTCTGCTTCTCCATCAAATCTTCCGGCATATACAGGTTCATGTCTACCCGCATATTCGCTATTCCGGAAATCATTTCAAAGTTCCCAACATTCGGAATGGAGAATTTCAGCAGCATCTTTGTCAGCTTTCCGCCTGAAGAATCCTCCGCCTCCTGTTCAACCCACATCTCACTCATCACATCTTTTCCTTCATAACGGAAAGGAAGGACAAGGTGCTGCAACGGCATATAGACGCTTTCATTTACCAAAAGTCCTTTCAGCACATCCTGGAAGTGGGAAATATGTTCCGTTCCCGCCTTTCCCTCCGCACCGGCCTGAAGAAATTGGTTGAAAAGCTTCGGAAAAGTATTTTGTGACTTCCTATCCAGGTTCTGCAAGCTGTCCTGAAAAGCTTCCTCCGGATCCCCCTTAAACAGAAGACGAAAATCCGGATTGTTCATCAGGGCTTCCTTTTCTTTTACAAGAGACTCTTCAGACCCGTTTTCATACTTTACAGCATAAAGAATAAAAAGGACTACGGCATTTCGCACTGCCCCGTAATCATGGGTTCTGGAAATGTAATTGGAAAGGAAGGGAATAATCTGCTTATTAATTAAGGAAGTGTTTCCCTCCGTCTGTCCCATTTTCTCCTCAAAGTTCATTTGAGAGAGGAGATCCTCAAACTCTCCCTGGAAAGAGGGCAGTAATAATTTATCGATATCTTCCGAAATGGTTTTTAACTGCTCCAGAAAATGAGGGGAAGAGCTGTAATCGTTATAACTTTTTGCAAAACGGAAAATCGCATTCTTTAAGGAAGGAGAAATATTTTCCTTGAGCATCCCTCTTAAGTTATTGAAGAGATTTCCCGAAAACTTAATTTGAGACTGTTGTTGTTCTTGCAAAAAGGCCTTCAAGTCTTCCGGACTTTCCATTTCCAGGGCGGAAAAAAGTTCCTTGATGCTTTCTCCGATTTCTCCCTTATTTTGGCTTAAGGCTATAGCGGCATCTCCAAAGAGGACCGTTTCCATTTCCTTAGGAAGATTTCCCGTTTCGGAAAGGGTCCGGATAAAGGCTGCATAATTCCCTTCAAAGTCAACTCCGGAAAAATGTCCTTCCGCCGTAGAGCTTCCCGCCTGCCCGGTGTCTTGCCCGTCTGCACGATTGACGGCATTGGGATTGACGGGGTTCTTAACGGATAGGTCCGGTGTGACCCTGCCATGCTGTATTGAAGTATCCGGGGTAACCGGAGTGGAGCCCACTTGTAAAATATTTGCCATTTTTCCTCCAAAAGTGTAAAATTGTTCCTGTCGTGAAAAAAATTATAAAAAATTCACATTTTAACTGTATAGTACTTATATCGACACTTTTATCGTCGATATAGTAGGGGAAGAAAGGTATTTCCAATAAATTTTAAATTTATGTTTTGGAGTATACCCCAAGTGTTTCCCCCATGCAAGAAGCTTTCAAGCGGAAGGCAAAGAGACGGAAACGGAATGATGAAAGGCGATGACTCTCATAAGAGAACGCCGATAGGAGGACAAAATGAATTTTTCTATTAGACCTGATTTAAACACTAGAGTAGACTATCAAACACGTCAGGCGTCCTTAGTAAACAAACCCGCAGAGCAGACAGAATCGATTCAAAAAGTTGACAAGGATACCGTGTCTATTTCCAAGGGAAAGGCAATCGATGACAGAAGCTTCGTAGCCGCTTTATCCAAGGCTACTGCAGATTCCTTAAAGGTAGGTGCTTCCGACAAGAGAGTTGCTGAACTTCATCAGCAGGTGCAGTCCGGTACTTATCGTCCGAATGCACAGCGTATTGCCGAGAAGATTTTAGGCTATAAGGATTAATGGAGAAAAAAGATGACCATTGAAAATAATAAAAATTGGAAAGAACTCCTTCCCGTTATTTCGGAGCTTTCCCTTTTGGTCTCTGCTCTTTGTGACTTTGAAGACTCCTTAAGTATTGCCGCATCCAAAGATGCACAGGAGGAAATCAATGCCCTGGTGACAGAGGCCCAGCCCACTTTGCTTCGTTTCAAGGGATTAGAAAAAAAACGAGAGAAATTACAAAAGGAGCTTGGGCTTGCTCCCACTTCTCTTTCCGCCCTCTTAAAAGAGATTCCGGAGGAAGAGAGGGAAGAATGGGCAGAGAAGATCGAAGCTCTGGAAAAAAATCTAAATCGTTTTATAAATTCCAAGGAAAACGCCGATAGAATATTGCAGGTTCGCCTAAGCGACATTTCTCTACAGCTTGAAGGAAAACCTGAAGTAACAAATTTTCGAGACAGAAGAGTCTAGGCGTTATTTTTTTTTGATTTTTTTACCCCTTTTAAGGAGGATTTATGGTAAGAGCAACCTTTGCCGGGTTTGATACGGCACTGTCCGCACTCCGGATGAATCAAAAAAAGCTGGATCTTGTGGGACATAATCTGGCAAACATGAATACGGAAGGATACACAAGGCAGGAGTTAAAAACTTCTTCCATTAACTATGAGAACCCCACTTCCTTCTATATGAATTCAAATGATACCAATGTAGGCTTCGGTGTAGGCATGGATGGCGTACGGCAGCTTCGCGACCAGTTTTTGGATAAACAGTATCGTACGCAAAACGGAAGAGCCGCCTATACGGAAGGGCTCGGAGAGTCTTTAAAGTCTCTCTCCCTCTTCCTGGACGAGACTAAGGTAGACGGCATTCGTGCTTCCTTTGATAATATCCAGAAGTCTCTGACCAATATGCAGGATCCTTCCAAAGTGCAGGACCCGGTATACGAAGGAGAGCTCATGTCCAGAGTGCAGGCCATGACTACACTCATGAATTCCGCAGCGGAAAGTATTGTCCAGGCACAGAAAAATGAGTTTCATAAGATTGACGGAACCGGCACCTCGGAAAACGGTGCTATCCAGAAGATTAACAGTCTGATTGAGGGAATCGGTGACTTAAATACCCGCATCAAGAAAAATCAGCTTCTCGGAAGTCCCGTTTTGGAATTGCAGGATGAAAGAAATAAAAAACTAGATGAGCTTTCCAAATATGTTCCTATTGAAACGGAAAGTTTCTCGGAAGAATATACGGTTGGAACGGAAACCCGTTACAGAATCTATAATTATGATTCTGCCGGAAACATCACGGGAAGATCAGACTGGCCGGAAGACCTGCGCGTAAACCTTGTTTACCGGGACAGCAGTGCGGGTAACGGCGCCGAAGTAAAGAAAATCACCCTGGTAAACGGTGCCATTGACGGTAACCTTCAGGATTCGACAGGAAGACACCGGAATGTCGGAAAGGTAGAGCTTGCTACCCCGACTCCCGCAACCGTTCCGCCACAGCCTGCCTATTCTCAGGATAATCCTCTGAACACGCAGCTGAAATTCACCGGATACAGCAAGAGAACCGCTACTCCGGGAACCTTTAACAACGATGAGTTTACAACGAATACCAAGAATGTTCGTTTTGCTTCCGGAACGGTACAGGCCAGCCTCGATATGCTTTCCACTTCCGATGTTCGTGCCTTGGTGCACGGAGGCGGTGTAATTAACCTTGCAGACTTAAAAGCCAGCAATGAAATGACCGCTTACAGCTATGATTATTACATGGGAAAGCTGGATTTACTTGCAGAAACCTTTACCAAGAATATGAATGAGATTAACAAGAAGGGAAATACGGACTATACGAAGACCCCTCCCGTGACCAATCCGAATCATATTCTGATGATCAACAAAGATAAGGCCGGCGGAAATGATCCTTCCGAGGTAACCGCAGCAAACATCGGTATTTCCCGCGGTTGGGTGAACGGTACAACGCATATCGGCACCCGCGGTTTCCGTAACAATCCGTCAACGACCAATCAGGGCGATACCACGGATACGGTTTTGGAAATGCTGGAGCAGATGACCTCTCCCATGATGAAGATGAACAATACCAAGACCAGCTATGCGGATTATATGAATAACTTATCCACTACTCTGGCAACGGATTCTTATTCCAATAATAACTCTTACACCATTAACAAAGCTGTTCTGGACGGAATCAATACTTCCAGAGATCAGATTTCCGGTGTAAGCTTGGATGAGGAAGCGGCAAACATGATGACCTATCAGTCTTCCTACAATGCTGCGGCAAGACTGATGACCACCTTAAACAATACTTTGGAAACTTTGCTTTCCATCGGCAGATAAAATAGAATATTCATTCCAAACGAGATCCCTTGCGCTTCGCGAGCGATACTCGTATAGAATCGGGAGTGTAGCGGGAGAACCCGCTCACTCCTGATTTTTTGTATCTGTCAAATTTTCGATTGTATCGACCCGATTTCCGATTGTATCGACCCGATTTCCGATTGTATCTATCCGATTTTCGATGGTATTGATCCGATTTCCTATTTCCTTTTATTCTTATTTCCTTTACACTAATCTTATATTTTTTATCATCTCTGCCGCATTACGGTTCTACTCTCTAAACAGAAGGAATAAAAGAATGAACTTCCATTTTTTTCAAAAAGACGTGCACGAAAAAGTGCAGAAGAACATCCAACTTTTACACCATGTCCTGCCAAACTGGGAAAGATATCTCTTAATGTGTACCGTTCCGCTGTATTTTATGCTGATCAGCCTCTCTCAACAGCCCCTTTCGGAAATTTTTTCAGGCCTTCGGAATATTGTTCGGGAGCCGGATATCCTGATTTCCGATTATTTTGTGGTGGGCGGAGTCGGTGCAGCCTTCTTTAATGCGGGTTGTCTCAGCATTTTATCTCTAGGCATTCTCTGCATCGCAAAATCCGACTTTGACGGAAGCTGTATCGTAGCGGCCTGTCTGATGTTCGGTTTTTCTCTCTTCGGCAAGAACCTTTTAAATATCTGGTCTATCCTCATAGGCTATGTCCTCTATGCCAAGGTACATCGTGTTCCTATTAAGAAGTATCTCTATATCGGCTTTTACGGAACCACCCTCTCGCCTATCATTACGCAGATTATCCTGATGAAGAACTTCCCCTTTTTCGGTCAACTGCTGCTTGCCATTGCTGTCGGAATCGTTATCGGCTATGTTCTGGTCCCCATTTCCCTGCACACAAAGCACGCGCATATGGGATATTCCCTCTACAATGTCGGTTTTTCCTGCGGGATTATCGCCATTATTGTAACCTCTCTGATGAAGTCCTTCGGCGCAAAAATCGAATCCCGTCTGCTTTGGGACAGCTCGCACAGACCCTTCGGCTTCTTCAGCCTTCTCTCCCTCTTCCTGACTCTGATCCTCATCACCCTCATTCTGGGTGGAGATGATACGGTTTCTTCCTATAGGGAATTGCTGAAGGAAAGCGGACAGGGAGGGACGGACTTTCTGAAAAAATATGGAGACTACCCCACTATCCTGAATATGGGCATTAACGGACTTCTTATGACCGTCCTTCTTTTTGCCGTCGGGGGAGATTTTAACGGTCCGACTATCGGTTCTATCTTCTGCGTAGTCGGATTCAGTGCCCTGGGGAAGCATATCCGAAATATCCTTCCTGTTCTTTTGGGCGTCATTATTGCAAGCTATTTAAAGATCTGGGATCTGCGGGATCCCAGCGCCACTCTCACCTTGATTCTCTCCACTACTTTAGCGCCCATTACGGGAGACTTCGGCATCTTCTGGGGTATCGTGGCCGGCTTCCTGCACTCTTCCGTAGCCTTAAATGTCGGTGCCGTTTACAATGGTACAAACCTTTATAACAACGGCTTTGCCGGCGGAATTGTTGCTCTCTTCTTAGTACCGATTATTCAGGCGGTTCGAAGCCGTATGAAGCCAAGCGCACTTTATAAGAATGAAGGAAAATAAAATGGAAGAAATCGTTCTCAGTAAGGAGCATATCCTGCTTTTACACTGCACAAAGAATGTCGTGATTGACCTCCCGGTAAAATGCCTTCTGCAATGCCTCATAGGATTTCCCGTATTGTTTCAACAGCACCATGAGCTTCGTGACCACCGCTTCCAGTGTCATATCATAGGCTTCGATGAGCTGAAAGTCTTTCTTAATCTTCTGGCCGACCCGATAGATTTCCATATTCGAGCCCTCATTCATGACCTGGGTTGCCATAACGAGTACCTTTCCCGATTCTTTCCACTTGTTCATTTCTCTGTATACGGTATCTAAAAGGGCATCGGGGATTCCTCCCACACCAAAGCTCTCTATCACAATACAGTCATAGTTCTCGAAAAGATAAGAAAGCAATTCCGGTCTGGTTCCGGGAATCAGTTTGAACACGCAGACGGAATCACTGATTTCCGTAAAGAATCGGACAGGCTCACGCTCCGGAATATAGGGTAAATAGCGGATGATTCTTCCGTCCTGTACTCTCGCAAGCACCGGGAAATTCACACTTTGAAATGCATTAAAGGAACGTGCCTGCATTTTCTTTGCCCGAGTTCCGGCAATTACATTTCCGTCAAAAATAAGAACCACATTTTCCGAATAATCATCCATAGCATAGAGAATACTGTCTCGCAGATTCACTCGGGCATCCGTTCCCTCCCGGTCAATCGGCTTCTGTGACCCCGTCACCACAATAGGTTTTCGGGAATGCTGAATCATATAGCTTAAGACTGCGGAGGTATACGCCATTGTGTCTGTCCCGTGTAAGACCACAAAGCCGTCATAGCGGTCAAAGTTCTCCTTAATCGCCTGTACAAGTTCTCTCCATATTTTCGGATTCATATTGGTGGAGTCGATATTACAAAGCTGCAAAACCTCTATTTCGCAAAGATTTCGCACTTCCGGAACAAAACTCACGATTTCCTCCGCCTGAAGCCCCGGGCTCAGTCCGTCTCCCGTCTCCCTGGAGGCAATCGTACCTCCCGTTCCAATCAGTAATAGTTTTTTCATTCTCTCCGTCTCCCGCATCCTTTTCCCTATTTAACATCATACCTGTTCCGATAAGCAGTATACTACCATGTTTTCCAAAAAGAAATAAACTCATAAACTCCCGGAAACTGCATTTTTATAAGACAAGTTTTGCATTTCACTTATAGTTTTGCAGGACTCGAACGATATATATCATGAAAGAAAAAAGTGTTTTTTTAAGACTCTTACCATTATAGAGGAGTAGAAAATGAGAGTAACCGCAAGGACTTATTATCAAGATTATGCTAAATCCGTAAATGATTTGCACACCAAATTAAACAAATCCATGGAGCAGGTCGGAAACGGAAGAAAATTCAATGAGGCCAAGGAAGACCCCATTGCTTATTACGCAGGAAAACGTATAGAAAATCAGCACAATGATGCTGAAGCGAAGAAAACCGTTATCGATGATGTAAAGAACCGTTTATATCAGCAGGAAAAAGGAGCGCTCAGTATCCAGGATGATATGCGTACCGTAAATACGAAAGTAGTCAATTTAAAAAATGACACAACCAACGCAAATGCATCTACCGTGGAAACCTTCGAGTCGGAGTTCACCCAAAGATTGCATTCCGTAGTCAACACCTTAAATTCTCAGTATGACAACTTCTATGTCTATGGAGGAAATGATATGACTACCGTCCCCTTCTCCTTAAAGGAGGATTTGGACGGTGCACCGCCCAGTGTTACCTTGACTTATTCCCACAAATTCCCGGGAGATGAAAAAGCAACCGAGCTGAATATCAAATACAGCTACGACGGAACCAATTATAAAAATGAATTTTCCGGAAAGGCGAGTGACGGCACGGCACTGGGAGAAGGAGACACACTGAAATTGATTCTCTCCGCTATGAGAGAACAAGGCAAGATGAGTACCGGTTACGGCTCTCTTCGTGATCGCAGCACCCTTCTTGATACCTATACCGGAGGCCTGAACATGATTACCGGTCTTTCCTCCGATACGCTGAAGGGCCTAAGTGACACGGATGCCATTAACCGAATCAAAGGAGCAAGTAACGGCGGTCCGGTAGTGGCTGAGGAAGATTCTCTCATGAATTCTCCTGTAGCCCTATTGTCTAAGAGTGTTCTGACTACCCACAACTATGTGAAAGCTTTAAAAACGAACACCAATGTGTCTACCGCAAAAGAGCGTTTTCATAAAGACCTTTCCGACTTCATCAATCAAAATGATGATTCGGAGTCCAGGGTCAGCGACACCTACCGCGTTTTGGGTATTAAGTATGCCGCATTAGAAGCAACACAGTCTAAGCTGGACATCACTATGGATACCCTGCAAGCTGAATACAGCTCTAAACTGGCCATCGACCCTTATGATGCAGTGGTAAAGATGTATTCCTACCAATACAGCTACAATGCAGCCATGAAGGTGGGGGCAAATATCATGCAATCTTCTTTGTTTGATTTTGTAGGTAGATAAAAAAATATGGTCATCTCTCCATTAACCTGACCAAGAGAGCAAGGGGTAAAACTCTTTCTGAAAGGATTGAGTTTTACTCTTCCTGAGTGGAAACATTTTTCTGAAATGTTTTTATTCCTGACAACCCGCTTTATGCGGAGATGCTTTTCTTTCGCATAATACACGGGTTTTTAAGAGGGAGGCGCGTATGGGACAAGTCTTAAAGATTAGTACAACGGACTTCAGAGCTCTCCACCTCTCCATGGGCGGAAGGCTGGTCCCCTCTGATTTACTTGACGAAGCGCGAGGGAGAGAGCTTCGCGTAAGTGCCATTGAATCTCGAAACGTCGGGAAATCCGATAGAGATTTTCAACGTGCAGTCAATATTCAATACCAAAGAGCCACGCAACATGTACAGGCTTCTTTGCATAAAAGTTCAGCCGCACAAGAGATAAATCCGGAAGCTTTACCCCTTACGAAGCAGAAGGCTGCTACCCCGAATCTCTACACTGCAAGCAATACGCAGCGCGCGGCCGCAGAAAATTTGGAAGCGTATGCCGAAAGGCAGGCTTTATCACAAGAAAAAAATGCCGGCTATCTACAGGACCGGGGTGCCTTTGAGATGAGGGTACATCAGGGAGAAATCACTTATCTTCCTGCGATGAACATGACCATCATTACCCAAATGCCGGAAGTAAAGTTTGAGTACACTGGAGATTTTGTTTATTTTCCAAAATCGCCTGAAATGGGCGTGAGTATGGACGTAGTAAGCTAGTGTATCCTGTTTCATTATTATTCTATGGAGGAAATTATGCAATTACATACCAAAGACTATGGTGTTATTGATTATGAAGAGAAGGATTTGTTTTTCTTTCCTGACGGGCTTTTCGGCTTCAGTCAAGTACAACATTTTCTTCCGCTTTGTTTAAACGAAGAAGAAGACTCTACCATTCTTCTTTTGCATGGAGTGGAGGACCCGAACTTGGCGTTTGTGGTAATCAATCCCTTTACTTTAGATCCGGATTATGCGCCTACCTTAACAGAGGAGGAGCTTAGTTACTTAGGAGTTAAGAATGCCGAAGAATTAAGTTACTATGTAACCTGTGTTTTACGCGAAGATTATTTGAGTAATACCGTGAATCTGAAGTGTCCTTTGGTAATAAATCCCGAGAATCATAAGGGAATGCAAGTGATACTGGAATCTAGCGGCTACGACTATAAGCATACCCTGGGCAGCTTCGCTTCTGTTCAAGAAAAGAAAGCTGCAGTATAAAATGCGAATATCCCACAGGGATGTGGGAGAAAGAGGTGAAGGAAAACCATGTTAATCTTAAGAAGAAAAAAGAATGAAAGCATCTTAATCGGGGATAATATTCGTCTTACAGTGATTGAAACCGCTGCAGATGGAGTGCGTATCGCGATTGATGCTCCAAAGCATATTTCCATCCTACGTGAAGAACTCTCCCATGCAGAGGAAGAAAATCGTTCCGCTGTAGCAAAGGATCAAAGTGCAATCTTTAATTTGCAAAACGGTCTTTTGCAGAGGCTTTCTGTAGGAAGCACAGAATAATAAAAAANACAC
>NZ_JH414506.1:147140-397172 GCF_000238075.1 Oribacterium asaccharolyticum ACB7
AATCCATCTCTATATTGTTTTATTCCTGCTTTTTCTCTTTCTGTAAAGACTCTTCCGTAATGGGAGATTCTTCTTTCTTTTCCTGCTCTTTCTTTTCCTGCTCGGCCTTGTTCCGTTCCGGCTGCTTTTCCTGCTTTTCCTTCTTTTTCTTATTGAGCAACTTCTTATTCGCAAACACAATGAGCAGTATTATAAGAAGGACAAGAAGAATCTGCGGGATAAATACCAGTACAAAGAGGGCTGTATCTTCGAAAAATAACCGAATCTCGAAAAGATTTCGGAAAAATCCGTCTCTTACCCGGTCAAAAAAGCTGTAATTTCCACTTTGATTTATCTTTCCGTCTATGGATTCCTGCAGTTCCAGATATATCGTACTGAAATCCACCTTGTTGTCATAGTCCAGAATTTCAGAATTATAAGAATCCAACTGATAACGAATATCCGTGAGTCTGCTTTCCAGTGCAATGAGTTGGTCTACCGTCTCCGCCTTTTCCATTAGTGCAAGAATTCTCTCCTGCTCCGTCTCCAAGGCCTTAATGTGGTTCTTGGCATCTCGATACTGCAGCCGAACATCCTGCAGATTTTCCGACTTGGAAAGAATTCTTCCCTCTCCATTTAAAAAATCCAGAAAACTGTCTACATTTCCCTTGGGAAGCCGAATGGTAAAGTTCATTCTCTTGGTATCATTCCACTGACTGATTGCGGAGTAGTCCTCCGACTCAATATAGCCGCCCTGTGCCTTCACCTTGTCCTTCAGTTCCTTTTCGGCGCCTTCCATGCTCTTACATTCCAGCGACAAATTGACTGTTCGAATTTTCTTTTCGGAAATCTCCGCCGGATTGACATTTGCCTCGGTGGCTTCTACCGGATTGTTCGGGACCTCGTTTTCCACATAGCCGGAAGAGTCCGCACTTGTCTCATAGACTTCTTTTACTTCTGCAGATTTTGAAAGCTCCGATGTTTCTTCCTTTGCCGAACCGGAAGCTCCCAATCCGCTTACCGACTTATCCGCCGATTCAGAGGACAAATAGTCCTCGTACGCCATTTGCTTTGCTCCTCCGCAAGAAGAGAAAAGCAGGGTGACTAACAACGCTATCGTTCCCAATCGCAGTTTTCCGCTGTGCATCTTTCTTTTCATCATTTTCCTCCCTAAAAAAAATTACACGAACAATGATTCTACTTTATAAGACAAGAATGCATATAAGGCGGTTACAAAAAGGAAGACAGGATAAGCTCTTACAGCTCTATCCCTTAATGCCGGACTGTGCCACGCCTTCAATAAACTGCTTCTGGAAGATAAAGAACACCAGGATTACAGGAATGACCGCCATCACCGCGCCTGCCATCTGCATGGGATACTGCGTAGTAAACTGCCCCTGCAAGGTGGAAAGAGCAGGGCCTAAAATCATGTTTTTGGGAGAAGTATTAACAATCAGCGGCCACATAAAGTCGTTCCAGGCAAACTTAAAGGTGAAAATACTCAAGGTGACAAGACCCGGTTTTACCAGCGGTAACATGATTCTTCCAAAAATCTGATAGCGATTACAACCGTCGATAATCGCTGCCTCCTCGAGCTCATCCGGTAAGGAAAGGAAAAACTGGCGCATAAGAAAGGTCCCGAAGGCACTAAACAGATTCGGGATAAAAAGAGCCGGTATCGTATCCAAAAGCCCCATCTTCTGAATAATCAGATACTGCGGGATAAGGAAAATCTGTCCGGGCACCATGAGGACGGAAAGAAGCAGGATGAAAATGGCATTTTTAAAAGGAAACTTAATCCGTGCAAAGGCATAGCCCGCCATAGAGCAAAAGAGAAGTTGTGCCAATACGGTAATTACCGTGGAAATAATCGTATTCAGATAAATCTGTGCAAAGGGAAGCGAACCGATAATCTGTGTGTAGGCTGTCGTAATGAATTTCTTCGGAATAATTGTCGGGGGAACCTGCATAGCCTCTCCGCTTGTCTTAAAGGAAGTCAAAATCATCCAAACAAAGGGGAAGATGGTCACGCCGATTCCGGCAATGAGTACCAGATGAACGAACAGTTTTTTCCAGGAAAATTTCTTGTTCATGCTTATCTCTCCTCCTTTCTAATAATTGACCCATTTCTTCTGCACAACAAACTGAATCAGCGTTACCAGCATAATCGCCCCAAAAATCAAAATGGAAATCGCAGCCGCATACCCCTTATAGCCGTAGTCAAAAGCCTGTCTATAGAAAAGCATTACCACGGTCTGGGTCGCCTCATAGGCAGGATTCAATTTTCCAACCATCATGTAAACTACGTCAAAGACCTGAAATCCGCCAATGATAGAGGTAATCATCACGAAGAAGATGGTCGGCGTAAGAAGCGGCACGGTAATCTTAAAAAATTGCGTAATCGGGCCGGCGCCATCAATTGCCGCCGCCTCATAATAGGTCTTGGAAATTCCCTGCATCCCGGCAAGGAGAATGATCATATTGTAGCCGACGCTCATCCATAAGCCTACGAGCATGATAACATAAAGTGCCAGCTTGGGATCAATCAGCCAACCTATACGCGGTCCTCCCAGGGAAGTGATGATGGAATTTAAAATTCCCATTTGCCCGTTAAATACCCATTTCCAAACCATCGCAACCGCTGCCGCCATGGTTACGGACGGAAGAAAATACAAAGTTCTGTAGAGGGACTTTCCCTTAATGTTGGAATTCAAGAGCGCTGCAGTCACAAGAGAAAGAAACAAGCCTACCGGTACAGTCACCACAACATACTTCAGCGTATTCCCGAAGGTTTGAAAAACTTCCGGGTCGGAAAGCAGCTGCTTATAGTTCTCGAGTCCGATAAAGTGTGTCACGTTGAACTTGTTTACATCATTAAAACTGAACCAAAAGTTCTGCATGAAGGGCCAAATGTAAAAGACCGTCAGTCCAATCGTGACAGGCGCAATAAAAACATAGCCTGCAATCCAATCCTTTATCCTCCAGGATAACCCTGCCTTTTTCTCTTGTGAATTCATAGTTGCTCCTTACTTGGAAAAGCTATCCCGGAAGTATGTTTCTCCCGGGATAGCTCTAAAATTATTGATTCTTTGCCAAGAACTCGTCGGCCTCTTTCTTCAGTGCCGCACAAGCATCCTTAAGACTCTCTTCTCCGCTGTATGCCTTCTGCAAAGCCTTCGCTTCCATATTGTAAAGCTGTGACGCATTCTTACATACGGGAAGCGGATAAGCCTTATCCGTATACTTCGTATAAACGGACAGGTCATATTTATCCGAAGAGTTTTTGAAAAGATCCTGTGATTCATTTCTTGCGGAAATTACAACGCCTGAATTGCCCTGGATATCCATGGCTTCCTTGCTGCTGAGCCAAATGGCAAACTCGGTTGCGGCTTCCTTATTCTTACTTCCCTCGTAAACCGCATAGCCTAAACCGTTAATACAGTTTGTCTGCACTCCGTTGAAGCTCGGTAATACGACACAATCGATGGTATCCTTGATATTGTCGTTTCCAACATACTCGGGAACCATATAGGAACCTGCATAAATCATAGCCAGCTGTCCGCCCTCAAACATGGCATCCGGTGTAGTCTCGGCAAGAACGGCAGACGTCGGAGAAAGCCCCTTGTCAATCATATCAATCCAGCACTGGATTCCGCCCTGAGTCTTCGGATCGTCATAGCCGGAAGTTTTCTTATCCTCGCTGAGAATCCAACCGCCGTTGGCAAAAACAGTCTGATAGTACCATGTCTGGAAGTCTACGGGGCAGGCAAAGGGATATACTCCGTTCGGAAGACCGGCTGCCTTAAGTTCCTCCGCCTTAGCTACCAAATCCTCATATGTCATGTCATTTGTCGGATAACTAACCCCAGCCTTATCAAAGATTGCCTTGTTGTACCAAAGCGCATTGGTATCGAAGTCCTTCGGTACGGCATAGTACTTTCCGTCTCTTACATAGTTGTTTACCAAAGACTCGGGGAAATTATCTTTGATATCGGACTTGGCAATCGCATCGGTCAAATCGGCAAGAACGCCGCCTTCCATATAGCTGTCCAGATGCAAAACATTTAACCAGAATACATCCGGAGCCTTTCCTCCGGTTAAAGCCGCCTCCAGCTTCGTCCAGTATTCTCCGCCCTTACTGGGAGTAAGCTGAACTTCTACCGTTACATCCGGATGTTCCTTGTTATATGCCTCTGCAAGAGACTCCGTCATCGCTCTCTGATTCTCATCCCAGATAGCCAGAGATAAAGTTGTCTTTCCGCTTGCCTTCTTTTCATCGGAAGCATTCTCCCCGTTTGCGGCCTTTGTTTCTCCGGAAGCATTCTCTCCGGAAGAAGCCTTATTTCCGCAAGATGCCAGCATGCCGGCTCCCATTGTCAGAACGGTAGCCAGAGCCAAGAGTTTCTGTGTTCTTTTCTTCATAATATTCTCCTTCTAGATTTTCTTATTTTATAGAGGAAATCTGATACCTTCCCTCTTTAAAATCCACTTCTACAGAATAGCCGTTTGCAAAGCTCGACCTTTGCCTGTAGCCCTTCTCATCCAATATCTCATGCCGAACAAGCTCGGCTTCCCCGACCTTCTCGTGGAAATCGCTGACCGCCCGAACTCTCTCTAAATGCGTCTTCCAGGGCATCTCTTCTTCCGGGGTAAAGGCCCCGTCGATGCCCATATAAGCCGGATCTCGGACGAGATAAGGTGCGCCGCCGTTTAAAAGTGCATAGAGCATATAGTCCTCTTCCGGAAGCTTTTCCATCATCCAGGGAATAATCAGACAATCATGATAAACCAGGTTGAACATCGGAATCGGAATGCCGTATTTCGGACTTCCCGGCTCCCTCAGCATAAAGTCATAAGGAGCGTAGTGGCAGAAAACAAGCCAGGGTACAGCCCAATCATTGACTTCCTCGGAGCTGGGTAAAATGTTCTTACTTAAGAGATAGCGAAAACAGGCATTTCTATACTCATAGGAATCTCTTCTACGCATCTTATGGCGGGGATTTGCACACTCATCTCCCTCATTACAGGTAAAGACATCCAGATAAGCCGCATCAAGATGAACCCCCTCGCTAAGAAGCCTCTCAAAATTTCGACGTACATAGTACGGTGCCTGACTGGTGCAGAGGTAGGCCTGAGGTCCTCCCGCCCAACGTGCATGGGTAAAGATACTTCCGTCCGCACTCTTGCAGGCCAGGTCATCATCATAGCTTTCCGCCTTCTTGTAGAAATCCCTGTACTGGTCATGAATGCCGAAGAGGTAGCCCAATTCTTCCATGGTCTTCGAAAGCTCACGCATGCCTTCCCATCCGCCGGCCTCCACACAAGCCGGGCCGACATCCGGATGCTTATTGTCATATCCGGCATCTCCCCAACCGTCGAGGTGAAGGTAGAGCTTCTCTACTCCGTCCGCCTTAAAGGCACGCATCTCTTCCGCTCTTTTCCGAAACGGAACCAAACGATTATTCTTATCCGGTGCATCCTGATCAAAAAATTCCGAATCAGGCTGTACGCAGGTCTTGATCCCTTTATGCACAAAGGAAGCCCCGATTAATCTCTTTACCGAAGGAGTCGAAACTTCCTTTTCCTTCAGGGTCTTCAGCTTTCCTTCTTCTCTCGCCAGTTCTCTATAACACTTTAAAAGAGAAGTATAGTCACAATCCGAAAGGAAGAGATAACGCATAATCCGTCGGTATTCCATCTGTCCGAGACTCGGCTCTATCCTGAATTGCACCGCGGTCTTATTTGTTCCGGCCTCATGTACCGCTTCATACCCCATGTTCCATGGCGTGAGACTTTCCGCAAGATACCCTTCTCCCTCCTTCACCTGCCCGAACACCGGAAGATAAGCGCTGGCCGTTCCGAAACGGCCGTTAAAACCGTCCTGTTTAAAACTCACATCCCAAGTGTTGGGAATTAAGATGCCCTGTTCCTTCGGAAGAATCGTATACCAGTCATTCCTTTCCTTTTGAAAAGAAAAGGGTCCCGGGAAAAAGACTTGCTCTATAGCATTTTCCGGTGCTTCCGTAAACGGAATCCATTCAAAGTAAACTTGTTTTGTGCTGTACTCTATCCAAACAAAAGTCTCAAAGGAAAAGGAAAGCGTTTCTTCCTTCCCGCTCTCGGATCCGGCTGCTTTCGATAAGACAAAATCCCGGTAAGAACTCCGGATCCCTTCTCCCACACCGCTTTTCACAAGTTCATGCTTCTGTACTTCGGCATCTTTAAAGTAAATCGGTTTATCACAGGATTGTACCCGGAAAAAAGGCGAAAAAAACTCATCTGTCTCCCAAGTTGTTTTGCCTGTCAAAATAGAATATCTCAAATTTTCTTTATCGAATTGTAGACAAAGCCCGTCGTAAGAAAATTGAATCATGGATTTCTTCATATCAAGCGCTTACTCCTACTATACCTGTTTACCTTATAATCAATAATATCTGTATTATATTCTATTTTTTTTAATTTCACTAGTAGAAATATACGATAGGCCCTATAGTAAAATAAAAGCCCTCAACGTTTTTGCCGTTGAGGGCTTTTTGTAAGAAGATTCCTGCACGCCGAGGCTGTATCTTCAAAATCTAAATCATTTTGCACTTCTTCATCAGTTTTTCCACTTCCGTTCCCTTAATTCGCTTTAAAGCAGCCTTTAACACGATATCCTGAATAAAACCGAGCTGTAAGTCTGTAATCTTCTTTCCGTCCCGCAGGGCCACCGTGGCATTTAACAAATCGCGAATATCATATACACTGCCCCAGACCTCCGGAACTCCTCTATCCACATTTAACAGGGTGTACACTGCCTCCATTGCTGTTCGAATGGAGTATTCCGTTGTAAAAACCGTGTCTCTAGGCGTTTCCGCAAAATTTCCGATAAAGGCAAAGTTTACAGAACCTTCCGGTACCACTAAGGGGCGGTCTCCTTCCTCACGAGGCTGGAAATATGCACTGGCAAAAGGCATCATCACAGGCACGGTATTTGCACTATGGGCTGCAAGTTCCGGAATCTCTTCCACCGGAACGCCTAAGTGATAGAGCCATTCTTCACAGATTTCCTGTCCGGTGCATTCTCGCATGGATTTCTTAACAAAATCTCCCGGCTTATCGGAAAACATACCGTAGAGCCAAACCAGAACCTGTCCTTTGGGCTGATTTCTGTACTGGGGCTGACGGTTAATGGTCCAGCTTAAAAGCCAAGAGGAATCGGTGACAGTCACAATTCCGCCGGTTACCACTTTTCCGGAAAGAGGATCTCTTTTGCAAATATTTTTGATATAGGGAAGAATCTTTTCATCCAAGGTATTGACCGTGGCGCTCACCCAGTTGCTGTCCTCCGGGTCTGTACAGAACTTATCCGGCTTTCCGAAGGAAGAATCCTGCGCCGCAATCTTTCTCCATAAGTCGAAAGTGCCGCCCGGGTGAATCTCCCCGTCCATACCGGTGGCCTCGGTCTGACTGCCGTAAGTAGAGTTTTCCACATTACTGCCGTTCGTATAGAAAACCAAGTCATTTTCCGTTAAATCAATGCTTTCCTCTTTACCGTCTCGCAGAAGTTCAATCCGCCTTGCCTGCTTTTTTCCGGCAGAAATGTCAAAAAGCACATTGGACACGCTGACCCCGTAATGGAACTGTACTCCATGCTCTTCCAGATATTTCACCATGGGAAGCACCATGGACTCATACTGATTGTATCTGGTAAAACGCAATGCCTTAAAATCCGGGAGTCCGCCAATATGGTGGATAAATCTTTGCATATAGCGCTTCATCTCCAAGGCACTTTGATCGTCCTTAAAAGCAAACATGGTCCGCCAATACATCCAGAAATTCGTCTTGAAAACTTCTTCATCAAAGATTTCCGTCATTTTCACATTAGCCAAATCTTCATCCGGCGTCATGAAAAGCTTCATGATTTCCATACTACCCTTATCGGAAAGGCCGAACTTATTTTCCGTCTTTGCATCTTCTCCGCGATTCTTGGTCGCACGGCATAAAGAATAATTCGGATCCTTTTTATTCAGCCAATAGTACTCGTCCAGTACGCTCACTCCCTCGGTTTCGATTGAGGGAATGGAACGAAAGAGGTCCCACATACATTCGAAATGGTTGTCCATCTCTCTACCGCCCCGCATGACATAACCCGCAATCATTTTATCCCCGTCCAAGGCTCCGCCCGGATGAGATTCCTTTTCCAGAATATGAATTCTTTTTCCTTCCATTTGAGCATCTCTTACTAAAAAACAGGCTGCTGCGAGAGATGCCAAACCGCTTCCAATCAAGTATGCCGACTTGTTCTCTATCCCTTCCGGCTTCTCCGGACGAGCAAATGCCTCATAATTTCCACTGGAATAATACATTCTCTAACCCTCCATTTCTCTTTTTTTGTTTACGGCCTTATCCTAGCGCGAGAAAAAGAGGAAAACCATAAACAAAACAGCCGGCATGATAAAAAACTTATCAAACCGACTGTTTTGCTTAAATGATCTCAAAAAAAACTTCCTAAATGATCCGATATTCCGATGCTTACCGATATTTTGAATACGCCTCCAAAGCTCTTGCAAAGTTTCCCTGCATAAGGAGACTCATACGCGAAATGATTTTTTCCGGATTCTCTTTCATATCTCCCCGAATCCAATCCAGGATAAGCCCGACATAAGCATACTTGTAGAAGTTGGCTATGAAGTCCTTATCCTCTTCACTGACCACTCTTTCCTTGTCCTCTTCTTCTACAACATTACGAAGAAGTCTGTACGATACCTTAAACAAGAACTGCTCAAGCTGGTCTCTACTTACCGAACGATAGACGTTCATAATCAGCGGCTTATTTTCCAGAATGGAAAGGAAAATTGCAAGATAGCCTTCCTGCCAAGTTTCATAGCTCTTTTTTCCCGCCAGAATCTTCTCTGCATCTTCGTCAAAAGACCAGGCAATCAAGTCATATATATCCTGAAAATGATAATAAAAGGTCATGCGATTCATTCCGCAGTCGTCTGCAATATCCGAAATAGTAATTTTGTCCAAAGGTTTTTTAAGAAGCAATTTCTTTAAGGAGGCTTCCAGAGCCCTTTTCGTAAGATTCGACATCTTTCCTCTCCTTTTCACTGTAATCTTAAGTCTTTTTCCTGTTAATATCTTCTCTTTACACGGTGAAATGTCAAGTTATTCTTCAAAAAAAGAGATACTCTTTTCAGGGTATCTCTTTAATGCTTTCTTTACAACTTATTCACTTTAAAGTCACGCTTACAGCTCATTCTCTCCGTCTTTAATGGCTCTTAAAGCTTCTGCCAAACCGGAAAGTCCTCTCGGATCCGCATCGAAAATTTCTTCCGTGCTGAGAGGCTCCGCTGTTTCCTCGGAAACATTCGGCATATACTCTACATGTTCTTCTTTATCGGTGGAAAGCTTCACATTGCGATATCTTCTCATACCGGTTCCGGCAGGAATCAACTTACCGATAATTACATTTTCTTTGAGTCCGATGAGACGATCGATCTTTCCGTTGATAGCGGCTTCCGTAAGAACCTTCGTCGTCTCCTGGAAGGATGCTGCAGACATAAAGGAATCGGTTGCAAGAGATGCCTTGGTAATACCGAGCATCGTCCTCTTTCCTTCTGCCGGAGTCTTTCCTTCTTTGATGAGTCTCTCGTTCTCATCCTCGAAGTCCAAACGATCTACAGTCGTTCCCGGAATGAATCGGGAATCACCTGCTTCATTGATGCGCTCTTTCTTCATCATCTGACGAACAATCATCTCAATGTGCTTATCGTTTATTTCTACACCTTGCAGGCGATAAACTCTCTGCACTTCGGAAATCATGTAATTCTGTACCGCCTTAACACCCTTGATTTTCAAGAGGTCATGCGGATTGATGGAACCTTCCGTCAGGATGTCGCCGGCTTCCAAAACCTGTCCCTCTGTTACCTTTAATCTGGAACCGTAGGGAATCAAATAGGTCTTGGACTGTGCCGTTTCATTATCCGTAACAATGACTTCTCTCTTCTTCTTGGTATCCCGGATTTCTACCACTCCCGGAATTTCTGTCAGAATAGCAAGTCCTTTCGGCTTTCTGGCCTCAAAAAGCTCCTCTACACGGGGAAGACCCTGTGTAATATCTCCACCTGCCACACCACCGGTATGGAAGGTTCTCATCGTAAGCTGTGTTCCCGGCTCACCGATGGACTGTGCGGCAATGGTTCCAACCGCTTCACCCACTTCAACCGGTTTTCCGGTCGCGAGGTTTGCACCGTAACACTTTGCACAAATTCCGGATTTGGAACGGCAGGTCAGTACCGTACGAATCTTTACGGAATGTCTGCCCATCTTGGAAAGCGCGTTCATAACCTGAGGCGCTCTCTTCGGCGTAACCATATGGTTCGCCTTGATTACCATAGCACCGGTTTCCGGATCAATAATATCTTCCGCAAGGAAACGACCCGTGATTCTCTCCTGTAAGGACTCAATCTTCTCCTGTCCGTCGGAAAGCTCGGTGATTTCTGTAGACGGAATCGTATCTCTTCCCTCTGCGCAATCCAATTCACGAATAATTAAATCCTGGGAAACGTCAACCAATCTTCTTGTAAGGTAACCGGAGTCCGCCGTACGAAGAGCGGTATCGGAAAGTCCCTTACGAGCACCGTGCGCGGAGATGAAGTACTCCAGTACATCCAGTCCTTCACGGAAGTTGGACTTAATCGGAAGTTCAATCGTCTTACCGGTTGTATCCGCCATGAGTCCACGCATACCTGCAAGCTGCTTGATCTGCTTATCGGATCCACGGGCTCCGGAGTCCGCCATCATGAAGATGTTGTTGTATTTATCCAATCCGGTTAAAAGGTCGTGCGTCAACTGGTCATCGGTATTCTTCCAGGTTTCAATAACTTCTTTATAACGCTCTTCCTCGGTAATCAGTCCGCGGCGGAAGTTCTTCGCGATTCTGTCCACCGTCTTCTGCGCATTTTCCAGAAGATCTTCCTTTGTAGCCGGAACCGTCATGTCATGAATGGATACCGTCATGGCAGCCTTTGTGGAATACTTGTAGCCGATAGACTTAATATCGTCCAAAGTCAATGCCGTCTGCATTGCGCCATGCACATCCATAACCTTTTCCAGAATCTGCTTCAGATTCTTCTTCTTGACAAGGAAGTTAATCTCCGGAAGCAGTCTGTTCTCCGGGATGCTTCGGTCGATAAAACCGAGATCCTGCGGAATAATTTCGTTGAAGAGCAGTCTTCCGACAGTTGTATCGATGATGCCTTCCAACATCTCTTTTTCACCGTCTTCGGAAACCCATTCTTTTCTCACCTTACAACGAATCTTCGCATGCAAGGTTACAAAGTGATTCTCATAAGCAAGAATCGCTTCGTCTATAGACTTAAAGAGCATGCCCTCTCCGGTGTCTCCCTCTCTTTCCTGGGTCAGATAATACACACCCAGTACCATATCCTGAGAAGGTACGGCAACCACACCGCCGTCGGACGGCTTTAAGAGGTTGTTCGGGGAAAGAAGCATAAAGCGGCACTCCGCCTGTGCTTCCTGCGTTAACGGAAGGTGAATTGCCATCTGGTCTCCGTCGAAGTCGGCATTGAAGGCCGCACAAACGAGCGGATGGAGCTTAATTGCTTTACCTTCTACAAGAATCGGCTCAAAAGCCTGAATTCCCAAACGGTGAAGGGTAGGGGCACGGTTCAGCATAACGGGATGCTCTTTGATCACATACTCAAGAATATCCCAAACACCCTCGTCCAGACGCTCTACCATCTTCTTCGCATTCTTAATATTGTGCGCCTTACCGGTATTCACAAGCTCTTTCATAACGAAGGGCTTAAAGAGCTCAATCGCCATTTCCTTCGGGACACCGCACTGATAAATCTTCAGTTCCGGTCCTACGACGATAACGGAACGTCCGGAGTAGTCTACACGCTTTCCGAGAAGGTTCTGACGGAAACGTCCCTGCTTACCCTTTAACATATCGGAAAGAGACTTTAAGGCACGGTTTCCGGGTCCTGTTACAGGACGTCCACGTCTACCGTTATCGATTAAAGCGTCTACCGCTTCCTGTAACATTCTCTTCTCGTTACGAACGATAATCTCCGGTGCTCCAAGTTCCAAAAGACGCGCCAAACGATTGTTTCTATTGATAATTCTGCGATACAAGTCATTGATGTCGGAGGTTGCGAAACGTCCGCCGTCAAGCTGTACCATCGGTCTTAAATCAGGCGGAATAACCGGAAGATTGGTCAGAATCATCCACTCCGGTTTGTTTCCGGAAGAGCGGAAAGCTTCTACCACTTCCAGTCTCTTCACGATTCTTGCTCTCTTCTGTCCGGAGGAATTGTCAAGTTCTGCACGCAGATTGTTGTACTCCTTCTCCAAATCGATGTTGGAAAGAAGCTCAAAAATCGCTTCCGCTCCCATTCCTACACGGAAATTGCCATAGCCATACTGCTCAATGGCATCCCTGTATTCCTTCTCGGAAAGCACTTCCTTATAGCTTAAGCTGCTCTCCATCGGATCCAATACAACATAGGACGCGAAGTACAGGACTCTCTCTAAAATTCTCGGGCTGATGTCCAAGATGAGTCCCATACGGGACGGAATGCCCTTAAAATACCAGATGTGAGAAACGGGCGCGGCCAGCTTGATGTGTCCCATTCTTTCTCTACGTACGGAAGACTTGGTCACCTCTACACCGCATCGGTCACAGACTACACCCTTATAGCGAATCTTCTTGTACTTTCCGCAGTGACATTCCCAGTCCTTTACCGGTCCGAAAATTCTTTCGCAGAATAATCCGTCCTTCTCCGGCTTTAAGGTTCTATAGTTAATGGTTTCCGGTTTTTTCACCTCTCCGTAAGACCAACTCAGAATCTTCTCCGGAGATGCCAAACCGATTTTTATGGAATCAAATTGTACCGGCTCATTTCCACTTTGAAAGTTTGCCATTTTTCCTCCTCTACTCGTCCTCATCATCTGCTAAGCCGGAAGTGATGCTTTCGAAAAATTCCTCCGCTTCCGCATCGGAAAGTTCCTCTTCATCCTCATTTTCCTCATCGCTATCTACCAGTTCTCCGTCCTTGAACTCCTGCTTAGTGTAGCCGTATGCACCGAAGTTTTCCTGCTTCTCCGTGCGATAATCGCCGCCGGACAGGAGTCTGTGCATATCCTGATTTGCATCGTAGAGATCTTCCGTAATCTCTACCACATTCTGCTCTTCATCCAAAACCTGCATATCCAGGCAAAGAGCCTGCATTTCCTTAAGAAGCACCTTGAAGGACTCCGGTACTCCGGGCGCAGGGATATTCTGTCCCTTGATAATGGCCTCATAAGTCTTTACACGTCCTGCAACGTCATCGGACTTCATGGTCAAAATCTCTTGTAAGGTGTAGGCGGCACCGTATGCTTCCAGTGCCCAAACCTCCATTTCTCCGAAACGCTGTCCGCCGAACTGTGCCTTACCGCCAAGAGGCTGCTGGGTAACGAGAGAGTACGGACCGGTAGATCTGGCGTGAATCTTATCATCAACCAGGTGGTGAAGTTTTAAGTAATGCATGAAGCCGATAGAAGTCGGACCGTCAAATTTCTCCCCGGTTCTACCGTCACGAAGCTGTACCTTACCGTCAATGCCGATGGGTACACCCTCCCACTCTTTTCTATGTTCAAGATGAGCACCGAGATATTCATATACCTCCGGCTCAAGTTCTTCTTTATGTTTTTCCGAGAACTCTTCCCAGCTTAAGTTAACATAGTCATTGGCCAGAAGAAGAGTTTGCTGAATATCCACCTCGGTTGCACCGTCGAAAATCGGAGTCGATACGTCGATACCGAGAGCCTTAGCCGCAAGAGAAAGGTGTAATTCGAGCACCTGTCCGATGTTCATACGGGAAGGTACGCCGAGAGGGTTCAGTACGATATCCAGCGGACGACCGTTCGGAAGATAAGGCATATCCTCGACCGGAAGCACGCGGGAAACGACACCCTTGTTCCCGTGACGACCTGCCATCTTGTCTCCTACACCGATTTTACGCTTCTGCGCGATGTAGACGCGAACAGATTGAGATACTCCGGGCGCAAGTTCATCGGAATTCTCTCTGGTAAATACCATGGTATTGATAACCGTACCGTAAGCACCGTGCGGCACCTTTAAAGAAGTGTCTCTTACTTCTCTTGCCTTTTCTCCGAAAATGGCTCGGAGCAAACGCTCTTCCGCGGTAAGCTCCGTCTCTCCCTTAGGGGTTACGCGGCCTACCAGAATATCCCCGGCTCTTACTTCCGCACCGATACGGATAATTCCTCTTTCATCCAGGTTCTTTAAAGCGTCATCTCCCACACCCGGAACGTCGGAAGTAATCTCTTCCGGCCCGAGCTTGGTATCTCTGGCTTCCAATTCATATTCTTCAATATGCACGGAAGTATAAACATCGTTCTGCACCAGTCTCTCGGAAAGGAGAACGGCATCCTCGTAGTTGTAACCCTCCCAAGTCATAAATCCAATCAGCGGATTCTTTCCTAAGGCAATCTCTCCATTCTTTGTGGACGGACCGTCGGCAATGACATCGCCCGCTTCCACATGGTCATGTGTGTCCACTATCGGTTTCTGATTGTAACAGTTACTGGGGTTACTACGTACAAACTTCATCAGCTTATACTCGTCATATCCGCCGTCCTTGTCCCTCTTAATCACAATCTTCGAAGAGGAAGAAAGGGTAACCGTTCCGCTGTTTTTCGCTACCACACAGGCACCGGAATCAACGGCGGCCTTATTGGACATACCGGTATCCACCACAGCGGACTCCGTGGTCAGAAGCGGTACCGCCTGACGCTGCATGTTGGATCCCATGAGGGCACGGTTTGCGTCGTCGTTCTGTAAGAAAGGAATCATGGATGTTGCCACGGAGAAAACCATCTTCGGGGATACGTCCATCAAATCGATGCTTGCTTTCGGGAAGGCGGAGGTCTGGTCTCTGTATCTTCCGGAAACGTTGTCATGCTTAAAATGTCCCTCTTCATCCAAGGGCTCGTTCGCCTGGGCCACAATAAAGTTATCCTCTTCATCTGCAGCAAGGTAAACGACTTCATCGGTAACAACCGGATTCGTTTTATCCGTCTTATCCACTACGCGATAGGGTGCCTCAATCAAACCGTACTCATTGATTCTCGCATAGGATGCCAAGGAGTTAATGAGTCCGATGTTCGGTCCTTCAGGCGTCTCGATAGGGCACATTCTACCATAGTGAGTATAGTGTACGTCTCGCACCTCAAAGCCTGCACGGTCTCTGGAAAGACCGCCCGGTCCGAGTGCGGAAAGTCTTCTCTTATGCGTAAGCTCGGATAAGGGGTTGTTCTGGTCCATGAACTGAGACAGCTGGGAAGATCCGAAGAACTCCTTCACCGCCGCTGTAACAGGCTTAATATTAATCAGAGACTGGGGTGTAATCTCATCTATATCCTGTGTGGACATTCTCTCTCGAACCACTCTTTCCATACGGGAAAGACCGATACGATACTGGTTCTGTAAGAGTTCTCCAACGGCACGAATACGACGATTTCCGAGGTGGTCAATGTCGTCGGCCGTTCCGATTTCCTCATCTATGTTTAAAGCGTAGTTAATCGAGGTGAAAATATCTTCCTTGGTAATATGCTTTGGAATAAGGGCATGAATATTCTTGCGAATTGCCTCTTCCAAAGCGGCATTGCCCTTGCCTTCGCACTCTTCCAGAATCTGCTTTAAAGCCGGATAGTAAACCAATTCATTTACGCCCAGCTCCTCCGCATTGATCTCTTCCGGAATCCAGTTCTTGATGTCTACCTGCATGGAAGAAAGAACCTTCTCCGTACGGGTCGGTCCGTCAATCAACACATAGGGCACAGCCGCATTCTGCAAGCTGACAGCCAGTTCTTTGCTAACCATGGTTCCGGCTTCAGCCAAAAGCTCTCCGGTCTCCGTGGAGTAAACAGCCTCTGCAAGGGTATGTCCCTTAATTCTGTTCTTAAAGTGAAGCTTCTTGTTAAACTTGTATCTTCCTACCTTTGCAAGGTCATACCGTCTCGGGTCAAAGAACATAGAGTTCAAGAGAGACTGCGCGGAATCCACGGAAAGAGGCTCGCCCGGTCTGATCTTCTTATATAACTCTAATAAGCCTTCCTGATAATTCTCGGAAGGATCCTTCTCAATCGAGGCCTGCAACTTCGGATCATCTCCGAAAAGGTCTAAAATTTCCTTATTTGAACCTACGCCGAGTGCACGGATAAACACGGTTACCGGAACCTTTCTCGTTCTGTCCACGCGAACGAAGAAAATGTCATTGGAATCCGTTTCATATTCAATCCAGGCACCACGATTCGGAATCACGGTACAACTGTACAGTTCCTTACCCACCTTGTCGTGGTCGATGCCATAATAAATTCCGGGGGAACGCACCAACTGGGAAACAATTACACGCTCTGCACCGTTGATTACGAAAGAACCGTTCTCCGTCATCAGCGGGAGATCTCCCATGTAAATCTCATGCTCGTTAATTTCTTCTTTGTCTTTATTAAAAAGGCGAACTTTTACCTTAAGCGGGGCTGCATAGGTTGCATCCCTCTCCTTACACTCTTCAATGCTGTACTTTGCTTCATTTTTAACCAGCTTAAAGTCCACAAACTCCAAACTCAAATGACCGGCAAAGTCCTGAATGGGGGAAATATCATCAAAGGCCTCCCTCAAGCCTTCATGCAAAAACCACTCATAGGAATCCTTTTGGATTTCAATGAGGTTTGGCATTTCCAGAACTTCTTTACTGCGCGAGAAAGTCATTCTGAGATTCTTTCCGGTTCGCACCGGATGCATTTTGCTTTTTTTCATCGACCGTTCACCCCTAATGTCCGAGACAGACTCGTCTCTTTGCTGAGAATTCACAATAAAAAGTACCCCACAGAGGAAGAATCCAGTCGTATCTTCAAAGCACTTTGTTGGGTTCCTTTTTTTGCAAAAAATTGACGATTCCTTTACTTTGTTTTGGCAAAATATTTCCGGAGTGCGGAAAAAGGGCATAGTTCGCCCTCACCCTGCCAAATAAGCAAATTTCATACTATCATTTTCGCCTTATCCTTGTCAAGGCAAAGTCTTGTAAAAAATTTACTTTTTATTCTTAAATTAATGAACTGTATAAAAACTTATTTCTTCTTTTTCCCCTGCTCCGTCTTCGCTTCCTTCACCGCATTCTCCGCCTTACCGCGAAGCTTGGCCAGAAAACCTTTTTTCTTTGGCTGCTCGGGAATGGTTCCTCCTCGAACCGACTTGACGGAACGAATGTAAATACCCGAAACCGCAACCTTTACTTCCTTTTTCAGAGGCAAAATTTCATAAACGGAAGGGTCCGCCATCAAGGTCAAAACCTTCGGTCCCACCTTCGCCTTCACCACGGGAAGCTTCGTCAAACGGGCATAAATCGGCATCTGCTTCTCCACCTGTTCGGGAAGACCGGCTGCTACCGCCTCTTTCACGCCAAGCTTCTTTTTGTCGATAATCAGCATGGAAACTTCCATCGTATTGGCTTCCAGCATCGGTTGTTGCATTGCCTGCTTCTCCTGCAAACGCCTTCCCAAAATATAAAGAATAACCAGAATGGCTAAAAGAATAATCAGCACCGCAAAAAGAATAGAAAATACTGTTTGAACCGATATGGCAAGCAACATAAAAACGACCTCTTCTTTCAAAATATTTAAGTATATCAAAGACGAAATAACGAAATTATTTTACCCTTTCAAAGGTAAAATTGCAATGGAGAGTTCCGTCTCCGCAACCAATTGCTCAAACTGATAAAGTAAATAAGACAGCAGAATCTCCGCCCTTCCGGCACGGAAATCTTCATACAGAAATTCTACGGAACGGGTGGCGAAGGATAACGGCAAAGTCCCCAGTTCCGTCTCGTAATCCACCGACCATTTTACACCGGCAATATACTCCACTCTCTGCCTGTCTTTCCAGTTCCGCATCATCACCACTCGCTTTTCTTTGGGAAAAAGTTCCAGAGAATGGTGCACATTTTCCTGAAAATAGCTGAGCATAAAGCTGTCTCCTCTGGAGAGCAGGACACCTTGTAAACTGACAGAGAACCGATCCTCTTCTCCATCCATTTTTTGCTTTGTTGTTAGCTGAACCTGAACCTTCATTTGCCTCCCTAAAATCTTTGCCACAAAAAAGAACTCTGCGTGCATCACAGAGTCCCTAGGAGATAGAAATCAAACATTTTGTCGAATCGATTATGCTCTTAGTATAGCAGGTCTTTCCAAAAATGTTTAAAGTCTACAGAAATAATTATTTATGAAATTCTTAAGGTCTCCGCAAGAAGCTCCGCGTACAAATTTCAGACTGCCTTTTTCCTCGCATGATTTCCCGGCTTATGACGGCCTGTTTTCCGCACTTGCTATGAGCTTCTCAACCAATTCTTCAATATTCCATCCCGCCTTCTCAAAAAGCATGGGATACATGGAAATGGAGGTGAAGCCGGGCAGAGTGTTAATTTCATTAAATACAATTTCCTCACCGGTAAAGAAAAAATCAACTCTGGATAAAGAAAATCCGTCCACCGCCAGGAAGATGGATTTAGCCGCCTTCTGTATTTTTTCTTCCACGTCGGACGGAAGATCCGGATTCAACTCCGTTTTGGAATCGGGGTTGTTGTACTTGGCATCATAGTCATAAAACTCTGCTGCCGCCTTAATCTCCCCTACGGAAGATGCCACAACTTCTCCCGGTACACCGGAGAAGACAGCGCACTCGAGTTCTCTCCCCTTTATAAATTCCTCTATCAAAACCCGTCTGTCTACTTGAAGCGCTTTTTCCACCGCAAGAGGCAGGGCTTCTTGATTTTCCACCTTGCTTACGCCGCAGGAGGACCCGGCATTAGAAGGTTTCACAAAGACCGGAAAATGCAGTTCTTCTTCCACTTCTCTACAGATTTCCGCTCTTCTCTTTTCCTTTTTCCACTCGGAATGGCTGAGCGCAATGTATTTTGCCTGTCGAACGCCCTGTCTTTCCAGAACCTTTTCTACCGCAAGCTTTGTGGAAATCTTGTCCATGGAAATCGCGGAAGACAAAACACCGCAGCCCACATAAGGAATTTCCGCCAACTCCAAGAGCCCCTGTACCGTACCGTCTTCTCCGCCTTTCCCATGCAGAACCGGAAAAACGATATCCGCCTTTTCCATGCGGCAGCTGCCGTCTTTCTCAAAAAGCACAAGCGACTTCAGTCCCGCATCCGGAAGAAGCATGGCTCTACGCTTATCCTCTCTCCAGCTTCCATCTTCAATCTTTTCCGTATTTTCCACCGGAATCCACTCTCCGGCCTTTGTGATTCCCAAGAGAATCGGACGATATTTCTCTCGATTGACTGCCTTTAGCACCGTCAGTACGGAGCGGCAGGAAACCTCATGTTCGGTGGACTGCCCGCCGAAAAGCAAGACTATATTCTTCATTTCATTCCTCTTTTTTCCGGAAAACCTTACTTTGCCTTTTCAATCTGCACAATAGCAGACTTTTGCATCGGGATACGGCAGTTCTTATTTCCGCCGAACTCTACAATCACGGTATCATCGGTTAAATCGATTACCACACCATAAAAACCGGAAGTCGTTAAAACCGTATCTCCAACAGCCAGGCTGTTCAGCATCTCCTGTTGCTTCTTTCTTTCCTTCTGCTGCGGACGAACTCCCATAAAATAGAAGATGCCTACAATTACCAAGATATACGCCACTGTTCCCCATACACCAATGTTTCCCATATCATTCTCCTTTTGTCCTTTACAATTCTGTCCTTCATTTTGCTACTTATATCGAAAAAAGCAAGGCTTTTATCCATACGAAATTTTGATTCGCAATCTCCGCTTTAAGAATTCTGAATCTTTAACTTATAAAGCGCATCCGTCTTCCAGGCTTCCCACCTTCCTTCCCGAATCGCAAAACGCATCTCCCGCATCAAACGATTGTAATAAGAAAGGTTGTGAAGGACACAAAGACGCATGCCAAGCATCTCTTTCGCCTTTAAGAGGTGTCGTATATAGGCTCTTGAATAGCCCCCCGTGTAGCTTCCGTCTTCCAGGCGAATCCCCTTGCAAGCCGGACAGTCGCAGCCCTCCTCTATCGGTCGGAAATCTTTCTCATACGCCAAATTCCAAAGGTTCAGCTTTCCAGAGGCGTGATAGACATGCCCGTGCCTTCCGTTTCGACTCGGAAATACACAGTCAAAAAAGTCTATTCCGCGGTCTACCGCCATGACCATGTTTTCCGGCGTACCGACTCCCATAAGGTAAGTCGGTTTTTCTTTCGGAAGGAAGGGCACTACATCCTCCAGAATCCGATACATATCTTCATGACTTTCTCCCACCGCAAGCCCTCCTACCGCATAGCCCGGAAGATCCAGCTCGGCAATTTGCTTGGCATGATTGATTCGTACATCCGAAAGAATCCCCCCCTGGTTAATGCCGAAAAGAAGCTGATTTTTGTTAATCGTGCTCTCCTCATCATTAAGTTCTTCTATCCTATTTTTACAGCGAAGAAGCCAGCGTGTCGTCCTCTCCACAGAGGGCTCAATATACTGCCTGTCCGCCAGTGCCGGAGGGCACTCATCGAAGGCCATGGCAATGGTCGATGCCAGGTTGGATTGAATCTCCATGGACTCCTCCGGTCCCATGAAAATCTTTCGTCCGTCGATGTGGGAGCGAAACTCCACTCCCTCTTCCCGAATCTTTCGTCCGGTCTTTGCTAAACTGTATACCTGAAAACCGCCGGAATCGGTGAGAATCGGCTTATCCCAATTCATCAGCCGATGCAGTCCGCCAAGCTCCTTGATGACCTTGTCTCCGGTTCTTACATGAAGATGGTAGGTGTTGGAAAGCTCCACCTGTGTTCCGATGAGCCGAAGATCGTCCGTAGACACTCCGCCCTTGATGGCGGCCACCGTACCCACATTCATAAAAACCGGAGTTTCAATCACGCCATGCACGGTTTCCATATGAGCGGACTTGGCTCTTCCGCACTGCCCTACTATTTCATATTTCATTTTGACAGCAGCCATATCCGCTCCTTACTTCATAGTGAACTTTACTCTACATCAATTTCTCTATGATTTCTCATCGTATTCTATCCGGTTAATAAGCCCGAGCATTCCTGCTCAAGACAAGCTTTCTTCAGCCGTTCTTATTTCTTGCTCTTCTCCGCTTGCGCTTTTTCCTTATTCTTCTTGGAAAGGCTTACAAAATCATACCAAAGCGGCCCTGCAATACATACGGAAGACCAGGCACCGGAAACAATACCCACCATAAGCGGCATGGAGAAGTCACGAATAGAGCTTACTCCGAAGAGGAAAAGACAGAATACCGTGATAAAAGTGGTAATCGAGGTATTAATGGAACGAGTCAGTGTATTGGAGATTGCCTCATTTACCGCAAACTCCAAGCCCTTCTTCTTCACCTCGCCCTTCTGGATGTTTTCACGAATACGGTCAAATACTACGATGGTTGCGTTGATGGAATATCCGACAATGGTCAGGATACAAGCAATAAAGTTGGATCCCACCGCCCAGCGGAATGCCGCGTAGAAGGTAACGGTTACAAGTACATCATGTGCAAGAGCGAGTACGGAAGAGGATGCAAACTTGATATCCCGGAAACGAACCCAGATATAAATCAGCATGCAGAAAATCGCAATCGCAAGTGCCCAAACGGCATCCGTCTTCATTTCCTTGGAAACGGCACCGGAGATATTTTCCGTAACAATCTTATCCTCGGAGATGGAGAACTTCTCTTGAATGCTGTTGTAGAGCTTTGCTCTCTCTTCCGTCGACATGGTTCTGGTTTTAATGATAACCTCGTTGGTTCCCGCAACCTTCGCAGCCTGTGCGGAAGCGTCCCCGCCGGTTGCTTCCCTAAAGAGCGGAATAACCTGCTGATCCACTTCCTCCATACTTAAATCTTTATCAAAGGTAATCGTTGTGGAAGAACCGCCTTTAAAGTCAAGGTCATAGTTAAAAATATAACCCGTGTTTTTCTTATTCATCCCGAGCATGGCAAAGCCGGCAACAATCACTACCGCAGAAACAAGGTAGGCAATCTTACGGAACTTGATAAAGTCGATGATCTTGGTATCTTTCTTGATTCCGTAAAGAGCCGGATTCTCCGCTCCCATGGCAAGGAAGGCATTTAAGAGTGCTCTTGTCACAAACAGTGCCGTGATTAAAGAAACCACGATACCGATTGCCAAGGTGCTTGCAAAGCTCTTTACCGTTCCGGAACCGCGGAGATAAAGCACTGCCGCCGCAATAAGAGTCGTGATGTTTCCGTCCAAAATAGCAGAAAGTGCCTTCTCAAAGCCAGCCTTAATCGCCTTCTCTACGGAATTTCCCTGCCCCAGTTCTTCTTTAATTCTGGTAAAAATAATGACATTCGCATCCACCGCCATACCGATGGAAAGAATAACGCCGGCGATACCGGGCAGCGTAAGCGTCACTTCAAAAGCCTGCAGGAGCACCATTTCAAGCCCTACATACAGCACCAAGGCAATGGAAGAAGCAAGGCCCGGCAGACGATAGATAAGCAGCATGAAAAGAATCACAAGGGCGATACCGATAACAGCCGCCTTTAAGGAGCTTGCAATCGCTTCCACACCGAGGGTTGCGCCGATTACATTGGAACGAAGCTCGGTCAGCTTAACCGGAAGAGCACCGATACGAATGGTGGAAGCAATTTTGTTTGCCTCATCATACGACTCAATCGGGCTGATGGACGCCTGGCCGCCGCTGATTGCCTCCTTTACATTCGGAGAAGAAATCACTTCATTATTATAGATGATGTAAATACGCTTCCCTACATTGTTCTTGGTCGCTTCCTCAAATTTCTTCGCTCCCGCCTCATTGAAGACAAGCTCAATCACATATTCCTTATTATTGTTCTGGTTTGTCATTCCCGCCGAAGCCGTTTTTACATCGTCTCCGGTAAGAAGCACATTTCCATTCTCATCCGCAAACTCGAGTGTTCCGGGCTCTCCGAGCTCTTCCAGAATGGCATTGGCATCCGTAGCACCGGGAATATCGATATTGATTCGATTATCTCCCTCCTTATACACCTGTGCCTCATCCGAATAGCTCTGCGCCTTCATCTGCAGCTTATACACCGTGTCACTCATCTGCTCCGCAGTGGGATTCTCGTCCACTGTCTGGTAGGTGATGGAAACACCCCCGTTCAAGTCCAAACCGAGCTTGATATTGTTTGCATTCATATAGCCGAGAACGCAGAAAGCCGCAGTCAGGATCAGGACTCCCAACAACTGTAATGTAGCCTTAAATTTCTTGTTCATTTCGTACTTCCTTTGCAAAAGATTTTGCCTTTTTTCCTAAGGCATATACTGCCTTATATTAGCACAGATAAAAGTCTCTGTGCAAGAAAAAAAGCACCTGTACGCAGGTGCTCTCTTTTGGAACAAGATATCACGGCTTGCTCCTGCAAAAAATAAGGGAAGAATCTACTTTCTACTATATTTAAGAGAGAAGAGGCTTATTCCTCTTGCATACCGATGCTGACATGATTTTCAGCACCCTCTTTGGTAAACTTCATGACATTTAACTCGGGCATGAGCTCTGTTGTGATAATTCTCACCATTTCTTCCAGCTTGTCCATTTCTTCCGGAGTGAAACGTTTCTTACAACGTTCCTCCACCTTCTTCACATAACGATAGGATACATTATAATACTCCCAAAACTTTCTGGTCGGGCGAAGGTGGAACTCGCGATGATCGTTTTCATCCTGAATCTTTTCAATGTAGCCTTTTTGTACCAAGGCATTGACCTTGTACGCCGCATTCGGTGCAGAAATGCCCATCATAATGGCAAATTCCTGTACTGTCGGTTCACCGAGAGCCTTGATGCACTCTACGCTGTAGCTTTCCACAGTCGTAAGGCTTGCCTCTCTCTTTTCAAACTTGGCGAAGACCTGCATGTAGAAATAAATTCTAAATTTGTTATACAGATCCTGAATCGCATCTCTTAACATAACCGTCTCTCTTCTCGAAATAAAAATTCGTCTCCTTGCTTTTTCTTAAAATGGAAAAAGCGGAATAATGTTGCTGTTAAATTTTAACAGAAATGTTTTGGGATTCCAAGAGAGAATTTACACTTTTTATATAAATTTTTATGAAATATTTCAGCTTTATCGTTTTTTAGTCCTTTTTCATCGTCAATTTTGTATAGTACAATTTTATTTTTTTGATAAAAAATTTTAAAAGATTCAGCTTATTGAACTTTATACATTTTCCCTAATTACTGAATCGCAAAGCTGAGTTCCGCCTTCACCGCGATTTTTCCGTTTATCTTCGCTTCCGCTTCTCCAATCCCGACCGGTCCCTTCCTATTGGTCAGGCGGCAGCTTAACTCGAGGACATCTCCCGGCCGAACCGGAGTCTTAAACTTACAATTTTTAATTCCTCCAAACAGCGCAATCTTTCCTTTATATTCCGGAAGAGAAAGAAGGGCGATTGCCCCGGTCTGCGCCAGGGCTTCCACAATGAGAACACCCGGCATAACCTTATACTTAGGAAAATGCCCCTGAAAGAACGGCTCATTCGCCGTAACGCATTTCTTTGCTACAGCATACTCCCCGGGGTTATAGTCCTCCACGCTGTCAATCAGCAAAAACGGATAACGGTGCGGGATAATTGCTTCGATTTCTTCTATATTCAACTTTGGCATAGTATATCCTTTCTTAAGTACTTCTACGGGAAACGCCCCCTAACCCTTACGGCAAAAGACGCTCTCGCTCGGTTCCGACGTAACGGTACTAAGCTTCAAACTTCGCAAAAGCTCGTTTTCAGCAAGTACCGACGTCTCCAAACGCTTTTGCCCGTAAGGGTATAGAGGGTCGTTTCCTCTTATTCATAACGAGTATCGTGCACAAAGTGTGCGATATCTCGTTTACTCCTTTAGTAAAGTTTCCTTTGCTATTTCTTAAACACTAAACACGCGTTATGTCCGCCAAATCCAAGGGAGTTAGACATGGTATAGCGAAGCTCTTTTTCCCGCCCCTTATTCGGCACATAGTCCAGATCCAGCTCTTCGTCCTTTACCTGATAGTTCATCGTTCCCGGAATAAAACCGTCACGAAGGGCAAGGACGGAGAAAATGGCTTCCACTGCTCCTGCTGCACCAAGCAAGTGCCCCGTCATGGACTTTGTGGAAGAAATAGGAACGGAATAGGCTCTTTCCTTAAAGACATGCTTTACCGCCGCTGTCTCTCCAAGGTCATTTAAATGCGTAGAAGTACCGTGCGCATTGATGTAATCAATCTCGGCAGCTGTTACGCCTGCATCTTTTAACGCAAGCTCCATGCAGGCTGCCGCACCCTCTCCTCCGGGGGCCGGAGAAGTGATGTGGTAAGCATCGCAATTTGCTCCGTATCCTACAATCTCGGCATAAATCTTAGCCCCTCTCTTTAAGGCATGCTCTCTTTCCTCTAAGATGAGGATTCCCGCTCCCTCTCCCATGACAAAACCGGAGCGCTCCTTATCGAAGGGAATCGATGCGCGGCTTACTTCCGTCGCCGGAGAAAGAGCCTTCATCGTTGCAAATCCTCCGATTCCGAGCTCGGAAATGGCCGCCTCTGTTCCTCCGCAAAGCATGGCAGTCTCATAGCCGTCCCGGATACGATGAAAGGCATCGCCTACCGCATTTGATCCGCCTGCACAGGCTGTCACCGGACAGATACAAAGTCCTTTTAACTTGTGTCGAATGGCAATCTCTCCGGCCGCCATATTGGAAATGGACATCGGAATAAAGAAGGGACTTACTCTTTCAAAGCCTTTCTGCTCACCCTTGGTATGCTCTTCCTCTATAGTCTTTAATCCGCCGATTCCGCTGGAAACAATCACGCCCATTTCCTCCGGAGGAAGGCTTCCGGAGATTCCGCTGTCCAGCATCGCCTCTTCCGCAGCAATCATGGCAAACTGTGTGAAACGCGCCATATGCTTTAATTCTCTTTTATCAAAGACCGTCTCCGGATGAAATTCCTTCACTTCTCCGGCAAGGTGTACAGAAAATGCACTGCTGTCAAAGGCGGTGATTTCTCCGATACCGACCTTCCCCTCGCGAATCCCTTTCCAGCTCTCTTCTACCGTATTTCCGGTGGGGTTCACCGTTCCCAAACCCGTCACTACCACTCGTCTCTTTTCCATTTTCACTCCTATACGCTACATTCCCATACCGCCGTCAACCAGAAGGCTTTCGCCCGTAATATAGGAAGACTCTCTCCTGGCAAAAAAGGCAACTGCATTGGCTACGTCTTCCCCAAAGCCGAATTTTTTCATCGGAATGGAAGAAAGAAGCGCTTCCTTCACCGCATCCGGTAGAACCTCCGTCATTTTGGTATCAATAAAGCCGGGGCAAACGACATTAACCGTAATGTTTCTTCCGGCAAGCTCCTTCGCGAGAGACTTGGAAAAACCGATCAGCCCTGCCTTGGATGCCGCATAGTTGCACTGTCCGCTATTTCCATGTAAACCCACCACACTGGAAATCTGTACAATTCTTCCATAACGCTTTTTAATCATATATTTGGACACCGCTTTGGAGAAAAGGAAGGCACTCCGCAGATTGCTCTCCATTACGTTGTCAAAATCTTCCATCGTCATTTTCAAAAGAAGCTGATCCCTCGTCACTCCCGCATTGTTCACCAAGACTTCTATAGAAAAAAAATGAGCTAATGCTTTTTCTACAAGGGCATTGACTTCCTCTTCCTTTCGGATATCCGCAGAAAGAAGAAGTAATTCCGTTTCCGGATGCTTGGCTTTGATTTCCTTTTCAAGCTCCTCCACCGCCTCTTTGTTCTTTCCGTAATGCAGAACAAGATTATAGCCTTCCTCCGCCATCTTTAAGGCAATCGCGGAACCGATTCCGCCGCTTGCGCCGGTAATTAAACAAGTTTCTCTTTCCACAATCCTTCCCTTTCTCTGTTTTTCCAAAGGCAAAGTCCCAAAATGCCAATCCGCCCTTTTACTCCACTGTGGACAAGAATGCCTCCACATCTTCTTTGGTTTCCAAGGAAACGACTCTATAGTCTTCGATTCCCTCTTCCTTTGCGACTTTTTTCAGGAATCCGGATACCGTCTTCCCCGGTCCGATTTCAATAAAGTCTCTTACGCCGAGTTCCAACAAACGCTTAAGGCTTTCTTCCATTCTTACGGGCTTTGCCACCTGTTCCTTTAAAAGCTCCGGAATCGAAGGGTCTCCTTCTTTTCTTTCTCTTCCCAGAACATTGTGAAGCACTGTACATTTCGGCTCCTGCCATTCGATATTTTGAAAATACTCTGCGAGTGCTTCTCCTGCACTCTCCATAAACGGCGTATGAAAGGGGCCGGAAACCTTTAAGGGAATCGCTTTCTTGGCTCCATTCTCCAGGGCGAGCTTGGAAGCATGCTCCACTGCAGACTTTTCTCCCCCGATAACAATCTGTCCCGGGCAGTTTAAATTACAAAGGTAAACCTCTCCCCCTGCGGAATGCACGATTTTTTCCAATTCCTCCTCGGAAAGTCCGAGAATGGCCGCCATGGAGGACTCAATGCCTTTCGACGCTTCTTCCATCTTCCTTCCGCGATATGCCACAAGCTCTACTGCAGTTTTTGCGGAAAATACGCCTGCGGCTTCCAGTGCGGAATACTCTCCGAGAGAAAGCCCCAAACAGTAGTCGGGAAGAATTCCCTTTTCCCGTAAGAGCGCCGTCATCCCTGTGGCAAAAGCAACCAGTGCCGGCTGGGTGAAGCGCGTTTCATTCAGCTTCTCCTCCGGGTCAATAAAAGAAAGCTGCTTCAAATCAAAGTCCAGCTCCGCCTCATCATAAGCTTTTCGAAAGGCAGGGAAGGCCTCATATAAGTCCTTTCCCATTCCCTTTACCTGTGCGCCCTGTCCGGCGTATAAGAATGCCCGTTTGCTCATCGTTTTCCCTTTCCTCTTATGGAGCTAGCCTAGATTTATTCCAATCTCGCCTACCCTATGTTTCTCCTATTCTCTTACTTTGTTTAGACTTCTATTCTCTCTGCTGTTTTCTTTACGATTTCCAATGCTTTTCTCTTATCCTGTTACTTTGATTTTTGAATCATTCTTTAGTTGTAGCGTCCTATGCCTCTCTGAAAAAGCGTGTGAAGACGCCGGTACTTGCAGAAAACGAGCCTAAGCGAAGTTTGATGCTTAGTATCCGCTGCGTCGAGGTCGAGCGAGAGCGCCTTTTGAAGAGAGGCGTAGGACCCTGCAACGAAGGTTCAAAAATCAATCTACAATATCGGAGCAGATATCGGCCAGAATCTCTGCAACCGTCCGGATTCTCTCCACCTGTCCGCAGGTCTGTCCTGCCATAAGGGAGCCGGTTTTTGTATCTCCTTCAAAGACTGCTCTTCTGAGGGACCCCAGTGTAAACTTTTCGAGTTCCATCTTTTCCGCTCCGGCCTTCTCCTGCCGGAGGTACTCTCTACTCATCTGGTTCTTCAAGATTCGAACCGGTACACCGGCAATTCGTCCGGTCACCACCGTATCCGATCCCCTTGCTTTCAGAATTGCTTCCTTGTAGTTTTCATGAATCGGACACTCTTTCGCAGCAAGCAGTGCCGTTCCGATTTGCGCCCCTGCCGCACCGAGTGCAAAAACCGCCTTAAGCTGCCTCTTATCCGCAACGCCTCCTGCTGCAATTACGGGAATCTGAACACTGTCTACCGTCTGCGGCACCAGGCACATGGTCGTCATTTCCCCGACATGGCCTCCGGACTCACAGCCCTCCGCAATCACGGCATCCGCTCCCTGCTTTTCCAGCCTTTCGGCAAGGATCGGTGCGGCGACAACCGGCATCACCTTGCACCCGGCACTCTTCAGTGCCTCCATGTAAATTCCCGGATTTCCCGCGCCGGTTGTGACTACCGGCACCTTTTCCTCTATACAGATTTGAACCATCTTGTCCGTTTCCGGATTCATCAGCATCAGGTTTACACCAAAGGGCTTATCGGTTCTCTCCCGCAAAATCCGAATTTCTTTTCTGAGTTCTTCCGCCTCGCGGATTCCTCCGGTGCCGATGAGTCCTAAAGCCCCCGCCTCGGAGCAGGCTGCCGCAAAACTTCCTGTCGCAATATTGGCCATTCCTCCCTGGATAATGGGATAACGAATCCCCAGCATCTCGTCTAATCGCATATCAAGCCCTTTCTTTGTGTATTCCCTACTTTGCTTCCGGCTTATTGTTTTTCTTCTTCTCTTCTTTACTTCTTCTCCGTATTTTTCCCGTAAACAATTTCTACCGCACCGAAGGTCAGTCCGGCACCAAAGCCGATTAGGAGAAGCTTCTCTCCTGTCTTTAAAAGCCCCTGCTCTTCCATGTCTTTTAAAGCAATGGGAATGGAAGCACCGGAAGTATTCCCGTAAAGCTCCATATCTTCAAAAAATTGTCCGGGCTCCGCCTTCAGATGGCGCACTACATTCCGGATAATGCGGGAATTTGCCTGATGACACACTACATGATCTATCTCCTCTAAGCGCTCTCCGGTTTTTTTCAAAATTCCCTCTATGCATTTCGGGATAATGTCTATCGCAAAGAGAAATACGGACTTTCCATCCATCATGAGATGATCTATTTTCTCATGCTTTCCTTCCGTTGCGCCCTGGCCGAGCTTCTCCGGATTTTCCGTTCCGTCCTCATAAAAGCCGTCAAAAGCTCCGGTGTAACAAGCCGGTGCCACGATGGAGAAGTCTCCTCGAGAACCCAGGAAGGAAGCATAGTCCGTCTCGCTTTCCTCCACCACGGCGGCACCCGCCCCGTCTCCGAAGAGCACGGAGGTCGTACGGTCCTCCATTTTCAAAAGGCGGGAAAGCTGTTCCGTTCCAACTACCAATGCTCTTTTTTTCCGGGAGAACGCCAGGAGTCCTCTTACCACTTCCAGTCCGTAAACAAAACCGCTGCAAGCCGCATTGATATCCAAAGCAATACAATCCTCCGCTGTCGCAAGTTCTTTTGCAAGAATAGCCGCCATACTCGGAGAACTGAAATCCGGTGACATGGATGCCACGAGAATTACCCCTAAGTCCGAGGCAGGTACGCCTGCCTCTTCCAATGCCTTCTTTCCGGCCTCTATTGCAAGCGTTCCCGCACTTTCCTCTTTCTCGCAAAATCGACGCTCATGGATACCCGTCCTGCTGAAAATCCATTCATCGCTGGTCTCCATGATTTTTGCCAAATCATCATTATGGACCCGCTTTCCGGGAAGTGCCGATCCCAGCCCGATTATTTTTAATCCCTGCATCTTTCCGTGTTTCTCCTCACTCTATCCGTTTCTCTACCGAACTTGCCATAACAAGAAATGCAAGCTTTTATTCAATACGCATTCCCTATAAAGATAGCTTAGATATTTCTGTATTTCTTAAGTCTATCCTCACGAATCTGTTCCGGACTCATGGATTCATAAGCGGAAAGAATCTTTTCCAGCGCCTTCTCCACCTCTTTATATAAGGCAACCGGGTTCTCCTGTGCTCCTCCGGGTACTTCCGGAATAATCTCGTCACAGACTCCCGCTTCCTTTAAATCCTCTGCCGTGAGCTTCATAACCTTTGCCGCTTCTCCTGCCCTGGTGCTGTCTTTCCAGAGAATGGTCGCAAACCCCTCGGGGCTTAAAACGGAGTAAATCGCATTTTCCAGCATGAGAATTTTATTGGCTACTCCGATTGCCAGTGCACCGCCGGAATTTCCTTCTCCGCTGACTATGCTGATAACCGGCACATGAAGACTGCTCATAAAGGCAAGATTCTTTGCAATCGCCTCTCCCTGACCGTGTTCCTCCGCTTCCAGTCCGGGATAGGCTCCGGGAGTATCAATAAAAGTAATGATAGGGCGATGAAATTTTTCCGCCTGCTCCATCAGTCTCTTTGCCTTTCGATACCCTTCCGGACAGGGCATCCCGAAGTTGCAAGCGATGTTTTCTTCCATCCCCCTGCCTTTTTTGTGTCCCAGAACCGTCACCGGCCTTCCGTGAAAGCGGGCGATGCCGCCAAAGATGGAGCGGTCCTCATCATAAAGATGATCTCCTTTTTGCTCGAAGAAATCCGTGAAAACATTTTCCACGAAGTCTTCTATATGCGGTCTATTCGGATGGCGTGCCAAAAGAACCCTTTCTCCCGGCTCCAAGTCTCTAGTCTTATCCACTAATTCCTGACTCATTTTCTTCCTTTCTGCTTGCAAAAGGAGGGATTCCCCTCCGTAATGCCGTCCTTCTCTATTTCTGATGAAGAGAGAGAATCTGAATCAAGCTGTCTCTCATATTCTTTCGTTCTACAATGGCATCAATAAAGCCGTGTTGCTCCAGATACTCACTTCTTTGGAAGCCCTTCGGAAGCTTGCGATTGATGGTCTGTTCAATGACTCTCGGTCCCGCAAAACCGATGAGTGCCCCCGGCTCCGCAAGCGTAATATCCCCTAAAGTGGCAAAACTTGCCGTAACACCGCCTGTTGTCGGGTGTGTCAGAAAACTGATGAAGAGTCCTCCATGCTCCGAGAATAGCTCGATTGCGGCCGATGTCTTGGCCATCTGCATGAGACTGAAAATCCCCTCCTGCATTCTTGCTCCGCCGGAAGCGGAAAAAATAATAAGGGGACAATGCTCTCTGTCTGCAGTCTCTATTCCTCTTGTAATCTTCTCCCCTACCGCCTGAGACATGGACCCCATAAGAAATCGACTGTCCATTACAAGCGTAACCACGGGAATTCCCCCGATTTGTCCCTTGGAAGAGACCACCGCCTCTTTTAAACCGGTCTTTTTTTCCAGGTCCTTTACCTTCTCCCGATATTCCGGAAAGTCCAGGGGATCTTTTACCTCGATTTCTTTATCCAACTCTTGAAAAGTTCCGGCATCATAAAGAAGATTCAAGCGATAGTAAGCCCCTATGGGTCCATAGGTGCCACAGTGCGGGCAAACAAAGGCATGTTCCTCCCAGCGTACACGAAGTGCTCTTCTCCCGCACTTTTTACAAGCAATGAAGGCAGAAGGAATCTTAATGGGCGCAGTACTTCCCACTCTGTCGGAAAGCGCTTTTTGCTTTAAGTCCCTATCCTTCACCATATCCACTAAAGTTTTAATCGGTGATTGCATATTTCCTCCTGCAGTCCTTGCTAAAAACAATTGAAAAGACCCCGGTCTACTCTTTTTATTTCTTTAAACCGTTAATGTAATCCAAAATATCCTTTACGGTGTGAAGCTTCCCGATCTCGCCGTCCGGAATGGTTTCGGAAAGTTCATCCTCCAAAGCCATATGCAGCTCTACCAAAGAAAGAGAATCAATTTCCAGATCCTTCTCCATATCCGCATCCAAGGTGACTTTGTCCTCATCACATGCCAGGGTATCCACAATAATTTCTTTCAATCTCTCAAATTCCATTTTCATTCTCCTTCCCTTTGCTTCCTTTTTTTGCTTGAATATATAAATAATTTTAACTATTCGCAAGAAACTATACTTTTTCTTGTAAAAAAAAGCAATAAAAAATTTTTTTAAGATAAATAGTTTAAAAAACGCCTCAAGTAGTTTTCAAAACTACTTGAGGCGTTTCCTCCAAAAATATTGCTGTATATTTTCGTTCCTGCCTTTTCCCGGCATTGATTTCAGGCTTTCTGTCTCCGTTTAATTTCCATCAGAATCACAAAGAGCAGAATCGTCGCCACACAAAGCGGTAGCCAGGGGCTTTTCAGAAAACCGGCAAGAATATAGGCAAAAACGGAAACCGACGCTACCAAAAGAGCGTAAGGGAGCTGTGTACCGACATGATTTAAATGGACGCACTGTGCTCCGGCAGAAGACATAATTGTGGTATCCGAAATCGGAGAGCAGTGGTCTCCACAAACCGCTCCCGCCATACAGGCGGACATGGCCAAAATCATCATGCTGTAATCCGTCTTCTGAAAAACACCGACAACAATCGGAATCAGGATTCCGAAAGTTCCCCAAGATGTCCCCGTAGCAAAGGAAAGCCCAACCGCAATCAAGAATACAAAGGCCGGCAGTAAAGAGAGCATGGCTCCCGCACTCCCTTGCACCAGACCTGCCACAAATTCTCTCGCTCCAAGACTGTCCGTCATAGCCTTCAGACTCCAGGCAAAGGTTAAAATCAAGATAGCCGGTACCATTTGCTTAAAGCCTTCCGGTAAACACTCCATGGCGGCTTGGAAAGAAATAGACTGCCTCAGGAGATAGAACAGCAAAGTAAGAAGCAGCGCCGTAAAAGAGCCGAAAACCAATCCCGTCGGCGCATCGGACTGAGAAAAGGCTGTCACAAAATCCGTTCCCGAGAAAAATCCTCCGGAATAAATCATTCCGATTACGCAGAAAATCACAAGACTTACCACGGGAAAAAGCATATCCATGATTTTCCCTTCCGCATACTCATTTTCTTCCCTTTCTCCATAGGGGCGCTCTTCCGTAGTAAACAAATCCCCTTTTTCCATCGCATTTTTTTCATGGATTGCCATAGGACCGAAATCCACCTTGAGGGCAATCAGGAAAATCATCATGCAAATAGACAGAAGGGCATAAAAATTATAGGGAATGGTCTCCACAAAAAGTTTCATGCCGTTTTCCCCCTCCACAAAGCCGGAAACCGCAGCCGCCCAAGAGGAAATGGGCGCAATAATACAAACGGGTGCAGCCGTGGTATCAATCAAATAAGCAAGCTTCGCTCTGCTGACCCGCGCCTCATCCGACACCGGGAGCATAACGGAACCCACGGTCAGGCAGTTAAAGTAATCGTCGATAAAAATGAGACAACCCAAAACCATAGTAGCAAACATGGAGGCTCTTCTCGTCTTAATATGTGTTCTGGCCCAATTTCCAAAGGCACGTGAACCTCCGGTCTTATTCATCAGTTGAACCATCATCCCCAAAATCACAAGAAAACAAAGTATTCCCACATTTCCGGTATCGGAAAGGACCTTGAATATTCCCTCTTTAAAGATGTGGTTTATACTTTGCTCAGGGTTGTATCCGCTAAACAGCAGAGCGCCGCTTAATATGCCCAGAAAAAGCGAGCTGTACACTTCCTTCGTCACAAGAGCCAGGGCTATGGCGATGAGCGGAGGGAACAAAGACCAAATGCTCTGTTGCACCGTATCTTTGGTTGTAAAAAAATATGCCGCAAAAAGGAAAAGCAGAACCAGGCCCAAAGTAAATATACGCAATAGGCTTCTTATCTGTTTTTGTATCTTCTTTGTCATCTTCACTACTCTTTTCTGTTGTATAGTCATTCCGAAATTTCACTATACTTTACAAAAAATAGCAATTTTTGACAAGTGTCGGCAAAAGAAATCAAAAATCCACACAGTAAGAGAATCCCCCCACACGCGAGAGAATCAAAAAATGTCCATGAATTAAAACCCGAAATTATCGTAAACAGAATGCGGAGAAAGAACTTCCTGGATTACCGTTTGGATTTCTTCAATGTTTTCCTCCGGGAAATATTCCTTTCCGTTTTCCACACTTTCCATCTGTTCCTGCATATCCATTCCCATTTTCTCATAAGAAAGAATGAATTCCTTCAGACTGCTGAAAGAATCAATGACTGAGCGATTTCGATTCTTCTGCAGAAGCTTCTGCAGGGCTCGCAGGTATTTTCCTTCCAACATAACCTGCGCGGCTTCTGCACGAATTTCCCTCTCATCCTTTCCGAGCGGAGCCACATACCAGTTTCCCTCTTTGGTCCATCCGTACCGGATGACCAATTTTCCGGTTACATCTTTATAATATTGAAAACTGCCGCTTTCATCCTTAATGAGGAAGCCATCCTCCGCCTGCTTAAAAAGATTCAGGAGTAAGGTCCGATCCACGACAGGTACGCGGAAAAGTCCGATTTCTTCTCCGTCAATAAAGCCTCTTTGCTTTGCCTTGCTGATAATTTCTTTCACAGCCGATTCGGGAATACGATAAGCGGCATCTTCCAGAGCAAGATCTTCCACGGTTTTCCGAATAAATTCCTCACTCTTTCCCTTTTTCGCCCCGAGTTCCCACATGGCCTTCGCATGCCCTTCCGCCTGCGCATCAATCATTTCTTCACGAATATTGAAAATATGGTGCGTAAGAAGTGCCGCTTTCTTTACCACCGAAGATACGTCTTCATTGCGCAGTTCAATCGCATAACGCGGTTTTTCCCCCTCTCGAACGCCAATTCCGATAGAGCAAACGTTCGGCGTATCCTTCAAGCTTTCCTGTATCTGCGGATCATCCCAGGTAATCCGCTTCTTGTCACGATTTTCCAAGAGAATAAAATGCACATTGCCGTACTGTCTGTATTCCTGCTTTAAAATACGATAGGCCGTATCGGTTGCAAGAGAATACACTGCGGCATACACATTGACTCGCGGATTCTTTTCCAGATAGGAGCGGAACTGCAATACATTTTCCCGTGCCTCTCCGGAAGCCAATTCTCTACTGAGCTTATCGGCGTCAATCGGCACTGTGGGACGTCTTCTCATATAGACAAAAAGCTCATATTTGCTTTCCGGAATGCGAATGCTTTCTTTCCCGGCCAAATAGGCATTGCTGATATCCTTTTTCACTTCAGCCATCATATCCGTCAACTCTTTTCGAGCATCCGCATTCTGGGCATAGGGACAGGACATCAGACTTTTAATCTCCTCATGTCGCTCATTGAGCTGAATCAGACGAATTTGCCCCTGTTCCTTTTCCTGCACTATGCTCAGGCTTTCTTCGGCAGTAACCGTGGCAATCTTCTCTCCCTTCGCATTTAAAACGCGAATCGGCTTTAAAATCACACCTTCTTCATTCCTGATTTCTTCCTCTTCAGAAGATCCAAATAGCATTCCCATTAGTGACATAAGCCATCCCTCTCTCATTCCCTAATTCAAAACAAATGCCGCTTATCTGTCGGCATTCGATTTATCTCAAATCGCAAGTACACCTTATCTAAGGATAATTTCGACAAAGTTTTCTTCAAAATAAGCATTTTAAGAAAAAGAACACTGCTTTTCCGCCAATATGCTATACTACCACCGAGCATCGGGGATGAAAGCGTGAAATAACCCGAAAAAAGAGTCTGGTTTAATAAGGAGAAAAACTATGATTACCAATGATAAGGGAGTAATTCCCTTAAAACACCGGGTCATTGAAGGCCTTGCTAGGCTTGCCTGGAAAAATGATGTAAACGAAGAAAGTAAGGAACGTTTGGTTCGGGAACTCTCCCCCGGTCCCAAAGCCGTCTTTCGTTGCTGTGTCTATAAGGAGAGAGAAATTCTGCGCAGAAGAATACGCCTTGCCTGTAACGAAGATGCCAATCCCTGCCGAAAGAGCAGTAACATCATTCAAGTAATTGATCCCGCTTGTGAAGAGTGCCCCATCTCTTCCTATTCCGTAACGGACAACTGCCGTCTTTGTCTTGGAAAAGCTTGTCAGAACAGCTGCCATTTCGGAGCCATTACCATGACGGACCAGCGGGCCCACATCGATCCCATGAAGTGTAAGGAATGCGGAATGTGTGCTTCCGCCTGCCCCTATAGTGCGATTGCACACCTGACCCGTCCCTGTAAAAAACCCTGTCCGGTAAATGCCATTACCTACAATGAAAACGGACTCTGCGTCATCGATGATGAACGTTGCATCCGTTGCGGGCAATGTGTGCACTCCTGCCCCTTCGGCGCTATTTCCACAAAAACAAATGTCCTCGATGTCATTTCCGCCATTCAGTCCGATAAAGAGGTCTATGCCATGTGTGCCCCGGCAACGGAGGGACAGTTCGGAAAGGATATTTCCATGTCGGCCATTCGAACGGCATTAAAAAAACTGGGCTTTAACGACATGGTAGAAGTGGGACTCGGTGGGGATATGACGGCCGCTTACGAAGCGCTCGAATGGTCCGAGGCAAGAAAAGAAGGGAAGAAAATGACCACTTCCTGCTGTCCCGCCTTTATCCATCTTTTGCAAAAACACTTTCCGGAGCAATACAAAGAAAATATGTCGGAAACGCTTTCTCCCATGGCAGCCGTTTCCCGTTACTTAAAAGCCATTCACCCGGGCTGCATTACCGTTTTCATCGGTCCTTGTATGGCCAAGAAATCCGAATCCCAGGAAATGGGTATCGAAGGGAATGCGGATTACGTGCTCTCCTTCGGGGAATTTACCTCCCTCCTTCGTTCAAAGGATATCAGCCTGGAACCGGAAGTACAGCCTTACCAGGAGGCCTCGCTCTGGGGTAAAAACTTTGCCGGCTCCGGCGGCGTTGCGAATGCCGTTATGGAGTGCATGCGGGAGCGGGGAGAAGACACCACCGATATCAAGCTTCGTGCCTGCTCGGGCGGAAAGGAATGCGTCACGGCGCTTACCCTCCTGAAAATCGGAAAGCTCCCGGAAGACTTTATCGAGGGCATGGCCTGTGAAGGCGGCTGCGTAGGCGGTCCTTCCAAGCATAAGGCGGAAAATGAGATCAAAAAGTCCAGAGACAGCCTGTTAGGAGAAGCCGATACCAGAAAAGTGCTCGACAACCTGAAAAACTACCCGATGGATCAGTTTAGCATGATGAGAACAAAGAAAATAGCGGAATAAATGAGCGTTTAAGCACTATACAAGATTTCTGAGGAGTTCTAAATCATTCTTTTTCTGCAATACTCCCGACAGACAAAATCCCCCTGAGCGGAACTTAAGAATTCTTAAGCCTGTTCAGGGGGATTTGATTCTTAACAAGTGCAGGCGAGGCCTGAGACATCTTGTTCACAATGAGTATCGTGCGCAAAGCATACGGTATCTCGTTTAATATTTTTTCTCTCCGTCAGGGGTTTCTATAACCACCTTGGACTTCTTCCAACGTACCAGTACCATGTAGAGCCAAAGGAGAACTCCCACTCCCAGATATACACCAAAGGACATCCAAGATCCGATTCCCTGTCCCAGTGTACAGAAAAAGGCAATGAGGAGCATGATAATCATCGCAAGATAGGTAAAGAAATTACCATGCTTTAAGGCATTCGGACTCTTCCAACTCGGGTATTTATGTCTGATTCTGGCTGCCGAAACCATCGTGAGTGCATAGGCACAAGCACAACCGAAGGACATCAAGTTAAAGAAATCGTTCATAAAGGTTGTCGCGTTCATCAGCAAAATAAAAATCAGGCTGATTGCCAGCAAGAAAATATTCGGGAGTATCGGTTGCTTATGTTTGTTGAGCTTCTTGAAAGCTGCCGGAAGAAAATTCTTTTCCGACATGGAATAAAGCATTCTGACGGTAGACATCCAAAATCCCATAATAGAGGCACCAAGTCCCATAAATACGGAGAAAAATCCGTAAAGAACGGGCCATACCGTCCAGCCGAGTGTTCTCTGCATATTGGTAATGGTCAGGAAACCGTCTTTCGCCGTGCCTTCGGTGAGGTTTTGGAAGGAATCCAGTCCCGCTACACAGAAGTAGAAGAAAACATAAATCAGTCCGCAGGTGATGACCGACCCGCAAATTGCCTTCTTTGTATCCTTAATCGGGAAATCTCCCTCTTCCACCATCTGCGGAACGGTCTCAAAACCGAAATAAGGCGTAATAAGAAGTGCCATACCGATAATCCAACCCGGAATGCCGAGAGACGGACTGATGGTCGTTTTCAGTAAACCGTCCGTGATATTGGAAAAGCTCCAATGTCCGGAGAACAAAATCAAAATACCGGTAATTAAGGTGGAAACAATATTTACAAACAGGCATAAGGCCTGCGCCTTAACCAAAACATTCACATCCTGTAGGGATAAAAGGAAAACCAGCACCAAAATGCAAACGCCAATCAGCATAATGGCATTAAACCCCAAAACAAGGCCGAAAGTACGACTCACCCAAGTGGCTATCGCCATAACCACAGCCGGAGGAACCGCAATCCAAGCCGCCATAATAAGCCAGGATGCAAAAAATCCGACATGCTTATTCATTCCGACAGTGTTGTAAATCAACTCACCGCCGGAGGTGTGGAATAAAGGTGCCAGTTCCGAATAGACCAAGGCTGTCGGTAAAATTGCCAAGGTCATCAGACCGAAAGCAAGCCAGGTTCCCGATCCGCAATAGCCGAAAAATACGGAATCCCAATAGCTTACCCATGTGAAAATGGAACCGGTCGCAACAGTGTAGACAAAAATCAGTTGTAAGCTTTTTTGTAAGCCGCTATCTTTTTTTTCTTCTGACATACCGCCCCTCTTTTCTAAGACGAACGAATCTCTACTTGCAAGGCTTGGAACGCTTCATACTCTGAATATTCTGACTCGTTAAGCATAAACTCGTGCAAGAAGAACTTCTCCGTCTGAATCAAAAAACGACAATTCTGTATAGCTCCACTCGCTAATATTGTATTACAGTCCTTTAAATAGTCAATAATTTAACAATATCTCAAATTTATCTTTATGATAAATTCTGTTTTCTATTTTTAAGTCATTACTTTGCTGTTTTTTGTGAATTTTTTCTCAATAGTGCTAGAATATAAGAAGTAGTTCCACTCAAGTATTCTGTTGACAACATGCATTGGATTATGGAGGGAATCATGAAGAAATTAGAAGGAAAAGTCGCATTAATTACCGGTGCAGCGGTTGGTTTGGGTGAGGGAATCAGTACCGTTTATGCCAATTACGGTGCTAAACTCATTATGGTTGATTTGGATCCCAATGTGGAGAAAACCGCAGAGAGATTAAGAAAAGAGTACAATGCGGAGATTATTACCGTGGTAGCCAATGTTGCTCATAAAGAGGAAATGATTGCTGCCGTAAAGAAAGGAATCGAAGCTTTCGGAGAGATTAACGTTGCCTGCTGCAACGCCGGAGTTTGCCGTTTAGCTCCCTTTGAAGAGTTTACGGACGAAATGCGTGACTTCCATATCGATGTAAATATTAAGGGTGTATGGAATACCTGTCAGGCTGTTATTCCGGAGATGTTAAAAGAGGGAAAGGGAAGCATCGTGATTGCCTCCTCCGTTACCGGTGACATCGTAGCCGATGCAGGAGAAGCCGCTTATGCAATGACAAAGGCCGCCTTAGTCGGTCTTACGAAGTGCCTTGCCGTAGAATATGCAAACCGCAACATTCGTGTCAATTGTTCACAGCTCGGTTATGCTCGTACCCCCATGGTAGAGAAAATGGCAGTCGAGTCCAATCCGGAAGATCCCGAATCCGCAATCCAGAGCATTGCAGTAGGCGTTCCCATGAAGCGTCTTGCAAAGCCGACCGAGGTTGGTGAGCTCTTTGCTTTCTTAGGCAGCGATGAATCCAGTTACTTAACCGGATCACAGGTTGTCATCGACGGCGGATCCACCTTACCGGAAACCATGTCTATCGGAACCAACTAAAGTATGACAGTCGAAAAGAGATGTCGGAAATGCACCGACATCTCTTTTTAGTTAAAGTATTTCTCCCTTGTCCGATTCCAAAAGCAAACTAGTCCAAACTGATAATCCCTTTATTTACCGCTTCTTCGTAACGGAAAACCGCCTGATTATATTCCAGTCTAGCTTCTTCATAGCTGTTCTCGGAGGAAAGGGCATCCAGCTCCATTCCTTCCGCATCCACTCTTCCGATGAGTCCCTTCTCCTGCATACGGAGCGCTCTTTCCTTCTTTAAATTGGCAAGCGTCGCAGTGCTTTCCGCCTGCTTTAAGGAAAGAGACTTTGTCTCGATATTTTCCCATAGCGCTTTTAAGCTGCTCCGAATACTCTCCGCTTTTTCCGCCTGCTTTTGCTTCTTCTCGGTCCAGCCTGTAATATTCTTCTCTTTTTCCCGAAGAATTTCCCCATACTCGCCATTTCGTACCAGAACCGCCTGATAGTCCGTTTCCTGATTTCGACCGTTTAAGAAATCTCTCGGAAAATCCGGAATGGGATCGATGGTAATGTTTTGATAGGTATTCATGTGCCAGCCAAGGCTTAAGCCGATATTTCTCTTCATCGTATCTAAGCCGTTCCTGAGCTTCTTTAAATCCGACTCGGCGCTCTTTAAGGAAAGCTCTGCTGCCGTCACATCATTTGCCGTAGCCTTTCCGAGGCTCATTTCCTTTTTCACCTTTTCCAGGCTCCGATTCATAAGGCTTACTCGTTTTTCCAATAAGTTTTCGGTATTTTTCGTCTGCGCATAACTGAAGAGAAGGTTTTGCATGGCATCCGAAAGAACGGCTTTCCCGGTTATAAACTGAGACCGAACGGCTTTTTCGGCCTTCTTTTCCGCCTTCGTCATCTCTTTATCCGTCTTAGAAAGCTCCGTAAGTGCCGCATTTGCTTCTACCAAGCTGCTGTCCAGCCCCGGAAGAATCCTCTTACTGTTCTTTACCTTTTCCAACTTGCTGATTTCTTTCGTAAGCGCTTCTTTTACCGTCTTATCTTCCGTGTTGTCTCGCTCATCCTTCAAGGCATTAATATTTTCCGAAAGAGCATCCAGAATGTCTTCCCTCTGCTCCTTCACCGCATCCTTTACTCCATGAATTCCCTTGGTGCTCTCCGAAAGGATATCCTTTTCCATCTCCGCTATACTGCTGTAGTGCTCAACAAGCTCGGGCACTTCATAAAAAGAAATGCGGTTATCCTCCAAATCCCAAGTCGGATTGCTTCCTGCTGAATTTGTCGCACTTGCATTCGTAGTTTCCGCACTTGTCGTACCTGCATTCGCATTTTCCGCACTTGTCGTGCCTGCATTCGCAGTTTCCGCACTTGTCGCGCCTGCATTCGTATTTTCCGCTAAAGAAGGAAAGGCGGAAAGGCAGAACAGGACTGCACAAAAAAGAGCCGCAGCCTTTCTCTTCCTACTTCCTTCCTTCTCGCCATATTTCGAATCCCTGTTCCCATTAATTCTATACAACAATTTTCTCTCCCACTTTGTATAATTCACTACCATAGGCAATGCCTTTTTTGTGTTCCACATACCATAAGGCAATTCCTTTTTTTGTGTTCCACATTCCATAGGCAATGCCTTTTTTTGTGTTCCACATACCATAAGGCAATTCCCAGTCTGCAAAGCAAGCCTTAGCTTGTACAAACTGCCTTTTTCTCCTCTTGCCAAAGCGCTAGTCCGCCGTGCAAAGACCGTTTACGCCTGCCTGATAGTCCAGATATTCTTCCGTAAGCTTTAAATCCGCCTGCCTCTTCTCAAGGCTTGCTATGGTATAGGCATTCTTCGCCTTATTTCTTGCCTTAACGCTTGCGGACCCGAGTTTCAGTCCGCGCTCCGCCTTCTCATAGGCCTTCTTCGCGTTTTCTTCCTGTAATATGGCCTGCGACTGTGCATCCAGAGCTTCTTTTAAGCTTTGATAGCGGGAAAGCAGATCCGACTGAATCTTTTCTTTTTGATTCTCGATCGTTCGGGACAGACTCTCGCGATTCGCTTCTCCCTCGGAGAGATTCAACTTTCTTGTACTGATCTGCAGACTCAAGTTATTGTCCAGAGCCTTCTTTGTGTCCTCGGAAAGGGAAATCTGTTCAACACTTTCCCTCGTCGTCTCCGGAATACTTGGAAAAACAGGATTGGCATCGGCTTTCCAACCGAGACTGACTTGCAAAAGCTCGGAAGTCTTCTTGATACTTCCGTCATCGCTCGCAAGCTGAAGCTCTGCCTGATCTGCTGCGGTCTTCGCCGTAAGAACGTCTATCTCCGTGGCCTGCCCGATTGCCTTCTTCCGCTCCGCCGTTTCTTTTTCGCTTTTTCTGTCTTCGAGATTCACTGCATCAATCTCTTTTTGTAAAATCGTATTTTCCCGACTGATAAAGGACTTCTTCACCGTTTCCACAGTATTCTTTTCCGTCTGCTCGATGGAAAGCTTCGCCAGCTCCCGATCACTGTTTTGTGCTACGGAATCCGCAGAAAAGTTACTGCTGTTACTCTGATACTGCATCTCTGCAAGAGCTTCCGCCACTGCATTTCCATTTGCTGCCGCCATAGCCTTCTCATAAGCATCTTCCACTTGAGCCCGAGCCGCTTCCACATCCACATTGTAGCTGCCCCTTCTTTCACTGTCCCGGAAGTTAATCCAGAGAGAAGAAACGGTCGGATTATACTCATGCACTAAATCCGCTATTTCCTCCCAGGAAATCGTATTGTCCCGAAGACTCGCCCATTCCTCCGGACTTCTCTCCCTCTCATAGGAAGTCTGCATCGGTGCCGTATCCACATTCTCCGAAAAACCGTATCGCCCGGCAGCAAAAGTCGGCGTAAATGCCAAACTTGCAATCATGCAGGAAATCGGTAAAACCAAAGCCTTTTTCTTCATCTTCTCCTCCAATAAATCTATCTTATCGGCATGCCATTAAAGACGCCTCATAATGAACTTTCTTTCGCTTTCCAAATATAGCACAGCTACCCGGGAAGTTCTTTACAATTCTCTAGCAATACTATGAATATTTGCTGTTTAAGAAAAACACGACGTGAAAATTCTATAGACTATGCGATAGAATTCTTTTTCCCGTACATAATGCGGTAATACACTGGAAGCAGGAGGAGCGCAAGCAGAGTGGACGCGGTAAGTCCCCCTACATCCACGAGCGCGAGCCCCTGCATGAGCTTTCCGTTTTCTCCTATTGCCATAGCCATCGGCACCATGGAAAGGACTGTCGTAAGTGTTGTCATGAGGATTGGACGGAGTCTGGTTGCTCCAGACTCGATAATCGCCCTGTCCAAAGGCATGTCTTCCCTGTACTGGTTCACCGTGTCCACATAGAGAATCCCGTTATTTACCACCGTTCCCACCAGCATGAGAAAGCCGAGGAGGGAGGTCATGGAAATGGTCGCATCGAAAAGCCAGAGTAATCCGAAAGAACCAATCATGGCAAAGGGCACCGTAGTCATGACCATGAAACTGAAACGCAGGGATTCAAATTGTCCTGCCATCACAACAAAGACGAGGAACACGGCAATGGCAATCGCGCGGAAGAGGTCCGTGAACTCTTCCCGCATATTTTTTGTTCTCAAGCTTTCCGAAAGTGCAATATCCCTTCCCAGATGCGATTCCACAAGCCGGTCCACTTCTTCTTTCGTTTCCTTGTTCGCTTTTTCTGTATAGTTTGCCCGAATCGTCACCACGTACTTCTTGTCTTCTCGTATTATCGTTGCCGGAGAATCGCTAAAGTCCACCGTCGCCACGCTGTCTAAGGCTACCGCAGCTCCGCGGGGCGTGGAAAAACGAATATTTTTTATTTTCTCCAGAGTATCGAAACGATCCTTCGGGTACTCCACCCGAACATCCGCCTTTTCTCCGTCCAGGTCGATCTTCATCACCGTCTTTCCACCCAAAATCGAGTTCAAGCTTTGTCCGAAGGCAATCGGACTCAGTCCCTCGGCTGCCGCCTTAATCGGGTCCACCTTTACAAGAAGACGCGGTGCGGCATTTTCCAGACTGGAATGAATACCGGTAAGGCTCTCCATCTTCTGCATCTCCGAAACAAGAGCATCGCTTTTTTCTTTCAGGCTCTGTAAATCCGCTCCCTTCAGGATGACTTCATAGCCTTCGCTCATCTTCACATCTTCATCACTGGCCCCAAAATTCGCATCGCTCACGGATTTCACCGTAATCACTTCATCGGGTCTTTTTTCCAGGAGCTTTTGCCAGGCCTTCGCCTTTTCCTTTGTGGACACGGACCGCTTCTTCTTTAAATAAGCAGTGACCGTACTGCTGCTGTCTCCCCCGTAAAGAGCCTGAAAGCCGGTTCCTCCGCCGGACAGAGTCGTATAGCGGTCCACATCGGGATCCTTCGCCACCATGGCTTCAATCTCCCGCATGGCCTTGTCTCTTTCTTCCAAATCCAGTCCCGGCTTTTGCAGAACGGAAATCTGCACGGTGGCACTGTCTATATCCGGCATCAGCTCCGAACGAATCTTCGTTGCCAAAAACAGAGAGAAAAGAAGAATCAGAAAAGTCCCAAGTACCACCGCTTTCTTGTGCCTTAAGAAGCGTCCGATAAGTGTCCGGTAGCTATTCTGCAGGCTTCGCACCGCCTTGTATGCCGGAGCCTTCTCATTCTCCTTCGGCTTATACAGCGTGAAACAGAGCGGGACAATAGTGATTGCGGAAAGGAGAGAGGCGAGCATACAGAAAACGATGGTAAAGCCGAGCGGTTTAAAATATTGACCCGCAATGCCTTTTAAGAAGCCCAGCGGGAGAAAAACCACACAGGTGGTGAGGGTGGAGCCGAAGACCGAGGCGCCCACTACCCGTACTGCATCGATTGCCGCGTCTCTCCTCGACCGTCTTTCGTCCTGAGCCTCGTCCATTGCGCGGAAAGAAGCTTCCAGTACTACAATGGAATTATCCACCATCATGCCAACGCCAAGCACCAGAGCGGAAAGGGTAAGCATATTCATGCTGTACCCCATGGCATACATGAAAACAATCGCCCCAAGTATGGCTATCGGAATGGAAGAGCCTACGATGAGAGAAGCCTTTACATCTCCGAAGAAGAAGAAAATGATAGCCATGGAAATCACCACCGCCATAATCATCGTCTGGAAGACGCTGGAAAGAGAAGATTTGATACTGTCCGCATTGTCCTGGATAATATGAACGGATAAATTCGGGTTTTGCGCCTCCAAATCCTTGATTGTCTCCTTAACGTCCCTGCTCATGCCAATATCGGACTCTGTCTGGGTCTTACTCAGGCTGAGACCGATTGTATCTTCTCCGTTATATCTTCCGATGCTGCTCTTCTCTTCCAAGCTTTCCGATACTGTTGCAAGGTCCCGTAAATACAGGGTATTTCCCGTTCCGGTGAGAAGCGGTAAATTTTTCAGCTTTTCTATCGTGGAATAGTCCTCCGAAACGCTGAGACTGAGCTTTTGCTTTCCATAATAAGTACTCCCGGCAGGATAAGTAAAATCGGAAGCCTTAATCATTTGGATAATATTTTCCATCGTCAAATGATACTGGGCAAGTTTTTCCTCGGAAAGTTCCACACGGACATACTCCGCCTGTCCTCCGGAAAGAGAAACCGAAGCGACCGAAGACAGCTTCTCCATCTCCGGCTCAATATTGTTTTTTACATAGTTATAAAGATTCCCCTTGGTTTTATCCGAAACGGCAAGAACCATCCCCGCCTGCGCATTAATATCAAATTCGGTGTAGCTCGGCGCCTCCGCGTCACTCGGGAGATCCGCCTTCAAGACGTCCAGCTTCTTCTTCAGCTTGTCATAGGCACGGTCCATATTGGTGCCGTAACGATAACGAACAATGACCATGGAAACATTTTCCAGAGAACGGGACTGCACCTCCTCCACATCGGACAGGAGGGAAACCTCTTCCTCTATAGGCTTCGAAACCAGTTCATCAATGTCCTCGGGGGAGGCCCCGGGATAAACGGTTGACACAATCATATAAGGAAAGTTCATGTCGGGGAGCAGTTCCATTTTCATGGTCGTAAAGGCGATAAAGCCGAAAAACAAGAGGGACAGCACCGCCAAAAAAGTGGATACCGGGCGGCGCAAAATCAATTTTGTGATAGCAATCATCTGCTTCTACCCCTTTTCTTCTTTTGCGGATTCCTCCGGAGCAGACTCTTCTTTTACAGAATTCTCTTCCGGGGATTCCTCCGGAGCGGACTTTTCTTTTGCAGAATCCTTTACAGACTCATCCTTTTTATCCTGCAGTCTGACCTTGGCCCCGTCAAACATCTCGTTGTTCCAGGAAGAAACCACCTTGTCCTCTTCGCTTAGTCCGGAAAGAATCTCTGCGCTCTCCTCACCGCTCAGGCCAAGTTCCACCTTCTTTTTTCGGAGCAAGCCTTCGTTTCCGTCTGTCCCTTCAAAAACATAAACATAGGCTTCACCGTTTTCATAGTAAAGCACATTCAGCGGCAAAATATTCACGCTACTTCTCCTGTCCTTCGTAAGACTAATCTTCGCTTTTGAGCCCTCCGGAAAATCAGTATTTTCCACCTCCGCTTTCACCGGAAAGAGGCCGGTCTCCGGAAGCAGTACCGAAGAAATCTCCGTGATGGTTCCGGGATAGCTTTCCTTTCCTTTTTCGAGCATAATGCTCTGTCCGACGGAGAGATTTTTCACAAGCTCTTCCGTCGCGGAAAAGAGAACTTGCTGTGTCCCGGCCCCCATCAAAGTGGCAAGCTGTGTCCCCTGGGGAATAAAAGCCCCTTTAACGAGAATACTGTTTTGTAAAATACCGTCCGACGGAGCAGTAATTTCGGAAAACTCCACTTGAGTATCGTAATTCAGCTTTGCCTCCTTAACTTGTGCTTCCGCAGCCTTTGCCTGCGCATCCGCCGCTTCAAAATCCTGGACGGAAATATCTCCCGATTCCTTAAGTGTTGCCAGTCTGTCCCGACTGTCACGTGTGACCTGTGCCTGTGCCTTTGCCTGCTCTAAACTGTACTTTGCGGCATCAATCTGTTTCTGATTATCCAAAAGGGCAATCCTTTCCCCTTTTTTCACTTCGCTTCCGTTTTCCTTGTCAATTTCCAGAACCTCTCCGGATATTTTACTGAGTAAACGGAACTGCTCTTTCGCGGAAATCTCTCCGAGGAGCTCCTCCTTTACCGCTATGTCTCCCTTCTCCATGGAAATGCAGGTAACTGTCGGAAGAGCCTTCCCCTCCACTTCTTCCTTCGGCTTCATGATTCGACGAACAATGAAAAAAGACAGCACCAATAAAACTATCAGAATAGCGATTGCTTTTAGCCCTTTTTGCATGGTTTTCCTCCCTTATCTCTACCTATATAAAGGTCTGTACAGATGGTAGCACAATTTAAAACGACTATCCATAAAGATAGGATAGTTTTTGTCTCTATTTTCCGCTGTTTTTTTATTTTTTAAGAAAGCACCTGCACAGCTTACGGCTACTCCGATTTATGAATAAAAAATTTTCCGACAATATTTTTATTCTATAGGATGAAAACAAAAAAATTTTATATTTTAAGAAATCCTTACGTCAAATCTTGATAATTTTGGACAAAATAAACATAAATATTAAATTTTAATTTTTATTTATGGATATAAACACGGCAATTAAGAAAAAATAGAGCTAATAATTTATATTTCCTTAATAAATCATTTTGTGATACTTCTATTTTTTTATTTTTATCTCTTGAAATCTATAGTCGATATGATAAAGTGACGAGTGACAAGAATGGTTTGATCCAATTTGGAGAAGGAGAACTATGAGAGCTAAGAGACAAATTTTGTCCCTTTTATTGGTGTTACTTTTGGTATGGCAGGGATTTTCTTTTGCCAACGCCGAAACAGGAAGCACACAAGGGATAGTGGGAAGCGGAACAGGCACGGAAGCCTCTGCCGCAAGTAGCAGTACAATTTCCGGAACAGGCACTGCAAGCAGCAGTACGATTTCCGGAGCAAGCAGCGCAAGCAAAACAGGAAAAGCAATTGAAAATGCTATATACGACCCGGAGTTCTTGATAGGCAATGATAAGGATAATCCCTTAAAGGATGGCGGAGGTCTTGGCAGCTATCAGTTTCTGCAATTTAAAGCGAAAATTAAGGTGCAGGGCTTAAAAATTGAAGAGGGAGACTATATCTCCATCCAACTTCCCAAGCAATTAAAGTCCACAGACACAAGCTTTGATATTTCGGGAACAGGCGGGAAAATTCTGGCTAAAGGAACATACAATGAGACGACCAAGGAAATTCGCATCACCTTCACTAAGGATGCCGAAAACTACAGCGGTACGGACGGAGGGGTGTCTTTTAGGACGAAAATTGACCAAAAAATGGTAGCGTCCACGACAAGTGCTCCGCTTAAACTGGAAATTAATGGACAAACGGTCATCAACTACAATATAAATTATCAGATTGTAACAAAAGAAAATCCGAAAAGTTTTTATAAAGACCGTGACTTCCCTCTTTATAAAGTTGTAGACAAGGACGGGAATACCCATTACTTAATCCATTACACCATGACCCTGGATATGAGAAATATCGAAAAGGTCCCCGGTGCTACAAGCTATGAAAATATTGTTTTTACCGACACTCTGCAGAGTGATGCGCTGAGTTACTTTGATGTAAAAAATCATTTTACGGATCTGAACTTGAATCAGGCTGATATTGATACCTATGCTCCTGTTCTTAGAAAAGGAATCTGGCGTTCCGGAGATTGGGTTAAAGTTCCCGGGAAAACGAGTAAAATATGGAAAAATGCCCCTGATGATTCCGATGCCAATCGAGGGAATGGTTGGAGTCTTCGCAATAGACAGAACCTTGAAGATTTTGCTCCGGCAGTAGCGGATAGCCCAAACTATTCTGCAGACGGAAGAAGTTTTACCTATTCTTTGGGAACCCTTGCTCCTGATGACGGCTATGAACTTAGCTATTATGTAGAGATTAACGAAGCTTTTAAAAATGGCGATAAATTCAAAAATTTAGCAACGCTTACCGGTGAGGGAATTGTTCCCGCAGAAAAGCTTAGAGATTTTGTAGTCAGTGATGCCGGCGGTTTCTTAAACGGACAAAATTTCAATATTCAGATTAAGAAAGTTGGAGATGGCGGCGAAGCTCTGCAGGGAGCAAAGTTTACTTTAGTGAATCCTAAGACTAAATATACAAAGACGATTGTGACTGATGAGAACGGTATCGCAAAGCTCGAAAATGTTTTGAAAGCCGACTATGTCTTGACCGAGGTGGAAGCACCGGAAGGCTACGAGCTGGATTCCACTCCCCGCACCATCAGCAAGACGGATTTTGAGAATTCCGTCGCAAACGGGTCCACTGTGGAAGTGGAAGCTGTCAATAAGAAAGAGGAAGAGCAGCCGAAATTCCGGAATCTTTCCGTGAAAAAGGAATGGGTTTTGGATCCCGCGCTTGCAACAAACAAGCCCGAGAAGGTTAAGGTTTCCGTTTTAAAGAACGGAGTTAAGGATGAAAACCTTACGGTAGAGCTATCCGCAGCCAACGACTGGAAGGCAAGCTTCTCCAATCTTCCCAAGCAGGATGCCAACGGAAAGGAAATTGTTTATACCGTTTCCGAAGAGGAAGTAGCAGGCTTTAAGGCGGCTATTTCCGGATCGGAAAAGACAGGATTCACCATCAGCAACTATAACGGTTCCAGAGTGGTAATTCCGGTAACCAAGATTTGGCAGGGTAAGGGACCTCACCCCGACCATTTGAATGTACAGCTGTTTGCTAATGAAGAGAAGGTAGCGACTTATACCTTAAACAAGGCTAACGCTTGGCAGCATAGCTTTGATATGCCAAAGCTTGATGCAAACGGTAAAGAAATCCGTTATACCGTTACTGAGGATAGCGTTGCCGGCTATACAGCAACAACCCAAAGCAATCCGGCTACCGGCTATGTCAATGTTTTTATAAACAAAAAGAATGATGTTCCTCCTGTAAAGCCCGGTAACGGCGGCGGAAATGGCGGCGGAAATCCTCCCAAGCCGAGTCCCAACCCCTCTACTCCAAATGAGCCGGGTGACCCGTCCGGAAATGGAGAAAGACCCGGAGAAGTCTTAAATGCAAACAGACCGTCTATCAGTTCCCCGGAAAGTAATCCGGAGGGTTCCGTGCTCGGTGCAGGCAGAAACAATGCTCCTGAAGCAAAGGGAACGGTTTTAGGATCCGGACGCGGACAGACCAAGACCGGTGATTCCGCAAATATGCCCGTCTACTTTGCACTCTTTGCCTTAACAGGCTTAGGCTTCTGTATCGTTGTACTGAACAACTACAGGAAGGAAAAAAAGAACTAAGACGAAATATCGCCTGCTCCGGGCAGGATATTCGTTAAGAGGGAAAAGGAAGAGGCAGATTGTCTCTTCCTTTTTTGTGCGGATGAATCCTTTTTCTTCCTCATTTACAAACTTGCCGATTTCCTGTACAATGCCCATAATTTTTCATCTGCCGGAACTCCGACTTCAGTGGATGGGCCTTCCCCTATTTCATGGTGAAAACAGAAAGGAGTAGTATGTTGTTCATTCGTCAATTTATTTTTCCGAAAGAAAAAACCGAGCATTTACGATTCTTCGATGTCCTGATTATCACCGCCATTTTATTCGGGCATTTTATCATTCTCTCCACGGAATTGTTTCTGGAGAGTTTCAAAGCAGGGGTTTCCGCCATTCTTCCGGCTTTTTCCCTCTCTCCGGTTCTCCTCAGTGAAAATGGCAGCGGAATCTTGGAAACGGTTGCCGAAGCGGTTGATAGTACAACGGAAGGCGTTGCCTATTCCGGCAATTTGCAATTTCAATCCATGATGCTTATCTTGGCTTTTCTCTATCTATGGATTCGAAACTTTGATTTTAAACAAATTCCTTTTCGTTTCCGTCTCTCCGTTATCCCCTGGTTTTTCATCATCCTCGCGGTTATGGGACTCAGTGCGGATTTTCTCTATCTGCTCTTTGATAACGGCTATAACTATTTCACCAAAGAAATTCTGATGTCTCTGGATTTTTTTGAGTTATTCCGAAAAATAGCGGTATTAAGCCCTATCGCCATCCTCTATGCACTGTTGAATGCCTTTTATGAAGAATACTTTTTCCTCGGTCTTTTGGGTACGGTAGACCAAAAATACAAGTGGCAGACTCTTCTTTATTCCACACTGATCCGTATTTCCTTCCACACCTACCAGGGACTTCCTTCCGCACTGATAATAGGCATTGTTTTCGGTCTGATTTACTACTACTTTTATCATCGAAGAAGCAAAAATCTCCTTCCCCTTGTTTTGGTCCACTCCATGGCTGATATGTTCGGCTCCGGATTTCTCTATATCTTTGCCCGATTCTAAGCCGGAAAGCATCGATTCTAAGCCGGAAGGCATCGATTGCAATCCGGAAGACATCAATGTAATCCGGAAGACATCGATGTACTTGCAAAAATGCAATTTTTTCAGTAAAATCTAAGGGACTTTGTATACAAGAAAAAGTAGTCAAGGGGATAAAACAATGGATGAAATAGAGCTCAAGGCGCACGGGAAAATTAATCTGTCCCTGGATGTCTTAAGCCGAAGAGAAGACGGCTATCACAATGTAAAAATGATTATGCAAAGTGTCGCTTTACATGATACGGTTTTCCTGAAAAAGGAAGAAGAAAGAGGCATTCGCTTATCCTGTAACCTTGCTTCCCTTCCTACAGACGAGGGCAATCTGATGGTTAGAGCAGCAAAGCTGATGCAGGAAGAATTTTCCATACCGGACGGAATCGGCATGCGTCTTCATAAGCGTCTTCCCGTAGCCGCCGGAATGGCAGGAGGATCAAGTGATGCTGCTGCCGTATTCTTAGGGCTGAATCAGCTCTTCCATCTGGGACTTTCTGTTTCGGAACTGGAAAAGCGAGCCGTAAAACTCGGAGCCGATATTCCCTTCTGTTTACATAGAGGCTGCTTTCTTTCTGAAGGGATTGGAGAAAAGTTGCAAGAACTCCCTCCTCTCCCCCCCTGTCACATCATTCTGGCCAAGCCCGCATTTTCCCTGTCTACGAAACTGATTTATGAGAATCTCCACGTAGACGGCATTCATAAAGCGGAGCACCCCGATGTGGATCGGATGATACAAGAATTGAAAAAAAACAATTTGGAAGGAATCTGCCATTTAGGCGGAAATATTCTGGAAAGGGTGAGCCTTAAGCTCAGACCGGAAATCCGCGAGTTAAAGAACTATTTTACGGAAAAAGGCGCTCTTCTGTCCCTTATGAGCGGCTCCGGTCCGACCGTCTTTGCCATCTTTCCGAAAGAGGAGGAGGCAAAATGCCATGCAATTTTAGAGGATCTGAAAAACACGGCACTGAACAATCTTCTGGAATTAAGCTGCATTACCGCACCATGTTAGGCAGCATTTCCAATACGAAACATTTTTTACTGAAAGAGAGAATAAGGAGGATAGCATGGGTAGCGATTTCACAATCAATATGAACGAATATCTCCCCCTTCGGGATTTGGTTTTCAATACACTGCGGCAGGCCATCTTAAAGGGCGAATTGAAGCCGGGCGAGAGGCTCATGGAGATTCAGCTGGCAGAAAAACTGGGAGTATCCAGGACACCTATCCGAGAAGCCATTCGAAAGCTGGAGCTCGAGGGTCTGGTTCTGATGATTCCGAGACGCGGTGCGGAAGTCGCTAAGATATCCCATAAGTCTCTCCAGGATGTTTTGGAAGTGCGCGGTGCGTTGGAAGAGCTTGCGACGGATCTGGCCTGTCAGCGCATTACCGATGAACAGCTTACAGCCCTCCGTGATGCGGAAAATCATTTCAAAGCTGTAGTGGAAAGAGGCACGGAGATGGAAATCGCCGAGGCCGATGAGGCTTACCATGACATCATATATCACGCCACGGGAAATCAACGCCTGATTCAGATGATTAACAATCTCCGGGAACAAATGTATCGTTATCGCTTGGAATACATTAAAGATGAGGCACAGAGAGGAACTCTGATCAGTGAGCACGAAAAGATTCTGGAGGCTATCCGTATCCGTGATATCATTCGTGCCAAGGCGCTGATGAAGGAACATATCGATAATCAGGAGATGACTGTTTCCAAAAATTTAAACGAGGCGGAAGAAAGAAGCCGACAGGCTGCAGGCAAGCGTTAAATTTTTTCTTTCAACGGGTGGCAAAAATCGGCAGGATGAAAGGAGTTTTGAAATGAAGAAAATTGTATTACTTGTAGGAATCATGGGAATGCTCGGCATGATGGCCTGTGCGAAGAAAACGGCTACGGAAACCGAAAAGATGACCGAAGCCTCTACGGAAATCAAGGTTGGCGAAGACGGCGAAAAGCAGGAAAACGAAGCCAAAAACAGCAGTGAGAAGGCTACTGAAGCGGAGAGTGAAGCCAAGGGAAAGGAAGGCGGCGGAAAAGAAAAGAAGGATCTTACCGTAATCAGCGGCACTATCACCGATGCCGCAATGTACAGCGTAAATGTGCAGGGCAATGACGGAAAAGATTATGCACTGAACAAAACCGAAAAGACCGATATTTCCGGACTCTCCCAAGGAATCGAAATCGGCACCAAAGTAGAAGTTACCTTCGATAAAGATATGAACATCATCTCCATGGTAGATCCGGGGAAATAGGCGGAGAGGAGAAGTTGTTTTTTGCAAAATATAACGCCTACTCCATTATCAGGATAAAGCGTTTGGAGACGTCGGCACTTGCAGAGAGCAAGCTATGCGAAGCTCAATGCTTAGTGCCGCTACGTCGGAACCGAGCGCGAGCGTCTTTAGACGGATAATGGAGTAGGCGATTATTGTTCATACAAAACGACTTCCCCTCTCCTCCTTGTCTCCTCAACAAGGATGAGTCTTTGGTTCTTTGAGCCTCGAAAGAGAAGGGTGATGTCTTTTTCCGCTTCTATAAAGCGTCCGTCTACAAGGACGGTAAGGTAAGAAAAGAGCTCGTCGAGCTCTTTTTTTTCTTCCCCTTCTCGAGAAAGAAGTTCTTCATAGGTGTAGCCGGAGTAGCACCAGATATCCTTCTTGGGAAGTCGTTCTTTCACTTTCCTTAGAAGCGGCAGAAGTGCATGAAGATTTGCCGGAAAAAGGGGTTCTCCGCCAAGAAGACTTAAGCCCTGAATCTCCGGCTTGGAAAGGGCTGTCAAAACCTTCTCCTCCACTACCTCCGTATATTTTTCTCCGTATTCATAATTCCAGGCAATCTCATTGAAACAGCCCGGACAGGCATGAGGACAGCCGGAGACAAAGAGACTGACTCTTATCCCCGGCCCGTTTGCCACATCGAAATTTTTGATTTCCGCAAAGTACATAGTACCCTTTCTCTAAAGAAGTTCTTCATTTTGTGTATATGGAAATAGGGGCACGCTCTCGCTAACCTCGCCTCGTAGGGGATACTAAGCGAAAAACTGCATTTTATTTGTTTTTCGCAAGTACCCACGGGCTCAGATTACCCCTTATTTCCATATACGCAAAATTGTCCACACACTGTCTTTATATAAAGTCTACAGGTGAAGTACCCTATCCTTAATCTCCTGTGTTCTCCCCTGATTCCAGAACTGGGTCCCGATGTAGCCGCAGGTTCTTCTTGCCACGGACAGTAGGTCCTGGTTTGTATTTCCACAGTTCGGGCAACGCCACTGGAGCTTTCCGTAGCTGTCTTCGATAATCTGAATCTCTCCGTCGTAACCGCAGGCGCAACAATAGTCTGACTTGGTATTCAGCTCCGCATACATGATGTTCTCGTAGATAAACTTCATAAGGCTGAGTACCGCCGGAATATTGTTCTGAAGATTCGGAACCTCTACATAACTGATGGCTCCGCCCGGAGAGAGCTTCTGGAAGTCCGCCTCAAAGGAAAGCTTTGAGAACGCGTCAATTTTCTCCGAAACATGCACATGGTAGGAGTTCGTGATGTAGTTCTTGTCCGTTACACCGGGAATCTCCCCGAAACGCTTCTTTAAAGCCTTTGCAAACTTATAGGTGGTGGATTCCATTGGAGTTCCGTAAACGGAGTAGCTGATATTTTCCGCCTCTCTCCACTTCTTGCAGGAATCATTCAGCTTCTCCATAACCTTCAGGGAAAATTCTCTTCCCTGCTCTGTCGTATGGGAAACACCGAGCATCCGAACACACATTTCGTACAGACCCGCATAGCCGAGAGAAATCGTGCTGTAGTTATTGAAGAGAAGCTTATCGATGGTCTCCCCCTTCTTCAGTCTTGCAAGTGCGCCGTATTGCCAAAGAATCGGCGCTACATCGGATACCGTACCGAGCAATCTTTCATGGCGAAGACGAAGAGCTCTATGACAAAGTTCCAGGCGCTCGTCTAAAATCTCCCAGAACTTCTCCATATCTCCGTCGGAAGAACAAGCCACATCCACTAAATTGATCGTTACCACACCCTGATTAAAACGACCGTAGTACTTGTGCTTTCCGTTTTCTCCGAGTCCTTCTTTATCCTCCGTAAGGAAGGAACGGCAGCCCATACAGGGATAAACATCGCCGCCTTTATACTCCTTCATCTTCTTTGCGGAAATATAGTCGGGGACCATTCGCTTTGCCGTACACTTTGCGGAAAGCTCCGTAAGATAGTAATAGGGGGAATTCTCGTGGATGTTGTCATCATCCAGCACATAAATCAGTTTCGGGAAGGCCGGCGTAATCCAAACGCCCTTCTCGTTCTTTACACCCTGCATCCTCTGACGAAGCACCTCTTCGATAATCATGGCAAGGTCATCCCGTACCGGGCCCTTCTCCACCTCATCTAAGTACATAAACATGGTCACAAAGGGAGCCTGTCCGTTACAGGTCATAAGAGTAATCAGCTGATACTGGATTGTCTGGATTCCGCTCTTGATTTCTTCTTTCAGACGACGATTCACAATTTTTGCGATAATTTCCTCGTCCATGTTTTCGCCGGTCTCTTTTCTTTCCTCGATAACCGCTTCTCTAATCTTCTGTCTGGAAATGTCCACGAAGGGCGCCAGGTGCGAAAGGGTAAAGGACTGCCCGCCGTACTGGTTGGAGGCCACCTGTGCCACAATCTGCGTAGTAACATTGCAGGCGGTAAAGAAGCTGTGCGGCTTCTCAATCATGGTTTCGGAAATCACGGTTCCGTTCTGGAGCATATCCTCCAAGTTAATGAGGTCACAGTTATGCTCCTTCTGTGCATAGTAATCGGAATCATGGAAATGAATAATGCCGTCCTCATGGGCATGCACAATATCTTCAGGGAGCAGAAGTCTCCTCGTTAAGTCCTTGGAAACCTCTCCTGCCATATAATCTCTCTGGGTAGAATTAATGACCGGATTTTTATTGGAATTCTCCTGCTTCAGTTCTTCGTTTGCCTGATCGATAAGCGCCAAAATATCTTCATCCGTAGAGTTTGCCTTTCTTGCCATTTCTCTCTTATAGCGATAACGGACATACTTCTGTGCTACCTCATAACCGCGCATCTCCATAATGGCAGTCTCTACCATATCCTGGATTTCTTCTACGTTCACGGCATAGCTTTTTGTTTGAATCTTCTTTACCACGCTGTCCGCAGCTGCCTGAATCTGATAAGCATTCAACTGGTAGATCGGATCAACCTCCTTGTTGGCCTTCTCAATGGCATGGACAATCTTGGAAAGGTCGAACTTCACCTCTTTCCCGTTTCGCTTAATGACATTCTTCATGAGTAAAACTTCTGTTTCCATACTTCCCCCTAGCCGTGAAAAAAGCCGGAAAAGACCGGCTCTATGCACTTTCCGCTTTCTCTTTTTTATACCAATCCTGTCAAGTCTTAAATCCCGAACAAAACATGATATTGTTTAATTCTTCTATTCAAGCACTATATATTGTGTGACGCTCCCTATCATACGACAAAGATAAGCTTTTTAAAAGGGGGAAAAATAGAAAATTAAGTACAAAAAAAAGGAAAAATTTAGACATTTTTCCTTTTTCCATAATGAAGCTTCTTTCCTTGAAAAGCTCCGGGCTTTTATTCTCTGAAAAAATTCACCGGATTATAGCTCTTCTCATTCCGAATCGTCGTGCTTTCCTCATGTCCCGGAAAAACCAGCGTCTCTTCCGGCAGTGTAAAAAGCTTTTCCCGGATACTTCGTATAATTTCTTTCTCGCTTCCGCTGTACAGATCGGTCCTGCCATAGGATTCGCAAAAAAGCGTGTCTCCGCTGAACAGATAGGGAACTTCACCCTCCACAAAAAAGCAGATAGACCCCCGGGTGTGTCCCGGAGTGGACAGAACCTTCCATTTTTTCCCTAAAAACTCCAGTTCCTCTCCGTCCCGAAGCGCGGTAAAGTCTTGAATCTCCACGTTGTCCTCCGGGTCCCTTCCGGACATATTGAGCTGCCCGTTTCCAAGCATCTTTCTTTCTTCTTCCGCCGCATAAAGCGGAATCTTATATTTTTCTCTTAGAGCGGGAACGGCAAGAATATGATCAAAATGCCCATGGGTAAGAAGGATAGCCTGCGGATGCAGTTCCTCTTCTTCCAGGAAGGAGAGAATCCGTTCCGCTTCCGCTCCGGGATCAATTATGACCGCATCCCTGCTCTTCTTATCATAGACGATATAGCAATTGGTTCCGACAATGCCTACCACTATGCTTTTTACCTGCAGCATTATCCCTTCCCCCTTTCTATCTCGTAAACGCCCTGGATTTTCCTTAATTTTCCGATGATCCCGTTTAAAACCTCCTTGTTCGGTACCTCGAAAGAAAGAAGAATCGTTACCTTCCCGTTCTTTGAGGAGTGCGTGTTCATTCCTTGAATCGCAATGTTATCGTCTGATAAAACCTTGGAAATATCCACAATCAGGCCCACACGGTTATTGGTGAAAATCTGCAACTCCGTAGCATAACTCTCTCCGTTTCCGGGATTGCTTTCCCACTCTACCTCGATTCGTCTTGCCTTCTCATCTTCCGACAAATCCATGATGTTAATGCAATCGGTTCGATGTACCGTAATACCGCGACCTCTCGTCACAAAACCGACCACCTCATCCCCCGGCACCGGATTACAACATCTGGCATAGCGCACCGCAAGGTCGTGGATTCCTTTCACAATAATACCGGACTTGGACTTCCGAATGACTTCCGGCTTCCTCGTCAAATCTTCAATATTCTTTAATACGGTCTTATCATCAATATTCTTGTCTTCCGCCTTGTGCTTCGCATCCAGAAGTTTAGCAATGACTTGGGACTCTTTGATTCCCCCTCTTCCTACCGCGGCAAGAACACTGTCCCAATCTCTATAGCTATAGCGACGGAGAACCGCCTCAATATATTCCGGCTTCGTAAGCTCGGGAAGGGAAATCCCTTTGGCCTTCACATACTTATCAAGAAGATCCTTCCCCCTGTCCAGATTCTCATCCTTCTGCTCATGACGGAACCACTGGTTAATCTTATTCTTGGCCTGCGTGGACTTGACAATCTTCAGCCAGTCCCGAGAAGGTCCCCTGGAGTTTTGGCTCGTAATGATGTCTACACGATCTCCATTTTGTAATTGATACTCTATCGGAACGAGCTTATCGTTGACCTTCGCCCCGACCATCTTATTTCCCACGGCAGAGTGAATCGAGTAGGCAAAGTCAATCGGCGTGGAACCCTGCGGAAGGTTTTTAACATCTCCTGTAGGGGTAAAGCAATATACATTGACATTAAAGAGAGAGAGGTCGGACTTGACCATATTCATAAATTCCTTGGAATCCGACTCATCCTTCTGCCATTCCAGAATTTCATGCAGCCACTTCATTTTGGACATCTCCGTCTCCGTGGCCTTCTTGTCGGAGCCTCCCTGCTCCTTATACTTCCAGTGTGCGGCAATACCGAATTCTGCCGTTCTGTGCATCTCAAAGGTTCGAATCTGAATCTCAAAAGGCACGCCGTCTCTTCCGATAACCGTAGTGTGCAGTGACTGGTACATATTGGGCTTCGGCATCGCAATATAGTCTTTAAAACGCCCCGGAATCGGTCTGTACATCTTGTGAATGACGCCCAACACCGCATAGCAATCCCGCACGGACTCTACAATAATCCGAATGGCAAAGAGATCGTAAATCTGGTCAATGGTCTTATTCTGGTTGACCATCTTTTTATAGATGGAGAAAAAGTGCTTAATCCTCCCCTTGATATTTGCCTCGATTCCGCTTTCCTCGATATGCTCCCGCACCTCTTCCACGATAGCATTGATACGGTCTTCTCTCGCCTCTCTCTTAAAATGGACCTTATCCGCAAGATCGTAGTAAACCTCCGGCTCCAAATACTTTAAAGAGAGATCATCCATTTCAATCTTAATTTTGCTGATACCGAGACGGTCCGCAAGAGGAGAATAAATCTCTAAAGACTCTCTGGCTTTCTCCTTCCGTTTTTCCGGGCTTTGGTATTCCAGAGTCCTTAAGTTATGCAGTCGATCGGCAAGCTTTATAATAATAACTCGAATATCCTTGGCCATGGAGACAAACATTTTTCGGAGGTTCTCCGCCTGCATCTCCACCTTATCCGAATTCAGATTCAATTTTGTCAGTTTGGTTACGCCGTCTACCAGGGTAGCCACATCCGGATTAAACTCCTTCTCTACCTCCTCCAGGGTCATGCCCGTATCTTCCACCACATCATGAAGAAGCCCTGCCGCAATGGTTTCTTTGTCCATCTCCAAATCGGCAAGAATAATCGCAACGCAAAGCGGATGTATAATATAGGGTTCCCCTGACTTTCTCTTCTGCTCCTTATGTTGCTCCTTCGCCACTTCGTAAGCCTTCGTAATCATGGAAAGGTCTTCCGAAGGATGATAGGAACGCACATCTTTAAGAAGCATCTCTAACAGCTCTTCAGGAGGCGTATTGTCTTTCGGTCTCTCCAGAGCCCTGTCTTCCTTCTTATCTATCAGCATAATGACTCCCATTCCTACAATATACGGCTATTTTACCCTGTTCCTTAAGCCTTGTCAAAATGCCTCTCTATTCTCTATTCTGATTACTCTATTCTCTATTCTTTATCAACTGACAAAATCTTTACTCTATTCTCTATTCTGCTGAAAAAAAAATTTTTTTCAGCGAGATGCTCTCGTATATTTCTATTTTTATTAAGGACAAAGACACAATTCCGTCATATCTTTCCGCTAAAATTTCCTTCAGGAAGCCGGAGTGAGAACGTGCCTTATCGAGAAACCGAGTGAATCGTGAAAAAGCAATGATTTCCTTGTATTGCTTCAATTTTTTTAGAAAAACAGTCGATATAGTAAAGGCAAACAAGAAAGTGAGAGGTTGTGCTTTTATGAATATTTTATTTTTCATGACCCCGAAGTGTGATGTAGCTTATGTGGAAGAAGAAGATAGCTTGCGAAACACCTTGGAAAAGATGGAATTTCATCGTTATTCTTCTATCCCGGTACTGACAAAGGATGGAAAATTTGCAGGGACCCTGACCGAAGGGGACCTCTTATGGGAAATCAAAAATCAATTGAAACTGGACTTACGGGAATCCGAAAAAGTTCTGGTAAAGGACATCCCTATGCGAAAGCATTTTGAGGCGGTTGGCATCAACAGCTCTATGGAGAGCCTGGTGCACAAGGCCGTTACACAGAATTTTGTGCCGGTCGTTGATGATGTAGGGCACTTTATCGGGATTGTAAAGCGCAGAGAGATTATGAATTATCTCTACCGCCATGCCGACTTCCATCATCTGGACGCGGAGGCCCTTAATGCTATTCCTTTAGACAGAGTCAGTTCGGGCTAAAAAAAGAGAGCATCTAAAACTTTCGGATGCTCTCTTCTTCTTTTTCTCCCGTTTTTTCTATTTTTCGAATCTCCACGGAATACGAAATCCCGTTTTCCGGTAGAACTTCAACTCTCTGGCCGAGTTTCTTTCCGATAATCGCCTTCCCCAAAGGGGAGATGTTGGAGATTTTCCCTTCCAGGGACTGTCCGCGGATGGAAGTCACGATGCGGTAGACCTCCTCTTCTTCCTCTTCCGGAAAATAGAGGGTCACCGTATCATTCATTCCCACCTCATCCGCCTTGCTTTCTGTGGAAATCACTTTGGCAAACTTCAAAATTCTTTCCAGATAACGGATACGGGACTCATTCTGATTTTTCTCTCTCTTTGCGGCATAGTACTCAAAGTTTTCCGACAAGTCTCCCTGCGCTCTGGCTTCCTTCACCGCTTCAATCAGATTCGGACGAAGCTCCAGCTTTCTTTTCAGAATCTCCGCCTCAATCTTTCGGACATCCTCTTTCGTTAATTCTTCAGACATGACAGATTATTTTCCTTCATAACAAATAAGCGATTCCAGTTCGTAACCGGCAAGCTTCTTTCTTCCTTCCAGTCCGGCAAGCTCCATGACCACGGAAATCTTGACTACTTCTCCCCCCAGCTTTTCCACGAGCTTACAAGCCGCTTCCAAGGTCCCTCCGGTGGCAATCAAATCATCCACAATCACTACCTTCATCCCTTTTTGAATGGCATCTTTATGAATTTCCACCTCCGCCTTACCGTATTCCAGATCATAGGCTACGGAAACCGTTTCTCTGGGGAGTTTCCCCTTCTTTCTCACCGGCACAAATCCTTTATGCATCTCATAGGCAATTGCCGTTCCGAAAATAAAGCCTCGGCTTTCCAAACCGATTACCAAATCAAAGTCAATTCCCTTAAGAGAATGAATGAGTCCGTCTACGGAATCCTTCAGTCCGTCCGGGTCTTGAATCAAAGAAGTAATATCTCTGAAGATGATACCTTTCTCGGGAAAATCCGGAATGGATAAAACATAATCTGCCAAATGCTCTTTTTTCATACTCTCCTCATTTCTTTACTCGCCTTTCCTCAATCGGCGAATAAATCCCCCTAAAACTTGATACCGCACGCTTTACGCACGTTACTTGTTATGAACGGAATATTGCGCTTATGCACTATTCTCGTCCTCCATAACTACTGCTTCTCTTTTTGCAGCTTTACCGCATAACTCTGTATCGCCGCCACGGTTTTCCCGTCCGTCAGCTTCCCGGCAAAAATCAACTCCTGCAGGTCGGAAAGTTCCCATTCCTCCAGGAAAATCTCCTCATCCACGTCAAAATGCTGCTCTCCCTTTTGCAAGTCTTTTGCCACATAGATGCCTATTTTTTCATCTAAAAAGGCCACCGTAGTATTCACAAAGAGTAAGAACTCCCAGTTTGCACTGCTGAAGCCCGTTTCCTCCTGCAATTCCCGCTTCGCGCAAAGAAGAAAATCCTCGTCCTCGCTGTCTCTCTTCCCGGCAGGAATTTCCAAGGTATAACGGTTCAGCGCATGACGAAACTGTTTCACCATCAGAATCTTTCCATTGGCAAGCACCGGAAGTACGGCAGCCGCCCCCATGTGGTGAATAAAGTCCCAGTGGGTCTTATGCCCTCCCACATCGACATAGTCATCATAGACCTCTAAAACGGAACCCTTGTACTTTAAAGTTCTTTCCAGAAGCGTTACCGGTTTTTTTACCTCCGCATCTTCCTTCTGAAAGTCTTTCGTCTCTTCTTTCATTTTTATTACTCCATATCCACATGAGAAACGCCATAGCCCGCCTTATTCACCCACTCTCGAATTTCCAGCTCACTATGTGCTTCCTTCATGCGAACTTCCGCGGTGTTCTTCTTCAGGTCTACGATTCCCCAGACTCCATCAACGGAATTCAGGGCATTTTCCACCTTATTCTTACAGTTTTCACAGTGCATATCTTCCACATTCAGTACAGCCTTGAACGGATAATGCTGAGGATTGTCGTCTTTCACTCCGACTTTTCGAACGGAACACTCTCCTCCGCCGCAACAACCGCTCTTCCCTCTTTTAATCATACTCCGTACTGCAAAAAACACAATCACTGCAATTAAAGCACCAATCACATAATTTCCCATTTTTCTGCCTCCTTATCTTTGTAGACGAGATATTCTTTCCTCAAAAGTAAACTGAATTAGCTAAATCTAACTCCATTTTTCAGGCTTTTCAAGGGAAAATTTTCTTAAAAAAGAATTCCTGTATCAGTCTTCCTCTTCTTTTTTCTCCTCCGACTCGATTAAGCGCACTACCGTCTTTCCGATTCTGTGCCCCTTAATCTCCGCTACATCAATGCTTAAATTATCCGTATCCAGGTGGAAAGTGCTTCCGTCCTCCGGTACCTTACCGAGAATCCCCATGATGTATCCGCCGAAGGTGTCTGCCGCTTCCGGATCCAGATGAATCTTTAATTCTTCGTTGACGTCTTCCAAATCTGCAGTACCGAGAATGATCCATTCCTTTTCTCCTACCGCCTCAATCGGCTCCGGCTCGGGAATCTCATCTTCTTCCTGCAGGTCTCCCACCAGGGCTTCAATCAGGTCATGCAAGGTAACAATCCCCGTCATCCCTCCATACTCATCGAGCACCACGCCGTAGTATTTTCTCTCCTTCTTCATGGTTTCAAAAAGATCGGACACCTTCATATTCTGTGAAATAAAGAAAGGGCGGTCTACCGCATTTTTCATCACATTCTGACGACTCAGATCATTCAGACGGAAATAGTCCTTGGTGTTCAAAATACCGATGATGTCGTCATCGTCTTTTCCGCAAATCGGATAGCAGGCGAAGCGATGCTCATGAATGGTCTTTCTCCACTGCCTGTCCGTATCTTCAATATAAAGCATTGCCACATCGGTTCTGTGGGTGCAGACATCCTCCACCGTCAAATCATTAAATTCGAAAACATTCTGAATAAACTCATTTTCCGAAGACTCTATGGTTCCCTTTTCCAGGCCTTCATCCACCATCATCAGGATGTCTTCCTCGGAAATGTGAGAAGGGTCTTCATCCGGATCGATGCCGATTAAACGAAGAATGGCATTGGTGGATGCGGAAAGAAGAAAAACGAGAGGCGTTGCCAATACGGAAACAAGGACAAGAATCGAAGCAATATTCAAAGCAATGGCCTCGGTATGCACCTGTGCAAGCCTCTTCGGAACAAGTTCTCCGAAAACAATACTGATGTAGGATAAAATAAGTGTAATCAGCACAATGGAAATGGGATGAATCACCTCTACCCTTAAGCCCGGAATAAAACGCATGACCGAACTGTCCAATAGCCCCGCAAAGCCCTCGGCCGCAAAAGCACTGGAAAGAAAGCCGGCAAGAGTAATCGCTACCTGTATCGTTGACAAAAAGCGAGAAGGTTCCTCCGTGAATTTTAAAAGCTTCTTTGCCTTCTTGTTTCCTTCCTCACTCAATTTCCTTATCTTTGCTTCCCCTACCTGTAAAACGGCGATTTCCGCACAGGAAAAAAATCCGTTTACCAAAATCAATATAAATAAGAGTATAACTCTTCCCACCATAGCGGTCCTTTATTCCTCCTTAAACTTCAACTTACTTCTGAAAACACCCTGAAACAACGTTTTTTTACAAGCAGAAAAAGGCATAGCAGAATTCCACTATACCTTCTTTTCTATCCTTTAAACATGATTGTAATACTTAGAGTAGGGGTTTCTGTATTCCCGTCTCCGTCGTCCATGACTGTTCCTTTCCCAAGTTGTCTTTGATTAATAACGGGATTATACGGAAACTTCTCTGCTTTGTCAAATTTCCCGTCTTATAACTCTTCGGCTTATTCCTTCCGGCTATAAGAAAGGAGGAAATTGTCCCTCCGGGCAGCTCCTTCTTAGCCTATTACATCATTATAGCGGGAAGTCACATCTGAACCGCACTTTATCAAACGCTCCAAGGATCCTTCCGTTGTGCTGAGAGTTAATTTCTCCGCTTCAGAGTACGCTCTCTGCTCATCCACACGGGAAAGTAAGGCCTGCGTCTGTACCTTGAACTCTGTAATGGCATTGTTAAAGAAACTGAGCTGTCCGCTCTTATAGCTTTCAAAGCCTTCCTTTTCCAGCTCCGCTTCATCCTTGAAGTTCACTGCAAATTCGGCAAGTACTGCGGCCATTTCCTCGTATTTCGGACGAATCTCCGTCACATCCAGAGAAAGGACATTTTCATCCGAGATATCCTCCTGCTTGTAAATGGCATTCATGATTTCAGACTTTAACATCGTGAGCTTCAGCATCTGATAGCGAACCGTATAGCCTTCCTTTTCGAAACGCTCCAGGTCTCTCGCCTGCTGTTCCTGTAAAATCGCTCTTAAGCTGTTTAAGTAGGGAAGTCTCTCATCGTCATAAGCATTGACTGCCGGAACAAAACGACTGTGAATTTCCTGTCCCTTGGCATAATTGTCATCCAGATAGCCCTTCTGATTTCCGTAGTTTCCGGCTTCATCCAAAACCTCCATTAAGGCTCTTAAGGTCGGAATCAGGGTAAGCGCATGCTCATCTATTTCCTTATAGCTTGTGCCCAAATCCGCTTGCGATTCCACCTCATCCAGGAATTCATAATCCTGATTGCTGAAGGTTGTCGTGATATAAGATCCCCCCTCAATAGGAGAAAAGTCTCCCGATGCGGCTACACCGTTAAAATATCGATCCAGAGATTCTTCCACATCTCCGGTCATAAAGTTACTTAAATCAACATAGTTGTTATAGGCTTCCAAGTCGCTTGCCGGAGGAAGGTCTTCATAGGAGTCTTTATCTCCCTGAAGGGCTCCCATCAGATTGTTCAGTGCCTCATTCTTTCCGTTATCGGTATTCCCCTTTTCATTCTGAAAGGCATTCTGTGCATCCTTCAATTCTTTGCAGGCGGAAAGACTGCAGATTAATACAAGTACCGTTAGTCCCAGACTGATTTTTTTCACTTTTTCTCTCCCTTTTTTACTAGGCTGTTCTAAACATATTTAATCGACAAAACGAAATTCCTTTAATTTTAAATAAATATAGTTAAAATTAATATCATCGTTTTTCTTCGTACGTTTTGTATTCTACCATCCTTAAAAAGGTCGGTCAAATGGAATCACAGCTCCATTTCAGAAATCTGCCGTCGCATCTCTTCCAGGATGCCGTAAAATTCTCGTGAAGAATAACGGCTGACCCCTTTTCCGGAAAAAGCCTGCACCTGCACCGCCTGATCCGAGGTCACAATGCTGACAGCTCTTCCCTTTTCCGAGAATTCCTTCGCCATTTTGGTCAAGGTAAAATCGGCACTTTCTCCTTCCTTTGTAAAAATCAGCTCCAGATTTTTCCCGAACCGCTGTTTCGTTCCGGGGTTTCCCTTTACATGATACGCATCAAAGATAAGATAAACCTCCGTATCGTAAAATACCGCATATTCGGACAAATACTGAATGACCTTCTCCCGCCCCGCCATAAGATCCTCTTTTGCAAGTTCCTTTAGAGCATCTTTTGCAAACATAAAATTATAGCCGTCCACAAGGAGCAATTTTTTCTTCGAAACCGTGCTCTTCTTTTCATACTGCTCCCTTGCCGCTCTCTGCTTCTCTTCTTTTTCTCTGGATAAAATAAGCTTTTGTTCGGAGAGCAGGGCTTCCTTTCCCCTGTTCCGTACAGGGCCGAAGGTTCTTAAAAAGATTTCCTCGAGTTCGATATCCTGAATATAGGCTCCGGTTTTTTCTTTTTTCTTTTTGCCTTCCTTAGTCTTCGCTTCTCTTGGCACGCTATGCCCTTCCGAAGCCTCCTCTTCCTCCGGGAAGAAGTCCTGTGCGGATTCATCCGCTCCAAAAAGAAGTTTATCCGTTTGTTCCGAATCACCGGTACGTTCCAAAAGGATTTCACTTTCTTTTTCTTCCGTAAGCTTCTCAAAAGAAGAAAAGCGATAGCCGACCTCCGCCTGAAGCCTCTGTAAATCCCCCAGCAGGGAGGGAAGGTTCTCTCCGGACAGCCTCCCCTTAAGAATGACTCTTTCTCCTTCTTGTAAGAGCTCCTCCTGACGTCCCTTTGCTCTTTCTATCGTTTGCATGACTGCCCCAAGTTCAGTCTGCTTCACAGCGACGGAATAGGAAAAGCAGGGCTGAAAAAGGTGAAGTCCGGCACTTTTCTCCGCCATAAAAAGAGCCTCCGAAACCGCCGCTTTCAAATCCGTAAAATAGGAACTGCTCTCCCGATAGTCCGCCTCTATAATTTCAATTCCGTAGTGCGTATACGGCCCGCCGAGGCAAGGCCCCTTTATCTCCACTGCCTGCCACTCCGTCTCTAAACGGCTCATCCAATCCTTTCGCAAGTTCAGATTCTCTGCAAAGCCGATTCTCCCGGGTTTCTCTTCTTCCGCCTTTTCCGTATTTCCGCTACTCTTCTGTCCTTCTTCAGAGGGAAAAAGGCGCAGGCTTAAAGCAAAATAATGCCCCGGACTCTCTATTACCGCTCTTCCGTAAGCTTCCTTCCTCGGCCCCTCCCCGTAAATCAATTCTATGGGAGAAAATACCACAGTCTGTCCTGTCCTCTTCCGGAAAAGATCCTCCAGAAGTTCTCGCTGCAAGGCTCCAAGCGAACGAATACGGACTTTTTTCCCCTCTTCCGCGATATGCATATCCCACTCCGGGAATTCTTCGGAGAGATCTCGAATCTCTTCCGCATAGCGCAAAATATCTCCCTCTTGAATCGAAAGCTCCACTTGAATAAGGCTTCCTTCTTGCATTTCTTTTTCCTTCTCAAACGGGAAGGCACCCGGACTGATTCTTTCCGAAACCGGTGCAGTAAAGAGACTCCCCGCTTGAACCTCACTCAGTTCCGTATATTTTTCACCTTCTTCCAGTCTGATTTCCGTCAGTTTTTCCCCGGGAAGCCACTCTTCCCGTAAAGTTAAGCGTCCCGTGAAAAGTCTGGCCTTCGCCACTCTTCTGCCCTTTTCATCCCGGGTAATTTTATAAATATAGCCTCTCTTCTCCTCTTGCTGGGCTTCCGCTTTCGGATTGATGCAAAGGACGGTAAGCGCCTCTAAAAAGGGACCAATCCCCTCCTGCTTTAAAGCCGATCCGAAAAATACGGGGATAAGAGTCGCTTTTCGTATCAAACTGCGTACACGTTCCGGACTTACATTTCCGCTCTCCAGATATTCCTCCGTACTCTCCAAAGAGGAGAGGGCTATGGATTCCATCAGTTCTCTCTCCTCTTTACTTAACGAATCGCTTTCCGTTTCTTTGTTCGCTGCCCCTCCGTCTCCCTCTTTCATCCGAAGTGCCATACCCGTAAAGGCGGTAAAATCGAGGACATTCTGCTTTGGAAAATGGATTTTAAGCTCCTCTATAATACGCTCCCTTTCCCCTTGAAATAAGTCCATTTTATTCACAAAAATAAAGAGAGGAAGCCTTTCCCTTTCGATAAGGTCCCGCAATTCTTCTTCCCGTTTTCCGATTCCTTCTCTGGCATCCAAAATAAGAACTCCGTAGTCCAGTACCTTTAAGGCTCTTTCCATCTCTCCGGAGAACTCTCTGTGTCCCGGTGTATCCAAAAGAAAAAAGCGCTTATTTTCCCTCGTAAAATAAACACTCTTTGCATAAATCGTTATTCCTTTTTTCCGCTCCAAGTCATCATGGTCCAGCACACTGTCTCCATGATCCACACGGCCTTTTTTCCGAATCTCCCCGCTTTCAAAAATCAAACTTTCCGAAAGACTGGTTTTTCCTCTGTCAACATGGGCCAAAAAGCCCAGAACGATATTTTCCATCTTTTACTGCCTGTTCTCCGTTTCCGACTCTTTTGCATCATGATCCGTAAGGAATATCCGCGTGCTCTCTTATATCGAAAAAAACGCTCTTATTCTGCACTGTCCAGATACTGCATTATCTTCTGCACGCAAGCCCCGGAAGACAGGCCACGCTCTTCCAGTGTATATTCCGCATATTTCCGATAAAGTGCCGTCCTCTCCTCATACAAGTCCTTCAAGGTAAAGCCTTCCGGAATCGCCACGCCGCGTTTTACCGGATCACCGATTCTCTTCAGCATTTCTTCATAGGGAATATCCAGGAAAATCACTCTCGAAATCTTTTGCAGATGTCGCATCGCTTTTTCTCCGTAGCAGATGGAACCGCCCGGTGCAATCACCGTATTCTCCACCGAAAGAGAGGCTCCGGTTTCCTCTTCCAAACGTAGAAACCCCTCCCTGCCTTCTTCTGCAATGATTTCCCGAAGCAGCTTCCCGGTATTTTTTTGAATCAGAGTATCCAAATCCAGGAAAGTCATTTTTCTTCTTTTAGCCAGCATCTTTCCCAGAACGCTCTTTCCGCTGGAAGGCATGCCGATTAGACATATATTCATTCGTATTTCCTCTTTTTGCTTTCCTTTTCCATCTTCCTCCCCGCGGGGGGTATCCTTGCTGTTCCTTACTGAACCGCAGTTCTCCAAGCCATCGTTCCTCCCCGCGGGAGTTATCCGGCTCTCCTTACAGCTGCTCCGCAAAAAGGGAAAGCGGCGGAATCAACTGCTTCTTACGGGATACCATTCCCGGAATCCGCAGGGAATAGCCCTCCACGTTCTCCTTATCCAATTGAAACTGCAGCTTCTCCGGTTCATTGGAAAAGGCCATATGCATCAATTCCCCGGAATGAGATCCCACGGCAAGGAGTACCGTATCCTGCTCCAAGATATTCGTGAGCATGACAAAAACCATGCCGAGATTTTCCACTTCCAAAGCCGTCTTTGCAAAATGCAGCAATCTCTTCTGCAGCGCAGTAAGCTCTTCTTCATTTAAGGAAGTAATCTGGCTCACACCGAAACGAATCTTTCCGGCGGAAAAAATCTTGAAATCCTGATAGAAAATCTCCTTATCAGTCTTTTTCTTTAAATTGGAGGTGGTCGCAAACATTTCCATTGCGTACTTTTCAATGTCTACACCGGCGATTTCCGCAAGTTCCCTTGCCGCCTTCTCATCCACAGGAGTGCAGGTCGGAGAACGGAACAGGAGCGTATCCGAAATGATGGCGGACATCAAAAGTCCCGCTGTCTTCTTATCTACGGAAACCCCATTTTCCTTGTAAATCTGGTAAATAATGGTGCTGCAACAGCCCAGCGGCTGGTTTCTGAAGCTCACCGGAGAGAGTGTTTGTATGGTGCCCAGCCGGTGATGATCAATAATTTCCAGAATTTCGGCATTTTCCATCCCTTCCAGAGCCTGCCCAAGCTCATTGTGATCGACCATGATGACTTGCTTCCCGTGTGCGCCGAGCAAATTTCTGCGGGAAATCATCCCCAGATATTTTCCTTCCTTATTTAAAACAGGAAAATCTCTGTGTCGCTTGTTCGCCATAACCTCTTTAATATCATCGATATAGTCGTCTTCCTCAAAGCTGAGAATTCCTTCCTTGGTCATGAAAAAATCAATCGGAATGGACTGGTTAATGAGGCGTGCTGCCGTATAGGCATCATAGGAGGTCACCATAATAATCATGCCGTTATGTTCCGCAAGGTCCCGAATCGTCGGGGAAACATTGGCACCCTCACAGATGATGATGCAATCCGCCCCGTTATCCAGAGCAGAGAGCTGACTCTCCGCACGATTTCCCAGAATCACGATGTCATGCGGCTCAATATAGTAGTTCATCATTTCGGGATTCGCTGCCGCAATCACAACCTTTCCTTTTTCACAAAAGCGCTCAATATCTCCCGTAACACGGGTCGCTTCCAGTGTTTCCAAAATATTCTTAAATTGTGTTTTGGCTGTAGAGATCACGGCGGAGTCATAGACATTCATATAAGACTTTGCAATATCCGAAATGGTGATGAGTCCCTCCAGAATCCCTTCCTCCGTGACTGCCGGAAGTGTCACGACATGGCTGTCCCGCATAATCTGATATGCCTGCTTTAACGACATATTTTTAGGAACTCCCAGCGTCTTTCGATAAGCCACATCCGAAACCTGCGTTTTTACACTCTCCAGTAAGCGCGGCTTCTCCTCCTTAAAATAGTCTAATACGAAACTTGTCTCTGTATTGGGATTTCCCGCCCGACAGGGAATGTAGCGATTGGTATGGTTGATTATATTTTTTAAACGCGCGTAAGCAATGGCTGCACAGATGGAATCGGTGTCCGGGTTCCGATGTCCGGTCACGAGTATATCTCTTTCCATGTTATGAGAAAGCTGTTCCTCTACTATCGACATATCTTTTTCCTTTCTTTTACTCTATTGGAAAAAATCTTATTGCAAGTACTGTTCCGTGTCAAGGATAGCTTGACATTCCCTTATTCCAGTAAGTATAATTTCCATGTAGTTTTAAGAACTACATTGTATGCAATTTTATTAGAAATCAGATTTCCTGATGCAGAAAGAGGCTACGCTATGTCCTATCAAATCATCGCAGACAGCTGTGGAGACTTTACAGAGGAGATGAAACGAAATCCTGTTTTTAAGACTGTACCGCTCACTCTGGAAATTGGCTCCTATTCCATTTTGGATGATGAGCATTTTGACCAGTTGGATTTTATTCAGAGGGTAAATGCTTCTCCTGTAGGCCCCAAGACCGCCTGTCCTTCCCCGGAAGCTTTCCAAAAAGCCATTGAGGAGTCGGATGCCGACGAAGTCTATATCGTCACGATTTCCGATTCTCTGTCCGGCACTTTTCAGGCTGCCAAAATCGGCCAAAGCTTATATGAAGAGAATGGCAAGAAAGGGGAGAAGAAGATTCACATCTTCAATTCTCTATCCGCAAGTGCAGGAGAATGCAAGCTTTGTCTGGATATTCAGGAATTAAAAGAAGCCGGTAAACCGTTCGAGGAAGTGGTTGATACCATTGAGAAAGCCTGCTCCGATATCAACACCCTCTTTGTTCTGGAAAGTCTGGATACCTTGCGGAAAAACGGACGTCTTACCGGGATAAAATCTTTCTTGGCAAGTGCCTTAAACATTAAGCCCGTCATGGGTGCAGTGGACGGCACCATCGTCCAGCTCGGCCAGCAAAGAGGCATGCAAAAGGCCCTTCGAAAAATGGTGGAGCTCGCAGTAGAAAGAGCCGGCGGACCCGAAGCCACAAAAAGGAAACGACTGGTGATTACCCATGTCAATGCGCCGGAAAGAGCCGAGCAGGTGAAAGCCGACTTCGAGAAGCTGGCAAGTTTTAAAGAAATTATCATCACCAATGCCATGGGTGTCGCAACAATTTATGCCAATGACAAGGGAATTGTAGTTGCCCTGTAAAAAAAAGTGGAGCAAGCTTTATTGCTCCACTTTTACATATTTTAATGGACTTTAGCCAGTATCAGAGCTGACATTTGAAAAATGTTAGCTCTGATACAAAAAACCACCCGCTATGCGGGTGGGAAACACTTGTTATACAAAAATCACCTTTCCTAATACAATAAAGTTGTTCAAGCTATATTGCAGAAAAGGAAGGTGATTTATGGCGAAGAAAGAATATGCATTGGCACATACCAAATGGATGTGTAAATATCATATTGTCTTCACACCGAAGTATAGGCGAAAAATAATATATTATCAATACAAGGCGGATATACGGGATATAATAGCGCAGTTGTGTAGATATAAAGGTGTAGAGATAATAGAGGGACATTTAATGCCTGATCATATACATATTTTGGTTAGTATTCCACCTAAGATTAGTATCTCATCATTTATGGGCTATTTAAAGGGAAAGAGTGCGTTAATGATATTTGATAAACACGCAAACCTTAAATATAAGTTTGGGAACAGGCATTTCTGGGCCGAAGGCTATTATGTCAGTACAGTTGGACTAAATGAAGCCACAATAAAAAAGTATATACAAGATCAAGAAAAACATGATATAGCCATGGATAAACTTAGTGTTAAAGAATATGAAGACCCTTTTAAGGGTTAAAGTGAAGTAGTAACCATACCCCTTTATGGGGTAGCGACGAGTCAAAAGCAATAAGGCTTGAATGGGGCTGTGGGAAGTAGGCGAAAGCAAACTTACCATAGCCAAAAATGAAAGCCAGCGCCTTTAGACGCTGGCCCAGTAACAGGGGCTTATAGCCCCCGAGCAAACCACCCGTTTGACGGGTGGTTATGATTCCTGATAAACCGAAAAAAAGAAATCCGCGGTGCTCCCCTCTCCTTCCTTCAAATCAATCTCTTTCCAAAAAGGCTCGCGAAAACGCACAATATGTTCTTTCTGATAAGCGTCGTAGCTTTCATTAAAGCGCAGAACCCGGATAGAATTCTCCAGGCGTTCCTTCCTGTCCCTTGTTGCCTCCTCATCGTAGGAATTGATGCAATGCAGGATGTAATACTTTCCATTTTCCGAAATAATGTCCGAAATCTCGTTATTCTGTAAAGAAAAGGCAACTTCATAATATTGATCTTCCTTTTCTCCAAAAGAAAGTTGCTTCAGAATCTCCGGATCCTCTGAATATTGTCTGGCATAGTAGCTGAAATTAGCGCCCTGCGCCCTCACCTTTTCCAGAAGGTCTTTCGCCGTATCTTCATTGCTCAGAACAATTTGCTCTATGCTGATTACCTTGGACTCAGCCGCACTCAGCTCCGTATCCACGGAAGAAAGGAGGGACTCAGCCGTTTTTTCTGCCGTGAAATAGGCTACATACATATCCACTACATCTTTTTCCGTACAGTCACCGAAGAAGCTCTTGTCCTCCGGCGTTAGTGCTCCGTAAAACTTCGTCGCCGCCTTCCGAATGCTGTCCATCTCGGTCGAGTTCGGAAGTATGCCTTTTTCCTCCGCAAGAAGGTTCAAAGTGCGGATATCCTGCAGAAATTCCTTATTTTTTTCTATAAAATACGCTCCATAGGTCTTTTGAATCTGTCCGCTGATCGGCAAATTCCATATTTCTTTTCCCAGAATATTCTGATAGCGGTTTCTTTCCGACCCCAGTACCAGCATAGCCTGCTGCTTCGTATAGCCCGGAACATTCTCCGTCTTTCCGCTTATCGCAATTCCCTTACAGGAAACCAGGATAAACGAGAAAAGAAGAATCAGAATAACGCAAAAAGACCTTTTCTGTTTCAGAAAAAATTCTCCCTTAACTCCCAAGCCAAAGCACTCCTTCATCTTCCCTTACTTCTCCTCTTCGCTTTTTCCGCTCTCCTTCTTTTACTTAAAGCAGACTGTATAAGCAAATGTCTTATCTCTTTTCAACACCCGTGTCAAATCATAATAAGACCGTAGACATAGGCCATAATCACCGCAATAAGAATGCCGAGAATAGCTCCCATCAAGACTTGAAATGGGCTGTGTCCGACATACTCCTTCAGTTTCTTCTCAAACTCTTTTCCCGTCCAGGAAAAGGGATTATCCAAAAGCAAACGATTTAAAATGACAGCCTGCTTTCCGGTCTCCCTGCGAACACCTGTCGCATCATACATTACGACAATGGCAAAAATCAGAGCTATCGCAAAAAGGGTACTATCCACTCCATAGGATATTCCGGTTGCAATAGCCAGAGATACTACCGTTGAAGAGTGGCTGGAGGGCATACCGCCCGACCCCGTCATTCTTTCCCAATTAATGCCCTTATTAAAATAAGCGTCTATTGCCGTTTTAATGACCTGGGCAACAAACCAGGCCAAGACTGCCGACATGAGCGGATAATTGGACAAAAGCTGTTCCATAAAAAAATGCATCCTAGTTCCTTTCCACCAGCCAATCATAGAGCTCCTGATATTGCAGGGCTGAGCTCTTCCAGGAAAAATCTTTCTTCATGGCCCGATTGATAATTCCTCTCCAGGAACGTTTATCATCATAGTAAATTCTCTCTGCATAACGAACGCTTGCCATCATCTCATGTGCGTTATAGTTTGCAAAGGAAAATCCTGTTCCCTTTTTCTCATATTCATTATAAGGCTCTACCGTATCCCGCAAGCCGCCTGTTTCCCGGACAATGGGAATCGTACCGTAACGGAGTGAAATCAACTGAGACAGACCGCAGGGCTCAAACAAGGAAGGCATCAGGAAAGCATCACTTCCCGCATAGATGCGGTGACTGATTTCTTCCGAATAATAAATTTGTGCGGAAACTCTATCCGGGTATTTCCAAGCAAAATAGCGGAAGAGATTTTCATAACGATCCTCTCCTGTTCCCAAAATAACAAACTGTACGGCGTCCTGACAAAGTTCATCAAAGACTCGCTCGATCAAATCCAGCCCCTTCTGGTCTGTCAACCTGGATATGATGGAAATCAACATCGTGTCCTCCGAAACGGAGAGGCCCAGACTCTCCTGTAAGGCGGTCTTATTCTTTGCCTTTTCTTTATGGACACTGACCTTATCATAAGGGTATGGCAAATAGGGATCTCTCTTTGGATTCCAGATATCGTAGTCAATGCCGTTTACGATGCCGCGCAAATCTCTGTCTCGTGCCTGCAGAAGCCCTTCCAGACCTTCTCCGTAGAACTCCGTCTGAATCTCTTTGGCATAGGTCTTACTCACCGTCGTAATGGCGTCCGCATAGACAAGGCCTCCCTTTAGGAGGTTTCCGTCCTTCTTGTATTCCAACTTATCCGGCGTAAAATAATAGTCGGAAAGCTCTGTAAAGCGTTGTATCGTCTTTCTGTCCCAGGTCCCCTGGAAGCGAAGATTATGAATGGTAAACACGGAACGAATCGAACGGAAAAACTCCCCCCCTGCAAAACGGTCCTTTAAAAGAACCGGCACGAGACCGGTCTGCCAGTCATGACAATGAATCACATCCGGATGAAAGTCAAGGAGCGGTAAGGCGGAAAGTGCCGCATAGGAGAAAAAGCAGAACTTTTCCAGATCCCAATACCAGTTTCCGTAAGGTCTGTTTCCGGAGAAATAGTATTCATTGTCAATAAAATAATAGAGAATTCCATCCACTTCTTTTTTCAGTACTCCTACATAACGGGACTGTCCGAGATAATCCATATAGAAATGAGTGACATACTCTAAATTATAACGATCCTCTTCCCGCATACACATGTACTTGGGAATCATAATTCTAGCATCAAAATAAGCCTTGTCAATGCTTCTGGGAAGTGACCCCACAACGTCCGCCAAGCCTCCCGTTTTAATAAAAGGTACCGCTTCCGATGCTAAAAATAAAATATTTTTCATCCTCTTCTCCTTACCCTTTTTCTGTCTGCATTTCTGACGAAAAATCACTTCTTTTCTTTCGCCTTGGCCTTCAAGCTCCTTGCATTCTGTAGTGCCGCCTCCGTAAGCTCTTCTCCGCCAAGGAGTCTTGCGAGTTCCTTTACCGACGCCTCCTCATTAAGCGTATGAATCTCGGTCTTGGTTTTCCCTTCCTGCACATTCTTCTCTATAAGAAAATGTCTGTCCGCCTTCGCAGCAATTTGGGGGAGGTGCGTAATTAAGATCACCTGATGGTTCTTTGCAATTTTCTCCAGCTTCTCTCCCACCTTCTCCGCCGTTCTCCCGGAAATTCCCGTATCAATTTCATCGAAAATCAAGGTAGGAATGGCATCCGTATCAGCCAATACCGTCTTTATGGACAGCATAATGCGAGAAAGCTCACCGCCTGATCCCACCTCTCGCAAAGGGCGCAAGGGTTCTCCCGGATTTAAGCTGACATAAGACTCCACCTCGTCCAAACCCTTCTCCGAAATCTCCTTTTTCTTTTCAAAGCGAAATGTAAAACGGGTATCGAGGAAGCCCAGCTCCTGCATCTCCTGCTGAATGCGCTCCTCCAGTTCCTTCGCCGTTTTTTGTCTTTCTAAGGAGAGCTTTTCCGCCTTCTCCCTAAGCTCCTCCTCGCTCCGGGCCAAAGCCTCCTCCATAAGTGCTTTCTCTTTTTCATAATCCGTCAAGAAACGCAGCCTCTCTTCCTTTTTGGAAAGTGCTTCCAAGGCCTTTTCTTCCGTTCCCCCGTATTTCATCATGAGGCTTCGAATGGTATCCAGTCTTTCTCCCAAAAGGAAGAATTTCTCCTCATCCATTTCGCTGTGATCCAAATAATGCTCTACCGCTCTTAAGCAATCTTCGCCGACAGCCTCCAGTTCATAAGCCGTATCCAGAACATTCTTTAAGCTTTCGTCAAAAGTCACAGCCTCTTCCAGATTCTTCACCGGACCGTGAAAATCCCGATCCGCCAACTCTTCCTGTACCCTTAAGAGAAGAGACTTTAAGCGATCCCTGTTTTCATAGACAGCATAGTCCTTACTTAACTGCTCCTCTTCCCCCGGTTTCAAGTTGGCAGAGGAAAGTTCTTCCAGTTCAAACTGCAAAAAATCCAACTCTCTCTTTCTTTCCTCTTCCGGAAGAGAGTAGGCTTCCAGCTTTTTCTTCTTCTCTCGGTAATTTTCATAAGCCTCTTTTACTTCCGAAAGAATCCGTCCTCCTCTTCTTGTCATAAAGCTGTCCAAAATCGCAAGATGTGCCCCTTCTTTCAGAAGGCTGTGATGCTCATGCTGCCCATGCAAATCCAGAAGTTCTCCGCTGATTTCCCGAAGCTTTGCAAGCGTTACGGACAAATCATTTACACGATTTTCCGATTTTTTCTCGGAAATCTTCCTGCGGATAATCAGACTCCCTTCTTCTATTTCCAGATCTTCCTCCAGCTCTTTCAGTTCAGCTTCTTTCTCTTCTCCCAAAGAAAAGGAAAGTTCGATCAGCGCCTGCTCGCTTCCGTGGCGAATCATATCCTTGTTGGCTTTTTGCCCCAGGGCAAGCTGAATGGAGCCGAGCAGTATGGACTTTCCGGCTCCTGTTTCACCTGTCAATATATTCAGACCGGGTCCAAATTCGACAACAGACTTTTCAATCAGTGCCAAATCTTTTACCATCAGTCGATCAAGCATGGCTTTCCTTTCTATACGCTCTTAGACTAAGGACATCTTCTCCCGAAGCGTATGCAAAAAACTCTCTCTTGAAAACTTAACCAGTACCGTTTCCTCTTCCGCCTTTTCAATAATCACTTTATCTCCGGAAAGCAGCTCAAAGGGTTCCTCCCCGTCAAATGAGAGAACCTGGTCTCCCTTCTCCATTACAATCTCCAACACTCTCCGATCATCCAAAACCACGGCTCTGGCGTTCAAGCTGTGCGCACAAATCGGATTCATGATATAGACCTTTGCCTCCGGAGAAATGATGGGCCCCCCCGCAGAAAGATTGTAGGCCGTAGAACCGGTGGGTGTGGAAATAATGATGCCGTCCGAGGAATAATGAACCATTTCCATTCCGTCACAAAAAACTTGAAAATGATGAATGCTAACCCCCCTTACCCTGGAAATGAGCAGCTCGTTTAACGCCAGTCTGGAAAAAATTTCCCTGCCTCCCCGTATCACCCTCCCGAGAAGCATGGACCGGCGATCCTCAACATAATCTCCGGCTAAAAGTCTTTTTAAAGCCTCATCAATTTCTCTTCTCTTCCGAATCTCTGTAAGATAGCCGAGGTGTCCTGCATTAATCCCCAAAATAGGCACCTTCATTCCGCGAAGTACTCCGGCGGTATGCAGAATCGTGCCGTCTCCCCCCAGGGTGATGATACAATCTATTTCGTTAAAATCGTTTCTTTGAAAATCTTTATTCAAAAACAATTGCGGATGAACGCCCAAGTCTTCCAGTTTTTCAACAATTACCTTTTGAAAACTCTCCGCATCCTCTTTACTTTGATTCACAATGAGCGCCAGATTCATCTGATAAAACCTCTTTAAGTATAGCATTCTTCGGATAAAAAACCATTTACAATACATTCCCTATTCTACACGAGAAATTGTCTCTTGCCTATACTCCTTAATCGGATATGCTTTAATCCTTAATCGGATATGCTTTAATCCGGAGCTTAAAAAAGTCGCTCCTTCATTCTGCATCCCTTACGCTCTTTCGAGCATGCATAATCAAAAAGCGACTTCTTTTCTCTTCCCGATTCTTTCTCTCCTTAAACAGCCTATTTTCAAGCTGTCCTGAACCAAGAAGCGGAAAAAGCTTTATTTTTCTTTTTTTCTCGAATCCTTCGTGCCTGTAGCTTTGCCTCCTGCGTAACGCACTCGATATAGCCAGAGAATCACATTTCCCGTTGCCAAAGCTGTGGACATTGCATAAAGAGCCATACTGCTGCCTTCCCCCTTTAGCTTTCTTCTTGCAATTCTAAGATACATGGCAGACTTGTTTAAAAATGCATTCAAAGGTTTTCCTTCGTCGCCCTCTCCTCTTTTTGCCATTCGGTTAAAGACTCCCTTCCGTGCATCTGTTTGTGCAGGCTTTTGCGGGAGAAAATTGACTTTTCCACTCTCCTCTTTCTGATAAGAATTCACAAAGGAAAGCTCCGTCGCTTTCTCTTCTTCTCCTGTTTTCTTTCCGGTAACGACTGCATATAAATAAGGATGGACCACATTTCCGTAGCGGTCAATATTCGCCCTCAAAACTTCTATTTCCAAATCATACTCCGTATCGTCATAAGAAAAACCTTCTTGGTTTTGTTTCTCCTGCTTAATACAATAACGATACACGCCTTCTTTTGAAAACTTCATCTTATGAAAATAAAATTTTTCTCTTCCCGCCCCCTTGTGAATATCCAAATAAAACGGCTCGGGAAGAGGATTATTGGGGCTTTCCACATCTCTTTCCAGATAGACTCTGAAATCGGATTCCGGAACATTCCTCCCGAGGACCTCCAGGCTAAAGGAGATTTCCACCGTAACGGAATTTCCGCAGCCAAAGCTTCCATCCTGTGCCTCAACTGTCGATAAAAAATTTCCGCTCCTCACAAACATCAGTATCACAAGAAAGAGTACCGCACCGATTCCCTTTATCAGGAATCTGCAAAAATCTTTTCTTTTCCTTTTTTTCACCGTGCAAAACATGATCTTACCCTTCCTTTAACACCCTTTTTTATACTCCTCTATGAATTATTAAAAATAATATCATATTTGTATATCGTCTTCAATTTTTAATTTATAAGAATAGGGATAAGAATTTTTTAATTCATGATAAGGGTCATACACGGAGACCTTATTCTATTGTATAATGGATTTGTTTTTGATTGAAAGCAACATCCGATTGAAAGCACCATCTGATTGAAAGCACCATCTGATTGGAAACAGCACATGATTGGAAACAGCATCTGATTGGAAACAGCACATGATTGGAAACAACATCTGATTGTAAGCGGTAGCCCGGGGAAAACCGCAATCTGCATTCTATGCATGCAAGCCCCCTATAAAGGAGTTATATGAACATTATCCAAAAAATAGCCGAGGATTTATCTCTTAAAAAAATGCAGGTGGAAGCGGCAGTACAGCTTCTGGACGAGGGAAATACCGTTCCCTTTATTGCGCGTTACCGTAAGGAAGCGACACACGGTTTAAATGACGAGGAACTCCGCAGCCTTGAGGAAAAGCTGCAATATCTTCGGAATCTCGAGGAGCGGCGCGAAAGCATTTTAAACAGTATTGCCGAACAGGGAAAGCTGACCGACGAATTAAAGGCGCAGATTGAAGCGGCAGACACCGCAGTACGTCTGGAAGATCTCTATCTTCCCTATAAGAAGAAAAGAAGAACCAGAGGCATGATTGCCAGAGAAAAGGGCTTAGAGGGACTTGCAAAAGCGATACTTACTCCCGGCATAAATCCTGTAAAGGAAGCGGAAAACTATCTTTCCGAAGAAAAAGAGGTGCACAGCGTAGAAGAAGCCTTGAATTACGCTAAGGACATTCTTGCGGAAGAATTTTCCGAAAATGCCTCCTACAGGGAATGGATTCGCAATAAGACCATGGAACTCGGCAGTATTTCCTCCTCCAAAAAGGATGCGGAGGAGAATCCCGATGCAAAGACCTATGAGATGTATTTTGACTATGAGGAAAAGGTGAAAACCATTCCTGGCTACCGTACGCTTGCCATAAACCGCGGAGAAAAAGAAAAAGTGCTTAGCGTGAAACTGAATTTCCCGCAGGAAGAGATTATAGCTTATCTGGAAAAGCAGGCAGGAAAGGATTTACAGGGAGAGAATCTCAGGCTATTACAGGAAGCTGTGCTGGACAGCTTCAAGAGACTCATTTCTCCCTCTATCGAAACCGAAATCCGAAATATCTTAACCGAAAAGGCGGAGGATGGTGCCATCGCCATTTTCGCAGATAATTTAAAGCAGCTTCTCATGCAGGCGCCCATTGTCGGGAAGGTCGTGCTCGGCTGGGATCCGGGCTTCCGTACCGGCTGTAAAATCGCCGTGGTCGATCCGACCGGAAAGGTACTGGACACGACGGTCATTTACCCTACTCCGCCTAAAAATCAGGTGAAAGAAGCCATGGCGGTCATTCATAAGCTGATTGAAAAACATAAGGTGGATATCATTGCCCTGGGAAACGGCACAGCCTCCCGTGAATCGGAAAAGGTCATCAGCGACTATATTCATGAAACAAAGAGTAAAGTACAGTATGTGATTGTCAATGAAGCCGGCGCCTCCGTCTACTCTGCAAGTAAGCTTGCAACAGAGGAGTTCCCGAACTTTGACACGGGAGAAAGAAGTTCAACCTCCATGGCAAGACGGCTTCAGGATCCGCTTGCCGAGCTTGTAAAGATTGAGCCGAAGGCAATCGGTGTCGGGCAGTACCAGCATGACATGAATCAGAACAAGCTGGAGGAACAGCTGAACAATACCGTGGAAGACTGCGTGAACCACGTCGGTGTAGACCTAAATACCGCGTCCGCAGCCCTCCTTTCCTATATTTCCGGTATCAACAAGACACTCGCGAAAAATATCGTAGTGTATAGAGAAGAAAATGGGGCTTTTAAGAGTAGAAAAGAACTGTTAAAGGTGGCCAAGCTCGGTCCAAAGGCCTTTGAACAAAGTGCCGGCTTCCTCCGCATCCGAGAGGGTAAGGAAGTGCTGGACAGAACCTCCGTGCACCCCGAGTCCTATCAGAAAACAAAGGAGCTTCTCGCCCTTCTAAACTTAAATGAAAAAGACATTGCCGAAGGAAAGGGAAAGGATATTGCAAAAATGATTTCCGCCCTTCCCGGCGGCATGAAGGCGATAGAGGAAAAGCTCGAAATCGGAAGCTTTACCTTAAAAGATATTGTGGAGGCTCTTGCAAAGCCGGGGAGAGATCCCCGCGAAGATGTACCCGCGCCCGTTTTACGGAGCGATGTTTTAGAGCTTTCCGATTTAAAAGAGGGGATGATTCTCGAGGGTACAGTCCGAAATGTCCTAGACTTCGGTGCCTTTGTCGATATCGGCGTGCACCAGGACGGTTTGGTACACATCTCCGCCCTTTCCAAAAAGTTTGTAAAACACCCCCTCGATGTCGTAAAGCTGGGAGATATCGTGAAAGTAAAAATCCTCTCCGTGGATATGGAGAGGAAGAAGATTTCACTCAGTATGAAAGATGCGGAGTAGGAGGGATATTGCAAAGATAAAACAAGCTTTTATGCAGTACAGGTCTGAAATTGGGGCACGCTCTCGCTAACCTCGCCCTGACTGAGCATGGGCTCGGTAGCCCATTGCTCACTTTGCTTTGCAAAGCAACTTCCTTCGGAAGTTGGTCTGCTACAGGACGACTTTTCTGATGAAAAGTTTGTCCTTGCGGATACTAAGCGAAAAACTGCAGTTCCTTTGTTTTTCGCAAGTACCGGCGGGCTCAGATTACCCCCCTTTCAGACCTGTACTGCATAAAACTGCCCCCAGTATTTTTACAATATCTGTTCTAGCTCCAAAGAGCTCTCCTCCCAGATGGCGTATTGTTCTTCCAATTCTTTATCTATTGCTTCCTGCTCTCTATGGATTTCCATGAGGCGCCCGACATCGGATCCGACTTCTTCCATGGAGGCAGTGAGCTCTTCTTTTCGCTCTTCCAGCTTGGCAATTTTTTCCTCCGCCTTTTGCAGGGCATTCTGCCACTTTCTTCTCTTTGCGGAGAGCTCCTTCTGGTTTTCCCAGTCGAGCCTCTTGCTCTCCTTTTCTTCCAATCTTTGTGTTTCTTCCGGATCTATCGCTTCCAAAGGCATCTTATCCTTTTGCAGTGAATCTCCGTAGGCACGAACATCTTCCTTCTTTTCAATATAATAATCGTAATTTCCGATGTAATTATCGAAGCGATTGGAGAAGAGCTCTATAATTCTCGTTGCCGTCTTATTGATAAAATAACGATCATGGGAAACATAAAGGACGGTTCCCTCATAGTTTCGAATCGCCTCCTCCAGAACTTCCTTCCCCTGAATATCCAAGTGGTTCGTCGGCTCATCCAAAATCAGGAAATTTGCATCGGAAAGCATAAGCTTCGCAAGACTTACCCTGCCCTGTTCTCCTCCGGAAAGATCCTGAATCCGCTTATACACATCGTCTCCCGTGAAGAGAAAAGCCGCAAGAACATTTCTAACCTTCGTGTTGTTCATCTCCGGATAGGTATCCTGAATTTCCTCAAAGAGCGTTTTCTCCATGTGGAGCACGGCATGCTCCTGGTCATAGTAAGCAATCTTCACCTTCGAGCCCAGTCGGAACTCTCCCTCATCCGCCTGGATAAGTCCGTTCAAAATCTTCAGTAAGGTCGTCTTTCCGGTCCCGTTGTCCCCGATAAGCGCCACATGTTCCCCTCTTTGCAAAGAAAAAGTCCCGTGGGAAAAAAGTCTCCTTCCGTCATAGCTTTTTCCCAGCTCCTTTGCCATTAAAACATCGTTTCCGGAACTTTCCCTCGGGGAGAATAGAAGCTTCATCTCATTCTCGAGTTCTTCCGGCTTTTCCAGTCTTTCCACCTTCGAAAGCATCTTCTCTCGGGATTCCGCACGCTTAATGCTCTTCTCCCGGTTAAATTGCTTCAGCTTTTCAATAACGGCTTCCTGATGCTTAATCTCCGCCTGCTGGTTCTGAAACGCCTTCCACTCGGCTTCCCGGATCTGTCTCTTCTTTTCCGCATAGGCACTGTAATTTCCCTGGTACATCCTTACTTTGCCTCTCTCCAGGTCAATCACCTTCGTCACAATTTTATCCAAAAAATAACGGTCGTGGGAAACAAGAAGCACTGCTCCGTCATAGCGCTTTAAGACTTTTTCCAGCCACTGAATAGAGCCGATATCCAAGTGGTTTGTCGGCTCGTCCAAAATCAGAAGATCGGGCTTCTCCTGTAAAATCTCCTCCAAGCGTTTTCTTGTCTTCTGCCCTCCGGAAAGGGTGTCGTAGTCCTCATTTTCCGCTTCTATATCGGCATGTTGCTGTGCCAGGTAGTCCATTTTCTTCTCTTTGGAAAATGCGATGCTCCCCTCATCTGCCTCCTCAATTCCCAGAATACATCGGAGCAAAGTTGTTTTGCCTGAACCGTTAATTCCGACAATGGCCGCTTTTTCCTTATCTTCCAGATGAAACGATACATCCTTCAGCACAGTCTTTCCTACATATGCTTTACTTAGCATGGATACATTTAAAATCATGCTCTAAGTATACTGGATAGGCCAAGCACAAGCTATTATTTTTTTTGAACATGCCTATTTCTTGTCAATGCAAAGAAAATGCATTAGAATGAAAGGAACTTTACTGGGAGGTAAAGTCATTTGGTCTATTTATTATTTAAGGAGGAACGAATATGGCACACGTAGTTAGTGATGAGTGCGTAAGCTGTGGTGCTTGCGCAGCAGTATGTCCTGTAGAAGCTATCTCTGAAGGTCCAACAAAGTATGTTGTTGATCCGGATACTTGCATCGATTGCGGCGCTTGTGAAGAGCCCTGCCCCACCGGTGCTATCGCTGCAGAATAAGCATAATACGGTAAAAAAAAAGCTGCCCTAAAGGGGCAGCTTTTTTAATGCCTGTTTTGCATTATGTGTGTTAGGGGCTTATAGGACAAAATGTGTTGATGGTCAATCCCGGGGTCAAGAACAAATTCCTCTATTCCCCACTAAGTCTTCTTGCGATAATTCTCTCCATCTTTTTGTAAAAAACAGCCTTCTTCCTCCTTCTCTGCCACTCCTTCTCAATCTCATACAGGAAGAAGAGAGAGGTCAGCACAAGTGCAAAACTGATGTATCGTATCTCCGGAAGAATAGACAGGATACCGAATAAAGAAAATACCAGGATAGAGGTAACAAATATTTCAAAAGTTCTCAAATTCATTCTCATAATTCACTCCTTTATGTAAACGCCTGTTTGCTTTTACACAAAGGATAATAACACAGAACAATTGTTTTGTAAAGTGTTTTTCAGAATATATGTTTTGATAAATAAATTATTTTTTCCCTGTCTATCTCTGCAAAAAATCTGCAGAATATCTTTTTATACTACAAATGGCCTTCTGTAAAACGGCATCCTGTCCTTTATCGCATCTTCCGCAGTCTTCGACCTGTTGGACATTACCGCAAAGGGGATACCCCCGGAAAAATCATTGCCCACAGTGGTAATATTGGCAAAACTGGGCTGAATGCTGCCCTTATGACTGACAATGCACAGATTAAAGCTCTTCCCATCCTGCTTTGCCCCTAAAAGGTAGGCAGCCATGACGTTCAGATCATCCCGCATATATTCGCTAAGTGCTTCTTCAAGCTCCTTCGCATCTCCCAAAGGCTCTGTAAATTCCAAATCCTCTCCCGGTCTTACAGGGACTTCACCCATGAGTTCAGCCTGTTCCACATGGATACAATTTGCAATAAACTTCCTCCAGAGAATAAAGTTTTCGCTGTTCATATCAATGACAAATCCGGAAATCCTCGGATCATCGAGCGCCATCAAAGCCAACTGGTGAAAGCTGAGAACAGCACTGCCTTCCGTACTGTTAGGCCACTTTTTTACCTTCTCCTGTGAAGTAAACAGAGCATAAAAATGATTTTTATCCTTATCCTCCACTACAGCAAAAACCGGCTTCTTCTCTTCGCCTTCTCCCACTGTACGCATAGGCACATAAAACTCGGCATGATGAATCAGGGCATCGATTAATCTTTCTTCCCAATTCGCACCGCCCTCATTTTGTATTCCATGAATCGCCATAATCAGACGAGCATTTTTCTTTTCTCTAAAATCGTTCATGAACTCCTCCTTCCGCGCTATTTTAACATAGCTTAGAACGAGACACAAGAAAAGCTACTGCACCCACTGTCCCTGTTCATTGATACGGAAGCTATCTATAGTCGTATTCTTTGCCATAGAACCATTGTTGTGGAAATAGTAATAAACCTGTTTTCCGTTAATTGTCAAAGCCACCCAACCGGTGCGCATCGCGCCTGCAGCATCGAAATAATAGCTTTCCTGTCCGATTTTGAAAATGCCGTTAGAAAGCATCATGCACTGACGGTCTCCGCTGTCCGGTAAGAAATAATACCATACGTTGTCAATAAGCTGCCAACCGGTCTTTGCATCGCCGTTAACCTTATCCAAATAGAACCAGTTTCCATATGCATTCTTAAACCAGCCGGTTTCCATTTCGCCCTGTCCGTTAAAATGATACCATCTGCCATTCCAATCTATCCAGGTATTGATTGCCGGCTGACTGTTCGGATAACGGAAATACCACTTTCCGTTAATCTGACTCCATCCGATTGTGGCAGGAATTGTCGTATTGTTTTCCGCCTTGTGCTGTCCGAAAATCTGCGTTTCGCTATACTTTCCCTGCCCGTTTGAGCGGTTTGTTTCACTGATACTTAAAATATCGGACTCCACTTCGTCAGAAGATTTCCCTGCCTTCTTTTGTACCTCTGTGTAGGGAATGGTCTTTACGGAGAAAGTATAGGGTCCTTCTTCCGTCATCCAGGGGTAAAGGTTCAGGCTTAATGCATCGGTTGTAATCTTTACAAGCTGTTTTCCATCTCTAAAAAGCTTTACTTCATAATACCCCGATGTATTGTTTTCCGCAGTCCAGCTTGCTCTTCCAAGACTGTTATTGGACCAAGTCAAATTATCCGGTGAATCATAAGTTCCCGTAATGGGCTTTAATTGGATGATTACTTCCAGTTCCGTGGAGCTGATTCGTCTTGCACTCACAAAAGTTCCGTTTGTCACTCTCACATTGTTTGCCGTATAGGCCCCGAAGAACTGATAATTCAATGTATCTCCGTTATTTTTCTCTTTACTGTCTGCAACAAGGTAGAGTTTTACCTTCGGTTCACTTCCCACTTGTAAATTGTCCGCATTTCCGCTGTTGACCCAGTCTACGGACTCTACATGATATCGGTCTGTAGAGCCTGTTGTAAAATCGGACTCACTGATATTTCCCAAAGATGATCCGACTTCCTGGTTCCTTAAGTTTTGATCCACTTTGATGCTTACGGTAAGGATATTACTGATACTGTCTTTTGCCATGGCCGGTACAGCAAAAAGAAGTATCATAAAAATCGATAAGATAAATGCCAGTTTTTTTCTTAACATATGCTCCTCCATTCTTAATCTATGCCAAGTATATAGTACTTTTCCGTTCTGAATCAACTTGCTTTTCTCTTACAATCAAATAGCTTATTTGTAACACATAAAATTGTAGCACATAAAAGAAGCTGCGGAAAACCGCAGCTCTTTTTGCAATCTGTTCATTCGTTTTTTTACAAGTAACTCTGTACTTGTCGGAGCTCTTTATACTAACTCTAAAAGAACTTCCATAGCAGCATCTCCCTTACGAAGACCTACTTTAACAATTCTGGTATATCCACCCTTGCGGTCAACATACTTCGGTGCAATTTCATCGAAAAGCTTCTTAGCGATGTCTACCTTCTTGGTATTCTTCTTTCTGCCTGCCACTGCAGCCGGTCTTTCGGTCGGAACATAGGTTGCCGCCAAAATCTGACGACGAGCCTGCAGACGAGAGGGCTTATCCTTCTGGATGGACTTCTCTACTTCATCGTAAACGGTAACTTTCTTACCGTCTACAACTTCCTTCACTCTCTTTCCGTCAGCATCCTTCTTAGCTACCTTTGCTTTCACGGCAACCATCTCGTAGTTATCCTTCTCTCTAACTGCAAGGGCGATCAGCTTTTCTACCTGCTTACGAACTTCCTTGGCTCTTGCCTCAGTGGTAAATACCTTTCCATAGCGAAGAACATCGGTTGTCAAAGATCTAAGCATAGCCTTTCTCGGTGCTGTAGCTTTTCCTAATTTTCTATACATTGCCATTTTACTTTCTCCTTATCCGTGCTTTTTAGTCTTATCGGGTAAAATTCCGGGTCCGGATCTATTCTTCCGGAGTGGAAAGTCCTAAGTTCAATTCACGAAGCTTTGCAAGCACTTCTTCCAGTGACTTTCTTCCCAGGTTACGAACCTTCATCATGTCCTCCGGTGTCTTGGAAGTTAATTCCGACACGGTATTAATCCCCGCTCTTTTCAAGCAGTTATAAGAACGGACACTCAGCTCCAGTTCATCAATATTCATTTCTAATACTTTGCCCTTATCATCCTCTTCTTTCTCCACCATGAGCTGTGTTTCAGCCCCTTCGGAAGAAAGATTTACGAAGAGATCCAAATGCTGGAAGAGCATCTTAGCCGCAGCGGATACTGCATCCTGAGGAAGCATTCCGCCATCGGTATATACATCCAAAGTCAATTTGTCATAATCTGTCATATTTCCCACACGGGTATTTTCCACAGTCATATTGACTCTGTCTACAGGTGTATATAATGCATCTAAAAGTGTATATCCCTTCGGATACTGTGATGCCTTTTCCTTTACTGTCCCTACATAGCCCTGTCCCTTGGTGATAACTACACCGATGGAGAGCTTTGCTCCCTTTTCCAGAGTAGCAATATGTAAATCGGGATTGATAAGAACAAATTCCGACTCTGCTTTAAAATCCGAAGCCTTCGCTTCCTCTTTTTCACTGACTTCCAAATGTGCTTCCAACTGCTCCACACCATCCGGAAGGGAAACCACTAGAGACTTTAAGTTGGTTAAAACCTCACTATAACTTTCCTTTACTCCGGAAATCGTATCTCCTGAAAGTCCTTGAATCTTAATTGCAGAAACCGCAGCCCCGGGCAGAGAGGACAGCATCATTCTCCGCAAAGAATTTCCCAGGGTCGCACCGTAACCTCTTTCCAAAGGTTCACAAACAAAACGACCGAAGCGCTTATCCTCTGAAATTTCAAGAATTTCAATGTTTGGTTTTTCAAAATCAAACATGCCGCCTCCTTTTTTAGGCTATCTTTACTTAGAGTACAACTCGACGATTAACATCTCGTTTACCGGAACATCGATTTCTTCTCTGTGCGGTAAATTCTTAATGGTTGCGCTCAGCTTCTCCTCATCCACTTCCAACCAAGCCGGTACCATTCTGCCGCCGGTTACTTCCGTGATGTCCTTATATCTCTGTGCAGTCTTCATGGACTCTTTAATAGCCACAACGTCTCCTGCAGATACAAGGTAAGAAGGAATATTTACAATCTTACCGTTTACGGTAACGTGACGGTGACCCACTACCTGTCTTGCCTCACGTCTTGTTCTAGCCATTCCCATACGGAAAATGACATTGTCCAGTCTACTCTCCAAAAGAACCATCAAGTTCTCACCGGTCTGACCGGGAAGTCTCTCTGCCTTTGCATAGTAGTTACGGAAAGGCTTCTCCAAAACACCGTAGATGAACTTTGCCTTCTGCTTTTCACGAAGCTGAAGACCGTACTCACTCATCTTTCTTCTGGCATTTCTAGCCTGTCTGTTTGATTTCTTGTCGACTCCCAAGAATACAGGGTCAAGTCCAAGTGACCTGCATCTTTTAAGCACAGGAACCTTATCTACTGCCATATTATCCTCCTAAATATCAAGTTCTGTCACTTTAAAAGTAACATCTCCAAAATTTGATACGCCCTTTACACCGTCGGCTTCTTCGGGCTGACCAAATGGTCATACTGTTTTCGTATAATGCTCACTTCGCTATCGCATACTTTTCTCTTATCAAAATATGCCATATGCAGAATAAGAAGCAAAACAATTATACTCTTCTGCGCTTCGGCGGGCGGCATCCGTTGTGGGGAACCGGTGTGACGTCCTTAATGGATGTTACTTCGAGTCCGTTTGCCTGTAAGGCACGGATAGCTGCTTCTCTTCCGGAACCCGGTCCTTTAACCATTACATCCACATACTTTAAGCCATGTACCAAAGCTGCCTTTACAGCAGTTTCAGCAGCCATCTGAGCTGCATATGGAGTAGATTTTCTTGAACCTCTAAATCCCAGACCGCCGGCACTTGCCCATGAAAGAGCATTTCCCTGTGCATCTGTCAAAGTAACGATTGTGTTATTGAAAGATGATTGGATATGTGCCTGTCCGCGTTCAACGTTTTTCTTTACGCGCTTTTTTGTCACTCTCTTACCAGTTGACTTAGCCATAGTTAAACTAACCTACTTTCCTTTTTCATTTCTTCCTGTAATTAAAACATGAAGATCCTCTTAGTTACTTTTTAGACCTTACTTCTTCTTGTTAGCAACGGTCTTTCTTGGTCCCTTACGGGTTCTTGCATTGGTCTTGGTCTTCTGACCTCTTACCGGAAGTCCCTTTCTGTGACGGATTCCTCTGTAGCAACCAATTTCCTGCAAACGCTTGATGTTCAGAGCGATTTCTCTACGAAGGTCACCCTCTACCATCTGGTGGTCTGCAATATAGTTGGCAAGATTCTTCACTTCATCGTCTGTTAAGTCCTTCACTCTGGTATCCGGGTTCACTCCGGTAGCCTGAAGAATCTTATCAGCGGATGATCTTCCGATTCCATAGATGTAAGTCAAACCGATTTCGATTCGCTTCTCTCTAGGTAAATCCACACCTGCAATACGAGCCATCTTTGTTTCCTCCTGTTAATTAACCTTGTCTCTGCTTATGCTTAGGGTTTTCACAGATAATTCTGATGGAGCCCTTTCGCTTGATTACTTTGCATTTTTCGCAGATCGGTTTTACTGATGATCTTACTTTCATAAGTAAAATTCCCCTTTCCTTTACGAATTTGAACAGAGTTGCCGTATAATTCTAGCAAAACAGTCTTTAAATGTAAAGCGAAACCTTTACTTATCTCTCCAGATTATTCTGCCCTTGGAAAGGTCATAGGGAGAAAGTTCTATGGTTACCTTATCTCCGGGAAGAATACGAATATAATTCATGCGAAGCTTTCCCGAGATATGGGCAAGCACCTGATGTCCGTTTTCCAGTTCTACCTGGAACATGGCATTCGGTAACTTTTCCAGTACTTTTCCTGTAATTTCGATTACATCTGATTTCGACATACTCTGCTTATCCTTTCATTAGACTCAGGATTTCCGGTCCGTTGTCTGTGATTAAAATTGTATTTTCATAGTGTGCAGTCAGCCTTCCGTCCAGAGGAACCACCGTCCAGTCATTGGAAAGCACTCTTACCTCGGGATTTCCCTCTGTAATCATGGGTTCAATCGCGAGCGTCATGCCTGCCTGCAGTTTAGGTCCTTTTCGCTTCATGCGGTAATTCGGCACTTCCGGATCCATATGCACTTCATGGCCTATGCCATGGCCCACATAATCTCTGACTACTCCGTAGCCTCTGCTCTCCACAAAATCTCCTATGGTTCCACAGATATCATTCAAATGGTTTTCCGGAACGGCCTGTTCAATTCCTCTGAAAAAAGCTTCCTTTGCTGTTTCAACCAGCCGCTTGGCTTCCGAAGAAATCTCTCCAACGGCCCAGGTTCGCGCGGCATCGGAATGATACCCTTTATAATTTGTGCCGATATCGAAGGAAACGATATCTCCCTCTTTCAAAATTCTGTCCTTTGTCGGGATCCCGTGAATGAGTTCTTCATTCACAGAGACGCAACATGCTGCGGGAAAGTCATATAAATGTAGAAAGCTGGGTGTACAGCCGGCCTTTCGGATCAGTCTCTCCGCATAATCGTTCAGCTCTAAAGTACTTTTTCCGGGAGCAACCGCTTCTCCAACTTTTTCATGAACCTCAGCGAGTACCTTTCCCGCGTCCCGCATGAGTTCAATTTCTCGTTTAGACTTAATTTCAATCATGCTTAAACCTTTCCTACCTTATGATCTCTGTCGGATAATCGTCTTTACTTTTTCAAAGACTTTATCCAAGTCTTCCGCCCCGTCAATTTCCTCCAGAATTCCTTCCTTTTTATAATAGGAAATAAGCGGTTCCGTAATTTCATGATAAATTTTCAATCGGTTCTTCACAGTCTCTTCGTTATCGTCTTTTCGCTGGATTAAATCCGCTCCGCAACGATCGCATTTTCCCTCCTCCTTCGGAGGCAATGTCACAATGTGATAAATTGCACCGCAGGTGGGACAGGTTCTTCTTCCGGCCATCCTTTTGATAATGAGTTCATCTGTCGCCTCTACGTCCAAGGCCAAATCGATTTTCTCATTCTTTTTTGCAAGAGCCTCTTTCAACGCTTCCGCCTGTGGAATGGTTCTGGGAAATCCGTCCAGAATGTAGCCGTTTTTACAATCCTCCTTATGGATTCGTTCCAGGAGCATGGCAATGGTAATGTCATCCGGCACGAGCTCTCCCTTATCCATGAAGCTCTTCGCCTTTTTCCCCAGCTCTGTCTCTTCTTTCAGATTGGCTCTGAAAATATCTCCTGTGGAAATATGCGGCAGCTGATATTCCGTTGCGATTCGACTCGCCTGGCTTCCTTTTCCGGCACCGGGAGCACCTAACATAATAATCTTCATCTACAGCCTCTTCCCCTGTGTGAAAAACCACTATGAGCCCCCTTAACTTACAGCTATTCTATAAAGTCTGCAGCTAAGGAGGCTGATAGATTAATTGTCTAAAAATCCCTTATAATTACGAATGACCATCTGCGAGTCAATTGCCTTCAAGGTCTCCAGAACTACACCTACAATAATGATGAGAGAGGTTCCCGAGAAAGAAATACGGCTCACATTGAACACGCCGGAAATCACAATGGGAACCAGTGCTACAATAGCAAGTCCCGTTGCTCCGATAAAAATGATATATCGGAGAATTCCGTTTAAATAATCGCTTGTGGGCTTACCCGGACGAATTCCCGGTATGAACCCTCCCTGCTTCTTCATGTTATTCGCCACTTCCAACGGATTAAAAGAAATGGAAGTGTAGAAATAAGCGAAGAAATACAGTAAAGCAATATAAAGCACCAGTCCCAAAGAATAAATCGGTGCATTCGGATTCATCCAAGAGCCGGAATTCAGTGCCATGATAATCTTTCCGATGATTGTTCCGTTATTGACATGAAGAATCTGTCCGAGTACTACCGGCATCGTCATAAGGGACGAAGCAAAGATAACCGGCATAACGTTTGCCGTATTGACCTTCAGGGGAATCTGGGACTGCTGTCCGCCAACCATTCCCCTTCCCTGTACGCGCCTGCTGTACTGTACCGGAATTCTTCTTTCCGCATCTTGCAAAACTACCGTAAAGCAAACCATACAGAAAATTGCCGCTGCGATGATAATGCCTGCAACAACCATGGTTGCCACATTATGATTCATTATGAATCGTTCATATAAGGTAATAAAATCCTGCGGTATCGAAGAAAGGATATTGAATAAGAGCACCAGGGAAATACCGTTTCCCACTCCCTTATCCGTCATTCTCTCACCAATCCACATCAGAAGCGCCGATCCTGCAGTCATCGCTACCACGCAGATAACAATGCCTGCCATTTTACGAAGAACACTTCCTTCCGCATATCCGATCAAAAGTCCGGAACCGCCAAAACCTACCGCCATCGCCGTGGACTCTAAAAGAGCAAGGCCGATAGTCACATATCTGGTGTATTCCGTGAGCTTTCTTCTTCCCTCTTCCCCATCCTTCTGCATCTCTTCCAAGGCGGGAATCGCCACGGTCAACAGCTGAATGATGATGGAGGAAGTGATGTAGGGGGTAATGGATAATGCAAAAATGCTGAGCTGCTCGAAGGAACCTCCGGTCATGGTATTAAACCAGCCAAAAGCATCGTTTCCGGCCATACTCTTAAATAAATCTCCAAAATATCCCGGATTTACACCCGGGATAGGAAGATTTGAGCCAAAACGAATTACCACAAGCATCAGGAATACGAAAATCAATCGATCTCGTAGATCCTTCACCTTAAATGCATTCCGTATTGTTTGAAGCATTAAATCACCTCACAGGTTCCGCCACAAGCCTCAATCTTTTCTTTTGCACTCTGAGAAAATGCATTTACTTTCACGGTCAGCTTCTTGGTTAACTCTCCGTTTCCAAGAATCTTTACGCCGTCATTTACTTTACGAACAATTTTCTTCTCCAGTAAGCTCTCCAGAGTAACCTCGTCTCCTGCATTGTAACGATCTTCCAATACGGAAACGTTGATTCCGGTAATTACCTTAGAGTTGGGATCCGTAAATCCTCTCTTCGGAATACGACGGAAGAGTGGCATCTGACCACCTTCGAATCCAAGTCTCGGTGCCCCGGAACGAGCCTTCTGTCCCTTATGTCCCTTACCTGCCGTCTTACCATTTCCTGAACCGTGGCCTCTGCCGCGACGGAAATTCTGGGAGTGCTTAGAGCCCTCTGCAGGGGATAACTTTGCTAACTCCATATTTCGCCTCCTTAAATCTCTTCCACTTTAACCAAGTGATTGACCTTCTGAATCATTCCCTTGGTAGCGCCGTTGTTGGGAAGCTCAACGGATTGACGAATCTTCTTTAATCCAAGAGCTTGCACAGTTGCCTTCTGCTTAGGGATGGCACCGATTGGAGACTTTACTAAAGTAATTCTTAATTTATCTGCCATGATAACCCTCCCTTAACCTGTAATCTCTGCTACGGTCTTACCGCGAAGAATTGCGAACTGCTCCGGTGTCTTCATGGAAGTAAGACCCTGTAAAGTAGCATAAACCACATTTGTCTTATTATTGGATCCTAAGGATTTTGTACGGATATTCTTAATTCCTGCGAGCTCGCAGACCATACGTGCCGGACCGCCGGCGATGATTCCGGTTCCTTCCGGAGCCTTCTTCAGAAGAACGGTGGAAGCACCGAACTTTCCGATATAATCATGCGGAACGGACTTATCCTCATTTACAGGTACAGTAACCATATTTCTTACTGCAGCCTCTTTTGCCTTACGGATTGCTTCAGGAACCTCAGTTGCCTTACCGGTTCCGCAACCCACATGGCCGTTTCCGTCTCCTACTACAACAAGAGCGGAGAATCTCATGGTACGACCACCCTTAACAGTCTTCGCTACACGCTTGATAGCTACAACACTGTCGTTTAATTCTAACTGATTTGCGTCAATTTTTTCGCGCTTCATCTTAGTGATTTCTCCTCTCGATTAGAATACAAGTCCGGCTTCTCTTGCAGCGTCTGCAAGGGCCTGAACCTTACCATGGTACAGGAATCCGGCTCTGTCAAAAACAACTTCCTTGATTCCCTTTGCTATAGCCTTCTCGGCAATAGCCTTACCAACAAACTGAGCTGCCTCAAGGTTATCGGTAAACTGCAAATTTGCATTCTTATCTAAGGTTGAAGCTGCACATAAAGTGTTTCCTGCAACATCATCAATAAGCTGTGCATACATGTGCTTGTTGGAACGAAAAACTGCAAGACGAGGTCTTTCAGGAGTTCCGGACAAACGGTTTCTGATTCTTGCGTGCTTTTTTTGACGAAGCTCGGCTTTATTTTTCTTACTAACCATTCTACTTTCCTCCTATTATTTCTTACCTGTCTTACCGACTTTACGACGGATAACTTCGGTAGAGTACTTGATTCCCTTGCCCTTGTAGGGTTCCGGAGCTCTCTTACCGCGAATCTCTGCAGCGTACTGTCCAACCTTTTCCTTATCGATTCCTCTTACGAAAATAGTATTGGTTCCTTCCAGTACAGTCTCCAGACCTTCCGGATCTTCCATAGTTACAGGGTGAGAATATCCCAATGTCAAAGTCAAGGTCTTGCCCTGCTTTGCTGCTCTGTATCCTACACCGTTGATTTCCAGCTTCTTCTCGTAACCGTTACTTACACCTTCAACCATGTTGAACAGTAAAGCTCTGGTTAATCCGTGAAGAGACTTCTCTTTCTTATTGTCATTCGGACGAGTAACCACTAAGTGGCCATCCTCTTCCTTAATTGTGATTTCTTTTGCAAAGGTTCTTTCTAAGGTTCCCTTTGGTCCCTTTACCTTTACTACATTGTCCTTAATCTCAACAGTAACACCTGCCGGGATCGCGACCGGTAACTTTCCGATACGTGACATAGTATACTCCTCTCTTAAATTCTCAGTAAAATACTGTTTTCAGAAAATATATTCCGACAGATTACCATACAAAGGCAAGGACTTCTCCACCTACACCCTTTTGTCTTGCTTCCTTGTCGGTGATTACACCCTGGTTTGTGGAAATGATTGCAGTACCAAGTCCGCCAAGAACTCTCGGCATATTCTCTTTGCCGGCATAAACTCGAAGACCCGGCTTGGAAATCTTGCGAATTCCGGAGATAATCTTGTCGTTCTTTGTAGCTCCATACTTTAAGCCGATTTTAATGTCCTGGAACTTTCCGTTCTCTACGATTTCACAGCTTGCGATGTATCCTTCCTTGAGAAGAATTTCAGCAATAGCTTTCTTCATCTTTGATGCCGGAATTAATACTGAATCATGCTTTGCAGTGTTTGCATTACGAATTCTGGTAAGCATATCTGCGATTGGATCACTCATACTCATGTTTACGGATATCCTTTCTTCTTATCTATTGGGATGCGCCCTATGCACTATCCCTCTATGTAAACGAAATATCGAATGCTTATGCAGTCGATATTCGTTTTACAAACATTTTACCAAGATGCCTTACGAACACCGGGGATTTCGCCCTTATATGCGAGCTCACGGAAGCATACACGGCAGATTCCGTACTTACGAAGTACGGAATGCGGACGTCCGCAAATCTTACATCTTGTGTATTCTCTTGTGGAGAATTTTGCAGGTCTTTGCTGCTTTAATTTCATTGATAATTTTGCCATTTTTTCCTCCGATTATTTCGCAAAAGGCATATTGAACAGGGTAAGAAGTTCTCTGGATTCTTCATCGGTCTTCGCTGTTGTTACAAAGATGATGTCCATTCCTCTAACCTTGTCTACCTTATCGAACTCGATTTCAGGGAAAATAATCTGCTCTTTGATTCCAAGGGCATAGTTTCCTCTGCCATCGAAGGCATTCGGGTTCACACCACGGAAGTCTCTTACTCGAGGAAGAGCCAGGTTGATGAGGCGATCAGCAAACTCATACATCTTCTCTCCGCGAAGCGTAACCTTACAACCGATAGCCTGTCCCTCTCTGATCTTGAAGTTTGCAACAGACTTTCTAGCCTTGGTGGTTACTGCGTGCTGTCCGGTAATGATCTCTAAATCACGAACCGCACTGTCGAGAACCTTGGAATTTTCTTTTGCTTCACCAACACCCATGTTGATGACGATTTTTTCAAGCTTTGGAATTTCGTTAACATTTTTATAGTTAAACTTCTTCTGCATAGCTTCTTTGATTTCGCTATTGTAAATATCCTTTAATCTAGCCATCCTTCATTCCTCCTTTCTCTTAGTCAATAACCTTGCCGGTCTTCTTCGCTACACGTACCTTCTTGCCGTCCTCTACCTTAAATCCGACTCTGGTTGCCTGTCCGTCTACTACCAGCATAACGTTGGATGCGTCCAAAGCAGCTTCCTTCTTCAAGAGTCCACCCTGCGGGTTAGCCTGGCTCGGCTTCTGGTGCTTGGTTACCATATTACAGCCTTCTACCACTACCTTATTGGTCTTCGGATCGAAGGATAAAACCTTACCCTCTTTTCCCTTATCTTTACCGGTAATGATTCTTACCATATCGTCTTTCTTAATTCTACGCATACGGCTCCCCTCCTTATAATACTTCCGGGGCAAGGGATACGATCTTCATGTAACCATGATCTCTCAACTCTCTTGCTACCGGTCCAAAGATACGGGTGCCCTTCGGAGTGTTATCCTCCTTGAGGATTACCGCTGCGTTTTCATCGAAACGGATATAGCTTCCGTCTTTTCTTCTTGTCTCGTCAACAGTACGAACCACAACAGCCTTTACAACATCACCCTTTTTAACCTGTCCGCCTGGAATAGCATCCTTTACGGAAGCCACAATGGTATCTCCAATAGCGGCATATCTTCTGGTTGAGCCACCCATAACGCGGATGCAAAGAAGCTCTCTTGCACCTGTGTTATCAGCAACTCTCAGTCTTGTTTCCTGCTGAATCATATATGCTCCTTCCTTGCTCCTGTATTACTTCGCCTTCTCAATGATGGAAACGAGTCTCCATCTCTTGGTCTTGGACAAAGGTCTGGTTGCCATTACCTTTACTGTATCTCCCTCACCGGCCTCATTGTTTTCATCATGCGCGTAAATCTTAACGGTACGCTGTACAATCTTTCCAATAAGAGGGTGCTTCACGTGATCTTCAATAGCGATAACGATGGTCTTGTCCATCTTTGCACTAACCACCTTACCGGTACGGGTTTTTCTCAGATTTCTTTCCATTCTTCTGTTCTCCCTTCTCACGCTTTCGCTTTCTCAGTGATAACAGTCTGAATCCGAGCGATGTTTTTCCGAACCTCGGTAATGCGGGCTGTATTATCCAACTGATTGGTTGCATTCTGGAATCGCAGATTGAAAAGTTCTTTCTTTGCGGAAACCAGCTCTTCATTCAGCTGCTCAGCTGACTTCGCCTTCAGCTCTTCTAAATAAGTATTCTTTTTCATTAGTTATCACCGCCTTCCAGATCTGCTTTTGCGACGATCTTGCAGTTACAGGGAAGCTTGTGAGAAGCAAGTCTTAATGCCTCTCTGGCTACTTCTTCCGGTACACCGGCAATCTCGAATAAAACGCGGCCCGGCTTAATAACGGCTACCCAGTAATCGGTAGCACCCTTTCCGGATCCCATACGTACTCCTAACGGCTTAGCAGAAACGGGCTTATCCGGGAAAATATCGATCCAAACCTTACCGCCACGCTTAATGTATCTTGTAAGGGCAACTCTGGCTGCCTCGATCTGATTGGATCTGATCCAACAAGGTTCCATGGAAACAATACCGAACTCTCCGTGGCTAATGGTATTTCCTCTGGTAGCCTTACCGGTCATTCTGCCACGCATCTGCTTACGGAATTTCGTTCTCTTAGGCATTAACATAGTTATTTCTCGCTCCCTTCCTTATTTTTCTTGGCAGGAAGAACCTCGCCCTTATAAATCCAAACCTTTACTCCTAATTTTCCATAGGTAGTATCGGCCTCAGCAAATCCATAATCGATGTCTGCACGAAGAGTCTGAAGAGGAATGGTTCCCTCGCTGTAGAATTCTCTTCTTGCAATATCAGCACCGCCAAGACGTCCGCCTACGGAAGCTTTGATTCCGAGTGCGCCAGCCTTCATGGTTCTGGACATCGCCTGCTTCAATGCTCTACGGAAAGAAACACGGTTCTCCAGAGACAGTGCGATGCTCTCCGCTACAAGCTGTGCATCTCTATCCGGTCTCTTGATTTCCTTAATATCAATGAAGATATTCTTATCGGTGAACTTCTGTACTTCTTTCTTTAACTTTTCGATTTCAGCACCGCCCTTACCGATTACATAACCCGGCTTAGCAGTATAAATTGTTACGCGAACCTTATCCTCAGCTGCTCTTTCGATTTCAATCTTAGAGACATTTGCGGAATACAGTTTTTTCTTTAAAAACTCTCTGATCTTATGATCTTCGATAAGTGTATCAGCAAAGTTTTTCTTGTCTGCGTACCATTTGGAATTCCAGTCCTTAATGATACCGACTCTCATACCGTGCGGATTGACTTTCTGTCCCATTCCTTGCCTCCTTTTACTTTCTTTCGTCCAAAATAACAGTGATGTGAGAGCTTCTCTTGAAGATTCTGTAAGCTCTTCCCTGTGCTCTGGGATGAATTCTCTTTAATGTCGGTGCGCTGTTTGCGAAGCACTCTGCAACATAAAGTGTATCCCTGTTCATATTGTTATTGTTCTCTGCATTTGCAGCTGCGGACTCAAGAAGTTTCTTAACCAATGTAGAAGCATATCTTGGGTTGTAAGTTACAATTCCTAAGGCCTCTTCCAATCCCTTGCCACGAATAGCATCTAAAACAAAGCAAGCTTTCTGTACAGATACTCTAGCATAAGAAAGCTTAGCGGAAGGTCTTTTATCGCTGTTTGCATTTCTCTCTCTTTTAATCTGAGATCTATGACCCTTTGACATTTTTCATGTCCTCCTTTCAATTATGCAGATTATCCTCTTCTCTCGTCGCCGTTACCGTGATGTCCGCGGTAGGTTCTTGTTGCAACGAATTCGCCTAACTTATGTCCAACCATGTCCTCTGTAACATATACAGGAACATGCTTTCTTCCGTCATGAACCGCAATGGTGTGTCCAACAAATGACGGGAAGATTGTGGAACGACGAGACCAGGTTTTTACTACTGTCTTTTGATTCTGTGCATTCAGTGCATCTACTGCCTTTAAAAGACTCTGATCTGCAAATGGTCCTTTTTTAATAGAACGTGCCATTATTCTTTCTCCTCCTCAATTATTTGATGGCTCTACCATCACGTCTTCTTACGATAAGCTTATTGGAAAGCTTCTTCTTGTTTCTGGTCTTCAAACCAAGTGCAGGCTTGCCCCAAGGTGTGCAGGGACCCGGACGTCCGATTGGCGCTCTACCTTCTCCACCTCCGTGCGGGTGGTCGTTCGGGTTCATAACGGAACCGCGGACTGTCGGACGGATGCCCATGTGACGCTTTCTTCCCGCCTTACCGAGATTGATGAGGTTGTGGTCTCCGTTACCTACTACACCGATGGTTGCGCGGCACTCGATAGGAACCATTCTCATTTCTCCGGAAGGAAGTCTCAAAGTAGCGTACTTTCCTTCTCTTGCCATAAGCTGTGCGGCATTTCCTGCGGAACGAACCAACTGTGCTCCCTTACCGGGCTTTAACTCAATCGCATGAATCTCGGAACCGACCGGAATGATGGAAAGCGGTAAGCAGTTTCCCACTCTTGCCTCGGCATTCTCACCGGACATAACCTTCATGCCGTCGGTTAAACCGTTTGGTGCAAGAATGTACGCCTTGCTTCCGTCCTCGTAAGAAAGAAGTGCGATGTTCGCGGAACGATTCGGATCATACTCAATTCCGATAACTGTAGCAACTACGCCGTCCTTTGCATTTCTCTTAAAGTCGATGATTCTATATTTCTGTCTGTTTCCACCGCCGTGATGACGAACCGTAATCTTGCCCTGATTGTTTCTTCCGGCAGTCTTCTTGTTCTTCGCCAAAAGGGACTTTTCCGGAGTCTTCTTTGTGATTTCAGAGAAGTCGGAACCGGTCATATTTCTTCTGGACGGTGTATAAGCTTTATATGTCTTAATACCCATGAATACTTTTCTCCTTTTTCTCCCTGCGTATAATTGAGAAATTTTTTCACGCAGGTCTTTTCTTAATTACAGAGCGCTGAAAATCTCAATTTCCTTGGAATCAGCAGCCAGTGTAACGATTGCTTTCTTTCTCTTTGCTGTCTTTCCGATAACCATGCCTCTTCTCTTCTTCTTACCTTCCAGGTTCATGGTGTTTACAGCCTTTACCTTTGCGCCCTCGAACATCTTTTCTACAGCTTCTTTAATCTGAACCTTGTTTGCTTCAGGATGAACCAAGAAGGTATATTTCTTCTCAGCCATGTCAGCCATAGACTTCTCTGTTACTACAGGACGAAGGATTACATCAAAATATTGTAAGCTAGCCATTATGCGTATACCTCCTCAACCTTTAAAAGAGCCGCCTTCGTAGCTAATACTGTGCCGTATCTCAGAACATCATAAACATTTAATTCGTTTACCTGAGCCGTCTTTACATCCTGAATGTTTCTTGCGGAAAGCACGGTATTCTTATCATTTTCATCCAAAAGAACGAAAGCCTTCTGTACATGGAGAGCATTCAGCATGTTCTGGAAATTCTTGGTCTTGATTTCATCGAAACGAATCTCATCCACAACAATCAGCTTATTTTCTGCCACTGCATTGGACAGTGCCGCTTTTAAAGCCGCTCTCTTCTCTTTCTTGTTCATGGTAGTGGTGTAATCTCTCGGTGTCGGAGCAAATACAACTCCACCGCCCTTCCACTGCGGAGCACGAATGGAACCCTGTCTTGCATGACCTGTTCCCTTCTGTCTCCAGGGCTTTCTTCCTCCTCCGGAAACTTCCGAACGAGTTAAGGCCTTCCTGTGTGCCTTGGCGTTTATTGGCAAGTTGTGCCACAACTGCAAGGTGTAATAAGTGCTCATGAACCGGTGCTGCGAAAATCGCATCATTCAGATCCATCTTGCCAACTTCCTTACCCTGCATATTAAATACAGATACGTTAGCCATTACTATGTTCCTCCTTCCTTTCGTCTTAGGACTTTACAGCTTCTTTGATGGTAACAAGAGCCTTCTTCGGTCCGGGAACCGCACCCTTTACAAGGATGAGTCCTTTTTCTGCATCAACACGTACCACAGTAAGATTCTGTGTCGTCACCTTCACCGCACCCATGTGAGAAGGCATTGCCTTACCCGGAAGTACTCTGGACGGTGTTGCAGATGTACCGTTAGATCCCTGATGACGATGGAACTTGGAACCGTGAGTCATCGGTCCTCTGTGCTGTCCATATTTCTTAATAGCAGATGCAAATCCCTTACCCTTGGAAGTAGCGCTTACGTCTACCTTATCTCCCTCTGCAAAGATGTCTGCCTTAATCTCGTCTTTTACCTTGTACTCTTCTGCATTTTCAAAACGGAACTCTCTTAAGAATCTCTTGCAGGAAACGCCGGCCTTGTCGAACTGTCCCTTAAGGGGCTTGTTTACCAGCTTTTCTCTCTTCTCTAAAAATCCCACCTGAACTGCCTTGTAACCGTCGTTCTCAAGGGTCTTTACCTGAGTAACCACACAGGGGCCTGCCTGAAGTACAGTTACTGGAATCAACACGCCGTTTTCATCCCAAACCTGTGTCATTCCTACTTTTGTTGCCAAAATAGCTTTCTTCATTTGTTCTCCTTTCTACAGCGGAACCTCATCGGTTCATACTAGAATTATTTGTTTTTCATCTTGATGTCTACGAATACACCTGCAGGCATTTCCAGTCTCTGCAGACTGTCCATGGTCTTTTGGTTCGGATTGATGACATCAATCAATCTCTTGTGTGTTCTCTGCTCGAACTGCTCACGAGAGTCCTTGTACTTGTGTACCGCACGAAGGATGGTTACTACTTCCTTCTTCGTGGGAAGTGGTACAGGGCCGGAAACCTGAGAACCGGTTTTCTTGCAGTTCTCTACGATTTTTGCGGCTGATTCGTCCACAAGGCTATGCTCATAAGCCTTTAAGGTGATTCTCATTACTTGACTTGCCATAAAAAAAGTCGCCTCCTATCGGGTTATTGACGATAAGTTGGTGACTGTACACGTTTCCGCGCGTATCTTATACAAATACACACGCCGCACCCGCTGCTTGGTGCTTAAATTGTAGTACAGTGACCTGCCGTCAGTTTCTAAACTTGACATTCGCTCCGGAAAGTTCTCTGCAGAAACTTATGCCTTTCGGTTTTCGTCTCTCCAGCAATCTTTTCCTTCATTGCTATCATGCCACAGCCGTACAAGGATAACATAAAGTCCACAGTCTGACAAGAGATTTTTCTCGAGTTTTGTATTAAACGAGATACCGCACGCTTTGCGCACGATACTCGTTATGAATTAAAAACAACAAAAGAACTTCTCTTTCTCATTTCCACGCCTCCGAGCGTGTCATAATACTATACTAAAATAGAGGCCTTGTAAAGCCCCTATTTACAGTCTCTCCGGATAACAATGCAGACTGCCGTTCCGATACTCTCCCAAATAAAGCTCTTATCCCGGTCTATGCTCATTATTCTTATTCCGGATTATGCGTATTTTGTTATTCCGCATCGATTCGATTCAGAAAATGCTCCGTATACGCCATACTGTGATCCGGCTCCACCCACATCGCATCAATTTCCAGCGAATCCTCTTTCCGTATTTTTTCCAGCAGGCTTTTCCCGTCTTCTACGGAAAGAATAAACAATGCCGTCGAAAGGGTATCCGCAAGGGCGGAGTCCTTGGTAAGAATCGTCACGGAACGGTGTCTATTCGCAGGATACCTTGTCTCCGGATCCACAATATGCGCATAACGAACGCCATCCACAGTAAAATAGCGTTCATAATCGCCGCTTGTCACTAAAGAAATTTCCGCGATTTCACCGGACACGGCGTAGGGATTATCCTCTTCTCCATCTATATAGAAGGGGTTTTGTACCGGGCAAATCCACTTTGTGCCGTCTCCTTTCTTTCCGATGGCACGAAGATTTCCTCCAATATTTAAAAGATACGACTTGGCACCTTCTTTTTCCAGAAGTTCCGCCACTCTTTCCACTGCCCAACCCTTTGCAATCCCGCCGACATCCAGTCGAAGATCCGGATCTCGAAAATACACGGTCATCTTCTCTTCGTCCAGAATGAGATCTTCTATATTACAGTGCTTTGCAGCCTCTTCCAAATCCTTTTCTTCCGGAAGACTTGCTTTTTCCGGATTGGCAATTCCTTCTTCCCTCTTGTCATGCCAAAGAGAAAGCACCGCCCCATACGCAATATTCACCTTCCCGTTCGTCCGGACGTCCATTTCCTTCCCGAACTTGAGCAGTGCCATGATATCCGGGTCCACCTTTACCGGTGCTTTCCCGGCCTCTTCATTTACCCTCTTTAAATTTTCAACCCCGGGATAATCTGTATAAACATCAAAGAGTCTATGATAGTGTAAGAGGCTTTCGTGTATTTGTTCCGCCTTCTTCTGAAAAGCTTCTTCGGATTCTTCATAACCGATAACCATGGAAGCCGTATTAAAAACATCCGTAAACTGATCCTGATAACGCTCTCTTTTCCCGCAGGCAGCTAAGGATAAACAAAGAAGAACCAGAAACACCAGGCTCCCGAAGTGCTGCCTTTCCTTTTTCCAAAATTGACTTTTCATCTATTTCCTTCTATGAATTCACACCGTTGTTATAAAATATTTTTCATGATACAAGACATAGTTAGGAAAAGCTATAGGATTCTTTCGAAAAAATTCAAGAAATTATTTCCATTATTTTATATGATGGTTTACGGGATTTCTCTTCCCCTCGTTCATTCCTCGCGTTAATCTTTTTTTCTTTTCCACCGATAAAGATAAGGAAACAATCTCTACTATTTTATATATAACGAGCATCGTGCGTAAGAGCACGGCATCTCGTTTCGGTGAGGACTATGATACGAACAGAAAAACGCTTGCTTCTCCTTCTTCTCCTCCTCTTGTTTCTTATTCCCGGAAAAACAGCTTTTGCGGAAAAGGGAAGGTGGGTGCAGCTTGGAAAAGAATGGACCTATGCGGATGAATTCGGTAAGGTCATTCCCGGATGGGTGGAGTATCAGGGAAACTGGTATTACATCGCTCCCGGCCGAGAGCGCATGGCCACAGGCTGGATTTTCGATAACGAAAAATGGTATTTTCTAAGCACAAATCAAAAAGACCTTGGAAAAATGATTCGCTTTTGGGCAACCATCGACGGCTATGCTTATTATTTTGATGAGAGCGGTGCTATGGCAGAAAAAACCGTTGTTCAGGGAAAGTACAAGGTAAATGATCAAGGGCAGTACCTGGGAGAGGACGGTAAGCCGAAGCAATATGGCAGAAGCGGTTTCCGCACAAAGCCCGCTACCGTCATGGATGAGCTTATGGCAAAGGCAAAAAAAGAAATGGAAACGGTTACGAAACCGCAAATTTCCGGTCTGGGAAATCCCACCTTTACAGCCCGCTACGGCCTAAATCCCAATGGAGTCTTCGACCCCGGTCCGCAAAATCCTTGGGCGGAAAAAGACAATATCAATATGCAACAATATGATATGAAAGAAGAGTACACCGAAGACAATACGGACAGTGAGGATGACGGTGCAGACGAAGAAGCCCCTTACGAAGAGGAGAAAGACGAAGAGGAAGAATAGCCGCTAAAGCGGAGCAAGATTCAAAAGGGAAGAGGAATTGCTGAAGGAAATGGAATGCAATGACATCCATCTATGCAGAAAAGTCAAGGAGGACAAACTTTGAAAAGCAGATTTTCCAAAAAACAGATTGCCGGAACCGTCATGGCGGTATTTTTATCCCTAAGTTCCACTGTCTCGGGCCTGGCCCAAGACTCCGGTTGGCATAAGGATGAGGGAACAAAGCGCTGGTGGTATTCCCTACCCGACGGAACTTTTTATAAGTCTTCCTGGCAATGGATTGACGGAAACGGAGACGGTCTTGCAGAGTGCTATTCTTTTGATTCTGACGGATACCTGTATACCGATTGGATAACCCCCGACGGTTTTACGGTCAATGCGGATGGCGCATGGACCGTAGACAACATCGTACAGCAGCGCAAGGTACAAGAACTTAACGTTGAGCAGTCCAAAGTTTCCACAACGCCTGTTTTGGGAATCAACGATACTTCTCAGGAAGAGTTTCTCAGTAACAAGGAGGCATACCGGGATGAGGTTTTGCGCTTAGTAAACCGCTATAGAAAAAAACTCGGAAAGCCTGCCCTGGAAAAGGACGAGAACTTACAAAACCTGGCACAAATCCGGGCGGAGGAAATTTCCGAATTATATTCTCATACTCGTCCAGGCACCGGGGAACCCTTACATTGGCAAGACGGCGTAAACGGCGAAGTCATCATGCGACTGGTAAAAATCCCCGATGGAGCCTTTAGCGCATGGACCCATAGCAAGGGGCATGACAAGTTACTCAAAGAAAAATCCTATAAAAGGGCCGGCGTGGGATATTATGTTACGGAAGACGGAAAGCAATACTGGGTGATGCTCTTTGCTATTTAGCTTTCATGCCTTCATGAATCTTATCCGCCATATACTGAAGCATTTCTTTCGTCATGCCCGGATAGACACCGATCCAGAAGCTATGTTCCATAATATAATCGGTATTCTTCAACTCTCCCACCACGCGATACGCATCCGTTCCGCGGATTTGATCAAAGCAGGGGTGCTTGATCAGATTTCCGGAGAAAAGCAGTCTGGTCTGGATATTTGCCTTTTCAAGAAAAGCCGTCAGGTCATTTCGTTTTACACCGGACTCCTCCTTCACGGAAAGCAGGAAACCGAACCAGGAAGGATCCGCATTTTTAGCCGCTTCCGGAAGAATTAGGCCTTCTATATCGGAAAGCGCTTCCTTCAAAAAGGCCCAGTTCGCCTTCCTCTTCTCGATAAAGCTCGGGAATTTCTTTAACTGCTCCACGCCGACAGCCGCCTGCATATCGGTCACCTTCAAATTGTAGCCGAAGTGACTGTAGGTGTACTTGTGGTCATAGCCCTTCGGAAGCTGTCCATACTGTCCCGAAAAACGATGTCCGCAGAAGTTGTCGTGACCGGACGGGCAGATACAGTCTCTTCCCCAATCCCGGAAAGACAGAATCAGCCGACTGAGCTTCGGATTATTCGTGTACACTGCGCCGCCCTCGCCCATCGTCATATGATGCGGCGGATAGAAGGAGCTGGTGCCGATATCGCCCCAGGTTCCCGTAAAGCGGGTCTCTCCGTCTATCGTATAGCGGGAGCCCAGAGCGTCACAGTTATCTTCGATCAGCCAGAGACCATGCTTGTCACAGAATTTCTTGATTACTTCCAGGTTAAAGGGATTGCCCAGGGTATGTGCAATCATCACCGCCTTCGTTTTCTCGGAAAGCGCTTCCTCCAAACGGCTTACATCGATATTGTACTCCGGAACCGTGACATCGAGGAAAACGGGAACCGCCCCATACTGGAGCATGGGAGTCACCGTAGTCGGAAAACCGCAGGCCACCGTGATAACCTCATCTCCTCTTTTAATCTGTCTTTCTCCAAGCTCAGGTGCCGTAAGCGTCATAAACGCAAGGAGATTCGCAGAAGATCCGGAATTTACCAGATAGGCGTGCTTTACGCCAATCCACTCCGCAAACTTCTTCTCAAACTCGTCTGCAAAACGTCCCGTTGTGAGCCAAAAATCCAAAGTAGCATCGGTCAAGGACAGCATTTCCTTCTCGTCAAATACGCGGGAAGCGTAGCTTACTCTGTCTCCCGGCTCAAAAGCTTTCTTCTTCTCTTTAAAGCTGTGGTAATACTCCGCTACCAAATTCTTGATTTCTTCGCGTGCTTCCGCTTCGCTCTTCCATTTTCCCATAAATCCTCTTCTCCTTTACTGCCCCATTCTCTCACACCAGTTGGTATCCACATCATAGCCATAGGCATAAATCCTTCTGTAAGCCGACTCCTGCCAGCTTTCCCGGAAAGTTCCGTCTTCACTGATAAAGAAGTCCGCATTCATATAACGAATAATGATGTAGCCGGAATCCTTCTGGTCAAAACCGTTTCCGCGGGAAAAATCGATTCCGTTCCCCGTATTCCTGCGCATGGCCGCCTCGAGTACCGGAAGAGTGACTTCATTGATAGGCAGTTTCATGTCCGGCATATCGATGAAAAACCCGCCCTTTTCCTTTAGATAAACACAAAGATAGCCGAGGGTTCCGTTGCTGACGCACTTACAACGCTTAATGGCATGAAGGGGAATCTGATGCTTTGCTCCGATAATCATACCGTCCTTCAAAGTAATATCCTTTTCTCCCAAAGTAAAACCGAGGTCGGTTTCCAGACTGTCCAGATTGTTCGGAAAAGCGCTCCCTAATTTACTCGCGGAAAGCGCCACAAGCAGTGCTTTCGTTTCTTTAATATTGTGTCCGTTATTCCAAGCCCGGGTATCCAGTTCAAACTCGGGAATCTCCTTACTGTCTTTCAAGTAGCAACGCACGTCGTAACTCTGATTGGAATTACAATAGTTGGTAATGAGGGTTCTTTTAATCGCTGAAAAAGGAAAGGAAAACGCCTTCTTTCCATTTTCACTCTGATAAGAAAAACCGTCCTTGGAAACCGTTAAGCTGTGTCCGCCTCCCAGCATCCCTTTCGCTTCAAAATGAAATGTCTCCGTGTCGAAAATTGTACGCATCTCTATCTCCTCTTCCTTTTATAATACTTGTTATGAACTAAAAAAGAATGCGCTGTGCTGCGCATTCTTTTTCCGAAAGCAAAACGCAAGGATATTGTAGTATTGCAAGACAAAAATCGCAATACCCTTCTCCTATTCCTATCAGTGGACAAAAACTGTAGCCTATTCCTACTGCTTCGCCTGTTCCAAAGCCTTCTGCACCGCATGGGCAATGCCCTCACTACTGGTAGTCGCTCCTGCCACCGCATCCACATCGGTGCTTTGCTTTTCCAGAATTTCCGGAATCACCTTCTTCTGTGCGTCAAAGAAATATTCCTCATCGTCCTTGGTTTTCACAATGTCGATGGCAGTAATCTTTCCGCCGGAAATAGTGACCTTCACCTCCACATTGCCATTGTAGGCGGAAGCCTTTCCAAGGTATTCTCCGTCTTTATAGGCTCCGGATGCACTGTTGGCATCCGCTTTAGAATCGGAAGAACCATTCGAAGAATTCTCAGAGGCTTTATCTCCGGCAGCTTCCGTTGCTTTTTCGGAGGCGTCGCTTTTATCCTCCCCACTTCCGGTGCTTTCCGCACTTCCTTTCTTTTCCGCTTCCGTTTCCGCGCTTCCCTTGCTTTCCGCTACGGTTTCCTGCGCTCTGATTTTATCTACATTTGCCTCCAGTGCGGCGCGGTATTTCCCGGCACTGTAAAAGCCGCTTAGAAAAAGACAGACAATGGGCAAAATCCCCGCAATACGAAGCAGGGGGAATGCCTTTTTCTCCTTGCTTTCCTTTTGCATTCTATACTGCCTAATCCGTAAGAATCCGTAAAATCCGAAAAGGAAGCTGTAAAGCATCAGGGTAAAGAAATACTCTCCCTTTCCCCGAATCAGCGCCCCTTGATAAATAAAGAAAATGTGCAGGTACAAAAGCAGGTAAAAAAGATAGGACCAGTTTTGTAGCTTCTTCCAGGACTTTCCCTGCATTTTCCGCCGAACGGTCTGAAAGGAAGTAATAGTTAGCGGAATTAACAAAAGTATCATAAGGCAAGACACGATAGCCGCATGAAGCTCCATCAGACTGATATGCCCCTGTCCAAGGAATAAGGCGCCAAAGTATTTTCCGCCAAAGGCCAGGTTATGGGCCAAAGTAATCAAAGAGGCACAGATAGCCATTTCCCCTCGAAGAAGATAGATGGTCTTTCTTCCGGAAAAGCTCCTCGGGAGCACCGGTGCCAGCATCACCCAGATAAAGAGAGAGCCTGCGAGAACCCCCCTTTGCATGATTTTCTTAAAAAAGAAGTCCAAAAAGGGAAGTCCTCCCTCCCTTGGATAAAAAATACTTACCAAGGAAAGGAGGATACAGATTCCATACAATACTGCCGGCTTCTTCTTTAATGCTTTTCCAAAGAAATGGAAAAAGGCTAAACTGCATAGTAAAGTAAGAATCACAATCATTGTACGACTACCTCGAATTTCACTTCAGGATATCCGTCTGCCTTGATGGTTACAGGATAGGTTCCGGGGCCGTCAAAGTACTTTACTTCCGCATCATCCTTCTTATAGGTAGCCTCGGTATTTACGCTGCCGTCATCATTGAAAATGTTCTTTCCGAATCTTCTTCCGGCACCGCCCTTAAACTCCTGCTCTCCAATGCTTGCAGAGCTTGTAGAAGCAATGTAGTTTGCAATAGTCAGCTGATCTGCGTTTTCTGCAAGGCTTAACTTGTTATTTTCAAAATGGAAGTCCTCCGCCTTTAAGCCGGATTCCACCAAAACAGTGAAGGATACGTCGGAAAGCTTGTCGTTTGAGAATACCAGCTGATACTTTCCGGGAGTCATCTCCTTAGGAAGTACCAAAACGCCGGCGGTGTCTGTATTAACCTCTCCCTTTACTTCACTCTTCCTACTGAGAACCTTGCCAAGGCTGTAGCTGTCTTCTCCGGTGGAAAGCTGATAATTCACCTTAGTGCCTTCCGGGCTGTATCCAACCTTCTCATCTCCGCTAACCTTATACTCCGAAGGCGCAATCTTCTTCACATGAAGATTTACGGGAAGCTCCACATCATCCTCATCCATTAAGAAGTAGGTAATCTTTACAATGTCCTTGTCCTGCATGTCTTCAAAACGCTTAAATTCCTTCTGAGCTTTATGGCCGGTATCCTCGAAGGCCACAGCGGAAAATGCCAGTTCCTCCGGCTTTAGCCAGATATTGTCCTCCTGCTTTAAGCCGTACTTTGCACCGTCCTTGGTTTCCAGAATCGCTCCCTGTACGATTTCGGAGTCGATATCCAAACCGTCCACATCAATCTCATAATTCCCATAGGAAGAGGTCGTCGTGATATCCGCTTTTACATCCTTCGCCTCATTTGTGGTCCCCTGCGTCTTGGAAAGGGTTCCGTCGGAGTTTAATACCTTATACTCCTTCGGTTCCGTGCCGACTTCACTTTCAATCGCTCCCATCAGGGTGAGAAGCGCATTCTTGCTTTCCTTCTTCTCCTCCAATGCCTTCTTGGCATCCTCATAGAGAGACTTCGGAATCGCAACGTTCACGTGCTTAATTCCCTTATAGACAGAGCCTTCTCCCTCTACAGCACCGTCCGCCATCACAAACTTCTCCACCTTTTCCTTCGTGGGAGAACTTACACTGTCATACATTCCGGTTTCACGAAAGCCGTCCTTCGCTACCTTGTCTTCCGCATCGAGCTCTGCCTTTAAGTCCTTTCCCTCTTCCGGAGCAATATCCTTTAATTCTCCGTAGTAAAAGTCCGCATAGGGAACAGTCATCTTCACAAAGACATAGTCTTTCTTTTCCTCTGCAGCTGCAGTAGTTTCCGCAGCTTTCTCTGTGCCTGCAGCGGTAGTCGCAACCTCTTCCTTCTTTCCGCAAGCCATTACGGAGGATGCTAAAATAATGGCGGACGCGCCAAGAATCCAATATTTTCTCATAATACCCCTTTCTCTTCCAACAAGCTGTCTAGCATAACCGATTCCATGCGTAACAGCCTGAACGAAATATCGCACGCTTTTCGCACGATACTCGTTATGAAAAAAAGCACCTACCTATTATGAATAGGCAGATGCTTTTTGTAAATGCCATGTGCCCAAAGGATAGCGTATACAAACTTAAAGTTAGTTAACACTATCTTTTTCAGGCTGTATTATGGCAGAATTGAGAAATCTTGTCAATTATCTTCTATAAAAACTTTCCATTTTTCTCCATTTTTACTCTCTCCAACCGAAGCTGTGCAAGGCGGTTATCGGGGATCCGTTTCTCTTCGGATTCAAGCTGTTGTTCATATAAGGCCATCCGCCCCTATAGGTGATTCGATAATACTTTAATCCTACTTCCGGATCCTCTCCCGTCTCATCTTGGTCGTCGGAGTCCGTAACATAAATTCCCACGAGTTTGCCTCTTTCATCAAAATCCGCTCCCCAAAGGCTGACGACATGGGAATAGGATTTAGAGGGCTTATAGGAAATGCAAAGGGCGTGTCCTGCTGCAAGATGATATTTTACGTCCTCCGAAAAGCTTCCTCTAAAGCTTCTCGTGACATCCGTTTGGAGTTCCTCCCTTAAAAGCCCATACAGGAAGCCGCCTCTTTCGTCCATTGTTTCAAAATCTTCTTTCACATTTGCCGGTTTTTTCGGAGTATAGCCGTTTAAGAACAAATCTACCAAGGGCCCGGTGTAAAATCCTTTATCACTGTGCCCGTAAATCAACTTAAAATAGTCAAAAATTGTACTGTTCCACTGATTCGGATCGGACTGGTTCAGGAAGTCTTGAAGCGAATAGTTTTCCTGTCCCACACGACGAACCTCGTCTCCATGCAGATCAATATAAGCCTGTATCTTCTCTCTATTTTCCTGCAAATACCAATGCAAGACATTGGAGGCGGTTGTCGCAAAACAAAGATTTCGATCCACATCTTTGTTCTCGCCGTTTCTTGCCTTGTTGGTATCATAATAGCCCTGTCCGCGCACAAATTTTGCCATACGAGTAAAGTAACCGGAGTCTTCTCTTTCGATAAAATCTCCGCCCTCTTCCGTACTCTTCAGGTTGGGAATATGCACTCCCTGCACAAAAAAGGCGGTGTATATTTCTCCGTTTGCAGCAGTGTACTGTGCCGTATTCTGATTCTTTCCTTCCTGTAGTTCTCTTTCTACTTGATTCGCATCACGCTGATGCTCTTCTTCCGTCTTTACTTCTATCTCTTCTGCTGTCGTTTCCGCTTCCGAATCTTCTTCTGTTACATCCGCTTCTTCCTCCGACTGATCCGGTATTGCCTCACTTGTGCTGTTTTCCCTGTTTCCCTCTTCTTTCGATGCTGTTTCGCCGGGTGTGAAAGCACTGTGATCCTCTTTTCCCGGTGTGCCGGAAGGGGAAGAAGGTACTCCACTCGAAACTCCGCTGTAAGCTCCCGAAGAAAAACCGCCTCCGCTACTGCTGCCGGAACTTCCCGAAAAAGAACTTCTCCCGCCGCCGGAACCGCCCGATGAGGAGCCACCCCCACCGCCGCCACCGCCGCCGGAGCCTTTACGGATTGCGAGTCCTCCTCCTGAAGAACTTCCCGCTCCAAGCGGTGCAGTCTCTCCGGACGCGGAAGTCTCCGCAGTAGCCGCCTCAGCGGCAACTTTCTGCAAATAGGCACTATGGCTTTTAGCATAACCCTTATCTTTTTCAAAAACTGCCTTTCCCTGTTCGGTCCACTGTCCATCCGCCGAAAGCTGGTATCCTCCTACACTTTCATTCGATGCCATAGTCCCGTTCTCTTTCAGAAAATAGCAATTTCCATCCACCCAGGTCCAGCCGGTTGCCATTTTCCCCTGCTCGCGCGCATCCGTCTTTAAGAAATACCACTTCCCCTGATCTAAAATCCAGCCGTCAGCCATCTTACCGCTGGTCGGATCCAGATAATACCAGGAATCCCCTAAGTGGAGCCAGCCTTTATGTGCTACTCCCTTTTCCTGATACTGCCATGCACCGGAAAGTTCCACCCATCTTCCTTCAGCAAAAGCATCGATCCTAAAAAAATAAGAAAAAAAGAAAACCATCCAAAATAAAAATGCAAATAGGACGAGTTTTCCTTCTATTTTCTCTTTTCTATATTGATTCATCGCTTCTTTCATCTTTCACCCGCTTCCCGGAGATGCTTCAAATCCTTTCTCAGCCCTCCCGATAAAAAAGCCGTTTTCAGGGCTTCTCGCCAGAAAATCCCCCGCTTTTCTATTACAGTGCCTACACACCCTATCAAAAGTACATCGGCAAAAGACAAAATAATATTAATTTTTAATAATCCGGAGGGCTGTCCCCGTTTTTCACTGCAACCCGGTTTTTTTAGCCCTTTTTTGTTACAGGAATCCTGTGCTGAAAAAATATACGCTCCAATTCTTTGAGCTGCTTCTCTCCTTTCTTATCTCCGGGAAGGACAAGGAACTGATATACGCCTTTTTCTCTATGAAACTGCAAAGTATAGCTACCGCACCATCTTCCTCTGGTATAATAAATATGTACTCTCCTTATCTCTGAGAAGGGAACATCCCGTCTTCCTCTGAAGAAGAAACCGGCATGGACATATAAGGTATTCTCCGTAATATGGTAGCGATCCCAAAAATGCCCGCCGGTTTTCAGAATCGAAAGCCTTCTATAAAACCAAAGTAGCAGAAGAAATAGCAAAACCACATAAATCAGGGGAAAAAGGGGATGCCTTTCTATTGTATCTAAAACACTTTTCAAACCACTTAGCATACTTTTCCCCTTTTTTTCGAAAGTCTACTCCGGCGCCACTTGTTAAATGTTATATATTTCGGAAAACTATCCCCATTCCCTCACACCAACCCGGTGTTTTTTAAGTGCCTTTTTTAGCTCCTCGAGCTTCTGAAGACCTCTCTTATTCACTCCAATCATAAAGCACTTGGTAATTCCCTTCTTCCGCCGGATTTTTACGATATAGCGCCTGCCTCCTCTCCCGCTACCCTGGCTGATTTGCACGGACGCCATTTCCGAGAACGGCACTACGCGTCTTCCTATGCAGTAAAATGCAGCATGAATATAAAGAGTATCTCCTACGATATGAAACGGTTCCCAAAACTTCCCGCCGGTCTGTAGAATGGATATTCTCCGAAACAACCAAAAAGCGCAGACTGCCAACAGGAGATAATTAAACGGATTGAAAAGCGGATTCATCAACCACTCTTGCAGGGTAATAGAAAAATTTTCCAGTATCTCCGTCATCTCTTCCTGCCTTCCTTCTCAAAAGGGATATTCTTTTTCAAAAAACACATAGATAAAAGAACACGCATCTTAGTATCCCCATTTTCTTACGGCAATCCTGTGCTGAAAAAGTGCACGCTCCAAGTCTTTGAGCTGCCTCTTTCCTTTCTCATCTGCAGAAATAACAAAGCACTTAATCAGGCCTTTTTCTCTATGAATCTTCACGGTAAACCTTGCGCCCCCTTTTCCTCTGACATAATCAATGTCTACGGTCCTCATCTCCGAGAAAGGAACATCCCGCCTTCCTATACAGAAAAGCCCGGCATGAATATATAAGGTATCCCCCGTAATATGATAACTATCCCAAAAATGCCCGCCGGTTTTCAGAATCGAAAATCTTCGGTAAAGACAAAGCAGCTGAAGAAATAGAAAAGCCCCAAAGAGTAGGGAAAAAAAGGAATCTCCTGCCGTGGATTGAAAACCGGTTCTGAGATAATCCAGCCACTCAGTAAGCATCCTTATCACACTTTCTTTTCAAAGGTCTCCGGCGAATAGTAGACCACCTGTGTTCCTCCGTTTTCAAAGGAAAACGGAATATAGAGGAGATCTTTCATCGCTTCCATCAGACCTGCCTGCTTCTCTTTCTCCACATAGAAAAGTAAAAAGCCGCCTCCGCCCGCACCAAGGAGCTTTCCACCAAGCGCGCCCGCACGCATACCGATTGTATAAAGCTGATCTATGCTGTCCGTACTGATGCTTTTCGCTGTCCGCCGCTTTAACTCCCAGGTAGTATGGAGAAGGCGACCAAAATCATCCAGGTCTCTATCCTGATTGCAGAGAATGGATTCTCCCTCATTCACGAGTTCTTTCATATCCCGAAGAAGGGCAAGTTTGTCCTCCGGAGAACTGCTTTGATTCGCTTTCTGAATTTCAGAGGAAAAACGGGTGAAGCCGGTAAAGAAGAGCATCAGATTCTCATTGAGTTTCTTCTTTCGTTCCGGAGAAATCAGAACCGGACTCACCCGGTAGCCTTCGGCAGAGAAATCGATTCGATTCAATCCGCCGTAAGATGCCGCAATCTGATCCTGCCAGCCTCCCGCCTCGTTGCAAAGGACTCTCTCCAGATAAATCGCCTGATCCGCCAGGGTCTTCTTGTCGACATATTTTCCTTTTAGGGCATGGAAGGCATGGAGCATTCCGACCGCAAAAGAAGAGCTCGTTCCAAGCCCCGATCGTGCGGGCAAATCCGCCTCATACATCAGACGTATTTCCTGCATATTGAGCATCCGCATCGCTTCACGAATCGCCGGATGCTGAATTTCATCCAAACTGTTTACCCGCTCCGTCTTCGAGTAAGAAAGCTCCGTACTGTACTGGAAAAAAGGAGGCAAATGACGGACATTGACATAGCAATACTTATCAAAGCTCGTGGAAAGAACCGCGCCGCCACACTCCTTAAAATAGTCTTCCATATCCGTTCCACCGCCGAAAAACGACATCCTAAATGGGGTTTTTGTAATAATCAAGCTTTTTTCCTCCTATCATTCACTCCGATTCTGATGAATTCCATCCATTCTATATCTGAACCGCTTTCCGCTCTTATTCGGAGTTTTCCGGCAAATTCATTGTCTTCGAAACAACATAAATCGGCCTGTCCTTTATTTCTTCAAAAAGTAGTGCAATGTACTCCCCTATTATCCCTACTACAAAAAACAGAACCGCAAACATAAAGCAAAGCAGCACAACAATTGTGGCATAGCCGGACGGAGCTCCCTTTCTCGTAAGCAACGTATAAACCAGAAGGAGTATCCCCAAAAACATACTGCATCCCGAAGCGAAAATTCCGAGCTTCAGGGGAAGGTTGGAAAAGGATAAGAGGGTGTTACGTGAAAAAGCCCATAATTTTCGGAGAGAATAATGACTCTTTCCGCCCTGTCTCACTCCCGCCTCATACTCTATCTTTGTTTTGGAAAACCCTACCGACTGCACATAGCCTCTTAAATACCGCACCTTTTCCCGATAATACTTCTTTAAAACCTGCTGCACGGCGGAAGAGATGCCGAAGAAGTCGGAAGCATTTGCCTCAAAATGAAGAGGAGACAGATGATTCAATACCCAATAAAAGGCTGCAGAACTTAGATTCTTCAAGATTCCCGCAGAGGAATTCTTGGTCCTCACCATGGATACCACATGAAATCCCTCCTCATACTTTTCCAACATTTCCGGGATAAGCTCCGGAGAATGCTGCAAATCCGCATCCATAAAAATCAGAAAGTCCCCACTCGCATAATCCAATCCGGCTGTCATTGCGGCTTCATGACCAAAATTTCGGGAGAAATGAATGACTTTGACGAGCTCCGGATACTCCAAGGCCAGCCTGTCCAAAATCAAGGGACTTCTGTCCGTCGATCCGTCATCCACAAAGAGAATCTCCGTATGATATTTTTCTACTATTTTTTCACAAGCAGAGTCCTTCTTGCTCCCTGCACGACATGTATTTAAAACCGAAGAACAAGCCTCGAAAAAATTTTCCAGGCTTGCCTCTTCATTATATACAGAAACGATAATGCTACAGTTTTTCAAATCATCTCCTCATGTGCGGGTACCCTGTTCTCTTTCTTCGGCAGCATCTCATATCTCCCGTAAAGCATACGAAGCAAAGCATCATAGCCTTTCGGAATCGGTAGAGAATAGTTCTCAAATTTGGCCCGAAGCAAGGGTTTTTCCCAGGAATATCTGGAAATACAATACTGGAAATCCGGTTGGTAGTTGGAGAAATACAGAAACCTCTCCCCCTTTTCCGGGTTGGCTGTTACAGCCTTACGTTTTGCCTTTGTCTTCCTGCGTCTTCCCTCCGCCTGTGCCCATGCATCCTGCAGAGAGAAAAGAAAAGGCATGGAAAAGAGCCACCCAAGCTTGGACAATACGCTCACAAACAATCTGGACAAGCCCTTGTACTTCTTTAAATTCACCATCCTTCTATGCCCCATAGCAAGGCCGAAAATCAACTGTTGCCGGAAGGTATAAAACTTAGCCCAAAGAGCTTTCGCAGGCAAATCATCCAAGATAAAACAATCCACCCAAAGGTGATTCAATTTTCCCTCGTAAAATGTATCTCCTTCCGTTTTTTCAGATCTTCTCTCGGTGCTTAAGTCCACCACTCTCGGAACAAAGTCATAAAATGCTTTGCCTCCACGAAATGTATCCGGTAAAAGCAGTGCGAAGTTCGCAGGCAGTTCTTCCTGCGCCACTTTCGAAAACTTCTCCCAATCTTCTCTTAAAAAACAGAGATCCACATCGTCATCCCAAGGAATAAACCCTTTATGTCGAATTGCGCCAAGCAGCGTTCCTGCATCCAGGCGATAGGAAATTTGATGTTTTTCACAGATTCTATCAATCTCCAGAAGGATGCCCAGGCCCTTCTCCTGCTTTTCTTTTAAATCCATCGCTTCTCATCTCCGTTCTCGGAAATGCCGTCATTTCCGGCTACCTTTACAGCTTCGAATATCCTTTATATTTTCCGCCTATCTAGGACTTTCGCAGAAATACTATACTATATTTTCCGCCTATCTAGGGCTTTCGCAGAAATACCATACTATATTTTCCGCCTATCTAGGGCTTTCGCAGAAATACCATACTATATTTTCCGCCTATCTAGGGCTTTCGCAGAAAAAATGCTGAATCTGCTCTACACTGAACTTACGCATATCTTTCCCCTCGGACCATGCTTTATACCATGCCACGGTTTCCTTTACTGCATCTTTCACCGTGTACCGGGGCTCCCATTGAAAGGTTCTCCGCACCTTATTGGTATTCAGCTGAAGAAAACCTGCCTCATGCGGCGCATTTTTTTCCGACAAATTCTCCCAGGCCGCAGTTTCTCCCCAGAACTTGACAAAAAGATCCGTAAGTTCCCCCGTAGTGATGGCATCCTCCACACTCGGTCCTACATTGTAGTAGCCCGCAAAGCGCTTTCCTTGTTCATAGGAGAATTTCTCTTTACAGAGCCCCTTTACAAAGCCCGCCTGTCTCGCCGCAATCTCCAGATAGACCAGAAGCGGCTCTAAAACGTGTTGATAGGGACGAACGGAGTAAGGATTTCTTACACCGATTTTCTGTCCCCGCACGACTGCCCGCACCGCATCCGGAACAATCCGATCCTTTGCGAAATCTCCACCGCCGATGACATTACCGGCTCTTGCCGTGGAAATTCGCGGAAGTACACGCTGTCCATTCTCTTCCTTTTCCTCATTAAAGAAGGATTTCTGATAGCTGTGCGTCAGAATCTCCGAACAGGACTTGGAATTGGAGTAGGGATCGAAGCCGTCCAGTTTTTCTTCCTCCGTAAAGGCATGATGCTCCATGTCATTGTTCTCATAAACCTTATCCGTTGTCACATTCAAAACGGAACGGACAGAAGGGATATGCCGAATGGACTCCAGCAGATTCACGGTTCCCATAACATTGGTTTCGTAGGTTTCTCTCGGAAAAAGATAGGACTCCCGGACAATGGGCTGTGCCGCAAGGTGAAAAACCACCTCCGGATGCGCCCACTCCATCAGAGAACGAAGCTGCTCATAATTCCGCACGTCCCCTTCAAAGGAGTAGATCGGGGGCTTCGGGTACAGAATTGAAAAAAGTTCCCCCTCCTTCGCAGGAAGGCTGTATCCGTAGACTTCCGCTCCCAGTTCTTCCAGAAGAAGGGTGAGCCAAGACCCTTTGAAACCGGTATGCCCGGTCACAAAGACACGACGTCCCTTATAAAATTCTTTTAAATCATCAAACCCAATCATCTTACCACCTCTTCCAGGGTGCTTTTCCGCTTGCCCAGAGTTCTTCCAGGAGCTTCTTCTCCCGCTGCGTGTCCATGCACTGCCAGAAGCCCGGGTGATAGTAGCCGGCGAGCTTCCCTTCAGAAGCAAGTGCCTGCATCGTACTTTGTTCCAAAATCGTCCGATCATCCTGAAGATAACGGAAAATTTCCGGCTCCAGCACCATAAAACCGCCATTAATTACTGCGCCGTCCTTTTCTTCCTTCTCCCGAAAAGAATGGATGATTCCTTCCTGATCTACGTCAAGGACCCCTTTCTGCTGGGTAAGATTGACCATGGTAATGGTTGCCACCTTCCCTTTCTTCTTATGAAAATCCAAGAGTTCCTGCAAGTTTACATCCGAAACGCCGTCTCCGTAAGTCAGCATAAAAGGCTCATCATGCAAATACTTCTCTACCCGCTTGATACGACCGCCGGTCATCGTATGTAGTCCCGTATCCACTACGGTAACTTTCCAATCCTCCGCCTCACTGTTATGTACTTCCATGGTATTTCTTCCCATGTCAAAGGTAATATCCGCATTGTGCAGGAAATAATTGGCAAAATATTCCTTAATAACATACTGCTTGTATCCTGCCAAAATAATGAATTCATTTAACCCGTAGGACGAATAGTACTTCATGATGTGCCATAGGATAGGCATCTCTCCTACCTCAATCATAGGCTTCGGTTTTAAATGCGATTCTTCAGAGATTCTGGTTCCCAGACCTCCTGCCAAAATAACCACTTTCATCTGTTTTCTCCTCTATGTAAAGCATAGTTTAAAATTGCAAATCTCTACAGCGAAACTCCACTGAAAAATCAGACTGTTCCGCTTTTTTCTCGAACTTTATCAGTATACCATAAAAATATGCCTAAGGCGAAGCCCAAGAGAGACGGAACGAGCCAGGTCAGCCCCTTGTTAAATAGGGGGATATGACCTAAGAGAAACAGCAAACTATGACTGAAGGAGAAGTCCTTCAGTCCGCCCTTCAGGAGTATTTTCAAGGAATCCAGAAACGCAAAGGGAAGTGTAAAATAAATGCAATATCGGAAGACCTTGCCACTGAAATCATAAAAGCGCCCGAAAAGGCAAAGCACAATCAAGACCATACTCATGGGATAAATAAAGAAGAGAGCCGGCACACTGTAAGAAATGATTTTACTTAATCCTACATTCGATATTGCAAAGGAAAAGAAGGTGAAGAGACAAACATAAGCCTTGTATGGCAGACTCTTCGGAAACATTTCCACAAAGGCCATTGCCGTGGAAGTAATCAGCCCTACCGCAGTCTTTAAGCAAGAGAAGAAAATAATAACGGCAAGCAGTATTCCTCCATAACTTTTGAAATAGTACGTAGAAACCGAGTGCAAAACATCTCCTCCGTTTTCCTGCACGGAAAACACGGCACGACTCTGTGCACCTACTATGGCCAGCGCGAAGTAAATCACCACCATCATCCCTGCCGCCATAGCCCCGGAAAGCATCGTCACAAAAGGAATCTGTTCCGTTGCCCGGTTCTCTTCCCCGACTGCATTCTCCCCTTGTAGGGTACGAATGGTTTGAATCAGAATATTTCCGAAGGCCAAGGCCCCCACCACGTCCATGGTGTTATAGCCTTCAAATAAGCCTTTTAAGAGACTCCCTTCCTCATACCCTGCCGTGGCGGGAAAGGCTTCCATTTTCCCCATCGGGAAAATGAGCGCCGTAAGAAGCAAGACACTTAAGAAAAGAAGAAAGATAGGGTTTAAAACCTTTCCCACGTAAGTCAGCAGCTTTCCCGGCTTCAAGGATAAAACAAGGGCAATCCCGAAAAAGAGCAAACTGAAAAGAAAAAGCATCATTTTATGTGTATTTTCCGGCAAATAGGGTACCATCCCCACCTGAAACGGTACGGTGGCCGTTCTCGGGATAGCAAAAAGAGGACCAATACAAAGGTAGAGCAGGGTTGTAAAAAAGTAGGAAAATCTCTTTCCCACAAACCTTGCCATATCGGTCATACTGGAAGTCTTACTCACTGCCATTGCCACAACGGAAAGCAGGGGCAGACCCACTCCCGTAATACAGAATCCCAGACTTGCCAAGAGTGTTTCCATTCCTGCCTTCTGTCCCATGGAAACCGGAAAAATCAAATTTCCCGCTCCGAAAAGCATGCCAAAAAACATGGATGCCACAAATACCATTTCTCTAAAACCTATCTTTTTTTCCATAAACCTCTCCCTGCATCCCCTTGTAGAGCATGTAGAATCTTTTTCTATTTTTCATTCCATTCCGGATTTTTTGTGCCTGTTCATTCCGTACTTTACTAAACCGCTTAGAGAGTATAGCATGGAAGACTTCATTTGCCTATTTCCAAACGAGATATTGCGCCCTTCTCGAGCTGCAAGCGCTACAACTATGCGATTATCGCTCCTAGTCTGTTTTTTCCTTCCCTCGATATTTTGATTTATCTTTTTCTTCTTTTAACCGATTATCTATATGACGTGCACAGGCTGCCGGAGAATAGTCTCGACTTGCCTGTTTGAGAATCGGACTGTCGTTTTGTTCCATGCGGCAGTTTTTAAGGACTTTGGATTCACTTTCAAGGAGGAAAGCAAAATGAAACAAGCCAGAAGTCGGAAGAAGGGTGACTTCTTTAAAAAACTGAAGTTGAGTACCAGAATGTCTCTTTTTCTGGGTGTCATCACCTTCCTATTTTTAACTGCACTTTTATATTATCTGATTCATTCTTTTGAAATCACCATCGATAAAAAGATTGATGATAATCTAAGTGATAAGGCAAAGACGGCAAGCTCAGGCTTTGAGTCTGTCGTTTCCAATGTAGAGAGTATTTCGGATAACCTCCTCTATGGTGTTCAAATGATTTTAAGTGCCTCTCCCGAAACACCGGGAGCCGCACCGGTTAATCCTTGGAAGATTGCAACCGCGGAGGGAGAAGAGCCGGAACCTACTGCTCCTATGGGGCCTGTGACCCTTCGAAGCCAGATTGTAAACTCCGAAATCTCATACAGTAAACATGTAGGAGAAGTTTTTATCGTTAACTCCATCTACTCCTTATTAGAAGGAAACCCCGATGTTATCGGAGCGGGTGTTCTGATGGAGCCGAACGCCTTTCTCCCCAATGTGCGTGACTATTCTCCCTATATGACACAAAGCAGTAAAAAGGAAATGGTCCTTACGAACTATCAATATGAAGATATTGCGGATGAAGATTATTATCAGACTGTAAAAGAATCCAAGTCAAAATATGCGACTAATCTTTATACGGAAGAGGAAAATGGAGAAAAGTACACGGAAATGACCTTTAGCAATCCCATTATTGTAAACGGGGAATTTAAAGGAACCATCATCACGGATGTGAACGCTTCCGTATTGAGCACCATCCACCAGAAAGATGAAAACTTCCCGAGTATGTTTACCAATGTAATGGATGAAGGCGGCGTAATCTACAGTGAAAACCCGAATTTCAACGGTAGGGCATTAAAGGACATTTTACCGGAAAAAGCCATGTCTCAGATTCAATCCGGATTTGATACAGGAAAAGCCTTCAGTCGCAAAATTGTAAATGAACTCGGCGTGGAGAAAAGAGAGTTTTATAATCCCATTGACTTAAACGGAAGACTCTGGTGGGTTCGTCTTTCTATCACCGAGGCGGACTACGATCGAGAAGTGGATAGAATGGTCAATATGGGCATTCTTTTCGGCGTGCTCTGTGTTATCGTTCTTTGCATCATCACGACCGTGATTATTCGAAAGAGCCTCAAGCCCTTAAAGCTTGTATCCGATGCCGGAAAGAAACTTTCTAACGGTGATTTTGATATTGCGTTCAATTACAAGAGAGAAGATGAAATTGGAGAATTGATGCAGGCCATGAAGAGTGTAGTAGACCACATCCGCACCATTATCACCGACCTGTCCGAGAAACTCACAGAACTCTCACACGGTAACTTCGCTATGAATTTGGAAGACGAACACGGCTATTACCATGGTGCCTACCGCCCCTTACTGAACTCCCTTAAAGATATTACCGATGACTTATCCAATACCGTTTCAGAAATTTCGTCTTCCGCAGATCAGGTCAATAACGGTGCGGAGCAAGTCAGCAGCGCTTCTCAATCTCTGTCACAGGGTGCGACCGAGCAGGCTTCCTCTATTGAAGAGTTAAGCGCCACCATGAATGATATCTCCGATAAGATTAAGGATACCGCTCTCATGGCGGAAAAAGCCTCCTCTATGAGTAAAGATGCCGGCGCTGCCGTAAGTGAAAGTAATGACAAGATGAATGAACTGTCTTTGGCTATGCAAGATATTACCGAGAAGTCCAATGAAATCAGTAAGATTATCAAGACCATTGACGATATCGCATTCCAGACGAATATCCTGTCTTTAAATGCCGCTATTGAGGCGGCCAGAGCCGGAGCTGCCGGAAAGGGCTTTGCAGTTGTCGCGGATGAGGTCGGAAACCTGGCACAAAAATCCGCAAAGGCTGCACAAAATACCGGTGAATTGATTGCCGAAGCAATTGATGCTATTGCAAAGGGTGCCAAGATTTCCGATGAAACCGCCGTATCCCTTCAGAATGTCTCCGAAAGAACCACAACGATTAACCGGATTATTAAGGATATTGCAGCGGCTTCCGAATCCGAATCCGAAGGAATTACACAAATCAGCGTCGGAATGGATCAGATTTCCTCTGTTGTGCAAAGTAACACCGCAACTGCGGAAGAGTCTGCAGCCGCTTCGGAAGAGCTTTCCGGACAGGCGCAGATTCTCAATGACCTGATGAGTAAGTTCACCTTAAAATAAAAGGATCGGTGCTTTATCACATAGCACTCGTTAAACGAGATACCGCACGCTTTGCGAGCGATACTCGTTATGAACAAAGAGAAAAGTGTCGCACGGTAAACAGCGTGCGGCACTTTTTCTTTGTTCTATTTTGATTTCCGGCTTATAGGACAATTTTTTCCAGAATCTCCCCTATCGGAGCATGAATAGAGAGCTCCGCTCTCACCGCCCTTCCCGTCTCCGCTTTATTGATAAGCACAAGGTGCTTTCCCCGGAAATAATCGATAAAGCCTGCTGCCGGATAGACCACAAGAGAGGTCCCGCCAATAATCAGCGTATCCGCATTCGTAATCGCCGTAACGGCATCCTCTATCGTCTTACTGTCTAGACTTTCTTCATATAGCACCACATCCGGCTTGATGACTCCGTTGCAGGAACAATGGGGAACCCCATCCGACTCTTTGATAAACTTTGCAGGATAAAACTTGTGGCAACTAAGGCAATAGTTCCGGTGAATACTGCCGTGCAGTTCATAAACGATCTTACTTCCCGCCTTCTGATGCAGTCCGTCAATATTCTGTGTTACCACCGCTTTCAATTTTCCGGCTTGTTCCAGCTCCGCGAGTTTCCGATGTGCCGCATTCGGCTCCGCATCAAGACAAAGCATTTTTTCTTTATAGAAGCGATAAAATACTTCCGGCTTCGTAAGAAAAAAACTGTGGCTGATGATTTGTTCCGGCGGATAACTGTACTTTTCATGATAGAGCCCATCCTCACTCCGAAAGTCCGGAATTCCACTTTCCGTGGAAACACCCGCCCCGCCGAAAAATACGATATGCGCGCTTTCGTCTATGATTTCCTGTAAGGCGCTGATTTCTTGTTCATACATCCTATTTATGACTCCCTTCCGACAATGATTTCCGCCCTGCTCCTCTCGGCTACGCATGCCGTTCTTTACAATCTATAAAAAGAAACTGTAGAATAGACGCAGCTTTACAGTATTCTGCGGACTTTCTTTTCTATGCCACTATTATACACTTTACAAGGAGGAACGTTAATTATGGAGTTTCTATTTGTTGCAATGGGCGGTGCGATTGGTGCTATGGCAAGATATGCTATCAGTCTTATCCCGATTAAATCAGAATTTCCACTCTTAACTCTGCTTACAAATATTTTAGGCGCGATTCTAATCGGTTTTATTGTAGGATTTGCAAGCAATAGAGACAATATCTCCGGAAACACCGTACTTTTCTGGAAAACCGGAGTATGTGGCGGATTCACTACCTTCTCTACCTTCTCACTGGAAGCATTTCATCTAATGGAGCACAAGCAATACAGCCTAAGCGGAATCTATATCGCGCTGAGTGTTCTGTGCTGTCTCCTGGGAATCCTATGCGGAAACAGACTGGCGGCAATGATAAAGGGCTCCCTCTGTCCATGAAGTTAGGAATAGCACACCATGTCCATTCCTATCAACAAATATAGAACGAATAGTCGATATCTTTTTCTGCGCTGATATGATAAGCCTCTTCAACATCGCTGCCCCAACTGTCTATGCCACCGACTCCACGAACTGCACCATAGATGCACAATACCGTTCTTCTCGCCGGCGGTAATTCTTCGTGGTGTAAAGCATTCTCTATTTCACTTGCAGTATAGGGCAGACATGAAAAATCGAATTTTGCATCTGCCATTTCGATTCGAAGCGTATGCTGAGATCCATCCGTTTTGCTTCTATCCTGACTGGTACGACGTGTAACTTCAAGCCATTCCGTATCCATTCTCATACCACATTCCTGCGGCACGATATAGGGTGTCAAACTGAGATCGGTAACTTCAAATACGCCTTGTTGCGCACCCGCTTTTCGATCCGGATACGTCTCTCCTGACAATCCTTTATAAATATACTTTTCTGCAACTGTGGGCAGAATAAACCGCATGCCAAAAACCGGAAGTTCCGGAAGATCCTTCTTTCCATCATAGTGTACATCTACTTTGATTTTTCCGGACGGATTGACGGTATATGACACGATAACGGTCGTAGAGGGAACAGAAATGGTCTTATACAGATACTTGACCGTAATCTCATTTGCCGATACATCTCCACCATAGCTGTTGTTATCCGGTGCCTTACAATTCTGCACCGCTCCATCCATAATGACCGTAATGTCCTGACAATCAATAAACATATCCGCTGCTAGCCAATGACCACTTTTAATGTGAAATTTACTTCCTCTGTCGTTATCTGTCAAAGCCCTCCAAAATGTAGGCTTAGGGCACCGGAATAGCCATTCATATCCATCCTTCACTATCGATTCAAGCCCACCCTGGGCATAGGAAAAAATGTAACTAAACCCCTCTCCATGTACGCCAAGAGTAAAATCGCCATATACCACCCTTAATTTTTCATTATCTGTATAAGCCATAGTAATACCTCACTTCCTGCATTGCCGGTTTCTCTCTACGGTCTGCGAATAAAATACCATTTGCAGAAAATTCATAATCGGCAGGTCGATCTTCAAAATCACCGCCATAACGGAGAACATCCTTCCCTGTAACCGGATCTTTTACCAAGATTGCCTGATCTATGAAGTCCCAAATAAATCCGCCTTGATACAGGTCAAATTCATCAATCAGCTTCATGTAATCCCCAAGGCCGCCCATTGAGTTCCCCATATCGTGCATAAACTCGCATAAAATGTACGGCTTTTTCGGTTTATCACTTAAATATTCCGCTACATCCTTGGGGTTTGCGTACATCCTACTCTCAATATCTGAAATTGTATCTTCGTATGCTCTATTATAATAGGAACTTTCATAATGAACTAAACGTCCATCCTTCTTATCCTTAAAATAAACGTTCATAGCCTCGATGTCATCGCCTGCATAGGACTCATTTCCTAAAGACCAGAATAAAATCGAAGTATGGTTTTTAAAAGTTTCAAAGCTGGTTCTTGCACGATCCATAACAGCTTCTTTCCACTGGGGAATAGACCCCGGCACGTTGCAAGACGGTTCAATAGCACCGAGCTTTTGAAAACTTCCATGGCTTTCCAGATTGCACTCTGCCATGACATAAATTCCGGCTTCATCGCAAAGAAAATACCAGGGGATTTGATCCGGATAATGGCAGGTACGTACGGAATTGATATTATTTTTCAAAATACATGCTATATCGGAATGCATCTCCTCCATTCCGATGCATCTTCCGGTCTTTGGGCTCCATTCATGACGGTTAACCCCTGTGATGACGAGACGCTTTCCATTTAGATAAATGACCTTATCCATGATTTCTACTCTTCTAAAGCCAATATCATACGGTACAAGCTCCAGTAACTCTCCATTCTCGGCATTTTTTAACGCAATTGTTGCTTGATATAAATAGGGGTGGTGGTTATCCCAAGATTTAATTACGCCAACATCCGTATATATTTCTCCCGTGAGGTTTCCGTTTAAGCCTTGTAATGGAACACTGTTCTCCGCAACCACATTCCCTTCTCTATCTCTCAACACAAACTGCGCATGGACAGTGACTTGCTTTCGAGCAGATACTCTCATACTCACCGCTACACTTCCATGTTCATTGTCCGGGTTCAATACAGGCTTAAACCACACATCCTCCATATGGACATCCGGCACTGCTTTCAACGTAACATTTCTAAAGATTCCAAAGAAACGGAAGAAGTCCTGATCTTCCAAAAATGCCGCCGTACTCATTTTATGAACCTGTACGGCAAGGATATTATTTTTTTCACGAATATACGGTGTAAGATCAAACTCAGATGGTGTAAAACTATCCTCAGCGTAACCCACAAACTGCCCATTAATCCACAAATACATCGCTTCCTCTACTCCTTCGAAGCAAATGCGGATTCTTTTTCCAAGCATCGTCGGTTTTAAATCAAAATGTTTCAGATAAGAGCCCACAGGATTATAGCTCGCTTCCGAAAACATTCCTTCCTCTGCTCCCGTGCTGTCCAGGCTATACGCACCTCGGTGGTACTCTTTGCCTTCCCATGGATACATGGTATTGATATAGCGAATCTGATCATATCCGGCCAGTTCGATATGCCCTGGCACCATGATTTTATCAAAATCGGAAGCATCAAATCCCTCTTCATAAAAGTTGCCGGGCCTACTCGCTGCATTTTTGCTAAATGCAAAGTCCCACTGGCCATTCAGTGACTGGAACAAAGGGTTTTCCGGTTTTTCCATATCCGCATAATTCAGATAGTATGAATGGTCACTATGTGCATCCAATTGATTCACACGAAAAATTTCCGGATTATCCAACCATTTTATGCAAGCGTTCATAGGGCTCCTTTCTTTTTTGCAAACCTCTGATACCTATCCTCATTTCTGAATACACGATCGTAATCATCTTCCTCTTGATGATAAAACCAACCCGGACGAATAGAGTCTTGCTGACTTAGCTCCGCGGTGATTGCAGGATCCGTCATATCAGCGGCTACAACACTCCATTCACTCGGACGAACCTGTCAGGCTTCATTATAAAAACTATTTCTGTGAAAGTTATCGCATGTTTTTTGATGCATGCTTACATGACATGATCGTCGTTGCCAATTATATTAGATCACATTCTTAATACATTTTATGTTAGAAAACATTCCTGACACATCCTCAATTCTGTCAGAGGAGCAGAAGGAACTAATGCCTTGGTTGGAGGAATCACCGGAAAGCTGTAGAAAAAACAAAACAAGGTAAAGAAAAATCTGCCAGTCTAAAAAACAGCAGATTTTTTGAACGTACAGGTTATTTGTCATTTACTTTCAAAATCGTTTTCCCCTTCGATTTCCCCTGCTTTACTTTGTCTAAGGCTTCATTGACTTCTTCTAAGGAAAATACCGTATCCACCGAGGTTTCCAAGGGCCTCTCCGAAGAAAAGAGTTCTCCAATCTTTTCCAGTTGTGCTCCATCCTCATGGACAAAAAGGAAATCATAGCTCTGTCCCTTTTCCTCCGCCATCTTGTCATACTTCCTTCCGGCAAATCCGAAAAGGAGCTGCTTTAGGAAGGACAGACCTGCTCTTTTCGCAAATCTTCCGTTGGGCAGTCCTCTTAAGGACACAAGGCTTCCTCCCTTCTTTAATACTTTAAATTCATTGGGAAGTTCACGATCTCCAAGAGTATCCAATACATAATCCACATCCTTTAAGACATCGGCATAGTTTTCCTTTTTGTAGTCAATAAAGCGGTCAACACCCAGCTTCTCAACCCGTTCCGCATTGTCTCCACTACCGGTGGTATAGACGGTAAGTCCAAGGCTTTTCGCAATGGGAATGGCCATGGCTCCAAGGCTTCCTGTTCCGCCGGATATAAAGACGGATTCTCCGGCCTTAGGCTGCATGATTTCAAAGGCCTGCATAGCGGTTAAGGCGGTTAAAGGCACGGTTGCCGCCTCATCATAGGAAAGGTAATCCGGAATAGGAGCCAAAGCCCCTTCCTCTACCGCTGCATATTCCGCAAAGGCACCGATCTTGGAAAGGGGCATTCTACCGTATACCCGATCCCCTGCCTCAAAATGCTTTACGGCGGAACCTACGGCTTCCACCTGTCCCGCAAATTCATTTCCCATAATCAAAGGCAAGCTATAAGGTACAATCAGCTTGACCTCTCCCCGAATAATCATATTGTCCAGGGGATTTACTGCTGCGGTAAAAACCTTAACCAAGACTTCCTTTTCCCTTGGACTTGGCTTTTCCACCTCTTGTATCTCCAGTTTTCTTCCATTCTTATCATAATTTGTTAAAACCGCTGCTTTCATTTGCTTTCCCCTACTCTTTCTCTTTTAACTCTTTTCTCATGGCATTCACACAATCTTCCAGACTCATACCGGCAAGTTTTTCTTCCATCTCTTTTTCCATCCTGTTGAACATCCCCTCTAAGGTGGGCTTGATATTCCGCCCCACAATACATTCATCATTGGGATTTTGGTGAATATCAAAGATATGGACTTGATTCACTTCCATAATGCTTTTATAAATTTCCAGTAAGGAAATCTCCCTTGCCGGCTTTAGCAGACGAAATCCGCTAATTCCCTTACGCCCTTCAATGATTCCTACCTTACTGAGCCTTGTGGTTAACTTCCTAATATAACTGGCATTGGTTCCCACGCTGTTCGCGATCTGCTCGGAATTCACCGGTGTTTCCGACTCGGATATCATAATCAGGGAATGAATTGCTGAAGAAAATTTTGTATCCATCTTAGTCCTCCAATTGGTACGTTGCGATATATTCTACATTTTCCGCTGTGGAAACTCTGCCTTCTGATAAGTTCTGACACTGACTCTGTTCTTTATTGTGCTGTTCATTTCCTACTACTCTATATCCCGATTTAAATGTATTTGTATCTGATACATTTACTTTATAGCTGTTTTCTTCCTTTGTCAACTGTTTTTCTCTTACTTTGAAATACTCCCATACTGTCCTACACCGCTTTAAGTAGTTCTCCTCATTTCATTGACAAGAATGATTAGAATGGTTAGAATAATTAGAATGGTTAGAAAGAATTGGTATTCTTGAAATGTTTGGAAGTCAATAAAAATGGAGCAACCGGACAAGAATGTTGGAAACTCTAAAGAAATTCGGAAGGTGAGAAAATGACTTTTCAAGAAACGGAAAAAGTTGCGCTAAAATCAATCGTGCAGGAGGATATCAAAAAAGAAATTCTTGCTTTTGCCAACTGTAATGGAGGCACTGTTTATGTGGGTGTTTCTAATCACGGGGAAATCTTGGGATTAGAGGACATAGACGCCTCTACTCTACAAATTTCCAACATGGTACGGGACAGTATTAAACCGGATATCACCATGTTTATTCATTATGAAGCGCTGGAATACGAGGGAAAATCAATCATTGCCATTCATATCCAAAGGGGAATCAATCGCCCATACTATTTATCCAAAAAAGGCCTTCGTCCTGAAGGAGTCTATGTAAGGCAAGGGCATTCTGCCGTCCCCGCAAGTGATACAGCCATCCGGCAAATGATTAAAGAAACCGATGGTGACAGTTTTGAAGAGATGCGTTCCATAAATCAAGAATTAAGTTTCGATGCGCTAAAGCAAGAATTTGAAACTCGTAAGATTCCTTTCGCACAGGCACAAATGCAAACGCTCCACATACAGTCCACCGACAAGCTTTACACAAATCTTGGATTGCTGCTATCCGATCAATGCCCCTATTCCATTAAAGTTGCCGTTTTCGAGGGGAATACACAAAATATCTTTAAAGACCGAAGAGAATTTTCCGGTTCAATTATGCGACAGCTTCATGATGTATATGACTATATCGACTTCCATAATCAAGTCCATGCAAGCTTTCATAAGCTACTGCGTATTGACAATAGAGACTATCCGGAAGTGGCAGTCCGGGAAGCACTTCTCAACTCTCTTGTCCATCGGGATTACTCTATCCACGCTGACACCCTCATCAGCATTTACAGCAATCATATGGAGTTTGTCACTTTGGGCGGGCTACTCCCCGGCTTGGAACTCGATGATATAAAAATGGGAATTTCTGTTTGCAGAAACCCTCAACTGGCCAATGTATTCTATCGTTTGCAATTCATAGAAGCCTATGGAACCGGCATAAAAAAGATTATGGACAGTTACCTCGGAAAAGGGAAGCAGCCCTCCATCATCTGTAGCAATAATGCCTTTAAAATCGTCCTTCCCAATACCAATGCAGGGCAAATCGTAAAAGAGGATAGTGTCTACTATTCTTTAGATTCCTCTTCCGTAGCGCCCCCTGCTACGCTTCCATCTGCTGAAGAGCAAATCCTACAAGCCCTTTCCGTGCAGAAAGAAATTACAAGAAAAGAAGTACAAGAGCTATTGGAAGTCAGCCAGTCTACCGCCGGCCGTATTCTAAAAACCATGGTAAATCGAGGGCAAATCATTAAACTGGGCGGTAGTCTTACGACACGCTATAAGACAAACCTGTAAAACGATATCCTTAGGCTTTTTTCCTCACAAAGATATATTCCTTTTCCGAAGATAGCTCCTCGGAAAAACGGTATCCCATGACGGAGAAATGCTTGATGCCCTCCGGCTCTTCCACTCGGTTCTCCGCCATGAAACGCACCATCTCTCCGCGTGCCATCTTACAGTACACTCCCTTTTGAACAAGCTTCCCCTCTTGCTCTTCAAAAAAATTGCAGCTGATATAGCGGTCACTCGGCTGCAAATACTTTTCTATACATTTTGAATACTCTTTTGAAGCCAAATTGATGATGATTCCGCTACTGTCGCGGACTTCCTTATAGAGCCTGTCCCCCCAGTAGTCATAGAGATTTTTCGCGCCGTCCACCTCGAGCTTTGCCTGCATCTCCAGGCGATACGGCGTAACCCCGTCCATTGGCCTTACAATACCGTAAAAGCCGGAAAGAATTCGAAGATGTTCCTGCACATAGCTGAGCATCTCTGTCTCAAAAACAGTTGGAGCCATATATTGATAGGCAATTCCGTCATAGGAAAGAATCGCCGGTGTGAGTTTTTCTCTTAAATCCATCGACGAAAGACGCTCTATATTTTGCTCGGTAATCTTCTCATTACAGGCCCAAAGCGCCTTTAGTTCCGAAAAGGATTTTTCTTTCAGACTATCCTTGATTTTCTCGGCACCGGAAAGAAAAACGGGCAAATCCCGGTAAGCCGGCCCATTTTCATCATGCTGCATCTTTTTTGCAGGAGAAAGAATGATTCGCATATCAGCTAAGTTCTCCCAGCATCTGTTCAGGATTGTCAGCCGCCTTCACCTTGTCAAAGGCTTTGGCAATCTTTCCCTCTTCATCAATCAAATACGTTGTACGCACTACACCCATATAGGTCTTACCGTAGTTCTTTTTCTCCTGCCATACATCATAGGCCTGAATTGCCACAAGTTCCGGATCGGAAAGAATCGTAAAGGGCAGGCCGTATTTCTCTTCAAACTTCTTATGAGATGCCACGCTGTCCTTACTGATTCCGAGAACCACAGCCCCCTTCTCTATGAACTGCGGATATCTCTCCGCAAAGCCGCAGGCCTGCTTCGTGCAGCCCGGGGTGTTGTCCTTCGGGTAAAAATATAAAATAACCTTCTTTCCTCTGTAATCTGACAGAGAGTGCCTGTTTCCGTTCTGATCCGGGAGTGTGAAATCCGGTGCCTGTGTTCCTACTTCTAACATAATATTTCTCCTATCTCTTCTTTCTCTAATACAGCTTTAGCTGTTTATTCCCGATGAATTTTCCTTTCGAAAATCCACCGCCCTTTTCTTTAACTTAGCATAGTTTATCCTACAAAAAAAGCGGTAACGACCGTATTCATCCGTACCGCTTTTCTGCCTGTTCTCAGCGGGAATCGAACCCACAACTAGTGCTTAGGAGGCGCTTGTTATATCCATTTAACTATGAGAACGCGATTTCTCTTTTATTTTAGCATAGGATGGGAATCTGTCAATTCCAAAACGAGGTACCGCACGCTGCAAAACGCGATGCCGTACGCTGCGCGAGCGATACTCGTTATGAAGAAGCGCCTCCTGAACAGGAGGCAACTCTTCCCCTATTTCCCATAAAAACAGTTCAGTTTCCGCTCCTTAAGAATGGAAAAAGCCTTTAGAATTCTCTCTTTTCCATGGCGATATTCGTAGAGTCTTTCCAGCTCTTCCTCGTCCATTTCCTCGATTCGATTCACAGAGTGAAGCATCGTTTCATAGTGGAGCCTGCGATAAGGTGCCTTCAGAAGTTCCGTTTTCGCGGTATGGAGGGTGCCGCCTAAGAAGAGAAGAGTGATTCCTATGGAAATGATTCGGAGCAGTGCCCTCCTCGGTTCAGCTTTCTTATCCACATCTCCTGCAAGTTTTACGCTCTCCGCATTCTCATCTTTCTTTACTTTCTCACCTTTCTTCCTATCCTCTATTTCCCTATCCCTATTTCTTTTTTCCACCCTCACTTCCTGTCCTCCCGCTGTTTTCAGATATAAAAGAAGCAAAGCCCCGAGTAAGGCACTCTGATACTGGAGCGCATAACGGCTCTGCACGGCATATTCCGGGCGGAGAAAAATGTATCTGGACAGAAAAACCAGGGCAAAGCTAAGGAGACCATGGAGAAGAAGAAGTGCCGGAAAAATACCTGTCAGACTCTTGTCCTTCTCTTTTTCCGGAATACAGTCGTCGCTCGAACCCTTTTCTCCGAAAAATAAATCCTTCAAGAAGAGAAGCGCCATTAGAAGGAAAAAGAGAAGAATCAAGCCACCGAGCAGAAAGAGTTGCTTTCCCTGTACTGCCCCGCTCGACAGCCATTCCTCCAGATTCTCTCCGGAAAAAAGAAGGGAAGAGAAGCCGAAGCCGAAAAACTTCAGTACAAAGGTCATTTTCGTGAACAACACTTCCTTCAGAGAAATGCTTTTCGCCCCGGCATACTCATAAACCGCATAATGATTACTCAGAAAATAGAGGAAGGTCGAAACAAAGCTCGAAAGAAGCAAAACAAGGCTCCCTCTTTTGTCCCGGATTTTACCGGCTAAGAACAAAAAGAAAAGAGAGAGAATGGTCGCACCGTAAACTGCAATAGCATAAGGCCCTCCCGTAAGTAGGAAGAGGAAGGGAAAAACGGAGAGCGATAAAAGGGAACTGCCCTTTCCGACTCTTTCAGAAAGGAGATAGAAGAAGAGATAAAAAAGTGCAAAAGAAAGAAAATGGGCATACCCCGAGCCGTTGAGAAGCATTTCCCACTTATTTAAGCTGTAAAAAATGAGTAAAAGCGAAACGCTGAAAAAAACGCCTGTTCTCCTCTTTGCCATAAAGAGAAGGATCGGAATACTCGTAAGAAACAGACCAAAAAGCCCAAGAAACCGGTCAAAAGTAATGGAATAATGGAAAAAAGCGATATTGATTTCCCGAAAAAGGAAGCTCACGGGTATTCTCGTCAAGATATCCTTCGTCAGTAAATCACGGAAAGAAAAAGGCTCTCCCAAATAGGAATTCGTCAGGCGGATATAGTCGGAATAGACGATATCCGCGCTGGCGGACAGGATATAAAAACCGAGAAACACTGTGCAAAGGATGGAAACGAAGAGAAGGAATGAAGCGCGGAACTTTTCTTTACTCATGGAAAACCTCCCCCGTAATATCCCTGTAGGCTCTTTGTTCCGCCACTTCCTCGAGAACCAGGCTGTTCTTCCGGTTCGCATCCTTCGGAAGCCTTGTCAAATCCTGTATAAAATGAATCTTCGTACCGTGTCCGCTGAAATCCTCGTCAAACACCTGAAAGAAGGTATCTCCGTAGAACTTACTCATCTTGTATTTATTTTCCAAAATATAAACCTGCTTCCCGAGAACGCCCTCTCTGCCATACTTTTCTATCGTCTCCTCTGCAAGCGAATTCATGCGATCCTGATCCTCCCAGAAATAAATCTGCGGAAAATAAGAGCGATAGTAGCGCTCCACCGGAAGGCGTAGGCAAATAAACGCCAGGCAGAAAATCGTACCGAGCGGCAGCCTGCTCACGCCCAGCAAATACGAAAAATAGAGGAGAGAAGCCGCAAAACTCACATAAACCCAGCGCATTTCCACGCGAATCGTCACGGAAGAAGAACCGATACATAACGCAATAAAAAGCAAAAAGAGAATATTGTTTCCAATAAAGCTGCGAAGGCGGGCGAGTTTCACGCGCTTCTGCTCTTTTCCCACACCCACATTACTCTCCGTGCTACTTTTTGTTCTGCTTTCCGTGTTCGTTCCTGTAATACCGTCCGTGCTCACCGCTATGCTGTTCCCTGTACTTTTCTCCGTCTTAAAAATACGGATCAGTGCAAAAATCAGGGAGAGCAGTACCGTGAAAGCCAGTACGGCAATCGATGCATAGACCAGTTTCCGTATATCCGGACTAACCTTCTCCCAAGGGATTCCGTTTAGGTGTTCCGGTCCCTTCTGGAAGCCGAAGATATAGTAGACTTCCGCGAAGGCATTTTGGAGGGCATCGGTAAGTTTAAAGCTTTCCGTAACTTCCGTGCCTCCCGTCCCCTTAGGAATGAAAGAGCCAATGGCAAACTTACGGATAGCATAAAAAAGATAAGCTTGGGCAAGAGGAAGAAGAAAAAGAATGCACGAAGTAAAAACGATATTTTTTCCCTCTTTCTTTTTTTCTTTTCCTGCTTCATTTCCTCTCGTTTCCGATTTCTCTTGCTCTGTTCCTTTATATTCTGTTTCTGCATTATTTCCTCCTGTTGAAGTAGCCTTAACGGCCGTGTTCTTTCCTACCCTTCCTCTAAAAAGCAGCGGGACATAGAAAAGGGGGAGTAAAGCAATATATCTTTCGTGTGTAAAGACTAGTAAGAAGAAAAAGAGATGGGAAAGCACAAGGTTTCGTACAAAATGCCTTTCTTCATTTAACTGCAAGTAAAGGAAATAGAGCGTAATCAGGGAAAAGCCCAGCGCCAAGGTTTCCAGTATTCCCAGCGCCTGTGCAATCTGGTAATACGCAAAGTGAGCAGACAGAAAAATAATCCCCAAAGAGAAAGAAACAATTTTCTTTCCCTTCGAAACCACCCAAGAAAAATAACACAGGAAACAGGCCAAAAGGCCATTCAATGCCACATTAAAGTACCAGTAGCGGTTTGGATCATTTCCCACAAAGACCATCTCAATATAGCTGAGAGCCCAGTACACCGGACGAAACCGCACTGCATTTCCGATAGGGAAACTGAACGTAAAGAAATCCTGCTCCCGGAAAAAAGAAAAGAGATAAAGGTCATCCATGTATAAGGCCTTAATATGAATATGCCGATTGACATAGAAGGCAAAAATCATCAGTGCACAAAAACTGCAGAAGAGAAAAAGAACAGTAAAGATTCTCTCCCTTTTTTTCTTCCTGCTTGCATCATCCTGCAAGTGATAATTCTCGGGCATTCTACGATTCTCTTCTGTACTATCCTTTCCTTGCATGCCATCCCCTCCTTAAAAAAGCTCTTTTCCCTCATTTTCTACCGCCGGTAGAACATCAATATTCTCATTTAACTCTCTGTATACACTTATCCTGCGAGGCGTCTCCGTTCTCTATCCAGTTTCTCACGCTCTTCGTATCCTCTTCTTCCTCTTTTGTGAGAACAGGATACGACTCTTCTCTCCACGCATATTCTAAGCGAGACTGATTCACTTTCACAAGGAGGTATTCCGGAAGACTCTCTTGCGTTTTTGTTAAATTTGCAAATTCCGGCTCTATCAGGATACCAAGGTTTGCCATTTGTATGAGCATTTCTTTCGCGCGCGCTTCCCTCTCCTCCTCCAGGAAGGATTTTTCTATGTAAATGTAATCCGTCTTCGCCCATTTTAAAAACCAGGCAAAGTAAAGCGGATCGTCGTAGAGTCCCGGACTTCCTCCGGAACCCTCCACATCGGTAATGCTCTCCACTACACAGGGAATCCTATAGCAATCCGGTGTTTCCGAAACGGCAAGGACATGATTCCTCGGGTTTTCCGCCATTTTCAAAAACAGGGGCAGACTTCCCCGCTCCGCCTGCTTCTCCATTTCTACGGAAAGGTGATCATAATAGCCCTTATTTATTGGATCAATGGGCGTGAAGCCTACTGCCCCGGCCCAGGAAGTTACCAGTGTTGTAAGAAGCGCAGGCAAATAAAGAAACGGAGCAAGCAAAATCCTCCATTTCCTCTTTTGCCTTTCTTCTTCCTTTTTCCATAGCGGACTTCCAAATGCAAGAAGAAGTGCCAAGCACTCCCATAAACTATAGTAATTTCCGTCAATCTGCCAGAGCATAACAAAGCTCAGAAGGGAGAAAAAGCTAATCAGAAAAAAAACAAGCGGAAGCTCTATGTCCTTCACGTCCCCCTTTTCTTTTTTTCTCCCCGATGAGAACCTGCGAAGAATCATTTTCAAAGCATTTCCGGCGGCAAGGAAGAGAATGGTCGGAAAAGCAATTCCGCTCCAGGCAATACCGACATGCGCCATGTCCTCCCCCACCGGATAAAACAGGAAGAAAAAGAGTCTTTTTCCAAAAGAAAGGAGCGTCTCTTGCAGAGAAAGTGCCCCGCTGTAATCCACATGCGCGTCCAGATTAAAGGGCCACTTCACGGAAAATCCCATGGCTTTGAAAATTCCGGTAAAGGTAGTCGAAAAGGGAAGACCGGTAATCCAAAAAGTGCGAAGGGTAATCAGACAAGTAAAAAGAAGAGAGACAAAGAGCAAGGCCGTGGATCCCTCTTTTTTCGTGCCAAAGGGATGGAAGTACCTTTTTTCTTCCGGCTCCCCTTTTCCAAAGAAAAATGTACCGATTGTTCCCTTAATCAAACTATCCAGAAAAAATCCGATGAAAAGCAAGGTACTGAATACCACCGCTGTGGGTTTTAGACTATAAGTTAAAATCAGCATCGAAAGACTGTTCTTTCTCTCTCCTTTCCCATAGAAATAGAGGCTCAAAAGCTGTAAAAGAAGAGTGAGATTATCGGTTTTCATGGTGATTGCCATATTTCCAACAGACGAAAAAAAGAAAAAGGTCAAAATCCCCAAAGCAAGCTCAGCGTCTTTTCGGTCTCTTAAAAGGAAGTAAAGCACAAAGGCAATCGCAATGTATATCCAGATTTGAAAAGCCAATAAAAAACCGTACCCCGGAAAAAAAGAAAGCGGAGCGGTCAAGAGTTCCAATCCTTTTGGATAACTGTAGACAGCATTGATTAAGCCATGAGAGGAAAAAAAAGCTTGCACGAAAGATAAAATGCCTCCACCTTTCCCTTCCGGAGAAAATAAAATCCATGCACTTCTCAGTCCGTAACGAAGAGAATCATAGTCCAAAGCAATATTACTGCGACTGATTTGAATGAGCACAAAGGGCAGAGCCAAAAATGCTGCCGTCTTGTCTTTTTCGGAATAACGGAAAGAAGTACATCTTTGAAGAAAATGATTTATTTTTCCGGAAAGGAAATAGCAAAGAATCGATGCCAGAAAGAAAAAGTAAAAAAAAGAAAATAAAAGCGGAAGAAGAAAACGGTGTAGATAAGACGTAAGAAGAAGGGGAAAAGAGAGGAAAAAAAGAAGCGCTCTTCTGCTACGCAATGTTGTTTTCCGCAATAACAAAATAAAAAAACTGTAAAGCAGAAAAATGCCCGTTTCTCCCAGAGCGAGCAAATTTTTTTTCTCCAGCAGACGCTCCCCATTTCCGCTATCCACAAAAAAACGGCAAAAGAAAAAGAATGAACAACAAAGCAAGAAGAGACAGACCATTTTCTCTCCCCACACTTCTCTATTGTCACTCCCTTTTCTCAATGCATTCTTCATCCTTTTCTGTTCCGTAATCTACTCCAGTACAAATCCATACTTTAAGGGATCATTTTTCTCCATCACAAAATGGTTAAATGCAGTGATATAGGCCGATCCGGTAATTTGCGGAATAACCGCATCATATCCTCCCACCTTCGCGGTATCCAGAATTTTTCCTTCAAAAATAGTCCCCAGAATAGACTCGTAGTAAAACGGCTCTCCGACCTTTAACTCTCCTCTCGCAAAAAGAGTTGCCATCTTAGCGGAAGTTCCTGTCCCGCAGGGAGAGCGATCCACCTGTCCTTTCCCGAAAACCACGCAATTCTTTAATGTTGCTCCCTTTGTTTCCGTTTCAGACCACCACTCTACCAGATCCACCGTATGAATATGAGAAAGGGTGGGATGCATCACCGGAATCTCTCGATTGATGATTTCCCGCAAGGCGATTCCCAGCTCTTTTAACTTCTCCGCATTTTCCGGAACGATGGAAAGCCCCACCTGCTCGGCTTTTACAATGGCGAAGAAAGATCCTCCGAACGAAATATCAAAGCGAATTCTCCCGTATCCGGGAAGCTCCACCTCCTGATCCTGTTTATAGAGAAAGGAGGGAACATTCTGAAAGCTGACTGTCTTCGCCTTATCCCCTTCCACCAAAACTTCGCCGTGAATCATTCCGGCAGGAGCTTCCTGCACAATCTTTGTAATCGGCTCGGTGACTTCCACCATCCCGGTCTCTACCGCTACTGTCATTGCCCCGATAGTACCGTGTCCGCACATGTTGAGGTATCCGCCTCCGTCCATGAAAATGATACCGTAATCCGCTTCCTCTGTAGTGGGGGCGGTAAGAATGGCGCCGAACATATCATTGTGTCCTCGGGGCTCCAACATCAATGCAGTCCGAAGATAGTCCATCCGGCTCTCCAGCCATTCCTTCTTTTCCGGCATAGACTTTCCCGGAATCTTAGGGATTCCCCCTACGACAACTCTGGTTGACTCTCCTGCTGTATGAGAGTCTACCGCATAAACACTTTTTGTTAATCCCATTCTTCTTTACCCCACCGCTACTCTATTCTTCTTTTCCATAAATCTTTTTGACATTTTCCAACTTGGAACTCATATTTTCCAGAAGACAGTCCAGAATCACAACTGCTGTCATGGCTTCCACAACGACACAGGCACGCTCCACAACCGTAGGATCATGTCTTCCCTTAATTTCTATCGTAATCGGCTCTCCGTCTTCCTTCACCGTTTTTTGTGCCTTACTGATGGATGGAGTCGGCTTAAAACTCGCTTTTAAGACTATTTCCGCACCGTCGCTCATTCCCCCAAGGATTCCACCGCTGTGATTGCTTTCTTTTCTCAGCCTTAAACATGCACTGTCCTTATTCAGTTCGTCATCTTCCTCTACGAAAAAAGCATCGTTGTTTTCCGAACCAAGAGAACGGCTCACTAAGATGCCGTCTCCGATTTCTACCGCCTTTACCGCGCCTATGGACATCACCGCCTGCGCCAGACGGGCATCCAGCTTATCAAACACCGGCTCTCCGATTCCCGGGCAAAGCCCGTTTACTTTGCAGGTTACAACACCGCCCGCGGAATCGCCTTCCGCCCGAAGCGATAAAATTCGCCGATCCGCTTCTTCCTTTCCCTCGGAAGTAGCAAGACTGATTCCGGCAAGCTCACTGACTTCCGCTTCCACCGTAATGTGAAGTTCCTGTAAAAGTTTCTTTGCTATAGCTCCCGCTGCCACTCTACTGAGAGTTTCTCTTCCTGAAGAACGCCCCCCTCCGCGATAATCCCGAAAACCGTACTTACTGAAAAAACCGTAATCGGCATGCCCCGGCCTGAAGCTCTCCGCAATCGCTCCATAATCCTTCGATCGCTGGTCTTCATTTCGTACCAAAAGCGCAATCGGTGTTCCGGTTGTGCGCCCGCAAAAAGTACCGGACAGGATTTCCACCCTGTCTTCCTCTTTTCTCTGAGTCATCTTTAAATTTTTACCGGGTCTTCTTCTCTCCAAGTACGGCTGAATATCCTCTTCCGAAAGAGGAAGTCCCGCAGGACAGCCGTCTACAATAACACCCAAGGCTTTCCCATGAGACTCCCCAAAGGTACTGATACGGAAAATTTTTCCAAAACTGCTTCCGCCCATACTACTCCTTAAAAATTTTTCACTCTCCCATCCACCGCTAATCCGGTCTGCAATCCGTGAATCGTCTTCTAGCCCGTACACTTTACCATGCAAATACAATTCGGCTCGTCTATCGCCAGTTCCCTTGCGCTCATGGAAAGAAGGCCGTGCTCATAATCCACATTCAGGAAGGTAATGGTTCCGCTCTCATTGTTTGCCACCGCAATGTGCTTTTCATCCGGGAAGATACAGAAATCCTTCGGATACTCTCCGCCAATCGGCAAGCTTCCCTTCATGGTCAAAAGTCCCGTCTTAAAATCTCTTCCGTAAATGGAAATCGTATTAATCCCCGCATTGGAAACAAAGAGGTGCGAGGCTTCAGTATCCGGTGAAAAACGCATTTGACAAGCAGCAATCAGAGGGTCTCTGTCCTTTTCATTGAAGGTGGAAATCGTCTGAATCTTCTCGAAGGAAACCTCATCTCCATCCTCTTCTTCATGAAATGCATAGACATCGATTACATTTTTTAATTCATAAAGAAGGTACAGATACCTTCTATCCGGGCTAAAACGGAAATGTCTCGGACCGGATTGCAATTCACAGCGGAGGGTATCAATCTGGCGCATCCTGCCGTCCGCCTTGTCAAAACGAAATACCTTAACCTGATCTATTCCCAGGTCCGCAATCAAAATGTACTTCTGGTCATCGGTCATTCTTGCACAGGAAATATGGGGGCGGAAAGTTCGCTCCGCAACGGAACCGATTCCCTGATCATATACACCGTCAATAATATCTCCCACCGAACCGTCCGGATTCAAAGAGAGTAAAGTGGCTTTTCCATCATGATAACCGGAGACCATGAGATACTTCCCGCTCTTATCTACAGAAAGATGACATCCTCTCATTCCGCGAATGTTTTTTGTGTTTAATTTGCTTAATCCTCCGTTTCCCATGATACGGAAGGCAATAACACCTTCGTCCGCTATGGAATAGAGTGTTTTTTCATCTCTGGATGCCACCATATAGGAGGAATTGTTTACTTCAACTTCCGTCCGCTTCGTAAACTTTCCCCTCTCCATATCCACATCACAGATGGTAATTCCCTTTGCCGAACCCGTGTAAGAATAAGAACCTATATAAGCCACATATTTTGAGCGCATGATCTTCCCCCTTTGACACTGAGTACTTGCTGTTTCGTTGCTTTATATTCTAGCAAAATTTATGCCCCGTTAATAGCTTTTTTTACAGCCTCCTTACTTTTATTCCAATTTTTCCTGAAATCCTTCCATTTCCGCTGTCTAGCCTGCATAAGCCATGCCTTCAAAGAGTTCCTCCGCCTCTACTCCGTTTACTTTCGTTATCCAATTCTCCATATCCCGTTCCATTCGAATCCTGTAAAGCGGACCGTTATAATCGAATTGACCGGAATCATTTAACTTATAGTAACTGCTGTCTCCTCCCCAGTTTTCTTTATCCACATATTTTTCTTCAATAATCCGCATGTCGACAAAGCTTTCGTTGTCGCTATACAGAAACAGAAGGTAGGAATTTGCAGGAATAACACTTTCTTTTACCACATTTCCTTTAGCATCCACTTCCGGGGCGGGAATATCCTTAAGGGTTCTCAGAACATGGTTACTGGTGACTCTGTATCTGTTTCCGTCAGGTCTTGGATAAGCCTCCTTATCCAGCACCCAATCAATTTCTACCGAATTGGTACTTAAAACATCATTTCTCCCTGATCCGCAAAAGCCCGCCGCATCACTGAAATTCTCCTCTTCATAGCGGTGCGTTTCAATATTTCCCTCATTTCTCCAGGTATAGTATTTGGTCGAAAGGTCCGTTGCCCAATATTCTCCTTCCTTTTTTTCCATCGTAGAAAGGTCCAATCGATAAAGAAGGGTTATATCGTCCTCTGCACTCACAAATACGTACATATAATATTTTCCGGACTTCTTAACAATATAGGCTCTTCCGTCAAAGCCCTCCAGAGGTTCGCTTTCTCTGCCGCTTGCAACAGCGGAAAAATCCAGATACGCACTGTTTGCATCTTCACTTTTCTTCTTAAGGTAAACCGCTTCCCTCTTGCCGTCTCCGTCTATATCCAAATCCAGATGCATGTCACCAATAAGAGGGATGACATAGTCCTCTTCCGTCTTCGTATATCTTTCTTCAAATACATTCCTTGCTTCCTCAAAATATACCGTAAGGACTGCCGGCTCCCTACGAGACTTTCCGTATTCATAAATATCGAGATAAACGGAAACGCCTTCCTGATTGACCGTCCACGTAAGCTCACTCCCCTTTTCCTTAATCTTATCAAGAAGCTCCGGCGGAAATTCGGTATCCGTTCCAACTGACTCTTTGGCTCTTTTTTCCGCCAGCATGAAAAATTTGTCCGTATCCTTCACTACATCGGAAAAGCTGAGTCTTTTTCCGCTTCTTGTATCAAAATTCATAGCACTTCGACTATATTCCATTCCGCTTCCGGTATAATCGGTTGACTTGGAAAGGAGAACGCTGACAATTGCCTTGTCTGCCCGAATAAGTTCGCAATTCGTCTTACTTTCCGGCGTATTCCCCGAGGAACTGAGCACATTCTTCTTGGCTTCCTCGGAAGAGTTACTGCTATTTTCCAATTCCGCACGTTCTTTTTGATAAAGTTCCTCTACCTCTTTGTTGTATTCCGCAAAGGCCTTGTCAAGCGCCTTGAATGCTTTTCCTTCCTTCAATTTTAGTTTTGTGCTTTCAATTTGATATAAGTAGTGGTAGTCCGAATCACTGTGCGTCTCTCCCTCCACTGCAAAAAGAATATGAGGCAGACCTCGAAGCACAGCTTCTTCCCCGTCTTCTTCCGCCTTCTTTTCCTTTTCTCCCCTTCGTTCTTCTTTGTCCTTTTTCTTTGTTTGCTCCCGTTCTTCCGTTTCCTTTCTTGTATCCTCCTTTTCCGCTCTCTTACAAGCTGTCGGAACAAGGCAAAGAAGTAAAAGCAAAATCGCAACGGTTCTGTATCTAAGTTTCATCTCATCCTCCTGCTTTCCTCTCAACGAGAACCGACACGCTCTCAAGTGGTCCTCGCTAAGAAGAAAGATAATTTTTCGTAAATTGTTTTTTATTTTAACATTTTTCATCGGCATTTTGAACGGAATTTCCCTCGTTCGCATTTTTCTCTTCTCTTTCTGCCAGTTTTCTTTGAATATCCACAATATTTCTCCTTCCGAGATTTCGTACATTCGCTAAATCTTCTTCCGAAAGCATCTTCAGTTTCTCTACGCTGTCAACGCCCGCACGCTTTAAGCACTCATAAGAACGCACCATTAAATGTAATTCTTCAATCGGGGTAAATGTTTCCAAATTCTTTTCCATCTCTCTTTTCCTTTCTTTGTCCATCAATTCGTTTACGGGTATCGTTTTAAAAAACAGCGCAAAAAAACCGCTGTTTCGATGGAGCTTCGAAAGGACAGACTCCCCCCTCGGAGCTCCAATCGACATACATCAAAACAGCGGCTTCTAATTAACCGATTCAATTTTCAAAGCTGATAATACAGTAGAAAACAGGAATTGACAAGCGGTATTCTCATTTTTTCCGATGATATTTTTATTTTCTCCGATGATATTTTTCAGCCATCTCTACGATGCCTTCAATATCTTCCAGCGATTATTATACTTGGCCTCATTTTCCTCTCCAAGGTAAGTATAGACCTCTCCCTTTTTCAGGACCTCTTTCATATCCGGGAAAACGGCTTTATTTTCCGTATAGCTCTTATCCAAAAGAGCAAGGGCACCCACGTTTGGCGTAGGATAAGTAATGTACTCGAAGTTCTTTGCAGCAATGTCCGGACGACAAAGGAAATCCATCCACTTCTCCGCATTTTCCTTATGTTTTGCATTCCAAGGAATCACCCAGCCGTCAAACCAGACATTCGTTCCTTCCTCCGGAATGGCATAGTCAATTTCAACATCGGTTCCCTCCAGTTCTCCCTGCACATAGAGAATTTCCCCGGAATAGATGACACCGACCGCAGCCTCTTCTCCAATCATCTTATCTCTTACCTGATCCACCACATAGGCCTGTACCAGGGGCTTCTGTTTGATCAAGTCTTGTAAGGCTTCATCCAGCTCCGCATCACTCACGGTATTCATGGAATGCCCCTCTTTTTTCAGAGCCACCATAAAGGCATCCCGCACAGAATCCTGCATGAGAATCTCTCCCTTTAACTTCGGATTCCATAAATCCGCCCACTTGGTCGGGTAGGGCACACCGAGATCGTCCAGCATTTTCTTGTTATAAAGAATCCCTACCGTCCCCGTAGTGTAGGGCACAACATATTTGTTTCCCGGGTCGAACTGCTCACACATCTTCATGTAGTCCTTCCCGATTTCCTTAATGTTTGGGACATTGTTAAAGTCGACCTCCTGCAAGAGATGATTCTGCATCATTTTTTCTATCATATAGTCGGAAGGACAAACCGCATCATAAACCACCCCTCCTGCCTGAATTACCGGATACATCTCCTCGTTGGTTTCAAAGGTATCATAAATTACTTTGATTCCCGTTTCCTCCTCGAAAAGCTTCGGTACCTCAGGGTCAATATACTCTCCCGCATTGTACACCATAACGACATTGTCGCCCTGTGCATCCGCCTGTCCTTCTTGCTCTGTTGTGTCTGTATTATTCTTTCCGCATGCTACAAAAAAAACGGACGTAAGACAAATGCAAAGCAGCGAAAGAACTGCAATCTTACGAGAGCGTCCGCAGACGGATCGTTCTCCTTTTATATGTTTCATGATTTTTAACATATGATATTCCTTTTCCTGATTCTATATTTTTATACTTTATAAGAGCTGTGCTTTACGCAGTCCTCTCCTTCTTCCGCTCAAAAAACCCCGGTGCAAAGTTCGCACAAAGTAAAACCACAAAAACCGTCACAAAAATCAGGGTAGACAGGGCATACATCGTCGGCTTGATTCCCTTTCTTGCCTCGGAATACACAAGGGTGGAAATGGTATCGATACCCGCACCTCTGGTAAAGTGCGTAATGATAAAGTCATCGAGGCTCATGGTAAAGGCCAATAAAAAACCGGATAAAACTCCCGGCATAATATCCGGAAGCACCACCTTGAAAAAGGCATAAAGTGGGCTCGCCCCGAGGTCAAGAGCCGCCTCATAGCTTACCTGCGAGCTCTGCCTGATCTTCGGAAGCACCGACAAAAGGACATAGGGCAGGTTAAAGGTAATATGGGAAATGAGTATCGTGTTAAATCCCAAGGTAAAGCGAAAAGCAATAAACATCAGCATTAAAGAAATACCGGTCACGATGTCGGCATTCAGCATCGGGACATTCGTCACCCCGATAATCAAATTTCTCGGCAACTTCTTCATTTTCCGAATCGCAATCGCCGCCATGGTTCCCAGCACTGTTGCAATAAAAGCAGACAAAAACGCAATAATCAGCGTATTCTTTAAGGCTTGCAAGATGGCCTCATCCTGAAACATCTCCGCATACCACCGGAGACTAAAGCCGGAAAAATGAGCCCTGCTTCGTCCCGCATTAAAGGAAAGCACGCTCAGCATAAATATAGGTGCATAAAGAAAAAGTACCACAAAGCCGAGATACCCGTTTTCCAGCCATTTTTTTCCTCTTTTTTCCATCAGAACATCGCCCCCTCTCCATTGTCATAGCGGGAAAGGATCGCCATGGAAAGAATGATAAAGAGCATGAGAATCATGGAAAGTCCGGAGCCTACATTCCAGTTGGAATTCGTCGTAAATTCCTGCTCGATGACATTTCCGATCAGGTAAATCTTTCCGCCTCCGAGGATGTTCGAAATGGCAAAGGTAGTCAATGCCGGAACAAAAACCATGGTCACTCCGGAAACAATACCCGGAACGGAAAGCGGTAAGATCACCTTCCAAAGCGTAGTGAAGAAGCTTGCACCAAGGTCATAAGCCGCATCAATCGTATTGTCGTCAATTTTACTTAAAGTATTGTAAATCGGTAAAATCATAAAAGGCAAAAAGTCATAGACCATACCGAGAATGATGGCATAGGGGGTGTTAATCAGGTTTTGCCTCGGTAAATGGAGGAAGAGCAAAAATTCATTCAGCACTCCTTTTCTCTCGAGTAAGGTCTGCCACGCAAGAATCCGGAGCAGGGAATTCATCCACATAGGAAGAATAAAAACAAACGCCACAAAAGAGCCCTTCCCGATTTTCTTATTGCGAAGAATCAAAGCAAGCGGAAAAGCAAAAACAAAACAAAGCACCGTACTTGCAAAAGAAAGAAGCAGTGCCAAAACCAGGGGCTTGTAATTTTCCCACAGTAAAATCTGCCCAACATTTTCCAGCGTAAAGGTCCCGGACTTTGTCGTAAAGGCATAGTAAATCACCATTACCAACGGAATGACAATAAAACCACACATCCAAGTGAGGTAGGGTGTGGCCAGTAAGGTATTCTCTTTATTCTTCAACGCCGATAGCCTCCTCGTCCTCAGACTCGGGCTTATTCATAATCTGAATATTGGAAGGTCTGACATAGAGTCCCACCTTCTTTCCCGGCTCATGCATCTCCGTGGAATGCACTAACCACTCAAAGCCGTCTTCGGTGGTGCATTCCATCTCGTAGATTTCTCCTTTGAAAATGATGTGCGTCATCGTTCCCTTAAGAATCGCACGATCGTCTCCGTCTTCCAAAATTTCCACGTCCTCCGGTCGGATTACCACGTCGACCGGCTTGTTTCTGCCAAAGCCCTCATCAATACAGGGGAAGTTTGCACCAAAAATTTGTACCAGTCTATCTTCTAACATAACGCCCGGTACGATATTGGAATCGCCGATAAAATCCGCCACAAAAGCATTTTCCGGCTCATTGTAAATCTGCTCGGGGGATCCGGCCTGCTGGATATAACCCTGATTCATCACCACCACATAATCGGACATAGTCAATGCCTCTTCCTGATCATGAGTGACATAGATAAAGGTAATTCCCAATTCATTTTTCAAGCGAATCAGTTCGTATTGCATCTCCTGCCTAAGCTTTAAGTCCAAAGCCCCCAAGGGTTCGTCCAAAAGTAGGACTCTGGGCTCATTCACGATCGCTCTTGCTATGGCAATTCTTTGCTGCTGTCCACCGGAAAGCGAAGTCACGGAACGTTTCTCATAGCCTTGTAAGTTCACAAGCTTCAAGGCATATTGAATCTTATCCCGAATATACTCCTCCGTATTTTTTTCGTATTCTGAGTCCGAAGGCAATATTGTCCGCAATATTCATATGAGGAAATAAGGCATATTTCTGAAATACCGTATTTAACTGCCGTTTGTTCGCCGGCAAATTGGTAATGTCTTTTCCCTCAAATAATACCTGCCCTTTATCAGGCTGTACGAAGCCTCCGATGATACGAAGCGTAGTGGTCTTTCCGCAGCCCGAAGGTCCGAGCAAAGTCACAAAACTGTTCTCTCTTATGGAAAGGTTGAGATCATCCAAAATCAACTCTCCATCAAAAGATTTGGTAATTCCCCTTAAATCAATCAGCGTTTTTTCCAACTCATAAAAACCCCCTTCTCTGTTTTTTACTGCAATGGCAGCAATGACCCTATTGTATCAAAAACAACGCTATTTACAATCTATGAAGGAAAAAAATTTATGCATTATTTTCCGGCCGTACTTTGGTATTCCGAGGGGCTCTTTCCCACCAGCTTCTTAAAGGTCGTTGAAAAATAGGTAATATCTCGATATCCCGCCATTTCCGCAACCTCATAGACCTTATACTTTCCGCTCTTTAAGGCAAGAGCAGCCTTCTGTATCCTGCATCCGGTTATATAACTTAAGATGGTTTGCCCTGTTTCTCTCTTAAAAGTATGACTGAGATGCCCCTCGCTGATGCCCAGCTTCTCGGCAATTTCCCCTACCGTAAGGTCCGGGTTTCCCGAATGGAGCGAAATGTACTCTGCCGCTTCCGAAATATAGCGACTCATTCCTTCCGGTTTTAATTCTGAAAATGTAAGAGGTTTCTCCTTCTGCTCCCCCTCTTTCTTCTTTATCCGAAGAATGGCCTCCTCCAGTTCTCCGTCATGAAAGGGCTTCAAAAGATAATCCACAGCGCCAAGACGCAGTGCACTTTGTGCATAAGAAAACTGGTCATAGGCAGTCAGTACAATGACTGCCGCTTCATTCCCTTCTTCTCTCAATTTTTTCAGCATTTCCAGACCGTCCATTTTGGGCATCCGAAGGTCCGTAATAATCAAGTCCGGATGCAAGTCCGAGACGGCTTTAAGTCCCTCTTCTCCATTTTCCGCTTCTCCTACAACCATACAGTTAAGAGCACCCCAATTTACCGTCATGCGTATCCCTTTTCGAATTAAGTTTTCATCTTCTACAAGCAGAACTTTCCACATTTTATCCCTCGAGTCTTTCTCTTTGCAAAGGTAAAACAGCCAGTACTATCGTTCCACAAACTCCCTCTTCCTCTTTTCTGTCCAAAATCGTCAGTCCGTAGCGCTCTCCATAGTGCTTCTTTAAAATAGTATCCACATTGTAAAGCCCCAAATGATGCCCAAGATCTTCTTTGGGCGGCGAATACGGGCCTATTAACTCTTTCCTGATTCCTTTTCCGTTGTCTTTTACCAAAATCCGGAGCTCATTATCCTGCTCCGCCGCGCAAAGTTCAATTTCCCCTTCCGAAAGAATCCCGTGCAAAATGGCATTTTCCACGAGGGGCTGTAAAACCATACGAGGAACCATGGCGTTCTGTAAGTTCTCCGGAACAGTAAGATGAAACTCGATTTTACTGAATCCTCGTATTTTTTGGATTTCCATATAACGCTTAAGGATTTCTATCTCCATCTCCAAAGAAACAAATTCTTTGGGGGAAATGGCAAAGCGAAGGATGTCTGCAAGATCTGTCGCCATTTCCGCTACTTCCGGAATCTGATGAATTTTTCCCATCCACTTCATCGCATCCAGAGTGTTTCCAAGAAAATGGGGGTTTAGCTGAGCCTGCAGCATCCGAATCTGCGCTTCGTTTAATTCCTTTTGGTTCTTCAGCAGGGTTTCCTGGTTAAGAAGGAGAGCTCTTCTGTTTTCCGCCAAAGCCTCCGTCATACGATTAAAACGTCCTGCCAGCTCTCCCAGCTCATCTTCACTTTCCCTAAGGCGCACATCCAGATGATCCAGCGTCACTTCCCGCATTGCGCTTCTGAGTCTTTCAATAGGCGTAAAAAGTCTTCTGCTCATCATGGATCCCATAAGGAAAGACAGGGCTGCGCCAAAAAGAATGGATAAGAAGAGAAGCAAGAGCATCAGAAAATTCATGTTCTTGCTGATGGGTTTTTCCTGTCTGAGAATAAGATACAGCCCCATATCTTCTATTGGCGTCACCGTATAAATAAACTCTCCTGTGGAATCTTCCAACGGATTTCCCCGTAAAAACTCTTCCCTTAATGTAGAAAACAGTTCTGTAGGAAGTAAAATATTTTCACTATAAACCGGTCTCCAATAAGAGCTAAGCAGTAAAATCCCGTTCTGCACACCGTATTTTCCGGACAAAAGTGTGCGAAACGCTTCTTCCTCAAGGCTTGCTAAGACATAACCCGATATCTCTTTGTCACCGCCTTCTCGCTGTCCTTTAATTCTCACTGCAATCTGAAAAAGACGAGAACGGGAATCACTCCCCTCCGAGCTTTCATACACCGGACTGTCCGCACGTGTCGCACGTTGCAATATCCCCCAATCCGTCGGAAGACTGCGGCTCTCAAGATACGGCGCAGTAGAATAGCGTAAGTTCCCTTCTTTATCGTAAATGTCAAAACGGACAGTATCTCGGAGGCCCTCCGTCAAAGAGAAGAGAAGCCGATTTACTTCCGTTCTTTCCTTGCGTTCCTCCGTTAAAGCCCTTTTCAGCTCGACCGACTCGGAAAGTTCCTGCAATGCCAGGGTAATGCTGTCTCTCGCCTCGATAATACTCTCCCGAATCAGTTTGAGGGACTCCCTGCCCTCCTTATCGACCTGCTCCTTTCTGCTTCCCCGAAAGGCGGAAAACAAAACCAGAAGACTTAAAAGCAGAGGAATAAGAGAACACAAAAGAAACGCCCCGAAAAGACGTCTCCGAAAAGAATTTTGAAAATACCTGCGGAAAGAAGCGATTCCTTTCATGATGCTTTTTCCTCTTCTTCTATCAGTCCCATATAAAAGCTCCAGTCCGTAAGAACCCTGTTCCGCTCCGCACTGATTTTAGGAATATCATAAGAAAGTTTTTTTATCTCAAGGAGGGAAGGCTCCCCCTCCCCCGCCATGCTTTTTAGTACGGCTCTTCTATGGAAACGCTTCTGTAAGATATCCTGGCAATCTTTCGAAATACTGAAATCCAAAAATTTTTGCGCATTTTCCAAATGCTTCGCCCCCTTTAATATCGCTCCCGCATCCGGCACCACAGTGGTTCCCTCTTTCGGATAAATAATGCCGATATTCTTTCCTTTCGCCATGTACTTTAAGGCAGTTTCTTCCAAAGTAATGCCGACAAGCTCCGAGCCGTCCGCAACCGCTTCCGGCACCTCCCCGGAATCCGCATATTCTTTTCCGTCCAGTTGTTTTGCAATGCGCGGAAGAATTTCCTTATCCCCGGCGATATCTTCCGTGGAATCCGTATCTTCCTGCACGGCTTCAGCAAAACTCAAAAGACCCGTAAAGGCGGATGCGGAATGAGCGGGGTTCGCCATCGCAATTTTCCCTTTAAACTTCGGATTCAGTACATCCTCCCAAGAGCTTAATTCCTCCGGCGAAAGTAATTTTTCATTATAAATCAGCACGACGGGCAAGGCCGAAAAAGGCGTCCAAACATCGCTCGCACTCCTGAATTGAGGATCAACCTCTTCTATTCCCTTTGCCTCGTAGGGAATAAAATACTCCGAAAAAGCGTTCAGGCTTTCCACGCCGCCTCCAAAAAAGAGGTCCGCATCCACTTCGCCCTTCTTCTCGGCAATCTCTTCCAGAAGAAGATTCGTTCCTCCGGAAACCACTTCCACCCAGATTCCTGTTCGCTCTTCAAACTCTTTCACAATCGGCTTCCACAGCTCTTCCTTATGGGAGGTATAGATAAGCAGTCTCTTATCCTCTGCCGGCGCCTTCAGCACCTCTCCCTCCGTTCTTCTTCCGCAAGAACTGAACAGGAGAGCGAAAACAGAGATGCACAAAAAGAGAAGCAGAATATCCTTCCGCTTCTCTTCCTTATTCTTAACAAGTGGCATAGGCAAAGCCTGAGACCTCTTGTTTTTAACGAGTATCGCTCGCGTGGCGTTCGATATCTCGTTTACTTCTTCTTTTCTAAAAGAAAACATCTGCGGTACCGCTCCTTCATCAGCTGAATATGTACCATTATAGCATATTTCTTTTAGGAAAAACGAAGACTTCCATTTGCAATTCTCTCTCCGCTCTTTCTGTCAAAAAGCATCAGTTTCATTCCCTTAAAGCTGAGCTTCAGCTTTTCCCCGATGGAGAAAAGGTCGCTTCCGAAAACCATTCCGGTTAAAAGATACTCTCCTACACGCACCTTCACGGTGGTTTCCATTCCGGTAGGCATTACACCGTAGATTTCTCCCTCGATTCCTTCTCCGGATTTAATGTCGATAAACTCCGGTCGAACGGCAAGTAAAAGGTCATCATTCGTCATCGTTTCGGGGTGGAATTCTCCCTCCTCTCCGTTCACGTAGGAAATCGGATAGCGGAAGATTTCATCTTTGTTTCCTTTTTCCACATAGCCCTTTTCTTCCGAACGCTTCTTCTGCTCCTTTTCTCTCTCTTCTTTCTTCCTGTCTCTTTCTGAAAACCATTCGGCAAGCTTCAGCTCTTTCTCCGGAGTGAATACCGCGTCTTTCCCTAAGAGTTGTAAGGAAATCGTTCCGTCTTCCTTCTGTGCCCCCTTAGCCTCAATAAAATTGATAGAGGGGTTTCCCACGAAATCGGCAACAAAGGTATTTTCCGGCTCGCTATACACGGTAAGCGGAACGGCATACTGCTGTAAAACGCCGTTGTTCAGTAAGCATATCTTGGTGGCAAGGGTCATGGCCTCCATCTGGTCATGGGTGACATAAACAAAGGTGGAGCCTGTCTCTACATGCAGTCTTTGCAACTCATAGCGCATTTCAAGCCTTAGCTTGGCATCGAGGTTGGAAAGAGGCTCATCCATGAAAAGTACTCTGGGCTTTGGAGCCAGGGTACGGGCAATCGCCACTCTTTGCTGCTGTCCTCCGGAAAGCTCTGCCGGATAACGGTCCATAAACATTCCGATTTTTACGATTCGGGAAACTCTACGAAGCGCCAAATCCATTTCTTCCGCCGAAAGCTTTCTCTCTTCCTTCACCACTTCGCCGTTTTTCACATACTGGAATTTCTCATTCAGGCCTTCTGCAATACAGGTTTCCTGCACCTTCTTTTTTAAAGCTGCCAGCTCTTCCCGGACATCCTTTCCCTCCTCCAGGTGATAGGCGTAAAGCTTTTTCGCTGTCGGCATAGAAATCGTAAAATAGTCAATCAGCTTAATCAGACAACGCTTCTCATCAATTTTTCCGTTTCTGTCCTTGCATTCTTCCGTAAGGCGCTTTACTTCCTCCGGCTTTTCCAGGCAACGCGCCAAATCGGCTGATACCTTTGTTTCAAAATCCACCTTGGGAAGGACATCCTTCACATTTTGCAGGCCGAAGGAAATATTTTCCTGTACCGTCATGTTCGGCCAAAGGGCATAGTTCTGGAAAAGGAATCCTACACGGCGCTTGTTGGCCGGGATATTGATTCCCTGCTCGCTGTCAAACACGACCTGATCCCCAATCGTGATTTTTCCGCTGGTCGGTGTTTCCAACCCTGCGATCATTCGAAGAATAGTTGTTTTACCGCAACCGGAAGGTCCGAGAAGGGTGATAAAGGCATTGTCTTCAATCTCCAGAGAGACATCCTCTGTAGCGTAAAACTTATTCCAGTGTTTTGTAACATGTTCTAATTGAATCTTCGGCATACTAACCTCCTATACCCTTATCCAAGCTTGCTCCGGTCACCTTGTTCACAATCGAATTACAAATCAAAATCGTAACAATCAGAATCAGATTGATTCCGCTGGAGAATGCATAAAGTCCCATTTCGTCAAAATAATCCAAAGTCGTCGATAAGATGAATCCCTGTACACAAAGCAGCATAAAGAGCGACAATTCTCTTAAGCAGGTCATAAAGGGAAGCAAATATCCGCTGATAATGGAAGACTTCTGAATCGGAATGATGATTCTTGTCATTCTCTGTATCCAGGGAATGTTCAAGATGATTGCCGATTCTTCAATCTCTCCCGAGAGCTGTAACATGGAATTCAATGCCGCCTTGGAAGCAAAGGGAATGTATTTAATCGTTCCTACAATAATTAACAGCCAATAGGTATTAAAGAGGTTAATGTATTTGTTCGAAAAGAGGATGAAATAAGCTACTCCCACAGCAATAGAAGGCATGAGGTAAGGAAGGAAGGCCACCGCATTCACATAATTCGCCCATTTGGAGCGCCTGTTTTTGGAAACGGCATAGCCAATCAGCGTTCCGATGGTTCCAGCGAGGATGGCACAGGCAAAGGATACTAAAAGCGTTCCAAAAAATGCCGTCCTGATGGTGTTGTTGTACAGGATTCCCATCTGCCCGTACATACCGTTTTCCGTAATATTCTCCGCCGTAACCCACCATTTTGTCGTGAGGTTGGAGAGGTCTCCCGTATAAAGGAAGGAATAGTCTCCGGGGTTCGGCAGGAAAGTTTCCACCGCAAAGCTTAGGATGGGGAAAATGGACGTGAAGAAGGTCAGTATCACTAAAATGAAGGCAATAATATAGCGTCCCAGCTTTCCGAGCTGAATCTTGGAAATCTGTCCCGACTTTCCCGTCACGGTAGTGTAGTTCTTTCTACTTGTAAGGGAAATCTGATTCATCAGCATGATAGCTACACCAAAGAGCATCATGATGATGGCAAGCACGGAAGCTTCTCCCGTGTACTTGGAGTTCATGGATACATACTTCGTGGAAAGAGTAGTGAGGCCCAAGTAGTGCGGAACCGGATAGGATCCCATTGCGGAGCCGAAAACCAAAAGAATGGTAGATAAAATTGCCGGCTTTACCATGGGAAGCGTAATCCTGGTCATGATTTTCCACTTGGGTGTATCGAGAATCGTTGCCGCCTCTTCCAGGTTGGCATCCATATTTCTGAAAATACCGCCAATCAGAATATAGGCGAAAGGCGCATAGTGCATCCCGAGAACAAGGAGGCTCGGGAAAAGCCCCTTACACCACCATAGCGGCATGGTGATACCTGTAAGCGCTGCTAGGAGACCGTTCTGTGTTCCCGTTACCGCATTACTGTTGAACATATGCTGCCATACAACGGCCAAAGTCCATTGTGGCATGATATAGGGAAAAATAAAGATGGAACTTAAATATTTTTTCCAGGCAAGATTTGTTCTGGTAACCAGAAAAGCCATGATTCCTCCGAAGAGGATGGATACCACGCAAGTACCGACTGCAAGCAGCATCGTATTTAAGAGTGGTATCCAAAGATTTGTCTTTGCTAACTTGCTGGTAAACAAATCAATGTAATTGATTAAAGTAAAGCCTTCCGATTGCCCCGTTAAATGCGCATCAATGGTACCCGGATGAATTACGAAAGTATCCCGAATAATGGCAACAATCGGTGCCACAGTCGTAAAAGTCAGCACAATGCCCATCAAAAGCAAGATTACATTATGAGGCTTGGAAAAATAAGTTCGAATCTTATTTCTTCGTACCGTTGAAGTCTTTAATGTCATGTTATTTGCCATGATTACTCCTTAAAAGTTAGCAAAGTAAAGCTTTACTGCGCACTGTTCTTGTCTAATACTTCAATCCAGGAACCGATTCCGAAAGCTGCATCTGCGCAATAATCGGGATCCTCTAAAACAAGCTTTCCGTCTGTTGTCCACCACTCATAGCCGCGGTCATTCTTGGCGTCAAATTCTACTGTTGTACCGTCTGCAGCCATTCCGCCTTTTTCATGATGGAACTTTTCCTCATTTTCCTTCGCAACGACCGGATTAGAGGAATATCCTCCCATATCCTTACCCCATGCGGAGAAGCCGTCTTCGGTAGTGGTTAAGTAAGCAATGAATGCACAAGCTGTCCAAGGAAGCGGACTGTTATCCGTAACAAAGAGATAATGGCAATATCCGAAACCGCCGACACCCTTATAGCCGTCCTGATAAGCAGCTACCTTGATGTTGTTTACGGACACGGTCGGAGATTCTTCAATGGAACGAAGCTTGGAATAAACCAAGAGTCCGAACTGATCCTTAGCGGATGCATCGGTCAAAGTTGTGCAAATAGGTCCGTCATCTGTCTGTTCATTGTAGCTCGCCATCCAAAGTTTAATCCAAGCCAAGGAGTATGCTGCGTCATCACCGAGTCCAAACTCTTCTGCAGTAGCTTTACACTCTGTCACAGTCGGCTGGAAATAACTCTTCTTGTCTTCCGGAAGAGCATCAAAGGCTTCCTTCATCCAAGCTGCATACTCGTCCTTTGTCAACATATAAAGGAAGTTCTTTCCTACGATTTCGGAATCCACACCCATGAAAAGGCCATGCTCGCCTTCTGCAACAAAATCCCACACATTGTTGTAGGTCTTGTTTCCGGTTGAGTTATACATAAATACCTTATTCAGAGTCTGTAAAGGAAGGAAGCCCTTATACTGATCCGGAGTCGTTCCGTTTGCCTCAGCCCACTCTTTCGGAATGAAGGTGTCCAGAATTCCGGTATCCGTCATCTTGGTCTTAATCTGGTTTCCGTCCTGAATCAATGTCATCGCAAAAGTTCCTACATCCTTCTTATTGTCTGCATTCAGCTGATCAAAGATTTTATTGTTCTTCGGCTGCTGCCACTCGAAATCCATGTTGTAAGAGGGATCAATCGTCTTTAAATAATCAATGAAGAGAGGAAGCGCTGTTTTTCCGCGGCTGGAATTTCCGACACCGTAGAACATCTTTCCGTTGGACTCTTCAATGGCTTTTTTCGCAAGCTCCTCCATGGTCATTCCCTGAGCTTCCTGAATGATTTTCTGGGTTTCCGTGAGATTTTCCGCCTTCTTGCTGTCCTCCGCAGCTTCCTTTTCGGAACCGGCCGCCGTAGTCTGGTCCGCCCCGGTGGTCGTTTTGTTTGCACTTGCCCCTCCGCAAGCTACAAGCCCTATGGTCATTGCCATAGCAAGAAGTACCGACAAAGTTTTTTTCATATTTTCCTCCTTATACAATGTGTATACTTTCGTGCCAAACCGCACAAAAATACTGTTAAAAATGATTGTATATTTTTCTGAAAACAAAAAAAAGGAGACAAAACTGCGAAATCTTTGAGATTTCTGTGCTTTGTCTTCCTCTCTTCGTGAAAACTTCAAAAAAGCAAAATACCTATATGCTGTACAGCTTCGTTGCAGGGCACACTCCTCCCGCTAAGCTCGCATAGGAATACTAAGCGAAAAACACCGCTTAGAAATCCACTTCCGTGTCATAGTAGCAGCACTTTAAGAGCTTTTCCATTTCCTCTACGCTCGGCTGACGGGGATTGGATCCTGTGCAGGCATCGGCAACGGCATTGGCTGCGATATCATGGAGTCTCTCTAAGAAAATCTTCTCCGGAACGAATCCCTGCTCTGTCGGATAGGAATCTGCGCCATAGTTCTTAATGCAATGCGGAATGTTCAGCTTGTCGTTTAAGCCTCTGACGTAAGTAATCAATGCCTTTACCTTTTCGTCATCACTGTTTCCGGAAAGACCGATTACATCGGCAATCTTGGCATAACGCTTCTTCGCCGTCTCATCCTTGGCATTGAATGCGATAACCTTCGGAAGATACATGGCATTTGCCGCACCGTGAATAATGTGAGCGCCTAAGTCTCCGAATACGGCACCGGTCTTATGTGCCATGGAATGCACGATTCCCAGTAATGCATTGGAAAATGCCATTCCGGCAAGACACTGTGCATTGTGCATTTCATTTCTGGCGTTCTTATCTTCATTATAGGAATCTACCAGGTCATCCCGAATCATCTCAATGGCATGCAGTGCCAAAGGATCCGTGTAGTCGCAATTTGCGGTAGAAACATAAGCTTCAACCGCATGAGTTAATGCATCCATTCCGGTATGCGCAACGAGCTTCTTCGGCATGGTCTGTGCCAAAGCCGGGTCAACAATGGCAACATCCGGAGTGATTTCGAAGTCAGCAATCGGGTACTTAATTCCTTTCTCATAGTCCGTGATAATGGAAAATGCGGTTACCTCGGTAGCGGTTCCGGAAGTAGAAGAAATCGCACAGAACTTCGCTTTGTTTCTCAGTGTCGGGATACCGAATACTTTACACATATCTTCAAAGGTGCAATCCGGATACTCATACTTAATCCACATTGCCTTAGCCGCATCAATAGGAGAACCTCCGCCGATGGCAACAATCCAATCCGGTCCGAAATCCTGCATCTCCTTTGCGCCCTTCATTACGGTATCTACGGAAGGATCGGACTCAATCCCTTCAAAAAGCTTTACTTCCATACCGGCTTCCTGTAAGTATTGTACTACTCTGTCCAAAAAGCCGAAACGCTTCATCGATCCGCCGCCCACGCAGACAAAGGCTTTCTTTCCTTTGAAAGTCTTCAGTGCCTCCAACGCATTCTCTCCGTGGTAAATGTCTCTTGGTAAAGTAAATCTCATCTTAAGCCTCCTTAAATAGACCTTCCAACTTTTATACGCCCCTCATCATACTCTCCAAATTTTTAAATGTCAATATTTTAACAATATTATTTTTTAATGATATTGTCCCCTCTATTTTATCTTCTATATTTCTGAGGCAATAACGGGATAATTAGGAAAGAAAGTTATTTTCTGCATCAGGAGGAATGGTAAGCCATGAAAGGAAAAATTGCGTACACCATTTGTTGTAAAGAAAAGAGGCTGTAAAACCCAAACTGAACTTTTTATTGCTGCGCAGGTTTGTTACGGCCTCAGATTACCCCGGAACGAACCTGCACAGCATAAAGGAGTTTGCTTGTTTTATAGTCTCTTTTATATATCTCTTATTTTATATATCTCTTATTTCTTAATAGATACTACCGGCTTAATGAGATCGGCAGGCTTATCTCTCATCATGAAGAGCGCCTTCTCCAGGTTCTCCCAGCCATCGAAAACATGGGATACGAGCGGATGTACATCGAGCTTTCCGGAAGCAACTAAAGCTCCGAGTTTCTCCATACGAAGTCTTCCGCCCGGCATAAGACCGCCGTTAATAGCCTTGTGTCCCATACCTACACCCCACTGGATACGGGGAATACCGATGCTCTCTCCTTTTCCGAGATAGTTTACATTTCCGATTTTAGCCCCCGGCTTCATGCACTTTACTGCAGAAGCAAAGGTATCTACTTCTCCACCGGCGATTACAACTCTGTCTACGCCCTTCCCATCTGTCAAAGCCAGAACCTGATCCTCAATGGTTCCGTTCTTATAACTTACAAAATCGGTTGCACCGTACTTCTTCGCCACTTCGATACAAGCGGGTCTGGTTCCTACACAGATGATTCTGCTGGCTCCGCGAAGACTTGCTCCCGCTACGGACATCAGTCCTACAGGACCGATACCGATTACGAGTACCGTGTCACCGAACTGAATATCGGCAAGTTCAACTCCATGGAAACCTGTCGGTACCATGTCGGAAAGCATACAAGCATCTACCGGATCAATTCCCTTTGGAAGAAGTGCTAAGTTTCCGTCAGCATCATTTACATGGAAATACTCTCCGAAAACACCATCCTTAAAGTTAGAGAACTTCCAGCCTGCAAGCATACCGCCGGAGTGCATGGAAAATCCGGCCTGTGCCTCTAAGGAATTCCAATCCGGAGTAATAGCCGGAACGAGGACACGGTCTCCTACCTTGAAATCCTTAACCATATCTCCAACTTCCACGATTTCCGCACAGCACTCATGCCCTAAAATCATGTTGTGCCTTTCTCCGATTGCCCCCTCCCAAAGGGTATGCACATCAGAAGTACAAATAGCTACTGCGAGCGGTGTACAAATGGCATCCATAGGACCGCATGCGGGACGATCCTTCTCAATCCATCCTGATTCTCCGATTTTCAGCATTGCATAAGCTTTCATTTCTTTCTTCTCCTCTCAAATTTATGGTTTCTTCCGGCCGATTCTTCTGGATTTTCCTTTTCCTACTGCAGAACGTCGGATTCCCATGGAATGAAACTGATTTGTTCCATAGTTTGTTAATACATTAACAACAATATAGCATAAATTCAGGGATTGTCAATTTTTTATCAAATAAAATTAAATTATTTTATTCCAAAAAGATTTATCTACTTTTCAAAAGGCTTACCACTTCTTCGGAGTGTAATGAATTTCCGCAACATTATACACTGTAATGAATGCCTTCGGATCTACCGTCTCCAGAAAACGCATCAGCTTCTGATACTCCTGCCGGTCCACAACCGCAACAATTTCTTTTTTCCGCTCATGGCTGTATGCCCCGACAATGTCATAGATACTCATCCCGCTATGCAGGCGATTTAAAATAAAGTCCGTAACCTCCTCCGACTTATCAGTAATCACACAGACTCTCTTTTTGATGCTTTGCCCGAAAATGAAATGATCCAGAATGATTCCGTTAAAATAAGTCCCTAAAACAGAGAGAATGACCGCCTTTTTATCGAAGGCAAAAATAGACAGCGAAGCAATAAAGAGACCGGAAAACCCAAGCGCCTTTCCGAGATCCATATGAAGATACTTCTGCATCAACTTTGCCACAACATCCAAGCCGCCTGAACAGGTATTTCTGTTAAATAAAATAGCAAGCCCGATGCTGACAAAAAAGATATAGGCAATCACATCCAAGAGCACATCCCCCGTCAAAGATTGATTGTTCGGAAAGATTTTCTCAAAAAGAAGCATAATCGCCGGTAATACTATCGTTGCGTAAGCCGTTTTGTAAGCAAAGCTGTGGCTCAGGAAAAAATAGGCAATAATCAGCAGAATCACGTTCATGATCATCGTCAGCGTTGCCACGGAAAGCGGCAGAAAATGATTCAGAATAATCGCCAGACCGGAAATCGAAGAAACAGCCACATGACTCGGAACCTGAAAAAAGAAAATTGCCGCAGCAACAATCACTATGCCCAAATTCACCATAAAAGAATCTTTTATCTTAGCCAGTAAATCCTTGTTCAATTTCCAATTCCTCCTTTTTTCCTCTTCTTATCTTTCTATTTTACCTCTTTTTCCTCTGGTCTTATAGAGTAAATTCCTGTACATAAAGAGCATGCCGAAAAACAGGACCGTAGAAAAGAAAGGAAAAAGTCCCGTCCCGAAAATCTTTGCCAAAACCCCAAAAAAAGGAGGAAAACTCATACTGCCGATATAAGCAGCCGCCATCTGCTTTCCAATCAAGGCGGAAGTATTTTCCGCACCGAAGTTCCGAGGCGTCGAATGGATGATTGCCGGATAAATCGGAGCACAGCCCAGTCCCGAAAGAAGCAAAGCACAAATAACCAGAAGCTGTCTGAGCTCCATTCCGAAAAGTTTTACCTCCTGCCCCGGAACCATTGAGCAAAAAAGAAGTACCAGTCCCAAAAAGAGAATCCCGCAGCCCCCCAGTATCAAAGCTTCATCCTGCCATTTTGCCGCAAGAATGCCGGCAAGAAAACGTCCGAAGGTAATCCCGAAGTAAAACAACGCCACAAAAGATGCTGCAAGCTTGGCCTCTATTTTTAAGGAATACACCATAAAAGAGCCTGACCAAAGTCCGAGTGTCTGTTCTATCGCGCAGTAAAGGAAGAAGCTCACCAGGCACTCCTTTGCCCCGGTAATAGAGAGAATTTGTCGAAAAGACATGGGTGTTTTCTTTTCTTCAGTCTTCTCCTTCTTTTCCTCCTTTCCCCACAACCCGAGGCTTAAAAAAAGGATGATTGTGAGAGTTGCCTGAATCATGCTGAGCACCAGATAGCCGCTCCTCCAGGACTCCCCTCTTTGTAACACAAAGCCCAAAATATACGGCCCCAGGGCGGCGCCTATCCCCCACATGCAATGCAGCCAGTTCATACTTCTCCCGGAATAATGCACTGCTACATAGTGATTTAATGCCGCATCCACCGATCCTGCCCCCAGTCCATAGGGAATCGCAAAGAAAAGCATGACGGAAAGAGACGGACTGATGGAGAAGCCGAAAATGGCGACAGCCGTAAGCAATACGGAAAAAGCGGTAATCTTTCCCGTTCCAAATCGAAGTCGCAGGCTTTCGCTCTTCAAACTGGACAGAATGGTACAACAGGAAATCAACATATAAATACTGCCGGAAAAGGAAATCGGAACCCCGAATTCTTCATGAATAATCGGCCAAGCCGCTCCCAGTACAGCATCCGGAAGCCCCAGGCTGACAAAGGACAGATAGATTATAAGTAATAATAAAGAAAACATTCTTTTCTCCTTATTGTGGATTTGGCTTTGCATCCGTTTTTGCACGAAGTTCCTTTAGGATTCCGTCGGTAATCAGAAAAGCAATTACCGCGGCAAAAACATCACTCACCGGCTGAGACGATTGCACGCCGAGCAGGCCGAAAAGCGGCGGCAGAACCAGCAGAATCGGAATCAGACATATTCCTTGTCTTAGCAACGCCACAATACTGGCGCGAAGAGGATAGCCTGTGGTCTGACTGAACATATTTGCCATCGTAAGCTGCGCCGCAAGAGGAATGGTAAGGCATTGCAGCCGCAGCGCCAGAAATCCTATACGAATCACCTCCGCATCCTCTTTTCTAAACGCAGTAATAAGCGGTTTTGCGAAAATAAAAACCACTACTCCCATCACGACCAAAATGGAAAAACAAACTTTCAGACTGAAATAATAGGCCTTCTCTACCCTTTTATAATTCTTTGCACCGTAACAATATCCGCAAACCGGCTGAAATCCCTGTCCGAAACCGATAACCAGAGAATTGATAAACATGGTGATTCGCATGACGATTGCCATCGCAGCAATTGCCGCATCTCCGTAGGGATGTGCCGAAAAATTTAAGATAATCGTGGATACACCGGCTATTCCCTGTCTTGCCAGACTGGGTAAGCCGAATTTCAAGATTAAGATATAGCGCTTAAGGCTCGGTTTAAAGTTTTTTAAAGAAACGCTGATACAGGCCGGCATCTTATTACATTGGTAAAGTAAGATGCTGAAGGATACTATCTGGCTGATTGTAGTGGCTACCGCTGCACCCATGATTCCCATATGAAAACCGTAAATAAAAAGCGGATCCAGGAACATGTTCAGAATCCCTCCCGTGCTGATTCCCAACATGGAATAAAAAGAATTCCCCTGAAAACGGAGCATGTTGTTCATCCCGAGGGACGCCATAATGAACGGCGTTCCGAGAAGGATGTAGCGGGCGTAACGGATTGCGTAGGGTGCAATGGTCTCGGTAGACCCCAGAGCGTAAACCAGAGGCGTACAATACACAATGCCGAAAAGCGCAATAATCGTGCCCAAAATGATTTCCGTAAAAAAGCCGATGGCCACGAAGCGTGCCGCTTCTTCCTGCTTCTTAGCGCCTAGCAGACGGGAAATTTCATTTCCGCAGCCCATCCCAATCATAAAAGCAACCGCCTGAATAATCGCAGCCATGGAAAACACAATCCCGACCGCACCGGACGCGGAAGTCCCCAGCCGAGATACAAAAAAAGTGTCCGCCATATTGTAAACAGCCACCACAACCATAGAGACCATGGACGGAAGGGCAAGGCGAGGAATTAACGTATTCACCGGTTCTTCCATCATTTGCCTGTATTTTTCTTCCTCCGTCAAGGCTTTTCTCATACTTCTCTCCTTTAAAAATTTACATACTCCCGCTCTCATGATAGGATAGGCGGACGGGGTATCATGCGTTTTCCGCAGGATACTAGATTGGAATAACAAAGTGCGCTCCATTATACTACCGGAGTACTCTTTTTGCAAAAGCGGGAGTTCGTGTATGAAAAACTTTATTCATTATGTAAGTCACAGTATTGCCGGCATGATCGGCATCTCCGTTTATATCCTGGCAGACACCTATTTTATTGCCAGCTATTCCGGAAGTGACGGACTGGCAGTCTTGAATCTGGTTCTGCCTTTATACGGCATGATGAATGCCCTCGGCTCGATGCTCGGTATCGGAAGTGCCACCAGATACAGTATCAGAAAAGCCAGAGGAAAAGATGTCAGCAGTTTCTTCCTCCAGGCCGTTTTTTGGAATGCCGTTTTCAGTATTCCTTTTTTGCTTGCCGGTCTTTTCTTTTCGAGAGAAATTCTCGCCCTTTTAGGAGCTGACCGGGAGCTGCAGGAACTCGGCATTCCCTACCTCCGAACCATTCTGCCTTTTGCCTTCTTTTATATGGTAAATTATACCACCAGCGCCTATGTGCGAAACGACAACAATCCTTCCATTGCTATGATGGGGTCTGTCTTCTCCAGCCTTTTTAATATTGTCTTCGACTATATTTTCATGTTTCCCATGGGAATGGGCCTCGCGGGTGCGGCTCTCGCCACCGGAATTTCCCCTATTGTCGGCTCCGCCTTCTGCCTCATTCATTACTGCGGAAAGAAAAACACGGTCCCCTTCGGCTGGCAGACACCGCGCTTTAAGCACCTCTGTGCTTGCTGTCAGCTTGGACTCTCCAATTTCGTCGGAGAAATTGCAAGTGCAGTCACCATCGCCACCTTCAATATGCTGATTTTAAATCTGTCCGGAAATACCGGAATTGCAGCCTACGGTGTTATCTCCAACGTTTCCTCTGTCTGCAATGCCATCTATAACGGTCTGGCACAGGGTGTACAACCTTTGATGAGTCACAGCTACGGAAAAAAGGATAAGCATCTCCTTCAAAAGTATTTACAGTACGGTATTGTTACTGCACTGCTTATTTCCGTCATCATCCTTTTCTTTGTGAACTACAAGAGCGATTTCTTCATCGCACTTTTTAACAGTGAAAATAATCCGGATCTATACGTTTATGCCAAAGAAGGGATTCGACTTTACTTTTGGGCCTTCCTCTTTGTGGGAATCAATACACTTTTGGTCTCCTATTTCTCCGCTACGAATAACCCCAAACCCGCCTTTCTGTCTTCCCTGATTCGAGGAACCTTTGCCATTGTATTCTTTGCCCTTCTTCTTTCTTATTTCTGGAAAATGCTTGGGGTCTGGCTCGCCTTTCCTTGCTCGGAGGCTTTTTCCTTACTGCTTATCCTTTATTACTACAAAAAAGAGCAAAAAGAAAATCAGCTTAGTCCAAGCTGATTTTACAATGATAACTGCGCTCCTCATCCGGTAAAAGAGACTGAAAGTCTTCTTTTTCACAGATATCTTCTTCAATCCCATCCCTACCGGGAAGAGAAGTCCAAGGCTCAATGCAGAGGAAAGGGGCTTCCTTTCCATAGGGCTGCCAGATAGCGATATAGGAATAGTCCGGATATTCCATCCTGAGTCCTTCCTTTTCTCCTCTTTTATGGAGAAAAGCTTTCCCTCCGGTCTCCGGAAACACCGGCGCATCATTTCGGAACAAGTCATAAGAAAGAGAAAGGCTTTTCTCCTTTAAAAAAGCTTCTCCTCTTTCTTTTTTTGTCAGGCTCTCTTCCGAAAAAAGAATTTGCTCCAATTTTTCTCCCGGACAATCGGGAAAATCGAGTTCGAAGTCCGAAATTTTATTATTCTCTGAGAAAAGTTGAAAGCCCGGATGCAAACCCAAAGCAAAATACATTGTCTCCATTCCCAGATTTTCAATTTTCGTCTCTATGAGAAGGCTTGTCCCTTTTACTTTATAGTACTGCCTTAGCCGAAAGGCAAAAGGATACGCCTGTCTGGTTACCGCCGTATCTCTCAACTCCAGAAGGCAGGAATCCTCATTGTGTTCCACCACTCGAAAGACATTCTCTCTGGCAAAGCCGTGCAAATCCATTGGATATTTTTGTCCGTTATAAGAATAGGCCTTTCCTTTTAGACGTCCGATGAACGGAAACAGAATCGGCGCCTGCTCCGCCCAAAGTCTTCTGTCTCCCTGCCAAAGCAATTCCCGCTCCTTTTCTTTGTCATAGATAGAGCAGAGCTCCGCTCCCTTTTCTTTGATTTTTACGCTTAAGTTCGGGGATTCAATACACAGCATAAAATACTCCTTTATGAATGCTTTACGGTCTCCTTAGTATTGTACCCAAATTTTGTAGAAACTACTATGCTTTCTTTCTATTCCTGCTATGTCTGTCCAGAATAGCCTGCTCCTCCTTTGTAAGATGAAAATTCTGATGATCCAATTCCTCATGTCCGACGTGATTACACTTTCCGGACTTTGCATAGCTACAAAAAGCACAGGAGCCGCTTTCTTTGTGCTCCTTCCGTAATGCACGAAGAACCAGCAGAATCAAGCCTGCCACAAAAACAATTACTATAATATTTCCCATAGTCTAACCTGCTTTCCGTAAAAACTTAGTCTTGTATAACTTTTATTATTATAAGGGATGATTGAGCCAATGAAACAACTGTAAATCATTAAATTTCTAAAAAGAGAACCCCTCCTTTCCGGCTATGCCGAAAAAGGAGGGGTTCCGGAAACAGCGGGGGGGTAGTTTCCTGTATCACGAAATCTCGCAGAACAAGTCCAACAGCCTATTAAGCCATCGCTCTCTCTACGGCTCTTTCTTCTTTCTCGGAAAGGGTATCCGCTTCCTTGTACGGACGGAGGAGTCCCCAGATACCTGCCGCAACAAGCAAAAAGGCTACGATAGTGAAGATATTAAACTTCACCGCACCGGTAACAAGACCGCCGATTTGATAAATCACAAGGGATACACAATAAGCCAAGAAGCACTCCCAACCAATGGCAAACATCGTCCAACGACCATTGTTCATCTCTCTCTTGATGGCGCCGATTGCTGCGAAGCAGGGAGCACAGAGCAAGTTGAAAGCCAGGAAACTATAGCCTGCAAGACCCGATCCGAAATACTCTCTAACTTTTTCCCAGATTGCCGAACTGTCATCTGCCAACTCACTGGCATCTCCCGCATAATTAAAGAGCGTTCCGAAGGTACCCACTACATTTTCCTTTGCAATAAGACCGGTAACGGCTGCCACTACAGCCTTCCACTGCCCCCAGCCAAGAGGAGCAAAGAGCCAAACCAGAGAATTACCAAAGCCGGCCAAGATAGAACTGTCCATTTCCTCTTCCGGAAGATACTGCATCTGGAAATTAAATCTGGACAAGAACCAAACCAAAATCGCAGCAAGGAGAATAACCGTTCCCGCCTTCTTTACAAAGGACATTCCTCTCTCACCCATACTCTTTAAGATATCAATCGGTCTTGGCATGTGATATGCCGGAAGCTCCATAACGAATGGTGCCGGCTGTCCTGCGAACATCTTTGTCTTCTTTAATACGATACCGGAGAACACGATGGCACAAACGCCGAGGAAATAAGCACTCCAGCCTACCCACGCCGAGTTATTGAATAAGGCTCCGGCAAGAAGGGCAATAACCGGCAGCTTTGCGGAGCAGGGAATGAAGGTCGTCGTCATAATGGTCATACGACGGTCTCTTTCGTTCTCTACGGTACGGGAACCCATAACGCCCGGAACACCGCAACCGGTTCCGATCAGCATCGGAATAAAGGATTTTCCGGAAAGGCCGAACTTACGGAAAACACGGTCCATGATGAAGGCAACTCTCGCCATATATCCGCATCCCTCCAAGAAAGCAAGGAAGAGGAAGAAGGTGAGCATCTGCGGTAAGAATCCGATTACCGCACCGACTCCGGCAACAATACCGTCAATCACAAGACCCTGTAATGCTTCGCTCACGTTCATGGACTCGAGGAGACTTGTTACCGCACCGGGGATGGACGGCACATCAAAGAGTCCGAAGAAGGACCAGGGATTGTTTCCGAAAAGCACATCGTTAACCCAGTCGGTCATCTTGGTTCCCACTGTGGAAATAGAGATATAGTACACGCCAAACATAATGAGTGCAAAGAGCGGGAGTGCCAAAAAGCGGTTTGTTACGATAGCGTCAATCTTATCGGATACCGTGAGTCCTGTCTGCCCGCGCTTTTCATAGGCAGAAGAAATAATACTTTGGATATACTTATAACGCTCATTCGTGATAATGCTTTCCGCATCATCGTCTTCTTCTTTCTCAATCTCGGAGATAATGCTTTCCAAATCGACATTTTTTGCTTTTTCCGGAAGTTCGTTTCGAATCTTGTCATCTCTTTCAAAGAGCTTGATGGAGAAGAAACGGGTAAGTGCCTCGGGAACCTCTCCGGTAATCTTACTTTGAATTTCGGAAAGCGCTTTTTCCACGTTCTCCGAAAAACGGTGCTCGATAGCCGGTTCCGCACCGCTGTTTGCCTCCGCAACAGCAAGTGAAATCAACTCGTCAATTCCCTGATTGCGAAGTGCGGAAATGCTGATAACCTTACAGCCCATAGCTTTGCCAAGGGCCTCAAGATTCAAAACATCGCCGTTCTTTGTTACGACATCCATCATATTGATAGCCATGATTACGGGAACGCCGAGCTCCTTTAACTGCGTGGAAAGGTAGAGGTTTCTCTCTAAGTTTGTACCGTCCACGATATTTAAAATGGCATTCGGTCTGTTGTTAATCAAATAGTTTCTGGCAACCACTTCCTCAAGCGTATAGGGAGAAAGGGAGTAAATTCCGGGAAGATCGGCAATGATGACATCCTTATGTCCCTTTAACTTTCCTTCCTTTTTCTCCACAGTAACACCCGGCCAGTTACCAACATACTGATTCGAGCCCGTTAACTGATTAAATAATGTTGTTTTTCCGGCATTCGGATTGCCGGCAAGTGCGATTGTTACAGCCATCTTCTTCCTCCTAAACCTTCTCTTCCACTTCAATCATCTCTGCATCTGCCTTACGAACAGAAAGTTCATAGCCCCGAACGGTAAGCTCCAAGGGATCCCCGAGGGGAGCTACCTTACGGACAAGTATCTCCGTTCCCTTCGTCAGCCCCATATCCATGATTCTCCTCTTGACTGCACCTTCTCCTGTCAACTTCTTTACTACAGCGCTCTGTCCCGGTTTTAAATCTTTCAGTGTCATACTGTCCTCCGCCTTCTTCTTTGCATATGTTAAAAAACCTACACCATAATTTTGTTTGCCATCTCTTTACTGATGGCCACTCTGGCATCTTTGATCTTCACAATGACATTGCCGAGTGATGTTGAAATCACGGTCACTTCTCCACCGACCACAAATCCGAGGTCACTCAGATGCTGTCTCATTTCTGCAGATCCGCCAATCTTCTTGATTTCCAGCGCTACTCCTGTGCCGGCTAATGTAAGTGGCATACCCCCTCCTTCTGCTCCCATTTCTTTTTCAGTCCGTCGAAAGAGAAACTAAGCTTGCTCTATAGTTAGTATACGAAAACCAACCATTAAATTAGCATTCTCTAACTTATTTGTCAACCAAGTGATTGTTTTTATAAAAAAAATAGAGCCGATCCCTTTCAAAAGGAATTGGCTCTATCTCCGTTCTTTTCTCGAAAAATCATATTTTTCAAGAACTATTTCTCATCGTATTCGCCTTTTTTAAACTTAGCATAAAAATCTTTAATCTTTCCGAAGGACTCCGGACTCAGCACATGTTCCATCCTGCAGGCATCCTGGGAAGCCGTATAAGCATTTACCCCGAGAGCCACAAGTACATCCGTAAGAACCGTATGCTTTTCGTAAGTGCTCTGTGCAATGGCAAGCCCCTGTTCTGTCAAGGTTAAGGAGCCCTTTTCATCCGATTCCACTTTTCCCTCTTCTTTCAGTCTTTTCAGCGCAATGCTGACACTGGGCTTGGAAAAGCCGAGCATATTGGCAATATCAATTGCCCGTACCTTTCTATGGTCCAAGGAAAGCATCAAGATAGCTTCCAAGTAGTTTTCTTCCGATTCATGACTTTCATACGGTTTCATACAGTCCTCCTCTGCCTTTTCCGCCCGGTTTTTCTTTCTTGAAAATATTATGCGGATTTAGCGTTTTGCAAAGCATAGCCCTCATTGATGGCTATCGCATTTTGTCCCAAAACCTCAACTTCTTCCTTCTTCTCTTCCGGAAGAAGAGCCGTCATACTCTTTAAACCTGTCGCAATAGTAGAGAGATTATGGAAAAGAGCGGATCCGGAAGGCGTGATAACGCCGAAGAAGCCCATCGCAATCAGAGCGGAATTAAATCCGATGATAAAACGATAATTGTCGTTAATGCGGCGCATCAGACGATTACTAATCTCCTTCAAAATAACCAGTTCATAAAGATTTCCTTCCGATACTGTCACATCCGCCACTTCCCTTGCGATGGCAGCCCCTGCCGATATGGCAATACCGGTATCCGCCTCGGAAAGAGCCGGTGAATCATTGATTCCATCTCCCACCATGATCACTTTTCTGCCTTTTTTATGCTCTTCCTGAATAAAGGTAGCCTTATCCTCCGGGAGAACTTCGGCATAAAATTCATCAACGCCGACCTTCTTTGCAACGGCCTTGGCCGTATGCTTATTATCTCCGGTCATCATAACCACCTTGTCGATTCCCAGGCTCTTGAGTCTTCCGATAACATCCTTTGCCTCTGCTCGAAGAGGATCAGAAATCAAGATGGCTGCCGCGAGCTTTCCGTTTACTGCAAGATACAGAGACGAGTATTCTTCCGGAATGGAATTGAATTTTTCTTCTTCTCCCTTTGGAATCTCGCAATGCTCATCTTCAAAAACAAAGTGATAGCTACCGATAAGCACTCGTTTTCCTTCGTAAATACTGGAGATGCCGTGCGCTACTACATACTCCACCTTGGAGTGGCGCTCCGCATGGTGCAAATCACGAAGTTCCGCCTCCGTAACTACTGCATTCGCCATAGAATGGGGATAATGTTCTTCCAGGCAGGCTGCCATACGGAGCATCTCATTTTCATCCTCTCCCATAAAGGTAATAATCTGCTCCACCTTCGGCTTAGCATAGGTCAATGTTCCCGTCTTATCGAATACTATGGTATTTGCCTCGGAAATGGCTTCCATAAATTTACCGCCCTTGACGGAAATATGATATTTTCCCGCTTCTCGCATCGCGGAAAGAACCGCAACCGGCATCGAAAGTTTCAACGCGCAGGAGAAATCCACCATCAGGAAGGCCAGTGCCTTTGTTACATTCCGGGTCAACAGGTAGGCCAATACCGATCCACCCAAGCTGTACGGAACAAGTTTATCTGCAAGGTGAGATGCTCTGTCTTCCGTAGAGCTCTTTAATTTCTCCGATTCTTCAATCATTTTGACGATGCGATCGTAGCGTCCTGAGCCTGCCGCTTTCTCCACAATAATGTGGCACTCTCCCTCTTCTACAACCGTTCCGGCATAAGCATAGCTACCGGCTACCTTTCGTACCGGAACCGCTTCTCCCGTCATGGATGCCTGATTCACCATCGCCTCTCCGGAACATAATTTTCCGTCCAACGGAATCATATTTCCCGTACGAATAATAATTTCTGCACCGATTTGCACTTCATTGATGGGAAGGAGCACTTCCTCTCCCTGCACCACAGTCCAAACCTTATCCACATCCAGAGACATGGTACGCGCCAAGTCATCCACGGACTTCTTGTGTGTCCACTCTTCCAGGATTTCTCCGATTCCGAGCAAAAACATCACCGAAGACGCCGTATCGTAATCTCCGGTTAAAATTGAAGCGGAAATCGCCACGGCATCCAGCAGTGCCACTTCTATCTTCCCTCTCAGCAACGTTCCGATTCCCTTTAACAGGTAGGGAATCGCCTTAATACCCGTGAGAACACGTTTCAAAGGCTGTGGGAAAAAGAGAATATTGACCACCCGGTTCACTACGGTAAGAACCAACTTGTCCTCATACTCTCTGTTCAACGCCCTTCCGGTATGTTCCGGAACAAGGCCCGCATTTTCCTGATAAGAAAAACGGGAAAGGGCCTCTACAATCCCCTCCCGTGTTCCTTCGTAAGTAATTATGGCGTCACCGGTTCTATCATTTACTTTTACATCAAGAACTCCCGCCCGGGCCTTCAGGTAATACTCTAAAATATCCGCCTGCTCCACAGTCATCCTAGGCTGTACGGTATGAATTCGCATCCGCCCTTGAGATTCATGTAATATCTTACACTTCATCGCCCTTACCTTTCCTTACTAAAAACAGTTTGCCTTACACTTCTTTTCCGTCACATTCTTCAGCGCAATCACAGATTAATGCCTTTTCTTCTGCCTCTGCTCTCTTCTCATTAATGCGCTTTGCATCCGCATAAATGTCTTCGCAGTTCTCCTTTATGGTAGTGCTGACCTTCATAACGCAATCCTGTCCGCGAAGCACAGCTGCGGCTGCCTCCGTATAAACTTTCTTGGCGTCCTGAGACCCAAGAATCTTCATTCCTGCAGTACCGAAAAGTACTCCGCCTGCAAAAATACCAAGTTTCTTCCATGCAATATTTGCTAAAAACATATTCTTTCCTCCTCTTGTTTTGCTATACATAAACTACTTTTTACTGCTAAAGAATAAAACTTTCTTACATTTGGCACTCTCTTGTGCCCTACGGTTAAAGTCTTGTTCTTTAGAATGAGCATATTGTAAAATAGGAATTATTATTAAGTCAAGGCTAACCCTTTTGTATTTCGTTTCCATTTTTAATACAATGTATACTCTACGCCAGAAAAGTTAGTTTTACATAACTTTTAGCATCGATTATTGAAAAAGTCAAGGGGGCACGCGCAGATGCAGTATAGGCATGAAATCGAGCACGCTCTCGCTATGCTCGCCCCTGCGGAGGGAAGGACTGCGCTCGTTATAAGAAAGCGCTCTGAAGCAGTATGGGTCTATAAATGGGGCACGCTCTCGCTAGCCTCGCCTCGTAGCGGTACTAACTTCAAGCTTCGCTTTGCTCGCTTTCAGTAAGTACCGACGGGCTCAGACTACCCCTATTATAGACCCATACTGCTTCATTCGCTTCAGCTTATTGATTGCTACAGTCCTTCCCGCCGCTATATTAATTTTTCTGTTCTTCTCCTTCTGCTTTTCCCCAATCCAATTTGATGTCGAAGACCGTCATCTTCCCAATCGGCAAATAATTCCTGAATCTTCGTTGCTTTGGGGTTTTTATATTGTGATGGTTTAGCGGTTTCTTGCGTATTCTGTTTTATAGCATTTTATATATCTCGTTCCATCCTTTTTTTCCATGAAGAAACGTGATTTCGCATACTTCGCGAGCGATACTCGTTAAGAATTAAAAAAGATCGGGGATTTCTCCCCGACCTTCTTATCATCTTTAGAAAAATTACTTAAGAGTAATCTTAGCGCCTTCAGCCTCAAGCTTAGCCTTGATGTCATCAGCCTCAGCCTTGGAAGCACCTTCCTTAAGAACCTTCGGAGCTGCCTCAACGAGGTCCTTTGCTTCCTTAAGTCCAAGACCGGTAGCCTCACGAACAACCTTGATAACCTTAATCTTGTTCGGACCTACATCAGTAAGCTCAACGTCGAACTCAGTCTTCTCTTCCTCAGCTGCGCCGGCACCTGCACCAGCACCTGCTGCTGCTACAACTACGCCTGCTGCTGCGGAAACACCAAATTCCTCTTCGCAAGCCTTTACTAAATCATTTAATTCCATTACGGAAAGTTCCTTAATTGCTGCAATAAACTCTTCAACAGTTAACTTTGCCATTGTTTTTTCCTCCATTATTATTATTTTTTAAATGTCACGGAATATCTTCCGTACCTAAGCTGCCTTATGCAGCTTCTCCGTCACCCTTCTGTGCAATCTGGTTAAGCACACGAGCGAAGTTTGTAACAGGGGACTTGATCGATCCGAGAAGTCTTCCCAGAAGCTCTTCTCTGGACGGAATCTCTGCCAGTGCCTGTACTGCCTTTGCATCGTAGAACTTTCCTTCTACAACAGCGCCCTTAAACTCCAACTTGGGAGAGGTCTTTGCAAATTTTGCAAAAATTCTGGCTGCCGCAGTAGCATCATCCTTCGATACTGCAAGAGCTGTAGGTCCGTCTAAAACCGGATCCAGCTGAGCGAAGTCCGTTCCCTCTGCTGCTCTCTTAATCAGGGTGTTCTTGAAGACCTTGTACTGCACGCCTGCTTCTCTCAAAGCCTTACGAAGTGCTGTATCTTCCGCAACGGTAAGTCCACGATAGTCTACTACAGTGGCTGCCACAGCGCCGTCCAAAAATCCCTTGATCTCGTCGATAATCGGCTGCTTTAATTCAACCTTTGCCATCTTCGGTTTCCTCCTTCTTTATTTTTAGAAAGTATTAACGCGAATGGGACAATGTGTTTCCATGAAACTCTCCCGTAAGAATTAAAAAATCCCCTGCCAAAGACAGGGGACGAAATCACGAATTCAACACTTCATTTCTGAAGCCATTCTTTATTCTTTCCTCGGCGGGCGATTGCTCTTTAGATTCTTACTTTCTTAGCTCCGCAATACTCTACGAAATAAGCTGAAAGTTTGAATACCTGCTGTCTTCGGTTAATACCTTGCAGATACTAGCACGTGATAAGGGAAAAGTCAAGCAAAAACATTGGCATTTCCAAAACAGCGCAAAGCACCCATAAATCCTGTGTTTTTCAGGAGAAACTCCTATTTTATAAGATTGCGGTAATCCCCGTAATCAATCCGAAGATGATTCCGGGCGCATTTGCCGCCGCTAACGGAAAGTCTTTTTTCTCTTTCAATAATGCATAACTAACCCAAATCACGCCATTAATCGCTGCCACAAAAGGTTGTACCGGTGACCCCTTAACTCCATGTAAGTTATTCATAATCTGCGGAATGTATGATACATACATCAGTACGGATATCGTTGTCCCGACCCAACCAAAAACTGCCAAACTCTTCTCTGACATATTCTTCCTCCTCTACTCTTTACCCTTTTACCACTCTCCCCATCAGGAAGTTCAGCTAGGTATGCTAACATAGGCGGAAAAGACTTGTCAATTTATATCTCGGCATTACAGAAAAACTTTCCTTAAGCCGTCGGGCCAAGCATTGAAGCTTTTCGACTTCTTCGATCTCCGGCACCGATACTTTATTCCTCTTTCGGGCTCCAGTACCTAATCTTTACATACTGTACCCCTTCCGGGCTTTCCCAACGAATCCAGTCCTCTCCTTCGTAGGAATAATCCTCTACAAAGGCTGTTCCGGAAATGGGGATATACTCCGGGATGTCATCCGGGGTAAAGTTGAAGACCTTGGTTCCGTCCTCAAGGGAATACTCCATGGACTCGTCCAGATGAATGCCTTCCAGCTTCTTCACCCAGTAACGGACGGTTTTGCCGTTTTCCTCGGTCTCACCGGAAAACCAATAGAGTCTGAAGTTTGCGTTTTCCGGAATTTCTTCCTGATCGTGCAGCTCGATATTCAGGGCACCGTCATGACCGGGATGCTCGCTCTCATGCGTTGCCTGCTCCGCCTGTACAGCCGCTTTCTTCAGTTCCTCCGCTTTCTTCAGTTCCTCCGCTTTCTTCAGTTCTTCCGCCTTCTTCTGCTCTTCTGCCAGCTTTTCTTCCTCGGATAAAGGCGCAAAGTTCTTCTCTTCCTCTGCCAGCATTGGCTCTACATCAATACTTTTCTCTTCGTTATTTCTTAAAGTAATCTCTGTTGTACCCTCTTCCGGAATATAGAAGTTTCCGGAATATTTTCCGTGGGGAGAGTTAATCAGGCGGTTATCTGCTACAGTAATCTTCTTCATATCCCCGTAAAGCTTTTCAAAATGAATGGAAGCCAGGGCATTGCCGTAAAAATCATTGTCGGTTCCGGTCTGAATCAAGAGATTTCTTTTAATAGAAATGTTTTGGTTATCATCAAAGTTGTAGCCGGGGAAAACGGTGCTGACACGTAGGCCCGGACCGGATGTGATGTCCTTCACCAGATTTCCTTCAATGCGATGGTTCGCACCGCCGTGGAGGGCAATGCCGGAAGCTCGCCAGGTCAGCTCTACCGTGTTGTTTAAAAAGGCATTGTTCTCCGCAGGCTTGGATTCTGTATGGATATAACGAACCTGTTCTACCCCATTGACATTTTCCTTGATTTCCAGAACTGCCTTGCTGGCAAAGGTTGCCAGACCGTCATCTCCATTTCCACGGATATTGGAGTTCTGCACCTTGGAATTCTTGGTTCCCTGGGCAAAGTTCACGCCGTCCGCAAAGTTGTTTCGAATACGGCTGTTGGAAACGGTCAGCTTGTCGGTGTATTTCATTTTATCCGCTTCCACATAGTCTCCTACCCAGATTCCGCACTCAAAATGCTCAAGCCAGAGGTCATGGAGCTTGGAATTCTCTCCCAAAACGCCGGCGATTCCCTTGTAATTTGCCTCCTGATGAAAACGGGACTTTAATTCGGAATCCATGTATAGGTTATCCATCTCAACATTTGAGCTGCTGTCCAGAAACTCGATGCCGCCTCCGGCCTGCTCCTCAGAGGTAAAATGAAGCCGGGTGTACCAGATTCCTGCACCGGTAATCCGCATATCTGTAGCACTTAGCACCAGCTTTTGGTCAAAATCGAAGGTACCCTCCGGAATATATAAGGTCTTGTTCTCCGCATCCGCGTCTTTCAGGGCATCCAGAAATGCTTTGGAATCGTCCTGTCCGTCGTTTGGCACCGCGCTGTAAGGAGCGTCTGTGATGGAAATGCTGTTGCTTGGGGCGCCCTTTGCTTCCGGCGCCTGCTCCAGCTCGATAAAGTCGATTCCCAGTTCATCCGCTTTTTTATCGGTTCTGCGGATGGTGAGTACGTCACCCGTTTCCAGTTCCATTAGTTCCTTGCTGTCATTTTCCAAGAGAAAATGTCTCTCATCAAAACGAAAACGAGAATGAGAGTCGGCTATATTTTCATCAAAAACATCATTTTCCTTCACATACTGCCAAGCAGAACTGTTGTCCAGCTCCAGCGTTTTCTTTCCAAGAAGCTCTCCATTTCTCTCCACAGAAATCTCCAGTTCTCCGGATGCATCCTCCGGCATAGTAAAACGAAGAGTCATGGCATTGGCCGTCTTCTTTACCGTAAAGCGTACTGAAGAATCCTCCTTGGTCAACTGCACATAGCTTTGGTTGGAAGCCTCCATCTCCACTTCATCGTAAGCAGTGGAGTGCTTCAGCACCGCATCTCTTCCAACTCCCTCTTCCGCCTCGTAGCGAATGTAGGGAAGCTTGGCGCCGTAGCCCTGGCTTTCCTTCGCCCAAAGCTCTGTCCTCGTTTCCGCAAATGCGGTTCCATGGGAAAGAAGCCCCAGGCCGGTCATAGTCAAGAGTAACGTAAGTTGTTTTCTGAATTTCATTCTTCTTCCTTTCTTCTCCAAAAAAGTTACTGTAGTTTTTCGACTCAGCTTTTTTAGTTTAGAAGGAAATTCAGAAAAAATGATTATTAATTTTGAATGAAATATTAAATAAATTCAAAATTTGCTGTAATTTATTTTTTTAGATTATACCCGCTATTCTCATAACCATAGTTTCAAAAGAGATAACTCGCTCTTTGTATAAGAGACTTTAACGAAACACCGCACGCTACACGCACGATACTCACTTAAAAAAAAAGACTACCCAAATCTTTGACTTGAGTAGTCTTTAGAAATTTCATTATGCTCCGAACTGCACTGCATCCAGCTTAACTCCGGGCCCCATAGTGGAAGTCAAAGTAATGGACTTCATATAAGCTCCCTTTAAGCTTGACGGACGAGCCTTAACGATAGCTGCCATTAAAGCATCCAGGTTGGACTTTAACTGCTCTTCAGTGAAGGAAGCCTTTCCAACAGGAACGTGGATGATGTTTGCCTTGTCCAGTCTGTACTCTACCTTACCGGCCTTAGTATCTGCGATAGCCTTCGCTACATCCATCGTAACGGTTCCGAGCTTCGGGTTCGGCATCAAGCCCTTCGGTCCGAGTAAACGTCCGATACGTCCTACTACACCCATCATGTCGGGAGTTGCGATAACAACATCGTAGTCGAACCAACCGCCCTGAATTCTTGGTACAAGGTCATCCGCACCAACGAAATCCGCACCTGCAGCCAAAGCCTCGTCAGCCTTAGCATCCTTAGCGAAAACCAAGATACGAACATTCTTACCGGTTCCTGCAGGAAGAACAACGGATCCTCTAACCTGCTGATCGGCGTGACGTCCGTCACAACCGGTTCTGATGTGTAACTCTACAGTCTCATCAAACTTTGCAGTTGCATTCTTCTTTACCATGGAAATTGCATCTGCTTCACTGTACTTAACCTGTCTATCTACAGCCTTTGCCACTTCGGCATATCTCTTACCCTGTTTCATTTAACAATCGCCTCCCCTTCTTATTGTTCTACGTTGACACCCATGGATCTGCAGGTTCCTGCGATCATGGACATTGCAGCTTCAATCGATGCAGCATTTAAGTCTTTCATCTTTGTCTCTGCAATCTTCTGAAGGTCAGCCTTGGAGATGGTTGCAACTTTATTCTTATTCGGCTCGCCGGATGCCTTCTGCAGCTTACATGCTTTCTTAATGAGAACAGCAGCCGGAGGAGTCTTTGTAATAAAGCTGAAACTTCTATCTGCATAAACTGTGATAACTACGGGGATGATCATATCGCCTTCATTTGCAGTTCTGGCATTGAACTCCTTTGTGAATGCAACGATATTAACACCGTGTTGTCCTAAAGCGGGACCAACGGGGGGAGCCGGAGTTGCTTTTCCAGCCGGAATCTGTAACTTAATGTAACCTTCTACTTTCTTTGCCATATAGGCACCTCCTTGTGGTAATTGCGGGTAAACCCTCCCACGAGCTTGCTTTGCAAGCGGTGGCTAAATGTACTCCATGGGATAAAATCCCTCGGGTATTACCAAATATTATCTTAACTTTTGCACTTCACCGTAGGACAATTCTACCGGGGTATCCCTTCCGAACATCTCTACATTAATGGTGACAGTCTTCTTTTGGTCATTGATTTGTGTAATGACACCAATGGTATCTCTCCATGTGCCGGAAATAACGGTAACGGTATCTCCCACTGCGAAATCCACCAGTACCTCGGATTTTCTATATCCCAAGGTCAGGATTTCTTCTTCGGAAAGCGGTACCGGCTTGGATCCGGGACCCACAAAGCCTGTTACTCCTCTGGTATTTCGAACCACGTACCAAGTTTCATCGTTCATGACCATGTTCACAAGAACATAGCCCGGAAACATCTTCTTGTCCGTCTTCTTCTCTACACCGTTCTTCACTTCAATAACCGGTTGCATGGGAACACTGACCTCTAAAATCACATCTTGAAGACCACGGTTATCAATGGTTTTTTCCAAATCCATCTTGACCTTATTCTCATAACCCGAGTAGGTATGCGCTACATACCAGCGGGCTTCTGTGTTTTTCTCTGCCATTATCCCACCTTTACTTTACAAGAACCAATCCAAGACCCCATTTCATGGCAATGTCTAAACCGGTAATCAGCATACCAATTAAAACACTGATGGCAATTGTGGCTATGGACTGCTTAATAACAGTCGGCCGTGTTGGGAAGACAATCTTCTTGAATTCCGCTTCCAACCCCGACACAAAAGAACCCAGTCCGGACTTATTCTCTCCTTGCATTATTTTGTCTCCTTATGCAACGTGTGCTTTTTGCAGAACTTGCAATACTTGGTCACTTCCATACGCTCAGGATGAAGTTTCTTCTCCTTCGTAATGAAGTAATTTCTTTGCTTACATTCTGTACATGCTAATATAATCTTTGTACGCACGGCTTTCACCTCCAATGATTTTTAACTTCGCATGACTACGAAATTAGTGCATAAAAAATAGGGCAATGCCCCAAGTACCATGCAAGTCTAACATGGACAGGGCGCCCCGTCAAGCAGTATTTTGAGGTGCTTTGGAACCGAGCTGTAGGTTTTAGGAGTCTTGGAACCGAGCTGTAGGTTTTAGGAGTCTTGGAACCGAGCCGGCAACTTCTCTTCCGTGCATTCGCTCTTGCCCGGTTTCACCCCGACAAGAGTAAATCAGCTTTGCCCTCTTAATGTAACTTCCGTCTTATAATGCTTTGTCGCCTTGATGAACTTTGTGAAAATGTCCTTGGTTTTTACCTTCAGCGTAGCAATATTATGACAGGGATGCGCACCAAGATATTCGTCCTTCAGAAGATCCCTGTCCACCAAAAGTTCCACCAAGCCTTCTTTATCATGCATTAGACCAAAAACCGACGCAGACCCCGGTGTACATCCGAGTACTCGTTCCATTTCCTCCGCCTCCGCAAAGGAAAGATGGCCACAACCGATTTCTCGCGAAAGCTCTGCCGTCTTAAAGGGCTTATTCCCCGGCATCATAAGAAGGTAATAAAAGCTGTGTTTACTATTGGTAAGGAAAAGATTTTTACAAACCTTCGCCCCCAAAGCACTGGAAACCTCCTCGCAATCCTCCATGGTATGGGCTTCTGCATGATCCGCGCGTTCATAGGGGATTCCCAGTTTGTCCAAATAATCATAAACCACGATTTCCTTCCGGCTTCTTCCTTCGTCACTCTCCGGTCTTCCTTTTTCCACAGTTAATTTCATGTCAATGCCCATCCCCTTCCTGAATTACAAGATTCCTTCCATATAATATACGCTAATTATCTATCTTTTGAAAACAAGAAACCTTGCATAGGCAACAAATACTGTTCATTAAATTTACTTAATTTAATAGAGTTCTTGTGTATAAAGAAGGAATAGACTATATTTTCTCTAATAAAAAAATAGATTGGGTCGATAGAAAAAAGATTCGTTTTATAAATGTAAGGGAGAAAAAAATGGAAACTAAAATATTTGATAAGAAAAAACTGCTCTTTTTATTCCTGCCTTTTGCGGTCATCATAATCTATGATATCATCGGAAACTTTATTACGGGAGCACTCTTTTGGGTTTTGGATTTGTTCCGTATTTCATTTGACTGGGTGAATAACACCCCCGCCTTTTTGGATGCTTTTCTGGCGACATGTTTATCTATTATTCTTTATATTTTTTATCGGAAGGTCTTTCCGCGGAAAAAGGCGGAAATCCAGATTGCCCCATGGCAAGGATTATTATTTTCCGTCGTAATCGGTTTCGGCGCAGGCGGATTGTCCACCATCTGGCTTAACTTGGTTGACTTAGTTGCTTCGCATTTTTCTGCTTTGGGAGAGCAGGCCGAAGCTTTTTCCAGCATGTATGACGACTTGGAGAAAGGCTCCTATATCTGGACCTTCTTAGCGATTGTTGCAATCGGTCCTCTTGTGGAAGAAATTTTATTCAGAGGCGTTATTTTCCGTAGCTTTGAAGAAACCACAGACCTTCCCTGGTTTCCTCTTCTTTTATCCGGCGTAATGTTCGGAATCTGGCACGGCAGCTTTATTCAGGCTGTATACACTGCCATGATGGGCATTATTTTGGGCTATTATATTAAAAAGACCAGAACGCTCTTTTATGTTGTTCTTGCCCACGCAGTCAACAACTTAAGCGGAACCTTGCCTCCCGCCTTGGATACGGATTTTAACAACAGCCTTATCACCGTACTTTCCTATGTTTGCATTATTCCGATGTTTTGTATTCTTTACTATCTGCACAGACAGGGAAAAATGAAGGCTGAAGAGATCTCCGAATCGGAGCAAAGCCAGGAGGAAGAAGCAGTACAATTCGCAAGCAGCACCTGTTAACCATTAAATAAACAGCTCTCACCGAATGCAATTTCTTGCTACTCTGTGAGGGCTGTTTCTTTCTTCACTTTTCGGTTCTTAACTCACTTTTTAAGAAAAGAACTTTACCCGTTCTTGAATATTCTCCTTTCCTTGGCATCCTTTTCTGCATTTTGGGCATAAAAACAGCGTAGCAGCCATAAAACTGCTACGCTTAAAAAGTCTAACTTTCGGGGTGCTTCACATTCAAAACAGTCCCGTTTTTTAACCTTCAATCATAATCGGTTGCTTATCCGGAAGTTTCTTCTCCCCTTCCTTCGGGAAGGAAAGCTTCAGAACGCCCTGTTCAAACTTTGCTTTCACATCTTCCTGCTTAATGCTGTCTCCGACATAAAAGCTTCTCTGCATAGAGCCGGAGTAACGTTCCTGACGAATAAGTTTCCCTTTCTCATCCTTCTCTTCTTCATTTAAGCCCTTCACAGCACTGACCTGAAGATAGCCGTCATGAAGCTCTACCTTGATATCCTCTTTCTTAAATCCCGGAAGGTCGATATCCATATCGTACTGTCCGTCCTTCTCATGAACATCCGTCTTCATCAATCTTCCACTGCGGTCTCCATAAAGCTTATTTTCTACTCTGCCAAGACCTCCGAAACTTGGAAAATCAAACCAATCATCAAATAAATTCTCTCCAAAAATGCTAGGTGCTAACATATCTTTTTCCTCCTTATACTCTTTTTTTGACTTCTAATTTCTTGTCGTTTTTTCAGCAAGGGGAAGAATCTTCATCATCGTGAGAACCTTTAAAGTCATTGCGGTCTTCTCTGTTCCTCTGCTTGATTATGATTATACTCAAGTTGTTAGCACTGTCAAGTGTTGAGTGCTAATTTAGTTGTGAAAAATTTGTGTCTTTTTTAGTTAAGAATCAGCCTTACGCTTCCGTAAAGCTGATTCTTTGTGCCAAAACATCCACCTTCGCCATAATGCCAAAGGGAACAATCGCTCTCGGCGTGGCATGTCCTACATTCAGATTGAACACAATCGGAAGAGTGGGATTTCCAATCACTTCCGGAAGAATTTCCTGATACTCCTTGGAATAACGCTCATCCATGGGCTTCCCCACCAGCACACCGCTAAGGACTTCGAAAATACCGCTTTGCTTTAAGGCTTTGAGCATTTTCCTATACTTCTCCGGATTTGGCTGATTCTCACTACTTTCCAGCAAAAGAATCTTCCCTTTCCAGTCTGCCAAATCCGGAAATAGTGCATACTTTTTGCATAAGCTGACAGAATCCTCGTGCCTCGTTGTGTCAAAGATATCATAGAGGGTATCTATACAGCCTCCTAAGATTTCTCCTTGAAAAACAGGACTGCCCTGTAAGAGTAGAAAGCCTTCATTCTCATGGCTAACTCGTTTTGTTCCTATTGCTTTCGGTCCAAAATCTGTCCGCTCCTCATACCAAATCGGACTCGGCTCAACACAACGAATGCTTCCGCTTTGAATCAATTCCGAAAAGTATTTTTCGCTGTAGGGCAGCATTTCCTCTTCCAACTCACAAATATCCGGTAGAAAAGCCTGTCCGTAAAAGCTCTTAATCCCCAATTTATGAAGCATCAAGTGATTCATCGTGGTATCGGAAAAGCCAAGGAAAATCTTTTGCCTTACGGCCTTTTCCAATTGCCCCTCTTCAAAAAGATAGGGTAGTAGGCGATAAGTATCCTCTCCCCCTATGGCACATAAAATCATATCTATCGAATCGTCGGAAAAAGCCTGTAAGAGATCTTCTGCCCTCTTCTCCGGATGCTCTTTCAGATAGTCTAAGCCTTTCAAAGCATTTTCCATGAATTTCACTTCCAACCCAAAACGGCGTAGGCGTTCCAGGCCTATTTTTACTTCATGCTGCACAAAGTCTTCTCCCAGAACACCACTGGAGAGACTCACGATTGCCACTGTTTTTACCTTTTGCACCACGCTTCTCCTTCCTTTAAGACAATAGCTTTTTTAATTCTCCGACTCCGGGGACCCGTCCGCTTACGACCAATTTCCCGTCAATCATGAGGGATGGCGCACTGAGTACTCCAAGCTTTACAATCTCGATTAACTCCTCTACTTTCTCAATTTTAGCATCCTTTCCCAACTCCTTTACCGCCTCTTCTACATTTTGATACAGCGTATCACATTCTTTACATCCTGCACCGATAACTTTGATTTCCATATTCATCCCTCTTTACGTTTCTTTCCAACTTTTCTTACTCTTTAATTCTTTAATTTCATGGGACTATTCATCGTCTTTTTCCATGCTTCATCAATGCTCCGAATCACTTTTGGTCCAACCTTCGACAAAAATACCAGCTCGGAAATCTCCTTCTTTGGGCATGGCTTATAGTCGATTAGTTCTTCCACCACATCCACCTGCATCCAGCAATTATCCAAAAGGAAAAAGCCTTTAATCCGATAACAGTCCGGTAAAACTGCTTGTAAAAATTGATGAAAATTCTCTTTGGAAACATTTTCCATACATACTAGAGAAATGGTTTTCGGCTTGTTGTCCACCGTATTTAAGCTTTCTTCCGAATCTACCCAGCTTCCCTTTTCAAAGCCCTCTCGAATAAAGCTAAGATCTGCTCTTCCATTTTCACAGTGTAAAATCAGGCAATGGGAATTCACTTCCCGAATCAAAGAAAGTACTTTCTTATATTGTTCCTCGGAAATCAAATCCATCTTGTTCACGATGGCTACATCACAATGCTTTAACTGCCGATCTACCGTTTCCGTATCCTTTACCTGCTTTGGAAAATGCACGCCGTCAATCAGGCAGATTACGCCCTGAAAATCATAGACGTCCCCGGCCAGAACTTCTACGCTCTTTAAAATGTCCCGAATATTCGAAGGATCGGCAAGACCGGAGCTTTCCACAAAAAGGTATTCCATATCTCCCTTGCTCATCTCGGCCAATGCCTCCACAAAGGAAAGTTGCAGGCAGGAGCAAAAAATGGATCCTCTGTTGATTTCCTTGATGGTCAGTTCCTTCTTTTCCAGAATACTGCCGTCAATTCCCGTTTTCCCAAATTCGTTTTGAATGATGGCAAGCTTTTTATCGGAAAATTCTTCCAGTATATGCAGCAAAAGACTGGTTTTTCCGGCTCCCAAAAAGCCTGTTAAAACATATAATTTTTTCTTTTCCATAAATGATCTTGTATGATGTTTTCAAAAGCAAAAACACCACTTTCCTTTCTTTTTAATATCGTGGTTCAATACATTCAGATACTGTGTACTTTTGATTTTATTCTGTAGCTTTGACTACTCGAAGGAGTGTATTGCCGCTAGCTGTATCTGAATTGTTTATTAGTTGGATATGCCATAGGATTTTACCCTCGAGTACTTATCTCACGCAAGTCTACGATGATACAGATTGGTGGATATCACGGCATCAGACTTTAGGAAGGGAGGTACAACCTCATGATCTATGTTGGCGTTGATATTGCCAAACTTAACCATTTCGCCTCAGCAATCTCATCTGACGGTGAAGTACTCATTGAGCTGTTCAAATTTACAAATGACGCTGGTGGCTTTCAAATACTGGTCTCGAAGCTCATTTCGCTTAACACAGAGCCCGACAGCATCATCATCGGTCTTGAATCAACGGCGAAATGATACTCGGTGAAATAGGTAATATTCACCGTTTCTCCAGTCCCGGTAAGCTCGTCAGAGTCATCTGGAAAATGATGACAAACGACTTGGAATTCAACCTCCACTAAGAGGTCTGTATATCACATCGATAGAAAAAGGAATTTTTTGCTAATTTAGGATTGATTTTTCATAGTTGGTCTCCTCCAATTTCATCTATAAAAAATTCTAAATAATCCCTGCTTTTTCAAAATGTTTCTTCAATAGTTTCTTAGAAATTACTGCTCCAATCAATCCGCAAATGGCTATTACAATAAGCATTATTGCTGTAGTCATAGGAGAAACAATTTTAGTTAATGTACCTAAATATTCGCTCCCAAACATTTTTTCATAAGATTTAAGTGTTTGATCTGCATAAAAAAGAAATGGTACATACATTCCACCAAAGCCGGCGAGAACACAAAATATCATATATCCAATTGTTAATCCTTTATAATTGCCAACCCCTTTTGTTCTTGCAATCAACATAGCTATAATCCCGGCAAATATACAACTAATGATATATGGTGGATAAAAACCTATAATGCTTGTAAGTACACAAAATAATAAAATCATCCATGGATTTTTTGTTTTTACCGGTACTAAGAAATAGGCAATTGCTCCAATAATTGACCATATCGGAACTACTAATAGCATTGTGTATGGCGATATGAACAGAAAAGATAACACTCTATATAAAACCTGTGAGCATAACACCATTAGTGCTGTAATAATTAAATCTTTAATTTGAAATTTCTTTTTTTCTTCCATAATAATTCCCTCCTGTAAGAATGTACATAAAATATAACTGCATATTATGGGTTATAATAAGTATATCGGATGATATCTTAAAAGGTTGAGATTATTTTTAAGCTGTAGTAGAGGATTATGAAGCAGGTGGATATGTAGGGAGAAAACCCGGTACTGAAAAATCTACTTGACATAAAATGCCTGTAAGAATATGCTAAGAATAAGTTAGTTAAGGCTAACTACTTTAAGCTTACATTAATTCTAAAAAGGAGAATAGAAAATTGAGAAAAACAATATTATTTTTACTACTTGGAGTATTGCTTTTAACAGGCTGTGGGAATATGGGTAGTACTAAGGAAGCTGTAAGTAATGCTAATCCTCAGCCTAAAAAGAAGGTAACAGTAACAACTTCATTTCTGTACGACATGGTAAATCAGCTTGCAGGTGACATGGTGGATAAAGAGCTGATTATCCCTGCGGGAGAGGATCCTCACCTATATGTAGCAAAGCCTGAGGACTTAAAGAAGATAGCAGAGGCTGATTTGCTGCTTTTTCATGGACTGCACTTTGAGGGGAAGATGCAGGAGGTGCTTGAAAAGAAGGGATATGCGGTAGCATCCACATTTCCTGAGGACAAAATAGGCAAGATGGAGGAAGATGGGGCGGTAATAGTAGATCCGCATTTTTGGTTTGATATAGATCTTTACAAAGAAGCCACCGAGAATGCAGGTGCAAAGCTTTCTGAACTTTTACCTGAGAAAAAAGATGAAATAGATAAAAATACAAAAGCTTACTTAGAAAAGCTGTCAGCTCTTGATGAAGAAAATAAAAAATCACTTGCAGAGATTCCTGAAGGCGGACGGTACCTGATTACGCCACACGATGCCTTTAATTATTTTTCAAGGAGATACGGTATTGAAGTTGTGGCTCCTCAGGGTGTCAGTACAGATTCAGAAGTAGCAAATAAGGATATAGACAAAACTGTGGACTTCATAGTGGAGCACAAGGTCAAAGCTATATTTGCAGAATCTACCACAGATCCTGCAAGGATGGAGAAGCTAAAAGAGGCTTGCAGGGCGAAGGGCTTTGATGTAAAGGTTGTAAGTGGCGAGGGAAATGAGCTGTTTTCCGACTCGCTTGCACCGAAGGGACAAAGCGGCGATACATACATAGATATGTATAAGCATAATGTTAAACTGATTACCAAGAATTTAAAATAAAAGGAGTGGTGGGCATGGAAAAAGTGATAGTAAAGGTGGAGGATTTGACCATAGCCTACCACGACAAGCCTGTGCTAAAGGATTGTGACATTGATATAATGGCAGGCTCGGTTACAGCCGTTATAGGACCAAACGGTGCTGGTAAGTCCACCTTGATAAAGGGGATATTGGGACTTCAAAATAAGCTTGCAGGTGAGATTCTTATTATGGGAGAGCCCATTAAAAAAGTCCAGAAGAAAATAGCCTATATTCCGCAGACTTCTGAGGTAAATTGGGACTTTCCGACCACCGTTATGGATGTGGTGCTTATGGGCAGATATGTACATCTAGGTTGGTTTAGGCATCCCGGGCTGGAGGATAGGAAAAAGGCTGAGGCGGCTCTTAAAAGGATAGGTATGTATGAGTTTAAGAATAGGCAGATATCCAAGCTTTCAGGAGGACAGAGACAGAGGGTGTTTATAGCAAGGCTGATAGCGCAGGAGGCTGAGATTTATTTTATGGATGAGCCGCTTGCGGGCATAGATAAGGTTACGGAGAAGGTAATCATAGATTTCATAAAAGAAGAGCGGAAAAAGGGGAAAACAGCCGTAATAGTCCACCATGACCTCGCCACCATAAGGGAATATTTTGACCATGTCGTAATTATCAACAAAAAGGTAGTAGCCGCGGGCAGGGTGAGTGAGGCGTTTACAAATGAAAACTTAGAAAAGGCGATGATGAAAAATGCTTAATCTTGACATACTTATAAGCTATTCATTTATCATAGTTGGCAGCGGGACTTTTTTGCTTGCAGCCATAGCAGGGGCTGTGGGCTGTATTACAGTACTTAAGGGACAGTCGCTGATAGGAGATGCCATAGGACATGCTGCATTCCCGGGGATAATCCTGTCTTTTATGCTTTTTATGCAAAGGGAGCCTGTGCTGTTAACGCTGGGAGCGGTAGCATCCGGCGCTACAGCCTTTATGCTCATTCAGGTCATAAAGGAGAATTCAAAGCTTAAGTTAGATGCGATACTTGCAGTGGTTTTATCGTCATTTTTTGGAGTGGGAATGGTGCTAAAAAGCTATATTCAGGGTAATAGCAACTATAAGGAGGCTGCTCAGTCAGGGCTTTCAAGCTATATCTTTGGACAGGCCGCTTACATTATGAAAGACGATGTGAAGCTCATAGTGTATATTGGAGTTCCTACCTTGGTTTTACTTGTTTTATTTTACAAAGAAATTAAGTTATTTTTATTTGACGAAATATATGCAAAGGCTATAGGGATAAGAACGGTTTTGCTGTATGGGATAATTCTTGTAATGACAATGGGAATAATAGCCGCAGGACTTAAGCTTGTGGGTGCAATCCTCATTTCATCATTGCTTATAATCCCTGCCATCACCGCTCTCCAGTGGAGCGACAAATTTAGCAGGGTACTTATAATAGCGGGTGTGGTTGGCGGAGTTTCAGCACTTATCGGTACTTATATTTCAACTGCCTATGACGGAATGAGCACAGGGGCAACCATAATACTCATAATGGGAAGCTTTGCAATCATTTCTCTTGTAATAGGGCCACACGGGATGATTAAAAACCTTAGGATGAGGAGGCATGGAGGAAATGATTGAGTCATTATTATCTTATTTTGCCATATCCTACGAGTCTTACTTTGTACTTCTTACAACTGCTGTAGCCTGTGCGGTGTTAAGCCCGTTTTTGGTCTTAAGGAAGCTTTCAATGGTTTCAGATGCCATTTCACATTCGGTTTTACTGGGCATAGTTATTGCATTTTTCATAGTAAAGGATGTGGGTTCCCCGTTTTTAATAGTGGGAGCGGCGACATTTGGCGTGATTACAGTATTTGCGGTAGAATTACTTTCGGGAACAGGACTTGTAAAAAATGATGATGCGGTTGGTATAGTCTTCCCGATGTTTTTTGCCCTTGCAGTAGTTCTGATTACGAAATTTGCTAGGAATGTACATCTGGATACAGACGTAGTGCTGATGGGAGAGGTCATCATTGCACCGTTAAACAGGATAGAATTTATGGGAATCGACCTGCCCAAGGCATTTGTACAGATGGGAATATTGCTTGTGATAAACTTACTCTTTGTCATCATTTTCTTTAAGGAACTTAAGGTAACTACCTTTGACAGAGGGTTTGCAAAGCTTGCGGGATTTTCCTCAGCAGCCCTGTTTTATGCATTGATGACACTTTCATCGTTTACAGCAGTTACTGCCTTTGATGCGGTTGGGGCTATCTTGGTAGTTTCGTTTTTGATTACTCCGGGGGCGGCAGCCTATCTTGTAAGCAAAGATTTGAAGGTGATGATAACCATATCGGTTGGCTATGCAGTTATTAATTCGAGTATAGGCTACGTACTTTCTCTTCTTATGAATGTATCTATGTCGGGAATGACGGCTACAGTAGCAGGAGTTACATTTTTGCTTACCTTTTTGTTTAATAGAGAGGGACTGATTACTGCTATATTTATAAGGCTTAAGAGAAAGAGTGAGTTAAAATCTGAACTTTTCCTTACCCATATAGGTAACCATTCAGGCAAAAAGGAGGAAAGAGAGGAACTGGGATTAGGCTCAATCAAAGACCATCTTAAATGGAAACAGGCTGAGGTTGATAAAATAGCAGAAAGACTTATAAAAAAAGGGTTAATAAGAATAGATATAGATAAGAATATTTATGCTCTGACTGAGAGAGGCAGGGAGAAGTTTGTGGAGATTGGGGAATCACTACCACCCGTCAAACGGGTGGTTTGCTCGGGGCTATAAGCCCCTGCTACTCGCCAGCGTCTAAAGGCGCTGGCTTTCATAGTCACCAACCCGATAGTTTAGAGATGGATTTTTCTAACCAACCCGATAATTTATACTATCGTCCTCTAAAATGAAAAAAACTTGCTCTTTCCTTATATTTTAAATTTGATTTTTTATGGTAATTACCAGTATCAAAAAGGTCTATTGTTTTTTTCTATATAACAGACCCTAAATAATACATAGCAATTACCTCCATTATTTAATCCATTTTTTCCCCTCACAAACAAAGATTGATTAAATCATTCCTGCTTTTTCAAAATGCTTCTTCAATAATTTCTTGGAAATTACTGCTCCAATCAATCCGCAAATAGCTATTAAAATAAGCATCATTACTGTAGTCATAGGAGAAACAATTTTAGTTAATGTACCTAAATATTTGCTCCCAAACATTTTTTCATAAGATTTAAGTGTTTGATCTGCATAAAAAAGAAATGGTACATACATTCCACCAAAGCCGGCAAGAACACAAAATATCATATATCCAATTGTTAATCCTTTATAATTGCCAACCCCTTTTATTCTTGCAATTAACATAGCTATAATCCCGGCAAATATGCAACTAATGATATATGGTGGATAAAAACCTATAATGCTTGTAAGTACACAAAATAATAAAATCATCCATGGATTTTTTGTTTTTACCGGTACTAAGAAATAGGCAATTGCTCCAATAATTGACCATATCGGAACTGCTAATAACATTGTGTATGGCGATATGAACAGAAAAGATAACACTCTATATAAAACCTGTGAGCATAACACCATTAGTGCTGTAATAATTAAATCTTTAATTTGAAATTTCTTCTTTTCTTCCATATTTATTCTCCTTGTTTTTAAATATTTTTTATTTTCATAATGATGATAGCTAGATAAAATACCATCATTATTACTAGCAATAACATATCAAGCATACGAAATTTGACTTCTGTATAACTAGTTTTTTTACACGAAACTCCAAGTCCTCGTGTCTCAACAGATGCCGACAACTCAGTTGCAGTACATAACATTCGCATTAACATAGGAATCAACATCATTTCATAAACTTTAAAAGGATGTTTTAAAAATCCAAGGAAAGAAATATCAATCCCTCTAGTCTTAATTCCCTGCTTTATACAAGTAATATCCTGCTTTAGAGTAGGAAAAAATCTTAATATAACAGCTAGTGGAATGTTTATATAATATGGAATTTTCATATTTTGCAAGGAAGCTAATACTTCAGATATTTCACTTGTTCTAATCATATTTATAGTTGCGAGTGTCAATGTTATAAAACATAGGAAAAAATAGTGTATTGTAGTTGAAATAAATAATGGACTTATTTCCGCTACCATAAACAACACTATATATAAAGCTAAAAATTTAAAACAAGTTTTGTATATGCCGCTTATCATTCCATATGCAAATACTGACAAAAAAAGTAGAACTTCATACTTTTTACCAGTCAAAGTAAATACTAAAACCCCTATAATTAAAACTTGTAACAACTTAATTCTTGGATCATATCTTATTCCATTTTGTTTACAAGATTTGCTCATTCTTCATATCCCTCACTCTGCAGTAAAAATCTTTTTATTGTTTCAAACTCATCACTTTTCTTTAAATTGATCCTTTTGCTAACAGTATTATTCTCTATGAAAACTGCTTTAGTTGCTACTCTACTTAAAAATTCTAAATCATGAGAAATAACAAAAATCAGTATTCCTTTTTTACGAAGAGTATTAATTGCTTCAGATACGACTTTCATATTTTCATAATCAAGTCCACTGGTTGGCTCATCAAAAATCAGAATTTTTTTATTTGAAGCTATTGCAGCTGCAATAGTAACTCGCTGCTTTTGCCCTCCTGATAAGCTTTGCGGATGTCTATTTCTGAATGATGAAATATTCAATAAAGTTATCGCATTTTCTATTTTTTCATCATTTTGCTTAATACTATTCATAGAACTGAGCATTAACTCAGAAACAACAGAATCGGAGTACAATTGATAATCTGCATCTTGCATTACAAAATATACACTTTTATATAAGTTCTTTTGCTTTGTCAATTTACCTTCAATAAAAAATTGTCCACTTCTTGCTTTTAGTAATCCTGACATTATTTTACCTAATGTCGTTTTGCCGTTTCCATTGTGTCCAACTATAGCTACTGTTTCACCAAAATTCCCTTCTAAATTACAATTACTCAAAACAGAATGATTGACATCATAGGAAAAAGATAAATTTTCCACTTTAAAATCTGCATTTTGCTTGTTAACAATAAGATTATCCTTTAGTTCATATTTAATATTACTTAACTTAAATGTTCGAAGTTTATACGCTCTAATATCTGAATCATTCAAGTTATCAATATCATTTTTCTTTAATTCTCTATCAATTTTTCCATCTTTCATTATTAAACATTTATCTACTAAATTTTTTAAGTAGAACAATCTATGCTCTGAAACAATTACTGTATGTCCCTGTTTCTTTAACCACTCCATATTTTTTTTCAATTTAATAATTGAATGAATATCTAAATTTGCAGATGGCTCGTCAAAAACATAAATCTTGGGATTCAAAGTTTTTGCAGCTATAATCGCTATCTTCTGTTTTTCACCACTAGATAAAGAAAACATATCCCTGTCCATAAGATTTTCAGCTTCAAAATCGTGAAATGCACAATTCACTCTACCTATCATTTCATCTCTATCTATTCCATAATTTTCAAGAGCAAATGCCACTTCCTTGGTACTATTCGTTGTAAAAAATTGACTTCGTGGATTTTGAAATATAGAAGCAATATTTTTCCCCATTTCTCCGGGAGTAGTAGTTTTTATATCACTTCCTAACACTTTCACAGTTCCAGTTAAAACCCCTTCAAAGAAATGTGGAATTAAGCCGTTTATCAATCTTGTAACAGTTGTTTTCCCTGAACCAGACTGACCAGTAAGCAAAATAAATTCTCCTTCTTTAACTTTGAAATTTATATTTCTGAGACTCCCTTCTGTTTGTGTTCCATAACTGAAACTTACATTATCAAAATCAATAACTACATCTCCCATTTCATCACCTATATTTGCCAACCAATAGATTGTTTTTTAATTTCAATGAAATGTTTATATACTCCATCTTGACTAATTAGTTCCCTATGATTCCCTTGTTGTACAATTTCCCCTTTATCAATAACAATAATTTGATCTGCTTCTCTTACCGTAGATAATCTATGTGCAATGCTAATGAGGGTTTTATTTTTTGTTAACTCATTAATTGCACTAATTAACATATGCTCGTTTTCAGGATCTACACTTGAAGTTGCTTCATCAAGAATAATAATTGGTGCATCTTTCAAAATAGCTCTTGCAATAGATATTCTTTGTTTTTCTCCTCCCGACAGAGTTGAACCACCCTCACCAACAACAGTGTCGTATCCGCACTTAAGGCTTGTTATAAAATCGTGGCAACAAGCTTTCTTGCAAGCCTCCACCACCTCATCATGTGTTGCGTTTGGATTTCCAAATTTTATATTGTTTTCAATCGTGTCATTAAACAAATACACCTTCTGAAATACCATACTGATATTTTTTAAAAGGCTTTCAGAAGTAAAATCCTTAACATTATGTCCACCAATAAGAACTTCACCTTTTTTTACATCCCAAAATCTTGCTATCAGATTACATAGCGTTGTTTTCCCGGAACCTGAAGCACCCACAATGGCTAAACTGCTATTAGACTTTATTTGCAAGTTTATATTCTTCAAAATCTCCCTTTCTCCATAGCTGAAACAAACATCTTTCAATTCAATGTCATAGGAGTTCAAAGAAATTTCTTTTCCGCCCTCATCAAGTGAAGGTATATCCGAAATATATTCCAGTCTATTAAGTTGTGTTGCAAGCATCCTACTTAAAAAAGCTCCATCGCTGACCAACTCCAATTCCAAAAAAATCAGAAAGGCAGATACTATAAACATCAGTGCATATGAAAGTGGAATTTGTGAATTCATATATAAAACCGTAGCAACAAACACTAAGGCACAACTTGCTACCTTGAAAATCATTTCATATAATTTCATTAAATAAGCTGAACCTTCATTGACCTCTATATCAACTTCGCATTTCCTCATAAAAGCTTTTTCAACTTTGTTTTTTCCATCAGTCCCTTTCTTAAATGAACGAAGCACTGAAATTCCTCTGATATATTCAATTGCTTCTGTAACTAATATTTCCTGCGAATCTTGCATAATAGGAGAATATTTTTCGGTTTTCTTTGTGATTAATTTAAGAACAACTATTCCAAGGATTATCGCAATTAAAGACACCATCCCTACCGGGAAACAAAAGATTAATAACATGATTGTCATAGTTAGAGCTTGGAAAAATCCACCAACAATAAAGTTCATCGCAAGCATTGCCATAGCTTCTAAGTCGGAAATAGTTGTCGTTAAAACAGCTTGAATTGTCCCTAAGTTTTTTTCTGAAAAATATCCCATCGGAGCTTTCTTTAATTTTTCGCCTATTTCAATTCTTTTATCCTTAAAAATCTCGTAGCCTGAAGCACTAAGTTTTCTATCGCAAAGATACTGAAATATGAATCTGCCGAATATACTCACAACTACAATTGCTGTTGCCTGCATAATAATAGTCATGTTCAATTGTTCAAGATTAATCATAATCAGTAAAACCGCCAACAACATCAAAGAAACGAAAAATGATTTTAATCCACTAAATATAAGACCAAGGATTACATTTTTTTGATACTTTCCTGATATTTTTAATATTCGTTTTACAATGCTAATCATTTACATCGCCTCCTTTTCATTATCTTGTCCGCCCACATAATTTTTCCACAGGGAAGCATATACTCCATCTTTTTTTACAAGGTTTTCATGAGTTCCATTCTCTACAATTTCCCCATCTTTCATAACAAGGATTTTATCAGCATTTGTAATAGTAGAAAGCCTGTGAGCAACCACTATAAGAGTCTTTCCTTTAATAAGATTGTTGATTGCACTTTGAATGAGATATTCATTTTCTGGATCTGCAAATGCAGTTGCTTCATCTAAAATTATTACCTTAGATTGTTTTAACATTGCTCTTGCAATCGTAATTCTTTGCCTTTCTCCACCGGACAAAGAACCTCCTGCATCACCGACCTTTGTGTTATATCCATCTTCAAGTTCCATAATAAAGTCATGGCAAGATGCAGCTTTAGCCACCTCAATAACCTCCTCATCACTTGCAGTTGGGTTTCCCATTTTTATATTTTCTTTTATACTTGTATTAAATAAAAAATTATCTTGAGCAACATAGCTTATCTCATTTGTTAGCTGTTCAAATGGAATTTCAGTTATTTTTTTCCCACCATAACAGATACTTCCTTTGGACGGATCCCAAAAACCAGCCATAAGTTTTGCTATTGTAGATTTTCCAGAACCGGAACTTCCTACCAATGCGGTTACTGTGTTTGGTTTTAATTCAAAGTTGATATTTTTTAGCACAAGTTCCTTATCATATGCAAATGAAACATTTTCAAAACGATAAAGAGTGTCATCAAAGATTACCTTCTCTTTTGGTCTTTTAAGTTCCTCTGTCGATAAAAATTCATCTATTACATCTAAACTCGCCTTAACCATACTGAATTGCTCCGAATACTTTCCGATTTTCATTAAATGTGCAATAAAGCCGATAGGTAAGATAATACACACAATGAAATTTGATAGAGATATTTGAGAATTCATATATAGATATGCACCAACTGGCAAAGTCCCCAAAAGTGTTGACGGCATAACTGCTTGAACAAATGCTGACCATAACCAGCTTTGTTTCCACCAAGCAAGGGTACTATCATGGAAAAATTGAATTGCACTCGTAAATTTTTCATATGAAGATGTACTATGATTAAAAGCTTTTATGACCTCAATGCCATTAACATATTCAACCAATGTGCTATTCATATTATTTTGAGCAGTCGTATAAGTTTTGCTTCTAAACTCATAATCTTTCATCATCCCTATATATCCAAGCATTCCCAAAGGAATTGTAAGTAGCGAAGCCAAACCCATTCTATAATCTAAAGCAAAAATCAGAATTAAAAATAAAACAGGAGATATCAAACTTGATGTTATTTCTGGCATAAAGTGAGCCATAGAATCTTCAAGTTTCGATATTGTATCTACAATCAAATTTTTAAATTTACCTATAGGTGTATCTATCATTACCCCCATAGGTACTCTTAACATTTTTTCTGCAACTAAGCTTCTTATATTTTTCAAAATGTGAAATGTTGCTTTATGTGAAGTCATTGTTGAATACAAAGTAAAAATACCTTTTAAAATTTGTCCGAACAAAGCTATAAGTGTTAAACACAATACAGTTCTAAATGACACTTCAGATTGATATATTTTTTCTATCAATTTTGCTATTGCTAAAAAAGGAATCATTCCAAACAGTTCCCCCATGGTCGCTAACAAAATTGATTTGTATAATTGTTTTTTCTCGCCATCAGCGTATTTAAGCAACTCTGAAATGACATTTTTATTGTTACTTTTCAAGAAAACACCTCCTCCAAGCAAATAGTTGATTAGTTATTGCTAACTCTTTGATAAAAATCATCTGTTATTTATCTTCATTAAGCCTTTCCACCCATAATATTGAAAAACAACAATACTTCTAATATATTCGCTAACATTATCATGCGGTATATCATGAAGAACGCATTCGCATAGAGATGTAATATAGCCTTTTGTAATGACATGTACTTCAAACTCTTTAATTTCTGTGTTAATTTGCTCCTGTTTAGCATTGAAATGAATAAGCTTCCTATTTTTAGCTGTATATCTTTCAGTTATATCCTCAATAAAGTTTTCTACTTGCGACCCTTTGCTACACGCAAAAATCAACTTAAAATTATCAAAATGTGCATACATATAATCAACAAATAGCATTGTTTCTAAAAATAAATTTTCTATAATCACTTCATCATCAACTAAATCAGAGTCTATCCTAATAGTTTTTTGTTCGCTCCTTTTTTCAACATCAGAAACAACATCTAATGTGTAATTATATTCCTCTTCAATTAGAGCAAAAAATAATGCTTCCTTATTTTTGAAATGACGATAAATAGCTCCTGTAGTTACTTTTGCTAATTTAGCAATTTCAGCTACCTGTGCATTTTCGAATCCTTTGCTTAAAAATTCCCCTTTAGCACATTCTAAAATTCTATTTTTTGTTATATCAGAGCAATAAGACATATAACTCTCCCCTCCCATTTTTTATTTTGATAATCTTATTATTTTAGATAATTAAATTATCACTTTTCCAGTTTTTAGTCAATATATCACCAATCCTATAAATAATTATCTAAATCTTTTACCGGTATACCCACTCTTTTCAGAACCTTGATTTTCTCCTCTCTCCTCGCCTTATATCTTTCCTCATATTCTTTTTTCTTGCCGTTTTCTTTACGCTTTAGGTAGTTTTGATGAAGCCTGTATTTTCTCTCCCGTTCTTTTTCTTCCTCCTTTCACTCAAATTCTTCAATAAAAAAGAATTAAGCAAAACATCTTTCACTCAAATAGTGATGAAGTGTTCTTCTTAATTCTATAACTCCAGCAGCAAGTTTATATTTTCGGTATTGCTTCACTGCAAAGTGTGTAGGATCTTTCTTTTCCAATGCTTCAAAGAGTCTGTCTATCGGATTCATGTATGTTTCGTCATCTTCCCTTACTTCCGAAGCATCGACCATATCAAGGAGCGTTGCAAAGTTCTTTTCCTCTCTTGGTGCTTCGTAGAAGATATATCCGATAAGGGCTGTATAGTATAGCTTTTCGGCTTTTACCCAAAAATCTTCACCTGCTTTTTCTCCCTCGCCCTTGGTGTTTGCAATGATGGTTTGCACTAATTTTAGTATGTCTTTTTTCACTTCTAAGGTAAGCGAACGGATTGTAATGCATTAAAAATATATCCGATCAGGATAATGCCGAGGATGCATATTCCTATAAAAGTCCCCAAAAGCTTCGGCTTAATGACCTTCCTAAGCATAATCATAGAGGGAAGAGAAAGAGTGGTAACCCCCATCATAAAGGCCAGCACCGTTCCCAGCTCCGCCCCCTTCAAAAGAAGGGATTCCGCAATCGGTATAGTTCCGAAAATATCCGCATACATGGGAATCCCCACCAGAGTCGCAAGAATCACGCCGGCAGGATTTCCTTTTCCAAGTAAAGAAATAATCCAGTTCTCCGGAATCCAGTTGTGAATCAAAGAACCGATACCTACCCCTAAAAGGATATAGGGGAAAACCTTTCGAAAAGTCGTTTTCACCTGCTCGGCAGCATAAGAAAGACGCTCTTTCCGGGACAAGGTAGGGAGCGCCTGTTCCACGGGTTGCAGCTGCCGAAGAATGGGTTCTATCTCATTTTCCAAGGACAAATGCTCTATCACTAAGCCACCTAGAACCGCCAGCAAGAGTCCCAATATCACATAGACAGAGGCAATCCTTAGACCGAAAATACCGGTGAGTAATACAAGGCTTCCCAAATCCACCATGGGAGAAGATATCAAAAAGGAAAAGGAGACTCCAAGAGGAATCCCGGCTGCCGTAAATCCCATAAAAATTGGAATGGAGGAACAAGAACAAAAAGGAGTAATCGTTCCCAAAAGAGCCGCTATGATATTGGCATAGATGCCGTGAAAACGCCCCATAATCCGCTTTGTCCTTTCCGGCGGAAAGAAGCTCTGCACATAGGAAATGGCAAATATCAAAACGCAAAGGTAAACCGTGATTTTCACACAATCATAGAGAAAGAAATGGAGACTTCCTCCGATGCGACTTTCCGTAGCAATCCCAAAGTGTTCCAAAGCCTCTCGAAACAGCCGGCTTAGCCAGTCCATTCTCAAAATTTCCTCTTGTATAAACTGTATCATGCTGCTTTTTACACCTCCTTTTCTCTCTCCTATACATCACTCTTTGTGTCTTCCTGCAGATTTCTCTTTCCTTCTTCCAAAAGCCCCTCCAAATACTCAAAATCTTCTTGCAATTGCTTTTCCGGATACATCCTTCTTGCTTCCTGAATTCGCTCTGCCACTCCCTCCTTTTTTCCATAGCAGCATAGATCCATAAACAAATCCAGAATGGTAAAGTTCTTTTTATAGAATGCATTTTCTTTATATTTTCCAAAAAGAGCTTCGCTATCTTTATAAAGAGTCTCCGCCTCCTTGTAGTCCTTTAAGTAAAAATAGTTTAAGCAGAGATTCAGCCTTCTTACCATCTCTACAGAAGGCATTTTCTTTACCCTCGGTTCCAATTCCCTTAGAATTTCCACCGCTGTAGCATATTCTTTTTTCCCTGTTAATGCCGCAGTACGATTCAGCTCCGCAATAGCCCTAAGATGCTTGGATTTTACCTTGTCTCGAATCGCTGTTATCTTTTCCAGATATTCATCATACTTTGCTTCGCCAAGTAAGGGAGTTAGGTCGTTGATTTTCTTTCCGTAAAAGAAATTATAGGACAGGTTTATAATAACGCTGATAAGTAGCACCGCTATCGACGAGAAAATGTAAATGCGCATGGTTTCTTCTTCACTTAGCTGAAGCCTTAGCTTAATAAAAAGAAGAATAAGCCCGAATAAGATGCCCAGAGCGATACATATTTTTATGCTTTTACTGACTTTTTTCATATATCTCCTCGTTTAACCGGTTTAGGTAATCTGAAAACATAACTTCTGCAAGCTTTAGGATAGCAAAAATCGTATAAATGGAAAATAATGTCCTTATTTCCTCCGTGCCATTTTACGATATTCCGACGGAAAGAGTCCTGTATTGTTTTTAAAGTTTGCCGCAAATCTTCCGGCATTGGAATACCCTACAGCCGATGCTACCTGGTCAACTGTAAGGTCTGTGGAGCTCAAAAGCATTTCCGCATGACTCATACGTCGCTCTTGGATGTACTCCGAAATGGTGCGTTGATAGACATGCTTAAAAGAGGTCTTCAACTTTGTTGTACCCATACAGGCAATTCGCGCAAGCGTATCCAATGGAAGCGCCGAGTTAAAATGGTCATGGATATAGGAGGTAACATTACTTAAGGCATCCATGTCCTGCTTGGATATTTTTGTAGATAAAGTATTCTGACTATGCTTTCCATGTTCATAAACAAGCGAAACCGCTTCAGCGACCTTGGCTTCATAGAATAACTTTGCCGGTATGCCCTCTCCATTATACTCCCAAACTTGACGTAAAAGTCGGGACATCTCCGGAAAGTCAAGCGTCTGCCCGATGCGACGGAATGCCTCATTGGGAGGAAGGTAGTCATCCGGATAGCTTTCCCGCAGATATTTTTCATAATATGCGGGAAATACTTCAATTCCCACGGAACGAATCGGAATATTCTCGTGCATAATGGATTGATAAAGCGCATGCCCTCCGTGAAAGGTTTTGACACATCCCGCAGTTAAACGGCGGTAAGGGGTCAACTCCTCCCCGGACACGGAATCATAGTAAGTAATGCTTAAACACTCCGGCGTAGTAAGAGAGATAAAGTGATCCTCGAAAAAATAGAAATCATGGATTTTAATATCAAACAAATCCTTTTCTCCGTAGACCCAGTAATATCCACAAGCCAGCTCCTTTGGCGCGAGATACAATTTTCCGGCAGGGCTAAAGTTCTGTGTAGATTCACATTCAATAAAACCGCTGCGGGTAAGCCATTCTCTGTAAAATTCGTTGACTTCCATAGAATCCCCTCAAAATCATACATATCGGACATCATTTCGTACAGTTCAGGCAAACAACGCTCGACTGCATTGTTTCGCTTCTCCTGATTTTTTATACTGTTTTTGCGATTAGCGACATCTAACAATGTATTACCACAGCGTCTCTTTCATTTCAATATGTACGGTTAAGGGAGGGCATCTCTTATGACAAGCAAAAGAAAGATCAAGAAACAGAGCCTTACAATCAAGGACCTCATTACGATCGGCATTTTTTCGGCAATCATTTTCGTATGTATCTCCTTAAGCGGAGGTCCCTTTGCCATGTTCCCGGCTTTGACCTTTTATTTTCCGGTGGGCGCATCGCTTCTAGCCGGCCCGGTCTATCTTTTACTGATTGCGAAAGTACCAAAACCGGGGCCAATCTTTATCACAGGACTCTTGATGGCAATTTTCTGCTATGCGACCGGCATGCATATCGGCATGACCATCGGATATCTGGTCGGAAGCGCAGCAGCGGATCTTCTGGCATGGACCGCACGATATAAAAGTATAAGAATCAACATTCTATCCTATATTGTTTTCTGTCTCGGGGGAACCGGTTCTTATATTGCCTATTTCTTAAATCCCAAGGTCTGGGTAAGTCGGATGTTGGAGAAAGGCACACCGGAGGAGTATCTGGATAGAATGACATCCGCAGTCAACCACCGGGTTTTCCTGACCATGCTGGCAGGCACGGTTTTCGTCGCTCTTCTCAGCGGCTTTGTTGGTAGTAAACTGTTAAAGAAACACTTTACAAAAGCGGGAATCACGGCATGAATCGGAGTGCATATACAGAAAACCGATTCGGCCTGCAATTTGACCCCCGCACAAAAATCGTCCTGCTGATTCTATGCGTAATTTCAGCGACGATTGCCTCCTCTCTCCTGTATGAGAGCGTGCTTGTTTTTGCGATTACCGTATTCGGCTGTGCAAGCGGAAAAGTGCGCAAATCGCTTTTCTGCATGGCATTTTATGGCGCTTTCTATATATTAACGCTATGGATTCGATCGCTTGAAAAAGGGGTACTTTACACCGTGTTCACCTCCTGGCTCGGCTTGTTTTATACGGTCTACCCCTGTGCTTTCCTTTCGAGCATTATTCTTTCCACAACGAAGGTGAACGAGTTCCTGACTGCGATGAACAAAGCACATATACCGAAGAAAGTGCTTATTCCGCTCGCGGTCATGCTTCGCTATATTCCCACAGTTCGTGAAGACTGGGGGTATATCAAAGACGCTATGCGGCTTAGAGATGTAACGCCATCCTTATTCGGATTGCTTAAAAACCCGGCCATGACGGTGGAATGCCTTTATGTTCCTTTATTGATGACGGCTTCCAATACAGCGGAAGAACTCTCTTGTGCCGCAGTAACACGCGGGATAGAAAATCCAAAGCCCCGTACCTGCCTTCTTGCGATACGGTTCCGGTGGAGGGACCTCGTTGCCATAGTTCTTGCAGTATTCATCCTTATTTTGGGTTTTATCCGGGAAAGGATGGTGTAGCCTATGATTACGTTTCAGCATGTATCTTTTTCGTATGACTCGCATGAGGAGCAGGAAGCCGGACAGAGAACGGAGGATTTGCAGGACATCAACTTGACGGTGCATGACGGAGAATGCGTCCTTCTCACCGGAAAAAGCGGATGCGGAAAGACCACGATGACGCGCCTCATAAATGGACTTGTTCCGCATTTTTATCCCGGGAAACTTTGCGGAGAAGTTCTACTTGACGGGCGAAACATATCTGAAATGCCAATGTATGAAACGGCTTCTCTTGTCGGCTCGGTATTTCAGAATCCCAGAACGCAGTTTTTTAATGTAGACACAGACAGTGAGATTGCTTTCGGTTTGGAAAACCGGGCATTCCCAAGAGAACAGATTGAAGAAAAAGTGGCGACCGCAGCAAAGGATTTGAAAATTGAAAATCTGCGCGGAAGAAATATTTTCTCTCTTTCAGGGGGAGAAAAGCAGAAGATTGCTTTTGCCTCCGTCTATGCCATGAACCCCTCTGTTTATCTCTTGGATGAACCATCCTCCAATCTGGATATGGAATCGGTCGCTTCTTTACGTTCTCATCTTAAAATGCTGAAGTCTCAGGGAAAGACTATTTTAATAGTCGAGCACAGGCTACATTATCTCATGGATATCGCTGACCGGATTATTGTACTGAACGAGGGGAGAATAAAAAAGGATTACTCTGCGAGAGAGTTCCTAAGCCTTTCAGACGAAGAACGCCAGAGTATGGGGCTCCGAACGACGGACTTACGAAAAGAGCTACCCTTAATCACCGCGGGAAAAACGCAAGAAATAAGGCTGGAGCTGAAGAACATTTCTCTTTTCTACAAGAAAAAAACCGTGCTGGAAAATATCAACGAAAAGTTTTCACAAGGTGAGGTAATTGCCCTTGTCGGGAAAAACGGCGCAGGAAAAACAACATTTTCACGGGCTCTTTGCGGATTACATAAAGAAATAAAAGGAGATTTTCTCCGGGATGGTAGAATCCTCTCAAAAAAGATGCGGCAAAAAATCTCCTATATGGTCATGCAGGATGTGAATTATGAGCTTTTTGCAGAAAGCGTAAAGGCCGAATGCTCCTTTGGCATAAAAAACCCGGATGCCGATTTCGTCGCGGAAACAATGGCTATGCTGGAACTGACCCCCTTTAGCGAACAGCATCCCGGTACCCTTTCCGGCGGACAAAAGCAAAGACTGGCCGTCGCTGTGGGACAGATCTGCAAAAAAGAGTTGATTGTCTTTGACGAACCTACCAGCGGGCTCGATTATGAAAGCATGGAAAAGGTCGCAAAAATTGTCCGTAAACTCTCCGAACAGGGGAAAATCCTATTTATTGTGACGCATGATTATGAATTTTTTTGCAGGACATGTAGCCGTATGCTTGTTTTTTCTGATGGGAAAATACACTACGATTTACAATGCCGTGCAGAGAATAAGGAAGAAATAAGGCAGTTGTTCTTTTCCGCCGTGGGAGAAAAGAAGAGTGGAAATAAGGGAGGGAATTACTTTGCATAAGAACCGAGAAAAGCCGATAAAATTACTTCTTACATGGGCAGGAAGCGATAAATGGTACTTATTTGCCTCCGTTTTCTGTGCTTTCTTAAGCGGACTGTTTGTAATCGGACCGTATGTCGGCATTTATCACCTGATGGACGCTGTCCTCCTCGGAACACTGACAAGGAAAGGATTGACGGACTGTATTGTTCTCGTAAGTGTCACGACTGTTTTTCGCATGGTTCTCTTGGGGCTGTCCGGCGTGCTCTCACACAAAGGGGCGTACAATGCGCTGTTTCGCGTGCGCTGCATGATTATAGAAAAGCTCGCGAAAGTGCCGCTCGGATACGTTAGCGAACGGAGCACAGGCGAAATCAAAACGGTCTTGAATGAGAACATTGAGAAGTTAGAGTTATGTCTTGCCCATAACATTCCGGAGCTTGTCAGCTATCTCACCGGTCCTGTCGTGATTTTTATATACCTCATGACCGTGAACATCCCGCTGGCACTGATTTCCCTGATTCCTCTCTTTTTGGATATCCCGGTGATGATGGCGGTGTTTCAAAAAATGTCTGCCCTATTACCGGAGACCAACGCCTCTCTCGCCGACTTCAATTCCGTTATGGTCGAATATGTCCGCGGTATGCGTCTCATTAAAGCATACCGGATGGGTAGCAAATCCTTTAAAAAATTCAGAGAAGCCATTCTCGACGAAAACAGAGCATGGAACAAAATCGCGAAAAAGACCGCTCCCCTATATGCCGTATTCATCCTGCTTTTGGAGTCCGGACTTTTACTCCTTGTTCCTCTTGGCGGGAGACTTTTCCTGCACGGTTCTATCCCGGCAAGTGTATTTCTCCTCTTTTCCTACATCGGATCCTTGTATTTAACGGAACTGCTTCCGCTTCAACAGCTTTCTGGGAATTTTGCACAGGCATTTAGCGGCATGAACAAAGTCAAAGAAATACTGGCGCTTCCTACCTTTGAAGGGGGAGACGATTTCCCCGAAAGCCATGATATCACGCTAAAAGGCGTGCACTTTTCTTATGACGGGAAAATAAATGTGCTGGAAAATGCCAACCTGTCCATCCGGGATGGCGAAAAGATTGCCGTTGTAGGCGCATCCGGGGCAGGGAAAAGTACGGTTGCCGCACTGATTGCCCGTTTCCATGATGTGGACGAGGGAGAGGTTTTGATCGGAGGAAAAAATGTTAAAAGCATTCGCTATGAAACGCTCCTTCAGCATATCTCTCTTGTCTTTCAGAAGACTTTTCTGACCCGTGACTCTGTCTTTGACAATATCCGTATGGGGAGGCACGCATCTCTTACGGCGGTGCGGGAAGCTGCAAAAAAAGCGCAGATTGACGATTTCATTATGTCCCTTCCGGATGGATATGATACAAAGGTCGGAAGTTATGGTTCCCGCTTTTCAGGTGGAGAAAAACAACGAATCGCCATCGCAAGAGCCATTTTGAAAAATGCACCGATCCTGATTTTAGATGAAGCGACAAGTGCCGCAGACCCTGAAAACCAAATGGAGATTGACAAGGCGATTAAGAACCTCTGCGAAGGAAAAACCGTCATCATCATTGCCCATCGGCTTAGTGTAGTCGGCATGTGTGACAGGGTTTTGGTGGTAGAAAATCACACGATTTCCGATATGGGAACCCATGATGAACTGCTTTTACGAAACAGAAACTATCGGAAAAGTTGGGAAAGCTATGAAGCGGCAAGAAATATCCGCTATGGGAAAGGAGGAGACGTAAGATGAGAGACAATGATCTTTTCCATAAGAATCCTCGGTTTTACCTCGGTCTGCTATTGACTGTTCTGGAAGGACTGCTGTCAGGAAGTAACTACATTGTCCTTTACGCGGTGCTGAAAATGCTGTACGACGGGTCTGCCGATATAAGGAGCATCACCCGTATATCCTGCCTCGTCGGCGTAATCTTCCTAATACGGCTTGCTATTTACAGCACCGGCTATACACAGAGCCAAATCGGGGGTGCCGAAGTTTCTAAAAATATCCGTCTCGGCCTTGGCGATAAGCTGAGGAGAGTTCCACTATCCTCTTTTACGGAGAAACAGGAAGGACAATATATCCATATCATGACGGCAGATGTAAACAGTTATGAGCAGATTCTGACGCACAAACTTGCCTCCCTTGTGAAAAACGGGGTGCTGTCCGTAATCGTACTTGCTTTGATCTGTGTTCTCTATTTTCCTGCCGCAATCCTCCTGCTGTTTTCTCTTCTACTCCTCGTTCCGGAAATGTTGCTGTCGTTTCGGATTGTGGAAAAGTACGGTAAAGAAAAAAATTCCGTTACGGCGGAAGCTGTAGGACAAATCGTCGAGTACATTGACGGAATCCGGACCTTCCGTTCTTATGGAATGGGCGGTGTTAAAAACAGAAATACAACAGATGTCCTGCGTAAATTCAGCGCCGTCAGTTATCAATATGAGGCACACGGTATACCTGTTAATTTCGCTTTTAACATTTTCAATTGGCTGACTGTTCCGCTTATTATGTGGATTGGATTCATCCCTTGGCAGTCCGGGAAGATTCCCGCAATCACTTTCCTGTTTCTTTGCATGATGCCGATGGTTTTCGCTCGTCTAATCGCTGCGATTTCGGTCGATCTGTTCAGTTACAGGAATCTCCTGCTCTCTAAGACAAACATTCAAAACGTGTTGGCGGAAAAGGAAGAAGCGAAAAGCCAAGCTGTTTTTTCTCCCAAAGAGCACGACATCTCCTTTCACGATGTATCCTTTTCTTATGTGCAGGGGGAAGTGGTTCTAAAAGAAATGCGCTTCTCCATCCCGGATTGCAAGCTAACCGCAATCGTGGGGGACTCCGGCTCGGGCAAATCAACAATTCTGAATCTGATTGCGAAGTATTATGAGCCGGAAAGCGGAGAAATTGCCATCGGAGGACAATCTATCCGAAATGTCAATGCGGAAGATGTGCTGGATAGCATCTCCATGGTGGATCAGGACACCTTCCTGTTTAATGATACAGTTCGGGAAAATATACGCCATGCAAAGCCTTCCGCTACCGATGAAGAAATTGAAAAGGCCTGCCAAAAAGCGAACTGTGACCCGTTTATCCGCAAAATGGAAAAGGGCTATGATACTCCTATCGGTGAAAATGGAAATCTGCTTTCCGGCGGTGAACGGCAGCGACTTTCTATTGCTAGGGCTATATTGAAAAACAGCCCGATTCTGCTTCTTGATGAGGCAACCGCCTCTTTGGACATTGAGAATGAATTCGCTGTAAAACAGGCCATTGTACGTCTTCTGCAAGAAAACAAGACCGTTGTAATGATTGCACACACATTGTCTATTATAAAAAACGCGGATCAGATTCTCGTGCTGTCCGGTGGAAAAGTGGTGGAATCCGGAACCCATGAAAAACTTTTGGCATTGGGCGGTAAATATACTGCCATGTGGAACGCCGAACAATCGATTACGGCGTAGAGGGGGCACTGACTTTACTCTTCCGGCGTCTACTTTAGGGAACTTTATGTATTTCTTATTCGTAAAAAGTTCCCTAAAGCAGAAGAGACACTTGTGATAATCTCTGCACTAGATATACTCAAGCGGTAATGCCAATAAATTTTCTCTAAGATAGGTCTTTTTATCAATAAGACATAGAATGATTCCCATACCTCTTTTTTTATCCGGAATCTTATCCAGTACTTGATTCGTAGCTCCCATGGAAGCCTTAGGATTGCCCGACATTTTTATTTCCACCGGATACAAGATTCCATCCTCTTCAATGATTAAGTCGATTTCATTTTCACCGAAGGTATTCTTATCCTTTCCTCTATAGTAGAAGATATTAAAGCGGTAGTCTTTTCCTGCATTGGAATAGGATTTTAAAATCTCCGACACCACAAAGGTTTCAAAAATGTTTCCGGCAACCGCTGAATTTTTCAAAGCATCCGCAGTTAACCATCTGGTCAAATAACAAACAAGACCCGTATCCCGAAAATAGATCTTCGGGGTTTTGATTGCCCTGTTTAAAGCCCCCGCACTGTAAGCCTGTAAAAGAAAGACGATTCCCGTTCTTTCCAGAATAGAAATCCAGTTTTTTATGGTCGGTTCACTTACGCCAACATCTCCCGCAATGTTTTTATAATTCAGCATCTCCCCCGTTCTTGCCGCAACCGCCGTCAGGAATTTTGTAAATGTAATACTATCCGCAGCAATCAGTTCATGGATATCTCTTTCCAAATAAGTGGCAACATAGGAGGAATAAAATTCCTGCCAGTCCCTCTCTATATCATAAAGCTCCGGATAAGAACCTCGATGAATGATTTCCCAAATATTGTCATAGTCTTTCAATTCCTTCTCCCGCTCTTTGATATACTCTTCTTTGGGAACAAAGGGACGGTTGAAACGGATTTGATGAAGCTCCCGCAAGGATAAGCCGGATAACTCATAGACCGACACTCTCCCTGCCAAAGATTCGCTTACCCCCTTCATTAATTCCAGCTTTTGGGAACCGGATAGGATAAATTGTCCTCTTTCATCAGAATCATCCACCTTCAATTTAATCTCTTCCAAAATGGAGGATTCCTTCTGTACTTCATCAATAAACAAAGGACAGGGGTTGTTCAAAAAGAAAAGCTTAGGTTCCTCTTTGGCCTGCACTCTGGTTAAGCGATCATCAAAATTACTTCGGTTAAATTCAGGGAATTCCCGCTTTACCAGTGTGGATTTTCCCACCTGTCTTGCCCCTACAATCAATGTACATTTGCTGCTTTTTACCCTGCTTTTTAAAATATCCGAAATAGCTCTTGGAATATATGCCATGCCTATCCTCCGACTAATCTAAAGTATGACTTAATTATAGTCGCCATCACAGTAAAAGTAAAGCGACTAATCTAAAGTCTAATTTTAGATTAGTCGCCGTATAAAGTCTTGTTTTGTTTAAGATATTTTCAGATTATTTTCCGGATGTCTAAAAATCACTCCATTTTCATACAAAAGCCTTCTGCCGGAGTTCTTCTCTATAGTATCTTCACCATTTCTTCAATAGGTCTATACTTCTCGTGCATCGGTGCCGGCTTTGCGTCATCCGCCGCATAGCCTACAGGCATCAGACATACCAGCTTTACAGACTTTGGCAAATGAAATGCTTCTGCCGTCTCGGTATTTGGGAACCCATCCACCCATACAGAACCAAGTCCCAGCTCTGCCGCCTCAAGCATCATATGAGTAGCCACAATAGAGGCATCCTGCTGACCGGAAAGAATTCCCTCTTCCATTTCATTCCGATATTGCTCGGACTCCTCATAGCCAATCATCAGAATCGTTGGCGCATTGTACGCACATCTGGTAAGAGAACGAAGCTTTTCAATTCCTTCCGTACTTTGCACAACATAAATTCTGGCAGACTGCTTGTTTCTGGCACTGGGTGCGATATGCGCCGCCTCTAAAATCTTATCCAGCTTATCTTTTTCTATCTGCCTCTCGCTATAATTACGAACAGAATAACGACTCTTTGCCAGTGTTATAAAATCCATGATTTTCTCCCTTTCTTCTTCCTACTATATTTTGTTCTGTTCTATGAGTTCATCTCTGTTGGATATAATTTTTTTCTTACCAACTTGATTATGTCATCCTAAACAGTTAGTATATTTTCAGCAAGAACGCACTTTTTAGTAAGATACTCACTTTTCAGTAATATACTTACTTTTGGGAAACCACAATACAGTCTTGATTTTATTGACTTTTTCTATGAATTTCCGGAAGAATTTGGAGCAAAAAAAATGACAAAAAAAATTTCAAATTCAGAAAAATTGTTTCATTGTCCCGTAGAGGCAACGCTCTCTCAGATTGGCGGAAAGTACAAAATGATTATTCTCTGCCATCTCATCCACGATGGAACCTTGCGATATAATGAGCTACAAAAATATATTCCTCAAGCTACCGCCAAAATGTTGACACAGCAGCTTAAGGAATTAGAACATGACGGAATAATCCATAGGAAAGTCTACCCTGTGGTTCCGCCCAAAACCGAATATTCCCTTACGGAAAGAGGAAAAACCCTTACAGACATTATCCATTCCATGCGGGACTGGGGACGCAAGTATATGGCCGGAAGCTTTGAAGAATAAGGCGGAAATACCGCCTGTAAATAGCTTATTTGTGGACTGTAAATGAAATTTATACCTTCTCCATTTCCATAAAAAGCGCAGTTAAAGCCCTATAATCCAGATACTGCACTCCTTCCTTTCCCCCCTGAATCAGGCCTGCCAGCCTACTCTTATAATAACAGTCCATCGCCTCTTCTAAAGATAAATGCAACTCTTTTGCAATATTCTGGATCAATCTTTCTTCCAGACTTTCTTGATAAAACTGCTCTAAAGCTTCCTCTGTCATACTATCACCTCTTTTTGGGCAAGATATTCTTCAATATCTTTCACAACAAAATCAGTACTCTGTGTATGTAAAATATCATAATTCGGAATCAGGTAATAATTAAGACAGCCACTCTGTTTTAAAGCAAAATATACCCGTGCAGGCGTCTTCCTCCAACGGTTTGCGCAGGCATGAATCATATAAATAACAAAAGAAAAGATTTCCGAACTCAAAATTCCCTCCTCAAAATTTCTGCAATCTTATCAAAGGTATTTCCGTTTCGAATCGTAATTTGCTTGTAGAAATCCTGCTTCATGAGTTTTTTATGGTAGGTAGTTTTTAGATATTCCGCCTCATCCATTTTTCCCCAAAATACAGCCTGTTTCCCGACATGTACTTTCTCATTGTAAAATGTAGCGTTCTCTATAAAGTGAAGAATATCAGATTTATCCATAGTACAGGAATAAAACAAAACATCTCTTCTTGCCAACGCCTCTTCCCACCAAGCCGGTAATGCCGCTTGTTCTTCCAGATACTCTTCTTTAGTAAGCAATGCAAAGGGAATAGAAAAATCGTAGTTTGTTTCTAAGACTTTTCTTATCTTTAAGATACAAGCCTCAAGACTTTCCGCACTACCAAAAAACAGATTGCCACTATTGATATAGGACTCCGGATTTTCAAAGCCTGCAAGGAATAAAGCTTCTTTTAACGCACTCATAGAAACTTTATTCTTACCGCCCACATTGATGCCCCGAAGGAAAAGTATATATTGCAAGAAACTGCCTCCTTAATTTTAGTGTTTCTTCTTCCATAACGACCCCAGCAAGATACCGATTGCAGAGATTATCGCTCCAACTACAATCATTCCCCAGTCCGGGGCATTGATCTTGTTAGCGGCAATGTTGTTTGCCATTTTAAATGTACCATATTCAGCCAGCATATACATTAGGCCAAAGAAAAGGGTACATCCCCATTTTCCTTTTCCCCAAAAATCATTTTTCCCAATCAGCACAGACTCAACAAATGTTGTTACCGGAAGGATAATCCAAAGGTACATTAAACTGTAGCCCATAGCATCACTTCCGCTTGTAAAAAACCAAAACACAATCATGCTAAGCGCCCAAATCAATAGATAAGAAAGTATGATAACGATTTTATTTCTAATATTATGCTCCATGCTACTGCACCTCCCTGGCATTTTTATTGTAGGGAAAATGCCCCCTGTCGTCCAGCAAATGGCTTTTACATCACTTATAGCGTGTGTCAAAATCCTTTTACATTGTCCCTTTATTGCTTTAATTTACCGCTAATCTCTTTAAATACTTCTTTTTTGATCTTCCAAATCCCTGAATAGGGTTGTTCAGCATAGGTCTTATTTCTATTTTCATATAGATAAACGACCTCCCAGTTCCTTTCCGTATTGTTATAATAAAAGCTAACAGCCAGAAATTTTTTAATGTTTGCAGGCTGTTCATGATAACTTTCCCCTCCTGTATCTTTAGTATTTTCTTTGATGTCCTTCACGATTTTAGCTATTTCATCCTGTTCCGTGATTTTCACAGTATTTCCGGAAGGATTTTCCGTGATTTCAATTTCCGTTATGTCCTTTGCCTCCGGCAAGCTGATTTCCTTCTTCGCTCCGCAAGCTGTTAATACAAAAATGAAAATAAAAGCTAACGCGATTCCCATATACTTTTTCATGTTTTTTCTCCACAAATTCACTTAATTCTCTTTTGAATATCTTCAACCGAGGGCAACTGCTCTTCCAGGGCATCCGGCAGGCTTCGGGTGACTTTATATTCACTCACACCAATCGGCTTTGAAATGTCCTTTAGGGAATATTCTGCAACCAAATTATTCTTGCTTTTGCAGAGCAGTAAGCCGATGGACGGATTGTCTTCCTCTTTCTTTAGGATTCCATCTACTGCAGACAGGTAGAAGTTCAGCTGACCGGCATATTCCGGTTTGAAATCTCCTGCTTTCAACTCGATAACTACATAACACCGCAGGTTCAGATTATAAAACAATAGGTCAATATAAAAATCATCACCCCCGACATTAAGATGATACTGATTGCCTAAAAATGCAAATCCTGTTCCAAGTTCCAGCAGAAGCTTAGTAACGTCGCGAACAAGCGCCTGCTCAATATCTCTTTCCAACATCTCCTCACGGAATGGGATAAAGTCGAACACATACGGGTCTTTCATGGTCTGCGCTGCCAACTCACTTTGCGGTGATGGCAAGCGGCTCTCAAAATTAGAAACCTTATCAACCAGCACCTGCCGCTGATATAGTCCGCTTTCGATTTGATGCACCAGCACATTGCGGGACCAGCCATTCTTTGCCGCTTCTTTCGTATACCATATATGTTCATCTGCACTCTTCAGTTTATCCATCAAGGCAATATGATGATACCAAGTTATTTGTGCAAGTGCCTCTTGCACAAATTCTCTATCTGAAAAACGAGCAGCAAATTTTGCCATATACTTTAGATTGCGAACAGAGTAACCTTTGCTTTCCGGGAACGCCATGCGAATATCGGACGCAAGGTTATCAATGAATTTGTTTCCCCAAGTTTTGTGCTCATTAATGACACAACCGATGTCATAATATAGGAGCAACATATCTGCGTTTACATGAACAGCTGCCCGATACTGCGCACTCGTAATTTCACTCTTTATCTTCTCAACAATGGAGATATACTCCGACGAATTCATTAACACTCGCTTCACCTCGCTTTCAATGTAATCTGTATTTTTTACAATAATACGTTGATTTCCCGTATCCTTGCCCTTGGTATAGTCTCCTATCAAATTGCTGAACTTTTGCTCATCCAACGGTAGAAACATTGTCAGCTTTCATTAAGCTGCTATTTGCCTTCTTTGTCGCATGAACTAACAAAATAGCAGCAACTATACATATTACTTTGGATGCATTCCCTATAATTACATTATCATGGAAAGTAATTTGAGATAATGTATTCATTAGTGCATGTGTCATTACACATATCCATAAACTATTTGAATAGGCAAATAATGCCGATAGTATGAAACAGTTTGTGAATAGTCCCAACGAGAAATTAAGAACATCAACCATTGCAATGCTACCATCAATAAAAAAGAACAAAAAATGCCATACTTCCCAGCACACAAAGGTCATCATCGTCGCAACGATATAGGAAAGCTTTTTCTCTAAACAGGGCTGAAAAGAATATCTCCATCCTATTTCTTCTATTCCACCAAATAGAATGGCCTTAAAGAATAGAGTTATCGGAATCCATACATTTTCAATTTTGAATCCCTTACTTATTGCCACAGAACAAAAGTCTATAATTAAAAATACGATTACCATTGCATAGATTTTAAATGGCTGCTTTATTTTGAAAAAATCCTTTATTATACACAAAGGATTTTTCCCATTGTATTTAATTTGATAAAATACGCCCCAAAAGGCGGACGACACACCTCCAATGATAATAAAAACCATCCCCAAAAAAGAATGGTAACCTAATCCATATCCTTTTTCTTTTAGAATTCCAACCAGTACTGCAACTGCTGTTATATGAAGCAATGTTGGAAATAAAAACGCTTTAATAATTGGCTTAATATTCATTATACCTTTCTTCCATAACGCACTTCATTTACCAGTTCTTGAATATCCTCCTCACTATTTATACCCATTTCTTCTGCAACTCCCTGAAATGCAGCTTGCGCCTTTCGGATGGCAGTAGCGGAGGCATTACTAACAATAATTTCTCCATTTTGCTTTTGAAGAAATAAAAGCTTATCACCGGATTTTAATCCAAGTTGGCGGCGCACTTCTACAGGCACTGTAATCTGACCGTTTGCTGAAATTTTTGCCAAGTTCATATTTTCTTCCTTTCGCTCTTTATCTTACTTAAATTTTTTAAATTCTTTAGATTCTTTATATTCTTTAGATTCTTTAGATTCTTTAGATTCTTTAGATTCTTTAGATTTCAAGTTTTCTTTTATTATTATAAATCAAGCATTATAAAAAGCAAACTTTGAACTATTGTTCTTTAGTGAATCGATAAGAAATGCAATGCCTCTTCTCTGATTTCCTTATCGCAGGATGCATTTTCAGAAATTCCCTTCAGAATATCTAAATAGACTTCCGCTTGATCTGTTCTATTGATAAGACGATTTAGCATCCATACCGTATGTAACGTAGGCATTCTTTTTAAGGACAGAAGAAGTTCTTCTTCATATCCTTTTTTATAAAATCTCTCCACAAAATGGACGATTGGTCCGGGACTTCCAAAATCTGTCAAAGGATGCCTTTCCATGTCTATTTACACCTCAAATTTTTCTCAGACCTTCTATAGTAGTCCAAAAAATAATCAGGTCCTTCTTTCCACAGTTCGGAATCAAAATCATAAAGACATTTGCATGCATTAGAACTCAAAAGTCTATTTCTCGACTCTTCAATGGAGATATTTTCTTCTTCAGCCATATCACAAATAGCATCTGTAAGTATCATGTCTGCACATGCATTCATTTTTTCAAATGACATATTTTCTTGCCTCCTGAAATTTTAAACAGCCGATTGCTCTTTCCGTGATAGGAGCATTCCATCTTTTAGTTTCACTAAATCGCTCCCTTCGTCTTTAAAACATTACTGATATCCTCTAAATTGTGCTCATCACCATTAATATGAAAAGTGTCATAACACGACTCTATATATTGCCAGATTTTATGTTTTGAAAAAAGATCATTGGCAGCCGCCCGACTCATTCTATACTTTTGGCAGAACTCTCCTAATAATCTAATTTCCATGAAAATTATTTCGTTAATCATTAGTGTTTTTCTCCTTATACATTCAAACTTTTCGGATGAGAAGTAATTATACCATGCCTCGATTGTTTCCTTGGAATATAACTATAAAATCTTCTCACATCTCTTCAATCACTGCGATTCTATGCAAGAACACTTTCGCCAGCTCCCTTGCTTTTTCAAAGTCTTCCTTACTGAGAACCATCATCGCATAGCTGTCACTTCCTATGTCCATGGCAGACAAAACATACTCTGTCCACTCCGCATTCAGAATCTTTCCCCATCTTGGGATATCCTCTTCATCATTCAGCATTTTCTCATCCGGATTGAGATTTAGTCCGGCACTTAATTTACGCACAGCAGGAATAAAACTATCCTTCCTCGCTTTCCAATCCAGTTCTATCACTTTTCCTTTCCGCTCTAACGCGAAAAAAAGCTCTTCCCAGGCATGGTCCATATCTTCCATACTTTCATGCTTGTGCTTTTTCAGGAATCGTTGCGCTGTTTTTGGGTCTTCCAGCAGGAGCTTTGATAAGTCTTCAAATGCGGATTTTACGATTGCATCATCATTTCCTATCACTTCCGTATAAGTCTTTTCATCGGGAAGAACTTCCTTTTTCACAAATGCCCTCATAATCTTTACGGCATCGCTGTAGCTTAAGTCGGAAATAAGATATTTTTTATCCTCTATTTTCAAATATAAATTGACCAGCTCTTTGCTTTTCCCGACTACCGCTTTCATCAATGTACACCCCTTTACGGCATGGGACGGGCTTATCTCTGCATAAGTATAATATCCGTCATGCATCGCTTTTAGTGCATTGTCAATTCCGCTAATATGAAATCCATTTCTATCGTAAGCCGGGTCTTTCATGTGCCATTCTTCATAAATCTCAAAGAACACTTTCTGTATCCAATTATAGATGCTCATGATTGTTTTCCATCTCCTCTTTCGTCATTCCGGTCAACTCTTTCACCCACATCCCTACCGTATCGGAAAGTATGGAATCACAAGTATATTCCTCCATACCGTCCATATATTTGCAAGAAAATAAAGGCTCTCTTATCGCTGCTTTATAAAACTGCATTGCCACATCCTGCAAATGCTCCGGATGAAACGGAAGTGACAGTTCTTCCGCTAACGCCCCCCGAATCTTATCCCAGTCCTTATGTTCTTTATGATAATCTTCTCGAATTTTGGCTAGATAGCCTTCGCAAAAGGCTCTCAGCAAGCTTTCCCTTTGATAAATCTTCTTACAGTTAAAGTCAAATAGATTTCCTGCGTGAATTAAAAAGGTCAGAAGCTCTGCAAGACTTTCCGCAATTCTTCCCACCTCTCCTTCACTACCGATAAAGCCAATGCTTTCATCCTGTAACAACACAAATTCTCCGCCACTTGCATCATGTGCAAATGCCTTAGCTTGCATAGAATAGTTTTCATTATTCTCCATAAACTGGATTTCCTGAAGCTGCTTGTAAAAGCAAATGTCACACTCTCGCATAAGCATAGTATGAAGTTCCGTATTATTCTTGATCAGCTCCCATAAGTCCATTCCGTTTTCTCTCCTCCCCTACAAACTGGAAGTTATGATTTTGCTTCTCCGTAATACCATATATATATTGAATATATAAGCATAGCAATAACACCTATTATAAGTATAATATTCAATTTAATGATAAACATAGACAAAAGAGTGTTTGTCAATCCATGAAAAACACTACAAGCAAATATGCATTTCGTTTTTTTGTAAATTGTCGCTAGCCAAAAACTGAGTATAATAGCTAATACTAAAAACAAGGTAAACGGCATATTTTGTTGAGATGACCCATTTATAAACCAAAGCGGTATATGCCAAATCCCCCACACTGTGCCTGTAATAATGGCGGATATCGGAAAATTCAATTGTTGCTCTAATAAAGGCTGCATTACTCCTCTCCAACCTAATTCTTCTTCACCACCATATATAAATGTTGCTTGTAGAAAAATTAAAGGTATTAAATACATCTTTAATGCAGCATTAAATTCTCTTGAAGATAAACTTATTGTCAGTATTTCAAAAACAGAAAATAGAAACAGATAGTTCAATGATTTTTTCCTGTGTTCAAAAATGAATTTTACTATAGATTTAATCGTATTTTTTTCTTCCAATACAAACAAAGTTGCTATCGCTGGTCCGAAGCCTCCTATAATATGCAGAATAGTACCTAAAGGATGGGAAAATGGAACAATATTGAGACTTGTTAACGCAGCAAGCCCACACCATGCTATCCAAGAAATAAGGAATGTAATGATAAGAAATTTTGCCAGCCTCTTAGAATTCATTTTAGTATAACTCCTTCTCAACTTCTCCGTTCCAATTATGGCAAGTAACAGAACAATGTATTTAATCCTTTATCAATTTACTTGCCAAGTGATAAACCTGTTTGATTTCTTTGCTATCCAAAGACCAAGTCTCTACTTCTTTACGAATAAAATCCGGAAATTTCTTACTGATATCTCGTAAAGCATTGCCCACGGATTTTCGGACATATTCACTGGGATCCGCTTTTAAAGCGTCTAATCGCTGAATGAATTCTTCCGTCATAAGGACAACTTATCCCAATCCTGCACGGATTCTATTACCGGAATCCAACTGTCTATTTCAAATTTTTCTTCTGTCCATGGCTCCGCATAGCCGTCAAGAATAAGCACCCCATTGCATTTTATATGGGCTTTTGCCTCTGCTATATCTAAGACTTCTATCCTGTATTCAATTAGCGGTTCGTTTTCATAAATATAAAAGGAATCTTCACGCTCTTCACTTTCCTCTACTGTCTTTACTGAAAATGTAGTCCCCACCAATTCCTTTACATCACTCTTATCGGTATCTATGGGATTGATACAGATAGAAGGGGAAATCTCATTTCCCTCAAAATCCCCGGGCTTAAACCCAATGTCTACAGCCCACGAGGCACTTTCCTCTTGGTCTGCTTTAAAGAACATGAGGCAGCTTCTTCTGTCTCCCCAATCCTCTTGAAATATAAAATCTTTTATTTTTAACATCTTGTGCTCCCCTACAAACTGGAAGTTATCAGTTTGTAAATCTCAATAAGTATCCATTAGGATCTTGAATCAAGAACTCCATCTGTATTTCTTCTATTCCGTTAACCAGATATACACTTTTGGTCAGTTTTTTGTAAATCTCTAATTTTTTACTTTTCACTAATGTATATAGGTTTTCAATATCATCAACTGTTATGGAAAAATTTATTCCTCTTCCTAAAGGATAGATTAATTCCCCTGTGTTCCACCCTTCATCATGAATTTGTTCAAACATAAACTGACTATCTTGAAAAGACATAAAAACAAATTTCTCTTCCTGTCGTTCGTACTCTATTTTAAATCCTAATTCTTCGTAAAAATTTTTAGTTTGAAGAATATCAAAAACTGATAATTCAGGAATCAAATTATTAAAATCCATACCAGCTTCTCCTAAAATTCTAATTTTTCTACACCGCTTTTATCCTATCATTTATCAATTCGATAAACGCTATCACTGTTGCTCCTATCATAGGAAGTCCTCATCTTCACAAGGGATTTCGGCATAAAAAACATACCATCATCTGAAGCAATACTTTTGGGAAACTTATTGAGAAAATACTCATAAATTCTTTCGAAGGCATAACGTAAAAAAAACAAGACCAAAAACAGGCATGCAATATTGATTTGATGTTAGCGGTGAACCTGAGCGGAGTAAATCTGCCGACTCCCATAATTCACTCTCCAGCTTTCTGATATTAATCATTTCTTTTTACTCCTATCTATCCTGTTTTCAGGCAGCTCTTTCGTTACGTCGCTAATCAACTTTCCAAAATCAATTGCATTTTGAGAGGTAATAACTGCTTTTCCGGTATGCTCCTCAATTTCTTTTCTCGCGTTTCCGGCAATCTTACCACCGTCTCTTGCAGCTTGCCTATTCTCTTCTAATCCATAGGGATTTGTCGCATTAGTAATATCCTTTGTAGCCGCTTCTGCAAGCATATTTAATATTAACTCGGTACTGCTCATATTATCCCTAAGATTTTGCTTTTTCAATCCTTTGAAGTCTTTGTATTCTCTTGTTGTCATACCGCTCCAAGCCTTAGATATTTCATTTGTGAGTATGGCATATTCTTTGCCCTCTTCTACCCCATGGTCTTGCCAAGTATCAGTCAGTTCTTTTCTTACTTGAATGGCTTGTAATCTCTGATTAATCCATTCTCTGGAATATCCCTTCTGCGCATAGGTCTCCAACGCTCTATCTATCGTTAACTCCGGATCGATAATCTCATCTATTCTTTCTTTTCCAACTTCTGCCAACCACATCTTAAAGGGTTCTGCCTTGGGAGATGGTACGGATTGAATAATGCGGAAAATCCCCTGCATATTGGCTACATCCGTTTGCCTCATTTTTCCGTCTGAGGCTTTCATTTTCAACTGGCTACAAATTGTAGCCAGTTCATTGCCTTCCTTTTTCAGCCTTACTTTAAACACGCTCCAATATTTTCTTGGATTTTCACTTTCTGTAAGAATCCCTAAAATATCAATAATTGAAAAATACCACTCTTCCTTTTCCTCGTTCCAAATTGAGCGAATCCGGTTCCCTTCAAAGATTTTAATTTCGTCGTACATATCAAGACCTCCTGTTTTACTATGAACTATTGAACTAGTCAAAAAATCTAATGATTTATGCTGACAGATGTCATCATAGATGGTCTCTCAACTAATTTTCCTAGCGAAAAGAAAAAAATTTTTGATGTATTTAGCTTTTATCAAATTTAAATTACCAAGATAAATTCGTATTATAAAGTGATTATATTAAGGCATAATCATGTATTGAATTTCCCTATTTAAATCCTTTATTTACTTAAAAGTCCAAAGAACCTCTCTCAAACAAATAACAGATTTTCATTTTAACATTGTCATGAGCTTAAAAACACCTCTTTCCGTAAAGTCTCAAGGTAAATATTGAAATTACCACGCCTACCCTTATTCAAGATTCATATCACTTGCCCTGAAAGTTCTCCTATGTCATATGATATGAGCTGACTTAGATTCTTTCCTTTAAAGGAAGCTCGGGGAATTGGAGGCAGTTACATTCCATAATGACCGCTATTCCATGCTCATTTTCTTTTTCTACTCCCGTCTCCGTAAAACCACATTTTCTCCAAAAGTTCCTGCTTTGCATATTTCCTTTCATATAGGCCAGCCTTACTTTTTTATAACCTTCACTTTTCCATGTAGTTAAAGCCTCTGCAATAATAGCGCTCCCTTTCCCTTTTCCGGACTCTTTACTGTCCATCATAAACAAACCGATGAAAATCGTATCTTTTTCCGGAAAGGAGAGAATAAAGTCCATAATGGCAATTAAGCTGTCATTTTCAAAAAAGCCAATATAGAATTTATCCTCATGGCTTTTCCCCTCCGGTAATGCTTTTAAATCATTCAGCACCGTTTCCCTACATGGCTTTGGTGGACAATACAAAAAATACAGGGGATTGCTATTCTCCAGTTTCAAAATCCCGGAGACATCCTCTTCCCCCATTTTTTTAATTTTGTATTTTGTAGACAGTTGGCTGATATTCAGCATACTTCTTTCGGACATTTCTACTTTACCTCATTATGCACGTATGATCTTAATTCTTCTTGATAACTTTACTTGCCAAGTGATAAACCTGTTTTATCTCTTTACTATCCAAAGACCAGCTCTCTACTTCTTTACGAATAAAATCCGGAAATTTCTTACTGATATCTCGTAAAGCATTGCCCACGGACTTTCGTACATATTCACTGGGATCCTCTTTTAAAGCAGCTAAGTGCCGAATGGCTTCTTCCGGGTGGTCTTTAAAATAGGCTCTGCTTGTCCAGATTCTTAGCCCTTCCGTAACGGCTCTTCGGGCGTTCGGCTCAGGACTTTGTAGCCATTCCGTAATCGTAGGGAGGGCTTTTTCCATTCCGATTTTTTTACAATAGGTATCAAAGGACTTCGCTAAAATCTCCTGCACTCTCCAGTTCTCATCCTTTGTAATTTCTTCCTTCATAAAATGGAGGATTTCTTCATCCTCAGATAAGTAGCCAAAAAGAAATACCCCATACATTCTCACTTGATAAACAGGAGATTGATAAGCTGCAAATGCCAAAGTCTTGCAATAAGCAAAATCATGAGATTGAAAATCCTGTAAAGCTCTACTTTCTTCCGGCTTGAAACCATTTTCTACCGAAGATAATTCCTGTTCTAATGCGGCAATATATTCCTTCAAATCCACTCACCTCCTTAAGAGATTTTGCTCTGCCCTTTTCTATTTTGCACTGACAAATCTCACTCAAAAAGCTCCGTCAATTCTGTTTATCTTCTTTTTCCGTTTTCATCAAAATTTTTCTTTAATTCGCTTTCGGTTGGAACTATCGCTCCGATTAAGGGGAGCATCTGCAACATCGTGATAATACCGCCAACCGTCCCCACGGTTCCCGGTCCTTTCCCAAACACAATGGCTATGGCAATCACGGAGAGAGGGGCTGAAATCAGTCCACAAAGATACCATACTTTCCCAAAATATTGATTCGCAAATCTCCATGTTTCCTCATTCATCATTGACCTTTTTGTTCGGTATCCGTATACATAATTAATTTCTTTCGGTGTTTTCCTGAAAAGTAGCCACCCGAAGAAAATCATAGTTAACGGAATAAGTAAAACCATAATGAGCATGAATATCCAGAATCCCATTTGAAATTCCTCCATTACTTTTACTTCTAAAGCATTGATTCAGCCTCAGTTATATTTATAACATTTTCCATGTACTCATAAAATTTCTTGTGTAATTCTCTCATTTCATCCGGTGCATTTATCGAATGTTGATACATGAACTTTTCGCCGAAAGTACTTCTATATACAAACGACATAATAAAAGTCAATATCGGCAGCGGCACAAACAAAAAAATATTCATTTTCCATGGGGATAACTTGCCGCAGTTTTTCCTCACAAATTGGAGGTTTCGTTTTAGAGCTTTTGCTACCTTACGCATAATCTTTTGTTCATAACCGGTTTTTGCGGGATTATCCGCTTCATAATATGCATCTGCAATAGGAACTACCATTGCAAGATGACAAAGCTGCCAAATGTGCATATCTTTCACTATCTGATATGGAATAGACGATTGCTTAAAAATCAAAGAAAGGCGTCTTACTCTATCCGTTCTCATTCCGGAAATCTCTGCAAAAGTAGTCGGTTGAATGATTTTCGGAGTAAGCGAGGCATCCAATACATCATCCTTAATCCTTCCTCCTGCGCCCGGAAATGCCGGAAGGATTTTGCCTTTCCCACAAATCTTCTCCCATTCATTGTAGTCATCCATAGAATTTGTCATTGTTACAATGCATTTGCTTTTATTGGTTTTCAGTTCCTCAAGTGCCTGATATAACTGATTTTCTCTGACTGTCAAGAATATAAAATCGTATTCGTCATCATCTTTGAGTTCAGACAATACAGAAACATTTGCTTTTGTAAGTTTTTCTCTTTTCAAATAAAGAAGCCCCTTTTTCTTGAGCGTTTCCAGTCTGGCTCCTCTTGCATAAACAGTAGTATCAAAACCCGCTTCGGCAAAAAGCGAGGCATACAGCGAGCCTATCACTCCCGGACCAAATATGAGTAATCTCACTTACAGACTCCTTTCTGTCCCATACAAGATATCCGCCCATCATGGATTTTATGGCAATATCACCTGATACGGGAAAGGCCTCACGAACAAATCCAATTTCAAAGTCTATAATAACACGGTGAATCCTCCTTTTGCCACCGTGCTCAAAGCAAGTAATCGTAAATTTCCACCGAGTTCCAGCATAAAAAAGGAAATGGCGGCTTGAAATAGTTTCATTTTAACCTTCTCCTTCACACTAATTGGCAATCTTCCAAATAGTTGCTTTATTTTTCATGCTTATCAAGGTTTTATACAAACCTCCCTGCTTCATCAGTCCTTCATGATTTCCTCGTTGTTCTATTTTCCCGTTATGTAAAACTAAAATCTGATCGGCGTTTCGTATGGTAGAAAGCCTATGAGCAATCATAATAATGGTCTTATTCTTTGTCAGTTCTTCAATGGCAGCCTTTAGCTTATCTTCATTTTCCGGATCAATATTTGCTGTGGCTTCGTCAAAAATGACAATCGGGGCATCTTTTAACATAGCTCTGGCAATGGAAATTCTCTGTTTTTGTCCTCCGGAAAGAGTGGCTCCGCCTTCTCCAATCAACGTATCGTAACCATTTGGCAAGGCTTCTATAAAATCATGACACATCGCCTTTTTAGCAGCTTCTATGACCTCTTCTCTTGTGGCACTTGGCACACCGAACTTGATATTATTTTCAATCGTATCCTCAAAGAGATATACATTCTGGAATACCATAGCGATATGACTCATCAGATTGGGCAGGGTATACTCTTTAATGTTTTTGCCTCCCATTAAGATTTCTCCTGCGTTTACATCCCAAAATCTTGCAATCAGATTGCAAAAGGTCGTCTTTCCGCTTCCGGACGGACCAACAATGGCGGTCATAGTGTTCTTCTTCATCTCACAGGAAATATGATCTAAAATTGTCTTTTCATCATAAGCGAAAGAAACATCTTTAAATTCAATATCCGGGTGACGGATTGGGCTTGTTTCAGCTCCTTCTTTTATTTCCGGAATCTTTTCCAAATATTTCAAGCTGTCGATGGAGTTCTCTGCAATTCTCAGTATCGCCATAGAGCTTCCTGCCGCTTTAATTCCTTCAAAAATAATAAATCCGGCAATCATAGACATAATCGCATCTGCCAAAAGCATATCTCCTTCAATGTAATACTTGGCAGATAAAATAATAATAGCGGCAATACTGATTCCAAGAACAATTCGCTGTAAGGCGATATATGGCGTCATGGTTTTTTCCAGTTTCATTGTAATATTGCAGTTTTCTTCAAACGCATTACTCAGTTCTTTATTATTCTTGCCGCCTAAATTGTATGATTTAATCACCTGCATTCCTTGTACGGTTTCCAGTACCTGTTTTGTCAAATGTGTTTGAGCAATACCGATTTCGCTTGCATTTTCTCTTGACTTTTTTTCCATAAAACAGGTGACCATAAAAAATGCAAAGATACCCAAAAATGCGGTAATTCCTACCATTATGTGCAAATAAAATAAGGCTAAGGCAAAGACGAAAGTATTGAGTAATCCGCCTAAAACAAGCACAAGTAACATTGGTACCTGCATTTCAATCTGGCTGAGAATGGTGGTACTCATTGTTGTAATCTTTCCTAAACTGAATTCACTGAAAAATCCCATCGGTACTCTTTTCAGCTTGTTTCCGATACGGATTCTTTTATCCGCCGCCATAAAATAGCCGGCATGCGTTTGCTCCAGTTGAGATATATATTGTGTAATAATCTTTCCGACTAAGCTGACAAGAAGAATCCCTAAGACAATGGCTATATCCTTCATGGAAAGAGTTTCGTCAAATATTTTAACGAGAACATAATACACACCGCCCATTTGCATTGCATTAAATGCCGCACAAAGGAAACCGACAATAATGGACTTTTGTATATTCGGCTGTTCCTTTTCCGCAAAGTTCCATATTTTCTTAAATACTGTAATCATAACGCTACTCCCTTCCCGCAGCTTTCCATAAAGAGGAATAGACTTTTGACGTTTCTAAAAGTTCCTCATGCTGTCCACAACTTTCAATCTTCCCGTTTTCGACCACAAATATTTTATCTGCATTGACAATGGTTCTAAGCCTATGTGCAATTAAAATCAATGTTTTTCCTTTCACCAAATTACTGATGGCTTCCTGCACAATGCTTTCGTTTTCGGTATCCATATAGGAGGTGGCTTCATCTAAAATAACGATCGGTGCATTTTTCAGCATGGCTCTTGCGATAGAAATTCGTTGCTTTTCTCCTCCGGACAAATGTCCTCCGCCTTCTCCCACAATCGTGTCATACCCGGCGGATAACTCTCGGATAAATTCATCACAACCGGATAATTTTGCCATTTCCTCTACTTCCTTATCACTTGCCGACGGTTTTCCGATTCTTATATTTTCTCTGACAGACATATCAAATAGATAGTTGTCCTGTGATACATAAGAGATGGTTTCGGATAACTGTTCCAGCGGAATCTCTTTGATGTTTTTTCCCCCGATACTTACTTCTCCGGCATCTGCATTCCAAAAACCTGCGATCAGCTTTGTAATGGTTGACTTTCCGCCTCCTGACGGACCGACAAATGCCGTTACCTGATGTTCCCCAATCGTCAAACTGACCCCTTCTAATACTTTCTTATCTTCCGAATAGGAAAAATCCACATTTTTCAGTTCAATATCACTACCGGATAACGAAACATTCTCTTTCCCATGCTCAAGATCAGGGGCATCCAAAATCAATCCGATTTCCTTTGTAATCGTTCCTATTCTGGACAGATCATCCATATAATTGGTCGCCGTCAATATATTTTCCACCGTTCCAAAAGAAAGTACAATGATGGTTATAAAAGTCGCTATTGTTAAGGAACCATTTAAATAGAAATAAACTCCTAACGGCAGGATTGTAAGCAAGGACATAGGTGAAATTTTTCTGTATGCAGATACACCAATCATCGTTTCTTTCATCCAATGATAATAAAATGCCGCATTTTCATGGACTGCTTCACTGTATTTCTGGTAGGAAGTTTCGCTTTGATTGAACATCTTGATGACCTCAATTCCACCAATGTATTCCACCACTGCGTTATTCATTTTCTGATTGATTTCCACCGATTGCTGATACTTTTTCCCATAAGATGCCATCACCGATTTCATACAGAACATTCCAATCACAAGAGGAATCAAGGAAGCAAGTGCCAATCGCCAATCCAAAATAAACATATAAATCATCAAGAGAATCGGGGCAATGATATTGGCAGTCATTTCAGGAATAATATGTGCTAAGGTTGTTTCCATGGAATCCACCTGATCCACAATAATATTCTTGAGCTTACCGGAAGAAATATTCATAACCTTTCCAAGGGGCATCCGAAACAGTTTTTTAGAAATTTCTTCCCTTATCTTTTTTAAGGAATAAAACGTTGCCTGATGCGATATGGAAGTGGAAGCCGCCGCAAAGATTTCTTTCAAGACCATTGCAGCTAATATCATAAGACCGTATTGCAAATAAAATCCGAATTCTGTGTTTTTTCCAATCAGTCCTACAATCATTTTTGCTAATACGATATATGCGGCAAGACCGGATACCACTCCTAAAACTGCCAATAGAACGGATTGAATGTAAGTGTTCCTATATTCTTTTACATACTGTTTGATTAAATTCATAATCTGAATCCTCCTCTTATACCAAAAAATTTATCCTATGGAAGCAAATAAAAAATCCGATATTTCAGCTTCATTTCCTTTTACAGCTATCTTTTTATAAGTCTTGTCATCCAGCATCAGCACCGTATTACACACCTCAAAGAGAAGTTCTAAATCATGGGTAATAATAACCACCGGTCTCTTGGCGGCATATCTTCTTATCATAGCTCCTATTTCTTTCATTCTCTTATAATCAAGCCCTGAAGTCGGCTCGTCCAATATAATGATTTTTCTTTCACTTAAAAAGGCAGTAGCAAGTGCAAGCCTTTGCTTTTGCCCACCGGAAAGTTCTTGTGGGTGATCCATTTTTTTATCCCACAAATCAATCGCATGAATATAGGTAGTGACTTCTTTTAAGTATTCACTATCTTTCACTTTATTTTTAGGAATCAGTTCATTTTCCACCGTATCAAAAAAAATTTGATAATCCACATCCTGCATCATATAGTATGATTGCTTCAATCTTTCTTTCGTTGTTTTTCCATAGCTTATTTTCCCTTTATTTTTAATTAAACCCGCTAAAGTTCTTCCTAACGTTGTTTTTCCAATTCCATTTTCCCCGATGATTGCCATGATTTCTCCATAATGAAGATCAAAAGAAAGATTCTTTATGAGTTCCTGTTTTCGTATATCAATATTTAAATCTACGATCTCGGCAACCTTTTCTTGCTCTTCATCCGAGTTTTGTGCTTTCAAAGACTGATAACGGATTGCTCGCAATCCATATTTTTTACAGTCATCCTCTGTGAGTTCTCCTTGAGAAAACACCCTCTCGATTGTCCCGTCTTTCATATAGATTAACCGGTCATATAAATCATTCAAAAAAAACAATCGATGTTCCGCAATAATAATCGCCTTTCCCATTTCTTTTAAAGTGCGGACAATATCTCTAAACTGAGCAATCCCTTGATAATCCAAATTGGAGGAAGGCTCGTCAAAGAAAATAATTTTGGTATCATATAGCAAGGTAGAAGCGATTGCCACTTTTTGTTTTTGTCCGCCGGAAAGTTCTGAAAGTTTCTTTTCCATCAAATTAGAAATCCCCATTTTTTCAAAGGCTTCTTTTGTTTTTTGCTTTAATTCCTCAAGGGGCATTCCTAAGTTTTCTCCGACAAAGGCGACTTCTTCTTCCGCAATGGTAGCAAAAAACTGATCCGATGGATTTTGAAATACATTGCCGATATATTTTGCAAGCTCACCTTTTTCGTAATCCAGCAAATTTTTATCAAATAATTTTACTTCTCCGTCTAAATCACCCTCATAGTGATTGGGAATTAAGCCATTTAATATTCTTGTCAAAGTCGTTTTTCCACATCCTGAAAGTCCTGTTATAACAATCAATTCACCCGGCTCAACACTTAAACTTAAATTTTTTAAGATAATCTCTTTGCTGTTTTTATACTTAAATTGGTTGATTTTGACTTCTAAAATTTTCATTCACAATCCTCTGCATCTAAAACAATCTCCACACTAAATAAAAAGCAACAACCAAACAAATCAAGTCAAAAATATTATATTTAGTTGGATTGTAACTTGTTTTTTTTATTTCATACTCTGCACCTTTTGAAATAATGGAAGATGTTAAAGTTTCGCTTACATGAAGACACTTATACATCAATGGAATAAGATAAAGTTCAAATGAACGGACAGGATGTACGAGGCTTATTCTTAAGTCCCTTACTTTCATACCATTTCGTATTTCTTTAATCCTTATTTCCATCTCACTCATAAATCTGAGTCCCGTAGTAATACTAAGGTTAAAGTCATTTGGAATTCCAATTTTCCTTAAGGAACTCATTATTGTAAGTGGAGATAAAGAAATCAGTATCCTACCTAAAACAAAAATAGGAAAAAGTTTTATTCCAATTAAAAGTAAAGCTATAAAAGATGCCACTCCAAGTCTATAAGGAAGTTTCTCCAACAAATGCAAAAGCAATAAAAGAAATAGGTACTTTACAGACATACTAAGAAATGCTTTTTTTGAATGCGTTAGTAACAAAATAAATGAAACGGACATCATAATGTAATAGCCAAGTTTATCAGTAATAAAAAGTGTAATGGAAAATGAAACGATGAGGATAAACAAAACTATACTATTTACTATGCAAGTCTCTTTTACTGTGTTTTTTTGCATCAAAGTATCCCTTTCTCTTTTCTTTTTTCAAAAAATTTATTATTGATATACATTCCGAACAAACCAGCCAAAGTGACCAAAACAATATTTACAATAATTGAAATCAACATTGCTTTAGGTGTAAAAAATGTGTACATATATTGAGCTTGCTCCGGAGAAAAAACAGTAAATACTTCCACTAATTTTTCAGGACCTAAAACTTTAACAAAGGTCATAGCATGCATTGAAATGATAAACATTCCTGTTGCAATAGCCGCTGCAATTCGTTTATCATTTTCATAATTTCCTATGATAAGTTCAGCCACAATGCCCGCTACTAAATTTATAATAAGCATCGGCCAATATCCCATTAGTGACCAAAAAACAGACAACAACATAAAAAAGATAAAAGCAGAAGGTTTTTTCTTGACTTTTTTTGCCATTACAACAAAGGGTGGAGCAATTACAAGTGCAGAAAAGCCGCTTGCAACATAAAGAGAAACGGTTCCCAACATTCCTGTTCCCATTGATACAGCCATACCTAAAACAAAAGCAATAACTGTAAATACAGTGATTTGAATAATGTCTTTTAACTTCATAATAAACTTCCCTCCTAAATTCCAGTTCTATATTAGTTTCAACTAACCCTGATGAAAAAAATTAAGGCACTGGTGTACCAGTGCCTTACATCACCATTTATGTTAAGTGTACCTGCAATGTTAGGAGTTCTCTATAACCAATTGGGTATTTTTTAACTCCAAAAAGACAAATTGCTCTCACTTAAATTCACTTGGAGTTTTACCCATAATACTTTTAAACGCCTTTGAAAACTTGCTTTGATTTTCATAACCGGTCATCTTGGCAAGTTCCCCTATACTTAAGTATGGTTTTTTATGCAAAAGAATTGCTGCTTCTTTTATTCTGTTTGTCCTCATAAAAGCACCTATCGATTGCCCCGAAATACATTGAAAGCAATTTTTAAGACTTGATTCGGAAACCGCAAACTTTTTCGCTAAATCTTTTATCTTCAGCCATTCAAAAGGATTTTCTATAATCATTTTATAACACTCTTGAGTTGCTCTGTATACCGGTTCGGAAAATGATGAAAACTGTTCTGTATCTTTTGATTCTATCAAGCTTAAAAACAAAAGTAACTCTATCGTTTTTATAATAGAGTATGGAAGTTTTACTCTTTCATCTACCTCATACAATTCATTGATAATATGATTTATTCCATCACGAGAACGTATAATCAAAGATTCTCCATTTTTACACAATCTGTCTCGTAATCTATGCAAATCAATATTTCCATACGGAAAAAATTTATCAATTGATTTTTGAGCCACATTTATATCAATAAAAAGTGAAAGTCCAACATATTTCTTCATAGGGATACACGACTTTTTAAATGAAGCTTTGCCAAGATCAACAATACTTAAATCTCCTCTCCCTAAAAAGGCATGCTCGTTATTTTTTAAAATAAATTCATAACAACCTTCTAAACAATGATCAATCTGTAACATCCCCTCCTTAGGCTCTATTTTTTGATAAGTAGTTTGCATATTCAAAGTATTGTAAGAAAGTTGAATTCCTTCCAAAAGATTATAGCAGCGCATTTCACCCGTTCCTGTATCATTGTTCAAGCAATATATTTGTATATCCTTTGTCTGCTTTTTTTCTGTGAAAAAGAGTTTATCATAAGCATTTTCAATAACATTGTTTTTATTTAACTCCATTTCTTTTCTCACCTCATTTTTTATATTTCGTAATCAATTCCTTAATCAAAAAACAGACTTAGCTATAAAGTGAAGTTTGCATGGTCTTATAGTACTTTCAATCCTTCCGTAATCTGCTTAAAAAAGTCCGAACTCCAAATATCCAAAACGGAAGTATCGCGAATAAATGGCTCAACATCCTTTCTGGCTTGCAAAAAGTCAATACTGTCAAAACGATTCTTTAGCATCGTTTTAATCTCTTCTAATGTACATTCTTGATTTTCAGAAATATATCCGCTGTCGATTAATCGTGCTCTAAGATGCTTTTGATTGACGGTCACAGCTTTGGAAAGATAAAAAATATAATCGTACAAATCTCTACCCTTAATGCGACTCTGCCACCCACGGCAGATTACCGCATGGATTTTCCCGGCAAACAAAGAAGGCATGTCATACAAGCGGATTTCATAAGGCACTGGTAACAAGCGATATTTGTGTTCATAGGTAGCGAATGCAGGTGGATTGGTATCAACCTCAAATTTTATTTTAACCACTTCATTTTTATCCACGGTTCCCACAAGTCTTTCATCCGCATAAAACAGCAAAAGATGTTCTTTTGTGTTTCCTTTTAAAAAAGCAGATCGAATGTTACTATCTTTCGTTTTTTCCTTTTCCTGGATTTCCACATTCAAGCCAAAGGTCTTCACTTCTTTTTCCAACACCGGAAAATAGGAGCATAAATCAAAATCTAAATTTATTTGCTCCAAAGAAAAATCCAAATCCTCCGAAAAACGGTCAAGTCCATAAAAGATTCTTAAAGCAGTCCCACCATAAAATGCAGCTTCCTTAAAAAATCCAGCACGGGATAAGCCACAAAGTACAATTTCCTGCATAATCTCTTTCATGGCATTTTTTCTGTCATATATATTATCCACCTGATAGCTTTTCAGCATCTCTTCAATTACTGTGTTCATATTAAATCCTCCTCATAAGGGAGTACAGCTTTTTAATATTGGTGGTATGATACGCTGCACTATACGCACATACCTTAGAGGCATCCAGCTTTTTCAGTTCTGATTCTTCAATACGTAAACTTTCTGTTAAAAGCCGAAAAAGCTCCTTGGTATTTCCTAATGGTGAAATGGTATACAGTTGATCACATAAAGCCTTTTCCGGCTCGGCAATCCTATAAAAATACTCTCCCTCTTGAACTAAACGAATACCAAGAGGAAATGCCTTGGAAGGCACATCCCGATAACTGAAAGTTCCAAAAGCTGTTTCAAACTTCTTTTTCTTTTTCTTTTCAAATGTGGCGGAAGTAACTGTATATACTGCTTCCGGAATCAGCCCATAGAAGCTCAAAGCATATTCAAAAGATATATAGGAAGGTCCGTAAATACTGCCGGCAAGTAAGTAAGCCGGAGTGTGTGGATTCGTCTCATATATTCCTTTCGTTATGGGGAAGTACTCACCGCTCTTAGCCATACGGGAGAGCTTAGACTTGGGAGAACCGTATTCACTTAATTCCTCTAGGAGCATTGCTGTTGTTTTTATCATATTTTCACCTCATAGTCTCATTATATGCAACTATCAGGTGAGAATAAAGCATTTTTGAATAAAAATCCGAAAATTTCTTACTGATGTCTCGTAAAGCATTGCCCACAGATTTTCTAACATGCTTACCAGAATTCTATTTTAAAGCAGCTAAGCGCTGAATGGCTTCTTCCGTCATAAGGCCAGCTTATCCCAATCCTGCGCGGATTCTATTACCGGAATCCAACTGTCTTTACTGAAAATGTAGTCCCCACCAATTCCTTTACAGTGCTCTTATCCGTATCTATGGGATTGATGCAGATAGAAGGGGAAATCTCATTTCCCTCGAATTCCCCGGGCTTAAACCCAATGTCTACAGCCCACGAAGCGCTTTCTTCTTGGTCTGCCTTAAAGAACATGAGGCAGCTTCTTCTGTCCCCCCAATCCTCTTGAAATATAAAATCTTTTATTTTTAACATCTTGTTCTCCCCTACAAACTGGGATTTATTTATGATACTCCTCTATTTTATCTCCATATTCGTTTAGGAGTTGTCTCGAATAAATTTTTTCATTTTTTGAGTCTCTAACTTCTTTCCATATAATAGCAGCAACTTTTAACTTGTTAGAATAATAGTCGCTAAATTCATCTGAGCAAAAGTCCTTTAGGAATTGATTCCATTGACAAGCTGAATTATCATACTTAGCGTAGTCTGACTCGCCATAATATACTTTGAGCATATCTTGAATTGTAAAGTTTAAGTCATTTTCTGTTTTCACTTTTCTCCATGCCGTTGCCATATCGGCATTGAACTTAAATGGACTAACACCCGTTACTGCAGAAAAATAGTCCCTAAATTTTTGATTAAAGGAAAAAGCACATTCAAGTAATGGTGTACATAATGTTACAACTTCTGTTTGATTTTTGTTTCCATTTCTCTGAGATTTCTCTATTCTATTTCCCATAAAATATTGTTCTATGATATGATTCAGTTCTTGCTTTGTACTTCTATATTCTAATCCAAGTGACTTGCAAATTTTTGAAAGTTCCTCTCTGTACCAATAATATCTAGAAAATTCTTCAAATGACTTTATATCTCTGAAATCAGGTCTACCGTTCTTCAAATAGCCACACCCCCATAAATTCAAATTTGTTTGCACTGTTTCAACAAATCGTAATCCATACATTCCCTTTGGCTTTCAATATATTTCCATTGGCTTTCAATATATTCGATGGCAAGTTATAGCTTTAACGTTTTAATGCTGTGTAAATCCTTGGTAACTACAGCCGTATCAAATCTGATTTCAAATAAAATCAACGATTCTCCTGCATATTCTATCGTGTCTTTGTAGCCCGGAATTTTAGCAATAAATTGCTCAGCAAAATCAAAAATCGTCTTGGAACTTTTTTGCACTATCCCCTTAGCTTTGACATGCTCATTTCCTCCGTGAGGAATAGTGGTAAATGCCACGTTTGGATTTGCGTTTATTTCTTTCACTTTGTCGTTTCCTTTGAAAGACGAAAAGTAAAGTATATTTTCAGTCGGCTCAAAATAAAAATTTACTATTCTTACGTTGGGAACATTATTTACGGATGTTGCCAAGGCTATTTCTGTTTGTTCAGCCATAATTCTTAAAAATTCCGCTTTTATATCCATTTAAGGAGACCTCCTAATAATCAAACTATGTCTTCCAGAATAATTCTATTTCAGCAAATCGTAATCAGTATATTTCCATTTGCTTCCAGAATATGATGATAAAACTCTTTCATGCATTGAAAACAATCCATAATTTCTTCTTTAATCTCATCGATTTCTTCCTCATCATCCCAAATATTCGGATACAAATCGGCAGTTTTGCATTCTTCCATACTGAATTTTTCCAACGCCTTTTTCATATCAAAATAATCGAGTGCAAAAACTATATTTTTAATCTTTGACTTTTCGGTGTATGCCATAAACTCTGATGCATCATCAATAGAAAATTCACCCACAACAGCTTCACTTAAAGGCTCGTTTTTTATTGGTTCAAACCTTCTTCCTCCCGTAAGCATAAAATGCAGTACATCCCACTTTTTATCTATATTCAGCGAAAGTTCCACTTCTTCATGGGAATCTTCAATTTCTTCTGGAATCTTATCTTCTATTCCATAATAAGACTTAAGCTCTTTTAAATTTTTATCACTTAAATATCGATAAGTCGCGCGCATTCCCATTTTGCATGACCTCATCTCTCCCCATCCTTATATTCCTAATTTTTCTAACCACTCCTCAATATCTTCCACGGAAACCTTGTACTTGTCTTCTCCATGAACCAAGATGTCTTCTCATACAATATCCCTTTCAGCAAAACACCACTCCACTCTATTTCAGCAGAGTAAATATAGTTATTGATATAAAACTATTATCATTATAGTATTCAAAAGCAAGAATTATCGGTGACTAACTTAAGCATTATTGTATGTTTTCCGCAAAGTATTTTTACCGGTATTTTTTTCGTTTCTTTCTAAGATTCACAATACTAATCACCGTAACGGCAAGAAACTCAACTATGAGCTCGGCTTCAAACAGCCTCAGATATTTGGGTGTATCCGGCTTTAAATTCCGAAAATACTCTTGTATTGTATCACTTCCAGGAACATTAAATGTATCATCAAATTCTTCGTGCTTCTCTCCCCCGACATCATAGACATCCAGATAATAGCCATCCGGAAAGCCTTGCCGATAGACAATCTTACTAATTTCATATTGAATACTAAAATACGCTTTTACCTTTTCCGCTATATCGTCGTCTTGATTTGTAACATATATACTTTTGTGTGGAAACAGAAGATCGGGCGACACAAGATACAAGGTATATGTATCGATTACCATGAATAGAATAAGCATTACGATAAATACTACTTTCTTCATATGCTACAATTATCCTCCATTTCGCAATATTATGTGTTTAAGCACATCAATACTGTATGCAAGTGCAACGATAAATTAATTCTAAGCGATTGCATGAAGCGGGTGTCGAGCTGTAGTATATTTTTCCCTGATTTTACTTCTATAGGATACAATTTATATTTCAGCTTACTGTTATTGGATATAATGAAATCCATTTCTATATCGTTACAGTGTTTTTCATAGAAATAGTGCGTATAAGAGCACACTTTGTGTCCTTTTGCCACAAGCATCTGCGTTTGATTATGCGCAATATAGCTTTGTGTAAATTTTATGATTATACGCAGATATCTTCATCTATCCTTTTCCACTATCTTTGCGGATTAGGAACTTTCGCCCTTTAGAGGCTCGTGCCAAATCTCTTATTTTTAACATCTTGTTCTCCCCTACAAGCCGGAAGCTATTATTTAGTTTATAATCGTATTATTTTATTCGCTATATCTTCTACAAACCTCTTATCGTGTTCCACAAATAGGAGTGTAGGATTTGCTTCTTTTATAATTTCCTCAATCTGTATTCTTGATATTACATCTATATAATTCAGTGGTTCGTCCCAAACAAATATATGAGCCGGCTTTGACAAACTTACAGCAATTAAAACTTTCTTTTTTTGTCCATCGCTATAGTTCTTCATATCCATTTCAAATAATTCTCTTGCAAAATCTAATTTTCTAAGAATTGTTTTGCACAATGTTTCATCAACACCTTGCTTATGAATATATTCATTTAAGCTACCTGCTAAATTTGATGTATCTTGAGGAATATACGACATTTTCAAATTACTTGCTAATTTTACATCACCTGAATACTCGTGATGTAACCCTAATAAAATTTTAATCAAGCTTGATTTTCCGCTACCATTCCCCCCGTATATAGCCACTATATCACCTTGCTTTATATCAAAACTGATATTCCTTAATATCTGTCTTTCTCCATAATATGATGATAAATCGCAAACGGATATTAGAGGATTTTTATGATAATCTAACGTATGCAATAATAAACTTTCCTTTGTTTCAATATCTTTTAGTAAATTCTGTTTTTCTTCTATTGCCTTATTTTGTCTATGCTCCAAATTCTTAGATTTTTTCATCATCTTAGCTGACTGATGACCTATATGTCCCTTGTCCGGTTTTACACCTGATACTTTCACAGCGTTTTTAGTATTTTCAATTTTATTAGACCAAATATGACTTTGTCTTGCAGCTTCTTTTAATCGTTTAATATCTTTTCTTAATTTCTCATTTTGACTAATTTCAAATTGGTCTTTCCTCAATTTATTTTCATACCATGATGTAAAATTTCCTGATTGGACATCAATAGAATTCCTGTTAAGAGAAATAACATGATTGATACAGCCATCTAAAAAATCTCTATCATGAGATATAAGCAAAAAACCTTTTTTACTTTTCAGATATTCACTGACAATTTTTCTTCCGTCCATATCTAAATGGTTTGTTGGTTCATCTATAAGTAAATAACCATCTTCTCTTGTAAACAAAATAGCTAAAAGGATTTTTGTTTGTTCTCCTTTAGAAAGCGTTTCAAACTCTCTGTAAACAAGGCTCTCATCTATATTTAGCATATTAAGTTCTCTAAATAATTTCCATTCTTCCTCATCTGAGATGAGTTCTTTATATAACTCAATCCCGAATTTTGAAGTATCACTTAAATTGGGTGGGAATTTAATAAAGTCAACACTTTTGCTGATTTTACCTTGATAAACTTCTTGGTTTAAAAGTAGCTTAAATAGTGTTGATTTTCCAATTCCGTTTCTTCCTATTAGCCCTGTTTTCCAGTTCGTATCAAATGAAAAGGATACATTTTCAAATACAGGTTTTACATAGCCATAATATGAGAAAGTGAGGTTTTCAATTTTAATTGTTGACATAAAAACACCCCCTCAAATTCAAAGTTATCTACATCTTCAATAGATTCATAACCAAAGTAATCATTATGTCTTTTTCCTCCGGCTTAGACTCTGCAATCATAACATCGCTAATTACCTTTCCTTCATTCCGGAATAATGCGTAATTTCTCCCTAGAAATTCCAAAAAAATGGATGCCGCAATCCGCTTACATCCATCAACACGCACTTTTTGCGTGTTGTTTTCTTTGTCTAATTCATTTTCCTTAAAAACATTATTAACATGTTTACGAACCGTTTTTTCATCTCTATCAAAGAGTAATGCCATTTGATTAGAACTCAGCCATACTGTCTCATTTTCCAGAGAAACTGACAACTTAACTTCTTGATCATGTGTTTCAAATAAAATTATCTCATTATTTTTCTCATTCACCGTATTATCCCATCCTCACACGTTCCAATTTAGCAATCAATTCTATAAACCATATCCCCTGAATTCCAAATATACAGGATAGCCGATACCGGTTCTTTTCCTTTCTCCCAAAGCCAGCCTGTATATGTTGTACTATAGCCGAAGTATCCTTCTGTTAAGATTTCAAATTCTGCATGAGCATATTCTTTCATATATTCTTTTAATCCGATGGCTTTTCCGGAAAATTCCCCCTCATATACAGTCCTATCAAATATCAAAATATTACATTCCTCTAAATCACTGTCAAAAAACAGAACTTCTCCGGAATATAATTTTTCTTCACCTTTCGTATATTGAAATATTGTATCCAACTCTATTGTTAGAACATCGTTTTTAAAGCTAATCTTCTTTATCCTGCTATCATGCAAACCAAAAAGAATATTACTTTTCCTGTCCTGCGTAAAATCCATCTCTGTCTCCCATACTTATATCCCTAATTTTCCTAACCACTCCTCAATATCTTCCACGGAGGTATTCGCAGAAAGCATCAGTGTGTCCTCATTATTTTCATCACATAAGATTAATTCCTGTTCTTGATCAAAAAACAGGCTTAGCCATACAATTAAGCTTGCATAATCCCTCATTCTATTTTCGGAATTAAAATACTCTATGGCAAAGGTGGATCTTTTTCTGTCCATTCGTAAGGTAAACTGATAGGACTCCGAGTAATTTTCCCAACAAATATCATAGGAAAATGACGCAGTCCTACTCAGCTCTATTCCTGTCCCCGGGTACTTCTTTTCTATTTCCCTACTAAATTTTCCTAAATCAAAATCATCATTTTCCGCTTTGTTTACATGTATAAAACTTGTTACAGACATTTCTACTTTACCTCAAGGCCAATGGTTTCTTATAAGACAAAATTTTCTCCTGCTAATATCAATATGCCGGAGCAGAATGTCCTCTTCTCAAAAATCAGATTCGGAAATTCTGTTCTTAGTTCATCCGCAACGCAATAGATTTCATCATTATCCCATTCATCCGCATATTCTTTTTTGCATTGATCTAATGCCTTACGATTCGAAAAAGCGACATCTCCAATTAGAATCTTTCCGCCATCTTTAAGATGTGCAAGCAAATCTTTTAGCAAAACAACCTTTTGTGCATCCGCTAAGTGATGAATAGAATACGTCGCAATAATAAAATCAAAGGACTCTTGCTTCAGTTCATCCGCTAAACCCTTTGAAAAATCTCCCTGATAGAGATGTGCACCAGGCATCTTTTCATACGCGAGCTCTATCATTCTTGAGGAAAAATCCTGTCCGTAAATAGTGCATCCGTTTTTATATAGCTTTGTGGTTAATGTGCCTGTTCCGAATCCAATGTCCAAAACTACTGCATCCGGCTTTTCCATTATAATTTTGTAAATATCCCCCAGAATCTTTTTGTACCCTGCAAAGGGATAACGATTCTCTTCTTCCAAGAGCCCGACTGATTTATCATAATCATCCGCCCATAAATCAAAACCTTTACTATTTAACATTTTTCCTCCTACTCCTACTTTTCTATTTATACTCCTGCTTTTACCGCCTTTACCCTACCGGACAAGATGCATCTCTCGCTCAAAGTACTCGGTTTATTTCGAGTGATAAAGCAACCGGACTTCCTATAATACCTTAAATCCATATTTATTGCAAAAGCTCCAAAATTCCCTCTGCACATCTGAGATTTACATCTTGAAAATGATTGCCCGGATTTACTTCATAAGTCGTCTCTATTCCCATAGATTTAAAATGTTTTAGCAAGTCTTCGGTGTTTTCCTGCATGGTTTTTAAAATGGGATGTCTTGTTTTAGACTCTTTCTCTCCAATAGACAAATAAAGCTTTTCCGGCAGAATTTTCATCGCATTTTCTTTGCAAAATTCCTTGATCCCCGGAAACCACAGAGAGCCCGACATACTGGCCACGCGAGTAAAGACATCCGTATTATACAGGGCATACAAGGCAAATAATCCCGCAAGAGAATAGCCGGCTATACCTATGAATTCCGGTACACCATTGATTTTTTCTTTTGCCAAAGGAAGGATTTCGGACAAGATACAATCCAGATACTTCTCTCCACCTCCGGTAAAATCATCCCCTTCTTTCCCTAAGGCTGGCGCAGGCCAAGGGCTTAAATCTCGCTCCCAGTTAAGATTTCCGATAGCAAGGAAATGAAAATCCTTATAATTTTCTTTTTGTAAGTCCAAAAAAGCAGCCTCTCCCTCATCGGAAAATTGGTTGAAAATAATAAGCGGGGAGTCCGCCTTCTCCGCCCGAAATAAGCTTAGTTTATAATCACACAAGGTAAAATCTTCTCTATTCATAGGGTGCATCTCCTAGTATTTCTCTTACATACTTTCCAATAAAGATAGAATTGCATCGCAGCATTCTGCAAACTGAATTCCTTTAGCATAATCAAAGTCTTTTTGATAATTCTCCCACCGGCTTTTCATAATACTACTGCTTTTTACGGTAGAAAGAATATCCCAAAATTGGCTAAGTAAATGCGCAGAACCTCGCTTTTCCGCCGTTGCCGAAAGAGCAAGACTTAGGCTTTTAGCATCTATATTTTCTCCCTGTAATTTAGTTAAAATATAAACATCATAATAATCTCTGGGACGTGTATTTTGGTCAGCTCTGGACAAAATAGTTTCCAGCTTCTCCGCAAGAATAGTAGAAAGATTGTATGCCAAAATGCTGATGCTACGATTCTCCCACATCAGCTTATAACTATACTCTATTTCTCTGGGAGTAATTTTATCTCCACTGGTGATATCCAATTTCAGAGGAACAGCCATTCTCCCGTACTCTGCAATTAAAGACACACGATATCCGGAGTATTCATCATCTTCTCTAATTTCATGAATACTTTGCAAGCGAAATGTTATACCGTCTTCTATAGGAATACCAAGAATCTCTTCTATCATCTTCCGAATACTATCTTCCTTTACCGGATATCCCTTGATGGTTGCATCCATATCCATAGTTGCCCTGGTATCCAGTCCCACCATAGAAGCAATCAAAAATCCGCCTTTAATAATATAATTATCGCGATATGAGGATAAAGAAATTCTCTCTAGAAAACGCTCCAGCATATAATTTTGCAGTACAAGTTGAGCTGAGATACATTTTTCTTTTGCAAGATTTTTAATTAATGCTTTAAGCTGCATTGCATTTTTCATAAAAGTACCTCAAGATACGGTCTAAGCTTCTCTTCTACATGAAGGGCTCCAGCATAATTTGAAAGAAGATGAATGTTCTTGTCTTTTCGCAAAACATATCGTTTAAAGGCCTCTACTACTACTTGTACATCCACGTGATTTCTTGTTTTCAAAATATCACATAGCGTACGTTCCGCAGAATAAGCCTTCACGGGGTTTCCCGCCGGACTAGTAAGTTCTGTAGACCCCAGGCTATAAAATGGCTCCTTTTCCCCCTTAGCTAATATACCATCCTTTTTAGGATTAGATAAATTATAAGTAGCAGGAAAAAACATTTGAAACTTAAGAGGAGTTCTATCCGTCAAATCACAGAGAAAAAGAGCTGTTTCCAAGGCATAAATTCCCCTTTTATAGCGAGTTTGCAAATTAACAAATTCATCGTCCCACGCTTCCGGTAATATATAGACTCCTCTTCCGGAACGTTCTAAATCTCCTTTTTTTACAAGATGCTGAAGACTCCCTCTGGAAAATCCCGCATGAACCACCATGGCCGTTGTAAGAACAGCATTATTCTGTTTTGCAAGTTCCAGAATTTTCTGAGAATCAGTCATACAATCACCGCCTTTTTTACTTTCTTGCTGTATATAATATGTTAAACAAGCATAAAAGTAAATTAATTTTTCCGCTGTAAGTAAAGAAGTATATCTAGCACATATTAATGAAAGTATTGAAAATACTTCCTATGAGATCTTCCTTTCAGTATCTTAATGTCTCTATCTTAGATCCAACACCATACTGTCAAAGTCGATATACTCTTCCCCAATCTTAAAATATGCCGGTAAAGTTCCCACTTTCTTAAAGCCGAATTTCTCATACAAATGAATGGCGCGGCTATTGTCTCCTCGCACTTCCAGATTAATGAACTCCACGGCATTTTCCTTGGCATAGTCTATAAGCTTTTGCATAAGTTCGCTTCCAATACCGCTATTCCACTCCGCCTTTACCACGGTGAGCCCCAGCTCAGCCCCATGACTCATTCTTCTTGGAAAAGCCCTTAATTCTCCGCTTCCTACAAGCTTTCCGTTCTTCCAAGCGAAATAACATACCGATTTCGGATCCTTGGAAAAGTTTCGAATTGCCTCCTGCTCATCCTCTACGGAAATTGGAAATCCTTCCTTTCCAAAGGATAAATTATCTGTTTCCGAACCGACCTGTCTTGCATAAGCTATCCTTGCTTCCGCATCCTCAGGTAGAGCTTCTTTAATGATAACGTCTTTGATTACATCTTTAGTAACATCTTTGATAATGTCTTTCATAATATCTTCCCTGCAAAATCACTATGATGCTTTATTTAAGGCTTTACTCAATGCTTTACTCAATACTTTATTTAATACTTTGCGCCACACTTTCGCCATGCTCCATTTTTTATTTCTTAAACGAGCAGGTCCTTATGAAGTCATTCACCTCTGCCCCGGCTTCCAGATAGCGAAGTAAAATCTCCGCACAGGCATGGCTGTCACTATCCGCCCGGTGGTGATTGAGAGAAATTCCGAAATGCTCACAGACCATATTTAACTTATGGCTCCTGTCGGGAAAGAGGCTTCTGCCCATTTTCACCGTGCAAAGATAGCGGGCATAAGGCTTCCAGTCAATCTCATAGTCCAAAAGACAGCTTTTCAACACATTCATATCAAAAGAGGCATTGTGAGCCACCAGCATTCCGTCGGAAAAAAGTGGCTCAATCTGCTTCCATAATTCCGGAAAGGTGGGAGCATCCTTGACACTGGCCTTACTGATTCCGGTAAGCTTTACATTGAAATAGTCAAAGTCGGCCTCGGGATTCACTAAAGAATAGAATTCCTTGCTGATTTTTCCTTCTTCCACCACGGTAATGCCAATGGCGCTCATTCGGTTATTCTTTCGGTTCGGTGTCTCCACATCAAAAACAATAAAGCGTGCCACAAAAATCTCCTTTACTCATCTTTCGTTAATAAATCAAATCGTAATTATTTGTAATCATTAGTAATCGTATGATTGTTTTTCCAGTCTCTGTCTGCTATACTAATACCACAAGAAGATGTTTAGTATAAACTCTACGAATGGAGGCGAAAATATGGCAAGTACACTGGTTCAATTCCGAACAGAAGACACGGAAAAGATAAAGTCTATACAAATCTTAGAAAAACTGGGGCTTTCTCTTCCTGCCTATCTTAGGATGTGTATGTCTAGGTTAAATCAGGAAAACGGTATACCGTTTAGCATGACCCTTGAAAAAGAGTATTCTCCGGGAATTTATGCCTTGGAGAAAGCCAGTAAAATTGCGGAAGAATATGGTATTTCCGATATGTCCTTAGATGAAATCAACGCAGAAATTGCAGAAGCACGGAAATAGTATCTTATGAAATATTTTGCTGTCATTGATACCAATGTACTCATATCTGCAATGCTCAAGCATCAATCCGTTCCCGGCAACATTCTCGACATGGTATTTTCCGGTATCATTACACCGGTTTTAAATTACAATATCGAGTCAGAATACCGGGATGTATTATCTCGCCCCAAATTCCATCTTCCAAAAGACTTGATTGATGATATTATACAGACTTTTCGTCTGTATGGTCTCTATATAGATGCGGAACCGCTATCCGTGAGTCTTCCCGATCCGAAAGATTTAGTTTTTTATGAGGTGGTAATGGAACAACGAAAAACGGAAGAAGCTTGGCTTGTCACCGGTAATATAAAGCATTTTCCTGAAAAGGTTTATGTAGTTACCCCTCGTCAGATGTTGAACATCATCTTAGAAAACACCGAACTTTAAACTTCCTCCCCTACAGCTGATACAGCTTCGTGTACTTCTCCTCAATGTAATCCAAGAAATAGTTTACATTGAACTCTTCCCCCGTCACCATTTTCATCAGCTCCGGTGCCTCATAGCGGAAACCGTAGGTATGGATGTGCTCCTTCAGCCAGTTCATGATTTCATCAAAACGGTTTTCTTCCAAAAGCTTCTCTACATTGAAATCCTTCCGCATAGTCTGCATAAACTGGGCAGCAAAGGCAGTTCCCAGAGCATAGGTGGGGAAGTATCCGAAGCTTCCGTCCGACCAGTGCACATCCTGTAAGATGCCTACTTTATCATTGGGCACATCCACGCCCAAATACTCCTTGTACTTTGCATTCCAAGTCTTATCCAATCCCTCTGTAGAAATACTTCCGTTAAATAAGCCCTTCTCGATTTCATAGCGAATGAGAACGTGCAACGGATAGGTCAATTCATCCGCTTCCGTGCGAATAAAGGAAGGCTTGGACACATTGATTGCCTGATAAAATTCCTCTAAAGAAACCTCTCCCAGTTGCTTTGGAAAATGCTTTTGCAGCTTAGGATAATGATATTTCCAAAAGTCCAAAGTTCTTCCCAGATAATTTTCGCAAAGGCGGGACTGGGACTCATGCATACCGGAAGACACTCCCTCGGATAAAATCATTCCGTCATACTTCGGGTTGATATTGTGCTCATAGTAGGCATGCCCTACCTCATGCACTGTAGACAAAATGGCAGAAATCACATTGTTTTCGAGATATTTCGTAGTGGTACGGCAGTCATTTTCACAGGTCCAGGAAGTGAAGGGATGCTCGGATTCATTTTGATAGCCCCAGGAAGAATCAAAATGCAGGTACTCTAAAAGGCCTTCCATAAACTTCTTCTGCTCTTCCACAGGGAAGCTCTGCGTAAGAAAATCCTCCCGAAGCTGTTTAGCCTTTGTGACCTTCTGAATGAGGGGTACCAGTCTTTCCTTTAAAGCGGCAAAAAAGGCATCATATTTTTCCTCATCCATCCCCGGCTCAAAGTCATCCAGCATCTGGTTATAAATACTCTTTTCACTCTTTCGATAGCCGTAAAGCTTCTTCTGGCTCTCAATTACCTTTTTCAGATAAGGGGCAAAGAGAGAATAATCCGCCTTGGACTTCGCTAAAATCCAGGCATCAAAGGACTCGTCACAAAGCTTTTTAAAAGCTACAAACTCTTCCTTGGGAATGCAAAGGGTATCTTGCGCCTTCTTATAGTAAAGCTGAATGGCCCGCTTATTTTCCGCGTCCACCTCAGAATCTTCCTGCAAATCCTTCAGCAAAGCCACGATTTCCGGATCGGTTTCCAAGCTGAAAAGCTCTCCTGCCAAAAAGGCGGAACGCTCGTCCCGATAGCTTGCCCCTGCCTCCGGCGCCACCGTCTGCTTATCAATACCAATGATGCTTAAGGCCATTTGATAGGCAGAGCATTTGAACAGCCAATCCTGATATTTCTTTAATTTTTCTTCTGTAGTCATATTTTTCCTTTCTATCCGGAATTACACTCTGGCAACACCGCTTTTCTTTGCCGCTTCCGCAACGGCTTTAGCCACCGCATCCTTCACTCTTTCATCAAAGGCTGCGGGTAAAATGTACTCCGCATTTAATTCCTGATCACTCACCAGTTCCGCTATGGCATAGGCTGCGGCAACCTTCATTTCATCATTGATGTCCTTTGCCCGCACATCAAGGGCTCCTCTAAAGATACCCGGGAAGCATAGTACGTTATTAATCTGGTTCGGAAAATCCGACCGTCCTGTAGATACTACTGCAGCACCGGCCTCCTTCGCATCCTCCGGGAAAATTTCCGGAATAGGATTTGCACAGGCAAAGATAATAGGCTTCTCCGCCATACTTTTCACCATATCCTTATTCAGGGTTCCCGGTGCGGAAACACCGATAAAGACATCCGCATTCTTGATAACATCTAAAAGACTTCCCTTTTCCATGGAGAGATTGGTAATCTCTGCCATTTCCATCTTAATGGGATTTAAGTTCTCTCTTCCCTTATAAATAGCGCCCTCTCTATCCGTCATAATCACATGTTTTGCTCCCATGCTTAAGAGCAGTTTGATAATGGCGATACCTGCCGCTCCTGCTCCGGAGGTCACAATCTTTACTTCTTCGATTTTTTTCCCGGTAAGCTTTAAGGCATTGATCAGGCCTGCCAAAGTTACTACTGCAGTACCATGCTGGTCGTCATGGAAAATCGGAATATCGCAAACTTCCTTTAATCTCTTTTCAATTTCAAAACAACGAGGTGCGGAAATGTCTTCCAGATTCACTCCACCGAAGCTTCCGGCAAGGAGGCTCACCGTTTTCACGATTTCTTCCACATCCTTCGTTCTTACACAGAGCGGAATGGCATCCACATCTCCAAATGCCTTAAACAGCACACATTTTCCTTCCATAACCGGCATGCCTGCCTCCGGCCCAATGTCTCCCAAGCCTAGAACCGCAGTTCCGTCTGTTACCACGGCAACCGTATTCCAGCGTCTGGTCAGCTCATAGCTTTTCTCCACATCCTTCTGTATCACCAGGCAGGGTTCTGCAACTCCCGGGGTATAAGCAAGGCTTAAAGCCTCTTTGCTATCCACCTTGGCTCTCGGTGTAATTTCCAGCTTTCCCTTTAATTCATAATGCAGTTTCAATGATTCCTTCGCGTAGTCCATTTTTTCTTCCTCCATACTTTATATCAATTCTATTCTATGTAATTTCTGCCTTTTTACTATTTCTGACTTTTTATTACCTCTGCCTTTGAATACTTCTTTCCGGTATTAGTCGCTCCTTATAATGTGCCTTTCTTAACTCATTGTTTCTTATATCATTCTTCTTCCTATATCATTTCTTCCGGCTTAAACACTTCATCAAACTTCTCTTCCGTCAAGAAACCAAGCTGTAGGCAGGCCTCTTTTAAAGAGATGTTTTCCTGAAAGGCCTTTTTCGCTGTCTTCGCCGCATTTTCATAGCCAATGTAGGGATTCAAACAGGTTACAAGCATCAGAGAACGGTGAAGGTTTTCCCGCATTTTCTCTTTGTTCGCCTTGATGCCTACAACACAGTTCTGATTAAAGGACAGCATAGCATCGGAAAGTAGGCGAACGGACTGCAAAAAGTTGTAGATACACACCGGCATATATACATTTAGCTCAAAATTCCCTTGAGAAGCCGCCATGCCCACCGCCACATCATTAGCCATGACTTGAACGGAAACCATGGTAAGCGCTTCGCATTGGGTGGGATTGACCTTTCCCGGCATAATAGAGCTTCCCGGCTCATTTTCCGGAAGGAAAATTTCCCCAAGGCCGCATCTTGGACCGCTACCCAGCCATCTGATATCATTGGCTATTTTCATAAGATTCGCAGCCAGGGCTTTCAATGCACCGTGGGCAAAAACAAGCTCATCCTTCGCCGTAAGAGAATGAAATTTATTGGCTGCAGTTTTAAAATCTTTATTTGTAAGTTCAGAAACCGCTTTTGCCACTTCCAAGTCGAAGCCTTTAGGGGCATTGAGTCCCGTTCCCACCGCAGTTCCCCCAAGAGCCAGCTCCCGGAGTCCGGGAAGACTTAATTGCAGCATCTCCTTCGATTTTTCGAGCATCACTTTCCAACCGCTGATTTCCTGAGAAAAGCTAATCGGGGTGGCATCCTGTAAGTGAGTCCGACCTGTTTTCACAATGCCTTCATTTTCCTGCATAAGTCTTTCAAAGGACTGAATGAGGGTATCCAAACTTGGAAAAAGCCTCTCCTCGATTTCCAAGGCTGCTGCAATATGCATGGCTGTTGGGAAGGTATCATTGGAGCTTTGGGACATATTGGCATGGTCATTCGGATGCAAAAGTTTTTCTCCTGCCATTTCATTTCCCCGATTGGCAATGACTTCGTTTACATTCATGTTGGACTGGGTTCCGCTTCCGGTCTGCCATACCACAAGAGGAAAATGCTCGTTGAGTTTCCCCTCCAAAATCTCATCACATACGCCGGAAATCAAAGTTTTGCGTCTTTCATCCAGTTTGCCAAGGCGATTATTGGCGATTGCCGCCGCCTTTTTTAAAATGGCAAAGGCACGAACAATCTCAGTGGGCATCTTCTCCGTTCCTATTTTAAAATTCTCAAAGCTTCTCTGGGTTTGTGCCCCCCAGTATTTCTCCACCGGAACCTGCACTTCCCCCATGGAATCGTGTTCTGTTCTATAGTCCATTTCTTTTCCTCCATACAGCATTTACAACAGGAAAATCACTTCGGATAGATTTTATCAAAAAAATGGCTGACGGAACAGGCTGGATTCTATTGGATTCTTTAATTTCCACCGGAGCATTCTTTGGATGTCATTTTGTAAAATTCTTCAGATGTCTTTTTGTAAAATATACTTGACATATCAAAAACAAGGTGTATATTATTCATGTAAAGTATTTACGACATTTTATAATATATATTGCTTTCGTCAAAGAGTAAGAAAGTAAAGAAATGAAAGGAGTTTTCGATGAATTATTTTAACTTAGGAATCGCTGTAGGTTTTTTTGCCAGTTCCCTCTTAGTTCTCTTTCGAAACAGATTGAGTAAGAAACAACAGGATTGCTATGATGAAAGGCAGGTAATCGTCCGCGGGAAGGCCTATCAATACGCTTTTTTCACCACCATGGGACTCCTCATGCTGTACGCTGCTTTTGCCGAGCCGATTGAGAAATATTTGGAAGCCGGGATTATTCCCCTTGCCATTCTTCTTTTCTCGGGACTGATCCTCATGGGATACTGCCTTTTCCACGATGCCTTCTGGGGGCTTAGCAATAAAAAAATAAAAGGATTGCTGTTACCGTATGGGCTCTGTTCAGTGTACTGAACGTCTTTAACACCGTAGAGAATATCTCTCCCGATAAAATATGGATTGCCGGAAGGCTCAGCAGCCGCTTTATGCTTCCTCTCCTTCTCAGTATCTTTTTTGCTATTGCCCTAATTCTCATGGTACTGAAGGATCGAATGAAGAATGATGAAGAGTGAGGTGAAAAATGAAGAATCTTCGTTTAAAATCCGCTAGAGCGGGAAAAGATCTGTCTCAACAGGAGCTTGCGGATCTGGTAGGCGTCAGCAGGCAAACCATCAATGCCATAGAAAAAGGGGACTATAACCCTACCATCCGCCTCTGCCTCGCCATTTGTCATGTACTAGGGAAAACATTGGATGAACTATTCTGGGAAGAAGAGGATAGTTAGCTGCAAAAAAAAGGAGCTGTGAATAATTAAAATAATAAAGGGATTCTTTGCAATATAGGTCTGAATGAGGGGTAGTCTGAGCCCGATACTTGCGAAAAATAAGAGAAACGCAGTTTTTCGCTTAGTATCCGTTACGTAAGGACAAACTTTTCATCAGAAAAGTTGTCCTGTACAAGACCAAGGCCCGCAGGGACTTGCTTTGCGAAGCAAAGTGAGCAGTGGACTACAAGTCCACGCTCAGTCAACGAAGTGAAAAGGACAAACTTTTCATCAGAAAAGTTGTCCTGTACGAGACCAAGGCCCGCAGGGACTTGCTTTGCGAAGCAAAGTGAGCAGTGGACTACAAGTCCACGCTCAGTCAACGAAGTGAAAAGGACAAACTTTTCATCAGAAAAGTTGTCCTGTACGAGACCAAGGCCCGCAGGGACTTGCTTTGCGAAGCAAAGTGAGCAGTGGACTACAAGTCCACGCTCAGTCAACGAAGTGAAAGGACAAACTTTTC
>NZ_JH414506.1:397311-405106 GCF_000238075.1 Oribacterium asaccharolyticum ACB7
TTGCTTTGCGAAGCAAAGTGAGCAGTGGACTACAAGTCCACGCTCAGTCAACGAAGTGAAAAGGACAAACTTTTCATCAGAAAAGTTGTCCTGTACGAGACCAAGGCCCGCAGGGACTTGCTTTGCGAAGCAAAGTGAGCAGTGGACTACAAGTCCACGCTCAGTCAACGAAGTGAAAAGGACAAACTTTTCATCAGAAAAGTTGTCCTGTACGAGACCAAGGCCCGCAGGGACTTGCTTTGCGAAGCAAAGTGAGCAGTGGTTAACAAAACCACTGCTTAGTCAGGCGAAGCTAGCGAGATCGTGCCCCAGGTTCAGACCTATATTGCGTAGAAAAATATTTTGCTTTTCCCTGCTATTGCTCCGCTAAGGTCCTAGAATTCGATTTTTAACAGAAAACTTAGTCAAGAAAATATTTTCCTAATGTAATACATTAATATTTTTTATTCTCTCTTTCAGCTAAGTTCTGTGAAGATATTTTTCCATAAGCTATAGCTATGGCTTTAGAGAAAATCTATGAAAATCTCTTTAGAATTTGATATGGAATTTTTATTATTTTTCTTTCTTCTTTTTTGCTATGATGTTATAAGTTAGAATCTTCTAACTAACTATGCGATATTATTTTTTCCTTTCTGATCTTATCGGATCAGCAGATAGGTATATTCCCTGAAGGAGTCAGCTATGAGAGAGAATTTTCAAAATATTGATGCTAAGAAATTAGAAATTGTCCATGAAATTAAATCCGCCTATGATGAGGGAAAGATATCTTTGGAAGAAGCCAGAAAATCCCTTAAAGATAGAGTACAACACCTGGCTCCCTATGAAATTGCTATTATCGAGCAGGAAATGGTGGAGGAAACCGAAGACGAGTGCATTAAAGAAGACATTCAAGCGATGCTGGAGGTCTTCCAGGATGTTTTGGTCACAAAGGATCAAGAGCTTCCGGAAAATCATCCCATCTCCTGCTATCGTAGGGAAAATGCCAAAATGAAGGAATTGCTCCTTTCCGTGGAGGATTTGGTGCAGTATCCCCTTATTAAAAACCAATGGCTGGAACTTTATGAAGAATTGTTGAAATTCAAGATTCATTTGTCCAGAAAGCAAAACCAATTATACCCGGTTTTGGAGAAGAAAGGCTTTACCCGTCCTACCACCACCATGTGGACTTTGGATGACTTTATCCGGGATGAGATTGCAGAGTGCTACAATCTTCTCTTAGAGGATAAGGAAGAGGAATTTATCGGAAAGCAGGCTGAGCTTGTGGCGGATGTGCGGGATTTGATGGACAAAGAAGAAAATATCCTCTACCCTACCTCCTTGGAAATGATCAACGAAGAAGAGTTCCGTTATATGGCCGAGGGAGACCAGGAAATCGGTTTTGCCTATATTAGCGTGCAGGCAGATAAGTCCGGCAATTCAGCTTCGGCTTCCTCTTCTGCCTCAGCTTCTACAGCCGGTGCTCCCCTCTCCGGTCTTTCCTCTGCTCCCGGCTTTGCAGAAGAGCTTGCCGGTCTATTAGGAAAGTATGGCTTTAATAATAAGGAAGAGAAACTGAATGTTAGCACCGGTCAACTTACCTTGGAGCAGATTAATCTGATTTATCAGCATATGCCTGTGGATCTTTCCTATGTAGATGAAAATGAACTGGTTTGCTTCTACACCGACACCAAGCACAGAGTTTTCCCCAGAAGTAAAAATGTCATCGGAAGAGATGTGAAAAACTGTCATCCAAAGGCTTCGGTACATATCGTTGAGGAAATCATTAAGAAGTTCCGTTCCGGAGAACAGGATAAGGCGGAGTTTTGGATTAACAAGCCGGACCTCTTTATTTACATCATCTACTATGCGGTTCGGGATGAAAACGGAAAGTTTCGTGGTGTGCTGGAAATGATGCAGGATTGCACCCATATCCGTTCCTTACAGGGCTCTCAAACTCTTTTGACATGGGAGCAGCAGGAAAAGGGAGAAAGCAAGGAGACTTCTGAAGACGAAGACAAGAGGGATGGCTCAGAGACTTCTGAAGATGTAGGCAATAAAGAAAGCGCAGGGTCTTTGGGAAACGAAGGAAATAGAGAAAGCACAGGGTCTTTGACAGCCGGCAAGCTGACGGAAATCACCGAAGATACCTTATTAAAGGATATTTTGGAAGCGGATCCCAATGTAAAGACTCTCCTTTTCCGATTAAGTGACCGCTTTAAGGCCTTAAACACTCCTCTTGCTCGTATTATGATGCCGAAAGCCACGGTAAAGATTATGAGTGAACGGGCAGAGGTGGATTTGGATACCCTGCTTCGAGAGCTTAGGGAGTATTTTAAACTATGAGCTTTCAAGGTTTACTCTTAGGCTTGGTTTGCTTTCTCTGCATAGGGATATTTCATCCCATAGTGGTGTATGCGGAGTATTACTTTAGTAAAAAAATAGCCTGGCTTTTTTTCTTAATAGGTCTATCCGCCTGTATAGCCAGTCTTTTTCTCCCTTCTCTTTTCCTCTCCGGAAGTTTGGCCATCTTTGGCATCTCCTGCTTTTGGAGTATTCATGAATTATATGAGCAGGAAAAGAGAGTGGAAAAAGGATGGTTCCCGAAAAATCCAAGGAGAAAATTTTAGCCATAAAAATACCGACCTCCCAATCGTTAGATTATTGGTCTAACTTTTGGGGGTCGGTACAATCTGTCCCCTTTTTTTCAAATGCTCTTATTTTTCACATGCTAAATCATAGAGTACGTTGGTATAAATCGCACAGGCCAGAAGCATCGTCTCTATTTCAAAGCCCTCGTCCGCCTCGTGCTCCGCACCAACCCATGATGCATATTCTCTTGTCGGGAAAATCGGACCGAAGGCGGCAAAATTCTCAAAGCTGCGCGCATAGGTACCTCCGCCGATACGAAGAGGCGGTGTATAGGTATCTCCGCTAAAGGCACGGTAGTGCTTCAGACAAGTTTTAATGAGTTCACTGTCCGGATTGTTCAGAAGCCACTTGGAATCGTCTACTAAGGTCGTATCGATATGTAAGACTTCCTGAATGATGTCCGCGCTTCTTTTTAGCAAATCACTGCCTTCACATTCATTCGGATAACGGTAGTCCAAGGCAAAGTAAACCCGGCCATTTTCAATATTTGCCTTACCCAAGTTAAAGGTCAAGGGGCCCATGTAGGCACCGTCATAATCCACCTTCAGGCCGACACCGTATGGATCCTTGAACAGCTTCACTGCATTTAAGCTAAAGGCATCGTTATAGCAGCTTCCGACAAATTCAAACATCTTCACCGCCGCATTCACGCCCATGTAAGGGCGAGAAGCATGGAAGGGCTTTCCATCAATATGATAATGCGCGCCTTCCCCATCCTGATAGCATTCTCCGCTTAGTCCATTCGCAAGCAGGAACTTCTCAAAATACTCTTTTTCGAGCGGCTTATCCACAATTACATCCGCCTTACCGATTACCACATTAAAAGCTGTGCCGGACTGCATAGACTTTATACAGGAATCAATTTCCCCTTCAGCGCTAAAGTCCAGAATTCCCTTTTCCGCGTAGATACAGGGGAACTCCGCATCCGGTACGATTCCCATAATAGGATTCTTACGCACCTTCTTATAGTAAAGGATGCCGGCAGAGGTATTTTCCTCATCGGTACCTAAAATCATCTGGATATTGTGCTTTAGCTTATAGCCCTTATCCTTTAAAATCTTCATAGCGTAATATGCTGCAATGGCAGGGCCCTTGTCATCACAGGTCCCTCTTCCCATGATATAGCCGTCCTTAATTTCTCCTGCCAAGGGATCAAAGTGCCAGCCGTCTCCGATAGGAACAATATCCAGGTGTCCCAGTATGCCTACCGACTCCTCTAAATTCCCGTACTGAATTACACCGGCATAGCCATCGACATTTTCCACCTGAAAGCCGTCTCGCTTACCAATCTCCAAGGCCTTATCCAAGCACTTTGCAATGTTTGGGCCGAATGGAGCCTCCTTCGTTGCCGCAGCGTCATCCCGCACGGATTCAATCTTTACCAGCTCTCGCAAGTCAGCAATCATATTGTCCTGATACGCCCGTGCTTCCTCTAAAAACTTCATTGTCTGAAACCTCCTTTGATTCTATGGTTTTGTTCTTTTTGATCCTTTTCTGATTTTATTGGTTTCACTTCTTTAATACCATCTTTGATTCTGTTACTTAGCTTCTTTGATACTATCTTGATTCTGCTGTTTTCCATTATAACTGAAGGCTGTTAAAAAACACTTCTTTTTTAAGTCCCGGAAGGATTTTTACATCTATGAATATTTCCGTCGTTATCTTCGTTTTCTCCGCAAAGCTCTTTTAATTCCTCAAAGCTATAGTCCCGATAGACCTTTCCTCGTTTCAGTAGAGATTCGGTTGTTTCAGGCAGGGCTTTCAACAATGTTTCCGGCTGGATTTCTTTCGGCAAAGGAATCAATTCTCCATCCGCATCTTCCGCCTGATGTGCCATGAAAATAAACTCTCCCCTTTCCCAATCCATGGCAAAGTGATTCATCACTTCTGTAGCGGATACTTGCAGGAGACTTTCTTCCTGCGAGATGATATTTTCATAGAAAAATTCATATAGGGCTTCCTTACCGATTTTGATTACTCTAACGGTGTTTTCCTTCATCCTTTTCCTCCCTCGTGTTTATCCGAATATCGCTTCTCTAATTCTTTTTAAACTCTCTTCATTCTCCAAATATTCATGCATAAAGGGATACATAAAGAAGCTCATGGGGCGAACCTGCGTAGGGCTGGCTACATCCCAAAGCTTACTTTTTGCCCAGCGCTCTATGACTTCCAATACCTTTTCTTTTTGTCCGAGATACCGATAGCAAATACAGGCTTTCTCATAATACAGTTCCCCAAGATTTAAGTCCTTGATTCTTTCATAATAGTCCACTGTATCCTCCGGACTGCCCTTCATAAAAAGTAAATTCAAAAGCTTCATCTTATCAAAGTCTTTTTCGGAATTCAGCTTGCCCTCTGCTATCAATTCCGAAGCTGTTTTTGGTGCTTTTGGTGGCTGATAATTCTTGCTTCTTGATTCCGGTAAAATATCCTGCTGCATATAGTTCAGGAGAATCGAGCAATAATTATAGCGTTGGCAAGAGCCTTTAAGGCATTTCTCTTCCTCTGCTTCCATTAAACGACTTTGTTCTTCCTGAAGAGCCTGACTAGCTTCTGCTTCCCGTCCGATTTTCTTTGCCGCAAAGCACATGGCCATCATATATTCGTTAGCTACATTGGAATAATACCACTCATCCCAAAAGGGCATTAGAAGAAGGGTATGGCTTACCGCTTCTTCATACTTTTGGTCAAAAAACTCCACCCCTGCCCTTACCGCAAGATTTTGATGGGGAAACTTCTTTTCAAAAGCTTCCAGCTTCGACAAACTTTCATAGGAGCCATTTTTGATTTCCTCGCAAATGTCTCGGTACTTCTTAGGCAGTTTTATTGCTTCCATAAGCATCCCTTCCTCGGACAATATTCCCGTTATCATTACTGCTTCCCTGTAATATCAAAATCCGGATTCCTCTCAGTCTAGAGTCTGTAAAATCTCATCCACGAACTCCGAAAGTCCTGCTGCTGCATAAATCACCTCATCCGGATCATGGATATAGCAAAGAATCTGTCCCTCTTTTCCCTCCTTATCCGGGTCAAAATCCATGTAAGTAACTTCTCTTAGATGTCTTTCCACTGCAATTCTTTCGGATTTTCAAGAAAAAAGCTGCTACCGTCAAACTCATTGCGTAAGCGAATTCCTTTTTCCTCGATAATCACGCTGTTATACCACTGCCCCAAAGACGCATATTGTCCGTAATGAATATTAATCAGTATACTGCAAATAGGGCTCCAACTGCCTTTCTCCACAGTCTCCGCCAATAAATAATAGGCATCTAAAAACAGGAGATTCCGCCCATAAAGCCAAAAGGGAAGCGACCTTTCCAGTAGCGGAAGCTTTGCGGAAAAAATCCCGTCTCCGTGAGGTGCTTCCGTTTCATATTGAAAGTCTATTTCACTGCCAAAATAGGCGATACTTCCCCCGTCAGGGCCAAGGTTTATCGGAACTCCTTCTTCCGCAATGAAAAATTCCATAATTTCTCCTCTTCTTTCCAACGTAATCGAATCAAAATTCCATAAAAAGATATTTTATTGTATCACGAATAGAACTCTCCTGTGTTATACTTAAAAAGTTATAATAAAATCAATTTTTTACTATTTTATAGAAATGAGTGGAAGAAGGGATAGCGAAAATGGATTTGAGCCAAGAAGAACTAAAGAAAATAAACGACCTTCATAATACTGCGCGGTTTCAACATAGCTGGAAAGCCATACGAAATATCCTCACTTGGAAAGAAAGAGTACAACATTATTTTGCTCGGAATATGCTTCTTTTGTTTTTTTGCTTTCTTTTCGGTGGCGGTTTAATGCTCCTTACCGATGAAGGTACTCTTCCCCGCAGTGAATTTATAGATTCAGTTATGACGCTCCTTGCCAGACTAGGCATCTTTCTTGTGGTGCTTCAGATTCTCAGTGTCCTACTTTATAGCTTGATTGGTCCCGGTTGGGAAGCAAAGCAAAGAGCTAAGCTCCGCAAACTTTATGAACGAGACATCCTTGCAACGATACTGCAAGTCCTTTATCCTTCTTCAGAAATCGATACGGAACATGACATGTCCCCGAACAATGTAAAAGAAGTGGTTCCCATTTCAGAATACTATATCCAATCCGGAATACTCAAGCTCAATGACGAAAGGGATCTCCAAGCAGTGGATTTATATGCCTATAGTGTCATAAAAGGAAAAGACGGTTACGATGATGTAACCGACTTTCTCGGACAGGTCTACTCCATAAAGAACACATTCTCTTTAAAAGGAGAACTGCGAATTGTTCCGACAGAGCATTTCCTTTTCTTTGAAACCCAAGGGGGGTATCCCAGCACCATGCAAGACGGGAAGAAAATCGATGTAGAAGACATACAGCATAACGAACACTACAACATTTACTGTACGGATGAACAATCTACAAGAAAATTCTTAACTCCCTCTGTCATCGAATGGTTTAACAGCATGACTTCGGACTGCAAGTTTTCCTTCTATAGTAACGAAGCTCGGATTTATTTTGCAAATTATAACGATCGCTATTCCTTCGCCGTGCCAAAAGACAAGAAAAGTCTTCAGGCATGGCGAATAGAAGACGCGGCAATAAAGCTGAAATATGCCGTATATTTCGCAAACGAAGTGACGGAGATGCTACATAAGAACGAAGGTTTTTCATAGGACTCCGCTTTTCTTTGCATAGAAACTCTTTCTTTGTATAGAATTTTTTTCTTTGCATAAGATCTCTTATTTTGCCTTACTTAATTTCACCTTGGGAACAAGGAAGTACAAAGGAATGATATTCAGTACAAAGCTTGTTATAAAGAGCAGCATATCCTTTAGCTGAATTCCATTTCCGGACAAAATCGCATTCATCATATTCGTGTAATAATAGCCCGGGAAAATCCTTTGTACTTTGGCAACAAGGGAAATAAACCCGCTTTCCGCTCCGAAGCTTGCGAAGGGCATAATGGTCAAAGCTGCCAGAATAATGACCGGAAATCCCACCGTATCAATGAGTTTCGCATCCAATCTCACACCGAGCACAAAGCCGATAATACTGAAGTAAATGCCCATGACAGTCAATAAGAAAAACTGAATTCCCAGCTTTCCGTTAATCGGGAATTTGGCAAATACTGTCGCAACGCCCAAAACCACAACAAAAATCAAGGTATTTAACACGATTTGTACGAGGT
>NZ_JH414506.1:405363-627398 GCF_000238075.1 Oribacterium asaccharolyticum ACB7
AGGTCTGGTCCAAAAGAAAGTTTTTGATTCCGTAGTTGGAAAATCGGGATTCAAAGGAATAAAAACCGATGTCGGAGGAAATTCTTTTGCTAAAGGTTGCCAGGCTGTTTCCGATGATACCGATAAATACAGCAATCCCCAGCATAATATTCGGCAGCATATTCGCCTGAATATTGTATAAAAACATATACCAAGCCAGCGGAAGAAGAATCGTAAACAAGACAAATCTTCTGTTTCGTAACACCTGCTTTAATTGAATCATACTAATCATTTTTAGGCCTCCTTTTCAACCTTTTCTCTATAAAACTCTTCAATCGTTTTCCCCTGCCGGTGAATCTCTTCTACGGATTCCGTTGCAGCAATTCGTCCATTCTTTAAAATCATCACCTTTGTAAAGAAGTGATCAATCTGGTTAAAATCATGGGTAACAATCACGGAAGTATATTTTTCCTTCTCCAGAAGCTTCCAAAACCGGTCTACGGATTCCAGGTCCATTCCGGTGGTTGGCTCATCCAGAAAAATCAGCTTCGGAGAATTTAAAATGCTGAGTAGTAAGGAAAGTCTTCTCTTTTGCCCGCCTGAAAGACCGCCCACATATTGCTTTTTAAAATCCTGCAAGGAAACTTTTTCCAAGGCTTTATCCACATCTATTGCAATTCGATTCATCGCACTTTTTAGCTGTACTAAATCCGAAACCGTCAAATCCTCGATCAAAATATCGCCCTGGGGCATCATACCGATTTCTGTCTGATAATCCAGCGCCGTTTTCACGGTACCGGAATTTGCCTCCAACTGACCGGCAATGATTTTCATCAGCGTGCTTTTTCCCGCTCCGTTATTCCCCAGTAAAGCGACCTTTTCTCCTTCTTCTATGGAGAAGGAAACACCTTTTAGTACCTCTTTATTTTTAAAGGACTTCTTGATTTCATCTACTCTAAACATCTAAGTGAACCTCCCTTTCTTTTTTGTTTACGAGGCTCATTATAGAACGTATGCCGGAAGAGAAAATAAGCTTGTCGCGAACGGTAATTCTTTTGTCGCGAACGGTATTTTTCTGAAAAAGCCAGACTGAAAGAACATCGTATAGAAGCAAAAAAAGATTTTTGAAAGGAGTATCGCACAAAGAAGCGCACGAAAATAGACCTTAGACAAGGCTTCCAAGGTCTATTTACAAAACTGAATGGTTTGAGAAAAAAGATGATTAGCGCTGCGGGTACTGATGAGGGATTTCGGGTATTTTTCCAAAATCGTATGCACGTTATAAAGACCAAGTCCTCTGCCTTCTCCCTTAGAGGAATACCCCTTCTCGAAAATAGGAGAAAGCTCCAGTTTTTCCGCCTTTGTGCTGTTTTCCACCACCAAAATGAGCGTTCTCTCTTCACGAATCAAGGCGATGGCGATTTTCGGAACTTCGGCAGTAAGACATCCCTCTATGGCATTGTCACAGAGAATGGAAAGAATCTTGATAAAATCCAGCAGTTCGATTTGAAAATCATAAATCTCTTCTTCTATCTCCACAGAAGTCTCTATCCCCTTACTCTGGGCCTCCAGGAGCTTCGCGGATAAGACACTTTTTACCGCATCATTTTCAATCCGACTTAATTTTGCAAGGTCAAATTTACTGCTATAAAAGGGCTTTCCGCTGTCCTTAAGAACCGTATTGTAAATGTTTTGAATGCTGTCAAAGTCTTTCCGCTCAATTCCCAGCTTCAAGCTGGTTAAGATATTCATATAGTCATGGCGAAAACTGCGAATCTCTCCGTATAATTCCTCCACATGATGACTGTATTCGGAAAGCGCCTTTAGCTCACTGTCCTTTTGCTCCAGCACTTCCGCTTCCAGTCTTTCCTTGGAAACGGCATTGATATATAAAAGCACCACGAAAAAGATAATGATATAGAGATTATTCAGCTGTCCCCGAAGGCTGTCCGCCCAAGAAAATCTGTCACGCAACATCAAAAAGGCTGTAATCAAAACAGTGTAAACCATCATCGAGAGATTGATCGGCAGTAAAAAACGGCGAAAAAAACCACGCGCAAAGCCTTTCTTCAGCTCCTGAAAATTGATTTTCAGGGATTTTATAATAACAAGATAGAGGGGGAAAACCAGAAGTTCAATCAGAAGATCATATCCGCCGATACTCGCCTCATTATAAACGGAAATGCCAAAGAACGGAAAAACATAGAAGGCCAGCAGCCTTCCCAGCAGACTTTCTAAAACAATAGGATAAAGGCCGTAAAAAAGTTTCAGCCCTCCGTCTTTCTCCCGATTTCGATAGAAGCTGTACAGCACGAAGCTCACAAAATACCCGAAGAAAGCAAAGGGCGGAAAAAAGAAGAACAATAACTCAAAAAGAACCGGAACAAGGAGAAAAGACCAGAGAGGCATATTTTCATCGCTAATCTGACGATAGAATAGCATCACATTGACGATTTTCACATATTCAATTGTCAGATTGATCATAGATTCCATACATTCTCCTCTCTGAAAATATTTTACTGCTTCATCGACTTCATCCGTTCCAGAAGTCCTCTATACTTCATACGGGAAATCAGACAGCTCTCCTGATTCTCGAATATCGCCATTTTCCCCTCTTTATCAATCTTCACAATGTTCTCCGGATTGACCACAAAGGAGCGGTGGCATTGGTACAGTCTGGAATCCGCCTTTTCCAGGTCGGAAAGCCCTGCATAGAACTCAATTCTTTCCTCTTTGGTATGTAAAATCACCTTATGGACGGTAGGCGAAGACTCAAAATACAAAATTTTATGAAAAGGAACCTGCACTCTGGCCATGGCCGTTTCAAAACTGAAAGAATCCTCCGATACAGTAGCGCCAAGTTTTTCCAACGTGTACTCAATAGCCGACTCCACACGCTCGGAAAAATGTTCCTCATCCAAAGCTTTGTCAATAAAGTCCAGTGCCGAAACCTTATAGCGAAAGGTAATCGGCATAAATTCCGAATGAGTTGTCACAAATACGATAGTGGCATTGGGATCCCTGCTTCGAATTTCTTTCGCAATATCCAGCCCCTTCTTTTCCTCTCCTCTAATCTCAATATCCAAAAAGAAAAGCTGATGAGAACCTCTTTCCGTAATCGCAGTAAGAAGCTGCCCGGCATTTCCAAAGATTTCCGGTGTCTTACAAGATAAGCTCTTCCTACTAATCAGCTCCTTAATCACCTTTTCAATGCGGGATTGTTGTATTCTTTCATCCTCTAAAATAAAGATTTTCAGCAAGTCTCTCACTCCTATTAAATAAATTCTTTTGGCAATTTCCGAATTCCTATTAAATAATCTATAGTAAAAAATATGTGAATTTTAATTATAAATGGCAAAAATCCGCTATTTCCCAAAAGCTACTGCTATACGCTTCAAAAATAATCGGTTTATTTTACCATGCTTTGCCTGAAATAGAGTAAGTTTTTCATTGCGTGCTTAGTATTTTTTTATTTTGAGCTTTGTGGTTTTTCACTGTTTGATTCGCTCTTTTTTCGTTGAGGGATTCCTATTTTTTCATTTTATGCTTCGCAGTTTATTTTCTTTCGTCCCCTTCATAAAAATGTTATACTGTTTTCGTTAACAGATGCTAAATGCCAAGGCTCCTCTTCGCTTACGACACTGCTTAAGAAAAACACTCTATAGGAAAGGAGAAAGGAAAAGTGGATTCTTTTCGATTTGCATTATCTTTCGCTCTTATTGTATGCCTTTCTTTTCTCCTTACCTTTTATATTTATTTTCGGCTTTTATACGGCGTAAAGAAAAACCGGGAAGTCCCCAGGTGGATTTATAAATTCGGGCAGGCTTTTCAGGGTAGAGTTCGTGTTGAATATGAAAATGCAACGACTTCCGCAGCCCTTCGAGATGCCAACATTTTCCTTTTTTCCTGGCTTCTTTCCAATGTTCTAATCTTTACTTTTTTGTATTACAAAAGCGAAAACTATTATGCAGCTGTCTATCAATGTTGTAAACTGCAATTCCTTATCCTGCTTTTAGCTATGATACTTCATTCCCTCTTTCAGTTTTTTAGAATGACTTTTCATTCTTCACGGGAAGCCCGTCGTTGGTATTCCACAACCAATGCACTTTCTTGGGTAGCCTTCTTCTCCGGCTCCCTTTTGGCTTCCTTTGTCTCTACCATGGGGTTTCCGGAAAGCCCCCTAGCCGCACAAATTGACGAGACGAAATTGACTATCGGCAGCACAAAAGCCTCTGCACTTTTAGATGCGGGATTTTCTTTTACAGGGAAAAGCGCTGAAAGTAAAGTCACCAACAAAAGAAATGACCCCTTTTATTACGGTGAATATCTGGAAATTACAAAGGACGGAAAATCCTACGGTTTTATGAGTGTGACCCCTACTTGGAAGAACGAGGATGCATTAAAGAATTGTACCATTACCTATTATGAAATCCCCGAAGATTGCGCCCAATTAGCAGAAGTCCAATTTAACCGGGTGAACTTAGCTGCACTCTCCCTTTCCGACTTTCAAACCAAAAAAATCACGGATATTTTCTCTTTAAAACCCGCTAACTATAAAGAAATTCAGAATGAGAGCTATTATGTTTTGACTATGCAAACAAAAGACTATGCATTATGGAAAAACTATAGTCTTTATGCATATTTTGATACAAATGGCGTTGTATTCCACTACGGAATCCGCGCTCAACAGTCGATTTGGGAATGATTCTATCAGTAAAGGATAATGAAAATGAACTTGTTTAACTTTGAATTTTTTTTCGGCCTTATTGTTTGCCTCTCTTTTCTTCTCACCTTTTATATCTATTTGCGACTCCTTATCGGCGTAATAAGAAAGCGGGAAGTCCCTCAGTGGATTTATAAATTCGGGCAAGCTTTTCAGGGAAGAGTGCATATTGAATATGAAAATGCAACGAATTCCGCCGCTCTTCGGGATGCCAACTTATTTCTCTTTCTTTGGCTTTTGGTCAATGTTTTGACCTTTGTTTTTCTATACCATAAGAACGGAGACGCTTATGCCGCTCTCTATCAATGCATGAAAATGCCATTTGCTACAATCATCGTGGCTTTAATAGTCCACCCAATCTTGCTCCTTCTTAGAATGCAGTTCAGTTCTTCCGAAGACGCTTATCATATCTACTCCACTACCAATGCAGTTCGTGGAGCGGCATTTTTTTCCGTCTTCCTGCTGGCTCTTTACGTCAATATGTAGAATTTCCGTACAAGCCCGTGAAACACCTCGAAGTCTGAAATGAGCAATTGTATCTGCTAAGCAGGCAAACCGTCGACTATTCGTTATGGAAAAGCCATCCCTCGGCATAACATTTCATGCAGATTATTCTCTTACCAACTACGGAATTCGCACTCAAGGGAAATGCATTAATATCCTGCTTCAGCCAATAGGAAGGGAAGCATAATCCCTCCAAGAATCATCCAAATAGCAATATTAATACCAAAAACAGACAAGAAAAACATAGCAAAAGAACTTCCCTTTCGAATCTGTACGGTAAAGCTGCTGAAATCCACAGGCTTTTTGATAAGGAGGTTTCCTATGGAAGCCTCTATTCTTTCTCTGACACTTCCTTCTCCATCTAAAGATAAGGTATAATTTCCCTCTTCCACGTAAAAGGAGTAGAGTTCCACCCTTGCTTCCCTAAACCCGCTTACGCTGGTCCGCATCAAATTGGGAGCAAGATTGACTCTGTTCCCTGTCGCCTCCTCTACCAGCTGGAAACCGATTTTCCCAAGAGGAGATTTCGTGAATTTCTTCCCGCTAAGCCAAATCCCGTATTTCCCCTGAGGAAGGTAAACTCTTCCCTCTTCCTCTAAACAGGGCATTTCGAAGAATAGCTCTGCCTTCGCAAAGCGGATAATGTTTCTAATGCTGACAATCAATAGTGCAATTCCCATTGGGATCAATAAAAAACATAAATTTCTCATCTTGTCTCTCTTTCTAAAATGCTATCTTTACTGTCATTCTTTAAGAATACATAATATCTTTGCTTGAGAACGGCATAATGTCTTTGTTTAAGAACGCATAAATAATATAAACTTCAATCCCAAGATAGCACAAATCGCAGTGATTATAGATAAAATTTTCCCCCTCTTCCAATATCGCACCGTAATATACAGACCATCCAATATATCAAAGCCGGGAATGCACTGGAAAATAAAGTGCAAGATACATTGTCCCAAAGTCCAGCCCTTTTCTTTTCTGCTCAGTAAAATCAGACAAATGGCATAACAAAGTCCTGCTAATCCCGCCATAAACGATATTCCGAGGAAAAGTGGTGCAACAACTAAGCTCATGGCGAAGAAAAAGGGAGCAATGAATAGGGTGGCCGGTAGTACCAGCATCACAAAGGAAAGCCCTATTCCGCCAAGTAAGACCACAAGAAAGATTGCCAAAAAAATCAGTACGGCAGGCAGAGAACTGTATTTAAAGAAAAGGAAAGCCTTTATGCACCGCTCACTATCCCCTCTTTTAAAAATTTTAAAAGCCTCCACAATCTGAGTGATTAAAAAACCGGTAAACACAAGGGCAAATAGGATATTCAATAAGACATAAAGCTGTATACTGAAAACAGGGTTTGCCGGAAGTAGGATGATAAAAGCAATCCAAGTGTATAATATAAAAATATGAAAGATTCTGAGAATCCATGAAAAATGCTTCATAATCTCTACCTCTAGCTTTCGAATGTATTGATAATTTCTACTGCCGATCCGGCAATTTTAGACCTATACTTACCTGCTCTGATCATCTCTTACTTTGCCTATTATTATCTTACATTGCCCAACTGCTATACTATTTACTTTATTTCTCAAAAAACATCCTAGTATTTTATGTTATGGAACGCAATAAAATAATCATAGCGCACTCTACCTTATTGAAAGTTTATACATCATTTTTAAACCAGAGTGTGTTTCCAAGATGGACTTTTATCCGGAAACGGGACAAACAGAATAGAAAGCCGGTTGAGAAATCCGAACTTAAAACTTATCTTTAATCTTTTTCATAGAAGACAATGTCCATACAATCATTAATCTTATCCATTCTTCCGGTCAGATGATAGCCCATCTTTTCGTACAAATGAAGATTTCCTGCTTCTTGCAGTATTGTGTCCAAGCACCAGTGATGGCAACCATGTATTTTCTCTACCGCAGAAATTGCCGCTTGGGCATATCCTTTATTCCTATACTCCGGCATAATCCAGATTGGAGAGATTCGTTTTCTACTAGTATCTTTCTTGTCAATCACACGAATGACTCCAACATTTTCATTTTCAACAACAATAAAATAGTAAACAGTCCAAGGCTGTTTGTACCTTGCAATGATTTTCTCCAGCCCCTCTGCACCGGGACTCATATCATAGTCTTGATATTTATCCAATAATTCCGAGAAAGCCTTTATTTGCATTTCCCATATGGCTTGCAAATCCTCTCTAGTAGCAGTCTTTAATGAAACCGTAGCCATTAGATGACCTCCCTCTATATGCGGTAATCCCTATTACTGTTTAACTCCATTATACAGGTAAATCTGCGAAGTTTACAAAACCAAAGTCATTACCTATGGTCTATTAAGAAATAAGAAGCAACATAGAATTTATAAAAGTTAAATATCCTGTCTTAAACAATCAGGATGAAGAAACGAAAATTCAACATAGACAAAATGGCTGAAAGTGTTAAGCTACTATTAGTTAAACGCAACTAATGCAATATTTCTTGTTCTATCATTATGTTATCTCATTATGTTTTATTCCTAGAGTTATGTAGCTCATACGGTTTGTACTAAATAGCAGAACCTGAACTACATTGATGAAGAAGTTTAGCGAGGTGAGTGTAATGAAATACAAAGGAATCTATTTTAACTTATTCAGTTTATTCTTGAAAAAACCGATGATAAAAAAGTTCGGAAAGGATAAGACGAGGGAAAGCTTACAAAAAGGACGTATCTTATACCGGGAAATGCTGGAGAACACGGAAGATGTCGGAGAGAAGAACCCTATGGCGCACAATATTTACTCCGCCTATGTTTTTCTGGCAGTATGCAGGGCCGGTAACTTTTCGGTGGAGGATTTTAGAGAAATAATCGCTGCATTTATGGACAATCGCATCATAAGAAAAGCCATGAGCTCCATAGATTTTAATAAAGAGACGGACATGAAGAAATTTGCCGAAAGGATGCATAAGGCGGAAGAATGGGCGGAGGCGCATCCGGAATATCAGGACAAAACCTGGGATTTTCATTTTGATGAAAAGCGACATAAGGACGGCTTTTATTATCACTTTACAAGATGCCCTTTGGAAAAATTCGCAAGAGAAAATGGCTATCTTGATTTATTACCTTTGTGCTGTGACATTGACCACATCGCGGTTGAACGAAACAAAGGAGTATTGCATAGAGAGCAAACGCTGGCGACAGGAGGCACAATCTGTGATTACTGGTTCGTGGGGAATCAAACGAAGAATCCGCTCTAATAATCCAAAGAGATAATGGGTTCCACTAGGAGAAATGCCCAAGCGTGATGTGGCACGCTTCGCGAGCGATACTCGTTAAGAACACAATCCTTCATACCTTTGAGCGATTCCAATACAGAAAAAACTATAGAAGGGAGCTAAGATTATATGGGCTATTATTTGTTCTATTTATTCTTTGCCTTTATCATTTGCCTTGCCTACAGCTTCTCTTTTTATCTTTATCTTCTTTTGGAGTTTGCCGTTAAGCAGAAAAAAGAAGTACCGGATTGGTTTTATCGTATCGGGCAGAATATGCAGGATCGAATTCACCGGGTTAAATTAGAAGATAGGACGAACTATGACGGACTAAAGCGGAGCCGTTTTTTTCTTCTCGGAATGCTTCTTTTAAGCTTCTTTACCTATCTGTTCTTTCACTCCCAAAGCCATGCTATTTCTTCCGCACTTTTAAACTGCGGAAAAGCACAGTTTGTCATCTGCTTTGTGATGAAAGAACTGACACAATATTGGAATTTAGGATCCTCCCCGAAGGAAAAGAGAAGTTATTATTCCCCAAGTTTTGCCGTAAGTGGATGCTTCATCATCAGCTCCGTTCTGCTACTTCTTTTTTTAGTAAGCATGGAACAACTACGGTTTCACATTTCCTTTCCATAGATTTATTCCCCAAGTCCTTTTCAATCATTGCCACCTTATTCGGGCGTCAAGAACCCCAAAGGAATCCACACCCCTCACAACCTTGACAAAAACTCTGTCGCGGTCAGTGCTGTAACATCACTTTCCCTAAAGTCCCTCTCATTTCTTGTAATAATATAATCAGCATGAATCCTCTTCGCTGTAGCCGACTGAATGGCATCTTCAAAATCATCCCATTGCATTTCTGCGGCCGAACTCATATCGCTTACATTAAGATTCTCAAATATAAAAATGAGCGAAAGTTGCTTTAAAACTTCGTTTATTTTCTCTGCATCCAATTCTTTTCGCATCACATAAACCAGATTGGCAAAAGTTAGAGCTGAAACATACCCCTCCACCTGCTTCGTCTCACAGATCTTCCAGATTCCAACAGAGTCTTTGAAGTAGGGTGTTCTTCTCTGAAGCACATCCAGAAGAATATTTCCGTCAATTAGTAACTTCATACTTCTCCTTCAAACTTTTTTCTCTCGCCTTATCTATATCCGTATCACCTATCAGTATCCCTACAAGAGAATCCGTTAAATAAGATATCGCCCTTTCTCGCGGAATAAATCGGCCCACCTCTTTACCGTTTTTTGTGACAATAATCTCACTGCCCTCCTGAACCATAGCAAGATACCTGCCAAAGTTGTTCTGCATCTCTGTTGCTGTAGCGGTTGCCGTATTTCCTATCATAGTATCACCTCTCTTTTATATTAGCTAATACCAATATATACTTTTTTAGCTAAAATTCAAGATTTCTCTCATAAAAAAAGCACTGCAAAAATGCAGTGCTATCACCTTCATAGAAAATTAAACGAAGAATCTGATCTTCTATTCATACGTTCTAAAATTACTCCTTCAGGTACAGCAAATAATCATTTTTAAAAAAAGCCAATAATGCCATCATTGGTGTATACGTTGCTCTTCATAAATCTGAGCAATCACCGTATGTACGTATTTTGCCATCTGTACAGTATTATTCAGTTCAAGTGCTTTTGGATTAACAATTTCCCCAATACGAATACTCACATTAGCCGGGCGAAAGCTATGAAAACGCTCATAACACTCCTCTGAATTATAGAATGAAACTGGAACAATACGCGCATTTGCCTTAAAAGCCATTTTAAAACTACCGGGTTTAAATTCCTCCACACCGTCTTCCTTCGTTCTTCTTCCCTCCGGAAAAATAACGACTGAATACCCGTTTTCTATTCTTTGAATGCCTTGATTAATAACTTCTATTGACTTTTTGATATCATCTCGTTCTAAAAACAAGCATCCTATATCCCGAAACCATTTACCAATAAATGGAAATTTTTTAATCTCACTTTTTCCAATGAAAATCAATGGTTTCTCCATTATTGCAACCATTATTAAGCTGTCAAAATTACTTCTATGATTTCCAATATAAACCACGGGTTCATCATATATGGTACAGCCTTGAATATCTATTTTTACGCCTAATAATTTGAGCATTTTTCTTGCTATTTTTTTCAAGGTATAAAAATTTGCATCATGTTCAGTTTTCTTGTCCTTGTATTTCAAATGATGAATCAATCTTACCAGATAAGAATATAACATAGCTCCAACAAAATACAAAAATGCAACAATCAATCTCATAGCAATCTCCATTCCAGCACATTCAGTAGGCGGCACAAATAGTTATAAAAGTCTCCATAACTAACTAGCGAAAGTCTAAATTTCAGTATCGCATAAGTAAAAACTATCTTTTAAATAAAATAAGCAAACGCTAATCTACTAAATATTGAAAGGCTATTTTGAAAAGCCTAGTATTAAAAAGCTATATATTGAAATACAAGCGTAAAAGCCCCAGTATCAAAAGATGCACCGGATAGAATGCATAATTCAGCCACTTACTCTGTTTTCCTCTTTCCCCATTATACGTTAGGCATAATCCAAATCCCAGAAAAGAATAAATCTCCTTTATGATAGACAGAAATCCAAGCCCTGCGCCCCAAAGGGGTTTTTTATAGAAAATATAAAAAAGATAAGCCACTATTACTGCATGGAAATCATAGTCCAGGCTCAAAAACATTGCCAAAATACTAAAAATCCCCACAAGAAGCAAAGAAAATCCGTACCATAAAATTCTGTTCGGAATTTTCCTTTTGAAACTGTCGATGATCCAAATACCACTAAGACATAAGGCCAAAGTAAACATCATGTTATTCCAATTTGGATTAAAGAAGACTTTTGAGGTAAACAAATCAAAGGGGACCTCGGAAATTACGCCAAAAAGAAAAAGAGTCAGAAGGTACTTTATCCGATTTCTCGTCTTAAAAAATCCTTCCACTAAAAAGAACATAAAGAGGGGAAAGGCAATCCTCCCCAGAATCGAAAGCAGATTCGATACCTGAAGCAAAAAGCCTTTCCCTTCTAAAATTGGTACTAGCAAAGCATTATTTACATGGTCAAGAAGCATGGAAAGAAACGCAATATATTTTAATTGAGCGCCATTAAGGATTTGGTACTTTTTCAAGCGATTTTCCATGGGCTTTGGAGACATAATTTTTCCTTTTTTCTATTTTTCACAACATAAACCATGCACTAGTTCTGTCGAACTATTTTACCGCCCCGAACAAATCGTTTAGCGCTTCCGCCATGGTCGGGTGGGTGAAAATCTGGTTCCCAAGCACCGTGTAGGGCTGCTTCGTCATCATCGCTAAAACTACGATATTGATCACTTCGTGGGACTCTTCACCGAACAAGGTCACGCCCAAAATCTGATTGTTTTCGGCATCTACAACTGCCTTGTACAGTCCGGTTTGATTTCCGAGGATTTTCGCCTTGGGAATCGCGGTAACCGGTAAGGTCGCCACTTTAATTTTGTAGCCTTTTTCTCTCGCTTCTTTTTCACTGAGTCCCACTCTGGAAAATGTCGGATGAAGAAAGGCGGAGAAAGCAAGCGGCTGGCGATTCTTTCTTTCGTAGCTTCCCTGATTATCCAAAAAGCTCTTCACAATTCGGAAATCATCTAAGGAAACATAGGTAAACTGCGGACCTCCGTTAACATCTCCCATTGCAAAAATGTGCGCCTTATTGCTCTGCAGGTGTTCATTTACCTTGATAAAGCCTCTTTCGGAAACTTCCACACCCGCATTTTCCAAGTGCAGCTCTTCCGTGTTCGCCTGTCGTCCGGTCGCAACGAGAAAGGCATCTACGGAAAGTTCTTTCTTTTCTCCATTTACCGTGTAGGAAAGGTGAACTGCATTTTCATCCTGCGATACCTGCTGAAGCGCCGCGCCAAAGAAGAAGTCCACACCTAATCCCTGATAAGATGCAAATACTTCCTTCGCTACATCCTCATCTTCTCTCGGTAAAATCTTATCACCTTGGTCAATAATCGTGACCTTTGTACCGAACTTCGCATAGCTCGCCGCAAATTCCAGTCCGATAAATCCGCTTCCAAGAATCGCCAGGCTCTTCGGGAATTCTTCCAGATCCATCAGCGTTTCGCTGGTATGAATGCGTCTTCCGACTTCCAAACCGGGAACACTTGGGATAAACGGTCTTGCGCCGGTATTGACAAAGATGCGCTCCGCATAAACTTCAGATACCTCGCTGCCATTCCTAACCTGCACGGTATGCTCATCTTTAAAAGAAGCCAGTCCGTCCAGCACTTCAACATTTTCATTGCTTGCCACCTTGTCGTAATTTGCCTTCTTCAGCTTAGCAATCAATGCCTTCTTCTGTAAAACGGTATTTTTATAGTATTCCGCATCACTTCCTCCGCTAAAGCTTCTTCTATCCGCAGCGGTCGCCAGAAACTTAGAGGGAATGCAGCCTACATTGATGCAGGTTCCGCCGTACATCAGAGGGGATTTTTCCACCAAAACGGTCTTTTCACCCTTGTTTCCCAGATAATTCGCGAGGGTCTTCCCCGCCTTACCGAATCCGATAATTAAGTTTTCTACTTTTTTAGTTGTCATGTTCTTCTCCTTTAAATTTTAGTAATATACATATCAAACGCATCAAAATCAGCGATAACTCACCTACAAGAAAAGTGATTCACTTTTGACCCGTTAAATTTTCAAATAGGAAATGTCAACGTATTAATCATAAAGCGTGAATGGGAAAAAGCCATATTGAAAGTATGAAAAGAGTATTAAATCGATATAGCTCAATAAATATCTTTTATCCATGACTTTCCACACCTTACTTCAGCAAAAACCGTAGCGCAGAGCGTCTTGCTTTTTCAATTTGCGCTTCGTCTTCCGCTTCCAACGCAGACGCACTAAGCCATTTTTTAGAAAATAAAGTTTGTGCCGCTTCTATCATGATGCCGGAGGCCTGTAAATCCTTTTCTTCTTCGATTGCTTTTGCAAAATCTTTCTTCGTTTCTTCTTGTAAGATTGCTCCATTTACCCTATGGAAAGACATTTGCATAAGGCTGCTCGCTGCCCATGCTCGGCAAAACGCGTCCCGGTCTTCCAGCATTTTCCTTGTCAAAAAAGGAATCTCCCGCTCCCCGGCCACCCAGCCCAGGGCAATTAGGCATTTCTCACGAAGGAAATCCTCTTCCGTTTCGCTAAATCGAAGGAGAAAGGGAAGGAGTTCTTCGCAGTAAGAAGAAAAATACTCTCTATGTCTTCCCTGCGAAAGAATTTCCGCAAGAAGATAAGCCGTAAACACAGCTTCTCTAAGCTCTTCGGAGGCTTCCTCCCGCTGAAGCAAAGCATCGGATATTTCCACTTTCTTAAGTCTTTCAAGTAAAAAACGAAGCCCCTCTTCTCCATGTCGGCCAAAACTGCTTTCCAGTCGCAGATTTTTCTCCTCTTTCCAAGTCCGACAAATCAGTCGGAAATGCCCCTCTATATCCGAAGAGGCCCCTAATTCCGCAATGAATCTGATTCGTTTTCCATCCGGAAAGTTCTCCTTTTCGAGTGCTTCGTAGGTCTGTTCAAAATCTTCCGTTTCGTTGGACATCACACGTCTCCTTTTCCTTCTAAAAGCAAAATGAATGGAATTCTATTGCTTTCTTCCTAGGGAAAATAAAAGAAATTCTATCGCTTTCTTCCCGCCACAAAAAAAAGAAATTCTATTGCTTTCTTCCTATGCTGAAAGGTGTTATTCTTGTATTTTAGGTGATATTTTAAAAAAGGACTACCAAAATATGAACAAACAGAATTCCGCTTTACAGCAAATCATCGCAGAAATAGAACATTTACCGGAAAATCAAAGCTATACCGAACGGGGAATTCCGCCTATTTTTCAGTTTCATAAAGAGGCGAAAATTCTTTTAGTCGGGCAGGCACCGGGAAGAAAGGTAGAGAAATCCGGCATTCCCTTTCATGACCTTTCCGGAAAAAGGCTGATGGAGTGGATGGGGATTCCCGAAGAAATCTTTTATGGAGCGTCCATTGCCATTGTTCCCATGGACCTTTATTATCCCGGAAAAGGAAAGGGCGGAGACCTTCCTCCCCGGAGCTTTATGCGTAAATATCACGATGAAATTGTGGCGCTGCTCCCCAAGATTGAGCTTCGGATTTTAATCGGGAAGTATGCCATTTCCCACTACGATAAAAAAGGAGCAAAGCTTCCCTTAAAGGAACTGCTTTACTCCTATTCTATAGAGGACGAAGCGTCCTCCTCGGAAAGCTGCTCCTCCCCTATCGATTTTCCACTGGTACATCCCAGCCCTTTAAATTATGGATGGATTAAGAAAAATCCCTGGTTTATGGAGAAAAATATTCCTCTTCTGCAGAGACTAGTGAAGGAGAGAATAAATTAAAATAAGCTCTTCATGACCTTCTTCGGCACGCACATCATCACGGTTCTTTCCGGATCCACCACCTGACAAAAACGTAAGTCTCCCACCGCACTGAGAAGCATGCCGGCTTCATTGAAGGAAAGCCCCAAATTCTCCTGTACTCTCTCATTCATGATGCGTACCGCATGGAAAATCGCTTTTTCTATCTCTTCGTGGGAGTAGATTACACCACAAATTTCCTCATTTTCCAGCATAGGTGTTTCAATGTGGATTCCCTTAATCACGGACAGTCTTACCTTCACCTCCGCGGAAATTTCCACACCGCTGACCATCACTTCTCCGTCTCCCATAGCAGCGTGCACATCCCCCAAAGAGAAGATAGCTCCGTCATGGAATACAGGAAAATAAAGGCTTGCCCCAACTTTAATGCGCTTGTTGTCCATATTTCCGCCATGGCAGCCCGGTGTACCGCAGTTGATAGAACCATTTTCCGGGGCAACGCCGATAACGCCAATCATGGGCGTAACATCAAAAACAAGCTTATCGGTAAAATGAACCTTGCCGTCTTCCACTTTGATTCGTTTTACGGACTCCTCTTTCACCAAAGAGCCAAGGACTCCGTTCTCCGGAAGGGCACACATTACGCCCTGCTTATCCAAAGCAATTTCCAGAATTTCCACCTTGAGGACATCTCCTACCTTTGCATTCTGCACATAGACAGGCCCGGTAGCAGGATTGATACGGTCCCAGTTCAAAGTGCCGATGCAGGTTCCCTCTTCGCTAAGCTGGTTATCAAAGCAGTCGTGGGTACGGAAAAGGACAGTTTCTCCGTCCATCACCTCCGCGACACATTCATTTTTAGCGTCAAAAGCAAAGATTCTATTATTTTCGATGATTTTCATAGATTCTTCCCCTCCATAAAACCGTAGCATAACTTACGAACTTTTTATGCCATTAATTTTTCAAGCAAGTAATCGGAACAACATACACACCATCTTCTCGTCTATAAGCAAATGGAGCCACGCCACACAATACCATCAGAAATGCCGGCTCTTTCATTTTATCGGTGTCGATTTTATCTGCCAATTTCAAAAGACTTTGCGCACCTTCATTAATCAACTTATCTCCACCTAATTTTACCTCTATCAAGCCATAACTTCCATTTCTTAAATGAAGAACCGCATCACATTCAAGACCACTCTTATCTCTATAATGATATACATTACCATCTAATACATCTGTATATACCCTCAAATCTCTAATACATAGATTTTCAAATATTAATCCCATAAGTTCCAAGTTATTGATTAAATCCGTGGGACCAATTCCTAGAGCGGCTGTCGCTATTGAAGGATCCACGAAATACCTTGTATCGGCTGTTCTTATGGCAACCTTAGATCGCAGATTTGGATTCCATGCCGGAGAATCTTCGATAACGAATATTTTCTTTAATGCATTTAAATATCCATAAAGTGATTCCTTATCAAAGGTTTCTATATCATTACTGATAACATCCGCTCTAATTGTTTCCAAAGAAGATTGTGTCGCAACATTCCGAGCATAAGACCTCATAACACGTTTTGTTCTTTCCTGATTTCTTTTTAAATTATCCACTCTGGAAATATCATCTTTTACAACTGCATCATAATAATCAAACGCTTGCTTTAAAGCAATTTTTTCACTTCGATTCAAAGCTGTCGGCCAGCCGCCTCGACATATTAAAAAAGCAATTTTTTCAATACTATCATGATTTACAGCGGAGATATCTTTCCCATCAAACAAATCCATTAATGATACTTGCCCACTGGAATCTCCGGATTCATATAAAGACATGGGTCTCATTTGCATACGTACGATACGCCCGGTTCCTGTATGCATACTTTCATCCAATACAGCAGGAACCGATGACCCGGTCAAAATAAATTGTCCGAATTCTCCCCTCTGATCAACCTCATAACGAACTGCATTCCAAAGATTACTGGAAATCTGCCATTCGTCTATCAGATGAGGGACTTCGCCGATAAGAAGATTCAAAGGATTTATTCTCGCCATTTGCTGATACTGTTCCGTCTTATCCGGGCTATCCATTTCTATAACACTTTTTGCTACATGTTTTGCAGAAGTTGTCTTTCCACACCACTTCGCCCCTTCAATTAACACAGCCCCTTTCGACTCTAAGTGTTCTAACAAAAGTCTATCCGAAACCCTCGGATAATATTCTATCATTATGATTCCTCCTACTAGTAAAATCCTCTTGATAATAGAATTTAAATCCCAAATAACTTCCAATATACAAAGACTAAATTGTTTTTATTAGAGAAAATATTTATGGGTTCGAGTATTTAGCCGACCATAATCCGAGTGTTTGGCTTTATTTAATCCGAGTATTTGGCTTTCTATAAACCGCGTATTTGGCATATTTTCATAAAGTATAGTATAAGGTTAAATCATCCGTCAATAGATAATAAGGCCTAGTAAAAAAACCGGCAAAACAGGTATTTTCCCCATTTCATCTGTCTGTGGGTGGTGGATGCAGGGTGCAGCACACAGGTTCTGGCATCTGCAACGTGGATAACGATGGCAGCAAGCTTCAGAGAATCCATAAACTTTACAGCCGCGTCTCTTCCGCCAACTACACCGAAGGAAATAACACCGCAGGAGCCCTTTGGCAGATATTTTTTAGCCAATTCATGCTGGCTGTCCTTTTCCAGGCCGGAGAAGGAAACCCAGGATACCTTCGGGTGCTTTTCTAAATGCTTTGCTAGAGCTAAGGCATTTTCATAATGCCGTGGTAGGTTTCGTCAGGAGTGGTTAGTCCCGGGAATTTCTCGCTGTACTTCGCCCAGTCAAAGTTTCCTGAGTCCACAACTGCACCGCCAACAGAGTTCGCAAATCCATTCATATATTTTGTGGTGGAGTGTGTTACAATATCCGCTCCCCATTCAAAGGGTCTACAGAAAATCGGGGTGGGGAAGGTATTGTCCACAATTAATGGTACGCCATGCTTATGTGCTGCCTTGGCAAATTTGCTGGGAAGTCTCGTATTTGAAGGTTGTGGATTGCACAATGGGAACCACTCTGGATTCTCCCTTTTTCGGCTCATAGCCTCCTTGCACACAGATGGTATTGATGTTGTAATTTGCCATAGTTACTACTCCTTTCACTTGTTCCGCCTACTATAAATTGGGGATATCGATTGTCAAGGAAAGTACTCCAGTCCCCCGCAAACCCTTAATAAAACTCTTTCTATCTCTTCTATCGCAGAATTTTCTTCCTTGTGCTATACTTAAAAAACTTTAAAATATGTCTCAAAATAAGAAAGGAAGAACGATGCATCAAATTGATTTAACAGAAGAAGAACGGCAAAAGCTTAGAGAACTTTGGACGTCTCCAAAATTCAAAAAAGCTCGAAAAGCAATGAAGAGAAGCTTCTACCTCGAGGAAAGCCCTGTCTTACCTTTTCTTATCTTGTTCTCCGCTCTTCCGTTTTTAAGTATTTTGGTTTCGCCTATCCTGATATATCTCGGGAATCACTTTACCGTATTTCAGGGCATATCTCTGCTTTTTAATAAGTATCTTTGGGTGATAGTTTGTTCTTCTCTCCTGGCTATCGTTGGTCTATACATCATAGCCGCAATTCTTAGTATTATTTTTAAAATAATAAAAATACCGGATACTAGGGAAGTCTATTTGAATCGAATACTCCCTCCAATGATGAGAATCATTCTTCCCAAGGCAGAATTTGACGGGAACAATAATCTTCCTCTAAATGCATTTAAAAAAGCGGTGCCGATTTTTTCTTATTACTACCCGGCCGGTTTACTGGATTTGCAGGAGCAACCCGAGCTAAAAATCACCGACTTATATGCTTACTCTCCCCAAAAGGGAAAAGACAGGAAAGGTTTATACGAATTCTACGGGCAAATTTATACTTTACAATATCATTCTCATTTTGAAGGACAGCTAAGAATTGTTCCCACGGAGAAAGTGTGGGGGAAAGAAACAAATGGAGGGCATTTTCCTGCCTGTGACGGAGAAAAGAAAATCGATGTAGAAGATATTACCCACAATGAACATTACAATATCTTCTGCACCGATGAACAGGCTGCGCGAAAATTTCTGACACCGACTATGATTTCCTGGTTTGACAGACAAATTTCTTCCGGGTTAGGCTTTTCCTTAAACGACGACCGAATTTACTTGATAGTGAAAAGCGACTTGGCCTTATTCACTCCCCCAAAGAATAAGAAGGCATGGAAAAAATGGAATATGGAGAAAACCGCCCGACAGATAAAGTCCATGGTGGCTTCAGCTAGAGAACTTGCGGAAATGTTCTAACTAAAAAAGATATACTATATGCTCTACGAGCGATATTGTTAATAAAAAAAGCGGAAAATGCTGTTCTTTTTCAGCACTTTCCGCTTTTTGTATCCTCTCTACGCACAAATCCTTTCGTAGCGTTCGGAAGACAGCGTTTCCAGCATAAAGGAATAAGGATCCAGAATCCCCTCGGACAGCATGGAAAAAATCTGTGGAGAAGTCCCTGAAACCAAGGCCACTCCCTGCTCATTTTTCGTAACAGGCTGCTGCTGATTTCTGCTGTTCACATTCCAAAATACAATTTGCGGAAGCTTGTAGCCATACTTTGCAAACTTCTTTTTTGCGCACTCAAAATTCGTCATTTCCGCATGGTTCGCACAATAATCGAATTCCATGTCCGAAATAATATAGAGTTTTTCAGGAATTTCCTCCTGCTTTGCCTTGTTTTGAATAGCTGTTTTCAGAATTAAGTCAAAAGTTCTCTGTAAATCCGTATTGGCACACTCATTAAAGCTTACGCAGTACGTAAGTTTATCTACAATATCTCTGCCTTGCACCTCCACCAGTCTCGGATTTTCGGAAAAGGTAATAAAATGCTTATGAAAACAGCCCTTGTTGTGCTCCGCAAAATAAATCCCTAAAGACTGTGCCACTGCTGCCGGCATATAACCGGAGCCCCAGCCACAATACATAGAACCGGAACCGTCCACTACCGCAAGAGCATTTTCCGCCCCTGTATAGTCAGGAAGAGACTTCCAGGTGACGTCCATAGAACGACGTTCCTCTTCCGTGATTTCCTCTTTCTCCATATCTCTACGGAAAATGGATGCTACGACATCATAGGGCGTCAGGGTTCCTGTATTCATTACAGATGGATTACTTTCCGCCTTATCCAAAAAGGCAGAATATCTCTCCCTGTCATTTCTAAGAAAAGCCAGTCTGTACTTATACAAAGCTTTAGAGGGCTGCTTCTCATAGGAAAAAGAGTAATCCTTCTCCCGAAGATAATTCTCCATCAACTTTATTTCCGCCCGCAGAGAAACAAGGACTTTACGATACTCCGTATCGCTAAAGCCTAAAGCTTTTGCAAGTTTCTTGGCTCTTTTAACGGTATCCTTATTGCTGGTATTCACGGAAGGAAGCCATTTGGCCAATAAAGAAACGCTCTCTCCGATTTTCAGGGCAGCAAGATCCTTATCCAACTGCTCTTTTATGAAGCTAAGCATATCCTTTTCGCAAGGTCCGTCCAGAAGGGAAAGAAGGTCATCAAATCTCCCATACTCGGGAACATTTGTGATATTCTTTCGAACGGACTCCGCCTCATGAAGAGAAAGCCACTTCCATATAGACCGAAACACTCTTCTCTCCCCAAGGCCACCTCGAATGTCTCTTGCGAAGAAAAGAATTTTCATAGCTAAATTCCTGTCTTCCGTATAGGCCTTGATAAATCGGGAAATGATTTCACTGTCCTCAGCATTTCGCAAAGCACCAATGGTGGCAAAAAGATCCAGACAGTAAGAGTTTGTGCTCCTGTTGGTAAGAGCGCCATTCTCCGTATATGTCAGATTCTCTTCTTCTCTTAAGTCCTCTAAAAACATTGCTCCTACCTCCTTTTAAAAAGAAACAGCCACAAGATACTTTGTAAGGTAAGGGGTATTCGCCCCTTCCAGCAGGGGGAGTTGCACCCCCGAAAGCGCTCGGACCTTAGTAATCCCTGGAGTGCAATTCTCCAACAATCCTACGCCCCCGGAAGCTCCGGGACCTCAGCCTTGCGCCGGCTATCTCAGCCAAATATCGCCATGACATTTTTTGCTGTAGGTATCTTTCCGACTGTTTTACTTTGCTTAGGGAATAATCCTAAGCTATACAAGACACACCGGACTAACCGCCCGCATTTGATCTAATTCCAAACATAATTGCTTGCTGTATGTGTCTTTCGTGCCTTTATGATATATCGTTTTTCAGGAGATAAAAAGCTGAGGAATATAAATATTTTTCAACCCCTAATTTATTGTATAAGCACTATATTTTCGTTATTATTATGATATTAAACAAGTCCATTGTGGGGGATTTAATTTGGAGATTTTTCTTTTAAGAAGGTGGGAATTATGACAGAGAAGTACAAGATTTATATCCCGGAAGAGATGCGATTACGCCTTTTGAATGATGCGGAGCTCTTTGATTTTTGTAAGAAGGACGGCTCGGTGAATCTGAATGGATTTTTAAAGGAGCTTTTGCTCCAATATTTTGATGAATATCGTGAAACAAAGGAAAGGCTCCTCGATACTATTTTATCCGACCTCAGTGCATTTTCTTCTATTTCCCGAGAAGACGCCGATGCCATCGCGGATAAAATCATGAACAGCTATATGCGAAATACGGAATTCAAGAGTGAGCGAAACGCTGCCATCACCTTAACGGTCAGCGGACGCTCTTTGGACATTATGCATTCTATTGAAAATAATATGCTCTCTCGGGTTTCTCTCTCCCAGTATCTTAATGACTTTTTCAGCTCCTACCTATCTATTTCCAGAAAAGACCGTGAGAGAATTCTCTTTCAAGATATCTTTGAGGAGTTAAACACTGCCATTCGAAAAAATAGTATTATCCGTTTTACTTCCACTTCCGCTCCAAACGTTATTTTTACGGTTCAACCTTATTGTATTGCCGCATCCAAAGAGGAGCAGTGTAATTATCTTCTTTGCTTAGACAACGAAACCGGCATACCCAGATCCTTCCGTATTTCAAGAATTCGTGCCTTATATAGCTCTTCCGATAAATTCATTCCGAATGAAAGCCGAAAACTGGAGCTCCAGGAAATTGCCGGAAGAAGTCCTCAATCCACATCCAAAGGAATTGAAGCCGAAGTCCGCTTAACGGAAAAGGGCCTGCAAAAGTTTCATTTCATTACTAAAAACAGGCCGGATGTATTAAAAAAAGAAGAAAATACTCTTTATTTTAACTGGCCAAAAACACAGTTGGAAGAATATTTCCATCGCTTCGGAAAAGAGGCAGTGATTCTTTCTCCGGATGATTGTCGGGAGTCCATGCGGATCTTTTACAAAAAAGCATGGGAAGCATATAGGAAGAAGGAGAAGGGGGAATAAAAATCAATAGGCTTTTCTATGCAGGACAGGTCTGAATATAGGGCGAGTTTAGATCCCCCATTTTCAGACCAATCCTACATAAAGACTCTTCCTTTTTGGATCTTATTCTCTCTACTCTATCCCTTCTATCTTGCAAAGCCCGATTTCTATCAGTCCTCTATCATACAGGGCGGTGAGACAAAGCTCTCCACAAATGTTGTGTAAGCTATGCTTTGTCATGCCTCTTGGCATAATAACATCCGTATATTCTCGCTTACTAAGAGAAAAGAGCTTCTGCTTTCCCTTCCAATCATCATTGTTAAAAAGCGGTGTGAGAATGAGATAATCCGAATGGGTGAAAGTTCCGTTCACCCCGGACTTTTTTCCTCCCGTTTTCAACTGTTCCGACTCAAAGAGCTTTTCTTTTACCTTGCCCTCAGGGGAAATTTTTGCCAACGCATAATAGTCCATTCCCCATTTGTTCACTGAGCCTGTGCTTTCTCCCGAAGTATAGGCATAAAGTACATCATTTAGCATTTTTAAACTGTCGATTTTCGGAGCATCCTTCGTCCTGTCATCATGGTGGGTTAAGGCATTTTTCTCTATTTCCGAAAAGCATTTCCACTTGGCTTCTTTTTTTACAGGATCAAAGTCTAAAAGGGCAAAACAGCGGGACAGACCGTAATACACTTCCCTTTCAAAGCAGACGGGAATCAGTCTTCCCTCTGAAACAGTCTGAAAGTACCGCTCTCTTGCATTGTCCGGCAGCACTTTGCTAAAGGGCAAAAATCCATTCTTAATCGTGATGATTTCCGGCGAAGAAAAATCTCCGGTAAAATAGACAATTTCTTTCTTTGCCTTGATTACCCCGAAGCCGTTTCCAAATGAAAAAAGCAGCGGATCATTTTCCCGGTCCAGGAAGTCCTCCCCAAGCTCTATTTCCTGTATGCCGATTTCGGACAAGACAAGAACAGAGTAGGCTTCCGGCGCTTCTTCCTTCCTTGTTAAAATGAGTGCTCTCACCCCTTGCTCCGGACAGGCATGAAACATAAAGGCATTTCCTTCTTCTATGGAATCGGCGCCTTGCTTTAAAACGCTACCTCCTGAAAGAAAACCTGTGCTATACACATAGGTATATGCATTTTCCGGCTTGTATTTTTGTATAAGGCTTAGTTTTAAAGCGGCCATGCTATTCCTCACTATTTTCGTTATCTGCCTCTATGTTTTTCTTTTTTCTTCGCTTGCTTCAGCATAAATTGCCGTTCTTCCTCGATGCGTTTTTGTTCTCTGTTTTTTTCTTTACGCTTTTGTTTGTTCTCTTCATGCTGTAAACTTAACGCCTGTTGCGACTTCGTCCCGATGCCAGCACGCTGCAATTGTTTTTTTGCCTCTCTTTGTGCTCTTTTCGGATTCTGTTTTCTTTCCTTGACTTGCGTTTTGACTTCCGGACTGAATTTCAGCTCATAAAAATGCTTTAAGATAAAATCACGTACCTCCAAGTCCTTGGGCTCTGCACCGAAAGTCACCTTCGCAACGGATAGGCGATTTCCCTCTGTTTTCTCAAAAACGCCCACCCAAAAAGTTCCTTCAAAAAGCACTGTCATTTGACAAGTCATCTTGTCCATCTTTGTCCCTCCAAAATTACTTTATGAACAAAGAATGGACAACCCGGAGGGGAAGGTTACTTACCACAAGATTCTGTGACGGCCGGGCTACCTACCGGCTCTGGCATAGCTCTTTGTATGCGTTGCGTTTTTATCTTTGCTGTGTACACAATTGATGAAATTTTTTCCATCGCCTTCTATCATAACGATGGAAAAATATATTGACAATGCTCTCTTTTTCTTTTGTATCAACTGACAAAATTTTTACTCTATTCAAGATGATAGAATCGTTTGCAATGGAAGTTCTTTACAAAAGATATTTAGTACCTCTTAAAAACAGGAATCGAATAAGAATAAACTTTTTCAAGGGACTTTTTCTCGGTTATTACAACTTTTCCAAGGGACTTTTGTGGTAATTCGAAGATATGACTATGCAGCAGTTAAAGATTTATTGCATTTTCATCCAAAAGAAAATTCTCCAATCCAATGTATAAAATACCTGCATCATCATGTCGGGGGATAATATTATCTTTTACAACTACAATTTTCTTAAAGGAATCATCTATTTTTTTTAAAGAAGCGGTTTCTTGTTCTTGCTTCTCCTTACTGTCTATGTGTAGTGCAGACTGAATATAATATCTTTCATGCCCTTTATTCATTACAAAGTCCACTTCCAGCTGAATTTTTTGCCTCTTTCCGTCTTTTTTGCAATCATATTCCACTACCCCAATATCCACATTATATCCTCTACGAATTAAATCGTTATAGATTATATTTTCCATGATGTGGGTCTCTTCTACTTGCCTGAAATTCAATCTGGCATTTCTTAGCCCGATATCTGTAAAATAATACTTATGTGGCGTGGTAAAATACTTAGCCCCCTTAACGTCGTATCGATTTGCATGGGATAACAAATATGCTTCTTTAAAATACTCCAAATATTTCGAAATGGTACCGGAGGATATCTTAATTTGTTTTTCCGAGAGAAATCTTTTAGAAAGCTTACTGGGATTGGTAAGAGAGCCAATCGCCGAAGAGGTAAAATCCAATAATACTTCCATAACCTCTTTATCATTCTGTACCTTGTTTCTTTCCAGAATATCTTTTAAATAGGTTTCTTGAAATAAATCTTTTAAATAACGATTTTTCTCCCCATCACTTTTCAAACTATAAATATAGGGCATTCCGCCATATATACTGTAATGTTGGAATGCCAATGACTTATCTTCTACTACTTCACAAACTTCCGCAAAAGACAAAGGATTGATATGAATTTCATCTCCTCTATCCCTAAATTGAGTTAAAATATCTCTGGACAACATTTTTGAATTACTGCCCGTTACGTATATATCTAAATTATCCCGCTTCATAAGTCCTAAAAGCACATCCACAAAAGTCACCGTCTTTTCGTCGCTTTCAAGATAGGGATTCTTCACAGCAATCGACAATTGGATTTCATCGATAAACACATAGTATTTTTTCGTTTCATCCTGCGTTTTTTCCTTGATATAATCATTTAATTTAAACGGATTCCTATACTCCAGCGTATCTATTTCATCCAATGCAATCGAAATGATTTGTCCATCTTCGATACCGCTTGATAGCAAATAATCCCGATACAAATGGAAAAGCAAATAAGATTTCCCACATCTTCGGATTCCCGTGATAATCTTTACTCTACCGTTATCCTTTTTCTCTATAATTTTATGGAGATAAAAACCACGTCTAATCTGCATATGTAACTCCTCTCAAAAAATTAAGGTGGAATTCCACCTTTTTTTCACGAGTCTATTCTATCATTTTATTGTGTTCCTATCAATAAGCGGCTCAATTAAGATAATAAGATAAGGTATCTCCGACTTTTCCCACGCCGTTTCTTATAAAAGCAAACTCGAAAAATCCCGGTGGAATTCCACCATAATTTCTCGAGTTTAATACCATAAAAAAGTATCGTGGGCTTTACACACGATACTCTTCATGAATTAAATCAGCAAGCTATTCCCATCCAATAAAAATTCCTTAACTCCCATCATCAGATATCCGTTTTCGTCATAGCGAGGCTTCATACTTTTTTCTACGATAATGATTTTCTTAAAGGAATCCATGGTGCGTTCAAAGGATTTGCATTCCTGCTCATACTTTTCCTTATCGGGAATGGCATAGGCAGACTGAATATAATACTTCTTGCTTCCTAATGTAGCAATGAAATCGATTTCCCTCTGCACCCGAATCTCTTTCCCATTGGTATCCTTCTCTCTGGATTCCACGGTTCCCACATCTACCTGATAGCCCCTGTATCGCAATTCATTATAAATGATATTCTCCATGATATGGGTTTCTTCAATCTGCCGAAATGAAAGTCGGGCATTTCTAAGACCCAGGTCTTCAAAATAAATTTTATACGGGGTTCCGATATACTTTCGCCCTTTTACATTATATCTTTTTACCCGAGTAAGCATAAACGCTTCTTCCCCATAGATGATGTATTTATCCACTGTTGCATCACTGATGTTTGTCCCATAAACAGAATTCATCGTTGCGGCAATTTTCCTTGGATTGGTAAGGGTGGAAATGCCTGAGGCAATGACGTCAATTACTTCTCCCAAGGTGCTTTCATCCTGTACCGAATATCTAGCCACGATATCCCGAAGATACACGTTCTTCATTTGGGATATCAAATAATTGGTCTTTTGCTCTTCCGTATTCATCAGCACAACCGCCGGGAGACCTCCGTAAACGGAGTAGTCATCATAAGCCTCGCTTTTATCTCCCTCTTTGAATGCATAGTATTCGAAAAAAGATAAAGGCAGCACATGTACTTCATCCCCTCTTCCCTCAAATTCGGTTAAAATGTCCTTTGACAGAAACTTGGAATTACTGCCTGTTACGTAAACATCAACATTTTGCTTCCGAAGGAATCCGTTCAGCACTGACTCAAAGGCTCCCAGCTTCTGCACCTCGTCCAGCAAAAGGTAGTACATCCCTTCACCACGAATCTGTGGCATCAGCCAGGTAATAAATCGGGAGGGATCCACCTTGCGCTCTTCTTTTTCATTATCCAGTACGATGGGATCTTCTCCAATCTTTAATAAATCTTCTGCTGTATCAAAGGCGAATCGAATGATATGACTCTCTTCTACGCCTTCCGAAAGTAAATGCTTATAAAATAAAGTATTCAACAAATACGACTTCCCGCAGCGTCTGATTCCGGTAATCACTTTAATGAAACCATTGTGTTTCCTGACAATAAGTCGATTAAGGTACACATCTCTATTGATTTCTCTATTGATTTCTCTATTGATTTCTCTATTGATTTCCATCTTGATCTCCATTTCATATTTTTGCCGTAAACGGTACTTTTATGAAATAGTGTACTCATTATTCAGAAAATTCGCAAGAGATGCATTTCCTATTTTTGCCGTAAACGGCATTTTTATAAAATGCACAAGATTTTATTCTTCTCCCAATACCTTTTTCTGCCAGCTTCGTTTTCCGCAAACAGGACACTTCATATATCTTGCCCGACCCTTGTGCATGGATAGAATGACCTTACCGTAGGAGGGCACATAGCGATGATGACAGCACCCGCATTCATAGTACCCGGCTTTCTGCTCAATACCAACTGCGATAAAGCTGACCAGTAAAATCATCATGAGGGCAAAGGCGGAGAGTACCATCCTCAGCCAGAAAGGCATCACCAGGAAGGATGCCAAAAGGATTAAGACTGAGCCGGAGAGCACTGCCGAGAATCCCAGCCAGTATTCTAACTTAAGGGCTCTCCTGTCCCTTTCCTCCACTTCTCGTCTCATTGCGAGAAGATTCTCTTCTACTTGTTTACTATAGAATTCTGCCATGATTCTTTCGCCCGACAGGAGTTCGTTTACGTTGATTTTCAGAAATCCGCAAAGCTCCAGCATAATCCCGGAATCCGGCATAGACTTTCCGGTTTCCCATTTGGATACCGCTCGGTCACTGATACCAAGCTTTTCCGCAAGCTCCGCCTGCGTCATGCCCTCTTCCTTTCTGCAAGATGCTATAAATTTTCCGATTTTGATTTGATCCATATCGGACACCTCCTTTCACGGCATAAGCTTACAGGAAACCGCCGAAAATGACAGGAACCGGCAGTTGAGTTCTATTGATTCTACCACCAGGTGAGTTTGAATTCTTCTCTATATTCAGCTTCTTCCCTTATTTAAACTAATTCCACCGGAATGGCAAGTAATAAAAAACCGGCAAACTTCCTAACGAAGTCGCCGGCTCTTATAGCCATTACATGGATTTATAATGCAGTAAGGAAGGTTAATCCTCCTAAAATTACTCCCGCAGAGTTAGGAATAATGAGAATCCAGTCCTTTTTCGGTTCCTTTGTCCATCCGTAAATAACCCAAATCAGGCAAGAAATTGCTGCAAATAGAGGCTGAAAAGGTTGAGCTTTGTCTCCCTGCAAGTTTGCGAAAATCTGGGGAATGTAAGCAATAAAAACAAAAATACCGATAAACGCTCCAATAGAACCTACAAAAAGATTGATTTTTTGCTTGGACATCTGCTGACTCCTTTCCATATGTACTTGTCGTAAAGTTACTAAAAAATGTCAATTAGTTCCTTTTGTAACTGACGCCATGTCAATTATAAGGGATTTTTGCTTTTTGTCAAATATTTTTTTATAGATTCTCTGCATCCAATACAAAAATCTCCTTTATTCAGGTAATTCCCAACTTGCTCCATCTTTCCCTAACCCCTTGATATAACGTGCCTTTTTTCTTTACAAAGGGCTTGATTCCCAGATGGAAAATAAAAAAATGAACTATGCTTTGAAAAGGATAATTTTGTTTCCCCCTCATTCCCCTGATTAAGCTTTGCGAAACTTGATCAATCTGCTCTTGTCCCTTTCTCAACATTCCTTCAATATCGTTAAAGGAAGACTTAATTCGGAGCTGTCCGCTCAATCTTCCTCCGGAAAATAACACAAGATTCTTCAGAACTTTCAAAGTTCTTCAGAACTTTCAAAGTATCTTGACTTCCGTAATTTTCCCCGCTTGCCACCGTAATACAGTACTTTTTATGAAGCAGTTGTTCAATCACAAAATGTCCTCGATCTATAAAATCTTTCATTAATCCGGATACATTACTTGCGTAAGTTGGAGAACCCAAAACGATTCCGTCCGCCTCTTCAATTCTTTTGGAGAGTAGCTCTGCATCATCCTCCATACAGCAATACCCTGTTCTATAGCAATAGTTACAGCCGGTACAATGGGACATTTTCATTTCCCCCAGATTGTAAAATAGCACTTCTATACCTGCTCCCCGAAGATTTTCTTCAATCCTATGAAGCACTGCTGCCGTTACTCCATTTTTTCTCGGACTCCCATTGATGATTAAAACCTGCATTTTCTCCTCCAAAACTACTCACTTGTGTATCTTGCAAGGGCATGGTACTGTAGCATCAAAGGAAAGTAAATCATTTCAAAAAAGATACATAATCTTTGCTTTCTGTGTATTTTAGGAGAGTATGCTATGAAGAAAAGCCAAAATCCATCCGCTGTACGGTCAAGGCAGGAAATTTCCACTGCTTTACTCAAGCTAATGCAAGAGTATCCCTATGCAGAAATCTCCGTAAAGCAGATTATTATGGAAACAAGCCTTGCTAGAAAAACCTTTTATCTGAACTTTCGTTCCAAGGACGATGTACTGGCGTCCATTCTGAACGAATTAATCGGGGAATATACCGAAGCACTTTCCAAGGAAAATGTTGATCCGCTCACTGTTATTTTCTCCTTCTGCGATAAAAATAAAGCCTTTCTTTCCTTACTGCACAAAAACAAAATGCTGTATTTCCTCCTGATTCGCCTAAATGAATTTCTTCCGGAGTACGGTAAAACAGAGGATATGAGTCGCAATCCCTTTGCAAAGCTTATGGGAGAACTGGAGCCGGACTACCTCATTGCCTTCAATGTAGGAGCTATCTGGAATGTGCTTTTTAAATGGATTGACCGGGGAATGGTGGATTCTCTGGACAGCATTCAAGAGACATTGAAAAAATATTTGAAGCGGATAAGTGCTTAGGGATTCTCCGAATAGTAGAAGCCAACACCAATGTTAAAAACAAATGTTAAAAGCCAATCCCTAAAGTCAATCAAAAATCATGCCAAGATTTTATCCATAGTAGAGTAAAATATCGGTAGCTCGAGATGCTTTAACTTCCCGGTCTCATAAACACATTTGCACCCATATAGCATATCTCCTACATCACTATGTAAAGTCATGATTCTTCGGGTAAGTTCATTCGTTTTGAACATTCGTTTCATAAGAATTCCTGCAAAGGCAGCTGGAATCCTATACGGGAGAAGTTCATTTTTATAGAAGCTTAAGTCTACGCCTCTTGCCTTGACCACCTGAATCGTTTCTCCTATTGCCTTTACTGTAATAGAAAGGGCATGGGCATCCTTCATCAAATTAAGAGCAAGCTGCGCCGGATGCTCAATTTTCCCTTCCCGGGCAGCAGAAGAGGTGACCCCTGCATTGATGGCCATATGAAGCCATATCCATTCCACCATGTCGTGAGGAATCTCCGTTTTCAAATCTGCGGAAGCGAGAAGAGCTGTTAAAGCTTTGTAATTGGAAATCCTTGCTTTTTCCTCCCTTTCCAGCATGATATGGTCAAAGAGAACACAATTAAGCTCATTCCCGGCAAGGCTTCCACCGGCAGTAGGGAAGCCGATAATATAAGGATATGCACCCACTATTTCATCAATCTCATCCCGACTGTTCCAAAAGTTACAGAATAAAATCAGGCTTCCTGTAATATGATTTTGTGAAAGTGTCACTATAGCATCCTTTATTTTTCCGCTTGCCACGCTCAAAATAATAAAATCATACTCTGCATTCGACTCGGCAAGATTCACCTTATATTGATCCGCTTTTTCTTCTCCTTTTTTGTTATAGCGTCCGTCTAATAAACTGATATTTAGACTTGTCGGCGCTTTCGATTTTTTCTCTTCTCTCAGCAAATGTTCAACTTGATGCCCGGCTTTTTGGAACACATAGCCGTACGTTGTGCCTATAACGCCAAGGCCTACTACGCATATTCTCATAAATTCTGCCTCCTTTCTTCTATTTTCCATCCGATTATCCAGGCAAGAACCAGAAGATAATTTTCCACAGCGCCAATCAAATTTACCATTTGATGCATCTTAAGATAATGGATAAAATGATTGCTTCCGATGCCGATTCCACCGAGAATGAGAGCCAGCAAAATGGATTTTAGATAGGTCCAATTGTAGTGCCTGTACGCCGTATTCAATATGACTAAAACGGCAATATTCCAAAAGCCGATTTCTCTCTGCCATCCTGTAGAAATGCCATACGCAGAGTTTCTTCCCATATATTCCGGTGCGAAAATCTGTAGGATCGCCGCACCGGATATCGCTATGATGAGAATGATAAACAGCACGCGCAAGAATAGATTCATTTTTTTCTGATGCATTGACTAAGCCTCCTTAAACTCACAGATTGCCTTAGACTTCTGGAAATTACCTATTACAATTCCCCTATTCCGTCCTCTTTTCCAGTTCTCTGATAGCCGGAAAACGAAGAAATGTGACTGCCACAAGAGAAAGAAAGACACCCGAAATACCAATCATCATTGCTGCTCCCCGTCCGACACCCATTCCGCTCAGACTCCCAAGACCATCCGCAGCTAAGCCGGAAACTGCATAGGCAATAACATAGCCTAGCTGCGAGAGAAAGCCTATAAATCCCCAAGCTCTGCCCTGCAAAGCATCCGGTATATTTGTCCTGCAAAGATAATCCATGCAGTTGTTGCAAAGAGGCAAGGTAGCAAAGAAAAAGAAACCAAATATACTGATGCTGACCAGATTTTCAAATATTGACATACCGATCATAAAGATTCCCGCCATAAAAAAGGAGATTTGAAGAACTTTTCCATATTCTTTCTTAATGCCGAAACCTCCGAGGAGTATTCCCGATACAAGCATTCCACTTGCACATAGGGTTTCTACAATGCCCAGCACCTTGGAGTCTGAAAAAGAAAGAATCATCGGCTCAACAAGAATTTGTAAAGTCCCAAGAAACAGGGTAATCAGAGAAGAACACAGGACAAGCACAAAAACGCCCTTCTCTATGTGGATTGCTCTCCAGCCTTCTTTCATGCTTTCCAAAAATGACTGTTTCTCTGTAGGCTGTTTTGCTTTTATTCCTCGCCTTACTATAAAGGTCGTTGTAATCGTAACAAAGAAGGTAGATATATCAATGAGCAGCAACAGGGAAATGTCATGATATGCCAGCAATAGGCCTGCTATAACGGGCGAGAACAGATATCTGGCACTTCCTGCCAAAGACACTAATCCGGAGGCTTTGGAAAACTCCTCCTTGGATAATAAATCCGTGATCGTTGCTCTGTAAGAAGGATCTAAAAGGGAGGAAAATATGGCACTGACGAACACGCCTATACTTATCTGAACGAGGTTTGCTTCTCCATGTAGCATGCAGAGGAAAATGTAAAGGATGCCAAGTCCTGAACAACCGTCTCCAATCATCATCAGAACTCTTCTATCGTAACGGTCGGCCAACACTCCTGCCGGAACAGTGAAAAGAAGGGTAGGCAGAAATCCAAGTAAAGTCACCAAGGCCATTCCTGCCGCACTGCCTGTTTTTTGAAAGACATAAACCCCAAGTCCAAAAGAAGTGAGTCCGCCACCTATAGACGATATGAGCTCCCCCATCCAAAGAAGGAGGAACTTTTTCATTCCGGAACTCATCTTAATTCCCCTCCCCAAATCGTGTTTTCAAGAGTCTTCCAACGTGCTCCGTTCCAAAAAACATTTTCTTATTCAGCAGTACAATAATCGCCGTTACAATGAAAATCACAATGGTTTCCACACACTTTGTCTCCGCCGTCATCGCGATTTTTTCCTGCATGAAGTTTACAAACAAATGGAAAACCATGCAGGCCAGAATGGAGCGGTCGCTGACCAGATACACCCACGTGATGATATATCCCATAAGTATGGCACCCACGAAGAAATTAATGACAAACAAGGGATTAACCATAAGCCCTGCCTGATATGTCCCCTTGATAAAAAGCAGGGGAAAATGCCAAAGTGACCATAATATTCCAAAAATCAGGGATTCAATAAACCAGTCCATATATTGCCCTATGGAGTCTTCGCAATATCCCTTCCAGCCTACTTCTTCAATAATCGAAGCCAGCGTAATGGTCACAAAAGCAGAACCTATTCCCACTCCGGTAAAGGAAAAATCTTCCGTAAAGGAAAACTGCTTTAAGGATTGTCCAAATAAAAGGGATAAAAGTATAGAAAACACAATAATCAGTGCATAAAGAACCACTGCCCAAAACACATTCATCCACTTCACTTTATAAAAGCCTATAATCTTTTCCTTAAGATCTCTCTTCAAGTCCTCACTGCCGGATGCTAGCACAAATACTGTAGAGACTACTGCCGGCGCAAGGAGACCCAGCAACATCAATATCGCACCCTTATCTTCGGAAACAAAGATTGCCGGTATCCAGAAGATCCATGTGAAAAAATATGCACAGAGAAAGAATAACCACGGTCTATATCGATATTCATCTTTATCCTGTATGAACTGTTCTTGGTTCTGCGCTTTATTCTGCGCTTTATTCTGCGCTTTATTCTGCGCTTTGATTATCCCCTTGCTCATAATCTCGCTCATTCCCTTGCTCATTCCTTTGCCCCCTCTACTAAGACCTGGCTGATAAATTGCATGGTTCCCGTTTTTGCCCCCAGAGACTTCTCCAGCATATCGATATACACCTCTACATCTTTTTCACCAAAATTTCCATAATCGAACATATGCTGACTCGTAACAAGGAGCATCTTCACTCGCTCTTCAATATGTGTACACGAAAATATCCCCTGTGCTATACCTTCTTTAACAATCTCTGCCAAAATCGGCACCGCCACTTCTACAATCTTCTTGCAGATTTTATCGTGCATAACGATATTTTCTTTTCTTTCCAGAACATCCGTAATCACTGCTTCCTCTTTCTCCGGACGAAAGGCATTTACAACCGAAACCAATTTTTCGGGTATAGAAAGCGGTGCCTGAAGAAGCTCCTTGGCTACGGCGCTCTCCTTCTCTATCATCATTTCGATGACTGCTTCCAGCGTTTCCTCTTTGCTTGCAAAATAATAATAGTAAGTGCCTTTTGCAATACCCGCCTTGGCCACAATCTCGTCAATGCTGGTATTCTCATAACCTTTTTCTATGAACATGCGATAGGCAAGCTTTAACAGCTCCTGTTTTCTTTGTTCCCCTTTTTTCATATCCGCCTCCGTTTTTTATATCCGACTCGGTTTTCCTATATGCTCCGAGCTCCATATTTGAGCTTTTGCTCCTATTTGATATTTTCGACCACTGGTCGGTTTTCATGATAAAGCAGCCAGCGGTGGCTGTCAAGCTTTTTCGACTGATAGTCGGTAATTTTTTAGAAATATAATTCTTTGAAAATAAAAAAGCACCTGCAAAAATGCAAGTGCCTGCCTTACCTTCTCTTCCGTGTCGTCCCGTTCATCATAGCCGTCATAAGGGGCAGTCGGGCCTTTCAAAGGCTCTTTTTTAGTCTTCCCTATAGACAATGATATATACCTTTATATAATCACTGTCTTCCATAATAGTGAGCGGAATTTCCAAGATAGCTTTTCCTGTCCTTCCCTTATAATAGTCCGCTCTCTCTTCGGCAGAGTAGAAATACAATGCGGCGGAATAGCTGTGTCCGGCCTCTACGGAAAGATTAAAGCTCAACTTCTCCGTTCTGACATTCCTTGTCTTAGTGCCCACCGTTTCCGTGGACTCAAAGATTCCTTCAATCGTATGCTGACCGGGAGTCACCGTCACGATGATTTCCAAATCTTTTCCCGTAGTAAACGGCACATTGACAAGACTGCTTCCGTCGACCTTAACCTGTTTGCCATAGAGGTGAAGAATTGCTCCATTTCGATTGTTTGCACTAAACTTCTTCACCGAATTCACTCTCTTATTGAGTATGAAAAGCATTATGGGAAAGGACAATGTCAATAGCAATGTCATTACAGTAGAAATAATCATGGTTGTTGTCATCATTTCCATTCCTCCTAAAATCTCCCCTCTTATCAAAGGCAAGATCAGTCATTAAAAAACAAATTCTAATTAAAAAATTCAAAATTTATTATAAATTTACTATAATGAATGTCAATCGGAATATTAAGGATGCCCTGTAGGGCTATTTATCTACTTTTACCACTTTTCTAAAATAGAAAAATAAGTTCTTTTCCCCGGCTTAGTTTTTCTTATAGCTTCCGGAATAAATCATAATTTGCGCTACGATACAGAATAGTATTACTCCTAAGATATATTCCAGCATTTTATTCATATCCAAATACCCCTTAAACAGTTTGGCTTGAAAGGTAAAATATTCTTTCAGACTAAGAACAAACATTCCCTGATCCACTCCTTGAAGGCTTGTATTGATATGCTCCAAGAGTCCATTAAGCAGTATATTTCTCAACATAATCGTTATTTGACTCGCAGGAAATAGGTTGCACACGGTTTGTACTTCATTTGAAAATTGAGAAATAGGAATATACGCTCCAATCACAAATCCTGAAGCTGCTGATAGTATTCCAAAGAAAGCTTCGCAAGCACTGACGGTTTTGAAAAATAAAACTACAATCATAAATATTGCGCTTGCCGAGATAGAGCCAAGTGCAACAATAGAAAAGGCTTTTATAACTTGACTTATATTCAAATACATATTTCCTTGCATACGAATTCCAATAAGGCCGACAGCCAGAATTATACTGTTCAAAAGTATTGAAGTAAGCACGGCCGATACAAAATAAGCAAAGATAATCTGTTCCCTTTTTAAAGGAGTTGATAAGATATCATAATCCACTTTATTCGCCCTATCTTTTACGAGTACAGTAATACAACTAAAAGGAACTGAAATCATTGCGGAGCCTAAAATGCCACTCAGTAAAAAAAGATTTGCAAACATAGCGATATCCTTTTGTGAAACCATAGAAGTCAGTCCCGGATACTGCTCCATTGCACTTTGTATCGCACTAACAAAGGTGCCTTTCAGGAATAATAAATACAGTACAAGCACAATAATGGATGTCAGTAGAGAGAATAGAATGCTCTGCCAATCCTTGAAAAACAGCAATACGTTTCTCTTGATAAATCCCAAAATCCCCCTCATCTTATACCTCCAGCTTTCTTCCTGTTAAATGTAGGAATACGTCATCCATACTGCCTTTTACAATTTCATAATCTCTGATTTCATTTCGATTTGTATAGAGGAACTCACTGAGATGGAACCCCTCTTTTGATTCCAATGGCACAATGTAGTGATCCGCTTCATAAGAATATTCCATGTCTTTCAGCACAAGCTCATTGTCACCACATTTCTCTGCATACCAAATCAGTTTTGTATTCGTGTATTTCCTTTTTAAAGCCACCGGTGTATCCTCTGCTACAATTCGTCCCTTATCCAGGATCACAACTCGATCTGCATCTCTTACTTCTTCCATATAATGTGTTGTAAGAAATATCGTCATTTGTTTTTCTTTTCGAAGATAATTGATATACTCCCAGACCACTTTTCTGGACATGGGGTCCAGCCCGGTTGTGGGCTCATCCATAAAGAGAATCTTCGGATTATGTAAAAGCGCTCTGATAATATCGACTCTTCTTCGCTGTCCTCCGGATAATTTCTCATATCTTTTGTTCCAAATACTTTCCAGTTCAAAGGCCTGCATCAAAGGTTGCAAGCGCTCCAAAATTTCTTCTTTATTCACTCCGTAATAGGACGCTCTTGTCAACAGATTTTCTTTTACTGTCAATACGCTGTCCAACACAGAGTTCTGAAAAACAATGCCTATTTTCTCCCGAATCTTGTCATCCTCTTCTCCAAGCTTGTGGGAAAAGACTTCTACCTCCCCCTCTGTCTTTTTTAAAATAGTGCAGAGGATATTGATGGTTGTGGATTTCCCCGCACCATTCTCCCCGAGAAACGCAAAAAACTCCCCCTCTTTCACGGAAAAGGAAATATGATCCACCGCAGTCGTTTGATTATAGTTTTTGCTTAAGTTCTTTACTGTGATTGCATTCATCCGATTCACTCCTTCTTGGTGCCTCTATAGTTCTTCCTGCAATTTTGCACTGCAGTTCTGCCCTCGGTTCTGACAAAAATCAACTTATCACCATATAAATATTAAAAAAAGTGCCACCTTACCAAACTGCATTTACAGCTTACCAAGTTGCACTTTTTTCATGAAAATCTATATTTTCTATTTGTTCCAATAGAGTTATTTCTTTATAAAGCAGCTTAAAACAATCCGTATCTATCTTTCTCTTATTGTCTTATACTCCTTTTCAATTCCTGCGATCAATGTTTTCATTGTATATTCCAGAATTTCATTTCCGAATGCTACCGATGATTCTCTGACCGGATGACGTCCTGCAATACCAATCAGATTACTTTCATCTTCTTTTACCTGTCCAAAATCAACCAACTCCGGTCGAACGGCCATGACAATAGAGGTCTCATTTGCTCCGGCATGGTCATTCTGATATTTCAGTCTCTCATCCTCCGCATAGGTCCATGCTGTCATAATGCGTAGTCCGTACTTTTCTTCAGCCTCTTCCTTCAGTTCCTGAAATGCATTTGTTGACGGACCGTGTCCATGTCCCACAACGATGCGAACTCCTGCTCTGGACAACTGAGCCAAAATACTACGCAGCAGATTCTGAAACAGTCCCTTTTCCATCCAGTAAGCACTGCCCTTCATCTGCTGGGCATAATAGGTATTTAATGCGCCCTCTGTATTGATATCCATTCCATAGAATACAGTTCCCCAATCATCAAATACACGATCAGGTCCCATGAACAGCATCGGAAGTACCACTCCGCCAATCTTTTCCGCTACCCGGACAAACAGTTCCTTTGACTGGATCCCGTCAGCTCCAAGAGGCATATGCGGACCATGCCATTCCAGTGTGCCAAGCGGAAGATAAGCAACCGGCATCTCCTTTATCTTCTGTACATATTCTTCGGGAAGTAATTCCTCGTATAATACTTTTTTCATACTAGCCTCCTTATCCTTTTACCACTAAAGGCAATTATTCTCTGTATAATCCATTTCATTATTTTTTATTCCGCATCTTGCAGATCCTTAATGGCTTCATTGATTTTAATCTCATCGGCCTTTGCCATCCATGCCGTTGCACACCACACAAAGAGATAAATAGCACTATACATGAGACAAATGATACGTAAGTTGATGATTTGTCCGAACCAATGAAAAATCTGTGCACACAAAACCACGATTCCGAGAACCGAGACAAAGTGGATTCCGATTCTGATCCGGACTTCGCTTTTCTTCAAGCTATCCATATCCAAAAGAAAATATGTCGGTAAGGAAGATAAAAATCCTGTGAAACAAATAGAAAGAGGGTCACTCCATTGCAAACTAAGAGTCTGCACCCCTAAGGCAAAATGCTGTATAAGCATCAGCATTCCAATTCCAAAAAGAATGGCTGTCGAAATCATAAAAGTCTGGTGAAAAATGATCTTTAGTTTTTGCATATCATAATCCCAACCTTTCTTTCAGTTCTTTCACATAGGATCTTGCAATAATCACACGCTCTCCATTCAAAAGTTCTGCCGTCATTCTTCCGTTAAGTTCCGCTCGCACTGACTTGATTTTCCTCATATTGATAATCATCGCCTTTGCAGCCCTAAAGAAATTCCGGCTTAGCGTATTTTCCAGTTCATATAATCTATGTTGTACTTCCAAACAATTATCCTTTGTATAGACAAAGGTTCGTTTATCCACGGATTCTATATAATAAATTTTATCAACTGGACAGAGGACAGTTTCCCCATTAGAGCGGGCAGTGATAACAGGGCCACTATTTTCAAGAGCATTTACGGCAGTTTGAATGTTTTCCGTCACTTTGACAGCACGAATCACCGCTTGCTCTTCTTTATAGGAATTCACTTTTTGAATCTCCGCTTTCACTCTGTCACCACCTTTACAGTGCCATAAGAACTGTTCCTCCAGCTATTAAAATACATGCCAAAATCGTTTTTATACTACTCGTTTCATGAAGAAGTGAAAAAGCCAGAACCATGGTAATCACAATACTAAACTTATCCACTGCCGCTACTTTAGACACATCTCCTATTTGCATTGCCTTATAATAGCAGAGCCAGGACGCACCTGTAGAAAGCCCTGATAGGATAAGAAAAATCCAAGATTTCCAGCTAATTTGTCCTATCCCTTTTTGCGCATGAACAAAAAAGACCATAATCCAAGACAAGAGGAGAACCACTACGGTTCGAATGGCTGTTGCAAGATTGGAATTCACATCTTCAATGCCCATCTTTGCAAATATTGCAGTTAACGATGCGAAAATGGATGATAAAATCGCAAAAATCAGCCACATATTGTTACCTCCTCAATCTTATCCTAATAACTTCTCTTGTGCCCATCTCTCTTACGCTCAAATCATTTCCTTCCTGATTTCCTTCGGAAACTGCCGCACTACGAAGGACACGAACAATACGGTTTCCAAAACAATCGTCAAAATATCAACTTATAGCCAAGCCCCGTATTTCTTGATATAGAGCTTCTTCACGGTCTCAATCGTAAGTCCGTAGAGTGCTAGAATAACGAGCAAATACCAAAAGTAATCCATGGGCATTTCCGTAAATACCGTATTGTCCAGATTATGAAAAAGATAGGGAATGGAAATGGCCGCAAAAATGCCCAGTGCCGAGGCCAGCGCCAGTCTGGAGTCGCACTTGGAATCCAGAATCGGTCGCTTCGAGGTACGGATGAACTGCACAATCAGGATTTGGGAAATCAAACCTTCTACAAACCAGCCTGTCTGGAAGTAGTTCTGCATGGAAAGGCTGTTATAGCCCAAAAGGAACCAAAGTACCAGGAAAGTCATCACATCGAATACGGAGGACACGCCACCCATTACATTCATGAAGGTCACAAGAGATGCACTGTTCCACTTATGGGGTTTTTGCAGGAATTCTTCGTCCACATTGTCCCAGGGAATCGCAATCTGCGTAAAGTCATAGATGAGATTCTGAATCAAAATCTGCAGGGGCAACATGGGTAAAAAGGGCAAGAATATCGAGGCAATCAATACGGAGAACACATTTCCGAAGTTGCCGGATAATGCCATTTTCATGTATTTCAGGATATTTCCGTAGATTCGTCTTCCTTCATAGATACCGTTTAAAATGACGGTCAAGCTCTTCTCCAAGAGGATAATGTCCGCACTGGCCTTGGCAACGTCTGTGGCATTGTCCACGGAAATGCCTACATCCGCATCATGAAGACTGGGCGCATCATTTACACCGTCTCCCATATAGCCCACCACGTGTCCGTTTTTCCGAAGGGCATCCACCACACGCTGCTTCTGCATGGGAGAGAGACGGGCGAAAATGTCATTTTTCTCCACAACACGGGACAGCTCTTCCTCGCTCATCTTTTCCAAGTCGGAGCCTGTTACCGCATTTTGCTCTCCTACCTTCATCCCCACCAGCTTACATACGTGTTCCACCACAACGGGGGCATCTCCGGAGATTACCTTGACGTGAACTCCCGCATCATATAGTCCATGAATCGCTTCCTTGGCATCCGGCTTGGGCGGATCCAGGAAGGCAATAATACCCAGGAAGGTCATGTCGGTTTCGTCTTCCGCATGGAAAACAGCGGTGTCCCCCGCATTTTTCCTCTTTGCCGCAACGCCGATGACATGCATTCCCTCATGATTTAATTTCTCGGAAAGGACATTAATCTTCTGCAAGTCTTCTTCCTGAATGTCCATATATTCCTTCTTTATCCGAATACGACTGCAACAGGAAAGTACGGATTCCAATGCCCCTTTGGTAATCAATACCTCATCCTGGGGTTTGGGAAGAATTTCTTCTGTTTCCTCTCCCAGATGCTCCCCACCCGGATTGGAAATCACCACACTCATTCTCCGGCGCTCAAAATCATAGGGAATTTCATCGGACTTCACATAGCCCCCGGCGTATTTTTGCACATTGCTTTCCGCGCCATAGGATAGGATGGCTCGGTCAATCAGGTTTTTTACCCCTGTGGAATAGTAGGCATTCATCCATGCATAATTCAAAACCACATAGGAATCTTCGCCATTTACATTGATATATTTCTGTAAAACCACATTGTCCATGGTAAGAGTTCCGGTCTTATCGGTGCACAGCACATCGATAGCTCCTAAGTTCTGGATGGCGGACATGTTCTTTACAATGGTCTTCTTCTTTGCCAGGAACTTTGCCCCTTTGGCAAGGGTTCCATTCACAATCATCGGTAACATTCCCGGGGTAATACCTACCGCAACGGATATGGAAAATAAAAAGGCTTCCAGCCAGTTTTTCTTCACAAGGCCGTTAATAAGCAATACAAAAAGAACCACCACTATCATGTAGCTAATGAGGATTTTAGTTATCTTCGACAGGCTCTTATCAAAATCGGTTTCTTTCTTCTGTGTATGGATGGTGGAAGAAATCTTTCCCAGATAGGAATTCTTTCCGGTTCGTATCACCACACCGACTCCGGTGCCGGAATTCACCGTGGAACCGCCTAAGCAGAGGTTGTTTAATTCCGCTGCATTAACAATTCTCTGATCCACTCCGGTATATTTCTCCACCGGAATGGATTCTCCCGTAAAGGCGGAAACCGAAAGGAACAAGTCTCTGCTCTCCAGAAGATAGAGGTCTCCGCACACGATATCTCCTGAGCCGATGAGCTGTATATCCCCGGGTACCACCTCTTCCACCGGCACTTCTCTGATTTCCGTGCCGTCCTTTCCCGGAATCCGGATTCTTACCGTATCGTGCTCCATATCCTTTAGCTTCTGCATATCCAGATAGGAGCCGTAGTCCTGGGTAAATCGAATCACCGCACTCATACAGGCCAGTGCCAGTATAATGACTCCGGACAGAATATCCCTTTCCACAACAAAGGTAACGATAGCCAAAACAAGCAGAACAATAATAAAAGCATCGGTAAAGCTGTGAAATAAAAAATAGAATACGCCATGCTTCTGCATGGCGGAAAGGTCGTTATAGCCGTATTTCGCGAGTCTTTCTTCCCGTTCTTCATCGCTGATGCCATTTGCTGTGCAGCCTAATTCCTGTAAGACCGAAGAAGCTTCTTTTCTGGCAATTTTCTGAAACTCTTGCTCCACACCGGCGGACTTTGTCGTAGGGTTCAATTTCTTCTCGTTGTTTAAAATCATATCTTTCACCTTCCTTTTACTTATACAGGGATATCTTAGACCTTTGCACAATGCGAGTCAATTTAATATGATTTTTATTTCAGCCTGATATACTTTGTTGCTCTTCCTACAACTTTTATCCCTTGGTAATCATTTTTATCCCATCTGTATACAACACAAAAATCCGCCTTGACTTCCTTCCTTAAACTGCACCTTCCATCGGTGACGATTGATTACCTGTTTTACAATTTTTAATCCCAATCCATGCTGTCCTGTGCTGGGCTCCCACTCATAGTTTTTCCGGTTCAGTCTTTCCAGCGCAGCTTTTTCTATGCCGCAACCGTTATCCTCCACATGGAGAAACACGTGGGCTTTCTCATCCTGATATAACTTAACTGTTATCTCACATCCTTCAGGATTATGCTGGACTGCGTTGTATAATAAGTTCATCAGTGCTCTTTCCATTAGATTTTCATTGAAGCACAGTTCCAGCCCCTGCAAATCTTCCTCAATATCCAAGTTGAACTGCACCCTTTCATCTTCTGTTTGATTCCGCATTTCCGTAATCGTCTTTCGAAGAAAACGGCTCACCTGGATTTTTTCCTTTTCCAAGTTCCCATAGCCAAAAGAAAGCTTACTGAAAAGATTCAGGTTCTCTACAAGGCGGCGAAGACGAAGTCCCTGCTTCTCAATCCTTAGCGCGCGATCTTTGATTTCTTCCGATTCCGTGGTAGCTGCAATCATTTCCGCATTTCCCAGAACAATGGCAAGGGGCGTTCGAATGTCATGGGAAACCCCGGCAATCCATTCCGTACGCTCTTCCTCTTTTTGCTTTGCCCGTTTCTTCTGTATCCATATTGGAACGGAAACAAGAATGACCGCATTTGCGAGAAAAAGAAGCGGTAGAAGCTCTATAAGATTTCGAACAGCATTCTCATCATATTCCAGAGTATATTTCCAAATCTGCTCTTTCTTTTGTCCGATAATCAATAAGCCTTCCGGCACCACATAGGTTCGCACCGGATAATCTTCCAGATAATAACGGGTAAACTTTGCCACGTCCTGTAAGGTATAGTTTTTTTGAAGCTCCTTCGGCAGGAACTCACTCCAAAGGATATTGCCTCCATTGTCAAGTAGCATGGTAAATTGCTGTGCCCCGGAGAGCTTTTCGGCTTCCTCTTCCTCTAAGCGGTACTCGTCATTTTCCTTATGTAAATGCTCCATAATCTCCTGACTGTCGGGATAAGAAGGCATACCGTTTCGAGATAAAAAAATACCCAAAAAACAGAAGGTCTGCAAACAGTAGGAATATCGTCAACAAAACCACAAGAGCAATCAGCTGCATTTTCCGTTCTCTATTCCCTCTCATCTTCCTATCTCCAGTTTGTAGCCAAGGCCTCTTACGGTCAGTAGAAATACGGGTTTAGAAGGCTCTTTTTCTATCTTTTCCCGTAAATGCCGCATATGCACAAGCAAAGAGCTTTCCAAGCCGAAATTCCCATCCGGCCAAAGGGCATCGCAGAGGGTATCCGTGGTAACAATTTTCCCCTTATTACGGTATAGGATAGAAAAAAGCGCCAGTTCCTTAGCCGTTAGAGAAAGCTTTTCTCCTTGTCGTATCACTGTTCCTGCATCAATGGAAACCAGCGATTCCCCAAGCTGCACACCCTGCTCTTTCTCCTCTAAATGACAGGTTCTTCTCAGCACGGCGGCAATTCTCAGGATGAGCTCTTCCGGGAGAAAAGGCTTGGTAATGTAATCATCCGCTCCCAGTCCCAAGCCATGCAAACGAGCCCTATCCTCGTCCCTTGCAGAGAGAAAAATCACCGGAACCTCGGAAAGTAGACCTCCATTTTTTTGCTTTTTATAAAAATCAAAGCCATTGCCATCGGTCAGCATGACATCCAAAAGAATCAGCTGATAGCAATTCTCTGAAAGCTTCGCTTCCGCTTCTTTACAAGAAGAAGCGACCTCCACCGAAAGATATCCTTCTTTTCTTAATAGTTCCTGCAAAAGTTCTCTAAGCTCTTTCTCATCGTCCACCACCAATATTTTACAATCTTCTTTTTCCATGATTCTGTCTCCTGCTACTGTCCGCCCTTAGCAATCTTACTATAGCCTTTCTTCTACTACTGCCCTCATCAATCCTACTATAGCTTATATCCTGCTGCTGTCTGCTCTTACCTTTTCTACTATAGCCTTTCTGCCCCTCTTTCCCCATAGTTTTTTTCATTTCTTAAGGTAAACATAAGGTACGCACAAGGTTCCCATAAGCTTCCTTCGCTATTCTCCTCTCGTAAACAAACACATGGAGAAAAAAATATGGAGGAAAAAAATGATGAACTATATTCTGGAAACACAGCATCTTAGCAAAAAAAGCGGAAACAGCTACCGTGTAAAAGACCTTTCTCTATCTGTTCCGGAGAAATGCGTTTACGGCTTTTTAGGTCCCAATGGCGCCGGAAAAAGCACTACCCTCAAAATGATTCTGGGCTTGATTCACCAGAGCGAAGGAAAAATTCAATTTCTGGGAAAAACAGTAAATTCCCAAAATCGCCTTTCTCTTCTCCAAAAGACCGGAAGTCTCATTGAAAATCCGGGGGGTTACGGACATTTAAGCGGACTGGAAAATATGCAGATTGTGCAGAAATTAAAGGGCGTGAAGGAAGAAGAAATTGCCTCGGCACTGAAAACCGTCCGGCTCTATGAGCAAAGGGATAAGAAGCTCAGCAGTTATTCTCTGGGTATGAAACAACGTCTTGGTATCGCCATGGCCATTTTGGGAAATCCGAAGCTTCTGATCCTGGATGAGCCTACAAACGGATTGGATCCCGCCGGCATACAAGAAATTCGTGAGTTGATTGTATCTCTTCCTAAAGAAAGAAATATGACGGTCATCATTTCCAGTCATCTCCTCAGTGAAATAGAGCAAATGGCAAGTCAAGTCGGTATCATTCACCATGGACAGTTGCTCTATGAAGGGCCTCTTAAGGATCTGGAATGTAACGGAAAAAGTCTGGAAGAGGCATTTCTGGAAATGACCGGCGGAAAGGAGTCTTTATGAATACCCTAAGCAATATCCCGAAAATTGTTTCTATCGAGTTTCAAAAAGCGCGCCATAAGCATTTTCCTTTGCTGTTCCTCGCAGCTCTGCTTTTGGATTGTGCCTATCTATTTTATGGCACAAAAGCGCATTCCGAGACATGGTTAAATATCTTTTATGCTCTTCCCATCATTAACACTCTGGTTCTGTCCGTACTTATGGCTGTAATTGCTTCCCAGTCTGTGGACATGGAACACAAAGGCGCTATGTGGAACCTTCTTCCCACCTTGGAAAGCAGAGCTTCTATCTATCTGGGAAAGCTTTTCTTCGGTTTTATTGCCCTTGTCCTGTTTTGTAGTTTCCAAATCGGTATGGTCCTTCTTGGGGGAAAGTTCTTAGGTTTTACCGGTGATATTCCGTCACATATTGTTCCCGTTCTGTTCTTTTCAGAACTTATCGGCGGAATGATTCTGTATCAGCTTCAATGCATGCTTTCCCTGCTGTTTTCCAGCCAGTTTGCAGCCCTTTCCATCGCCTTCGGCGGTACCCTGGCCGGCTTATTTCTGGCCTTTATCAGCACAGACATGTGGACTCCCTGGTCCGTTTTCTTCTCTCTTAGCCCTATCGGTATGGACTATGACAAAGCATCAAGACTCATGAGCCTAAGCCTAAGATCCATCCCTATTTCCGATATTTTGCTAAGCCTGCTTTATCTCATCGGCACATTTCTGCTTGGTCTCCTTCTTTTCACTCGGGCAGAGCAGGGAGAGACTTTATTTTCTCTCCATAGACAAAAAGTAAGTCGCAGTATGCACAGCAGCTTGTCCCCGGAATTTATCAAGTTAAAAAGGAACCCCATCTGGATTCCTTTCCTTCTGATTCCTCTGATTTCGGCACTGATTGGAACGGTGAATTTTGTGCAAAATCAGGGTGTCTTACAATATACTTGGGAGGATCTCTGGACTCAACAATCCCTGTTTCTGGGAATGTTTTTCCTGGCTCCCCTCATCGGCATTCTTTGCAGTCTTCTATGGCGAATGGAGCATCAAGGCAGTAACTGGAACCTGATTTTAACCGTCACTTCCCCTGGAAAACTGGTTCGGGACAAATGGTTTACCGCCACACTCCTCAGTACGCTCTGCATGGTCTGGATCAGTTTTATTTATCTTCTGAGCGGTAAGATTCTCGGACTTCCGGGAGCTGTTCCTGCCATCTTTTGGATGCGAATCCTTTCCGCTGTCCTTTCCATTGCCGCAATTACTGCCCTGCAAAGCATCCTGTCCATGTTCTTCCACTCCTTTGCCCTCCCCATCGCGCTGGCTTTTCTGGGTAGCTTAGCAGGCTTTACACTGACCGTGAAAGGAGCCTACTATGCCCTGCCCTATTCCACCCTGATTTACGGTATGGGCAGTACTTCTATCACGGGAGAGCTGAATTTTCCGATTCTCCTCTTAAGCTGTGCCTTTTATATTTTCGCTGCACTGGGTATCGGTATTCTGTACCTAAAGAAGAGTGATGTGAGAACACATGTCTAAAAGGCAAGGGCTGTATTCATTAGCGAGATACGCTCAAATGCAGTATAGGTCTGTATTCGGGGCACGCTCTCGCTAACCTCGCCGCGTAGCGAAGAACTATAACTATTAAAGAAGTAAGCTCCGATGCAGTATAGGTATGAAATCGAGCACGCTCCCGCTAACCTCTCCCTGCAGCGGTACTAAGCGAAAAACTACAGTACCTTTGTTTTTCGCAAGTACCGGCGGGCTCAGATTGCTCTCTTTCATACCTATACTGCATCTGTCGCTTCAGCTTATTGATTTCTACAGTCCAACGCTTCGTAGGTTTTCGCAAGTACTAATGAGCTCAAATCACCCTCATTTTAGACCTATACTACATAAGCCTCATCTACACTTCTGATTTTTTACTGCTTCAAATCGGTAAGCTTATGGCAAAACCTCCAGCCAGTAGCCATCCGGGTCTTCAATGAAATAGATGCCCATGGCTTCATTTTCAAAGCAAATGCAGCCCATCTCCTCGTGCTTTTTGTGCGCTTCTTCAAAATTATCCGCCTGAAATGCCAAATGGAATTCACACTCTCCCAGGTCGTAAGCCTGAGGGTGGTCTTTCAGCCAGGTAAGCTCCAACTCAAAATCGCCCACATCGCTTTTCAAGTACACAATGATAAAATCCTCGCTGGTCTTTCGTCTTACCTCATGTAAGTCAAGGGCTTCCTCGTAGAATCGAAGAGAACGATTCAAATCGGATACATTTAAATTCTCGTGAATCATCTTAAACTTCATAGCTTTTCTCCTTTCGCTGTTTCCGTGTTTTTGATCCGTGAACGATACTTTGGATATTCGGTAAGAAAGCGCTGGATCACAGCGGGCCCTCCCCAGTAATGCATCGGAAATATGGCATCGCAATCCACATTTTCAAGGAAATACAGAATCCCGTCAGCATAGTGCGCCTCCAGTCTCGGATCAAGGGGAACGAAGGCAAGGTCATAATGTCTGCCTTTTATTCTCCCAATCTCCCTGTGATAAATCTCGCGGAGCCTCCGATTATCTTCTTCCGGTTCTCCCTCCCAATACCAGTCATTTAAGTCCCCGGCATGATAGATAGAGCCTTCCTTTGTTTTTAGTATAAAGGCAACTCCGCTATCATTGGAAAGCAGGGTCTCAAGCTGAATTCCATGATCCAACAGATAGTTTTTATCAGGCTCAACAAAGCTGTGCTTGATCTCCGACAATCGCTTTTTATCCCGTATATCGTTTGCCAATACCGCTTGATACTTCATCCCCTGCGCATTAAGCAAGGAAAAAACTTTGGGATTATAGTGGTCCCCATGAACATGACTGCAAAAAACAAATACTTCTTTTTCCTTGTTCAGAGGTGGTAATTCTCCCCTGTAATAGTCAAAAATAATATAGCAGTCTTCTAATTCCAGTAAAAAACCGCTGTGGTTCAGATATGTTACTTTCATGATGTTACTCCGTAAAATATTTTACCTTCTCGTTATGGAGGCTATCGCTCTCCCTTCCTTGCGCCCTTACTTACTCCCATTTTCCTACTCTATATGCTTTTCAGTATAAGTTGCACTACATTTACTGTCAACGAGGGACCGGAAATAGACAGTCGGCTTTGCTTCATAACGGTAGAGGGTCCTGCATTGGCATAGCAATATTTACAAGAGAGGGGAGTTCAGACCTTTTCTTGGATGAGAGGGGGTGGAAAAAAATGATAGTGGAAATTTTGGGAGAATAAATTGAAATAACATACTCTGTGAAGAGGGAAAACATTTTCCCTCCGTTTAGGAAATATCTATAACAACCAGCTCCGGCCGGTTAAAGATTCGCGGAATACGGGTACTTTCTCTTGCTAGCCCCCGACTGACAATCATATAGGAATCCTCAAAGCGATATTTTCCCCCGGCATATCGGGGAAAGAAGCCTTGATTCGGCGCAAAGAGTCCATTGATGATTCCGGGCAGGCGCCATTGTCCGCCATGAGCATGTCCCGCTAAAATTAGATCAAAATCATAGTTTAAGTAGGAGTCAATCAACTCCGGACGATGGGCAAGAAGGATACTGTAGTTCCCATTTTCCGATGCGACAGCTGCATCTTTCAATTGTTCGGTAATGCTGTAGTTCTTATCAGTGTACTTAAGAATATCCGGATCTGATATACCGCATATGTTTAATTTTTGCCCACGCACATCAATCGTATCAAAACTGCCCTCCAAGACAGGAACATTGTAGGATTCGAAGATTTTCAGTATCTTTTCTATCTCACGGCTCCAATACTCATGGTTTCCGGTAACGTAGTAGCAAGGGTATTTATCCGCTATAGCACGAAGTACCAGCTCGGTATTCCGATGGGGAAGCTTATCATCACAAATATCTCCTCCCAGTAAAATAATATCCGGCTTCTGTGCATGAATCGCGTCTATAAGCTCGCGTTGCCCTTCCCCATAGGAGCAGGAATGTAAATCCGTGATGAGGACAATTCGAACAGGTGCTGTCAGTTTCTCACTTTCCAGCGAATAGTGTTGTATTTTCAATTTGGTATTGAAGGCAAAGGGCACCATGATGCCTAAAATGCAGGCAAGGAGTAAGGCAAGTATCTTGCGTTGTTCCTTGCCTGACTTATTCTGATTCGGCTTGTCTTGCTTCTCAACTTTCACTTTCTCTTGCATCTGCTCTGTCTGTTCTATATGTTCTGTTTGCTCTATATGTTCTGTTTGCTCTATACGTTCTGTTTGTTTTCCCTGTACTTTGTTTTCTTGAACTTCTTTCAACTGTTTTCTCCTTTATTGGGTAAATTTTCCGACTTAAATTTTCAGTCCATAGCTTCTCCAATAGCAAAATGGGGATATTCTTGATTCTCGCTATAATTCCTTAACTATAGTTCCTTAGCTATAATTCCAAGCTCATTTGTCCGTCCACCCAAGACTGCTGGGGCACATCATGAATACTGTCATTTTTCTCGTAATTTCCGATTAAGAATGGAGATTTCGGATCATGCAGTCGGCTTTGCTTCATAACGATAGAGGGTTCTGCATTGGCATAGCAATATTTACAAAGGTGCTTACAGCTGTTATAGGCACCGATATCACAGGAAAGATAACAGGCACATGCTGCTCTTGCCCCCTTCTTTTTCGGTACATGCAAGCGTTTTCCAATGGCTTTCTCATAATCGCTGATAAGCATACAGCCACCACAATCTGCCCCATACTCAGCCAATTCCTTCCCCTCCGCACAGGGCTTCAATATCATACCATGGGAACGCGCAATCTCAATCATGTCCTTCCCAAGCAAAAGTCTGTCTTCCTTCTCAAGGGCCTGAAGCTCCGGAAAGTTCCGTCTCACTTTGGGGTAAAGGTCTACAAAACTAATGACCACGGTTTTCGTATATCCCTCCAATGCCGTAGCAATCTGCTCAAAGGCTTTCAAATGATAGTCTTTGCTATATCTTTCAGACAGAAAAATCGGGTCGTAACGCCAGCCGATAGAATTCACTCCCATCTGCATGGAAAGATGTTTGAAATGCTCTAAAAGCAAATGTTTATCCGGCACATTCGGCTCTATATCTTTTCCATAAGGGGTAATGCTAAGAAACCAGTATTGTCTATAAGCCCTTAAAAGCTCCATATAGGGAAACATGGGGGAGGGATTTTTCGTGCAAAAACCAATGACATCCACCACAGAAGGATCAAGGCGATAGCGGCTGACTTGATTCGGATTATAAGGATTTCGCACACAAACAAAGCCCTCTTTCAACCTGTTTGCAAACCATTCCGCATAGAAGGCGGGAATGTCTGTCCTTTGTCCTGTGTTAATAATCAAGTTAAATGCCTCCTTTGGATGCTTCCATTTTGCGCGCAATGTTTTCCCTTAACTTATGTGCTATCAAGAATTATAAAAGCCTACTATAAGCATTCCAATATCAGCTCTTTATTTCTCAATCTTTCAAGCCATTGTTCTCCTTGATACCCCAAGCCATGAATAATCGCGGATAATCCTCCTGCCACAGCTCCCACGGTGTCCGTATCTTCCCCAAGATTCACAGCCGCTAAAACATCATTGTCATAGTACTTGATTACAGCCCCCGTGCTTTCCTCATTTTCCTCAACGTGACTGATTACCCACAAAGCAGCTTCCAAGGTGTCCACCACATATCCTGAGGATCTGATTTCCGAACTATCCAACTGATGAATTCGATGGAGCCTATCGAAGGGCTTATCATACTGCAAGCTGGGAAGGATATCCAAAATATTCTCTCCGGCAAGCAGTCTTTTTGCCACATGCACGTAGATTACACAGGCCTCCTCCGAAATCCAATGCCCGTGGGTAATGGCGGAAACGGCTCTTATTTCTTCATCCGTACATTCCACAAATGCCAAGGGCAGGATACGCATAAGGGAGCCATTGCCATTGGATCGCTCCCCTACACAGGGTTTACCACTTGTCAGCGCCTCGTAAGTGGCATGACCGATATCAAATACTTCTCCATTGGCGGTAAAGGCATTTTCCCGGAGCCAGGAAAGAAAACGCTTTCTGATGTCCTCGATATGGATTTTCCCGTTATTTTCTTTGAGACTTTTCAAGGTCGCCAAGGTCATGGACGTATCATCCGACCAGGTACCCTCCGGCTGATGATGACAGCCATAGCCTGTGAGGTCCGTGCAAAGGAAGCTTCCTCGCTCTTGAAATTCATAGGGAACGCCAAGGGCGTCGCCGATGGCAAAGCCAAAAATAGCGTCATAGAGTTGTTTATTGTAGGGATAGACCATACTCTGAACTTGATCCAGTACATCTTCACTCATAGTATTCAGTTTATACTTTGCCAAATCCTCACTCATTTTATACAAATAGGATGAGCGTATTGCCATACAGGTTTCATAATGCCTATACGGTTCTTCCCAATGATAATCATATTTTTTTAAGACATAGAATTTATTTTCATCTATTATCTTTTTTGCAATACAATTTACTAAACTTAAATAGACCTTGTACTCCTCACTATCTTTCTTTGGATGAAAATTAATGTATTTTGACTGATCTTCCTTTTTAGTAAATATCATGTCAAAATGGTCTGATTCATCTCCTATATCACTATACTTATCCATAAGTGAGCTAAGGTACTCTGTTTCTTCATCGGTCAAATGGTGAGTATCTTCAATAACTTCACCGTCTAGCCAATAGTAATGAAATATATCCACATCATCCTGATTAATCCACCACTCTGCATCCGGATATTTTTCAATAAATGCTCTGATGATATCTATGTTTGAATACCATCTCGTGCAAAAGCCAATATCCACTCTGCCATCTTCTAAATCAAAGATAGTACATTCGTAACCATAATATAAATCAAATTCAATTCTGGTATAGGGTAACATCCCCAAAGCCTTCCTAAAATCAATCGGCTTAAAATACGCATCCGAATCAGAAGTTATCAGGGCTTCCGCAGTGGCTTTACTGCATCTTATTCTGTTATCCTCATAATTTGCCATATAATCACCTGAATCTTTCCTTTAGCTATTTATCTTCCAATGTCCGGTCTTGTTATTGCCAACTCTTTCTATAATTCCTTTTTCCTTAAGTGCTTTTATATGTTCTGCTACTGTCTTTTTACTTATTCCCAGATTCCCAGCTATCATTACATAACTGTAGCCAGTATTCTTTTTCAGTTCATTTAATATTCTTCCTTCAGCATTAGTCACCTCATAGGTCACCCTATCGGTCACCTCATCGGTCACCCTACCTGGGCTACGAACAACTCTATCTTCAGGAGAAGTAAATTTGACCATAATATCGCTTGGATTTCAAATAAACCAATTCAACAATTCTATCTACAAGTTCAATTAATGATCCATGCACTTCATCTTGATACATAAGATCTGCATCAGTCTCAAAATATCCTATCTTGACATATGCACCAAGTTGCCACTTTTCCGGGTCCTTAGTAAACAACATCATAGCAGCATTAGTGAGATACCTACCTGACATAAGATGTAATTTTTCCAATAGAACTTCCTTAGGTTCTTCTAATAACGAAGACTCAATTCTTCCCTTCTTCGCTGCCAGTTCTTTGAACCTGCTAATAATAGGCTCTTCTACATCTGCCATGGTAAAGGCGGGAATAGGCATGTTGTCCCATGTAACTCCACGTTTACCATTGAGAAAACTCTCCAGAGCAGGTCCTGTTAGCACCTGCTTTGTACTACCGCTACGATAGTGATATACACCTTTATATGAAATACTTGTAGAATACTCAGGAATATTTATCTCAATATAGTCCTTTCCATCTTTTGATAAAAGATTTACATCCACCACAATGCCAAGTGATTGTGTAATTTTGTTAGGAATATCTTCCAACAACTTCTTTGAATCGGATACTCCGACCACATCACCATTATCATTCATTCCGATGTATATTGTTCCACCTTGAGCGTTTGCAAACCCACATATCCATTTCAAATACTCATCACGCCAAGACCCTTTCCATTCAACATTCTGACTTTCCGCCACTTTGAAAGCATCTCCTTCCATCTTTAGTGTATACTATACAAATATACATTTTTTGTAGGTGCTAGAATCTCTGTTACTCAAGTTCTAATACTCAATAATCAACACCCTCGTATTAAGCTTCAACGCCATATTCCTTTAACATATTTGTTAACCATTCCATATCATATTTGGGCGATTCATTTTGGCTAGTTTCTATGACATTTGCATTCGGACAATTATTGCATAACGGATTGCTAACTCTATTATAACTACCATGTCCTTCATCATTTCGTATTTCTTTTATAATCTGACCATTTTTAATTTCAAAATGCAATGAGGTTTCCTCTGGATATCCTGTTTCTGGAATAAATCTTTCTGCAAAGGCAAAAAATTTAATACAATGTGATTGAACATATCTATCATAATAGTCTTTACGAATAAAAACCGTTCCACTAATGGGGTCACTATAGTATGAATTTCTATTATTGTTACATAATATAACCTTTTCTTTAGCTTGTGTTTCCCAAGACAAATCAGAAACATTCAGTTCTAAATCAAAAAAATTTATAATTTCTGATGGTGGCAAAACAAGTGATGTTTCTTCAAAAATATCAGAGTGACTAGCTATATTCTGAACACTTTTGCATAACCACGGCTTTTCATCATTTTCTGGATATGCCTTAAGCTCCCCTAAATATTCCTCTAATACAATAGTAAGATACTTTGCATTACCATCATCACCTATTGCCTCTTTATCAGAAGAACAGCACCATATATAGTATGTATCTCTCCATTTTGTATCGTGTTTTTCTTCTTCGTGTAATGATATTCTTCCTGCAATCAGCACCCACTCTTGTTTCTTTACTTTGACCGTTTCCATGAGATGCAAAATATTTCTTCTCGTCAATTCAACATCTTTCACCCAACTTATATCTCTAGGTATCGGTTGCTCTAAGGCATTGATTATATAATCTCCAAGTCTTTCTATATAATCTTGGAATGTTGGAATTGGTGCTGTAATTATAACATCTTCACCATATTCTAATGGATCATATACTTCATACCCAATACTATTCTGATAATTATTATATGTTGCAAATTGATTAGTGTAATGATTACACATCAAACTGCCATAATATAAACCGGTTGCAATATCCACACACTTCATATAAACAGAATGAATAAAATCTTCTTCTCGTATATTCATTGATTTACTATCAGCCAAAGTTTTATAATATTCAAAGACATATCTAAGAACTTGTTCAAAACACTGCAAAAAAGAATTTATATCAACTGTTTCAATCTTAGCTATAGACTCTATTTCCGGCATGATTCTCTTTTCAAATTCTGTCCAACCACTGCATTCACCACCACTAACACAAGCATATTTCTTGCTCAGATAATCATTTATTTTTTTTATTTCAAACTTCTTGTTTGCAAGAAATCTCGTATGCATATCAATGTGATCTTTTCCCCAATATCTGAACGGTAGAAAATCTTTATTCATCAAATCCACTAAAAATAATATGCCACTCAAATAATCTGAAACTTGTGCATTTTTATTGTACCGATATAAGTCATTTCTATTCCATGATATAAATGCATATGGATTCCCCAGATATGTAGCTATTCTACGAATGCTCTTTGCCGATAGACTCTCCTGTGTACTAATAGCTTTATTATAGAACGCTATAATGATTTGCTTATCTTGATGCATCTGGCTTAGTACATAGATAACCGCCTCCTGAATATATAAATCTAAAATTTTATCGTATTCAGCAATGAGTTTATCAATATAATCACTGTTTTTTAATACCACTTCATATAGAAGTTTCATTGCCAAACATCTAACATCTTTATTCGGTGCAGCACAACAGAGCAATGCAAAATAAAAAGCCTCTTCATCTCTCCTGTCCACTCTGTCGTTCAATGTTGTAAAATACAAAACATTCTTAAGTCTATTCTTTATAGTATTTTGAGAATAAGATCCAGCTAATAGATTAGAAAGCTCTATTACCCTCTTTTGTTCCTCACAATAATAATCGAATAAGTAGTTACTGCAATTAAATGGTTTATCTGTAAATCCACCCATTACCATTAGCAATTCACTATGCTTAACGGGTCTAAAGCTTTCTTGAAAGAGTTTAATATGATTACGATTAAAATGGGCCTTAACTAACGTTCTAAAATCAAGTCTCTTTATCAATTCTGTATCCACTAAGAACTTTTGAATACCTCCGTAATCCGGTGATAAATTGTCAAATATTGCAATAATCAAAGCTTCATTAAGACTGTACAGTGTATCCATTTTATTTTTTATAGTATCAACTTGTTGCTGATAATCTTTTTCACTAATATCTTCAAACAACGATCTGGCAATTAAAAAATCAGTTAATGAATCAATCACAAAATAATACCAAGTTTTTCCATCCCTCTCAAAACCATCCACAAAACCCATCTGCATCATAGAGGGCAAATAGTTTTCCCCCGTTTTTATCACTGATAGCAAGCTTTCCTCATCAATTTGTTTCTCACCATTCATATACATCCATTTTGCAACTCTTTTGGTATCCTTCCAAATATCCAGACCTTGGCAAGATTTATTATTCTTAAATGTCTTATTTATCGAAATCTTTATATAATGTTCCAAAATGTATGTAACAGATGCAACTCCATTTTCCGTTTCATCAATAATTTTCTCTGATGACAAAACATCGCACAACATACTCAACAATAATGCGTTATTTGAGTACAATATATCTTCATATAAATATACATCCGGAACAGACAATTTAAGCATTTCATCAAGAGCAGACTCAAATGAAACTCCAGAAAATTTATATTCGTACTCTGATAATTCTTGATACTGCTGAAGCATCATTTCATCCATTGAATTTGTTCTATACGATATAACAATTCGTATTTTGGGATTATTCTTTAATTTCTTTAAAATATCCAATAAACTTTGCTGTCCGGCCTCAGACATTTCATTTATTGCATCACAAATAAAAACAAATCCTTTGTCACTGGAATTCAAAATTTGTTCAACATCAATTTTACTTGTGTCTTTTTCAAACTTTCCATATATACATAGATGCTCTATATTCTTCTGCTCTAGTTGTTCTTCAAAACATTTCAAAAAATAACTTTTACCAATTCCTCCCTCACCAATAATCATACAAAATCTATGAAGCTTTAAATATCTTTTTAATTCATCTGTACCCAAACCAAACCAGGAACTATTCTTTTCCTTAATTAACGTAATTATTTTCTCTATATTTTTAAAAAATCTTTCCTTATCAGATAGGAGTGAGTCATATGCTGACATTTCACTTTCAAGTTTAATTAATTCATCTGCAATGATTTTATCATCTCGAGTTTTTCTTATTTTAGGAAGTCCTCCCAACAAGTAATCCATGAATTCTGGATTTTCCCATTCCATAATATAGGAATTGGTCATAATTTGTTTCATTCTATCTTTCTGATTCTTGTTCAAATCTTTATAATTCATAGGGACCTCCTTTCGAGTCCTTAACCCTTTCATCCAACGCCGTCTATTTTCGTCCGGATTAACGATATTTTGGACAAAATTATTTACTGTCTGCACGATAGTAAAGTGTATTCCTGCCTGTTCCTTCCCGGATTATAACGCCTTCCTCGGTAAGTTTCTTCAATGACGCCAGCACAGAAGATCTTCCTATGCTCGGACAATGGGCTACAACATCCGCACCGGTGAATCTGCCTAGTTTTTCTTCAGCATACTTCTTCACCTTGTCGTATGCGGTACTGCCGTTTCTACTTTCATTCATTAATCCGACACGCTCTTCAAATTCGGTATAACACGCCAAAAGAATCTGAAGCATATATCTGATAAATGGTATTGGATCATTTTTTTCTTCATGCCATCCGGCATCGGATTCTTCGAGAGTATCGTAATATCGATCTTTTGTTTTCTCTATTTGCTTTTCAATACTGATGTATTTTCCAACGTTATACCCGTTCTTATATAGAAGAAGCAGCGTGAGCAGTCTGCTCATCCTGCCGTTTCCGTCATTAAACGGATGGATGCAAAGGAAGTCGCAGATAAATGTCGGAATAAGTATCAGAGCATCTATCTTCTCGTTTGCAATAGCCCGAACATAGGCATTGCACAGATTTTCCACTGCATCCGGTGTATCGCAGGGTGCAATTGGCGTAAATCTTGTAACTACGGTTCCATCCGGCTTTGTCTCATTAATATAGTTCTGAACATTCTTAAAATGTCCGCCATAAGAGAATCCTGCCCTCTTCAAAAGATCACGGTGAAGCTGAAGGATATACGATGGCCGAATTGGAATGTACTCATTACTCTCATGAATCGTATTCAGAACATCCCGATAACCCATAATCTCATCTTCATCCCGGTTCCTTGGCGTGGTTTTCTCCTCAAAAAGCTGCTTCATACGAGTGCTTGTTGTAACGATGCCTTCAATTTTATTGGACGCCTCCGTACTCTGTATCTTTGCGATTTCAACCAGACGATCCAACTCCACAGGCTTCTTGCGGATGAATAAATCCTGTCGTCCTTTACACTCATGAATTTTCGCAACCAGATTCAGAATATCTGTATCCCAGGCTTTATCATAAAGTCTGCTATAATCAAACGACCTCATTAGAACCCCTTTCGTCCAACATCTCTTATTTTTGTCCAATTATGCTATTATTTGGACGAAAAATCAATCTATTGGACAAAAAATACTACTTTAATCGTCGTGGGGATAATAGCGTTTTATCATCCCATAAGCATTCCAATATCAGCTCTTTATTTCTTAGACTTTTAAGCCATTTCTCTCCTTGGCCGCCTAGACCATGAATCATTGCAGATAAGCCCCCTGCCACAGCACCTACGGTGTCCACCACATATTCAGAGGATCTCATTTCTTCATTTATCCAAGAGAAAATGTTCCTGATGAAAAATTGAAAAAACTGATGCTCTGGTCGGAGGTATTACCGGATAGCTGTAGGAAGGATAAAAGCAGATAAGAAAAACCTGCCGGTCTGAGAGCCGGCAGATTTTGTTGGACAGACAGCTTATTTGCCATTTTCAAAATGATCTCTTAATACCATTAATCTAAATATTAGAACAACATTCAGAATAGTCGCCAAGATAAGACCGGCTCCAGCCCAAAGCAGATCTATCGCAAACCCTATAATAAAACATAGGCTCCATTTCATAATTTGCTTACCACAAATGATGCATAGTTCTTTGCTTTTATTGGATATATTTTCGTCAAGATCATGTCCGGTTAAATATCGAATTGCCCTGCCGTTCGATCTAATAAATAGAATACCTATAATCAAATAGAGCAAAACCATCATAAAATCGATACATAAAAATACAAACATATTTATTTCCTAAATACTTTCTACGCCACTGATATACTGCTTTTTAGTCATCCTTAGCCTCGACTAGGCGTTCATAAATTTCTCTTTTATACTTTCCTTAAGTATAATCCTGTTTTTATCTTGCTTCCTCTCAAAATCCAAAATATCTGTAAATCTTTTTTCAAAGAATTTAGTGAGGAATATGAAAGTTCTAATAAATAAGTTTTCACCGGATTTAGACTTGTAATCAATGTTCATCATTTTTGAAATCGCTGTTACTTAGACAGAATATAGCGAATAAATAGGCCACAACTGTGAAAACTAAAACGATGCAAATCGTAGTGAAATCCGGAATGCCGAATGCGATTGCCCGCATGGCATCAACTTGATATGTTAAGGGATTCATGCGAGAAATACATTTTAGAATAATTGGCGCATTGTCAAAGGAATAAAATAATGGTGCAGCAAAAAGAATTGGCACTAAAAGGGTGTCCATCACAAAGTCTCGCTGCTTATAATTATTTATCAGTAGCGCAACGCAAATCAGGATAGAAGCCCAAAACAGCACGCTAATCATTAAAAAAACGATGATCATGCAAAATCTATAAAACGAAAAAGATCCACCAACAAAAAAGGAAAGAATATATAAAATGCTAGCTTGAATGACAACTCCTACGATTGGAAATGTTGCAATTCCGAGTATATAAATTGCCGGATGAATGCCGTTCAGAATCTTTAAGCTTAAAAGTCCCCAACGCTTGTCCGTTATCATGCGATAAACGCATTGGTACATTTCTTTAAATAACGACATTGCAAAAATACCGATTAAAGAATAGGACAGAAAACTTACAGTCGTTCCGTTGAAGGATATATCTCCAAATGTAGCCTGAATACCTACAGAATAAAATAAGAAATATAAAATAGGGGAAATCAAACTACTATAGATAATTTGTTTGTTGGACCAAAGTGCTTTCAGCTCATTATTGACCATTATGGGTAAACCCTTTAGCCCAAGATGCCCGGGCTTAATATACATTTGAAATTTACGCATTTTCTGTTGCCTCCTCTTGCATCATGATTTCCTTAAGGCCCAAGCGTTCACTGCCCATACTTGTAATCGATACTTCCACTAAAAGCTTTCCAATAATGCAGTTCAAATCTACAGAAGACTCCATGAAACTTACTGTTTGCTCTTCAAGCTTAGCTCCTTGGTCAAGCAGTTCCTTTTTGAGCGTGTCGCTCATTTCGCCGGAGAAGGAAATTGTAATTTCCCTTGTCAATTGGTGAGCGCTTAAAAAATCCCGCATACTACCAAAGTAAAACTGCTGACCTTGGTTTAGAAATAGAATTTTATTGCAGTAATCTTCCAGCATTCCCAAATCATGGGATGAAACAAGAGCCAGTTTCTTTTCATCAAAACATTTCTCTTTCAAATATTCAAATAGTCCATGGGAGTAACGGTAATCCAGACCGGCTGTTGGTTCGTCCAAAATCATTATTTCAGGCTTATGAACTAAAGCACGTGCAACTTGAACTCTTTGTTGTTGTCCGCCGGAGAGTGAATCGGGGGAACGGGTATAGAAATCTGTAAGATCAAGAATTTCAGAGATAGAATCTGTTGCCGCCTGTGATTCTTTCTTAGAAAGACCGGTCAATACAGCTCCAAGCATAATGTTATCTCGCACATTTAAATACCAATCAATGGATTGCTTTTGCGGGCTTATACCTAAATCATGATAAGTAAGCTTGGGTGAGCAAGTGATACTTCCGTGTTGAGGACTGTATATTCCAGATAATAGATTGAGTAAAGTGCTTTTTCCGGCTCCATTTTTGCCAACAACAGCAATAAAATCTCCTTTCTCTGCCTCAAAAGAGATGTCACAAATTCCGTTGTGCGTTCCTTCGTAAAAATAGGATACATCTTTAAGCGTCAGCAATGCCATGGTTAATCCCTCCTATTCCTGTTAAGCAAAGTATGTACATTTTCTTTGAGACTTTTCAGGGGCGCCTAAGTCATGGAAATGTCGTCCGACCAATCTCCTGCCGGCTGATGACAGCCATATCATCACTCCTATAAAGCAATCTTTTCAGCAATAATCGCAATTACTTTTAGAGTTTCTGAAAACTCCAAATCCCCTACATAAAGATTGTCCGATAAATATGTCTTCCACAGTTCTTGAAGATAATCGTCCTCCCTTATATCCTCAATTATTTCCATTGCCTGTTTCATAAGCGACAAGCTTTCTCTTCTATTTGCAGTTGAATAAATCGCTTGTTTTAGAATTTCAAAGTCAATTTCCTCTTTTTTTAAGTTATATAAATTATATAAATCATAAAAATCTCGCATCCTTGTTGTGGCAATATTCCTTTTAATAACACTCTCATACTTTTCAGCCAATATCGTCTCAAGGGGATATGCTAAGACCCTAAGACTCTCCTCTTGAAACATACAAGAATATAAATATTCGATTTCTTTTGGTGTTATGACGTCTCCGGTTGTAATATCAATCTTCATGTCATTTTTAATCTTTTCAAAGTTAGCTATTAAATGCACTCTAAAGTTTTCATATTCATCTTCTTCTCGTATATGGCTTATATCCGTTATTTCAAAATCTATGCCGTCATCTACCTTTACATTTATGATTTCCGAAACGATATTTCGTATAACTTCTTCCTGTAATGGCACACCTTTGATAGTAGTATCCATATCCATCGTTGTACGGTTATCAATTCCAATCATAGAAGATATCAGAAGTCCACCTTTGATAACAAAATTAAATTTATACTTAGACTTTGACAATCTCTCTAAAAATCTTTCAAAGAAAAACATTTGCAGAACTTCCTGTGGCCTGAGGTTTTTAGAGTTTGCAATGTTTCTTATTCTTCCTTTCAAGCTTTCCGAACCGATCATTTTATAAAACCTCCAAATATTTTCTGATTTCCTCTTCAATACCAAGGATTCTGCTGTATTTAATAAGATTTCTGGTATTCTTTTCTTTACTCTTAAAGTATCCGGTTAGTGCATTGATGAAAATCTGCTTATCAATAGATTTCCTTTTCAAAACAATATCACAGATACATCTTTCCATGTTATAGCATTTAACGGTTGATCCCAGTGGGGTTTTCGTCTTAATAAGTCCTAAATTGAAACAATCTCTCTTTACGTAATGAACCTTGATATTCAGAAATTTCCGTTTGATGTGCTCTGCATTATACCCCTGAGGCACAGTGATATGAAAAACATTAGGTATTCTGTCACTAAATCCAAGAAGATACAAAGCTGTATGAAAAGAAAATACCATTTGCTCATTATTAACAGATATAACAGCAAAGTCATCATCTATGGCATCCTTTTTCTTATAAACACCATTTCTAACTCTCTCCAGCTCGCCTTTATGAACAAGTGAAGCTAAGATATGCCTTTTTATGCCTATCTCTTCCGCCTGTTTATTGGTAATAATATTATTTTCTAAAAAGTGTTTTTCCAAAGCGTTCATTTTATCACTCCATTTACAATTACACTTTTATTATAGTTTTTTAAAGAGTATTTGTAAACAATAGATGAAATCAAGAAGCTGGTACAACTCTCTCCAGTGAACGCATTTTCTTCGCGCTAAGATAATTCTTCGAGACATTCATATCACTTTTTACAATATTTCCTTTCGGTACTGCCACTCAATTTGTTAATCCCTTGTAAGGTTTATCTGTATATCTCACGATCAGAATTAACTTTTAGCCTAGAGCAATAATCAATTGGGCGCTATAGTGCTTAATGTCACGTCCAACCTGACAAAATCCTTCCTCTTGAACTATCCGGAATTTCCGGATAGTTGAATCTTCCTCAAGCTCTGCATCAGAATTAATTTTCTTAATATGCTAGTTGATTGTACGAACATTAACGTCATATAGTGCTTCCATTTCCATTTTCATTCATTAATCCGACGCTCTCTTCAAGTTCTTTATAACAAGCCAAAATAACCTGAAGCATATATCTGAGAAACGGAATCGGATTATTTTAAGTGGGATGTCGAGACAGCAAGCAAAGTATGCCGTTTAACAATATAAATATATGAAGAACAATATGATACAAGTCCGGTATCACGCGTTTTTCACTCATAGGAATGAGCCTTAGCGTGCCTTTAAAGCACGCATTGTACCCTTTCAGTTTTCTTTCGGAGGCACCAAAGAGAGTGTAATACCAATGGCAAAAAACTGAATCGTAAACCACAACACAAGGATTGTGAACAAAATCCATTTACCTGTAGGCTGAAAAAAACGATAACTAATCAGTCCTATGCTATACAGGCAAAGCATGGCAAACTCTGCGCTCTGAATTCCCATTCCTTCAACAAGAATTCGTTTCCCGAAGCGCCATGTAATCGTACATCCCAGAAACCATATCCAAAGCAATATTTGCACGAATAGCGTTAATATCATATTCATCCAGAAATCTCCATGGAAAGATTTTTACATATACCACAGTATTTACTGTACTCTCACATATAAAAAGGTACAGTCCCGTTATGCTAATCCGGTTCTCCTCATCATTGATGAATGGCTCCTTCTAAAGCCTACGGAGACTGAGCAGCATGATATCCTGGAATGCCTTCACAGAAGAAGAAAGAAATCTTCCACTATATTTTGTTCACAGTATGATCCATCCGGATGGTACGACCAGCTTGGCGGCGATGATAGTCCGCTTGCTGAGGCCATCCTCGACAGGATTAAACATGATGCCTACAAGATCAATATCATACCGACTGACCCAACGAACTATAAGTCTATGAGAGAGGTATACGGCCTTGATCCGACATTAAGCGAGTAAACTCGCACCAGTAACTAAGCAATACGACGGTTTCCTATTCCGGAATAGCAGCTCCGCTGCGCCAGAATATTCACTCAATATAATTTTTTTGTTTTCCATAACTTCTATTATTTCCATCAACACACCCTCTTCTTAAAATATTTATTTTTATTATTGTTTGAGTTTAACAAACCTATATTTATATATGACTATTCAACCAATCTATTTTTTTAAAGTCTTTATTGTTATTATTATCATTTCTATATGAATCTTTCGATGAGGCTTTATAAATCTGTAAAAACTGTTTTAGACTTGGTACACGAAACCTTATTTCGTTTAGTTGAATTAGTTCTATATCCGATTCAGCAATACCCGCAAAATCATATAAGGAATCGATTGAACCGTATTCTACACTAACTCCATTTTTTTGAAATTCATGCTCATGAATGTCCACTAAATCATATCCCAATTTTTCCATAACCATCATTATTTTGTCCCAATCATAAATTCTAAGTTCATCAGGAGCTTCCCATCCTCTTGGATCTCCTTGAACATGAATATCAATATCTGATGGCTCCCAATCTTCTTTTGATATAAATTCCAATCCTAAAGAACCCATTAGTGTAGGCACGATTCCAATTTTATTTAAATATAAGCAAATGCTGCTAAATTCATCAAATAAAATACTCATTCCGTCTCCTCCAATTCTAATTTGTTTACCTTAGTATTGCTATTATTATACTATTTTTAAGTCATTTTTTCATATCTGCTTTCTGGGGCTTAGTAATAACTCACTTATTTAATCGAATAATCGTACTAAAAAACAAAGACTACAGTATGTTTAACTTCACTTCATTGCCCTTTGAAGCTACAAATTGCTCCATTCTCCCCTCCTTTCTCCCTAAAATTTACAAAGAAAAAAGACGATAGTTTTCACCATCGTCTTTTGCTACCATTGATGAATTACTTTAGATTGATTTTATCCCTTTGTTTACCACATGAAGAAACTCAATAATACTCGCACTAAGCCTTGAAATTCCATAGGGACTAAACAAAATCCCAAGAATAGCTAGACATCTATCTTCACAGTTCTTTTTTGAGCATGATAAATTTGTGTGTTCTGTATTCTTCCATAAATCCATTCTGTAGAAACATTGTGATTGCCGGATTATCTATGGCGATATCGTCATAGAGCAGTTTTACGCCATTTTGTTTAGCGGCATTGCACAACAAATCCAATCCAATACCGCCATAGCCTTTTTTTCTATATGGAGCATAGACTATGATATCTGCGAGATAAAGCTTTCTATCGCTATCGTAATGATAGGCAATCTCTCCAATAAAATGACCGGCGTTATCCTTTAAATATCTGTAGTATCGTTTGCCTTCGTGCTTTATAATCCAGTAATCATACCAGCCACTCCATTCCTCTTTCGGAAAAGGAATTGTACCTCCCCAGACCCGGTTATACGACATGGTTTCCCTATCTGCCATCATCTTCTTCCGAAACCAAAGATCTTCCAAAGATGGGATATAAAGCGTAATGAGCTTTCCCCATTCTTCTTTCATCAGTAGGCTTACGTGTCCCTTTCTTATTTCGCCCATCTGTGGCACAGGTGCATCCTCAGTAGTCCATTGATACTTGAATCCCAGCTTTTCCTGAACACGCTTTGATTTGTCATTACCATCATAATAACCACACCAGATGCGAGCAAGGTTCAGTTCCTCAAAGGCATGACGCAGCAGCTCTCTTGCCGCCTCCGGCACAAGACCCTGTCCCCAATAATCAACTCCCAGCCAATAACCGAGTTCCGCCTCATCCTCCTTTTCTGCAAGGTCATTATGGTGAAGGCCGATGCTGCCAATGGGAAGTCCTGTTTCCTTTAGCACAATAGCGTAAGTCTCCGGTACCATCAGTACATCTCTAATAACCTGTCTGCTGTCCTCTTCACTTGTGTGTACAGGCCACCCTGCGATCGGACCTACTCGCAGATCTTTTGCGTATTTATAGCATTCCTCTGCATCCGTTTCTTCCCATGGACGGAGGATAAGTCTTTCTGTTTCTAACATCATACCGTTCACTTCTTTCTTTTAGGAGCCGGAAGCTCTTCATGCATTACTCCCTTGATGTGTTTCCACGGAGTGATTTTCACAGCCTAAACTCATCTCTCCTTACTACGCGGCATACCGCAAAATTAGATTAATTCCCCCAGTCTTTGATTTAAGTCTTGGAGGGTGACTTGCTCCTTATCTTGCTCCCTGACTTGCTCCCTGACTTGCTCCTTATCTTGTTCCTTTGAAGCAAGTTCTACAGACGGTCCGACCATAGCTGTTGAAGAGTCGGATAGAGGAATAAATAGTCATAAATTTTTATTTGTCTATTTTACATACTGTATAAGTCATTAATTTTTTTCAAATATTCATCACTCGAAATATTTGTCCAACATGAACTAACATTTTTTAATTTGCACATAGCTGCAATCTTATCTCCAAACGCAATTCTCGTTTTTTCTATATTCATTTCACTAACATTATATCCTGTAGGATTATTCCTCCACCCACAAAAATAGATTTTGTCTGCCTCCTCTACCCTCCTTCTTTTGGATGCTACACTTACTACTTCTGAACAATTCGGTTTTCTCTGAAACTTTTTCGGAATTTTATTGTTTAATGCTTCAAATAAATCTACCGGTTTAAAAGTATGGTTTGGATTATATTTTATTTCTAAATATAGAATAAGTTCTTTATAATCCTCTATATTGCGCAATATTTTTCATCAATTTCAATTTCAAAAACAATCGGATTCTTTCCCAAAGTTGATAAATACAATCTCATGGGTTTAATATCGCATGATCTGGTAATCCAGATATTTTTTTATTAGATTCTGCTTGAATACCATTTTTATATCTAAGTGTATTCATAAAACTCCAATCATATTCAGCTTTCATTTCAACTTCACTATATTTATTTTTTAAATTAGTTACTAGCGGAAAAATCCGATTTGATTATCTGTGTCTTTGAATCACAGAACTACCTCTGCCAACACTTTCACGCTTACCATAACCTCGTTCCATGACAGTTCACCAACGAAAAAAGAATCCTCCCGGAAGCTGTCCCACTGCCTTTTCATGCTTGCGTCAGCTTCTACCGTGGAAAGAATATCCCTAAAGCCGGGAATCTGATCTGTCGTATTCCGCTTTGCGCTTGTTGCAAGAAACGCCTTTTTAAGGATTTCTCTGTCAAAAGCTTCCTGGTGACTGATCACATGGATGTCGTAGAAGTCTCGCATCCGTGTATTCGCCGTGCCGCGAGCCATGATTGTTTCCAATTTCTCTACCAAGAGTGTTTCCAGATTGTATGTCCTGAGGGAAATTGCCCGATCTTCAAACATCAGGTGATAGGAATATTCGACTGCTCTTGGAGTAATGACATCCCCGGTGGAGATATCCATCTTGACCGCCTGCCGCATTTTATCGAGCGTGGCTTCCAACATAAACCGGATTCCCGGATAATCATGCTCTTCCATGATATCCGTGACCTTGGTGATCTGAAACTGAACGCCATCGTCAAGATTTACGGCAATAATCTCCTCAACGATCTTGACTGCGTTATCCTTAGTAAGATTCAGCGATTTCACCGTAGTATCAATGTCCATCGTCGCTCTCGTATCCAGACCGACGACTGCCGCCACCAGCATACCGCCCTTCAGGATGAAATTGTTGCGGTACTGGGAAAGAGCGATCCGCTCCAGGAAACGCTCCATAATGAAGTTGCGGATCAAGGTCTGCGCCTTTTTGTTGTCTCCGCCGGACAGGTTTCTCACTTTTGCCTTCAGCTGTGTCGCTGTCCTGATCATAACATGACCTCCGTATATGTCCTCATAGCAGGCTCAATCTGAAATCTCCTGGCATACTCCATCAGATGATTCAAATTCTTATGGGCGCTGGCCATATATTCCTTCATCGCATACTGAAAGATCTGCACATCCATCGTATCCTTGTACCGAAGAACATCACAGATCGTCCGCTCCATGTCATACGCGCGAACTGTATTGCCAAAGCTCGTCTGTACTTCCACAACACCAACTTCATAGACGTCCGGCTTTACCTGATAAACCTGAATGCCTTTCTTGCGCAGATGCGTAGAGTTATATCCCGCCTGCACCGTCACACTCGTTTTATTTGGTTCCCGTTCCATCAGCCCATGCAGCATCAGCGCGGTTTCATGGGAGAAAATGATGCGCTTGTTGGAAAGATAAAGCAGGTACAGCTCGTCCGGCCATGCATCCTCCGCCAGGTATACCCCATGCGCCACTCGCTCCATGTTCCGTTTACTCACATAGTCCGCAAGTGTAGGCTTGGAAATGCCGCTTTCCAGTACCTGTGAAGTGCACAGATACCCGTTTCCGTTCTCTACAAGATTGTCTAAAAGATCAAACCGTGTCATTTTATCACCTTACTTTCTCGCTCTTTATAATAGATTACAAGAGCGTAAAGGTAAAGTAATTTTTTCGTGAGGGAAAGCTTGGTATGTATCGGGCAGCTCTGCGGCCGCCCTTGTTCGATGGTTTACAACTCCGGGCCGTAGAAGTAATTAAACTCCATCCGCGTTCCTCCTTCCTCTGTTTTTCCTGTAAGCGAAAAAAGGACGTTTACTCACTGCGGAAATGCAGTAAATAAACGTCCATGATCGATTCAATGTTCGGTTGTCTATGAGTCTTCGATTTTTGTGCCTACTGTTACGAGTTCTATAGCTATGACCACCCGGACATACTTTTTGAGGCGTTTTTCCGCGCATCGACCAGTCCGTCTCTCCGAAGGTGAAATGCTCGCAAAAGTGCTTAAAATCAAGGATTTTTACGAGTTCTGTTTTTGTAGCAACGCTACCGTCTCAACTTGGCTATTGAATATATTACTGATTCTAAAAAGACAGATGAACAACTCCTAGTCAGTACAAATAAGTGTCACCCGGCATCCGCACACACGCAGTTTTTAAAGAGAAGGGAGGAGCAAAACACAAGGGGAAATGTTCTGGCAAGACATCTCATTCAGTCTTTCCTACCGGGCGAAACCACTCCTGAAATTGCTCACCAGATTGGTCTGGAACTATGTAAGAACATACTGAAAGGGGAATACGAATTTATCCTAAGTACCCATATCGACAAAGGCCATATTCATAACCACATTATTTTTAATAATGTAAATATGGCTACTGGAAAATGCTATCAATCCAACAAAAGAAGCTACCATCAGATCCGCTATCAAAGCGACAAACTCTGTAAAGAGTATAATCTATCAGTCGTTGACGAGTACTATGAAAGATTCAAGAAAAAGTACAAAACAAATGGAAAATCCTGGTATGAAAATGAACAAGCTAAGAACGGTAGTTCCTGGAAAAGTAGGCTCCAGTTTGACATAGATAGGATGATTGCACAGTCTGAAGATTGGGCAACATTTATCCAAAAAATGACAGAACTTGACTACGAAATCAAATATGGAAAACATATTGCCTTTAAACAAAAAGGAAAGGAACGATTTACAAGAGCCAAGACGATTGGGGAAGATTATACGGAAGAAAGGCTCAAAGAAAGAATTTTAGAAAACGCTAGTCAAAAGACATTCACCGTTAAAAAGCGTGTCCGAAATATCATTGATATTGCAAATAATCCGAAGATACAGCAAAGCAAAGGATATGCATTCTGGGCAACCAAACATAATTTACAAGTCGCTTCCGACACTGTTCTTTCCATGCATGAAAAGGGCTTTCAAAGCCTTGCTCAACTTGATAGTTTCATTAAAAAAAGTGCAGATAAAAGACAAAACCTTCAGGAAAAAATCAAGAAGCTGGAAGAAAAAATCGAAACGCTTTCCCTGTCTATGGAACAAGTCCATACCGTGAATAAATATCGCCAGATTTATCAGGAATACAAGAAAAATCCCGGTGACAAAAACTTTGCCAGAGAACATAAGTCCGAAATCTTGCTCTATGAAAATGCTTTAGAAGCCCTAAAAAAAGCGTACTCTAAAATGCCTAATTCCAAGCAGATTTTTGAGGAACTTGAAAAAATGAACAAAAAAAAGAATATCCTTATGCAAGAGTATTCTTCCGCAAAAACTGAAATGAGTGAATTGTACCAGATGAGGAAAAATTATGAGCAATATATGGGGAAGGAGAGGGAGAGGTAGGTTATTTACCATTTACTAACTTTCCATTGATCAGAAAAAGGCTATTCTTCCGGTAAAACCGGAGCTGTACTAGCTCGGTTTTTCAAGTTTGTTCGCAAGAAAGAACGTCAAAAAAAGAATAAAAAAATCTCTTTAAAATCTTTGAAAAACGGCTAAAAATCGAGACTATTAGCCGTTTTCGTGCTATAATAAACTATGGGAATTAGGCGTTGCCGCCTTAGCTAATGCTATATCAGGTAAATCTGGAATAGAAATAACAGTTGGATTAAAATACACAGAAAAATATCTACACAAAGAAGGTTATTCTGTAAATGGCTGGAGCCCAACAAGTCTTTCTGTAAGAAGATACTAATTTTTAAAAAAGGATGTTCATGTATGAATAGTAAATTCAATATAAGTCTAGCAATACTTCAAATAATTGCTGGTATTCTTGGCTCTGTAGTTTTCTTTAAAAGTATACTAAACCATGGAGAACTAACAATAACTATGACCATTCTATCATTCTTTTCGATGGTTTTTGGGTTGCTTCTTGGATTTAAAGGGCTATATAAAATTAAAAAGCGTTAAATCGAGTAGGAGAAGGGCATACCTCTCACACCACCGTGCATACGTTCGGTACACGGTGGTTTTTTAGTTTTCCCTTACTTGCACGGCAAGTTTGCGATGGTATTGTCGGTTATGTGTGCAATCCTCTGGCAAGCGGATGCCTCTACATATCCTCTCTGTTCCGCAGATACTTTTTGCAGATGACCTTCTTTATAAAGTTGTCTATCCTTAAATTTACTTTTGGTTGCTTTCACGCATTACACCGCCTAAAGTTCCGTCCTTCCCTCTGTGTGATGCAACCACAGTGGTACTATGACTTCTGCTGACTTCATTCTCGCCATTCGTTGTTACTACGGTTTCTTATTCTGCTTCCACCGCTGACGAGACCTCCCCGGGTAGCGCATGTTTCTTTCTCTATTCATACCATTGGGCTTGCGTTCTATACATTTCAGAATACACTCCACCTTTGTTAATCAGTTCCTCATGAGTGCCTATATCATCTATAATGCCATCTTTCAACACTATAATCCGATCAGCAATTCTGGCAGCGCCAAGGCGATGTGTAATTATAATAGCAGTTTTTCCTTCGGATATTTCTTTGAAATTTTGATACATGAGACTTTCTTCAATCGGATCAATCGCAGATGTCGGTTCATCTAAAACAATGATGTCATGTTCACGGAATATTCCGCGAGCAATCGCAATTCGCTGCCATTGTCCACCTGACAAATCCACACCCCCGAATTCTCTGGACAGCATGGTACTAAACCCCTGTGGGAAGGAATCACTGTTGACTAACAATTTGGCCCTTTCACAAACATGGTTTAGTCTAACAAGCTTATTGTAACAGCTATTATTGCTGCTTATGGTAATGTTTTCCTCCAGTGTTGTGAGATAGTGTTGATAATCTTGGAAAACAGCGGCACAATTTTGATATATGCACCGTGAAGCGACTTTTTCGCTGTCAAGTCCACCAATACGGACGGTTCCTCTGTCCGGAACATATAAACCAAGCATAAGTTTTGCCAGAGTCGATTTTCCGGCACCGTTTTCACCAACGATTGCTACGGTTTCACCCGGCTGGATTTTAAGACTAATTCCGCGTATTGTCTCTGTCTGCGTATTCGGGTAACTGAAATGAACGTTGTCAAGAGTGATGCCTTTCGTTTTGTCGAAACTTCCTTCTTCTTTTGCATTTTCCGGAAGATCAATGAATGAATGGTAGTTCTGAATAGATACTGCGTATTGTGTAATCTGCCCCGAGAACATTGTAACCATTTCCTCAGCAAGCGCATACATCATATTTACAGATGCGAAGACAGCGGAAAAAGCTCCTGGAGAAATCACTTTTTGAATCAAACTGTTTACCAACATTAGAAGGATACCGATATATCCACCGATAGTAAACAGTCTCAGGGCAGCATCTATCCTAATATGTTTTTTTTCGGCAGTCAAAGTTTTCTGATTGATTAGGATAACTCCATCCTGATATAGCTGCATAAAGTGGTTTACGATACCAAGAATTCGTGTTTCTTTAAAAAACTTTCGATTGCAGACGACTTGTTCATAATAATCAGTAGCTCGCCTGATTGGGGCAATCGCATCTTCCGCTTCGGAAAACAACCGAAACCGTATTACTTGGCCAAGAATGACTGGCGTAAAAATCAGCAGAACAATCAGAATCAGTATGGGTGAAATGTGCTGCAGGTACACCCCCAATAAAATGAAGTAAGGCACATAGAAGGTAAATACTATCAGAATCAGGCTGGAAGCAAAAAAACCATATTCCACGCCTTGCAAGGCCTTATTGAGCATATCAAGGAATTCCGGACGTTCGTAATCTATCGGTGAAATATGGGATGCTTTTATATAGATACGCTTATAGAAATGACTGAGTATCTTAGGGGAAAGATGCTCGATATGGAAATTACTTAAACTGTTCGCAATCTCAAAAAATACTGTTGCCATGATAAGAAACAGAAGCGGCCGTAGTGACACGGACAACGGTGAGCCTGCAGCAAGCAGAGGAACACTGTCGAACAATTTTTCAGTACAGAGCATGACAAGAATATAACCGCCAGCATGCAAAACATCAAACAGGCAATAAAGCGTAGTCATTCCGGGGCTGATTCTGAACATATCGAATATCATTCTGCGAAAAACCAGATACTTTTTCTTCATTGATACCAACTCCTTTGACTATCATACATATCCTTGTACAGTCCGTCATATTGCATCAGCGTAGCGTGGGATCCCTGCTGGACAATATGCCCATCATCAAGAACTAGAATATAATCCGCTGTTTTTGTGGCACCAAGGCGATGTGTGATTAGCAATGTAGTTTTTTGCCGGCTAATATATTCAAAATCCCCATATATCTTTGATTCACTCATTGGATCCAGTGCTGCTGTCGGTTCATCTAAAATATACATGGGTGCAGGGGACAACATAACACGCGCAATGGCAAGCCGCTGCCACTGGCCGCCGGAAAAATCCACACCTTTTTCGTCAAGTTTTCCTAGGTGGGTATTCATCTTATCGGGAAGTGTTCGTATATTATCTGTCATGTTCAGCTCATCAAGAATTTTTTCTATATTCCGATCTGTATCCGGATTGCCAAAGTTTCTGATATCTCCAATGGCAATGTTATCCCGAAGAGAAATGTGATAACGGGAAAAATCCTGAAATAGGACAGCAAAAAAACTCTTCAGTTCAGAAGCCGCATAGTTCTTTATCGATTTGTTGTTTATCAGGATTTCTCCTTCATAATCTGTATAAAGACCAGTTAACAGCTTGGTGAGGGTGGTTTTTCCGGCCCCATTTCTGCCAACAACCGCATAATGTCTTCCCGGCTCCATTTTCAGGCACAAGTCACGAAGCACCTCTTTTTCTGTGTTTGGATAGCGGAATGTAACGTGACGAAACTCAATAGATTGTAACGGAACAGGCGGAGCGGGTTCAGATGTAGCGCCCTCTGTTTCGGGAAGAGATGCGAAATGCGTGATATCTTTGAAGAACTCTCTCTGTGTGGCAAATTCCTTAATGCGGTCTGAAAATTCCCAGGACATAATGGATATGATACCAATAGAGGCCTGTGTTAATGCAATAAACATGCCTACTGACACCTTCCCCTTTGCAACCGCCAATATCAAAATGAGGTCAACCATAAACATGGCTAAAGACATAGTCAGATTCACAGCCTTCATACGAAGCATAGTATTGATTGTTACCTTCCGCTGAAGGTACTTTACTTTTTCAAATAATTTATTCCATTGCAGAATTAACCTCTCCTGATAATGGAACAAGCTGCGCTCCCTTGCAGAATCACGATTTGTCATGATGTCGCTAAGGTATTCATATCGAATCTCGTATTTTCCGGTTTCTCTTTCGGCTTCGTACTGCTTTTGTCCTCCCTTGATTCCCAGAATCATAATAGGCACAGACAAGATAACGACAATAAACGCGGCCCACCAAGCACTGAACATCAGTGCACCAAGAAAACCAAGAATTTGAACTCCCATTCCAATCAGTTCAACACTGTTTTGAAACCCTATAGTCATTCTGTCTTCGAGCTTGTTATTAATCCGCTGAAACAGCTCCCATATTTCTTCGTTTTCAATACTCTCGTAGGTCAGTCTGGCACATTTTTGAATGATCGCTGTATGAAATTGAGCCCGAATCCCATTTTGGACATGTTTCATACACAAAGCGGCTAGGACTTTACAGATTCGGGCATATACAATAATTCCGCTTAGCATAAGAATAGGAAGGAGCAATTCCTCACGAGAACTTCTTCCTGACAGATATGACAAAGCCTTTTCAATAAACAGAGCATTCACTGCAATCTGTATTGTAGGTATAATAAATTCAAGAAGTCTAATAAGCGAATACAAGACAGTACTGAGTTCACTGCTTTTGTATGGAATCAGAATATTGTCCCATGGTGTGTACTTTTTCTTGGAAAGAATCATATTGGTTCTTCATTCTCCTTGTCTTTACCGAAACGATTTTCAGAACTTACGTACGCGCCGCAACTTTAGTATGCCTAGGTTAGTACTTTACTCCTTATGTTCCTGTATATCTCTTTTTCTGTTCTAGTAATACAATATGAATACAATTCACAATTTTCATCACAAGGTTCCTGACAGTGCATTGTCGGAAGCGCTTCAAATGGATTGCCCCTAAAATCTTCAAAAACCATTTGCACAAGATTTTCATCGAAAAAATTTCTCAGATAATTATAGATAGTAGCATCATCTGAATTTTGATTTTTCAAGTGAAGCATCAATTCATAGCAGAAGTAATAGCAACTGTTTTCATCTTCTTTATCCAGTGCTTGGCAATATGTATGCATCCATTTTTCTGCCTGAATTATATCTTTTTTGAATAAATACAGCATACAAATAAAAAGCGAAACAGAAACCATTGTATATGGATGCTCATCACCAGAGAGTCGAATATTTCTCAAGAAAAAGCTCAGCGGAGTTTCTGGCGAAATATGCTTTTCTATCAATACTTTTAGTATTGAATCAACATCCTTTACTGTTAGGCAAGTTGCTTTTTCCTCAATAATGATACAGCTCTTTTCGAATTCAATAGCATTTTGAATGATAGTGCTATCTGTTACCGGCAGTAATTCACTTAATCCCGGAATAATAATATGGTACGCAGGCAAAGCTGTTTTTGTCGAGTTATAAATATACACATCATACCCCATTTGATTGACCAAGCTAAGTAGAGAATCGAGCATTTCAAGTCCGTTCGTTCTCGGGAACATATCTACCGTTTTCAGAAACCCGTATGAAATGGCACTTGTTCGAGAATTGAAGCGCCCATCGTCTCAACCCCGTCTGGTTTCGCGAGTGCATGGAATTTCATCGCCTCAACCCTTATACAACACTTCCCAGTAACCGCTTTGGCTTGTCCCATGACGCATTATTACAAAATTCTTTTTTGGCTTATTCATGTAATATTTCACAGTATTAACATCCCAATCTAACTCCTCCGCAATTTTGGTTTGTGTATAATCCGGATGTTTCATTAACAGATTAATCAACATCTTATCTCTCTCACATAGTAAATAATGGCTCTAAGCAACACATAAACTATACTTAATCCAATAGATTCTTTAGTTTAGAAGTCAATTTACTAATAGTGATTATCTATATTATTTAATTATCCTTCTGTAATTTTTCAAATCTTTCCCTAGGCATTTCATATAATACTGATGATTGTAATTCTCCGTTTTGATCTTCCCAAGCATCTTTTTCAACCTTGACTCTTATTGCATGTACTTTATCTTCATATACTTTTTGAGCTCTTTTATTATTTAGATTAGTATCCCAGATAATTTTTTCTATATTAACTGCGTCATTTATTTTCTTATCATTAAATATAAATTCAAAGGTTTTATTTATTATTTTTGTCCCGTAGCCTTTATTTTGAAAATTTTCATCGCATAATTTCCAGCCAACTTCTGCAAAGCCATCTCCGATTCCATAACTCATTTCCCCAATTGGAATATTACCAATTTCTATAATACAAAGTTTACTTAATTTTCCTTCATAAGATTTAATTTGTTTTTCTACTTCTTTAATGTTCGTCCCTAATCCCCTTGGAAATCCAGCATGAGCCATTACTTTCCCATCATTCCACCAATTAGTTAATATATTAGCATCAGAAATTTCAGCTTCTCTTATCTTAATATTCTCAAATTTAATATTCATTTTCTTCACCTCAGCAAATTCAAATTTATAGCTCTGACATCTACATGACTTCTATGATATAAACATATAATTTATTTCTCGACACGATACACCATATCGCCACTATTCCAAATGTACATAATTGCAGACACCGGAGCCTTTCCATTTTCCCAAAGCCATACTGTATATGTGGTTGTGTTGCCAAAATATCCTTCAGTAATTATTTCAAAATCCAAGCCTGAATATTCATCCATAAACTGTTGTAAGCAAATAGACTTTCCATTGAAACGTCCTTCACCTAAGGTTTTATTAAATATCAGAACATTGCATAGGTCCACATCACAATCTTTAAAGCATATTTCACCCGGATATGCTTTTTCTTCATCATCCACAAATTGGAATATTTTATGTACTTTTAATGTCAAAGTATTATTATGATATTTTATCTTATTCACCCTGCTGTCATGAAGGCTGAAAAGTATGTTGCTGTTTCTATCATGTATACAATCCATATTATTCCTCATAAGATCAAATCGACAAAATAGTTATAACAAATCAGAGTTGCTATTCCTCTCTATTCCCCCAAATGTATTTATGTGGAGCACACCACCCGCATATACAATCTAACAGATCTGCAATCCACTCTTTAGACAAGCCATCCTCTAAACTGTTGTGATACTTAAAAAGCAGGTTGTATGTATGCTCTTGTTCGATACCTAAATCCTTTATTTTACTCAAAATATCATATCCCTGCTCGTGACAGGCATAATAATTCTCCTCTGTAATATTAGTAGAAAGTTGCTTTATTTGATTAAATAATTTATCAGATAAACTCATTATTTTCACCTTAAAAATCTAGTTGTCTAACTACTTTTTTAACTAATCCAAAATAGATAAATACATATCTATTCTTTGATTCAAATATTAGTTGCGACTTTTTGTATAAGTGCTGTAAATGAACCTAATAGCACTAAGAACGATAATATTCCTAAAATCATTCCACTAACACTGATTATGAATTTTAGAAAGAAATTAGTATTGATAGAAGTAATATTATTGGAAATAAAATTATCTTTAATATCCACCTCATATAATACATCTCCTTTCTCTTAAATCATTTTAAAATGCCTTAAAGCATCCATGATAGCTTCCTCTTTTTCCGGTGTGCATTGTGGAATAATTTGTTTCTCTTTTTTCGATTTATTATAATGCTCCCTCAGTACAATTCCACACTTCTTTTTAATCTGTGCAATATAGAGTGTCGAAACCTTTAAATCAAATTTTTCTAATATATATTCCTTAATTTGTGCATAAGACGCTTTACTTTCAGCACTTGTCAAATCAAGCTCATCCAGCTTGATTTCAACATCAATATGTTTATCGACATCTAGTTTGGACAATAACGCTACCGTCTCCACATGTATTGTCCATAGGATAGGAACACAAATTATTAACCTCGTCGCTTGATTGAGGATACAATTTATTGTCAGTTTCCTCATTAACTTCCTTAGCATTTTTTCTTCTGCTCTTAAATAATCTTCCGTCCTGAGAATCCTTTTTCCCTGTCTTATATATGATAGTAATCATTGCAGGATCAATTTCTCCTTCATCGTTAGTTCCCCCAATGATGATTTTATCTACTATACTTTCAAATACAGCTCTATCAAATTCCTCAAGGTATTTATTGGACTCAAGTAATTTTTTAAATCCCTCAAGCCTTTTCTTCAATGCTTTTTCATCGGTAAGTGTTACCTCTAAAGTCCTCTTTTCTGCAAGTAGTTTCTCTTTACTAATAGCTATTTCATTATACTTGTCCTGATATATATCCATGCTGATTGACTCATTCAGCCTTAACTCAACAAGATCCTTTTCTTTCTTTAGTACCTTATCAAGTTGATTTGTTATCTTCTTCAGATCTTTAGCTAAACTGTTGTCTTTCAATTCTTCTTCCACAGTTTTAAGGAATTCATTGGTAATTTCCACATTATTATGGCATACCTGACGATAGCTTTCCATAAATGCTTTTTCTATGGCTTCTTCTTCAATCCCTTTACTATGCGGACAATACTTCTTTCCGTTTTTAGTAGCATTGACACACTGCCATATAACTTTTGTATATTCTGAACTCGAATGCCAATTTCTTCTTGAAAGATTATGACCGCAAAATCCACATTCAAGCATACTGCTAAAAGCATATTTTCTTGAATACTTTTCTCTTTTACCACCATTATTGGCAACAGTATTTCTGTTTTTTGACCTTCTCAATCTAATACCTTGAGCTTTTTCAAAATCTTCTTCTGAAATGATTGGCTCGTGATGGTTTTCTATATAAAACTTATCCTGTTCTCCGAAATTATCCAATCTTCTCTTTGAAATAGGATCAACCGTATAGGTCTTTCCCATCATAAGATCCCCTTTATATTTTTCATTTTTTATGATTCCTAAAACAGTTGTTTCAGTCCATCTTTTATTTCCTCTTGGCGATAAATATCCTTGTTCTTCCAGTTCTCTGGAAATTACCATACCGCCAACACCTTCAATATATCTTCTGAAAATATACCTTACAATCTCAGCTTCTTTTTCATTTATAGAAATGCTTTTAGTTTCCGGATCATAGTCATAGCCTAAACACCCTTGAAAGCCGACCATTTCTCCTCTTTCCATCTTCATTCTCAAACCTTTTTTGACATTGGCTGAAATATTCTCTACTTCCTGTTGAGCAACTGAACTTAAAATTGTTAAAAGCAACTCCCCGTCCATTGTTAAGGTGTTTATATTTTCCTCTTCAAAAAAGACTGCAACATTAAACTCCTTTAACTTTCTTACATACTTTAAGGTGTCTAATGTGTTTCTCGCAAATCTTGATATAGACTTTGTAATTATCATATCTATATCGCCATTCATACAGTCATTTATCAACCTTTGAAAGTCAATTCTTCGATCAACCTGTGTTCCTGTTATCGCTTCGTCAGCATATATTCCAGCGAGAGTCCACTCTTTATTTTTCTTGATAAATTCTGTGTAGTGTTCCACCTGAGAATTATAGCTGTTAATCTGATCTTCAGTGTCCGTACTAACTCTGCAATAAGCTGCCACTCGTTTTATTGAGCGTTCAACACAGCCTGATGCAGTTCTTTTCAGTGTGGTATCACCTTTAATAACTTTTACATCTTTTTTCACTGCATCCGCCTCCTTTTTTGTATCTTTCTATGCAGTTTCATTATACCACACTTGCAAAACATTATAAATATAATTCTGTTGAAATGTTGTACTTTTTCATCAGTTTTAATTTTATCTTCCTGTATTCAATGTCATTTAGTAAATGTTTGGAAAGCAAGATAGATAGCATAGATAATTGGAGGCTATATTTTAGTAATTCGTTATTCATTCTAAACCCTCCTCGTTAAAAATCATTTTTAAGTTTTATGACATTGGTAGGTGCTTGGCAGCAACATAGGAATCTCACCTCCGCCCCTTATTAAGACGAGCCGGCTTAAACTATTGAAGTATCATTATCGCTACTTGTATCACCGAACAGATTGCCACCTCTGTTTTTTATGTATTCTTATTTATCGCTCACTTTCTTGTATCCTTGGCTAACCCAGTATTCATAGAACCGAAATTGCTTTCAGCAGAAAGATCATGGCGTAAGTCATAATTCTCCACAAGTAGATAAAGTCCTACCTTGGTCTATTCAGTTGTCAAAGAACAATTACCTATTGGCTTTCAGAGAGATTTTCTTTTAAGTTATTCTTGAAAATAATTCTTCAATTAAATTAAGAGGACAGATCTCCCTTCACTTTATAAAAGGAAAATCTGCCTTCATGCACAAGGCGATTACTTCATAAATTCTTCCAATAGCACCCTTAGTTTTTTAAGAATGCTATTTTTTCGCCATTGTATAGCTTGATAGCTCACTTTCTTACCTCTCGCTATGCTTGATAGCGTTTCATCATTGAAATATAAGCGTTCAACAATATCTCTTTCTTCTGCATTGAGCATTGATATAGCATTTCGGACTGCTTCAATCATCATCTGTGTTTCAACAATCTTTTCTACATCAACGCTTTCATCAGCGATGTTATCTATAAAATGTCCGTCATGATCCAATGATGAAAAAAAGAGCAAGTGGTTTTTTCTGTCCACCTGCTCTAAATACTTCTCGTGTTCTCTTTCTCGCCAGTAGACTTTGTATATCTGCTCACTGACTTTGACCTTTTGTCCATTGACATAAAGGTAATATTCTTTTGGCATATATGTTTCCTCCATTCTTTTTTTGTCTGCTTGTTTTCAGGCAAAAAAAGGAGGACTCCTGCACCTTGGCATAAGAAGTCCTCGAAAATGAAAGAAACCTGTTCTTCCTTTAATTATATTTAATTGTTTAGACGAGCATATGGAAAGACAAACAGCTATAAAGCTTATAGGAAAAAGGACTATTTTTATTGTGGTTTATTCTTTCAAATAAATATATAGACTTTTCCATTTCTAACCCTCCATTTTATAGCTAACTATTTTCCATAAATTAAGTCCTTCTAATGTTTCAAATTCTAAACACCTAATAAGAAATTTTATGCTTGAACTTTTTCTTTCCCCATTTTATTCAGTTCCCCAATCATCATGAAAATGCCAACAACAATCATAATGAAATCAACAAGTGGCTGCGTGAACCAAACAGCTTTTACTCCAAAGGCCATTGGTAAAAGAATCATTGCAGGAACAAATATGAAAAGCTGTCTAAGCATTACAATAATTCCTGCTTTCTTTCCGTTTCCGATTGATTGGAAGAAAGTAACAGTCATAACCATTACTCCATACAAGATAAATACGGAATAGAACAATCTAAAGTTTCCAACACCCTGTGCAATAATATTTGCTTCTACACCAAATAACGAAAGTATCTGACTTGACAGCAGTAGGGATGGAATCCAAAAGATTCCTGCAAGAACCAAACCGCCGATAGAAAAGACCTTCATAGCTTCTCTCACTCTGTCATATTGCTTTGCTCCGAAGTTCGTTCCAACAACAGGCTGTAAGCCTTGACTCATTCCCCAAAGAGGGATAAATGAAAAGGCATATACACGAAGTGATGCCGCCATCAAAATTCCATTGGTATCTCCGCCATATTTAAATGCCATTTTATAAAGCATAGTTTGTTGTATCATAAATAAAAGCTGCATCATCATAGCTGATGATCCTACCCCAAACATTTCTTTTTTTATCTCCGGATCAGACTTTATCTTATGGATTTTAACAACTTTACTCTTTTTCAAGAAATAATGTAGTGTTGCCACTGCCTGAACAAATTGTGCTGTGATGGTTGCAAGGGCAGCACCTTCAATCGCATATTCACCCATAACAGTCATTAAGATAGGGTCAAGAATAATATTCAGTAATGCCCCAAGTCCCATAATCGTCATAGCTTTTTTCATCAGTCCTTCACCACGCATAACCATGTTTGCGGACTGTGTGAAGTTTACAAATAGAGAGCCTATAAAAATCACTCTAAGGTATCTAATACCATAGGCTTTGATTTCACCCGTTGCGCCGACCATATCTAAAAAATGCGGAGCAAGAAGTATTCCTCCAACTGTAATAATTACAGAGAAGAAAATCACCCAATAGATTAGGTTACCCATAATTTTATCTACAGTTTTTTGATCTCCTTTACCGATTGCTCTTGAAAGTACAGATGCAGAACCTACACCAAGTAAAGTTGAAACACCGCTGTTAAAAAAGGTAAGTGGCATTGCAACGCCGCAGGCAGTCATTGCTGTTTGTCCTATAATTTTCCCTGCAAATATTCCGTCCATTAACGGATACAAACCGATAACAATCATTCCGATAACTGCCGGAATAGATAACTGAAAGAGTAAATCTATCGGTTTTTTTGTTAGTAATTGTTCTTTTATATCCTGTTTCAAGTACATACCTCCATTTATTACAAATATATTCTTACAGTATTTTTACGCCATTATTTTTACTTTGTAGTTCTACCATATTTTTATAAATCCCATTTAAAGCAACTAACTCACTATGGGTCCCCTGCTCTGCAATATTACCTTCCTTAATTACAATAATATTGTCAGCATCTCTAATAGTATTTAATCTGTGGGCGATAACTAATAATGTTTTATTCTTTACCAATTCACTGATTGCTTCCTGTATATAGCTTTCATTGTCCACATCAACACTTGCTGTTGCCTCGTCAAGAATTACAATAGGAGCATCTTTTAATATGCAGCGAGCAATAGAAATTCTTTGTTTTTCACCACCTGATAGAGTTGCTCCTCCTTCTCCAATCATTGTGTCAAATCCATCAGGAAGTGCCATAATAAAATCATAGCATCTTGCTTTTTGGGCAGCTTCTATAACTTCTTCTTTTGTCGCATTTTCTTTCCCCATGGCAATATTATTAAAAATCGTATCTTGAAATAAATATACTCTCTGGAAAACCATACTAATTTCCGACATCAATTCAGATAGTGAAACATCCTTTATATTCACTCCTCTAATCAAAATTTCACCGGAGTCTACATCCCAAAATCTTGCCAAAAGATTTGCTACTGTGGATTTACCTCCCCCGGACTGTCCAACTAAAGCCGTCATTGTATTCTTATTCATTTCAAAACTCATATCATGTAATACCTCTTTTTCACCATAAGAAAATTTAACATGATTAAAACAAATTTCAGGTTCTGAGGTCTCAGATTTTGAAATATGATTTTTCCCTACATCTTGTAATTCAGTTTCATTTAACACCTCTTCAATGCGATCCAAAGCAGCGTTCATTACAGTAAGCCTTGTAGCTTCTCCATAAAGTGTTTTTAAAGGGCTGAATAAGTCAAACACAAACAAAATAAGCCCAAGCATATACGGAAGTCCCAAAGTTCCTTGATAATTGAGATATAAAGCCACCGCTAAAATAAATGTAATACCAATTCCATAAATGATATTTAAACCTGTTGTCCATGGTGTTATTTTATTTTCAAATTTTATAGATGTGTCCTTTGAAGATACAAAATTATCTGTAAGAGATTTAGAATTTTCTCCTAAAAGGTTGTAGCTTTTAATAACACTTATACCCTCAGCGAATGATAAAACGGCATCCGTTAGTTTTTCACTTTGTTCTTGTCTAATAGCCGATTCCGATAAAGACATCTTATTCATGCCATTTGCAAGCAGTGTTGCAACCAATGTTACCCCCACCGCAATCAGTCCAATTCTGTAGTCTAAAACAAACATGAATATTGTTAGTACAAGCGTTGATAATACATAGCTCATCATATTGGCAATCGTACTCATGGAAACTTCTTCAATAAAAGCCATATCTGAGCTTAAAACTGAATTTATTTTTCCTAAATTACCTGCTGTAAAATATCCCATAGGGAGCTTTCTAAGATGATTTCCAAGCTCCATTCTTTTATCAGCAAAAATCATAAAGCCGGCTGCACTTTGTAATTTATCGCTTAAGAAGTGAACCACAGCTTGTAGTAAAACCACTAAAACAAGTCCTATTCCTACATATAGAAAAGTTTGGGACGTATTCCTTTTTTCATAAAATCCAATCAAAACGGTAAATGCAATAAATATCGGCATTTTACTTAATATAGATTCAACAAAGGCAAATATAAATGCGGACTTTATTCTGTTTTTGTATTTACCTGATAAATTTAAAATTCTTGAAATTAGTCTAAACATTCATTTCACCTTCCTTTCTGCTGATTTTCCAATCTTTACTAAATAGTGTCGCATCCCATAATTTACGATATTCTGCTGAAGATTCTAATAAGTCTTTATGCTTTCCATTCGCAACTAAACGACCATGATCCATAACCAATATCTGATCTGCATCTATAATAGATGGCAACTTATGTGCAATAACAATTAGGGTTTTTCCTTTTACAAGTTCACGAATAGCTGCTTCCATTTTTTCTTCATTTTCCGGATCTGCGTAGGCTGTTGCCTCATCAAGTACAACAATCGGAGCATTTTTCAAAATAGCTCTCGCTAATGATATTCTTTGCCTTTCTCCACCTGAAAGCATCTTTCCTGCTTCCCCTGCTAAAGAATAAATACCATCCGGAAGTCTATTTAAGAATTCCATGCACTGTGCTTTTTTAGCTGCTTCTATAACCTCATCATCACTGGCAGCTAAATTACCAATGCGAATATTTTCTAAAAGCGATGTATTAAATAGATATTGGTCTTGTGCTACATAAGAAATTTGTTTGTTGAGTGATTCCAATCTTATATCCTGTAAGTCTTGTCCACCAATACTTATGCTTCCATCTAAAACATCATAGTAATGAATTAAAAGTTTAGTCAAAGTACTTTTTCCTGAACCGGATTCGCCAACAATCGCTGTCTTTTCACCGGCTCTTGCCGTAAAACTAACATTATGAATAACATTTTTAATATAGGTTTCAGGCTGTCCATTTTCTCCCATCTTGCTCAACTGATAGCCAAAGGTAACATTATCATATAAAATGGTCTGTCCTGTTCCCTTAAAATCATTTTCTCCTTGTTTTAAAGGAGCCATATTTAAGGCTTGTTCTAAAGCAGAAATCTTATAATTTAACTGTGGCATAGTTGGTAAAAATCCAAGAGCTTTCAGCAGTGGCAATCCTATACTTAAAGAAAGACATAATATCAATATCAAGTTAGAAAGACTTGCATAGCCCATATACACAAAGTAACCACCAAGAGGCAATGTTAAAATAATCGTGCATGGAAGTAAGGCACTGTATAACGCCATCCATGGCCATGCCGTCTTATACCAAGCGAGTGCATAATCTCTATAATTACTGATATCTTTAGAAAGGCGTTCATAAGATTCCGTTTGCTTATTGAATACTTTTACAACTTCCATACCGTTTACATACTCAATAATGGTATTATTCATTTTTCCGCTTGCCATATAATATGGTCCCATTTGTTTCATACCTACAGAGTACATAATCATCATTGCGAGAATGCTAATCGGAATAGAAGCCAATGACATTAACGCTAATCTCCAATCAATAAAAAACATTGAAATGTAAACCATAATAGGAACAATTAAGTTCGCTATTCCTTCAGGAAGTGAATGAGCTAAAAGCACTTCTAAACTACCAATATCATCCACAAACATTTTTTTGATTGTACCTGTCCCTTTTTCTTCAACAACACCTAATGGAAGATTTTCCATTTTTTTCTGTAAGGATGTTCGAAGTCCAAGCAACGTGTTGTATGCTGCTTTATGGGAGACATTAAGACCTATCCCACCTAAGACAGCTTGTAGCACTAAGCAAACTAAAATACTTGTAAGTAAAATAGCAATTCTTTCAAATTCTAATTGTTCACCTAAAACAAGTGGATTGATAATCTGATATGCAAATAGAAATGGTAACACACCCATAATTACACTAATAAGCATAATAAAACTTGCCAAGTGTATTGATTTTTTATGCGAACCGGCATATTCGAAAACCTTATTTAACATAGTTTTCCTCCTTCAATAAATTTCCTTTTTTATCCATAAAATCCATGATTAACGCTTCATTTCCCTTTACAGATATTTTTTTATAACCATTATCACCGAGCATTAAGACAGAATGACAGGTTTTAAACAACAGCTCTAAGTCATGAGTAATTATTATAATTGGAATCTCCTTTGCTTTTTCTGTCGTTAAATCGGACATAATTTTCATACTTTTATAATCAAGACCTGATGTTGGTTCATCCAAAATTATCAGCTTACGACCGGATAAAAATGAAGTAATAATTGCCAGTCGTTGTTTTTGTCCACCGGATAGTTTCTGCGGATGATTAGTTTTTTTATGCCACAGGTTTGTATCTTTCAGATATTCTCGTATTTTTTCTAAATCACTTTCCGAGTTTTTATCTTTACAAAATATCAACTCATTTTCTACGGTGTCTAAAAAAATCTGAGCATCTACATCTTGTAACACGCAATATGAATTTCTAAGCCTTTCTCTTTGTTTATTTCCATAACTGACATCTAAATATTTTTCAGACAACCCGCATAATGCTTTTGCCAAGGTACTTTTTCCAATCCCATTAGAACCAATCACTCCCATTATTTCGCTTTCTCCAAGCTCAAAGGTTAAGTCTTCTATCAAAGTCCTTTTACCTTGATGAATGCAGGCTTTATTTACTTTGATATAGCTTTTAGCAGCAATAGGTTCTTTTTCTGATATCAATTCTCTTTCATTAAGCGTTCTTAACTCAAGTTCCTTACATTTATTATTGCTAAGACTACCATTCGGAAAAACATCACATATTGTACCGTCTTTTATATAAATCAATCTGCTAAAAATCTCTTTTAAATAATAAAGCCTATGTTCCGCTATAATTATTGTCTTTCCCATCGCCTTCAATCTTAGAAGTATTTCACTGAAATGTTTTATACTATCGTAATCAAGACTGCTTGATGGCTCATCAAAAAAAATAATATCCGTATCATAGATAAGAGTTCCGGCTATAGCTACCTTTTGCCTTTCTCCTCCTGATAATTTAAAAATGGATTTTTTGCTAATATGGTTTATTCCTAACAAGTCCATTGCTTTTTCAACTTTTTCTTTTAGAGTGTCCCTGTCTAAGCCTAAATTTTCACCTACTAAAGCAATTTCATCTTCAACTACATCACAAAAAAATTGATCTTTAGGATTTTGAAATACATTGCCAATATATTTAGCTAACTCTCCCTTTTTATATGTAGTTATATCCTTCCCTAAAATCTTAATTTCGCCGTCCAAATCACCGTCATAAAATGACGGAATAAGCCCGTTTAGCAATCTTAAAAGTGTCGTTTTTCCGCATCCGGAAAGACCTGTTAAGACTATAATTTCGCCTTTCTTTACAGACATTTTTAAATCTTTCAATATCAAATCCTCACCATAATGAAATGATTTGATTACTGCCTCTAAAATATTTTCCATAAACTCGCCCCTAACAAAATCATTCCCCCAATCATCATTGCAATATCAATAAATGTAATTTTCACTTCATGGAAACTTGTTTTTTTCCCATCATATTCAATACCTTTTGATATGATTGAACAAGTTAAGGTGTCGCTTATATCTATGCACTTATACATAAGAGGAACAAAATATAACTCAAATGTTTTAATCGGTTTGAAAATGCTTGCTTTAAATCCTCTGATTTTCATGCCATCGTTTATTTCCTTCATCCTAATAGAAATTTCCGGAATAAAACGAAAAAATACTGTGATTCCTATACCAATTCCACCATCAATTCCAATTTTTCTAAATGCAGCAATTAGATGCGAAGAACTATATGAAGACAAAGCTCTTCCCAAAATGAAAATTGGCGAAAATTTTATGATAATGAGTAACAAAGTATAGATTGACCCTACGAATACACTTCCTAAATATGGTTTTAGCAAATAAAGAATTCCCCATATTATTGCTAAAGTAAGTATGGTGGAAAGTGTTTTTCTAAGCGAAAACAAAAGTAACAATCCTGAAGCAAAAGCAAGTGCAATCCAATATTGATACTCTCCACCTACCGTTAAAACAACTGAAAAGAGTAAAATCAACCCAACTATAGTAAGCGGATTGATTTTATCTGATAGTTGGTATGAGTTTATATTATTTTTTTCACCCTTATAAGACACTTTTTTTCTTCCTATCACTAAAAAATTTATTATAGATATATGTTCCAAAATAAGCACCTATAATTGAAGCTATAATTGCAATTATTAGGCAAATCACAATATTTTTAGGGGAGTAAAAATTGTAGAGAAATGTTGCATAATCTGTTGTAAACATCTTTGGAAATTGCTTTGTAAGCCCTTCGACACCAAACACAAATGCAAAGTACATAGCATGTAATGAGTAAACGAACATACCTGCTCCAAATCCAAATCCTACTTTCATATTTTTATCTGAATAGTTTTCCTTTTTACCAATTACAAGTTCTGCTAATATACCTGCAATAGCACAAACAACAATTACCGGCCACATTCCCATAAGAGCATAGAATACACCCAATAACAAGAAGTACAAAAATGCAGCTCCTCTTTGTGCAACTTGTTTACACATAATCACAAAGACTGGTGCAACAATAATTGTTGGCAATGCGGACGACAAGTATAAACTTGGAACCATTCCGAAAGAACCTGTTAGAAATCCTAACCCCATTGTCAACACAAATCCTATAACAGAAAATACTGCTATTTTAACAATACCTTTTAAATTCATAATGTTTTCCTCCTTGATTTTTCAATATGATATATTTCTGTTTTCATGCAGAAAACAATATCCATTTTTTATCTCAATCTCTTAACAAAGTCTAAATGTAACTTAGTTATATTTCGGGTAAAAAATTTTTAAATTCCTCGTATTTTTTTCCATCCCTCATTAAAGAACTCTGAAATCAAAGTTGCATTCAATTTCACCTCTTCTATACTTTTAGAATGCACCGCTACCTCTGATAAGGCATAAAAATATGCATGGTTTATTAGGTGAATTCCTCTATTTGTTATTACATCATTAACATGATCTTCTCCATATATCATACTCAGAATTTCAAAATGATTTTTATCTTCTCTCTCAATAATCTCATCTAAAAAATTATTAAATTTTGTCCCATAAGAACCAAATACCAGTAATTCGAATACATCTTTATGCTCAAAGAAGTACAAAACCATTTCTATAGCACCTTGTGCTTTCGACTCTAAGATCTTGTAAATAGTTTCTTTTTTATATGTTTTTCTTTTTTATAAACATCAAAACTCCTATCTTCATACATAGTATAAGACCGTTGTATCTGGCTTACGATTGGCTCGACTAACTCAGAGAAAAGAGCTTCTTTATCTTCAAAATGACCATAAAAAGCTCCAGTAGTAACGCCTGCCGCCTTACATATTGCTCTTAAATTAGATTTTTCAAAACCTTGATCTTTAAAAATTTTCTTGCCACAATCTAATATTTTCTTGTGAGTTTTTTCATAATCACCATTAGCCACTTTCTTATCCACCTCCTTCCTTTTCAAATATAACTTAGTTATATTATAGCACTTGTTATATTTAAAAGTCAAGATTGAGTTTGATGCACATAAGTCAGATAATATGTTATAATACATTTACAAATTCAAAACTCGCTTAATGCTTGCTACCCTAATCATTCTTTTGTAGCAAGCACAGTAAGTGTACGGACACTTACGAAAAAATTGATGAAGCAGCCCTTTGGGATCTGCTTCTTTTTTTATCAATTTTTAACTTGTTAGGGTGTACCCTAAGACCCCGAAATACATTCAAAGGAGGATTTACCTATGGCAAATAGAATACGAAATGAAAGACTTGAAATTAAATTAACCGAAGAAGAAAAGGCTCTTTTTGAGGAGAAAAGAAAACTTGCGAAATGCAGAAACATGAGTCATTTCATCCGCAAGTGCGTTTTAGAAAAGGAAATATATCAAGTGGATTTAGAACCGTTTAGAGATTTACAGGGCTTGCTTTCCAACGCTACAAACAACATCAATCAGATTGCAAAGCGTGTTAATTCGACCGGCATAATCTATAAGGATGATATAAATGACATAAAAAATCAGATTGAATATTTCTCAAAAGAGTTGTGGCAAATACATTCTCTGCTTCTTAACAGAACTTCAGGAGGTGATTAAATCTTATGGCTATTACAAAAATACATCCTATAAAATCAACCCTTAATCTTGCCATTTCATATATTGTAAATGGAGAAAAAACGGACGAGCAAATCTTAGTAAGCACTCATAAATGTCATCAGGAAACTGCTCACACCCAGTTTTTAAGAACACGAAATGATGCCGGAACAAACGGAACTGTTCTTGCAAGACACCTCATTCAATCCTTTTTACCCGGAGAAGCAAGTCCTGAAATGGCACATCAAATCGGTCTTGAACTATGTAAAAAGATATTAAAGGATGAGTACGAATTTGTCTTATCTACCCACATAGATAAAGGACATATCCATAACCATATCATTTTTAATAATGTAAATATGGTAACGGGCAAATGCTATCAGTCCAACAAGAGAAGTTACCACCAAATCAGGTATCAAAGCGATAAGCTGTGCAAAGAAAATAGCCTATCTGTGATTGACGAGTTCTATGAGAGCTATAAGAGAAAGTACAAAACAAATGGTAAGTCATGGTATGAAAATGAGCAATCAAAGAAAGGTACTTCTTGGAAAAGCAGGCTTCAATTTGACATTGACAGAATGATACAACAGTCTAAAGATTGTGAAGAATTCCTAAAGGAGATGGCTGAACTTGGTTATGAAATAAAACATGGTAAACACATTGCCTTTAAGCCAAAAGATAAGCAGAGATTTACAAGGGCTAAGACGATTGGTGAGGACTATACTGAAGAAAGATTAAAAGAACGTATTATAGAAAGGAATGCTATTAAGGATCCTGCTGTCAAAAAACGAATCGGAAATGTTATCAATATGAATACCAATGCCAAAGTGAAAGAGAGCAAAGGCTATGAGTACTGGGCAACAAAACATAACTTAAATACAATGGCTGAGTCAGTTGTTTTCATCAGAGAACATGGCATTAATTCTGTCAAGCAGCTTGATGAATATATCAAGAAAAATGCTGAAGAAATGCAAGCCTTACAAGATAAAATCAAAGAAATTGACAAGGATATGCAGCTACTTTCTGATACGATGGAACAAGTTCATACTGTTAAAAAATATCGAGCCTACTACAAAGAATATAAGGCAAATCCTTCTGATAAGGCATTTTTTGAGGAGCATAAGGCTGAAATCACACGCTACGAAACAGATCTTACAAAACTTAAAAAGTCCTATTCAAAGCTGCCTGATTCTAAGGATATTTTAGATAAACTTGATAAATTGCAAGAAAAAAAGAATACCCTAATGCAAGAGTATTCTTCTACAAAATCTACTATGGACGAGCTTTATCAAATACGAAAGAACTATGGAATTTACATGGGCAAGGAGATGGAGAGATAATATTTTCTCTCCTCTTTTTCAAGAGACAAATAAAAAAGAGCCGGTGCAGTCCTAAGACCACACCGACCGCAATTTTATCTCTCAGCTTCTTTGCTTGCCTCTTTCTTTTCTTTCGGCTTTTCCTTATCTTCTGCCTGATATTTCTTGATAGCTCCAAGTACAGATTCTTTCTTTTCTTCTTGTCCTTTCATTTGTTCCTTTGCCTTTAACAGCTTTGAAGAAAGTATCCTAATATTGCTATGTTCCTTGCCGTTATCATCAATGGATGTTCTGATTTGTCCAAAGAGCTTAACAAAATCTCCCTGCTTAAAGTCCTTTGGAATATCACTCTTTTCTCCATAAGCGGAACAATTATGATATACCTTATTCCCTTCATCATCTTTGGATACTACGGAAAAATTCGCTACCTTGAAGGCTTCTCCATTCTTATTTTCCCTTTCAACTACATCAACCTCTCCAACGATATTTCCGACAATATTGATAAGATTATCCTTTTCTTCCTGAACATAAGGTAAGTCTTTTATCTGTCCCTGTTCTCTTAAATCCTCAATCATATAGTCAAATTCCTCATGTAGCAAATTAAGGCTGTCATTGTCCATATAAGCGTCATAGAGCTTATCTAAAGCACTTTCATCATTGATACCTTTTTCCATGCTTATAATCGCCTTTACAAAGTCCTTGTGGTTATCACTTACCATATCTTCAATCTGATTTCTCATTGTTTTGTAATCCATGTTTTTATCTCCTTTCATGGCAAAAGGGAGGTTGTCCTCCCCTTATCTTAAAAATTCCTGTTCTTTTGTTTTTTGCTTTTCTTCTGTTTTACTTTCATTTTGATATGCTCTTATCTGTCCTAAAATAGATGGCTTATCATCTGATCTTTGTGTGGTTTCTTCTTTGTTATGAAAATTGTCCTCCACATCATAAGTTGACTCAAAATAATCACTGTCCTTAAAGTCATTATCATATCTATCAGGTATACCGTCATTATCAAGGTCTTTAGAAAGTGGATCATAGAAGTTGCCTTCATCGTCAATATCAAGACCCGTTGCTGCTCTTAAATCTTCTGAATCAACATAAACCAAATCGTTAAAGGAGGACATTTCTATTTCATTTTTCATATTCCTTAGAGCCTCATTCTCTCCTTTATTCTCATAGTCAAAGCTCTCTGTTTTGATAGGAGTATCATCAATGTACTGCGTCCAAGTTTTCTCCTCTAAATCAAGCTCATATTGAATCCCATGCCTTTCATCCGGTGTATTGGTATAGGCGATCCCGATATGCTTTAAATCAGGGTACAATGTGTCAAACTCATCATAGCTGTGGTTTTCTTCATACTCTCTGTTGCAGAAGTCAATAATCGCCCTCTTTACATCTTCCACAAGAGGATTGTCATTTCTCTTTTCTTCCACGTCTCCCATATCAAGGAGCTTATTTAACTCTGCCAATCGAAGCACCTTAGTTTTCAGTTCATCTGCCTTTTCAAACGGCTTTTTGAGTTCTTCTTTGGCATTTTCAAGTTGTTCCTTTGTACTGATGAGTTTTTCTTCAAGCCTGTTTAATTTCTCAGGCATTTTCTCAAGAGCGTTATCCAGTCTTGTAAGGTTACCGTCCGCACTTGTTCCAAGCTCTCCTGAATGCTTTGCAGCACCGTTTAGGCTAAAGTTATGCTCATTGGTAAAGAAGTTATAGCTTACCTCTAAATCCATATTTCTATACTTTCCTATAACCTTGCTTTCATTGATTTTAACCTTTGAAATAGCTTCAAGAAGTCTTTCTCCGAATAATTTCTTATCGGTAATCTTTTCTCCTGCAATGGTAATGGAAGTAAACTTTTCCTCGCCTTCCGCTTTAGGTTCTACATCAGATATATCTTTTTTGACAGCTTCAATTAGTTTTTCTGTTCTTGCGATTTCTTCAGGATAATTTTTCGCTACCTTATCCTCTAATCTGTAACTGTTGGACTTATAGTTTGCTTCAAGCATTTTAAGTTTTGTAACCTCGTTGTCCAAATCCATCTTTTCTTTAATCTTAGGATCGCCTGTGGCAAGAGCTTTAATCTCTGCATAGTTGAGAGAGCTTTCGTCCACATCTTCCGCCACACGAACAGGAGTCTTACTTGTCATAATCTGAGAAATGAATTTCTGTTTGTTTTCTATCGTCTGCCACAAATAGGCATCAAATGTGTTTTCTGTAACATAACGATAAATATTTACTTTCTCATTTTCGTTCCCCTCGTCTTACAATTCTACCCGCTCGCTGTTCAAGGTCAGCAGGACGCCAAGGCACATCGAGGTCGATGCAAAGCAATAAGCTTGTTTTGAACATTCGTTCCGGCTCCCATCTTTTGTGTTGAACCCATTAAGATACGAACTTCGCCTTTTCTTACTTTCGCAAAGAGTTCATCTTTCTGTTTGTCTGAATTTGCTTCATGGATAAAGGCGATTTCTTCTTTTGGTATTCCCATAGCTACGAGCTTTTCTCTAATATCATCATAGATGTTAAATTCTCCATCTCCTTTTGGAGTGGACATATCGGAAAAAAGTAGCTGTGTAGATTTGTTTTCTTTTGTCTTATCCCAAATGGAAAAGACATTCTTTACGCATACATTGACCTTGCTATCAGGGTTATCAGGAAGTAGGGGATTGATTAAACGCTGATCTAAGGCAAGTTTCTTACCGTCATTGGTAATTTTAAGCATATTATCAACATCTGGCTCTACAACCCTATTTCTGACATCATCCGCTCTTTCAGAAAGGCTCTTTAATATTTCCTTTTGTTCTTCAGAAGGCTCTGTTTTAATAACCTCATAGTTAGCTTCAGGTGTAGGAAGGTTAAGCATATCCGCAGTTTGAATATCTGCAACTTCCTTAAACATACTCATAAGCTCAGGCAAGTTATAGAACTTTGAAAATCTCGTCTTTACCCTGTATCCTGTTCCTTCAGGAGATAGTTCAAAGGAGCTTTGTGTTTCTCCAAAAGTGGAAGCCCAAGAATCAAAATGCTCCAGTCCATTCTTTTTAAGGCTCTCATACTGAAGATACCTTTGCATGGTATAAAGCTCTGTCATAGAGTTACTTACAGGCGTTCCTGTGGCAAAGACCACGCCTTTCCCACCTGTCATTTCATCCATGTAACGGCATTTCATGAACATATCAGAGGACTTAAAGGCTTCTGACTGCCCGATACCTGCAACATTTCTCATTTTGGTATATAGATAAAGGTTCTTGTAATTATGCGCCTCGTCAACAAAGAGCTTATCCACTCCTAATTCCTCAAAGGTAATGACATCATCTTTCTTAAAATCATCGTATAGTTTCTCAAGCCTTGTTTCCAGTTTTTTCTTTGTCTTTTCGAGCTGTTTCACAGTAAAGTTTTGATTTCTGTCATGCTTGTATTCTTCTACATAATTTACGATTTCATCAATCTGATCTTGGATATGCTTCTCCTGATATTCCTTACTCATAGGGATTTTTTCAAACTGCGTATGCCCGATAACAACCGCATCGTATTCCCCTGTTGCAATCTTTCCGATAAATCTCTTTCTGTTTTTCGGCTCAAAATCTTTCTTATCAGCCACCATAATGTTAGCCGACGGATATAGCTGCATAAACTCACGACCGATTTGCCCTGTTAAATGATTTGGTACAACAAACAAGGACTTACTGCACATTCCAAGCCTTTTACTCTCCATTGCAGAAGCCACCATTTCAAAGGTCTTTCCACTGCCTACTACATGGGCAAGCAAGGTATTTCCTCCATAAAGGCTTCTTGCTATGGCATTTCTTTGATGAGGTCTTAAGTCAATCTCCGTATTCATTCCCTCAAAAGAAAGATTACTTCCGTCATATTCTCTGTTGCGGATTGAGTTAAAACGCTCGTTATACAGTTTTACAAGACGGTTTCTTCTCTCCTGATCGTTAAATATCCAGTTTTTAAACTCTTCTTTTAATAGCTCCTGCTTTTGTCCTGCAAGCATGGTTTCTTTTTTATTTAAGACAGAAGTTTTAGAGCCGTCCGGATTTATAATCTGGTCAAATACCTTTGTTTCTTTTAAATTTAGGGCATCTTCAATCAGCTTATAGGCATTTACCCTTGATGTTCCAAAGGTCATTTCAGCAAGGTCATTTCCTCTGTCCCTGCTTTTTCCTTCTACATTCCATTCGCTTGTAAGGTTGGAAAATTTTACCTTAATATCCCATCTTGCATATCCCGGAGTTTTCAGCGTTTCAAAGATGAATTTCTCAATATCTTTAATCGGTATCCAAGTTGCACCAAGACGCACATTGATTTCACTTGCTTCCAGCTCCTTTGGAAGAACTTTTGTAAGCTCTGCCTTTTGGTATTCCAAACGGTTCATCTCATAGCTTATCAGCTCTTTTTCTTCGCCATCTTCCGCATAGCCAAGATGAGGGAGTTCTCTTTCTGTCTGTCTTAGCTTTGCAAGGTAGCTGTCTACAATAGAAATCTTATCTCTGATATTTCCACTTAGGTATTCATCTTTTGTTACATAGCCATACTTATAGGAATTGCTTCCATTGGCACAGGCAAAGGGCAAATCGCCATCTTCAGGGTTAAAAGAAAGCGGTCTGTAAAAGTTTTGTTCTTCTCTGATATTTAGATAGATTTCCCCTCGAAGCTCCTCAATTAAGGTCGGTCTGTCTTTTCCTGTAAGACTTCCCATATAGTCAAAGTCCACATAGCCTTTTTCAGATACCGATAAAACAAGGGCTTCTAAAGAAGTATCCACATGGTCTATGACTTTGGCTTTTGTAATGGTTCTTTTGGAGAAAATATCTCCCTTTTCCTTAAAGTTTTCTTCTTCATCAAGGATTTCAATGGATGAAACAAGCGGGAAGTTGCTATCCTCTTTCAAGGCTCTGGTATTGCTTAGGTTATTTACAAAGCCATGTTTTTTAGAAAAGCGGTCATAGACTTCATTGAGCTTTTCTTGAGCTTTCTTTACCTCATCATCGGAATAGTCCTCTTTCTGCTTGTAGATAACATCTTTAAGGGCAGTATTCAGTTCAAGATAGTCCTTAATCTTCTCCTTATTCTTATCCGTTATTTCTTTCTTGACGAAAAGGGAGTTTTCCCTGTAATACACCTCATCATCAATTAAAGTATATGAGAAGTTTTTTACATCATCGGTTGCAGGAATGGATGTTATTTCATCATCCAAAAGCTCTATTTCTTCATACTTTGCATCTTTTGAAATTCTTTCTCCGGCAATCTCAAGTCTGTCCTTTAACGAAGCCATGTTGTTCTCTTGCCCTAAAAAAGCTATCGGTTCACAGGTTAGAGTTTTTCCAAATCGACCACTTACCTCACGCATAGAACCAAGCACCTGCTCAGGATGATCGACAAAGTATTTGTTATATGAAAGTCCATTTTCATCTTCTGCAAGGTGTATCCAATCTTCGTCTCGCTCTAACACGCTATCTCTTTTCTTTAGGAAGATAATATCCGAAGTTACTTCTGTACCGGCAACACCCTTAAAGGTATCGTTTGGAAGTCTGATTGCCCCTAAAAATTCGGCTCTTGCTGCAAGATAGCGTCTTACACTTTCGTCTTTTTTATCCATTGTTCCGGAAGATGTAATAAAGGCGATAACCCCGCCGTTACGAACCTTATCAATGGACTTGGCAAAGAAATAATCGTGGATAAGAAAGTTATTACGATTGTATTCTCTGTCATTTACCTTGTACTCTCCAAAGGGAACATTTCCGATTGCTACATCAAAGAAGTTATTGGAAAATCCCGTTTCTTCAAGTCCCTTTACCTGTATATCACTTTCAGGGTATAGCAGCTTTCCAATACGACCGCTTATCGAGTCAAGCTCTACACCATAAAATTTTGACTTACTCATTGCATCAGGTACATTACCGATAAAGTTCCCTATACCCATTGACGGTTCAAGGATATTTCCCTGTTTAAATCCCATACCTGAAAGCGTCTTATATATTCCGTCAATGACAGTTTTCGGTGTGTAAAAACTCGTTAGGGTAGATTCTCTTGCAGCTTCATATTCTGATGGCGATAGATTTTCCTTTAAGAAGGCTCTTGCCTCTTTCCACTGTCCATCCTTACTTTCATCAAAGGCATCAGCAAGTCCACCCCAGCCTACATATTTTGCTAAAACTTCCTGAACTGTAATGTCAAGCTCTCTTTGTCCGCTTTCAATCCTATTAAGCATAGAGATTGCTTCAAGATTATTGTTTAATCTCTCACTTGGAGATAACTTTGCAGGGATCGTTTCTTCTGTAATCTTGAAATTGTGAGCCTCATTTTTCTTTATTTCTACTTCCTTAAAAGTCTTTTCGGGCTTCTCATTAGTCAGATTTTCAAAGATTCTATCAAGCTCACTTTCCTTACGATAAGGAATTACATCGGAGCCTGTAATCATACCGCCAAGATATTCGGTATTATCCTTCACCGTTACTGTCTTTAGGTTGTTTCCCATATCATCAAATCTTGTGATGGTATAGTCTTTCCCCTTATATTTCACTTCATCACCGATGATAAATTCAGGTCTTTCAAGACTTACTTGTCTTAATAAATCCTCATTATCAGTAAAGGCTACAATCGGAATTTGATGATTACCTTGTCTTGTAGGATCGATCCACAAATCATTTCTTCCAGTGATTTGATTTTTAGAAATCTCCCTTACTTTGTACTCCTCATGATTAAAATAGACGGTATCGCCTTCTTTAACTGCAAACTCATCTGAAGAACTATCCTCTTTTTCGTTAAGCTCTACTTCTTCTCTTTCCTTCAGGTAATCAAATAAGGTAGCCTGAAAAGGTTCTGTCTGTATGCTTTCTTCTACTTCTTTAGGTGCTTCAAGGTCTGCAATGTTATCCTCAAAACTGAGTTCTCCGTTAAAGACATGGTGAAGCTCCTGCTCATCCATCTGCTTTTTAAGTTCACTATCTTTAAGTTCTCTAAATGTCTTTGGGAAATCCTCTAAAACAAGTCTTTGGGCATTTAATTCCTTTAGCTCCTCAAGATTAAAGTATCCCCATTCAGGTTCAATTCCTAAAACAAGTCCAAAAGCGTCTTTGCTTTCTCTATCGTACTCAGTCATATACCAGGTCCAGTTGCTTCTAAATGGAATGATATATGCTGCATGAACCTGTTTGTCTGCTAAGGCTACATCTTCCTGTGCATAAAGCTCAGGAACTTTCTCAAGCATTTCATCAGTCATTAGATTATTTGGATCATCTTTAGAATAATAACTTGGCTCTTTTTGTTCTTCTATCTCATCCTTTCTTTCAATGTCCTTTTCTTCAAGATAAAGATTTTTTGAAAGCAGCTCATCTATATGCTTTGCTACATTTGACCAAGTAAGAAAAACATCATTACAATTATTTTTCTGTAATTTAAGTCCATTTGCATCATGCCATTCATCACTTCCCATTGCCCCCGATACTGCATGACTTCTCCCGCCGGTTCCATACTCGTCTTTTAGAAAGCTAGCTTTTTCCTGCAAGGTATGATTTTCTCTGAAATACTTTGTTATTCGCTCTTTTCCTCTATCTACTCCGCTTCCTCTTGAAATAGTAGCAAGGACTTCATCTTCTGTAATAAAGCCATGTATCTTTGGAAGTTCGGTTAGGTTAGAAGTATATTCCCTTCTTGGAAGTGCAAGCTCCTGTAATCTCTGATAAAGGCTATCTACCTTATGATAATGAAATCTTAGTATGTCCCTATCTTCTTTATATGCTCTCAAGAAACGACTATATTCAGAAATAACATTTTTTAGATAGTCAGGATTTTTAAGAGCTTCCGATAGCTGTCTTGTTTCTTTCGGAAAGCCACCACCTCTTTCTATAAAATCAAAATATCCCTGTGCTTTTCCTTCTTCGCTTAAATCATAGTATAGATACCCTAATGACTCTGAAATTCTATCCCTTTCATAATCTAAGGCTTCAGAAAGCTCTACATTTGTAGCAAACTCGCCTCTGTCAAGAAGTTCATTTATCCTACTTGCTGCACCACTCCAACTTAAAATTTGTGTATTATCCTCTCTTGCCGATATTCCATAAGCTAAATGAATACCTTTATCCGAATACCAGGAAGATACTTCTCTTTCATCCATGTAAAATCCGTTTCCGCCTTTAAAGGTATCTTTGAGGTATTCTCCCAATTCTTCTATGCTCTTGCCTTTTGAAAACTCAGCAATAACAGGAAGCCTACCGCCATCGTGATTTCCTCCGTTTACAAGAATACTGTCAATATCATTTTGAGTAAGAGGTATTGTAAGTTTAATCTGTCCTAAGCTGTTTTCGGGTAAAGAAAAAGAAGCCTTATCAGCTTCTCTTATCTCTTTATCCGTATTTTCTTTTAGATTTCCACTACTTCCTTGATTGTCATTTCTTTGAGGGCTGAAATCATCGTTTTGTACTGAGGATGACTCTCGTCCTCTATCTCCCAAGCTGCCATCAGTTTCGGCTTCTCTGCTCTCATAAACTCTATTGCCTGTTTCTGAATATCCATCAGGTGTCCTATCAGCTTCTTCTCCTTGTACAGATCCACTAACATCTCGAAGTGGCTCTGCTCCTCGCTGTTTGAAAGGTAGTCCAGCCTCATCACTGCGTAAGTCGGATTCGGATATTCTCTCATAAAGTCCATCTCCTCCTCTAACTGATTCAGTGTATTCTCTTTGATTTTCTCTATTATCTCGTCCGTACTCTCCATTTCGGAAAATTCGCTCGTTTTCACTAATTCTTTCCTGATCATCTCGTCGAAGTACATTTTCTTCTACCTCCTCTAATTCTTCTCTAATTTTATTATATCCTGCTTCTTTACCTCTTAAAACTTCTTTTTGAAGCTCTAACTCTTTGCTTTTTTGAATGGTAGCATCAATTATATTTCCGCTAATGTCTGATACGGTTTCTCCCAAGCTCATAAGGGAAATGCTGTCAAGCATTGCAAAGTTTTCTTTTAACAGCTCCTTATCCACAGGATAGTCTAACTTAAATCTTGAAGCTACTGCATAGCTCACTGAGTCCCTTGTAAACTTGGTAAAGGCTATTCTGCCCTCATCAGATATTCTAAGTTCTTTCATCAGGCTATCTATCTTTTCATCTCCGTAAAGCCTGCTTAAAGAAAAGATATTTTCTAAGGTGCTTTCGCTTTCTTCATAGCCCTCACTTTTTATCATTTCCTTTAATACATCTTTGTGAGCTTCTTTATCAAATCGCCAAATATTTACTTCATTGACATCTCTGTTTTTGGAAACGGTTTGACTTATATCAAAGATATAGTCCACCTTTTTGTATGTGCCATAGTCCTCTAAAATGGGGATACCTTTCTGTCCTCTCATAACAGTTCGATTAAAGCGCTCCCTCCAATAGTCAAACTTGGCACAAGCTGTCGCTTCAGGATTTTTATCGTAAATACTTAACTGACTTCTAAAGTCGTACCTCTGATTGTTTCCGACAACCTTTAAGAGCTTCAGATACTCTGCTTCACTCTGCAGAATATCTTGTTTTATTAGCTCCAAGATGTTATGAAAATCATTTATTCGCATGTTGACCTCCTTCTTTTTTGCATGAAAAAAGGCGGTTAGATTTTACTCTAATCACCTTTGTACTACATATTGATATTATCCTTTTATTTCAACTTTTTAATTGATTCACTCTCGGATAATATTTTCATCTGTTCAATTGCTATTGAATTTAGTTTTTCCAGTCTTTCAGATTGGCTCATGCCTTCATTTATAAATACCGCATTAAGATTCTCAAGATTAGAAAGGCAGACAAGCTGTGATATATCCGCATAATCTCTAATATTGCCTTTTAAATCCGGATTTTCATCACGCCACTCCTTAGCTGTTATTCCAAATAGAGAAACATTAAGAATATCCGCTTCACTTGCATAAATAAAATTGATTTTTTCTTTTGAAAGTTTATCCGGTACAAGTTTGTTTTTAATGGCATCTGTGTGAATTCTATAATTGATTTTTGCCAAATTTCTCTTAATATCCCATCCTAACTTCTTTTGTTCTTCTTCCTTTAGGCGTTCAAATTCCTTTATTAAATATAATTTAAAGTATGGAGATACCCAAGAAGCAAACTCAAATGCTATATCTTTGTGAGCATAAGTTCCGCCATATCTTCCTGCTCTCGCAACTATACCGATGGAATTCGTTTTTTCTACCCACTGCTTAACAGATAAAATAAATCGGTTAAATCCTGCTTCATTTTTAATTCCCTCGAATTCGGGGGAATTAAAATTCGTGTTATACATTTCTTCCCAAATACCTAAAAACTCTATTGTATTCTTGTTTCTGAGCCACTTTTCAATCAAAGCAGAACCGTTCTCAATATTTCTAACCATATCCGTTAAAGAAATATAATCTCTATTGTCTATGGCAATAATGCTGATTTCTGAACCTTCAACATTTATTTTAGACATATAATCACCTCTCAATCATTAAATTGATTACTTTACATTTTAGCATTTTTAGAGCATTTTTTCCACGCTGAAATTAGTGCCATCTTACTTGATATAAGTTAAAACCACTTCTTTTATCTCAGTTTCAATTGCCTCTAAAAAATTTTTCTTTGAAGATTTTCCCTGAGCAATATCAGATAATTCCATTTCCCACTTTGCTGTCGTTTCTGCCGACTTAAAGGTATCTGCTACAATCGTTACAAGGCTGATTCCTTTATGCGTTGCAATTAGATTCTTCTTATCTCTTTCTACAAATCCCTTGAAAATCAGATTTTCAATAATCCCCGCTCTTGTTGCGGGCGTACCAAGTCCTTTTCTTTCCACCTCTACGCCTTTTTCTAAGGCATCATTTCCCGCAAGCTCCATCGCCTTTAGGAGAAGATCTTCCGTAAAATGCTTAGCTGGTTGAGTGTACTTTTCTTTTATTTCCTTGTTTTCAATGCTTAATACATCACCAATATTCACATCAGGAAGTGCCATATCTTCATTTTTCTTAGACTTGTATTCTTTAAGATATTTTGTAAAGCCTTCATCCTTAATTACCTTGCCGGAGCTTGTAAATTCAAAGCCGTCAAATTCAGCTACAATCTTCGTTGTGCTTTCCACTAAAGGATAGCCCACACTTGCGTGGAATTTATCGGATATAAGGAAGTAAACTTTAGCTTCACTTAAAGGAAGTTCTGAAACATCTTCTTTTAAGGAACTGATTGTCGGGATAATAGCATGATGATCCGTAACCTTTTCAGAGTTAAATACCGTCTTGATACGCTCTGTATCAAAATCATTTTTCCCTAAAATGTTATTAACCGTACTTACAATCATATCTTCCGTTAAGCATCTGCTGTCTGTTCTTGGATAGGTAATCAGTTTTTTCTCATACAGACTTTGAGCATAATCAAGTGTTTGCTTGGCACTATATCCAAAATACTTATTGCACTCTCTTTGAAGTGTTGTAAGGTCAAAAGGCAAATCAGGCTTTGTTATCTTTTCCTTTTGAATAACATCGGTAATTCCTATCTTATCTCCAACTAAATTGATTAGCTGTTCAGCAGCAACCTCATCATCAATTCTATCTGTTGATAGTGTAAAACCATTCATAGAAAGTTCGACTGTAAAATATTTTTCTTTCTTGAAATTTGCTATCTCATCATCTCTTTTTACAATCATGGCAAGGGTAGGTGTCTGCACTCTGCCCACACTGTAATTTTGCTTGTATAGACACGAATACAGTCTGCTTAAATTCATTCCAACAATCCAATCTGCTATTGCTCTTGCTTGTGCAGACTCAAAAAGATTATCGTAAGAACTTCCGTCTTTCAGGTTATCAAAGCCCTCCTTTATGGCACTATCTTCCATTGATGAAATCCAAAGGCGTTTCATCTTCTTTTTACAATTTGCCTGATGGTACACCAGTCTGAAGATAGATTCGCCTTCTCTTCCTGCGTCGCACGCATTGATAATAGTATCAACATCTTTATCATTCATGAGCTTTTTAAGAATCGTAAATTGTTTCTTTGTGGACTTTGCAATCTCATACTTATATTCTCTTGGGATAATCGGTAAATCCGCCATATTCCACTTTGCGTACTTTTCATCATAACTTTCTGGATTTGCCATCTGAATTAAGTGTCCGACACACCAGCTCACCTTGTATCCGTTTCCCTCATAGTATCCGTCCTTCTTTTTTGTTGCTCCAATTACTTTTGCAATAGAGATTGCAACACTTGGCTTTTCAGCAATTACAAGTTTCATATATATTTGTCCTCCTGTTTTTCAATATAAAAGGGCGAAAGATGTTACTCTCCCGCCCTAACTTTGCACCCAAAATAATATGTTTTTAGGTGCGTTTATTCTTCATCTTCTACTTCATCTGCATCATTTATTTCTTCCTCGCTTTCAGATTCAGAAAAGAAATCATCATCTTCCTCCTCTAAGGCTTCAAGTTCTTTATCTTCTTTCTTTTTCACAACCTTAAAATAGTAGCCTGCTCCTAATGCACCACCTACTACAAGAAGCAAAATAATATAGGTTCCTAAATTACTCTTTTCGTCCTTCTTCTCAGGCTTTACTTCTTCCTTAACAGGTTCTTCTTTTACTACTTCCTGCTTTGGTGCTTCTTTTTTCTCCACCATGTTAAGCAAATCATCTTCAGATACTTCCGTAAGAAGCATTACATTCTCACTATCTTCATCATGATTGATGATTAAATGAAAAGTCTTACCGTTTTTCGTTTGAAAGGTAATAAACTGCCTTGCATCTGCCGAATACTGATCCGTTTCTTTGTTATCGCTGCTATCTCCATGATGAATCGGATACTCCTTATTTGCATTATCTTTATTCTCCGTAACGGATGCTCTCGCCTTTGACGGAGATGAATCTACTCCCTTGTTGGTGTTTACACTCTTACTTGCAGACCCCATTGATGAATCCTGACTGTTATTCGCAGGAGCTTTTGCCGTCAACTTATTAGGATAGCGAACTTCCTTTTCTTTCTCCTTTACTTCCGTTTTACCTTTACCGGTATCCTTTGTAGTATTACCTGAGCTTACCGAATCCGATGAGCCTTTACCGGTACTACTTACAGAAGTCTGTGGTGTTTGAGGAGAAATACCTGAACTTGTCTTAATTCCGGAAATAGGACTAATCGGTGTAACTGATTGTGATGTTACAGGAGCTTTATTTGTTTCAGTTGCCTTTTTCTCAAGCTCTTTCACCTTTTCCGTCAGTTTATCTATTTCCTTTTTCATATCTTCTGATAAGTCCTTATTTCCCTTATCTTTCTTTATTTTTTCTTTCAGGCTATCAATTTCATCTTCAAGGTCTTTAATTTTATTCTTTTGCTTATCACTTAATTTGTCTTTGTCCTTAAGTTCGCAATTTAACTTATCAAGTTTATCCTGAAGCTCTTTTGCCTCTTTTTCTATTTTTGAAATATCGTCTTTAGAAAGCTCTGTCTGCGTTCCCTTATCCTTAACCTCCATCTTTGCTACCTTACGGATAATCTCATCTTTTCCATCTCCCTTTACCTCATAAAACAAAAATTCATCAATGAATTTCATATCATCTGGCAGCATTGGAAGATCACCACTATCAAGAAGCTGTCCTTTCTCAGCCTTTATCTTTTCTTCCTTAAAGACCTTTTCATCTTCAAAGATATACCTTACATTTACTTCAACTTCCGTTTGAACAGCTTCATTTTTTGTTGGAGCTTCAGATTTTTGCTCCTGTGCATAAACAACCGTCCAAAGACCTAAAATACAACTAATACTTACAATTACCGCAAGTGCTACCGTCCAAAACTTATTATTCTTTTTCAAACTGGTTTTCATTTGTTTTCTCCTTTTTCACTTCTGTTTTTTCTCTGTTTACTTTTGCCATTAAATCACTGATTGTAATGTTGTTCTTTCTACAAATGGCAATGATTTCTTCATTTTCGAGTTCTTCCTCACGAATGAATAAAGGCTCCAATTCTTCATCAATCAGAGCCTTTTTATCCTTTAACTTCTTTATTCTGTTTTTTACTGTTGTAAGTTCCTTTTTCAAATTGTTACCTCCTATTTCTTTACATTTGGCGGAAAACCGAATCCTACGGGATGGTGTTTACAAAATGTTGCTATCCAATCATCTAAGGTAGTTACTCTTATTCGACCGATGTTATCAATCACTTTTCCATCTCCAATGTAAATACCTACATGACCATAGGTAAGCCCTGCACTGCTTCCGCTACTGCTGCTTTCAACTGCCACAAGCATTCCCACTTTTAGCTTTGACCTGTCTGATGTAAAGGTATAGTTTCGATACATATCACAGGCATTTCCGCCAATATATCCAAGTCCTGCATTTTGATAGACCTGCGATACCCACATAGCACACCAACCCGCACCCGGAGATGGAGTAATGTATGCAGCATTTACAATTTTCTTTTGAACTTCCGTAGAAGCCTCATACTCTTTTCCTCCTCCGATACCACCATTGGAAGCAATAATGTCGCTATTACCAAAGGCTTCTCCCATATTGCCTTGAGCAAGGAATAAGGCTTCATAGTGTTTAAGATTGTCAGGATAGTTTGCAAAAACCTTTCTGATAATGCTATCCATATCTTTTTTATGAAGCGTTACAATCAGTTTCTTGTACTCGTAAGGTTCTTCATGGCTTTCGGTATATTCATTTCCATCTTCATCGGTATAAGTTTCTGTAACTGTCCTATATCTGATTTCAATTTCTTCCTTATACTCAAGGTCATACATGGACTTAAAAAGCTCATTTAATACGGAACTTACTTCTGATACATTCTTTACTTCTCCGCACCTTGATGTAATGTAGGATAAAAGCTCATGGACATTATGCCCGATGTACTCTGTATTATTTAGGATGTACTCGTCATATCCGGGATAATTTTCTTCGACATTGTCAACCTCACTTTGAAGCTCCTTTTCCATCTCCGAAAAATTCTCATTGATTTCACTTAGGACATTAGGCTTTGATAAATAGCTTGTTGTCAGAACCGTACTTGTAGAGTTCATAAAGCCTGTCATTCCTGTTCCTGCAAAGTTAATAAAGAAAGTTCCCAAAATAATAAGACCTATGAAAATAATCATAAGTCCCTTCGCTTTTCTTAATATAACTTCCTTTGAACTTTTAAGACTGCCTATAAGCCCTTCCTTAATGCGATCTCTAAGCCTTGACTTATTCTGCCTTTTAATGGAATCTTTCATCTGCTTTCGCTTATGGAATCGCTTAAAGTTATTTGCTTTTTGATACTCCTGTGTCTTTTTTAGCTCCTCTTTGGCATCTCGAAACTCCAATTTGGATTTTCGCTTTCTGATTTTATAGTCTTTATTTGTAAGGTCATATCCTTTTTTGGCTTTTTTCTTATCCGAGTAATTCTTAATGCCATGAATGAGCTTTGAGCTTGTATCGGCTGTCTTTTCTCCTGCCTCTACCCCTTGATTTTCATCGCTGCCATGGGATAAGTAATCTCTTACGGTTTCACTTCCTTTAGCAAGTCCTGATAAAGCGGACACTTTAGAAGCCTTATCCCTAAAAGTTCTTTCCTGTTCTTTAGAAAGCCTGTTTTTCTTTTCTCTATCAAAAATGGCTTCTTTTCCGCTTTTTTTATTGTCAGCCTTTTCCTCTTTTGCTTCTTTGTCCTTTTTTCTGGTATAGAGCTTATCGGAATAGTTTTTTCTCTTATAATTTTTCTTTTGAGTCTTTTGGCTTTTTGAAAAGCCTTTTGTATCTTCTGCTTTACGATGAAGATTGTCCTCTACATCATAGGTTGACTCAAAATAGTCGCTATCCCTAAAGTCATTGTCATATTTGTCTATGATTCCGTCATTGTCGAGGTCTTTTCCTAAAGGATCATAGATTTTTCCATCCTTAACCTCAGTATCATAATCAGCTTTTCCGATTTCTTCCTGACTTACACTTCCTGTTTCAGGACTTCTATACCTTGCATTTCTTTTAGAAGTTTTTCCGTTTAATTCAGTTTCTTCACTTCTCTTACTGACCTTTTCATGAACCTTATCTTGAAATCTGTCTTTGTCATGGACGATTTTCCCTCTGTAATCATCACTATGCTTTAACTTACTTTCTTCAGGCTCTATGCTGCCATTACTTTGCAGCCTTTCCTTTTCTATCCTCGCCCTTTGTCTTTCCTTAAAGTCCTTTTTCAGTTTCTTTCCCATAGGCTACCTCACTTCTTCAGGCTTGGTTGTCATCTTCTGATAAAGGATTGTGTCTTTCGGAAACTTATCAAGGAAAGGAACAATGGTATTTCCAAAGAACAAAAGTCCTTCTCCTGCATTGGAATTTGTTACATATTTTAGCTGTGGCTGTGAGATTTTAAGTTTCCTTGCTAAAATTTCTCTATCACCTGAAGCCTGATTAAGCATTAAAACAAAGTCCGTATTATCAAAGATATTTTCAATTTCTTTACTCATCAGTAGGTCTTTGACATTCTGTGTTATACCCGTCGGGATTCCTCCCCACTTACGAAATCTTTTCCAAATCTCTACGGAATAGGAAGCTGTCTGCTCGTCTTTTAAAAGCAAGTGGAACTCATCTATATAGTACCTTGTAGCCTTATTTCCTCTGTTTTGTGATACTTTGTTCCATACCTGATCCTGAATAACAAGCATTCCGATTTTTTTAAGCTGCGAGCCTAACTCCTTAATATCAAAACAAAGAAGCTGCTTATTTAAGTCCACATTGGACTGATGGTTAAATACATTAAGAGAGCCTGTTACATAAATCTCCATTTCCGTTGCCAGCTTTTTGCCGACTTTTTCTTCCTGATTTTTTAACATATCATAAAGGTTTTGAAGAATCGGCATATTACAAGGCTTTGGATTTTCAAAATACTTTTCATAAATCTTAGGCAGGCATCTATCTATAACCGACTTTTCTTCTGCTGTAAGACCGCTACCGCCAACGACAAGCTCAAGCATAGACATAATAAAGTTCGCTTTATCTTTCAGTGGTGCGTCCCCATCTCCATAGTTCATATTTATATCTAAAGGATTAAGGTAGTCTTTTGACTTACTGCTGACCTTTATTACTTCTCCTTTAAACTGACGAACAAGGTTTCCGTACTCGCCTTCCGGATCGCAGATAATTACATCATCATCGGTTGTAAGAATGGCATTTGCCATTTCTCTTTTTGCACTAAAGGATTTACCACTTCCCGGAGTTCCAAGAATTAAACCGTTCGGGTTTTTCAATTTCTTTCTATCTGCCATAATCAGGTTATGGCTTAGGGCATTTAGTCCATAATACAAACTGTTCGCCGAATTTATGAAAAGCTCCTCTGTGGTAAAAGGCATAAATACTGCCGTAGATGATGAGGTTAGTCCTCTGTCAATTTCAATCTTATTTACCCCAAGTGGAAGTACACTGATTAAGCCCTGCTCCTGTGAGTGATCAAGTCTTTTTAACTTGCAATTATGCTTATTGGCAATAGAGCTGATTTGAGAAATGGTATTGTCCAGCTTTTGAATCGTCTTTGCAAAGTTCATAAAAATAATGGTTACAACAAACATTCTTTCATCTCTTGTCTGAAGGTCTTTTAAGAGGCTTTTTACATCTTCTCCATAGGTGATTAAATCACTTGGAAGAATGTCCATATCATAACCGCTTCTTACAGCCTTTTTATTCTCCTCAATCTTCATCTTGTCAATATCGGTGTTTTTTCTTTTGACCATCTTGATGGCTTCTGATTGCTCAATCGCCTTGATGTGAAAAGAGATATTGATGTTATCATCTATATCCAAAAACTCGGAAAGCATACGGTCGGAAAGCTCACTTGCAAGGATTTGAAAATGACTTGCCGCTCCAATAAACTTTCCAAACTTAAAATACCTTGACGGTGTAAAGTTAAATTCATCTGGAGCAATATATGTCTTTGTGCTTTCCTTTTTCTTTAAGTCCTTATATGAAAATTCAAAGGTCTTATTCGGATTTAAAACATCATGAAGTATCTTCAGCCTTTCATCTCCGTTAAGGCTTTCTGCTCTTACTCCCATACTTTTAAGACTCGATAATATATCTATCTCCAATCTTTCCAGTTTTGATGTTGCCTGCTCTAAATTATCCGCTTCCACCGTAAAGGTTACATACTTTGATTTTTTCAGTCCGTTATTTCCCTTTACAATCTGGCTTTTCAGCATTTCTCGAAACTCAAGGCGTATATCATCAAACCCGTCCTTTTTATCCGGTATTTGAATGGCTGATTTCATTTCTTCATTTCTGCCAAGCTGATTGATATATGAAAATTCGATGCTGATACTTGGATCAAAGGAATTAAGAAAGTTTGCAAACTGATTAAAAATCAAATCTCTATCTTCTTCTAAGGCAAGCTGATAGTTTATATCCTCAAAGGCGATACTCTTATTAAAATGCTTTTCATCAATCTGACATATCCCGCTTTTTAAGAGTCTAAGATAGGGAATGGTATCTTCCACAGTGTATCTTTTCGGTTCTTTCCTAAAGATAAGGTCAAGTAATCCGCTCCTGTCTTTTTTAGACTTTCCCTTATTTTGCTTTAAGTCCTGTTTTTGACTTCTTAATTTCTTTTGGTTTTGTTCTAACTTTAGCTGCTGAATCTTTCTTTTGTCTTTCAAGATAAACCTCCTTTCTCACTCTTTTTTGTGGCTGATAAAATTTATGAAGGTAAATATACTTAAAGTATTTCTCAAAGCTAAGTCCGTCCTTTTCAAAAAGAGTGATGAAAAATATTGGGAGAGTAGACACAATGAGAAAGATGACTGCTATATCGTTTGGAACAACCTTTCGCATAAATAGATAGATTGGTATTCCAATAAGTCCTGCAATCGTAAAACCTATCAGTTGTCTTTTTGTCAGGTTGAATGCAACCTTTGTTTTTACCTTCTTTAAATCTTTTGGGATAGGTACATACGCCATAAATTACCTCCCATCTTCTTTACCCTTTGAAAGCTCCTCTATATGCTCATATACGGAGCCGATTTCTTCTTGAATACTTGTAATCTGTTCATCTGTGTTCTTGTTATATCTTTGCTGCATTAGGTAAAAATCGTTATAGCAGCGACCGATGTCCTTTGTTCTTTCTTCCAAGTCATTCACTTTGCTGTGAAGCCTGATTCTATCCATCACTGCCAAAATACCTGTTCCAACTGCTACTGCTATCAATACTGTTTTTCTTTTGTTCATACTATCTTTCCTTTCTTTTAGTGTGCATTTAATACGCTTTTGGCCAGTGTTCCGCTCTTTAACATCATTAACCCCAGCAAAACCGCATATCCAAGTATCGTAAAGGTACTTGTGTGTATATCTGTTATTTGTATTGTCTTAACTAATACTGCGTATATTCCAAGACAAACCATTAAAAAGAGTCCTTGTAATCCTATGGCAAATAAGCCTTTGATATAGTTTGTTCCGATTTGTCCCCACTCTTTGTTTCCCATTGTGGCAAATGGAATGGCTGAAACGGATGAGTAAACATAAATCTCAAACATTCTGCCGTATACCACAAGCATAATCACAATGGAAATGACCTGTATTGCCACCTTTATGAGCGAGGTTTCAAAGAGTATCATGACAAGCTCTCCAAGACCTTTATCTTTTAAGCCTTCTACCATCGTTACAATCTGATCTCCGGAGATAACGGCAGAGGTGTTAATTACCCCTGCCGCTTTATTTACCATGTGCTGTGCCACATCAAAAACTGCCATTGAAAACTCAAAGGCATGGGATACTAACCATACAGCAATCCACATCTTGATGATGTACTTAAAAAATTCAAAGGTATCTGTATCGTGCATATTGTTCTTTTGCATTACCATATTGATAAGCTCGATACAAAGAACTGCTGTGATGATTAGTCCCGCTATTGGAATGATAACGGAATCGTTAATGCTTTTGATAAAGGCAAATACATCTCCGTTCCACCCCATAGGCGTTTTCCCTACATCTGTTGCAACCGCACCAACTTTGTCGTTGATATCAAGAAACATGGACTCTAAGTTTGCTTGGATACCGCCCAGTAGAAGCTCCTTAAAGAATTCTTCTATCTTGTCGAATATTCCAAACATCTAAGCTCTCCTTTTCTTCTTAATTGAGTACATTGGCAAGAAGTGGGATAAGTTTAAGCCCGATAAGGACAATACCTCCACCTGCCATAAGCTGCTTGATTCCCTGCGACTTCGCTCCGGGATTGTCGTTACCGTAACCTTCCATAAGATTGATGACGCCCCATGCTCCAAGTCCTGCACCTACTGCCATAACCAAAATCTTTAATACATTAACTGCCTGTGTAAAAAATGCCATAAGTTATTCCTCCTCGTTTTTTTCTTTCTTTTCAATTTTGTTATATGACTTCACTACAAAGTTTTTGTAAGTCTTTCCCTCTTTTTCACGCTTCTTAAAGTAGCCAAAGATATGGATTAAATCACCTTTTTCAAAGTCCTTTGTCTTCTCTGCTTTTTCTCCATAGGCTGCACAGTTGATGTACTCCTTTCCCTTTCCGTACTTTTTTACAAGCGTGAAGTTTGCAACTTCCACTTTCTCTCCTTCATTTTCAAAACTTGAGAAAGTAGGCTCTGCCAATAAGTTGGCGTTGATGTTAATCATTTCCTGCTTCATTAAAAATTTCTCCTTTTCAATTCAATAAAAAAAGCGACCGGAGTTTTTCTTTTCCAATCGCTGATACTCTTTCTATTTAGTTTTTCTTTTGTAGGACTTCTTATCCTTATCATCTTACCTCCTGATTTCGAGTAATAAAAAAGCAGTAAATCTATGTTCTTCAGACTTACTGCACTCTTGTAATAACTGATTCTCTATTTAATTTTACTTTCCCTTTTCGCTTCATATAGCTTTCAATATCAAACACATTCTTTTTATCATAGTCCTCCAAAAGTTTGTAATTCTTGTGCTTTGTAATATCGAATTTATCTGATAAAAATGGTCTTACACCTCGAAGCTGAAAAATACATTTACTGCCATCCATAACTGTTATCTCGTCTTGGCTCATCAGTTCCTTACCTGTCTTTTGGTAATTCAGTCCATAGCTATTGGCATTGGATCTGGTTTCAGAAGTGTTATATAGATCTATGGTTTCTTTACCCAGTGTTTCAGACAGCTCTTTAAGTGTTGTCTTTTCCTTTCCGCCAAGAAACAATGTACTATCACAGTTACCTACAATGGTATCTGCATTATCCTTGTAAATTGCCTTTAGCTGAGATTGTGCCTGCAAGATAATGCTTGCGGATATTTCTCTACTTCTGATTGTGGCAATCAGCTTTTCAAACTTTGGAATTAAGCCGATATTTGCAAACTCATCAAGCAGGCACCTTACATGAACAGGTAATCTTCCTCCATACTCGTCATCTGCCTTATCACAAAGTAGGTTAAATAGCTGTGAGTACATAATAGATACAACAAAATTGAAGGTATCATCTGTATCAGAGATAATAACAAAGAGTGCTGTCTTTCTATCTCCAAGTGTATCAAGCTCAAGTTCATCTTCTTTCATCAAGTCCCTAAGCTCCTGAATATCAAAAGGAGCAAGTCTTGCACCACATGAAATAAGAATAGATTTAGCTGTTTTTCCAGCAGCAAGTTTATACTTTTTATATTGCTTTACTGCAAAGTGCGTAGGTTCTTTCTTTTCCAATGCTTCAAATAGTCTATCAATGGGATTCATATATGTTTCATCATCTTCCCTGACTTCTGAAGCATCTATCATGTCAAGGAGTGTTGCAAAGTTCTTTTCTTCTCTTGGAGCTTCATAGAAGATATATCCAATAAGAGCCGTATAGTAGAGTTTTTCGGCTTTGACCCAAAAATCTTCACCTGCTTTTTCACCCTCTCCTTTGGTGTTTGCAATAATTGTCTGTACCAGTTTCAATATATCTTTTTCACTTCTAAGGTAGGCGAATGGATTATACTTCATGCTCTTTTTAAAGTTGATGGTATTTAAGATTTTTATCTCATAGCCATTATCCTCAAGCATCTTCCCACACTCAATGACTATTGTTCCTTTCGGATCTGTTACGCAATATGATGAGTGCATTTGCATTAGGTTAGGCTTTACATAAAATCTCGTCTTTCCGGAGCCAGAACCACCAATAACAAGTACATTCTTATTTCTTGCATACTTTGGATTAGCAGGTCTGCCATTCATAGTTAATCGTTCTGTTTGAGTAAGCAAGATATTGTTTTGGAACTTTTCATCCACATACGGCTCTATATCTTTTCTCGTTCCCCATCGTGCTGATCCATACTCTTTCCCCTGTCTAAACTTTTTAGCATTTTTGCCTTTGGTATAGACAATAAATTTAATTAGAGCTGCCACTCCTACGCCCATTATAATATCAGCCACATGAATACTCGGAATAAAACTCATGGTATTAAGTTCCAATATTCCTTGAAAGATTTTGTCTATCACATCACCACCTGTATAGGCTCGTACATGATGAGAAAAGATATTGCCTACATAGAAAAATGCAAGATAGGGAATGTTCTGTTTAAGAAACTTTGCCTTATCTTGCACCTTAAATAAGCCTTTGATGTCTTTTAGTATTTTATCTATCATAGGCTCTGCTCCTTTTGTTTATTCTTGACTTTATCTTTAGAAAGAGAGTTCTTTGCCATCTCCTTGAACTTCTCAATATTTTTGTGAATGGACTCTTTTCTTTCCGTTTTCCTTTCTGATTCTGAAAGAGCGTGTTTAAAGGCTTTATCCATGACTTTCATGTCTTTTGCCTGAAAGAATACAGAGTATTTACCGCTTTCCTTATCTTTCATTACTGAAAACTTTACCCCATACCGATTAAGTTCCTTTTTCAGTTCTTTCAGCTCCGCTTCTTCTACCGGAATTTCTTCAAGCTGTCCCTTTTTAACCATATCTTTTAGCTTTACTTCATTTCCGTTAGCATTAACCAGCTTTTCAAGTCCTCCAAGTTTTTCATCCTCTTTCATCAGTTTCTTTAATAGGTTGAGAAGCAGCTTTCCCGTTACTTTGGCAGCTTTCACTTCCATGTTAAGCGTTTTTCTTGCGATTTCTTCATTGATCAAGTTCTCTCACCTCCAGTCAGTAATCTTTCTTTATTCCTCTTTAATTTTTCTTCCTGAATAACTTTCCTGTAATCTTCTCCAAGTACCATCACAGGAATACACATCTCAATAATTCTTGAGTAAATTCTTTGGTATTCCACGCTCTCCGTACAGTTTTCAATTTGGCTGTATGAAAGATTTGTGGTAAAGATTGTCGGCTTATGCTTTAAGTACCTGTTATTCACAATGTTATATACCTGCTCTTTTGCATAGCTTGTATCTCTTTCAATTCCTAAATCATCTAAGATGAGAACGGAAGTATTTACAAGGGATTCGATATATGCGTTTTTATCAAGGTCAAATCCTCCTTTTTGCAGTTCGTTGATTATCTGTGAAAAGTTTCTAATCTTAACGCTTATCTGATACTGTTCAATCAGTGCATTGGCAATGGAGCAGGCAAGATAGGTCTTTCCGCTTCCAACTGTTCCATAGAACAGAAGTCCGATATTTTCCTTTTTCATCAATTCATAATCTTTTACAAAATTCTTTGCGATGATAAGGCTCTGATTTTCTTTCCCCTGATAGTTTTCAAAGGTATATGCCCACTGAATAATGGATGTGAAGCAGCTACTTTTTAATCTCTCGATTTCAAGTTGCTTCTGTCTTTCTTTTTCTTTTGCTTCTCTATCTCTATCGCATTTACAAGCAGTCTTAAATATCATCTGCTTTCCGAAAAACTCTAATCCTTTCCCGTCTTTTCTTTCATGGCACACTTTACAGTAGGCGTGTCCGTCTTTGATGTATTCTTTTTCAGGATCAAAACTATATTCAACATCTTCTATCATCACTTTTTCTAATTCCTTATTCATAGATGCTCTCCTTTGTTATATTCCTCCCATGTAGGGATATTGGATATTTTCTTACTTCCCTGATCTTTATAAAACCAAGAAAGAATTGTTGCTTTATGGTCTTTATATGTCTTTCCGGTACTTTGAAGATAGGTTGATAACCTCTCAATGTAGTTATCAAGCTCTCCTGCCATTTTTATTTGTAATTCTCCTATATCTCCATCCTTTAAAAAGACATTTTGAAATGTTCCAAGTCCGTTTTCCCCAAAACTATATTCTCTCTTACTATACTTACTCTTATTATTCTCTATATAGTTAGAGTCAACATTTTGAACTTCCTGAAGTTCATTTTCTTTACTTCTGAGGTTAAAATCTTTTACTTCTGAAGTTAAGTTTTTTGACTTCAAGAGGTCATTTTCTTTTACCGCTATTATGCTCATAAAGTCTTTGACATAAATGATGTTCGGCTTACCAAGTCCAAGTCTTACTCTTTCAATCAGCCCTATCCCTTTTTTGCTGTCTAACTCATCTAATGTTTTTATGGCAGTAGGCTTTGAGATATTTCTTCTTTTCATAATTTCCTCGACTGTGAAATAGATAAATACTCTGCCTTCCTTGTCTATCCAGTTATTCTTAAATGACATTCCTGTTCGTTTCAAAAGCATGGAATAAAGGATAATTGCTTCAGCAGACAATCCCTTAAATTCTTCTCCGTCTACCAATATTTCAGGTACTTTTAGAAAGTTAAATCTTTCTGCTTCTCTGTTATAGAAATAGTCAAAGTCCATCGCTTCACCTCCCTCCTTAAAAATTGGCAAAGAAAAAGACGATAGTTTTTTATCTATCGCCTTTGGTAACCATTTGTATGAATTTTTTTAGATTGATTTTATTGCTTCGTTGATTTCCTGAAGGAACGCTATAACAGCTGCTCCGACCATCGGTATTCCATAAGGACTTAACAAAAATCCTAATACCAATGCTTCTATTCCGATGGCAACTTCTTTTTGCATAAAAGATGCAATTGCTCCAAATATGCAAAACATCATCAGCAAGTATAGTAGGGCTGTTCCGATACCAAGTAGGAATGTCAGAAATGCTGTAAGGATACTCAACACCAAGCTAATTGGAAACAAGATTATTTTTATTATCCATCTCATCATTTAGTAGTCCTCACTTTCTAAAGCATTCTTTGTATCTCCACACACCATATCAATGCAAACATTCACATCAATATAATTTTTTAGGACTTTTTTTCGTCCTCCCTCTCCATCTTCTACAAATACATAATGCTTGTAAAACTGCTTAAAATGCAGGATTTTCACGATTTCACTCTTTGTATCAACGCTATGCACTCCACATGCCCCGTCCTTGGGAAGTTATCGATTCCCACCCACTTCTCCAGCGTATATCCACCTTCTCTTAAGTACTTCATATCTCTCGCCAGACTTCCCGGGTCACAGCTTACATAGACAATTCGCTTGGGGCTGAGTTCCAATGCTGCGGAAAGACAGGCTTTGTCACATCCTTTTCTGGGGGGGTCCAAGGAAACCACATCCACCAGATTTCCCACGTCCTTGCCTTCTCTCTTCTGTTCCTCCACCCACTTGGGAAGGACTTCTTCTGCCGCTCCCACAAAAAACTCCGCATTTTGAAGTCCATTCTTTTCCGCATTCTCCTTGGCATTTTCAATCGCTTCCGGAACGATTTCCAAACCGTAAACCTGCTTTGCCTTTTGTGCGAGGAAGAGGGAAATGGTGCCAATCCCGCAGTAACAGTCCCAAACGGTTTCTTCTCCTGTTAATGCCGCATACTCCAAAGCTTTTCCATAGATTTTTTCGGTCTGCACAGGATTCACCTGATAAAATGAAGGTACAGAAATAGAGAAGCTTAACTCCCCGATTTTATCCTCTATACTGTCTTTTCCGTAAAGGCAACGGGTTTCTCTTCCTAAAATGGCATTTCCCCTAGCTTCATTGATATTGATACACAGTCCAACAATCTTTTCTTGAACTTTTTTATTTAATCCACAATGTCCATCATCTTCACTTTGTGTCTCCACTCCACAGTGCAACTCTGCTCTACTTTGTGTATCCATATCGCATTGCATATCCGCCCTGCTTTGTAAACTGCCTTCCTCGTCATTTAGCGAGAGTCCCTGCAACCTCTCCCAAAGCTCCTTTCCATGGGGCAGGCTCTTTCCGTTTAACACAAGGCAAAGCAAGATTTCTCCGGTGACAAATCCCTTTCTCAGGAAAATGTGCCGAAGCAGACCCTTCCCTGTTTCCTCCTCATAGCCGGAAATTTGATATTCTCTTGCCCATTCTTTGATGCAGTTTAAAATCAAGGGATTCTCTTCACTGTTAATCAGGCAGTCCTCGGTTTCGATAATGCGGTGGCTATGAAAGCCGTAAAATCCTATGTCCAAAGAATCATAACTTTCCTGTTCCTTCTCCGGAGCCTTCTTGCCTTCTTCAAAAGCTCTTCCGCCTAATGCTATTTCCTCTCGATGTTCTTTCCTATTCTGCACCGGATACTGCGCCTTATTCCGATATCGCTCGGTCTTTCCCCCTAGGATTCCCTCTCCTTTCGCATGCACTTCCTCTTCCGGAATGCCGGCAATCCGAATCAGACTTTGGGCAATTCTATCCTCTTTCCAAGCGAGCTCTTTTTCATAGGACAAATGTTGCAGCTGGCAACCGCCGCATTTTCCCGCAACAGGGCAGAGGGGTGTAACGCGATAGGGAGATGCTTCCAGAAGCTTCTCTACCTTGGCATAGGCATAGTTCTTTTTCACCTTTAAAATCTTAGCCTCTACCACGTCTCCCATCACGCTGCCCTTCACGAAAAAAACCAAGCCGTCGCACTTTCCGACGCCCTGGCCTTCTTCCGTTAAGTCTGTAATTTCTAAAGCAACGAGGTCATTCTTTTTATAGCATTTCGTTTTTTGCACTCTTTCTCCTCCTACAACCTTGGCTTTACCATCGTAAAAACAAACTCACAAGGCTTAAAAAGGGGAGCCCCCCTTGCTTCAAGATAATCGTCTTATCCGAGCTGAGTCCTCCATAGACCGCAACAAGGAACATCATACTTAAAATCACCACGGAAAGTTCGATGTTTCCGCCCGGCCTGTACGTCCCGTAAAGAAGGGCGATTCCCAGTAAACCGTTATAAATTCCCTGATTTTTAAAGAGTGTATTCAGGTTTTTTCCTCTCAAGTCCCTCACGCTCATCTTAAATACACGGGCGGTGCTTTCGCTATCCGTCATAAAGCTTTCCAGTAGCATGATATACAAAAAGAGTACCGCACTGCAGCTCATAAGCATCTTATTTACGATACTGAATTCCATCTTATTTTTCTCCCTGTTTTTCTCTATGTTTTCCTTAATGAGTCTGGCATAAAACATATTGCCGTATTGGTAGCGATAACCGCCATTTTCCTGAATGGCAATCTTGTTCCGATAGGGGACAGTCTTTCCGCCGGATAAGTCCTTGGCAAAGCTCTCCGCAAGACTGTCCTGATACATGCCCCCATTCTCTTTTACATAGTAGAGAAAACCGATTCCGTAGTTATAAGCCTGCCAAACCGACTTTTCATCCAGAGAAAGCTCTCCCGCCTTCGTTTTTAACTCTTTATAATAGCTTAGTCCCTGTTCGATAGAGTCTTCCGTATCCAAAGTGTTTACAGGAAGTCCCATGGACTCACTGGACTGCATAACGTCTTTTAGCCTACCTCCGGACTCTACATTCATGATCGCATACAGAACCTCGAGGTCTGCACTTAACCCTTTTTCCTTCGCTACCCTTTCCAGCATTTCCTTATGCTGGAGAACCGTTTTCGGGAAATGCCAGCGGTATACGTTCTGCTTTCGATAGAGAAAAATCAAAAGCGCAAAGGTAAAGAAAACGGCTAAAACCGCAAGCGCAGAACGAAAGAATTTTTCCTTCTCCGTGCTTTTCTTATGCTGTACGAGGATTTTTAGCCACCAATTCCCCCTGCCGTGTCTTCTCTTTCCTTTCATCCCTTCCCTTCTTCTCTATCGAATCTTCCTCCGGGCACGGTTTTGTATTGGCCTCTCTGTCTTCCTCTTCTTCCACAAAAGAAAATAGCGCTATGCCATAGCCCTTTAAAGGATAAGCAAGATGATAGTTCCGTCCGTCACACTCTCCCTTTACTACGGGAAAATATTTTTCTTCCTTGGCCTTTCCTTCTTCTGTAAAAAGCAGCTTCGCCTCTTTCGACTTCGGCATACCAACCCAGTAGTCCGCTCTTTCAACAGGAGTCATATTCACAACGAAAAGAAGACTTTCTTCATGGCCTTTTCTATGGAGTCCTTTACCACCTGTTCCTTTACTTTCTGAAGCTTCTTCTGTCTCCGTTTCTTTAAGCGCATTATTCTTTCCTGCTGCCTTTTCTCCGGACTTTCCGATGACATAGTGATTCTTTCTGTTTCGAATAAAACTGTAAATGGAGCGGGAACTGTCATCCGCATTGACCCAGGAAAATCCCTCATACTCATAATCAGCCTCATAAAAAGCGGGATATTCCCGATATAGGTGAAGTAAATCTCGCATAAAATTATGAAGAGAACGGTTTTCCTTCTCTTCCAGCAGGTACCAGTCAATGGAGCGTGCCTCACTCCATTCGCTGTACTGTCCGAAATCCTGTCCCATGAAAAGAAGTTTCTTTCCGGCGTGTCCCAGCATAAAGAAATAGCCTGCCTTCAGGTTTTGGAAGCGCTCTTCCTCTATCCCGGGCATCTTTTCAATCATGGATCGCTTCAGATGTACTACCTCATCATGGGAAAGGACAAGAATAAACTTCTCCGAATACGCATAGCTCATACCGAAGGTCATTTTATTGTGATGATATGAGCGATAAAGCGGATCTTCCTTCATATAGGCCAGAAAATCATGCATCCATCCCATGTTCCACTTAAAATGGAAGCCGAGACCTCCTTCTTCCGGAGATTTCGTAATATCTGGCCAGGCAGTAGATTCTTCCGCAATAATCATGCTGCCGTCTTCTCTTTTACGAATAATAGAATTCAAATGCTTGAAAAACTCAATTGCTTCCAGGTTTCCGTTTCCGCCAAAACGATTCGGAAGCCACTCTCCGTCACGCCTTCCGTAATCGAGGTAAAGCATGGACGCCACCGCATCTACTCGAAGGCCGTCAATATGATAGAGTTCATACCAGTAAAGGGCATTGGCAATCAGGAAGTTTTGCACCTCCGTCTTCCCATAATTAAAAATCTTGGTTCCCCAGTCGGGATGCTCTCCCAGCCGGGAATCCGGATGTTCATAACAGGCTTCTCCATCGAAATCGGCAAGGCCATGCGCATCCTTTGGAAAATGTGCCGGTACCCAATCGAGAATGACCCCGATGCCGGCCTCATGCAGAATGTCCACCATTTCCATAAAGTCCTTCGGACTGCCGTGACGGGAGGTCGGCGCATAGTATCCTGTCACTTGATACCCCCAGGATCCGTCAAAGGGATGCTCTGCAATGCCCATTAACTCCACATGCGTGTAGCCCATATAGTTGCAGTATTCTGCAAGATCTCTCCCGGCTTTCTGATAACTGATAAAGCCGTTTCTCTCCGGATTTCCCTCTCTCTTCCAAGAACCGAGATGCACTTCATAAATCATCATGGGGCTTTCATCCATGTTTTTCTTTTTACGCGCTTCCATCCAAGCCTTATCATTCCAGGAAAAATTCGTCAGATCCGTCGTAACGGAGGCTGTGCCCGGACGGAATTCACTAAAGAATCCATAGGGGTCCGCCTTATAAATCCACTCATCCTTCTGTGTCAGAATCGCATACTTATATAATTCATTTTCCCCCATATCGGGAACAAAACATTCAAAAATACCGGAATCTTCCACACGAATCATGGGATTTGCCTCCGGATTCCAGCCATTTCTGTCGGATACTAAGGAAACAGCCTTGGCATGAGGTGCCCAGACAGCAAAATGCACACCTTCTTTTCCCTCAAAAGTACAGGGATGTGCACCCATTTTCTCATAAATCTGATAATGTCTTCCCACTCCGAAAAGATAACGATCCAATTCCGAAAAAAATCTATCCATAACTGCCTCCTTTGCCCAAGGCTTCCGTGTTCTCTCCAGTATATCGCATTCCTGTGGGCACGAAAAGTCATTTAGCCTGTCCCCGCTATATTCCTTTCCAAACGAGATACCGTGCATTTCGCGAACGATACTCGTCCAGAATAACATCCGGTCTTTTATTTTACTTTAATCAGCCTTCCGCTATGAGCAGGACAGAAGACTCTAAGTTTTCCGTCATCGCCGATTTCCACCTCATCCTGGTTCACAAGGTCAAAGGCAAGTCTTGCCCGAAGCGGGATGCGAAGACGGATGAATTGATCCATGGAATCATTGTTCAGTACCGTAAGAACGCCACTGTTTTCGTCCGTTCGGAGGAAGGCATAAAGACGATGATCCAAATAGATTTCCTTGTATCCCCCGTTTTGCAGTTCCGAATTCTTCCCGTGAATCTCCGCAAGCTTGGCAATATAACTGGTAAAAGCGTCCGGCGTATATTCCGCCTTTGTAAAGCTCGGAGAAAGTAGTGCCTCCTCGTCCTCCTCCTTTGTACCCGATAAGCCGTACTCTGCCCCGTAGTACAAAGCCACCCTTCCGGGAAGAGCAAAAAGAGCGGTATATACACCATATAAATTATTGCGGTCTTCCAAGACTGTCGCAATTCTATCGGTTCTGGGATTTTCTAAAAACGTATTACTTTGCAGGAGAAGCTCAGGATTTTTTCCAAGTCCTGAAACAAGTTCATAAAAATTTTTCTCATTAAAGGCTTTCACAATAGCACGATACACATCGTAATTGCATACGGACTGCAAGGTTTCCGCATTGATATAGCGAGCCAGCTCCCCCTTTTTGATATCTCCTAAAAGGAAAAACTCCGGCTTCATCTGGCCTGTAAAATAACGAAGAGATTTTTGAAAATGGATGTCCATAGACGTACAATGGGCAAGTCGAATTCCGTCAATATCATAACGACTGATCCACTCCTTGATTCGCTCTACAATATACATCCTAAGGTCTTCATCATCGAAATTAAAAAGCGGATAATTTTCGAGCTCTTTCCAGGAAGAATAGGAAAAAGCATCTCCGCCTTCAGAAGATGCGGTAAAATCCACATCTTTGTACCAACTCTTGTAAGGAGATTTTTCTCCTTTTTCAAGAAGGTCCTGAAAGGCAAAAAATGCTCTGCTGCTAAAGAGTACCGCCTCATCAAAAAGTACTCTTAATCCCATATTGTGCGCCAAATTAATATAATGACAAAGCTCTTCTTCCGTGCCCAGGGCAGGATTAATCTTTGTAAAATCTTTTGCTCCATAGCAAAGAGGATCTTCCGAAAAGAGGGGCCCCAATATCACCGCATCCACACCTAAAACCTTCAGATAGGGCAAATGTTCTTCCAGACGGAGAAAGGAAGATTTCTCCGTCTTCGTCTCCGGAAACATTCCTCCGGGGAGAATGTGGTAAAATATCGCACCATCGTACCAAGCCATATCCTTGCTCCTCTATCTATGCTTTCACTTCTAATTTTTGAATAAAACGCTCAATTCGTTCCATGGCAATTTTCAAATTTTCCAGAGAATACGCATAGGAAATACGAATAAAGCCCTCTCCCGAATCTCCGAATGCGGTTCCGGGCACTACCGCAACCTTCTCTTCCTTCAAGAGTCTCTCCGCAAACTCCGTGCTGGAAAGTCCAAATTTCTTGATAGACGGAAAAACATAGAATGCGCCGTAAGGTTCAAAGCAATCCAAGTCCATTTTTCTAAAATGGTATAAGAGAAAGCGCCGCCTTTCATCATAGGCTTCACGCATCCTTTCTACATCGGCATCTCCGTTTCGTAACGCCTCTACTGCGGAATACTGGGAGGTGGTCGGCGCACACATGATGGCAAACTGATGGAGCTTTAACATCTGCTTTAAAATCCGCTCCTCCGCACAGGCATAACCGAGCCTCCAGCCGGTCATGGCATAGGCCTTGGAAAAACCGTTGATATAAACCGTTCTTTCCCGCATTCCCGGGAATTCAATAATAGAATGATGCTTTCCTTTGTAGCTTAAAGAAGCATAAATCTCATCCGTCAGAACATAGAGGTTATGCTTCAAAATAAGAGGAACGATTGCCTCCAAATCCTCTTTTTCCATAATACTTCCCGTAGGGTTGTTCGGAAAAGGAAGGATTAAAAGCTTCGATTTCTCCGTGATAGCCGCTTCCAGCTTCTCCGCTGTCAGGCGGAACTCATCCTTTTCTTCCAGTGGAATCGGTACCGGTACGCCATACGCCATTCTGGCACAAGGCAAGTACGAAACATAGCAGGGCTCCGGAATCAAAACCTCATCTCCCGGAAGCAGTATGACCCGCATAGCCAGGTCAATGGCTTCCGATCCGCCTACCGTAATCATCACTTCATTTTTTGCGTTATAGCTTATGCCGTGCTGACTTTCCACCTTACGACTGACCTCTTCACGAAGCTCCATGAGTCCGGCATTGGATGAATAGAAGGTTCGTCCTTTCTCCAGGGAATGGATTCCCTCTTCCCGAATATGCCAGGGTGTATCAAAGTCCGGTTCCCCGACTCCCAGGGAGATGGCATCCTTCATTTCCGATACCAAATCAAAAAACTTACGGATTCCGCTGGGTTTTATCGCAAGGACTTCAGGATTCAGTTCTCTCATCATGGGGATACCTGCATTCTTTCATCCGACTTTGCTACACTGAGTCTTGTTCCGTGATCCTTATAACGCTTCAAAACGAAGTGCGTTGCAGTGGACAGCACAGACTCCATCGGTCCAAGCTTCATGGAAACGAAATTGGCCACTTCCTTCATGGTTCTGCCCTTAATCATCACCGTAAAGTCATATCCTCCGCTCATAAGATAGAGCGCATCCACTTCTTCATATTGGTAAATGCGCTCTGCAATACTGTCAAAGCCCATTCCTCTTTGCGGAGTCACCTTCACTTCAATCAAGGCATCCACACGCTCATCCTTTGTATTATCCCAGTTAATCAGAGCATGATAGCCGCAAATAGTACCGTCTTTCTCCATTGCCGCAACTTCTGCAGCCACTCTCTCCCGGTCTTCTCCTAAAAGAGCTGCTATGTCCTCTGTACTGAGTTTCGCATTTTTTTCAATGATATTTAAAATTCTTTCTCTCATAGTCTTTTCCATTCTTCCGTTTTATCAAACAAATCAAGCAGAGTTATGTCTCTCCTATTTTACCCAATATACCAATAGCTATCAAGCCCGCAGGGTAAAAAGATAGGAAGTCGAACGACTCCCTATCCAAGCATCTCTGTTTCTTCTTTACGCAAGTATAACCGATTCCCTTTTATGTAAGTATCTCTCTTCTTTATGTAAGTATCTCTATTTCTTCTTTTGTGAAAATCTCCTCCAGACTGTCCGTCTCCTGCTTGTAAAGATAGGACTCTCCATATTCATCCTTTCGAATCCGCTTCTTTTCTGTATGGAAACGGCCAATACAGCTCGCCTCTATTCCCTTTTCTCTTGCAAGACGGGCAAAGTCTTCCCCCTTTTCCAGGCGAAGGAGGAAGGCGCCTTTCGCGTGAAGGGCATACGGGGAAATCTGAAAATGCTCACAAAGCTCGATGGTACTTTGCAAGAAGGAAATCTTCCTGTAGGAAAAGGAAAAACCGCCTCCTCCGATTTCCCCCAGGCCGGAAAGAATCCCTCCCTTTCCAAGAGGCAAAACTTCCGTAACGGAAAATTCTTCGGCAAAACCCGGAAACAAATCTTCTACCTTTCCCCTCCATATTTCTCCCGCATTTTCCTTGGCCCGGACATCGTCCTCATAAAGAGGGACAGGTTCTCCGTTTCTTTCCTTATCTGTAAAAAGGTAAATATTTTCTGCAGAAAAAGAAAGACTTTCCTCCTCCCAAAAAAGGCGGGGCAAGTCCTCGATTCGCCTTCTCTCTTCTTTTTGAAAGCGCTCGGAAAAAGGAAGTCCATTCCCTTTTTCCCATAGAAAGCGGCTACCCGAGAGCCCCGGGTAGCCCAGTAAAACAAGATCCTCTATCTTTTTCTGAGATTCTTCTTTATTCATCCTTTATTCCGCTTTTTATTTTTCCTACGATTGGCTTTCTTCTCGCTTTGATTCCGCAATCTATAAACAGTCTTTCCGGCTGAATGACTACATCCTGCCGAGAAGCGGTGTCAAAACCATTCCCAGCACCATGAGCGCGGCTAAGACAAGAACAATCACTGCGGTAATCGACTTTTTTTGTTTCGGACTAAGCATATTTTCTCCTTTATAAATAGGTCTTCTTGTAAAATTCCAGTCTTCCCAAGGCTCTTGCAAGTGCGGCCTGTGATTTCTTATATTCCATATAGCTTTGCTTCTGTCGAAGCTCTTCTTCGGCTCTTTCCTTCGCCTCCTCGGCTCTTCGAATATCCATCTCCTCCTTGGTCTCCAGAGTATCCACAAGAAGCGTTAAACGGTTATTGGCGAATTGCAAAATACCTTTCCCGACCTCAACATGTACCCAGGATCCATCCGGCTTCTGCGCATCCAAAACCCCGATTTCCACCGCAACGACGATGGGGGCATGGTGCGCCATAAAGCCAATCTGTCCGTCCAGTGTGCGGACATTCAGATACCGAAGTTTATCGTCATAGTAGACCTTGTTCGTTGCAATAACCTTTGCACTGAACAAGCCTTCATTTCCTCGCATCATACGGAACTCCTTTAGTTCTTTAAGCTTTCCGCCTTCTTCTTCACATCATCAAGATTCCCGACATTGAAGAAAGCAAGCTCCGGAACCTGATCCATTTCTCCGTCAATAATGGCCTTAAAACCTTCAATCGTTTCTTTCAGAGGAACATATCGACCGGCAACACCAGTAAACTGCTCTCCCACGAAGAAGGGCTGAGAAAGGAAGTTACGAATCTTTCGAGCGCGATACACGAGAAGCTTATCTTCCTCGGAAAGCTCTTCCATACCGAGAATTGCGATAATGTCCTGTAATTCCTTGTATTTCTGTAAAATCTGCAGCACGCTTTGCGCCGTCTCGTAATGCTCTTTTCCCACGATATCTTCTTCCAAAATACGGGAAGAAGACTCCAGCGGATCTACCGCCGGATAAATACCCTGCTCCACAATCTTACGGGAAAGCACGGTTGTAGCATCAAGGTGCGCGAAGGTCGTCGCCGGTGCCGGGTCGGTAAGATCATCCGCAGGCACATAAACTGCCTGTACGGAGGTTACGGAACCGGCCTTCGTGGACGCAATACGCTCCTGCAGCTGTCCCATTTCGGAGGCAAGGGTCGGCTGATAGCCTACTGCAGAAGGCATTCTTCCGAGGAGGGAGGAAACTTCTGAACCCGCCTGCACAAAACGGAAGATATTATCTATAAAGAGCAGCACATCCTTATGCTGTACATCCCGGAAATACTCCGCCATGGTAAGCCCCGTCTCCGCCACTCTCATTCTGGCACCAGGAGACTCGTTCATCTGCCCGAAGACAAGCGCCGTGTTCTTGATAACGCCGGACTCCGTCATCTCGTTATAGAGGTCGTTTCCCTCACGAGAACGTTCTCCCACACCGGTAAAAATGGAATATCCGCCATGCTCTGTTGCGACATTTCGAATCAGTTCCTGAATCAGGACCGTCTTTCCTACACCGGCACCGCCGAATAAGCCGACCTTTCCGCCCTTCGCATAGGGGGCAATTAAGTCAATGACCTTGATTCCGGTCTCCAAGACCTCCTGCACCGGGCTTTGCTCGGTAAAGGCAGGCGGTTTTCTGTGAATTTCCCATCTTTCCTCGGTAGTAATCGGGTCTTTTCTGTCAATGGTCTCTCCCAATACATTAAAGAGTCTTCCGAGAGTTTCCTCTCCTACCGGAACGGCAATTCCTCTTCCCGTGGACTGCACTTCCATATCTCTTTCCAAGCCCTCACTGGGGGATAACATGATACAGCGAACCGTATTGTCTCCTAAATGGTCTGCCACTTCCATGGTCGACTTCACTCCGTGGTTATCCACCGTGAGAGCCGTCTTAATGGTAGGAAGCGGATTTTCCATAAATTCCACATCCACAACAGGACCCATAACCTGTACGATTTTCCCTGTTTGCATCTACCCTTCTCCTCTCTTCCTATTTTTTCCTCGCCTTTGCAGCCCTTTGTGCCTTGGCTCCTGCAGCAATTTCCGTGATTTCCTGCGTAATCTGTGCCTGACGCACACGGTTGTACTGAATACGAAGCTTCTGCTTTAGTTCATTTCCATTTCGATTCGCTGAATCCATTGCAGTCATTCTTGCATGTTGCTCTGCGCAGAAAGACTCCACGAGAGCACTGTAGATATAGCCGTTTAAGTAGTCCGGAATGATATTTTCCATCAGCGCATCCGGATTTGGGAAAATGCGAAAGGCCTCATAATTTGCCGTAATCGGCACTTTTACGAAAACCGGGTGCAACTTGTCCAAGGGCAGAAGCTGCTCCTCAAGACTTTCCATCTCTAAAGAACTCTTCATCCTGGTATAAGCAATATGAAGCTCATCAATTTCTCTATTCTGAAAAAGCTCCAGCATCCTTCTGGTAATGACTCTCGCTCTATGGAGCGTCGGGTTCTGTGCCGTGTAGCGAAAGGTCTCATCAATCGCTATCCGTCTTGTATGAAAATAACTTCGCCCCATCTCGCCGACAACGAAAAGTCGAGTATTTTTATATTGCTTTAAAAGCTCCTCCGTCTCTTTAATGACATTGTGATTATAGGCACCGGCAAGACCCTTATCCGCCGTAACACAGATGATAGCAACCTTGCCTTCTCCCTCAGCTGTCCCCTCTCTGGAATCCAGAAAGGGGTGGGTATAGTCTTCGGGCAAATGTCGCATAACACGCGCAATCATCGACTGCAGAGTGTAGAAGTATGGCTCCGTCTGGGCCAGCTCCGCCTTCGCCTTACGCATCTTCGTACTGGATATCAGATACATCGCATTGGTAATTTTCATCGTATTATCAATGCTGCCGATTCGGTCTCTTAGTTCTCTTGTTGTAGGCAAAATATGCCTCCTTTATGATTGTTCTTCCGCCTCTTTCTTCCGGAAGTCATGGTAAACGGAAATAATCTGCTCTACAAGGTCGTCTGCAAGCATTCCGGAAATCTCAATATTTCGTAAAATCTCCGGTTCTTTCTCTTCAAAATATTGAAGAATCCGATTCTGTAAACTCTTAACCTCTTTCTTATCTACATCCAAAAACTCTTTATGAAGAGCCAGAACAAGAGTTACCACCTGCTCACCTAAAGAAAGCGGTCTTCCAAGGGGTTGCTTTAAGAGCTCCATGAGAATTGCTCCCTGCGTAAGCTGTGTCTTTGTACTCTCATCGAGGTCGGAGGAGAACTGGGTAAATACCGCCATCTCCCTATACTGCGCCAAATCGATACGAAGCGATCCGGCCGCCTTCTTCATGGCCTTCGTCTGTGCCGCACCGCCTACACGGGAAACGGAAAGTCCTACATTGACCGCAGGACGCTGTCCCTCAAAAAAGAGGTTACTCTCCAGGAAAATCTGTCCGTCCGTAATGGAGATGACATTGGTCGGGATATAAGCGGATACATCGCCGTCCTGCGTCTCAATAATCGGTAAAGCGGTGATACTTCCTCCGCCAAGCTCGTCGGAAAGGCGGCAGGAGCGCTCTAACAGACGAGAGTGCAGATAAAATACATCGCCGGGATAGGCTTCACGACCGGGGGCTCTTCCCAAAAGAAGGGAAAGCGCACGGTAAGCTACCGCATGCTTACTTAAGTCATCATAAACAATGAGCACATCCTTCCCCTCGTACATAAAGTACTCCGCAAGGGAGGTTGCCGCATAGGGCGCGATATACTGAATTGGCGCCGGATCGGCCGCTGTCGCCGCAAGGACGCAGGTATAGCTCATGGCCTCATGCTTCTTTAAGTTTTCAACAAGCGCCGCAATGGTGGACTCCTTCTGTCCGATAGCCACATAAATACAAAGGCAGTTTTTCCCCTTTTGATTTAAAATGGTATCCATCGCAATAGAGGTCTTTCCGGTCTGTCTGTCTCCGATAATTAACTCTCTCTGTCCTCTACCGATAGGGAACATGGAGTCAATCGCCAAAATACCGGTCTGCAAAGGAACATTGACCGTTTTTCTGTCAATGATTCCCGGAGCTGGCTGCTCAATCGGACGGTAGTCTCTGGTAACAATTTCTCCCTCACCGTCAATCGGATTTCCTAAAGCATCCACTACTCTGCCAAGGAAGGCATCCCCCACAGGAATCCCCGCCATTTTATTAGTACGAACGGCACGACTGCCTTCCACGATTCCCTCTTCATCTCCAAAGAGGATGACACCGATACGGTTTCTTTCTATATTTTGCACCATACCTCGGACACCGTTGTCAAATACAACAACCTCTCCATACATGGCGTGGTCCAGTCCGTTGATGACCACAATGCCGTCTCCTACGGAACTGACAAAACCGATTTCCTTCTTTTCCGCCTTCAGGTCGAAATCGTCTACCGAGCTTTGCAGGATACTCACGATATCCTGACTGCTTCCGCCGAGGCGCTTACTCATTACTTCATCAAGAAACTGTTGTCTTCTGCCCTTGGTACTCCAGTCGTACTGGTCATTTCCCACCTCAAGAATAAAGCCTCCACCTAAGGAAGCGTCCTCTTCGAGCCTCATTTCAATATTGCGTGTATGGTATTTATTATAGACAAAAGTCCGGATTCGCTTTAACTGCTCTTCCTCCGGTTTAGTTACATAACGCAGACGAACTCTTAACTTTGTGGCTTCCTCTTCGGAAACTCTTTGATACTCATCGGCAATATCCATCCAGGAGCTTAACAAGCCGTTCTGGCATAAAACTTTTAAAATATCTCTTACTTCAGTAGGAAAAATACTGTCGATTATGGCTAGTCTATTTTCCAAGGGAACAGTTGGGTCAGACAACTGAGACGCTGTTTCCGGTAAAACTTCAAAAATGCGACTGGTTTCCTCGATTTCACTGTTGGGAACATGCATTTTATAAAGCTGTTGTGCATAATCACTGACTTTTTGCAGCATAATCCTTTACCCTTTCTTCTCTGCATCCTCTAGGAAAGTGTCGTAAAGCTTCTGGTTATTCTCCACGGAATCCTTGCTCGCCGCAATCTTATAGGCAGCCTTAGCCACAAGCATAGCCACTTCCTCTTCCATCTCGTGCTGCTTTTGCTCTGCCTGCCTCTGTGCCTCTATCTTTGCATCGGCAATAATCTTCGTCGCCTTTTCTCTGGCATTTCCTATAATTTCATCATACTCGCTCGTTGCCTGCAATCTGGTCTTCTCGAGCTTTTCCTGGCGTTCCGCGTCAACCTGCGCCATGGTATCTTCATACTGCTTCTTTAAGGCGTTGGCCTTCTGATTTGCTTCTTCCGCTTCTCTATAGGAGTTATCCAACTCATTCTGTCTAGCTGCAAGAATTTCCCGAACCGGCTTAAACAAAAAGCGATACAGAAAAAACACCAGCACAAGAACGTTAATCACGGTAAAAATAAAAGTTCTTAAATCAAGGCTTAGCATCCTCTTCCTCCTTAGCTTAGCAATTTCCTCCGAAGTTTACTTTAAGAAGAGAATAATCATTAAGCCGATAACGAATCCGTAGATTGCCGTTGCCTCTGCGAGGGCACATCCCAAAAGTAAAATGGTCATAATCTTGGAACTGGCCTCCGGCTGCCTTGCTACCGCCTCTGTAGCCTTTCCGGTTGCGAGACCGATGGATAAACCTGCTCCGATACATGCCAATGCTGCAATTGCTGCTCCGATTGCTGTCATAATTCACACTCCTCTTCTGTCGCCTTTGCGACCTACTCTGTTTCTTTCTCTTTGAAACACACTACTTAACTCTTAAAATTCTTTTTATTCTATCTTCTTACTTTATTGCTTTTTCTCTACAATTTGCCCTTAACCCGGATTGCCCCGGTATATCCTTTTTTCCCCTTACTCCACAGCTTCCGCAATATAAAGCGAAGTCAAGAACACAAAGACATAGGCCTGTATCAATCCGTCAAAAACATCAAAATACAAAGACAAAATAGCGGGAACTCCCACGGGAACCACCAAGGTTACCAGTTCCATAATAACAAATGCGCCCAAGACATTTCCGAATAAACGCATGCATAGGGAAAGCGGTCGGATAAAAATTTCCAAAATATTGATAGGCGTAAGGATTGCCATAGGCTTTGCAAAACGTTTCATCCATCCCCCAAGCCCAAAAGCCCTGATTCCGGCCGCTTCCACTAAAACGATACTCATCACGGCAAGAGCTGCCGGAATATTTAAGTCTTTTGTGGGCGGTTTCATGCCGAAAATACCGGTCAAATTCACAAAACCGATAAAGAGTAAAACGGATGCCATATACGTGCTGTACTCCGTCGCTTCCTCTCCGAGAGTCCCTTTTGTAAACGCATCCAGCTTTGTCACAATCAATTCCGCAATCTGTTGTCTTCTTCCCGGATTTCGAACGCGCAGATTTCTCCCTAAAAGAAAGGCAGCCAAAATCAGGATTGCCATCACAATCCAAGTCACGAAAACCGACTCTGATACGGGAATCCCCCCGAAAAGCGGTATCGTAAAGGCGGTCTCCACATTTAACTCCTCCAAGAGAGACCGTGCAAGCTTTTCCATTTTCTTCCCCCTTCCTGCTCTAAAATTACTTTTGACATTATAGGCTCATTCTTTCGTAATGCAAAGCATTTTTATTAAAGTATAAAAATTTAATAAAAGGAGTTATGAAAAAGGAAATTCACGGCATTCAAGTAAATCTCTCTTTCACAACTCCCTCTTCAATTTAAGAAAGCATGACATTCTTTATTCTTTATTTAAGTCCTTACGGTGCAACCGTCAAAGTCGTAGATCCATCTCTGTTACTTGCGCTGCTTGAACTCTGTTCCGTATTCGACTTCGTTGTGGACGCCGCTGTTGTCTCTACTGTTTCACTGCGCACATACTGTTTCGCAACATAGGCTTCCTGCCCATTATAGTTAATGCTAATCCACTCATCATTGTAATCCGATTTGAAATCCACTTCCGTTCCGGCTTCCAAAACCGTAAGTACCTCCGAATCCGTAGTACTCGGCTTCGTTCTCACTCTGACTCCCGTAGTAACAAAGTAGCGCTTTGCCGCTTCCGTACTTTCCTCCGTGCTGCTCTCCGTTTCGATGCTTTCCGCAGTTTCCGCCGTAGTGCTCACAGCAGCTGTTGTCATTACCGGAGTCTTTCTCTTCGGAAAGGCAATCATGCGGATAATGAGAACAACAACCAGTAAAATGGCAACCGGTAAAGCAATCTTTAAAATGTTGTATAAATCAATTTCCTGACCGGCAGTCTTTCTTCCCTTTCTTTGTACACTTCCGCTCCGCCCGCTCACTCTTCGCTTTACGTTGCCGCTTCTCTGCCCTGCCACAGTTCTTCCGGAAGCGGAAGACGCCTTCGCGGTTCTTCCGTTGTTTCTTCGAATCGGAATCCCTAAACCGCCGTCATCCTCTTCTTGTGCGATAGTGCTGCTTACCCTTCTTTCACTATATCCGTCTGTACGAAGACGAGGAGCCTCTTCTCCGTAAGAGTTCGGATTGACTCTCGGAGCGGTGCTCTCTTCTCTTCTCCCCTCCTGGTTCTCATCTACATAAGAGGAAAGCGCATCTCGAAGCATGGAGAAAGAGTCGTTGGCATCCTGTGCGGAGGTTTCATTCCCGAGTTCGGCAAGCTCACCGAAAGCACGAATTCCATGATAGGTATCTCGCGCCTGTGCAGAAATAACTCCGCCCTCAAAAAGCTGATTGATGTCCCCTTCCAAACTACTGGATACCATAAGGGCTTGATCAATCTGCATTCTGACCAACAGAGTTAAAATTTCTTTATCTAAAATAACAGCTTCTTTATATTGTCCATTAAGCAAAAAATTCTGCACATCCGAGAGCTGTACTCGGATCTCCCCCCAAACAGTATTCTCTCTCTCTGCCATACTTCCTCCTTTTGCTTTCACATTCATCAGTAGTATACCCAGAATGCGAACGTTCTTCAAGGAAGAAATATAAAATATCTGCTTCTATACACAATTTTTAAATCTTCTGTTATTTTCTTCTATGCAATTTCCCAGCGACCTGAAACTTTGCCTGCAAAAGGGCCCGGATTCAGTCTGGAATAAATCTTTTCTATCCCCGAATCATCGATTAAAGCAATACAAAACATATTGATGGCCTTTCCTTCATAGAACTTTCCGTCTGTAAGACCATCCCGAAAACTATCTCCAACATACTGCAATTTCATAAACTACTCCCTTACTCTCCCTATACTTCCCGGAGCTTTCTTTTTCTGAGGGGGCGGTTCCCTCCGGCCCCCTCTTACAACTTGGTTTGTTTCTTGATTTTATGAGAATTATTAATTACAAATATATTATCGCAAAATTTTTCAAAAAAATAAGTATTTATTTTGCACAAAAAAAACCGAAAAAAAGAGAGTTTATTAGACGTAAATGTCTTCTCTCTTTTTCACGGTTTAAGTAGCCCTACTAATACAGAGCCTGCATATTCCTTATTCTGTTTATTCAGGTCTTGGAAAGTTAAAATTTTCCGTAACTTCCTTATAGAGAGGATCTCCTTAAAATCGTAATGACCTTTCCCTTAATCTGCTTTTTATGGATTGCGCCGAAAGCGCGGCTATCCTTAGCTCCGGAACGCATATCCGCCATTAGGAAATATTCATCCGTCCCCAAAGTAATCGGGTATTTTACCGTTTCATTTTCATAGGGTTTGGTTTCAAAAAATATGCTGTCCTCTACTTGGGTATTCCCGTTAATCTTCAGTCCGCCTTCTTCAGGAATCTCTATGACATCTCCGGGTTGACCGATTACTCGCCCTACATACTGTTTCCCCTCTACCTGATAGACCAGAACATCGGAAGGAAATATTTTATTTTCCAGTCGGTAATACAGCATAAGGTCTCCTGCACTGAGCTTCGGCTTCATGTCATCATTTTTCATCGGTGCAATTCCGAAAATCACGAAGAACATAATATACACCAAGGCGGCCATCAGTGCCAGATGTGTCAGGAAAGAGGAAATATCCGAGACTTGTCTGTAATATCCTCTTCTTTTCCGAATGACATCCAGAGGAAGAACGGCCTTTTTCCCTTTTTCTTTCTTAGCCATTTTCCGTTCCCTCCGAAGTAGGGGATTTCAGTTCAGAGAGTCTCTTCTCCAGCTCGGCAATCTTCTCTTCTTTTTCCTTTATTCTTGCTTCATAGGATACTTCCTGCACATAAAAAACGGAGCGGTACTCTGCGTCCAAGTCCTCCAATTTTTTCCATACCGAGGTCGGTTTCAATCCGAAAAATCCCTTTTTAAAGCGTATTTTCTTAATATACTCCGCTACTTCTTCCAGTGTTTTTGATGCCATTTCTCCATCCTTTCCCTATTCTTTTTCCAATACAGCATCTCATTCCCTTTCATTCTTCAGTATAGCTGTATCACTTTAATTTGAACAGATGCGACTCTTGATTCAATCCTGTCCTGTCTCCGTCTTGCCTAATCTGTTGTTTCGATATAAGATAAGCCAAAGTTACTGATAAGGAATAGTTTATTAACTATAGTATTCCTTTCGACATAAAATAGGATTTCCTTAAACGACTGTGTTTATAGAAAGGATTATAATGAAAAAACTGATTTCATGGAATGTAAACGGCTTGCGTGCGGTAATGGGTAAAAATTTTATGGAAGACTTCCGGAAGCTCGATGCCGACATTTTCTGCCTGCAAGAAACCAAGTTACAGGCAGGACAAATCGAGCTGGATTTGCCGGGCTATTTTCAATATTGGAACTATGCGGTGAAAAAGGGATATTCCGGAACTGCTATATTTACAAAAGAAGAGCCTCTTTCCGTAAGCTACGGTATAGGTGTAGAAGAGCATGACCAGGAGGGACGCGTTATTACCGCGGAATTTAAGGATTTTTATCTGATCACGGTTTATGTTCCAAACTCCCAGGGGGAATTAAAGCGGCTCCCGTACAGAATGGAGTTTGAAGATGCTTTTTTAAACTATATTTTAAATTTGGAAAAGAAAAAGCCCGTCGTTTACTGCGGAGACTTAAATGTTGCGCATGAAGAAATTGACTTGAAGAATCCGGATACAAACCACTTAAGTGCCGGCTTCTCCGACGAAGAGAGGGCAAAATTCTCCCGCGTACTGGATAACGGCTACCTTGATTCCTTCCGCTATTTTTATCCGGAAAAAGAAGAATACAGCTGGTGGAGCTACCGTACAAAGGCGAGGGAGCGAAATGTAGGTTGGAGAATTGACTACTTCGTCGTTTCCAAACAGCTTGAGAAAAAGCTGCACTCCGCCTCCATCCATACGGAAGTTATGGGCTCCGACCACTGTCCTGTAGAACTCATCCTAGACTTATAATAAAGAGAGGTTTTTTATGCAATTACGATGCGATGTTCATACACATACTTTATACTCCAGGCATGCTTATTCCACAATTTTGGAAAATGTTCATGCAGCTAAGGAAGCCGGCCTGGAGTTGCTCGGATCCACGGATCACTTTTCTTCCATGCTCTATCCGGAATATGAAAATATCCGTCACTACCAGTATCTTTGTGTCAGCCACACCTGGCCCAAAGAAATTGACGGCGTACGTCTTCTGCAAGGGTGTGAAGTTGATATTGTAGATTTGGACGGTCATCTTTTCGGATACGACATTCCTATTGCCAAAAATATCGACGGTGATTTTTACAACGACAAAAAAACGCTTTCTCTTTATGAGAGAGTAACAAGGAAAATGGATTACGTGATTGCTTCGGTCCATAAGCACAGCTTCGCCGATTCCGCAACTCCCTTGGAGTGCACTAAGCTTTATCTGGAAGCTCTACGAAATAAAAAAGTATTGATTCTCGGACACATTGGACGCTCCGGTCTGCCCTTTGAAATTGATCCGGTACTGCTTGCCGCAAAGGAGGCCCATAAACTCATTGAGATTAATGAGCATTCCATGGACAGCGGAAATCACTGCATTGACCGTTGTCGCGCCATTGCCGTACGCTGTGCAGAGTTATCGGTTCCTATTTCCGTTTCCAGTGATGCCCATTTTGCTCTTCGTATCGGCCAACTGGACAAGGTGAAAAAGCTCCTCAGCGAAATTCATTTTCCGGAAGAACTGATTGCCACAAGGTCAAAGGACAGTTTCCTCTCAGCCATGAAGGACGCCGGTCTATAATTTTCATAAAAAGGAGTGTAAGGATGAACAGTTTGGCTTTAGCCACAGAATTCGAAGAGGAATTAATTCGTATGCGCAGGTATTTCCATGCACATCCTGAAGTTTCCTGGGAAGAATGGAATACACAAAAGAAAATAATTGAGATTTTAGAGCAGGAGGGGATTCGTACCCTCACTCCATATAAAACAGCGGTCATTGCCTTTGTTTCCGGAACGAAAGCAGCCGGCAATGGGGATAAGAAGAAAAAGATTCTCGGAATTCGGGCGGATATTGATGCACTCCCCCTTCAGGAAAAAAATTCCTGTTCCTATATTTCCGAAAATGACGGCGTGATGCATGCCTGCGGGCACGATGCGCATACTGCCATTCTCCTGGCCACTGCCATTTTGGCAAATCGGCATAAGGAAGAGTTTTCTTTGGACTTCCACTTTGTTTTCCAACCTGCGGAGGAATTTATCGCTGATAGCGGCGCAGGCTATTTAAAGGATCTTCCCGCCGTAAAAGAATGTGATCGCATGATTGGACTGCATGTTTTTACGGCTTTCGCGCCGGGTATTGCTTCTCTTCCCGTAGGTCCCGTAATGGCTTCTGCTGATACCTTCTCCGTAGAAATCAGGGGAAAGGGCACTCATGCGGCACATCCCGAGCACGGAATTGATCCTATCAGCGTCGGCGTCTCCTTCTGTCAGGCTTTGGAGAGAGTAAAAGCCAGAGAGCTTTCCTCCGTGCGCCCCTCCGTAATCAGTGTGACGGCCTTTGAAGCGCCCAGCAATTTTAACATCATTCCCGAATCCGCCCTCTTAAAAGGTACCTGCCGCGCTTCCGACCCCCATATGCGGGAAGAATATCCGCGCATCTTGAAAAGAATTGCGGATGGTATTGCTTTGGAAACCAGAGCGGAAATTAAGGTGCAGTATTTTCCAGGACCGCCCGTCACCATAAATGACGAAGAAGCGGTACTCACCGGGCAAAAGGCTCTTAAGCATGTATTTCCCAAGGAAAAAATCCAAACTCTTCCCTTTATTACCGGCGGAGAAGATTTCGCAAAGTATGAGAATCCGAAAGCCTTCTTGATTTTGGGGGTAGGAAAAGAAGAGGAGGCCTTACGCTCTCCTCAGCATAGTCCCTACTTCCAGATTGAAGAGTCTGTATTAAAATACGGTGTGGCTTATTTCCTGGAGTACGCAAACTGCTATCAGGCAGAATGAATTTTTAAACAACCTGCAGTCTGAATTTCTTCTGGTCTTTTTCATTTTCCGCAAGGCAAATGTCCGCTCCAAGACCCTGCAATTTTTCTTCAAAGTGTTCATAGCCTCTTTGAATATAGCCGATGTCGTGGACTACCGTGATACCCTGCGCAGCAAGTCCCGCAAGAACAAGAGCCGCTCCCGCGCGAAGATCCAAAGCATTTACCGAAGCGCCGGAGAGGCTCTTTTGTCCTTCGATAACGGAGACATTTCCTTCTACCTTGATGGTTGCTCCCATACGGGTTAATTCGTCGACATATTTAAAGCGATTTTCAAAGATAGACTCCGTAACAACCGCATTTCCCTTCGCCAAGGCCAATGTAGCGGAAATCTGCGGCTGCATATCGGTCGGAAAACCCGGATAGGGCAGGGTCTTTACATCGGTAGACTGCTGCTCCAATTTCCCGATAACCCGAATGCTTTCATCATATTCAATAATCGTATTTCCCATTTCCAGAAGCTTCGCGGAAATGGATTCCATATGCTTCGGAATGACATTCTTAACCAGCACATCTCCCCTGGTAATGGCCGCCGCGCACATAAAGGTTCCGGCTTCAATCTGGTCCGGAATGACGGCATAAGTCGTACCGTGCAGTCTTCGAACCCCTTTGATTCGAATTGTATCCGTTCCGGCACCGCGGATATTGGCCCCCATGCTGTTTAAAAAGTTTGCCACGTCTACAATATGCGGTTCTTTCGCCACATTTTCCACTATGGTTAAGCCCTCCGCCAACGCAGCGGCAAGCATGATATTAATCGTTGCCCCTACAGAAACCACATCCAGATAAATATGACTTCCGATAAGCCCGTCCTCCGCCTTTGCCACCAAATAGCCGTTTTCAATCTCGGCCTTAGTGCCAAGTGCTCTAAATCCCTTTAAATGTTGGTCTATGGGGCGCTGTCCGATAGCGCATCCCCCCGGAAGAGGGACTGTCGCCTCATGGTATTTCCCGAGTAGCGCGCCGATAAAATAATAAGAAGCGCGTATCTTTCGGATATATTCGTCATCAATGCTATGGATATGCAGGTTTTTAGCTTCAATGGCAACAGTGTGTGCATCGATTCTTTGCACATCCGCACCAATCTCCTTCAGCGCTTCCAGCATAACATTTACGTCCCGCACATCGGGTAGGTTCTCAATGGTAACCCTATCTTCCGTAAGCAAAGCGCCGGCCACTATCCCGAGCGCCGCATTCTTTGCTCCTCCTATAACCACTTCTCCGCGAAGAGCTTTTCCTCCCCGCATGATGAATACTTCATCCATATTAGACCTCAACTGTTTTTGTTCTTTTGATTTTGCTCTTTTACTTTTATTGTTTTGAAAAATATACCGTCCGAAATGGCAAAATATAATCCTACTCTATCGCTCCGTTTCTCACTCTTTTTAAACAACAAAAAGGACACTCCCTAGTAGAGTGTCCTGTAATTATAGTGCTTTTTCTTAAAAAGCGCAAGAAATTGCCGATTCCTACTCTTCCGTTTTTTTCAGGCGTATTCTTTGCTGCACTTTTTCCGCCTTTTCTTTTTTAAGCTTCCGTCCCTCTTCCTGCTCCATCTTTCCGGATTCTGCGAGTTCTTTTTTAGGAAAGAGAAAGCTGTCCGCAGCATAGGAAAAGGACTCTTCTCGCCTTTCTTTTTCCGCAAGTTTCGCCTTGGCTTCCGCCGTCTCCTCTTCCAGCCGGCGGATTCTCTCCCTTTCTTTTCTTATTTCTTCCCGGATGCCGCTTCTTCTGGCACGCTCTTCCTCTTCTCTTTTCTTCCTTGTTTCCTTTGTCCACTCATCGAGAAGCCAGCTGCTTTTCTTCTTTCTTCCGCCAATAGCAGCCTTCCATTCCTGCGTCTTATCCGATTCGTTTCCTTCTTTTCCATTTTCAACTTTCGGCACACCGCTCTTAGAGATAGCCTCTAAAGAAGAATAAAAATAAGAATTCTCCGCATCGTCATACTCGCCCTCTTTCCCCGGGTCTTCCTCTTCCGAAGGAGTATTTCCTCCGAAAAGTTCTTCCGCATCAGGTCTTTCCGCCACTTTTTCCATTTGACCGATTCGCGCTATCCAATCATGAAAATCTTTCTCTACAGAAAAAAGAGCTTCTTTCTGCTCCATCTCCCGGAAGCCCTCCTGCAAAGACTCTTCCACCTTTCGAAATATAGCTTCCTTCATTTGCCAAAAGTAGGGATAAAAACGGCTGTAAAGAGGATTAAAGTTTCCGAATAAGAGCGCATCCGGACTCACTTCCAAGACATCGGAAATAGCCAGAAGAAGTTCCAAACTGCAGCCTGTATTGCCTATCTCTATACGAGAAATGGTATTGGTTGTAGCAAAGACCAATTCCGCCAAATCCTTCTGCCGCAAATTTTTTAAAATTCTGTATTTTTTGATCTGTTTTCCAACAAGAGTATAATCCAGCTTTTTACTCTTCCAGTTATACTGTTCCCGTTCCTTTCCCTGTAACTCAGCCCGTCCCATTTCCATTTTCTCCTATAGCCTAAACTCCGGAAATTTTTCCGGCTTTTGTTTCTCTTATCAGCTATAGTAGCTTGCTTGTCTCATCGGAAAGAATAGCGAAAATCGTTGTATTATTTCTCTGTATGTAGATTTATATCGGAATAAAAGCGATTTTTCTTGCGGGAAAAGAAGATTTATCTTTAATCCTCCCCCTGAATCCGGATAAAACGTTCTCCAATTCCGTAAACAGTCACGATAGGGGATACTTCCATAAAGCTTTTGGGATAATGTTCAGCAAGGAAAGAACGAATCAAGGCAGACTGTCTCGGAGACACAATGGAGGAAAGCATCGTCTTATCAGAGTGTGTATACGCCCCCACCACCTTATGAATGGTCACCCCTCTTCCGATTCCCAGGATATACTTTGCAATTTCTTCGCTGTCTGCATTGTCGTAAGGAATAATCTGTGCCTTGTATAACTTTTGACGAAAACCGAAAAGCATGTAATCCATAATATAAATGCAAATCACATGGTTAACCAAAGCATAGAGTGCCACATTCTTACCGAATACAAAGCCCAAAGAAATCAGGATGCTGCCGTCTAAAATCAACATAATACGGCTCAATGCAACATTCTTAAAAATTTTCCGATTCAGAATCCGCGCAACGGTATCCGTTCCGCCGAAGGTTACTCCCGCACGAAGGACCAGTCCGGAACCAAAACCGTAAAATAGAGAAAAATAAATACAAACGAGAAACATTTCTCCCTGTACGAATACAAAGTGAAACATTCTTGTTAAAACCAGAAGTGTCGGGTAAAGGAAGGATACAAAGATAATCTTCATAAACTCTTCCCGCTTCAGGCAGAAAAATGCCAGAATCAGGATGGTAATGCTGAAGAAGTAGTAAATATAACTGTAGTTAATGCCGGTAAAACTTTGAACCATCTGGGAAATTCCGGTTACCCCGCTGGTGGAAAGCTTATTCGGTATCAAAATGCTGTTCACCGCAAAAGCTGTAATAAAACAGCCCACAATAATCTGCAGATAATTTAAAATTTTCCCCTTGTACTTTTGCAAAGCTCCCATTGTTTTGCTCCCTTTTTCTCGCTCAGCTTCTCCAGTCTTCCGCCTTTTCCGCTCCCGGAAGGCTCAGCAGGTGGTCTCCCACATTCACAATATCTCCCGCTCCCATCGTAATCAAGAGATCCCCCTCCTTGACATGGGAAAGAATGAATTCCTCAATGGACGGAAAGTCCGGAATATAGTAAACATTGGTATTTTGTGACAACATCAACTTTCTAAGATCATCGGAACTGACTCCCACCGTATTTTTTTCTCGTGCTGCATAAATGTCCGCCAATATGATTTCATCCGCCTGGGAGAGAGCCCCCGCAAAATCATCCATCAATGCCAATGTTCGGGAATAGGTATGAGGCTGAAAAACCACCCAGAGTCTCTTATGCACATATTTCTTTGCGGTAGCTATGGTGGCGGCTATTTCCTGCGGATGATGTGCATAATCATCGATAATCGTAAAGCCGTTCAACGTTCCCTTTCTCTGGAATCGACGATCCGTCCCTCCAAAAGAAGCCAACGCGTCTTTTATCGTTTCCAACGGAATGCCGATTGCTCTGGCAACCGCAATGGCAGAAAGAGAATTATAGATATTATGTTCTCCCGTCACTCCAAGAGTCACTTGTCCCCTATCCTCTCCTCTTTCAAAAAGGGTATACGTGGGATGGGCAAAGTGGTCATAAGAAATGAAGTTTGCCGTATAATCCGCATTACTGTGTCCGAAAGTGATAATTTTTCTTCCGGGAAGATTTTCCAGAAAATACTCGGAATGCGGAATATCCTTATTGAAAACCAGGATTCCGTTCTCCGGCAGCTTTTCAATAAACTTTCGGAAAGACTGCCGAATTTCATTGATATCCTTGAAGAAATCCAGGTGGTCTGCCTCAACATTCAAAACAACCTCTATCGTCGGAAAGAAAGAAAGGAAAGAATTGGTGTATTCGCAGGCTTCCGCCAGAAATACGTCGGATTTTCCCACCCTCAGGTTTCCTCCGATATCCTTCATCATTCCCCCCACCGTAATAGTCGGATCCATTTGGGCTTCCAGCAGAATCTCGCCAATCATCGAGGTTGTCGTCGTCTTTCCGTGTGTCCCGGAAACATTGATGGCTTCCTTGTAGTTTTTCATGATTCTGCCCAGAAGCTCTGCACGACTCATTGTGGGAATACCCTGCCGTTTTACCTCTTGCAATTCGGGATTACTTTCTGCAATTGCGGCAGTATAAATGCACAGCTCTATTCCGCTTTTTACATTATCCGGGCTCTGCGGCACGGAAACTTGAATTCCCAAGGACTTTAGATGTTCCGTTAAAGGAGAAGCCTTCATATCCGATCCGCTCACGGTAAAACCGCGGTCATGCAATATTTCCGCAAGACCGCTCATGGAGATTCCTCCAATCCCGATAAAATGCACCCATATGGGTCGATCAAAATGAATATCGTACATATGCCCTCCTGTTAAAAAGGAAATCCCTCTAGGAATAGTAAAAATAGTAAAATTTCCTTCTGTAAATTCCATCGATTGGAAATCCTCGGACCGAACTCAAAGCGGAATCCTCTACTGTGTCCTGAAAATAACTTCTCTTCTGCTCTCCAACGCCAAAAGTAAAATATTTCCCAAAATCCCCACAGCCAGAACCTCTCCCGCTCCCACCGTGGCAAATAAGAAATAATACGCATCCGGTACACCGTATGCATACTGTAATACAAAGGGAACAATGATGGCATTTGCCAAAATAGGCGGAATACAAACCAGCCATTTGCTCACATTTCTAAGCTTATAGCTTAAAATCGCCGCCAAAAGAGTTGCCAAAGTTCCGAAAATCACATCCGGCATAGCCGCTCCCGAAAAGAAGTTTCCGAGAAGACAGCCCAGAGCTAAACCGGGTACTGCGGAAAAACTGAAAAAAGGCAGAATGCAAAGCGCCTCCGCAATACGAAATTGTATTGCTCCAAAACTGATTGGCTTAAAGAGCAGCACCAACGCCACATAAACTGCTGCGATTATGGCAGCCTCCGTCATCATCTTAGTTCTCTTGTCTTGAAAATGCATTTTTTCTCCTTTAGTTTTGTTTTAAGTGTGGAAGGTCTCGAACACACTGGATGAAAAATGGGAAACCGCAAAGCGCCTGTTGCAATGCAAAAGTACCGCTGCAAAACGCCTTTCTTTCCCATTAAGATAACGAAACAGAGTTTAGCACAAAATATAGGAAGAAACAACATGGCAAGTCCTTAGGAAGCGCCGAAAACAGCGGTAAGTCCCGCTTATTCTTCTCTCCGTGCTTTCCCAGACTTGCCTTTTCTCTTGCTTCTTTGCTATGCTATAGAAAAAGCAAATAAGGAGGGTTCTATGTATACGGATGGCCGTTATCTGTTTCGTACAGCGGAAACAGATGACGTAAAGGTACTCTGGGAAATGGAAAAAATTTGTTTCCCTAAAAATGAAGCAAACAGTTTCGAGGATGTTAAAGATCGGGTAGAAAAGGCCACGGAGGATTATTTAATTGCTTTTGACCAAGTGAACGGAAAAATTGCCGGTTACTTAAGCGGGATTCACTCTTCTTCCGATTGTTTCCTGGATAAATTCTTTACTGACGCTTCTCTACACGAAAAAGGCGCTAAGCATTGTTATCTCCTGAGTTTGGAAGTCCTTCCCGAATATCGAGGAAAAGGGATTGCTTCCAAAATTATGGAGCGTTATCTGAAAAGAGAAGAAGAACGCGGCACGGAAAAAGTTTTTCTCACCTGCCATGCTCATTACATTCCTTTTTATGAAGATATGGGCTTTGAGCATATCGGCACTTCGTCGTCCGTATGGGGCGGTGAAACCTGGGAAGATATGGTTTATAGGATCTAATTTACTTTGTTCCAAAAAGAGGGGTCTCCCCCTCTTTTCTTTTACAGCTTCTGTAGTTTGGCAAAGCCTGCCATCATTTTCTTTTGTCCTGCCTTATCGAAAAGAACCGTGACAAGATAATCCTTCTTATCTTCCTCCAGGCTAAGTACCGTACCCTCTCCAAACTTCATGTGTGACACACGGTCTCCCTCTTTATAATCCGGTTTTTCTTTTCCGGCGGATGCAAAGCCTTTCTGCAGGAGCCCCGACTGCTTTAAGCTGTCCAAGCTGCCGAAAACATTTTTCTTCTCTCCCGCTCTTTTTTCTCCGTAGCTGTTTCCTCCGGAAAAACCTCCGCCGCTCCTTCCCTGGTAGGTGAGAATGGAAGACCGGGCGTTGTTTAAGTAGCTGTTATAGTAAGAACGTCCGCTTTCCTCCATAAAGAGCTCCTCTTCCGAACGCTTCGGGGTAAAAAGTAGATTCTTCTCCATCAATTCATCCGAAAGCTCCTCGAAAAAACGACTGATTTTGAAGTACTGGCTCTGTCCGTTTACCATTCTTCTTCTGGCTGAACTGAGATAAAGCTCTTCCTCGGCACGCGTAATTCCCACATAGCAAAGACGTCTTTCCTCTTCCATTTCCTCTTCATTTCCAAAGCTCATGGAACTCGGGAAGAGTCCGTCGCTTAAACCGACTAGAAATACAACGGGAAATTCCAGTCCTTTGGCACCGTGCAGTGTCATCATTGTGATTTTATCTTCCGTTAAATCGCTTCTGTCCAAGTCCGAAAGAAGAGAAACTTCTTCCAGGAAGGCGGAAAGACTTGCCTCTTCTCCATTTTCCCGAATATAAGAAAAAAGCTTGCCCTCCAACTCATGAATATTTTCCATTCGGCTTTCCGCCTCAATGGCTCCTTCGGACTGTAAATCCGCTTCATAGGCCGTATCCTTCAAAATTCGTTCAATAAGTGTATCCAGCGCTTCTTCTTTCCAGCCTTCCACCATTTCCTCAAATTTCTGGATTTCGGATAAGGCCTTTCCGGAAAGTCCTGCAGCCTTTGCAAAAGGAAGAGATTCCATCAGGGAAAAACCGCCCAAATTTACTCCGTAATCCTCCAGTTTGGCAAGACTTGCATCTCCAATCCCCCTTTTCGGAACATTGATGACACGCCGAAATGCCACATCATCTTTGGTATTAACCATCAGTTTCATAAAGGCAAGAATGTCCTTTATCTCTTTACGCTGATAGAAATTAACCCCTCCCACAATCTGATAGGGAATGTTCCAATTGATACATTGTTCCTCAAAAAGACGAGACTGCGCATTGGTTCTGTAAAGAATCGCAAAATTCTTGTACAAGAGTCCTTTCCCCCGTATGGTTTTCACAACCTCTCTGGCCTCTTCTTCTCCGCTCTCATACTCCCTGAATACAACCTTTTTTCCTTCTTTTTTCTCTGTCCAGAGTTTCTTTTCTTTACGACGGGGATTTTCCGCAATGACCGCATTGGCCAAATCGAGAATCGGCGCGGTGGAACGATAATTCTGCTCCAACTTTACAGTATGGCAGGAGGGGAATTGGGACTCAAAGGAAAGGATATTTTCCAAATTTGCTCCACGGAAACGGTAAATGCTCTGATCATCATCCCCCACAACGCAGATGTTCTGATACTTTTTCGCAAGTGCATAAATCAGGCGGAACTGTACATCATTGGTGTCCTGATACTCATCTACCAAGATGTAGCGGAAGCGCTCCTGATACCGGGAAAGCACTTCCGGAAAATCCTGAAACAACTCCAGGGTCTTTAAGAGAAGATCGTCGAAATCCAAGGCATTGTTCTTTTTCATCTTCTCCTCATAAAGAGTGAAGCAATCATAAATCAGCTTACTGATATAATCTCCTTCACTTGCCTTCCGATAGTCCTCTGCATTGCCCCCTCTGTTTTTCGTCTGAGAAATCTGAGACAGCACCGCCCTTTCCCGAAGCGTTTTCGAATCAATTTTTCTCTCTTTTAGAATCTGACGCATAAGGGTACGCTGGTCATCCGTATCATAGATGGAAAAATCCGTTCCGTAACCGAGAAGGGAAATGTCTCTTCTTAAAATCCTTAGACACATGCTGTGAAAGGTGGACACCCAAACTCCGCCGCTCTCTAAAGGAAGGAGCTTTGCTACACGCTCCTGCATTTCCTTGGCGGCTTTATTGGTAAAAGTAATGGCTAAAATATGAGAGGGAAATACCCCTTTCTCCTCAATCAGGTACGCAATCCTATGCGTTAAAACCCTGGTTTTTCCGGACCCCGCACCGGCTAAAACCAAAAGAGGTCCTTCCGTATGGCGTACCGCCTCTGCCTGTTCTTTATTTAAAATGGCCTCTAAATCCATGAAATCCCCTTTCCTCGCGGAAACGCAATCAAGTATCCACGATTCCGCTTCGCACTTATTTTTAACGAGTATCGCTCGTGTAGCGTGCGATATCTCGTTTGGAATAGTACTGCCTCGGTATTGTACCATTTTTAGTTCTTTTGCAAAACCGTTCAAAGTTCATCTCTCCTAAAACTTGCTTTTTTCCTCTAGTCTTCTTTTCTCCCACTCCCCGTTTTTCTCTTATGTCTTATGATGCTGTTCTTCTCCTTGTTAAGCTGTTTTTCTCTTGTTCGGCTGTTTTTCCCTTGTTAAGGTATTTTTCTATGCTATACTTTTTGCATGGACGAAAAATTATTAAAGGAGTTAATAGAATACTTACGTAATTTACATCATGTGCACGGAAATGCCCTTCCTTCTTTAGAGCTCTACATGGATCAGGTCACCGGTTTTATGGATGAACACCTCTCCTCCATGCGGCGCCACAAAGAAGATAAAGCGCTCACCAAAACCATGATTAATAATTATGCCAAAAACAAAATTCTTCCTCCGCCTGTACGGAAACGCTACAACAAGAATCACATGCTAATCTTACTTTTTATTTATTACTACAAAAGCATGCTGAGTCTTTCCGATATCGAAACCATCCTTCGTCCTTTAAATGAAAATTACTTTTACAGCACAAAAAGCCCGCAGCTGAAGGACATTTATGAGGAGATCTTTTCCTTTGCCAATATAGAGATGCAAAATGTCATGGCGGATGTGGAGGAAAGCTTTGAAAAGGCCAAAAACTCCTTCTCGGAAAAGGATCCCCTTTTTGAAAACCTACCCGAAGAGGAACGACAGGACTTGCAAAAATTTTGTACCCTGAGCTTACTGGCCTTTGATGTCTATTTGAAGAAACAGTTGATTGAAAAAATCGTAGATGACATGGCCAAAAAACAGGAAAGGAAGAAGAAATAAAATGAGTCTGCCCAAAGACCCCATGATTCTCCTCAGCTTTGTGAACACGAAGCTCCGAGATGAATTTACCGACTTGGAAGAGTTCTGCAAGGAAGAGGACATCTCTATAGAGTCCCTAAAAGAACAGCTGGAAAGCATCGGTTTTCAATATAATGAAACAATCCGTCAGTTTAAGTAAGGAGTAGATTATGCGTTGTTTAGTACAAAGAGTTCTTTCCGCCTCGGTTTCCGTTTCAGGCGAAAGTTTGGGGCGTATCGAGAGAGGATATCTCATTCTTTTGGGTGTCAATAATCAGGATACGGAAGCCGTAGCCGATAAGATGCTGAAAAAAATTCTGGATGCCCGCCTCTTCGAGGATGAAAACGGAAAGACCAATCTTTCCATAAGAGACATCTCCGGCTCACTCCTTATCGTAAGCCAGTTCACGCTCTATGCGGATACCAGAAAAGGAAATCGTCCGAGCTTTATTCAGGCCGGAGACCCTGCACATGCAAATGCCCTCTATGAATATTTTCTACAGAAAGCGGAAGAAGCAGGCATTCCGACAGCGCACGGACAATTCGGGGCCGATATGAAGGTAAGCCTTGTGAATGACGGGCCCTTTACCATCATGTATGACAGTGATGTGACATAGTGCATTGTAAAAGCGAGGGTTCTTTTCTTGTCCAAGATGGAAAGCCCTGCAATTTGCAAGCAAGATTGGTTCTGAACAAAAAAGGAGACAGCGAGATTGTTCGCTGCCTCCTTTTTTAAGTCCCGATTATAGGACAAAAATCTTACTCTACCACTTTAATTGCTTCCGCAAGAGAAGCTCTGGCCTTCAGAGAGGTGCTGTAGCTTACCTCTACCGTTTTCCCCTTATTGGCTTCCGCCTCTTTTAAAAGTTCGTCATTTCCATTCGTTGTAAAGCGGAAGGAATGTGTATCGTCTCCCTTTAAGGTAAAGATATCCCCATCTATGGTCTCGATTGTTCCCTTAACCCTTAAGGTATCCGCTGCTTCGTCATCCAGACTGTCTTCCGTAATCGTATAGAAGGCAAGAGGATTGTTGTTTAAATCCCCAAGATAGTAAACACTGATTTCCGATCCTACTTTTAATCCGTCCTTCGTCAAATCGGTCTCAAAGCTTGCCCTTTGGAAGGTGACGGTATCACCGTACTTCTTTCCTTCCGTATTCTCTCCCTCCAAAGCTGCTGCACGGAAGTCGGGGATTTCCTTTACGGAAAGGCTGGTATCCGTTACCGCGGTAATCTCTCCGTAGAAATTCTGTTCATCATTAAAATCTTCCACTGTGAACTCATAGGGAACGGAAACCGTGACTTTTTTCACCTTCATTCCGTCCTGCGGTTCTGTACCCTCATAGCCGATTTCTATCTCATCTCCGGGCATCAACTCCCAGTTCTTATCCAGAGTGGCACCGGTCACATCGAAGTTCATCACCTTTCCGTCGCCGGTTTCTACAGTCAGTTTTCCGTTTTCAAGCTTCTGCACGGTAGCACTTAAACTGTTCTCCGTCAAAGCCTCGGAGCTTGGTTCTTCCTGAACCGCTTGTGTTGTATTCTTTGTATCTTCCGCTTTCTTTCCGCATGCCGTAGCAAAAAGCATCAGCCCTGCCAGGCAAAACCATATCGTCGTCTTCTTCATATCCATTCCTCCTCTATTGCTGTATACCCTATCCTAACATGAACTCTATAAAATAAATTTGCCTTTTTCTGTATTATTTCTTAAAGTCTTCCTCATAAAAACGGTAATCTTTAATTTCCGCAGGCAAATATTGCTGTTCAACGAAATGTCCCGGATAGTCATGAGGATATTTATAGCCTATTCCCCTTCCGAGCTTTTCATGCCCGCTGTAATGCGCATCTCTAAGGTAAGAAGGAATTTCCAAATTCCCCCTCTTTCTAACTACCTCATTGGCCGCAAAAATCGCCTTCACCGCGGCATTGGACTTCTTTGCCGTCGCAACATAGCAGGCCGCCTGGGTAAGAATAATCTGTGCCTCCGGCATTCCCACCCGCTCCACCGCAAGAGAAGCACTCACGGCAAGAACAAGTGCCTGCGGGTCCGCATTTCCCACATCCTCCGAAGCGCAAATCATAATTCTTCTTGCTATAAAGCGAATGTCCTCTCCGGATTCGAGCATTTTCGCAAGATAATACACCGTAGCATCGGGATCGCTTCCCCGCATGGATTTAATAAAGGCGGAAATCGTATCGTAGTGCTCCGAACTGTCATCATAGCGAAGAAGCTTCTTTTGCAAACATTCGCCGATATTTTCTTTACTAAGGCGGATAACGCCGTCGGAATCGGGATTCGTACTGAGAACGGCAAGCTCCAGCGTGTTTAAAAGCACTCTGGCATCACCCAAAGCATTTTCCAGTAAAAATTCCTTCCCTTCCTCCGAAAGGATCGTCCGAAAATTCCCGAGTCCCCTCTTCTTATCCGACAAGGCCTCATCCGTAAGACGCGACAAAGCCTCCTTCGATAAAGGTTTTAGTTCAAAAAGGCGGGAGCGGGAAAGCAAGGCGGAATTCACCTCAAAATAAGGATTCTCGGTTGTCGCTCCAATGAGAATCACTGTTCCCTCTTCCACAAAGGGGAGCAAATAATCCTGCTGCGCTTTATTAAAGCGATGAATCTCGTCCACAAAAAGTATGGTTTTTCTGCCGTACCCTCCCAGATTCTCCTTTGCGCGACTCACCGCTTCTTCCATATCCTTTTTTCCGGCGGTTGTAGCATTGATTTGGATAAATTCCGCCTTCGTATGGTTTGCAATGAGCTTTGCAAGGGAGGTTTTTCCCGTTCCCGGCGGACCGAAAAAAAGGAGAGATTGTAGCTGGTCTGCACGAATTAAGCGGGAAAGCAATTTATTTTCCCCGATAATGTGCTCCTGACCGACAAACTCTTCCAAATTTCCGGGACGCATCCGCACGGAAAGTGGCGCCATTTTCTCTTGATTTTTCTCTGCCTGATAGCTAAATAAATCCATCTCTCCCCTTCGCATTCCTATTCGGAAGCCGTAAAACCACGCTCTTCCCTTATGCTCTCTGCCCTTCTACTCTTTATGCTTCTACTCTCTATCCGTCTTCTCTCTTTCCTTCTTCTACTGCCATGTAATGGGCTTCGTTCTGTCCGGAATGATTTCAATCCAGTATCCGTCCGGATCTTCAATGAAATAAATGCCCATACCATGATTTTCAAAGCAGATACAGCCCATCTTCTCATGGAGCGCATGGGCAGCTCCCATATCCTCCGTGCGAAGTGCGAGGTGGTACTCCTGCTCCCCGAGATCATAGGGCTCTGTTCTATCCTTCATATACGTTAGCTCCAGACGGAAGTCCGTAGAATCGTCCCCTAAAAAGACAATGATAAAATCATCCCTTTCATTTCTGCTCAGTTCGTGAAGGTCCAGTGCCTCTTCGTAGAATTTCATACTTCTTTCCAAATCCAGTACATTAAAGTTAAAGTGGTTAAATGAGAATGGGCTCATTGTTTCTCCTTTCCTTTTCCGGTGTCCCTTTGGGACACCCGCTTTTCTTTCTCTATGATAATGCTTTTTCTCGCTTTCAGCAATGCCCGCAGAAAAGACCGCTGAGCGCTTCCTTCGGTTTTCCGCCATTTTCCCCTCCCCTTTTATATTTTTTTCTTTTCTGCCGATAGGAAAGGCATGGGAAGGCACTTCTCTTATCCTTCCTTTTTCAATACGGAAATAGGGAGGAATGCAATGAAAAAGAAAATAAGGGAAAAAGCAAGGCTTTTCTGTACGCCGAAGAATCTTATGCATAGCCCGGGAAACTCGCTCTATATCTTATCGGGCTTGCTCTGCACCCTAACAAGCTTCGTCTTTCTTCTTTCCGGAACCGCTAAAGCAGACTGGGTAAGGGGGAATTCTAAAAATGCATGGTGGTATGATCTTGGAAACGGAAATTACTACAAGTCCTCTTGGCAATGGATTGACGGCAATCATGACGGCATTGCAGAGTGTTACTGTTTTGATGAAAATGGATGGATGTTTGAAAATGCCATTACGCCGGATAGGTTTACTGTAAATGAAAACGGGGCTTGGACGGTTGATAACATTGTCCAAACTAAAAGTGCGAATTTGATTTCTCAGAATAATACGAATAACAATACTGACACTGTAAGCAATATAAGCAATAATTTCACAGAAACAAAAAATAATAATCTTAACGAAACAAGAAACAATGAGAAAAATCAAACTATTGAAGATTTTAACGAAAGACAAGACGAATATCGTGCAGATCTTTTAAGAAGAGTGAATAAGCATCGAGATAGACAAGGCTTGAACACTTTAGAGGAAAATGATTACTTACAAGAAATGGCACAGATTAGGGCTGAAGAATTAAGTATTCGGATGTCTCATATTAGACCGAATGGTAAACTAGCTTTGGGATATGGTGTGAGTGGCGAAATTGCTACAAAAGGAGCAAAAACTCCGGGAGATGCTTTTCTTGCTTTTAAGGTAAGCAAACAGCATAATGAAACAATGTTGGATAGAGATTTTTTGACTTTCGGTTCCGGATATTATGTTGATGAGAAGGGAAAGTCTTATTGGATTATTCTTTTTAGCACATCTCCTAAACCGGAAACGCAGAGAAAACAATAAGCCACAAAATCCCCGGGCCAAAACGACTCGGGGATTTATTACATTTTAAAGTTACAGGACAAAACGTGTTGATGGCTTCTCATGTTGAATGACCCGGAATCAGTGTTACCGGGCGGCTTACATCCAGTCCGTCTAACAATCGTTTCTCCAAAAGATCGATCATTAATTTTACTGCCATTCTTCCTTTCTCTGATACATCCTGATAGACAGTCGTTAATCTCGGATAACAATATTTTCCTAAAATATTGCCGTCAAAACCTGCAATGCCGATGTCTTCCGGTATTTTGATTCCCAAATCATGAAAATAATGCATAGCTTCTACTGCAAATGCATCCGCCAGAAAGAAGAACGCGGTTTTTTTTCCTGCAAACCTACTCATCATTTTATAATTTTCATTTCTCCTTTGTTCTGTTTCGTAAAGACAAAGAAAATCATTTGAAAGAAATTCTTTTCCCGCTTCTTTCCATGCCTCTCTATAGCCCAACCAACGCTCGTGATCAACGCCTATATTCTTCCGAGCACATACATAAACTGACTCGTATCCTTTTTCCAGAAGATATTTCGTCATAATATAGCCGCCTTTTTTATCCTGCAGTCCTACATTAACATAATCCGAATTTTCTTTATTAATCAGATCAATAGCAACAATCGGTTTATTTACCAGCGTTTTCAGCTTTATATAGTCCCTGTAGGTGAAAGTAATGGCTATGAGTCCGTCTACATTCCATGCCAATGCCATATGAAAAATCTCTTCTAAGTTTTGCGCTGCATATAGCATCATATAATATCCGGCTTTACGAAGCATTTCTTCCATTGCACCGATGATATGACTGTAAAAAGTGTCTGAAATAGCAGAATTCTCGTAATAACGCGAAGAATGAATAACAACTCCAATGATTTTGGAGCTGTTATTCTTCAAAGCACGAAGCCCTAGTTTGGGAACATAATGGTATTCATCCAAAAGTTTTTGAATCTTTTTTGTATTCTCTTTTGATACTTTCTTTACATTGCCATGTAAAACATTATAGACAGTGGTCATACTTACACCTGCCTGCTCGGCAATCTCTCTTATAATCATCTTTCTGTATCCTTCACGCTTTTTCTTCGCTTAATTGAAGTCATTCTGTGACGAAATCAGTCTAGCTAATGACATCTCCTGTCAATTCATAAATTGCACTTCTCTCAATTTCCAAGTCTCCACCTTCAGCAAAAAGCTTAAGTTGATAAGGTTCTTCCGGAAAAATAAGATTGGAAAAAACCAGTCCTCCATCATTTATAAAGAGTTCTGACTGCGAAACATCCAGAATCAATCTTAGATTTAGATATTCTTTTTCAAAGTCAACTTTCGCTTTATATTTCCCCGGAAAATTTTCATGGGGATTTAGTCCTGTATTCAATCTATCTACAGTGCAGGAACGTTCCTCCTTTGAAAAAAGAATCTCCAATTGTTTGCCCTGTCCTGTTACTGCTCTGATTCCAAACGAGGAAGCACCCATTTTGTTTGTAGGATAATAAAGCTCCAAATCCAATGCCTCCGAGCAATCCTTAAGTGTCCATTCTTCTCCCGCTCCCATTTTCATTTTATGCATTTCTTGCTTATTTTTCCGAAGTGCACACATCTCTTCTATCGGAATCTGCGTCAGATAAAATTTGCTTCCTCTTTTTTTCAATTTTAATTCCCTTATAGAGGACATCTGTCCTTTAAAGGGACTGGTCGGTAAGAAATCCCGATACTGCCAATTATCAGCCCAGGCAATCATCAACCTTCTGTCATCCGGAAGATTATTCCAACTTACACCCGCATAAAAGTCCTTCCCGTAGTCCAGCCAATGCCCTTTCTGCTTTTCCTCATCCGTTCTAAAACTGATTCCATCAAACTCTCCAATAAAATACTTCATTCCGGTACCACCTGCAGGAGAGCCGTTATTTACACTGATGATAAGAATCCATTTTTTTTCTTCGGAGTCCTGTACTTTTAACGGAAAAAGATCCGGGCATTCCCACGTACCGACATGGTCTGACTCAGTCCCGCTAAAAGAAGATATCTGTTTCCAATGAATCAGGTCTTTAGACTCATAAAGAAGGACACAATCCCCTCCGGTAACAATCATCACCCATTTATCTTCATAACGAAAAACTTTAGGATCTCGAAAATCTTTTCTCTCCTCTGTAAGAACCGGATTCTTCTCATATTTTTCCCAGCTTCGTCCCTTATCATAGCTAAAAGCTAATCCCTGGCTTTGCTTTTCTGTTCCCCGCTCACAGTAAGTAAAAAAAGCAGCCAGCCTGTGATTTTCTTCATCTACAACAGCACTTCCCGACCAAATTTGTCCATGTTCATCCGGTGCAATAGCATTGGCAAGTCTCTTCCAATGAATGAGATCTCTACTCACCGCATGTCCCCAGTAGATTTCCTCCTGTATGTTATATTGATGAAACAGGTGATATTCTCCTTCGTAATATACCAAGCCATTCGGATCATTAATAATATATTTTTCTGCCGAAAAGTGAAATTTAGGTCTATATTTTTCCATATGTATACCATCAGGCACTCAAGTTATGAGTGCCTGTCTTTCTCATTTCATTTACATCCTGCTTATTCTTCTCTCTTTTTGTTTTACTATGATTTCTTTAATTCCTTAAAATCAGCCTTTAAGTGAGAAATCATATCGTCAAAACTATATTCTCCGCTAAAATAGCCTTGAAAATCTGCTGCTGCTTTAGGCTCAAACCCGGAAGGAAAGCCTCCCATTACCCATGAAGTTGTTTTTCCGGCATCAATATATCTTTTTACCTCTTGCGAAAGGGGATCGGAAATCTCTATTCCCTCATAATTCTTAAATGCCGGAACAAATCCCAATTCATTCACAACCAGTTGCTTCCCTTCATCTGACTGGAACAGCCAATTCAAGAAATCCTTTGCTGCTACTTTTACTTTTTCGTCAGACTGCTTATTTACACACCAGTGAATGGAAATTCCGACGGAAATACAGTCTTCTTTTACACCCTTTGTCGGAATAGGAAGCATCCCCATCTTATTCGCAGTTTTCTCATCAATCCCTTTTAATTCCGGTCCAATCCAGTTTCCCTGCTGTACAACCGCAATTCGCTCAATAGCAAGGCCTCCACCGATTTCTGTAGAATAATCCACTGCATTCAGCTTCGACAAATCATTTCTTGACGGAGTATATTTTGTCTCAAGATCCAGCAATGCCTTTAAAGAATCTGCATATTTTAATCCCAGTTCATCGGAATTTCTTAGTTCTGTTGCACTTTTATATTCGCAAGACAAAGGAACATTCAAGGTATGAAGCCCGGGAATCCAGGTCTCTTTTGCTGCATAATCTTCCACCGCTTCAAGTTGTGGATACTTATCCTTCAGTTTTCCACTATCAATCTGCTCCTGTAAGTCGGCAAAAGCCTTGTCGATTGCATCGTAACTGGTAAGGGTTGATGCATCAATTCCGGCATCTTTAAATATTTCCTTATTGTATACCAATCCATAACCTTCCACACTGACAGGAAGCCCATATACTTTTCCGTCAACAGTCACATCATCAATACTTCCATCTACTGCATTTTTCACCCATGGTTCTGCGCTTAGATCTTCTACATAATCCATCATGTTTGTAATATTGTCACCCAATGCAAAAATATCAACGGCATTATTTCCCATGAGCTTTGCTTTTAAGTTTGTATTATAGTCATTCCCCTGAATGCTCTCTACATTTATTTTTACATTAGGATGCTCTTTCGTGTATGCGTCAGCTACCTTCTGTAAAGGATCCGCAATTTCCGACTTATTCTGATACAAATTAATCGTTACTGTGTCCCCTTCAGCACTTCCTGCACCGGTTTTACTTCCACACCCGCTCATCATGCCAAGTGTAATTGCCGCAACGAGAAGTACAGCCATCTCTTTTTTCTTCACCATCTTTTCCTCCTTATAATTGAAAAACTATCTTGACACAAGTTCTTTACAAGACAAAAGTCTTCTATAATGACTTGTGTTAAATTTATGATTTTTCTTGAAATTCTAATCCTTCTCTTTCCTTCAAAATAGTAGATTTACTTTCCTACTCCGGCCGTAATTCCCTTCACAATATACTTTTGGCAGCTAAGGTAGAACAGCACAATCGGAATCATGCATAGCATTAATGACGCAGTGGCAAGATCCCATTTCTTTGTAAATTGTCCAAAGAAGAGATAAGTACGAAGCGGCAGTGTCTGCATGCCATTCTTATTAATAACAAGGGAAGGAAGAAGAAAATCATTCCAAATCCACATCACGTTGATTACCGCCACAGTGGCAATTATTCCTTTCAACAGTGGTAAGACAATATTGATAAAAGTCTGTACCATATTGCATCCATCTATAATTGCCGCTTCCTCCAACTCTATCGGAATGTTTTTAATAAACCCGTGAAATAAAATGATGGACATTGCACATCCAAAACCCATATACATAAAAACCAGACCGGGCCTGTTCATCAGATGCAATTTACTCATAATATCCACAAGCGGAAGCATGACACATTGAAACGGAATCAACTGGACTGCCGCAAACATAAGGAACAGAATTTTGCTGGTTCTTGTCTTATACCGTACAAGCACCCATGCCGCCATGGAAGAAATTAAAATAATCAAAGCCGTAGAAATACACGTTATTGCAAAAGAATTCATAAATGCTTTTACATAATCCATCTCTTTAAAAGCCTTAGTATAATTCTGAAAAGAGAGTTGTTTCGGTAAAGCAAGAACATTTATATAGATATCCTGCAACGACTTAAAGGAGCTATTAACAAGAATAAATACGGGAGATACAAACAGTAGTGCCAAGACAAAACCTACTGTCATGATAGAAAGTCGCTTTATTACCCGCTTACTTTTCATTATGCTTCAACCTCCCTTCTCTTCGTAATGGAAAGTTGAATAATCGAAATGGCCATGACCACAATCATGAAAATTACAGCCTTTGCTTGGGCGAGGCCAAACCTATTCTCTCCAAAAGCCGTAGTATAAATATTCAGCGCAAGCATCTGCGTGCTGTTAACCGGACCTCCACCTGTCAAAGAAAGATTCTGGTCAAAAAGTTTAAAGGCGTTTGAAATGGATAAAAATAATCCAATCGTAAAGGCAGGCATCATAAGAGGTAGAATAATATAGCGCATTCTATTCCAACCTACTGCATTATCCAGTTCTGCAGCTTCCAATACATCTTCAGGAATGTTCTGCAACTGCGCAATATAAATCATCATCATGTATCCCGATAATTGCCAGGTCACAACAATCAATAATCCCAAAAATCCGGTTCTCTGATCTGTAAGCCATCCCCTAAGCCACAAAATATCCAGTTTTTTTCCTATTGCTTCAAAAACCTGCACAAATATAAACTGCCAAGTAAATCCCAGTAAAATTCCGCCAATCAAGTTTGGCATAAAAAAGATTCCACGTAAAAAATTTACACCTTTTATTCTTTGTGTAACCAGTGTAGCCAAGACAAAGCCAATCAGATTTACTGAAATAACCGCACACACAGAGAATAAAAAGGTAAAAATAAATGCATTTCTAAACGACAAATCGCTTGTCAGTATTGTTATATAATTCTGCACCCCTACAAAATGCTTAGCTTTGCTGATCCCATTCCAATCTGTAAAAGAGTAACCAATTCCCATCACCGTGGGAATCAATTGTACCAAGGTAAAAGCAACTAAAGCCGGTGCCATAAATAGGAAGAATCCCTTCTTTGATTTCTTCATGATGTCATACCTCCCTACTTCTCAACTATAGCAATTTTCATTTGATTTGATAATAGGTTTTATATAAAACCTATATTTATAACAAAGGATTTCCCTTACATATGTGTAAATTTTATATAAAACCTTTTCTTACGAATAAAAGTCAAAGCATTCAAAGTAATTTTAAAAATGGAAGTAATTATGAACAAAAAAGTGCCCGTCTGGGCACTTTTTTCTTTGGGCGTATTCTATTCCTTTTATAAACCTAAAGCAGTTTAGCACTGCCACCGGCGAAGCGCCGTTCTCCTACTTCTTTGCAAGGATAAATTGAAAATACCGTAAGCAGGCATAAATCGTAAACACTGCCGCAATAATCGTCTCCACTAAAACCACGGGCTGTAAAAAGGCAACATTCATGCCCATCTTTGTCAGTACCGCAAAGCACTGCTTCGTTGCAATCGCGGAAATTACGAAGGGGAAGGTGAAAGCCGCATAGCTCGGGTAGAAGGGGAAGCGCAGGAACTGTACACTCTTAAAGAGAGCAAACAGGTAAATCACGGAAGTTGCCACCAGTAAGAACAGAACAAAGCTCTTATTCTTCTCCGGAAAAGCCTGAATATAGCCTGCCGTGCAGAGTGCCATCGGTGCGGCATAAATCATCATCAGGGGCTTCGCAGGATCCGGTACGGGAAGCTTCATATATCGCTTCGTCACGACACAAAGCAGAATCAGTAAAGCGACGAATCCGAAATAAAAAGCAGCCTGCCCGTAAGCGAAGGTCTTATATGCCGGTGTGGTCAGGGATGCCACAACAATCCCGACATAAACGATATACCATACGGTATGCACATTTTTCTCTTCGAAATGAAGGATATAAGTCTTCGTAAAGTAGAGAATCAACACAATATGGATGGCATTCGCAAAAACCCAAAGCGGGAAAGAGATTCCCGGAATAAAGGGCTTCACATATACGGAAAACAGCATCAACGCCATGGGAAAGGTCGCAAAAACGCCCGCTCCGATGGGAGTGGAAAGCTCTTCCTTCACCGCCTTCGGGAAAAGAATGAGCTTCAAGAGAAGCAAAATAAGAATCACAAAGGCAACGCAGCCGAAAACCAAACGGATACCTTCTCCATAACTTTGTAACAAATTACCAAGTGCTGCCATACCGAGCATCACGCCCGAGAAGGCAAAGGGGATTTTTTTTATTTTTTCCATTAATGACAGCTCCTTATACTGCTTTTACTTCGTGTACAGGGGGAAGGAAGGGTGCTTCCAAGCCTTGAATCGGTTCCGCATCCACATTTTTAACGCCCAGCTCTCGGCAAAGAATCTCGGCAACCTTTCCTGCGCAAAGTCCGGTAAAGGCGATACACTGCTTCTTGTGCTCTCCTTCCGCCATTTCAAAGCCTCTGGTAAGGACACGGCAGCAAGCGGCATGCTTAGCATTTGCCTCTCTAAACCAGTCATGCAGTTCCTTGGAAAGTGCCATAAGAGCATTCACCTTCGGATCCTTCGGGCCATCCGGTGTCGTTCTTCCGAAGAACATACCAAGGGCAAGGATTCCACCGTTTAATGCACCGCACATACAGCCGGAACGTCCTGCTCCGATAGACATACCGGAAGACATCGCAATAACAGACTCGGGTACATCCGCCTGGAATGCATCGCGAATAGACTTCATTACAGCCTCACAGCAGAAAAATCCGCCGGCATAAAGCTCTTCCGCATTCTCTAAAACCGCGTGCGGGCTTACCTCTTTTGCATGATAAGTAATAATTGATTCCATAAAATCTCCTTCCTGCCTCTCCTATTTCTGACCGTAAATAGGAATGTTTTCAGCAATACATAAAATAGCTCAACGTATCCAGTATATAAAATCAACTTACTGTTTGGCTAATTGATAGATTAAATGATTTTTATTATTTATTTAAAATCATGATAATATCTATTTTGAAAATCTATTTTTTTACAGCAAAAAACCCGGCGTTTCCGTCGGGCTTCCTGCTGTATAGAGTAGTAAGGGTCGATTAAACCTGTTCGCTAATTTTAATGCTGAACTTCTCGTCCAGACAACTGTATTCTACTCTATTAAAATATAAAGGTCAAGCATTTTTAAAACTATTTTTGGCATTTTGCATACTTTTATCTGCAAATATCTTTTACAATTTGAATATTTTGCATAAATTCAATTTATACTGTTTATTCTCTACTACAATTTATTGAACTATATGACTTATGCCAAAGCTTAAAATTCTCTCTTTTTAAAAAGAAAATTCTTAAAAGAAAGACTTCCTAAGGAGAGGACACTCAGTGCAAACAGAATACCATAGAGCTTCATTGCAGACTGATCGGCAGTCTTTGTAGCGCCACGTCCGCTGCCCTTTACTTCCGGTCTGCTTTCTCCGAGAACGTCACCCTTTCTATCCGTATTCACCGTTTGATCTCCTACTGAAGGACGATCTGCACCAAGTACACTACCCGGTTCTTCCGGAGTATTGGAAGGCGGATTGGACGGATTTCTCGGCGTATTGCCGGAAGGCGTTCCGGGCGTATTGCCGCCACCGCCAGGTGTATTCGGTCTATTTCCGCCACCACCCGGTGTGTTCGGTGTATTGCCACCACCACCCGGTGTGTTCGGATTTTCCTTCGTATTGACGAAGACGTTCTTGTAGCCGTTATTTTCTTCATCGGCTCTGCTTGCTGTATAACCGGATAAATTCTCCTCTGTTACCGTATATTGGATTTCCCTTCCGGCATCATCATACTTCGGCATATCAAAGGTATGTTGCCATCCATTCTGCGCCGTTAAGTAATAGGAAGCAACACGCACACTGTCCGCATAGAGCTGTACGGTCAGGCCCTGCGGATGTTCTCCGCTTCCCTTCCAGATTTTCGTCACAGGGATAGCCACACGGTCTCCGGTATAGTTTGTGATGGTGAATCCTGTATCTCCTGTTCCGGAAATTGCCGGAGTAAAGTCGGAAAGATTTTCCTCCGCTACAGTATAGCGAATCTCCGCTCCTGCCGGATCCTTCTTCGGAAGATTGGAGAAAGATGCCGTCCAGTGGTTCTCTTCGGAAAGCTCCTGTACCCTGTTTTCATTCTTTACGCCGTTTTCCACAAGATAAACCTTTACCTTGTTCGGCTTCTGTACGGATGATCCTCCGAGAATCCATTTCTTTTGAATAACAATGTTTCCGCTTGCGGGCTTATCCTCGCCCTCTTTTTTATTGACAAATACCTTGGTTACCGTAGCGCCATCCGCAATAGAAGTCTTTAACTCCTCTTTGGTAATGTACTGCTCGTTCTTATCCAGAACATATCCGTCCGGTGCCTTAATCTCCTTGATCACATACTCTTCCCGAACGACATTCTTTAATTCCGCAATTCCGTTTACATTGGTAGTGACTTCTTTCTTGATTTGGGTTCTTTTATTTTCGATGGTGAATTTCGCTCCGGAAAGAGGCTGTCCGTCTTCATTTTCCTTCTTAATTCGAAGGGTGAATCCCTTACCGTTCAATGTTCCACCGGCTTTCTGCACGGCAAACTCTCTATGGTGTGTTCCCATGCTGATGCTGTCTCCGGTGATGGAAGCATCATTGTAATAGGTTGTACCGTCCTGCGGAACCTCACCGATTTCCACGAAATACTGTAACTCCAGGCCTTCTTCCAGACCCATATCTCCTACGGTATAGTCAAAGGATCTCTTATCGGGAGCATAATGTAAGTGAACCGTTTGTCCTCCTGCCGGCTCATTGTTATTCTGCGGCTTCATGAGCGCCCACTTCGGTCCCCGATTGGCTTCCGTGTCATCCACTGCCGTATGGAAAACATAATTGCTGTCACGATAGCCCGATCTCCAAACGCCTCTTACGAGTCTCGGATAAAATTGATCCGCATCCGAAGCATTTTTCCAGTTCATGGAACGGGTAGGATCGCTCGGATCCACATAGTTGAACACTTCGCTGATCAGCTTGTCATAAAGCTTAATATTCGTGTATTTTTCGGAAACGACTCCGTCTGTTGTAAGCTTTCTTCCATTCACTTGAATATAAAAGTGAAGTAAGTAGTGGGTAAGCCCGTCGGCATCCTCGTAGGTTTCAATCTTTCCACCGTGATTCTTCCAGAAGCTGGGCTCCGCATCCTTCGTTACCCCCTGGTAATCCATATCTACCGAAGCAACAACCTTACCGTTAATCGTAATATTAACGGGAACGCGCTGCTTGGTTTGCACTACAGACCGGTCAATCTGAACCAGGAAGGTGAAGCTTCCATCCGATCCGCTGTAGTTTTCGGCATTTTTGGTGTACGTGATGGTAATTCGCTTGGTGCCTCTGTCAAAATGCGCATTCGCCATAACGAGTCCGTCATCGTTTTTGATTGGAACATCTTCGTTCTCGGCCGCTTCCAAGGCATCCGGAAGTTGAATGACGGTATAGTCTCCCTCACTTACCGCCTTCCCGGAAAGCGCCAGCTTCACCTTTAATGCAAACTGGGTAAAATAATAAATCTTCGTATTCGCATCAACAGGCTTGTTATCCAGCGTCATTTCCACGCTCCGCACAGCATCGGAAATTTCCTTTGCTGCAGCTCTACTCTCTCCCCCTACCGCGGAAGAAGATAAGGAAACTGTACTTCCCGAAACAGTGGAGGCATCTTCCGCATTAACCACGGAAAATCCCTGCCAAAGCATCACCACGGAAAGCAGTAACGCCAGCAAATTTCGTTTTGCTTTCATTTTCTTCTCCTTTTTGTGAATTTACGTTTATCGGCTACAGTTTGGTATTCTAGCATAAATATTTTTATTTAAAAATATAAACTTTAAGAGAAAATAGGAGAATTTTAAAAAAGAGGTCAAGTCTTAAGACTTGACCTCTGCGTGCAGTTCTCCATTTTTGAGTAGAATTTCGATTTTATCGCCTTCTTTTACCTTGTCTTCCAGGATACACTTTGCAGCAAGGGTTTCCACGTGCTTTTGCATATAACGCTTCAAGGGTCTTGCTCCAAAGCCCGGCTCATAGGCATTTTCCAAAATGAACTCCAAGGCATCTTTTGCAATCTCGATGTGCAGTCTCTTATCCTGCAAACGCTTATTGATGTCCTTTAAAACAAGATCAGCAATTCGCTCCATATCCTTCTGCACAAGCGGCTTAAAGAGGATAATTTCATCCAGACGGTTCAGGAACTCCGGTCTGAAATGAGCATGCAACGCGTCCGTCACCTCTTTCCGTACCTCTTCCGGAATCGTACCGTCTTCTTTGATGCCGTCCAGAAGACTCTGTGCCCCGATATTCGAAGTCAGAATAATAATCGTGTTCTTAAAGTCTACAGTTCTACCCTGCGAATCCGTGATTCTTCCGTCATCCAAAACCTGAAGCAGGATATTAAAGACATCGGGGTGGGCTTTCTCGATTTCATCGAAAAGCACTACGGCATAGGGCTTTCTTCTTACCGCTTCCGTGAGCTGTCCGCCCTCTTCGTAGCCTACATAGCCGGGCGCCGCACCGATAAGACGGGATACGGAATATTTCTCCATGTACTCCGACATATCGATTCTGACCATGGCATTTTCATCATCGAAAAGATTCTGCGCAAGGGACTTCGCAAGCTCGGTCTTTCCTACACCGGTGGGGCCTAAGAAGAGGAAGGAACCGATCGGCTTCGTCGGATCCTTAATGCCTGCCTTCGAACGAAGAATCGCCTCGCAAACCTTCTCTACCGCCTCTTCCTGTCCGATGAGTCTCTTGTGGATTTCGGCATCAAGGTGCAATACCTTCGAACGCTCGGATTCATTCAGCTTTGTTACGGGAATGCCCGTCCAACGGCTGATGATTCTCGCAATTTCTTCTTCCGTTACCTTATCATGCACAAGCGTACTGTTTTCTTCCTTTTGCGCTAAGGCTTCCGCCTCTTCCAGTTCCTTTTCGACTTGGGGCAAATCCTGATACTGCAGCTTGGAAGCCTTCTCGTACTCTCCCTTTTGCATTGCAATATTGATTTCCGCCTGCAAATCGTTCTTCTTTTCTCTTAAAGTCTGCAGTTTGGAAACGGCGTTTTTCTCATTTTCCCACTGCGCCTTTTGGACATTGAACTTATCTCGAAGCTCGGAAAGCTCCTTTTGCAGAGCTACGAGTCTTTCCTTCGAAAGCTGGTCGTCCTCTTTTTTCAGCGCAAGCTCCTCAATCTGCAGCTGCATAATCTTTCTCTGCTGCTCGTCCATTTCTTCCGGCATGGAATCCATTTCCGTCTTAATCATGGCACAGGCCTCATCCACAAGGTCTATTGCCTTATCCGGAAGGAAACGGTCGGAGATGTAACGGTCGGAAAGCGTCGCCGCCGCAACGAGTGCGGTATCCGTGATTTTTACGCCGTGGAAGACTTCATAGCGCTCCTTTATACCTCTTAAGATGGAAATGGTATCTTCCACCGTCGGCTCGTCCACCATAACCGGCTGGAAACGACGTTCAAGAGCGGCGTCCTTTTCAATGTATTTTCTATATTCATCGAGGGTTGTTGCACCGATACAGTGCAGCTCGCCTCTGGCAAGAAGCGGCTTCAACAGGTTTCCGGCGTCCATGGAACCCTCGGTTTTTCCCGCGCCAACGATATTGTGAATTTCATCGATAAAGAGGATAATCTCGCCTTCGGACTTTGTGACGTCATCCAGAACCGCCTTCAGTCTTTCTTCAAACTCTCCTCTATATTTTGCACCGGCAATGAGAGAGCCCATATCGAGCGCAAAAATTTTCTTATTCTTCAAAGATTCAGGTACATCGCCCTTCGCAATTCGCTGTGCGAGCCCTTCCACGGCAGCCGTCTTTCCGACACCGGGCTCTCCGATTAGACAGGGGTTATTCTTCTGCTTTCGGGAGAGAATTCGGATAATGTTTCGGATTTCTTCATCTCTTCCGATAATCGGGTCGAACTTCTGCTGACTTGCCCGCTCCACCATTTCATATCCGTATTTGTTTAAGGCATCATAAGTGCCTTCCGGGTTATCCGTCATAACCTTCTGATTTCCCCGAACGGAGGAGAGCGCAGAAAGGAACTTCTCCTTGGTGATGCCGAACTCTTTAAACAGCTCCCGAATCGTCTTATCTCCATCCTTTAGAAGAGCAAGGAAAATATGCTCTACGGACACATACTCGTCTCCCATGGCTTTCGCGTGGTCCTCCGCATTCATGACGACCTTATTCGCATCCTGGGAAAAGTACTGCTGGCCTCCGGATACCTTAGGGAGCGCATTGATTTTCTCTTCCACCGCTCTTGTAAAGCTATCCAGCGGAATGCCCATTTTCTGTAGAAGCTTCGCAATCAGGCTGTCCTCCACTTGAAGAAGGCTTAAGAGCAAATGCACCTGCTCCAGTGCCTGATTCCCGTGATCCATGGCAATCTTTTGGCTGTTATTGATACTTTCTACCGACTTTTGTGTAAAACGATTTATATTCATACTCACTACCTCACTTTTTCTCTAAGATAAGTCTATTATAAATGTATTGTTAGCACTGTCAAGCGATGAGTGCTAACTTATTGTGAAAAGTCTGTGAAATCTAAAGTCTATAAAATCTAAAGTCTGTGAACCCTGAACTGTTTGAGCAAGGAAGCACACTTCTAAAAAAAGCGACAGCTTTCGCCATCGCTTTACTTTATCGTTTTACGAAACCGTAATGACAATATCCTCTTCCGGCATAAGTCGAATTACGAGAGCTCCGTCTTCTCTAAGGAAGAATCCCGCCTCATAGCGGAGGGCATTTACGGAAGGAAGCTTCTTTAAGGGTTCTCCGTTCAGTCGAATTTCGCAACAATTCTTTTTTGCCTCCTTCTCTTTCAAGAAATCGGCCAAACCGGGAAGAAGGAGATAAGAAAACTCTTTCATTTTATGCATAACAATCTCCCAAGCGCCTTCCTTTTTCCGGAAGAAGTAGGAATTCACGGAATCCTCCTCGCTTGTATAACTCTCCGCTTCAGGAAGGGCTACCAGGAGTACTTTTTTCCTTTCGGCTCTCATACTTTCTCCAAGATTCAGGTCTCCATTTAATTCCAACGGAATGAAAGAGCCTTCCTTAATATATACCGGAATCTTCTCAATAGGCACTTTTTTTACATTACTCTTTCCCCCCTGCACAATTTCTCGAAAATCAAAGAAGTTGATCCATTTTCCCTTTGGAAAATAAATCTCCCGTTCCTCTTTTTCCTCATGGACAGGTGCCACCAAAAGGGATTCCCCGTACATGTATTCATCTTCAAAGGCGATAGCTTTCTTATCCCCGGGGAAAGCCATAGGAAGCGATTGCATCATAGGTATTCCATAACGGTGTGCAAGTTGAGCTGCCTGAACACTATAAGGTAAAAGATTTTCTCTCAACCAAGCGTAATGTTTATAAAGTCTCACAGTATAGTCACTATAAACCCAGGGCTCTCTCGGCTGTGTTCCGTGATAGCGCATAATCGGGCAAAATGTGGCAAATTCAGTCCATCGAATGTAGCTTTCCTCATCACAAAGTCCGTCATATCCGCCCGCGTCCACACCCCAGAACGGAAGGCCGGAGGCTCCGGCGCTCAGTCCTCCATGAATAGAATAAGTAAGGCCTCTGAATCCGGATAACTGATCTCCGCCAAATTGACAGGCATAGCTTTGGGTTCCCGCTGCCGCAGACCGGGAGAAAAGCACATGATCTTCTCCTCGATACTTCAAAAACAGCTTTCGATAGGCTTCCGTATATGCCGTAGCATAGGCATTATGCATTTCATCGCCCTTACGGCCATCATAAAATACCGCTTCATCCGGTGTGATTTCCCCGAAGTCCACCATTGTTCCGTCAAAGCCCGCATCCATCCTGTCTTTCCACTCCGCTTCCAAAAGCTCCATAGCACGCGGGTGAGAGAAATCAATTTCCGACGGGAGTTTTTTACTTCCTGTATAGAAGGGCGTCCTGGTAATCGGCAGCTCTTCCTTCGGACAGTTCGGTAAATACGCAGCAGCTTCCTCCTCTCCGATATGAGAAAACTGCCACGAAAATACACGGATGCCTCGCTGATGGGCAAAATCCGCAATCTGATATAGCTCTTCCTTATTACAGTGGTCTCCAAACTTCCATCCTGCGCCTTCCGCATACAAGCCGGAATGAGGGATATCCAAGTTTTGGAAGCGGTTGATAACCCCCTCCATTTCCTTTACCACATCATGCGTAGGGCCATCCCCCCATCTTCCCACTCCGCCGCCTGCCCAGGGCTCAAAAACCCATTTCGGCGGAAGAAGCGGCTTCCCGGTAAGCTCCGTATAGGCATTCATATTTTCTGCAGGGCTTCCGGTAAATATCGTGAAGTCCGTTTTCTCTCCCATGGTAGAAACTCTTAGTCCATGATACTCTCTTCCGCTGTCCACCCGAATACGATAAAAGCTGTTCATAAAAAGGGAGTATCCGGCTGTAGAATGGAGCAAAGGAATATTCTTGTAAGACTGATTTCCAATAGAACAACCGCATCCTTCAAAGGCATCTCTATGCCAGAGACTCAGTATCTTTCCGCTCTGGTTCACCGCGTCAAAACGCTCTCCAAAGCCGTAGAGCATTTCTTCGGGATGCATGCTTTGTCGAAGGTCGAAGGCCATTCTCCCCTTAGTTCTATATAGTCGAAAATTTTCTTGATTTAATAAAAACTGATCATCAATGGAAATTTCCCATTTCTTCCCCGGTACAATAGTCACTTCACCGAAAGAACCGTTGATTCGAAAGCAGTCTTTCTCCCTTTCCAATTTAAAAGGCACCGGCACTCCCTCAAAATCGCCCTTTTTTTCAAGATAAAAACGTACCGCTTTTTTATGGGGAATAAGGTAAGCTTTTTTCAGCTCTCCCTCCATAAGAAAGGAAAGAGTAACCCTATCTTCTCCCGCTTCAACACTCTCTAATGAAGAAAATGACTTCCAATTCCCTTCATCCGCATTTCCAAGCGTGCCGTCCGCATACCACCAGGAGGTCAAGGTTCGAAGGTAAGAAATCAACTTATCCAGCGCTTTGCATGCCTCCTGAATCTCCTTTTTCCGTAGGGCTTCGTTGCACAGCCTTCTTTGTACCCAAGGATCAACTTTATCGAAGGCATTTTCACAACGAGCATTGGGGAAAAAGTCCAGTCCCTCCAAAATCAGAACATCCTGCCAACACTGTACCGTAACGATACGGTCCGCAAGATTCTCCTCCGTCGTCTCTTCCTCCGTTTTTTGCAAATCCAAAATCTTCTTCCTGCTAAGGGAACTTGGCCATTGCAACACTGCCGGCCTCTGCCAGTGCATAATTCCGCTGGGAAGGATAATGCAGGCACACTTTACGTACTCTACACTCGCCTTCTCTCCAAAATAACACTCCAGGAAGGTTTCCGGGTCATAGTCAAATTTATTCTCATAATTGGAATTCAAATCCAAGGGCGTTAAAGCCAAAAGCTCATTGGTCTGATTTTTCTTTCTGTAGATTTGAAAACGGAAGCAATCCTTCTCATCCGGTATCCCACCGAATAGCGTCCAGGGGATTGCAAAGGAAGCTGTCCAGGAATCTTCTCTTAGCTCAAGCCCAAGCTGATAAGCCGAATCCGGAATTTTGCCTATTTCAGCCTCATTTTTTTCCTGAAAATCATCATTTAAAATAGCCTGATCCCCACCGTGATAAGTCATTCCCTTTTCTGTATGAGCATTCTGCCTTCCATCCGAGTCTGCCGTAAAAACGGCATAGTCCCTCTGACCGAACCGCTTTCCGGAAAGGACAAGCTCTACTTTATCTTTCCTCTTCATCCATTCCGATTCTCGAGTATTTCCATCCTTAGGCCGTAGAACTCTCGGACTATTTTCATAGCAAGTTACTTTCACGTAAAGATTGCTTTTGTCCCACAGCATCTCGGCTTCCGTCTTGGAAAGAACCGCTCTTCCGCCTGCACTGTAAAAAGTCTCAAAGTGTACGGTCTTCTCCCGGTCTGCTGCATTTTCCCGCTCAGAAAATCCCTTCACAGCCTTTCCCAAATAGACAGCCCCGATTCCATAGCTATTCTCTTTTTCTATGTCCATCTCTATTTCTCTACTTTCCCACTTCATGGTCTGTTCTCATCCTTCCATTTATCCATTCTTTCTTTTCCATTCTTTCTCTTCTATTCTTTCACTGCGCCCTCGGTCAGGCCCTGCTTAATAAACTGTTTTTGGAAAAGGATAAACAGCAGTATATTGGGTAGAATCACGATGGTGCTTGCCGCAAACAGGCGTCCAAACTCCGTCGTGTGTTGCCCTCTAAAGAGTTGCAAGGCCACCGATAAGGTCCTCTTATTCATAGATTTTGTAAAGGTAAGAATATCAAAGAGATTTGACCAGTAACCGTTTAGCGCAAAGACAACCTGCGTTGCAATAGCCGGCTTACTTAAGGGGATAATGCAATGCAGTAAAGTTTGCAGCCTTGATGCACCGTCAAGATACATGGACTCTTCCAGTTCCCTCGGTATGGCTTCAAAAAAACCTCTGTAAAAAAAGGTACTGCCGGCCGCACAGGTTCCGCCCCAAAGTAGCCATATTCCCTTATAATCATCGATGAGATGCAGACCGTTCAGTACCGTATATTGCGAAATCATAGCCAGCTGCGCGGGAATCATCATGGTTAGTAACAGGATATTGAACAAAAATTCCTTTCCCGGAAATTTAAACTTGGCAAAGGAATAGGCCATGGTTACCGAAACAAACAGATTGATGAATACGCCTCCGGCCGTGACAATCACCGTGTTCAAAAAGTACGTTTGAAAATGACCGGAGAACCAAACTTTCACATAATTTTTAGTATAAAGCGGAAGCTTCGGGAAAATAATCGGTTCATTGGGAAGTACGCCCTTAACCTTCATAAAGGAGGTGGATACCATGGATAAGAATGGCAGTAAGCTGATTACACAGATCAGAATCAGAAGGATATGAACCAAGAGCTGTTCCATTGTCTGTTTCTTTTTCATTTTTATCCTCCTTACTCATCCTGACCGTAGCGCAGATACTTCTTTAAAAACATGGACAGGATGAAAACAACGCCTCCCATCACTAAACCGCAGGATGCGGCATAACCGAATTCAAAGTAATTAAACGCACGTCGATACACATAGTCCATAACCACATCGGTTGTGCCTATCGGATCTCCCTTTGTGAGCAGAAATACCTGGATAAAAATGTTCATTGCACCGTTAATCAGATTAATCAGCAAATAAAAAGTGGTGGCTTTCAAACCGGGAACCGTAATATACCAAAACATCTGTACATTGTTCGCACCATCCACCTTGGCAGCCTCATAACGGTCCATGGGAATTCCCTGGAGACCGGCCGTGTAGATAATCATAACCCAACCGAATCCCTTCCAAATGGAACAGAACCAAATGACAAAATTTGCCGTCCAGGTATTTTTCAGCCATGAAACCGGCTGCTTCAGAATCCCGATGCTCGTCAAAATATAATTGACAAGGCTCCCGTTATCGGGCTGAAAAATATAATCCACGATATTACAGAAAACAACCCAGTCACAAATAACAGCGATATAAAGTAAAATTTTGTAGATATTTTTTCCAAAACGCAGATTATGGATGAAGACCGCAACCAAGAGTCCTAAAATCAGCTGTCCGGGGACGGTAATCAGGATGGCAAGGATATTGTTTCGAAATGCCATCCAGAAAAAGTAGGCATCGGACCCTTTTACATGGATATCTGTAAAGATTTTTCTGTAATTGGCCAAACCCACAAACTCGTTTTTTGCTCCGGGCATAATGCTGTAATTGGTGAAGGATATATAGATATTTTTGATTTGCGGGTAGAGGACAAACAAAATAAAAAGCACGGTTCCAATCAATAAAAACGGAATAACCAAAATCCACTCTCTGATCCCTTTTTTAAATCGTCTTGAAAATGACTGTTCTCTCATTTCCCTACTTCTCCTGTCTAAGAACTTTTAAACGAGATATCGCACACTTTGTACACGATACTCGTTATGAAACAAAAATAGCGGAGATTTTTCTGAAAACGAGGTATCCGGCCCTTTAGACCAATCTCTCGTTACAAGCAAAAGCTTTGTTCGAAAATTCCCCGCTATTTCACTAAGTTCAATTATTTATCCGCATCCTGAAGAAGTGCATCAATTTCCGTTGCCGCCTTCTTTAAAGCGGACGCCGGCTCGTCTTCATGCAGCAAGCAGCTGGTAAAAGCAACTGTCAACTTGTCCGACATCTTTTCCCAAACCGGTGTCGGCGTTCTGGGTACGGCACCTTCCAACTGCTTCAAATAAATGTCCATATACGGTGTGTTTTTTACTTCTTCGCTTTCCGCAACCGATTTTACCGTCGGAACTAGATGTCCTCCGCCTACAGCTTGTGCGGTTTGTGCGTAATCGCTCATCAAGAACTGCGCAAATACCCATGCAGCATCCTTGACTTTGCTGCCGTTAAAAATAACCAGGTCTTCCCCGCCGTTTACCGTAAGAGAACCTGCACTGCCTGCCGGAAGAAGTCCTCCCTCTACCTTCGCAATCTGCTCCTCATCGTCATTTGCATAGAACCATGGTCCCTGATAAGAGAAGAGATACTGTCCGTCATACAGTCCGTTTGCCGCATCCGGCTTCCCTCCGTTCATACAGGGTCCAATAATTCCCTCGTCATACCATTTCACAATGGTTTCCATCGCTTTGATACTTGCTTCCCCGTCTAAATAGCCGGAAGCTTTCGTATAATCTTCATTGGTATACACACCGCCCAGAGAATTAAACAGCGGCGCCATGGACCACGGGTTCGGACCTTCACAGGCAATCAGATACTGATCTTTGTTCAGCTTATCCTTAAGAGCCACAACCTCGTCATAAGTCTTCGGAAAATCCTTTAAGCCCAACTGCTCCATCACTGCTTTACTCCAGGTACCGGAAAGGCAGTTGGTATTTAACGGAAGACCGTAATACTTCCCGTTATAATAATTGGTCTTCAGCGGTCCTTCAAAGAGCTTATCCTTCATCTCCTTAAAGCCCTCCAAATCGTCTACCGGTTCCAGTGCTCCCATCTTGGCGAGTTCCGGCACCCAGATAATATCCATTCTCATTAAATCCGGTCCGGTATTGCCGGAGATACCGGTAATGATTTGCTGCATCAAGCCGTCATAGGGCATTCTGACCGCATCAATATGGATTTTGGGATAGCGCTTTTCAAATTCGGGAATAATCTGTTCCGTTAAAACTTCTTCTTCCGCATCCGAGTGCGTGTGCCAATAGGTCACGGTTGCTTCTTCTCCATTGTAGGCAATGCCCTCTTCTGATGCTTTCTGATCCTCTCCGTCCGCCTTTTCCTGAAGAGAAGATGTCTCACTCTTTCCCGAATCGGTGGAAGAGCTGCCACAACCAAAGAGTGCAGTCGTCGCAACAAGTGTTGCCATAATACTTGCCAAAACTTTCTTTTTCATTTCTCCTCCTTTTTATAAATGAATATTTTTTGCTTTTATTTTGCTTTTTCTCCTTATCTTAAGCAATGCCTTTTTTTGTCTTGTTTGTGCGTTTTTTATATTTTTTAGTTTTGTACTCCTTTTTCCTTGTGCATATCGACCTATAGTGCTATCATATCGCTTATATTTATTGAAGTTCTATTTTCGGAGAAATGAGAAATGGGATTAATTGAATACGAACAGGTCATTCCGGAAATCAACTGCTTTTGTAAGGTCTTTCATTCACAACTCATTGAAGAAGAAAAGAAAAGTCCAACCAGTCACCCGCTCCCTCACTGGCATAGCAGTTACGAATTTAATGTCTGTATAAATGGAAGGCTGGAAAATCATATAGAAAATGAAGTGAGCTGTATAGAGTCGGAGGAATTTGTTTTAATCAATCCCAATGTCGTTCATACTTCTTTCGAAGTAAGTGAGGATTACCTTGGATTTGCCGTTTTAATTCCCGAGGAATATATCCGCATGTATTTTGAAAAACAGGATAAAAAGCAAGTTCTGCATTTTACCGAAAAAGATTATGCCCCGCATAAGGCCGAAATCTGGCAGCTCTTGTACAAGCTGTATCTGTATTCCCTTTCCACCGCTTCAAACAGAATCATCGGAATGAACAGCTGTGTTTTATCCATCTTTACACTCCTCCTCTCGGAGAAAGAAGCGGAAAAGGAAAATACCGATACCGAAGAAGCGCTTTTCGCAAAAAGCGGATCGCAATACACGGACTATGTCAACGTCCATTATAGGGAAAATATTCAGCTGAAGGATGTGGCGTCCCACTTCGGTTTTACCGCCACCTATTTTTCAAAGCTTTTTTATCGCGAAACGGGGCGAAATTTCAAATATTATTTGTCTTCTATTCGCTTAAGTCACGCTGTCTTCCTCTTAAAATCCACCGGTCTTTCCATTACGGAAATTGCGGAAAGAAGCGGTTTTCCCAAATTGCGGGCCTTTACGGATTTATTCCTGAAGGTAAACGGAATGACTCCGAAGGAATATCGGGATCAGTACCGAAAAGAAATGAAGAGGCTTCAGAAATGAAAAATATTATCCTGTTTTTTATGATATTCATTTTTTTAACAGGTCTTATGCTGACCGGATGCAAGGAGGTAAATAAAATGCAAGCAGAAAATACTACTTCTCTCCGCTTTCACCTTAATGGAAGCGATAAAGCCAGGTATTTCCCCGGAGATACCGTTACATTGCCTTGTTCTTTGGAGATTACAGGGTATAATGGCGAAATACTTCGATTAGAAACGCTTTTATTTCATAACGAAGTCCCGGTTTCCAAAGAAGAAACGGTTCTGCCAAAAAATGAATTTATCAATCCTGAAATCAGTTTTGTTACACCGCAGAAGGACTATACCGGATATCTTGTAAAAGTGATTGTAAAGGATGAAGAAGGGAAGGAACTTGCCACAGATACAACTGCCATTGACGTTTCCTCTTCCTGGATTAAGTTCCCTCGTTACGGCTACCTTTGCGATTATGAATCTTCCATCCCCTCGGAAGAACTCATCCAACAGATGAATCGTTACCACATCAATGCCATTGAATACTATGACTGGCATCACCTTCATCACGAACCGCTCCCGGAAGGAATGACTGCGGAAAATCTCTCCGACTGGACAGATTGGGCCGGAAGGAAAATTAGTCATGAGACACTTACCCGCTATATTGCTGCCGCAAAAGAAAAAAACATGGTAAATATGGCTTACAATATGATTTATGCCTGTACCGACAGTTTCTTTAAAGATGCAAACGGAAACCCTACCCCGCCCTGCCAATGGCAGCTTTTCTTCAAAGAAGGGAATCCTAAGGGAAAGGGGCCCTTCCTCTTCACTATGGGAGACTCTCCCTCCGGAGACGGGCATCTTTATTTTGTAAATCCCTTGCATCCCGAATGGCAAAATTATATCTTTGCAGAGGAAAACAGAGCTCTTGATGCACTTGGTTTTGACGGATGGCACGGCGATACCATAGGAGAGTTCGGAGAAATGACGGGTGCCGACGGGGAGCCCTTGGGGTATACGGAAGACGGTACAGCGATTTACCTTGTCAAAGATACTTACCGCAGCTTTCTGAACAACGCAAAAAAAGCCTTGGGAAAGAAATACCTCTCCTTCAACCCGGTTGGAGCACAGGGAAACGAACAGGCGAATACCAGTCATACCGATGTGCTTTATGCCGAATTCTGGCCCTGGGATGCAGCTCGTGACGGAGAACTTTTCAATACTTACCACGCAATCCTTCGAGAGGTGGAGCGAAGCCGGGAAGACAGCAAAGCCTATTCCTTTGACGGCGTCGGCAAATCTCTCACCGTAAAGGCCTATATCAATGTGGACAGCAAAGAAGAATTCATGAATGATGCAGCGGTTCTCCTTATGGATTCCGTCAGTTTTGCTTCCGGCGGAGGGCGTCTCGAACTGGGGAATGGAAACCACATGCTGCATACCGCCTATTACCCGGATGACAAAATTCTGATGAGTGATACACTTCAAAAATCGATTGTAAGAATGTATGATTTTTCCGTCGCTTATGAAAATCTTCTCCGAGACGGACAATATCCGATAGAAAATAAAGTGGAAATAAACGATACCCCTACCAGTGCCGATGGAAAAAGTTTTACCATCTGGACTTATCCCAAAGAAGACTCGGAATATCAAATTCTCCATCTGATTAATCTTCGAAACAATGATAATCGGTGGGTGGATGAAAAGGGAAAGAAAAAAGAGCCGGAAATACAGAAGGATCTGAAAGTAAAGTTTTATACCGAGCGGGAGATTTCCTCTGTATACCTTGCATCTCCGGATTTTTCAGATTGTGAAAGCCTTTCTTTAAGTCATGAAAAAGGCACGGACAAAAATGGAAAATATATTACATTTACCGTTCCCGCTCTTCAGTACTGGGATATGATTTACATGAAATAATCGATATGTTTCATAAAACCGGGAAACGATAAGATACCGGAAGATTTGTGCATGATATAGGTTTTATGCACGATATAGGTTTTGTGCTCAATATAGGTTTTGTGCTCGATATAGGATTTTTATAGAAAAAACAGGAGAGGAAAGATATGATTCAACATTACAGATTCGGTCATCCGATTCATACCGGAGCAGTGCTGGATAAGCCTACGATGGACATAACTCCCGTAAAGGATTTCCCAGGGTGGGATATTTCTCCGTCAAACGGCAGTTTAAGTAAAACGCTGTCGGAGTCTATGCGGGTATTCGGCTTGGGAGAAACGGTTCGGGGGATGAACAAAAGGGGATGGATCTACATCAGTAATAATACGGATGACCCTAATCATGACGAGGATAAACGTTCCCTCTACGCTTCACAGAACTTTATCCTCCTGGCTGCGCCCGAAGAGGAGGAAGTGGAAGGGATTTTCGTAGATGATCCCGGAACCGTTCGTTTTGATATCGGCTACACGGAGCTCAACCGACTCACCATTTGTTCCGAATCCGGAAATGCGGATATTTATCGCTTCACAGCAGATTCTGCCGATGAAATTGTCCGACAGTTCAGAGCTATTACAGGGCAAAGCTATATTCCTCCTAAATGGGCCTTCGGTTTCGGGCAGAGTCGATGGGGTTACAAAACTGAAGAAGACATTCGCACGGTTTATGAGCGCTATCGAGATGCCTCTGTTCCTCTCGATTCCATCTACCTTGATATTGATTATATGGAGCGTTATAAAGATTTTACCGTAAACACCGAAAGCTTCCCCCATTTTTCCGACTTTGTAGAAGAAATGCGGAAAAGCCATGTCCATCTGGTACCCATCATTGATGCCGGCGTAAAAATGGAAGAGGGGTACGAAACCTATGAAGAGGGTTGTGAAAAGGATTATTTTGTAAAAAAAGAAAATGGAGAACGACTGGTTGCCGCTGTATGGCCGGGACGAGTTCATTTTCCCGACTTTTTTAAACCCGAAGTCCAAAACTGGTTCGGGCACAAATATCAATTTCTCTTAGAGCAAGGAATTGACGGCTTCTGGAATGATATGAATGAACCCGCAATTTTCTACACGGAAGATCGTTTAAAGGAAGTCTTTGAAGAGATAGAAAAGTACAAAAATGAAAACCTGGATATTCAATCCTATTTTGCATTCACAAATCTGGTCTCCACTCTGGGAAACAACCCTGCCGATTACAGGCGTTTCTATCATGAGCATGAAGGGCAAAGCATAAGACACGATAAGGTGCATAACCTTTTCGGATTTTATATGACAAAAGCCGCAGGAGAGGCGCTACGGAAAATGGAGCCCAATAAGCGCATTCTGCTCTTCTCCCGTTCCAGTTACATCGGCATGCACCGTTACGGCGGAGTATGGACAGGCGATAATAAATCCTGGTGGTCCCATCTTCTGCTTTCTCTGCAACAAATGCCCGCTTTAAATATGTGCGGCTTCCTCTATTCGGGATCGGACATAGGCGGCTTTGGCGCAGACTGTACGGAAGACCTGATGGCAAGATGGTTGAGTTTGGCTATCCTTACTCCCCTTTACCGGAACCATGCCTGTGCGGGAACAAGACTGCAGGAGCTGTATCAATTCCAAAACCTGGAGTCCTTCCGGAAAATCATTGAACTGCGCTATGCCCTGATTCCCTATATCTACAGTGAATTCATGAAGGCCGCAGTAAAGAATGGAATGTATTTCCGTCCTCTTTCCTTTATATGGTCAAAAGACTCCAGAGCCTATGAAGTGGAAGACCAGGTTGTAGTTGGAGAAAGCATTATGCTCGCTCCCGTAGTAGAGCAGAACCATAACGGAAGAACCGTATATCTCCCGGAAAGCATGAAGCTGCTTCGTTTCAAGGCATGGAATGATTATACGGAAGAAATCCTCCCTGCAGGAACACACTATGTAGAATGCAGGCTTTTCGAGACGATTCTTTTCCTCCGAAAAGGGCATGTTCTTCCCCTCATTAAACCGGCAAAAACCACTGCGGAACTGGACTATGCAAGCCTGAAATTCCTTTGCTATGATGCCGATCCGAAAGATTACACACTTTATAACGATGACGGTTTTACGAGAAATCTTCCTTTCACTTTTTAACGGGATTTTTCCACCGCTTCTTTGATTGCCTCCACCGTATACTCCAGTTCTTCCTCGGTGAGGCTTTCTTCCAGGCTCAAACGAAGGCCGGAGAATGCCACTTCATGACTTTTTCCGATAGCCAGGAGTACATGGCTCGGATCTAAAGAACCGCTGGCACAGGCTGAGCCGCTGCTTGCGCAAATTCCCTTTTGGTCAAGGAGCATCAAAAGGCTTTGTCCCTCTATCCCGGGAATGCAGACGTGAACATTTCCGGGGAGGCGCTCCTGTAGAAGGGAAGAATACGTATTTTCTGCCGGAAAATCCGCTTCTCTTTTTTCCAGAGGATTCACCCCGCTAATTTCTACCCCGGGGACTTCTTCCAGAAGTCTTTTGAAAAATAAATTCCGTAAGGCAACTTTCTTTCTGCCTCTTTCCTCCATTGTGGAAAAGGCCTCCCTTGCTGCTGCGGCGAAACCGACTATTCCGGGAACATTTTCCGTTCCGGCACGAAGTCCTCTCTCCTGTGCGCCACCATGCAATAAAGCGGGAAGCTTTAGGTCTTTTCGGATATAAAGAAGGCCGACTCCCTTCGGACCGTGAATTTTATGACTGCTTGCGGAAAGCAAATCAATCCCCATTTCTTCAACAGCAATCGGAATCTGCCCGAAGGCCTGCACTGCATCGGTATGGAAAAGAGCGCCATACCGATGGGCAAGAGAGCCGATTTCCTGCAGATTCTGCAAAGTACCGATTTCGTTATTGGCAGCCATGACGGAGACAAGACAAGTTGTGTTCTCAGACTGCTTCAATGCGTTCTCCAAAGCTTCCAAATTAAGAAAACCTTTGGCATCTACCGGAATCCGGCTGACGTTTACCCCCAGACTTTCCAAGAAAGAGGCAGTCCGAAGGATTGCAGGATGTTCGATTGTACTGGTCAGCAAATGCTTAGGACTTTTCTCTCCCCATCCCAATAGGGATAAGAGAGCCCAGTTGTCGCTTTCCGTCCCCCCTCCGGTAAAATAGATTTCTCGCGGAGAGACATGAAGAAAAGAGGCCAGGGCTTGTCGGCCGGCCTCTATTGCTCTCTTCGCTTCTTGTCCGAAACGATAACTGGAAGAAGGATTTCCGTAAAGATCCGAAAAGTAGGGCTCCATGGCTTTTCCTGCCGTCTCGGATAAGGCGGTTGTTGCCGCATTGTCCAAATAAATCATTCCCATTGCCTCCCTATTTCTCTATTTTCTAATCTAAGTAACTTCTCTTTACACCGAAGAGCCTTAATCTTCCCAGGAAATCGGGGTCGGTCTCCTCGTGTCAAAAACCTTCTTTACATCAAATAAATCGGAAACTCGATCCGCTTTTCCGCTATATGATTCATATAAGCGATAGCCATCAATATTTCTTCTTCCCTGTCTTAAGAATTGGTCTCCGTATTGCATCCAAATCTGAGTAGAATCCACATTGCAGAAGTAGCGGAAACCGGCCTCCTCCAGAAGGTCGTATTTTCCATTCTCTCCCCCTTTTTTATACGGATGCCAATCTCCGATATCCGCGCCGAACGGATACAATAAAATGTCACAGGAATCCGGCAAAAGCGGCTCTACATTTCTTTTCCAACGGTCCGTATCTCGTTTGATATCTTCCAAACTGCGATTCGTAAAGTTAATGTGCCCCCAGGAATGAGAAGCAAATTCATAGCCGTCTTCCTTAAGGACCTGCGTGATTTTCTTTACCGTTTCTTTATCCTCTTCTATATTCGGATTGGCCTTATTCTTCGGATCCAGTGCGGAGGAATTCGGATCAAAGGTCTCATCCGTACGGTAACCGAGCACCCCGTTGTACCCGGTAAAGGCAAGAATCGCTTTGTGCCCATGATATGCAAAATCCGGATGTTCTTCCACAAATTCATCCAAAATCGGCACAATATCATAATCTCCTACAGAAACATTTCCATCCTTATCCGTATACTGCAGCTTGGGCTTTCCGTCCTCGTCCAGAACCATTTTGTCTGCAAAGCCGGAGCCCTGCATATAGATATAGTAATTTACATCGTCTTCCGACATCACAAAGGGCTTCTTTCCCTCCGGAAGCAGAATCTGCTTCTTCACCATTTTCTTGGTTCCGTCAGCTTGCTCCTGCATCTCCGCTATGTCGTGCATGTGCACCATCACATAGCCGCGCTCATACATTTCTTTAATGATTTCTTTAAACTCCGGAATAGTGGTCATGACAGAATTATACTGCCTTCCCTGTCGGGTGTCCTTTAAAGCCCGATCCGTATCGGTAATCAGGATGTGGAAGAAAATATGGGTAATCTGATCCATATCCGCCGGGACAAGCTTCTCTTTTTCCGCCTCATATTCCGCGATTTTGTCCGAAACGGAACTGTCCTCCGTGCCCAAAGCCTGTAAGCTTTCAATCGCCTTGTCATAGTCATACTGCTTTGCAAAAAGCTCCGCTGCCTGCAAGGCTTCTTCCTTTTCCGATAACGGTTCCTCTGTACTTTCTTCCGGGCCTTGATTAATCGTAATATCGCTCCCAGAGGACAGGGGTTCTACTTCTTTCTCCCAGGACGGTCCCGTTTTCTTTCCGAAGGATAGGAGATTATGATCTTCCATATAAGGCAAAGCAAAACGAAGTCCCACGAAGGTAAGAATAAGAAGAGCGGGTATCAAAATACCGAGAAAAATATGGAAATTCCTTTGTTGCCTTCTTTTTTCTCTTCTTATTTCCATCTTTCGATGATGTTCTTCCATCTTCTTCCGATAGTCTTCTTCCATGAACTCTTTTTCTGTCATCTTCCCTTTCCCATCCGTAAAATCTGTATTTGCCTAAAAATTCGTACTTTTCCTATTCTACCCCGCAAATAAGATTTTACCAAGGAAATCTTATAAATTATTCCGACATATTTGTTTAAAAATCGGAATACTATCTTCTAAACTGATGCAAGATGGGAGAAAGCCCCTTGTATAAGAGAAGGCAAAGGAGAACATCAATTAGGCCCTTCACAAAGGTAAACGGTAAATTGAAGATAAGCAATGCCTGCTCCATGCTCTGCACCGAGGGAAGAATGACTTGATAAAGGGAAAGAACCGTCTCCTTCGGCATGAAATTATAGTAGAAAGGATATACTACAAATAAGTTGGAAGGATAAGACACCAAAGCCATCACTAAAGCCCCAAGAACTGCACCGAGCACAGCCGCTTTCTTGGTTTTATTTTTCTGATAAACGAAGCCTGCAACTGCGGTAAAGCTTGCTCCCAAAATAAAATTGGACAATTCTCCCACACCGAAGGATCCGGAGCTGAAGGAATGCAAAACATTTTTAATCAGTTCCACCATAATGCCTGCAATCGGCCCCATGGAAAATGCGGCAAGCAGTGCCGGAAAATCCGAAAAATCAAACTTAATAAAAGGGGGCATGATGGGAATGGGAAATTCCAGCCACATTAAAATATAGGCTATCGCCCCCAAGATTCCTGTAATCGCTAAATTACCGATTCTTTCCCTGTTCATGCTTCCTCCGCTCATCGTTCCGCTAAGTTCCGTCTTGCCAATCTTACTCATTTTCATCCTCTACTTTCTAAAAAACAAACCTCTTCATTCGTAGAAAGCGATTGACTGAACGTTTTTTGTCGGAAGGCCGCGTATCCCTCTTAAACGAGATATCGCACACTTTGTGCACGATACTCGTTATGAACAAGATATTGCACGCTTTATGCACGATACTCGTTATGAACAAAAAAGCCCTACACCAAAAGTGCAGGGCTGAAACATCCGTCTAACTCGCTCCTCTTTCATCCAGACTATACTGTTGGTATCGGAATCGCACCGATTCAGCTGCAAATGCAGGTCGCGGACTTTACCGCCAGTGGGGAATCACACCCCGCCCTGAAGAACTACAACTATAGAATACAACGATTTGTTTAAAATGCAAGAGAAGAATTAAAATATATTCCCCGTTTAGTCTGTAAAACGAAGTCTAAAAATGGTAGAATCATGAACAATTCCTTTTTGACCGATACGCATTATCCTAAAAATAAAAAAGAGAAGAAAGTGAGGAATCGGGATGAGTGAAAGTGAAAAAAGATCCGACTATATTTCTTGGGATGAATATTTTATGGGGATAGCGGAGCTGTCCGCTCTTCGTTCCAAAGATCCTTCCACCCAGGTTGGTGCCTGCATTGTTTCCGCAGATAACAAGATTCTTTCCATGGGATACAACGGTTTTCCGAAAGGCTGTTCCGATGATATTTTCCCTTGGACGAAAATCCGGGCGGAGCACGATCCCTATAATGCAAAATACGTTTATGTTACCCACGCGGAGCTGAACGCTATTTTAAATTACCGCGGCGGATCTTTGGACGGTGCAAAAATTTATGTGAATCTTTTCCCCTGTAATGAATGTGCAAAGGCCATTATCCAGTCCGGAATCAAAACCCTTGTATATAGGGAAGACAAATATGCCGATACCCCGTCTGTTCGGGCCTCCAAGAGAATGCTGGACGCTGCAGGTGTGCGCTATTATCAATATCAGGCCACCGGAAGGAATATTTCTCTGGATTTGTAAAGGGAAATGCTCCGGCGTTAAATTTTTCCTGTTAAACAGTCGGAAAGAGCAAGGATTATTTATTGCTAAATAGTATACATTCGAGGAATCACACCCTATGTTTATTGCAAAAGAAAGTAAAAAGAAAAGAGAAGCCCGCGTTCGGGAGATTATGGAAAGGCTCGATGCACACTACGGCGATCACCCCATGATTTTTTTGCAGGCGAAAAATGCCTGGCAGCTGCTCTTCGCCACCATTTTATCGGCGCAGTGTACCGATGCCAGAGTCAATATGGTGACGGAAAAACTCTTTCAGAAATATAAAAGTCTGGAGGACTTCGCTTCCTGCAACTTAAAAGAGCTGGAAGAGGACATTCATTCCACAGGCTTTTACCATAACAAAGCAAAGAACATCAAGGCCTGCGCAACGGTTCTTGTCGAAGAGTACGGGGGCGAGGTTCCGAAGGATATCGATTCTCTTACGGCCCTCCCCGGTGTCGGTCGGAAGACGGGAAACCTTATTTTGGGAAATATTTTTCATATTCCCTCTATCGTTGTGGACACTCATGTAAAACGGATTTCAAATCGATTGGGTCTTGCCGATTCTTCCGATCCGACTAAGACGGAATTTCAGCTTATGGACGTACTCCCGGAGGAATTCTGGATTCGTTGGAATACGCATATCATTGCTCTGGGTCGTACTCTTTGCACTTCTCAAAAGCCGAAGTGCGAGCTTTGTTATTTGAATGACCTCTGCCCCTCGGTAAAGGGTGACCCCGAAACCTGGAGAAGCCCCGCGGAACGAAAGAAAGAGAAGGCGGCAGACGGAAAGAGGAAGTAAAAATGAATGATTTTGAGGACTGCAACGATTGCAGAAATTATTCTTACGATGAGGACGAAGATGAAGCGGGCTGTATGGCCAACTTTGATGAGGATGATCTCACAAGGCTGCAAGATACCGACTCTCGTGCACACTGCCCTTACTGGTGCAGAAGCGACTCGATAAAAGCGAAGCAGAGCGGAAACGAATATGATACCGTAAAATACCAGGCCATCGGACATCTGTCTATAGAAGAAATCGCAAAAAAAGCAAGAGAGAAACTGGCCAAACGAAAAGAAGCAAAGAATGGATAAAGAATATGAACATTGTACTGCACGAACCGGAAATCCCCTTTAATACCGGAGCCATTGGGCGCACCTGCGTCGCTACGAGCACAAGGCTCCACCTGATTAAGCCCTACGGCTTTATTTTGAACAGCAAAAACATCAAAAAAGCCGGCATGGACTATTGGGAACACTTAAAGCTCAAGGAGCACTTAAGCTACGAAGATTTCCTGAAAGATATAGCGGAGGAGCAAAATTCCGTTTCCCCTCCCAAAATCTGGTATGCGACCACTAAGGCAAAAAGAACTTATACGGAGGTCTCTTTTTCCGAAAATGACTACATTATGTTTGGAAAGGAATCCGCCGGTATTCCGGAGGAAATTTTGGTGGAAAATGAGGAGCATTGTATCCGTATCCCCATGCTTGAAGAAGCCCGTTCCTTGAATCTCTCGAACTCCGTGGCTATTATTCTCTATGAAACCTTACGGCAACAGGATTTTAAGAGCCTGAAAAAGGAAGGGGCGCTGCACCGATTACATTGGAAAGAAGAGCAATAGGCTTAATTCGCCTGTTCGCTCTTTTTACTAATTTTATATTCTTCTTCCAGCTCATCAATCAGATATAAGTCACTCCTGCAATGCATATCGGAAATGCCTTGGCTTATAAGTTGATACAGCTCAGATTTATAAAAAAAATCCAAGGCATTTTCTAAAGACATTTTTTCTTTCTCTGCAAAGCCTGCTATAATGCGGGCGTATTTTTTTTGTAAAAGAACGGGATGAGCATTCATAGGATTTCACTCCCTTCATAATGCAATACAGGAAGAGCCTCTTCTGTACGAAAGCAATACTGGATGTTAGGCTTTTCATAACGAAGCCTTTTAATTGCCTCTTCTTCATCAATCAAATGGTCAAAATAAAGCTCTACCGTATTAAACACCTTGTCATTTGCAATTCCGCCAATCACAATATCGTAGTCACTTTTATCCTGTCCACTCCTGCACTGCACTACAAAATTCAGCCAATCCAAAGAATAGGTACCGAAAGACAAAAGCTTTCTTTCGGCCATTTTCCTTTCATCCATAGAATATATGGACAATACAGCTTCTTTCCCCTGTCGTTTATAACGCTTACACCATTGTTCTGCTTGCTCTTTCAACGGAGTCGCATAAAATCCCCTGCCAAAATCCACATAGGGTCTGGAATGTAGAATATCCGGCTTAGGAATAGCCAAATTGGAACCATGATAGAGAATCATAGCTTTACCCCCCATTCTTTCATCACAGACAAAAGCTCCTGAAGGATATATTCTTTTCCTTGCGTATGAAGCACCTCGTATTCCGGTATGATATAGTTCTGCAAAAAGTTCTTTCCACTACTAAGCTCCTGATAAACTCTTGCTCCATCCTTATGCAAAGCTTCTGCTAAACTTTCAATACAAAATAGGGTAAATTCCAGTTCATGAATGTTATTCAGTTTGTTTTCTACCGATTCTTTCATCAAAATTACCTCTACTCATTCCCTAGCTATAAGGTTATAGGACAAAAACTGCCTTGAAATAAGATGACTATTCAAAAAAGGAGCTGTAAAAATCAAAATAATTTAGAAAATTTCCTTGATTTTTACAGCTCCTTTTCTATGACATCTTTTTAAGCCTGTTTTAGTTATCTCCCGCATCATCCTCAGATACGGTATAGGTAAATCTCTTCTTGATATCCTCATCGGATGCCAGGTACTCATCATAGGTGGTGAGCTTATCAATCAGCTTTCCGTCAATGATTTCCATGATGCGGTTTGCAGTGGTTTCCACAACCTGATGGTCACGAGAAGCAAAGATGATGACTCCCGGGAAGTTCTTTAAGCCGTCGTTTAAGGCGGAAATCGCTTCCATGTCCAAGTGGTCGGTCGGCTCGTCCAAAATCAAGACATTGGAACCTGAGATCATCATTTTCGAAAGCATGCAACGCACCTTCTCTCCTCCGGAAAGGACGTTGACCTTCTTCACGCCGTCATCTCCCTTAAAGAGCATTCTGCCAAGATAACCGCGAACAAACTGGGTATCCTTGTCCGGGGAGTACTGGGTAAGCCACTCTACAATGGTGTCCTCGGAATCAAATTCCTTGGTATTGTCCTTCGGGAAATAGGACTGGCTGGTGGTTAAGCCCCACTTATAGTCTCCGGAATCCGGCTCCATTTCCCCTGCAAGAATCTGCATCAGTACTGTCTTTGCAAGCTCGTTCGGGCCTACAAGAGCCACTTTATCGGTACGATTTAAGATAAAGCTGATATTGTCCAAAACCTTTACGCCGTTAATGGTCTTTGTCAGGTTATTGACTTCCAGAACATCATTTCCAATTTCCCGGTTTGGCTTAAACTGGATATAGGGGTACTGTCTGGAAGACGGCTTAATGTCATCGAGCTCAATCTTCTCCAAGGCACGCTTTCTGGAAGTCGCCTGCTTTGACTTGGAGGCATTCGCAGAGAAACGCTGGATAAATTCCTGCAATTCCTTGATCTTCTCTTCCTTCTTTCGGTTGGCTTCCTTCTGCTGACGGACAATCAGCTGAGAAGACTCAAACCAGAAGTCGTAGTTTCCGGCAAAGAGGGTGATTTTTCCGTAGTCAATATCGGCAATATTGGTGCAAACCTTATTCAGGAAATAACGGTCATGGCTGACTACGATGACGGTATTTTCAAAGTTAATCAGGAAGTCCTCGAGCCACTCAATGGAAACCAAATCCAAGTGGTTTGTCGGCTCGTCGAGAAGAAGGATATCCGGATTTCCGAAAAGGGCCTTCGCAAGAAGCACCTTCACCTTCTCGGATCCTTTCAGCTCATTCATCATCTTATGGTGCAGCTCCGTTTCGATTCCCAGACCGTTTAGCATGGTCTCCGCATCCGCTTCCGCATTCCACCCGTCCATCTGCGCAAACTCGCCTTCCAGCTCTGCTGCACGAATGCCGTCTTCATCGGAAAAATCCGGCTTCGCATAGAGGGCATCCTTTTCCTTCATCACTTCATAGAGGCGCTTATTGCCCATGATTACCGTGTCCAAAACGGAATAATTATCATATTTAAACTGATCCTGCTCGAGAACGGACAAGCGCTGTCCGGGAGTCAGGATAATCTCTCCGGAGGTGGGCTCCAGAGCACCGGAAAGAATCTTTAAGAGGGTAGACTTTCCGGCACCGTTCGCGCCGATTACCCCGTAGCAGTTTCCTTCCGTGAATTTGATGTTTACATCCTCAAAGAGGGCCTTTTTCCCCACTCTGTAGGTTACATTACTTGCAGCAATCATGTTTTACCTCTATATTTCCTCATAAAAATACGCTATATTATCCTCCGACAATATAGCATTTATAAGGGGAAAAGGGAAGGGCAAAGGATAAGGGAAAATGATGTCCAAAATGATGAATGAGAAAATAATGGAAGGAATTCGTGCGCACATGCAGGACCTCTCCGGATTCGACCGAATAGAGCTTTTAGAAATCGAGCCGGGTCACAGTCTTTTCAAAATAGAAATCACGGAAAAGATGCTGAACCACTATGGGGCAGTGCATGGAGGCGCGCTTTACACGCTCTGTGATATGGTTTCCGGCATGACTGCCTACGCCTACGGCGTGACCAATGTCACCCTCTCCGGAAATATCAATTATGTCCGCCCGGCAGGCGTCGGCACGCTTTATATTGAGTGCAACTCCCTGCACAAGGGAAGAACAACCGTTGTGCAGGATGTCACCGTTCGAGACAAGGAAGAGAAGCTCCTTTGTACGGCCAGAATGACCATGTATATCACCGGGGAAGTGGAATAAATATCCGCTTATTCTACGTCCTCTTTTAAACGGTCATAGGCAAAGCTTGGATTCAATGTCATGCTCCTGCCGCCTGACACCTCTATGGTAGTTGCGGTCATATAACTTGCGGCATCGGATGCTAAAAATACTATCGGCTTTGCAATTTCTTCCGGTTCAGCCATCCGTCTAAGCAGGGTTCCCATGGCATTTTTCTGTAACTCCTCTTCCGAAATAGCCGCCTTTGCCAAGGGAGTTGCCGTAAAGCCGGGCATAATACAACACACGCGAATATGATTCGCACAATATTCTCCGGCAAAGGTATTTGTCAAATTGTTAATTGCAGACTTTAACGGGCCATATAAGGTGCTTCGTCCTGCAGAGGAACAACGCGCCGCAAGGGAGCTGACATTCACAATGGCCCCACCGGTGTTTTTCATGTAGCGAAAGGCAGCCTGACAGCCATAGACTACAGACTTAAAGCAGGTATCCACCATGAGATTGATTTCTTCTTCATCATACTCATCCGCCTTCTTATAGCCTGTCGTACCTACATTATTTACCCAGACATCTAGTCTTCCGAAGTGTTCAAAAACATGCTGTGCAAAGCCGTAAATTTCGTCTCCTTTGGAAACATCCACTGTTTCCGCGTAAACCGGGCCAAACTTTCCGAGCGTTTCCGCCGCTTCCTCTATCTCCTTTTGATTCCTCGCGCAAATTGCTACACTTGCGCCCTCTTTCAAAAACTCCTTAGCCGTAGCATATCCGATTCCTTTACTGCCTCCGGTTATTACTGCTACTTTTCCTTTCAAGCCCAATTCCATGTTCTTTCCTCCTTATCTTTGCCCATTTTCTCTCGACTCATTGCTTGAATTTAAAAATTTGTCTTTTTCTTTTAAAACTTAATCCATCCCAGCACACTTGCCACAGAACTAAACAAAATAATCGCGACAAAGAAGGGGCAAAGATATTTAATCATAAAATTGAAAACGGCTTTCCTCTTAAAGGGGGCTCCATTTTTTTCCACTTCTTCCGCTATCCCCTTTACGGTAATAACACGAACTACCAAGAGGCAGGTTGCCATCGCGGCAATCGGCATCATCACGGAATTCGTTAAGAAGTCAAAGAAATCCAGAAACTGCATACCCTTGATCAGCGTAATTCCGGAAAGCGGACCATAGCCCAATGCGCTTAAAGTGCCAAGCGAAACCATAATGATAGCCAAAACCAGAGTTGCGCGTTTTCTGCTCCATTTTAACTCATCCTGGAAAGTGGAAACCGCGCTTTCCGCCAAGGCAATGGCGGAAGTGAGCGCCGCAAAGAAAACCAAGAGGAAGAAAAGAAAGCCCACAATCCTTCCAAACCCCATGCTGGCAAAGATTTTCGGCATGGTAATAAACATGAGAGACGGTCCCGCTTTTAAGACCTTCGGGTCTCCGCCGGAAAAGGCAAATACAGCAGGGATAATCATAAGACCGGCAAGAATCGCTATTGCCGTATCAAAAATTTCCACATTTCCCGTAGATTCTTCGATGGAATGATCGGATTTCATATAGGAGCCGAAAGTTACCAGAATGCCCATTGCAATGGAAAGGGAATAAAACATCTGTCCCATGGCTGCCACCACGGTCATCCAGGAAAAATTCTTTGCATGCGGAATGAGAAAGTACTTCACACCGGAAAAAGCGCCCGGTCTGGTAACAGCGTAAATGGACAAAACAACGGCAAGTAAAACCAGGACGGGCATCATGAAAGTGGAGACCTTTTCGATTCCGTTTTCCACTCCCATAAAGATAATCAGCATTACCAAGAAGGTAAAAATGACAAACCAAAATTCCGCCTGCACTCCATTCCCGATAAAGCCGCCAAAGTATTCACTTGTTGCAACGGCCGTCTCTTCCCCTTGCAGATAAGCAAAAAGGTACTTCAAAACCCAGCCGCCGATAACGGAATAATAGGGGACAATCAGAATCGGAATAATCGCATTGATCCAGCCGCCAAAGCGGAACATCCAGTCCTTCCCAAAGTGTGCATAAGCACCAACCGGACTTTTTCTGGTCATTCTGCCGATTGCACTCTCCGCTATAATCATGGTGTAGCCGAAGGTGAGTACCAAAACAAGATAAATCAGAAGAAAAATCCCTCCGCCGTAACGCGCCGCAAGGTAAGGAAAACGCCAGATGTTTCCAAGACCGACTGCGGAACCTGCTGCAGAAAGCACAAAGCCCAGTTTTGATGAAAATTTACTTCTTTTCTTTTTCTCGTCCATTTTTACTCCTATGAAAATCCGAATGATTGCGGTTCTTCTCCAATTTTTACTTCTACATAAAATCCGAATCCTTACAGTTCCTCTCTAAATCTTTTCAAAGCTTGATAAAGTCTGGCAATCGGCAAGCCTATTGCATTACAAAAATCTCCCTCTATTCCCTTTACAAAGCGTGCGAACGGGCCTTGCACACCATATGCACCGGCTTTATCCATAGGGTCTCCCGAAGCAATATACTCCCGTATTTCCCGATCGGACATCTTGGAAAGATACACGGTCGTTTTCTCGCAAAAGCCCATTTTTTTCTCTCCGTATAAAATGCAAACCCCTGTATAGACCCAATTTACCTTCCCCGACAGGCCGGAAAGCATAGCATAGGCGTCTTCCTCCGTCTTCGGTTTTCCGAGGATTTTTTCTCCGTCAAAAACCACGGTGTCCGCAGCGATAAGCAAAGTTTCACTGTCAAAATGTCTCTGCACTTCCTCCGCTTTCAAAAAGGCCAGGCGCTGTGTGAGAAGTGCCGGATCTTTCTCCGCGCTGCTCTCGTCCGCACCGCTCGGATAAACCGTAGGGCTAAAGCCCAATAGCTTCAAGAGCTCTATTCTTCTCGGAGATCCGCTCGCGAGCACAAGCTTCGGGAAACTCTCCTGAAGAGACGGTTTCTTCCATTCCTCTTCCGACTCCTTCTCTTTTTTCTTTCTTAGCAAAGCTTCCAACTCTTCCAGCTCTTCCCTGTCCATTTCTTTATCCATTTCCATATCCATTTCCTTATCCATTTCCTTATCCACTCCTTCTCTATCCGCTTCTCTTCTATTTTTCCATTTTTTTATTTCTCTTTTTCGCTTCCTATTCCACTTCCTATTCTCTTTTTCGCTGCCTTTTCCCCTACTATCATCTATATAAACTTATCTTGCTTTTTCCGCATCTTTGTACTATTGTTGAAGCGATTCGGACGCTTCTATCGATAAGAGCAGCGTTCTTGCTCAATGGCAAAATTCACTTCATTCTGCCATAATTTTTGAAGAAAGGGAATATCAATACCATGAAAATTGAAAATGTCAATAACGTAGAAGGTTTATTTTCTCTCTTAAACGGCTTAAAGGGAAGAGTAGAGCTGGTTTCTCCAGAAGGAGATCGCATCAATTTGAAGTCCAAGCTGTCTCAGATGCTTATGATGTCTCAGATGCTCGATAAGGCCTATATCAAAGAGTTGGAACTGATTGTACATGAGCCGGAAGATATGAAGAAAGTTGTCGAGTTCATGATGGGTGATGCAAACAACTAAAAGGAAAGCATAGAATGCAAGAATACAAACAGCTTGAGAACTATGATTGTATCGTTGTTGGCGGCGGAGCCTCCGGGCTCGCCGCCATTTCCGCTATGGCAGACCTCGGAATAACGAATACCCTTCTACTGGAGAAAAATGCCGAGGCGGGCGGCTCCCTCTTAACGGACTCCGAGCCTCTTTCTCTTTCCGGAAAATCTTTTTCGGGAAAAGCACTTCTAGCGCAGTTCCTAAGACTCATAGATATATACGAAGTAAAGACAGCCTTTCACAGGGAACTTCTCTCCGTTTCCCTAAACGAGATGTCACGCACTTCATGCACGATACCTGTTATGAACAAGATGTCTCAGGATTCGCCCGCACCACTTATTCAGAATAAAACAGCGGACGGCGAAAAGGGCTTCCTTCCTGTCTTTACACTCACTGTAAAAAACACAATCAGTCAAAAGGATGAGCTCTACTACTCTAACTATCTGATTCTTGCTTTTTCAAACAGCAAGACTTTTTCTTTGCACGACGCCGGTATTCCCGAAGATAGGGTGAAGATGATTGAAGGGAAGAGCCTCTCCGATGCGCTTACACAAGGCGGCAAGGTCGGACGAGAGATGGGGGAACTGCTCCTTCGGAAAAAATAAAAAGAAAAAATCGGAAAACGTTACAAAAAGTCCCCTACAGAGGCTTCCACGCCTGTGTAGGGGACTCCCTTTTATTCCCTATGCGTAAGGTTCGCTACGTGCGATAGGATACCTTACTGCTTTTTTTCCTCTTCTTTTCTTGCCTTTTCTGCAAGCTCCCAGAGCAAACTCTTTCCTTGTGAAATCTGTAAATCCACGCCGGTATCGTTCGGCTCATCTTCTTCAAACTTGTAATCCTTATCCGGAAGAATCGCATTCAGGAGAATTCCCACTAAAGAACCGGTTGCCAAGCCCGAGAAGGCAATCTGCACGCCGAATACGTGGAATACCAAAGCGCCTGCACTGGAATAATTGATTCCTATCGAAAGTACCAAAATCATTGCCGCAACAATAATGTTTCTGCTCTTAGAAAAATCCACCTTGGTCTCTACCACATTTCTTACACCGACTGCGGAAATCATACCATAAAGCACCAGAGAAATTCCACCGATAATCGCACTCGGCATAACCTCTATCACTGCGGAGAATTTCGGGCAGAAGCTTAAAAAGACAGCGAAAACGGCAGCCAAACGAATAACTCTAGGATCATAAACCTTGGTCAGGCTTAAAACACCGGTATTTTCACCATAAGTTGTATTGGCAGGTGCACCGAAAAGGGAGGCCATAGTGGTTGCCAAACCGTCTCCGGTAAGAGTACGGTGCAGCCCCGGATCCTTCATGTAGTTGATTCCGACTGTAGAGGAAATCGCAGAGATATCTCCGATATGCTCCATCATCGTCGCAAAGGAGATGGGGATAATGGTTAAGCAACTGCTGAAAAGTAATGCAGGATCCAGATTTCCGCTTGTAAATAAGGAAAATACCGTCCGCTCATACTGTACCGGAAAACCGAACCAGGATGCCGACGCCACCGGTTCAAAATTAATGTAGCCGAGAACCGCAGCAAAGAGATAGGATACAACAACTCCCAGGAGAATCGGAATGATTTTCACCATCCCTTTTCCGAAAATATTACAGAAGATGACAACAACAATGGCGGTCAAAGCCAAGCCCCAGTTACTCGAGCAGTTTTCCACTGCAGACTTAGAAAGATTTAAGCCGATAGCTATGATAATCGGTCCCGTCACTACCGGAGGGAAAAAGCGCATAACCTTTCCTGCGCCAAAAATACGGAAGGCAAAGGCCAGAACGAGGTACATAAGGCCTGCCAGGGCAACACCGAAACACGCATATAAAAGGAGTTCCGGTTCCTTGTTTGGAGCAATGCTCATATAGCCTGCCAAAAACGCGAACGAGGAGCCTAAAAATGCCGGTACCTTCTTTTTCGAAATAAAGTGAAACAGGAGGGTTCCCAGCCCTGCAAAAAGTAAAGTACTGGAAATGGATAATCCCGTCAGTAAGGGCACCAATACCGTAGCGCCGAACATAGCAAAGAGGTGCTGGAATCCCAAAACAAAGAATCGCCATCCTCCTAAGGACCTTGCATCAAAAATAGCCTCTTCACCGAACTTCTTCATTGTCTTCATTTGCTCTTTCACCGCGTCTCCCTTCTTCTTTTAAATCGGCCGAAAATATTTTCCCTCTCTTTCTTGAAAATTTGCCGTTCCCTATCATACTCTCTTGGATTTTCTCTGTCAAAGACTAAAAAGGGAAAAGCCTCTTTTAAAAATCTTTTTTAGCAGTCTGTATTGGTCAAGAATTAGGAAAATTGGCCAAGAGTTCATAAAAGCGTTACTTTTATATTGTTAAGATTTGTGATAAAATACATTTGAATACTATGCAAAAATTCTTAAACTATGCATTTATAAGTAATTTGCACTAATCGAAAATAAATTTTATACTTCTATTTTAACAAAAAGCCAAAATGGAAGTATATAATGAAAGGACAATGCGTGGAGGTATGACATCATGGAAATTAGACAGCTGCATTCTTTTATTAAAATCGTTGAGTTGCAAAGCTTCTCGAAGGCGGCGGAGGCTTTGGGGTATACCCAGGCTGCAGTAACCATCCAGATTCGTCAGTTGGAACTTGAGTTCAATACCCGTTTTTTCGATCGGGTTGGCAGACACGTAGAGTTGACCCCACCCGGAAAAAAGTTCCTTCTTTATGCCAATGAAATCTTGAGGAAGGTAGATGATGTACACACGATTTTAGGCACTACCATAGTGCGCGATCACAAATTGCGCATCGGTACTCTGGAGTCCTTATTGAACTTTAAATTACCGCAGGTCATTACCTACTTCTATCGTCACTATCCCTCTATCTCCTTGGAAATCAGATCCGGCACGCCAAAAGAATTAAATGATATGTTGGATCACAACCAGATAGACTTGGCATACTATATCGACCAGAAGGTGTATGGACAAAACTGGGAGAAAACCCTGGAAGAACCGGAATCGGTAATTTTTGTTGCGGCAAAAGATGTGGATTTACCGGAGAAAAAAGAATATCTTCTTCCGGAGCTTTTAAATCTGCCCTTCTTTTTAACAGAACGAGATTCCAATTATCGTTTTGCATTGGAGCAGGAATTGGCATCGCAGCATTTATCGATTCGTCCATTCTTTGAAACCAGAAATACGGACGTCATCATAGAATTGATAAAGGAGAACAAGGCGATTTCTTTCTTACCCTATTATGCGGTGCAGAAAGATCTCGAAGAGGGAAGCCTCAGGCAACTGGAAGTGAAGGATTTTCATTTGACCATGTATCGTCAGCTCTTCTATCACAAGGACAAATGGATGACGGAAGAAATGAAGAAATTCATCAGTTTAAGCGACCAATTGATGCTGTAAAAGAGTGAAAAAAATCCGGCTTGCGGGACTTTCCGCAGGCCGGATTTTTTCTTTTCTGTCATAATGAGTAAAGGATGATACCTCCTTTTTCCTCTCTTCCCGTATTCCAAAGACTTCGGAAGTCCACCCACTTTGCTTCGGAGTAGGTCAGTGTTTGCACCTGAAAACGACCTTCTTCCGATAGTGCATTTTTCCCTTCATAACGATATCCAATCAGCAAGAACCAATGCCAAACATAATCCTCCATAGCGGGATTTTCATGATTTAAAATCAGAATGGGAACCGGCAAATCTTTTTCAATCTGCTCCATAATCCGCTCTTCCGCCTCTCTTTCGTCTGCCGTACCGGGAAGAACGGTCATTGTAACTTTCTCCCCCTTATCCTCCAAAAAACGGGTAAATCCCTCGACATAAATCTCCGGTTTATCAATGCCGCACCAGCGTGGATGGAGATATTCCTTCATTTCTTCTGTAAAGTAAAGATATTCATCCTGATCCGGCTTCTCCAAATCTCCTTTATACAAGGATGTTTTCCCATGATGCAAGGCAAAATAAAGAGCACTGTCGCAGGCTGTGATAGCTGCACAACCTCCCAGCTGCATCATATGATCCAAGCACCAATCCTGGTTTCCCCCGTAGGAGTCTCCAATATAGAAAAAATCCAGTTTCTTTTCCATCTCTTCGCCTTACTTCCTCTTTTGAAATCTCGTCATCCAATGATTTAAAATTCAGCGTAGTCTTGCTAAATTATCTTTGCCGTAAGTATAATTCCGACCCTTTTCCGATTATCTTTTTAACAAACGCATAGCATTCACGATACAGATTACGGTTACTCCTACATCCGCAAAAACCGCAGCCCACATATTGGCAAGGCCAAAGGCACTGAGAAGCAACACCAGAATCTTAATAGCGAGAGCGAAAACGATATTTTCCGTCGCAATTCGAACAGTTCTTCTTCCGATGGAAATGACTCTCGGAATCTTTACCAGGTCATCATCCATAATGACAATATCCGCCGCCTCAATTGCAGCATCGGATCCCATGCCTCCCATGGCAATCCCCACGTCGGATCTGGAAAGTACCGGCGCATCGTTAATCCCATCTCCCACAAACGCCAGATATCCCTCCTGTTTTCCATTTTTCTCGAGGCTTTTCAAAAGTTCCTCTACCTTTTCCACCTTTCCGGCAGGCAGAAGTTCACTGTAAACCCGGTCCACTCCCAGAGCTCTTCCTACTTCTTCCGCAACCGGTTTGCTGTCTCCGGTCAGCATCACGACTTCCTTGACACCCTCCATCTTCATTTTCAAAATAGCTTCCCGGCTACTCTCTTTTATCTCATCGGCGATCGTAATCTTTCCGAGATATGCACCGTCTCTTGCCACATGACAGACGGTGGCACTTTCCGCTTCTTCTTCGGAGTAAGAAATCCGGAACTCCTCCATAAGTCTTCCGCTTCCTACCAAAATCTGACTGTCCTCCACCTTCGCAATAAGTCCCTTACCGCTCCGGTTTTCCGTCTCTTTCGGGATAAGAAGTTCTCGTCTTACGAAATCCCCCTCCTGATAAGCTAACAAAATGGACTTCGCAATAGGATGCGTTGAACCGTTTTCTGCTGATGCTGCTGCAAAAAGAAGCTCTTCTTCGGAAACGCCTTCCGCCGGACATAACCTTTCCACCGCAAAGTTCCCTTTAGTCAGGGTCCCCGTCTTATCCGTCACCAAAACGGAAAGTTTGGAAATAAGCTCTAAATAATTAGAACCCTTTACCAAAATTCCTTCCCGGGACGCTGCACCGATTCCACCGAAAAAGGAGAGAGGAACCGAAATGACCAGAGCGCAGGGGCAGGAAACAACGAGGAAGGTACAGGCACGGTATAACCAAGTAATAGGGGGATGAGCCTGCCAGATTTCTTTGGGAAGAGCCCCTGTCGTAACGCCGACAAACATAATAAGCGTTGGAAGGATGGCCAGTGCCAACGCGGAAAATACCACAATAGGAGTGTAAAACCGTGCAAAACGGGTAATAAAGTTTTCCGTCTTCGACTTCTTTTCCGAAGCCTCCTCCACAAGTTCCAAAATCTTCGATACCGTGGAATCTTCAAAACATTTGGTGGCTTCTACTCGAAGAAGACCTTCACCGTTAATACAGCCGGAAATAATATTTTCTCCGGGAAAAACGGAGCGCGGTACGGACTCGCCGGTAAGCGCCGCAGTGTTAATCATGCTTTCTCCACTCCGCACAATCCCGTCTACCGGTACCTTTTCTCCTGCTTTAATGAGAAGAATATCTCCGATTTCCACCTCGTCCGGATCGATGGTTTCCACACTGCCGTCCGCTCTCTCTACATTGGCGTATTCCGGAACAATGTTCATCAGCTCTTTAATGGAGGCACGGCTTTGTCCCACGGCATAGCTTTGAAAAAGCTCCCCGACCTGATAAAAAACCATGACTGCAACCGCTTCCGCAAATTCTCCGGCAAAAAAGGCTCCGACTGTCGCAATAGTCATCAGCAGGGCTTCATCAAAGGGGCGACGATTTTTAATTCCCAGAATACATTCCCGTACCACATCATAGCCACTGATAAAATAAGGCAAAAGATAGAGCGGAAGGAAGTAAATAGGATGCTCGTTCAGAATGGAAATCAACTTCATTTTCTCTATAATCATGAGTCCTAAAAATAAAGCCAACGCTATACCGACACGGCTTCTTTCTTTTTTCAACTTCTCCGACATCTTCTCTCCCCTTATCCCTTACAATACAGCTTTCACCCCGGCAACTTCGTAAATACCCCTTCACATACAAGGACTACACTCCAAGAACCTTGAAATCCGGCTCTATCGTCTTCCCGATTCGGATTGCCTCCGTTAAAATCTCCTCAAAGCGTGCATCCTCCGCCTCTAAAGTAAATTTCTGCATCAGAAAGTTTACCTTTGCAGACTGCACTCCTTCAATCTTATTAATCGCATCCTGCACCAGTGCCGCACAATTCGCACAATCGATTTCACATTCAAATTTCTTTTTCATATTCTCTCTCCTTTATTCCTCAGTGTGTTCTATTCCCATCGCAATAATCATCTTCACATGCTCATCCGCGAGAGCGTAAACTATGCTTTTTCCCTCTCTTCTTCCCTGTACGAGTTTTGCCGTACGAAGAATTTTCAACTGATGCGATACTGCGGACTGGTTCATTTCCAAATCCCGACAAATTTCCGTAACATTTTTCTCCCCGGAAAAAAGGTCATACAGAATCTTAATCCTGGTAGAGTCTCCAAAGACTTTGAAGAGCTCTGCAAGGTCACAGAGGATGTCCTCCGAAATCGCATCCGTTAAAGCAGCTCTCGGTACCTCCGCCTCTTGCAGCTTAAGAGTGCCTTTCTGCTCGCTGCCCTTCCAATCTTTTATTTTTTGTACTTTGCCTGCCACCTATCCTCCTTTTCTCTTTTTCTCTAATTTCCCTGCTTTTCTGTCTTTTTGTTTATGAAGGCAGAACACTGCAATAAAGTGAGGCTTACCACTTCAATGTAATATTAACATATGAATATATTATCATATATTCTTTGCTTGTCAATCTTTTTTCTTCACTTCTTACACAAAGACATATTCCTTTAATCTTCGAAATGCTTCCTCCACTCTGCTCTTCGGAAGGGCCAGATTCATACGGATATGGGTCTGCCCGTGGAACATTTTTCCATCCTGTACGCCAACACCACAGTCCCACATTCTTTTTTCCAAGTCTTCTAAGGAAATATTCTTCTTTTCCAGATATTTTCCACAGTCAATAAAAAGCATGTAGGTTCCCTGTGCTTTCATAACGGAAAGATCCGGCAAATTTTTTTCCATAAAGTCGCAGGCATAATCCCTATTTTCGGAAAGTACTGCCAAAAGCTCCCTCAGCCATGCTCTGCCTTCTTCCGAATAAGCGCCGACCAGCGCATGCATGGACAGCACATTCATCGTATTATAATGGCTCAGAGAGGATTCCTTTTCCATCCTGTCCTGTAAGGTCCTATTGTAGCTAATGTGATAAGCGCCGACCAGACCGGCAAGATTAAAGGTCTTGGACGGTGCATATAAGGCAATTGTGTGCATCTTTGCATAATCACTTACGGATTGTGTCGGAATATGCCGATAACCCGGCATGATGATGTCCGACCAAATCTCATCGGAAACCACCTGTACATCATACTTCTCATAAAGCGCCATCAGCTTTTCCAGTTCCCACTTCTCCCAAACTCTGCCGGAGGGATTATGCGGAGAGCAGAAAATGGAAGCATGAATTTTTTCCTCTCGCAGCTTCTTTTCCATATCTGAAAAATCGATTCTCCAGATTCCCTCTTCATCGCGATATAAAGGACTGGAAACAATCGTATAACCGTTGTTAATCAGACTCTTTGTAAATCCGATATAAGTCGGCGAATGTACCAGGACTTTGTCTCCCTTTGAGCAAAAAATGTTTAACGCGGAAAGCAGTCCGCCCAGGACACCATTCTCATAGGAAATATTTTCCGGTTTTAGGCCCTCCACGGCATTTTGTGTCTTTTGCCATTCTATAATGCCGTCATAATAAGCCTCACTCGGCTGAAAATAGCCGAAGCAAGGATGCATAATCCGGTCTGTCATCGCTCTCTGTATACAGGGAGGAACGGCAAAGTTCATGTCCGCTACCCACATTGGAATCGCATCAAATCCCTCTTTCGGTGCCGCGGGAGCAGCGGGCATTTTCCCGATTCCGTCAATCGCGGTAGCATCCTTTCCGTGGCGGTCTATGATATCGGTGAAATTAAATTGCATGATATTTTCCTCCTTCTGTCCTTCCTTATTCTATTCAAAAAGGGAGTCTCTACTGTATTTCGTACGGTTCTTTATTATACCATGACTTTTTTCGTAAAGAAAAAAACTTCCACCCGTTCTGTTAAACGGGCAGAAGTCCTCCTCTTTAAGAACAGCTCTACAATAATTCGTAACTGTCTCTACATTGTTTTATCCTCTAGTACTTATCATTTCCGAAAGAATCCACCGTCCAGTTCCGATTCTCCATACCTTCATAAGTCTTGGGAGGCGCTTTGGGTTCGGGAATGGTCATTAAGTCAATGCCTTCTTCCACGGAATTCAGGTCAAAGTCCTCCTGCTTTTCTTCTTTCTTCTTTGGAGACTTTTTAGCAACAGGCTTCGGCAGCAGTTTTTTCTCTTCCTTCACAGGCGCTTCCGGTAGGGCCTCTTCTTTGGTTTCTTTTACACTCGATACAGGCTTAACTTCTTTCTTTTTATCCTTCAGTGCGGAAACCGGCTTCGAATCTTCTTTCTTCTCTTTTCCGGGAGCTAATGGCTTTACTGCCTTTTCCGTCTGCTCTTTTTCCGCCTTAGGCTCTTCTTTTGAAGCAACTCTTATCTCCTCTTTTTCTTCAGGAGCTTCCGCAGAAACAGAGCCTTCCTCTTCCTTGACTTCCTTTTCTACCTTTACGTCCTGTAACTTAAAGTTTCTCATCAAATCATTCAAAAGATTTGCCTGACCATAGAGCTCTTCCGCAGAGGCCGCACTCTCTTCCGCAGTCGCGGAATTACTCTGTACTACAGAGGAAATCTGCTCGATGCCGAGGCTGACCTGCTTTACTCCCTTCGCCTGTTCCTCAGAGGAAGCGGAGATTTCGGTAATAATAGTATTGATTTTTTTGCTTTGCGCGGAAACAATCTCCAGAGAAGCTGCCGTTTCTTCTGAAATTTTAGCTCCCTTGCTAACCGCGTCAATCGTTTCTTCAATTAAATCACTGGTATTTTGCGCAGCTTTTGCCGATCTCTGTGCCAGGTTTCCAACTTCATCCGCTACAACGGCAAATCCCTTTCCTGCCGCTCCGGCACGTGCCGCCTCAATTGCCGCATTTAAGGAAAGAATATTGGTCTGGAAAGCAATATCATCAATCGTTTTAATGATTTTACTGATTTCATTGGACTTCTCCGTGATATCCTGCATTGCTTTGGACATATCACTCATCTTTTGATTACTCAGTAAAACCGCCTTTTCACTCTCATTGCTTAACTTCGCCATTTCTTCGGAAACCTTGGCCGTATTGCTGATTTTTCCGGAAATGTCGTCCATGGTGGCCGATAATTCCTCAATGGAAGAAGCCTGCTCCGTAGCACCTTGAGACAAAGTCTGTGAGGCATTGCTTACCTGCTCCGCACCTAAAGATACCTGATTTGCAGAATTCACAATTCCTCTCATGGTGTTGGATAAGTCTTTACTGATTTCCCGAAGAGAATTTAAAAGAGGATAATATGCTCCCTGATAATACTTTTCATCGGACATATCCACCCGATAATTTCCCTTGGCAAGCTCTGCCAGCTTCTCCTGCAGATCGGCAATAATGGAACGGATTCGATCCATGATTTCAATCATACTTTCGGAGAGATCTCCGATTTCGTCTTTTTTCTGATAGGAAATGGAAACATCGAAATTACCCTGTGAAACCAAAAGCCCGGCTTCCGAAATTTTCTTCAAAGGCTTTAAAGCCCTCTTAATCAGGATGTGGGTAACACTTGCCAAAAGAATTACACCTAAAATAGTTAAAATGGTGGAAATCACAATCAGTTCATTTCTGGCTTTATCGTATTCCTGGCCGGACAGGTCAACCATAATCCACCAGTCATTTCCTCCTATTTCGATAGGCGTTAAAAATCTTCTGACTCTTCCCTCTTTTCCTCCACCGGTCATCAGAGTAAAGGTTCTGGCACGTTCCATCCCCTTACTGATATCCTCATAGCTTTTTTCCGAAACGGTATCCTTAAATTCTTTCCCGATATTCTCTTTTTGCATGGAATAAAGCATGATTCCATTATTATCCGCGAGGCTTACACTTAAAGAAGGAAAACGCTCATCCTCCTGATGAAGGATTTCAAAGCTGTCCAAAGTGATATCTACCTTTACGAATCCTTTAAATTCATCCTTTACCAAAATCGGTTCTTCCACAGAAAAAATATGCTGATCCGCATTTTCGGGAATTGTACGGATTACCTTTGTCTTTGTCTCTTGAAGTGTCTTATAATTCTCGCTTTCCTGATAAGAAGCATCCGTTGTCTCCAGCTTTCTTTCTTTCGCTCCCTCTTTGGTAATGTATAAAGAGTAGTCACTTGCGCCCTTAATAAATCCGTCCGGTGCAAAGTAAACGCCCACTCCGGATACATCATCATTACTGTTGATTGCGGAAAAAAGAGAATTCAGTAAACTTCCCTCTACAACATACTGACTTTTTGAAACAGGAACATTCCGCACTCTGGAACGGAAGGTGCCGAGTTCCGTCGGTTCAGTTCGTACTGCGGTTCCGTCCGTTGTTACGATATTCCACACTTCACTCTCTCCGGAACCTGCCCCTTCATACGTCGAGCTGATTCCGTCCCGAATGCTTTTTGCCAGAATATCCGCTTTCACAATAATATTATCTACATCATTGAAAGCCATGTACGCTTTATCCGTCATGTTTCCGTCAATGCTCTTACTGATATATTGCTTACTCAGGTGAATCATCGTATAGCCGAAAACCACCAATACAAAAGTAGAAAAAAGCCCCAATGTCAAAGACATTCTGGTACTTAATTGCATTGTTTTACCGGAATTTTTCCTACTTATTTTCTGTTCCTTCATATTCGTATCCTTCCTATCCTTTCTATCCTGTCTTGTACAACTTCGGCTGTTCAGGAAGAAGATATAAGATACGAAATGGAAAAGGATTTCCTCCATTTGGGGAAAAGCGAAGTTTCATCTTATCGCATTACAAAAATTTTAGAAGTTTAAAGCATTTTTTCGTTGCAATGCAGACCGACTTCCCGTATTGTAAATCTTAGGATGTACTTGAGATACCGCACGATTTGCGCGGGCCCCTTGTAAATAAAAAGGCTTTATCCATGGCAGCAATACTGTTTTGTTTCACCCGGAAAAGCCCGGAATTTTAAGAATATGGAGGAATAAATATGTCTAAAGTAAAATTTTTCTATGTTAACGGTTGTCCCTACTGTGCACAGGCAAGAAAGGCAAGAGAAGAACTCATTTCGGAGAATCCTGAATACGGCAAGGTAGAATTTGAAGAAATCGACGAAGGACTGCACCCCGAGATTGCCAATCAATACGATTACTGGGCAACTCCCGCGATGTTCGTAAAGGAAGAGAAAATTTACGAAGCGCATAAAGGGGAACAGTACGACGAAGCAAAGGAAAATGTAAAGAGAGTGCTGGAAGCTGCATTAAAGGCATAAAGAGAAAAAATAGGCTATAAAAAACAAAGCTGTAGTATTTTGCTGTGCAGGCCCGTTGCAGGGTAATCTGAGCCCGTGGGTACTTGCGAAAAACAAATGGAATGCTGTTTTTCGCTTAGTATCCCCTACTGGGCGAGGTTAACGGGAGCGTGCCCTGCAACGGACCTGCACAGTGTAAAAAGCTTTGATTTCATAGCCTATTTTTTATGCCTATCCCTTAATTTCTTTTTTGAAGTGAAAAGGAACTTTCTTCTATACTTTTTTCTTCGCTATTCGCTCAAGCCATTTACGTGAATACAATAATCTTTGCAATTTCTCTTAATCGTCTCTTTCGGCATCAGCCTTTCTTACAGCGCCGTTGCTTGCCGAAATTTCTCGATTTTTCCAGCCAGCTACGGCATGGAGAAACAGAATTTGTCTTTCCTCTTCCTCCAAAATCTGCATGGCGGATTCCAAAAGCAATCTGTGTTCCAGATTTTCCACGAAGGAAAAGGAATACTTCTCGTCCACCTTTTCTTCCACCTCGGTAGGAATTTGCGTTTTCTGCAATGCTTACATAGGTTTCCTGCAAAACATCTTCTGTGTCATACTTATTTTGGGTCAACGAAAGAACATAAGCATACAATGCAGCAAGAGGGCATTTTATTGCATGGAAAATAAAATTTTTCCAAAAAAATGTTATACATAAAATCCGCATTTTCTCATTTGCTTATTTTTTCTTGGAAAATGAGACTCTAAATCGCTCTATTTTTGAATACAATCCGCAAACTCTCCCCGTAGGAAGCTGACTAGTTCTGTCGGAGAGAGGACAAGCTGTGCTCCTCTTCTTCCGGCGGAGATAATGAAGCCCTCCCGCTCCCTTGCTTCTTCCTGCACAAAGGTCGGGAACTGCTTTTTCATTCCGACCGGACTGCAGCCTCCCCGGATATAGCCGGTAATCCCCTGTAAATCCTTCATGGGAAGCATTTCCACCTTTTTATTTCCGGAAAGCTTCGCGCACTTTTTCAAGTCCAGCTCCTCGGCTACCGGAATTAAAATCACAAGGTAGCCCGTTTTATCGCCCTTTAGGACCAAGGTCTTATACATACTCTCCGGCGGAACACCGAGCACTTCCGCAACATGCACACCGGAAAGATCATTTTCGTCTACAGGGTACTCCCTTTCCTCGTAGGAAATCTTCGCCCTGTCGAGAATCCTGCACGCATTGGTTTTTGTTTCTTTTCCCATACTATTCTCCTAACTTAAGAAACTCGCCCCTTCTCCATCTCATAAATTCGGTCGGCGAGGGACATGGTGGACTGTCTGTGAGAAACCAGCACTACGGTCTTTCCTTCTTTTTCTTTCTCTAAGGACTGTAAAATAATGCCCTCATTTAAAACATCCAGATTGCTGGTAGGCTCATCGAGAAGCAAGAGCTCCGCATCGTGGAGAAAGGCTCTTGCAAGACTGATTCGTTGCTTTTCTCCGTCAGAAAGAGAATCTCCGAGCTCGCCCACCTTCGTTTCATATCCTTTGGGGAGGCTCATGATAAAGTCATGAATGCTGGCTTTCTTCGCCGCATTTTCAATCTCTTCCTGCGTAGCGAAGAGCTTTGCGACCGCAATATTTTTCCCGATGGTATCATGAAAAAGAATCGTATTCTGTGTCACATAGCTTGTCATTTTACGAAGACAGTCCGTATTGATTTCCTTTACATTTTTTCCGGAAAATAAAATCTCTCCCTCTTTCGCATCCCAGAAACGCATGAGCAGTTTTAAAAGAGTGGATTTTCCGGAGCCGCTGACGCCGTGAATCCCGAGAACCTTTCCCTTCGGAATGTCTATCGAAACCTGATTCAGAATGATTTCATCCTGATAAGAAAACTTCAGTTTTTCGACGCTTGCACCGTTAAAGGGAATCTCTTCTCCGTTCGATACCTCTTCAACCGCCGGCTCTTCCTCTAAAAGGGAAAGCACCCTCTCTCCGGAGGCTAGGGTCTGGTTTAAGGTATTGGAAAGAGAAGAAAGTGCTACAACCGGCCCGAAGGAACTCATCATGGCAAGGGTGGAAAGGAGCAGAGCGGAAAAGCTTGCGGCATGGCTCTGATAGAGGAAAAGCATGGTAAAAAACATTCCCCAGGAAAACAGCTGAATTGCAAGATTCGTCACCGCACGCTGTGAGCCCTCAAAGGAGCTTAAGTTTCTCTGGAAAGCGGAGAGTCTTTTCGACCTTTCGTCCATTTCCATAGCCTGCTTTTCTCCCACATGGTATTGCTGGATTTCATCCAGACCGTAGAGACTGTCCAAAACAAAGTTATTTAACTCTCCCATCTCGCTTCTAAGCGCCATGCCGGCTTCCGCGCTGCGCTTTCCATTCCATATGGGAAGTAGCACGCCGACAGTAAGATAGGCAAAAAAAGCAATTCCCCCTGCCAGGATATGTTGCTTTCCGATAAAAATCAGCATAATCAGCGAAGTTAAAAAGGCAATCGCAATCGGGGAAACGGTATGCGCAAAAAAGACCTCTAAGAGTTCGATGTCCGAAGTGATCACGGAGATGAGATTCCCCTTTTCCTTTCCCTCCAACTTTGCCGGGCAGAGTTTTCTTAATATGGCAAATACCTTGTGACGGATAATCGCTAAGATTCGAAAGGCAATGTAGTGGTTACAATACTGTTCGCCGTAGTGCAAGCTTCCACGTGCTACGGCAAAGAGGAAAATCACGGTAAAGAGCTTCTGCCATGAGCCTGTAACAAAAGAGATGACGCCCCCCGGCATAAATAAACCGTCTCCGGAAAGCCCATGCAAAGCAGGAAGCTCCAAAATCCCCTTTAGGATTCCGTATCCCCCGAGAATGGTCAGGAAGATTGCACATAAAAATCCCAAAACACCTAAGATAATACCGGTCAGCATTACTCCCGTAAGAGGCTTTACAAGAACGATAAGTTTCCGCATAATGGCCAAATCCGACCTTCTTTTATTCATGCTTTTCCCCTCCTTCCTCTACCGTATCTTCCCTTTCTCCTGTTTTATCCTGCAAGTCTTCCATAATCCCTTGTTCTTCAAAACCAGTATCTTTTTGTTTTTCTGTAGAACTTTCTTTACGTGTTTCGGAAAAGCTTTCCAGCTCCTTTTGTTCCTTAAACAAACGGCTGTAGCTGCCTCCCTTTTTAAGGAGCTCCTCATGCTTTCCGGCTTCCGCCACTCTACCGTTTTCCAACATGAAAATACAATCACTCCCTACAACATTAGCCAGCCTATGGGAAATCAAGAGAATCGTTCTGCTCTTTGCAAGCTCATGAATGACCTCCATAATCCTTTCTTCACTTTCCGCATCAATATTCGATGTCGCTTCATCAAAAATATAGACCGGAGTATCGTGGAGAAGTGCTCTTGCAAGAGAAAGTCTCTGTTTCTGCCCTCCGGAAATATTGGTACCATTCGAAAGGAGCGGCATAGCAAGTCCGCCCTGTGCTTCTATAAAGGAGAGGAGGTTTACCTTTTTTAAGGCTTCCTTCATCTCCTCCTCTGTTGCACCGGGATTTCCAAGAAGAAGATTCTCCCGCACAGTCCCCTTAAAGATCCAACTGTCATGCCCGATCATCGTCATTTTATCGAGGACAGACCGAGACGAAAATTCCGTAAGCTCTCTGCCGTTTAACTTTACGGAGCCTTTGTAGCCCTTATTTTTCCCCATAAGAATCCCGGCTATAGTGGATTTTCCTGATCCGGAAAGACCCACGAGGGACACAAAGGAGCGCGCGGGAATCTCCAGTTCGACATCACGAAGGATTTCCCGACTCTCCTCATAGGAAAAGTAAAGTTTCTCCATAGAAATCCGTATTTCTTTTTCTTCCAGTACGGCTTTCCCGTCTTCCGCTTCCGGAAGATCCAGAAAAGCAAAGATACGGTCACTTGCCTTCATGCCGTTCATACCGATATGAAAGAAACTTCCGAGCAGTCGCATAGGAAGAAAGAATTCCGCCACAAGGAGGGTAATCATGAAAACACCGGAAAGGGAAATTGCCCCTTTGGAAAATTGACCAAGTGCCGAGATGATCCCGACCGCCGCCCCGCCGTAAGCGACAATATCCATCACCGAAGTACTGTTTAACTGCATGGAAAGCACCTTCATCGTGATTTTCCGGAAAAGCTCCGCTTCCCTGTCCATGTCCTCCGCCGCAGCCTGATCCGCCTGATAAATCTTTAAGGTGGTCATGCCCTGCAGCTTTTCCAAAAAGCTGTCGCCAAGTCCATAATAGATTGCAAAATAGTTGCTGAGCAATTTTTTGGCTACAATCATAACAAGCATAATGACAATAGGAATAAGAGGCACAGCAAGTAGGAGGAGCAGTGCCGTTTGAACGCTGATGCGCGAGAGGATAAAGAAGAGGGTAATCGGAGCCAAAAGGGAGTAGAAGAACTGACTTAAGTACCTTCCGAAATAGGTTTCCAGCTGTTCCACGCCTTCTCCTGCCATTTGCACGATTTCCGCACTGTTTACGCTTTCTCGATAAGACGGCCCTAGGGCAAGCATTTTCCCATAAATCTTATTGCGGAGGATTCGTTTCACATCCGCACTGGCATGAAAGCTCGCCTTTGTATACAGGCGGTCGCAAAGAAGGCGAAAGCCCAGTCCGAGTAAGACAATTCCCAGAGTAAGTGCTATCCCCTCCGTACTTAATTTCTGCTGCCAAGCATTCTCTAAGAGATGGGCAATATTGTACACAATCACAACCTCAGCAAGGAGAGAAATCCATTGCCACAAAATCTGATAAACAATATACTTTCCGGCCCCCTCTAAGAGCCGAATCAAACGCATTTTAATCATTAATTCTCCCTTTTCTTTTATCTATTTACACTTTCCTTTTCCATCATTTCAGTTTTATCCCCTAAGCATCCGGCTTTTTTCCCGCTTTCTTATTTTTTATTCCCTCTACCGCATGAGAAATCGATAAGAGCGGATGATGGAGCAGCATACTCGGTCCGCTTATCCGCATGACCGTCCGAATCTTCTCCCGCATTTCCGGCGAATAGCAGTGTACCGGGCAATAACTGCAGAAACTCTTTTTTTCCATAAAAGGACAACGGGCAATCCTCGATATGGCATAGTCCGAAAGCGCCTTACATTCTCCGCAAAGTGCCCCGGAGCTACCGTGCTTCTTCTTGCAGTATAGAGAAATCATCTCCGAAATCAAACGGATTTCATCCTGTCTCTTCTTTTCGATCTGCTCTGAATTCATAAAGCGCACTCCCTTTCTTTGCCGACACAGATATTCTTTCCGCCCTATTTATGCTACAATATCGAAGTATTTATGATGCAAAAAAAGTTTTCGGAAAGGTTTTTATGAAAAAATATCTGCGCTTTAGCTATCCTATTTTGGCTGTGCTTTTCACGCTGATGCTTTACTTTATTCTTTTTGTCAGTGCTTTTGAGTTAGCTTGTTATAATAACTCCTCTTATTATAGAAAAGAATTTAAAAAATTCAAAGTAGAAGAAAGTCTTAAGGAATATAGGGGGGAGGAAATTCCTCTTTCCGATTTGGAAAATGTGATGCGGGAAACTCTGCGTTATCTTCGGGGGGATCGGGAGAACCTTTTAATTCCCGTTTCGGTAAATGGAGAAAGCACGGAGTTTTACCAAGAAGATGAGGCTTCCCACATGGCGGATGTTCGGGTGCTGTTTACAACAAGTCTTACACTACGCACCATGTTTGTTCTTTCCTGCCTCGCCATTCTCTTTTTCCTTCTGATTTTGGAGCATGGTAGAGCCTTTTATATTCTGGGAAAGGGCTTTCTCTTTACTTCTATAGGACTGCTTTCCGTCCTGCTTCTCCTTTCCCTCTATGCCGTAGTAAATTTCAATACCGCGTTTACAGAGTTTCATCATATTTTCTTCTCACAGGGAAACTGGGAGTTTGATCCTACCCTGAGCCGCATGATTGACATTATGCCGGAGGAATTTTTTGCAGATACCGCCCTAAGGATTCTTATGCATTATCTTTTCCTCCTAGTCTTCCCCTTCCTCTTCAGCTTTTTCTTTGTAAAAAGAGCTAAGGGCTGGGGTTACCCTGAGGAAGATAAAAAGGAGTTTTATGGAAGAATATAAAATCGAAGAAAAAAAAGCTATCCTCGTTGGAGTACAGTTTCCGGACAATAAAGATTTTTCTCTCGATATGGAAGAACTTGCCGGGCTTTGTGAAGCTTTAAGCATTCGTCCCGTAACAAGCCTTAGTCAGAGCCTTGCGAGAGAAGACAGCGCAAGCTTTATCGGAAGCGGTAAGGTGGAAGAGGTACGAGAAGCCGTTCTGTTCCATGAGGCAAATCTCGTTATTTTCCAAAATCCGCTTTCTCCGTCTCAGCTTCACAATTTAACAAAAGCACTTCCCTGTGAGGTTTTAGACCGCACACAGCTTATTTTACAAATCTTCTCTGAAAGAGCGAAAACCAAGGAAGCGAAGATGCAGGTTAAGTACGCCACGCTTGAGTATTTGCTCCCCCGCCTTGTCGGCTTACGGGAAAACCTCTCTCGTCAAGGTGGCGCCTCCGGCTCCCTTTCCAACCGTGGTTCGGGAGAAAAGCAGATTGAGCTGGATAAGCGGAAAATTCAAGAAGAAATGGCTATCCTTCGCAGAGAATTAAAAAAACAGGAGGAAGTGCGAAAAGTAAAAAGACAAAAAAGAGATAGAGCGGCTATTCCGAGAGTTGCACTGGTCGGCTATACCAATGCGGGAAAGTCGAGCCTTATGAATGCGCTCCTTGCCCTCAGTAAGGACAGTCAGGCAGAGGGCGTAGAAGAAAAAGATATGCTTTTTGCCACCCTCGATACCACCATTCGAAGAATTGTGCAGGAGAAGGGCGAAGAATTTCTGCTTGCCGATACGGTAGGCTTTATCCGTTCTCTTCCGGACAAGCTCCTCGATGCCTTTCACTCCACCTTGGAAGAGGCTGTGGAAGCGGATTTGATTTTACAGGTTGTGGATTACAGTGATGAAAATTATCAGAAACACATGGATGCCACGCTGGACACTTTAAAGAAGCTCGAAGCCGGGCATATCCCCATGCTCTATGTGATGAATAAATGCGATAAAGTTCTTCCTTTGGAAGAGCTTCCGAAACTGCGAGGCGAAAAGCTCTACATTTCCGTAAAAGAAAAGCTGGGCTTAAAAGAGCTTGTCGAAAAGATTTCACAAGTCCTCTCGGCAGGTCTTAAGCAGGTAAACATCCTCCTCCCCTACTCCGCATCAGCCTATGAAAGTCGCATCCGAAGCGAGGGAAAACTCCTCTCCCTCTCCTATGAAGAAGACGGCATCCTGATTTCCGCTAAAGTTCCGGCTGCATTGGAGGCACAGTTACGGGTATATGCTATATAGAAAAGCTCCAGCCATACTCTTAAGTAAAGTGTGCGGAGACTCCGGCACTTAACGAACACGAGCGAAGCGAAGTGCGAGTTTAGTACCGCTACGCAAAAACAGACTTTTCACAAGAAAAGTCTGTTTTTATATCCGACCAGATTTCTTCGAAATCTGCTTTGCGAAGCAAAGTGAGCAGTGAGCCTCCAGCTCACGCTCAGTCACGGAGCCCAAGCGAGAGCGCCTTTACGAAAGAGGGGATTGCAGCTTTGTTCCCCTTACTTTATTATCAAACATACCTCAAAATCACCGCTACAATCCGACCCTTCTTCGTATTCTTCTCCACCCCGATATAGCGGAACTTTCCAAGGCCGCGGACGGAGATTTTCTCTCCGCCCTTTAGACTGCTGCTGCCCTTTACCGTTATCCCGTCCCGGTAAACGAATTCCTTTTGGAAGTACTCCTGCGCGTTTCCTCTCGAAAGATGGAAAACGGCGGAAACAACGGCGTCCAGGCGCTCGGAAGGCACGAAAATCCGCTCTTCGACCTCTCTTCTCTCCATCCCCTCCGTCTCGACAACTTCTTTACACTGTACTGCCGTATGTCGGATGGTGGATAAGTTTTCCGCTACATAATCCTTCATTTTCCGTAAGAGAAAAAGGTAGGAGGCATCTTCCTGAAACAGGATATCCCCGACCTGCTCTCTGCTAATGCCCAGATTCATCACTGCACCGAGAACATCTCTGTGAGAGAGCTTCTCTGCGAATTTTTTCTGCTTTCCCCGAATTTCCAAGATAGAAAAGGGCGCATTTTCTCCGGAAAGAGAACTTCTACATTCTTCCTCCGTCATAAAACTCGGATAGAAAGCAAAGAGCTGTCTTTCCCCATTTTCCGGTAAAAGAAAATAGGAGGCGCCTCGCTCCCCCCTAATACTTTGCAGGAACTTTGCCCGCTCCTCTTCCGATAGAAAGGCACTCGTTGTTGCGTAGCCACGCTCCTCCGCCATCTGCCATAGGTCTTTGATGTGAGACAGTACGTCTTCCTTTTCTTTCATAGTCTATTGATGATCGTCTAAAAACTCCATTTCCCCCTGCATCCAAATCGTTCCCTTAAAACGTCTTCCGATAGCCGGAACACCAAGAAGGTCTTTTTCATTCATGCAAACATGGAAAATGGCATCGTTACACTGCAGTTTTAAGTCTAAAACATTTTCATGTGTATAGACATTGCTCTTCATTCTCAGAGAAATGATTTCTCCCAATATAGAATACTGATCGCATTCTATCCCGGTCGGCATAAAACTGCTTTCCACCAGGCTATAGAGATCCTCTTCCTCAATTCGCCGATTGATTTCCGACATCAGGTTGATATCCGTTTCTGTCAGAATCTCTATGGCGTCCTCATCTCCGGCCTTTGCCGCATCAAAAAGTTTTTTTTGCTCCCGCTTTTTATTCTGAAAGACATCCTCATCCTCATTCTGCTTTTCAATCGGTAGGATAATCTTTCCTTCCACGGCCATGCCGGTCAGAAAAGCCTGCTTGGGCTTTAAGGGAACTCCCATCCTTTTCAGCTGACGGGCTTCCAGCGAATTACACAGATAAAAAATAAGCGTAATCCCCGAGCTGAAATCTTCCATTACCCCCGCATATGTCTCTTTTTCCGTATGTCTCTCTATCCCGGCCTCTTCTGTATTTATTCCCTCATAAGACTGCATATACGGAAAATAGTAGTCCCGAACAAACTCTCCGCCATCTCTGTGGCCAACGACCGTAATTCCCATAGATGAAGCTACCGGAAGCTGATATTGCTCTATCACTCTCCCTGAATTGTCGGAAATAAAAGCTGTCCGATACTTCTCATGAATGGCTCTATCCAGATAAAACTCCGCCTCCCGATCATTTTGCAGCGCGGAAAATCCTATGGAACGCAGAAACTTGTGCATTGTATCTCCTTCAATCTCGGCCTCCACCGAATAGTATCTCTGAATATTACGATACTTTCCATCGCATTGCAAGGCAATTCCCGGAATTTTAAGAAAACAAGACCCCTGCCTGCTTCCGCTAAAATGGATAATTGAGGACTCGAATACATCTTGTCTGTCGCTTTTTTATAAAAAAAGAAAAGCGGAATCATGGAAAATCCGAACTGCGATGCTCCATGTTTTCCGCTTTCTTTTCATCCCTATCAGGTTTAAACTTCCCTTTTCTCTCTATACCATTCCTTGACTAAGCATAGCCTCGGCAACCTTTTCAAAGCCGGCAACGTTCGCTCCTACTACAAAGTTTCCTTCATAACCGTATTTCTTTGCTGCTCCGGAAACATTCTTATAGATGTTCTGCATAATGCCTTTCAGCTTTTCATCCACTTCCTCAAAACTCCAAGAGAGTCTCTGAGAGTTCTGGCTCATCTCCAAAGCGGACACGGCAACACCGCCGGCATTTGCCGCCTTTCCCGGCATATAGAGGATCTTCTTCTCCAGGAAAACATCTACTGCATGCTCGTCCGAAGGCATATTAGCGCCTTCCGCAACACAGAAACAACCATTCGCAATTAAAGTCTTCGCTTCTTCCCCGTTTAACTCATTCTGTGTAGCACAGGGTAAAGCCACGTCACATTTTACACCCCAAGGACGTTCTCCTGCATGGAAGCTTGCTCCCGGAACTCGCTCCGCATATTCGGAGATTCTGCCTCTCTTTACCTGCTTAATATCGAAAAGTACATCCAGTTTAATGCCTTCCGGATCATAAACATAGCCGCTGGAATCGGAGCAGGTCACTACCTTCGCTCCAAGACTCTCCGCTTTTTGAATCGCATACTGCGCTACATTTCCGGAACCGGAAACGGCAAGTACCTTCCCCTTAAGCTCTTTTCCTTCAGCCTTAAGCATCTCCTCCACAATATAGATTAAGCCGTAGCCTGTTGCCTCCGGACGAGCAAGAGATCCGCCAAAGCTTCTTCCCTTTCCGGTAAGAACCCCCTCATAGAGATTGGTAATTCTCTTGTACTGACCGTACATAAAGGCCACTTCTCTTCCGCCTACACCGATATCTCCGGCAGGCACGTCTTCGTCCGCTCCGATATACTTATAGAGTTCTGTCATAAAACTCTGGCAGAAACGCATGACTTCCGCATCCGACTTACCCTTCGGGTCAAAATCGGCACCGCCCTTACCGCCGCCGATAGGAAGACCAGTCAGAGAATTCTTTAAAATCTGCTCCATGCCGAGGAACTTTAAGATTGCCTGATTGACCGTCGGATGGAAACGAAGTCCTCCCTTATAGGGTCCGATTGCGGAATTAAACTGCACACGATAGCCGATATTGACATGATTTTTCCCCTGATCATCTGTCCATGGCACACGGAAACTGATAATCCTCTCCGGCTCTACAAAACGCTCCAGCAGAGCATTTTTACGATATACCTCTTCGTTTGCTTCTACAATGGGAGAAAGAGACTCCAAGATTCTCTTTGCAGCCTCCAGAAACTCTGCCTCATAGGGATGCTTCTTTTCCAGCTCCTGATATACTTCACTGACATAAGACATAAATTTGCCTCCATTTTCCTCTTGAAAAAAATACGCTGATTTGTTGCATATCTTACCTCATTTGCACCGCTAAACTATAGCACTAATCTCTGTAAAGCTACAATAGCAAATACCTGCTATTCCAAAAAAGAATAAGAAAAAGGGGCTGTAAAAAATCAAAATAGTTTTCTTAGCAATATAGGTCTAAATGTGGGGCACGCTTTCGCTAGCTTCGCCACGTAACGGATACTAAGCGAAAAACTGCGTTTCTCTTGTTTTTCGCAAGTACCGACGGGCTCAGACTACCCCGCATTCAGACCTATATTGCAAAAATTACTTTATTATTTTGATTTTTTACAGCCCCGAATAAAACAGTTTGTTTGGTAAAAATATTTATTTTCAGTATCTTAACTGCAAAGGATTGTACTGACAGACCCTTCTTTTAAATATCGTAATTCAGGTCATTTAGATCTCTCTTTCCCTGAAGCTCTTCCTCTAAGAAGTCAAACTTCCTCATTCCTTTTATTCCGGCAACGATAGACGTCGGGAAGGAAACGACGGCCTGGTTAAAGACACGGATATTGCTGTTCACAATACGCTTAGCCGCTGCAAGGTCCTCATTTTCCGAAGCAATCTCTTTCTGCAGATTCAGGAACTGCTGCGAAGAAAGGAGATCCGGATAATTCTCCGCTACGGCACGAATCTGCGACAAAACATCATTCTGATTCGCGATTACGCGGTTTGTGTCCTGCACAGTTCCTCCGGTACGCATCGTTACCAACTCCGTAAACACTTTTTCCTCATGCTTCGCATAGGCTTTTGCCACCTTCAGCATCTCGGAAATCGTATCATACCGCTTCACCAAAGTGATATCGCCAGTCTTTTTTGACTCCTCTATCAGCACAACATAGCGGTTTAACTTATTGCTCTCTCCGATAAACCACAAAAAAATCACCACCAAAATAATCGGAATTAGAATCATATTTTCTCCTCCTTTTCTCTTCTTTTATGAAAATGAGCTTCGCTCAGTCTCTAAAATAAAATTAACCCTCATTCATGAAAACAAAATATTATGAAAAAATCTCTGTGAAACTCTCTATAAAATCGATTTCTGCCCTAAGCTTCTTATATTCTTCCACCATAGATAATTTCTCCACGGCTTCCATGGTATTCGGAACCGGAAAAAGATAGTAGCCCGTATAACGTGAAATGTACATGGTATCGTCTTCGATGTAAATTGCCGTCTGACTCTGTGAAATATTCTTATCAAACCAGTCCAGAACGGTCGGGTTTAAGAAGCGTCTTGCACTGAACTCATCTGTACAGAAAATATTATAATTCTCGTTGTGTGTAATATCTTCCGTATCAATTTTTAACTCGTTTTTCTGCTTATTCGGATAGTCCTGCACCTCTCTCTTTAAGAGTATTGACTTCTTCGTCGGAATTACACGAATATGTCCGGAAAAGGGGTTCGCAAAGCGCATTCTGAAAACCTGCCCGGCAAAGTCCGTTACTTCTCTTCTCGTCGTTCTTCCCTTACTGTCCGTACTTTCTACAATATGATAGGCATAAAGGTTCATGACAGAGATATCCTTGGCATCGCGAAGACACAATTCCGTATTTCCCCGATAGTTCGTGGAACTGGGACACACCTGCTTCACAGGGTCCAGGAGGAAATCCGGTTTAACCTTCATTTCTCCGCCGGGAAAAATCTCTTTCACGATGGGACTTAGAAACTCCTCTATATATAAAGCTTCATTGTTTTGCTTCTTGGATCCGAAAAGTTCCTGCTTTTTTTTATATAGGGGGTAAAGAAAAACAAATCCCAATACAGCCGTAATCAGAATCCCCACAAACTTTAAAAGAATGACTAATACGACTCCTACCGCTGCAATGGGGATAAGATAAGTCTTCCACTTTAAGTTGATTGCCATCTTTTCCCGCAAGATGTTTAATTTTTGCTGATATTCCGAAGAGGCTTCTACCTGTCGAATCCGCTCCAGTTCCTCTTCTCTACTGCCTTTGACTTCTTCTGTCATTTTCCCTCCTGCTGCCTGCTCTTCTTCCGCATCTTTCCAAAGCCGGACTCAAGAAAATACCATTTTCATTCTGTAAATACTTATTTTATTTAAAAAATACAACAGTTTTAAGATTACAGTTTTATAGGAACTCTGTCAAGAAAAAATAGTTTACAAAAATAAGACGTCTTGCACCTTGCTTATTTCGCCTATTAAACGAGATACTCGCACATTTCGTGAACAATACTCGTTAAGGATAAAGAAGCGGAGCTCCCGCCCCGCTTCTTTATCCCAGAAAAATCTGTGCAATCCAATTGTTCTCCTTAATCAAATAAGGAATGCTTCCTTCTCGGGAAAAGCCGTCTACAATCCATAAGCTAACCGCACTTTCCGGGAGAAAGCTGAAAAGAATCAAGATAATCCAAATAAAAAATATCCATTCAACAGCTCCTAGACAAAGGCCTAGCATACGATTTCCGAAATTTAACCCCGGCAACTTAAAGAGATACTCCAAGACCTGTTGCAGTACTTTCATTAGCAGACGAAAAAGAAGATATAAAAGGAGGAAAAACAGTATCCCGTTTATGAAGGTGATGATATACTGTGCAAGCTGATCCTGCCACTTTCCAACCGCCTCATACATCCCTCCGAAAAGAGGCGGATTTGTAGGTTCCGGCTGTGAGGGCAGAAAATCGGAAAGGCTCTTCGGAACGGAAAGCATCTTATCCTTCGTAGGAAGTAAAAAAGACCATATTGCTGAAAAAATGCCCTTCAGCAACTCATTTTCCACAACTGCCCTAATGGCAAAGGGATAAAGCAGTTTGGCCAGAATAAGAGACAGAAAAAGAGAAAGGACGGAAAAAATTTTTTTCACCGCACCCTTTCTATAGCCTAAAGCCGCAAAAATAATAAAGGAAAGGAGTAGGATACTTCCTACCCCTATTTCACTACTTCCCATCATTTACCCCATAAAATGTTCTTCTCGTAAAATGAGTTTGTCATCCTTGTCGTATTTCGGACGGAAAAGAGAACCGATTTTCTTTCCGATACTTGGTTTCTCCGCCTGATCCGCCGTTTCTTCAATCAAATCTCTAGCACTTTCTTTGTTTAAAATGATGCCGTCTTCCTCCATCAGCTGAATCCGTTCATAGAGCGCGGTAATCCCCTTGTCCGTAATACTGCAATCAATGCTTTTAGCATAATCGATGGCATACTGTGCAAATTCTTCTATATCCATAGAAGCGGAAGACGGTCCTTCCTGTCTTCTTTCTTCTACTTCCGGCTCCGTAAACTCTTCGTCTCCGTCCAGGGGCTCTTCGTCCTCGCTACCTTCCTTTTTTGCCTCTTCTTCTAAAACTTCCGTATACGGTCTTGCGGGGCGTTCAAAGATGGAAGGCTTATGCGGAACATACTCCTGCTCCTCCTCATCCAGATACTCGTCTTCTTCATCCGCTTCTACCGGATAGCTCTCTTCGTCCTCTAAAGATGTATCTTTTTTCACGGCATCAGAAGACTGCTCTTCCGCCTCTCCGTCCAAATCCACATCCTCCAAGAGATTCTCTTCTTCCTCTTCATGGTTGGAAACAATATCAAAATAAGTCAGGAACTTAGGTCTGTCTTCCGCAAGACGGTCAAAGCGATCGACTTCATCAACTAAAATCACGGAAGAATCATCTTCCGGATGTAAAATGTGTTGCTCAATCTCATCCAAAACGGAATATTTCAATCTCCCGGCACCGACAATAATCAGGTCCCGTTCTTTTAACTTATCCGCAAAAACAGCAAAACCCTTTTCATTCAGCTTATCTGCATCAATTTTGGCAACCTTAAAGTCCAGATGATACTCTTTGTGGAAATACTTAATTTCTTCCACGGCAATCTTGAAAGCCTCATCCAGAGTCTTTGCTTCGATAATCATATGATAGTTTGTGAATTTTACTCCCTCTGCAGCACTTGCCGTTTCAGGTTTTTCCGTAGAAAGCACCTCTCTTTGGACAGGCTCTCCCTCATTCGTCTCTTCTTCCTCGGCCTTTTCTTTTCCTTCGGAGGACTCTTCCTGAGGCTCATTTTCCACCGTATCGAAGAATTCCTTCGGACTCTCCTCCTTCTGAGGAGCCGAATCCTGCACTTCCTTTCTCATTTCCGGCTTCTCCTCCACAACGGAAGCTACTGCATTTTCTACAACTTCTTCCCCGGAAGGCGCCGCTGTTTCTTCTTCTCTAAGCGGGCGATAATGAAGCTTTAAGTCCATAGCCTTATCTACATATTTTCCCATGCCAAAGAGGAGAATCATCTTGTCACAGGTCCGTACACAATCCTCTTCCCGTCCTGCTTCCCCGTAAAGCTTTGCAAGTTCATAAAGCCACTGTTCTTCCAGTTCTGTCGCGGTAAATTGCTCCAAGGGACGTACCAGCTGTGAAGCCATTGCTCCTTTTGCCTTTAAAATCATATACTGTAGAAGAAACTTTCTCGGATCTTCCGGGCTGACATCCAAAAATTCCTTGTAAAACTCTACCGCATCCTCAATAGAGCCGGAACTTAAGGATAACTCGGAAAGCTTATATAGAAAACGTTTTCCCACAGGAGCTCTTTCAAATGCCAGAAGTAAGATATCCTTTGCTTCCTCATATTCCCCGTTCTTCTCGTAAATTTCCGCAATGGAAGAAAGCAAATTTGCATTCCGCACTCTGTTCCAGTCAATGGTATCGGCTATCTGCATAGCCGTCTTATAGTCTCCTTGACCGACCATTTTCTTAATTTGCTCCGCCTTAATGCTAAACTCGTACTTATCCATATTTCCCCTTTGTCCCTTTACAAGCTGACTCTTCCGTCCAATGCCCTAAGGAGTGTTATTTCATCTATATTTTCTATATCGCCGCCAACCGGAACTCCTGAAGCAATTCTTGTCAGTTTAATTCCCATCGGTTTAACCAGCTTTACAATGTAGCTTGCTGTTGTTTCCCCCTCCAAAGAGGAGTTGGTAGCGATAATCAATTCCTCCACATCCCCTTGCAAACGCTGCATAAGCTCCTTCAGACGAATATCATCAGGACCGATTCCGAGTAAAGGAGATATTGCACCGTGAAGAACATGATACACGCCATTATACTTTCCGACTCTCTCATAGGCTCCCATATCCCTGGGATTTTCCACTACCATAATCTGAGCGTGATTTCGTTCTGAGCTTGCGCAAATGGGGCAATACTCTTCATCTGTCAGTGTACAGCAGCTCTTACAATATCGAATGCTGTCTCTGGCTCTTTTGATGCTTTCGGAAAGAGCATAAGCCCGTTCCTTGTCCCCATTTATAATGTGATAAGCAAGTCGTTGAGCGGACTTCTGCCCTATTCCGGGAAGTCTTCCCAACTCCTGTACTAAATTGTCCATATCTTTGGAAAAATATTCCATTAGAATCCTAATCCCATTCCGCCGGTCAGTTTACCCATTTCCTGGCTGGAATCCTTCTCTATCTCTTGCAAAGCCTGGTTGACAGCAAGGGCAATCATTTCTTCCAAGGTCTCCACATCCTCCGGGTCAACAGCATCCTTGTCAAGTTTTACGCTGAGTACCTTCTTCTCCCCGTTTATGACAATCTGAACTGCACCGCCTCCGGCCTGTCCGGTATATTCTTTCTTTGCAAGCTCCTCCTGGGTTTCTTCCAACTTCTTCTGCATCTTCTGATATTGCTTCATTAAGTTGTTCATATTCATGCCGGGCATTCCGCCGGCAAATCCGCCATGCTTAGCCATTTGTTCCCCCTAAAGTCATTTTTTGTTCATTACATAATCTTTTTTATTTTATCATGAACTCACAGGATAAATCCATTACTTTTCTTATTTTTACCTTACAGTACAAATATTTAAGAATTTTTTACTCCTCCGTGATTTCTATCGGCATGGAAATCTTTTCCAGTTCCTCATCGGATATGTATTGCGTCATCCTTTCTCTCTTGTCTCCTGCACTGATATGAAAATGATATTCCATCTTTTCTCTTTCTCTAAGCTCCCCTTCCACTATGCTGATTCGTTCCGAAAGAATTTTCCTTTCCGCATCTTTTTCGCAAGAAAGAATCATGGAGTGCCGATCTTTTCCCGGAAAAATCGCAGCATTACAAAGAATTCCTTTCAGAGGTTGTGAAAAATAATTGCATACCAGCATCCATTTTTCCTTCAGCTTCTGATAGTCTTCAAATTGTGCCTTGGGAACCTTTACAATTTTCGCCTCTTCCGTACTCCCGAATTGGCCCTGATTGTTTACATTTGCATCTTCCGGCTTTCCGCCGGGCGCAAACGGTATGCCTCCGGCAAGCTTTTCTTCCAGTTCTTCCAATCTTTGTGCGATTGCATCCGTTTTTTCTTCCGTCTCCGGAAAAGCAAGCTTCATCAGGCAGGTTTCCAGTAAGACTCTCTTTTGATTGGCATAACGAAATTGTTGTAGAAGTTCGGATAAAAGTCTTATTCCCCGTAAAATTTCCTCCATAGGCATTTCTTTGGCATCTTCCAGAAGTAATAGCTTATTTTCTTCTGAGAGATCCACCAAGCCCTGCAAGTTTTGTACGGATTTGGCAAGCATCATATTGCGAAAATACTGCAATAAATCTGAGCAGTACTGTGTCAATTCTTTTCCCTGTTCTAAGACTGTGGCAATATTTTCCATCACAGCCTGCATGTTTTTAGTTCTGAGAGCACGAACAAGTGCCGAGAAAACCGTAGTGTCAACTGCCCCGAGCACCTTCAAGGCATCCTCATAAGAGATTTCCTCCTGAAAGTCATAGCTTGCACACTGATCCAGTAGGCTTACACTATCACGCATAGAACCGTCACCCATCCTGGCGATATACTCCAGCGCATCTTCCGCTATCCGGATTCCTTCTTCTTTGCAAATCATGGCTAAACGCTGCTTAATGGTCTCCACTGCAATTCGTTTAAAATCATAGCGTTGGCAACGGGATAAAATGGTAATGGGAAGTGCATTCGGTTCAGTAGTGGCTAAAATAAAAATAACGTATTCAGGCGGTTCTTCAAGAGTCTTTAAAAAAGCATTGTTTGCCTGTTCGGTAAACATATGTACCTCATCAATGATATAAACCTTGTAGCGCATGTCTACAGGCGGATACTCAATTTGTTCCCGAATCAAACGAACATCATCAATGTTTCGATTACTTGCCGCATCCATTTCATAGACATTAATGCTGGTATTGGATAAAATGGCACGACAGTTTTTACATTGATTGCAGGGATTTCCGTCTATCGGATTCTCACAATTTACAGCTCTCGCTAAAATTTTTGCCAGCGAAGTCTTCCCTGTTCCTCTGGTACCGCAAAAAAGGTAGGCATGCCCTACCTTTCCGCTTTTAACCTGATTTTTAAAGGATCTTGTGATGGCGTCCTGTCCGACAATATCATCAAAGTCCTTGGATCTCCATTTTCTATATAGCGCAGTGTATCCCAAACGATGCCCTACTTTCTCCGTTTCACTTAACAACGTACAACACGCTTTACAAGCGACACTCCCTATCTATATCGATTATTCCTCATCTCCAAAAGAAATACCCATCATTCTGGCTTCTTTTACAATTCCGGAGTTCGGATCCACCGTCTTTAGTTTTCCTGCAATATCGGCTAAAGGAACCGGCACAATTTCCGTACTCTTTAAGGCCAACATATAACCGAATTTCTCCTTCTTAATCATTCTGGCAGCTTCCGCACCGATTCTTGTCGCAAAAACTCTATCATACGGTACAGGCTGCCCGCCTCTCTGTGTGTGCCCCGGTACCGTAACTCTAACCTCAGCTCCAATTCTCTCTTCAATGTCTTTTGCAAGTTTATAGGCTACAGACGGATGCTTCTTCCGTTCCTCGGCAATCTTCTTCTTTAACTCCTTTTTGGAAAGACAGGAGTCCTCTTTGGAAATAGCGCCTTCCGCAATTGCAATGATTGAAAAGCGGGATCCGCTTGCATGTCTCTCTGCTATTTTCTTACATACGGCATCTATCGTATAGGGAATTTCCGGAACCAGAATAATATCTGCGCCGCCTGCCAGACCTGCATATAAGGTCAAAAGGCCAACCTTGTGCCCCATAATTTCTACAATAAAAACTCTACCATGACTCGCTGCAGTAGTGTGGATGCCGTCAATCGCATTGGTCGCAACCTGAACTGCGGAATAAAATCCAAAGGTCATATCCGTTCCGTACAGATCATTGTCAATGGTCTTCGGGCAACCTACAACATTTAACCCCTCTTCACTAAGAAGATTCGCCGTCTTTAAAGATCCGTTCCCTCCAAGAACAACCAGGCAATCCAGCCTGTGTTTTCTATAAGTATGCTTCATGGCCTCGACCTTATCTAAACCATTTGCATCCGGTTCCCGAATCAGCTTAAAAGGAGTTCTGCTGGTCCCAAGAATCGTTCCTCCCTGAGTCAGAATTCCTGAAAAATCCGATTTCTCCATCTTTTTATACTCGTCGTAAATTAACCCCTTATACCCATCTAAGAAGCCATAAATCTCTATGTCATCGAATAGATTATATAAAGACTTTCCCACGCTTCTCATGGTAGCATTTAAAGCCTGACAATCTCCTCCGCTCGTTAAGATTCCTACACGCATAGCTTCTTCCCTCCTAAATTTTTGAAAAACAACTTAACGAAGTAAATTATACAGCATTCATCTAAAAGAAAATAGACTATTTTCAAGAAGATAGGCGGCTTTCTTCTTTATATACAACATTCTTCTTTATTCAAAATAACTTTATTTTTACTATTTTTAAGCACAAAACAACTTTATTTTTACCATTTTAAGCACAAAAAATCCGGAGCGAACTCCGGAGTGAATTGCGGGAGATGGATTTGAACCAACGACCTTCGGGTTATGAGCCCGACGAGCTACCAGACTGCTCCATCCCGCGATAATATGGAAATGGGGCCTACAGGGCTCGAACCTGTGACCCTCTGCTTGTAAGGCAGATGCTCTCCCAGCTGAGCTAAGACCCCATATAAAGACATTTCTGTCTTAGTGGATGGAGGTGGATTCGAACCACCGAAGTCAGTGACAACAGATTTACAGTCTGCCCCCTTTGGCCACTCGGGAATCCATCCATATAAAAGCCCAAAGGCTAACGACCCGGAACGGATTCGAACCGTCGACCTCCGCCGTGACAGGGCGGCGCTCTAACCAACTGAGCCACCGGGCCATCTCGTACCTGCTTCTTTAGTAGAAGCATATAATTAACTGCGTACTCAGTAATCCCTAGAGTCTAATTCCCTAGCAATTCCTTTCTTCAGAAAAACAACATATCAAAGAAATAACTCCAGCAGTAAAACATATCAATCAGACGCATTGGATAAGCCCTCGACCTATTAGTAGCTGTCAGCTGAATGCTTTGCAGCACTTACACCTCAGCCCTATCTACCTCGTTCTCTTCAAGGGGTCTTACTCTTACGATGGGATATCTCATCTTGAGGTTGGCTTCACGCTTAGATGCCTTCAGCGTTTATCCATTCCCAACTTGCCTACCCTGCGATGGGATTGATTCCCAACAGGTTCAGCAGAGGTCAGTCCATCCCGGTCCTCTCGTACTAAGGACAGATCCTCTCAAATATCCTACGCCCGCGCCGGATAGGGACCGAACTGTCTCACGACGTTCTGAACCCAGCTCGCGTACCGCTTTAATGGGCGAACAGCCCAACCCTTGGGACCGACTTCAGCCCCAGGATGCGATGAGCC
>NZ_JH414507.1 GCF_000238075.1 Oribacterium asaccharolyticum ACB7
CAGATCGGCTACTGATCGTTGCTTTGGTAGGCTTTTACCCTGCCAACTGGCTAATCAGACGCGGGTCCATCTTATGGCGATAAATCTTTTCACACTCTACCATGCGGTACTGTGTGCTTATGCGGTATTAGCAGTGATTTCTCTCTGTTATCCCCCTCCATAAGGCAGGTTACCCACGTGTTACTCACCCGTCCGCCACTAGATAACGCATCTTCCGGCCGAAGCTTTCCAATACGCATCTCGTTCGACTTGCATGTGTTAGGCACGCCGCCAGCGTTCATCCTGAGCCAGGATCGAACTCTCATAATAAATGTGAACTGTCATCACTGACAGTTAAAGTTCAGTCCAAGTCAAAACGCGCTTAGCTTGTTTTTCCTTAATTACTGTTAAAGTTTATTTTCGCTGCACATTTCTGTGCTTCTGAATTTTCTCTGCCGGAACTCCGGCTTTTTGTTCTTCTTAAGAAGAACTTTTTTCAAGAATCTTCAGGGTCTGTGTATTATTCGATCTTTGATTTTCAAGGTACTTGTTGCCTCTCATTTGGAGCGACAGCTTGTGTATCTTAGCACCCGTATTCTTCCTTGTCAACAAGAAAAAGGGATTATTTTTGAAAAAAATCTTGCTTATTTTGATAGCTACAAGATATTGATTCTGCCTTATCTATATTTAGAGTTTTAATCCGGAATGAAGCAAAATACGGTTTTTCCTTCAGCTCATTCAGGGGTTGCAAATTGCACAGGGCTGATAGCCTTTTCGTACAGCATCTTCCCTGCTGACAATAGCCACCTTATTGGATTCCTTCATTTGTTTTACGCTCCTGCAAGAGGGCTTATGAAACTTGTGTGTATTTTTATTTCCAATATAACTGTACTCTGTAGGATTCGTTACTTTGGGTTCTCCGTTCGTATTGCTTTCGGTATTTTTTTGCGCTTGCGTATTATTCCGGGCTGTTGTCTTGTTTTCAAGCCCCACCGACTTTGTCTGCACAACATCATTTACAATCCAAGCCCCGGAAGAGTTAACAAGAGATCCGTCCGGTGTTTTTCCGCCAACTACCAGATAGCCGCTGTCCGTAAAATAATAGCATTCTGCGATGCCGTCGTTATTTCCGTCTATCCAGTACCATCCGCCTTGATACCATGTACTGTTCTCTTCATTGGTTCCGTACCACCAACCTTGTTCCGCATTGCCTTGCCAACCGGAAGCCTGACTGCAAATAGGAAATAAAAGCACAAAACAGGATAATAAGACAGAAAGTATTTTTTTCATTTTTCTTCCTCCATTTCAACTGATTCACGTTCAAGATTAACTATTTTGATTTTATCGCAATAGTCCTGTGCATTGCAACAAATATTAATTTTTAATTTTTGCTTTGAACTACTATTTTATTAAAAATACTACTATTTTATTAAAAATACTTTTCACTCGCAAAATATGTCTTCTACGGTTTATACTGAATAAATTATGAAGGAATTCTTTTTACCGAAATATATATTTATATATAATAGGAAATATGCAATGCATTACATCTAATATATATGCAATACATTACATGTAATTATATATGCAATGCATTTCGTGCGAGGTATATAACTTAGGGAAGAAAAAAGGAGTATTTGACATGGAATTTCCAAAAGAGTTTTTTTGGGATGAAGTCAGAGAGGGTTTCTATATTCCCGCCATGATGAAGAGGGCATGGGCGGCGGAGCTGGAAATTTTAGTGGAAATAGATAAGATTTGTGAAAAGCACAAGCTTCGCTATTTTATTGACTACGGAAATCTCTTGGGGGCTATCCGCCATAAGGGATTTATCCCCTGGGATGATGACATCGACATCATGATGATGCGAAAAGATTATGAAATTTTTGCAGAAGTGGCAGAAGCAGAACTTCCGGAAGAACTGAGCTTCCGTTCTATACAAAAAGAGAACAACAATTGTGAATTAATCAGTTCCGTACAGCACAATAGGATGCTGATTTCCTCCGATGCGCTTGGAAAATACCATAATTATCTTTATGGCGCAGGGGTGGATATTTTCCCTTATGATTATTTGTCCGACGATGAAGAAAAAGAAAGAAAGAGAATGGAACTTCTGAAATCCTTATGTATCTTGGCATCCTTCCCTTCTCTCGAAGGAGAAAACAGAGCTGTCTTGGAGCGGGAAGCAAGAAAGGTGGAAAAAACATGCCATGTAAAGCTTTTGCAATCTCCCCATTATAGAGAAACACTTCTTTCGCTCTTAGAGGAGTGTTTCCAAAGATTTAACCGGGATAAGGGGAAAAGAATCGCCTCCTTACTGGATTTTATTCTCTTTCAAAGCCAGGGGAAGGGAATTTTTGAAGAACAGTGGTTTCAGGACGAGTGCTATTTGGATTTTGAATTTCTCTCCCTTCCCGCGCCTAAAGAATATAAAAAAATCATTTCGGAAAAATATGACAACTATCAAACCGTAAAAAAAGGCGGCGGAGATCATGATTATCCCGTCTATCGCAAGATGGAAGCAGAGTACAGGAAGGGGATTGGCGGAAAGCTTTTTTACCAGTATGCTATAAAGGAAGAGGATTTAAAAAAGAGAGAACATCCATCGTCCGCTCCGGAACGGCAGGACAGGTCGGGCTTCCGAAAACCGCGTATTTTTTTCCTACCGAGCCTGCATTCCCGTTGGGACGCTATGAGGGGAATATTTATAGAAGCAAGTAAAGATAAGACGGTGGACTGCTTTGTCTTACCTGTCCCTTACTTCTATAAAGATGGACTCGGCAATTGCTCTCCCGCACAATGGGATTATTCTCTTTTTGAAAATGAGCTGGGTGCGGACAGTCCCTTCCTGCTGGATTTTAGAGGTTTAAATCTAAAGGACATTTCCCCGGATGTCATTTTCATGGATGAACCTTACGATGAATATAACTTAAGTTTTATGGTGGACCCGGCATTTTTCAGTAAAAATCTGAAGCAGTACACAAGGCAACTTATTTACCTGCCCTGGTTTGTCAGTTCTGAAATTGATTTGGAAGATCCAGCTGACGGAAAAGCCATCGTGAATGCGGAAAATTACGTGGTGATGCCTGCCCTGGTTCATTGTGATTATGCAATCCTGCAGTCTCATGCCATTATGAAGCTTTATCAAAGCCTCTTAGAAAAAGAATGCGGAAAAGAATACGCAGGGTACTGGGAAGAAAAGCTTCTTCCTTTGGGAAGTGCTTTGTTTGACAAGACGGAGAAGGAAGAACATTATGGTTCTCACGCAATATGGGAACATTTAAAAAGGAGAAAAATATGTACCACTTAGATCCGAATATTCAAAACTTACATCGTATTTTTGATCAAAATGAAAGAAAGGACTACCTCAGACTGGATTTAAACGAAAATCCGGGCGGTCTTCCGGAAGAATTTATCCGGAAAGTTCTGGATGATATTACGCCGCAGTTTGTTGCCCAATATCCGGAAACCCTGCATTTTACGGAAGTCCTGGCCAAGTATCTGAAAACGGATATTCACCATCTTTGTCTGGTAAACGGTTCCTCGGAAGGAATCCGTTATATTATCCAAGCCTTCACTTCGAAAGGCGGAAGGATTGTCGGCGTTGTGCCTTCTTATTTCATGTTCCAGGTTTATGCGGAAATGTATGGCAGAAATTTTGTTCCTGTCCCTTATACCGAGGACCTGGAAATGCCCGTTTCTCACATTTTGGAGCATCTTACCGCGGAAACCGAACTTTTAATTCTTCTAAACCCGAATAACCCCATGGGAAATGTTTACACGGAAGAGGAGTTTCAAGCGATTCTCAAAGCCTGCAAGGAGAAAGAGATTACGGTATTGATTGATGAGGCCTATCACTACTTCTATCCGAACACTTTTATACACTATGCCTTAACAGAGCGGAGAGTCTTTGTCACTCGAACTTTCTCCAAGTTGTTTTCTCTCGCGGGTTGCAGACTCGGTTATGTAGCCGGACACCCCGAGGATATTCAGTATGTGCAAAAATTCTGTACCCCTCATAACACCAATGCCTTTGCCATGAAATTTGCGGAAGAAATTCTGGAAAATCCCAAGATTCTTTCCGATTTGATTTCTCATTTTGAGGAAGGGCGAGCTTATCTTTTGCAAGCTTTGGAGGAGCAACATTATCCTTATAAAGGAGAAGCCGGAAACTTCCTATTTATCAAACCGAGGAGAGACGCAGAAGAAATAGTCAAGAAAATGAAAGAAAACTACGGCATCCTGATCAAAAGCTATCCCGCTATCGGAAAACTCGGGACTTGCCTTCGTGTAACAATCGGCGAAAAGAAATATATGGAGCGCTTTATGAAGGCTCTGTTGGAATTGGATAGCAAGACACTTTAAACCGCTGTCTTGAAAAGGAGAAGAAACTTTCATGATCAAAGTGATTACCTATGGCACCTATGATTTACTGCACGAAGGTCATATACGTTTACTGGAAAGGGCAAAGGCTTTGGGAGATTACCTCATTGTAGGGGTGACCTCCGATGACTTTGATCGCAGCAGAGGAAAAATCAACGTAAAGCAATCCCTTACTGAACGAATTGAGGGAATTAAAAAAACGGGCTTAGCGGATGAAATCATCGTAGAAGAATACGAGGGGCAAAAGATTGACGATATTCAGAAATACGGCGTGTCTATTTTTACCGTCGGTTCCGATTGGGAAGGCTATTTTGACTACCTGAAAGAATATTGTACCGTGATTTATTTGCCGCGAACCACCGGCATCTCCAGCAGTGAGCTTCGTGCAGAAGACAGAAAGCTGAATTTAGGACTCCTGGGAGGTTTCGAGGAAAATGTTCTGAATAAATATTTTCAGGAAAGCAGTTTTGTAAACGGCATTACCGTCACCACTCTTTTTAATTCCAGTAAGAGTACGGATGTCAACCTGCAGGATTATGAGGATTTCTTAGAGGATTGTGACTGTGTCTATATTCTCTCCCATCCCACAAAGCATTATCGGGAGATTAAGCATGCCCTGGAAAGAGGAAAACATGTGCTCTGTGAATCTCCGATCGCCTTAACGCTCGAAGAAACCAAAGAACTTTTTGCTCTGGCAGAGAAGAAAAACCTGATTCTGATGGAAGCCATCAAAACCGCTTATTCCAATGCCTATAATCGCCTGATTCTTCTGGTAAAAACAGGGAAAATCGGCAAAGTGGTATCCGTTGACGCGACCTGTACCAGCTTGCAGAATTTCAATAATAAGAATTTGGAAACCTCCTGGAACAGTATCTGTGCCTGGGGTCCGACAGCCATGCTTCCCATTTTTCAGTTGTTACAGGGCCCTTATGAAACGCAGATGTACTCTTTATTTGAAAATGAGACGCTGAAATACGACAGCTTCACAAAAATTGACTTTTTCTTTCAAAATGCAACCGCCTCTATCAAGGTGGGGCGCGGTGTAAAGTCCGAAGGGGAACTCATCATCTCCGGTACGGAAGGCTATATCTACGTGCCCGCTCCGTGGTGGAAGACCGATTATTTTGAGCTTCGTTTTGAAGACCCCAATGAAAACCGGAGATACTTCTATCCCTTGGAAGGAGAGGGAATTCGCCTTCAATTACTGGCCTTCTCTAAGGCGATTATGGAAGGTATAAAATCTCCCTATATCCGTACGGAAGTATCCGAAAAAATAAGTTCCGTAATAGAGAGTTTCTACAGCGGACAAAATTTAAGAAAGCTTTCCTTTTAAAGAAAGAGCTATCTCCTTTTTGCAACGCTCCTTTGCTTTTAATATCTTGCTTTTAATGAAACACCTCTACAGAAATCTTCTAAAGCCTCCCGAAAAGTTGTATAGTACAAGCTATACGAACTGAAAAAAGGAGGCTTTTTATGGCAAAGGTTTTGGCATTTTTTGCGGAAGGTACGGAAGAAATTGAGTGTCTCACCGTCGTAGATATTTTACGAAGAGGATCTGTCGATGTGGAGCTTATCTCTATCACGGAAAATAAAACGCTTGTCGGTTCTCATAAAATCACGGTTGTCTGCGATAAAACGATAGAGGAAGCGGATTTTGAAACAGCCGATCTCCTCTTTCTTCCCGGAGGAATGCCGGGTGTTACGCATTTGGAGCAAAATCAAAAATTGCTTTCCGCAATAAAAGTGCATAAAGAAAAAGGAAAGCTTCTTGCCGCAATCTGCGCGGCTCCGAGTATCTTCGGTCATTTGGGCTTCTTGAACGGTCTTCCCTTCACCTGCTTTCCCGGATTCCAGGAGGGCATAGACGGCGTAGACGGTGCAAAATGGACCGGTGCTGCCGTAGAAAATACGGAGCAGTTCATTACCGGACGCGGAATGGGTGTTGCCGTCGATTTTTCTCTTGCACTGCTTGCCCATCTTAAGGGAAAGGAAGTTGCAGCGAAAATCAAGGCCGGCATTCAGCATCCGGAGACTTTATAGCCGCTTTCTTTTCCATATATTTGTCGAGTTCCAGCTTAATAAGACTGGCCACAGGGGCAGCCAGGAAGATTCCCAGGAATCCTCCGAGGCTGCCTCCTATGATTAAGGAAATCATCACGACAAGCGGATGAACATCAATGTTATGGGAAAGAAGCCTCGGATTGATGAAATTTCCATCCAGTGTCTGAATGATAAAGAGGGCAATCACCGCAGGCGGAAGCTTCGCAAATTCTCCATAGAGGACACAGACCAAAATTGTCAGACCGTAGGCAATAAACGGACCCATATACGGAATCAGATTGCCAAATCCCGTGAGCACCCCGATGACTAAGGCGTAACGAACTCCTAAAAGACTTAAGGTAATGCTGACCAGTACAGCCATGATAAATCCGTCAATAATTTGTCCGCGGAGATAGCCGGCAAAAACCCGGTCGGCATCCTTGAAAAAGAGACTCAACTTCTCCACTTTTTCCTTTCCGAAAAGCAAAGAAAATACTCTTCCCCAATAACTTAAAATCTTCCTTCCGTCCGCAAGAAAATAGAGCGAGAAAATAATTCCAAACAGCAAAGTGCTCAAGACTCCTCCCAAATTTCCCAAAGAGGAAAGTGCGCCATTTCCCATATTTTGGAAAAAAGATACGACCTTCTGCAGAAAAAGTTGTATGGCTTCCTTGGCATCTTCTTCCCCTATCGGAAGGTTATCCAGTCTGCTGTACAGATCGGAATAAAACTTTTCCACCGTTGTCGCAAAGTCAATAATGCCCTGAAATAAGTCATCAAAGCGTACAAGTTGAATGCTTTTGCTTACAGTAGAAAGAAGAAGGGACGCCAGAATGACAATACCGATAAGCAGCAAGGAGAAACTCAAAAAAATAGAGAGATTGCGGGCAATTGTCCGCCTTTTCGCTAAAAACTTATTTTTCTCCAGTATCTTCTCGAAAAAATGACAGAGAGGACTCAATAAATACGCAAGGGCAAATCCGAAAAACAAAGGCGACATGACCTGCGGCAACCAAGAAAACATATTTTGCAGATTTTCTCCCACGCCCGAAAAATGGTCTAAAATCTGAATACCGATATGATACAAAAATGCTGCAAGTAAAATATAAAAAACAAGTAATGCATACTTTTTATTCCATAGATTTTTCCAGTTCATTTCATTTTCCCCTGCTACGATTTCACCGTCTTCGACCCCAAAAAGACAAACTTCCAATTATCTGTTACCATTCTAGCATCAAAAATGAATTTGAAGAAGATAAAACAGATTGGAAATCAAGCTTGCAAGATGGTATATCGGAGCCGATTCCCCTGCAAATAGGTATATGTCTGAAAAACAATGTTGAATTCTTAATTTTTAACTTTCTGAATAGGGTCTATTTTTCTTTTTTATAAGAAAAATGTGGATAAGTCGGTAAAATTTTTCCGGAATCAGAAAAAAATCTTTGACTTATCCACAAGAATTACACTTTTACACATTGCCAAGCTCTTTTTTATCTTCTGTTTTCCTCGATTTTTCGAGAAAGATAAATAAAAAGTTACGCTTTTCTTACTTTGTATTTTTTTGGAACTTATTCTTTGTTTTTTACGCTATTTTTTAATACTTTCTCCCACCGGAAGAGCCATTCCTTGGCATAAAGAGTTATTATTGTCCCACATTGCGCTTAATCAGCTCATTTGAATTTTCCCCAAAAAGCTCTGCAGACGCTCATTTTCCGCCGTGAATACCGCTTCCGAGCTGCCTCGGCAAAGGACTTCTCCCTCTGCCATGAATAGCACTTCATCCGAAATCTCCCTGGCAAAGTTCATTTCATGGGTCACAATCACCATAGCCATGCGTTCGTCCTTTAAAGACCGAATCAGGCGGAGAACCTCTCCGGTAAGCTCCGGGTCAAGTGCCGAGGTCGGCTCATCGAAAAAGAGAATCTTCGGTTCCAGGGCGAGTGCTCTGGCAATCGCTACCCTCTGCTTCTGTCCTCCTGAAAGTGAACAGGGATATTGTCCTTCCTTATCGGAAAGTCCCATCCTCTCCAGTAAAGCTCTCCCCTTCTCTACTGCAAAGGACTTCTCCTTCTTTTGCACATGAATGAGGGGATCGATGATATTTTCCAAAACCGTCCAATGCGGAAAAAGATTAAAGTTTTGGAACACCAAACCGAAAAGCGCTTTAGCCTGCTGCCTGTTTGCTGTATCCCAGCCTATAGAATCTCCCCCTTTCCGAAGCGACTCAGGCTGTGCTTCTCTTTGGAAAACCGTCTTTCCGTCATAGATAATTGTTCCGGAATCCGCATTTTCCAAAAAAGTCGCAATGCGAAGCAGGGTGGATTTTCCGGAACCGGACGGTCCGATAATACTGAGCACCTCTCCCTCCTTGCAACTGAGGTCGATGCCTTTTAAGATTTCCTCCCCGGAAAAGCGCTTTTTTATTCCCTTCATTTCCAAAATGGCCATAGTTCTCCTATCCTCTTTCCTGGGCAGTGTTTCCCAAAACACTTGCCAAATCCCGGCTCGCAATGACTTTTTTACTTTCGCAGTTTTTCCTATGACTAACTGTAATAGTCCAGTTTCTTTTCGAAGCGTTCCATAAGGAAGGCCACGATAAAGTTAAAGATATAGTACAAGATTCCCGCCATAATGAGAGGCAGCATGGAGCTTTGCGAAGAAGAAATCGCCTTCGCCGTCGTAAACATTTCCATCACCGAAATGGAAAAGGCCAGTGAAGTATCCTTTACGAGCGTAATCACCTCATTCGTAATGGAGGGTAAGATATTTTTCCATACCTGCGGAAAAATAATGCGGAGGAAAGCCTGCGTCTTGCTATAGCCGAGGATTTCGGCTGCCTCCAGCTGTCCCTTGTCCATTGCCTGGATTCCGGAGCGATAAATCTCCGCAAAATAACCTGCATAGTTTAGAACAAAACCGATATAGACCGCCATCATCCGGTAGCCCGGGTGGAGCTGGATTTTGAAAATGTAATAGGGGCCGTAGTACACCACAAAAAGCTGAAGCATAAGCGGTGTTCCGCGCATGATGGAAATATAAACCTTGGTGGCATTTTGTAAAATCAGATTCCGGCTCATTCTGCCGAAAGAAAGGAGAAGCCCGAGCGGAAGGGAAAAGAGAAGCGTAATCAGGAAGATGCTCAGGCTCACGCCGAGTCCTCCTAAAAGTTTAGATAAAATCACATACCACTCCATCTGCATTCCTCCCTCTTACCCTGTATCTCCCTATTTCGACCGCTCCCGTTTCCCGTAAAATGCCTCCTCTTCCGAGGAGGCCGTTTTTTTAAATTAGTATCTTACAATATATCGTTCAAATCCGTCTACCGGGCAAATTGGGATCCTCGTCTTTTTACTCCAAAACAAAACTGTCCTTTGCGCCGAACCATTTCTCCGTGATTTTATCTACGGTTCCGTCCGCCTTCATTTCCAAAAGCGTCTTCTTTACTTTTTCCGCAAGCTCCGTATTGCCTTTCTTAAAGCCGATTCCGTACTCCTCTTTGGAAAGGGTGTCCTTTAACAAGACAAAAGGCTTATTCGCCGTTTTAATCTGATACTCCGCCACCACGGAGTCCATGCAAATGGCATCGCAGGCGCCGGTTTCCAAATCCATCATGGCGCTTTGGTAGTCTCCCACCTCCACTAAAGAGGAAAAGCTGTCCTTCAAGCTCTTATTTTCCTCACGGCTTAACGCCTCTAAACCCGAAGAATCCTTCTGCACCTCAACCGTTTTTCCGGCCAAGTCGGAAAGGGTGCTGATATTCCTGTCCGCTTTTACCACAAAAACCTGCTTGTTTGCCATGTAAGGGCCGACAAAAGTATAGTTCTCTTCTCTTCCGTTCATACTGAAGCCGTTCCAGATGCAGTCTATATTTCCGGAGTTCAGCTCCAGATCCTTTCCGTCCCAGTTAATCGGTTTCGCCACAAACTTTAGGTTCAGGCGCTTCGCCACCTCCTCCGCAAGCTCCAAATCATAGCCGGTGTAGCTACCGTCCTCCGCCACAAATCCCATGGGCGGAAACTCCTGGTCAAATCCTACCGTAAAACTGCTCGCCTGTTTCGCCTTTTTGCCACCACAGGCGGTCAAAACCAAGGCAGATAAAGCCAAGATTCCCAATGCCAATGCGCTCGTCCATTTTCCTTTTCCACTTCCGCTTCCTTTTCCACTCACTTTTCCCCACATAGCCATTCTACTCCTCCCTTAAACGTTGTTTTGCCGCTTTGTTTCCTTTCAACATAAATTTGATTTTTTGTTTTTTCCTGTTTAGCGTGATAACACATTAGCATGCTAAAGTATTATTGTCAAGAAAAGACTTTCAGGTTTTCGCTTGCAATTCGTTCACAAAGAAAATCCTGAAAGTTCTCTTTTCTACTCTTCTACTCGTATTTTTATCCTCAAATTTTATTACAGTGAAACATGATAACGAAGCTCTATCTCCATTGCCGGAAGAATTGTTTGATACAAAATGTTCTTCTTTAAGGCCTCCCGACACCGTTCTATCGCCTCTTCCTCTTCCAAAAAGCTATAGAAATACAGGTCGATGGTGATTTTAGAGATTCTGGGTGTTTCCTCGTACCCCTTTACCCCTAAGTAAGATAGAGGGTGGTCTAAAACCACCCTCGCCTTTGCTTCCACATCCTCCAGAGGATTCCCTTCCTTCTTCATAAAACTGCAGATGCCATGAAGAATTCCGGAAAGCAAGCCTGCGCAGAAAAGATTCACGGAGGTATCGGTATCTTTTTTGCTGTCAAATTCCATTTCTTTAGAAGAATCTATACAATGGTTTTGCATATAGACCTGAACACGACCATCCTGCCTTACAATCCCTCTATAGCGTAAGTCTTGATGGTGCATTTCATATTCATGGCTTTCCACAAGCTTCCTCCTAATACTTTTTCCGTAAAAATTCCTGGGCTCTGTGCAACTCCTTTAATTTGGCCTCAATACAGGGAAATTCATTTACAGGGCGATTGGCAAAGGTAGCAAAGCCGCAGTCCGGATTTAGCCACAGTCTTTCCTTTGGCAAATATTGCAATGCCTCCTCCGCCCGTTGTACTATGCTTTCCCCGGATTCTACTACATCAATTCTTGGATTGATCACCCCTAAGCCCAAAATACAATTTTCACGAATTGCAGCATTTTCCAAAAGGGAAGATAAGTCTCCAGCCCTCTTCGTGGAGTATTCCAAGGCCAAAACCGAAGGAAGTACCTTGGCAAATAAAGGAACCAAAGGTGTGTAGGAACCTGTTAAAAGAATTCCCTCATTCTTACTCCAGTTCCCTCTGCAAACATGAAGAACGCTGCAAAGTTCCTTTTCCTTCATAAAATCTACCACTTCTTTCAACAAAGAAGCGGCAAATTCCAATTCCTCTGTAGGATCTTTCTTCTCTGACAAGGCGGCACACATAAAGGATCTGGTTTTCCCCTTGCTAAAGACCACCTCTGTAAGCACCGGCTCGTCCAGCTGAATCACCGATACCCCCATTTGCCTAAGCTCTTCAATTTCTTCTTTTAAAAGAGCCACTACATCTTTCCCCAGCTCTTCTTTGCTGTCATAGACCTTGGAAGAAAGGGCCGGAAGCCACATGGAACGGGTCATTAGGTAAGGGCCGGGAAGAGTCGCCTTGATCTCCTTATCCGAAAACTGCCGGATTCTAAGGATTTCTTCTTTTAAAAGACTTTCTTTCCTTTTGTATTTTCCCGGTACAAATGGCATTTTTAATGCTGACTGCGGGTACATCCAGGGTATCCAGAATTTCTTCAAAACCCTGCTTATCCTCCATGTAAGGCAGCATGTCCGCCATGCTCATCATGGTAGCACCTTCCAGCTTTTCCGCCACAAAGGAAACGTAATTGTCCCGGCTTAACTCTCCCCCGGTAAGAATGTCTACTCCGTTTCTTTCCTGCAAACGAATCACTTCTTCCGTTTCTCTGAGAAGTATGGCCTCATAATCCTCTTGGGAAAGCTGTCCGTTTTGCAGGCGACGTTTTCCCGAAAGCAATTCCTTAGTTCTTGGCATACTCCCAATTAGGGAGCTGGTAAAGGGGAGGAAATGCTTACTCATGCATTCTCCTTCTCAAAAAAATGCAGGTACTCATTAGCCTTCTTAATCTGCTCAAAATTCTTGGTTCTTCCCAGTACCCAAGCCTTCAAACCTTCCATGTCCATCATCTCCTTATGAGCGGGATTCTTGTAATCCATTTTATGCAGAACCTCTGTAAAATGGGCAAAGGCTTCCTTAGAAAAATCCGCTCTTCCGGTGAAAATGCAATGGTCAAAGAAATCTGTCTCGGATAAAATCTGCACCTGTGCTTCATCCAAGGTTCCGTCTAAAATCCAAGCCTTGTAGTTTAAATCCAGCATCCAGCTTCCGTCTACTTCACCGGAAAGCATAGCCTTTGCCGCATCCAGCTCTCCTCCCACATGGTCTCCATGGAGGCCAAGACCGATATCAAAGCGCTTTTCCGTATAGTCCTTTTCAAACTCCAATCCATTCTTATGCAGATGATAAATGGGAATCAAACGTGCCTGAGGAGAGTCATAGGCGCCAAATCCGATAGTCTTTCCCTTGATATCCGAAATAGTCTGATAGCCCTTGTCCTTTCTTACCACCAGGTAGCTTTTACGATCCTGATCCGTATCACGCATGGAGCCGTTTAAGCATTCTCCCTTCGTCCGTATAAAACTATCCAGCCAAGCCAGAGGGGAATTCCAAGCAATGTCGATTTCTCCATTCATCAGTCCGTCCACCTGACTCTTGTAATCCTTATAAAAAACCGGCTCTATCGGGCAATTTTCCTTCTCGAAAAACTCCTGAATGATTCCCCAAATAACGGTTACCTTTGGCGCGTAAATAACTGCCCCTAACTTTATCTTTTCCATTTTATCCTCTTTTCTTTATATCATCCCGCAAATAATCAAAGTACAGTAGAGTATTGAGACTAAGCCAAAGCAAAAAGTCTTTTCCTCCTGTTTCTTCTTGAAATAACGAGATACCGCACGCTTTGCGAGCGATACTCGTTATGAATCAAAGAAAGGAAGAGTTGGCGTTCCTCTCTCCCTTTCTTAAAGCTTTAAAAGCTTATACTAGAGGCAAGCCTGTAATGGCTTTTCCAAGCCAAACGGTAAGCACGTCTGCACTGGGAGCCATAATCTGTCCGGCATAGGCATCTCTTAAGAGTCTTTCCATGCTGCCGGCCTTATTATAAGCCTTTCCGCCTCCAACTCTCATGCCCAGTCTTCCGGCTTCAATAACCATTTCGCAGGCAATGATACGAGCGGACAAAATCTTTGCCAAAGCATCCTCTTCCCCTGCTGCAGCACTTCGGGTCGCTTCCTTTGCCGCGCAAACGGAGGAATTCACCAGATTGTACATCTTCGCAAGGTGAATCTGAACGGTTTCGATTTCTGCCAGGGAAGTTCCGGAAGTGTATTTTCTTTCTTTTGCATGCGCAACGGTTTCCTCTAACATGTGCTCACCAAGTCCGGAATAGACTCCTGCAAGTCCTGCAATAAAGTAAGGTGCTACAACATTAAATACATGTTCCTGTCCTGCACCCTCTTCACCGATTCGATTGCTTACAGAAACCTCTGCCTTATTCAAATGCATCTGGCAGGAAACATTTCCTCTCATCCCAAGACCATGCCAGGTGTTCTGTTCAAACTTAAGCCCCGGAGTCTCGAGCGGAACTAACCAGTTATCAATAGCTCCTTCCACATCGGAGGGCGCTAATACCAGATAATAGGAAGCCTGCCCTGCAGAGGTAACCATGCTCTTTACACCGCTTAGGAGTTTCTTGTCTCCATCATTTTCCGCCTTCAAATCGGAAATATAGAAATGGGTTCCTGTTCCCAGCTCACTGTATGCCAGAGCCAGAAGCTTTCTCTCTTCTACCACTTCTTTGACAATTCTCTTCTTCATCTCTTCACTTCCTCGAGACAAAACCACTATCAAAGCCACATTATGCATCATATAGCATAGTCCGGTTGTCGCATCACTTTTGGCAAAAGCGCGACAAACTTCCACATGCTCCTGAATTCCCAAGCCTAAGCCTCCCTGCTCCTTAGGAATGAGCAGAGTTAAAAAATCCGATTTTTTAATCTCCGCAAACGCTTCTACAGGAAATACTCCTTCTTCATCTACCTTTTTGCTACAGGGATCAATGAATTTCTCTGCAAAATTTCTAGCCTCACAATAAATCGACATCGTTGTACCTCCATTTTGATATTAGTTATCTTTATTGATTATAACTCCGGCCTTTTTCCCTGTATATTTGCTTATTCTTATAGATTGAGTTATCTATTTGGATTTTCTATTTTAAAAAAATTTATCCTTCCTTATGATTAATTTAATACGCCGTACAAGTACTATCCGTATTTTCTCCTTAACGAACCTCTACCTGACAAGAACGCAGCGTTTCCAGCGCTGCCAAATGCTTCTCCCTTGTCACGCCCGCACAACAGCTGCTGTCCACGGAAATAGGAAGCTCCGGAAGAAAAGCTTTCAATAAAAGAGCATTCGATACTACGCAAATATCCGTGCATAAGCCGACAAGTTCTATAGAAGCCCCCTCTATATTATCCTGCTGCCTGAAAAGTTCCCGCATGGATTCTGCTAAGCGAAGGCTTCCAAAACTCCCTTTTTCAAAGAAATGATCCGGAAGAATGAGATCTTTAAGCATAGGATGCAGTCCCCAGCCTTCTGTCCCTTTGATACAGTGAGGCACAGGTAGCATTTTCCCCTCCTGCGTGGATAAGTAGTCCTCTCCATGCGTGTCCAAGGTGGCATAGACCCTGTCCTTCGGATAGGAAAGAATCTTCTCTTTAACTTTTTCTACAATCCCCTGTGCCTCTTCCGTACCGAGAGAACCGTCAATAAAGTCCTTTTGCATATCTACCACAATCAGATAGCGCCGACTTTCCTCCTGCTTCTCATTATGAATCCGATTATTTTCCATTGAAAATCCCTCCTCTGTTGCACTTTTCTTTTAGGCTTTTTTGCGCTTTTCTTTTTCACTTTTATTTTGCGTTTTTCTTGCGCTTTTCTTTTTCCATATTACTCCACTTTTATTTTTTCAAAAAGTCCCTCACAGCCCTCTACAATATCTTCATAGCAGGCTTGGAATTCTCCGCTGTACCATGGGTCTGCAATAGGATGAGGATGGCCGGTATAATCTCCAAGAAGAGAAACTTTCTTTTCCGGGTCGCCTCCGAAAATGCGTTTTATATTCTCCCGATTCCGCTCATCCATTCCGATGAAAAAATCGTATTTTTCGTAGTCCTCTTTCTGTAATTGGCAGGCTCTTTTTTTACTACAGTCTATTCCCAGCCCTTCCAGAATTTCCCGAACCGGCGGATAGACCGGATTTCCCTGCCCGCGATAGATTTCTTCCGAAGAAGTGGCTTTGGAAGATACTTGAAAATCTTCTGTTCTTCCATTCTCCTCCACGATTCTTTTAAAGATAAATTCCGCCATGGGGCTTCGGCAGATATTGCCATGGCAGACGAAACAGATTTTTAGCATAGTGTTTTTCCTCCTAAAATACCGTGGATTCTATTTTTATAGCCATCTCCTCAGCCGTTTTTTTCGGATTACTTATCAATATTTCCAGTACAGCTTTTTCTGTTTTATTTATACCACATTTGTACCGACACTTATACCGACACTTTGCCTGCTCATCTCCAATACATTTTTATTATAGGGAATTCTGCACTTAATATAATTGTCTGTGATTTCAAAATATTCTCAGCGGACAGGCTCCTTTTCTATCGGAACGTAACTTATCTGACTTTTATAAACAGAAGGTCATATATGCAGGTATACACACTATTCTATCTTTCACTACAAGATTTCTAGGATGGATAATATAACTCTCCCCTATTCTTGCTTTATATTTTTCGTTAAATCTATTCAGTGAAGCTGTGGTGTATTTTCTCCCTGATTTAACCTCTATAGGATACATTTTATACTTCAGCTTACTGTTATTGGATATAATAAAATCAATTTCTATGTCATTACGGTGTTTTTCGCGTGAATAGTGAGTATAAAAGTACAATTTATGTCCATTTGCCACAAGCATCTGCGCTATGACGTTCTCATATAACATTCCCTCATTAATAGATAGTTTATCATTTAGAATCTGTGCATATACTTCACTCTCTAACAACTCGTTTTCATCAAATGCATGACTGAGCAAAAGTCCTGTATCCCCCATATAGCACTTTACATAAGTTCGTTCTTCATTGATTGAGAGGCCAACATTGGGATCATTACACAAAAAACACTCGTTTGAAATCATAGAATCAGACAGCCAAAAAAAAGTTTCACTATATCGATCCGCATAACTGCCTTCCTGTATATTTTTGAATACGACACGTTTCTCATGCTGTGACAATAATCCGGGTATTTGATCAAAAATCGCCAAAACTTTGCCACGATACTGTGCCTTAATCTTCATAATATCATTACGATACAATTTCAAAATATCCCGTTTTTCAGCATCCACTAAACTGAAGTTTTTTTTATTTTCAATGTAAATGATAAGCGGTTTTGGCATACCACCCACTAGCATATACTGCTTAAAAAGCATCATAGCCTTATTATGCATGCCTCTTTCCAAAGGCTCCCGCTTTTCAAAACATCTTTTTATATAATTTAAAAGCTGTTCTTCTCCCAGCGCCCAGGCAAATTCCTCAAAATCAAGCGGATACATGGTAATGCTTCTCTCCTCTGAGGGGATTACAATATCCTTAACATTTTCCTTAATGGATATCAGTGAACCGGTTTCTATATAATCGTATCTGCCATCAGCAACAAGATACTTTATTGCGGCTCTTGCTTGTGGAAACATCTGTACTTCATCAAAAATCAGCACAGATTTTCTTGTAACAAGATTAACCCCATAGTAGGTACTAAGCAGCATAAATAAATCATCAAGCGTATTCAGGTATTGACTAAAGTATTCTTCTACAACCTTATCCTTCTTTGCAAAATCTATAAGAATATATGACTCATATTCTTTCCTTGCAAATGCCTCAACAATTGTAGATTTGCCAATACGCCTGGCTCCCTCCAGCATTATCGCTTTTGTTCCACCGCAGCCATTTTTCCACTCCAATAATTTGCTATAGATTTTTCTTTTTAAAATCATCCGATTCTCCTCGCAGTTACAATCTACCTCATTGGGTGGATTTTTTGATTATGCGCAATGTTTATATATGGCATTTCTTTGATTATACGCGCATTATATTGGAATTTTTGATTATGCGCAAGTATAATATTTTATAATTTTATGATTATGCGCAGTTATCTTCATCTATACCCTTGCCACTATCATGGCAAATTAGGGACTTTCACCCTTTATGCTACAGGAGATACAAAGAGACACGAAAAAAGACACCCTGCATCATGCAAGGTGCTTTTCTCGTATGTAAATGGTAATGCAGAATAGTTACTGCAAAGTATTCTTCTTTTCCGATTAAGCCTTCTTCGTAAAGCTGTAGGTATAAACGAATTGATCCGGAGTGTAGTTATCGAGCTTTACTCCGTCAACCTCTGCGTATGGATAACCGAAATCATTTAAAGGCTCTCCATCCTGTGCAGGATTCAAGGTAAGATCTCTTCCATCGGACAAAATCATGCGCTCTGCATCGCAGTTGCCAAAGTAATATTCCTGCTTCTCCTTGGTTTCTGTCTGATCCTTTGTCCAATTATTCTTTAAAACAGCCTTCAACACATCGGCGGGATCTGCGGAAACCCAACCGGTTCCCTTTAAATAAAACTCTGCCCAGCAGTGCTGATTCTTGGTAATATCCTCTGCATTGATACGGATTCCGAAATGCTCTCTGGCAGGAATTCCGGATGCACGACAAAGGGCTACGAACATAGAGTTAATGTCGGTACATTTTCCGGTCATGGTGGTATCTAAAAGAGCACAAACATCTCCTTCACCACAACCTTTTACACTTTCATCTCGATTCATATTGGCAATAACCCAGTCATAGATTGCTCTGGCCTTCTCTAAATCTGTGGTCTTTCCTTCGGTAACTTCTGCAGCCTTATTCTTCACCTGATCATTCAAGGGAAGGTTCTTGGAAGGCTCTAAATACTTCTTTACATCCGCAGGAATCTCCGCCTTTTCATCCTCCTTTAATTCAGGACTGACGATTTCTTCTCTCTTTACCTGTAAATCCAGCTTTACCACTCTGTCGGCAGGCTCGGCATTTTCATCCCATTCCACGTAGAGCATCTTATTGCCCCAGTCGTCCGTGTTCATTTCCGCCTTAGCCTTTCCTGCATCATACTTTACGTCCTCAACAGTCTGATACTCACTGCTTTGCGGAACAGGAATCCAAAGGCGAACCTTCTTTCCTTTTTCGTACTTGGATAAGTCAATGGTATTGTTTACTGCCCCCTCAACCACCTTCTTTTCGGAAACCTCTGCCTTTTCCGTCTCCTTCTCAGAGCTCTTCTCCGTTGCGGCAACAGATTCTGTGCTCTTCTCTGTGCCCTTTGCACTTGTTTCTACATTGCTTGCAGCCTTATTTCCGCAAGCAGCCATCAGCATTCCTACTGTTCCCAAGAGCAACAGCAATTTTAAGCTTTTTTTCATTTTTTCCTCCTTAAGCCACTCTTTTCAAACTGTAACGGGGAAAGTATACGCCTATGATGGATAGGATAGAAATTGATTCTTTCTATAAAAACAGCTATTTATTTTAAATCTGCATAAATCAAAAAAATCTTTCTCGAAGGGATATGATGATGAAACTCCAAAAATTGTAAAATCTATCAGGATAATCCCGCTAAGCAGTTCAAAAGGAATTTTCATGGTTAAGATATACTTCTTTCCTCCCCCGGTTCATAGATCCTGCGAAGCGCTTTCTGCCTTCCCAAAATCAGAATAAAACCGGATAGCAGGGTAATTGTTCCGCCAATCGTAACGCACCATCGATAATCCAGTATCTCTCCAAGAAAGCCCATCATTAAAGAAAACACACTGCATCCGGCTGTAACCAGAACCCCCTGGAAAGCATTGACTCGAGACCGGAGTCTCTCCGGAATATAAGTCTGCACGGCTGCGTTTCTTATGATGGCGCTGTTACTCCCGAGAAAGCCGCAAATTCCTCTGTTTAAAAGCATCAAAGGATAAGGAAGCCAGAGCAAACACATGTCCATCGCGGAATATGTTTGATAGACAAAAAACACGAAACCGAACTTCTTCTTATCCGGAATTTTAATTCGATATTGTAATGCACTGCCGATTGACCTTCCTATAAACTCCACCACGGAAAATGCGGCATACATTGCCGCCGTGAATCCCGGAAAAGTACGGAAAAAAGCGATGAGAAGGGGAGAATATCCGGTGTCAACACCATTGCTCACCGCCATATATTCATAAAGACCTAAAAGACCGCGTTCTTTCTTTAAATACTGTACCGCCTCCCGTACGTCCGAGGCCCATGCCTTAAGAGAATAGGGCGCAGAATTATGTCGTTCCGTTTCATCCAAACGAATAAAGCTCTCCGTGATGGCGGCAAGAAGCGATAATCCGCCCTGCGCAATCAGAATCCATGCCACACCGAATGTGTCCAAAAGCACTGCGGCAAACGGGGTCATAATCACCGTTAAAACCGGATAAAGCATGGAAGATACCGCGTAGCCCTTTTGCTCCGCGCCTTTCGGGATTAATTCCGGATAAATACTGGTAAACGCCAACTCGTCTACCGATCCGAGACAGGCCAGAAGCAAAGACAGCGCGAGATACCCGATGTAGGAAAAGTGAAAAAACAAGAGCCATAGTCCCATGCCGAAAATCAAAAAGGAATTGGCAACATCTCCCATGACCAGAAAAGTCTTTCTCGGAAGTCGATCCATAATAGGCGCAATGACGATAGGGATAAACAGGAAGGGAAGAAGCTGAATTGCCACAATCAGAGCGGATGCCAAAGTGCTCCCGGTTTCATCGAAAACCAGGAACGCCAGTGCAAAACCTCCTGCAATGCCCCCGATCGTTCCCATCGTAGACGCAAGAATCACTAAGCTGAAATTTCGATTCCAGAGTTTTGTTGTTGTCATATTTCCCTCAGCATACCTATTTTCTTCCACCATACCCGACAATAGTATTTTAGTATAATCCCGAGAAGGAATGTTATAGCCTTCTCTTAAAAACTATACAACGATTTCATAATGATCCTTTAATTCATTTAAGGCACTATGCTTAATGCATCCTTCTTTTTGTAATCTTCCAACCACAATCCCGGGTGCAATGCCTTGCTTCTCAGCGAACGCACGTATACTTGATGCGGAAAAGCTCTTACGGTCAACAAATTCAGCAAAATCATTGCCCGGGATTAATGTGTCTCCGGACCAAGAATTTGCGGCTTGCTCATCATCCTCTGAAGTTCCATTCATTTGACCTATGTGTCCTAATACGATATGTGCTAATTCATGAAATAGACTGAACCAGAACTTATCCGCATCCTTGCCTCGTGTAGTTAATCCTACAACAATCTTATTTCCGTCTATAAAGGAGGCTCCCTGTAAAAATGAGCCTTGCAAATGTGGCAAAAAAACAAGTGCAATTCCACACTCAGCAAGCATACTTTTAAGCTTCGGGCTGAACTCTTTCGCTTTCATGACTGTCATCAATCTAATTTTCGGAATAATATTCATTAAGCCCTTAACATTGATGGGGGCGGTTTCGATTTCTCTGGCCTTTATCCTTGCTTCTTGTGCCCAAGCCAGTAAGGCTAGATCACTCTTTTCTGTCACAGCCAACCTTCTGCATGCAATTCTTGTTATCTGAATATTCTCCAGTAGTGAAAGTTCCACAAGCTCAAAATATTTTCTAAGATGCACTACTTTTTCCTTTAATACTCTCGTTTCAGGAACCCATCCATATTTAGCCATCTCATTATAAGGCAGTTTTTTAGCTATCTCTTCATCCTTATCCATAGCATTTTCCGCTTCTGCTTTGATTAATTTTTCCCTATATATCCCCTCTAAATTATTCCAAAACTTTGCAGGTACTCCAAGTACCATCTCCAATCTAACAGCTACCTCCGGAGTTAACTGTACTTCTCCATTTATTAGCTTACTGATATGTTTTTCAGACATATCCATTCTCGCAGCAAACTCTTTTTGACTCATTCCTCTGTCCTTAAGCTGCTCTTTTATCGTCGCTCCGGGCGGTGTTGCAATAATGCTACGACTTCTCACCATAGTGCTACCCCCTATTTCATTTCACTTTTCTAATGGTAATCCACTATCTCCATAATATGAGCTACCTGTATCTTATTACCATGTTTTTCAAATACCATTCTATACGGATGAACTAAATCAACTGCATATTGCCCTTTACGGTTATTCGTCAATGGGTGACACCTACCAATATGAAATTTAATCATCTCTTCCACTGTGTCTACAGCTTCTATTTCAGCAATACGCATCTGTATTTTTTCAGACATTTCATTTCCATAAGTTCGGTCTGAAACTTTTGCATCCGTACAAACTTTCTTTATTTTATTTGTTTTGTACGTAACTTCCAAGGCATCACCTCTTCCTTGTAATTTACCTTATAGGTAAATCTATATTACTATCTGTACACATTTATGTCAATTATGGATTTACCTTATAGGTAAATCCATAATTGACATAAATACAGTTTTTATTCATAACAAGATACCGCCCTCTCCGCGAGCGATACTCATTAAGAATTATAATTCAATATTGTGATAATATTTAATCATTTCTTTCTGCACATGTTCCGGAATTAGAGTATCTCCGGTAACAATTGCTTTTCCATTATAACTATTCCCCTTTAAATATGTTTTTTCTTCCAGAATCAGTTTTGTTTCCGCATAATATCTCCATGTAGCTGATTGTAATCCACTTAACTTTTCGGGTTCAAGCGCCAATAACTTAAAATGATAATCGATTCTGAACTGCGCTGTACCTTTTAAATATTTCTTCATCGAAGGATATTCTTCCTTTTTTAGTTTTGAAATATGTTCGTGAAAACGGCGCGGTAAATCTATTGTTTCCCCTATTCTAAGTAGCTCTCCCTCCCTGTTACAAATCCCGTACACGCATCTTGCTTTGGCATATTCTTCAATTTTGTCTTCCGTATCTATAATAATATTCTTTCTATCTACAGGAATGGAAATGCCCTGCAGTGCCAGTAAGTCTCCCAGCACTTCAGGAAAATGGCTTTCATGGGTAGTATTTCCGGGGCGTGACCACGATGCTCCGGAAAAAAGTACCGCTTCCAATAAGATAGAATCCGAAATTCCAAAAAAATGGCCTAAATCTCTTCTAAAAATATCCAGTTGCTTTTGGATGTAAGCAAACATAAAAGAATCTATTCCCATAAGATCCGCAATAACCTTTGCTCTGCTGCATATGGCTGCATTGATTTCGGAAAATACGTCCGGACTGCTCTTTCTTTCAGACTCGCTTAGCTCCTCTATGCCTACTCCCAATGCCTGTGCAATTTTATCTAATGTTTTTGAAAAAGGCTTGGCTAAGTCTGATGATTCAATTTTATTAAGAGTAACTACCGAGATTCCGGCAATTTTCGCCAATTCATATTGTGTTAGGCCCCTAGCTTCCCGTAATTTTTTTAATTTCTCTCTGCTATACATCGCTCTCTCCTTTTTTATTTTATTTCATTCTTATTTCATTTTAACAATAAAGTTTCATTTTTGTTTCATTTTTATTATGCAGAGAAGATTGGTTTTTGCAAGATTAAACTATAAAAAGGATAAAATAAAATCGTAAGAATATGAAAATGGAGCTTTCTATATCTTTTCTCGGCTTTATGATACTGTATAAAGAAAATAATGAAAGGAATAAATCATGAAAATTCATAAGCCCACCGTCATCAGTCTCGCTTTTTTAGCCGCCGTTTATCTTGTTATGCAGTGGAGAGGAAATACTGCCTCTGTGGAGAAAAATAGCCAATCCTCCTCTGAAACACAGACTGAGGCGACAAAATCCGATAAAGAAAAAGGGGTAAACGAAGCGGAAACAAGTTCCGAGAATACAACTCCCGAAGTAGCTAATCCAAAAGCAGTCTACACCGCCTATTTAACCCTCTTAAAAGAAAGGCAAAAAGACATTGAAGCCTATACCTGGCAAGCTTACGAGGAAGATAAAGACGGAGCGCCTATCAGTGTAGAAACGAAGGGGATTGCCGTAGCCGATGTTTATGGGGACAGCACGCCCGAGTTGCTTTTTATCGATGCAGAGGAAAATAACGGAGAGGGGGCTGCCATTCGCGCGAATCTCCACATTTACAGCTTTCAAGACGGAAAGCCTGTGGAAGTGGCGAAGAAGGAAAATCTGGATTATCAAGTAGGTGGCGGCGCCGTGTACAACATTTTCCTGACGGAAAAGGACAAGCGTCTCTACCTTGAGCAAATTGACTTCGATGCGAAGGAAACGGATGTGCTTTATCTTCTCCCTATGTCCGGCAATTTCCCCTTGGGATGGGATAAGCAGGCAAGCTATAGCTATGACCCGGAGAAAGGGTTGGAAAATGACGAAACTTCTCCACAGCGTTCCGATGAAGAATTTATCCTCTATGATAAGCCCGTAGAAAAGGCAGACTACTACGCCTTTAAAAAAAGAATTGTGGAAAAAAATCCGAAAAGTTTGATTAGTAACTTTGGAGGAGAAGAGAAAAAAGAAGCTTCTGCCCTGAGCTACAGTGAGGCCATTTCCTTTTTGGAAAAGCAAATAGAATAATGCGATAGAGCAAGAACAGCAAGACAAAAATGAAAAGGCTTTCTTGCCTCCACCCCAGAATCACTTTATCAAAAAATTGATAACGGAGGATTGGACTTTTTGCACTCCAAGAGATAGAAAAACCTTCGATGAGCGCATCGTTCATCACTATTCGCTTCCTCCGGGAGTGACTTTCCGCCGCAGCACCTCTTCGTATTCAGCCATGATTTCATCACTGAGGAGAGGAACAATGCTTCCCACAAGAGCCTGTTCCAGAACCGCTCCGGGCACGGAATCCCATCGAAGAAGAGCGGAAACCAATACATTGGTGTCTATCACTGCATATAGCTTCATACGTTATTTCCCATTCCTTACGGCTTCGATCTCCGCATTGATTTCATCCAGTGTCATGTCGGCTACACCGGCATTCTCCGCATCATTACTCATGCGCTTCATGGCAGCGACAGCTGCCGTCGCCTTATAGTTCTCTTCCGGCAAAATCATGCTGAATGGGATGCCGCGCACCTGCACAGAGCGAGTCAGGAACATGCGGATTGCCGTAGGCAAGTCAAGGCCGAGCTGAGAATATACATCGGAAGCTTCCTTCCGAAGGTTGTCGTCTATACGAAGCTGAAGTAATCCATTTGCCATGATTACACCTCCATTCAAATTTGCATTTGTTTGTAATGCAATCGTACCACATTTTTTTTGGAAATCAAGTGAATTACAAACTCATGCAAGCAGGAGTTCAATAGGCACACCCGATCCTTCTTTCTTCTTCCACTAAAATCAGGTTCGGGATATAATAATCCCCGTCAAGCGCATACTGAATCTCGTTTTCGCTCTAAAATCAAGGCTTTGCAACTCTCGGTTGTCAAATTGACAAGCCCGATTTCTTCCCTGCAACCGGATTTTCCGATAGTATGAGAGGCGTAAAGACGGAGTGAGCAAAAGCATTTTCCAAAGCGAAACATTCTTTCCTATCTTATAGAATCGCTCGACACAAAAAGGCAGGCTCCATAACGCTATGAAGAAGAAAGTGCATCGGCTCGAATACAGCATCATAAAAGGAGTAGAGTATGATACTTGCAGACAAGATTATTGAATTAAGAAAGAAAAACGGCTGGTCCCAAGAAGATCTCGCAGAGAAGCTGGATGTCAGCAGGCAGTCTATTTCCAAATGGGAAGGCGCCCAGTCTATTCCGGATATGAACAAGATTTTGAAGTTATCCGAGGTCTTTTCTGTAAGCACGGATTATCTCTTAAAGGACGAGATAGAACTGGACAGTACGGAAGAAGCCCCAAAGGTTGATACGGACTCTTCCTTTAAAGAAGTTCCCGTTTCCATGGAGGAGGCCAATGCCTTTCTCGCGCACAAGAATCAGGCCGCTTCTCAAATTGCCTTAGGGGTATTGCTTTGTATCCTTTCCCCTGCCCTATTGATTACCTTAACTACCCTCCAGGAAAGTTCTCTTCTTCCTCTCTCAGAGGGAAAAGCAGTCGGGATCGGGGTACTCTTCCTCTTCCTTTTGGTTGGCATTGCAGTGGCCTTATTTATCAAAAGTTCTATAGAAGGGGGACGTTTCCACTATATGGAAAAAGAGCTTCTGAATACCGCTTATGGAGTAAACGGTATGGTACAGGAGAAAAAATCCCGTTTCCAGGGAACGTACACTTCCCAGATGATTTTAGGCATTTTTCTTTGCATCATTGCTGTAAGTCCCATCTTCATCAGTATGATTATTTTCGGAGAAGATGATCTCCATACCGCTCTTGCCGTGCCTTTCCTTCTGCTTTTTGTGGCCGTTGGCGTGTTTCTGATTGTCAAAACGAATATTATTTGGGATGCCTTGAACATGCTTTTAGAGCAAGGGGATTATAAACGGGAGAAAAAGATGGATGAGCACAAAAATGAAACCGTCGGGCAAATATACTGGTGCTTGGTAACCGCTATCTATCTTGGCTACAGTTTTATTACCCGGCGCTGGGACATCAGCTGGATTGTTTGGCCGGTAGCCGGAGTAGGCTACGGTGCAGTATGCGGCATTGTAAATTCCTTTAGGACGAGGGTTTAAAATCTTAAAAGTGGCTGTAAAAAATAAAAAGGACGTTTTTATTTTTTACAGCCACTTTTTTGTGTCCGAATTAGTTTTTCACTTTAGATAAAATCTTATTCATATCTTTGCGTTTATCCGTTATGGGAATTCGGCATGCTTATATCTAAGCTATACTCCCGCGTCCCTCCGCGCTTTTCTGGTCAATCTATTCCTCTTAAAGCACTCCTCGGTCTCCCTTGGCTCAAAGAAATGCTTTCCCTTTTCCGCTAAGCACTGTTTGATTCTAAGATAATCCTCGAAAGAAGACAGTTCTCCTATAAACAGTAGATAATCTCCTTTATAGATCGAGTCCAGAATCTTGGATGTGCTGTTTTTCTTATAGAAAGTAAAATGAGGATAAAAATGAATTCTACTCCCGGTTCCGTCGTGTAGCTGAAAATCCACGAAGCCGATTCCCGAATAAGGAATACTCCGGCTTTCTCCTTTTCGATAGTGCAGCACTATTTCCTCTTCATAAAATACGGCTTCCACAAGATAGGATTGGAAGAAAAACTTATAAAGCTCCCGAAGAGCAACAAAACTGCAAAGGAGAAGTAGTGCAAAGATAAACCAAATGCTGCTGTCCCATCCCACGTGTGCGTAGAAGAAGAAAAAAAGCCCCGCGAAAAGCAGCAAAACAAACAAAGCTGAAATAGGATTGGGAGAATCATGCGTGATTTCCCAATGGCAATTTCCATTTTCATCCCGGTAGGTATTCCTTTTCATCTTACTCTATTCTTTCGAAGACTCTTTTAGTCTTCTCTATAGACAAGGACATATGCCTTGATATAATCGCTGCCTTCCACGATAGTGAGCGGAATTTCCAAAATAGCTTTTCCTGCCTGTCCATTAGAATACTGCGCTTTCTCCTCAGCAGAGTAGAAATACATTCCGGCGGAATAGCTGTGTCCGGCCTCTACGGAAAGATCAAAGCTCAGCTTCTCTGTTTTGACATTCCTAGTCTTCGTGCCTACCGTTTCCGTGGACTCAAAGATCCCTTCGATAGTATGCTGACCGGGAGTCAAGGCTACGACAGTTTCCAAGTCCTTTCCTGTAGTTGTCGGTATATTAGAAAGCGCGCTTCCATCAACCTGAATCTGCTTCCCGTAAATGTGAAGAATTCCCTTATCCCTGTTGTCCTCATTAAACTTCTTTTCACTGTTCTCTCTCTTCTTTCCCATGGAAAGCATTACGACAAAGGCTACCGCCCATACTACTGCTACTACCGCAATGATTATTATGGTTTGTGTTGACATGTCTATTCCTCCCAAAATTTTTCCCTCTTTTTTGAAAGCAAAGCTTCACACTAAAAAGAAGGTCATTAAAATTTAAAATATTCAAAAATCATTATAAATTTACTATAGAGAATGTCAATTCCCTTCTCAGCGGAAAATGGAATTGAATTTCATACGCTAAAGTGATAAACTAAGAACGAATTTTAAAAAGAAAAGAAAGGTGCGGATTCGAATGAATAAAAAACTTGATACACCTGAAGTAAGGCATTTATTTGAAGGAATGCAACAGTTAAGGGGAACGGAAGAATATTTCCGTTTCTTTGAAGATGTCTGCACCATTAACGAGTTACTCGCTATTGCGCAGCGTTATGAGGTTGCAAAGCTCTTACGGGAAGGAAAAACCTACATTGATATTGCAAAATGTACGGGGGCCTCTACCGCAACGATTTCCAGAGTGAATCGTTCGTTGAACTATGGAGAAGACGGCTACCGTCTAGCCTTTGAGCGATTGGAAAAGAAGGGGCAGTAACCCCTTCTTTTTTAGTCACTTATATTTTATGTAGCAGCTTGTTCGCCGAATACAGCAAACAAACTTCTTGGACAAACTCTACGCGTCCGAACGGCTGAAGCCGTTTTTCATCTTGCAACTAACTTCATACAGTACCTTATCCAGTACAGCGTCGGTTTCTTCCTGCACCATCTTTGCAATTTCTTCATTGCATTCTTCAAGAAGCTTAATCACCGCCGCATTCTTCGGTAACTTCTTCGCAAGCTTCTCTTCCAGATTCTTCATTAGGGTATAGCCCTTTGTCGGCACCTTTCCCTGATACCGTTCAATATGCATTTTACACTCACTGAACTGCGCATCCGCCAGAGCGCCGATAATTCTGTTTGCCCAGTAGAAGCTCTCCGTCGTAACCCGGTGCGTCGTATTGGCAAAGTACTCCGGTGTCTTGTTGACATTTGCATAGAAAGGAACAAAGGCGTTAAAGGTATTGGCACCGAAGCAAACCCACTCGATTGCGGCATATTCTTTCGGAACATCCGGACGAATCTGCACAAGACTTAGGAAATTGTTCCGGTTGATTCCGATAGGACGATATTTCCCTCTATCCTTTTCGTCTCCGTACTTTCCGTAACAGTCGTAAGGCGTTCCCTGGAAATGAGAGGAGAGGATATACTTCACGTCTTCCGGCGTAATTTTAATCTCCGGGCAGAGACACCACGGTAAATCGTCATCCTCCGGCTTTAACTCGGCAGCCTCTCCGTCAAAACTGAAGGTATTTTTATTAAAATATCTTGCCATGTACCAGGCTCTCGGCGTGTTGTAAACATGGTCCGCATCGGAATGAGTACCGAAACATTCTCTCGGATTAATCCAGTCTCCTTCCGTTTTTTCAATCTCATCCGCAAAGCGCAAGTCCAAGTGATTCTTGGCAATAAATTCCTTCAAGTCCTTGGAACAAATAAACTCAGCCTGTTCTCCGAAGGCATCTTCCAAGTCAAAATAATCAATTCCGAGCTGATTCGGCATCATTACATAGGCATTGTCCGGCACTCTTCTGGCAATAAAATGATGACCGCCTATGGTCTCCAGCCACCAGATTTCTTCCTCATCCGAAAAGGCAATCCCGTTCATTTCATAGGTGCCGTATTTTTCCAGAAGCTCTCCAAGGCGAAGAACGCCTTCTCTTGCGGAGTGGATATAGGGAAGCACCAGGCTGACCATATCCTCTTCTCCGATTCCGCCGATCTGCTCCGGCTTTCCGTTTTCCGCCTTCTTATAGACTACAAGCGGGTCTCCGGAAAGTACGCGCTCATTGCAGGCAATGGTCTCGGTAGCGGTCATGGAAACATTTTCACTGTTTACCCCTGCTGCACCCCAGATTCCCTCATCCTCGTAAACCGCATTGGGCATGCAGGTATAACGAAGCGGATTCTTGGGAAGCGGAATCCTTACATGAGAAAGCATAGAAACATATTCTTTTCCCTGATCCTTCGGTTCAACCACAATGAATTTTTTAGCACAGAAAACGCCGGATCCGGAATCCTCATTTCTTGCAATCATCGTTGAACCGTCGTAACTCGCCTCTCTACCTACTAAAATTGTTGTACAAGCCATTTTATCTTCCCCCCTTAATCTGTATTGGAAACTACTATCCTAAAACTATAGCAAATAGAAAACTATTATTACAATATAAATAAGTATACTCTAGCATTTTGCCTTTTTCCACAAGGATTCTTGTATAAATGTGTAATTTATAAGTGATTTTTGCCGATAAAAATATATACGAAACTGTTTTTATACTGAAAAAATAGTTTATTAAGGCGTACTTGCAGAAAAATCACCCAAGGAGGGGTAAAAATGTTTAAAAAATGGAACCAATCAAGCAGACTGCACTTTTTCTCCATCGGTGTCATTATCATGTTGCTTCTAACCACAATAGCAACGGTGACCAGCATCTTGTCTTCCAAGGAAGCCGATAAGACAGCGGAGAAGCGTTTCGCTCTTGTCACTGCAGCAAAGCAGTTTTCTTCCGCAAGCGTGGACTTAACAAGACATGCAAGGTCTTATGCTTCCACTTTAAACACAAACTTCCTGGATAAATACAACCGGGAAATCACAGAGTACAAGAATCGTGAAAAAGCAAGAGAAATCATGAATCAGTATGGGATTAATGAAACGGAAGATACGGCCATGAGAACGATGGAAGCGACTTCCGCCCACCTGGCGGACCTGGAAACACAGGCCTTTGCCTATGCCGCGTCAGGAGACAGCAAGAACGCCACCGCCCTGATGTACAGTGATGATTATCTCTCCGGAGAAGCGGAGGTACAAAAGCAGTACAAGATTTTCTATGACAGCATCGTGAATAGAACCGATAAAGAGATGGTGGGAGCCATCGAGATTGCATCCGCAACACAGATCCTCAGTATTGTTCTCTTAATTCCTTCCATTTTCTTCGTTATTCTGATGATGCTCTTTGTAAAGAAAGAGCTCATGAAGCCGATTATCGCCATAAAAGAAACCATGACAAGCCTTGCGGAAGGACACCTCAGTGAAACGAAGATTGACCTTCCGGTAAATGAGACCGAGGTGGGTCGTACAGTGGCTGCCATAAAGGGAATGAACTATCGCTTAAAAACCATTATTCAGGATTTACAAAACTTACTCTTTGCCATGGCGGACGGAAACTTCCGGGTAGAGAGCGGATGCAGGGAAATGTATGTTGGAGAATACGGTAATATCTACAACGCGTTAGACCGTATTCATTCCAAATTAAAGGAGACACTGCAGGGAATCGGTGTAGCCTCCACAGAAGTCAGCTCTTCCGCACAGGAGATGTCCCATGGAAGTGAAATTTTAGCACAGGGCTCCGCACAGCAGGCAAGTTCCTTGGAAGAACTCTCCGCCACCGTGAGCACGGTATCCGATCAGATTAAGAGTAATGCTGCCAATGCAGAAAGCGCCAGCGATCTTTCCCGTATTACGGAGGAAGAGCTGAAAGAGAGCAGCTCCGAAATGAATGCCTTAAGTCAGTCCATGAATGAAATCAACGGAACGGCTCAGCAAATCAGTAATATTATCCAAACCATCGATGATATTGCCTTCCAGACCAATATCCTGGCCTTAAATGCGGCGGTAGAAGCTGCACGTGCGGGAGAATCCGGAAAAGGCTTTGCCGTTGTAGCCGATGAGGTTCGTAATCTTGCAGGGAAATCTGCAGAAGCGGCCAAAGATACCACTGTCCTGATTGAAAATACGGTTCGCTCCATCCGGGAAGGAACAGAGATGGCCGATCGGGCTGCCGCTTCTCTTGAAAAGTTGGTAAAGAGCTCTCGCCAGATGAATGCCAAGATTCTTGAAATTGCGGAGTATTCCGGACAGCAGTCCAATTCCGTATCCGAAATTGCACAGGGTCTGGAGCAGATCTCCTCCGTCGTGCAGAACAATTCCGCAACTGCCGAAGAGTCAGCCGCTACCAGCGCAAAACTTTCCGACCAATCGAAAGCAATGGATACGCTTTTAAAGCAGTTTACACTGTAATATTGTTGAAATTAGTACTGTTGAAATGTATCCCGTGTAAAGCACGAAAAAAAGGGGCTGTAAAAAAATCACTTTATTATTCTGATTTTTTTACAGCCCCTTTTAATTCATAATGAGTATCGCTAGCGTAGTTTGCGGTATCTCGCGTTTAAGCGGATAACGGGAGTCGGACCCGCCTCACTAGCTTGGGAAGCTAGGGTACTACCGATGTACTATATCCGCAAGACTCTTCTATTATAAATTTCTCCTCTTCAAAATGCAATAGCGGAGAAAGAACGAGGATGCATTCGATGCAAACCATCCGGCATCCCTCTTTCTCCGCTATATTTTCCGCCTTTAGCTTAAACGGACTTGCCCAAGGCAAGAAGCCATTCCTTTTCTTTAAATCCTACAAGAACTTTCTCTCCATAAAGGAAGATGGGTCTTTTTACCAACATTCCATCCGTGGAAAGAAGCTGTTCCTGTTCTTCCTCCGACATATCGGGCAGCTTATCCTTTAAGTTCATAGACTTATAGAGGAGTCCGCTGGTATTGAAAAAACGCTTCAGGGGAAGGCCTGAACGCTCCCGCATTTCATGAATTTCTTTTGCTGTCGGATTCTCTTCTTTAATGGGGCGCTTTTGGAAGCTGACCCCCTGCGCCTTTAAGAAATCCTCCGCTCTTTTACAGGTAGAACAACGATCATACGCTATTAAAACATTCATTCCGAGTTCCTCTTTTCTATAGATTGTTCTTTCCTGTTATAGCTATTTTCTTCTATTCCTGCAAGCGAAATTTGGATACCAGCTTGTCTAGTAAGGAGGCCTGAGCGGAAAGCTCTTCAGAGGATGCGGCACTTTCCTCCGCTGTAGCGGAATTCGTCTGTACTACGGAAGAAATCTGTTCCATCCCTCTCGTCAGCTGTCCCACACTCTGTGATTCGCGCTCCGTTTCTTTGGTGATTTCAAAAATCATATCATTGATCTTTCCTGCGCGCTCTACCACGGTAGAAAGCGATTCTCCGGTTTCTCTTGTAATTCTTGCTCCGCGCTCTACCGCATCCTTGGTTTCCTCAATGAGTTCTCCGGTATTTTGTGCAGCTTTAGCCGATTTCTGTGCCAGATTTCCTACCTCGTCCGCTACAACGGCAAAGCCTTTTCCTGCTGCTCCGGCTCTTGCCGCTTCAATAGCTGCGTTGAGAGAAAGAATATTGGTCTGGAAAGCAATGTCGTCAATCGTTTTGATGATTTTGCCGATTTCATTGGATTTCTCCGTAATCTCCGCCATTGCCTTGGACATTTCCTCCATCTTTTGCGTACTGAGCATAACGGCCTGTCCCGCCATCTGACTTAAATTCTTGGCATCCTCCGCCTTCTTCGTTGTACTCTTAATGGATTCGGCTATTTCGTTCATCCCTGCAGAGATTTCTTCAACGGAAGAAGCCTGCTCGGTAGCTCCCTGAGACAGCGACTGTGCTGCAGCAGAAACCTGCTCCGAGCTTTCGCTTACTTCGCCTGCAGACTTTTGGATTTCCAGCATAGCCGAATTCAAAGCTGTACGAATATCCTGCATCGATAGCATTAAGGGACGATAGTCTCCCCTATATTTTTCTTCATTATTCAGGTCAATCCGGAAGTTTCCTTGAGACAGCTCTGCCAGCTTCTCCTGTAAATCGGAAGTGATGTCCTTGATATGGTCCATTACCTCCTGGAAGCCCTTTCCGATCTGTCCGATTTCATCTTCTTTTACATAAGATACTCTCTCGCTGAAATCCCCTCTGGAAACCTTCTGTCCGATTCTGGCAATGCCTTCCAGCGGCTTCAAGGTCTTCTTAATCATAAGATAAATGCCCGTTACAATCAGTGCGATACCAACTCCTGCAAGAGCAAAACATAGCATCATAATTCGCGTTATTGGCGCTCTGAATTCCCCATTATGGACGGAAAGAACAATCCACCATACATTTCCCATAATGTCCGTCGGAACGTAATAAGTTCTTCTGGTTTTGTCCTGTTCGGTCTGCTCTAAAAGCACAAAGGGCTTTCCCTTGGCCATTTCCGTCTCAAGCTTCTGAAACTGCTTTTCTCCTTTTTCTTCGGAAAAAGATTTTCCGATTAAGTCCTTATTTTTATTGAAAACAATATTTTGTTTCTCATCCACAACCTCGGTTTCCATGCCGGGATAGCGACTGTCGGTCTGTTCTGCGGAAGCGAACAGATTAACATCTACCTCCAGTAAAACGGCACCCACGAATTTACCCTTCGAAATAACCGGACTCGAAATCGTAACCACCTTCATCTTATCGGGTGTGGACTCGTACACATCCGTAATCACGGTCTTCTCCCGTTCCTTGGTTTCCGCATAATAGGGCTTATCTTTAAATTCTTCATAGGGATAATTGATGATGCTTCTATTCTGAACATTTGCTTTCCCGATATAGGGGGCATAATTCTCCACCCCGTCAAGAAAGGCATTCGGCTCAAAAAACACGCCCGCTCCCGTCACATACTCGTTTGCGTTCACAACACCGCTAAGAGAGGCAATCAGTACCGACTCCGCATTGTACTGCAGGGAGCTTATGGATTTATTCACGACACGGGATCGAAAGCTGGACTCCTTCATCGGAATAACTGCTTGTTTTTCCTGATTTAAGTCCAAAACCGTCCAAGCGGGAGCTGCATTGTTCCCCATTTCCCGAATTCCGCTGTCAATAATAGAAGAAACGCCTTCCATTTTGGAAATGATTGCGGACAGCTCTTCACCGGAAGCTTTCGCCTTATCTTCCATATTTTGATCCATGGCATCCGTGAAAGAGAGCCTCGTTAAACGAAGGGTTCCGAAATTCACAATACTGATGCCGACGAAGGTCAAAATCCCCAGCAAAATGGACATTCTCACCGAAAGCTTCATGGTTTTTCTGCTTCCTTGTATCTTCCCCATATTTCTTCTCCTTAATGCACGAACCAAACAAACTATAATTCTATCGCCTTATTTTGCCAAAAAATAAGAAAAAATATTATTATTGTTTCAATAAATCCCCATTGTCTCTTTTTGTTCTTCCAATTCTCGAGGAAGCGGATTAAAAAAGACCGATAAAATCCGGTCAACACCGGTTTATCGGTCTTTTTAGCAAAAATGACTCTACAGCCCCTTTTTGCCAGCACTTGTTTTACTGCTCTTTTTTAATGGAAAGTCTTCAAATAATCTACATTCTGTTTCTCTATCGCGGACATTTGCGGATAAATACTGTCCATCTGCGGATTTCGTACGGGATTGTTTCTGTACCAGGCATATTGATTAAAGTAATCATTTAGCGCCTGGTCCTTAAAGACGTATCCGTGGCGGGCATACATTTCATTGACCACCATCTGGGTAACACTTCTTTCACCGGGGAAGTAAGTGTTTGGATAGACTGTCATCAGGGCATCCACATCCTGCTTTGTGATAAGACGACTTGCACTGAAAGAGCATATATAATCTCCGGAACTTGCAATTGCAGCTCCGCTCATGGTTCCGCCCCCATACGCTTCCGCACCGGGAACTGCAGCTTGCGCTTCGGTCTCCTCCGGTGCAGCGGTTTCCGGTGCAGCCGTAGTTTCTTCGATAAGACCTGAAACGGTATAGCTCATTTCTGTCTTGGAAGGAAGAATTCCGCATTTCTCCAGGTAGTAAGACGGATCCTTCTTCAAGCTGATCGTTACCGTGTCTCCATTACTTAAATTGCTGTTCGGCTCAATCGTAAAGTCTTCCGCTTCGATTCCTTCCGGAAAATCCTCGAGGTTGATATACCCCTGTCCGTTCGCATAGCCTACAGTCTGTATATCGATTTTCTTGAAAATATCCTCTTCTGTCGCTTTTTCATCAATATGCGCTTTTACTTTCTTGTCTGCATACTTAAACTTACAGTTCAGGTAGGAGGACAGCTCCTCTTCATTAATATCCCACTTATATTCGATTTGCTCTCCGTCCGAGATTCCTTCCGTCTTTTCCAGTGCGGGCGGAGAAACAGCCTCTTCCAGATAATCTACCGGAGAGTCATATTTTCTGGAAATTCCGTCTTCTTTTGCGGCATTTGTAAAATGCAGTTTATCTCCGTAATCGCCTTCCAGTGCTTTCCAGTCAATCTCCGTTACGCCCTTGGCATAACCGCTCGGTCCCTCAAAGCGAACATTCAGGTAGCCGTCAAGGGGAATACTCACTTTTTTAAAGAAGTTTAAATACCCCCATACTGCTCCGCCTCCAAGAAGAAGCAGGAAAATAAAGAAAAGAATCAGAGGAAGAAGACAGCCTTTTTTCTTCTTCGGCTTCTCCACGGGTATCGGTTCCGGAATCTTCGGAAGAGGGGGCTCCACAATTCTCTCCTGCGGTACTGCCGCCATTTTAGGAGGAAGCGAGTCCGCTTGCTTCATTTGTACATTTTCCGGCTTTTGCTCCGGGGAAGCGGGACTCGGTGCGGAATGCGCTGCATTCTCCTCTCCCTCCAGTCTTTTTCCGCAGCGACCGCAAAAGACAGCGCCATCTTCATTTTTAAATCCACAATATCCACAAAACATCCCATACTCCTTTTCATTCACCCTGTAAGCCATATGTTCCGGACGATTTTAGCGCTTTTCCTTTTTCAAACTCTTCCCGCTCTTTATCCTGTAACATAGAGTGAGGAGGAGGCATACGACAAAGGCTGTCGTAAAGATGATGCACAGTTTTGAAAAGGCAAAGAACAAGCTGAGCTTGCCATTTGGCAATACCTGCCCTACCGCAATTTCCATGTCCTTTCCGTAAAAAAGCCGCTCTAAAGTATTTCGCCATTTTCTACGAATAATATATAACTTACCGGGCTTTTTTGCATCAGGAATTATTTCCATAAAATAAACTCGTTTTTCATGAATCGGAAAATCTTCAAATTGCCGGATTTCCTCTTCCTCCCCCTCACTAAGCACGGCCTCTTCCAGGGAAAGTTCTTCTTCCTTTACCCCCTTTATACACAAAGAGAAAGGAAGATCTTTCGGAGCAAGCAGGTAACGCTTTGACCCTTCTTTATAGAATCGGACGGGACTGTTTTTTCCATATTGTACCCCCAAGTTCCCGCTGATTGCCATCGGTCTGCCCTTTTCATCCAAAGCTTCTATTTCCGCATCTCCCGAAAGAGAAACCCGGCGATATTCCTTATCCCGCTTTGTTTTCTTCTTCGGCTCTTCCTTATCGAGTTTTTTCATCATCTCGCTAAGATTATGATTTTCAGCAGAACCGCCCCCCTTAAAGAAGTAATTGCTTCCATATCGGAAAAAGTCCGAGGGATATTGTACCGATAAATCCTCCGTATTTAAAATATTAAAGATGGGCAAAGAATCATCCGCCTGTTTCTTGGACACAAAGTTCGGTGCATTAAAACTATAAACGCGCACGGAAGAGCTGTCCCAGCCGTTATCCAGGAATTTTTTTCCAAGCGCATCCGCCACGGCACCGCACCTTCCCTCTCCGCTGATAAAAACAAGATAGGAAGTCTTCTTCGCGATAGTGTAAGGATTGTCCACGGAAAAAGCATCATATAAGCTTGAAAATTCTTCGTAAATTGCCTCGCTGTCTCTTTCCATTTCCGCCTGCATGCTCCGGAAGTCAAGCGGCAAATGATATTCCGTCTTATCAGCTCCGAGAGAAATCAGAAACAGCATTCTCTCCTCATAAGGACTGTAGTCATCTTCCAAGTAGCTGTATCGAGTTGCCGCAAAGCTCGCCCTGGTGTTCGGATGCATGGAATCATAGCCGTCATGTGTCTCTATTTTCCCGAAGGATAATGTCTTGTAACAATCTTCTATTTCTTTCTTTCCGTTCTTTACCGCCTCACTAAGAACGGACGCCAGCTTCGCTTCATCCGCATTATACTCTCCGCCATTTCCGGAAAACATGCGCTTTGTATTCCAATAAAAACTGATGGAAACCGGAGCCTTCATGATGTAGGAGCCCAGATGCTTTTCTTTGTCTTCTTCCGTAAGATATTCTCTTACATCAAAATGCGCATCGTCCTCCGCCTTGGTAACAATCTTTGCCTTATGTACAACCTCGCTGTATTCCACGTTGTATAGATTGGTATCTATCGTATTCAGTTGCACAAATGCAGGCCACCCCATATCCATGATTTCGCTTAGCGTAACAAACTGCAGTCTTCTTGCAGGCGATACGGTTGTTGCCTGAAAAAGTCCGTCATCCTCACAGAGCTTATCATATTCTATGACCTGATCGGAATTCCCGTTATAATCCTCTTCCTCCGTATACGTTGCGACATCCGTTTCTTTAATCTCATTCCCGTCAATGTAGCAGTATTGAATCCGATATAAATCCTTGTCCTCGAAGCCGTCTCCATCCGTATCAACTCCCTCTCCTCTTCTCCAGTAATGGAAATAAAGACCGGGATAGTCAGGGTCTGCAGTATGGCTGGCTCCGAATGTCATGCCGTAACTGTCCATTCCCCCTTCAAGCTCTTGAAATCCGTCTCCGGTATATTTGATCACCTTCGCATAAGAATAGGTACCATACGTCTCGTTGTTGCCGATAATGAGCTCCGGGACATTATCTCCGTCCATATCCCAAAGTGCCATAACCGGATCCGCCGTATCGTACAAAACAGAGAGCTGCTGCCTCTCCTGAACAACATATTGAAAAAAGGCCTGAGACCATTCGGGAACTTCTTTTTCCGCCTCCTCTTTCATTTCCACGGAGGCATTTTCCTTTAGATAAGACAGCGTCTTCGCATAAGGCATCGCGGTCTCTTGGTGCTTTCTCTCATAGCTAAACAGAGCTAAGCTTTCATCCTGCAGATTCGAAAATAGGATTTCTGCATAGTCCTCATTTTTCCGAATCCGCTCTTCCGTCGCACTTTCTTTGTTGTCCTGTGCAAATTCTTCCGTGAGCTGCACATAACTCTCCGAATCGCCCTCTTGAAAATAATAAAACAGAGCATTACTATCCTCTACCTTGTACAGGCAGTAATGATCCCCCTGTCCTTTCTTGTCCCATCCGGCATTCTGATAAACCTTATGCAGGCTTCCGTCATAATAGGAATAGATGGTCAGAACGGCATCTTCCGTACCATCCTCCGCCGTCCCCGCCTTAAAGTAGAGCAGATCCTTCACGCCGTCTCCGTTAATATCGCTGAATGCAATAGACGGGGAGCCCTCCTCTACCGCGTCGGACTCTCCGTTTTCATCGGAAGATTCATTTCCCCAATTATACTGTAAGATGGCTTTTTTCTCAGAAAGCAGAATCGGCAAATAAGCTTGATAAGCCTCTTCGTTTACGACCTGCTCCCGCTCCTCTTCCGTGTGCTCCTCCAGCGGAAGAGACTTCGTGGTTCCGGTTCGAACGGCACAATAAAACAGTCCTAGAAGACAAAGTACGGAAAGAACGGGAAAGACTCTGTTTTTCTTCATACTTAAACCCCTTTTCAAGTCATTTTCTATCCCTAATAGTTGAAAAATGATTGATAGATAAAGTACTGCATCGCGATATTTCCAATGTAGAGCAGAATCAGAAGCACAAATCCAAGGAATGCCCCTTTTCCGGAAGCTTTGGCACGCTTCGGGTATTCCCTTCTCCAGATAAAGAATAAAATCAAGCCGACCGGGAAAAGAAGAAAGCCGAGTACAGCCCAGCCGAAAGTCCCTCCTTCTACCGGAGCATTTTTTACGGGACTTTTCTGCATCTTCTCCGACGGAATGATGCTTTCCTGCAAGTTTATCGCCTGCGGAGTCGCAACGGCTTCTTTCGGTGTCCGTACTGCTTCTACCGGAGTCCACACCGCTTCGATTTTCGTGCCACATTGCTGACAGAAAAGCATCCCCTCTTTTACCTCATGATTACAATTGGGACATCTCATACATTCTCCTTTTCAAATGATTTCCATACGCTTTTTCAAGATTATGAAGAAAAACTGCTAAGCTGTTCTCGAATAAAATGATTTCTATCTTCAATCCATATCGTGTATGCCATACAAAGAAAAACCTCCGAATTTCGGTTTTAAAATCCAGTTCCCCTTTTTATCTATCACGCCGTAAAGTCCGTTTTTCTCTACTACAGCATAACTTCCGTCCTCAGCAAAAGCATACGCGTCATCATATTTGAAAGGAATCAATATAGAGTGATCCCAATCAATATAGCCCATTTTCCAGACATCATTTTTTTTCGTATAGGCAGGTAGCGGATTTCCTTTCGATAAATCGGAATCATAGTTCAGCACAATTTCGTCCTCTTTCCAATCCGTGAAAACTACATTTCCCTTTAGATCCATCACAACATAGTCCACGCGTCCACTCTCTTCCCATTCCTTTTTTTCCGCTATCACGTATCCATAATCAGACTTGTAAAGACTGGAGTATTCCGGTTCTATTACCCAGTTATACTGTTTATCTACAATACCGTAGAACTCATCCTCTCCCTTCTGAATTTTGGCTAATGCATATCCATCCCTATCAAAGGGCTCTAAGTATTTATATTCCGGACTAATTGCCTCCCCCTTCTCGTTGACAGCTACACAACTGTCGTTGATATATTCCGGATAACCCTCCGAAAAATCAAGATATTCATTTTCCGTCCAGAAATCGTCTTCTCCATCTCCATACCACTTGGCCATCACGATTTCTACTTCTTCATTAAATGGGTATTTCTTTCCCTTTTTATCAATATAGAACCAGTCCCTATTCTCTTCCGTTTCCTTTACCAAGGCCTTTCCGTCATGAAACAAAAAAGCACCCTTGTATGGCCCGAAGACTTTTTCCCCCTCCTCATTCAGAAACCAGTACTCCCCTGTCTCCATATCTTCGGCGCAGGCAAAGCCTTCTTTAAAATAAGAAATAGTCCTATAAATCGGCTCTACAATAAACTTCCCTCTCCTGTCGATGATTCCGAAGCCCCCCTCCGGCTCCTTCACTGCAGTGCTTCCGTTAATAAAGCTACCTGCCTCCATAAATTTCGGTTTGATGACTGTCTTTCCGTGCACGTCAATGTAGCCCCACAATTCCGTGTCGGCATCCTGCACGGCTGCATAGCCTTCTCTAAAAGGCTTTACTGCTAAATATTGCGCCTTGATGACCCATTCTCCCTCTTTATTAATATAGCCTCCCCTTCCCTCCTTGTCATAGGCACGGTGAGGCGCTCCCGCAAAAAGCTTTTCATATGCAGTTAGAGAGTCTTCTACGGCTTTTTTACTGAATTTGGGAGTAAGGAATCTTTTATCGCATACGGATAAGAAGAAGAAAACCGCAGTGCATAGAAAAAAGCCAAGTGCTAAACGTTCTTTTCGCATGAAAACATCCTCTTTTATCTATCTTTCAATAAATTAATATACTTTATAGGAATCTCTTGCAGTGTGGTCTCCTGCCATCTCCGATTCCGTACATAAAAAGTAGTTGTAGCGAAGAACATCTTTTCCGGCATCGTTGACCGGATCATCCCATGTGCAATCTACATACAGCCAGGTATCATCCAAGAGCACCCTGTTCCAAGCATGTCCACTATCTCTACCCTCTACCCTTCCGTCCACCATCTCATGCTCAATTCCCAAAACGTACATAAAGTAGTCAAAGGTTTCCGCATAGCCCTGGCAAACTGCCTTCCCCTTCAACATCAATCCTTCGATATGATAAGACTCATCCGGAATCGTACCCCTATCATAATTCTCCTTATCATATTTTGTGTGATTCACAATCCAGTCATGTACCGCCTTAATTTTTTCTCTGTCCGTCATGGAATCGTTCGTGATTTGGGCTGCAACGTCAAAAATCATGCCCTTGGCCTTTGTGCTGTCAGCCTCATAAGGAAGGCCGTAGCCTTTTCTGTTTTCCAACAATCCGTGCTCCAGAAAATGCGTCCTCAGCGCTTCCGGATCCGTGCCTATCGCAGCCGCAACATCGGGATTCTCTCTCGCATAGCGTTCCGTATCCAGATTTTCCGCGTTCCAGCCCCACATATAAATGGATTGTCTGTCCGGTCTATTATAGAGGCAGTGCGCCAAACGCCCCTCCTCTTTTCCGCTATTGGCATAATGTTCATAGAGCTTGTCCCGATCATAGCCATAGGCAGCATAGAGGTCCGGATTCTCATCGGCATAACGAACATAGTCCATGGTATCTTTATCAATTCGGTCAGGGAAATACGCATAGCTTTTCATATTGCACAAAAACGGAAGCAGTACCAGTAGGGCCCCACAGATTCTTCTTTTTACACATTTTTTCATCTTGTTTCCCCTCTCCTTTACTCCCAATCTACATCAAACTCCGTATCATCGGAATCATAATCGTCTACAGCGAATCCAAAGTCCCGCGCTACTTCCCTATCGGATTGGATGATTCTTCCGCTTTTCTTTACATCTCTCTCCGTTTCGTTCTTCCGCCAAACGCCGTCGGAGCTGATGTAATATCCGTCCACACATTGGTTGTGCGCCATAGCGCCGGATTTCCCGAAATAATACCATTTTCCGTTGTCCTGTACCCAGCGGTTCACTACCTTTACTCCATTTTCATGGTATTCCCAAACCGTACCGTTCTTTACCCAGTTTCCGGCAAAGGATGTCATGCAGAGCTGACAGGCTGAAAATAAGCTGAGGACACCGAACACAAGGAGTCTTTTTCTTTCTTTTTTCATCATTTTCCCTTTCCTGTACATGATCCGTCTTTTTTCACAGAAACTGCAGAGTCCTAAGACCCTGCAGTTCTTTTCAAGCCACTTATTCAAAACGGGCATTGGCTATAGCAATATCGGCATCATAGCCGGAAACCGACGTCGATTTCAGTCTTACTTTGTCGTAGCCGGAGATGTCTACATCAATATCAAAGGCTCTGGTATCATAATAGATATCATCCGTTACATAAAACTCCTCTTCGTCCCCGGAAAGAACCTGCAAAAGCATTCGATCACCTCTTCCCCAATCGCCTTTTTTCGGAAACACGGTTGCCTTAAAATGGGTGTAGCCGGCAGAGTTATCGAATTCAATATAATCATCATCATCAAATACGATAGCCTTTGTATAAGACTTATTTTCCCGGTTACTCACTACGCTATCCCACTTCCCAGCACCTCCTTGTAAAATAGGCTCGGTATTAAATAGTGTTAATCCGCTTTTTTTGCTACTTGTGTTCTGTGCTGCGCTCTGTCCTGCATTGTTCACCTGTGTTCCGGCAACGTTTCTCGTTTGAACCGCACCGTTCTCCACCCAGGCACCGCTCCCGTTTACCTGGTATCCGTCCGGGCTTGTAGTATTCATTAAGCAATAGCCGAAACGGTCAAAATAGTAACACTCCGCAACACCATCGTTGTTTCCGTCAATCCACTGCCAACTGCTGGAGGGCCAGGTGCCGTTCCCATAATCATACCACCATCCGGTGGCGTTCTTTACCCAGTTTCCGGCAAAGGCGGATAAAGTGAAGGCTCCTGTGCAAACTGCGGTTGCCGCACAAACTTTCATGATTTTTGCCCAATTCAATTTCTTCATTATTACTGTCCCCTTCCTTTTGCACTTCAGAATTATTTTATTTTCTTTGTACCAACTGCCCAATTTTCTGCAGAAATCTCCTTTTATTTTAATAAAAAAATAAGGTATCTTCACTATCTTTTTCTTACACCGGAACAGGTGTAAGTCCGGTGTAAGTCAGGAAAGGCAAGAAAATACCTTATTTTTTAGAGATGTATGGAAAGGAGATAAAAAAGGAAGAACAAAAGGATGTAAAGCACGAAATACGCTCTGTGCATTCGGATAAAGGGCAGGATGCTCTTCTCCGCTCCGTTTTTAAGAAAGCATTGCAACCAGGTCACTACGGCAAGAAAGTTCGCGAGATTCACCATGGTACTCCCTATTCCCGTCTGAAAGCACAAAAAAGTGGAGAGTGAACTGATAATCACCACTATAGGAGAAAGGAAGAGGAAGGAACCGGCACACTCCGCATTAAACTCCACCGCATAGGGGGAACAGGAGGAAAACCAGAGATAGGCATGGACCGCAAATATGGCAAAGGCAAAGGACGGAGAAAGGGAAAGCTTTTCGCTCTGCGCAAAGTCATAGCTGTAGAGAAAGGCCAGAATCATCCCTATGGCGGAAAAGCTCATACTGTAAATCATATAAAGGTTATTGCTGATGACATGAAGCCGGTCCGCTCTTTTTGTATCCGGATTCTCCTCTTTCTCCCGAAATTCCGTCATCGGTTCTCGTGTGAAGAGAAAGAAGGTATGGGCAAAGGTGGTCAGCATATTAAAAGCCAGCGCGATATTTGCCATGGAAGTAAATTTTCCTCTTAGCGCATAGTTCGAAAAATCCGGCATCGTACGCAAAAAAAGAAAAATCGCGATTGCGGAAAGGGAACCGATAAGGTTACAGCCGATAGAATACACTATTAAACTCGGGCAGAGGTCATAACGCCCTTTTCCGGGAAGAACTCGCACCCTATCACCGTATTTTCCTATATAGTAAATTTCCTTTAAAGAAATATCCGCCTCGGGATTCCTCTTCTTGTAAGAATATAAGGTAATTCCCACATCCAGAATGCCGAAGGGCAACGGTGAAAGGGCAAGGAAAAGCGTAAGCGGAATAAATATTTCGGGGCTTAATTGCAGTAAATCCAGAAATAAGTTTATCCCGTTTGTCGAAAAGAAGGAGAAAGACAAAAAGACCGCCGTAAAGCAGAAAGCTACAAACAGCAGATATTTCCAATTCCTCCGAAGTTTTTCCAAAAGGGATGTTGCCGAACTGAAATCGGCACTGTGTACTTCTCTATAAAGAAGAGTGCCTTTCGCTCCGCCGAATACGCCCCGGCTCTCTCCCGTTTCGTCTGCCTTTTCGTCCGTTTCGCCCTCGGCTTGCAGTAAGGCTTCCTTTCCGGGGACCTCGCAGTTTGCCAGTCCGCTTTCCAAAAAGCGAAGAGCATAGCTTTGGAAACTATCGTCTTCTTTTCTCTCCGCATCCGGAAAATAAAGCTCTTCTCTGTGAACAAAATTCAACAGCTTCCGGAAGGCCTCTTCCTCCGCACTTTCCTGAAAGCACTCTAAAAAGCAGGGTAAAGCCGCCTCCTTCAGACCACGATATCCTCGACGCTTTCCCTGCTTTATTTCACTAATCCTTGTTTCTACCATGTTTCCCTGACGAACTTTATTGAATATGGAGCACATCACTTTCTGCGGTATTCTCAGTTCCTCATTCATATAGAAAAAAATATCTCGCTGACAGATATTTCTCATCCTGAAACTCCTTTATGCCTAGCCTATCTGATTTTATTTTAAGAAAAACTTAACAAATGTCAACATGAAGCTCTTTCACATCAAAAAATCGCCCTTGCTTTTACGCAAAGACGATTTTTTCTTTCTGAATGGGCATCGCTCCCTTGGGTAGCGTGCAGTATCTCTTTTTTCACCGGATACCGCTTAAAGCACGCGATATCCTCTTTTCGACCGAAAAATCGGTCTATACGTTACTTCTTTGTTTCTGTTTCTGTACTGCTCTTACTTGTTTCTTCCGTATTCGTCTGCGTCTCCGCAGTAGGATCCTCTTCCTTGACTTGAACCTGCGTCTCTACATATTCCATAACGGCATAACGCAGGGAAGCCTCCTCCACAAGCTCTTTTCCGTACTGTTCAATCAACTTAATGCGGTTGGTTTCTTCTCCCGTCAAAGAAGACTCCGCCTCGGCAAGCTTATCAATGAGTGCATCCGTTATACGAATATTTTGTGTATCGGCAAGCTTTCTCATGATAAAGAGCTGTTTTGCATAGGAATCCGCATTGGCATAGGCATTTTCTTTAAACTCTTCCACCGTCATGCCGGACATATTAATCACTTGTGCAGGCCCCATACCATACTGCTTATACTCATTCAATCTTGCGTTTAAATAATAAGCCTTGGCATATTCTGTTAATTTCTCGGAGGGCTCAACCTTTGCCTGGTCAAAAATCTGTTGCATCGCCTGGTCCTGAATATCGGAATGATAACGGTATTCTTTCTGTGCCTGCAGTCTCTTTCTGATTTCTTCGCGATAAGCCGCAACGGTTTCCGCCTTTGTGCCCTCGTAGTTCTTTACCCATTCGTCGGTAAGCTCCGGCTCACGCTTTACTTCGTTTACCGTAACGGCAAACTCTGCCGCCTTGCCCGCAAGCTCTGCATTCTGGTACTGCTCCGGAAAAGTGACCTTTACCGTTACCTTGTCTCCGGCTTTCTTTCCGATAAGCTGGTCTTCAAAGCCCGGAATAAATTGTCCGGATCCCAACTTCAAATCCTGCTTTTCCGCTGTCCCGCCATCAAACTTTTTGCCGTCAATGGAACCGCTGTAGTCGATATTTACGGTATCTCCTTCTTTGGCCGCTTCCTGTACTGTCACAAGGTCTTGCGACAAAGCCTGCTGAATGGCTGCATCCACCTCATCCTGTGTAACATTGCCGGCAGGTGCAACGGTAACGGTTATCGTTTTGAGGTCGGGAAGTGTAATCTTTCCCATTTCGGAGAGCTTCGGCTCTTCCGGAACCTTCATGTTTTCCAACTCCTTAATCTCGGGACTGTCTTCCGTCAGAGTGGAAGGGCTGGCCACATCGGATTCGGAAACCTCTGACTCCGATGCCTTGTCTTTCTTCACCGCTTCCTTTTTGGTACTTTCCTTTTTCGTGCCTTCCTTCTTTCCGCAAGACGCTGCAAATACGCACATAGCAAGAATCAACGCTACGGTAAAAATTTTCTTTTTTCTCATAATACTCCTTACTTTATTTTTGAAAAAGGAGAGAGGAAAACCCTTTATTTTCCTCTCCTCTCTTCCGGGTAAAAATTTACTCGGGATAAGCCCCATTTATTTATTAAAGGCCAGAAAGGCTTTATAGGTATAGTAAACATCCAACTTCGCGGTAAGCTCAAACGGTGCATGCATGGAAAGAACCGCTACCCCTAAATCTACCGTATCCACATCCATATTGCCCATGAACATGGCAATCGTTCCTCCGCCACCTTCATCTACTTTTCCAAGCTCTCCAATCTGCCAAGGGACACCGGCCTCTTCCATATAACCGATGACCTTTTGCATGGTTTCTGCGGAAGCATCATTGGATCCTCCCTTACCTCTTACGCCGGTATACTTCGTAAGCACCGGTCCGTGATTAAAGAAGGAAGAGTTCTGCTTCTCATATACATCGGAAAAGGTCGGGTCATAAGCTGCATTGACGTCAGAGGAAAGGCAGAGAGAATTTCGAAGGATGTCTCTAACTCTTTCTCCTTCGCACTCCGCAAGGTCCTCTATAAAATGAAGTAAGGCATCGGATTCCATTCCCGTATTTCCCGTGGAACCGATTTCTTCCTTATCTACCAGAGCCGTTAAGGATGTATATTCCGGATTCTTGCTTTCCAGTTCAGCCATCAATGCCGTATAAGCACAAACCTTATCATCCTGTCCGTACGCGCCCACCATGGAGCTGTCCAATCCTACGTCGACAGCCTTTTGTGCCGGAACAAGAGTCAGTTCGGAACGCATGAAGTCTTTCTCGGTAATCCCGTATTGATCATGTAAAATGGATAAAATCTTCAGCTTAAAGGCTTCCTTCACCTCCGTATCCTCTACCGGAAGAGAGCCTAAAAGGACATTCAATTCTTCTCCCTTAATGCCTTCACTGAGCTTTCTCTCTCCCTGGCTTCTTCCCAAATGCGGAAGCAGGTCGGTAATCACGAGTACAGGATCGCCTTCCTTCTCCCCGAAGTCAAGGTCTATCGCCTTTCCGTCGGCAGTCATAATTCTGCCGTGCAGGGCAAGCGGAATGGTTGCCCACTGATACTTCTTGATTCCGCCGTAATAATGGGTCTTAAAATACGCAAGTTCCTCCGTCTCATAGAGCGGATTCGGCTTCAAGTCAATTCTCGGAGAATCAATATGTGCAATGTTAAAGTGAATTCCCTCATTCAGAGGCTTCTTTCCGAGTGTAACCAGAAAGAGATTCTTGCCCCTGTTTACGTAGTAGAACTTATCTCCGCTCTTTCCCTTTATCCCGCGTCCAAACGGCTTGTATCCCGCTTTTTCCGCCATGGCGACACTATACTGTACACATTCTCTTTCAATCTTGGAATGATCGAGAAAAGTCTTATACCCTTCCGCAAACTCTATCGCCTTCTCAATCTCCTTCGGATGATCCTTTGCAATATGCTTGGGTTTGAAACATAATTTCTCTTCCAGCTTCTGTCCTTCTGTCTTTCCCACGAATTCCTACCTCCTTTATCTATGGCCTGCTTTGTAAGCTTCTGTGTCTTATTTTTCTGCTATGCTGCTGCAAACAGCAAAACCGCAGTCTATTGTACCACCGCTTCCTAAACAAAAAAACCTTTTTGTAGCCTAGCCTCTTCTTGTGTTGAAAATGTGAAAAATAGACTTCTTTTTTCTGCAAGCTTATTTTACCAATCCCATACGATTTAAAGGCCAGTAACAGATATAGACCTTCGCCAGCATTTTTTCCCTTTTTACAAATTGGTTTTCTCCCCAGAAACGTGCATCCGCGGAGTTGTTTCTGTTGTCTCCCATCATAAAATAGCAGTCTTCCGGAACGGTCACATCCACTTCCGGAAATTGATTTCCGTCAACAATCATAGGTTCCGGGAGGTAATTTTCCTGAATGGCTTCCCCGTTAACATAGACGGTTCCTACCGGAATTTTACCGCTTGCGGAACGCACATTCAATTTCGTGATATAGCTTGCTTCCACTTCTCCGGTCTTCTTGATTTCAATATGATCTCCCGGCATGCCGATGACTCTTTTAACATAGTAAATGGGCTGGTTTCGCTTGTCTTCTCTGCCGCAGGTCGGGCAGACTCCCTGATCGCTTTCCCTGTAAGTTGTCCCGTCATTTCTGCATTTATATCCGTAGAGGAAAATGGCAATATCGTCTCGCTTTACCTCTCCGAAGCGATACACCAGACGGGAACCGAAAACCCGACTTCCCGCCATAATCGTATTCTCCATGGATCCTGTCGGGATGGTTGAGTTTGCGATTACAAAGTTATTCAGTAAAAATGCGGCAATTCCCGCAACCAGAAAGATTTTGATCCACTCAAAAAGCTCCCCCAAAAAGCTTTGGGGCTTTTTTCTGCTATTCCGGTTTTTCTGCTGTATTTCCGTCATTGTTCCACCTCTCTATTCCGTTTTCCCCTCTTCAGGCTTTCTCTGCTGCGTCATATAGGCATGTTCTTCCTCTAATTCCCTATAAAGCTCGAGAAGGCTCCAGTTCTTATTGTTTTCCGTTTCCATGCACTTTAAGTTCACTCGAATCCCGAGTTTCTTCATATCCTGCAGAAAGTTCCCTACTTCCTGACTGCTGAACCCGATAAATTTGAGCAGCTCCGCTTCCTCCGGAAGCGTGTCTCTTTCCTCTTCCGTAATCTTTAAAATCTTCACTTTACGAAGAAGCGCAATACCGTGCACGCCTCTTACTTTATCGGCATCTTTTTTATTTATATAGAGTATTTTTTTCTCCATCTCCTATCTCCCGTTCTTTTTCAAAAACTGCAAAATGCGCTCTATCAATTCCTCTCGAACCGCCTCATTCAAAACTTCATGACGAAGCCCCGGATAAATCCTCAGTTCCGCCTTTTGATTTCCTGCCGCTCTTAAAATACCGTAAATCGTGGCAGGACCCTTTCCATATTCCCCGACCGGGTCCGCTCCACCCGAGACCAGAAGTACGGGAAGCTCTTTTAATTTCAGAATTTCCGTATTCCGATTCACCTTAATCAGTTCTTCTACCAAGTCCCTGTATGCTCCCAAAGTAAAACCGACGGTCAAAGGGTCTTCCACCTTTTTCCGAATCACTTCGCGGTCCGTGCAAATCCAGTCCAGCAAAGTCTCCGGCTTCTGAATTCCGCGACAGAAATACTTGGCAAGCAAACGCCCCTCCGGATTGCCGTCAGCCTGCCCTCCTCTGAGGAGCATTTGCACATTTAAATACCCTAAAGTGCCCCGTAAAGAAAAATTCGGTCCCGCCGTTCCCGAAAGAATGAGGCCGGAGACCTCTCCGCTATACTGCGCCGCATAATCTCTTGCGATAAAGGAACCCATGGAATGTCCTAAAAGAAAAACCGGAAGTCCCGGAAACCATCTTTTGATTTGAATCAACATTCTGTGTAAGTCATGTAAAATTGAGCTGAAGCCGTCACTTTCTCCGAAGTATCCGGGAATTTCCGCACTTTTTCCGTGCCCCTGCAAATCCTGCGCGCAGGCAATGTAGCCGGCCTTAGCCAGTGCTTTGAAAAGATATGTATAGCTCGTGGAATGCCCTTGCATCCCGTGTATGATGCAAACAATCCCTTTTTTCTCTTTTATCTTTTCCTCCTGCCAAACCTGTGCATAAATTCTTCCGAGTCCGTTGCTGGCCTTCCTGTACCATTCTCTTTTTTCCACAGCTGTCCTTTCCGTTTTTCCCTTTTTTCAAGCTTTGCTTGTATGGATAAACTCCGCTACTCTACCCCTATGTTTTTCGTTTATTCTCTTCATTTTTTATCTTTTCATAGTAGCAGATTGCCATGCGTCTTTCAAGAAACGACAGGCCTTCTGCCCTTAAGCTTTTCCTTCCGATTTTCATAAGATTTTAAAAAACGAGGTATTACTGTTTATTTTATTCTGCTTGAAATCATGTTATGATAAAAAATATTGAATTTTGAATTCATCTTTTATATTTATTTTTTAAAGAGAGGAGGTTTTATGCTCATTTGTCCCATATGTGATTCTACATTGATCAATCGGTTCTGCCCTCTATGCCGGAAATTCGTAAAAGAGCCCTGGGTACTGGATGATCATGTGTATATCAATCGCTCTCATTCGTTACCGGATGACTTTTGTGAGTTTCACGGAAACGGGCGAAAGGTAACCTACCTGAACAGGACTGCGGATAAAAAATCTCCGCTCATTTCCGGGAAGGTCAATGCCATGCCCAAACCCTCGTCCTACTCCGCTAAGCCTACGACAAACAGCCTGTCTCAAAAGGCAAGGGTTTCCGGCTTTTCCGGCGGAACGGATGCTTTCCATGCCGCTTTCTCAAAGCCCGGGCAGAACAATGTACCACGAAAAAAGTAAAAAGATCTTCTTTCCCCTCTTAAGGGGCAAATGATTCCATTGATTTTTACCGAAGCACACAGAAAGGATTACGAACATGCCTATTGTTATTTTTTTGATTGTTTTATTTCTTATTTTTCTTTCTACCATTCGCATCGTGCCTGAAGCCTGTGCCATGGTCGTTGAGCGTCTCGGAAGCTTTCATTCCGTGTGGAGACCGGGCGTACATATTCTCATCCCCTTCATGGACAGAATTGCCAAGCGCATCAATTTAAAAGAGCAGGTAGCTGACTTCCCGCCCCAACCCGTTATCACAAAGGATAATGTAACCATGCGAATCGACTCCGTCGTTTTCTTTGTGATTACCGATCCGAAACTCTATGCCTACGGTGTGGAGAACCCTATTGCGGCTATCGAGAACTTAACCGCTACTACCCTTCGTAACATCATCGGTTCCATGGACTTGGATACCACTTTGACTTCCCGTGACGAAATCAATACCCAGATGCGTTCGCTTTTGGACGTAGCTACCGATCCTTGGGGAATTAAGGTAAACCGTGTGGAGTTGAAGAACATTCTTCCTCCCGATGCGATTCGCGAAGCCATGGAGAAGCAGATGAAGGCGGAGCGCGAAAAGAGAGAATCCATTACGCTTGCAGAAGCAAAGAAGCAGTCCGCTGTCCTTACTGCAGAGGGTAATAAACAAGCTGCTATCTTGAATGCGGAAGCCGATAAGCAGAAAACCATTCTTGCCGCGGAAGCGCAGAAGGAAAAAGAAATCCGTGAGGCAGAGGGTCGTGCACAAGCTATTTTGGATGTACAAAGAGCGGAAGCGGAAGGAATCCGCCTGCTGAAGGAAGCCGGTGCAGATGATGCCGTACTTCGCATCCGCAGCTTAGAAACCTTTGCCAAGGTATCGGAAGGAAAGGCTACCAAGATTATTATTCCTTCCGACATCCAGAATATGGCAGGTTTGTTAAACAGTTTAAAAGAAAGTCTTGTTTCCCCCTCTACTGTGCATCCGACAGAAAACGGAAATGAGGAAGCATGATTAAAATTATCTTTTTTGACATTGACGGCACGCTCCGTCCCTTTGAAACCGGCGTTGTCCCGGAATCCACCAAACTGGCCATTGAAAAGGCAAGAGCTGCAGGGATTTACTGTGCGATTGCAACAGGCAGACATTGGGTGGAAATTCATAATGAAGGCCTGGTAGACGGAATGTATTTTGATGCCTTTGTCACTCTTGACGGCGGCTACAGTTATATTTTAAAGGAAGATAAAGCGAAGGCGCATTTTGCCGTAAATCCCGGAAAAAAGCCTAAGGAATATCAATTCCTGATGGATGTTCCGGATGAGGAGCTTCCTTATTTTGACCCCAAGTACGGGGAGGTCCTTCTAAAGGAGTCCATCCCTTCTTCCATGGTGAACCGGCTTCTGCAGTTTTTAGAGAAAGATCCTTTTCCGGTTCTCTTTTTAGAGGAGAGACGCCTATATGCCAACTTTGTAAATGAAGATCTCCTCCGCACGCTGGCCTATGTTCACACCGGCCTTCCCCCTCTTCTTCCTCTTTCAGAGGCAACAAAAAACGAGCAGCTTATGCTGATTCCCATTTTGCGCGCAAATCAGGTGCCGGAGATAGAAAAAACTCTTCCGGACTGTCATCTGATACGCTGGTCTGACGGAATGTCCTTTGACATCGCCAAAAAAGGCGTTTCCAAGATTCACGGAATTCAGAAAATCATAGAACGCTTGGGAATTTCCATGGAAGAGGTTGCCGCAATCGGTGACGGCTGGAACGATGTCGAAATGCTGGATTCCGTTGGCCTGGGAATTGCCATGGGGAATGCCAAGCCGGAGACAAAGGCGGTTGCGAATCACATTACGGACCATATTTTGGAAGAGGGACTTCCGAAGGCTGTTGACTACATTTTGGATTTAAACGAGATGTCTCAGGCTTCGCCTTAGCCACTCGTTATGAACAAGAGGTCTTAGGCTCCGCCTGCCCCATTTGTTAAGGATTAGAGCTGGATACTTTTAAGGAGAGGATCGCTTTATGCAGAAAGAAGTTGAACTGGTAAGGGAAAAGATTCGTCTTGCCTGTGACCGGGCTGGTAGAGATTCGGAGACGGTTTTACTTCTCGGCGTATCCAAGACCAAGCCTTATTCCGCACTACAAGAAGCCTACTCTTACGGTATTCACGATTTCGGAGAGAATAAAGTGCAGGAAATCCGGCAGAAATATGAAATGATGCTGGAGGACAGTCTAATGAAGGACTGTCCCCCCCGCTTTCATATGATTGGTACCCTTCAAAAAAATAAAGTGAAATATCTTCCCGGAAAAGTTGTCCTGATTCATTCCGTAGATTCTCTTCCTCTTTCTCTCGAAATTGAAAAAGAATACGCGAAAAAGGAAACTACCGCGAAAATTCTTTTGGAAGTTAACGTTGCAAAGGAAGAAAGCAAATCCGGCTTTTCTTTGGAAGAACTCGAAGCTGTTGTTACCGAGCTTGCAAAGCTTCCTCACGTTCTGGTCTGCGGTCTGATGACCGTCGCTCCCTTTACAGAGGATGCTGAAGAAAATCGCCCTGTCTTCCGGGCTCTTCGTGAGGCTCTGCTTTCTTTACAAAAAAAATTCCCCGCCCTTCCCTTAACGGAGTTATCCATGGGAATGAGCGGAGATTATGAAGTCGCCGTAGAAGAAGGTGCGACAATTGTTCGAGTAGGTTCTTTTATCTTTGGGGAAAGAGTCTATCTTTAAGAAAAACTGAGCTTGGTTCTCAGATAATGTGCAACTCTTTTTTGCACCACTGTGATACGATACCGCAAACGGGCAAAGGCAATCACGATATTTTGCAGGGATTCCTGCAATGCCACCGTCTTATCCGAAAGGGTTAAGAGGTATGCAATTCTACTGTTCGGCAATCTGGTAGACAGTGGAAACATGTGGGTGAGAATCGCTCTTTTCTCCACATGATTCAGATAAAAATTCTGCTTTTCCGAATTCTCTACGGCATCTTCTCCGTGATAGAAGCAGTACCATCTTCCGTCATGACTTGTGCCGTCATCCTTATGATAATCAATCATACAAAAATCATGCAGCAATCCGATTTTTCCGGCACTATCCGCATCCATATGCCACTTTTTTGCCAATTTGTAAGCCATTAAAGCAACTCTTACACTGTGTGCATAGGTATTGGTGCTACCGTGTCTGGGTACGTTCTTCAGCTTTTTATATTCCTCATTTTCAAGAATATATCTGAATTTTCTTAAGAACTCCAACTGTTCCCTTTTTACGCGCATCGGGTATTTCTCCTCATAAGTCTACACAAAATTATACGAATCTAACATCGACGTTAACTCGTATATAATAAGGTCATCTCAACGTAAAATGCAATATTTTTTATAGAATCTTAAACTTCTTTCCGACTTTACATGCTTCTGAAAAAGCTGTATCATTTTTCTGCCTTAATCTTTATTTTGTGGAACACGCTTTACTATAGATTTGGAAAAATACAATGGATGAAAAAGAACCGGAAAAAGAAATAGAAAAAAAAGAGGATGGCGGCAATGCTAAGCCAAAGAAGTTCGGAACTTGGAAAATCTTCCTGACCGGCCTTGTTTTTTTATTTGCACTGCTTTCTTTTACGCTGTACTTTTCTTTGCAGTTTTTACTGGGAAACTGGAATGAGCTTACGGTAGACGAGATTTTATACCATATCAAATCCCCGATGGGAGGAGCCGGACCGCATTTGGTTCAGCTCTTCCTTTTGTCTGTCCTGCTCCCCGCCGTAGCCCTCTTTCTACTCTTGCTTTTTATCTATCTTTTTTCAAAGCGCAGGTTTCTCCCCCTATACTTTTCTATCGGCTTTTTTGTTTTTGTCCTCACGATTTGCAATGCCTGGGACAGCATTTCCCTCGGAAGCTATATCCTTTCCCAGATACAATCTTCTTCTTTTATCGAAGACCATTATGTGGATCCTAAGGGGCTTTCTCTCCATTTTCCCGAGAAAAAGAGAAACCTGATTTATATCTATATGGAATCCACGGAGCTCACCTTTATGGACAAAGCCCATGGCGGAGCTTTTCCCGAAAATCTTCTACCGGAGCTTTGTGCGCTCGGAAAGGAAGGGGAAGATTTTTCCGCAGAGGGAGAGATTCGAAATGGTGGAATTGCCATGCCGGGTGCCACCTGGACGATGGGTGCCATGTTTGCACAAAGCACCGGGCTGCCCTTAAAGATTTCCATTGAGCAGAACTCTATGGACAGTCAGGAGCATTTCTTTCCTTCCGTCACCGCACTGGGCGATATTCTGGAGGAAGAAGGCTATACCCAAAAATTTCTTTTAGGTTCGGTAGGCTATTTTGGCGGTCGAGAGCTTTTTATGAAAGACCACGGAAATGTAGCTGTGGAAGATTTCAGTTATTGGAAGCGAAAAAATAAATTTCCCAGAGATTATTGGGTAAACTGGGGCTTCGAAGATGAAAAGCTTTTTACCTATGCAAAGGAAGAATTGCTGAATCTGGCAAAGAACGACAGACCCTTCAACCTTACCCTGCTCACCGTAGACACCCATTTTCCGGACGGCTATGTTTGCAGGCTCTGTAAAAATACTTATCCTGATAACCAGTATGCAAATGTTTTCAACTGTACGTCCCGTCAGGTCAATGACTTTGTCAGCTGGATTAAGGAACAGGATTTTTATGAAAATACGAGCATTGTGATTTCAGGCGATCATCCTACCATGGACCGGGATTTTTGCAATGACGTAGATTCGTCTTATCAGAGAAAAGTCTACACCTGCTATTTAAATGCCGCTACCTCCGTAAAAGAAAAAAAACACAGAGAATACAGTACCTTTGACGACTTCCCCACAACGCTGGCTGCTCTCGGCGTCGAAATTCCCGGAGATCGCCTTGGCCTCGGGACAAATCTTTTTTCCGGTCTCCCCACCCTTACGGAGGAATTCGGAAAAAAGGCCGAAAAAAAAGAGCTCGAAAAGCGCTCCGACTTTATGATTCGCCTCGGCGGGATAGATAAAAACTCCGCCTTTAAGCAAAAGGAAGAAAAAGAGCAGAAGAAGAAAGAGCAAAAAAAGGAAGAACGAAAAAAGAGTTAAACGAGACTTTTATACTTTCATTCCCGCCTTGTCTCGCTGCTCTCTATATCTGCACTTATCCTTGTACATCCTTTTATCCGCTTTTCGAATCACATAATCCGCGCTGATAAATTCCTTTTCCGCCAGGTGTTCCTCCGCAGCAAGCTCGCTGTAGCCTGCTACGCCGATGGAAAGACTCACCGGGAACGGTACTTTCTCCCTCTCCTTTATCGCTTCCAGATCTTCACGAATCTGTTTTGCCACATTGACAACAAGATGTTCCGGAAAAATGACAGCCAAAAATTCATCTCCACCGCTTCTGCCGCAGAAGCCGTTCGCGTTATCCACCGCACCCTTTATGGCATTAGAAACCATTTTAATCAGTTGGTCTCCACAGTCATGTCCGAAATGATCATTGGTATATTTTAAATCGTTGATGTCCATAAAAATCACGGCATACCCGGTAGCACGTTGACTGTCCAGAAGATCTATTTTTCTCTGCAGGAACTGACGATTTCCCATTCCGCTCAAATTGTCCGTGAAAGCCAATACTCTTAAGTGCTCATCCTCCATAGCTTTCTGCATTACCATGATAAGCTTGAAAGAAAAGGCCGTGATAAACACGAAAATCATCACTAAAATCATGACCTTCGAATAGTGTATTTTTACAAAGAGCTGCATAAAACGCGGCCATCTCTCACTTACTCTTGCAGACAAAATCAGGCGAACCTGTTCCATGATTCCCAGTAAGGCCACAAAAATAAGTCCGAAGCCCAAGATGCGGTCGGAATTATTTTTCACCATTCTGCCGGGGAACATGAGGCTCAGAACCGTGGAGAGCAACATCACGATTTGGACTCCCTGCGCTATCCGTAAATGCCAAACATAGGTATAGCCTGTAGGCAGGAAATAGAGAAATAAGGTCAGTACAAAAAAGGAAAAGAGAATTCCTCCCGAAATCTTCAAGAATCGTCTAACCCGAGGACGTTCCGTTTCGTGACTGGCATATAGCGGAGCCGCCGAAAGTAATAAGTACATCCCGATATATTCGGATACGGCATTCAGGTCTTCACAATCCGTAAGCATATACATCATGCCCGAATTTCCGAGATGCCAGAGGGTAATGGCAAAAATCATGGTCGTCAGCCAAAATCCTTCTCTTGCATAGTGATGTCTAAGAGAAAAGACCGCAAAAGCAACCATGGCGATAAAGGTGGCAATCAATGTCATCACAAAGATTGCATAAGAAGTCTCCAGTCCGATAATGGAGAAAAACAGAGCATCCCGCTCACTCATCAAAACGGGTTCATCAAAGTTGTTTTCCATAAAACGAATTTTTGGCGTGATTTCCACCCGAATTTCCTCTCCGAAGGCTTCTTCCGGCACCGGAATAGCAACCCTGATATGCCCAATCATATGACGTTTCAGGTTTGTTCCATAAGAAGCCAGTAATTGATCCTTATAATAGGCCTTTATCTCACTATTATAGAAAAAGAAGTTAATGGACTGATGTTCTTTTTTCCAGCTTTTTTCCAAAGGAATCCGTATCGTTATCCGGTCCTTTTCGGAAGAAAAGTTAAAGAAGTGGCTGTCAAAGCGGTCCACTGTGCCGTCCTCATGCTGGACCTCCACGCACATCTTATTGAGAATCCTGTACTCGTCCGCGGGAATTTTTCCCCATACACTTAAAAAGAGGCGCAAGATAAGTATCCCTGCCAAAACAGAGAAAAATAAGAGGAAAAATGTTTTATTTTCATTATATAGCGAACGTATCCCCCTCATTGCTACTCCTTGCTTTTTCAGATTTTTTTTAAAACCTCCCCTTTCGCTTTTACCACTCTTAATATCGCCTAATATTTTTGTAATATAATCTCTATTCTTAAGAAACAAGCGGATGTTTCTTTTTATGAACACACTTATCTTCATACATACGAGCATCCGCCTTCCGAATGACATCACTGCTACTAATCATCTCCAAACCGGAAAAGCGACGTTCTTCCTCTACTTCCCTATAATTTGCTATACCAAGAGAAAGGCTAACCGGGAATACCGGCTTTTCCTCCTCTTTTGTTTTCTGCAGATTCGCGTTTATCTGCTTTGCTACCTCTGTCGCCTTATTCGCCGGAATCAGCACAGAAAGAAACTCATCTCCACCGTTTCTTCCATAAAAGCCACTCATATTATCCATTGCTTTCTTAATAGAAGAAGAAACCATTCTAATCAGATGATCGCCTTCCTCATGTCCAAAATGATCATTGGTATACTTTAAGTCATTAATATCCATAAAAATCACGGCATAATCTCTATTCCGACTCTTATCCAAAATATCCAGTTTTCTTTGCAGATATTGTCGATTTCCCATGGCGCTGAGATTATCCGTGTAAGCGAGTATTTTGAGATTCTTTTCTTCCAAAGTTTTCTGCACAACATTGCTTACCTTGAAGGCGTAGGAAGAGAGGAAGGTCAATACCAGCATATATAAGAGCCACCTGGAAAAAGGAGCTGCCGCAAACCACCGCAAAATAGGCGGAAAGTCCTCTGTAATCTTTGTTGCACAAATAATTCTGATTTGTTCCAAGATTCCAAAAAGCGACACAAAAATCAATCCGTATTGCATAATGTATTCTGCCATGTTCGCTGCTTTTTTTCCGGGAAAGAGAAGGCTTAGCAAAGCGGAAAATACCATAACAATCTGGATTCCCTGCGCAATCCGCAGATATTTTACAAAAGTATAGCCTGTCGGAAGTAAATATAAAATGAGACAAAGTGCAAATACTCCGGAAAGGAGCTTTCCCATAAAGCGCAGATATTTTTTTACAAACGGGCGAACAGTTTCATAACTGGCAAAAAGAGGGGCACTGAAGAAGAGCATATACATCCCGATGTATTCCACAATCGCATTAAAGTCCTCATTGGCGTTCACGGCATAAATCATCCCTGTATTTCCCATGTACCAGGCTATAATGGAGTTAATTAAAATCATCATCCAAAATCCTTCTTTGGCGTAGTCCTGTAAGAAATATTGGCACGCCAAAAAAGCAATCGCAAAAAACGTTCCAATCAGAACCATATAGAAAAAGGAGAAAGACGTTTCCTTCCCTAAAACCGGGAAAAACAAAGCATTCTGAATTGGCATTAAAACCGGAAAATGGAAGGTGTCCTCCATAAAATCCATTGTGGGCTGAATTTCCACCCGAATTTCATCTCCATAGGCTTCCATCGGTACCGGAATAAGAATTTTCAGATGTCCTATCATATGCCTTTTAACATCTTCTCCATAGGATACCAGAAGCTTGTCCTTGTAATAAGCCTTCACCACACTGGCATAGAAGAAAAAGTTAATAGACTGATTCTCCTTTTTTAATTTTTCGTCCAAAGGAAGGTGCATCGTGATTTTATCGTTCTTGGATTGAAAATTAAACATGTTGCTGTCAAAGCTATCCACTGTTCCGTCTTCATGTTTCACATCCACCTTCATTTCGGATAAGCGGGTATAGCTGTTATTTTCCCCCCCATTCATACTGAAGGTTGCATACAATAAGAAAAAGGCCACGAAAAATACAACGAAGACCGGAATGACTCCCTTATTTATTTTTAATAAAATCCTGTTTTTCACTTAAACCACCATAAATTCATGAATTGTCCGGATAGAAGGAGCTCTTTTCTCCCCCTATATTGCATCCGCATTCCATCTATATCGGCTGAAAAGAGCAGGGAAATAAACGCGATTATCTCTTATCCGTGCGTCTGCCATAGGTTTCCAACATATCCCGCATAATTTTTTTCCGTTCCGGAGAAAAGGCATGTTTCTTCATTCTCCACTGCCAATTTCCCGCGTCCGTACCCGGCGCATTGATCCTTCCTTCGGAAAGAAGCTCCAGATAATCTCCTGCCGGAATAATGCAGAGATAAGAGGTTGCGGACAAAGCTTCCTTTATCAGAAGCTCCGTCATGGCATTCCAGTCATTTTGTGAGCGCGATAAGTATCGATAAATTTTGCCCCGCTCTTCCTCCCCTAAGGTCTCAAACCAGTTTCTCAAAGTGTCATTGTCATGCGTACCGGTATACATTACGGACTTATTGTCCTGAAACATATGCGGCAGGTAATCATTTTCATAATCTCCGCCAAAGGCAAACTGCAGTACCTTCATTCCGGGATAAGCGGTTTTTCGCATCAATTCCCGAACTTCTTCCGTGATTACCCCCAGGTCTTCCGCAATAACCGGAAGCGATTCCTTTTGAAAATAGCGGTGTAAAGCATCGAATAAAGCGATGCCCGGTCCTTTCCTCCAGGACCCGTTTACAGCTGTCTCTTCTCCAAAGGGTACTGCATAATACGCTTCAAAGCCTCGGAAATGATCGATTCTGATTAAGTCATACAGCGAAAAACAGTATTCCATTCGCTTACACCAAAAACTGTAGTTGTCCTTTGCCTGCTCTTCCCAGTCATAAAGCGGATTTCCCCAAAGCTGTCCCGTCGCGGAAAAAGCATCAGGCGGAACTCCGGCAACAAATCCGGGGTAGCCTTTTTCCTCCGCGGACTGTATGTCCTGCTTCTCCTGCTCATTTTCAGAGGTCTCTTCCGGTTCTTCTTTCTCGAACTTTCTGCCCTCCCAGCTGAAATCAAATATCTTTCTGTTGCCCCAAACATCTGCACTATCCATGGCGCAGTAGATGGGCAAGTCCCCAAAAATCAGAACTCCCCTCTCATGAGCGTAATCCTGTATAGCCTTCCATTGTGACTCTGCTTTCCACTGCATGAAGGCATAGTAGGCAACCTCATCCTTATGCTCTTCCAAGAAGGACTTTAATGCAGATTCCTCTTTATCTCGAAACTCTTTCGGAAAATCCGGCCATGCAGAGCCCTCAAAAGAATCTTTCAGCGCCATAAACAGACAATAATCCAGATTTTCTTTCCGACGCTCCGCAAGCAGGGTGTCCGGATTTCCTCCTGCTGCCTTCCATCTTTCATAAGCCTTCCTAAGAAGGGGATACCTTCTCTGATAAAGGAGACCGTAATCTATCTTTTCAGAGGAAGACAGAAAAGCCTCCTTCTCCTCTTTTAATTCTTCTTCCGTAAGGAGCCCTTCTTCCTTTAAGCCTTCCAGATCAATATAATAGGGATTGATTGCAAAGCTCGAAAAGGACTGGTAAGGAGAGTCTCCATAACTTGTCGGCCCCATTGGTAAGACCTGCCAGACTCTGTTTCCGGTTTCCGCTACGATATCAATAAATTCCTCTGCATCTTTTCCAAAACTTCCAATTCCATATTCTCCCGGCAGAGAAAATACGGGCATCAAAATGCCTGCGCTTCTTGTCTTATCCAAAACTACTCCTCCAAATCCCTTTATCTTACCTGTTTCTTGCCGGCTGTATTTTCTTTTCTACCGGTCCGCCCTGGCCGCAATGGCCAGAATATACACTTCTTTTATGCCCCGCTCAAGCAGCTTCCTTGTACAGGCTTCCATTGTAGCACCTGTTGTAAATATATCGTCTACTAACACGATTTTTTTAAGTTCTTCGGGAATCGCCTCACAATCCATTGCGGAAAGAAGATTCTGTAAGCGTTCCACCGGATTTAAATCTTTCAAGGCTTTTGTTTTCTTCTCTCTTTTCAGAAGGTCCGCATACAGCGGAAGGTCACAAGCCTTTGCAAGAGCTTTGCCGATTATTTCGGCTTGATTATATCCTCTTTTTCTTCTTCTGTCTTTATGAATCGGCACGGGAAGAATTGCCTGTATCCCCAGAGCTTCTATTTTTTCCCGAAAATATTCGCCTGCGCGTCTTCCGAAAAACTCGCCCTTGTCCTGCCTACCCTTGTACTTCAATTCCGAAATCGCATCCTCTATCTCTTCCGTTAAGTGGTAGAGAATCATGCCCCCACTAAAAGAAAAATGATGTCGTTTACAATTCTTGCACAGGCTTTCTTCCTCACGCAGAATTCCTCTGCCACAAGATTTGCAGCAGGGTTCCTCCATAAATTGTTCTTTCTCTCGGCAAGAAGGGCAAATGCCGTCTTCCCCATCCTCTAAAATTTCATCGCAAAAAATACAGCGCGGAGGGAAGAGTGCGCCGAGGATACCCTCCTTCCATTTCTCTTTATAATCCATAGGATGCCTCTTCCTCGTTGGAAAAAGGATTTTCTATTCGGTCCGGTGTGGAATTCTTCATCTCCATGAGCTGTTCCCGAAGGCCCGAATAACGTTTCTGCTCCGTCTCATTATGAATCATATCTCGGAACACCCTGGGATCTCCCAGAAGACAAACACAGGACTTTGCTCTTGTGACTGCCGTATACAAAAGATTTCTGGTCATTAAAATTTGCGGTCCTCTGTACATGGGAAGAATCACCGCATCATATTCCGAACCCTGAGACTTATGAATGGTTATGGCGTAAGCCAGTTCCAAATCCTCACAATCGGAAAAGTTGTAGACTACTCTTTTATCATCAAAAAACACGGTCACCGTCTCCGCAAAGTGATTGATTTCCGTAATTCTTCCGATATCTCCGTTAAAAATTCCCTCCCCCTCTTCTATGGGGATATTGAATTTTCCGGGGATTTCCCAAGCAAGCTGATAGTTATTCTTTACCTGCATCACCTTATCCCCTAAGCGAAATACCCTTCCGTAGAGTTCCTTTTCCGCCTTGTTTTTATCCTTTGGGTTCAAACTTTCCTGTAAATACCGATTCAGACTTTCCACTCCGAGTACCCCTTTTTTCTGCGGAGACATGACCTGGATGGAGAGCGTATCAATGTTCAGATATTTAGGCAGTTTTTCCTTCATAAGTACGGCAATATCGGAAAAAATTTTCTCTGCCTGCTCCCCTCTGATAAAAAGGAAGTCTTTGGAACGTTTGGAGAGATCCGGCTCCTTTCCTTCATTGATCTTATGGGCATTGACAACAATATCCGACTCTAAAGCCTGACGGAAGATTTTTTTCAATTGTATGGCCTTTATGCAGCCGGAAGAAAGGATATCTCTCAAAACATTTCCCGCACCGACGGAAGGAAGTTGATTGCTGTCCCCCACGAGAATCAGTCTGGTTCCGGGTTGTATTGCCTTCAGGAGAGCATCCATCAGATAGAGATCCACCATACTCATCTCGTCCACAATGACGACATCCGTATCCAGCGGATTTTCTTCATTTCGCTGAAAGAGGCGATGAAAGCCTTCCTCTTCCTCCTCTCCTTCTTGTCCCATGTATTCGAGAAGGCGGTGCAGCGTTTTTGCCGGATAATTTGTCGCCTCTCCCATGCGCTTAGCTGCCCTTCCCGTAGGCGCTGCCAAAGATATATTTTTTCCTCTTTCCGTAAAGAGCCGCAAAATTGTTTTGATGGTTGTCGTTTTACCGGTTCCGGGTCCTCCCGTAATGACCAAAATACCGGAATGTGCCGCAAGGTATACCGCTTCTTTCTGTAACGAATCCAATTCCGGATTTTCCTTCCGGAACAGACCTTCTATCGCCTGATTCCAGCTTTCCGAATAGGCTTCCTCTTCCGGGACGTCTAAGGCGTGAAGTTTTGCCGCTACACGGCGCTCTCGAAAATAAGTGCCTGCACGATAAACCCGCTCTCCCTGTATTCTAACCCTGCCCTCTATTTGTAAGTCCATCAGTTCCTCTTCGAAGAGGGCAATCTCCATGTCGAGAATCCGTTCCGCCTCTCTCTTCAAAATAGAAACAGGCAGATAGCAGTGTCCCTGAAGTTCTCCCTGAAGGAGGGTATAACTTATTCCCGCATGGATACGGAAGGGAGATTTCTCTCCGATTCCTACCTTTTTTGCTATTTGATCACAGCGTTTAAAGCCGACTCCCTCCAGCTCTTCCGCAATACGATAGGGATTTTCTCTGAGTATCGTATAGATTTCTCCCTGAAAATGCCGGTAAATCTTATAGCAAAGCTGTGTTCCGATTCCCAGCCCCTGTAAGAAAAGAATGGCATCCTGTCGATCCTTTTTCCCTACAAGCTCTGCAGCAATATCCCTTGCCTTTCTTTCCGAAATGCCGTTTATTTCAGCAAGTCTCTCCGGCTCTTCCTCCATAATGCGAAGACTGTCTTCTTTGAATTTTTTTACAATTCGTTTAGCAATGGCCTTTCCTACTCCCTTTATCGCACCGGAGGCCAGGTATTGTTCTATTCCGGAGAGACTGTCGGGTGGGAGCAGTTCATACTCTTCTACGGAAAATTGTTTTCCGTAAACGGAATGCTCCTTCCATCTGCCTCGCATTTTGATTTTTTCCGAGACCGCAATATGGGAGAAGCTTCCCACACATGTAGTTTCTTCTCCCTTATCTTCTATCGTAAAAACCGTATAACCACTCTCTTCGCTTCGAAAAACGATGTGGCTGATGTTTCCCTCTAACTCTTCCATATTCCGTGAATTCCGTCTATCTTACGGTAGTGGACAGGTGCGAAAGGCTTCGCTCTTTACCGGCTCCGGAATTTTAAAAGTCATCATCCTCTCCGGCCATATCAATGGACTTACCTGTTCCGATAGCCACTGCAGTTAACGGGTCTTCCGCAAGCATCGTGGTAATCCCCGTCTTTTCCTGCATAAGTTTATCCAGACCGTAGAGAAGTGCGCCTCCCCCGGTCATGACGATGCCTCTTTCATAAATATCCGCAGCAAGTTCCGGCGGTGTCCTCTCCAAAACATTATGTACCGCATTCACAATCATGCTTGCCGGTTCTACTAAGGCATCCATAATTTCATCGGAGCTTACCACCACCGTCTTCGGAAGTGCCGTCACAAGATTCCTTCCCCGAACCTCCATCGTCACATTCTCCGGACGCTTGCTGGCGCAGCCGATATTTACCTTGATATCCTCTGCCGTTCTCTCTCCAATCAAAAGATTGTGCTTCTTTCTCATATAGCGAAGAATAGCCTCGTCAAAATCATCGCCGGCTATCTTTATGGATTCGGAAACCACAGGTCCGCCTAAAGCAATGACCGCAATGTCCGCGGTTCCGCCTCCAATATCGATAATCATATTTCCTTGCGGTTTGGAAATGTCTATTCCCGCGCCGATTGCCGCTGCTACCGGCTCTTCGATAATGCTTACCTCCCTGGCACCGGCATGGCTCGCCGCATCCATCACGGCCTTCTTCTCCACCTCAGTTGCTCCGCTGGGAATGCAAACACAAATTCTGGGTTTTCTGAGCGTTCTTCTTCCTACCGCCTTATTGATAAAATACTTCAGCATTTCTTCCGTTAAAGTATAGTCGGAAATCACACCCTGGCGAAGGGGACGAACTGCGGAAATATTTTCCGGAGTACGCCCGAGCATCAGCCTTGCATCCTCTCCGTAGGCCACGACGGCATTATTGTCCTTATTTACGGCAATCACGGCAGGCTCCTTTAAAACAACTCCCCTGCCTTTTATATAAACCAAGATACTGGAAGTACCTAAATCAATTCCTATATCATTTGAAATCAGCGAAAACATGGATTCCTCCGTATATTATAGAAAACGAGCTGCATGGAAATACACACAGTTCGGAATATAAAATGTCACTGTTTCTAGTATAGCGGAAAGGGAAAAAAGGGAAAGTATTCTAAGAGAGATATTTTCTCTATATTTTGAAAAGCTCTGTCCTCTCCTTGCTTTCTAAGAGAAAATATGGCAAGATTCTACACAGAAAATTTAGGGGGTAAGAAGATGGCAAAGCTTGTGGATTCAAAGGAAACCATTGCCGTTTTACAGAAGACAAATTTCCAATTCAAAAAACAATTCGGACAAAACTTCTTGATTGATTCTTCGGTTCTGGAGCATATCTTAAGTTTTTCCGAAATCAATAAAGACGACTTAATTATTGAAATCGGTCCCGGAATCGGAACCCTTACGGAAGCTCTTTGCGAGAGGGCGGGATTTGTTGTGGCAATTGAAATCGATGACAAGCTGATTCCCATCCTGGAAGAAAATCTTTCCGCCAAGGATAATTTCAAACTCATTCACGGCGATGCATTGAAAGTCGATTATCTTTCCCTGCTGGAAGAGCATAAGGAGTTTTCTTCCGTCAAGGTGGTGGCCAACCTTCCTTACTACATCACAACGCCTATCCTTATGGACCTTTTGGAGAAAAAGCTTCCGCTTAAGTCCATTACGGTGATGGTGCAGAAGGAAGTGGCGCTTCGGATGAAGGCGGCTCCGGGAACAAAGGACTATGGTGCACTTTCTCTCGCCGTACAATACTATAGCGAGCCCTCCATTGTGCAGGAAGTGCCTCCACACTGCTTTATTCCTCGGCCAAATGTAAGCTCCTCGGTAATTCATCTTCGTTTACATAAAAAAGCACCGGTATCCGTTCAGGATCCGGCGCTCTTATTCAAAACCATTAAATTCTCTTTTATGCAAAGAAGAAAAACCTTGGTGAATGCGCTTGCCTCCGGCTTCCACCTGGATAAAAAGCAACTGCAGGATCTGCTTTCTTCCCTTTCTTATCCGGAAAATGTACGGGGTGAGACCCTCAGCCTAGCCGATTTTTCTTTAATCAGCGATGGAATCCGGGAAATCCTATCCCGGTAAAAAAGCATAAAATGCATTGTGCACCGTATCATAGCGAGCGGCCGCATCCTCTTTGCGAAGCAGTCTCGGGGAGGTGCTTCCGCCAAGGACATAGGTCGTAATCTGACTTCCGTTATAGCCGGTAATCAACTCCCAATTTCCGTCTATCCGAATCATGAGTGGGTATCCCTTTGCCGTATAATAAAGTGCAGCGTTCAGACTTACGCCGTAGAGATTCAGAATCTTCCCCTTATCACTGCTCAGAATGGTTCGTGCATCCGGAATCTCCGCGATAAAGTCCGTTACTTCATCCTCTCTGGTCTTTCCGATAATGACTCCCGGTCTGTCCGTACGATTCCAAAGTATCTCCTGCTTTCCGTCCAGAATATATCCGAAATTATCATAGACAGCGGAAATTGCCGACTCCATATTTTCATGTCGTCCTCTATAGTGTCCGAGAGAGTAAGAAAAAATACCACCCTCTTCCAAACTCTTTTCATGAGCGAGTTCAATCGATCCGGCTTTCTCTATGGAAAATTTTTCCGGGCTGTGCACGGTAAAGCTCTCTGAGCTTTTTCCGAGTAGGGGAAGAAAATAATTCTTTCCCATATTTCCGAGCTGGCGGCTTTCGAGTTTGACATTCTGCCCCTGTTCCGTTTCTTTATTGGATAATACGCTATCCTTTCCGGCATAGTGGTATCCGTTTTCATCATGACTGTACTCATCAAAACGCAATTGATTTCCTGCAATCGTAAAATTCGAAAAGTATAAATTCTCTTTTTTATAGGACAGCTTAACCTCCGAATCTGCCGAAACAATGCGAATTTCCGATACGGGGATTTCTCCCTGCCCGTTCCATTCCGAGCTTTCCTCCGGTAAGGTCACGCCCAGAACCAGGTCATCCTCTATAAATCCCAGGACCTTGAAAAGTCTGTTTTCTTCAAAAATATTCTGACTTTTATCCGTTTTCAAGTTTCGTAAAACTACCGTTTTACTGAGCTCCGATTCTCCGTCTTTCTCTCCGTAAGCTAAGAATTGTCCGCTTTCACTGGATGCCAGCTCGCCCTTTTTCAGGGAAGAAACCAGGCTCAAAACCTCAAAGCTGTTGGTATCAATTCCGTAAACCGTACCGCTGTAGTAAAGATAAAACATCTTGTTTCCGGCATGGTAGGAGAGTCCGGAGAGACTTTCTTCCAATTCCTCCTTATTTTCCATTAAGGGTAAAAAGAAATTTTCCACCACGGTATTTTCCGAATTATCATAGGTGTAGAAGACCAGACCCAAATAGCCCTCGTGCCGCCCTCTACTGATATAGCCATAGACCAGAAAATCCACGTCACCATTATTTTTAACATCCATAATCCGGATACCGTGATCCAGAAAATCTCCGCGAAAGCTGTTATTTTCCTCTGTGAGATAAGTGAAGATACGAGTCAAATCCCTTCCCGTGCCGAGACGATACAGAGCATTCCCCTTTGAAAAAGCATAGAAATTTTTCGTTTCGGAATACTTCGCTTGAATATCCTCCGTACTGTCCACTCCCAGTAAAATATTTTTTTCTCCCAGGCGGAATTTCTGTGTATCAAATATCTCGGTACTTCTTCTATCAAAGTCCATCAGATAAATTCTCTGGCTGTCATAACGCATCACGAAATTGTCTTCATTGAAGAAACGACGGGTATTTCCGTTCTCATCTATAGCGGAAGAGGCGTAGCGAAGCTGAACCATCCCCATAATTCCGTTGATTTCCCTTAAACTGATTTCCGGTTCTCCGTCCAGAATCATCCCGCTGTCTCCCCAGGTAATTTGCTGAAAGGAAGAATGCAAGTTGACATGGGAAAGGTCCGAATCATCCATAGTGTCATCCGATTCCAGATATGTACTTAAGGATCGTGCCTCCGACTTGGAGAAGCTTTTTCTTGTAAAATCTTCTCCAAGAGCAAGCATTTCCTCCGCCATCTTCTCTTTTCCAAGCAAAATCCGGCTGTAATAATAAATGGTATTTTCTCCCATTTCCAAGCTCAGGCGAAGCTGGTATTCTTTTCCTTCCGCAATTAGGTTTTGAATCGGAAGGATCAGTTTCAGCGTTTCTCCTTCTTTGCTAAGTTCCGCTTCCCCATCCTTTTCCAGTAAATCTGTACCGTCCATGCTGCGAATGCTATAGTGTGCAGAGCTGATTGTATTTTTCTTCGGCTCTACCAAAAGTTCCAACTTTCTGTCCGCAGGAAGAACGGCAATACTGTTTCTCACAGCCGATCCCTCGATCTCCTGGTAATAGCCGTGCATCGGATTAATCTTCTTCTCCCCCATTAGAACATAAACATAGGGCAGTTTTGATTCTCCCATATTGGCATACACTCTACTGTTTTTATCCATTGAGCGATAGGCATGAATGAAATAAAAAAGGAGAGCGACAAGAAAAATGCCGCTCAATGCCAGAATTCTAAGCTTCTTTTTTGTCAAAAACTTTTTCTTCTTGTAAAATCCGGTATTCACGAAAGACTATTCCTCACTCTTTCTTCTTTCTATAACCAAGTGCCTCTTCCAAAGCAAGCTTTTCTTCTGCACCGAGTTCGACAGTGGTACTTCCTTTTTCCACTTCTTTGATATAAAGAAATCCTCCTTCATTGGAATGCACGGAATTGAGCACAAACCCCGTGTTGTCATAGTTTAAAATCGCAAGGGCAAAAGATAAGTTTCCTCCTAAGCCGCTGTAAGCATTGTAGCGAATGATTCCGATTTTTTGAAAAGCTGCTCTGTTGTTATTATGAAGCACTTTCAGCATCTCTCTCTGGTCTTCCAGAAGATCTTCCGACTTCTCCACATGTCTTTGCAGCTCCACAAAATAATCCTCCAGTGTTTCTGCATCCTTTCCTCTCATAAAATAATCGTATTGGCGATACAGCTTTTTATACTTTGCCTCCGCTTTTATTGCAAAAAAAAGGGAAAGCAAAGAAAGAAGCAAACTAATCAGGAGAATAATCGAAAAAGAATGGCTCCCTATTTCTTTTATAATACTCATTTATTCTCTACCCTTTCCCTCCAGTAAATCATAGAGGCGTTCCAAGTCTTCTCTGGAATAATACTCTATTTCCACTTTACCCTTACTCTCATTTTTAGGAACAATCTTTACCTTGGTGCCAAGATTCTCTCCCATCCTGCTTTCCAAATCCTTGTAAATACTTGTAAATTGTTTACTTAACGCTTTTCTTCCGTCTTTCTTTTTCTGCGTTTCCTGATTTTGACCGTGCTTTTCCACTTCCCGAACGGAGAGATTCTTCTCCACACATTCTTTTGCAAGCTCCAAACGCTTCTTTCCTTCCGGTATGGCAAGAAGGGCTCTTCCGTGTCCTTCCTTGAGTTTCCCCTCACGGATATAGTTTAGGATTTCTTCTTCCAGCTTCAAAAGACGAAGGCTGTTTGTAATGGTTGTTCTCTTCTTGGACAGTCTCTCCGCAAGCTCTTCCTGGCTTAAATCGTATTCTGTTATCAGGCTCTGATACGCCAGCGCCTCTTCCACAGCATTTAAGTCCTCTCTTTGAATATTTTCAATGATGGCAACTTCCTTGCTGCGTTTTTCATCATAATCCCGAATAAGAACGGGAACTTCCGTAAGTCCCGCAAGCTTTGCAGCGCGAAATCGTCTTTCTCCGGCAATAATCTCATAAAGCGGTCCCTGCTTTTTTACAAGAAGAGGTTGAATTACCCCAAACTGCTTAATACTCTCGGAAAGCTCCTTCAACTCCTCATCGGAGAAGCGCTTTCTGGGCTGAGAAGGGTTCGCCTGGATAAGAGAAAGCTTTAGAAGCTTTGCCTCTTCTCCGGCCTCTTTTTTTTCTATTTTATTGGGATTTGCAGCGAAAAGGCTGTCTACACCTCTCCCTAATCCATGCTTTGCCATAGCTTCTCCTTTATTTTTCTTTATCCTGTTTTTGTGCTTTCCTTATACTTCCTTTTCCAGAATTTCCCCTGCAAGCTTACGGTATGCATCCGCTCCTGTGGAACTGCCGTCATAGAGATTGATTGGCAGGCCATGGCTCGGCGCTTCGGCGAGTCGTACATTTCTAGGAATAATGGTGTCAAAGATTTTTACGTTAAAATGCTCCTTTACCGCACGAACCACATCCTGTGAAAGCAGGTTTCGGCTATCGTACATGGTAAAAAGAATTCCTTCTATGCTTAAAGATTCATTGAGAGCTTCCCGCACTGTTTGAATCGTCTCCAGCATCTGACTTAATCCTTCCAAAGCATAATATTCACACTGAATCGGGATCAGAACCGAATCCGATGCAGTAAGTGCATTAATCGTTAAAGTTCCCAGGCTCGGAGGGCAGTCAATAAAAATATAGTCATAGTTCTTTGCCATTTTATCCAAAATATCTTTTAAAAGATAATTTTTGTTTTCCTCATTGGCAAGCTCCGCATCCATGGCGGCCAGATTTCGATTTCCCGGCAGAAAATCCACATTTTCCACGATTTCCGTATGTAAAATATCCTCTACGGGAAGTTCTCCGCTTAGTACTTCATAAATGCTTTTCTCCGCGTCTCTCACGCCCAATCCGCTTCCCGCATTGCCCTGAGGATCAAAATCGAGAAGCAGGACCTTCTGCTTGGCTTCTCCCAGGGAAGCCGCTAAATTTAATGCGGTAGTCGTTTTTCCAACTCCGCCTTTTTGATTTGCAATGGTAATAATTCTTGCCACTTTCGAACCTTCCCCTTCCAAAATGTTTCACGTGAAACATTTATACTATATCCGTAACAGGCATGCAAGTCTCGAAAAATATCCTTTCAACTTTCTTGAAAATTTAACCCAAAGGTTCCTTGCTTGGCACGCCGGCCTTCCTCGGATATTTTTTTGCCGTATTTTCTATTTTTTGAACAAGGAGCAGAGAACGACCGATATCCGTTTCCGGAAGGGTATATTCCAGAACTTCTTCCAGCTTTCCTCCCAGAAGATGAATAGCCTTCTTTCCCTTCTCCAGCTCCTCCGAAATGTCCTTGGACTTCATGGCCAAAAAGTAGCCGCCTTTCTTTACAAAAGGAAGGTCGTACTCACTTAAGGTGGAGAGGTTTGCTACTGCACGGGAAAAGACCAGATCATACTGTTCTCGAAGTTCCGGTTTTTTCCCCAGATCCTCCGCTCTCCCGTGGTGGAAATCCACTCCTTTCAGTCCCAGTTCCCGCACAACTTCCTCCAAAAAGTGAATTCTCTTTTGCAGTGAATCACTCAAGGAAATGGAAATGCTCGGAAAGGCTATTTTTATGGCAAGACCGGGAAATCCTGCTCCTGTCCCCACGTCCATGCAATGCCTTCCCTCAATCCATTTTGAAAATGTTTCACGTGAAACATTCAGCTTTACCATTGCGAGGGAATCGATAAAATGCTTTACAATCACATCTTCTTCCTCCGTAATGGCTGTAAGATTCATTACCTTATTTTTTTCTACCAGCAAAGTATAGTAGCAGTAAAATTGCTGTAGCTGTTCTTCCTGTAAATCCACACCAAGCTGCTTCGATAAAGCAGAAAGGCGACGAGAAAACTCATCCCTTGCCATAGAATACTCCCCAACTTCTTATCTTCTAGAATTCTTTCCCAATGTATCGTGATTGTTTCATATCCATAGTTCTTATGTATTTTATAGCTTCTTATAAGTTCTTATGATTTTTTAAGACTCTTTTTTATACCTTTCCAGATAGACCAAAAGTACGGAAATATCCGCAGGACTCACGCCGCTGATTCGGGATGCCATGCCGATGTTTTCGGGGCGAATCTTATCCAGCTTCTGTCTTGCCTCAAGGCGCAGGTTTTGCATATTCTGATAGTCCATTTCCTTCGGAAGCTTCTTTTTCTCCAGCTTCTTAAAGGCCTCCACCTGCTGAATCTGTCTCTTGATATAGCCCTCGTACTTGATTTCAATCTCCACTTCCTCACAAATAAAGGGAGAGAGTGTCGGACGCTCCGGGTCGAGCTCCGCCAAATTCTCATAACTGCACTCCGGCCTTTTGCAAAGTTCCAGAAGAGAAACACCGGATTGAATGGGTGAAGAGTTGAGAGCCGTTAATACAGCATTGTTTTTTTCGTTGGCCCCGACATAGGTATTTCCCATCCTTTCCACTTCTTTCTGAATGCTCTCTCTTTTTTCCCGGGTTTTTCGAATCTCCTCTTCGGAAATGAGTCCCAGACGGTAACCTTTTTCCCGAAGGCGAAGATCCGCATTATCCTGCCTGAGCAGGAGACGATATTCCGCACGACTCGTCATCATACGATACGGTTCTTTATTTTCCTTGGTGACCAGATCATCGATTAAAACGCCGATATAGGCTTCTGAGCGGTCCAGCACAAAGGCTTCTTCTCCTCTTAGTCGTTTCACGGCATTCACTCCGGCCATAAAGCCCTGTACGGCAGCTTCCTCATAGCCGGAGGATCCGTTCATTTGTCCTGCAAAGAAAAGGCCGGCGATTCGCTTTGTCTCCAGATTGTTCTTTAATTCCAGAGAATTTAAACAATCGTACTCTATGGCATAGGCATGGCGAACCATTTCCGCCTTTTGGAAACCGGGCATGGTATGAAGAAGGGCAATCTGCACATCCTCCGGAAGAGAAGAGGAAAGTCCGGAAAGGTACATTTCATTCGTATATCTTCCCTCCGGCTCCACAAAAATCTGGTGACGATCCTTTTCCGGAAACTTCATCACCTTGTCTTCTATGGACGGACAGTACCTCGGCCCTGTTCCCTCAATGCTTCCGTTATACATCGGTGCACGATGAATATTTTCCCGAATAAGACTATGTCCTTCCTCGTTCGTATACGTTAAGAAGCAGTCGTCCTGCTCAATCTGTACCGACGCGGGATCCGTTGAGAAAGAAAAGGGCACTACAGGAACATCCCCCTTTTGCACTTCCATCTGAGAAAAGTCGAGACTTCTTTTATCCACTCGGGCCGGCGTTCCGGTTTTAAAGCGAAGGAGAGGAAAGCCCAGCTCCCGAAGACTGTCGCTCAGCTTTTCCGCCCGTCTTAAACCGTTCGGGCCGGTTTTCTCCGAAACTTCACCGTAGATACATCTTGCATTTAAATAGACACCCGTGCAGATAATAACCGCTTTAGCCAAATACTTGGCTCCGGTGCTGCTTTCTACCCCTCTTACTTCTTTCTTCTCCTCATCCGTCAGAATGGATACGACTTCTCCCTGCCGAATATGGACACGCTCCTGATTTTCCAAAACCTGACGCATATTATGTGAATAAAGTTGCTTATCCGCCTGCGCTCTTAGGGAATGCACCGCAGGTCCCTTCGACTTATTCAACATTCTGGACTGAATAAAGGAACGGTCGCAGACCTTTCCCATCTCCCCGCCGAGAGCATCCAATTCTCGCACAAGATGCCCCTTCGAGCTTCCACCGATATTCGGATTGCAGGCCATCATGGAAATGGCATCGGGACTCAGGGTAAAAATCAGCGTTTCCATCCCCATTCTGGCGGAAGCAAGTGCCGCTTCCACTCCGGCATGTCCTGCGCCCACCACAATCACATCATATTTTTCTTCGATTAAAGACATTCTGTTCCTTTCAAATATCTAAGCAAAGATTTTTAGAGGAAGTTTACTGATTCTAAAAATCTTAATTCTTAACAAGTATCGTGCGCAAAGCGTATGGTATCTCATTTTGCAAAAAACGCATTCGCAAGTTATTTTCCCATACAAAACTTTGCAAAAATCTCGTTCACGAGGTCCTCGGAAACTTCTTCTCCCAAAATTCTGCCCAGTGCAATATAGGCACCCATCAAATCAATGCTTAAGAAGTCCTCGGAAAGGGATAAGCTAAGACCGTTTTTCACTTCAAGGAGTGCCCTCTTCGCTTCTTCCAGATCCACTCTCTGTCTTTCACTATGAACAAACAGCTCTGAAGAAAAGGAGAGCGAACCAGAGAAGAAGAGTTCCCGGATTTTTTCTCCAAGCTCCTTTATTCCCGTCCACTGCTTAGCGGAAATCTCGATGACGGGAAGGCCTGTTTTTTCTTCCAGCTCTTTTTTCGTTAAGATGGTTTTTTGATCTGTCTTATTCAGTAAAACAATAGTCTTTTTTCCTTGTACAAGAGAAAGGATTTCCTCATCTTCTTTTTCAAATTCCTTTAAGGCATCCACCACAAAAAGAATTAAGTCTGCGTGTTCTATAGATTTCTTCGCCTTTTCAACTCCAATTCCCTCCACGATATCTTCCGTATTTCGAATGCCTGCGGTATCCATAAGGTGAAGGGAAAGACCGTCCAGACGAATATTTTCTTCTACCGTGTCTCTCGTTGTACCCGGTATATCTGTAACAATCGCTTTTTCCGCACCGACCAGAGCGTTTAAGAGAGAGGATTTTCCGGCATTGGGCTTTCCGACAATTGCGGTATGAATGCCTTCCGTAAGCATTCTTCCTTCCTCACGAAAGCGGAGGAGTTTCTCTATTTCTTGCAATATATACTCCGTGTGCTGAGCACATTTTTCTGAAAAGCCGTCCAGGGAAATGTGTTCCGGGTCATCGAGTGCCGCTTCAATAAAGGCCGTATCCTCTAAGATAAGACTCCTGCATTCCTTGATTTTTTCTCCCAGAGCACCCTGTACCAGAGCTAAGGAACTTTGAATGCCCGCCTCGGTTTTCGACGCAATCAGGTCTGCCACTGCCTCCGCCTGCGATAAATCAATTCTTCCGTTTAAAAAGGCTCTCTTTGTAAATTCTCCCGGCTCTGCGGCTCTTGCCCCATGTTTCAGTGTTAAGGTAAAAATCTTTTGCATGAGAAGCACGCCCCCATGGCAATTGATTTCCACCACATCTTCCCCCGTATAGGACTTGGGTGCTAAAAATGTAGATACCAAAACCTCATCCACTGCTTCCTCTTCATCATAAACAAAGCCATAGCGAATGCGATGACTTTCTCGAATATCCAAAGGCTTTCCACTCTTGGTTCTCAATATTTTTTCTGCAATGGATAGGGCATCCTCTCCGCTTAAACGGATGATGCCGATTCCGCTTTCCACTAGCGCGGTAGCTAAGGCACTGATTGTATCCACAGATTCACCTCCTAAGCTTTTTATTTTACTCATATTCTTTCCGCTTTGCAATCTGCATAAAAAGAGAATCTAAAAACCCCTTTTTAAAAGAATAATTCTGCGATACACAGCTTATCCTTTCAAAAAGGGGTTTTTATTCTTAACAAGTGGCTAAGGCGAAGCCTGAGACCTCTTGTTCTGTTGAAAAATCCGGATTTCTTTATTTTTCGATTCTTTTAAACTACTAAAGCAAACGAGATAACACAAATTTTACTTTTCAGCTCGATTCTCTTTCGGATATTTATTTTTAAATCTTCTATCCTGACGGAATTTTCCGCCATTCTTAAAGAAAATCACAACATGACGGAAAGGATCATCTCCCTCGGATCTTGTAGATACCTGAGAATCATTTTGTAAAGAAGCATGAATGATTCTTCTCTCATACGGATTCATCGGTTCAAGGTTCACGGACTTCTTCGTCTTCTTTACCTTGTAAGCAATATTCTTAGCAAGACTTCTAAGTGTCTGCTCTCTTCTCTTCCTGTAGTCCTCGGTATCCAACTTAACACGAAGATAATCTTCCTTATGATCCTTATTTAAGACCAAGGAGCAAAGATACTGTAAAGAATCCAGAGTCTGTCCCCTTTTCCCAATAAGAATTCCCATATCCGGTCCAACAATATTGATATACAGTTCATTGTTTTCTGCGTGGAAATCCATTTCCAATTCAACCTGCATATCCATCCCTGTTAAAATGGAATTTAAGAACTGCTTCGCCTTTTCCTTGTTTTCTGCGATTTCCTCCGCTGTCAAAGCATGAAATTCTTTCTTTTCTACTGCTTCTTCGGTAGACTTTGTATCGGAGAAAGCTTTATTTTCTCTTCTTTCCCTCTTTTCCTCTCTCGGAGCGGGAATCGGATCATAACCGCCACGACTGAATCCTTTATAAGCTTCCGTTGTCTTCTTGGTAGCTTTCTTATCTTTGGGAAGAACTTCCTTCTCTTCTTTTTTATTTTCGGCGTTTACTTGGTTTCCGGTTTTTTCTTCCGCCTTTTCTTCCTTTTTCAGCTCTACCTGCTTTTTTTCTACAAAAGAGGCTGCTTCTTTCTTTTCTTCCAAAGCAATTTCTGCTTCTTCTTTTACAAAGGCCTCAATAATCCACGGCTTTGCACCGATTCCCAGAATTCCTTTGCTTCCCTGCACAAGCACAGTATAGGAAATTCGATCGGATGTGGTCTGTAACTGGATAGTTGCCTTGGTAATGGCTTCTTCCATAGTCTTTGCGGATACTCTGATTTTATCCATAGCTTGTCCCCCTAAGCTTTATGACTTTTTCTCATGTTTTTCATTGTACAGCTGTACCATATTCGCCTTGCTGGCCAAAGATCCTTCTTTCGCATTTTTATTGTAATATTCTGTAGAATCCTTCGTTTTCTGACTTTGTTTCGCAATACGATCCAAACGATTTTTTTCTTCGGAATCTTCTTTAGCCTGCATGGATTTTAAACGATTTTCTATTGCTTTTTCATCAATAGGAGGTAATCCTCTTTTAGCTCTCTTTTCATTAGCCTTTGCCATAGCTTCCTGTAAAAGCTGCTCATTTGTCTTCTTTCCGAAGTACCAGTTCAAAATGAGCTGCTGAAGTAACATAAACAAGGAAGAAGCAATCCAGTACAAGCCGATACCGGAAGCAAAAGAAAAGCAAAACCATACGGACATCAGAGGCATCATGACATTCATGCTCTTCATCATCTGTGCAGATTGGTCACCTTCTGCCGTCTGCGGCATGCTCTGCTTCTGCATAAGCACGGTGGAAGCCCACTGTGTAAGACCCGCTAAAATAGGAATTAACCAATAAATATTTGGCTTAAATCCATAAGCAGAGGGTGCTGTTGCCAAGTTTAATCCCAAAAAGCTGTTGATTTCCGCAGATTTTGCGGCAGCTGTTTCGATTACCGAACTTGCCTTGGGAAACACTTCCGGAAGCTTTGCCCACTGCGCAGGATTTAATTTATATAAAAAGTCAATTACAAAGTTATGTACTGCCGTGCTGTCATATTTTTGTGGGTCGTCCAAACCTAAGTTGTGTAAAGTCTTTAAAATTGATTTAAGCCCGTTATTTTCTCCGAATGTCACCAAGGCCTGTGCAGCATCCGCTCCACCGATAGCGGAGGACACGGACTCGTATACCACCTTCACAGCCGGTACATAAGCCGGAATATTCATAATGATACGATAAAGAGCAAAGATGATGGGCATCTGCAGAACCAAAGGAAGGCAACCTGCTGTCATAGAGGTGCCGTATTTTTCATAAATAGCCCGCATTTCCGCCTGCTGTGCCATCATAGATGCCTGGTCAGACATATTCTTATATTTTTCCTGAACCGCCTTGATCTCCGGTTGCATAATTTGCATCATCCTGGAGGATTTTTGTTGCTTTAAGGAAGTTGGAAATAATAGAATTCTTGTTACTAAGGTAAATAAAATAATTGCTAAACCGATGTTTGGAATGCCCACTTGCTCTAAAAAGCTGTAAATGACATTCATCACCATACCGAGAAAACTAACGATAAAATTCCAGACCGGCCCAAAAACCGGAAAATTCCACGTATTTTTCGTTAACAAAATTAGATAATTCAAATTTTTCTCCCTCCATCTTTAGGGAACAGGATCATATCCGCCTTTAGCAAACGGATTACATCGAAGAACCCGCCATACCGCTAACCATAAACCTTTCACACAACCATGTTTTTGTATTGCCTCATAGGCGTATTGAGAGCAAGTAGGTGTGTATTTACAAGAGCCGTGTCCCTTTAAAGGAGATAAAAATTTTTGATAGAAACGAATCATTCCCAAAAAAATTTTCTTCATAATTCTCTCCATTTCTAGGATAATCATAGTTTAAAACTGACTTTCTTCCTATTTATATAGTGTTTAAAAAATAAATAAACAAAAAGTCAAAATTTTAAAAACGGCTTTCCATACTAAAAGAGTAAAAGTTTTCTGCTTTTATTCTTCCCTGCCAATAATATGATGCCTGCTACATAATTCCAGATATGCTTTTTCAAAATCAAAGTAAGACTTGTCTTTCGCACTTTGTCTTACCACGAGGATGATGTCTTTACCCAACTCAATTTCTTTGTGTAATCGAAATATTTCACGAAGCTTTCTCGCAATACCATGTCTTACGACGGAATTTCCCACTTTTTTTGAACATGAGACTCCCAAACGACTGTAATCTAAAGAATTCTCGGCTACATACATGACAAAGCATGTATTTGCAAAGGATCTTCCTCTTTTATATCCCCGTTGAAAATCTGCATTGGATTTTATAGATGGAAATCGCTTCATAAAATAACTCCATGGTTGAAGAAAGACCGCTTATAAAGCGGCCTTAAAATCTTTATTCTACAATACTTTATGCAGATAATTTTGCTCTACCCTTAGCTCTTCTGGCAGACAAAACCTTTCTACCATTTGCCGTGGACATTCTTTTTCTAAATCCATGCACCTTGGCTCTTTGTCTGGTCTTCGGCTGGAAAGTCATTTTTCCCTTATGCATACGGACACCCCCTTTTTTTAGTGTATGGCTCAGGCCACCGATCGTTTCTCCGGGAATTATTCGTCCTTACGAAGGTCCCGAATAAACTCCTAATTTTGGGTAAACATCGCAAGTTATTATAATGAAAGCCACTGAACCCGTCAATAGAAAGTTTCATCAAAAAAGAGAGATAAAATGAATTTCAGTTTTATCCACATTTTTATCCACTTATCCACAATTATGTTAATTATCCACATTCTAATAAAATATCGTGGATAAACTATTCTTTAAGACTATTTATTTTAAAAAATTCCAGAAAAAATGCATGTTTATTTGTGGATAAAATTTTTTCAACAATTAAACATTTTGATTTCATCCACAAAGACTGTGTAATTCTTACAACTTGATAAAGAACCCCCCATGCTGTAAAATATATAGGCTTTATCTTCTATCTGTTTACGAATTGCTTAAAGGGTGGAGTATGACAAAAGAATTAGAAATCATAAAAAATAAATGGAATGAAATATTGAATATGGTCAGGGAAATTGAGACGATTGCCGACGTTGCCTACGACCTTTGGATTGCCCCCTTAAAGCCTTACGATATCCTCGAGGACAGGCTTATTGTTTTAGTAGATAAAAAGCAATTTTTAGACATTATCAATAAAAGATTCAAGCAGACTCTTCGTATAGCTATCCTCGATGTTACGGAAATCAATAAAGAAATTCTTTTTATTGACGAAAGCGGCTTGGATTCCTTGTATAAAGAAGACAAAAAAGAAGAACTGAGTTTTTCGGATGCCTTAAAAAACGCAAACTTAAATTCCCGCTATACCTTTGATTCATTTGTGGTAGGTTCTTCCAATGATCTGGCCCATGCTGCCTGCGTGGCAGTTGCGGAGCTTCCGGGTGAACAATACAATCCTCTCTATATTTATGGAGGTGCAGGACTTGGAAAAACACACCTTATGCAGTCCGTTGCCCATTTCATTTTGCAACAAAATCGAAATGCCAAGATTCGCTATGTTACCTCGGAGACCTTTATCAATGAATTTGTAGACAGTATTCGAAATAAAAATAATATATCTCCCGCCGAATTTCGGAAGAAATACAGGGAACTGGACGTTCTTCTCATCGATGATATCCAGTTTTTAATTGGTAAAGAAGGAACACAGGAAGAATTTTTCCATACTTTCAATGCACTTTATGATAATCGAAAGCAGATCATCATTGCTTCCGACAAACCTCCTAAAGACATTGATAATTTAGAGGAGAGACTTCGTTCCCGATTTGAAGTCGGACTTATCGTAGACATCCAAATGCCGGATGTGGAGACTCGAATGGCCATTCTCCGAAAGAAGGAAGAATTGGAAGGCTATAACATTGACAATGAAGTCATCAAGTATATTGCGGATAATATCAAGTCCAATGTAAGAGAACTGGAAGGAGCACTTACTAAGGTAGTCGCCAAGTCACGTTTGGTAAAACAGCCTATTACACTAACTCTGGCGGAAGATCTCTTAAAGGATCATATTACACCAAGTGAAAGACGGGAAATTACAGCCGATGTCATTATAGAAATCGTAGCGGAACACTATAACCTGAATCGCTCAGAATTAGCTTCTCCCACAAAGAAGAAAAATATTGCTTATCCCAGACAAATAGCCATGTATCTCTGCAGAGAGATGACGGATGTCCCGCTGGTTACTGTTGGAGAATTACTGGGAGGAAGAGATCATTCTACCGTCATTCACGGCTGTGACAGAATATCCACAGATTTACGAACAAACGAACAATTACAATCCACAATAGAGAATTTAAGAAAAAAAATTGCCCGATAAATCCCCATAGTATCCCGGGACTATCAACATAGATTTTTATGCCAAATGCCTTTTAAAATCAAAGGAAAACGGCAATTTCACATTTACACAAAGCCTACTAATAGTACTAGGTAAAAAGAAAAAGAAAGAAAGGAAACGCATGAAATTATTTTTTCAAAAAAATGATCTGGTTTCAGCAATACAAATCGTTGGACGTGCGGTAGCATCTAAAACAACCATGAGTATTATGGAATGTATTCTAATTGATGCAACGGAAGGGCAAATCAGTCTTACAGGAAATAAATCCGAATTCGGTATAGAGACCATCTGTCCCGGTGTTATCGAAGAAGCAGGAAAGATTGCCTTGGAAGCAAAGCTTTTTACAGAGATTGTAAAACGCCTTCCGCAGACAGAAGGAAATAATCTTTGTATTGAAACGGAAGAAAACGGAAATTGTATCATCCGTTGTGAAAAGTCGGTTTTTAAAATTATGGGAAGAAATGCGGAGGAATTTCCTTCCTTACCTTCTGTTGAAAAACAGGAAGCGATTACGGTCTCTCAATTCAGTTTAAGAAATATGATTAACCAGACGATTTTCTCTACCGCTAATGGAGAGAATAATAAGAAGATGGCCGGAGAATATTTTGAAATAAAAGACAATCTTTTCTCCATTACTTCTTTGGACGGACATCGTATATCCATTCGAAAAACATTTTTGAAGGATTCCTATAGCGAACAAAGTGCCATTGTTCCGAAAGAAGTTTTATCCGACTTATCCAAGATTATGACCGGCGGTCTGGAAGATATGGTGGAAATGTATTTTTCCGGACAGTATCTGCTTTTCCATTATGAAAATACAACAGTAGTGACACAGCTTGTGGACGGTGAATATTTCCATGTAAAACAAATGCTTTCCACAGATTATGAAACGAAAATTATGGTTAACAGGAAACAGCTTTTGGAAGATATAGATAGAGCAAGAATCATGGCAAGAGATAATGATAAGCAGCCTCTTATCTTAAAGATTGCCGATGACAGCTTATCTTTAAAGATTATTTCCGACTTGGGAAGAATGGATGCCGAGATTCCGGTTAAGCAAGAAGGAAAGGATCTTCTTATCGGTTTTAATCCGAACTTCCTGATGGATGCTTTACAGAATATAGAAGAGGAAGAGGTTTCCCTCTATTTTACCATTCCCCGTTCTCCGGTATTTATCAGGGATAAGGAAGAAAATTATATCTATATGATTTTACCGGTTAACTTTAATGCGGATCAAGTAGAATGATAATTGAGTCCATAGAGTTACAAAATTACAGAAATTATGAAAGTCTGAAATTGTCTTTAGGAAATAAAAATAATATTTTTTATGGAGACAATGCGCAGGGAAAAACCAATTTACTGGAGGCAATTTTTTTTGCGGCCAGTTCCAAGTCTTTTCGTTTTTGTAAGGATAGAGATGTGATTCGTTTTTCGGAGGAAGAAGCCCATATTAAGATGATTCTTCAAAAAAAAGGAATAAAGAATCGTATTGATATTCATGTAAAAAAGAATAAGACAAAGGGAATTGCCATTAACGGTTTTCCGGTAAGAAAAGCTTCCGACCTTTTTGGTTTAGCCAATGTGGTTATTTTTTCTCCGGAGGATTTAAGTCTGATTAAGGATGGTCCCAGGGAAAGAAGAAGATTTATTGATTTGGAACTTTGTCAATTAAATAAAATTTATTTATACAACTTAACGAGGTATAATAGAGTTTTATTACAGAGAAATAAGCTGTTAAAAGATATTTCTTTTAAACCGCAGCTCGAAGACAGTCTTTCCGTTTGGGATGAAGAGCTTGTAAAATATGGTCATGCCCTTATCCGTTTACGAAGAGAATTTATAGAAAGTTTGCAGGAAAAGCTGATACGAATTCATAAAAATATCAGCGGAGGAAGGGAAGAACTGATTCTTAGTTATGAAGAAAATGTAAAAGAAGAAGCGTTTTTGGAATCTGTTTTAAGAGCAAGGGAAACGGAAAAAAAACAAAAAATCAGTTTGGTAGGACCGCATAGAGATGATCTTCTTTTTCAAATCAACGGAGAGGACATTCGAAAATTCGGCTCACAAGGGCAGAAAAGAACAGCGGCTCTTTCCCTGAAGCTTGCAGAGATTGAACTCGTAAAGGAAAAGATAGAGGATTATCCTATTTTACTTTTGGATGATGTCTTTTCGGAACTCGATAAAAAAAGGCAGAATTTTTTACTGGATGAAATTTCCGACGTACAAAGCATCATCACTTGTACCGGATTAGAAGATTTAATAGAAAATCGTTTTCCCATAGATAAGCTTTACTATGTGGAAGGTGGAAAGATTGAATGTCCATAGAGGAGGGTTCATGGCAATAGAGAGAGAAGATCAGGATCTGAATGAACAGTTTCACGCATCGAAGGAATACGGTGCAGATCAGATTCAGATACTGGAGGGTTTGGAAGCGGTAAGAAAACGTCCCGGAATGTATATCGGTAGTACTTCTGTTCGCGGCCTGCATCACCTTGTTTATGAGATAGTGGATAATTCCGTAGATGAGGCTCTGGCCGGTTTTTGCGACAATATTACCGTCACCATTCATAAGGACAATTCCATTACCGTAGAGGATGACGGTAGAGGAATTCCGGTAGATATCCAGAAGAAAGCCGGAAAGTCGGCACTTGAAGTTGTATTTACCGTACTCCATGCCGGCGGAAAATTCGGCGGATCCGGCTATAAGGTTTCCGGCGGCCTGCACGGTGTGGGAGCCAGTGTTGTGAATGCATTGTCCAGTTTTCTGGATGTTACGGTTTGTAAAGACGGAAAAATCTATACGATGTCCTTCTCCAAAGGAAAGGTAATAAAAGAAATTGAGTGTATCGGAACTTGTACGGAAGAAGAGCATGGAACCAAGGTTCATTTCTTACCTGATTCCGAAATCTTTGAAGAGAGTATTTATGATTTTGATACCTTAAAGGTGCGTTTAAGAGAAACTGCTTTTCTCACCAAGAATCTTCGCATCAAACTTGTGGATGAAAGAGAAGAAGAGACTAGAGAAATGACCTTCCACTATGAGGGAGGAATCAAAGAGTTCGTAACATACTTAAACAAGGGAAAAGAAGCACTTTATCCGGATGTTATTTATTGTGAAGGGGAAAAGGAGCATATTCTTGTCGAAGTAGCGATGCAGCACAATGATTCCTATACGGAAAATATTTATACCTTCGTAAACAACATCAATACTCCGGAAGGCGGAACCCATCTCACCGGTTTTAAAAATGCCTTAACAAAGACATTTAATGATTATGCAAGACAAAATAAGCTTTTAAAGGACAGTGAGCCGAATCTTTCCGGAGAGGATATCCGCGAGGGCTTAACCTGTATTATTTCCGTAAAAATTGAAGATCCGCAGTTTGAAGGACAGACCAAGCAAAAGCTCGGTACTTCCGAAGCGCAGGTTGCCGTACAGGGTATTGTTTCGGAGCAGTTGACTTACTTCCTGGAGCAAAACCCGGCTGTGGCCAGAGTCATGTGTGAAAAATCCATTATGGCGCAAAGAGCGAGAGCCGCGGCAAGAAAAGCAAGAGATTTAACAAGACGAAAGTCGGCACTGGACGGTGTGGGACTTCCCGGAAAGCTTGCCGATTGCAGCAGTAAGGATGCTGAGCGCTGTGAAATCTTTATCGTTGAGGGAGACTCCGCACTGGGACCTGCAAAGGAAGGAAGAAATCCGGAAACACAGGCAGTACTTCCCCTTCGCGGAAAGGTTCTGAATGTGCAGAAGGCAAGACTGGATCGGATTTATGCCAACGAGGAAATAAAAGGTATGATTACCGCCTTCGGAACGGGAATCAACGAGGACTTTGATTTGTCAAAGCTTCGTTATCATAAGATTATCATTATGACCGATGCCGATGTGGACGGAGCACATATTTCCACCTTAATGCTGACCTTTATTTATAATTTTATGCCGGATCTTATTAAAGAGGGCCATGTCTATCTGGCACAGCCGCCACTCTTTAATATCACCAAGAATAAAAAGCATTACTATGCTTATTCTGATGAGGAGTATCAGAATATATTGAAGGAAATTGGTGCGGAAGGTGCCGATGTATCCCGATTCAAAGGTTTGGGAGAAATGGATACGGAAGAGCTTGCGGAGACCACCATGGATCCGGAAACCAGAACCCTTCTTCGTGTCAACATGGAAGAAGACGACAAGGCGGAGCTCGATATTACCTTTACTACTTTGATGGGAGATCAGGTAGAACCCAGAAGAGAGTTCATTGAGAAAAACGCCCGCTATGTAAAGAATCTGGATGTATAGGAGGTAGATTTTGGAGCCGAATATTTTCGATAAGGTGCAGGAAGTTGATCTGAAAAAGACGATGGAAAATTCCTACATCGATTATGCCATGAGCGTTATCGTATCCAGAGCGATTCCGGATGTGAGAGACGGTCTGAAACCGGTACAAAGAAGAGTGCTCTATGCTCTGCAAAGCCTTGGAGTTACGCCGGATAAGAAAACCAAGAAATGTGCAACCATCGTAGGAGAGACCATGGGTAAATATCACCCGCACGGAGACTCTTCTATTTATGGATCCTTAGTATATATGGGACAGCCCTGGTCCATGCGCTATGTTTTAATCGATAAGCAGGGAAATTTCGGTTCGGAAGATGGAGACAGTCCCGCCGCAATGCGTTATACCGAGGCAAAGATGTCCAAGATGGCAGCGGAAATGTTGTCGGGCATTAATAAGAATACGGTTGACTTTATGCCGAACTTCTCCAACGAATATGATGAGCCGACCGTGCTTCCTGCGCGTTTTCCGAATCTTCTCGTAAACGGCGCAACCGGAATTGCAGTAGGCATGTCCACCAATATTCCACCTCATAATCTAAGAGAAGTGATTGCCGGTGTAGATAAAATCATTGAGAATCGCATTGCGGGAAGAAAGACGGAAATTGATGAGCTTCTTCCCATTGTTAAGGGACCGGATTTTCCGACAGGAGCTACGATTCTCGGAAAAAGAGATGTGGAAGAAGCATACCGAACCGGAAGAGGAAAGGTGAAGATGCGTGCCGTTTGTGAAATTGAGACCATGCCAAACGGAAAGCACAGAATCATTGTAAAAGAGCTTCCCTACCTTGTTTACCGTTCCCGTGTTATTGAAAAGATTGCAGATCTTGTAAAAGATAAGAAAATTGACGGCATCACTTATATTCATGATGCGGCAGGAAAAAATTCCAATGCCAAAATCAATATTGAGTTAAGAAAAGACGCGAATCCGCAGGTTATTTTAAATCAGCTCTATAAGCATACTCAGCTGCAGGAAACCTTCGGTGTGATTATGCTCTGTATCGTAAACGGAGAGCCGAGGATTCTCAATTTACTACAGATTTTGGAAGAGTTCTTAGGACACCAGGTCAATGTTGTCAGAAGAAGAACCGAGTATGACCTTCAAAAGTGTGAAGATAGAGCACATATTTTGGAAGGACTTCTCAAAGCACTCGATCATATTGATGAAATAGTTGCTATTATCCGTGCTGCAAAAAATGTAGAAGAGGCAAAGCTGAACTTAATCAGCCGGTTCGGCTTTTCCGATGTGCAGGCGCAGGCGATTGTGGATATGCGTCTCCGTGCTCTTACCGGTTTGGAAAGAGAAAGGCTGGAGAATGAGTACAACGATCTTCTGGCAAAGATTGCTTACTATAAAGAGATTTTAGGAAATGAAAACAAGCTGCTTTCCGTAATTCAGGAAGAGCTGGATGCCATTGCAGAGAAGTATGGTGATGATCGAAAGACACAGTTTAGTTTTGATAAAGATTTCCAGGCGGAAGACTTTATCTCGGACGATGATGTGGTGATTACATCTACCAGTCTCGGATATATTAAGAGGATGTCACCGGAGCATTTCCATCAGCAAAATAGAGGCGGAAAAGGCATAAAGGGGATGCAGACAATAGAGAATGACTATATCGAAGACCTCTTTATGACGACGAACCACCACTATGTCATGTTCTTTACAAACCAAGGAAGAATCTTCCGTATTAAGGGATATGAGATTCCGGAGGCAAGCAGAACGGCAAGAGGAACGGCACTGGTAAACCTCCTCTCCTTACAGGAAAATGAAAAAGTTACGGCGACGCTTTGCTTAAGAGATACCAACGAGGAAAAATACCTCATTCTCACAACGAAGAAGGGAATTATTAAGAAAACGGAACTTTCCCAGTTTGCCAATGTGCGGAAGAATGGCATGATTGCCATTACTCTAAATGAGGGAGACCAGCTGATTGAAGCAAAGCTTCTTTCCGAGGATGAAGAAATCTTCCTGGTTACCAAGAAAGGTATGGCGATTGAATTCAATGAGAAGGATGTTCGTGCAACCGGACGATCCTCTATGGGTGTACGCGGTATCCGCTTAAATGCTGGCGATGAAGTCATTGGTATGCAGGAAGCTTCCCAGGGAGAGCATTTCCTTCTCGTTTCCGAAAAGGGTTACGGAAAGCTGACGGACAAGAGTTGCTTTAAAGCGCAGGCTCGCGGCGGAAAGGGTATCCGTTGCTATAAGATTACGGAGAAGACCGGAGATATCGTAGGCTTTAAGCTCTGCGATAAAGATAGAGAGATTCTTCTTATTACTACGGAAGGAATCATGATTCGAATCAATCTCGATAAAGTGAGCATTTTAGGAAGAAATACTTCCGGCGTAAAGCTGATGGATATTGACAAAGATACCGATACCGTAATTGCTTCCGTTGCCAAAGTGAGAGAGACGGAAAATGAGGAAGATTCAGAAGAAGGAGCTGCTTCAGAAAACACGGATTTGAGGGCAGTAGAAGAAAATCAAAAAGAGGGAGAAAGTCCGGAAGAAAACTCCTAAAAATTCCTTGACATAAAAATCTGAATTTGATACTCTAATAAAGCACCTTTCTAGGTGAATCCCTTTTGGCAGGGATAAAAGGAGTAATACTCAAGAGGCCGAAGAGGCGCCCCTGCTAAGGGTGTAGGTCGGGAAACCGGCGCGAGGGTTCAAATCCCTCTTACTCCGTTTTCGGGAAACCGAAAAAAATGCTTGACAAAGAAACTCTCTTTGTTATAATAGCATGGCTGTCCTGAAAAGGACAGGAACAGTACCTTGAAAATCAAAGATCGAATAATACACAGACCCTGAAGATTCTAAAGAATTTTCAGTAATGTTTCAAACGAAACTTACACGAACGGTTTAATAAACCAAAAAAGTAAAACAAGGAAAAACAAAAGCTAAGCTAAGTTTTGACTGGAGAAAGAACTTAAAGAGAGCAATCTCTTAACTTATTATGAGAGTTCGATCCTGGCTCAGGATGAACGCTGGCGGCGTGCCTAACACATGCAAGTCGAACGAGATGCGTATTGGAAAGCTTCGGCCGGAAGATACGTTATCTAGTGGCGGACGGGTGAGTAACACGTGGGTAACCTGCCTTATGGAGGGGGATAACAGAGAGAAATCACTGCTAATACCGCATAAGCACACATTGCCGCATGGCAGAGTGTGAAAAGATTTATCGCCATAAGATGGACCCGCGTCTGATTAGCCAGTTGGCAGGGTAAAAGCCTACCAAAGCAACGATCAGTAGCCGATCTGAGAGGATGACCGGCCACATTGGGACTGAGACACGGCCCAAACTCCTACGGGAGGCAGCAGTGGGGAATATTGCACAATGGGGGAAACCCTGATGCAGCGACGCCGCGTGAGTGAAGAAGTATTTCGGTATGTAAAGCTCTATCAGCAGGGAAGATAATGAC
>NZ_JH414508.1:1876-4376 GCF_000238075.1 Oribacterium asaccharolyticum ACB7
GCAACCCGACTACACGAAGCTGGAATCGCTAGTAATCGCAGATCAGCATGCTGCGGTGAATACGTTCCCGGGTCTTGTACACACCGCCCGTCACACCATGGGAGTTGGTAATGCCCGAAGTCAGTGTCCCAAGAGAGGGAGCTGCCGAAGGCAGGACTGATGACTGGGGTGAAGTCGTAACAAGGTAGCCGTATCGGAAGGTGCGGCTGGATCACCTCCTTTCTAAGGATAAAGTAGGGGTTTGTGTGTTATTCGATTTTTGGTAATAAGGTAAAAATTTGTTCATCTGTTTGGTGCTGATGCGTTTAGGGGAAACACCCGTTCCCATCCCGAACACGACGGTTAAGACTTAAGCGGCCGAAAATACTTTGCTGGTAACGGCACGGGAAGATAGGTGGGTGCCAAACATTTTTTTAAAAACAAAAAAGAATGAAATACAATGTTGCAAAGAGCACAGGAGGTTCATGACTTCCCATTGTACTGCTTACGAAAGTAAGCATCGTACCTTGAAAACTACATATCAGAAAGAAATAATTATTCTAGTAAATAGAGTAAGACATCCGAGGGTACAAGGTAAAACTTGTACAAACAATCGAGAGTAAGAAGAGAAATCTTCTTCACAATCAGAAAAGAGATACACGCTAGTATCTCGACACTTGGTCAAGTGGAGAATTGGTTAAGCAATAAGAGCATAGGGTGAATGCCTAGGCACTGAGAGCCGAAGAAAGACGTGATAAGCTGCGAAAAGCTGCGGGGATTGGCAAATACGAGTTGATCCGCAGATATCTGAATGGGGAAACCCACTAGAGAAGACCTCTAGTACCGTACAGCCAATACATAACTGTACGGAGGGAACCCGCTGAACTGAAACATCTAAGTAGGCGGAGGAAGAGAAAACAACCGTGATTCCGAAAGTAGTGGCGAGCGAAATCGGAAGAGCCCAAACCGAGGTGCGTGCACTTCGGGGTTCGGACTGCATAAAGATCTGTAAGTGAGTGGAAGCCGATGGAAATAGGCGCCATAGAGGGTGAAAGCCCCTTACACGAAGCGTAAAGGATCAAGCAGTATCCAGAGTACTGTCAGACACGTGGAACCTGGCAGGAAGACGGGGGGACCACCCCCCAAGGCTAAATACTACTCAGTGACCGATAGCGATTAGTACTGTGAAGGAAAGGTGAAAAGGACCCCGGGAGGGGAGTGAAAGAGAACCTGAAACCCTGTGTTTACAAACTGTGGAACAGCGCAAGCTGAACCGCGTACTTTTTGTAGAACGGTCCGGCGAGTTATAGTTACTGGCAAGGTTAAGGACTTTAGGTCCGGAGCCGAAGCGAGAGCAAGTCTGAAAAGGGCGTTAAGTCAGTAGATATAGACCCGAAACCGGGTGACCTATCCATGTCCAGGATGAAGCTAAAGTAAAATTTGGTGGAGGTCCGAACGCACATCCGTTGAAAAGGGTGGCGATGAGGTGTGGATAGCGGAGAAATTCCAATCGAACCCGGAGATAGCTGGTTCTCCTCGAAATAGCTTTAGGGCTAGCCTCGCTGTAAGTCTTTCGCAGGTAGAGCACTGAATTCTTGAGGGGGCGTCAAAGTCTACCAAGAGATATCAAACTCCGAATGGCGGTAAGATATAAGCGGGAGTCAGACTGCGGGATATAAATTCCGTAGTCAAAAGGGAAACAGCCCAGATCTACAGCTAAGGTCCCAAAGTACATGTTAAGTGGTAAAGGATGTGGGATTTCATAGACAACTAGGATGTTGGCTTAGAAGCAGCCACACATTCAAAGAGTGCGTAATAGCTCACTAGTCGAGAGGTCCTGCGCCGAAAATTAACGGGGCTAAAACATGACACCGAAGCTTAGGGATGTATTTATACATCGGTAGAGGAGCATTGAAAACGAGATGAAGCGGTACCGAAAGGAGCCGTGGATTGTTTTGAAGAGAGAATGCCGGAATGAGTAGCGAGATGGAGGTGAGAATCCTCCAGGCCGAATATCTAAGGTTTCCAGGGTAAAGCTGATCTGCCCTGGGTAAGTCGGGGCCTAAGGCGAGGCGGAGACGCGTAGTCGATGGACAACTGGTGTAGATTCCAGTACCTTACTAAATCAGAAATGTGGGGACACATGGAGAAAGAGAGAGCCGGGAATGAGAAGACCGGTGCAAGGGAGGTAGGAGTGTAGTAGGAAAAACCGCTGCACAATCTGAAGACCTGATGCGGATCGAAATAAAGTAGAGAAGCTCTTACTCTGTGGCGAGAAAAGCCGCTATAGTGTTTAGTAAGCCCGTACCGCAAACCGACACAGGTAGATGAGGAGAGAATCCTAAGGCCGGCGGGAGAAGCATTGTTAAGGAACTCGGCAAAATGACCCCGTAACTTCGGGAGAAGGGGTGCCCAGGCAACTGGGCCGCAGAGAAAAGGCTCAAGCAACTGTTTAGCAAAAACACAGGTCTATGCGAAACCGTAAGGTAAAGTATATGGGCTGACGCCTGCCCGGTGCTGG
>NZ_JH414509.1 GCF_000238075.1 Oribacterium asaccharolyticum ACB7
AGTATGACGGGCATGCCGTCAATCTGTGGTGCAAGTCCACAAGGGGCGTAGTTGCCGACGAACCCCATAGCGACTCCCAAGGTTTACATCGCGAGGTGTAGGCGAGAAGAAGGGATAGCGAAATCGTAGCCTGACGAACAGAAACCTGATATTAAGGCGTTTACGGCGGATGAGCTGGCTAAAAGCAGCAAAGTCCAAAAGGCAACCGTAACCCGTAGGCGTAAATCAGGCAGGTAGACGAGGAAAGACTGGCAGGCTTATCCCGTGAGGTCTCACAGACGAGGAAACTCGCCGTAGCAACAACGAACTGTGAGAAGTCAGCAGAAGCCGTAGTAGGTATGATTCTGAAATGGATGATACCGAAGGGCTGAACAAGGTAACTGTGTAATCAAATGTATGCCCCATGAAATACCTGACAGCGGAAAGTGCGAAACGTAATTGAGCAGATACCGCATAACATAAGGCTTATTCATGGGAACGGAAAGGAGAACGCACACAAGGCAATGTCGGAACTGTTGGAAAAGATACTGTCAAAAGAAAACATGAACACCGCCTACAAAAGGGTCTGCGCCAACAAAGGTGCAGGCGGTGTGGACGGAGTGACAGTTGAAGAACTTGGAGATTATATCAAAGAGCATTGGAGAAGTATCGGGGAGCAAATCAGGCAGAGACAATACAAGCCACAACCGGTTAGGAGGGTAGAGATACCCAAGCAAAACGGAGGAGTGAGGAAACTCGGTATACCGACCGTAATGGACAGGGTAATTCAGCAAGGTATCGTGCAGGTGATAAACCCGATGTGTGAGCCGTTATTCTCGGAATGGAGCTATGGCTTCAGACCGAATCGTAGCTGCGAAATGGCAATCAGGCAGCTGCTTATCTATCTGAATGAGGGCTACGAGTGGATAGTAGATATCGACCTAGAGAAATTTTTCGACAATGTACCGCAGGACAGGCTAATGAGTCTCGTTCACGTCATCATAAATGACGGAGATACGGAGTCGCTTATCCGCAAATACCTGAAAGCAGGAGTGATGACACCACAAGGCTACGAAGAAACAAGACTCGGAACACCACAAGGAGGGAATCTGTCACCGTTACTATCAAATATCATGCTGAATGAACTGGACAAAGAACTTGAAGCAAGAGGACTACGATTTACGAGATATGCTGATGACTGCGTTATTGCGGTCAAGAGCGAAACGAGTGCAAAAAGAGTCATGCGGACGGTATCGGATTGGATACAGAGAAAACTTGGGCTAAAGGTCAACATGACCAAAACTCACATCACAAGACCATTAGAGCTGAAATATCTTGGCTTCGGTTTTTACAAGGACAGCAAGACAAAAGAATGGAAATGTAGAGCGCACCAAGACTCGATTGTAAAAATAAAGCGCAGGCTAAAAGAACTGACCTGTAGGAAAACGCCTGGAAAAGTAAGGGAGAAGATAGAGAAAATCAATCAGGTAACAAGAGGATGGATTAACTATTATGCCCTTGGCTCCATGAAAACAGCGATGACAGCGATTGACGCACATTTACGGACAAGGCTTCGGGTTATTATTTGGAAGCGGTGGAAAGTACCAAAGAAGCGACAGTGGGGCTTGCAGAAACTGGGAATAGGCAAGGACCTTGCGAGGCTAACCTCATACTGTGGTGACCGCTACCAATGGGTTGTCACGAAGACGTGTGTTGTAAGAGCAATCTCTGAGGAAGTGCTTGCGAAAGCAGGACTAATAAGTTGTCTCGAATATTATAATAAGCGTCATGCCTTGAAGTTATGTTGAACCGCCGTATGCCGAACGGCACGTACTGGTGGTGTGAGAGGGGGATTAAATTCCCCCT
>NZ_JH414510.1 GCF_000238075.1 Oribacterium asaccharolyticum ACB7
AAAGATTTTGTCAGTTGATAAAGAAATAAAAAGAGAGTAATCATTAATCCTTTGATACAATGGTTTCGACTAAAAAACTATGCAAAGGAGACTACTCTCATGGATATTGTAGCACTATTAGAGGTTTTGGTAAAAGGTTTACTTGATGCAGAGAACAAATTTTTTGAAAATCCTAAGGACTTTAGTTCTCTGGAGAGGTCTGTGAAAAGCTCTACAGAGGCTTTTTCTGCTTCTTTCTTGGGTGAAGTTCTTTCAAGAATGAACTCAATGCTTAGTGATTGCGGAGCCAGAAAAGAGCGTTTTAACATTCAGAGGGTCGATAAGCGGACGCTGATTACCTCTGTTGGAGATGTGGTGTTTGATTGTACGTATTTCAAGAGGAAAGCAGAGCAAGGAGGTCACTCATACTTGCTGGAAGAACTTATAGGGTTGGATTCTCATGAGCGGTTTAGTGAAGAAGCTGAGGTAATGCTACTCACGGAGGCATTAAAAACAAGCTATCGTGAGGCGACAAATGTACTGCCATCCAAGCAAAGAATTAGCAAGACCACAGTGATGAATAAAATACATGGTCTAACAGATAGTGTTACACTTGAGGGTCTTTCCGGCAAGAAGCAAGTGGAGTATCTTTTTATTGAGGCAGATGAAGACCACATTGCAGAACAGCATGGCAAGGAGTCCAAGGATAATAAGAGCTTTATTTCTAAGCTGATTTATGTGCACGAAGGAAAGTTTGAATCCGGCTGTAAAGGAAGAAAAGAACTCAAAAATAGCTTTTATTTTGCCGGCCTTTATCCTGGAAAAGAAGGAAATGCATGCCTTTGGGCTAAGGTTTCTGACTACATTGAAAAGACATATGATAAAGAGAACTTAAAGAAAGTATTTATTAGTGGTGACGGAGCCCAGTGGATAAAGAATGGGACGGAGTTCATTGAAAAGGCAGTCTTTTGTGCAGATAAATTTCACTTGATGAAATATATTAATCAGGCTGCAGCGCAGATGTTAGATGAAAAGGATATCGCTAAAGAAGAATTATGGCATTTATTATACTCTAAGCATTCCACTAAGGCTTCATTCTCAAAATATATAGATTGTATGGCGGCATCAGGGAGAAATGCGGAGAGAATAGAAAGTTTGCGGACGTATGTGTTAGAGAATTGGGCGGCTATCAGAAGAACACTAAGAAACAAGCTTGTACAAGGCTGTAGTGCAGAGAGTCATGTAAGTCATGTGTTATCTGACCGCTTAAGTTCAAGACCTCTATCATGGAGCCAAAAGGGTGCTGACAAGATGAGTAAGCTAAGGTGTTATGAGAGAAACTATGGAAGAGAGAAGCTTCTTCAGTTGGTGCGGATAGGTCGAGAAGAAAGAAAGCTGGAAGCGACCGGAACAGAAGGGATAAGTGTAAAGGAAATAAGACTTAGAGATGTGTTAAAAGAGCACTATGATGCGTCAAAGAAATATATAGATGGGCTCCATGCATCAATTCCGGGAGAAACGGTTAAGAAGACTTTCTCCATACGGAACCACCTCCGTTTATTATAAAATTTTGACATGACATAAAAATGATAATAAGATAATTGAAAAGTTGAGGACCTATATCAAGGTGTATTTTTGAAGCTCGTTAACTGACAGTAAGTTTACTCCAT
>NZ_JH414511.1 GCF_000238075.1 Oribacterium asaccharolyticum ACB7
GTAACAAGGTAGCCGTATCGGAAGGTGCGGCTGGATCACCTCCTTTCTAAGGATAAAGTAGGGGTTTGTGTGTTATTCGATTTTTGAAACGCCGAGTTTTCATAAAGAAAACTTGGTGTGTACAAGGTAAATTCGAAGAGTTTGCTTTTCGAAGAAAAGTTTTCGACGGCTATCCGATGCCGGAGAAAACCCTTGAAAGGTAAAAATTAAATATGTTAAATTTTGTTTGGTGCTGATGCGTTTAGGGGAAACACCCGTTCCCATCCCGAACACGACGGTTAAGACTTAAGCGGCCGAAAATACTTTGCTGGTAACGGCACGGGAAGATAGGTGGGTGCCAAACATTTTTTTGAAAATCAAAAGCGAAAGCTTTGGGGGTATAGCTCAGTTGGGAGAGCACCTGCCTTGCAAGCAGGGGGTCAAGGGTTCGAATCCCTTTATCTCCATTCGCAGTGAAAGCTGCGATGTACATTGATAAGTGAATATCCGAAAGAAATAATTATTCTAGTAAATAGAGTAAGACATCCGAGGGTACAAGGTAAAACTTGTACAAACAATCGAGAGTAAGAAGAGAAATCTTCTTCACAATCAGAAAAGAGATACACGCTAGTATCTCGACACTTGAGCGATCAAGTGGAGAATTGGTTAAGCAATAAGAGCATAGGGTGAATGCCTAGGCACTGAGAGCCGAAGAAAGACGTGATAAGCTGCGAAAAGCTGCGGGGATTGGCAAATACGAGTTGATCCGCAGATATCTGAATGGGGAAACCCACTAGAGAAGACCTCTAGTACCGTACAGCCAATACATAACTGTACGGAGGGAACCCGCTGAACTGAAACATCTAA
>NZ_JH414512.1 GCF_000238075.1 Oribacterium asaccharolyticum ACB7
TGGAATTTCTTCCACAATGGAGATAAGGGGATTCGAACCCCTGACCCCCTGCTTGCAAGGCAGGTGCTCTCCCAACTGAGCTATATCCCCAAAATCTGGCATCCACCTATCTTCCCGTGCCGTTACCAGCAAAGTATTTTCGGCCGCTTAAGTCTTAACCGTCGTGTTCGGGATGGAAACGGGTGTTTCCCCTAAGCGCATCAACACCAGAAGTGGAACCAAGTGGACTCGAACCACCGACCTCACGCTTATCAGGCGTGCGCTCTAACCAGCTGAGCTATGGTTCCAAGGAGAATTTTTCTTCAGAAAAATTCGACTAATCTGACCAACTTTTGTAGAAAGTTGCTTTCCGCAGGAAAGTTCATGTGAGGTTTCCTTACCGAACATGAAGTCCGATTAAATAACCTCTACCAGTCTGTGAAAAATTCATCTGGATCTTACCTTTATATGGTTTTCTCCGGCATCGTATGGCCGTTGAAAACTTTTCTTCGAAAAGTAAACTCTTCGAATTCACCTCTATAATCAAAAATCGAATAACACACAAACCCCTACTTTATCCTTAGAAAGGAGGTGATCCAGCCGCACCTTCCGATACGGCTACCTTGTTACGACTTCACCCCAGTCATCAGTCCTGCCTTCGGCAGCTTCCTCTTTTGGAA